>CATQHB010000001.1 GCA_958295765.1 uncultured Dehalococcoidia bacterium
TATTGAAAATGCCAAGAAAAACCTCTCTCGGGGTAATCGGAACATGACCTCAAAGGAAATAGCTGCCGCCCACTCAGCTAATCGGCGTTTAGCGTTTGGAGCCGCTGCCCAAGGAGTAGCAAGGGGTGGAGCAATCTCGGCTGCGGTCGAAGCTCCCATAGCTGGGATAGAAAATTTCTATCATTGGAAGCGCGGACGCAAGTCTGCTGGGCAGGCTGTAAAAGATTCAGCAAAAAGTACCGCCGGCGCCGGTGCTGTTGGAGCTGGGGTTACCGCCACAGCGTTAGGAGTTTCCAAGGGAGCAGCTATGGTAGGGATTTCCCCGACCCTGGGGCCTGCGGGACCACCCCTCGCTGTTGCGGGCGTCGCATTGATGGTTGGCGCTACTGCCTATCGTATTATCAAAGCCTCCAAGAGAGACCTGCCACTTGACGAGTACCGTTTATTCTTATGCAAGGATACCGACTGCAAAAATAGGTTTGCGTGGGCGGCAATCAGTCGCCCAAACACAAGGAGGCTGTTTCATGACCCCAGGACAAGCTAAAGACGGCGGGGACGCCATTATGGAAGCCTTCCGCAACCTGGGCGTTGACTACATCATCTCCTCGCCCGGTTCGGAGTGGGCGCCGGTCTGGGAAGCCCTGGCCCGTCAGAAAGTCAACGAAACCGGCGGCCCCACCTATATCAACTGCTGGCACGAAACCCTGGCGGTGGATCTGGCCCTGGGCTATACCCGGGTAACCGGCAAGCTCCAGGCCGTCCTGCTCCACGCCGGCGTCGGACTGCTCCAGGGCGGCGTCGGCATCCACAGCGCCTACCTGGGCGAAGTGCCGATGCTGGTCTGCTCCGGCGAGGCCATCAGCTACGGCGAGAACCCGGAACTGGACCCGCAAGGTCAATGGTATCGCAATCTCAGCGTGGTGGGCGGCCCCAACCGGTTCGTCGAACCTTTCGTAAAGTGGAGCGGCCAGGCCACCAGCCCCTATACTTTGTATGAGCAACTGGTGCGGGCCGGGGAAATGGCCCAACGGGTTCCCAAAGGCCCCACCTACCTGGACATTCCCATTGAGACCATGATTCACGGCTGGACGCCCCCGGCTAAAATCCGCCCGGTTCCCCAGGCCCCCCGGACGCAGCCGGAAACCGACGCCATCGACCGCCTGGCCGACCGCCTGGCCCGCAGCAGCAAGCCCTTGATTATCACCGAGGGTTCGGGGCAGGAGGTGGCCGGCTTTGCCAGCCTGGTGCAACTGGCCGAGTTAATGGCGATTCCGGTAATCGAAAGCGCGTCCATCTATGCCAACTTCCCCAAGAGCCACCCCCTTTACCTGGGCGGCAACGGGGAAGCCTTTTTCAATCAGGCCGACCTGGTATTGCTGCTGGGCAGCCGGTCGCCCTGGTATCCGCCCCACGCCGGCCCGGCTCACGCCACCATTGTCGCTATGGGTGAAAACCCCCTCAAGGGCCAGATGGCCTACCAGAACCTGCTGGCCGACCAGTACGTAGAAGGGGATTTGACCCTCACCCTGCAACTGCTGACCGAGGCGTTGGAGGCCAACGGCGCGGCCGGCGGTTCCAATGCCGCCAAAATTGCGGAACGGCGGGAATACTGGACGGCGGAACATAACCGGCTGGAAGAGGGCCGGCTGGCGGCGGTAGCGGCGGCCCGCGCCCGTCAGCCCATTGACCCGGTTTGGCTGTGCGCCGCCCTCAGCGAGGCAATGCCCGACGATGCGGTCTTTGTAGAGGAGGTTACCTCTCACCGGGGCCAGGTTATGCGCCACGTGCAATGGGATAATCCCCAAAGCTATTTTCACCCCAACGGCGGCTTGGGCCAGGGTTTGGGGCTGGCTTTGGGCGTCAAGCTGGCGATGCCCGACCGCCCGGTGGTGGCCCTGATGGGCGACGGCGGTTTTCTCTACAACCCGGTTACGCAGAGTTTCGGCGTGGCGGGAGAGGCCAACCTGCCCTTCCTGACCGTGGTGTTCAACAACGGCAACTACGAAGCGATGCGCCGCAACCACCAGCACTACTACCCGGACGGCGACGCCGCCCGCTCCGACATCTGGCACGGGGTACACATCCCCGGCCCGGACTACGCCAAGCTGGTGGAACCCTTTGGCGGCTACGGGGTTCGGGTTGAGGACCCGGCGGCCCTGGTGCCGGCCCTGCAAACCGCTCTGGCCGCCGTTAATGAGGGCCGCATCGCCCTGGTGGACGTGGTATTGTCTATCTAGCAGCAGAGAGCGACAGCGGAAACCGGCCGGATGATTGCCGGCCGCCCGCCCGTTGCTTAAAGGAGCGTCCTATGCTTGAATCCACCAACCGCTACGCCACCGCCAGCCGGGAATATATGGGCCGAGCCTGGCAATACCTGGCCGAGGAAGACCTGTCGCAAGCCTCGGAAAAGGGCTGGGGCGCCGCGGCAGAAATGGTCAAGGCCATCGCCGAGGAGCGGGGCTGGCAACACAACAGCCATCGCCTGCTCTACCGCATCATTGAAAATCTGGTAGCGGAAACCGGCGACGAAGAACTGTCAGACCTGTTCAAGATAGCGTCAGACCTGCACATCAACTTTTACGAAAACTGGCATCCCCCGGAGTCGGTCCGTCGGTCCGTTCAGAGGGTTCAGACGCTGCTGGACAAGCTGGAGCCGATGCTGGAGGCAGCGTAGCGGCGGCCCTTGCTTAAAGGAGTATCCTATGCTTGAATCCACCAACCGCTACGCCACCGCCAGCCGGGAGTATCTGGGTCGAGCCTGGCAATACCTGGCGGAGGAAGACCTGTCGCAAGCCTCGGAAAAGGGCTGGGGCGCCGCGGCGGAAATGGTCAAGGCTATCGCCGAGGAGCGGGGCTGGCCCCACGACGGCCAACGCCTGCTGTACCGCGTCATTGATAACCTGGTGGCGGAAACCGGCGACGAAGAACTTCAAGATAGCGTCCGACCTGCACATCAACTATTACGAAAACTGGTATTCGACGGCCTCAGTTCAGTTGTCCATTCAGAGCGTTCAGACCCTGCTGGGCAAGCTGGAGCCGTTGTTGGATGCCAGGTAGCAATTCCTTTGTGAGTTGCGTTGCCTTGCCCACGTATGCCAACATACCATTCATTTACATATCATACCCATTCATCCGCGCCGATTCGTGTCCCTTGGTGGATCAACGGCCAATCAGGAGGTTAAGCAATGGCAGATATTGTTTTGGGGCTGGGTTCCTCTCACAGTCCCCAGCTCAGCACCCCGCCCGACTTGTGGCGGGCCTACGGCGAGGGCGACAAGCGGCATCAGGAACTCTGGGCCGCTGACGGCAAGCCTTACAGCTTTGAGGAGTTGCTGGCCGCCGCCGACCGCTCGGTCATTGAAAAGGAACTCACCGAGGACAAGTTTCAGACCCGCTACAACGCCTGCCAGCAGGGTATCGCCGCCCTGGGCGCCACGCTGGAAAAGGCGGCGCCGGACATCATCGTGATGCTGGGCGACGACCAACTGGAACTGTTCAACGACGGCAATATGCCGGCGGTGCTGGTCTATTGGGGCGACACCATCCGCAGCGTCCCGATGCCCGTACCGGACTCGGCGCCGGCCCACCGCAAGGCCAACGCCTGGGGCTGGAACCCGGAGCGGGAAATTGACTATCCCGTCGCCGCCGACCTGGGCCGTCATATCATTGAGCGCCTGGTTGACCGGCAGTTTGACGTCGCCCACTCCCGGCGTCTCCCCGACGGCCAGGGCATGGGCCACGCCTTTGGCTACCTCTACCAGCGGATTCTGCGGCAGCGGCCCATTCCGGCCCTGCCCATTATGGTCAACACCTACTACCCGCCCAACCAGGTTACGCCCCAACGCTGTTACGAACTGGGCCGGGCGGTGCGCGCCGCCGTTCAGGAATGGGAAGGCGATGCCCGGGTAGCCGTAATCGCCTCCGGCGGGCTGAGCCACTTTGTCATCGACGAAGACCTGGACAATAAGGTATTGGGGGCGATGCGGAACCGGGACGCCGACGCCCTCTTTGCCATCCCCCGAACCAAGCTCAACTCCGGCAACTCGGAAATCCGCAACTGGATTGCCGTAGCCGGGGCCACCGAACACCTGGATATGCAGTTGGTGGACTACGTACCCTGCTACCGCTCCATCGCCGGAACCGGCTGCGCCATGGGCTTTGCTCAGTGGACTTAACTACGGCAACATACCGTTCGGGGTGAGCTTGACTCTCCCCGTGGTGGGCCTGATTCCCAGCGTGGTGAGCCTGACTCTCACCGCTCATCCTGAGCCTGTCGAAGGATGCCGTGCCGGTGGTTCGACAAGCTCACCATGAGCGGATTCTATCAGCGACGGGAGTTTGCAATGGGTATGCCCAACCTTTGTTAGTATTTCTTGCCAGGCCACGCTGCGTTGGCCGGTAGGGGCGGATTTATAACCCGCCCGTCCTGCAACGGAAAGTTTGGCTCGGAGAACCGGCGCCGCCATAGCTGAACTGTCCTGATACCGGAACGTGGGCGGGTTACAAACCCGCCCCTACCCCGATGAAAATACCAACAAGCGTTGAAAATACTCGCAAATACGTTATCCACAGAAGTTACTCAAGGAGTTACGCCATTGGCCGGTCATTCCAACCGACTAGTCTGTCATTCCGACCGGAGGGAGGAATCTAAACTCCTGCATAGGCGATATTTCTGCCGGAACCGGGCGATGGCAAGGGCTGGGCATTTTAGATTCCTCCCTCCGGTCGGAATGACATTGAACTTTCTCATCAGAATGACATAGACTTTTCTCATAATGACTTGGCCCTTTCAATGACAATGACACCGGGACAATGACGCTGGACTTTCGTAGAACTTTCAACGGCGCCAAGCTCTCAACATCCCTTAGCCAACCACGCAACCCCCAATCTAAAAATACCGCCAGGAGAAAAGTTATGCTCTCCCACGCCGACAACGAAACCCTGACCCGTACCAACCGGGGCACCCCTATGGGCCGGGTGATGCGCTGTTACTGGATTCCGGCCCTGCTGTCCGCCGAACTGCCGGCGCCGGATTGCCCGCCGGTGCGGGTGCGGCTGCTGGGCGAGGATTTGGTGGCCTTTCGCGATACCAAGGGACGCGTCGGGCTGCTGGATGAGCTTTGTCCCCACCGCCTGGCCTCTCTCTTTCTGGGGCGCAACGAGGAGTGCGGCCTGCGCTGCGTCTATCACGGCTGGAAGTTTGACGTGGACGGCAATTGCCTGGATATGATGAATGAACCGCCGGACAGCGATTACCCTACCAAGGTGCGTATCGGCGCCTACCCCACCCTGGAGCAGGGCGGCCTGATCTGGGCCTATCTGGGGGAGCCGGGCAGCGCGCCGCCCCCGCCGCCGAATTTTGAGTGGACGCAGGTGCCGGCAACCCACCGCCATGTATCCAAGAACTGGCAGGTATGCAACTGGCTCCAGTCCCTGGAGGGCGGCATCGACACCGCCCACGCGCCCATCCTGCACCGCACCATCACCACCGACACCGACAAGGCCGGCATCGGCATCAACACCGACTTCGTTACCGGCGGCGCGCCCAGCGTGGAAGTGGACGTTACCGACTACGGCTACCGCTACGTCGGCGTCCGTTCCCTGGGCGACCGGGGCGACTTCGTCCGGGCCTACCAGTATATTATGCCCTTCCACCAGATGCGCCCCCGCCAGTCCGGGTACAAGGGGCAGGCCGCCCAGCAGGTCATCGCCGGCCACGCCTGGGTGCCGATGGATGACGAAAATTGTATGATTTACAACTGGGTTTACAGCTTTGGCCCGGAGCCGATAACCGATGCGGAATGGGTGGAGATCGAACAGGGCTACGGGCGCGGCCCGGGCCAGTTGCTCCCCAACTACCGCAGCGCCGGCAACCGGGAAAACGACTGGCTCATTGACCGCCAGGTGCAGAAGTACGAAACCTTCACCGGCATTGACGGCATCAACGCCCAGGACGTAGCGGTGCAGGAAAGCATGGGCGCCATCGTGGACCGGACCCGGGAAAACCTGACCCGCAGCGACATGGCAATCATCCAGGCCCGCCGCCTGCTGCTCCAGGCCGCCGACACGGTAGCCGACGGGGGAACGCCCCCCGGCATAGCCCCCACCTACTACAACGCCCGGGCCATTGAGGGGATTCTGCCCCAAGGCGCCGACTGGCGGGCGGAAATGCTGAGGCTGATGCACCCGGGGGTTTAATTAAGAATTAAGAATTAGGAATTGGGGGCCACCGGCTTGGGTAGTAGGTCTCTAACGTCGATGTCTAAAAGTTCGTAGAGGGCTTGGGCCATTTCCGGGGTGATGTTTTGCCGGCCGGCCAGCGCCTCATCCACCGTCTCCCGGCTGCCCATGGCGGGAACCAGGTCGGCCTCGTTCAAGTTCCGCTGTTCCATCGAGAACTTAATAAAACCCGCCGGGGACGGGGCCGGCATGGGGTAATGGATGTCCTCGTACTCAATCACCAGGTCGGAAAGGGCGTTCAGTTCGTCATATTCGGGGTTGCCCGGCCCGGATTCCAGGATGTTCGGATAGGTTTTGAACAGTTCGTCAACCCGGGCCACCGCTGCGGTCAAGTCGGCGTCATTGTTAATCGCTGTAATCTTTGCCAAGACTACACCTCCAGCGCGTTGATGCGGTCATATTCGGCGTGAGCGCCGGGCAATCCCTTCTTACCTATGGCCCTATGGCAACCCAGGCAACACCGTCGTTCCGGCGAAAGCCGGAATCCAGAACGCTCGGTAGCCGGCTCGCCTTTCCCCGTGAGGATTTCCTGGATTCCGGCTTTCGCCGGAACGACGAGTTTATAATGGAGTTTATAATGCCATTGCCCCATACCACAATCCCCACCGCTTGCTCCCTTGCGCCAAGCCAGCTAAACTTACCAGGACAGGCAGGACTATTGATAATTTTTAATTCCCAATTCTTAATTCCTAATTCTTAATTGAGGGATTGCTATGCCGGCCCGAAGTGGAGCGGATTATCTGGAGCGCCTGCGGGAAGCCTCCCCGGAAATTTATATGGAAGGGCAGCGGATTAAGGACGTTACCGCCCATCCCGCCCTGGGCAACGGCGCCCGCACTTTGGCCGCCCTGTACGATTTGCAGAGCGACCCGGAAGTAGGGCCGGAAATGACCTACGCCTCGCCCAGCAGCGGCGACCAAGTAGGGCTGTCCTTTATCATTCCCCGCAGCCACGCCGACCTGGAACGCCGCCGCACGATGATGACCCACTGGGCCCGGGTCAGTTGCGGGATGATGGGCCGCACCCCGGACTTTCTCAACGTGGCGGTGATGTCCATGGCCGCCGCCAGCGACTACTGCGGCCAGAACCGCCCGGAGTTCAAGCAGAACATCGAAAACTACTACGAATACATCCGGGAGCAGGACCTGGTGCTGACCCATACCCTGGTCAACCTGCAACGCAGCCGTTCTCCCCTGACCACCGCCCTGGAAGACCGCACCGACGTCGCCTTGTCGGTGGTCAAGGAAACCGACGCCGGCATCATCGTCAACGGCGCCCGGGTGCTGGCGACCCTCGGCCCCCTCTCCGACGAAATCATCGTCTATCCCGCCCGCACCCACCGCTTGCCCGGCGACGCCGGCGAGCGTTACGCCTTCGGCTTTGCCCTGCCCTGCAACACGCCGGGGATGAAGTTCCTCTGCCGGGAGAGCTTTGACCTGGGCCGCTCCCACTTCGACCATCCCCTGGCCTCCCGGTTTGAGGAAATGGACGCTATCGTATTCTTTAACAACGTCCTGGTGCCCTGGGAGCGGGTCTTTCTGTTGGGCGACGTGGAGTTGGCTAACGGCTGGGCCGAGGCCACCAACCGCAACGCCCATACCGGCCACCAGGTGGTCAGCAAGAACGTGGTCAAGTGCGAGTTCATCCTGGGCCTGGCTAACCTGATGACCCGGACGCTGGGTTCTACTCAACTGCCTCAGGTGCAGCAGATGGTCGCCGAGGTCATTGAAAACCTGGAGGTTACCAAGGCGTGCCTGCGCGCCGCCGAGGTGGACGCTACCGTCGACCGCTGGGGCGTGATGTGCCCGCCTTATATGCCCCTGCTGGTGGCCCGCAGCCTGTTCATCCGAATGTATCCCCGGATGGCGGAGATACTGCACTTCCTGGGTTCCAGCAGCCTGATGGCCCTGCCTACGGAGGCCGACCTGAACGGCCCCCTGGCCCCGGAAATCCGCCAGTACCTGGACACCGATACCGCCACCGCCGCGGAACGGGTGCGCCTGTTCCGGCTGGCCTGGGACACCTGTTGCAGTTCCTTTGCCTCCCGCCAGGTATTGTACGAGCGCTACTTCGGCGGCGACGCCCTGCGCAACGCCACCGTCCTCTACAGCCAATACGACAAGGAACCGGCCGCGGAATGGGTGCAGCGGTTTCTGGAGCAGGAATAGGCGGGTATTTACATCGGGTAGGGGCGGTTCGCGAACCGCCCCTACCCCCAACGGCAAACTCGCCATCGGGGAACCGCCGCCGCCATAGGTGAACCGTCCTTGCACCGGAACGCGGGCGGGTTACAAACCCGCTCCTACCGGACAACCAAGCCCGGCTTGGCAAGAAATACCGGCAAGCGTTGAAAGTACCGATAGCCGGGTAAAACCGGGTATGGGTGAACCGGGTATTTACAGCGGCGTAGGGGCGGTTCGCGAACCGCCCCTACCACCAACGGCAAACTCGCCATCGGAGAACCTACGCCGCCATAGGTGAAATATCCTGACACCGGAACGCGGACGGGTTATAAACCCGCCCCTACCGGCCAACCAAGCCCGGCCCGGCAAGAAATACCGGCAAGCCCGGTCTCTCCCGGCACACCCCCCATCCCCGGCAAGCCTACATACACAACATCCCGCCGTCGATGGTTACTACCTGGCCGGTGATAAAAGAGGCGTGGTCGGAGGCCAGCATCAGGGCCATTCCTACGATGTCCTCGGCCTCGCCCAGCCGTTTCAGGGCAGTGCCTTGAATCGTCCGGTCGATTTGGGCCTCGTTGCGGGCGTCACGCCAGCGGGGGGTGTTGATGCTGCCCGGAGCAATGGCGTTGACGTTGATGTTGTACGGCCCCAACTCCCGGGCCATAGTGGCGGTCAGGCCGATAATGCCGGCCTTGGAGGCGGAATAGGCCGCCGAAGTCGGTTCCGCCGAACCGCGCCGGCCTACGATGGAGGCCATGCTCACCACCTTCCCGTAGCGGCGTTCCTTCATATAGGGCGCCACCGCCCGGAAGCAGTAAAAGCTCCCCTTCACGTTCACGTCAAAGTTATGGTCCCAATCCAGGTCCTCCAGTTCCTCCAGGGAACCGGTCAGATTGGGGCTTACGGCGTTGTTAATCAGGATGTCCAACTGGCCGTACTCGGCCAGGGTTTGGGATACCGCCGCTTGCACCTGCTCCCGGTCGCTCACGTCGCAGGGCAGGGCGACAGCCTTCCCGCCCTGCTCCTTGATGTCGCCGACGGTAGCGGCGGCCCGTTGCGCGTCCAACTCGGCAATAGCTACCGCCGCCCCCTCTGCGGCAAAGTTCAGGGCAAAGGCCCGGCCAATGCCGTGGCCGCCGCCGGTAATAAACACCACCTTATCCGAAAATCCCAAGTCCATCCGGTTCCCTCCCGCTAACCCCGGCCGGTCGCCGGGGGGTCTGGTTCTATCTGAAGGTGATTCTACCCCAGGGGGAGTATTTTCACCACCGGGGCACCGAGGATGCCGGGGCAATCGTGCCTTACCCAAGTCAATCACGACATAAAACCGTCGTTCTGGCGAAGGCCGGAATCCAGAATCCTCGGTAGCCGACCCGCTCTTTTCCGGGGGATTTCCTGGATTCCGGCTTTCGCCGGAACGACGGTGGCTTGGGTTGCCAGATGACAGGTTGCCGGAATGACGGTCTGATGACCGGGTTGATGGGTTGCCGGAATGACGGAATGACCGGTTTATAATGCGATTGCCCTGACCCGGTTATCCCTAAAGTAGAATCCAGGGTTTAAGGGGCGTATAATTGATACACAAACCTTAACCTTAAGCGCCAGAGGTAATGATGCAGGCATTGGTACTGAAAGAGCCGGGCGGCCCGCTGCATCTGGAGGAGGTTGCCCGGCCCCAACCCGGCCCCGGGGAGGCGCTGGTGCGGGTGCGCGCCTGCGGCTTGGGCCTCACCCTGGTCTGGAACCGCCGGGGCCGGGGCTTCGGCCAGGGGGTCATCCGGGACAAGTTTCCCCGCATCATCGGCCACGAAATCGCCGGCGACGTGGTGGAGGTCGGCCCCCAGGTCAACGCCTTTAAGCCGGGCGACCGGGTGAACGTCTATTTTTACCTGACCTGCGGCAACTGCCGCTGGTGCAACGTGGGCCGGGAAGACCTGTGCGATAATCACGCCGGTTACGTCGGGCGGCAGATTGACGGCGGCCTGGCCGAGTACGTTACGCTGCCGGAGCGGAACCTGTGCCATATCCCGCCGGAAATGGGCTACGTGGACGCCGCCGTAACCGCCGACGCCATCGCTACGCCGGTGCACGTGCTGCGGGAACGGGCCAGGGTCAGGGCGCCGGAGACGGTGCTGGTAGTGGGCGCCGGCGGCGGCGTGGGCATCCACATGGTGCAGATGGCTAAAGTGCTGGGGGCGCGGGTTTTCGCCGTGGACCTCAGCGCTGAGAAGCTGGCCCTGGCCCGGGAGCAGGGCGCCGACGAAGTAATCAATTCCCGGGAAGTGGGCTTTGATGAGGAAGTCCGGCGGCTCACCGGCGGCCGGGGCGTGGACGTGGTGGTGGAGATGGTGGGCATCGCCGACACCATGCGGGCCAGCCTGAACAGCCTGGGCAAGGGCGGCCGGCTGGTGTTCGTCGGCTCCTATGACGGGGAGGCGGCCCTGCCCCTCAACGCCCGCGCCCTGAGCAACGAACTGGTGCTTACCGGCTCCCGCTATTGCAGCCGCCAGGAGTTGGCCGAGGCGGTGGAACTGGTGGCCCAGGGCCGCATCCGCCCGGTAGTTACCCGCATCTGCGCCCTGGAGGAAGCCGACGCGGTACTGCAAAGCATCGAGGCCATGGAACTACCAGGCCGGGCCTGCGCCGTGGTGAATTAGGAATTAAGAATTAGGAATTGAGAATGAGCCGTAAAGACAAGGATTAACCCACCAGACACAACCCACCTACCCAATTCTTAATTCCTAATTCCTAATTCTTAATTCGTAAAGGAGGAACGCAATGAGTTACCAGCCCATCGAGGACTACGGCATTATCGGCAATATGCACACCGTGGCGCTGGTCGGCATCAACGGCTCGATAGACTGGTTCTGCTCCCCTAACTTTGACTCGCCCAGCGTCTTTGCCGCCATCCTGGACGACGAGAAGGGCGGCCACTTCAAGATTTCACCGGTCGGCGACACCGCCGATATTACCTACCGGCAACTCTACTGGCCGGAGACCAACGTTCTGGTAACCCGTTTCCTTTCCTCCGACGGCGTGGGCGAGGTTATCGACTTTATGCCGGTGAGCGCTAATAGCGCCAGCCACACGCACAACGAGTTGATTCGCCGGGTGAATGTCGTCCGCGGGTCAATGGCCTTCCGAATGGAGTGTTTCCCGGCCTTCAACTTCGCCCTCAACAGCCATGAGATACGAATGAACGAATCGGGCGCCCTGATGGTTTCCGAGGGCATCAGCCTTCAGCTATCCACCACTATACCGCTGCAAAAGACCGGCAACGGCCTGACCTGCGAGTTCACCCTCCAGGAGGGCCAGACCGTTACCTTTGCCATTGATGACACCAGCAACAACGATGCCGACCATCATCCCTTCAGCGAAGCGGAGAGCGAGCAACTCTTTCAGGACACGGTGGAATACTGGCGCAGATGGCTGTCCCGTTGCAAATACAAGGGGCGCTGGCGGGAGATGGTGGAGCGGTCGGCCCTGGTGCTGAAACTGCTGACCTACGACCCCACCGGGGCCATCGTCGCCGCCCCGACGTGCAGCCTGCCCGAGGACTTGGGCGGGGCGCGCAACTGGGACTACCGCTATACCTGGATTCGGGATGCCGCCTTCACCATCTACGCCCTGCTGCGCATCGGGTTCACCGAGGAAGCCACCAAGTTTATGAAGTGGATTGAGGCCCGGGCCGGTGAACTGAACCCGGACGGGTCGCTGCAAATAATGTACGGCATCGACGGCCGCCATGACCTGACCGAGGAAACCCTCTGGCACCTGGACGGCTACAAAGGCTCCAGCCCGGTCCGGGTCGGCAACGGCGCCTACGGCCAGTTGCAGTTGGACATTTACGGCGAGTTGATGGACTCGGTTTATATCTACAACAAGCACGCCGAACCCATTTCCTACGATTTCTGGATTCACCTGCGCCGGCTGACCAACTGGGTGGTGGAAAATTGGCAGCGGGAAGACGAAGGTATCTGGGAGGTGCGCGGCGGGCGCCGCCACTTCGTCTATTCCAAACTGATGTGCTGGGTCGCCGTTGACCGGGCTTTGCGGTTGGCCGATGCCCGCTCCTTCCCCGCCGACCGGGCCAAGTGGGAGCAGGCCCGGGATGCCATCTACGAGGACATTATGCAGCACGGCTGGAACGAAGAGCGCCAAGCCTTTGTCCAGTATTACGGCAGCAACTCCCTGGACGCCTCCAACCTGGTGATGCCCCTGGTGTTTTTCCTGTCCCCGTCCGACCCGCGAATGTTGAAAACCCTGGAAGCCATCAACCAGTCGCCGGAGCAGGGCGGCCTGGTTTCCAACAGCCTGGTCTTTCGCTACCACCTGGAGTCCTCGCCCGACGGGTTGATGGGCTACGAAGGTTCTTTCAACATCTGCACTTTCTGGCTGGTGGAGGCGATGAGCCGGGCCGGCCGCTATGACCCGGCCGCTCTGGACCAGGCCCGGCTCATCTTTGAGAAGATGCTCGGCTACGCCAATCACGTGGGCCTGTACGCCGAGGAAACGGGACACAGCGGCGAGGGGCTGGGCAACTTCCCCCAAGCCTTCACCCACCTGGCCCTGATCAGCGCCGCCTGCAACCTGGACCGGGACATCGACAGCGCCGGCCTGGTGAACTGGTAGGGGTGCATTGCCGGGGCCGGGGCAAAGTCAACACCGATCCCGTAGGGGCGGTTCGCGAACCGCCCCTACACGCCCATTACCCCGGGGCCGGCGCCAAGTCAATAACAACCCCCGCTCATAACAATATCCGGGCATGAGGGCTGGCAACAATATCCGGGCATGGGGCCGGTAACAGTATCCACTCATGGTGAGCTTGTCGAACCAAATGCCCAGCTATTCAACGCTTACTTCAATAGCAAACTGCTGAAAGTTTGGGGGAGGCCCGCATGAGCCATCAGAAATGGAACCCGGCCAAGTATCCCATACCGGAAGAGAAAGAACTCCTCGTCAGTTACGACCCGGAGGCAGACATTCTGGTCCTGTGGAATGGTACGTCCGCCAGCAATGGCTTCCCCATCGCAACGGGCCTCATGGTGTTTTCTGATGAAGCAGACGAGCCGCAAAGCGTGGTGCTGGAAAATGCCTCCAAATCGCTCCTGCCCCTATTGGAATGTCTTGCCCAACTCCCCCATCCGGCGGCTCATCCTTCGACCGGCTCAAGATGAGCGGAGAGCGGATGTAACTCGACTTTGTACCAGACCTGGCATTGCCCGCTCTCCCTGAGAGGGCGGCGGCTAGGATAGGCAATCAACGCCGAAGAAAGGCGGAACTCTATATGAAAGCCATCACCGTCAAGCCGGGAATCGCCGACTACCTGGCCCTGCGGGAAGTGCCGGAGCCGGCGGTTGGCCCCGGGGAGGTGGTGGTGCGCGTGGCGCGGGTCGGCGTATGCGGCACCGACCAGGAAATTATCCGGGGCCGCTACGGGACGGCCCCGGCCGGCAGTGATTTCCTGGTAATCGGGCATGAGGGATTGGGGCAGGTGGTTGACTCCGGGCCGGCGGCAACCGGGTTGTCCCTTGGCGATTACGTGGTGGCCTCGGTGCGGCGGCCCTGCCCCCACGCCCATTGCCGCCCCTGTCGCAGCGGCCAGAACGATATGTGCTTGACCGGCGACTTTACGGAACGGGGCATCCAGGGCCGGCACGGGTTCCTGTCCGAATACTACGCCGAACACCCCCGGTTCCTGACCCCGGTGCCGCCGGCGCTGGCCCCGGCCGGCGCGCTGCTGGAGCCGCTGGCCGTCGTGGAAAAAGCCCTGCGGCAATCCCTGAAAATCCAGGAACGCCTGCCCTGGAACCTGGAAAGGGCGGTAGTGCTGGGCGCCGGGGCCATCGGCCTGCTGGCCGCCCTGCTGCTCCGGCTGCGGGGCATCGAAACCTGGGTTTTCGACCGCTCCGCCCCGGCCGGCCGCAAGGCGCGGCTGGCCGGTCAGACGGGCGCCCATTTTGCCAACACCGGAGAAACCCCGGTATCTCGCATCGCCGCCGAGTTGGGCCAAGTGGACTTGATAGTGGAGGCTACTGGATACGCGCCCCTGGTTTTCGACGCTTGCCAACAACTGGGCGGCAACGGCGTCCTGTGTCTGCTGGGCGTCGCCGATGAGGGTAGCCCGCTGACCATTGACGCTGGCGGCTTTAACAACCGGCTGGTGCTGGGCAATCGGCTGGTCTTTGGCTCGGTAAACGCCAACCCCGCCGATTTCCGGGCCGGGGTAGAAAGCCTGGCCCAAATAGAACAACGCTGGCCGGGCCTGACGGAAAGCCTGCAAACCCGCCGGGTTCCCCTGGCCGAGTTTCAGGACGCCTTTGCCGGTCAAGCAGAGGATATTGAGGACATTAAAGTTACGGTGGAGTTGGCCGGCCTTACCCCCGATGAGGACTAGGGACGCGCCGGCGATTCAAGGCGAGGGGATGCCGATTAGCCGCAGGGCCGGCACAAAGTCATTATCAAAAACAAAATCCGCTCACCAATAACTATATCCGCTCATGGTGAGCTTGTCGAACCACCCGCCCTGCGCTCAGCCGTTCTGAATTAGCTGAAAGGCCAATACCCCGGCGAAGGAAAGTATCGCTACCGCTACCGTTCCCCCTACGCCGATGACGGCTAGAGTCAGTTGGTGTATCCGGTTGTTAGTCTGCTCGAACCGGGCGTTGACTTCGTCTAACCGGGCATTGACCTGTTGCAGTCCCTCTCTGAGGTCGCTCCGCAATTCCTGGATGGCGATGGATTGCTCGGTCATGCGTCCTTCCAGTATCCCCAACCTGGTATCGTCAGTTGCCGTCGTCATTTCTTGACTCCCTTATCGGTGATTGGCTTTGGGCAAGGTGAATTGTCATCCCCTTATTACCCATTGCCAGGGCCGGCGCAAAGTCATTACCAAAACAACATCCGCTCACCGATAACAATACCCGCTCATGGTGAGCTTGTCGAACCACCCGCCCCGCGCTCAGCCGTTCTGGATTAGCTGAAAGGCCAATACCCCGGCGAAGGAAAGCATCGCTACCGCTACCGTTCCCCCTACGCCGATGACGGCCAGAGTCAGTTGGTGTATCCGGTTGTTCATCTGCTCAAACCGGGCGTTGATTTCGTCGAAACGGGCGTTGACTTCGTCGAAACGGGCGCTGACTTCACCGAACCGGGTGTTGACTTCGCCGAACCGGGTGTTGACTTCGCCGAACCGGGCGTTGATTTCACCGAACCGGGTGTTGACTTCAGCTCTGAATTCGTCTAGTCGGGCGTTCATCTGTTGCTGCCCCTCTCTGAAGTCGTTCCGCAATTCCTGAATGGCGATAGACTGCTCGGTCAGGCGTCCTTCCATTATCCCCAACCGGGTATCGTCGGTTGCCGTTGTCATTTCTTGACTCCTTTATCGATGATTGGCTTTTGGCAAAGTGTATTGTATCCCTTGTTGACCATTGCCAGGGCTGGCGCAAAGTCATTACCAAAACTCAATCCGCTCACCAATAACTATATCCGCTCATGGTGAGCTTGTCGAACCACCCGCCCCTATCCGGCAGTTCCTCTTTCAATCCGTCCTTCGACCGGCTCAGGATGAGCGGATAGATAGGCAACTCGACTTTGCACCCGCCCCGCGTCGCTGCTACTACCCCGCCTGTTTCCGGCGGTCATCCAGCCGCCGGGCCTTGGGCAGCACCCCGGCGCCGGTCAGCGGAGCCAGGCTGTCCGGGGCCACCAACTCCACCTTGATGCCCACGTTCAACCGATCCCGCAGCGTCCGCTCCAGGTCCCGCTGGATGGCGTCCAGGTCGGTAGCCTCGGTGGTATGCTCTGCCTGGAGGGTCATCTCCTCCCGGTTGCCGCTGCGCTCCACGATGCAGTAATACTCCCCGGTCAGGCCGCTCTTGGTGGCGACGATGGCGCCGCAGCCTTCCGGCCAGACGTTCACGCCCCGCAGCTTGACCATAAAGTCGGAGCGGCCATGAATGGGGTCAATTTTCTGCATCCAACTGCCGCAGGCGCATTGGCCCTGGGGCCACAGCCGGGTAACGTCCTTAATATCGTACCGGACAATTGGATACGCCTCCTTGTAGAGGGCGGTAACGATCATCGTGCCTACTTCCCCCGGCGCCACCGGCTCGTAGGTGTCCGGGTCAACAATCTCCACGATAAAGGCGTCCTCCCAGATATGGTGGCCGCCGCCGTAGGGACACTCGGAGGATATGGCCTGAACCTCGTGCATCCCGTAGGTGTCGAAGGCCGGCACGCCCCAGGCTTCCCGCACCAGGTCCGACTTGCCGAAACACTCCACCAGCTTTAACTTCAGGTCCCGGCCTACTTCCAGCCCCATATCTTTGGCAACCTGGGCCATGTGAATCAGGTACTCGGGAAAGCCGACCAGGGCGTTGACTTCCCACTTCTGGGCGATTTCCAGGGCGCGGGAGGTGCGGGTAACTACGCCGGCGCTGGTGGTTACCGGGATGCAGCCCAACCACTGCCACAGGGATTCGTGGGCCGAGTAGGCGGCGTTGTGGGTGGAATAAAGCAGCGTGTTCATCACCACGTCGCCGGGCTTTAAGCCGTGCCAGTAGTAGGAACGCGCCCGCAGGATGTTGCCCACTTCCCGATCCCAGGGGGTATAGAAGGTGGGGCGCGGCTCGCCGGCGGTGCCGCCGCTGGAGTGGATGCGCCAGGGCATTTCCCCGGCCCGCACGTCCCGGCCCACGTAGTCGCCAAAGGGCGGGTGCGCGTCCACGCTCTGGCGGATGTCCTCTACCGTGTAAAGGGGCGCCTTTTTCAGGTCGGCGATGGTCTTGATGTCGCCGGGTTCCACGCCGGCCGCGTCCCACTTGCGGCGGTAGAAGGGGACTTGATAGGCCCGCGCCACCGCCCCTTGCAACCGCCTTTCCTGCAAGGCCCGGATTTCCTCGGTGCTCTGCATAAACACGCCGCGGAAAAAGTCCGGGGCCGGCGGGTACTCCCGCACCAGTTCCTCAAAGTCGATGGACTGGTAATAAAAGGGTACGTCGTGCAAGTCCTTATCCAGCAAATCACGCCTCCTTCGGGGAATCGGGAATTAGGAATTACGAATTAAGAATTAGGAATTGTCGATTCCTGATGCTCAATTCTTGATTCCCGATTGCCGATTCCTGATTCACGATTGGCTTAAACTTCCAGTTTCAGGGCTTTAATCGCGTTGCCCCGTACAAACTTTTCGTACACCGCCGGGCTGATGGTACGGTGGGCGCCGCCCCAGTCAAAGCCGGCATCGACGATTTTCTGGTAGTCGTCCAACCAGACTTTGGGGTTGATGGCCGGGTAGTCGCTGCCGAACACCAGCTTGTCCTGCAAGACGGTGTTCATATACTGGAAAACAATGGGCTGGGTGGCATAGACGTAGCGGGGCAGCCAGCCGGACAGGTCCATATAGACGTTTTCGTGCCGCCAGCACACCGCCAGGCCCTCCTCGGTCCAGGGCCAGCCGAAATGGGTCATAATTATCCGCAGGCTGGGAAAGGCGGTGGCTACGTCATCCAGCATCACCGGACGGCAGCCGTTAATGGTGCAGCGGGTCATCCGGGTGGTGCCGGTATGCACCAGGATGGCGATGTCCAGTTCCACGCACTTCTCATAGATAGGCCACATCAGGGCCTTATCGTTGGGGCAAAACTCCTGGTAGGCGGGGTGAAACTTCAAGCCCTTGCAGCCCAGTTCCTTGACCGACCGCTCAATCTCCCGCAGGGCCAGCGGCCCCATGTGCGGGTCCACGCCGGCAAAGGGGATAAACAGGTCGGGGTACTTCTCGGCGTACAGGGCCAGGTAGTCATTGGGCAAGGCCCGCCCCCACTGGTTGTAGGCGACCATGTTGACGATAACCGCCTTGTCCACGCCGGCCTGCTGAAAATGCTCATAGGTCTCGTCAATGGTAATAAACTGCTTGCCGTGATGGGGGGCCTCCGGGCTGCGCCCGAAAAAGTCATAGTGGGCCTCGGTAAAGGACGGCCCATGCCCCAGGCAAGTCTCCTGGGTAAAGGGGTGGATGTGAATGTCAATGGGCTTGATGTCCGAGGAAACCATGGCATTGCTCCTTCGATTAGCGGTATCCGTTATCTATCGGTTAGCGGTAGCGGTATATTATACCGTCCCGGTTAATGGGGCAAGGGATACGTTGGCGGGAAAGGCGGGCAATCGCATCATAAACCCGTCGTTCCGGCGAAAGCCGGAATCCAGAACGCCCGGTAGCCGGCCCGCTATTTTCTGCTAAAGTCCGCCGATGCTAAATTCCGCCCACGTTAAAATCCGCTCATGGTGAGCTTGTCGAACCCGCCACCCCGTCCTTCGACAAGCTCAGGATGAGCGACTCGTCGACGTTAAAATCCGCTCATGTTAAAGTCCGCTCATGGTGAGCTTGTCGAACCACCAACACCCCATCCTTCGACAAGCTCAGGATGAGCGATTCGCCGATGCTAAAGCCCGCTCATGTTAAAATCCGCTCATGGTGAGCTTGTCGAACCACCCCCACCCCGTCCTTCGACAAGCTCAGGATGAGCGATAAAAGTCGAAACCGGTTCTCCCCTGCGCCTATACCCTTGCCCCTGGTGTATAATGGCCGGAGTACGGCTAACCTAGCCATAACCATAAAACCATAAATCAAAACCGGAGGTATGATTCAGTGAAACTGCTGGTAATAACCGGGGGACGCCACCCCTACGAGGAATCTACGCCCATCCTGAACGACTTTCTCAGCGCCGCCGGCCACGACGTGACGGTTACTGATGACGCCGCGCCCCTGGCCGATGCCGCCGCAATGGACGGCTATGACGCCCTGGTGTTCAATACCCGCCGGGAGAACCTGCCCGACTTTGGCGACCTGGCCCTGGCCCCGGCGGAACAGGACGGCATGGCCCGGTTCATCCGCTCCGGCAAAGGGTTCGTCTGCATCCACATCTCCACCTGCCTCTCCAACGCCTGGCCCGAATACCACGACATCACCGGCGGCGGCTGGATTACTGGCGCCAGCTTCCACCCGCCCTACGGCCAGTTCACCGTCAACGTCAGCAATGCCGGGCATCCCGGCGTGCAGGGCGTGTCCGACTTTACGACCAACGACGAGTTGTATATGGGGCTGGCCCACCAAGAGGGCAACGAAGTGTTCCTGACCGGCGACTCCGAGGAAGGCACCTGGCCCTGGGGCCCCGACCGGGCGCCCACGCCGATGCCCGGCGGAACCTTCCCCCTGGCCTGGACCCGCAGCTACGGCGACGGCAAGGTCTTTGTCCTGCTGCTGGGCCACGACGGCCGCAGTTTTGAGACGCCGGAGTTCCAGAAAATAGTCCTCAACGGCGTGGATTGGGCCACGGCTTAACCGCCGGCGACCCGCGCCCGCAAAGGGGGCCGGGTAGTGTAAGAGAGACGGGGCGGGAGAATTCTCCCGCCCCATAGTTATTCCGGGGGACTAAGGGGTTGCCCTGGTGGTTGCGCCGGGGCTAGGGATGGTTCGACAGGCTCACCATGAGCGGATAGGAAAACCGCTGGATTCCGGTAGGACTAACCGGTTGCCTTGGTGGTTGCGCCGGGGCTGGGGATGGTTCGACAGGCTCACCATGAGCGGGTAAGAACCGTCTGGATTGCGGGAGGATTAACCGGTTGCCCTGGCGGTTGTGCCGGGGCTGGGGATGGTTCGACAAGCTCACCATGAGCGTATAGGAAAACCGCTGGATTCCGGTGGGATAAAGGGGTTGCCCTGGAGTTGGTTTCCGCTATGGTTTTTCGCTGAGCAGCACATCGGTTACCTGGTAGGTTTGACCGTTGATCTGGACGTAGAGGTCGCCTCCTGAGTAGTATCCCTCGTAGTGGCAGATGCCGCGTTGGGGATCGTTGCTCCAGGAGTAGTACCCGTCGTTTTCGGCGATGCGGGTGACGCAGGGATTGTCGTTCCGGGTTTGGTGGTAGGTGCTGTCTCGTTCCTGCCAAGTCAGCAGGGCGGGGTATGAGCCGTCGTTCCAGGGCGATGGCGGCGGGGGAATGATCCGGTTGTTGCCCCGCTTCAGATCCTCAAAGCGGTCGTAGATTTCCTGGAGGGCGATGGCGTAGCCGACGTTTTCCAGGTCGGGGCGGGCGCAGGTATTCATGCCGATAATCTGACCTTGCAGGTTGACCAGCGGGCCGCCGGAGTTGCCGGGGTTTATGGCAGCGTCGCTCTTGATATTTTGTACGCCGTCGGTGCAGGGAGTGTTTTGCACGTCCTCGTTGGATATTACGCCGGTGGTAATGGAAAGACCTCGGCCCCCGCCGGCCGGGTAGCCGGCGGCCATGACGCGGGAGCCTTTTATTGGGTTGGTGGAGTAGGAAATTCCTTTTCCCTGATAACTGATGTATTCGGTTCCGTTGGTCCAGTTGGTTTGGGACCAGTCGAATTTGTTGGGGCCGGCGTCAATCAGCGCGATGTCGGCGTATTCGTCGATGCCCAGGACGCGGGCACGGGGGATTTCGATGCCGGAGAACCAGGTAACTTCCACGGTGGGTTCTTTTTCTACTACGTGGGCGTTAGTGACGAGGTAGTAGTCGTTTTTATTCCTGGGGTCGGTGACGAAGAACCCGGTGCCGCTTCCTCGGGCTGAACGTATGTATAAGACGTGGGCGTCCAGTCGTTCGGTCCAGTCGGCGATGCTGGGGGTAGGCGTGGGTATTGGCGTGGGCCTTCTGGTGGGCCGGGCGGTGGGCGCCGGGGTTGCCGTGGGCTGGGGCGTAGCGGTGGGTTGCGGAGTTGCCGTGGGAACCGGGGTAATAGTAGGCATAGCGCTGACGATGGCGGCGGCGCGCTGGTCAATGAGTCGGTTCAGCTCCTGGTCGCTGGGGCCGCAGGCCGGGAGGCCGATGAGGACGACCAGGAAGGCGGCAATGCTGGCCGGTAAGCGGAGAGCTTTGATGATTGATTTCAAGGTTTTGTTCCCTCAAGTTCTCCGCTTGCCGGTCTGCGCTGATTGCCGCCGGGTTTAGCCGGAATGACGCGGTTCCCGGCAGCAAGGCAGCAACCCCCTAGTACCCCCGGAAAGCCTCGGTGAACAGCAACGCCTTATCTATTGGCCCGTCTATTTCCAGTTGGGCGGCGGGCGGGCCGGCGCTCAAGTCCAGCCGGCCGTAGATGAGCAGGTAGTCATTCCGGGGGTACTAACCAGTTGCCCTGGAGTTGGTTTCCGCTATGGTTTTTCGCTGAGCGGCACTTCGGTTACCTGGTAGGTTTGACCGTTGATATAGACATAGACGTCGTTTCCTGAAAAGTATCCCTCGTAGTGGCAGATGTTGTATCCCCAGTAACCCCAGTAGTAGGCATAGCCCTCAACGTTCTCGGTAATGCGGGTGACGCAGGGATTGTCGTTCCGGGTTTGGTGGTAGGTGCCATCTCGTTCCTGCCAGGTCAGCAGGGCGGGGTAGGAGCCGTCGTTCCAGGGCGATGGCGGCGGGGGAATGATCCGGTTGTTGCCCCGCTTCAGATCCTCAAAGCGGTCGTAGATTTCCTGGAGGGCGATGGCGTAGCCGACATTTTCCAGGTCGGGGCGGGCGCAGGTATTCATGCCGATAATCTGACCTTGCAGGTTGACCAGCGGGCCGCCGGAGTTGCCGGGGTTTATGGCGGCGTCGCTCTTGATATTTTGTACGCCGTCGGTGCAGGGAGTGTTTTGCACGTCCTCGTTGGATATTACGCCGGTGGTAATGGAAATACCTCGGCCCCCGCCGGCCGGGTAGCCGGCGGCCATGACGCGGGAGCCTTTGATTGGGTTGGTGGAGTAGGAAATTCCTTTTCCCTGATAACTGATGTATTCGGTTCCGTTGCTCCAGTTGGTTTGGGACCAGTCGAATTTGTTGGGGCCGGCGTCAATCAGCGCGATGTCGGCGTATTCGTCGATGCCCAGGACGCGGGCACGGGGGATTTCGATGCCGGAGAACCAGGTAACTTCCACGGTGGGTTCTTTTTCTACTACGTGGGCGTTAGTGACGAGGTAGTAGTTGTTTTTATTCCTGGGGTCGGTGACGAAGAACCCGGTGCCGCTTCCTCGGGATGAACGTATGTATAAGACGTGGGCGTCCAGTCGTTCGGTCCAGTCGGCGATGCTGGGGGTAGGCGTGGGTATTGGCGTGGGCCTTCTGGTGGGTCGGGCGGTGGGCGCGGGGGTTGCCGTGGGCTGGGGCGTAGCGGTGGGTTGCGGAGTTGCCGTGGGAACCGGGGTAATGGTGGGCATAGCGCTGACGATGGCGGCGGCGCGCTGGTCAATGAGTCGGTTCAGTTCCTGGTCACTGGGGCCGCAGGCCAGTAGGCCGCTGAGGACGACCAGTAGGGCGGCAATGCTGGCCGGCAAGCGGAGAGCTTTGATGATTGATTTCAAGGTTTTGTTCCCTCAAGTTCTCCGCTTGCCGGTCTGCGTTGATTGCCGCCGGGTTTAGCCGGAATGACCCGGTTCCCGGCAGCAAGGCAGCGCCCTGTTAATACCCCCGGAAAGCCTCGGTGAACAGCAACGCCTTATCCAGTGGCCCGTCTATTTCCAGTTGGGCGGCCGGCGGGCCGGCGCTCAAGTCCAGCCGGCCGTAGATGAGCAGCACGTAGGCGCTGGCGTTGCCGCGGAAGGTTACGTCGGCCGGGGCGTCGCCGGCCGGTTCGATGCGGAAACCGTCTCCCTCCAACACCACGTCCTGGCTTACCGGCGGGGCGCCGGAAACCTGGAACCGGAAACGGGCCGGGCCGGCGCCGGCTACCGGCCGGAAACTGGCGTTCAGCCAACGATAGGCCAGGGTAGTTATCAGCCCGGCGGCGGCCTCCGACAACTCGGCGGCCGGGTCAAAGGCGGAACGAATGTCCCAGCCGTGAATCGCCAGTTCCTGGATGCGCCGGGCTACGTTTTCGTGCATCGGGATAATGCCCCGGCGGTGGAAGGACGGCTTTTCCCAGTCCCCGGCTTGCAGTCCCTGAGCCGCCTGCCCCAGCCGCTGCTGGCCCTCGGTGTAGGCGCGGAGCAGGTCGGACGGTTCCATTTCGCTGCCGTAGGCAATGGCCCGTTCCGCCGTCATTTCCGAGGCCCGCTCGCCGGCATCCAGCAGTCGCTGACCCTCCGGCGGGCTGCTGTCGCCGGCCTGGGCGCGGGTCAGGGCCAAAGCGCTGCCGCCGGAACCCTGGGCCAGGTGCGCCACCACGTCGGCAACCTTCCATTCGGAACAGGCGCTGTCCCGGTTCCAACCTTCGGCATCCAGTCCGGCCAGAAAATCGCCCAGCCGGGCCGCCTCGGCAATCAGCAGGTCAACGGTGCTTTGCTGTTCGGGGGTGGTCATACTTTCTCCTTGTTTGGGGGATTTACCGCCGGGCGGCGGATTGCGGGAGCTTTACCGGGGCAATCCCCGGTAGAGGCGGCCCTCGGTGGTGGTAACGTACAGGTCGGAACGAGCCGGGCCACCCAGGGCGCAGTTGGTCGGTTCCTCGGGCAGAGGCTGGGACTCCAGGATCCGGCCGGCCGGGGAAAAGACATAGACCATGGGCCCCGGGCCGGCGCCGGCGCCGCCGGCCACCGCCACCACGTTGCCGGCGGCGTCCAGACTCATACCACCGATACCCCGGTGAACGCCCCGCCGGTCGGCGCCAAAGCGGTGCAGCAGGCGGTACGGCCCCAGGGTTCCGTCCTCTAAAACCGGATAGGCGCGCAACTCCCGCGCTCCCGCCGGCGCGTCGCTGCTCTCCGCCACGTACAGAGTATCCTCTGCCGGAGAGAGCAGCAGAGCCGCCGGCGCGTCGGTGTCGTAGGTCATCCGCCGGATGGGGGACTCCAGGTTGGGAACCTCCAGCCGCAGGACGGAGGCGTGGGCCAGCTTGTCGTGAATCTGCGGGTTCATCGCCTCCCGCAGGTCGCCGTGAGGGTCGCAAAACCAGATACGGTTTTGGGCGTCCACCACCAAATCCCGGGGCTGGTTGTGATACACCCCGTCCAGCTTGTGGGCCAGGGGCGCGGTGCTGCCGTCGGCGTTAAAGCGCACCAGACGGCGGCCCCCACTCTGCGCGCCGTAAAGCGTCCCGTCGGCGGCAAAGGCCAGGCCCACGGTGCGGTTAGTCCAGCGGCGGAAGTCGGTAGTCGCCCCGGTCTGCGGGTCATAGCGCAGAATCCGGTTGTTAGCCGCGTTAAAGGGAAAGGTAAGCTGGGTGAACAGCAGGGCGCCCCCCCGCTCATCCCAGACCGGGCCATCAGTAGGGCTGCCGTAAGGCCCGGCAACCGACTCAAACTCCCAACTCACAGCTAAACCTCGACAAACGCATACCAGCGCAATTTTCCCGGTGGCGACTGTTGGATTTTAGAAGGGGCAGGTGGGGGTGTCAAGGATTTTGGGGGGTGGTGGGTATCAATCAACTCCATTGCGGGGGCTTATTGAGTACGTAGCCGTCGGGATTGACAACAAACGGCGGCAACTGACTGGAGTGAAAACGCCGGCGGCCTATGGTGAAATAGGCCGTTGCTACCTCGCGCAACTGCACAGAAATGCGATTTGGCGGGAAGGCGACAATGACCTGCTTATCCGGGTAGCGCTGCCGGATGGCGCTTATCGGCCCGGACAAATCGCTGTCGGCGGAGATGATGATTGCTACGTCAAAGACATCGTCCTGAGCATCGCCCATCAACTCAGTGGCGATGTTCACGTCGGTCATCTTTTCCTCGTAAGTTGTCCAAATGGTTCCACAACGGAGGCAGGTTACATCCTTGGGAAGAAAATGACCGTAGTGGATGTTCAAGCCGGCAAGAGTTTCCAGTGCGTCCAAATATATGCCCTGCCGCTCGGCCTGCCCCGGGTCACCGGGTCTGGGCAAGACCCGGGCGGTGAAATACCGGACTGTCGCCAATTGCTGACCGGGACGCAGCAATTTCTCCGACAGGCCGGGCAAGTCCAGCCAATAATACCGCCGCCAACCTTTGGACTTCAGGCCATAGTAGAGGTTGAACCCGTCTATGTAAACCGAAACTCGCTCCGTCATTACTCACCAAAACATTGACACATTGACATATTGACAAGAATATACCATAGGGCTAATATATACATACCCCCCTGGGGAGAGCATCCCCAGGCCGACGTCCCGCTCTTGGTAGCGGGGCGTTTATTTTTTAACCAGCTAAACAAACCCCGCCCTGCCCATATCCATAGCGGTATTTCTATGCAACAATCCGCCCTTATCAAAACTTCGTTGTTTCCCGGTATTCCTAATGCTAATAGTGGATGAGGCATCCGGCGGGTGCAAAGAGGTTGAACCCGTCTATGTAAACCGAAACGCGTTCCGTCATTACTCACCAAAACATTGACATATTGACATATTGACAAGAATATACCATAGGGTTACTATATACATACCCCCCTGGGGAGACTATCCCCAGGCCGACGTCCCGCTCTTGGTAGCGGGGCGTTTATTTTTTGAGCAGCTAAACAAACCCCGCCCTGCCCCGCTTGCCTTATCCCCCAAGCAATGCTAATCTGCCCTCAAATATACGGCAGGGGGAGGTGGCGATATGGCCGAGCAACGCATCGGGGTGGCGGCGATGGGCGGGGACAGCCGGGCGGTGGTGGCCCGGATTCAGGAGTTGGAGAGCCTGGGCATCGCGGCGGCGTGGCTGACTTCCGGCGGGGCCGGGCCGGACGCCTTGACCACCTTTGCCGCTGCCGCCGCTACCACCGAGAACATCCTGCTCGGCACCAGCATCATTCCCACCTACCCGCGCCATCCCATCGTAGCGGTGCAGCAGACCCAGGTGGTGGCGCAACTGGCGCCGGGGCGGTTCCGCCTGGGACTAGGCCCCAGCCACAAGGTCAGCATTGAGCCTATGTTCGGCATTGACCACGTCGCCCCCCTGACCAACCTGCGGGAGTATATCCAGGTGGTCCGGAGTTTGCTGGGCGAGGGGCGGGTGGACTTTGACGGCAGCCAGTATCACGGCCATGCGGCCCTGCCCGGCGCGGCGGCCCCGGAGGTGCCGATAATGGCCTCGGCCCTGCGGCGGCGTTCTTTCCGGCTGTGCGGCGAAGTGGCCGACGGAGCGATCAGCTGGGTCTGTCCGGGCCAGTACCTGCGGGACGTAGCCCTGCCAGCTATGCGGGAGGGCGCGGAACGGGCCGGGCGGGAAGTTCCGCCCCTGGTGGCCCACGCCCCGGTCTGCGTCCACGACAACCCGGCGGAAGTGAAAGAGGCGGCCCGGCAGCAGCTTGCCAACTACCCCCGCTCTCCCTTCTACCAGGAAATGTTTGCCGCCTCGGGCCACCCGGAAGCGCGGGACGGGGTATGGAGCGACGGGATGCTGGAGGACGTGGTGTTTATGGGCAGCGAGGAGGACGTGGCCGGCCGCCTGCGGGAACTCTTTGACTGGGGCGCTACCGAAATTCTGGCCCACCCGGTTACCGCCGGCGGCGACCCTCAAGCGTCCCTGAACCGCAGCCTGAACCTGATAGCGGCAGTGGGCCAGGGGTTGTAGGGGCCATCCGGTCATTGCGGTTTGGGTCGGAATCTGTGGATTCTTGCGTCAAGCCGGTTCAGCATCCGGGTTGCCCCGGGTAAAATAGGGAAAATAATGTTCCATGAGGGCGCATGACGCAGACTCAGATTGATGCCATAGCGGATTGGGTTTTCGGCTATACCTCGGAGTGCCAGCGCATCGGCAACTCCCTGATACTCTATGCCGATTGCTTTGAATGGCTGGCTCAAGTACCTGAAAACAGTATTCACGCCTTCGTTACCGACCCACCCTACGGGGTCAAGGAGTATGAATCCGGTCAGATTGCCAAAAGGGTTAATGGCGATGGCGGGGTATGGCGACTCCCTCCCTCCTTTGATGGACATACCAGAGCGCCCATCCCTCGCTTCACGGCCCTCACCGGCAACGAAAGGCAAGCCTTAAAGCGTTTCTTTACCGCTTGGGCCAATCTGGCGGTGCGCGCCTTACTGCCCGGAGGTCACGTCATAATCGCCAGTAACGCTTTCCTGTCCCAACCGGTTTTTTCAGCCCTGGTTGACGGCGGGTTGGAGTTTCGGGGTGAACTGATCAGGTCAGTAAGGACTCTGCGCGGTGGCGACCGTCCCAAAAATGCGGAACAAGAGTTTCCCGACGTGGTTTCCCTGCCGCGGGGTTGCTATGAACCGTGGGGAATTTTCCGCAAGCCTCTACTTGGGGATATGACTCTGCGCGACTGCCTGCGAAAATTTCAGACCGGCGGCTTGCGGCGACTGCCCAACGGCAAGCCCTTTGGCGACCTCATTCTGAGCGAGCGTACGCCTAAAAGAGAAAGGGACATTTCCCAACACCCCAGTTGCAAGCCCCAGTCCTTTATGCGCCAGGTAGTTTACGCCGTACTACCGCTGGGTACGGGTATTATATGCGACCCCTTTATGGGCAGCGGGAGTACGGTAGCGGCAGCAGAAGCGGTAGGTATCCGCTGTATTGGCGTGGAAGCCCACTGGGAATACTATGAGCTGAGCAGCGTTGCCATACCTGAACTGGCTGCCCTGGACCGGCAGTTGGAAAACCGGTCGGAAAAAACCGCGCCCCTTTTATAGAGACGGGTTATAGAGACGGAGCCTGGTAGAGCCAATTATCCACCATCTTATTATATCCCGACGGCTTGACGGTAGCGGTAATTGTGCGGCGGCTGGCGGTTGAACGTCCCGAGAATTGCCAATCCTCCTCTTCAAGACGCGCGCCCAGAACCTGAAGGAAACGTAAGGGACGGCGCGGAGTATCTGTTCCCGTATCCTGAGGCCGGTTGCTGTCAAACACAAACACCATCAGCCAGGTGTTTTCCGGGTTATGGCCCTGCCACCCACGCCGGTAACGCGACTCTTTCACCTCAATGCCGGAACTCGCGTGTTGCACCGAGTCATTGGGGAATCGCTTTGCCGGTATCAAATCGGGGTGTCCGTTGTGATAGCGATTTTTCACAATTCGTGGGCAGTGTTGGGGAATGGTTGAAATCATAAATTCCCCAACTATGCTACTGAAGTTAGCCGGCATCAGCATAGATTCCAGGCGAGGCATCCCCTGGTTATTAAGCTGCCCGTTGATAAACCCCAGGAAGTCCAGGAAGCCGGACATAGCAAGATACAGGTGTCTAACCGTAACGCCGTAAGGTAACTGAGCATTGCGGTTGAAGTCCCTTCGATAAACCGGTATCGGCGTACAAGCTGCTTTTTCCGTATCTTGCGGTGCCATATCGACCTGAATAGTTTTCCCAATTACGCCGCCCTTTATTGACCGGCTCCCCGGTACGCTACTCATCCCCCCCGGTCTGGCCCCGCAGGTGGATGAACCAGTGGGCCTGGCCCACCATTACCCCGCCGCCGACGATGTTGCCCAGGGTGACGGCGGCCAAGTTGTGCACCGTCCAGGGGAGGTTCAGCCGCGCCACCTCCCCGGCGGTCAACCCGGTGGCGGCCAGCGCCTCCGGGTCGTAGGCCAGCAGCACCCCCAGCGGCACGAAATACATATTGGCGATGCTGTGCTCAAACCCGGCGGCAGTGAAGGTGCATATCGGTAGGACAATCCCCAGCAGCTTGTCAGTCAGGGTGCGCCCGGCCATGGCCAGCCAGATTGCCAGACACACCAGAATGTTTGCCAGGATGCCCCGCACAAAGGCAATCTCAAAGGAAAGGTTGACCTTGGCGTTGGCCGTGTGCATGGCCGTCTCGGCAAAGGAAAAGTCACCCTGCGCCCACCACCGGCTGAAATAGACCAGCAAGACCACGATGAGAGCGCCGGCCAGGTTGCCCACGTAAACCAGCGTCCAGTTCAGGCCCAGTTCCCGCAGGCTGATGCGGCGGCTGACCAAGCCCATCAGCATCAGGCTGTTGCCGGTGAACAACTCGGCCCCGGTTATCACCACCATAAACAGGCCCATAGTCAGCCCCAGCCCCATCAGCAGCCGGGTGGGGCCGGTGCCCAACTCCGACCCGACGGCAATGGTGCCGGCCAGCACCCCGCCCAAACCGATAAAACCCCCGGCCATCACCGCCAGGGCCAGGGTGGAAACTGCCCCGGTCTGCACCTTGGCAACCCCCTGTTGGGTTACCTTCCGGGCTATTTCGTCGGGAGACCGAGCCTCTACCGAGGAATCGGTATAGCGCTGCGGATCCATAACCCTCCCCTCGGCTCAAACCACTGACCTACGCCCTACGCCCTAGCCATTCCGCTCCGCATATACCTGGTGCGCCCGGTCGATGGCCTTCACCCGGCCGCTGACCAGCAGGTCCTGACGCTCGGCGGCCCAGCGGTTGGAGGCGGCGACGCTGGTTATTGAACCCTGGAATTGGGGCATCACGTAGCGGGCCAGCAACTCAAAACTGCGGAGCATCTTTTCCCGGGGCGCCCAGTCGATGGTCTGCACCAGGAAGCCGCCAAAACCGCCGCTCTGTTCGGCCAGCCGTTGGATGCCGGTTACGCAGTCGTCCGGCGTACCGACAATCCAGGAGCCGTTGTCCACCATAAAGTCCACCACCTCTTCCAGGGGGCCGTCAAAAACCGCCTTGCGGCCATTGGTGCCTTCCGAGTATTCCCGCAGGTAGCGGCCGGCGCCCAGCCGGGCCTCGTCCAACGCCTGCTGGCGGTCTTCGGCCAGATAGACCGGCACCGACAGCCGCCAGTCGTGGCGGTTCACCGTTTGCCCGTGTTCCGCCGCCGAAGTCTCGGCGATTTCCCAAAGCCCCTGGAGGTTGGACGGCCCGGCCGACGGGTCCCGGGGGACGGTGATAGTCAGTACCGAGGCGCCGTACTTGCCGGCCATAGCTACGCCGGCCGGGGACTGCACCGAGGCCACCGCCAGGGGCATATAGGGCCGCTGGTAGGGGCGCAGTTGCAGCATCGCCTCCCGCAGCTCAAACCAGTCGCTCTTGTAGGTTATCGGTTCGTCCTCGGTGAACAGGCGCAGAACGATGCCCAGGGATTCGTCCATCTTTTCCCGTTGAGTCGTGGGGTCAATGCCCATCATATAGGCGTCGCCGGGGAGGGCACCGGGGCCGACGCCCAGCATCACCCGCCCGTGGGTCATGTGGTCCAGCTGCACCATCCGGTTCGCCACCATCAGCGGGTGATGGTAGGGCAGGCTGATGACGCCGGTGCCCAGCTTGATGTGGCGGGTGCGCTCGGCGGCGGCGGCGATAAACAACTCCGGAGAGGAGATGGTCTCCCAGCCGGCGCTGTGATGCTCGCCAATCCAGGCTTCGTCGTAGCCCAGGTAATCCAGCCACTGCACCAGTTCCAGGTCCCGGTCAATCGCCAAAGTAGGGTTCTCGCCGACCCGGTGGAAAGGCCCCAGGAATATGCCGAATTTCATACGCTCAGGCAGGTTCATTGCAGCCACCTCGTTACGGAGTTCATACAAGAATTACAGGAAAATTCACAATTGGGCAGGGGAATGTCCGATAACTTCCAGCCATACCACGCCGGGCATTATAGCCGTTGGCAAAGGGCGGGGCAAACCGGGGAGGTTTGCCGGGATTCTCAACACCTAGCGACAGTCGTTCCGGCGAAAGCCGGAATCCAGGAAATCCCCGGGGAAAGCAGGAACCGGCTACCGAGGGTTCTGGATTCCGGCTTTCGCCGGAACGACGGTCTGACGGGATTATGCTGCGGTTGCCCTTTCCTACCCGTCCCGCTCACCCTGAACTGGTCGAAGGATGCACGGTGAGGGAGGTGTACCACGTAGGGGCGTTTCGCGAAACGCCCCTACCCCACCAGACAGAGAAGGATGGTTCGACCAGCCCACCATGAGTGGGGTTTGTTCGAGCGGATTTTATTCTTGACACGGGTTTTGTTCCTGGCGCGGCCTTTGCACCAGCCCGGCGTTTTATCCAGCCCTACAGCCCCGCCAACTCCGCTATTGTCCCGTCCACGTAGAGAATCCGCAGGGTCGCCAGGATGCCGGCGGCCAGTTGTTCCTTTTGCCCTTCGTCCATGCCGTCGGTTATTCGGTTCAGCAGGGTGGACACCGGGGTCTGGCCGTCCAGCAGGGAGACCAGGCGGGCCACCAGGCCGCTGCAAGGCAATCCCTCCGGGTGTCCCTCGGTAATCAGCGCGTAGCCCCAGGTGAACTCGCCGTCGCCGACCACCGGCTTGCGTTCCACCCGTACCCCGGGGCGCAGTTTTGGCACTGCCTGATAGACCGGGGCAATCCCGTCCGCCGGGGCGGTCAGATAACTCTCCATCCGGGCTTGGCGGGCCGCCCTTTCCGACTCCACGGCGCGCACGTCGTTGACGAACCGGGCCGGCGCCTGGCCCCGCTCCAACACCATCCGCTCATAGCCCCGGGCCGGCTGCCCGGCCACCGCCTGGATAAAGGACAGCCGGGGAGAGAGACCGGCGCCGCGTTCCGGGTCAGCAGCAGCGTCAGCGTCCGGGTCAGAGCCGGCGCCGGAGTCCAGAATACGGCGGGCCTCCCAGAAGTAGGATTCAACGGTGCGGTTGCTGGAATAGAACAGGCGCACCATCTCACGGAAGTGGTGATATTCCTTGTAGTAAAGTTCCTGATAGACCGTCGCCGCCGCCGGAGCCATTTCCGGGTTCCGCAGGGCGGTGGTTACGTAGGCGGCAGCCAGGACGCCCGACATCAGGGCCAGATGCACCCCGGAGGAAAAAAGCGGGTCGATAAAGCAGGCCGCATCGCCCAGCAGCACGTAGCCGTCGCCGGCGATGTCCGCACAGGCGTAAGACCAGTCCTTGACGATAGTGGGGTCGCCCACCCGCTGCGCCGTCTCCAGCAGCCGGGCGGTATGGGGCGCCTGGGCCAATTGCGCCTCCAGAAAGCGCGCCGGCCCCAACTCCCGAACCTGCGCATCCCCAACCTGACTATCCACCACCGCGCCCACGCTGGCCTGGCCGGTATGCAGGGGAATCGTCCAGAGCCAGCCGTTGGCGTAGGATTCGATGAAAATGTTGGTGTCGGCCGGCGGGGGCCGGCGGCGGGCGCCGGCATAGTAGGCGTAAACGGCCAGGTTGCGGAAGGACTCATCCCAGCGGCGCAGGGCCAGTTGACGGCCCAGCAGCGCCCCCTGCCCGCTGGCGTCCACCACGAACCGGGCGCCGACGGTTCCAGTCTCGCCGTCATCGGCCCGGTAACGGACGCCGACGGCCCGGCCCCGGCTTGGCGGGGCAACATCAGCCGGGGCGGGGCCGGCATCAATCAGAGCTTGAGTAAATAGAACTTGCGTGGCCCGGCAGCCCTGCCGCACCGTTACGCCCTGGGCGGCGGCGTTGTCCAGCAGCAGTTGGTCGAACCGGGGCCGCCATACCTGGTAGGCGTAGGGGTAGCGGCGGTTGGTTTCGCCAAAGAACCAACTCCAGGGCGTCTTGTCCCGGCCCCAGACCATAGTTGCGCCCCACTTCTTGAGGAAACCCTGGGCCTCCACCGCCGGCAGGACGCCCAGTTCCTCCAGGACGGGGATGCTGGCCGGCAGCAGGGACTCGCCCACGTGGGCGCGGGGAAAGCGTTCCCGCTCCAGCAACAGGACTTGCCAGCCCTGGCGGGCCAGCATCGTCGCGGCGGCGCTGCCCCCCGGCCCGCCGCCGATGACTACTACGTCAACTACCACGTCAGCCGATAATTCCCGGGACACGGCGATTCTCCGGCGGCGGGGCGGCTAACGGCCCTGCTGGCGGCGCAGTTGTTCTTCCAGTTCCCGAACCCGCGCCTCGGCCTGGTCGCGTTGCGCCTCGGCAGCCTCCCGTTGAGCATCTGCTTGGTCGCGCTGCGCCTCAGCCGCCAGGCGCGCCAGCAGTTCCTGTTCCCGCCCGTCGGCTTCCTCGTCGAAAGTTCTCAAGTATTGCCCGGTTGCCGGGTTCCACCAGCGCAGGTAGCCGAACTCCCAGCACAGGGTCAGGTTCAGCAGGGGGCTGTGGCCCCAAAAGTGGTTTTCGTCCCCCTGGACTATGCTGATGGGCTGATACTCTCCGTTCACCAGCAAGTCCCCGGCCAATGGCGCATCGTGGTACAGACCCCCGGACGAATCAAACCGCCAGTATTCCGGGATGCCAAAGGCCGCGTAGTCATTACGCTTGGCCGTGTAGTCGATGCGCCCGGTGGTATGCGAAGCTACCTCCAGCACCAAATCCGGCGGCTTCCCCTGGTCCTGAATGGAATACCCCAGTTGGGCAATGACGTTGGGGCTGTGGACGCCAAAGGCTACCAGCAGGTCGGGAATCCGCAACCCCTGGCGCTGGCTCGGACTCCAAGCCACCGGAGCTTCGCAGACGATCGCCGTGCCTTCAGAGGCGCCGAAGTGCCGTTCCAATGCGCTGGGCAGCGCCTGCCGGTAGAGATAATAGAAGTTCTGCATATCCTCCCTGGGGGGGAATACCGGAAACTGCTCCAGGGTTCCGCCCCCGGCGGCGTCCGGCCCCCGACCGGGCAACTTGCTGGTCATCACACACCTCTTTAACAGCCAGGGAATTGCGCGTAGCGTAAGATTTGTTCGGGAATGAACCGCCCTAATCCGCCGCCGGCGGGGTGGCTACCCACCCTGCTGGCGGCGCAGTTGTTCTTCCAGTTCCTGAACCCGCGCTTCAGCAGCATCCCGTTGCGCCTCGGCTTGGTCGCGTTGCGCCTCGGCAGCCAGGCGCGCCAGTAGCTCCCGTTCCCCCTGTTCCCGCCCGTCGGCTTCCTCATCAAAGGTTCTCAAGTATTGGCCGGTTGCCGGGTTCCACCAGCGCAGGTAGCCGAACTCCCAGCACAGGGTCAGGTTCAGCAGGGGGCTGTGGCCCCAAAAGTGGTTTTCGTCCCCCTGCACTATGCTGATGGCTTGATACTCCCCGTTCACCAGCAAGTCCCCGGCCAATGGCGCATCGTGGTACAGACCACCGGACGAATCGAACCGCCAGTATTCCGGGATGCCGAAGGCCGCGTAGTCGTTGCGCTTGGCCGTGTAGTCAATGCGCCCGGTGGTGTGCGAGGCCACCTCCAGCACCAGGTCCGGCGGCTTGCCCTGGTCCTGAATGGAATACCCCAGTTGGGCAATGACGTTGGGGCTGTGGACGCCAAAGGCTACCAGCAGGTCGGGAATCCGCAACCCCTGGCGCTGGCTCGGACTCCAGGCCACCGGAGCTTCGCAGACGATAGCCGTACCTTCCGAGGCGCCGAAGTGCCGTTCCAGGGCGCTGGGCAAAGCCTGCCGGTAGAGATAATAGAAGTTCTGCATATCCTCTCTGGGGGGGAATACCGGGAATTGTTCCAGGGTTCCGCCCCCGGCGGCGTCCGGCCCCCGGCCGGGCAACTTGCTGGTCATCACACACCTCTTTACTGCCAGGGAATTGCGCGTAAGGAAAGACTTGTTCGGGGATAAACCGCCCTAATCCGCCGCTTGCGGAATATCCTTCCCCGTAGCCGGGTCAACCTCGAAGGGGCCGGGCAGTTCCAGTTCCTTCGCCATTTCCTTGACGGCGGGGATTATCTCCTCGCCCATCAGCCGGAGGCTGCGCATGGAATCGTCGTGGGTCATGGCGCCGTCGCCGTCCCAGAAAAAGATGCTGCCGGGGCGGATGTATTCCAGCACGTGGCGAATCTTGGGCAGCACCGTCTTGGGCGTACCGGCGATGATGGTGTAGTCCTCTATCTGCTGCTCGTAGGGCCGGCCCAGCACCCCGGCTACGCCGCCACCGCCGCCTCTAGCCCTGGTCGCCACCGATTGGGTCGGCAGTACCCGGGAGCGGGAGGTCAGGCCGGGCAGGTTGACCAGGGCCGGGTTGACCGTCCCTTCGTTGCCGGCCAGGAAGGGGTTGCTCGGCCCCTGGACGTACTTGCGGGCCGTCTGCTCCGCCAGTTCCTCGGTCTCATCGACGTGGACTTTCCAGAGGTAGCCGATGTTCTGGGAGCCGGATTCGTAGCCCAGTTCGGCGGCGGTATCGTGGTAAAGCTGGAACGCCTGCTTGGTGGGTTCCATCTCCGTCGCCAGCATAATGTAGGGTATCCGCTTCTCGGCGGCCCACATCAGCGAGTCCCGGCTGACCACCCCCGGCAGCCAGATGGGGGGATGGGGTTCCTGGTAGGGCCGCACCCAGGGGTTGACGTGGCGGTACTGGAAATGCTTGCCCTCCCAGCGGAAGGGGCCGGGCGTCGTCCAGGCCTTGACGATAAACTCGTGGGCCTCCTGGAACCGCTCCCAGTTATAGGGCGGCGGCGAGTTGTGGGCTACGCTTTCCCGTCCCGTCCCGCGCACCCAGCCGGACACCAGGCGGCCCCGGGAAATCATATCAATCATTGATAGCTGCTCCACCAGCCACAGGGGGTCGTCCCAGATGGGCAGGATGTTGCCCAGCAGGACGATTTTAGCCCGGTTGGTCATCCGGGCCAGAATGGAGGCTTCTACGTTCATCGCCCCGCCCATACAGAAAGGGGTGCCGTGATGCTCATTCAGCATCAGCCCGTCAAACCCCATCTCCTCGGCGTACAGCTTTTCGTCCAGGTAGCGGTTATAGAGTTCGGAGCCGAGCTTGGGGTCATAGATTTCGTTGCTGACGGTCAAGTCCATAATGGGCTTGCCGGTGGCGCCGAAGTAGCCGGAACCGGGATCCTGGTAGGGGCGCTCGGTAAAGTATCCGATAAACATCGTCTCCTCCTTTTCTTTGCTTTATCCACGAAGGGGCACGAAGGGGCACGAAGGGTTTTTTGTTGTTGGGCTGGATGTCTGATTGGTTCCGGTTGGCCGCAAACCCGGACAGCGTCCCGGACAAATCGTTACATCAATTATTAGTGGCTATTTGCGCCGGTTCGTGGCTCAACTATCATCCTGCCATCCGGCGCGTCAGGCAAAGAACTGCCGGGCCAGGGCGATGAACTCGTCGGCCTTTTCTACCTGGGGCAGGTGGCCGCAGTTATCCAGGATTTCCAGGCGCGAGCCGGGGATGGATTCGTGATAAACCTGGGCGGCGCTTACCGGAACGATGCCGTCCTCCCGGCCCCAGACCACCATAGTGGGCAGCTTGTTGAGCCGTTCCAGCAGGTGGGGCAGGCCCGGATAGTACATATAAGGTTTCCAACCCAGCCGGCAAGCCTCCTCCCGGGCCACTTCCCAAATCAGGGCGTGTTCCGGCTCCGGCGCCTCCGGGCACAATTCCCCAAACTCCGGCGTACTCTCCGGGTCGAGGAAAGCGGTGGTGATGAACTCCCGCGCCACCTGGAGAAACATATCGTAAATATACCCTTCCGGGGGCTTGATGCCCATAGGGGCGACCAGGGCCAGTTTCTTGAACTGGCGGGGCGACATTGAGGCCATTTCGGCGGCCAGCCAGCCGCCCAGGGAGCAGCCAATGACGTTGACCGGCCCCAAGTCCAGCTCATCCAGGGCCATCAAGTACCAGCCGGCCAAATCCCGCATATTCATCACCCAATCCAGCCGCTCCGTCCGGCCAAAACCGGGGTGGAATGGGATGTAGAGGGTATAGTGCTCAGCCAGTTCCCGGTGAAAGCGCAGCGCGCCGGGATGGGCTATCTCATCGTGGAGAATCAGCAGCGGCTCCCCGGAACCGCCCTTGACCAGTTGCAGCCCGGTTCCGGCCACCGGCAAAGTCTCTTCAACCCAACCGGCCGGCCAAAGGCTGGGCGCAGTATCGGGAGCAGTATCAGGATTAGTAGAGGGGGCAGTAGGAGAAGCGGCAGTCATCGGGGCGGCCTCCTTGAAACACTTGAAGCAATCGCAGAAACGGGAACAATCAAACCAATCCGCACCAATCGGCGGAAAGTCGCCAACAAAAGTTGCGGCGCGGTCAGTCAATACCCAAGGAAAGGGGCAGTGTAGCAAAGCAGGCCAGGGAAAGCAAACGGGGTTGGGCGCCGGGGCGGGCATCGCGTATTAACCATGGCAACCCACGCAATCGTCATTCCTAAGTAACCGTCGTTCCGGCGAAAGCCGGAATCTAGGAAATCCCCCGGAAAAGAACGTGCCTGCTACCGCAGGGTTCTGGATTCCGGCTTTCGCCGGAACGACGGGTTGGAATGACAGGTTTATGATGCGATTGTCTTGGGAGTCGGGACCGGGCCGGGGCCAAGTCAATGCCAACAACAATAACCGCTCACGGGAGCCTGATCCGCTCATGGTGAGCTTGTCGAACCACCCGTTTATCCTTCGACAAGCTCAGGATGAGCGGGGTATTTTCATGAGGATTTCCTGGATTCCGGCTTTCGCCGGAACGACGGTTGCTTGGGTTGCCGTAGTCTTGGTTTGTCCTAGTTAAGACGCGATTGCCCTGACCCAATCCCCCCAACCCTTGCCAATGCGCTGATGTATGCCTATGATGAGCCGTATTCGGCATACCAACAACCGCCCCTGTACCAATACCGGAACGGTTACCCCACATTCCCGGCCCGGCAGACTCATTCCATTCAATACAATTCATTCATTGGGAGAGAACAGCTATGCGAACGCCCATTGTTACCCGTGATATGGTTCCTGAGAACTTGCGCGATGCCTTTGACGCTGAAACCGCCGGCAGCGGCGGCGTGGTGTCCAGTGGCCCCGGTTCGGCGATGATTAACAGCCCGGAAATGCGCCGCCGGGCCAATTCCCTGGTCAACTACCTGCGGGACGAGTCCACCCTGCCCAAGCGAATCCAGGAGTTGGCGATGATTGTTACCGCCCGCGCCAACGATTGCCCGTTTATCTGGAACGCCCACGCCGCCGGCGCCCGGCGCCAGGGCATCAGCGACGCCTTCGTCGACGCCCTGCGCGACGGTCAACCCCTGCCCCCACTGGCCGCCGACGAGCAGGCGGTGGTCAACCTGGGTCAGGAGTTTTTCCGCACCCGCCAGGTCAGCCAGGAGACCTTTCAGGCGGCCTTTGACCAGTTCGGCGGCCAGGGCTTGACCGAGCTTTGCACCCTTTTCGGCTACTACGCCATGCTGGCCTTTAACGCCAACACCTTTATGATTGACCTGCCGGAGGAACGGACTGAGGCGGTGCTGCCTACCTAGGGGCCTAGGGGCGCAAGCCGGGGGCGGTAGGGAGTCCCGGCGACCTGACGGGTATATGTACCCGTAGGGGCGTTTCGCGAAACGCCCCTACGGGATGACCCACAGAGTCGGGTGGATGGTTCGACAAGCTCACCATGAGCGGTTTTGTTCACCGTGAGCGGATGTTGTTACGTGAGCGGATATTGTTCGTATCACGGAGATGTCGTTCGTATCACGGGGATGATGTTCACATCAGGCGGATATTGTTACTGGTGTTGACTTGGCATTTATCCCGGCTGCCTGCCCCTCAAATCTTGACACGCCCGGCCCTTTGCGTTATCTTATTCCTACCTTATAATTGATACCAAACAACGGCCCTTTTTTGGCTGGTTCAGCTAGGGCCGGCGGGGTATTCAATGGGGTTGGCCGGCGGGGCCGGCCGTAAATGCAACGGCAAAAGCAAATAAAAAGGGAGGATTGTATGGCTGACCAAGATGTCGCATTGATGGCTCACTTGCTGCGGCGGGCCGCCTTCGGGGCAAGCCGCGATGAGATTGAAGCCAAAGTCGCCCAGGGGTACGACAACGTAGTCGAAGAACTGTTGACCCCTCAGGAACGCCCCGGTATCGAAGATGACCTGCTGATGCGCTATCAGCCGGCCTATCACGAGGCGGCGGCCATCGAGACCAACATCCAGGCGTGGGTCTATCGAATGATTAACAACCCCCGCCAGTTGCAGGAAAAGATGGCCCTGTTCTGGCACATGATTTTCTGCGCCGGCCACAGCAAGATTGACAGCGGCCAGGAAATGGGGCGGATGATCCAGATGTTCCGGGACCACGGTATGGGCAACTTCCGCGACCTGCTTTACCGCCTGTCCACCAGCCCGGCCATGGTTTACTACCTGGACAACAACGAGAGCCACAAGGAGGCCCTGAACGAGAACTACGGCCGGGAACTGCTGGAGTTGTTCTCTTTGGGCGTGGGCAAGGATGAGGAGTTTAACTACTCCGAGGACGACGTTAAGGCTTGCGCCCGGGCCTTTACCGGCTGGAACATTGCGCCGCCCTACCCGCCCTTCCCCTATGGCCGCAGTCCCTGGGATTTCCGGTTCGACCCGGCCGACCACGATGACAGCGAAAAGACCTTCCTCGGCGAGACCGGCAACCTCAACGGGGACGACGTGCTGGACATCATCGCCCGGCAGCCGGCCACCGCCCGTTTCCTGGCCCGCCACCTCTATAACTACTTCGTCGCCGACGACGTGCAGATTCCCGCCTGGCGGCTGACCCCGCCGGCCGATATGGCCGCGATTGACGCGCTGGAGCAAGCCTACTTCGACTCCGGCTACGAAATCAGCGCCATGCTGCGGGTGCTGTTCAACTCCGACTTTTTCAAGGCGGAGGGCGTCCGGTACGCCAAGGTCAAGAACCCGGCGGAGATGGTGGTAAGCACCCTGCGGATGGTGGGGGAGCATCGGGAAATCCAGCCCGGCCTGTTTGAACTCTCCCAGGAACCCAAGTATATGGGGATGGACCTGATGAATCCCCCGACGGTGGAGGGCTGGCATACCGGCCGGGAGTGGATTGACAGCGGTACGCTGGTCGAGCGCATCAACTTCGCCTCCGACCTGCTGGGCAACACCGAGTTGCCGGGCGTCCAGTCTCTGGTGGATCGGCTGATGGCCCGGGGCGACACCCTGACGCCGGACCAGTTCGTTGAGGGCTGCCTGGACCTGACCGGGCCGCTGACCGTTACCGACGACACGCTGACCGAGTTGCGGTCTCACGCCTTGAAGGGCGGCGACCTGAGCCACGGCAGCCCGGCGGAACGGGCCGACTTCGCCCGGCGCACCGGCGAAATGTTCCAGATGATTGCCGCCACGGCAGAGTTCCAGTTCGAGTAATTCAGTTGTAGGAGAAGAGAACATGGTTTCTACGCAAAAAGACCCGGTACTGGCCGTGCTTTCCCTTTCGGGCGGCAATGACGGCCTGAACACCGTGATTCCCTATGCCAACCCGCTGTATCGGGACTACCGGCCCAAGCTGGGCATCGCCGAGGGGCAGGTCATTCCCCTGAACGACGAGTTGGGCTTTCACCCGACTATGGGGCCGCTGAAGAAGTTCTGGGACGAGGGCAAGCTGGCGATTTTCCTGGGCGTGGGCTATAACAACCCCAGCTACTCCCATTTCCGTTCCATGGACATCTGGCACACCTGCGAGCCGGACAAGATTGGCACCGAGGGCTGGCTGGGCCGGGCGCTCAAGGAAATCGACCCCAACGCGGAGAACGTGCTGACCGGCGTCAACTTTGGCCGGGGCCTGCCCCGCGCCCTGGTAATGGACGGCGTGCCGGTCGCCTCCGTCGGCAACCTGGAGACCTACGGCCTGCTGACCGGCATTGAGGGCGAAAATCAGCGGGACCAGGCTTTGGACGTTTTCGGGCGGATGTATTCGCCGGCCGTCGGCCGCAGCGCCGTCCTGGACTACATCCACAGCACCGGCACCAACGCCCTCAAGGGCGCCGACATCCTGGCGACCGCCCCGGACAAGTACACCTCCAACGTGGAATACTCGTCCACCGTGGTCGGCCAGTATATGAAGAACATCGCCCAGACCCACCTGGCCGAGTTCGGCAGCCGGGTTCTCTACACTACGTCGCCGTACAACGGCTTCGACACCCACGCCAACCAGGCGGTACTTCACTCCGGCCTGTGGAGCGACGTGTCCAACAACGTAGAGACCTTTATGGCCGACCTGAAAGACCACGACGCCAGCGATAACGTCGTCCTGTTGATGTTCACCGAGTTTGGCCGGCGCATCGGCGATAACGGCTCCGGCACCGACCACGGCGCCGGCGGCGTGGCCTTTGCCGTTGGCGACCATGTCAAGGGCGGCATCTATGGCGAGTATCCCTCCCTGGAGCCGAGCCAGCAGGAAGAGGGCGGCAACCTCCGTTTCAATACGGACTTCCGCTCCATCTACACCACCATCATCGAGGACTGGTTCCGCATGGACGCCCAGCCCATCGTTGGCGGCAGCTATGAGAAGGTGAAGTTCCTCTAGGCTCCCCCGCCTTTCGTAAAAACCGGGCTGCTCCGGCGCGGCCTTCCCGACTTACGGGAAGTTCCCCGGAGCGGCCCGCAACCCCGGAAAGACCCAAACAACCGCAAAATGATGAGGTAAGAGCATGAGCACCCATTTCTTTGGGCTTACCGACCGGACATTCGAGTACAGCCATTCCGTAGGCCGTAACGAATTCGCCGGCACCGGGTTCCGCAACCCGGTGGACTTTGCCCTGGACTCCGACGGCGTGGCCTACGTCCTCAACCGTTCCTATGAGAACCGCCCCGACGGAGTTCGGATTACCGTCTGCACCCTGGACGAGGAATACGTTACCGAGTTCGGCACCTACGGCGAGGAAGACGGCAACTTTATCTGGCCCTCGGGTATCGCCCTCGACCGGGAAGAGCGTCTCTACGTTACCGACGAATGGCTGAACCGGGTCAGCATCTTTACCCGGGACGGCGAGTTCCTCGGCAAGTGGGGCGTGGGCGGCTCTGGCGACGGCGAGCTTGACCGGCCGGCCGGCATCGCCATCAGCGCCGACCAGACCGTCTATATCACCGACAGCCGCAACGGCCGGGTGCAGCAGTTCACCCTGGACGGCCAGTACCTGGGCCAGTTCGGACGGCCCGGCCAGGGCAACGGCGAGTTTGACCTGCCCTGGGGCATCGCCCTGGGCCAGGACGGGCTGGTCTATGTGGCCGACTGGCGGAACGACCGGGTTCAGGTGTTCACCGCCGACGGCCAGTGGCAGGCCAGCTTTGGCCGCTCCGGCAGCGGCGTAGGCGAGTTCAACCGACCCAACGGCGTCGCCGTGGACGCCGACGGCGACATCTGCGTAACCGACTGGCTGAACAACCGGGTGCAGATTCTGGCCCCGGACGGCCGTTTCCTGACCCAACTGGTCGGCGACCACGTGATGTCCCAGTGGGGCAAGGACAAGCTCGTATCCAACCCGGATATGATTCGGCAGCGGGCGCTGGCCTACGCCAACAACCCCGGTTACGAGCGGAACTTTGCCCACCCCTGCGCGGTCAAGATTGACAGCCAGGGCCGCATCTGCGTCCTCGACCACACCCGGGGCCGCATCCAGGTTTACAACAAGGTTAAGGAGCCGGCGCTGGTCTAAACGGACGGTTTCCCTGGCCTGAACCACCGCAAAAGTTCAGGGGCGTACCTTTACGGTACGCCCCTTTCCTGTTGTCTTTATTGGATATTTTCAACGGGTGTTGGGGTTCCTTGACCGGCCCGGCGCTGTGCATTGTAGGGGCGGGTTTATAACCCGCCCAGGTTCTCCGGTGCAAGGATGTGTCGGATACGCTGGCTCCATTACCCAAATGATTCTGCCATTGCGGAAGGGCGGGTTACAAACCCGCCCCTACCAATGAAAATACCAATCAACGTTGAAAATACCGGAAAACCGGCCGGCTACTCCGGCCCCTCGGGCATACCGGCGTCAATCCAGGCGGCAATCTCGTTCACCTCGGCGCGGGTAAGGAAGGGGCCGCGCAGGGGCATCTTGCCGAAGGTGCCTACCGCCCGGTCCAGGGAGCGAACCAGGTAAGTCTCCCGACCGGGCAGGCCGGGTTCAATGGCGCGGAAACCGTTGAGCACCGCCTCGGCCAGGTCCTGGGGCGTCTCCCAATAGTATTCGTGAATCCCCGGGTAGGGTTCCCGGCCCCAACGCTCCTTCCAGCGCTCCATAATGTTCTCCAGAAGTTCCTTGACCCGGGGCCAATAGACCGGTTCGGGGTTGGTCTGATTTTCAGTAACCATTAGTCGTTCCTAGCCATCGTTCTGATAGTATCCTCAACGCGGAGTACCGCCAGTTGAATCTGTCGCAGATTCTGGACTGCTTCGGTTATTACCGCCAGGTTGGTTTGACCCATGGCCGCATCCAGGGCCAGTAGTTTATTTCCGAAATCTTCCAGGGCTAGAATGATTTCCCTGATTCTCGAGCCTAAAGTAGAATTCCTGCTTAGATGGAACTCCTCAAACAGGCTGGCAAGAGCGTTTCGCTTCTCGGCTTCGGCGTTAGCCCGCAACCGAATGTTTTCGCGCACAATGGCAATGTCAGCGAGCGTCATATTGGCGTCAGGCGCTCCGATTTCCTCCAAAGCCGTATTGATGAATTCCTTAATACCAATCGATTCCAGACGGTTTCCAAATTCCCGTTGCAACGGGGAGATGATTTCGGCGGGCAACGGCGTCGGGCGTCTGAACTCTAAAAGTTTAACCGGGTCAATGGTGCCGGACACCTGGAATTCAACATCTACCAACCGCTTCACCGGGAAAGAGAATTGAAACTCCCGGGTCTCGCCAGGTTCCAGTTGCCCCAAATTTCGTGGCGAATGGGCGCCTTCAGCATGGATAACAACCGACGAAAAACACACCGCCGGCCAATCACTGCTATCCAACGCCGTATTGTGGACCCTGATGGTTACGCGAGCCAGCGTATCTGACTCATCAGACTCGTCCGGCTCGTCATTGTATAGTTCTACCGACTTTTCCACGACCAGGTACGACTGAAGCTGACGCCAAAGTTCCAGTGGGCTAACTGCCAAGTCCCTGGTATCTAAACCATTATCCTGATGGTCAAGATAATCAATCGAGTCCCGCGCATTGCGGGATTCGGGGTCGAGGACAAACTCTTGACTCATTCGTTCAATCTCCAGAGCCTCTTCCCGGTGGAGAGAAGCCAGGATTCCCTTCATCAGGTCCGCCGCCTGAATAGCCTGGACCGGGGGTATATCGTGGATATGCGCCCATTCGTTGCGCAGATTTATCAAGTGCCGGATTTCCTTGAAAGTCCTTATCGTATCATTGAAGGCATCCGCGAAGCCGTCATTGTGGTGTTTAACAATAATCCAACCAAAATGGGCTGCCTCAATGAAGTGATGCCGTTCCCGATGAGGGTGTCTTTCCATCTCACTATGGAGACTCTTTATTTGGTTTTCCTGAAGCGCGTATTCTACTCCCTTCTCCCACCAATCTTCGCCGAAAATCGCGGTTAACCGTTCCCGCAGAGCTAGTCTTACGCCCTGCACGTACAACCGGTGCGATAACGTGAAGAGAACATAACCGTCCGAGTCCAACTCTCTATCCTTCAAGGTAATGGAGATTATCCGAATGACTCACCCTAAACCGGGTGCTCATTCACCGACTCCCGGCGCAGCAGTTCCAGGGCGTGGGGCAGTACCGGCTTGACCACTTCCAGGGTTTCGGCCACGCCCTTGGGACTGCCCGGCAGGGTGATTATCAGGGCCTTGCCCCGGATGCCAGCCACCGAGCGGCTGAGCATCGCCATCGGCGTGAACTTCAGGGTCTCGGCCCGCATCGTCTCGGCCAGGCCGGGCACCTCCCGGTCAATGATGGACAAGCAGGCTTCCGGCGTAACGTCCCGGGGGCCTAACCCGGTGCCGCCGGTGCTGACAATCAGGTTGACCTCCGGGGCGTCGGCCCACTCCGCCATCCGCCCGGCAATCATCTCCTTCTCATCGGAAACGATTTCGTAGCGCACCAGGTCATAGTCCGGCGGCGGCAGCAACTCCTTAATCTTGTCGCCGCTGGTGTCCTCCCGCTGGCCGTAGTAGCCGGAAGTGCTGACGGTAAGAATCGCCAATCCGTACATCGCGCCTCCCCTCCTCCGGCTCAGGCCGCCGTAACGTATTGGGCCTGGGGCTTGCTGTGGCCCTCCCGGTAACCGCCGTCGGCAAAGGTTACGGGAATCGGCTGCTCACAAAACCCGGTTACGGCGATCTCTTGCAGGATGTTCTTGAGGGCCGGGTCGGCCTTGTAGATGTGCAGGTAGAACTCCTCGCCGCGGCTGGGGCAGTAGATTGACCCGTAACCCCGTTCCGCGTTGTACCAGACCACCTCGCCGACCAGGCGGTTATCCTGCCGGGTCGGGTCCCGGTTCACCGCCTCCGACCGGATGACCTGGGCGTTCTCCTCCAGCTTGAAAAACTCGTAGGAATCACTGTCGATCCGGACGCCCACCACCTTGATGTCCTGGGCCTGGAACCGCTTGCTGAAGGTCAGGTTCCCCAGGGCGATGTAGGCAATGGTGGCGGCGCTGTCCAGGTCGGCGGTGGGCGATACCTCCAGGAACACGGTCTTGGGAACGACCCGCCCGGAGCGGTGGATTCTCAAAAACTCGCTTTGCTTTCTAACATCGTCGTCTTTCAGGGTAACCTGAATCCCGATCGGGCTGGTAAAGAAGGTGTCCCTGAACCGGGTAATGGTGAAGTCAATCTTGTATAGGTGGTCCATATTAGAATCGTACGCTATGTCGCACCAGGTCCCCAACCGGGTGCGGAGCCGCTCCTCAAAGTCCCGTCCACTGATTCTTTTAGTAACCATAAGTCATCTCCTTTCCTCTTTTGCCAAGGCGGAAACCCTGTATGAAATCCCGTGCTATTCACCTGTTAAAGTACCGGCAGGGCCGCGCCAGTTGAGTATAGCACATTTACAAGCAGTCAACCGCCACGTTTTTGCCGGAACAAGGCCGCTCATGGTGAGCCTGTCGAACCATCCCTACCTATCCAATGGGCCATCCCGTAGGGGCGTTTCGCGAAACGCCCCTACGCCGCTACGTGGCACCCCTACCTATCCCGTAAAACATCCTTCGACAAGCTCAGGATGAGCGGGGTATTTACCCCGGGCAGGGCAATCGTAGCATCAAACCGTCCCCCGCCCCCCGTTTGCCCATTGACCGTCTTTTTGCTACACTAGCGCCGGCGGTCAGTCCTTATGTAAAGGGACGCGCCAACATTCGGAGAAAAGGAGTTGCTATGATTTACGAAGTGCGTACCTATGATATGAAGCCGGGCAGCGTGGCGGAGTTTGAGGATAACTTTGGGAAGGCCCTGCCGGGCCGGCAAGAGGTATCTCCCCTGGCCGCCTTCTGGCATACCGACATCGGCCCGCTGAACCAGGTCATCCACATCTGGCCCTATGAGAACGAGGAACACCGGGAAGAGTGCCGCGGCACCAGCGTTGAGGGCTGGCCCCCGCCCAACGGCGGCAACATCCTGAATATGGACTCCCAGATTTGGAACCCCGCCGAGTTTATGACTCCTATGGGCGACCGGGAACTGGGCGGCGTCTATGAGATGCGGATTTATACCTACCAGCCCGGTTCGCTGGACGAAGTGTTGAAGCGCTGGGCCGCCGCCGTCCCCCACCGGGAAGAGTACTCGCCCCTGGCCGCCGGGATGTATTGCGAACTGGAAGACGGCTCCAGCAAGTGGATGCACGTCTGGCCCTATAAGGACCTGGCCGAGCGCACCAGCATCCGCACCCAGGCCGCCGAGAATCCCAACTGGCCCCCGCCGACCCGGGAGTTCCTGGTACACCAGGAGAACAAAATCGTAATCCCCGCCTCCTTCTCTCCCATGCACTAAACCGGCAGCAACCGCCGTCCCCTTGCCCCGGCCCTTTCCCAAAGGAGTGGGCCGGTGGTAAGGGGACGGCTACGCCGGGACACTGACAACGCCGATTACAACGAGATGACAGCCTAGATGCCGACCAACACTGAGGATATAGAAGCGGTTAAAGAGGCCAACCAGCGGTTCTACGACGCCTTTGGCGCGCTGGACCTGGCGGCGATGGATGCCGTCTGCCTGGATTCGGAGCAGGCCCTGTGCGTCCACCCCGGCTGGCAGCCCCTGGTGGGCTGGGAAACCATCCGGGAAAGCTGGCGGCGCATCTTCCACAACACCACCCTGATGCACTTCAACATCCGTTACGTCAACGTGGTGGTGGCCGGCGATTGCGGTTGGGTTACCTGCGTCGAGAACATCACCAGCGTCCTGCAAGGCCGGGCCGACAACTTCGGCGTCCTGGCAACCAACATTTTCGTCCGCACCCCCCAGGGCTGGCGGCTCACCGCCCACCACGCCTCGCCGGGGATGTGATGTAAGGGATATACCCGAATCCTCATTCCTCACCTGGGGGATTGGGCGGGGTAAGGGCAACAAAAGGAGGCCAACGATGGGCTTGCTTAAAATCGAGGGCGTTACCCACTGGTCAATCCCGGTCAACGACCTGGCGGAAGCGGAAGCCTTTTACGGCGACCTGCTGGGCCTGGAGGCCAAAGGACGCCTGGGCAACTCCGGTATGTCCTGTTTCAACGTCGGCGACCACAACATCCTGCTCTGCGAACTGGACGAGCCTACCCTGCAAGCGTCGCAGCGGGACCGCAAGGTTCACCACTCCTTCACCGTCAACCCGGAAACCTTTGTAACCGCCTGCCGCCTATTCCGGGAGCAGCAGATTCCGGTTGACGACCTGGTGTACCGGGCCCGGGGTTTCTTTACCGGCCGGGAATTGTATTTCTTTGACCCCAGCGGCAACCGCCTGGAACTGCGCGACCCCACCTGGCAGGAAGGGATGCCCACGCCGCCCTTTGCAGAAATCGGGTAGGCTTTTCTCTTTATCCACGAAGGAACACGAAGGGGCACGAAGGATTTATTATTATTATTTAGCTATTTATCCTTCGTGTAACTTCGTGTCCCTTCGTGGATAAAAGAACCCCCACGAAAGGAGAACGCTATGCCTTACGCTATTAACCACGTGCATATACGGTCGGCAGACCCTCACGCCTCGGCGGCCTGGTACGAAAAATACTTTGAGGCCAAAATCGTGTCGGAGCGGGAGGTTATGCCCGGCACCATTACCATCGGAATGGAGGTAGGCGGCCCCACCCGGCTTAACGTATCATCCAAGCCGGCCGGCTCTTCCGACGAGCCGGCGGTGGCCGAGCTAAACCGCCTGGGACTGGAGCATTTCGGCTTTCACGTAGAGGATTTAGCGGCGGAACTCGCCCGGCTGGAATCGGACGGCATCCGGGTAGTCCTGCCCCTGACCGAGGTAACCGGCGGCCTACGCCTGGCCTACATCGAAGGCCCGGACGACGTGCTGATTGAACTGGTACAACCGGCCTGATTTTGATTTATCCACGAAGGAACACGAAGGATAAATAGATAAATAATAATAAATCCTTCGTGCCCCTTCGTGTCCCTTCGTGGATAAAAAAACCCCGGAGGAAATAGAATGGTAGAAATTACGGAACGGTTGTGGGATTTTGACGCCGTAGCGCCGGGGCAGGCCGCGCCGCCGACGGTGGTTGCCATTACCCCGGAGCAGATTGCCGAGTACGCCAGCATCGCCCAGAACCCGGACCCCCGCTACCGGGTGGGCAAAGGCAGCACCGAGTACGGCGGCGTAGCGGCGCCGATGCCCACTATGGCCCTGTCCTATGCCCCCCTGCTGCGGGCCGAAATCGCCGGGAACAACGGCTTTACCGCCCTGGAGCAGTCCAAAACCGCCCGCCGGCAGACCCCCTTCGCCAAGTGCGAGGCCCGCTGGTTCCGGCCGGCCCTGGCCGGCGACACCATCACCGGCGTCGGGCGGGTGCTGGAAAAGTACGAGCGGCGCGGCAGCAAGTTCGTTACCTTCCGCATTGAGGCGACCAACCAGCGGGGCGAGGCGGTGGGCCAGTATGACTACACCTGCATATTTGAGTACGCCAAAGGCCAGCGGGAGGTTCCCGGTACTGCCGGCGCCCCGGCCCCGACGGGGGTTGGGGACAACGGCGAAGGGAATGAACAAGGAAACGCCGCCAGCGTCCGGCCTACTCCGGCGGCGCCCCGGCTGCTGACCTTTGACGCTATCCAGGTGGGCGACGCCCTGGCCGAACTGTCCATCACCGAAAGCCAGGACATCATCAACCGCAAGAGCGACTTCCGCCTGGCCGGCCCGCCCAGCGAGAGCAACATCCACAACGACGAGGAGTTTGCCCGGCAGAACATCTTTGGCGGCACGGTGAACGCCGGCCCGGCCACCATGTCCTACGTGGACCAGATGCTGGAGTTGTCCTTCCCCCTGCGCGCCTTCTACGACGGCGGCAGCCTGCTGATGCGGGCCATCACCCCCTTCCGCGCCGGGGACACGGTAACCTTCGGCGGCGAAATAACCGGCAAGCGGGCAGAGAACGGCCGGGGCCTGGTAGAGTGCCGGGTAAAAGGCACCAACCAGCGGGGCGACCTGGTATGCCTGGCCGACGCGGTAATGGTAATGGAAACGGCCGGGTAGGGGTGGCGGCGGTCGTTCGCATTGCAGGGGTTTTGTCAGGGAAATCGCATCATAAACCGTCGTTCCGGCGAAAACCGTAATCCAGACCGCTTAATCTGTCATTCCGACCGCAGGGAGGAATCTAAAATCCTTCATAAGCCAGATTTCTGCCGGAACCGGAAGTGGGCAAGGGCTAGGCATTTTAGATTCCTCGCTCCGCTCGGAATGACATAGAATTTTTCGGAATGACTTGGGTTTTATGGCATAGAATTTTCAATGGCGTCGGGCTTTCAATGTCCTATAGCCAACTGGCAACTCCTGACTAACTTGACTCGTAGGCCCGGAAACGGGAATGACGACCAAGACAATCGCAGCATAAACCGTCGTTCCGGCGAAAGCCGGAATCCAGGAAATCCTCCGGGAAAAGAGGGAGCCGGCTACCGAAGGTTCTGGATTCCGGCTTTCGCCGGAACGACGGTTGCTTGGGTTGCCAATGACGGTTGCCTGGGTTGCCCTGGTTAAGGCACGATTGCCCTGGACTGGCGGCCCGGGCATTGTACCAGAGGCCAGTTTTAAGTATCCTTACGATAGTTTTAAGGCAAAAACTATCATAAGCACTTTTCTTATGATAGTTCAGTATCGTAAGGAAATGTCAGAAAACGGGTGCGCATAGCTAACCGTTCCTGCACCGGAGACAGGGCGGGTTACAAACCCGCCCCTACCGGCCAACGAAACGTAGCCTGGCAAGAAACACCAACAAACATTAAGAACACCCCAAATCTTTAACATCATCAACACCGAGAACACCGAACAAGCCGGAGGCGCTTAAACTATGCGTACTGTTGACCTGATTGCCGACATCCTGAAGCAGGAAGGGGTGCAATACCTCAGTTGCTTCCCCACTACCCCGGTGCTGGAGGCGTGCGCCGCCGCCGGCATCCGGCCTATCATCAGCCGCCAGGAGCGGGTCGGCGTGGGCATTGCCGACGGGTACAGCCGCGTTACCTGCGGAAACCCCTTGGGCGTCTTTGCTATGCAGTACGGCCCCGGCGCCGAAAACGCCTTCGCCGGCGTCGCCACCGCCTACTCCGACTCCACCCCCCTGCTCATCCTGGCCCAGGGGCATCCCATGGAACGCCAGGGGATTCTGCCCTTTTTCAGCTCAATGACCAGCTACGCCGGGGTAACCAAGTATATCGAGCAGCTTAATCACCCGGACCGGACGGCGGATACCCTGCGCCGGGCCTTTGCCGCCCTGCGCCAGGGCCGGCCCGGCCCGGTGCTGGTGGAAATACCCTCCGACGTAGCTACCGGCGAGGTGTCCGGCGCGGCGGCGGAAGCGGCGGCGGCCTATACTCCCCTGCGGCCCCTGCCTTTTCCGGGCAACCCGACCGACATTGAGGCGGCGGCGCAGGCCCTCTGCGCCGCTGATGCGCCGGTGCTCCACGCCGGCCAGGGCGTCCGCTACGCCGGCGCCGACGTTGAACTGCTGGAGTTGGCCGAACTGCTCCAAATCCCGGTGATGAGCAGCCTGGCCGGCAAGAGCGTCTTTCCCGAAACTCACCCCCTGGCCCTGGGCAGCGCCAGCGGCGTTATGTCCGGGCCGGTCTATCAGTTTATGCAACGGGCCGACCTGGTGCTGGGCGTCGGGTGCAGCTTTACCAGGCACGTCCGCTACATCAACATCCCGTCGGGTAAGACCATCATCCAGATTACCAACGATCCCCGGGACCTGAACAAGGATTACCGGGTGGACATTCCCATAATGGCCGACGCTAAACTGGCCCTGCGCCAGCTTATTGACGCCTGCCGCGCCATCGTCGGCGACACCCGCCAGTCCACTACCGCCACTGCCGCCACCATCCAATCCGAGCGGGAGAGTTGGCTGGCCCGGTGGAATCACAAACTGACCGCCGGCCAGCGGCCCATCAATCCCTACCGGGTCATCGGCGACTTTATGCAGGCTATCCCGCCCCAGGATGCCATCGTAACCCACGATTCGGGCAGTCCCCGGGACGAACTGCTACCCTTCTACCGCTCGCAGGGATCAGGGAGTTACCTGGGCTGGGGCAAGTCCCACGGGCTGGGCACCGGGCTGGGGCTGATTATCGGCGCCAAGCTGGCCCAGCCGGACAAGGTCTGCGTCAACTTTATGGGGGATGCCGCCTTTGGAATGACCGGCCTGGACTTTGAGACGGCGGTACGCAGCAACCTGCCCATCATCACCGTGGTGCTGAACAACTCCAGCATGGGCGCCGAGGTAGAGATTATGGCTACCTCTCATGAGCTATACAACACCCGGGACTTGAGCGGCAACTACGCCGGCCTGGGCCGGGAAATGGGCGGCTACGCCGAGCGCATCGAAGACCCGGCGGAAATCATCCCGGCCTTCCACCGGGCCAGGCGCAAAACGGAAGAGGGCCAGGCCGTCCTGCTGGAGTTCATCACCTCAGTAGAAACGGAAGTGTCGCATAGGAGGGCGTTTTAGGCAGTCAACCGTCATTCCCCAAATAACCGTCGTTCCGGCGAAAGCCGGAATCCAGGAAATCTTACCGGAAAAGAACGGGCCGGCTAATGAGCTTTCTGGATTCCGGCTTTCGCCGGAACGACGGTTTTGCTACCGGGGGTTCTGGATGACGGGTTGCCGGAAGGACGGGTTTATGTTGCGGTTGCCCGGGCCTTTCAGTCGGGAGAACGCTGCATATTTTCAGCGGCGTAGGGGCGGTTCGCGAACCGCCCCTACCCTACCAGCCAACAAATGTCGGGAATACCAGGAGACGCCTACTCCGACAACAACTCCGGGTCGGTCGCCTTGACGCCGGCTACCAGAAACAGGGGGTCGTCCGGCGGGCTGGACTCGGAGTTGGTCAACCCGCCCCGGATGTCTGCAAACTCGGCGGCCTCCATATAGGCGGCTACCAAGTCCAGGTGGCCCCGGTCGCTGGTGGCGCGCCAGATACGCACCGCCTTGGTGGGAAACATCCGGTTGGAGAAGGTTACGATAAAGACGCCGCCGGGTTTCAGGATGCGGTTCACCTGCTGAAAGACGGCAATGGGGCTGGTCAGGTACTGCACCGACACGGTGATGGCGGCGGCGTCAAAGGCGGCGTCGGCAAAGGGCAGTTCCGGGTTGCGGTTGATGTCCTGCACCACGTACTCGTCCAGGTCCGGGTTTTCCGCCATTTCAACGGCGTTCATCCCCAGGCCCACCAGCCGGGCCTTGGGGTGTCCCGCCGGCCAGTGGGAACGCCAACTGCTCATCAAGTCCAGCACGACGCCGTCGGGCGGGATGAGGTTGCGGAACGCCGCGCCCACGGCGGCGATAGCGCCGTCATCAATATGCACTACCAGCCGGGGCTGGACGTAAAACAGCGTGTCGTCCTGCTCATCCTCCCGGCCAAAATACTCCGGCGGAAACGGAAACTGCGGCTGCGTAATGGGCCTCCCGGCGCCCCGGCCAAACCGGCGGCGGTGTTAATTCAGGCTGTCCTGGCTGTTTTGCGCTGGATGGTAGGATTGTACCACGCTGAAAGCCGTTGCGTTGGCTTGCCGGGCATTGCAACCCAAGCAACCGTCGTTCCGGCGAAAGCCGGAATCCAGGAAATCCCCCGGAAAAGAGCGGGCCGGCTACTGAGGATTCTGGATTCCGGCTTTCGCCGGAACGACGGTTTTATGCTGCGATTGCCTTGGCATTGCCCGCTCATGGTGAGCCTGTCGAACCACGCTCTCTACCCAGTGGAATATCCTTCGACAAGCTCAGGATGAGCGAATTTTGTTCCTAGCGCAGACTTGGCATCTAACCGTTTCCGGCGGGTGGTTGGATGTGGTAGGGGCGGGTTTATAACCCGCCCTGGCTCAGGCACGGGAACCGGTCAACTACGGCATACCCGTTTTCAGACACTTTCCTGCCGTTGAACGTCGGGCGGGTTACAAACCCGCCCCTACCTCGATGATAATGCCAACACAAGTTGAGAACACCGGCAAACCGGCCGGGTGAGCCGGGCGGCGGCTTTGCGCTATAATGTTTCCGGCAAAGACTTTTCCGGGAGAGAACAATATGGAACATAGTGAAATTCTGCGGCAAGCCGCCGATGCCGGCGTCAGGCTGGTATCCTTTTTCTGGTGCGACAACGGGGGCATCATCCGGGGCAAGGCGACCCACCGGGCCGGGCTGGCCGGCCGCCTTAATTCGGGCATCGGGATGACTACGGCGATGCAGGCGTTGGGCGATATGGACCAACTGCAAGTAGTCCCCGGTATGGGGCCGGGCGGTGAAGTGCGGTTGCTGCCCGACCCGGATACCTTTACCATCCTGCCCTATGCCCCCCAGCGCGCCCTGTTGCTGTCGGACTTGATGACCCTGGAAGGAGAACCCTGGGCGGCCTGTCCCCGGGATTTTCTCAAGCGGATGCTGGCTAAAGCGGCGGATTTGGGCCTGACGATTCAAGCGGCCCTGGAATCGGAGTGGTATCTGGCGCGGCGGGAGGGGGACGGGTTTGCGCCGCTGGACGAAAGCCTGGACAATTCCAGCGTAGGGATGACGCCGGCCCGGCCAGTGGTGGATGACATTCTGGACGCCCTGGAGCGGCAGGGTATCGGGATTGAGCAGTACCATACCGAGTTGGGCCACGGGCAGCACGAGTTGAGCATCCGCCACGCCGGGGCGGTGCGGGCCGCCGACAATCACCTGATTTACCGGGAGACGGTGCGGAACGTAGCCTATCAGCACGGCTTGTACGCCTCTTTTGCCCCCAAGCCCTTTCCCGACCAGGCCGGCAACGGCTGCCACATCCATTTCAGCGCGTGGGATTTGGCCGGCCAGGTCAATCGGTTCTATGACACAGCCGACGCGCAGGGCCTCAGCCCCCTGGCCTACCAGTTCATCGGGGGCATAATGGAACATCTGCCGGCCTTGCTGGCCTTGACCAGTCCCAGCATGAACAGCTACCGGCGGTTGTCGCCCGGCTCCTGGAGCACCGCCTACGTCTGTTGGGGGCCGGACAACCGGGAGGCGGCCCTGCGGATACCGTCCCGGTTCCGGGGGCAGGAAATGGCCTCGACCAACCTGGAGTTCCGGCCGGCCGATTCCAGTTCCAACCCCTACATCGCCCTGGGCGGGCTGATTGCCGCCGGCCTGGACGGAGTGGCGCGGGATTTGCGGCCCCGGGCGGAGATGTCGGTAGAACAAGACCCGTCCCTGCTGACGCCCGAGGAGTTGGAACGCCGGGGCATCCGGCGGCTGCCGGCCTCCCTGCCCGAAGTCATCCGCGCCCTGGAGTCCGACCCGGTTTTGACCGACGCCATGGGGCCGCTGCTGACCGACTCTTACCTGGCAATTCGGCGGTCGAATTGGGAACTGTTCTCCCGCCACGACGCCGAGTTTGAGATTAAACACCATTTTTATAAGTACTGATGCCCGGCCCGGCGATAATACCCCGCTCATCCTGAGCCTGTCGAAGGATAGGTAAGTGGTTCGACAAGCTCACCATGAGCGGATATTGTTAAGCGGGTATTGTTATTGGTATTGACTATGCGCCTATCCTGAGGAAAAGCCGAAGGCAATCGCAGCATAAACCCGCCATTCCTGAAACCGTCGTTCCGGCGAAAGTATGACCCACCGGTTTGCCGGACGGTGTTTGCCGTTGACCGTCGGGCGGGTTACAAACCCGCCCCTACCCCGATGATAATGGCAACAAGGGTTGATAGCCCCACACCCTTCCGCATTGCCGGGCAATCGCAACATAAACCCGTCGTTCCGGCGAAAGCCGGAATCCAGAACTCTCGGTAGCCGGCACGTTCTTTTCCCGGGGATTTCCTGGATTCCGGCTTTCGCCGGAACGACGGTTGCTTGAGTGGGTTGCCCTGGTTCAGATGCGATTGCCTTGAGGAAAGGCCTGTAGCATAGGAAGTCCGGCGGTTTTGCGCTATAATTCCCCTACTCTGGCACACAGGAATGACCGCTATGACTACCCCGCCGCCGGCCCGAACCGGCCACCCCTACTATATGCACGATGCCATTCTGCGCCAGCCGGCTGCCCTGGCGGAAATGCAGGATAAACACGCCCAAACCGTCCAGCCGGTGGCGGCCGAGTTGGCCGCCAAGCGGCACGTTTACATTGTGGGCATCGGCACTTCCTGGCACGCCGTACTGGTGGCCGAACACTGGTTCCGCCGCCTGGCCGGGGCCGCCGTGCCGGTGGACGGTTGCCACTCCTTTGAGTTCTGCGCCTACCCGCCGCCCTTGACCCGGGACGACGCCGTCATCGTGGTCAGCCACCGGGGAACTAAAACCTACTCTTTCCTGGCCCTGGAACTGGCTAAAGCGCAGGGCGCCTACACCGTGTCCATCACCTCCACCGCCCCCGGCCCCCGCTTGCAGGTTGCCGATGCGGAACTTAACACCGTAGAGCCGGAGGTGTCCGCCGCCTTTACCGTCAGCTACACTACTGCCTTGACGGTGCTGGCAATGCTGGCGGTGGAGACCGCCGCCGCGTTGGGCGTCAACCCGACCGCCGGCCTGGAACCGGCCCAACTGCGCGCCGGCCTGGCCGCAACGCCGGCCGCCGTCTCCGCCGTCCTCGGCAATGAGGAAACTATCCAACAGACCGCCCGGCGGTTCCATGACCAACGCCGCTTTGTGTCCATTGGCTGGGGGCCGAACACCGCCAACGCCTACGAGGCCGCCCTGAAAATCAAGGAAACCAGCGCCGTTGACTGCGAGGGCTTGCAGGTGGAGCAACTGCTCCATGGCCCCTTTTGCTCCATTGATGACCAGTGCCTGCTGACCCTGATGGCCCCGCCGGGCGCCGGCTACACCCGCTGCCTGGACATTGCCCGGGCCGCCGCCGCCGTCAACGCCCCGGTCTGGGCCCTGGTGCAGGAGGGCGACACGGAACTGACCGCCCTGGCAACGGAGTCTCTGCCCCTGCCGTCCCTGCCCGAAATCTGGAGTCCCCTGGCCTATGTAACTCCCTTGCAGCTATTCACCTACCACCTGGCCCTGGCTAGGGGCAAGAACCCCGACCGGTTCCAGCAGGACAACCCCCGCCAGGCCGAGGCCCGAACCCATTACGAACTTTAGCAGGAGCGAATAATGTCCACCGACGAAACTCAGGAGTTCCTGGACACCCAATCCCGCAACCGGGGCTACACCCTGGAAATGCACCGCATTATGGCCGAGGTTGACCTGGAATGGGCCAGGAAATACGGCGACTTTATCGAGGCGACCTATACCGGCCAGCGCACCCTGGACCGGAAAACCAAGGAGTTGCTCCAGATAGTGGTAGAGGCGGCCCTGAAAGCCGACGTAGAGCAGATTCAGGCCCACGTCAGGGTGGCCCTACAGGAGGGCGCGACCCCTACGGAAATCCTGGAGGCGCTGCAATCGGTGATTGCCCCCATGGGCGCCCTGGCCTTCCGCCGGGGCCTGCAAGCCTGGGCAAGGGAAACCGGGCATTTGCCTAATGAGTAGGGTGGGGCAGAGCCGGTGCAAAGCCGCCAGAGTTGACTTCCCCGCTCATCCTGAGCCTGTCGAAGGACGCCTTACCGGATAGAGGGGCGTGGTTCGACAAGCTCACCATGAGCGAACTTTACTCATCAGGTTGACTTCCCCGCTCATCCTGAGCCTGTCGAAGGATGCCCCACCGGATAGAGGGGTATGGTTCGACAAGCTCACCATGAGCGGACTTTACTACTGACTTAAACTTTGCAATCGTCCCGCAATCCAGGATAGGCAATGACTACCTCAAACCGGGAACTCAAGCGCGCGTCGCCACCGGAACGCTATCGGGCGATAAGCCACCACCGGCTGCGGCAGGCCCAAGAGGAACTGGAACGGGGCGACCTGGCCCAGGCGTCGGAAAAGATTTGGGGCGCCACTGTCAGCATCATTAAAGCCGTGGCCCAGCAGCGGGGGTGGAATCACCACGCGCACAATTACCTGCAAAATGCCGCCTTCTTTCTGACCCATGCCATTGGGCGGGACGACCTGCATCTGGCCTTCTTGAGCGCTGAGGACTTGCACAGCAACTATTACGAGCATCAGTTGCCCCGGCACATCATTGAAGTGCGCCTGGGGATTGCCCAAGCCTTCGTTGAGGAGCTATCCGAGGTGCTGGATGACCCGCAACGGGAGTTCATACCGGACAGTCCCGACCAGGAAACCCTGCTCCGCAGCCTCACCCGCCAGGTTCGGTTGTCCCACGGCCCCGAATTCACGGCTGAGGAACTAGCGGATTTGCCCCCGGTTGAGCCGTAACGGGAAAACCGCCGGGGCCAGCCGGGGCGGTGCAAAGTTGCACGAGTTGACCTCTCCGCTCATCCTGAGCTTGTCGAAGGACGGATTGAAAGCGGAATCGCCAGATACGGAAGGATGGTTCGACAAGCTCACCATGAGCGGATTGCGGACTTTGCACAGCCGGGGGCCGGGGGCATCACTACCGTAGCCCCGAATACCACTCAGCAATCGCCGTTCCAATCGCGGCGGGAGAATCCTCCTGGATAAAATGTACGCCGGGGACGGTAACTTCCTGCTGATTGGGCCAGGCGCGGCAGAACTCCCGCTGCGCCCCGGTGAGGATGGCCCCGGGTTCGGCATTGATGAACAGTTTAGGCACATCGCTGCGGGACAGCCAGGCGGCGTAGGCGTCCACGATAGCCACTACGTCGGCCGGCTCGCCGTCAATTGGTATCTGCCGGGGCCAGGTCAGGGTCGGGCGGCGCGACTCGCCCGGTTCGGCAAAGGGCCGCCGGTAAACCGACATGGCCGCGTCGCTGATGCCCCGCAAGACGCTGCCGGGCAGCACCCGCTCCACGAAAACGTTGTTGGTCAACACCATTTCCTCACCGGACGGCGCGCGGAAACCCTGGAACACCCGCCGCGCCGCCTCCGGCCATTCGTCCCAGGTCAAGGGCCGCACAATGGCCTCCATATAGGCCAGCCCCTTAATGCGCTCCGGGTGGCGGCAGGCCCAGTGAAAGCCCAACGCCGAACCCCAATCGTGCAGCGCCAGCGTTACCGGCCCCTCAGGAACCACCGCGTCAAACCACGCATCCAGGTGGCGGCTATGGTCAGCGAACCGGTAGGAACCGTCGAGCGTCCTGCCCGAGTCCCCCATACCCACCAGGTCCGGGGCCAGGCAGCGCGCCAGTGGCTCCAGGTGGGGAATGATGTTCCGCCACAGGTAGGATGAGGTGGGGTTGCCGTGCAGCAGGACAATGGCGTCCTGGGCCGCATTGCCGCCGGCCCCGGCGCCGGTTGCGCCGGTATCCACGTAGGCTATCGCGACGCCGGCGGCGTCCACCCGGCGGCGCTCATAGGGGTCGTGGGCGGAAACGGTTTCCGTAGTCAAGATAAGTCTCCTTGGCCGGCCCGGTTCCGGTGGTTTTGGTGATTATGGTGGTTCCGGTGGTTTTGGTGAATGGTAGGGGCGGGTTTCTAACCCGCCCTGGCTTGGGTGCATGAATGGGTCGGATATGGCACATCCGTTTCCTCGGATGTCTTTGCCCTTGAACGCAGGGCGGGTTATAAACCCGCCCCTACCTCGATAGTGATACCGGCACCCGTGATAATAATGCCGGCATCCGTTGCGAATACCAAAAGGCAAGACTAGGGCAAAGTCCGCAATCCGCGCACGGCCCTACTTTTCCCACACCACCGGGTTGCTCAGGGTGCCGATGCCGTCAATCTCGATGTTGATAACGTCGCCGTCCTTCATATTTTCCGGCGCCCCGTCGGTGCCCATCCAGATAACGTCCCCCGGGTAGAGGGTCAGGTACTGGCTCATCCGGCTGATGTAGTGGCGCACGCCGAAAATCGCGCCGGACATATTGTATTTGCTGATAAACTGGCCGTTCAGGACAATCCGAACCTCGCAGTCCTCCGGGTCAATCCCGTCGGTAACAATCCAGGGGCCCATCGGCTTGAAAGTGTCGGTGTTCTTGCCCCGCCACATCGTGCGGTCGCCCCGCTGCCAGACCCGTTCGCTGACATCGTTGCCGATGGTATAGCCGAACACATAGTCCAGGGCCTCGGCCTCGGAGACCTTCTTGCATTGCTTGCCGATGACCACCACCAACTCCCCCTCGTACTGGAGCAGTTCGTGGGCGTCGCCGGGCACTACGATGCTCTCGCCCTCGGCCACCAGCGCATTGTTGGCCCGGTAGCCCACGTCCGCCGCCGGGGGAAACTGCGGCTCTTCGCCCCGCTTGGCCGCCATTTCTTCCACGTGCTCCCGGAAGTTAATCCCGGCGGCGTAGAAAGTCGGCGGCACCACCGGCACCAGCAGCTTGACCGCGCTCAACGGTTGTACGTTGTCCGTCCTTTCATAGCTGCTAAAGGGGCTGCCGGAAACCTCAATGACATTGTCATCCTCAATGATTCCGTAGGCTGCGCCGTCCCCGGACTGGAATCTGCACCACTTCATAGCGAGTCCCTCCCAAGTAATTTTTTCGCGGTTAAAGCCGGGCCAGATCAAACTGCCCCAATTCTGGCATCATCCCCCCCGGCGGTCAAGGGTTGCCGCCGGACTCAAACATGGATGAACAGGATATACAGGATACGGGATAAGGAAAAACAAAATATCCTGTATATCCTGTTCATCCATGTTTGTTGACCGTATCTAGGTTATTAGCGCTACGTGGTCGCAGTGGCGGCGGGCCAGGGCCAGCAGCGTTGGGTCGGCGATGGCCGGGTCGCTGCCCTGGACGCAGATGACCGCCCAGAGGCCGGCCCGGGTCTCCCGGCCCAGGCGGGACACCACTTCCTCCCGGTTATCGGGGCGGATTACCAACTCCAGCCCCCGGATCCAGGGCCGTACCAGTTCCAGGGTCGCCGCATCTCCCGCCGTGTAGTCGGCAAAGGCGATAAGCTCCCGCACCTGGAGCGGCACCGCCGCCGGGTCGCCGTTGCCCAGGCCGGCGACGGTTATCGCCCGTTCTTTGGCGTTAAAGGCGGCGACGTACTTGCGGGTGGCTTCTACCTGGCGGGAATGAGTGGCGGCGTGGCCCGACACCCGCTCGATAAGCTCCAGCAGGGTCAGGCCGGGGAAGGAGTTATGCGGGTTGGGCGGCGTTACCGGGCGGGACAACTGCGCCTCGGACAGCCCGGACATCACGGCCCGCAGCCGCCGGTGGGTGGCGTCCAGATGCTCCAAGTCCTGGCGCAGGCGTTCCTCCCGGCTGGTGAAGGGCGGGAGCATATCCTGTTCGCCGGCGGCAATCCGCTCCAGGGCCTCCACAAAGCTCTCGGCGTCCAGGTGCTGGAGCACCTCCCAGACCGACCAGCGGGAGCCGAGAAAGGCTTCCTCCGCGTCCAGCCCGTCCAGGGAATCCTGCAAAGCCCGGCGCCCCGCGTCCAGCCGCGCCAATGCCCTATCCCGCCGTTCCAGGGGCGTAAGTTCCGGTTCCGCCGTCATACGTGCCTCCATCCCTTGACCCACTCATATTGAGCGGCTGCTTTTCACTTCCCACCCAACCGCTCATGGTGAGCCTGTCGAACCAGCCATCCCCATCCTTCGACAAGCTCAGGATGAGCGGAAAGCAACCTCACTCCCTACCCAATCACTCACGCCCCACCCAACCGCTCATGGTGAGCTTGTCGAACCAGCCATCCCCATCCTTCGACAAGCTCAGGATGAGCGGTTATCTCGATGGTTTATCCTGAGTCCGGGCGAGGTTTATCAGTCGCCCCCAATCCTCTCCAATCAAAGCCTCTTTCTTAGCCTTGGACCACCCTTTTATCTGCCGCTCTCGCTCAAAAGCCTCTTGCCTTGAAGGGAACTGGTCAGTGAACACCAATGTAACGGGGCGACGCGTAAACGTATAGCCCTTTATTGCTCCGCTCTGATGGGCTGCCAGTCTGGATTCCAGATTGTCGGTATGGCCGGTGTAATACGAACCGTCAGAACAACGGAGTATATAAACGTAATAATCCATACCTGAACAACTCTCCTCTCCGTCCTTCGACAGGCTCAGGATGAGCGGGAAGTAACCACTTCCCACCCAACCGCTCATGGTGAGCCTGTCGAACCATCCTACCCCGTCCTTCGACAAGCTCAGGATGAGCGGGAATCAACCGCTTCTCACCCAACCGCTCATGGTGAGCTTGTCGAACCATCCTACCCTATCCTTCGACAGGCTCAGGATGAGCGACAAGCAACCACTTCTCACCCAACCGCCCATGGTGAGCTTGTCGAACCATCCCGCCCCGTCCTTCGACAAGCTCAGGATGAGCGGAAAAGTAACCCATCCCCCAACAAACTCATACTCAGCCGGTTGAAACACAGCTTACTTCAACTCCACCACCGTTACCCCGTCGCCGGCGTCGGATGAGGGGCCGGCGGTGGCAATCAGGGGGTGGCCTTGCAGGTACTCCCGGACGGCGCGGCGGAGGGCGCCGGTGCCCCGTCCGTGGATGATGCGTATTTCCGGGACGCCGCTCAGGGCCGCCTGGTTGAGCAGGTTTTCCACCTGGTCCAGGGCAGCGTCCACCCGCTGGCCCCGCAAGTCCAGGTCGGTTTTCACCTGGCGCGGCGAGGGGCGCCGGTAATATACCCCGGCATCCCGGTTATGCCGGAACCTTACGCCGGGGGAGTCGGCTCCGGGGGAACCCGGCCCTGACGCGGCCGGGGACTCACCGGCCGGCTGGCCGGCAACATTGCCGCCGGCTCCGGTTCCGGCATCCCTTACCGGCTCCAGCCCGGAGTCGGCGGGACGCTCCAGTTGATAGACCGGAATCCTGGCCCGCATCGTTCCCAGCAGCACCTCCACCTGCTCATCTCCGTCCGGGGGCGTAATCACCTCCACCGGGCGGGGGATGCCCCGGATATATACCCGGTCACCGCTGCGGAGCCGTTCCTGCCAGGGCGTGCGCTTTACCTCAATGGGCTGCCATTGGGCGGCGCCGATTTCCCGCCGCGCCCGGCCTAGTTGGGCCTGCTGTTCCTGCAACTCGGCAGCTACGGCATCGGGGGTTAGTGGTTCGACAAGCTCACCATGAGCGAAGGGTGGCTCACCATGAGCGGGGTATTGCTCACCATGAGCGGATGACGAATCGCCATAAGCGGGGGATGGCTGATTATTAGCGGGGGGCAGTTGACCATGAGCGTGGGCCGAATCACCGGGAGCGGGCATCAGTCTGGCCCGGGCGGCGCGGGCTTCCTCGGCCAGGCGCAAGGCCCGCTCGGCCTGCTGCAATTGGGCCAGCAGGTCGCCGATGCGGTTTTGCAAGTCCTGGCGGGCCTCCTCCACCAGTTCCAGCCGGGCCGCCTCTACCGATGCCAGCCGCGCCTCCACCTCGGCCTGTTGGGTGCGGGCCTGGGCCAGCAGTTCCTCCGCCTCCCGGCGCAGGCGCGCCACCACGCCCCGCTCCTCCTGCAACTCCTGAACCAGGTCATCGGCGGCCCGCAGGGAAGGTGAAATCATGGAGCGGGCGGCTTCGACGATTTCCGGGGTCAGGCCCAGCCGGTCGGCGATGGTCAGGGCGTAGCTGCGTCCGGGCAGCCCCAGGGTTACCCGGTAGGTAGGTTCCAGGGTGCCCGGCTCCAGGTCCACGCTGGCGTTAATCATCCCCGGCTGTTCCTGCACGTGGCGGGCCACCCCCCGGTGGTGGGTGGTGGCAATGGTCAGCACGCCCCGCCGCCGGAAGTGGCCCAGGATGGCCTGCGCCAGGGCCGAACCCTCCTCCGGGTCGGTGCTGGCGCCCAGTTCGTCAATCAGCACCAGGGAATGGGGAGTTACCTGCTCCAATATAGACCGCAGGTTGCGGATGTGAGAGCTGAAGGTGGACAGGGATTGCTCGATGCTCTGCTGGTCGCCGATGTCGGCGTAGATGCCGTCCAGCAGGGGAAATTGAGCCTCTTCGGCGGGGACGTGCAGCCCGGCGTGGGCCATCAGCGCCAGCAGGCCGACGGTTTTCAGGGCCACCGTCTTGCCCCCGGCGTTGGGGCCGGTAATGACCATCACCCCGTTATCGCGGCCCAACTCCAGGCTAATCGGCACCACCCGCTCGGTGAGCAGGGGATGGCGCGCCCCGGAAAGGCGGAGACGGCGCCCCGGAGCAGCCGGCCGGGATACGGCAGAAAGGCCAGGATGCGGGGATGCCGGAGTTGATACGTCCAGCGCATCCGGCACGTCCGGCAGGATAGTAGGCGCTACGGCACGGCGGTCGGCAGAGTAACGCCCCTTGACCATTGCCAGGTCCAGCCGGGCCAGCAGGTCCAGGGCAAGTTGCAGGTCAGGGCCGGCATCGCCTACCTGCGCGGCCAGGGAGCGCAAGACCCGCTCCTCTTCCCGCTCCTCGGCCAAGCGGGTCTCCCGCCAGCGGTTGCCGGATTCGATAGCCGGCAGCGGCTCAATAAAAACGGTGGCCCCGCTGTCGGAAACGTCATGGACAATGCCGGGGGCCTGGGACTTGAACTCGGCCTTAATCAGCAGCACCAGGCGACCGTTGCGCTGGGTAACCAGCGGTTCCTGCACTACGGCGCGGCGCTGGTAGCGGCGCAGGCTGCGCTGCATCACTTCGTTAAGCTGCTGATAAGCGACCCGGGAATCCCGGCGCAGTTGGCGCAGGTTGGGGCTGGCGTCGTCCAGCACCTCACCGGCCGGGCTGATGGCGGCGCGGATGGCTTGTTCCAGGTGGCCCAGGTCGGGCAGGTTTTCCGCCAGGCCGGCCAGCAGGGGCAGGTCTTCCCGGCGGTGGAGGCTGTTCCGATTCTGGCCGGCGGCCCCGGCCAACTGCCGGATTTCGTGCAACTCATCGCCCCGCAGCGTACCGCCCAGCATAGCCCGCTGCACGTACTCCCGCAGGTCAACGCCGGGGCCAAACTCCAACCCGCCGCCGGTGTCCAGAAAGCGGCGCGCCTCGGCGGTTTCCTGCTGGCCGGCGGCGATTTCCAGGGCATCAGCCGAGGGGGTCAGGGCCAGGGCGCGCTCCCGCCCCAGCACGGTGCGGGCATAGCCAGCCAGCCGCTGGCGTATCTGGTCAAACTCCAACAGCGTCAGGGTCTGGTCAAAGCCGCCCAGCCGGGGGTTAGCGGGGGGAGCGTCGGGATTGTTATTCAAGGCCCATCATACCTGTTCCCAAAGGCAGGGGGATTGAGATTATAGATCAAGTCCAGAGCGGTTCGTGTCAAGGGTAGGGAACGATGAAAATAGTTACCGCTGCGGCATCGGCCTGCCGTTGCTGTTCCGGCTCCAAGTTCGAGGTAATTACCATCGGAGTAACGACGCCGCCGGTAACGGCGCTTAGAATCTCCGCCCGGCGCTTGGCCCGTTCAATGTCGCTGGCGCCGGCGCTGATTGATGCTTCTATCGCCAAATGGCGGTTGTCCGGGCTTGATGAGATGATGAGGTCAACTTCGTGCAAATCACCGGATTCATTTTCTGAGATGGCGCCGTTGTTAAAAGCAAGGGCAATAGCGCGGTTGAACTCCGGCGCCACTATGCCGTCCTGGTTCAGCGCGATGTAAGGACTAACCAGTCCCATCTGGAAGCGGGCGCGGTTCACCGCTCGGTTTTGCACCCCGCGTTCATATTGGCGGCCTTCGAAATTACTAAATTGACCGCGCAACTGGTTTAGCTGTTGCGTGTGGTTGGCTATGGTAGCTTCCATATTGCCCAGCCGCCGGTTGGTTTCGGTTTGGGCGGTTTTGAGTTCGGCCACGTCGGTCTCCAGGCGGTCCAGACGTTGGTGGACCAGTTGGAAGTTCCGGTCGGTAGCCTGTACAAACTCGGCTAATCGCTCGGGCAGGTTCAACAGTTCTTCGCTCAGCAGCGCACCACGAAGGGCCTGAACCCATTCGGGCTGTTCCTTCAGGATGCGGAGCAAGTCGGCGATGTTGTTGATGTCGGTGTTGGTAGTCATATATTCTAGTTACACCTATTGGCCGGTGCTTTCAGACCCGTTTCCCGCCCCGGTTGGATTGACGGACGCCGCCGGCCCCTCCGTTGCTCTTATTATATCCTGCCCGGTGGTGACTGCCTAGCAACTGCCGCCGTTACCCCACCGACCAGACCCGGCTTTGGCGCAACATTCCCGCCACCGTTTCCAGCGTGTCATGCTTGGGGTCGCGGAGGTTCAGCCGCCGGTTCAGCACTTTGTCCTGATGCTGCTGCAAGTAGGGGCAGACCTTCATAAAGCCGCTGAGGGTCAACCGATCGCCGCCCAGCAGGATGTAGTCCAGTTCCCCGGCATGGGGCGCGAACCGGCTGCGGACAACCTGGCAGGTTTCGTCGTACAGCTTGCGCATCTGCCCTTCGCGGATCCGCTGGAACCGCAGTTGAGAGGTGCCGCCGGCGTGGTGCTTGCCCTTGACGTAGCGGGTATCGGTCTTGGTGACCACGGGCCGGTCTCCCGCAAACACCGCCACCAGGTAGCGGCCCAGTCGGAGCAGGATAACCCCTACGGTGTAATCCGTCGCCAGCAGTTGGCCCAAAGGCGCCGCGTCCCAGCCGTCCCGCGTCCCGGCGCCGGCCAGCGCATCGGTTATCGGAAAGGGCGGGATGATGACCAAACCCCGGTCGCCGGTCCGCAGGGCGGCCAGGCCGGTATCCGACTGCCGCAGGGCCGCGCCGCCCGGGGCCTGCTCGGCCTGGGCCAGGAATTGCCGCCAGTCCCGCAGCCCGGCGTCCCCGGCATTGGGGCCGGAGTCGGGCCGGGCAAACCAGGCCGCCAGCGCCGCCGGGGTCAGGTACAGCGCGGCGCTGTCCGGCCCGCCGGCCGAGGCCGGCGTGCAACTTTCTACCAACCGCCGCAAAGCCTCCGGGTGCAGCAGTTGGCCGGGGGAAACGCTGAACTTATTACTGCCGGTTATAGTCATAGGTGGATTTTAACACAGATGCCGGGGGATACAGAGAATATCTGCGTATCTTAAGGGCTATTGCGTCTTAACCGGGGCAACCCAGGCAACCGTCGTTCCGGCGAAAGCCGGAATCCAGGAAATCCCTCGGAAAAGAGCGTGTCGGTTGTCGAGGGTTCTGGATTCCGGCTTTCGCCGGAACGACGGGTTTATGGTGCGGTTGCCCTGCGGAATGGATGGTTCGACAAGCTCACCATGAGCGGCGACAAGCGCACCGGGAGATGTAGCCGGCGTACCATAAGCGGCTATGCGTTGTAATGGGTCAAGAACCCAAAGAGCCGGCCGGCGCCGCCTCCGTCGGTTGACATTAACCGGGTACATACCTAGACTAGGTTAATTCCGCAAGACCGGGTAGAGACCGGGTAGGTAGGAGTTGCTTTGGGCGTTTTAGCTATTGTCCTGGAGCGGCTGAATATAGTCAGCGCCTTTCGCGAGTTGGGGGGCAGCCGGCAGCGCGTTGATACCCTGCTGGCCCTGGCCGCCTCTCAACTGCTGGTGCAGCTTACCTTTCTGCCGGTTACCCTGACCATTCCTACGGTGTCCGATTACTTCGGCGTGGACGTGGACGACGGTTCCTGGACGGTCATTATCCGGCTGCTGGTGCTGGGCAGCACCGTATTCCTGACCGCCCGGCTGGGGGAGAAGTTCGGCCACGTGCGGATATTCTTCATCGGCATCTGCGTCCTGACCGCCTCCAGCCTGCTGGCCGCCACCGCGCAGAGCTTGTACCAACTGATTTTCTGGTGCGGGCTGGGCGGCTTTGGCGGCGCCCTGGTCATCTCCAACTCCAACGCCATCATCGCGCTGGTCTTCCGGCCGGCGGAACGGGGCCGGGCCTTCGCGGTGCCGGTTACCGCCTCCCGCTTTGGCACCCTGCTGGGCCTGGCCCTCTTTGGCCTGTTCCTGGAGTTCATCAGTTGGCGGCTGGTTTACGTTTCCGCTATGCTGGTGGGCCTGGCGGCAATCTGGTTCGCCTATCCGGCCCTGAAATACCAGCGATTCCAGTGGGGGCAGTCGGGCGAGGAACGGGGCAAGGTGCGGATTGACTACCTGGCGGCGGCGGTGCTGGTGGCGGTGCTGGGGACGTTTATCCTGTCCGGCTCCCACCTCCACGACGGCGCGGAGTCCTTCACCACACCGGACGCCTTGAGCTACCACCTGCCGATGCACCTGTTGAGCCTGACTCTGGCCGGGCTGTTCGTGGTGCTGCAACTGCGCAGCGTCGAGCCTTTTCTGGATTTTCGTTACTTCAAGCGCAAGTATTTCTCCATGGCGCTGTTCAGCAACACCACCTGCCACCTGTCGATGCTGACCATCTTCACCCTGGTGCCGATTGTGGTGGAGGACGGGTTGGGCTACAGCCCGCTGGTGGTAACGCTGGTGCTGCTGCCCCACCAGAGTTTTGGGCTGTGGCTGCCGGCCCTGGCCGGATACGTCTATGACCGCTACAACCCCCGGTGGATGGGGCCGATGTCCCTGTTCCTGATTGCCTCCGGGGTCGGATTGCTGGGGCTGTTTGCCGCCCAGGTGCCAATCTGGGGCATACCGTTGCTGCTGCTGCCGGCCTCAGTGGGTACGGCCCTGTTCATCTCACCCTATAACGCGGTAGTGATGAACACGCTGCCGGAAAACCGGGGCTTTGCCTCCGGGATGCTGGAGACGACGCGGCAGATGGGACATACGGTGGGCAGCACCATCGGGGCGACGATTCTGGGGCTGAGCCTGCCGGTAACCATCGAGTTTATGACGGCGGACGAAGCCCGCTCCTATTACCAGCAGGGCTTTCAGATAGCGTCGCTGGCCGTAGTCTGGATAATCGTATCCGGCGGAATCGTCGCCATTTTCCAGAAAGTCCCGGCCCTGATGCGCCAGCCCGACCCGCCGGAGCTTTCACCCCAGCCGGGCGCCGATGACTAGGCCAGCCCCCTGATGCCGGCAGCACAACCGACCGGGGCCGAGGTGGGCCGGATTATTGACGCGGAGAAGCGTATATCCGGCAACATTGATTGGGAGCATACCCCCAATCATAATGCAGGTTGGGCCAGCTTCACGGTAATCGTAGAAAATGACGGCGGCTGGAAGTTAATACTTTATGGCAACGCCCAATTAGCCGCGCCGGATAACCTGCCTAAAAGGTCCTATTCTCTCGTCCTGCGCCGGGACGGGCAGAACTTTCGAGTGTTTGCCCTGGATGTCAATGGCAGCCACCGGAATAAAACTGCCGACCATAAGCGCTGGAACCATCAAACCCACAAGCAACGGTGGGACGATACATACGCAGATGGATTTGCTTATACTCCCGACGAATCAATCCCGGAAGAGCCGAATGACGCCTTTCTGGAGTTTTGCGGGGAGTGTAACATAGTATTCACCGGACAAATCGGAAACGCCCCGACGGTTAACCCGGCTTGATAAGTTGAACTAACCGGCCAGCATCGCCCGATTGGAGGGAGCGATGGCTATTGAGGGAACGGAAATAGTTAAGAAATACCTGGAAACTCTGGCGGATGAGTTCCAGTATAGTCAGAAGGGCAGAGTCAATCATCTGTCGATTGCAACTCCCTACCTCTACCCCAACAACGACGTTATTTCACTGTATATAAAGGAAGTACCCGGGAGTAAGGTTCAAGTGTCCGACGGCGGCGAAGCGGAAGTGCACTTGTTCAAACACGGGTTTATCTTGAAGAACAGCCCTCAGGCCACGAACCAGGCCAGAGAAATCGCTTTGGCAAAGGTGGTAGATTTTGACGGCGGCGTGTTGAACAAGACCGGCCCGCGGGAAGAACTGGGCATGATTATGCTTGACGTAATCCAGGCGGCGCTGGGGGTAGCTCACCTGCGCTTTACTCGCTCTATGTATAGGCCCGGTATCTTTGTTTCGCCAGATCCTAATTCTGACGTTTGGCGAGAGCATAAGTCCGACACCTTTACCGGAAATCTGAAAACCTTCCTAGCCGGGAGCAATCTGGAATACTCCCTGTCTCCCAGGCTTACCGGCAATAGCGGCCAGGTTTATACCGTCCATTATAAAATTAAGGGGTCTGCTTATTTGCAAACCCTTAATCCTAGCCAGCCAGTTGGGGCCAAGCCCCAAGTTGATCGAACTTTCCGTATGTGGGCCGACTGCAACGGCGCCCTGGCAGCAACCCAAAAGATAACCTTGCTTAATGACGCGGCGTTTTCCTGGAAAGAGTCCCACCTTAACCTGCTGAGCGGAGTATCCACCGTCATAAATTGGAGCGACCGGGACAGCCTGGTGGACTTGCTGGCCGCCCGTTCCTGACTCTCGTTCCTGACTACGGAGGCAAACGATGACTTCCTCGACTTCCTCAAAAATCGACTTTACCCGCAAGGACTCCCTGGCGGTTATTACCCTCAACCGGCCGGAGGCCCGCAACGCCCTGTCGCCGGATATGGTGGCCGACCTGGGCCGGGCCATCGCCGCTTGCCGCCGTCCCGAAATCCGGGCGGTGCTGCTTAACGGCGTGGAGGGAGCCTTTTGCGCCGGCGCCGACGTTAAGGACTTTGCCGACCAACTGGCCCAGGGCGACGCCGCTGACCTGTCCCGGCACCTGCGTTCCCTGGCCGATACCCTGCATCGGGACGTGATTATCCCGATTCGCCGCCTGGAAAAGCCGGTTGTTGCCGCCGTCAACGGGGTGGCGGCCGGCGCCGGTTTCAGCCTGGCCCTTTGCTGCGACCTGCGGGTAGCCTCGGCCAGCGCCCGGTTCATTATGGCCTACGCCGGCATCGGCTGCACCGCTGACGGGGGTTCAACCTATATGCTACCCCGGCTGGTGGGCGCGGGCAAGGCGATGGAGATTTATATGGCGAGCCAGCCCATCGGCGCCGAGTACGCCCTAGAGTTGGGGCTGGTCAACCAGGTGTGCCCGGCGGACAACTTTGACCGCCACGCCCTGGAGACCGCCACCCGCCTGGCTCAGGGGCCTACCCTGGCCTACGGACGGGTCAAGGCCCTGTTCGATAACTCCTGGGCCGCCGACCTGGAGACCCAACTGGCGGCGGAAACCGACGCCATCAGCAACATTGCCTACACCGGCGATTTTCAAGAGGGAATCAAAGCCTTCACCCAAAAAAGGACGCCGTGGTTTCAGGGCGGGTGATTCTTCAGCCGGGAGCCACTTATCTTAAAGAGATAGCATTTTGTTGGTATTTCTTGCCAGGCTACGCTATCGTTGGCCGGTAGGGGCGGGTTTGTAACCCGCCCACGTTGCGATGTCAGGAAAGTTCAGCGATGGCGGCGGCGGTTCTCCGCGCCAAATCTGACGTTGGGGGCCGGCCGGGTTACAAACCCGACCCTACGTCGATTAGAATATCAACAAGGGTTGATAATACCCATCATAGAAGTAGTTGACTATCACTGACGAGGAGATGTCCTGATGGCGGCAACTGTTTACCCGTACCAACCGGACTATGCCGTGCCGCCCGGTGAGGTTCTGGCGGAACGTATTGAAATTTGGGGGATGTCCCAAGCCGAGTTTGCCCGGCGCTGCGGCCGGTCGCCCAAGCTAATCAGCCGGATAATAGCGGGAGTGGCTCCGGTTACTCCAGCTACCGCTCGGCAACTTGAAGGGGCGTCGGGACTTGACGCCAGAATCTGGCTGGGCATAGAGGCCGACTATCGGCTGCATTTAGAGCGGGAAAAAGAGCGTCTGAGCCGGCAGGCAAAAGCCCCGGCGCCCCCAACCCCCTAAAACACCTCATCCATATACCCGCCGATTTCCTCCAGGTGGAAGTCGGCCACCGCCACCTCCGGCGCCCAGGTTACCTGGTCGGAGGACCAGCGCACCGTCCCTACCGGTTCGGCGCCGATGCCCAGGATGTTGTTGATGACTTTCAGGATGTTGTCGTTCATCCGCAGGGTATTGGGCTTGACCGGCCCGGCCAGCTTGCCGTCCTTAATCAGGTAGGAATCGCCCACGATGGTGCCGCTGAAGTCGCCGGCGGTAAAGCCGTTGACCGGATAGGTGTACCAGATGCGCCCGATGTAGATGCCGTCGCCCACCAGCCGGAACAACTCCTCCTGAGTGTATTCCTCCCGTCCCGCCACAATCAGGTTGGTAGGTACGGTGGTAGGGGCGGCGCCGAAGTCCCGGCCGCCGCCGTTGCCGGCCCGGAACCCGTTGCGCGGGGCCAGGGCCGCCGCTACCGTCGCCGGGTCAACCCCCAGTTTCTCCCGGCCCCGGGGATCGTTCAGGATGCGCCGGTAGTTATAATAATCGGACAGCAACCCTACCAGGGTTCCCTCCTTAATCAAGTCGGTGCGGCCGGTGGGCAGCCCTTCGTCGGTGATGGACTTGGAGCCGGCCAGTCCGGGCCGGGAACCGTCGTCGTAGAGGCAAAGGGTTTCGCCGGCTATCGGCCGGCCGAACCGGCCCATAAAGGGCGACGCCTCGGCGTAGAAAGTATCCACTTGCAGCCCCGGCAGCAGTATCCACTCCAGCAGTTCGGCTACCGGCTGGGGGCCAAAGACCACCCGATAGCTGCCGGAGGAAACGCGCTGCCCGTCCATAGCAGCAATGGCGCGGCGGGCGGCGTCCCCGGCGGACTCGCCGGTAAAGTCGGCCAGGTGGCTGCTCACCGACCAGCCGCTGCCCTTGGCGTTCTGCGCCTCCACCATCGCCGTGGCAAAGGACATCACCATAGTGGACTCGTCGGTCTGAACCTGGGGCAAATGGCTGGAGGCGACGGCCATGCGCTCCCGCAACAGCACCAGGTCGCCGCCCAGAATCAGCCCCAAGTCCGCCAACTCCTGACTTTGCCCCGCAGCTTGTCCCCTGGCAACCGCCAGCAAGTCCTCGGATGACTGAAAGGCGTCCAGGCCCTTTTCCAGCATATCCCAACCATAGGCCAGCAGCCGGGTATTGCTCAAGCGGCCCAAAGCCGGGTCATGGTAACGGGTTAAGAGCCGGGCCGGGGCGGCCGGCGTGGGCAGGCTGACAAACTCCGGGTCCAGGACGGCGCCCCGGCGGGCCTTGTCCAAGGCCAGGGCCGCCCCGGCCGGAGAGAGGTCGCTGGGTTCGCTGCCCATACCGGTCTTGATGCCTTCCCGAGTGTGAAAAGCGGCGCGGACGCTCAGGCCATAGGACTCCACCGACTTGGGTTCCTCCACCCCGTTGCTGGGAATGTGCGAAGTGTAGTTAAGGCGCAGAGTCAGGTTGACGTTAGCAGCGGCGAATACCTCGGCCTCGGCCACGTCCGGCTGGGCGGAAACGTAGGCCAGGGCCTCCTGAACGGCGGCGCGCAGGGCAGCAAGAGACAGCATAATCTCACATCAAAAGCCGGGGAGAAGGAATCAATCGTTCATTGGGCGAGTCAACGGCCAGCAGTAATTCTTGCAGAGAAAGCGCGCCCAGCAAAGGCACCACGTTCTCATCGCTGAACATTATCAGCGTCATTTCCGTCTCGCTGCCGACACGTATCCAGGTTCGGCCCACGCCGCGCCGGATTTCCCGCCCGTCGGCCAATTCAAAGGTGTATTGGCGGTGGGGTATTACCCCCAAGCGGCGCAGGATGGAGCCGGGCAAGGCGGTCAAGCTGGCGCCGGTATCCACCATGGCGCTGACCTTCTCAAACCGGGAACCGTCCGGGCTGCCTATTTCTACGTCAACGCTGAACGTACCCAAATTGCCCCCTGGTCTATTTCGTTACTTGCCCGGGCGCCGGTTTCCAACCCGTCCTAGCCGGCGGGGATGGCTGCGGATTGCCGCATCAGCAACCCGTCGGTGGAGACTAACCGTTCGTTGGGGGTATCTACGGCCAGCATCAACCCCTGCAAGGAATACGCGCCCAGCAAAGGCTCAATGCCTTCGTCGCCAAACACCACCAGCGTAGTAACGGACTGGCCGTCAATGCGCAGCCAGGTTCGTCCCACGTCCCGCTGGATTCGCCGGCCGTCGGCCAGGATGAAGGTTAATTGCCGGTCTGCCGCCACCCCTAACTCCCGCAATACGGAGCCGGGCAAGGTGGTCAAGCGGGCGCGGGTGTTCACCAAGGCGCGGAACGTCTCAAACCGGGAACCGTCCGGGCTGCCTATTTCTATATCTGATCTGAACGTACCCAAGATTGCCTCCTGGCTCCTTGCGGTCGGAAGTCGGGCCAATGTTTTGTAACAACTACTGGTCTGCTGCAATCAACTTCAGGAAATCGTGGCGGGTGATGATGCCGACCAGCTTGGCGCCGTCCATCACCGGGAGTCGGTTAATGTGTCTCCGCAGCATCAACTCGGTTACCTCGCCGATGGTAGCGTCCTGCTGGACGGTTATGACCTGCCGCCGCATAACGTCCCGCACCGTTCGGCTGCTGACCCGCCGGGATACGTCCTCTATGTGTTGGGGCGCGGTGGACGCGCCCAGCAGCGTATAGACGTTATGGGCCAGGGGGCGGTAGCGGGGGTGCAGGCCAAAGTCGGTATGGCTCAGTATTCCCACCAGGTTTCCCGGCTCATCCAACACCGGCAACACGCTGACGTCGTAATCCAGCATCAGCCGGGCCGCCGCGCCCACCGTGGCGGCCGGACTCACCGTGACGACCGGGGCGTTCATCAAATCCCGTGCTAACATAGGTATCCAATCCGGGCAAAATCAAGATTCGGGTAATGTATTCTGCTGAGATAATCTTACCATATTGGCAGGAATGGCGCAGGTTAGGCCAGCCCTCCGGCGCCGGGCAATCGCGTCTTAACCAGGGCAACCCAGGCCACCGTCATTCCGGGACAACCGTCGTTCCAGAACAACCGTCATTCCAAGACAACCGTCGTTCCGGCGAAAGCCGGAATCCAGAACCCTCAGTAGCCGGCTCTCTCTTTTCAGGGGGATTTCCTGGATTCCGGCTTTCGCCGGAACGACGGTTCCTTGGGTTGCCATAGTTAAGACGTAGTTGCCCTATCATTCAGCAGGGCCGGCGCAAAGCCGAGTTGCCGCCTCTCCCCGCTCATCCTGAGCTTGTCGAAGGATAAACCGACAGGGGAATCGCCGAATACGGAAGGGTGGTTCGACAAGCTCACCATGAGCGGACTTTGTTCGTGAGTGGACTTTGTTCATGACCTGAGCGGACTTTGTTCGTGAGCGGATTTCGTTCCTGGCATTGCCTTTGCGGTTACCCGGGGCCGGTCAGGCGGGCGATGCCGCGCATGGTGGGGCCGCCGTTGCTCATCCGCTTGGCCTGCATCGGCTGGCCCTTGCCGCAGTTGGGTATGGGGTTGACCCGCAGGTCATTGCCTACGGCGTCAATGGAGCGGAAGTAGTTGCGCGAGTCGGCGGTTATTCCCCCGTCCCGGTAGAGTCGGCCCAACTGCCCGTTCCTGATTTCGTACACCTTTGCCGCAGTGATGCGAAAGTTCTCCCGGGATTCAGCAATAGAGGGGGTGCGGTGCCCGGCGACGTAGTAGCCCGAATCCACCTCGGCGATAATATCCTGCGGGTTGCGGTCGCCGGGGGCAAAGACGGTATTGGTCATCCGAATCAGGGGCGCCAGGTGGGACTCGGTGGCCCGGGCCGAGCCGTTGGGCGTAACGCCCAGAATGGCGGCGGTCTGCCGGTTGTTCAGAAACTCCTCCAGCGTCCCGTCCCGGATGATGTAGGCCCGGCGCGCCGGCGTCCCTTCGTGGTCATACCGGAAGGAGCCGTAGCCCTCCAGCAGCGGGTCGGAAAAGGCGGTAACCAGGGGCGAGGCAATCTGCTGCCCCAGTTGATTCTCCGCCAGGTTTTTCAGAAACCAGGAGCGGCCGGCGTAGGCCGTTTCATACTTCAAGGCCCGGTCTAACTCCGCCGGATGGCCCACCACCTCATGCACCAGCAGGGTATTAAAGTGGGGGTCGGTAACTACCGGAACCTCCTTGTCCGGCGGCCGGAGCGGGGGAGCGGCAGCTACTTCGGCGACGTCGGCGCCCAGCTTGCGGCAGAAGTCAACGTAGTTGGGCAGGATGATTGGCCCGTTGGCGTAACCGTCGGTCAGGATTTCCCAGCCCCGCTGGTGGCCGGTGCAGTCGTACAGCTCAAAGTTGCCGTGTTCCCCGCCGCCGATTGCCATAACAAAGCCCTCGGTCTGGGCAAAGCTCTGGTCAATGTCGGCGCCGTCGGAACTGAGGAACAGTTCCCGGAGCAGAAAGGCGCTGGTTGAGGCGGCGGTGTAGAGGATCCGGTTGCTCTGGCCCTGGGCCGCCTGGCAGCCGGCCACCGCCAGGCGGACCGTTTCGACCAGGGGGACACTGCGGGGGTCGATGGTATAAGTCGCCGGTACGGAATCCTCGGCAATCGGCACGCGGGACAGGTAGGTATCGTCCAGGCGGTCGGCCAGGCCGGGGAAACGGGACTTGACCCGGGTCTTTTGCCGGGCGTTGGCCCGCGCCCGTTGGTGGGCCTGGCGAATACCCTCCCAGACCACCGCCTCAATGTTATCGGCGTCGGCGGCCCCGAGGATTTGGCCGTAATAGCCGGCGGCGGTCATCCGGTTCCCGGCGATTACCCGGACGCCGAAGTCAAAGGCGACATCCTCGCCGCTGGCCTTTTCACTGCCGTTTTCGGCGTAGGCGCCCCGCTCCTCCCGCACCGCAATGCGCAGGTCGCAATAGCGGAAGTCGGGCAGTCGCTTAGCCCGTTCCGCCACCACCGAGCGCAGGTTGGGGCGCATCCGGTCCAGCGACTCCACGGTTACCCGTTGCGGCATAATGCGGCTCCTGTCCGGCTTACCGGCTACCGTTAGCTCTGTATCGCGGCGCGCAGGAGAATGGCTTCCCGGAGGGTGGACATTTCCCCGGCCAAGTGGGCCTGGCCCTGTTCTATACCCCGCAGCCGTGCGTCCATCGCGTCAAAGCGCTGCGTGTTCTGCTCCTCCATCCGGTTAAAGCGCTGCGTGTTCTGCTCTTCCATCCGGTTAAAGCGTTGCGTGGTCTGCTCCTCCAGCCGGTTAATTCGCTGGTTCATCCGTTCTTCCATCCGAGCCATGTGGCGTTCCTGCCGGGCATATAAGGTGAATACTAACCCGGCCATCATAAGACCCATCCCGATAATGCCAATCAGTTCCGGCGACATAGCTTGCTCCTTAAATTGGTTACGGTCACGCTCTTACGTTATCCCTGTATCGCGGCGCGCAGGAGAATGGCTTCCCGGAGGGTGGACATTTCACCGGCCAAATGGGCCTGGCCCTGCTCCAGACCGCTCAGCCGCGCTTCCATCGCGTCAAAGCGCTGCATCATCAGTTCTTCCAGCCGGTCAATACGGCGTATCAGCCGATTCACACGGCGTTCCATCCGAATATCGAAAGCAATTAACATCCCGGCCAATGTAAGACCCATCACGATAATCGCAATCAGTTCCGGCGACATAGCTTGCTCCTCAAGTTAGCTGCGGCCCCACTCTCCCGGCAGGAACTGGGCAGGGTTATCGCACTCTAATGCGCGTGTTCCGATTGCCAGGCGCGGGCTACGGCGTGGGATACGGCCGGGACTACGTCGGGATCCAGAGACCAGGGGATGATGTGTTCCGGCGTGGGTTCGGCTACCAGTCCGGCCAGCGCCTCGGCGGCGGCCAGCTTCATCCGGGTGGTTATGCGGGGAGCCCGGGCGTCCAGCGCGCCGCGAAACACGCCGGGAAAGGCCAGGCTGTTGTTAATCTGGTTGGGGAAGTCGCTGCGGCCGGTGCCGACCACCCGCGCCCCAGCCGCCGACGCCGCATCGGGCATAATTTCCGGCGTCGGGTTGGCCGCCGCCAGCACTACCGCATCCGCCGCCATGGCGCGCACCATGTCCTGGCTTACCGTGTCGCCAACGGACAGGCCAATGAACACGTCGGCGCCTTGCAGGGCCTCGGCCAGGCCGCCGGTACGGTGGTCCGGGTTGGTCGAGTCCAGCATCTCCGTCTTTACCGGCGTCAGGTCGGTTCTTTCCCGGTGGATGATGCCCTGGCTGTCCACCAGGATGATGTTCCGCGCGCCGTAGTCCCGCAGCAGCCTGGTGGAGGCGATACCGCCGGCGCCGGCGCCGGCAAAGACGATTTTCACCTCGTTTATGTTCTTGCCCACCACCCGCAGGGCGTTGAGCACCGAGGCCAGAACGACGATCGAAGTGCCGTGCTGGTCATCGTGAAAGACGGGAATACCCAAGTCCTGCAAGCTGTCCTCAATCTCAAAGCAGCGGGGGGCGGCGATGTCCTCCAGGTTGATGCCGCCGAAGGAGGGGGCCAGGTTGCGGACGGTGCTGATGATGGAGTCGTTGTCCTGGGTGCCCAGGCAGATGGGGAAGGCGTCAATATCGGCCAGGCCCTTGAACAGGATGGACTTGCCCTCCATCACCGCCAGGGCCGCCTCCGGGCCGACGTTGCCCAGCCCCAGCACGGCGGAACCGTCGGACACCACCGCCACGGTGTTGCCCCGGTTGGTCAGGGCAAAGCTCTCCGACTTATCGTGGTGAATTGCCATACTGACCGCCGCCACTCCGGGCGTGTATGCGATGGACAATTCCTCCATCGTCTCTACCTTCATCTTGGAGGCGATGCTTACCTTGCCCCGGCTGGCCCGGTGCCGATTGATTGCTTCCGTTCCGTAGTCCATCTTATCTCCCTTGTTGCGTGTTGTGAGCTTAAAGGCGCCGGGATTTCCCGCAGCGTCAATTTATATTTTCGCTAGTTCCGGCAGCGTAACTGCGCGGTAACTCCCCAATTATAAACCCTATTGCAAGCCTATGGGCAGATACCACCGGGTTTCTCAAGGCAATTGCGTCTTAACCGGAGCAACCCAGTCAACCGTCATTGGCAACTCAAACAACGGCAACCCAAACAACCGTCGTTCCGGCGAAAGCCGGAATCCAGGAAATCCCCCGGAAAAGAGCGGGCTGGATACCGAGCGGTCTGGATTCCGGCTTTCGCCGGAACGACGGGTTTATGACCGGATTGACGGCATAGGGCAACGCTATCGCCCCCGCCGGGCCACCCGCACGTTCCACCAGACAATCAGCGGCGTAATCACCAGGGTCGGCAGTATCCAGGCCAGCCACGGGGGGTTGGTCGCCACGTTGACCACCAGCACGGCGGTTATGGTAGCGATAGTGCCGCCCATCATATTGGTCAGGTGGCGGGAAATGCGCCGGGCATAGGGCGCCGGCGCCGCCCGGTAAAAGAGCGCGTCGGCCAAGCCCAACGCCAGGGCGAGGCCCCCAAAGATAACCATAGTTACCCATTGGGAATCGCCGGAACGGGCCAGGATGACGGCGTAGCCCACCATTCCCAGCCCGGTCAGCCCCATAATCGCTACGGCGGCCCAATCCACCGGACGGGGCTGCCCCCGGCGGTTGCGCGCAAAACGCCAGCCGGCGAAAACCAGGTAGAAACTGAATACTCCGATGAGCAGCAGAAACAGGTCGGCCCCCAACAGCGCCAGGGGCAGGGCGGTAAGGAACACTCCGGTCATCGCCAGGGCATACACCCGTCCCGACCGCACGTGATTGACGCCGCCTTTGGCCGTGAACAGCGCCCCGCCGGCGGCCAGCAAGGCCACCGACCCGGCCCCGATGTGGATAATGAGCAGCGCCAAGCTCAGCATATTTCCCCTTTCCTTTCCTGTAATTCACGAACCGGTATAGATAGTTACGAATGGATGAACTAAAACCGGCGGTTATATGTTATTCCGATATATGTTATTCGGTTATATGTCATTCGGTTATATGTCATTCCGAGCGGAGCGAGGAATCTAAACTCTTTCTTATCCAGGCTTTCCGGCGGAACCGGAACGGTACAACGGCTCAGCGTTTTAGATTCCTCCCTGCGGTCGGAATGACACATCAACACGGACAGAATGACATATCAACGCGGTCGGAATGACACACCAACGCGGGCAGAGTAACCGGCCAACTGCGTAACTCTCAAGAAACACCCCGGCCGGTTCGGGTTATTCGTGGATTAAACGGTTAAACAACGCCTGAACTCCCCTGAGCCGGGGCGCGGCGGTAGGTTAGCTGGGCCATGCCGGTGGCGTAGGCCCGGCAGTCGGTCAGGGTCAGATCCCGCTGGGGAGTGGCCGGCGGAAACAGGGGTATCCCTTCGCCCAGGATTATCGGCAGGATAAACAGCTCGATGCGGTCAATTAAATCCAGCCGCAGAAACTCCCGCACCAACTGTCCGCCGCCCACCAGCCAGAGGTTTTTGTCCTGCTCTGCCTTGAGCCGGGCTACCAGGCCGCCAATGTCATCGCCGGCCACAAAGCGGACATTGTCATCCTGTTCCCCGGCCCGGTTGCGGGAAAAGACGTAACCGGCCGTGCCGGGGTAGGGGTAGGCGACGCCAAAGGACAATATCTGCTCATAGGTAACGCGCCCCATCAGCACGACGCCCACGCCGGCGATAAACTCGCCGTAGCCGTAATCATCAGCTTCAACCTGGCCCCCCGCCGGTTCCGGTTCCGACTTCGCCTCCGGTTCCGGGAGCGTCTCCAGCCAGTCCACCGAACCGTCGGGGCGGGCGATGTAGCCGTCCACGCTGGCGGCGACGTAGAGGATTACTTCGGGCATAAAGTCGCTCCCTTGGGCGCGGGGTTCTCTTTCACTTCCAGGGTCGCCGGGGTGAAAAGTACGCTCAGCGGCGGCGTTGAATTACTACGGTGTCGCAGATGAGGTCGTGCAGGCCCCGCTTGTCCCGCCGGAAGGCCACTACCAGGAAAATTAACCCCAGGGTGAACATAAAGGACAGTTCGGTCAGCAGGTGCCGGGCCAGGGCGCGGCCGGGGCCAATCCGGGAGCCGTCGCTGCGTACCACGTACAACCCGAAGGGGCGCTTGCCCAGGGTGGTAGCCCAGATAGTAATAAGGGCCGTGTCATAAATCAGATTCAGCAGCAGGCTCAGCAACTGCAAACGGTCATAGCCCTCCGGCGGGTTCGCTATCTCCTCCATAGTGGTGGGGATGGGCAGGCCCAGCAGCAGCCAGATAACAACCAGGGGAACGGCGATAACCAGCCCGTCAATCAGGTAGGCCGGCAGGCGCAGCCAGAACCCGCCGGGTCGTCCCAGGGCAAAGGCGCCCAGCGTTGGCGCGTCGGTTCCGGCGGGAGACGGTGCCGGCGGGGCATAGGGCTGGAAGGGGGTGGAGGGCGGGTCATGCTGGTCAAAGGACGGGGCAACCGGGGCCGGCGGCGCGGCCGTCCCGTCCCGTTCCCGGTCATTGGCCCCGGCCTCGGCCAAGGCGCTGCCGCAATATCCACAAAAGCGGTCGCCGGGGTTATGGGGCGTCTGACAGGACGGGCAGCGGAGTTGCAACCGCGCCCCGCAAGCCCGGCAAAAGCTGGCCGCCGGCGCCGTTTCCTGTCCACACTGCTGGCAGTTCATCTTACTCCTGGTCAATTTTATCTACTTTATCCACGAAGGGACACGAAGGAACACGAATAATAACTTACTCCAACTTATTCTATTCGTGTAACTTCGTGCCCTTCGTGGATAAACCCCCGGACACCCTACCGGGTTACTGCGCCTTCGGCGGCTGAGGATACCAGCTTGGCGTATTTAGCCAGGACGCCGGTGGTGTATTTGGCCGGTAGGGGCTGCCAGGCGGCGCGGCGGTCGGCCAGTTCCTCCTCGGTCAGTTGGGCGTCCAGGCGGCGGTTGGGGATGTCCAGGGTAACGATGTCGCCCTCCCGGAGCAGGCCGATGGGGCCGCCTACCGCCGCCTCCGGGGCTACGTGGCCCACCATCGGCCCGTGAGAGGCGCCGGAGAACCGGCCGTCGGTAATCAACGCCACCGAGTCGCCCAGGCCCTGACCAATCAGGGCGCCGGTTACCGCCAGCATCTCCCGCATACCAGGCCCGCCTTTTGGCCCTTCGTAGCGGATAATCACGACGTCCCCCGGGTTTATCTCTCCCTGCTGGATGGCTTGGAAGGCCGGCTCCTCCTGGTCAAAGACCCGGGCCGGCCCCTGATAGACCTTTTCCTGATGGCCGGCCACCTTGATTACCGCCCCGTCCGGGGCCAGGTTGCCCCGCAGGATTGCCAGCCCGCCGGTGGGACTGCGGGGACTTTCCGCCGAGTAGATTACCGGCTGGTCGTCAATCACCGGCATCGCCGCCGCGTTCTCCGCCAGGGTCTTGCCGTTGACGCTCATGGTATCGCCGTGGAGCAGCCCGGCCCGCAGCAATCGCTGCACCACCAGGGCCACGCCGCCGTAGCGGTCCAGGTCGGCCATCACGTAGCGACCGCCGGGCCGCATATCGGAGATGTAGGGAGTGCTGCGGCTGATGCGGTCAAAGTCGTCCAGGGTCAAATCCACCTCGGCCTCCCGGGCAATCGCCATCAGGTGCAGCACCGCGTTGGTCGAGCCGCCCAGGGCCAGCACCACGGTAATGGCGTTCTCAAAAGCCCGGCGGGTCAGCAGGTCCCGGGGGCGCACGTCCTCCTCCAACAGCCGCAGCAGGGTGCGCCCGGCCTGGCGGGACTCCTCAATCTTGCGGGGGTCAACGGCGGGAATGGAGGCGTCGCCGGGCAGGGACAGGCCCAGCACCTCAATGGCGGTGGACATCGTGTTGGCGGTGAACAGGCCGGCGCAGGAACCTTCTCCGGGGCAGGCCACGCACTCCAGGGCGGTCAACTCCTCCCGGCTCATACTGCCCTTGGCATAGGCGCCCACCGCCTCAAAAACGTCCTGGATGTTCACGTCCTCGCCCCGGTACTGGCCGGGCAGGATGGAGCCGCCGTAGATGAAAATGGCCGGCACGTTGAGGCGGGCAATCGCCATCAGGCAGCCGGGCATATTCTTGTCGCAGCCGGCCACGGTAATCAACCCGTCCATCCGTTCCCCGAAGGTAACTACCTCAATGGAGTCGGCGATGACTTCCCGGCTGACCAGAGAGGCTTTCATCCCCTCGGTGCCCATAGAGATGCCGTCGCTGACGGTGATGGTGCCGAACTCAAAGGGGGTGCCGTCGGCCTGGCGGATGCCCTCCTTGGCAGCCTGGGCAAAGCGGGACAGGTGGACGTTGCAGGGGGTAACGTCGCTGGCTAAGTTGGCGATGGCGACGAAGGGCTTTTCCAAATCCTCCGGGGTCAGGCCCATCGCCAGCAGCATAGCCCGGGCCGGGGCGCGTTCCGGCCCCTGAGTAACGTCATTGCTGCGGTGTTTCATCCGGGCGACAGTAGCGGCGTCCCGGGCCGGGGTTTCCGCCGCAGTTTGGGTGGCGCCGGTAGTAGTGGCGCCGGTGGTAGTAGTAGTCACGGAAAAGCCTCCTCCTTCAGGTTCACCATAGGGCAAGCAGGCCCCATTATAATGCGCCACCCCAAGCGGTACAAGGCGGGGCGGTTTGGGGTGGGCAATCACGTTTTAGCTTGGCAACCCAAACACCCGTCCAAGCAACCGTCGTTCCGGCGAAAGCCGGAATCCAGGAAATCCCCGGTGAAAGAGCGAACCGGCTATCAAGCGTTCTGGATTCCGGCTTTCGCCGGAACGACGGTTTTATGATGCGATTGCCTTGGCTACGAAGTATTCCCAACATTTGTTGGTATCACCATTGGCGTAGGGGCGGGTTTGTAACCCGTCCGATGTTCAAGGCAAGGAAATGCCGGAAAACCGGTGTGCCATAGCTGACACATTCCTGCCCCTGAGCCAGGGCGGGTTATAAACCCGCCCCTACTGGCAACCATCCACCGGGGCCGGCGCAAAGTCTCCGCCAAGAACATAATCCGCTCATGGTGAGCTTACCTATATAGAATCCGCTCATGGTGAGCCTGTCGAACCACGCCCCCTATCCGCTAGGCCATCCTTCGACAGGCTCAGGATGAGCGGGGATAACAGGAACATAATCCGCTCATGGTGAGCCTGTCGAACCACGCCCCCTATCCACCAGGCCATCCTTCGACAAGCTCAAGATGAGCGGGGATAACAGGAACATAATCCGCTCATGGTGAGCCTGTCGAACCACGCCCCCTATCCGCCAGGCCATCCTTCGACAAGCTCAGGATGAGCGGGTATAACAGGAACAAAACCCGCTCATGGTGAGCTTACCGATATAGAATCCGCTCATGGTGAGCTTGTCGAACCACGCCACTTTACCTTGTGAGGCATACTTTTCCCGAGGATTTCCTGGATTCCGGCTTTCGCCGGAACGACGGTTGCTTGGGTTGCCGACGGTTGTCCGGGTTGCCAATGGCGGTTGCTTGGGTTGCCGACGGTTGACCGGGTTGCCAATGACGGTTGCCGGGGTTGCCCCGGTTAAGACGCAATCATCCTGCCCCACCCAATCCCCCCTTTCCTTGACCCTCCCGTAGGCTTGTGCTAGAGTGCGATAGGGAGAGGCCAGGCAAAACCGGGTGACCGCCGCAGTGGGGTAATCCTTATGGGAAATCCTTGCTGGGGAGGAAAGTCCGGGCTCCACCGGACAGGGTGCTGGGTAACGCCCAGGCTTTCGGGGCAGCTTTAAGGGCGGCTCCGGGGGACGGATAGTGGCACAGAAACATACCGCCGCCGCGCTCCTTCCTTTGCGCCGTTTTTCCGCTGTTTGTCGGCGGAATTGCGGACTTGGGGAAAAGCGGCGGTAAGGTTGAAATCGGACGGTAAGAGCGTCCGGTCGGCTGTGGCGACACAGCGACGGCTAAACCCCACCTGGAGCAAGGCCGAATAGAGGGACTATGAGCGTCCGGCTCCGTCCCCGGGTTGGCTGCTTGACCCCGATGGCAACGTCGTCCGGCGCAGCGCTCGCCGCTGTACCGACCGGCCGGTTGGTCTCCGTACCAGCCGGCGGGGGGCTAGATAGATGGTCACCATCCCTCCGGCGCCGCCGGCCAAACCTTTGTTTGACCGGGCGGCCAAATGGGGATACAGAACCCGGCTTACAGGTTTTCCCGGTTCTCTCCCTTTTCCATTGCCCCGCAGCCTTCCGGGCCGGCCGGCTTGAACGCTTTACGGCGCGAATCCGGGGTCCGGGGTAAATATCGGGGTCAATATCGGGCCGCAAGCAAGGGCCGGGGCCGGTTATTCAGCCTTTGGCAACCGGGGCGACCGCCCGGAAACGGTCAGGAGACAGAACAATATGGTTAGAACTAACAACACCAAAGCAAAGATTGCTGAGGGACAGGTGGCCCTCGGCGCCAGCATTAACTTCTACGCGCCGGGGTTGGTGGAACTGTACGGCGTGATGGGGTTCGATTGGGTCTGGATTGACTGCGAGCATGGTTCCTCCAACGATTCCGAGACGGAAAATATGGTGCGGGCCGCCGAGCTTTACGACCTGACGCCCATTGTTCGGATACCCAACGCCTACCCGTCAACGATTCTGCGCTTTCTGGACCGGGGCGCCCAGGGCCTCATCGTGCCGCACATCTCCACCCAGGCCGAGGCCGAGGGCGTGGCCCGCGCCGCCCACCACTACCCGGAGGGCGACCGCAGCAGCGCCACCGGCGGGCGCACCAACCGCTTTGGCGCCGGCCTGCCTACGCCGGAATACTACGCCGCCGCCAACCGGGAAGTCCTGGTAATCGTGATGATTGAAACGCCGGAGGCCGTCGAAAACGTCCGGGACATTGCCGCCGTCCCCGGCATTGACGCCCTGCTGGTGGGCAGCAGCGACCTGACCCAGACCATGGGGATGGCAAGCCCCGCCGAGTTGGACGCCGCCATTGACCGGGTTATTGAGGGAACTAAGGCGGAAGGCAAGGCCATCGGGGTGGCCGGGGCCGGTATGACCCTGAACAACGTGGCGCGGTTCCAGCACTTCGCCGGGCGCGGCGTCCAACTGCTTTCGGTGGGCGCCCAGGATATGATTCGCGGCGGCGGCGACGGGTTCCTGAAAGCAATGCGGGGCTAGGCGATTTATTCTGACAGGAGCAGTTACCGACCGGATGTACCTGGACTTGCACAGCCATTCCGTTTCCTCCGACGACTCCCGCGCCAGGGTAGAGCAGTATGTGAAGCGGGTTCAGTTTCTACGTGAGAAGGGCTACACCGTGGACGGCATCGTGCTGACCGAACACCGCAAGTTCGACTTTGACAAGGATTATTCCCAACTGGCGGCAGAGTATAACCTGCTGGTGCTTAAAGGGTCGGAGTTGGATACCCGGTACGGGCATTTCCTGGTGTACGGCGTTACCGAGGCCCTGGCTAAAGAGATTAACCTGGCCGACGTGCGGCTGGACGCCCGGGAACTGATGCAAGCGGCGCGCCGCCACCAGGCCATTGCGATTCCGGCCCACCCCGGCCGGTTCGGTATCGGCCTGGTGGATTATATGGAGCAGGGCGAGTCCTTCGCCGACGTGCAGATTGTAGAACGGCTCAACGGCGGCAGCCGGGCCGGGGAGAATGAGCGGGCCGACCAACTGTGCGTAGAGCAAAACTACCGGGGCACCGGCGGCAGCGATGCCCACCTCACCAGCCAAATCGCGGCCTGCCTGACCTCCTTCCCCACCCGGATACAAAACGAGCAGGACTTGGTAGAGGCCCTGTTGACCGGAGACTTCACCCCGGTCTGGCTGGAGGACACCAGGCAGGGGTGAACCGGTGGTTCGACCGGCTTTCCTAGCCGGAGCAAATACTCCGCTCATCCTGAGCCGGTCGAAGGATGGGGTAGGTGGTTCGACAAGCTCACCATGAGCGGGACGGGGGAGTAAATACCCCGCTCATCCTGAGCTTGTCGAAGGATGGGGTGGTGGTTCGACAAGCTCACCATGAGCGGGATGGAATATAATCGCCGGTTCGACCGGCTTTCCTTGCCGGCGTAAATACTCCGCTCATCCTGAGCCGGTCGAAGGATGGGGTAGTGGTTCGACAAGCTCACCATGAGCGGTTGGGCGTAGCACGGTTGTACCTGGTTATAAGTCAAGACCCGCAAGGCCCGGCCCGGCTCTCTACCCACGCATCAGCAATCGGGAGATACGAAAATACTATGACGATGGAACTGGAATATAACCGGGAACTGTACGGGGTGGAACATCCCGCCGGGCCTTTTGAGATTACCGGGGAACTAATTCAGACCTTTAACCGCAGCATCGGCGAGACTAATCCGGTTTTCACCGACGGCGCTGCGGCGCGGGCCGCCGGCTACGCCGATGTTCTGGCGCCCCCTACTTTCTGCACCCTGCTGGTGCGGAACGTAGAACTGCCGGACATCGACTTGAAGTTTGGCCGCACCCGTTTCCACGCCGGGCAGCGGGTCCAGGCCCGCGCCCCCATCGTCGCCGGCGACCGGCTGACCGCCTCATCCCACCTGAAAGAGGTTTACCCCAAGACCGGCCGCAGCGGTACGATGGTGTTCGAGGTCTGGGAAACTACTTTTCGCAATCAGGACGGCGCGGTGGTGGCCGACGTGCAGGAATCCTACGCCGCCAGGGAGTAGCAACGAATGACGCCAGGAAACCGCCCCTATTTTGAGGACATTGAACTGGGCAGCGAAATCGGCCCCCGGGAACTGGTGGCGACCGATGAGAACGTAGCGACCTTTTGCCGGCTTTGGGGCAACCCCATGCCCAACCGCTTTACCGACCCGGCCATCGCCGAGAAGTCCGGGCTGCCCGGCCCCATTGTCCCCGGCGTGATGAGCATGGCGATTATGAGCCAGGCCCTGACCGACTGGGCCGGGCCGGAGTCCCTCAAAGACCTGGATTTAGTGTTCCGCCAACCGGTGCCGCACAACCAACCCCTGTTGATTTCCGCCACAGTTACCGATACCCGCCAGGATGACGGGGAGAACCTGGTAGAGTGCGACGTGCTGATGACCGGCACCGCCGGAGAACGCTACGTCGGCGGCACGGCCCTGATTGCCCTGCCCAGCAAGGGCGGGTAGCCGGATAGCGGTATTCTCAAGGTGGGGTTGGTATTCCGGTCAACAATGATAGGTGGCCGGTAAGGGTGGGTTTGTAACCCGCCCGCCCCGATACTTTGAGGAACGGTTGTCGCCCGGTTTGACCGATCACCGCCTTGGAGCCTGGGCGGGTTACAAACCCGCCCCTACGCCGAACAATGCCAAACAACACCAACGGCGGTTGAGCCGGGTATATGTAAAATCTGCGCCAAGAACAAAATCCGCTCATGGTGAGCCTGTCGAACCACGCCCCTCTATCCGGTGAGACATCCTTCGACAAGCTCAGGATGAGCGGGGGTAACAAAATGCGCTGATGGCGATACTTGGCAAACACCCCAAAATACCAGGACAACCGGCGGGCAAAGATTGGCACCCCCAAAAGTATCGCCGGAAAGGAAGGGTGGAGAATGTACGACCTTAACGGCAAAGTGGCGATTGTTACCGGCGCCGGCGGGCGACACGGCATCGGGCGCGCCATCGCGACCCGGCTGGCCCGGGAGGGGGCCGACGTGGTAGTTACCGACATCCCCCAATCTTTGGACGCCATCCGCCCGGAAGACCGGCTGGAAGGCTGGGAAGGGCTGCCCAGCGTAGTCCGGGAAATCGAGGCCGAAGGACGCCAATCTATGGGCCTCTTTTCCGACGTTTCCGACAGCGGCCAGGTGGATGAAATGGTCGGTGAGGTGTTGGCCCGGTTCGGCCACATCGACATCCTGGTCAACAACGCCGGTTCCCGACCGGGCCGGGACCGGGTGCCGGTGGTGGAACTGGAAGAGGATGCCTTTGATGAAGTGATGCGGGTGAACGTGCGGGGTACGTACCTCTGCTCCCGGGCGGTGGCCCGGCACATGGTGTCCCGCAATCAGGGCGGCAAAATCATCATCATCTCCTCCGGCGCCGGGAAACGGGGCATCGCCCGCTACGCCGTCTATTGCGCCTCCAAGTTTGCCCTGGTCGGGTTCACCCAGGCCCTGGCCCAGGAAATGGCGGCCTACCGGGTGAACGTCAACGCCATTTGCCCCGGCCTGGTGGATACCGAGCGGGTCGATTTTATCGCCGCCGCCCTGGCCTCCGAAGGCCAGTCCGCCGAGGAACACCGGGCCATGATGGTGCGGGAAAGGTCAACCCGGGTGCCAATGGGCCGGATTGCCCAGGGCGACGACATTGCCCGGATGGCCGCGTTCCTGGCCTCCGCCGAATCCGACTACATGACCGGCCTGTCCATCAGCGTATCCGGCGGTTCGGAAATGAACTAGCCGGGGAACCCCGCGCCCGGCCCCGCTGACCACTCCGCTCATCCTGAGCTTGCCGAAAGATACACTGATAGAGAAACCACCGGATACGGCGGGATGGTTCGACAAGCTCACCATGAGCGGATTCGGTGCTTTGCGCCAGACCGGATGCAGGAACGACGGTTGTTCAGGTTGCCACGGTTGCTTGGGTTACCCCGGCTAAGGCATGATTGCCCGGACACCGTAACCAACCGAGTTTGCCCCGGCCCCGCCAAAGACTTATAATCCCTGAAACATCCCGTCAAGCAACATCCGATTCCAATACTGACACCGTTGCTATACACGCCCACCGGGAGGCTCACTATGACCAGCCAACCCGCCGTTTCGGTAGCTACCCACCCGGACCCGGGGCTTGAGCTTGCGCTTGCGCTGATGCCTTTGCCCCTGCCCGACCCGCCGGAGGGATACATGGCAGAACAGATGCCCCACATCAGCCTGAGCCTGATAACCCTGATTGACTATTTTGCCGGGCAAACCGTCCTGGTAATGAGCAACGGCTACGTCTGCCGCGACACCCGGAAACGGGACGGCTGGCTGGTGCCGGATTTGCTGGTAGCCCTGGATACCGACCCGGTGCGGGCCACCCAACACAACGGCTACGTCATCGACCTGTGGGGCAAACCGCCGGAATTCGTGCTGGAAGTAGGCTCCAAATATACCGGAAAAGAGGACTACAACCGCAAGCGATTCGGCTACGCCGATTACGGCGTCAGCGAATACTGGCGCTTTGACAGCACCGGCGGCGAGTACCACGACGCGCCCCTGGCCGGCGACTTGCTGGTGGACGGGGAGTACCAGCCCATACCCTTAACCACCGAGCCGGACGGAACCATTCGGGGCCACAGCGCGGTGCTCGGCCTGACCCTCTGCTGGGACCAGGGAGAGTTGCGGTTCTATGACCCGCAGACGCAGCAATACCTGCTCTGGCCCCAGGAGATGCGAGCTGAAATGGCAGAAACCAACGCCCAGTTGGAAGCGGAAAGAGCCGCCCGGCAGGCCGCCGAGGCTCAACTGGCCGCCCTGCGGGAAGAACTGGGGCTGTCGAGGGAAGAGCAAGGGCTGGAAGATTCGGAATAATCCTGAACAGAGCAAACTCTCCGGTATCGCCGGCTTTCCAAGGGGCCGCTTTCGCTCCGGGGAGTTACGCCGGTATTTCCGTATTTCTCATTCGTTGGGGGAACTTATGGCCCTGGAACGCGCCGAGGTTGAACACATCGCCGCCCTGGCCCGGATCGGCTTGACCGAGGAAGAACTGGAGACTTTCCGGGAGCAGCTATCCGACATCCTGGAGCAGTTTGAGCGGTTGACGCAGTTGGATACCCGGTCGGTAACTCCCACCGGCCACGCCGTAGAACTGGCGACGGTGATGCGGGATGATGTTCCTGAACCGCCCCTGAACCCGGAGGACACCCTGCGCAACGCCCCGCGCCGGCAAGCGGACTTTTTCCGGGTTAAAGCGGTGCTGGAGGAGTAACCCTTTGGACGAACTACAGGGCCAACGGCGGGACGAACTCTGGGAATTGACCCTTGACCAGGCCCGCGCCGGATTGGAACGGCGGGCTTTCAGTTCGGTGGAACTGACCCAATCCTGTCTGGAGCGGATCCAGCAGGTGGAAGACCGGGTCAAGTCCTTCGTTACCGTTACCGGAGAAATTGCCCTGGAACAGGCGGCCAAGGCCGACCGCGCCCGGGCCGCCGGCGCCGCCGGCCCCTTGACCGGCATCCCTATGCAGCTTAAAGACCTGATTTGCACCAGGGACATTCGCACCACCTGTTCCTCCCGGATGTTGGAAAACTACGTTCCGGTCTATAGCGCCACCGTTGCGGAAAAGTTGTTCGACCAGGGCGCCGTCCTGCTGGGCAAGGGCAACATGGATGAGTTTGCCATGGGGTCGTCCTGCGAGAACTCGGCCTTTTTCCCCACCCATAACCCCTGGGACTTGCAGCGGGTGCCCGGCGGCAGCAGCGGCGGCGCGGCGGCGGCGGTGGCGGCCGGCGAGGCCGTCTTTGCCCTGGGGTCGGATACCGGCGGCAGTATCCGGCAGCCGGCTTCCCTGTGCGGCGTGGTGGGCCTCAAGCCAACCTACGGCCTGGTCAGCCGCTACGGACTCATCGCCTTTGCCTCCTCCCTGGACCAAATCGGGCCGGTGGGCAAGGACGTTACCGACTGCGCCCTGGTGCTGAACGCCATCGCCGGCTATGACGCCAAAGACTCTACTTCCCTGCCCGAGGGGCTGCCGGACTTTACCCGGGGCCTGACCGGAAAGCTGGACGGCCTCCGGCTGGGCCTGCCTGAGGAATACTTTGTAGCGGGGATGCAGCCGGGCGTGCGGGAGGCGACGCTGAAGGCGGTAGAAACCCTGGAGGGGCTGGGCGCCGCGGTGGAGCCGGTTTCTCTGCCCACCACGGAGTACGCCCTGGCCTGCTACTACATCATCGCCCCCTCCGAATGTTCGGCCAACCTGGCCCGCTACGACGGGGTTAAGTTTGGCTATTCCTACCAGGACACCCCGGATATGTGGGAGGCGATGGAAAGCACCCGGCAGTACGGCTTTGGCCCGGAGGTCAAGCGCCGGATAATGCTGGGGACTTACGCCCTCTCCTCCGGCTATTACGATGCCTATTACCGCCAGGCGCAGCAAGTACGGACGTTAATCCGCCAGGACTTTGCCCGGGTCTTTGAGAAAGTGGACGCCCTGGTAACGCCCACTTCGCCGGTGGTGGCCTTTCCCTTGGGCGAAAAGACGGCCGACCCGGTGCAAATGTACCTGATTGACGTTTGCACTTTGCCGATAAACATCGCCGGGCTGCCGGCCCTATCGGTGCCTTGCGGCTTCGCCGAGGGCCTGCCGGTAGGGATGCAACTCATCGGCCCCCACCTATCCGAGGAACGGCTACTGTCCATCGCCTACGCCTACGAACAGGCTACCGAGTGGCATAAGGCCAAGCCAAAGCTCTAGGGATTGGCCGTCAGCATCTGGTTGAGTTTCTGGCCGTACTTCCCTTTTAATCATCGCCCCTGCTGTTGACGGCAGCCTCGCCGGAGGGCTTGAGAAATTCGGGAACCTCTGCCATGTGCCGCGCCGCCGCCTCCAGGACGCAAACCTGCTGTTGCAGCGCGTCGCCTACTTTATCCCGCTCAACTCTCAGGTCGTAGTAATTCTGAAGGTTGAGCCAGTAATACTCATCAGTGCAAAAATAACGGGCCAGGCGCATCGCCGTATTGACGGTTATCGCTCGCTTGCCCTGCACGATTTCGTTGATACGGCGGGGGTGTACGCCGATGTCCTTAGCCAAACGGTACTGGCTGAGGCCGTAGGGCTTCATAAACTCTTCCCGGAGTATCTCTCCGGGGTGGATATTGGGCGCCTTTTTTGCTTTCACGGTTACCTCCTGGAACGCCCTTCACGGGATAATCACCCGGCTTCCCCGTCCCGAAAACTGCTTACCGTAAGTTGTATATTAACATCTTGGGTTAATGCGGCAAGCATTGGTGTTCCTTACCCGGCTCTAGTGCATTGTAGGGGCGGGTTTATAACCCGCCCTGGTTCCGGGGCAAGGATCTGTCGGATACGCTGTCTCCGTTACCCAAATGATTCCGCCGTTGTCGCCAGGGCGGGTTACAAACCCGCCCCTACCGGCCGCCGGGGTATTCCGTCAGAACACCAACGCGCGTTGAGAGTACCCCAGCGTTATTACCCTTTCCTTTCCCCGCCTTTCGGTGCTAGAATCGGCTCAACCGGGGGGATGCCTGACAGCAGGAGGGACGTTATGCAGCGCAGTCGAGTTAAGGACATCCTGAATCGGGAGGCCGCCGGCGGCCCGGTGCTGGTGCAGGGTTGGGTCAAGACCCGCCGCTCCTCCGGCGCGGTTTCCTTCATCCAGATTAGCGACGGCTCAACCCTGAAAGACCTCCAGATTGTGGTGGAGCAGTCCTCGCCTCATTATGCCCTGGTGGAATCCCTCAATACCGGGTGCAGCGTCAGCGTAACCGGGGAACTGGTCGAGTCCCAGGGCCGGGGCCAGAAATACGAGGTCAACGCCCAAACGGTGCAATTGCTGGGGCCGGCCGACCCGGAGGAGTACCCTCTCCAGAAAAAACGCCACACCCTGGAGTTTCTGCGGGAGATTGCCCACCTGCGGCCCCGCACCAATACCTTTGGCGCCATGGCCCGGGTCCGCAACGGGATGGCCTACGCTATACACCGTTTCTTTCAGGAACGGGGCTTTCAGTATATCCAGACGCCGATGATAACCGCCAGCGACGCCGAGGGCGCCGGGTCAATGTTCCGGGTTACCACTCTGGACTTGCAGGAACCGCCCCGGCGGGACGGGGCGGTGGACGCCGCCGAGGATTTCTTTGGCCGGCCCACCTATCTGACGGTCAGCGGCCAGTTGGAGGCGGAAATCTTTGCCCTGGCCCTCTCCGACGTCTATACCTTCGGCCCCACCTTCCGCGCCGAAAACTCCAACACCTCCCGCCACCTGGCCGAGTTCTGGATGGTCGAGCCGGAGGTGGCCTTTTGCGACCTGGACGGGCTGGCGGAACTGGCCGAGGACTTCCTCAAGGATATTTTCCGCTACGCCCTGGATAATTGCGCCGAGGACATGGCCTTTTTCAATCAGTGGTATGACAAATCTACTATCGCCACCCTGGAAGGCATCATTAACTCCAGCTTTGAGCGGCTGACCTACACCGAGGCGGTAAAGCTGCTGGAAAGCTCCGGGGAGAGCTTTGAGTTTCCGGTGGCCTGGGGCCTGGACTTGCAGTCGGAACACGAGCGCTATCTCACCGAAAAGCGGGTAGGCCGGCCGGTGGTGGTTACCGATTACCCCCGGGGCATCAAGGCTTTTTATATGCGGCTGAACGATGACGGGGAGACGGTGCGGGCGATGGACGTGCTGGTGCCGCGCATCGGTGAAATCATCGGCGGCAGCCAGCGGGAGGAACGGCCGGACATCCTGCTGGAGCGGATGCAGCAGGCCGGGCTGGACGCCGCCAACTACTGGTGGTATCTGGACCTGCGCCGCTACGGAACCGTACCCCACGCCGGCTTCGGCCTGGGCTTCGAGCGCACCGTCCAATTCGCCACCGGGATGCAAAACATCCGGGACGTAATTCCCTTCCCGAGGACGCCCAAGAACGTGGAGTTTTAGGGGGGCGGAGGCCGGCCAACTCGACTAACCGGGGCATAGGCAAAGTTATCCTCATCAGCAAAACCCGCTCATGGTGAGCTTGTCGAACCACGCCCTTCTATCCGGCGGGCGTCCTTCGACAAGCTCAGGATGAGCGGAGAGAGTCAACCCGCCCCTACTTTGCAATCACAAAGTTGTCCTCAGCAGCAAACCCTGCTCATGGTGAGCTTGTCGAACCACGCCCCGCTATCCGGTGGGCATCCTTCGACAAGCGCAGGATGAGCGGAGAAAGTCAACCCGCCCCTACAATGCGCTAGAGCCGGGCCGGTCAAGGAACACCAACACCCGTTGAGAATACCCTCTCCATTTCATCGGTTGACCAACTACGCCCCCCTTACTATAATAGGGCCACCTTAACCTTAAATCTTTCCCCGGAAGGAGACATAATGACGACGCATGAAGCGGTGCTGCATCCCCCGGCGATTGTCGCCGAGCTTAAAAAGAACAACATTACCCACGTGGTTTGGCTGCCCGACAGCGAAACCAATTTTATGTACCAGTTGCTGATGGGCGAGGAGTCCCTGGACCTGGTGCCGGTCTGCCGGGAGGGGGAGACTATGGCGATCGCCGCCGGCCTGTGGGTGGGCGGCAAGAAACCCATCGTCCTGATTCAGAACACCGGCATTTTCGAGTCCGGCGATTCCATTCGCGGGCTGGGCCTGGACATCAATCAACCCCTGGTAATGCTGATTGGCTATCGGGGCTGGAGCCGCCACGGCATCACCACCGACTCCGCCGCCCGGTTCATCGAGCATATCCTCCACGCCTGGGGCATCAACTACTACCTGATTGAGACCGATGACGACGCCGAGCGCATCAGCACGGCCATCGCCGAGGCGGACCGTACCAACAAGCCGGTAGCCGTCCTGGTCGGCACCGAATTCGGCGTCTAGCCCCCAAGCCGGGCGCGCCAAACCAAGGAGACAAGGAGAAAGGAACGTATGATTAACAACACCGATGCCGTAAGGCTGATTGACAGCAAGCGCGAAGATTCGGTCATCGTGCCTACCATGAACGCCAACAACGTCAACTTTGGCCTGCCCAGCGTTACCAGCGGCCAGAGCCTGGACTTGCCCCTGTCCGGGGCGATGGGCAAAGCCGCCAACCTGGGGCTGGGGCTGGCCCTGGCCCAACCGGACCGCAAGGTGTTCGTCCTGGACGGGGACGGCAGCCTGCTGATGAACCTGGGCAGTATGGTAACCAACGCCAACAAGGCGCCCACCAACTTTTACCACTTCCTCTTTAACAACGGCGTCTATGCGGTAACCGGCGGGCAGCCGATACCGGGTTCCGAGGTTTGCGACTGGGAGGGTATGGCTCAGGCCGCCGGCTACGCTGCGGTCTTTTCCTATGACAACCTGGAGGACTTTACCAACGGCATTGATGAAGTCCTCAGCGCTACCGGGCCGGTCTTTATTCACCTGGCGGTGGAACCTCAAATTGAGAACACCCCGGTGCAGTTCCGCACCCGCTCGCCGCGCACCGTCCTGATGGCCTTCAGCGAAGTCCCGGAGGCTCTGGGCGTCAGCACGGACTAGCCGGCCGGACGCCGGATTTACGCCGGATTTTTTATGTAGAGAGACGCAGAGACACCAGGATACGCCCAATGTCTCTGCGTTTTCCCTTTCCCTGGAACAGCCGGAGGGCGGATTGCTGAAAGACCTGGGCCGGAGCTTGCTGGGCCGACTGCTGAGCCTGGGCGTGTTTATCCTGGGTTTCTGGTTGCTGTACCAGGGATTGCTGCGGGACGATAATATCATCCTGCTGGTATTGGGCGTGGGCGTGGGCAGCCTGCTCATCCTGGGCGGGTTGTACCTGATGGCTACCACCCGCCGCATCGCCGCCCGGCAGTCGGCGGCCCGCGACAGCGACAACGAAATTGACCTTGACGGGGAGGCCGAACCCGGTGATTCCTGCGATGATTCCCGCCCTGGAAGCGGCCAAAGCGATTAACTACCACCGGGGGGAGTCCCTGGTGGTGTCCACCTCGGCGGCCCTGCGGGACTGGGCGCAGGTATCTCAACGCCGGGAGTTGGACGTGGACCTGACCGACTGTATGGACCGGGCGCCGGCGGTGGGGCTGGGCCTCTCCCTGGCCCAACCCGGTCGCAAGGTGCTGGTGCTGGACTGCGACGCCACCCTGCGCACCGACCTGGGCGCGCTGGCAACCGTCGGCGAGTCCAAGCCGGATAACCTGGTTCACTTTGTCTTTGACGACGCGACCTATTCCTCTACCGACGGCATCCCGGTCAAGGGGCTGGACAACGTGAACTTTCTCTCGATGGCCCAGGGCGCCGGCTACAGCCGGACTTTCCGGTTCGACAACCTGGAGGATTTCCTGATTGGGCTGGAGGAGGTGATGGAGGAGAACGGGCCGGTGTTCGTCCTGATTAAAGTGGTGCGCGGTGAGGAACCGCCCCCCTTCCCGGAGCGGCGCATGGCCGAAGGCTGGGCAACGGTTCGGGAAACCCTGTCAACGCCATAGCCAACGGCGCAACCCCCCCAAAAAAACCTTCGTGCCCCTTCGTGCCCTTCGTGGATAAGCTACGATTGACTACTCTCCGGCGGCAGGACGAACCAGGATTTGCTGGGCCACGTTGAACCCGATGGAAACCTGGTCGGAGGGGGTGGACACCATCATTACGCCCAGGTAAGGCGTCGCCTCGGTTACGCTGACCGCGCTCTCCGGCGTCAGTTCGGCGCCGGCCAGGAACCGGAGCAGGTTAGAGTCCTCCTCGGGTATTCGTTCCACCACGTAAGGCTGGTTCGGCGCGGCCACGTCCAGAGATACGCAGTTGGCCGGCGCTTGCGGCGCGCCGGCGCCGGGAATGGGGCGGCCAAAAGGCGACTTTTGGGGGTAATCCAGCCGCTCCGTCAGCTTGGCCTCCAGGTCGCCCGAGATGCCATGCTCCAACCGGTGGGCCTCGATATGGGCGCAATGCAAGTCCATCCCCAGCAGCCGGACCACCAGCCACTCCGCCAGCCGATGCCGCCGGGCAATATCCTCGCCGCCCTCAAACCCCTTGGGGGTAAGCCGAATCCGCTTGTCGGCGCCGATGTTCACCAAGCCCTGCTTTTGCATCCGGCGGGTCATTCCGGCCACCGACGGCACGGAGGAGCCTAGCCCTTCGGTAAGGGGCAGCTGCTTAATGGTGTCGGTTAATTGGGTTACCGTGGGGGTAACCCCGTCCTCCCACAGCTTGTAGAGACAAAGCAGGTAGTTCTCGGTAACCGCCGAAAACCGTTCCTGCCCTTCGGCATCGTTGGTATCTTTGGCGATTTTGTCCTTATCCGCGCGCTGGCTGGTGCGGCTTGTTCTGGGCATCATCTAACCTCAGCGGGTTGCCTTACGGTAAAGGCTCAACTCTCTAACCGTTCCGATCCCGTGAATGACGGGAACGAATGGGGAACTGCCAATAATGGCAGATTATACTACCTCGCCGGGCTTTTCGGTAGGCTGATGTCGGGCAATTGCGGCTTAACCAGGGCAACCCAGGCAACCTTCGGAAACCCACGCAACCGTCATTCCCAAGCAACCGTCGTTCCGGCGAAAGCCGGAATCCAGGAAATCCCCCGGAAAAGAGCGGGCCGGCTACCGAGGATTCTGGATTCCGGCTTTCGCCGGAACGACGGATTTATCGCCGGAATGACGTGCGATTGCCCGGTAGGTTACCGCCGGGAATTGCGGCTTAACCAGGGCAACCCAGGCAACCGTCAGAAACCCAAGCAACCGTCATCCCAAAACAACCGTCGTTCCGGCGAAAGCCGGAATCCAGGAAATTCCCCGGAAAAGAGCGGGCCGGCTACTGAGGGTTCTGGATTCCGGCTTTCGCCGGAACGACGGGTTTATGCGGCGGTGTAAGAGAAGGGCCGGTGCAGAGTCGAGTTGCATCCTCTCCCCGCTCATCCTGAGCCAGTCGAAGGATAAACTTTCAGACCGGGGGGTGGTTCGACAGGCTCACCATGAGCGGGTTTTGCCCCTTCCTTAGGTGTAACGGCAAGGGGCAAGGGTCAGGAAATCAGGGCGTGGCCGTCCACAAAGGGCCGCAGGGCGTGGCCGTCCCGGACTTTTACCGTGACTTTTGCGCCGACCGGGTATTCTTCGGTGTGAGAGCGCAGGCAGCGGACAACTTCCCCGGAGGCCAGGGCGACGCGGTACAGGTAAAAGGCGCCCCGGAACTCCCGGTCGGCAATCACCCCTTCCCCCTGGGCCGACGGGTAGCAGTCCAGGCAGTCGGGACGCACCATAACCTCCAGCAACCCCGCGGCAGCCGGGCAGCCGGGCAGTTCCGCCGTGCCTACCGGCGTTACCAGCCGGCCGGCCTCCCAGCGCGCCGGCAGAAAGTCCACCGTACCTACGAACTCGGCGACAAACTTGGTGGCCGGGCGGTGAAAAATCTCCTCCGGCGTCCCCTGCTGCTCAATCCTGCCCCGGTTCATCACCGCAATGTGGTCGCCCACGTACATCGCCTCTTCCTGGTCGTGGGTAACGAACACGGCGGTGATGCCGCTAAGGCGCAGGATGGACATAACGTCCCGGCGCACCTGCTCCCGCAGTCCGGCGTCCAGGTTGGAAAAGGGTTCGTCCAGCAGCAGCAGTTCGGGACGGGGGGCCAGGGCGCGGGCCAGGGCCACCCGCTGCTGCTGGCCGCCGGAAAGCTGGTGGGGCATCCGCTGGGCCAGGCCGTCCAACCCGGTCAGGGTTATAACTTCCTGGATCCGCTGCGCCCGGTCGTCATCTTTAGCCAGGCCGTAGGCGATATTCTGTTCCACCGTCAGGTGCGGGAACAGCGCGCCTTCCTGAAACACCATCCCGACCCGGCGCTTTTCCGGGGGGACGCTCCGGCCCGGTTGGTGCATCGCCTCGCCGCCGATGCTGATGGCCCCGGCCTCCGGGTTCAGGAATCCGGCAATCAGGCGGAGGGCCGTAGTTTTGCCGCAACCGCTGGGGCCGAGGAGGGCGACTACCTCGCCTTGGGGAATGGTCAGGTTGAACCCATCGACCGGGACGTTATCGCCAAACCGTTTGGTCAGGCCCACACATTCCAGCATCGTCTCCGGTACAGCCGCCGGCATCGTTGCCGGCATAGTCCCCGGTATCGTTTCTGTCATAATCGCCGGCATAGTCCCGTCCGGGCTGTCGGCCAAGGATTGGCAGTCAACTACGGCCACCGCCGGCCGGCTGACTGCTGCCGGTTGTCTGAAATGCGTCCTGAAGTTAATGCCGGCTACCATTGACATCCTCTATACATGGCGATACGCAGCCCGTCGGCCCACTCAATTATTATCGCCTAGCTTGTTCAGCAGTTTAAGGTTGCACAATTCTAAAGGTTATGCCGGACAAAATCAATAGTTAGGGCATATTGAATTAGAATGTAATCATCAGATTTAATTGGGCTATTGTAGGGATTTAGCCGGTTGCCGGCAACGCTGTTCCGACAGCTTACCAGGGCAATCTCATCTTAACCAGGGCAGCCCCGGCAACCGTCAGAAACCCAAGCCACCGTCGTTCCGGCGAAAGCCGGAATCCAGGAAATCCTACCGGAAAAGAGCGGGGCGGCTACCGAGGATTCTGGATTCCGGCTTTCGCCGGAACGACGGTTGCTTATGGCGGGTTCGGGTTTATGCAACGACTGCCCCGGATTGCCAGGTCTCTTTGATAGTAGAGTCCGCTCACGAATAGAATCCGCTCATGGTGAGCCTGTCGAACCATCCCAACATTTGTTGCTATTCCTTACCCGTACCGGCTCCATCGGATTGTAGGGATGGGTTTGTAACCCGCCCTGGTCGATGGTAATGCCAACAAGCGTTGAGAATACTTATCGGGTTAATGCGTTGACACGCTACTATTGTAGTGATATAGTCTTGTCAATCAATGATGTTGACATTACTAAAATAATATGTATATACTTATTTTATGGCGATTCCCCGGCGCATCCACCTTCTCTTTTCCGTCCTCCTCCCCGGGCGGGGAAGGTGGATGCGCCGTCTTTACCAGCGACCCGCGCTGACCGAATCCCGGCTCAAGCCTAATCCATTGGAGGATAGTTATGGCAGGATTTATTCGGCTTAACCGGAATCTGTGGCTGACCCTGCTGACGCTGGGGCTGCTGGCGGCGCTGGCCTGTGGCCCGGCAGCCGCCGAGCCGCAGGTGGTGGAGAAAGTGGTGGTGGTCGAGCGGGCAGCCGAGCCGGGCAAGCTGGTAATCTATTCGGGCCGCAGCGAGTCCCTGGTGAACAACATTATTGAGCAGTTTGGCGCGGCCACCGGCATTGAGGTGGAAGTCAAGTATGCCAATACGGCCCAGTTGTCGGCCACCCTCCTGGAAGAGGGGGCTAACTCTCCCGCCGACGTTTTCTTTGCCCAGGATCCCGGCGGCCTGGGCGCGGTAGAGGCTCAGCTTGCCGTGCTGCCGGCCAGTGTCCTGGAGCGGGCGCCGGAGTGGGCGCGTTCTCCCCAGGGCAAATGGGTCGGCATATCCGGCCGGTCGCGGACGGTGGTTTATAATACGGACAAGTTGACCGAGGCCGACCTGCCCGACGATATGTTCGGTTTCACCGACCCGGTGTGGAAAGACCGCATCGGCTGGGCGCCGACCAACGCCTCATTCCAGACTATGGTAACCGCCATGCGCTCGGCGTGGGGCGAGGCGCGCACCCGGGAATGGCTGGAGGGAATCCAGGCCAATAACCCCAAAATATACCCCAAAAACACCCCCCAGGTAGCCGCCGCCGCCGCTGGTGAGATAGATGTGGGCTTTGTCAATCACTACTACCTGTTCCGGTTCCTGGCCGAGGAGGGAGAGGATTTCGCCGCCCGCAACTACCACCCCCGGGCCGGCGGGCCGGGGGCCATCATAATGGTGGCGGGAGCGGGCATCCTGGCCTCGGCTGAAAACCCGGCCAACGCCCAGCGGTTCCTGGAGTTTATGCTGTCCCCGGTAGCCCAGCAGTATTTTGCCGGCCAGACTTTTGAGTATCCCCTGGTGGAGGGCGTAAATACCCAAAGGATGCTGACGCCGCTGACCGACATCGTTAAACCCGACCTCACCGCCGGGGACCTGGTGGACTTGAAAGGGACGCAAACCCTGTTGCGGGACGCGGGAGTTCTGCCATAATGAGCCGAAAGGCAACCGGGGCCGGGGCAATCGCATTTTAACTATAGCAACCCAAGCGCAACCATCGTTCCGGCGAAAAGCCGGAATGACGGATTTATAATGCGATTGCCCGGCCCAAAGTCTTTCAATAATCGCCACCGGAGCAGATAGAGGAATGGGCCGGTATGGTTTGGTATTGATAAGGGCCAGGGCGGGTTATAAACCCGCCCCTACCCGATAATGACTTGGCAAGGAATACCAACCCCCGTTGAGAATACCGTATCTCAACATTTGTTGGCATTACTTACCCGAACCGGCCCCGGCGGACGTTTGGATGGTAGGGGCGGGTTTGTAACCCGCCCTGGCTCCAGGGTAGGAACCGGTCAACTATGGCGCACCGGTTTTCCGGCGTTTCCTTGCCGTTGAACACCGGGCGGGTTAGAAACCCGCCCCTACGTCGATGATAATACCAACAAGCGTTGGGAATACCGTATTATCAACGTAGCTTGGCTTCCTTACCAAGTCATTATCCGGTAGGGGCGGGTTTCTAACCCGCCCTGGCCCCAAGGTAGGAACCGGCCAACTATGGCATACCGGTTTTCCGGCGTTTCCTTGCCATTGAACACCGGTCGGGTTGGAAACCCGCCCTTACGTTGATGATAACGCCAACAAGCATTGGGCATACAGTATTCTCAACATTCTCAACGTAGGTTGGCTTCCTTACCAAGTCATTATCCGGTAGGGGCGGGTTTCTAACCCGCCCTGGCTACAGGGTAGGAACCGGTTAACTATGGTACACCGGTTTTCCGGTATTTTCTTGCCGTTGAACACCGGGCGGTTTAGAAACCCGCCCTTACGTTGATGATAATGCCAACAAGCGTTGAGCATACCGATGGTTCGACAGGCTCACCATGAGCGTACTACAAGCTCGCCATTAGCAACGCTCCGGTTGGGCGGGAGTATTCCTTGACACCTTTGTTTGCCAATTTGCTTGGGCCGGCCCTGCGCCGGGTTGGGATTATCAACGGCCCCCCGGTGATTTTGTGGGCGCCGGGGTTGGTTATCGGCGCCTTTCTGCTCTTGTCCCCGGTTTACCTGGCGATTCGGTCGCTGGGCGCCGGGGATGAGCTTTGGGACGCCTTTTTTCGCCTCCGGGTGCTGGAAATTCTGCTGCGTACCCTGCTGCTGGTGGCGACGGTAACCGGGGCCTCGATTCTGCTGGCCCTGCCCCTGGCCTGGCTGACCATCCGCACCGACCTGCCCCTGGCCCGGGTTTGGGGCGTCCTGGTGGCCTTGCCCCTGGTAATCCCCAGCTACGTGGCCGGGTTCACCGTCGTGGTGGCGTTAGGCCCCCGGGGGATGCTGCAAGGATTCCTGGAAAGCCTAATCGGGATTGAACGGCTGCCGGACATCAACGGCTTTCCCGGGGCGATGCTGACCCTTACCCTGCTCAGCTATCCTTACGTCCTGCTGACCGTCCGGGCGGCCCTGCAACGGCTGGATCCCTCGCTGGAGGACTCCTCCCGCAGCCTGGGTTACAGTCGTTGGGCCACCTACCGGCGGGTGATTATTCCCCTGCTGCGCCCCTCGGTGGCCGCCGGCGGGCTGCTGGTGGCCCTTTACACCCTCAGCGACTTCGGCGCGGTCTCCCTGCTGCGCTACGAAACCTTCACCTGGGCCATATTCATTCAGTACGAGGCGGCCCTGGACCGCACTTTAGGCGCCGCCTTTTCCCTGGCCCTGGTGTTCCTGGCCCTGACCCTGCTGGTCGGGGAAATCCTGACCCGGGGGCGTTCCCGATACTACCGGGTTGACCAGGGCGCCGTGCGGCCGGCGGCCCTGATTCCCCTGGGGCGGTGGCGCTGGCCGGCGGTGGGCTTCTGCGCCCTGGTGGTCAGCCTGTCCCTGGCCCTGCCGATGTCGGTGCTGATTTACTGGGTAGTGCGGGGAGTGGGCGCCGGCGAGCCGTTGCTGGTGCTGTGGGCCGCCGCCGGCAACTCCCTGATGGTATCCGGGCTGGCCGCCGCCGCCGCCGTCCTGGCCGCGCTGCCCATCGCCGCCCTGTCGGTCCGGTATCCCGGTTTGCTCAGTTCCCTGCTGGAGCGGATAACCTACGTGGGGTTTGCCCTGCCGGGGATTGCGGTGGCGTTGGGGTTGGTCTTTTTTGGCGCCCACTTTGCCCGGTTTATTTACCAGCACCTCAGCCTGCTCATCCTGGCCTACGTGATTCTCTTTCTGCCGGCCGCGGTGGGTTCGGCCCGAACTTCCCTGCTGCAAGTGAATCCCCGGGTTGAGGAGGCGGCCCGCAGTCTGGGCCGGGCGCCGTTGCAGGTGTTCGCCTCGGTAACGCTGCCCCTGGTGCGCCCCGGCATTTTAGCCGGGGCCGCCCTGGTTTTCCTGCTGACGATGAAGGAGTTGCCGGCGACCCTCATCCTGCGGCCCATCGGGTTTCCCACCCTGGCGACCTCAATCTGGAGCGCGGCCTCGGAGGCTTTCTTTGCCCAAGCCGCCGCCCCGGCCCTGCTGCTGATTCTGGTATCCTCGGCGCCCCTGGCCTTCCTGATGCTGCGGGAGCGGCGCGCTTAACTTACATTGATGCACAGGATATACAGGATGTTTTTATTCCTTTATCCTGTATATCTTGTTTATCCATGTTAAGTTAAATAGGGACGGGAGACGATGCACCACTGGCAGGTTGGCGATACCATCAAGATTGGCTGGCCCGACTTCGGCCGGCCGGAACAGGCTTTTACCATCGTTGAGCTGGACCTGCTGGGAAAGGTATTCCGGGCCAGGGTGACCGACGGAGAGAGGCAGGGCGGGTTTCTGGTAATTTACGATTGCCCCGACCCGGTGCTGGAACAGTTGGCGGAACTGGCCGCCGCTGCCGTCGGTTTCAAGGTGATTGTGTCCGGCCTGCGGTGCAGCGTTGACGGCGTGGTGTTGCGCAGCTTTGACTATGAGTGGTATCCCACCCCGGAGTTTGCAGAACGCCCCAGCCGCCTGGCCCATGCCATGGCCGACCTGTTGACGGCGATGCAGGGTAGGGGCGGCGACTGAGGGGCGGCGGAGCCGAGTATAGACTTGCCGGCGGCAACCGGGTATATTTAACTTGTCCTGAACCTGCTGGATGCAGTAAATAAAGAGGAGGAACCCGATGAAAGTCATAACCATCAGCAACACCGCCAAGGAGGAGGCCACCAGCGCGCTGTTCACCGGCAACATCGTTACCCGCCAGGCGCCCTTTGAGGCCGGGGACAGCGACAACTTTAACTTCGGCGTGGTGAGCTTCAGCGCCGGCTCCCGCAACAAGTTCCACAAGCACAGCGGCGACCAGATTCTCATTGTTACCGAGGGCACCGGCACGGTAGCCACCGACGATGAGGAAGTGGAAATTACCGTCGGCGACGTGGTGATAATCCCGGCCGGGGAAAACCACTGGCACGGCGCCCCCGGCGACACCGCCATGGCCCACATCACCGTCACCGTCAAGGGCAGCCAGACGGAGCAGACCGAAGCGTAATCTCCTATCCGATGGTGGTAGATTAACCGATAAGCGGAAGCCCCGGCCTCTTGTGGAGGCCGGGGCTTGGTGTTTGGACGGAAGAAAGGTATTTGAGAGAAGGGAGATTACGGGCAAGTCCGGCCCAAGTCCAGTCAAAGTGATGACTGACCCCTAGCCTTGCGGCAGGCACCCCATTAAGGGACGGTTCGAGGCCAGCCCAATTCCATTTATATTGATAGCGCAACGGCTAATCAAAGTGATGACTGACCCCTAGCCTTACGGCAGGCAACCCATTAAGGGACGGTTCGAGGCCAGCCCAATTCCACTTATATTGTTAGCGCAACGGCTAATCGGTGTCAAGGGTTACTCTACCAAGGCCGGCGCAAAGTTGCCCCACGAACAAAATTCGCTCATGGTGAGCCTGTCGAACCACCTTACCTTATCCAACGGGGCGTCCTTCGACAAGCTCAGGATGAGCGGGGCGGTGTCATCGCATCATAAACCCGTCGTTCCGGCGAAAGCCGGAATCCAGAATGTTCTGTAACCGGTTCGTTCTTTTCCGGGGGATTTCCTGGATTCCGGCTTTCGCCGGAACGACGGTTGCTTGGGTTGCCGGGTTGCCTTGGTTAAGATGCTATTGCCCTGACTCTACCGGGGCCGGCGCAAAGTCTGCCCCACGAACAAAACCCGCTCATGGTGAGCCTGTCGAACCACCTTACCTTATCCAACGGGGCGTCCTTCGACAAGCTCAGGATGAGCGGGGCGGTGTCGGGGTTGCCCTAGTTACTCCCCCCGGTTCTCCACCTGCTCCCCCGCGTTCACATACCCGGCCAGCTGCCGGATGGTCTCAGTAAAGGTTCGCTCCCGGTCGCGGGATTCGGGGAACTCGTCGCCTAACGGGGTGCTGCCGATGAAGCGGTACATATCGGCTACGCCCTGGAACAGGTGGGGGGTCATTCCCAGGTGGGCAAAGGTGGCCTGGATTTCCTCCATTTCGCTGACCCAGCGGCGGGAGCGCGGCGGCACGGTGGGGATGGTACGCTCCATCCGTTGCAGCACGGCCGCCTGGCCCGACTGGAACTCGGCCAGCAACGGCTCGGTCAGTCCCATCAGTTCGGCGGCCAGCAACAACTCGCTGTAGAGCGCCCATGAGCCTTTGGTCATCGCGGCGTAGCACATCTTGATGCCGGACGCCTGCCCTACGTCTCCCTCCAGCCGGCGTACGTCCAGCCCGAACTGGCCCAACTGCTCAAACTCGGCGGCATGGGCGCCGGAGGTGTAGAAGTGGGGGCTATACCCCGGCCGGGGCGGGCCGCCGATGATGGAAACGTCCACGAACCGGCCGCCGGCCTCGGTAATGACCGGCTCCAGCTCCCTAGTGAGTTGGGGGGCAATGGCGTTGCCCTCGGCAAAGAGGGTGTCGGCCCCGGTCGCCCGCAGCGCGCCGGCTACCTCCCGGCACAAGCCCGGCACCGCCGCCGATACGGTCAGGGACATTACCAGGTCGGCCCGTTCCACCAGTTCCTCCAGCGTCGCTACGTCCTGGATGCCGGCCTGCTCTGACAGGGCGCGGGTCCGCTCACTCCGGCCGGCCAGGCAGGTGATTACTTCCAGTTCATTCTCCCGCAGCCGCTGCCCGACGGCGTGGCCCATATCGCCGGGACTTAAAATCGCTACCGTGCTAATCGTCATCAATCAGTCTCCCTTTGTAGTTATGTATAGGTATGATGTCGGGTTAATTATAGCACGGGCCGGTAGGGGGGATTTTCACGGCGCAACCCCCAAGGTAATCACACTATAAAACCGTCGTTCCGGCGAAAGCCGGAATCCAGAACCCTCGGTAGCCGGCCCGCTCTTTTCCCGAGGATTTCCTGGATTCCGGCTTTCGCCGGAACGACGGTTGCTATAGTTAAGATGATATTGTCCCGGCACCCCGCCAATGCAATGATATAATGGGCGGACAAAACGGACAATCGGTTGACCGGAGGGGCTGTTCTGACTAGCGATAATGGAACCGGGGCCAGGGTCGGCGAGGTAACTGAGGCCAACTCGGCGGCGTTGGTGGCCCAGTGCTATGAGCTTTACGGCGCGCCGCCCCTGGGCGCCCTGCTGCGGGTTGGCCCGCCGCCGGTCTATGCCGTGGTGCAAACGGTGCGAACCGAGCCTTTAGACCCCAGCCGCCCGGTGCTGGCCCGGGGCCAGGGCGCCGAGTCAATTGAGGCGGTATATCGGGATAATCCGCAAATCGAGCGACTGCTGACTACCCGGTTTGATGCCCTGATTGTGGGCCATAGCGGGCCGGGCGGCGAGTACCAGTTGTTGCCGCCGGCGCCGCCCCGGATTCACTCCTTTGTCAGCCTTTGCTCTCCGGAGGAGACCGCCCGGTTCACGGCCAACCTGGATTTCCTGCGGCTGTTGGTGAACTCCGGGCCGCCGTTGGCCGATGAGGTGGTGGTGGCCTGCCTGCGGGAGGCGGCGGCCAGCCACCCGGACGGGACGGCCTTTGCCTTGCGGGCCGGCCGCGCCCTGGCCGCCGAGTTGGCCGGGGACGTGCCACGATTAAACGCCATTATGCGGAGGGTTACGGTATGACCGCTGGATTCCCCTTCGATGCCTCATTCAATTCCCCTTTCAATGGCAACTACCCGGACGGGGCCGGGCCGGCCGCCGCCCTGGGTCTGGTGGTGGGCGGTTCCCTGGCCCAGGGGGTGGAGATTCGCCTGAATCCCTCCGGGGAAACCCTGGTTGAGGATGTCAAGGTGGGGACTTTCGTAACGATTCAGGGCAGCCGGTATCGGTTCTTTGGGGTAGTTACCGACCTGGAGCTTACCAGTTCCGACCCCCGGCTGAAGCACAGCCCGCCCGATTCCGGCGACCCGGTAATGGCCCAGGTTATTTCCGGCACGGTGGCCTATGGCACGGTGTCGGTGCTGCCCAACTTAACTATGCCTTTGGCGGCCGGCGCGGCCGGCGGCCCGGTGGCGGCCAAGACCATCCCATCCCACTTCTCCCCGGCCTGGCCGGCCTCGGCTCAGGACGTGGAACTGGTTTTCGGCCAGGATGATGACCGCCATTTCTGGATTGGCAGTCCCCTGGATATGGATACCCGGGTCTGCCTCGACCTGGACGAACTGGTCAAACGCTCCATCGGCGTGTTCGGCAAGAGCGGCACCGGCAAGACTTTCCTGACCCGGCTGCTGCTGGTGGGTATTCTGCAAGGCGGCACCGCCTCATCCCTGGTCTTTGATATGCACAGCGAATACGGCTGGAGCGGGCAGGACACCGACCATAACCTCCAGGTCAAGGGCTTGAAGCAGTTGTTTCCCGCCCAGGTGTCCACCTTTACTTTGGATGAGGATAGCTCCCGCCGCCGGGGTTCCTCGCCGGACGAAGTGGTGCGAATCGGCTACGGGGAGATTGAGCCGGAGGACGTGGAACTGCTGCGGGAAACCCTGAACCTGTCCGAGGTGGCCGCCGCCGCCGCCTACAACTTGCAGCAGCATTTTGGCCGGAACTGGCTGGGCCGGTTCCTGGAACAGCAGGGGCCGGAGCTTAACGAACTGGCTAAAGACCTGAACGTGAACGGGGCGGCCCTGGCCTCGCTGCACAACCGGCTGAGCCGCCTGCGCCGTTTCCGGTTCCTGGAGGAGGGCGACCGCCATAACGCCGCCGCCCGGATTATTGAGCATCTGGAACGGGGCCAGCACGTGGTACTGGAGTTTGGGCGCTACGGCGACGACCTGACCGCCTACATCCTGGTCAGCAACCTGCTGTCCCGCCGGATTCACCAGCGCTACGTGGAGTTGAAGGAGGAAGCCGCCGGCGGCCAGGGCAAGGAACCGCGCCCCCTGGTCATCGTCATCGAGGAGGCACACAAGTTTCTCAACCCGGCGGTGGCGCCGCAAACCATTTTCGGCATCATCGCCCGGGAGTTGCGGAAGTATAACGTAACCCTGATGGTGATTGACCAGCGGCCCAGCGGCATCGACTCGGAGGTGATGAGCCAGTTGGGAACCCGCCTGACCTGCCTGCTGGACAACGACCGGGACATTGACGCCGTGCTGTCGGGCACCGCCGGCAGCCGCCAACTGCGGGGCGTCCTGGCCCGGCTGGAAAGCAAGCAGCAAGCCCTGATTTTCGGCCACGCCGTCCCGATGCCGGTGGTAGTCCACACCCGCGACTACGGCACCCCGGAGTCCTACGCCCAACTGAGCCAACGCCCAGGGCGGAACCGGGGCCACCAAGCACAAGAGCCGGAAAGCCGCCCCACCGAAACGGCAACGGAACGGCTGGAGCGGGAGATTGATGAGTTGTTTTCTTAACCTTGCGCTGTTCCGACTAACCGTCGTTCCGGCGAAAGCCGGAATCCAGGAAATCATGCGGCGGGAGAGGCGTAACCGAACCCACCGCGCTGCTATAGGTATAAATACTTGTTACAGGAGGGTCAGCGATGATTACCCGGAAAGACCTGCACACGCTGGTTGACCAACTGCCGGAAGGCGAATGGCCGGCGGCCCATCAAGACCTGCTGAAACGCCTGGCAAAACACGACCCGCTCCTGCACACCCTCCTGACCGCCCCGGAGGACGATGAGCCGGAAACGGCAGAGGAGCAAGCCGCCATAGCGGAAGTCTATGCAGACATCAAGGCCGGGCAGGGGCATTGGATTCCCCATGAGGAGGTAAAGAAGCGGGCGCTGGAGTTGCCTTAATGTGGCAAGTCCGGTGGCGTAACCGGGCTGAGTCGGACCTGATGCGCTTGCCCCGTCAAGGTCGCGAACGGGTGCTGACCGCGATAGAACGGCTGGCCGAGACCGGCCAAGGAGACGTTCTGAAACTGCAAGGCGAGGAATCCGAATGGCGTCTGCGAGTTGGCGCTTGGCGGGTAAGGCTGACCATCGATCGCGGGAATAGAACCCTGGAGATTTTGCGGGTGCTACACCGTCGGGAAGCCTACCGTTAAAAGCGCCGGCAGAGCGGCCAATAAGCGGTAACATCGGGCATGGATAGCATAATGCTCACCCTAACCACCACCCACCAAACAACCCACGCCTGCCGGCAAAGCCCCCGGCCCCTGGGGTTGGTGCCGACTATGGGCGCGCTGCATGAGGGGCATCTGGCCCTGGTACGGCGGGCGCGGCGAGAGAACGCGGCCCTGGCCGTCTCCATTTTCGTCAATCCGGCCCAGTTTGGCCCGCAAGAGGACTTGGCCCAATATCCCCGGGACCTGGAGCGGGACCTGGACTTGCTGCGGGCCGAGGGGGTTGACCTGGTGTTTGTCCCGGCGCCGGAGGAGGTGTACCCGCCGGGCTTTGATACCTGGGTGGAGCCGGGGGAACTGGCGACCCGGCTGGAGGGGGCGGTTCGTCCCGGCCATTTCCGCGGGGTGGCAACGGTGGTCGCCAAGCTGTTCAACATTATCAGCCCGGACCGGGCCTACTTCGGGCAGAAGGACGGTCAGCAGGTGGCGGTGATTCGCCGGCTAACGGCAGACCTGAACCTGGGGCCGGAGGTGGTAGTGGCGCCGACGGTAAGGGACGCCGACGGGCTGGCCCTGAGCAGCCGAAACGCCTATCTGACCGCCGCGCAGCGGGCCGCCGCCCCGGTAATCTACCGGGCCTTGCGCCGGGCTGAGGAACTCCGGCGGGCGGGAGTGCAGGACGCCGGGCAACTGCGCCAAGCGGCCCGCGCCCTCTTGGAAGGGGAACCGCTGATTGAGGCCATCGACTACGTCAGCGTTGCCGACACCGACACGCTGGAGGAACTGGACGATGTTCCGGGCCGGGCAATGGTCTCGGTAGCGGCGCGGATTGGCCGGGTTCGGCTGATTGATAACGTGATGCTGGAGTAGCCGGGTTTACTCTTCTTCGTCAAGGACTTGAACTACCGGGTCGCCGGTGGCAACGTAGCTGTCCCGGTCGTCCAGTTCCTCTGCTACGTCCTCAACGAGTTTGGTTTTGAGGGTTTCGTAACGGGTTTCCCACTGCGGCGGTTGGAACAATTTACGAAAATCCGGCCCCGCTATTCCACCCACGTTCACCCGTTTGGTCTTGTAGGTAGCGGCAACCGAAACCTTGTCATATACATTAATTATCTTTACCTGGACCTTGGGCAGATCTACTTGACCAAGCAGGGCGCCGGTATCCGGATCAAGGATCTCCACTCCTTTCTGGGACAAGATTGAGAACAGCATACCGGGCTTGACCCCTTGCTCTTTCCCGATGTTCAGGGCCACTTCTCTCACTCCGAGGATTTTAGCGATTTTGCCGCGGATAGGTTCAGTCTGAGTTGCCATTTTCTTCAAACTCCCATCTTTTCGGCCATTGCTCGAGTACTTCGTCAACGTCTCCAGGGGCAACGTCTCGCCAATCTTCGATCACAGACCTGCCGGTAGGTATCTGTTCGTGAATTATCGCCTGAATAACATCCAGCCTCTGGTCTTGACTGTCCGCTTGGAAGTCTTGAATTCTGCGGGACAAGCGCTGCAAGCTGTATTGCCACGACAAGACCCGGCGTATCGCAGAACGCGCATGAGGACGTATTATGTCTCTGGCAGCATCCCGCGCGGCGTTCTGTCCGAACCGGTAAGACCCGTACAGCCCCAAAGCCAACGATACTACCTGCCACAACACCAGTTCAAGGGTGGATAAGGGCCGAAACGCCGATACTACAATCATAGCAACCGCCAAGGTTATGGCGCCTGCTATGATGAGCAACGGCATAACTCTCTTCATATTATACCATTGCCGGATTCTGGCGAGTTGAAACCATATCGTTGGTTGTCAATCCCCTAATCCTGCACCAACTCCCGAACCGTTTCCGTCAGGGCGGTCAGCACCTTTTCCCAGTCGCCGACCACGCCGTAGCGGGCTTCCTTGAAAATGTTGGCCTCGGCGTCCTTGTTGATGGCGACGATGGCTTTGGAGCCGGAGCAGCCGGCCATGTGCTGGCTGGCCCCGGAGATGGCGATGGTGATGTAGAGGTCGGGGGTAATCGTCTTGCCGGTCAGCCCTACCTGGTAGTTAGCCGGCACCCAGCCCGAATCCACGGCGGCCCGGGAGGCGCCGACCGCGCCGCCCAAAAGTTTCGCCAGTTCCTCCAGGCTGGCAAAAGGCTCCGGGCCGCCCAGCCCGCGCCCGCCGGCTACTACAATGCTGGCATCCTCCAGCTTGACCCCTTCCGCCTCTTCCTTGACCACCTCGATTACCCGGCTGCGAACCAGGGAGTCAGCCAAATCCACCGGAAAGGAAATCACCTCGCCGGCCCGGGACGCATCCGGCTCAAGAGGTTCGTAAACCTTGGGCCGGACGGCGGCCATCTGGGGGGTGTAGTTGCAGCTGAGCACGGCCACCGCGTTGCCGCCATAGACCGGGCGGTTTGCCAGCAGCTTGCCGCTGGCCGCATCCACCGAAACCTCCAGACAGTCCTGGGCCAGCCCTACGCCCAGTCGGAAAGCCAGCCGGGGGGCGACCTCCCGCCCCTCATTGGTGCGGCCCATCAGGATGATGCCGGGGTTGACCTCCCGGCACAGGGTTTCCATTGCGGACAGGTAGAGTTCCACCTGAAAGGCGGCCAATGACGGGTGGGTTACGGCGTAAACCTTGTCGGCGCCGTGAGCCACCGCCTGCCGGGCCGGGCCTTCCAGCGTGTCCCCGAACAGGGCGACCGCCAATTCCTGGCCCAGGCCGTCGGCCACCTGGCGGCCGGCCGCCAGCACCTCTTGAGTAGTCAGGCTGAGTTCGCCGCCCGGCGCCTCGCCGATAATCAATACTCCCGTTCCCTCTGCCATCAGGGCCTCCGTTGGTCAATTTGGTCAATGTAGTTGGTTGGACGTTAAATAAACTTGTCCTCGCGCAGGCGCAGGGCCAGCTTGCGGCCGGCGTCGGCCTCGTCGTCCCCTTCGATGATTTCACACTCGGCGTTGCGTACCGGCACGAACAGGTCATGCAGGGTTACCCGCGGCTCCAGCAGGCCGGCGTCCAGGCCCAGGTCGGCCACGCTCCAGATAGTGGGCCGCTTCCGGGTGGCGGCCATGATGCCCCGCAGGGTGGGATAGCGGGGCTGGCCCAGTTCGTTGCTGACGGTAACCAGGGCCGGCAGGGGCGCTTCCACCACCTCGTAGCCGTCGGGAATCAGCCGCTCCATCACCACCTGGCCCTCCCGCACGTCCACCTTTTTCCCCAGGGCGATGCAGGACAGGCCCAGCAGTTCGGCCACACCCAAAGGCACCTGGGCATTGTCCCAGTCCGAGGCCTGGCGTCCGCAGATTATCAGGTCGAAACCCTCCAGCTTGCGCACCGCCGCCGCCAATAGTTGGGCGGTAAAGAAACTGTCCACCGTATTGGCGAAAGCGTCATCCTGGAGCAGCACCAACTCGTCGGCGCCCATGGAGAGGGGCTTTTTCATCACGTCCAGGGCGAAAGCGGAGCCGGCGGAAATGACGGTAACGCTGGCTTCCTGGGCGTCCTTAATCTGCAAGGCGGCCTCTACGGCGTTTTCGTCAAAGCCGTTGACCACCGGCGGGATGTTGGGGGGCGTAACCACCCGCTTGGCGCCGGCGTCAATCTGAAAGGCGGCCATAGGCATTTCCGGGTCGATAACCTGCTTGGCAAGGACGGCAATCTTGACTGGCATTAAGGTTCCTCTTGAGGCGAATATAGCTGACTTGGCTGTTGTGAAATGTATCACCAACGGACTTGGGGTGTCAATGTGAAGTAAGGTAAGGTATCCGCAACCGGCGTTGACCTTCCCTTGCCGGTTAGTTTCCGGGCCGGGCCATTTCCCGGTGACCGTAGGGGCGGTTCGCGAACCGCCCCTACCCGGGGCGATGCCGTCTTAACCAAGGTAACCGTCGTTCCGGCGAAAGCCGGAATCCAGGAAATCCTACCAGAAAAGAGCGGGCCGGCTATAGAAGGTTCTGGGTTCCGGCGAAAGCCGGAACGACGGGTTTATGCTTCGATTGCCCTGGACCCTACCCGGCCCTTTGCCCGGCTGGTCAGGGCGGGTGTTATAATCGGCGGCGTGCTGCTCTGGATAATCCGTTTTATGGCTGCCTTCTTGCTGGGCCTGCTGGTCTGGGGAGGATTGCTGGCCTGGCTGGTGTTCAACCAGCTTTCCGGCAAGCTCTTTGATGACCGGATTTACGCCGCCGCCCTGGTAGAACGGGACGCCTACCAGCGCAGCTATTCCCAAGCATTGCCGGAGTCCTCGATGGAAACTTTTATCGGCAGCCGTTTGGGGGAGCTTCCGGGATTCGGCCCCCCGGACTTGGTGGAGACGTTATCGGTTGTGGCCCCGCCGGACTACTTGCAGGAGCAGACGGAGGGCAACCTGAAACGGGCGGCGGCTTACTTCCGAGGTGAGACCGACCGGCTGGAGCTTTACGTGGAACTGGAGCAGCCCCTGGCGCAAATCCGGGCAGAGGCCCCGGATTACCCGGAGAACCGAGTCGCCGTTGCCTACCTGGAGAGTACCATTGCCCGATTCGAGGCCGAGTTAAACTTGGACGACCAGGGGCGGCTGAACCTGCTGGCCCTGGCCGCCGGGAGCACGGGTTACGGCGCTGAGGCCGAACTGCGCACAGCAATAGCCCGGTTCCGCTCCGACCTGCGCGGCGGCTTGAGCCAGGGCCGGCAGTGGTCGCTTATCGTCGTCATAGCCGGCACGGTAGCATTGGGATTGCTCTATCTGCCCAACCTGGTGGGCAGCCTGCGCTGGCCCGGCCTGACCCTGCTGCTGAGCGGCGCAACCGCGTTCCTGCTGGGCTGGTGGGCCGAGGCTACCCTGCCGGGCCGGGCCGCCGGGTGGGTAAGCTCCCTGGCCGGGCCGGAGCTTGACCGGTCCCCGGCGGCGGCGCGCCTGGCGGCGGAGGTGTTGGAGTCGGCGCTGGCGGGATTGCTGGCCGGCATCGGCAATCCAGCGCTGTTGGTCGCCCTGGTTGGGGCGGCGCTGTTGGCCGCTGCTTACGGCGTGGCCCGGTGGCGGAAACCCGGGAGCCAGCGTTGATAATGCCCTACTCCAACCAACTCCCCATAAAATCCGGGTAGCCGCGCAGAAACTCGGCGGCGGTGGTGGGGCGGCGTCCTTCCAGTTGTACCCTTTTCAAGGCCAGGATGCCTTGGGCCGTGCCAATGGCAACCGGCGCATCCCCCGTCGGCAGGGCTACTACCTGCCCCGGCGCGGCGGCGGGCAAATCCCAGGCCGCGCCCTCCAACGCCGCCACGTCCAGCAGGCGCAGGGACTTGCCCCGCCAGTGGGTAGTCAGGCCGGGCCAGGGGGTGAAGGCCCGCCGCCGCCGCTCCAGTTCCACCGCCGACAAACTCCAATCGGCCCGGCCATCAGACCGTTCCAGCTTTCGGGTGATGGTGGCCTGGGCCTCATCCTGAGGCTGGGCTGGCAGCCGGCCGGCAATCCAGCCCTCCAGATTGTCCAGCAGCAGTTGCGCCCCCATACTGAACAGGTCGGCGGTCAGGGTGGCGGCGGTTTCGTCTCCAGACAAGGGACGCTCCTGCCGGGCCAGGATCGGGCCGGTGTCCATCCCCTCATCCAGTTGCATCAGCGTAACGCCGGTGGTTGCCGCTCCCTCCAGTATCGCAGTTACCACCGGCGCGGGGCCGCGATACCGGGGCAGCAGGGAGGGATGCAGGTTCAGGCAGCCGTAGGGGGGCAAGGCCAGAACCTCCGGGGGCAGCAGCTTGCCATAGGCCGCCACCACGATTACGTCAGGACGCAGCGCGGCCAACTCCTGCCTTGCCCCGGCAGAGCGGAGGGACGGCGGTTGAAAGACCGGCAGCCCCATTTCCAGGGCCGCCGTCTTGACCGGAGTCGGCTCCATAGCTTGGCCCCGGCCCCGGGGCCGGTCCGGCGGCGTGTACACGCCAACTACCTCTACGCCGGGGGCGGCGGTCAAGGCGGACAGAACGGGAATCACGTAATCGGGCGTTCCCATAAACACCAAACGCATCCGAACCTCCGGTTGGGCCGTTTTTCTCACTGAGACGCCGAATGGAGCAAAATCCGATCATGGTGAGCCTGTCGAACCACGCCCATCTATCTGGCGGGGAGTCCTTCGACAAGCTCAGGATGAGCGGGGTAGTCAACCGGCACGGCAACCCGGCCAGGGCAATCGCATCCTAAACCCGCCGGGTTGCCGCCATCCCCCAACCCTCAATATGATAAACTGTAGCGGCGGTCTCTGCCAACGATTCCCGGAGGCCGGTATGCTCAACCCTACCTTAACCGTAGAACCATAGACAACTATCAACTAGCAACTACAACTATCAACGCGGCAGCATAACTGATGAAACAATTGGTGGATTTTTCCGGGCGGCTGGTCAACTCTCCCTGGTTTGAATACTTCATTATTGCGGTCATCATCGCCAACGGCGTGGTGCTGGGGCTGGAAACCTCTCCGGTCCTGCACCGGCTTTACGGAGACTGGCTGAACCTGGGGCATCAGGTGGCTTTGGGCGTGTTCATCGCCGAAGCCGCCTTCAAGATGCTGGCCCTGTCGCCCCGGTTCCTGCGCTACTTCCGGGACGGCTGGAACGTCTTTGACTTCCTGGTCATTGTGTTCGCCCTGGTGCCGGCCACCGGCCAGTTTGCCATGATTGCCCGCCTGGCCCGGCTGCTGCGGGTCGTCCGGCTCATCTCCGCCATCAAAGACCTGCGGCTGATTGTCGCCGCCCTGGTGCGCTCCATCCCCAGCGTGGGCCACGTCATTATGCTGATGAGCATTGTAGTATATATCTACGCCATCATCGGCTACCACCTGTTTAACGAACATGACCCGGCCAACTGGCGCAACCTGGGCGTATCGGTGCTGACCCTGTTCAACATCATCACCCTGGAGGGCTGGACGGAGATAATGTCCATTGCGATGCAAAAGCATCCCCTGGCCTGGATTTACTTCGTCAGTTTCGTGATAATCGGCACCTTCGTAGTAATCAACCTGTTCATCGCCATAATCATCAACAACCTGGACGAGGCCAAGCGGGAGCGGCTGGAGGAGATGGCAAGCCCGGTGTCAAGGGAGGAGTTGCTACGGGAAATCCGCGCCACCCAAGCCTCCCTGCGCCGGTTGGAAGACCGGCTGGACCAGGATGACCGGGGGTGAGCGGGGTTCAGGCAATTATTTACAATGGCGACTCGGGGGTAAGCCGGGCAATCGCATTTAACCAGGGCAACCCAAGCAACCGTCGTTCCGGCGAAAGCCGGAATCCAGGAAATCCTACCGGAAAAGAACGGGCCGGCTACCGAGCGTTCTGGATTCCGGCCTTCGCCGGAACGACGGTGTTACTCCCCGGGGAATCCTCAAACCAAGCAAGGTGAGCGAATGACCAACCCGGCTAATACCCCGACGGCGGCGGAGCTAATGGCGCGGGCCGCTGCGCTGCTGCCCGTCCTCAAGGAACGGGCGGCCTACACTGAGCAGTTGCGGCGCGTCCCCGAGGAGACGGTTCAAGACCTGCTGGCCTCGGGGCTGCACCGGATTGGCGTGCCCCGGCGGTTCGGCGGCCTGGACGTGGACTATGGCCTGGCCCTGGACGTAGGCATTGAGCTGGGCCGGGGCTGCCCCGCCACCGCCTGGTGCTATTCCCTGTGGGCCGCCCACGCCTGGCTGGTGGGCTACTGGCCCCGGCCGGCCCAGGAAGAGGTGTTCGACGCCGGCCCGGACGCCCTCTGCTCCAGTTCCTTGAGTCCCGGCAAGTCCGAAATTGTGCCGGTGGAGGGCGGCTATCGCCTGTCCGGGCGGTGGGAGTTTTCCAGTGGCTGCGATGCGGCAAGCTGGCTGATGCTGGGGGTTGCCGGTATCGGCGCGCGCAACTGGGCGCTGCTGCCCCAGGGCGACTACCGGATTGTGGATACCTGGTTCGTCTCCGGGCTGCGGGGCAGCGGGAGCAAGGACATCGTGGTGGAGGACGCCTTCGTGCCGCGCCACCGCATCCTGGAGGTGTCCACGGCCGGCGACGGCGATTGGAGCGGCTGGGAGTGGCACCGCCAGGCCCGCTACCGGGCGCCGATTCCGGTGCTGCTGGGCTGGGATTTGGTGGCGCCGATGTTGGGCATCGGCCTGGGGATGATTGATGAGTTCACCGCCCGGCTGATTGGAACCGCCGGCCCCGGTCGCACCGCCGACTCCCCGGCCGTCCACCGGCGCCTGTCGCAAGCCGCCGCCGAGGTGGACGCGGCGCGGGCATTGCTGGAGCGGGATATTCAGGAGATTTTCGGCAAGGCCACTGCTGGCGAGGCATTTACCCCGCTGGAACGGGCCAGGTTCCGGCGGGACAAGGCCTTCTGCGCCCAGCTTTGCCTCCAGGCGGTCAACCGGCTGTTCGACCTCAGCGGCGGCCACGCCCTCTTTGACGCGGCGCCCCTGCAACGCTTCCACCGGGACGCCCAGGCCGTAGCCCACCGCGACGGCCTGATTATGGACCTGGGCGGCCAGCAATACGCCCGCGTAGCCCTGGGCCTGGAACCGGACGGGCCGATTTAGGGGGGGCGGCCGGCAGATACGCCGGGAATAAAATCCGCTCATGGTGAGCTTGTCGAACCACCCAATCCGTTGATGGTAGGGGCGGGTTTATAACCCGCCCTTCCTCGGGTGCAAGAATGGTCAACAAGGGCATACCCCTTTTCCGGTATTTCCGTGACGTTACGGCGTAGGGGCGGTTCGCGAACCGCCCCTACGTTCACCCGAAAATGACCGGGGCAGGAACACCAACCCACGTTGAGAGTACCGATGTCGGGGTAGGGGCGGGTTTATAACCCGCCCGCCGTTCAACGGCAGGACCGTACCGGAAAACGGGTATGCCATAGTTGGCACATTCCGGCCCCCGGGCCAGGGCGGGTTACAAACCCGCCCCTACCATTCAATCCATTGGGTGGTTCGACCGGCTCACCATGAGCGGGGGTTGTTCTTGACGCAGACTTGCACCCGGCCGGCATCCCGCCCCAAGGCAACCACCGCATAACACCGTCGTTCCGGCGAAAGCCGGAATCCAGGAAATCCCCCGGGAAAGACCGAGCCGGCTACCGAGGGTTCTGGATTCCGGCTTTCGCCGGAACGACGGTTCCATTGGCCGGCCAGCGGCGTTGACCCGGTTTATTGCCAATGTTAGCATTGGGGGCGCCGCCGGGTGGTTCGACAAGCTCACCATGAGCGGGGTTCAGGCCACCATAAGCGGGGGTTGGCTGTACCATACCGCCACCATGAGCGGGGGTTGGCTATACCATACCGCCACCATGAGCGGGGGTTGGCCCATTACCAGCCGGGTTCCGGCAATCATTCACCCATTGGGGTTCAGGTAAGTTACTATGCCCAATACCCTCTACTATGGCGACAATTTGCAGGTGTTGCGGGAGCATATCCCGGATGAGTCGGTGGATTTGGTTTATCTGGACCCGCCCTTTAACTCCAACGCCTCTTACAACGTGCTGTTCCGGGAGAAGTCGGGCGAGGATTCCCCGGCTCAGATAAAAGCCTTTACCGATACCTGGGAGTGGACGCAGGAGACGGAGCGCACCTTTGAGCAGGACATCATCCTGCATCCGGGGACGCCGGCGGCGGTCAAGGATATGATTGCCGCCTTCCGCCAGTTTATCGGCCAGAACGCAATGCTGGCCTACCTGGTGATGATGACGCCCCGCCTGGTGGAACTGCGCCGCGTCCTCAAACCCACTGGCAGCCTCTACCTGCACTGCGACCCTACCGCCAGCCATTACCTCAAAATCCTGCTGGATACGGTGTTTGGCAAAGAGAATTTCCGCACCGAGATTACCTGGAAACGCACCAGCGCTCACAACGATACCAAGCAAGGACGCGAGCAGCACGGGCGTATCCACGATGTCTTGTTCTTTTACACCAAGGGCAACTCCTGGACGTGGAATCCGATATATACGGATTACGACCCGGAATATGTGAATAAGTTTTACAAGTACGTTGAGCCTGAGACCGGTCGCCGTTATAGACTCGGGGATTTAACTGCTCCGGGCGGTGCGTCAAAGGGCAATCCCCACTATGAGCTTATGGGTGTAACCCGCTACTGGCGGTATAGCCAACAGCGGATGCAACATTTGATTGATGCCGGCAGAATTATTCAGGTAAAGCCGGGCAGAGTTCCAGCATACAAGCGTTATCTTGATGAGATGCCCGGCGTGGCGTTGCAGGACATTTGGAATGATATAGGGCCAATTCCGTCTCAAGCCAAAGAACGCCTGGGCTACCCGACGCAAAAGCCGGAGGCCCTGTTGGAGCGCATCATCAACGCCAGCAGCAACGCCGGGGACGTGGTGCTGGACCCTTTCTGCGGCTGCGGTACGGCGGTGGCGGCGGCGCAAAAGCTGGGCCGCCAATGGCTGGGCATCGACATCACCCACCTGGCGGTGGCCCTGCTGAAAAGCCGCCTCAAGACGGCCTTCAATCTGAATCAGGGGAAAGACTACGCGGTGGTGGGGGAACCCCGGGACGTGGGCAGCGCCCGTGCCCTGTGGGAGCAAGACCCCTACCAGTTCCAGTTCTGGGCGGTGTCGCTGCTGGAGGCGCAACCGCAGGGGGAGCAGCGGCGGGGCGCCGACCGGGGCATTGACGGGATAATCTATTTCGTGGACGGTCCCCGCCGGACGCCGCAAAAGCTGGTAGTCCAGGTCAAGGGCGGGCGGGTGTCCTCGCCCCAAATCCGCGACCTGAAAGGGGTGGTGGAACGGGAAAAGGCGGCCATGGGGCTGTTCATTTCCCTGGAGGAACCCACCCGGGATATGCGGACTGAGGCGGCCAGCGGCGGCTTTTACCACTCCGACCTGTGGCAGCAGGACTATGCCAAAATCCAAATCCGCACCATCGCCGACCTGCTGGCCGACCAGGGCTTTGACCTGCCGCCCCGCCCGCCGATGTACCCGGCGGCGCCCCGGGTGCGGGCCAGCGAGGGGGAGCAGGGGGCGTTGGAGGAGTTGGCCGGGGATTAGGGGGGTGAGGTCGGCCCGGCATACCGCCCCGGTTGCCCCTACTTTCACAGGATACTATAATAGGCCCCGCAACCCTTACCCCAAAGATGGCGGGAGTGTTATGCGGAAAATCTCCCTAACCCCCGAATATGGTAGGGCAAATATGCTGCCCAACGCTGCCGGCTGGACGGCGCTGGTGGTGGCAATGGTGGCGCTGCTGGCGGGGCTGGCCCTGCTGTACGGGGCGGGAACGGCGGCGGCCCAGACCACCGTCGATTATGACACGGATGACAACGGCCTCATCGACATCGCTACTACCACCCAGTTGAACGCCATCCGCCACGACCTGGACGGCAACGGCGACGCGACTCACGCCGACTACGTGGCCGCCTTTCCCAACCGGGACACTTCCAGCGGCGGGCGGATGGGCAGCCCGTCAGGAACCTGCACCGGCTACGAACTGACCGCGAATCTGACCTTCGATAACGACGGCAACAGCAACGGCAGCAGCGCCGGCGACCTTTACTACAATGGCGGGGCCGGCTGGCAGCCCATCGGCAACAATTCCAACCCATTCACCGCCACCTTCGACGGCAAAAACAACAGCATTTCCTACCTGTATATCAACCGCACCTCCGGGGCCGGGTCAAACCGGGCCGGGCTGTTCGCCGCGACCACCGGCGCCACCCTCCGCAACATTCAGTTGCTCAACGTCAACATAAATGCGGCATCGCGCGCCGGCGCCCTGGCCGGCCGCGTGGGGGAAGGAACCATCTCCAACAGCTACTCCACCGGCCAGGTATCGGTAACGGGAAACCGGGCCGGCGGGTTGGTCGGGCAACTCAGTGCCTTCGGAACGGCCAGCGGAACAATCAGCGGCAGTTACTCCACCGCCGACGTCACCGCCGCCGGCGGCGAGGCCGGCGGCCTGGTGGCGCTGCTGGAGGGCGACGAAAACGCGAACGCCAGTATAACCTCCAGTTACGCCACCGGCGACGTCACCGCCACGACCCATGCCGGCGGCCTGGTGGGCCGAACCGAAATTGGAAACATAAACCAAAGCTACGCCACCGGCGCCGTTACCGCCAGCGGCGCCGCTGCCAAAGCCGGCGGCCTGGTGGGTTGGTTCCGTAGTTACGCTTACGGCTCCAGCGCCAGCGCGGTACAGGTAAGCAGCAACCTGACGGCCAGCTACGCCACCGGCCCGGTCCGCGTTACCGCCACCGGCGCCACCGCCACCGCCAAGGCGGGGGGACTGGTGGGGGAATTTCACGCCTATATCGAGACGGATGCCTACGCCGGCAACCGGGCCAACGCCACCATTACCGCCGGCTACGCTACCGGCGCGGTGGCCGGCGCCGGCGACAACAACGACCTGGGGGGACTGGTGGGCTTAGCCCACAGCCAGCGCCTTGCTTCAGGAAACGGGGTTCATGGAATTACCAACGTGGACATCATCACCAGTTACGCCACCGGCCCGGTAACCGGGGCCAGCGGCGCCGAAATCGGCGGCCTGGTGGGGGCCGAAACCACCACCGCTACGCCCAGCAGCAACACCGGGTCCAGCAACATCAGCTACAACCAAAGCTATTGGGACGCCGGAACCACCGGCATCGCCGACGACAGCGACACCGCCGCCCCGGAGGGCAAGACCACCCGGGAACTGCAACGGCCCAGCGGCTACTCCGGCCTCTACGCCAACTGGAACTATGACCTGGACGATGTAACCGGCTTTGATGACCCCTGGGACTTCGGGATGCCCTTCCAGTACCCCAAGCTGAAGTACGGGACGCATCAGCCGGTAACCCAGGGCAGCCAGGTAATGGGGGAAACGGATCACAAGAACTTTCCGGTGGTGGGCGAACCTATCTGGGTCTGCCTCGGCGACTCCAGCCTGCGGGCCGCCAACTCCGCCTGGCATTGGCAGCGTTCCGACAACGGGTACTCCGGCTGGACGGACGTCGACGCCAGCCGGGGGGCCGACCGGGCCGGCGGCGCCCCCACCTACGGGTACATCCCCAACAACGCCGACCTGGGCAAATACTTCCGGGCCAGAATCGCCCTGACCGGCGGCAGCACGGTTTACACCCGGGTTTTCGGCAAGGTGCGCGCCGCCCATGCCGCCACCGCCGGGACGGCGTTGACCTTCGCCAGCGGCAATACCAGCCCCCTAGTGAGCGCCGGGGTAGTTACCGTAGCCGGCAACGGGACGCCGGCCGGGGCCGTCAGTCGCACCGTGCGTTGGGGCTGGCAGCGCTGCGACAACGCCGACTCCACTTATACCGACTGCCAGAACATCATCCGCTCCTTCCGCATCTGGGGTTCAGTCTCCGAAATCCTGAGCTACGATCCGGTAGCCGCCGACCAGGGCAAGTACCTGCGGGCCTACGTCTATTACGAAAGCAGCAGCGGCGTGTGGACCAAGGCGGCAACACCCTTCACCGGGGCGGTGGGGCCGTAGTTAGGAATTAGGAATTAGGAATTAGGAATTAAGAATTAGGTCGCGAACCGCCCCTACGTTGGGCTGAGGAATACCAACATCCATACCAACATCCGTTGCGAGTACCAACATCCGGGTAGGGGCGGGTTTATAACCCGCCCGCCGGTCAAGGGCAGGAATGTACCGGGACACGGGTATGCCATAGCCCAACGTAGGGGCGGTTCGCGAACCGCCCCTACGTCCACCCGAAAATGACCGGGTGAGGAATACCAACCTTGCCCCTGAGCCAGGGCGGGTTACAAACCCGCCCCTACCATTAACAACCCGCCGGGGCCGGGTAAGGTTCTCTGTCATTCCGACCGGAGGGAGGAATCTAAAATGCCGGCCCTTGACTTCTCTCAAGGTTTTTAGATTCCTCCCTCTGGTCGGAATGACAGGGTAGGGCGGTCGGAATGACATTGGGGGGGCATCGGTGCAAGGGCCGGTTGGCATTTTCATCCGGGTAGGGGCGGGTTTGTAACCCGCCCTTCCTCAGGTGCAGGAATGGTTCAGCCAGGGCATACCCTTTTCCGGCATTTCCGTGCCGTTACGGTGTAGGGGCGGTTCGCGAACCGCCCCTACCTTCACCCGAAAATGACCGGGTGAGGAATACCAACATCCATTGAGAGTACCAACATCCGGGTAGGGGCGGGTTTATAACCCGCCCGCCATTCAACGGCAGGAATGTACCGGAAAACGGGTATGCCATAGCCCAACATACTCCGGCCCCTGAGCCAGGGCGGGTTACAAACCCGCCCCTACCATACAATCCATTGGGTGGTTCGACAGGCTCACCATGAGCGGGGTTCATGGTAATCATTCACCTAGCGGGGTTTAGGGTACTTTCAACGTGGTTGGTATCAGCATCGGTGTAGGGGCGGGTAAGGAGAACCAAAAGGTTGGCGTCAATAAAATACCCGGCTGGCGGCATTACCGCAACGCGGGATCCACTAGGATACGGTCCTTAATGGATTCAATCTGACCGGTTTCGTCATTGATACAGGCTACCTTGTAGGAGCGCGACCGCACCCCTACCGAGTCCCGGGTAACCGGGTTCCGGCCACCCATACCGTCCCAGGGCCGGGCAAAGCCGATAGTTACCTGCCACTTGTCGATTTCGTGGTCAAAATAAACCTCTTCCAGGCCGATATACATAATCTCTTCGTCGTGGTATAGCTCGGCGATGTATTCCTTCGCCATCCCCACCACCTGCTTCACGTCCATCGTAGCCCGCCTTTCCATTATCGCCCTCCTCTGCGCCCCTCCGGTGGCCCAATTATAACATCCCCCGCTTACCGTCAGGCAGACCGGCGGAAAATGTGATAATCTGAATAACCTGATTGAACCCCTTGCCAACCTGGTCAACCAAATCCCCACCGAACCAAGCGCAAGAAAGAGGTCAACAAATGTTTCCCCAAAACGTCTTTCCCGATACTACCGCCGTTGACGCCGCGGGCGGCCTGGTTATTGGCGGGTGCCGCGCCCTGGCCCTGGCCGAGGAGTATGGCACGCCGGTTTACGTGCTGGATGAGGCTACCCTGCGGAACCGCTGCCGCAGTTACCGGGCCGAGTTTGAGCGGCGCTGTCCCGGAACCCGGACGCTGTACGCTTCCAAGGCGTACATCAACCCGGCCCTGGCCCAAATCTTTGCGGAGGAGGGGCTGGGGCTGGACGTGGTTTCCGGCGGCGAACTGGCGGTGGCCGCCGCCGCCGGGTTCCCTCTGGAACAGGTCTATTTTCACGGCAACAACAAGACGCCGGACGAGTTGGCCTACGCCGTGGCGCAGGGCATTGGCCGGGTGGTGGTGGACAGCTTTCACGAACTGGCCCTGCTCAACCGCATCGCCGCCGACGCCGGCCAGACCCAGGACATCCTCATTCGGGTGTCGCCGGGGATTGACCCCCACACCCACGCCTACACCACCACCGGCATCATCGACTCCAAGTTCGGCTTTTCCATTCAGACCGGCGATGCCGCCGCCGCCATCCGGCAGGCCCTGGCCGCGCCCCACCTGAACCTGCGGGGGCTGCACTTTCACTTGGGGTCGCCCATCTTTGAGCTGGAACCCTACGCCGCCGCCACCGACCTGGTGCTGCGCTTTGCCGCCGGTTTCCGGGAGGAGGGCCTGGACTTGCAGGAGTTCAGCCCCGGCGGGGGCTTTGCCATCGCCTACACCCAGGACCAGGAACCGCCGGCCATCGCCGACTACGCCGAAACTATCGTCGGGACGCTGCAAGCCACTTGCGACGAGTTGGGGATGGCCTTGCCTACCCTGCTGATTGAACCGGGCCGCTCTATTGTCGGCCCGGCCGGGGTGGCCCTGTACCGCATCGGCGCCATCAAGGACATCCCCGGCGTGCGCAAGTACGTCAGCGTGGACGGCGGCATGGGCGACAACATCCGCCCGGCCCTGTACCAGGCGACCTATGAGGTGGTGTCGGCCGGCAAGGTGAACCGGGCCGCCACCGAGAAAGTTACCATTGCCGGCAAGTATTGTGAATCGGGGGACGTGCTGGCCTCGGATATAATGCTGCCGGAGGCCGAGCCGGGGGACATCATCGCCATTCCCGCCGCCGGCGCCTACTGCCCGTCCATGGCCAGCAACTACAACCTGAACCCCCGCCCGCCCATCGTGCTGGTCAAAGAGGGCCGGAGCCGGCTAATCCGCCGCCGGGAAAGTTATGCGGATTTGATGCTGTGCGATGTACCATAATACCGTAGGGGCGGTTCGCGAACCGCCCCTACCGGGTTCACCCTTCGCTAATCGTTAGGATATGTGGCAAATCTACGGACAAGACCACTTGGTACTCCAGTTGGAGGCCGGGCTGAAAACCGGCCGGCTGGCCCACGCCTATTTGCTGGTGGGGCCGCCCCACGTAGGCAAAATGGCCCTGGCCCTCAACCTGGCCCAGGCGGTCAACTGCTTGGAGCGGGCGGCGTCAATCCCCGGTGGAGATGCCGGAGGCGCGCCGTGCGGCAACTGCGTCCAGTGCCAGCGCATCGCCCAGGGTATTCACGCCGACGTGAAAATCGTCGGGGTGGGCAGCGGCGAGGAGGAGGGGCCGGCCCGCCGGGACATCCGCATCGACCAGGTGCGGGAGATTGAGTCTTTTCTCAACCTGACCCCCTACGAAGGTTCCTGCAAGGTGGTCATTATAGACGGGGCGGAGTTGCTGAATACGGCGGCGGCCAACGCCCTGCTGAAAACCCTGGAGGAGCCTCCCGCCGACGCCCTGCTGCTGCTGCTGACCGCCAACGAGGACGCTTTGTTGTCCACCATCCGCTCCCGCTGCCGCGCCCTCCACCTGAAACCGGTCGCCAAGGCGGAGTTGGAGCGGCAACTGGTCAGCGAGTATGCCGCCGAGCCGGAGTTGGCGGAACGCTTGGCCCGGCTGTCCCGGGGCTGTCTGGGCCAGGCGGTCAACGCCCTGCGGGACGGGCAGGTGCTGGAGCAGCGGGAGGCCGACCTGGAACGGCTGCAAGCGGTTTGCCAGGGCGGGCTGGACGTGCGGTTTGACTATGCGGCGGAACTGGCGACCCGCTTTAACCGGGACCGGGAGGCGGTACGGGAGTTGCTGTACCTGTGGCTGGGCTGGTGGCGCGACCTGCTGCTGATTAAGGAGGGCGCCGAGGAGTATGCGGTGAACGCCGACTACCTCACGCCGCTGCGCTTGCAAGCCGGGCGGCTGAGCACCGGCCAGGTAGCCGCCTTTATCCGGCGGCTGAACCGGACGCTGGCGGCCCTGGACGCCAACGCCAACGCCCGCCTGGCCCTGGAAACGCTGCTGCTGGGCCTGCCGGGGTGATACGAACATGGATGGACAGGATATACAGGATGTTTGGTATTTTGTTTTCTTACTGGCCCCGCGTATAGCTGGCATACACCAGCACGCCCAGGCTGACCAAAAGTAAAATCAGGCCCAGCACCATCATAGTCATACCCAGGACGGGAGCAAACAATCCCATAGCCTAACCCACGATTACCGCCGGATAACCCCTTTCTACTACTATTATACTACGTTTCAATTGACCGGGATTAAGACTCGGCCAGTTCCGCCAGCAAGGGCGTAAAGACTTCCCTGAACTTGAAAAACTTGGCGATTATCCAATCGTGGTATTCATCCCACGAATCCGGGTTGCGGTAGAAATCGTCCCTACGAAATACCGATGCACCGCTGCGATCGGCCAGGGTTCGCCAATCGAACCATTCTCCCATATCAGGATCGCAAAGAGCGGATTCAACCGTATCCTGGTGCTCTTTTAATAGCTCCAAAAGACGTTGATGTCTGCCGGGATCTGTGGAGCGGTCATATAGCCACAAGTTGACTCGAAGCGTGGTAGCGAAATCGGTAGAATAATGGTCTCGCCCGGTAAGGCTTTCCAAGACGCACCAAGAACCGACGCTATCCAGCTTGGGACCAACAATGGAATGACCATGCTCCTGCCTCAATTTCTCCGCCAATTTCTGACGAAACGGGGCGTTTTGCTGCCGGCGCCCATCGACGCCACCAAGATTTGCTCGCCGGTTGCCCATGTTCCGCTTTCGCCATTCGTTAGGCGCGGTTACTACGCTGAAATGCGGTGCCGACCTGGAATCGTCGATTTTCCAAAGCTCGACGACTACCCCGTAGAATTGGGTATTTTCGTCAGTGCGCTGGTTCAGCCAATCCAGCACCTGCCGGTGTTCATCCACGATTTCCCGGGCGACCCAGATGACCAACTTGGCATCCTTGCCGGCGGCGTAAATCAGCAACCGGCTCAAATGGTCGTTGTCGGTAGGTTCCAACTGGTTCTCAATAATCACCGGCCGGTCGTCGGTCAAGTCGGTAGCGAAAATGTCCAGGGAGCGGTTGCCAACGACGGACTCCTCCTCCTGCAACTCCAACTCAACGCCCAAAGCCGCCCCCAGTTCCCCAATGTTCTGTGCCAGCCACGGCGTAAAATCCCGCGCCTCGTCCGGCCAAGCGTCGCGAAGGCTAACTTTCTCGATTTTTGCCAAATTTGCGCTGGTCATTTTCCCTCTACGCTACTGGCATCTATTGAGCAACCAGGGCGGGTTACAAACCCGCCCCTACAATCCCCCAAAACATCCTGTATATCCTGTCCATCCATGTTAATTTTCCCCCGTATCCTCCGTCCAGGGCAGGTAGGGGCGCCATTCGTCCAGGATGGCGCGGTTTTGCAGGATGCGGTAGGGGTTGGGCTGGGGGACGCGCGGCTCGTTTTTGAGCCGCATATTGGCCTCGGCCGGGGTGCGGCCGGCCTTGTGCAGGTTGCAACGGCTGCACGCCGCCACTACGTTCTCCCAGGTATGCGCCCCTCGCTGCCGGCGGGGCACCACGTGATCCAGGGTCAACTCCGGTGTCTTTTTCCCGCAATACTGACAGGTGTATTGGTCGCGCAGGAAAATTTCCTTCTTGGACAGCTTGCGCGGGGCATAGGGCCGCTTGACCAGATATACCAGCCGGATGATGGAGGGAGCGTCGATTATGGCGGAAACGGTATGGACTTCTCCCCGGTGGTTCTCCAGCAGTTCCGCCTTGCCCTTGCTGAGCAGGATGATGGCCCGGCGCACCGTAGAGATGTTGATCGGCACGTAGTTGAGGTTAAGAACCAGCACCGGCGAGGTCAACACCCCATCAGTAACCGTGCCGGTGGCCGTAACTGTAGCCGGCTCCGGGCTGGGGCCGCCCCGGCTTGGGCCGGCGTCATCCGTTGCGGGTTGACCGGTATGGGCTTTTCCAACCACCTTGCCGTCACCTCATTAAAGTTGGCGGGTGCCAATTTGGTCAGGTTAGGGGACTCGGTTGGGCGTTTAGCTGTTTCCTGTATTATATACCAACATCGGGAAATATGCTGTCCCTGCCGGCCTGGGCTTGGGGGACTTTTGATTCTTACTCATCTCCAACAATTCGCTCATCCTGAGCTTGTCGAAGGACAGGGCTGGGGTGGTTCGACAGGCTCACCATGAGCGGTTCCGGTTCACCATGAGCGGCTAAAGGGTCGCCATAATCGGCTACCGATTTGCCATGAGTGGATTGTTTCGGTCATAGCTCGGCCCTTTCTGCGTCTCCAGGTTGAAAAGAGCCGGCCCGCGCATCCCACAGCCGGATTATCGCCGCCAGCGCCACCGCCCCGTAGAGGTAGCCGCCGATAACGTCGCTGGGCCAGTGGACGCCCAGGTAAACCCGGGAAACCCCTACCAGCAGAATCAGCAGGGCCAAGCATCCGCGCAATCCGTGACGCAGCCATGGGTTCCGCAGCCGCTGCCCGGCCAGGTAAATCAGTATCCCGCCCAGCAGCAGGGCAAAGGCGGCGTGGCCGCTGGGAAAGGCCAGGGTGCCAGGGGCCGGGTCAATCAGGGCGTAGTCCGGGCGGGGCCGGCCGATGAGCGGTTTCAGCGCCGGCACCAGGGCCGTCGGCAGCACCGCCAGGGCCAGCAGCAGCGCATCGGCCCGGCGGCGGTTCAGGAACAGCAGGGCCACGGCCAACGCCGTCAGCGCCACCGCCACCGGCGTCCGGCCCAGCCAGGATACGGCCCGGAGCAGGTCGGTCAGCGCCGGAGTTTGCCAACCCTGCACCGCCAGCAGCGTCTCCATGTCTCCGGGCCAGACCGGAAAGACCCAGGCCAGGACAAACGCCGCTACGGTCAGCAAAGCCCCGCCGGCCAGCGCCCCGTCCTTCCCGAAAATCCTGCTTAACATCCCGCCCATCATACACCATTACCCCCGCACTATTGCCCATAGCGACACCGGGTTTGGGGGTTATTGGGCAGAGTAGGCGCATTATAAACCCGTCATTCCGGTCATAAAACCGTCGTTCCGGCGAAAGCCGGAATCCAGGATCCTCGGTAGCAGGCCCGCTCTTTTCCGGTAGGATTTCCTGGATTCCGGCTTTCGCCGGAACGACGGTTGCTTGGGTTATGGAACAAGTATGTGCAAGTCCACACCAAGAACAAAATCCGCTCATGGTGAGCTTGTCGAACCACCCCACCGTATCCTACGATTCTTTTTCAGCCTGTCCTTCGACAAGCTCAGGATGAGCGGAGAGAGGAATCAGCGCGACTTTGCCCACGCCCCGGAATCCGCCCCCGCCTATTCCCGCTGTCTGTTATAATGCCACCACTGAGCAACTTGGGGGGGTGCAGGCTTTGGATCGGCCGGCCGGGGTTATTGCTATTGACGGACAGGTGGCTGCCGGCAAGACGGTAGTGGGGCGGGAGTTGGCCCGGCGCTTGGGCTGCATCTACCTGGATACCGGCATTATGTACCGGGCCATTACCTGGAAGGCCCTACAACGCGGGGTGTCAATGGACGACGGGCCGGCCCTGGGCGACCTGGCCCGCAACTCTGTCCTGAGCCTCATCGGGACGGAGGGTAATTCCATCCTGCTGGATGGCCGGGAGTTGGGGCCGGAACTGCGGGAGCCGGAGATTGACCGGAACGTGCCTCTGGTGGCCCAGGTTTCCGAGGTGCGGCGGGAGTTGGTACGGCAGCAACGGGCCATCGCCGCCGAAACCGGCCGCATTGTGATGATGGGCCGGGACATTGGCGGCGTAGTCCTGCCCGACGCCGACCTGAAGGTGTTTATGACCGCCGCGCCGGAGGTGCGCGCCCGCCGCCGCCATGCTGAGTTGCTCAATCAGGGGCATACCGCCGACTATGAACAGGTGCTGGCGGAGACCATCGCCCGGGATGAGATTGACTCCCAACGGTATGATTCGCCCTTGACCCAAAACCCGGACGCCCTTACGGTAAACACCGACGGCCGTACCATTGAGCAGGTGGTGGATTCGATTCTGGAAAAGCTCTATTCCCTCCACTCCCCCGGCGGGACGGCGGAATCGCCCGACGAAAGCGGGAATCCGGCGGTATTCCCCAAAGAGGACGGCTGAATGGGGGGAGAATTGTATTACCCGGGCCGCGCCCTGGCCCGGCTTTGCTTTAACCTGCTGGGGCGGATGGAGGTAACCGGGCGGGAGTGGGTGCCGCCCTACGGCCCGCTGCTGGTGGTCGCCAATCACATCTCCTACAACGACCCGCCCTCAGTGGCCGCCGCCCTGCCCCGCCGTCTGTCCTTTCTGGGCAAGCAGGAGTTGTTCGTCACCACCCCCAAACGGCTGCTGTTCCGCTCCCTGCAAGTGCATCCGGTAGAACGCTCTATGGGCGTGGGCGCGGTGCGTACCGCCCTGAACCTGCTGGCCCAAGACCAGGCGGTGGTCATTTTCCCGGAGGGCCACATCAGCCCGGAGGGGGCGATGCGGAAGGGGTTGGCCGGCGCCGCTTACCTGGCGATAAAGTCCCAGGCGCCCATCCTGCCCATTGGCATTACCGGCACGGAAAAGTTCTCCCCCAAGCGGATGCCCCTGCCGTTGTGCCGATTTCAGGTCAACATCGGCCCCCCGTTCACCCCGCCGGTTCTGGAGGGCGGGCAAGCCCGGGACGCCGCCAACAGTGTCCTGGAAATGATAATGCTGCGTATCGCGGCGCTGTTGCCTCAGGAGTATCGGGGCGTCTATGCCCTGACCCCGCGCGATCGTAGTTGAATTGTCTTGATACCGGAACGTAGGCGGGTTAGAAACCCGCCCCTACCGGACAAGGCAGCATGGCCGGGCAACTAAACCTGGCCCGGCAAGGAATACTAACAAATGTAATGTTGGAAATACCGGAAAGGGGACGGGTTATCAACCCGCCCCCTTTCTGTCCGTTTCCCTTTTGCGGCAATGGCAATACCCGCCGCCGGTGGCATGGGCTAGGCCGACGCCGACACCGACACCGGTAAGTCCATCTCGTAGCGGGCCAGCGCCTGGTTAATCTGCGCCGCCGCCGGCTCGTCGGCGGGAATCAGGGGCAGGCGGGGGTTGCCTACCGGAAAGCCGATGTGGTTCAGGGAGTGTTTGACCGGTATGGGGTTGGATACAATGAACAGCACCTTGAACAGCTCCAGCAACCGCCGGTGTCCCGCCGCCGCCGCTTCCACTTCACCCTCCAGCAGCAGGCCCATCATCTGCTTAATCTGCCGGCCTACCAGGTGAGAGGCTACGCTGACCACGCCGTAGCCGCCGGTCGCCATGATGTAGAAGGTCTCGTTGTCGTTGCCGCTCCACACGCGAAAGCCGTCCCGGGCGCCGTCGATGATGCGGGTTATCTGGTCCATGTCGCTGCCCGCCTCTTTCACCCCTACGATGTTGTCAATATGGCTCAAGCGAATGGTGGTTTCGTGGGTCATATTGAGGCTGGTGCGGCTGGTTACGTTATACAGCACGCAAGGCAGGTTGACGTGGCCGGCGATGGCCTTAAAGTGCTGGTAAAGCCCTTCCTGAGGGGGCTTGTTGTAGTAGGGAACCACCAGCAGGAGGCCGTCCACGCCGGCCCGTTCCGCCTCCCGGCTGAGTTCGATGCTTTCGACGGTGCTGTAATTGCCGGTGCCGGCGACTACGGCGCCCCGGTCGCCGACGGCGCTCTTGACCTCGGCGAACAGCCGGACTTTTTCCTCGGTGGTCAGGGTAGGGGATTCGCCGGTAGTGCCGGACACGATGACGCCGTCGCTGCCCGAGTCCAGCAAAGCATTAGCCAGCCGCTTGGCCTGGTCATAGTCCACCCGCCCCTCCGCGTCAAAGGGGGTTACCATAGCCGTTATCAGCCTGCCGATCTCCGTCATACCGAACCTCCTGGAGAGTTATCTGCCGGATGCCTGTAGTCGCCACGGACGGAATGAGGGTTTATTTCGGTGATTCAATTTCCGATTATCCAACCATAGAAATTAAATGGTATTCTCAACAGGTGTTGGGTTTTCATGCCCGGCTTTAGTGAATTGTAGGGGCGGGTTTATAACCCGCCCTGCCCTCAACGGCAGAATCATTTAGGTAACGGAGCCATCATATCCGACACATCCTTGCGCCGGAACCTGGGCGGGTTACAAACCCGCCCCTACCGGCCGCCGGAGTATTCCGTCAGAACACCAACTCGTGTTGAGAATATCAATTAAAATATGACTACCAACCATAACACGACAACCAGCGCGGCGATAATCCCGCCGACGGTGCAGTTGGCGATCATAAGCTGGCGTTGGCCGGCTCTCAATTCCCGAACTTCCTCCCGGATTCCCTTCAGACCGGCGTCAAGTATGTTGTCGGTCTCGTCAAGGAGGGCGTGAATTTTCGCGAACCCGGCGTTCATATCAGCCAGGAATAACTCTTGCTCGGCAACCAGGTCGGGCCGGATTTGCGGTTGCCCTTGCTCAGTAGTGGTCATTCTCTCTCCCTCCGGCGTTCAGAATACCACCGGAATCGGGGCGGCGCAATGCCGTTATCGGACGTAGATAGCGATAGCCCGGGCCTTCACTTCACTCCTTAATCACCTGGCCGTAGGGGGGCTTGCTGGTCAGGCCGGTGCCGTCGGTGAAAATCTGCTTTACCTCCAGAAAGTCCTCCAGGCCGTAGTAGCCCAACTCCCGGCCAATGCCGCTCTGCTTGTAGCCGCCCCAGATGCCTTCAACCGGCTGGGCGTAGTTATCCCAAATCCAGACGGTGCCGGCCCGGATGCGGCGGGCCACCCGCATGGCCCGGGGATAGTCGGCGCTCCAGACGCCGGCCACCAGCCCGAACTCCACGGCGTTAGCCAGTTCCACCGCCTCCGCCTCATCCTTAAAGGTAGTTACCGCAACTACCGGCCCAAAGATTTCCTCCTGGCCCAACCGGGAGTTGTTATCCACCCGGTCGAAAATTGTCGGTTCCACGTAGTAGCCATAATCAAAGCCACCGCCCCGGAGCTTGTTCCCGCCGGCCACCAAGTCCAGCCCGGCGTCCAGGCCAAACTGGATGTATTCCTGAACTACCCGTTCCTGGGAGGCGGAAATCAGCGGCCCCAGGTCGGTGGCGGCGGCGGCGGGATGGCCTACCTCAATGTTGCGGGTAAGCTGGGCCACCCGTTCCAGCACCCGGTCGTGAATGCCTTCCTGGAGCAGCAGGCGGGTGGTGGCGCCGCAGGCTTGCCCGGCGTTGCGGAACATCCCGAAAACCGCGGCCCGGGCCGCTCCCTCCACGTCGGCGTCGTCAAAAATCAGGTAGGGAGCCTTGCCGCCCAACTCCAGGCTGATTCTTTTTACTTCGGTCGCGGCCTGGGCTGCAATCATCTTGCCGGTGCCGGTTTCGCCGGTAAAGGAAAGTTTGTCCACCGCCTTGCTGCCAATCAGTTCGGCGCCGACCACCGTTCCCGGCCCCGGCACCAGGTTGAGGACGCCGGCTGGCAGGCCGGTCTGCTGAATCAGCTTGACCAGTTCGTAGGCGGCGGCGGGGGTATAGCTGGCCGGTTTCAGGACGATGGTACAGCCGGCGGCCAGGGCCGGCGCCACCTTGCGGGCCGTTTGGGTCAGGGGAAAGTTCCAGGGGGTTATCAGGCCCACCACGCCGACCGGTTCCTTGACCAAGTTTATCATCGAGCCGTTGGGCAGGGTAAAGCTCTCCCCGTAAATCTTGCCGGCCAGCCCGGCGTAAAACTCGAAAATATCGGCGGCGGCGGCCACGTGGGGCGCGGCCTGGCGCATCGGCATCCCCACTTCCAGGCTGACCACCTGGGCCAGGCGGTCGGCGTTCTCCCGCATTAACCGGGCGGTTTGGAACAGGGTTTGTTCCCGCAGCTTATAGTTGTTCAACCAGTTGCCGGCGTTGCCGGCAAAAGCCCGCCGGGCCGCGTCAATGGCCGCCCGCGCGTCCTCCGCGCTGCCCTGGGCCGCCACAGTTGCCACCTGGCGGGTATCCGCCGGATTCTCCCGGTGAAACTCCCGGCCGCCGGTAGCCGGCCCCTCCTCACCGTTAATCAGCAGCGGACAGGACAAGGGCAGTTCTATGGAGTAATGACCGTCGGATGCTGGGGATGTCATCGCCGCCTCCTGTCCGTTCCGGGTCCGGGTGGGGGATAAACCGGCTGGCCGTCCGGCAGCTACCGGGATAGGGTAAAGGTCAGGTTTGGCCCGTCCAGGGTTAGGTGGTACTTGTTAGGTGGTACTTATTAAGAATGTCCCGGCCCAGGAGGGCGTAGGGCCAATTCCAGCTGAAAACTTCATACTGCTCCGGGATACCTTGCTCGATAGATATGAATACCTTAAATATCTCTTGGGCCGTCGCCGGCCCGGATACTCCCCGGGTTAAGCCGGTATCCGATGCCGCTATTTCCAGTTCCATTAATAGGGAAATCGGAATATGGGTAGTATCCGCGCCGGTGTCCAACTGGGCCGATAGCGCTACCGGTTCGGAGCTTTCCGACGCCGAAACCAGTATATCCAGGAAAGGCACCGGCGGTTATAGCGATATGCTGCCAACGCCTACTTGTACCCCGTGCTGGCGATAGAGCGACATCACGCGCGGGCCGGGGGTAACCCGAACTATCGTGGCCGGCTCACGCCCATATTTAGCGTGAACTCTTTCCTCCAGAGACCTTTCATCCTCATCCGAATCCACGATAGTTCGATTGATGATTGCCACGTATTTGTCCCGGTATTTGGGCAGCAGTTCGTCCACGTTGGCCCGGAAGTAGGCATAATCCTGTCGCCGGTCGGCTTCGGCCGGGTTTTCCGGTTCTCCTACCCGAAACTTGGGTTTAGGAGTGGATCCGGGCTTGAGGCACGCCCGGTCCACCAACTCCTCGGCAATCTGAATGGAGTTCAGGGCCGCGCCCTTCCGCAAGTTATCCGATACTACCCACAAGGCCAGCCCGTTGCGATTGGATTCATCCTGCCGGATGCGGCCCACGAAAACATCGTCCTGGCCGGTTACGTCCCAAGGCAGAGGGTACTGGCCTTGAGTTGTATCATCCAGCACCCGCACGCCGGGCATATCCTTCAGAAAGCCCCGGGCAATGCCGGGTTCTATATGATTCGTAAGCTCGATATGCACCGCCGCGCTGTGGGACACCATTACCGGCACCCGCACGCAGGTGGCGGAAACCTGGATTTCCGGGGCGTGCATTATCTTCCGGCTCTCATCAATCATCTTTTGCTCTTCCCGGGTGTAGCCGTTGGGCAGGAAGGCGTCGATCTGGGGGATGACGTTAAAGCCGATTTGCCTGGGCTGGTGGCGGGGCGTTACCGGGTGGCCCTTCAGCAGGGCCTGGGTCTGCTCTTTCAGTTCGTTGACGGCGGCGGCGCCGGCCCCGGACACCGATTGATAGGTGTCGGCGACGATGCGCCGGATCGGGTTGACCCGGTGCAGGGGGTGGGCCACCATCACCAGGGGCGTGGTGGAGCAGTTGGGAATGGCGATGATGCCCTGGTGCCAGGTTACGTCGGCGCCGTTGACCTCCGGCACCACCAGCGGCACGTCCTCCTGCATCCGAAAGGCGGAACTATCGTCAATGACCACCGCCCCGGCGGCCACGGCCAGGGGCGCCCAATGGCGGCTGGCCTCGGTACTGGCCGAAATAAAGGCAATGTCCACGCCCTTAAAGGAGTCCTCGGTAGTTTCCTCCACCGTAAACTCCCGCCCGTTGACCGTCAGCGTCCGGCCGGCGGAGCGGGCCGAGGCCAGCAACTTCAGCCCGTAGAGGTTGGGGTGCCGCTGCTCAACGATTTTCAGGAACTCGGCGCCCACCGCGCCGGTGGCGCCCACTACGGCGATAACCAGGTCGTTCAGGTTCGGGAGTGGCATAGCTAACTCTCTCTATTCGGTATCTATTCAAGCCCTATCATTCCAGGCTTTATCATTCCAAGTTTTATGTCATTCCGAGCGGAGCGAGGAATCTAAAATCCTGCATAAACCGGATTTCTGCCGGAACCGGAAGGTGGCAAGGGCCAGGTATTTTAGATTCCTCCCTGCGGTCGGAATGACACAGCAATGCGGTCGGAATGACCCACCAATTGCGTAACTCATACCGGGATTCCCGCCGGGAATTACAGGCCGAGGATATTTTCCAAGCCTACCACAAGGCCCGGTTGTTTCACAACTTCCCGGATGCAGCGGACTACGCCGGGCATATAGCAGTCCCGGGTCAGGGTGTCGTGGCGCAGGGAAATGGTCTGCCCGGCGGCGCCCATAATCACCTCATGGTGAGCGCTGCGGCCCGGCATCCGGATGCTGTGAATCGTTACCCCGTTGTATTCGCCGCCCCGGGTGTCGGGCAGGTTCTCCCGTTCCGGGTAGTTGCGGGTGAACCGCTTTTCGTCGCCGATGGATTTAGCCAGGGCGATCGCAAACCCGGAGGGCGAGTCTATCTTGGCCTCGTGGTGGGATTCCACGATGTCAACGTAGTCGAAAAAGGGCGCCGCCTGTTCCACCAGCTTTTTCAGGACCACCGCGCCCAGGGCAAAGTTGGGCGCTACGATAATGCCGATGTTCCGGTCATTAGCCAGGGCGTCCAGTCGCCGCAGGTCGTCATCGGTCAGGCCGCTGACGCCCAGCACCAGGTTGGCGGAGTGGGCCGCCGCCGCCGGCACCGCCTCCAGGCAGGCGGCGGCGTTGGTGAAATCCACCATAACGTCGGGGTGAGTCTGTTCCAGAACATCCTCCAGGTTGGTGGACAGGGGAACCTCCCCGCCGGTGGGCAGGGACAGGGTTCCGCCCCGCTCCCGGCGGCAGGCGGCGCCCACCAGGGACAGGTCGGCTTCCCGGCTCACCGCCGCCACCGTCTCCGCCCCCATCTTGCCGGTTGCCCCGTTGATTACCACCCGAATCGGCGCCATCACAACCCCCCGCAGGTTTCAACCAAAATGCCCAATACTTCAGATTGCCTTACATAATACCACCGGCCGGTTAATCGGGAAAGGCGGGGCGGGTATTTGCCGGGGCAAGCGCATTGTAACCGGGGCAACCAAGAACGCCGCCGATGACACCGACAAGGACACCCACAAGGACACCGTCGTTCCGGCGAAAGCCGGAATCCAGGAAATCCCCCGGAAAAGAGCGGGCCGGCTACCGAGGATTCTGGATTCCGGCTTTCGCCGGAACGACGGTTTTGTGCGGTGATTGCCTTGTTGGGCAATGGCCGGCACTCTCAACGGGTGTTGGTATTATCATATTGGCATTATCATCGGTAGGGGCGGGTTTATAACCCGCCCTGGTTTGGGTAAGGAATGGTGCGGATACGGCAACCCGTTTCCTGAAACATCCTTGCACCGGAACCAGGGCGGGTTACAAACCCGCCCCTACCGGCCAACCAAGCGTGGCCTGGCAAGAAACATCAGCACAGGTTGGCAATACCCCGACATCCTTCGACAGGCTCAGGATGAGCGGATTTCGTACTTTGCCCAAGTTCCGGGAAGGAGTCAGCCCCTGGAAATTTAATGCGATTACCCTGTATGATGAACACCGGTCAGAATTGCAAGCGGAGGGCTTACTCTAAAATGAGCGGACACCGTAAGTTCAGCGAGTTGACCAAGGGATTCACGCCGGAAGACCGCCAGCGCATTGAGGCGGTTAAATCGGAGATGCGCGCCGCAATGGAACTTTCCGAACCGGACAAAGCGCCGGCGCCGGATTCCTCCGTAACGCCAAAACCCAAGCCGGCCAAAGCGGATTAGCCAGTTCCTTACCCAAATCATCCATCCGGCAATAAAACAACACCGGGGCGGGTTGCTAACCCGCCCCGGTCATTTTTCTACCCGTCCGGTGGCGCCGGTAGTGTCGGTGGTATCGGCCGGCTAACGCTGGCGGGAACCGCCGCCGCTGCCACTGCCGCCGAGGAAACGCCGCTCGGAGAGGCCGCCGCCACCGCCGCGATTGCCGCCGCCGGGGCCACCCCGGGAGCCGCCACCACCGCCGCCGCGATTACCGCCGGGGCCACCCGGCCCGCCGGGGCGCCGTCCCCGGTCGCCGCCAGGCCCGCCACCGCCGGGGCCGCCCCGACCGCCGAACCCGCCGGAGCGGGGCCGGTCGCCGCCCCGGTCCCGGTCCTGAGGAGGCCGGGCCGGGCGGGGGGGACGTTCTCCGCCGTCGTCGCCGAACAAGGCCCGGCGGGACACATTCACCCGCCCCATAGAGTCAATCTCCTGAACCATTACCGTTATCTCCTGGCCCAGCTTGATTTCCTCCTCCATCTCGCCCATGTCCTCATTGCGAACCAGGCCGTCCTTGCCGGGCAGCAACTCTACGAAAGCGCCAAAGCTGGCTAGGCGGCTGACCTTACCGGTGAGGATGTCGCCTACCACCAGTTCACGGGTCAGGCCCTCAATCTTGCTGCGGGCCAGATCCAGCATGGACTGTTCCGAGGAACTGATGGTTACGCCGCCGTCATCGGCTACGTCAATGGAGGCGCCGGTTTCCTCGATGATGCCCCGGATGACCCGCCCGCCGGGGCCGATGACCGCGCCGATTTTCTCGACGGGAATCTGGACCCGGATGGTCTTGGGGGCGTAGGGACTCATCTCGGTGCGGGCCTCAACGATGGCCTCGGCCATCTTGTCCAGGATGTGCAGGCGGCCCAGGCGGGCCTGCTCCAGGGCCTGGCGCAGGATGTCCTCGTCCAGCCCCTTGAGCTTGATGTCCATTTGCAGGGCGTTGATGCCGGCGGCGGTGCCGGCCACCTTGAAGTCCATATCCCCCAGAAAGTCCTCAATGCCCTGAATGTCGCTCAGGACGGCGAACCGGCCGTCATTGTCGGTTACCAGGCCCATGGCAATGCCGGCCACCGGCGCCTTCAGCGGCACGCCGGCGTCCATCAGCGCCATGCTGGAACCGCAGACGCTGCCCATGGAAGTGCTGCCGTTGGAGGAAAGCACTTCGGACACCACCCGGACGGTGTAGGGAAACTCATTTTCCGGGGGCAGGGCGGACAGAATGGCCCGCTCGGCCAGGGCGCCGTGGCCGATTTCCCGCCGGCCGGGAGAGCCGACCCGCCGGGCCTCGCCAACGGAGTAGGGCGGGAAGTTGTAATGGTGCATAAACTGCTTGGTGCCTTCCGGGGACAAGGTATCCAGGGTCTGTTTCATATTCAACGGCCCCAAGGTGGCAACGGACAATACCTGGGTCTGCCCCCGGGTGAACAGGCCGGAGCCGTGAGTGCGGGGCAACGTGCCTACCTCGCAGGTGATGGGCCGAATCTCGGCCAGGCTGCGCCCGTCGGGACGAACCCCCAAGTCCAGGATCCGCCGCCGGACTTCGCCCTTGACCACGTTCTTGAAACCCTCGGCGACCCGGTTGCGGGAAAACTCCTCGGCCAACTGCTCGGCCACCTCAGCCTCCAGCCGATCCAGGCCCTCGTCCCGTTCCGACTTGAAGGCGTTCTGCTCCAGGATGTCGCCCACCCGTCCGTTGAGGATGGTCTTGATTCGGGCGTCCAGTTGCTCCGCCTCCTCGGTATCCGGCGCAACCTCCAGCTTTTCCTTGCCCACCTGGGTGACCAGTTCGTCAATCTGGTCAATGGCAATCAGGTTGGCGTTAAAGGCTTTCTGGATGCCTTCGAGGATAACCTCCTCGGACACCTCATAAGAGCCGGCCTCCACCATCATAATGGCGTCCCGGGTGCTGGCGACCACCATATTCAGTTGGCCGTCGGCGATTTCGGCGTAGGTGGGGTTGACGATAAACCCGCCGTCATTATAGGAAACCCGGCAGGCGCCGATGGGGCCGCTGAAGGGCAGTTGAGAGAGGGATAGGGCCGCCGAGGCGCCCAGCATCCCCAGAATTTCCGGCGGGTTTTTCTGGTCCACGGACAGGACGGTCAGGATAACCTGGATTTCGTTGTGCAGTCCCTTGGGAAAGAGGGGGCGGATGGAGCGGTCGGTGAGGCGGGCGGAGAGGATGGCTTCCTGGCCGGGGCGTCCTTCCCGGCGGAAAAAGCTGCCGGGGATCCGGCCGGCCGAGTAGAGGCGTTCCTCAAACTCCACCGTCAGGGGCAGAAAGTCGATGTCGGCCCGGGGTTTATCGGCCATCACCGCCGTCGCCAGGACGACGGTATCGCCGTAGGTCAGGACGACGGAACCGTGGGCCTGAAAGGCCAGCTTTCCCGATTCCATCACCAGCTTTTCGTTTCCGATGACTCGTTCTACAACAGTAGCGTCAGGCATAATAAGGTTACATAACCTCACTTCTAAAAGATAAATGGAGAGGAGACAAACGCAAAGCCAGCGCATTTAGCCGGCGGGCGCTCTTAACCGGGGTAACAAGACGGCGCAGGGATTGGGCCGGGGAGTAAGCCGGATTCCAGCGATACGATGCTGGACTAGCGGCGCAACCCCAGCCGGCTGATGAGGCTCTGATAACGGTTCACGTCTTCGTTACTGAGGTAATTAAGAAGCCTGCGGCGTTTCGACACCATGCTGACCAGACCACGGCGGGAGTGGAAGTCTTTTCGGTGAGTGCGGAGGTGGTCGGTTACCTGCCGAATCCGCTCGGTCAGGACGGCGACCTGTAGCTCAGTGGACCCGGTATCGTTGGGATGGGTCCGGTATTCCCGCGTTATTCGTTCCCGTGTGTCAGCATCCAGCATTTCTTATGCCAAACCTTCTATCTTATCTTCTCTAACATCCCGGCAATTATAGCACGCCCCAACCCCGGTTGCAACGCCACCGGCAAATTCCCCGGCAATTGCGTTTTAACCCGGTATTCTCAACCGGTATTGGCATCAACGCCGGGGTAGGGGCGGGTTTGTAACCCGCCCAGCGTGCAACGGCAAAGACCGCCCGGCAAACCGGTGTGCCATAGTTGACCGGTCCTAGCCCGGCGTAGGGGCGGTTCGCGAACCGCCCCTACCATTGTCAGCCAAGGCAACCCAAACAACCGTCGTTCCGGCGAAAGCCGGAATCCAGGAAATTCTCCGGGAAAAGAGCGGGCCGGATACCGAAGGTTCTGGATTCCGGCTTGCGCCGGAACGACGGTGATGAGACGGTGCTGAATGGATAACCGCACCAGGACAATCCGCTCATGGTGAGCCTGTCGAACCATCCCATCCCTATCCTTCGACAAGCTCAGGACGAGCGGATTGGTGGAGATAGCGGAGTGGCGGGGATTAAGGCAGGGCAACCCAAACAACCGTCGTTCCGGCGAAGGCCGGAATCCAGGAAATCCTCCGGGAAAAGAGCGTACCGGCTACCGAAGGTTCTGGATTCCGGCTTGCGCCGGAACGACGGTTCTGTAAGACAAGGGTTATATCAGACGGGTTTATGGCGCAATCATCCCGGCGCCGCCCGGCTGCCCCCTTTAACCGCCGGGCCGGGTTGGATATAATGGCAACCGAATCGGTGTCCCGGCCCACCAGGCCGGCGGAATTGTAAAGTTTTGGGATGCAACGTAAAGGAGGATTTATGGCCGATTTCGTTAAGGTTGCTGCGCTGAGTGAAGTCGCCCCCGGCGATATGAAGGTGGTGGACGTGGGCGACGACCAGGTGTTGCTGGTCAACGTGGACGGCGACGTTCACGCCTGCGAGGACATCTGCACCCACGCCTACGCCTCTCTCTCCGAAGGAGACCTGGACGGGGCGGAGGTACAATGCCCCCTGCACGGGGCGATTTTCAACGTGCGCACCGGCAAAGTGCTAACCCCTCCGGCGGTGGACGGGCTTCGTACCTTTGAGGTGCGGGTGGAGGGCGACGACATTCTGGTTGGCCCGGCGCGGGCGGAGGAGTAACCCCGGCCGGTTCACCCTGGCCGGTTGCCGGGGCCAATCCCGTAGTCGGGAGAATATGCACCGGCAAAAGAGAAGGGGCGGGTTAGCAACCTGCCCCTTAAAACCGCTAATCGGGCGTACCCCAATTGGCGAAAGGCCAGTAAACCAGGGCAACCTTGCCCAGGATATTGTCCTCCGGCACCGGCCCCCAATCGCGGGAGTCGTTGCTGTGCCGCCGGTTGTCTCCCATCACAAAATACTGATTTTCCGCCAGCAACACCGGGGCCATGCTGTCAGAGCCTCTATCCTGGTCTTGCAGGTATGACTCCCGGAGGATGCCGCCGTTCACCCGCACCTCGCCGTTCCGTATTTCCACCTCATCCCCGGGCGTGCCAATAACCCGCTTTACGAAATCCCGCCGCGGCTCGCCGGGGAAGTTAAATACGATAATCTCGCCGCGCCAGGGCGACCGGAAGGAGAGGCTTTCCGTGGACTTGTCCACCTGCCAGAAGGGGATTATGCGGGAAAAGCGTTCCTGGTCAAACCGGGCATAGACCAGCTTGTTGACCAACAGGTACTGCTGCCCCTCCAGCGTGGGGGACATACTGGAACCTTCCACCCGGAAGTTCTGCGCGCTGGCCTGGATGATGATAAAGACAATCATGGCCAGGGTCAGCGCCTCTAAAATCTCCCTGATTACTGCTGGCATATAAGCAACAAACCGTCCGTCAATTGACCGAATCGTGGGTTCCCCGGAGCGCCGGCCCCGGGATACCGTGTAATTTAATGCAAAAGACGCCCAAAATCAATATCTATTATCAACTTCATCTATTATCAACTTTCCCGCCAGTCCGCTCATAAACCCGACGTTCCGGCGAAAGCCGGGACCCGGAACCCTAGGTATCCGGCACGCTCTTTTCCCGGAGGATTTCCTGGATTCCGGCTTGCGCCGGAACGACGGTTGTTTGGGTTGGGTTGGCTGACAATGGTAGGGGCGGTTCGCGAACCGCCCCTACGCCGGGCTAGGAACCGGTCAACTATGGCCCACCGGTTTTCCGACATTTCCTTGCCTTGAACGTCGGGCGGGTTACAAACCCGCCCCTACCTGATGATAATATCAAACCACGTTGAGAATACCTGTAACACCGCCAGGGCCGGCGCCAAGTCAATACCACCGACAAAATCCGCTCATCCTGAGCTTGTCTAAGGACGGGGTAATGGTTCGACAAGCTCACCATGAGCGGACATTGTTACATAAGCAGACACTGTTAATTGGTATTGACTCTACCAATCACCCCGCCCCCCCGCCGGCCTGAATTGAACCCGGCCCCTGTCCTCTGCTAGAATCGGGCCGACAAATATCTCCAGGAGGGGCGATGCTATGGCTTGGCAGTATCAGTTTGAGTTGCTCAGCCGACCCTATGGCGGCGTTACCGAGGGGCCGATCTGGGACGGCGCGGCAATCCTCTTTACTCACATCCCCAGCAGCCGCATTATGCGTTATGACCTGGACTCCGGCGCCATTACCGAGGAACGCGGCGGCACGAATCATACCAACGGCCTGGCCTTTGACAGCTTGGGCAACCTTTTCGGCTGCTGTTCCGGCGGGCGGGCCATTGTCCGCTTTGACCGGGACGGCGCCGACGGCTACGGCGCCGGCGCAATGACCGCCGTTGCCGACCGGGTGGACGGGCAACGGCTCAACACGCCCAACGACCTGGCGGTTGACCGGCGGGGCCGCATCTGGTTCACCAATCCCTGGAACGGCGGCAACATTGACCCCAGCGAGCAGGAGGAGCTGGACAACCGCTCGGTGTTGCGGGCTGACCCGCAACCCGACGGCAGCTATACCGTTGCCCGCGTTACCTTTGACACCACGATGCCCAACGGGGTGCTGGTCTCCCCCGACCAGCGCACTTTGTACGTGGCCGAAAGCAACAGCGACCGGCCGGACTTGAACCGGGAACTGCGGGCCTACCCGATAAATGAGGACGGCAGCCTGGGCGCCTACGTTACCCTGCACACCTTTGGCCGGGATTCCAACGCGGTGCACCGGGGCATTGACGGGATGTGCCTGGACGCCGAGGGCAACATTGTCGCCACCGCCGGTTGGGAGTTGGGCGGCCCCGGCGGGATGATTTACGTCTTTGCGCCCAGCGGCCGGGTGCTGGAGACCCACCCCATCGCCGCCAACCGGCCCACCAACTGCTGCTTTGGCGGCCCCGGCCTGACCACCCTGTTCGTTACCTCCACCGACGGCCACTTCTACCGCGCCGAGACGGACCGGGTGGGCTGGGCCATTTACCCGTAGCCGGGTTGAACATGGATTTACCGGATATACAGGATGAGGGGGATACGGGAGTATTTTCAACGCTTGTTGGCGTTTCCATAGGGTAGGGGCGGGTTTGTAACCCGCCCTTGCCGGACAAGGAAGCGTGGCCGGTCAAGAAATACCAATGCTGTAGAGTTGAAAACTGGCAGTTCTTAACTGATAATCAGCCGGTAGATCCGGCACATCCCGTCCACCAATGTTGGAGTCAAGGACAACGCTTATGAATATGGACTTGCGGGGACACGGTATCGGACGGCGGCAGTTGCGCCAAGGCGGGGGCCGGGGCAGCGGCAATGACCACGTGGATGACCTCTACGGCTGCACCGAACTTTACGTTTACCAGCCCCCCAACAGAAAGGTAACCGGCTATGAGTCGCTGAAGCTGTTTATTGAGGCGGCCGGCTGTGAAATAATCTTTACCGCCGACGCCCCGCCGGAGTTGAGCAGCTATGAGACGATGCGGATTACCCAGCGCCAGGGGCAGGCCATCCCCGACGCGGTAATCAAGCGCACCCACTCCTGGGCGCACCAGCGCAATTTTCTGCACAGCTTTTTTAAGCCGATGTACCGTTAGGTGATGCGCCTGCTCATGGTGGGGCAAAGGCATCCTCGCTCATCCTGAGCTTGTCGAAGGACGAGGCTGGTGGTTCGACAGGCTCACCATGAGCGGTTAGGGTTATGTGCGAGTTGCGTGATGGGCCGGTTGGGCAAAGGCATTTTCCGCTCATCCTGAGCCGGTCGAAGGATAGGGGCAATGGTTCGACAAGCTCACCATGAGCGGGCCAGGGTGAGAGAATGGAAAGGGGAAAGTTTTGGAATATACCCATATAAAGCTGGAAAAGGCCGACTTGGTGGCTACCCTGCGCCTGAATCGCCCGGACGCGCTGAACGCCTTGAGTATGGAGTTGCTGGCGGAGTTTTCTCACGCCGTCGCCGCCGTCGGTGGGGACGAATCGGTCAAGGCGCTGGTGGTCCGGGGGGAGGGGCGCGCCTTCAGTTCCGGCGCCGACCTGCTCTTTTTTGACTCGGTTTTTGAGGACTTGTCCCGCCTGCCCCCCTACGTCCGGCGGCTCAACGACTGCCTCTTTCAACTGGAGGAACTGCCCATTCCGACCATTGCCCTGGTGCATGGCTTTGCCCTGGCCGGCGGGCTGGAGTTGATGCTGGCCTGCGACCTGGCCCTGGCCGCGGCGGACGCCCGGATCGGCGACCAGCACGCCAACTTCGGCCTGATGCCCGGTGGCGGCTCGACCCAGCGGCTACCCCGCCGCATCGGTATGCAGCGGGCGATGGAACTGCTGACTACCGGCCGCTGGCTCTCCGGCGCCGAGGCCGCGGACTGGGGCCTGGTCTTGCGGGCCGTCCCCCCGGAGTCGCTGGACGGGGAACTGGAGACCCTGCTGGCGCAGTTGCGCGGCAAGAGCCGGGCCGGGCTGGGCTGGATTAAGTCCATCACCCAACAGGGCAAAGACCTGCCCCTGCGGGAGGGCGTAGCCCTGGAGGGCCTGGCCTTCGCCCAATACTTCGCCACCTCACCCCATCCCCAAGAGGGAATCCGGGCCTTCAAGGAAAAGCGCCAGCCGGAGTTTTAACCGGCCAGGGTTGCCGGGCAATTACTACCGGTTTAGGAACTACGGTTTAAGCTGCACCCGCTCATGGTGAGCTTGTCGAACCATCCTTTGCATCCTTCGACAGGCTCAGGATGAGCGGGTAAATGGATGGTTCTACAAGATCAGGATGAGCAGTTTTCAGATTTGGCACAAGCCCCGGATTCCCCGGCAGAGCAATCACACCTTAAACCCGTCATTAAAACCGTCGTTCCGGCGAAAGCCGGAATCCAGAATACTTGATAGCCGGCAGGCTCTTTTCCGGGGCATTTCCTGGATTCCGGCTTTCGCCGGAACGACGGTTGCGTGGGTTGCCCTGGTTATGCTGTGATTGGCCCGGATTTCCCGGCCAATAGGCTTGACTTGACGCCAATTTGCGTTAGAATAAGTCAGACCCCCACAAAACTGACGGGTCAAGGAGGATAGATATGGAAGGGAAAGTCCAGCTGGAGATTACCTACTGCGTACCTTGACAGCACCACGCTACCGCCACGTGGATGGCGAATGAATTTTTCCGCACCTATGGTCCCGATGCCGCTATTACCATTTCCCCGCGCGGCCAGGGCATCATGGAAGTTTTTGTGGACGGCGAGAAAATCTTTGACAAGAAGGCCGAGGGCAACGTCTATCCCGACCTGGCCCGCGTCCGCAAGATGAAGGAAGTCATCACCGAAAGGATTGCCAGCCTGGAGCCCGTTCCGGCGGACAACTAAGCTGACAACGCCGGCTCCAGCAGCCGGCCGGGTTAAGACCGAATAAAACCGGCCCCTCTTATTACGGAGGGGCCGGTTTTAGGTATTTGCCAAAGAACTGTCATTCCGACCGGAGGGAGGAATCTAAAATCCCCGCCGTCCCGAACCCTTCTTATCGGCAGGATTTTAGACCCTTCACTATCGTTCAGGGTGACAAATTGCAACCAGGGTAACATTGCAGTTGGCGCAGTGGGCAAGAAGGTCTGGTAGAGCAATTTCAGTCAAACGCAATAGCCTCGATTTGGCTATAACGCCTTATAAGGAGAAAAGAAATGGCTGCCAGCGCAGAGCCAATTCATCCGGGGGAGCATCTGGCAGAGATTCTGGCAGAATTGAGTATCAGCCAGTACCGTTTGGCGCGGGCGGTGGGCGTGGCCCCGATACGGATTAACCGGATTGTCAACTGCCGCCGGGCGATTACCGCCGACCTTGCCCTGCGTATCGGGCAGGCTTTGGGGATGACCCCGGAGTTCTGGCTGAACCTGCAACAAATGTACGACCTGGACCGGGCCAGGGAATCCACCGACACCGCCGCCATTAAACCCCTCATCCCGGCAGGCCCAGCCGCTCCCGGACGTGACGCCCCACTTCCTCGCTGACTTCCTCAATCGGGCGGGCGGCGTCGATGACTACCCAGCGTTCCGGGTCATTATACGCCTGCGTCAGGAACCCCTGGCGCACCTTTTCGTGAAACTCCAGGACCAAGTCCTCATACCGCCGTCCCTCATCGTTCCGGTGCAGGGGCGCCAGGCAGCCGGCCAAGTCCTCAAAAAAGGCCATCTGGTGGCCGACGGTGCGTTTCAACCCTACCGCCGGTTCCAGGTCCAGCAGAAAAGTCAGGTCGGGGCTGATTCCCCCGGTGGCATAGGCGTTCAGGGGGGCAATCACGTCCAGGTCAATCCCCCGCCCGTGGCCCTGGTAGGCGACGGTTGAGGCCGAGAACCGGTCGGCAATGACCACGCCGCCGGCGGCCAGGGCCGGCCGAATCCGGTTGGTCACCAACTCCACCCGCGCCGCCTCAAAGAGGAACAACTCGGCTTCCGGGGTCAGGGGGCGGTCGCTCTTGAGGTAGTCCCGCAGATACTCGCCCAGGGTGGTGCCGCCGGGTTCCCGCACCAAGTCGCAGGGGATGGGCAGCCCACTGAACCGGTCGAGCAGCAGACCGGCCTGGGTAGTCTTTCCGGCCCCTTCTCCACCCTCAAAAGATACAAACATACCGGACGCCGCCACCTCTCAAATCCTGCTGCTGGGGTCTGAAAGTGTCCCTGAAATTATCCGGCCCTACTCTACGCCGGCCGCTAAACCGGTATGTCAAGGCAGGGGCAGGACGCTTACCGCTTTTTCTGCGTCTGCGGTATTGGCAATGGGGAGTTGCGTTATTATCCACGTAGGGGCGGGTTACAAACCCGCCCGGCGTTCAACGGCAAGGGAATATCGGGAAACGGGTTTGCCCTGGCTGACCCGTTTCTGCACCAGAGACAGGGCGGGTTACAAACCCGCCCCTACCGGACATCGGCACCGGGTAAGTGCCAAGTCTGAGCCAGGAACGAATCCGCTCACCATAACAAAATCCGATCTAATAAAATCCGCTCACCATAACAAAATCCGCTCATGGTGAGCTTGTCGAACCACCCGCCCATAGCCAACGGTTAGTCCTTCGACAGGCTCAGGATGAGCGGGGTAGCGGCTGCAACCAACAAAATACGCTCACCAGAACAAAACCCGCTCTAACAAAATCCGCTCATGGTGAGCCTGTCGAACCACCCGCCCCTAGCCAACGGTTCGTCCTTCGACAGGCTCAGGATGAGCGGGGCGTGGCGGCAACCAACAAAATACGCTCACCATAACAAAATCCGCTCATGGTGAGCTTGTCGAACCACCCGCCCCTAGCCAACGGTTAGTCCTTCGACAAGCTCAGGATGAGCGGAGACAACTTGACTTTGACCACCGGTAGGGGCGGTTCGCGAACCGCCCCTACGTGGCAGAAACTAGGGCCGGTAAAACAACACCGACCGTTCCGGTTCCCGGCCCCGGCTGGTGGAGGCCAGGTTGAACCGCTGGGCCAACAGGTGTTGCAGGCGGCGGACGTAGGCCCGCTGGGGGTTTAGCTGGACGCTGAACTCGCCGCCCATCACCCGTTGCGCCGCGTCCTCGGCCTCGGACATAGCCTGTTCCAGCATCTCCTTGTTGGCGCCGGCGTCATCCCTAGCGCGGCCATTGCCCCGGAGGGTCAGCCCCTCATCTTTAGCCAGGGTTCGCAGAAAGTCCACCACTTGGGGCATGGTGTTCTTGCGGAGGACGTACACCGGCGTGCCGCTGGCCTCGGCGGCCCGCACCAGTTGCGCGCCCCGGCGGTAGTGGGTCTTGGTGGTCAGCACCAGCGTAGCCCGGCGCAGTTCGTTGACGATGCCAATGGACAGGCCGATTTCCGCTTGAGCCGCCTCCAGCTTGTCCCGGCTTACACCGAACAGGAACACCTGCGCCGCCAGCCGGCGGGCCGGGTTATCCTCGGCCGGCGCGGCGGCGGCGGCGGTTTCAGCGCGGCCCCCCGGATTGCCGAACTGGTGATTGTCCGGGTAGCCGCCCTGGTATCGGTCTGATTGCTCGAATTGGCCCGGCGGTTGGCCCGGTTGCCGTTCCTGAAACCGTCCCTGGCGGCGTTCCGACCGGCGCCCTCCATAGTTGGGGTTGGAGTCGGAGTTCCGGTTGGAGAAATCCGGCGTCCAGGGCGCCGGCGGGGCGGTATGGGGCCGGGGCGCCGTCTGCTGTTCGACTACCTCGCCGTCCTCGCCCAGAGAGCGCATCACCGGGGATATGGGGTAGCCCCGCAGCCACTGGTCAATCACGTGGGCCACGCCGTCGTGAACCGCCACCTCTTCCCAGTTCTGAATCTCCACCACCACGTCAAAGGTGGGGGGCGCCTTGCGCTCCAGCACCGTCTTTTGAGTTCCCCGGTAGCGGGCCTCCTGGTCGCCCAGGGTTACCGCCTGGACGCCGCCCACCAAGTCGGAGAGGGTGGGGTTGAGAATCAGGTTGTCCAGGGTGTTGCCGTGGGCGGTGGCAATCAACTGGACGCCCCGCTCGGCGATGGTGCGGGCGGCGGCAGCCTCTTCCTCGGTGCCCATTTCGTCGATGATGATGACCTCGGGCATATGGTTCTCCACCGCCTCAATCATCACCCCGTGCTGCCGGGTGGGGGTGGCTACCTGCATCCGGCGGGCGTGGCCGATGGCCGGATGGGGCACGTCGCCGTCCCCGGCAATTTCGTTGGAAGTATCGACGATTACCACCCGTTTGCGGGCGGAGTCGGCCAATACCCGGGCCACCTCCCGCAGCATAGTGGTCTTGCCGACGCCGGGCCGGCCCAGCAGCAGGATGTTCTTGTTGGCAAAGGCCAGGTCTTCAATGATTTTGATGGTGCCGAATACGGCCCGGCCGGCGCGACAGGTAATGCCCACCACCTGCCCCTTGCGGTTGCGGATCGCGGAGATGCGGTGCAGGGTACGCTCCATCCCGGCCCGGTTGTCGTCGCCAAAGTCGCCTATCTGCCGCACCAGGTAATCCAGGTCGTCCCGGCTGATTTCCCGGTCGTCCAGAATCACGTCCCCGGAGGGAAAGCGGGCCTCCGGGACTCGGCCCAGGTCCAGCACCACCTCCAGCAAGTCCTCCAGGTTTTCCTGTTCCAGCAGGCGGTCCTTGACTTGCTGAGGCAGAACCTCCAGGAGTCGCTCCATTTCCTCGTGGACCAACTTTTGCGCCGCTACCAATTCACGCCTCCACCGGGGCCATCCCGTAACGCAGCGCCGGGACGGCCACCAACTTAACCAGCATGGTATATCGCGCCATCGGGACGAATCCCCGGCGGCGCAGCCTTTCGACCACCGGCTCCCGGTAATCCGGCACCAGCCACCGCTGGAGGCCCGGCCGGGCCAGGGCAAAGTCCAGCGCTTGGGCTAACCGCTCCGGGTGGTTCGGGTGGGCCATTACTTCCGCATCGGCCGCCGACCACCGGCCGTTGATGCCCACCCAACCTACCAGGCGGCCGGTAGTTTCCGCTACCCATTCCTGCCGCCGCCGGCCCGGCGCCTTGCCCAGATACGGCTCCCGGGCGTCCCGCCACTGGTCAAAGGTCAGGCCCAGGGCCTCGCGCACCGCTACCGGCGTGGCGGCGCAAAAGAGTTGAAACAGGGCATAATCATCCTGAGGCAGCCGGGGCCGCAATTCTCCCGCCGCCGTCCTTTCCTCAAGAGAAACGGCGCCCAATCCCGGCCCGCCGTAGCCCTCCAGCAGGGTCTCCGTAAAGCAGGGCGTAAAGCCGCTGCGCCGGGCCAGGGGCAGCGCCGGGCTGTCCAGGGGCAGCCGGAGAAACACCCGCTCGGCGGAACGCCAACCGACGGCTACGATTAGCTGCTCCAGCAACTCCAGCGAATCGGCCTCGGAGAGCTGCGCCGCCGCCGGCCCTTCCTTTTCGTAGTCTTTTCCGTTGCCTTTTCCGTAGTGGTGGCCGTTGCCGGGGTTCGTCCGGTCAAAACTTTGGTTGGGCAGATAGAAACCGTCAATCTCCCAGGCGCGGTGGCCGGTACGGGTACGGGCCGACACCAGCCCGCCCAGCCGGAGACCCTGCCAGCAGGCCAGGGCCACCCGGTTTTTAGGCTGCAAGACGGCGCTTTTCCACAGCAGCGCGCTCTGCCGCCCAGGGACGGTGCCGGCCAGACTCTCCCGGGGACAGGCCAGGTTTGGCTCCCGGGGCGTGTTCAGCAGGGTACAGCGCAGGGCGTCGCTGATGCGGAAGGATTGAACTGACTGCATCGGTTCTATCGGTTTCATCGGCGGCATCCCTCTACCCGTTTAGGCGGCGCCGGCGTTTCCGTTTCTCTACCAGGCCCCGGCCCGTCCGGGGAAATCAGGGATAGAAAGTAGCGATGGAGTCGGGCATCGCCGGTTAACTCAGGATGAAAGGAAGTAGCCATCAAGTTGCCCTGGCGCACGGCCACCGCCGGGCCGTCGGGCAGCACCGCCAGGGTTTCTACCGCCGGCCCGACCCGGGTAACCACCGGGGCGCGGATGAAAATGGCGTGAAAGGGTTCCGCTTTCCCTCCCGAATCCAGTTCCAGCCCGGCGATGTCCAGGTCTTGCTCAAAGCTGTCAATCTGGCGGCCAAAGGCGTTGCGCCGCACGCCAATGTCCATCAGTTGCAGCGGCACCGGGTCGGCCTCGGTAATTTCCTGAGCCAGCATAATCATACCGGCGCAGGTGCCCCAGATTGCCTTGCCCTGCTCCGCCATAGCGCGCACCGGCTCCCGCAGGTGGTAAATACTCATCAACCGGCTCAGGGTAGTGCTTTCACCGCCGGGAATGATGAGGCCGTCCACTCCGTCCAGCTGTTCGGGCAGCCTCACCTCGCGACCGTCCACGTCCAGCCGCCGCAAAACGGCGATGTGCTCAGCAAAATCCCCCTGTACGGCCAGTACCCCGATTTTCAACGCTATTCGATCCGCCGCCTGATTTTTATGCTGACAACCCGATACCGGGCCAATCCTGATTTTCCCGCTGCCACCCCGATACCCCAAGGCAATCGCAGCATAAACCCGTCATTCCAGCAACCCGTCGTTCCGGCGAAAGCCGGAATCCAGAACGCTCGGTAGCCGGCACGCTCTTTCTCCGGGGATTTCCTGGATTCCGGCTTTCGCCGGAACGACGGTTGCTGCCGGTCATGGTACGCTTGTCGAACCACCCAGCCCTAGCCGGCAGTTCCTCTTTTACCGGAAGTTACCCAGTCGGTATGTCATTCCGACCGCAGGGAGGAATCTAAAATGCCGGGCAGTTATCACGTTCCGGTTCCGGCAGAAACTTGAATTAGGAAGGAGTTTAGATTCCTCGCTCCGCTCGGAATGACATCAAACCCCAGCCGGCGATTGACCCTCAATCCAGCCCTCTCCCCAAGAATGGCAGCCTAAATACTCCGCGTCGCCAACAACTGTTCCTCGGGGATAGAGCGGGCGCTGATGCCTACCATCGGCTCCCCCAAGTCCTTGGAAACGTCGGCCAGAATCTTGGGGTCGTTGTAATGGGTTACGGCCTGGACGATGGAGTAGCCCCGCTGGGCCGGGTCGCCGGACTTGAAAATGCCGGAGCCGACGAACACGCCGTCCGCGCCCAACTGCATCATCAGGGCGGCGTCGGTGGGAGTTGCCACGCCGCCGGCGGCGAAGTTGACCACCGGCAGCCGTCCCATTTCCCGGGTCTGCTGCAACAGGTCCAGGCTGACCCCCAAGTTGCGGGCCTCTACCACCAACTCATCCTCGGGCATATTCCGCAGCTTGCGGATGGCGTCCTGGACGGCTCTCATGTGGCGCACCGCCTCCACCACGTCGCCGGTGCCGGCCTCGCCCTTGGTGCGAATCATCGCCGCCCCCTCGGAAATGCGGCGCAGGGCCTCGCCCAAGTCGCGGCAGCCGCAGACAAAGGGCACCTGGAAATCGTGCTTCCAGACGTGATGCACCTCATCCGCCGGGGTCAGCACCTCCGACTCGTCGATATAGTCAATGCCGATAGCCTCCAGCACCTGGGCCTCGACGAAATGCCCGATGCGGCACTTTGCCATAACCGGAATACTCACGCGGTCCATAATGCCCAGGATAACCGCCGGGTCGGTCATCCGGGCCACGCCGCCGTCGGCGCGAATATCGGCCGGCACCCGTTCCAGGGCCATCACCGCCACCGCCCCGGCCTCCTCGGCAATTTTGGCCTGCTCGGCGTTCACCACGTCCATAATCACGCCGCCTTTAAGCATCTGGGCGTGGCCGGATTTCACCGTAAAAGTTCCGGTTAAAACGTCAACCATTGCTGTCCTCCTCCAGGCAGGGATGGAGTTCCCAAACTGTCCTGTTGTCTCCGCATTATACGCTGTCGGATGCGCCATTATCAATTGCCCGATATGTCGGGCGGGGGTAATCACGTCTTAACCAGGACAACCCAAACAACCGTCGTTCCGGCGAAAGCCGGAATCCAGAACCCTCGGTAGCCGACGCACTCTTTTCCGGGAGGATTTCCTGGATTCCGGCTTTCGCCGGAACGACGGGCTGATTTGACAACACGCCCCAGCCAACGGCGTAATTCCTGACCCTATGAGATTACCCCGTCCCCGCCCCGGGCCAACGCCTCCAGCGCCCCGATGTTTTCCGGGGCCGGCCCCATTTCGCCCCGTTCCAGGCGGTGGATCATTGCCACCGCCGCATCGTTCATTGGCGTGGCGACGCCGCTCTCCCGGCCCTTGTTGGCGACCAGGCCGTTGATGTAATCGACCTCGGTGCGCCGTCCCTTGAGGATGTCCTGGTGGAAGAAGGAACGGGCCTCCCGTCCCTCGGCCTGGGAGGCCCGAACCAGGTTATCCACCAACGCCTCCGGCGAGGCGGCGGCCTCCTCCATTGATAGACCGAAAACCGGTTCCATACTGTAGCCCTGGGCCTGGCCCACCAGCAGGGCCTCCCGGCCCAACTCCAGGCAGACCCGCACCCGCTCCGGCGCCCCGGTCAGGTGGGCCGGGCCGACGCCGGCCAGGGCGCAGACCGGGGCGACGATGCAGTTGAACACCAGCTTGGACCAGCGGGTTCCCCACAGGTTGGTGGTCAACTCGGTCTTGCCGGCGGCGCTGAGGATTTCCTGAAGTTCTTTAAGGCGGGGGGTAATCCGCCCGTGCAGTTCGCCCAGGATGAAGGTGGTGCGGTCCATAGCGGTGTTGCGCTTCAGGCGGCCCGGCTCAAAGACCTCCGAGGACATAGTGAGGACGCAGCCAATGTCCCGGGTGGGGCCGACCAGCGGCGCAATCCACTCGTCGTTGAGGCTGTTCTGCGCCGAAACCAGCACGCCGTCATCCTTGAGGTAGGGCAAGATAAGCTGGGTCAGCCAGAGGGTATCGTAGGATTTGCAGGCCAGGAATACGATGTCGAACCGGTCTTCCAGGGTGCAGACCTGGTACAAGTGCAGGGCGCGCACCGGGGAGGTGAACTCCTCGCCGGCAATGGACATCTGGAGTCCATGGGCCTGCATCGCATCCACGTGGGCGCCCCACTGGTCAATGAGAACTACGTCATGGCCGGCAACGGTGAGCATCCCGCCGATAACGCTGCCAGTGCCGCCGGTGCCAACGACGGCGATTTTCCTGGGGCTGGTGGTAGTGGTAGAGGTGGTCATAATACTTCCTTTCGGCTTGGGGTTGGGGGGTTGAGAGTATGCGCGGCGGGCGGCGCTGAAACCCTATTCCGGGGGAACGGCGCCGCCCAGCAGGAGACTTATGCGGTCAAGAAAAGCGGAGGCATTGTCGCACGCTAAAACGGCGGCGGCTTCGGCGAAAGTGACCGCGACGTTGTAATCGGCCCTGATGCGGGCGTCATGGCTGTGGCCGATGTAGGTTGTCCATTCCGGTTCAACCAGGCCGTTCTTTACCAGATGCAGGCTGAATTGATTTACTACGGCCTTATGACTTTCTGCCCTGACATCGTGGGGCAAGACCGCTTTGGCGGCGTGCATAATAGCGTAGTAGGCGCGGGAAACGGCATCGGCATAGAATCCGTTATCCCGGCATACCCGGGCGGCGCCCAGGCACTCTTGCGCCCGTCGCCACTCTCCGGTTAACTTTTCACTGACGATAAGACGACCTCCAAGTCAGTTGCCTTCCGGTAAGGCAGCAGATCCCTCTGCTGGAGATCCAGCCACTCCTCTCTGGTATAGACCATGATAAAGGCCATGACCCGGGACACCCCGGCGACCAGGTGGCCCAGAAAATTGACATCCTCATGCGTCTGCCAGTCGCCTTCCTTCAGAATGACCACGACGTTCACGGTGTATTTAGGGATTTGTATGTTGCTGTCCCGCTGGCTATATACCAGCACCTCCTCCACCAGGTCGGGGTACTGCTCGGCCAGGGCCTGGCGGTATTTCTCCAGCCAGACCCTTTCATACTTTTTAAGTTTCAATTCCATAGAAGCCTCCGATAACGGAAATAATTGGCCCACCCCGGTTCAATCGGATTGGGGCAACAGTTTGCGGTTTGGATGATTGTAAACCTGAAAGACATTTTACCCCACCAATGCCCGGCCTCGCCCTCAGCCCGGTTTAAGCCGTACCGCACTCTCATCCTCACCAAAAAGTTTTAGCAGGAACTTGGCGTTGCGTATCAGCCCGCCCCCCGAAGTAAGTTTCCGAATGTAAAGGCCGTTAGACAGTTGGTGAAGATGGCCGAGTGTTCCTGCCTTAGAAGGTTGAGGCTGGGAATGAACTATATCCGCTCTCTTACCCTCTTTTACAGGACACTTATCATGGGTAAGTTTGCCTGTTCTAACTAAATACTCGGACACTTCTCTGGGTACGTGCCACCATCGGTTAATTTGCTTTTCGCTTCCATCCGGGAGGCGTATCGCCGATGGCCGCCACGGTTGATTGTTGACGGGCTGAATCTCTCTTAATGATGTCCATCCATCGCTGCTGGGGGGAACCGGCGGCAGGGGATTTATGTCTGTTCCCGTTTGCGTCAAGGTTTCGGTGAGAGCAGAGGCCAGAATCGGCTCACTCGCCGCTACCGGCTGCCCTGACGCCAGGTTGGGCCGCCATAGCAAAAGGAGTTGCAGAGCCAGCGCCGACGCTGGCGCATTAGTAAGTGAGATGTTCAGAACACGCTTCTCTGCTATAGGCACTAATTTAGTGTTGTCGTAAACTTCCCACTGGTTGCCGTTGGTCAGGACTGGATACCTGATTCCCAGGTTATTGGCATAGTTGGTAACTTGGTCTCGGTGGTTGGCTAATGGTTCATCCAGACGCTTGGCTTCCAGGAATACGACTACTTTGTCGCCTTCCAGCAGGGCATAGTCGGCGCGTTTACCATCCACGTCATACTCCGGCATAACCAGCGCCGGGTCTGAAGTGTCCCAGCCTAATTCCCGTAGCAACGGGTCAATCAACGCATAGCGGGTTAGCGCTTCGCTTTTACGCAGTTCGGTCTGATGCCGCCCGATGCGGACCTTCAGCTTCTCAATAGTAGTTACCAGTTCGTCCAACAGCATACTATCCTTCTCTCTAAGCCGCCCGGTCTTCGACCACCAGCTTGCGGCCCACCGCTTCCAGGGCGCGGGTTACCTGGCCGATGGGGGTTCGGCGGTCGGGGTTCAACAGCTTTTTGACGGAGTCTTCGCTCAGACTCAGCCGCCGGGCCAGGTCGGCCTGGGTGATGTTCTGCCGGCGCATAGCCGTGTAAAGGGCCAGCTTGGCCGCTACCAGGGGCGGCACGGCTACCAGTTCCTGCCCCTCACCTACCGGGCTGGGGGCAGGAAGTTCCCAGCCCTGATGCACATATCCCCCCAGCGCGACAGCCAGGCAGTCGGCGGCCATTTCCAGGGCAGCGGCCCGAGTGAATCCGCCGGTAACAGCTTCCGGCAAGTCGGGGAAAGTAACCAGAAACCCATCCCCATCCTCGGCATTGCCGGTAACGTCGAAAGGATAAACGTATCTCATTATTCAGAAATCCCTCCGGCCATTGTAGCCCGGCCAGCTATACCCGTCAAAAGCAGCCGGCCGCACTTAGGGCAATCGCGCCATAAACCCGTCGTTCCGGCGAAAGCCAGAATCCAGAACGCTCGGTAGCCGGCTCGGTCTTTTCCGGGAGGATTTCCTGGATTCCGGCTTTCGCCGGAACGACGGTTGCTTGGGTTACCACGGTTGCCCGGGTTAAGACGCGATTGCCACCCCCACATCCCCCTACTCCTCCAGCGTAGTTATGTCCCCCGGGTCCAGGCCCAACTCCTGGGCTTTCAGCAGGCGGCGCATTATTTTGCCGGAGCGGGTTTTGGGCAGCAGGGGGGTGAACTCGATTTCGGCGGGGACGGCGATGGGGCCTAGCTCGTTGCGGACGTGGCCCCGCAGGGTTTCCACCATCAAGTCCGAGGGGTCGTTGCCCACCCGCAGGGTTACAAAGCCCTTGATGACCTCGCCCCGCAGTTCGTCGGGCTTGCCGATGACTGCCGCCTCGGCCACCGCCGGGTGGGACACCAGGGCGCTCTCCACCTCCGCCGAGCCGATGCGGTGGCCGGCTACGTTCAGCACGTCGTCGGCCCGGCCCACCACCATATAGTAGCCGTCGGCGTCCCGCAGGGCCACGTCGCCGGAGAAATAGACGCCGGGTATCTGGTTCCAGGTGTAGTTGTACCGCTCCGGGTCGCCCCAAACGGTGCGGGAGAAGTGGGGGAAGGGGCGGCGAATGACCAGCAGGCCGCCCTTGTCCGGCTCCTCAATAGGCTGGCCCTCCCGGTCCACAATGTCCATCAGCGCGCCGGGCAGGGGACGGCCCACCCGACCGGGCCGGGAGGCCATCGTAGCCGTAGTGCCCAGGCAGGGGCCGCCGGTTTCCGTCTGCCACCAGTTATCCACAATGTGCGCCCACTCGCCGCTGCCGCAGATATGCTCCCAGGCCCAGCGCAGGGCCTCCGGGTTCAGCGGCTCCCCGGCGCAGGTCAGAAAGCGCAGGGAGCGCAGGTTGTAGCGTTGGGCCGGCTCCGCGCCGTAGCGCATCAGCATCCGCACCGCCGTGGGCGCGGTGAAAATCACGTTGACCCCGTACTTCTCGATAATCTCATAGAACACGGCGTTGTGGGGATAGTCCGGCGCGCCCTCCCGGAACACGGTGGTCGCGCCGGCCACCAGGGGCGCATAGACGATATAGCTGTGGCCCACCACCCAGCCAATATCCGACATACACCAGAACACGTCGTTGTCCTTCACGTCCCAGAAGTTCTTGAAATGGTAATAGGTGCCGACCATATAACCGCCGTGAACGTGGACTACCCCCTTGGGCTTGCCGGTGGTGCCGCTGGTATAGAGGATGTAGAGAGGGTCTTCGGCGTCCATAATCTCCGCCGGGCAGTCGATAGAGCTGTCCGCCAGCAGTTGGTCAAAATCGACCTGGCCGTCGCCCAAGTCTGCCCGGGCCAGTTCCCGCCGCCAGACGATGACCGCGGACAGCGTATCGCAGCCGACCACCGCCTCGTCGGCAATGCCTTTCAGGTCCACCCGGTTGCCCCGGCGGTAGCCCACGTCGCCGGTAATCAACGCCTTGGCGCTGGCGTCCTGGATACGGTCGCGGAGCGAGCCGACGCTGAAACCGGCATAGACGACGCTGTGGATGGCGCCGATGCGGGCGCAGGCCAGCATAGCAATGGCGCCCTCCGGGGTCAGGGGCATATAGATGACCACCCGGTCGCCCTTGCCCACGCCCAGGGACTTGAGGCCGTTGGCGCAGCGGTTCACCTGCTGGGCCAGGCGGGCGTAGGTATAGACCTGCTCCGTGCCGTCCTCGCCCAGCCAGATGAGGGCGGCCTTGTTGCGCCGCTCGGTGGTCAAGTGGCGGTCCAGGGCGTTGTAAGTGATGTTGGTCTGGCCGCCCACGAACCACCGGAAGTTGGGGTACTCCCACTGGAACACTTCATCCCAGCGGCGGAACCAGTGCAGTTCGGCGGCGGCCTCGGCCCAGAACCCTTCCGGGTCGGCGATGGAACGGGCGTAAACGCCGTCGTAGTCCTGAAGGGTAGCCTGGCCGGATACGTGGGGCGGCGGGGGAATCCGGCCGGTTTCCTGTAGCAGGTGGTCAATCTGTCCTTGCTGAACCATAGGTGATGCTCCTTATCTATAAAATCGGTGATTTGCGGCAAAGGCGGGCGGCGGCGCTAACGGGGCCGGAGATGGCGAAGTAAAGCGGTCAGTTTCATGCAACGTAGTCGATTCCGTCAGGAAGGGCGTCCGGGAGAACGATAGTTTCGGGCTTAATCCCATAGGGGACGCCCCGCATCCCGCTTTCCCGGCGGTGCTGAAGGATGAGGGCTATAGCCTCGGCCAGGTTGGTGCGACATTCCGCTTTGGTCTTTCCCTGGCCGTTGGCGCCGGGGATTTCCAGGCAGTAGGATATGTACCAGTCGCCTTCCTTTTCATAAATGGCGGTAAATTCGTTGCGCATTGTTTGACCTCTCGCCGGGGTATTGCCAGGCCAAGTTTCCCCTATTCTAAACCTACCCTGCCACCGGGACAATGTTTTGCCGCCGCTGCCCTTGTTCCAAGTCGATTGCAAAGCATAGTCAATGATAACATTCGCAATAATAACACCCGCTCAAATAAAATCCGCTCATGGTGAGCCGGTCGAACCATCCCCCAAGTCAATCCCAGCATAAACCCGTCGTTCCGGCGAAAGCCGGAACCCAGAACCCTCGGTAGCCGGCCCGTTCTTTTCTGACAGGATTTCCTGGATTCCGGCTTTCGCCGGAACGACGGTTGCCTTGGTTAAGACTCGGTTGTCCGGGTTGCCCGGGTCAGTGTGCGATGCCTTGCTCCTTGCCCACTACAATGTCACCCTGAACGATAGTGAAGGGTCTAAAATCCTGGCGATAAGAAAGGTTCAGGACGGCAAGCATTTTAGATTCCTCCCTGCGGTCGGAATGACAGTCTCCCCGGTTGGAATGATTGTTAAATTACGCCCTTGTCCAACCTCCGGCCCTGGCCTACAATGGCCTTAACTATCCCGGAGGTTGGATATGAGCGTTTTCAGCGTTGACATAGATATTGGCGACCCGGCCGGGCGGGAGTTTGTAACGGTTAACGCCGTAGTAGATACGGCCGCCAGCTATACTACTTTGCCGGAAAGCTTGCTGCACCGCTTGGGGATACGGCCCCGGGCCCGGCGGCGGTTTGTCCTGGCGGATAGCCGGGTAGTGCATTACCCCTTGGGGCAAACCACCGTGCGCTTGGAAGGGGCAGAGTTCACCGTGCCGGTAGTCTTTGCGCCGGATAGCGACCGCGCCCTTATCGGCGCCACTACCCTTGAAATTTTCGGCTTGGGGGTGGATCCCCGAGGGGAGCGGCTGATTCCAGAGGACGGCTTTCTGCTCTGAACAACTTTAGTTAGTCGCCAAGTATTCCTGAAACCGCGGAGGGACGGTATGGAAACTTTTACCGTCAAAATGGAAATCGGCAGTCTGTCCGGGGGCGAATTCGTCGCCGTCAACGCCCTGGTGAACACCGGCAGCAGCCTCGCCGCCTTGCCGGCAAGCCTGCTGCGCCGCTTGGGGGTAACCGAGGAACGCCGTCGCCGTTTCGAGTTGGCAAACGGCGACGTGGTAGAATATCCCGTAGGGCCGGCCCGGGTAAGGCTGGCGGGGCAGGACGGCATTATCCAGGTGGTGTTTGCCCCGGAGGACTTCGCCCCGCGCGTCGGCGCCGTTACCCTGTCATCGCTCTGCCTCCAGCCTGACCCGGTGGAGCAACGGCTAATCCCCTACCTTCCCCGGGTCTGCAACCACCCGCAACACATCCCCACCCCATAAAGGACAACCTGATGAAAGCAATGGTCCTGGAACAGTTCCAAACGCCCCTGACCTGGCAGGATGTACCGGAGCCGGACGTCGGCCCCCGGGACGTTCTGATTCGGGTGGTGGCTAACGGCCTGTGCGCCACCGACTTGAAAATAACCGACGGGCTGGTGCCGACGGTGCCGCTGCCCCACATTCCGGGCCACGAGGCGGCCGGCGAGGTGGTGGCGGTGGGCGCGGCGGTGCCGGGACTGCAACCCGGCGACCACGTTACCGTCTATCCCACCGAGGGCTGCGGCTTTTGCGACCATTGCCGGCTGGGGGTGGAAAACTACTGCGCCACGGCGCCCCGCACCGGCTTTGAGCTTAACGGCGGGTTCAGCCAGTATATGCGGGTGGCCGGCCGCAACGCCGTCAAGGTTGCGCCGGAACTGCCCTGGGCCGAGGCCGCCATCATCCCCGACGCCATCGCCAGCGTCTATCACGCCCTCACCCAACGGGCCAGGGTGCAGGCCGGGGAGACGGTGGTAATTGTCGGCGTCGGCGGGCTGGGGATTCACGCAATGCAGTTGGCCCGGCTGCGGGGCGCGCGGGTTATCGCCGCCGACGTGATGCCGGACAAGCTGCAAGGCGCCGCCCAATTCGGCCCGGACGCGATAGTCAACAGCCGGGAGGAGGACTTGCCCCGCCGGGTCAAGGAGTTGACCGGCGGCCAGGGCGCCGACGTGGTGGTGGAAGGCGTAGGCAGCGGCGCCGTCGCCGCCGTCCTGCCCGACAGTATTGGCTGCCTCAAGCTGGGCGGCCGGCTGGTGGTGCTGGGCTACAACTACGGCGTCCCTCTGGCGGTGGACACGGCTGACCTGATTTACGGCCAGTGGAGCATCCTGGGCAGCCGCGCCTCAACCCTGCAAGATGTGGTAGAGGTAGCGCGGCTGGTAGAGCAGGGCCGGCTGAAGCCGGTGGTCTCGGAGCAATTTCCCCTGGAACAAGTAGAGCAAGCCCTGGCCCGCTTGCGGGAAAGCCCGCCCTTGGGGAGAATTGTGCTGACTTCCTGACCGTAGGGGAGTTGGGCCTGATTTGCCCGGTAGGCGGGGGCGGTCTTACCAACTCCAGAAAGGTAGTATATTTAGACCTCTGCGCCTTTCTCTGCGGAAATGGCTGGGGCCGGCAAATTTACCCGGCTATCTCTGGGGGTAGTATCTACCGGCGCCCAACGGAAACGGACGTAATCCGGGTTACCGTCGGATTCGTTGTCAGCGCCATTGTATTCCGCCGGTATCGGGTCGCCATCCTCCTGAAGTCCCTCCAGGTGAAACTCCAATGCCTCCAGGTAATTAGCCAGTGTTTCCTGGGCATCCGCCCCGGTAGATACGCAACCGGGGACGTTGGGCGAAAAAGCGCCCCAATTGTCAGGCCCCGGCACCAGAACGATGGCGTATTTCATCGGTACGTTTCCTAAAGTTGGGCTTGGCGGCGAATTTGAGACCACAGCCAGGCGTCCAAGTTATCGCCGGGCTTGCCCGGTATAGTTACGCGGCCCTGCTTGGCCGGATGCTTGAACTGGCGGTGGCTGCCGCGAAAGTGGACAAAATATCGGCCATCCGCCTCTATAATGCGGATGGCCTCTCGAACCTTTATCGTATCGCTACCGTTGGCATCGCCAATCGCTGCGGAAATGGTCGGGGCGGCCGGATTTGAACCGGCGACCCCCTGCACCCCATGCAGGTGCGCTCCCGGGCTGCGCCACGCCCCGACACTGAAACCAGTGTACCATACCAGGCAAGGGGGTTCAAGGGGCAGTATTCGGGATATTTTATCAAGTCCACCTATTGACATCTGCACAAGCTGATATTACTATAAAGACTGACTCTTGGGTGCGGCCCAGGAGTGGCTATTTGGCGGAGGGTTGCGGGCCCTCCGCGTTTTTTTGCTTTCAAGGAGGCGCCGGGGTTGAGAGCGTGTATATTTGTTGACGGAGAAAACTTCCGGCACTCCATAATGGAGTTGTTCCCCCGTTTCCGTAGAGCGGACTACCTCCCCAAGGATGCCGATTGGACTGGACTATTTGACTGGATTGTGCGGGAAGTTACCGGAAACGCAGAAAGGATACGCACCTACTGGTATGTAATTCAGTCCGTAGATTACTCTCCTAATGGACTTTCCCGGCTGGGCCGGGAACCTGCTGTTGCCTACAGCGTTTTGTCCCGCCATCAACCTTACAAGGTTAGATTGGATGAAGCCGGGGAGGGTAATCGATCTGCAGAATTATCCGCGATTATTGGAGAACTGACCGACCAACAAGCCCGGATGGAACGCAGATTCGGCGGACATATCATTATGCAGGATAGAATCGCCAGCCAGCACGACGCGGTAGAGTTCCGACGGGCGGGAGCAATCAGATATGACTTGTTCACCGGCGAACTGGGGCAGGAGAAAGCCGTAGATGTGAAATTGGCTACCGACCTGGTTGTATTGAGAGATATATACGACACGGCAATTATCGTGTCGGGCGACCAGGATTACGTTCCGGCCGTTCAGGTGGTTAAAGATTCGGGCAAACGCGCGGTCAATGTTGCCTTTCGCGCCCGCAGTGGCCGGCCGCTGCCTGGCGGGGCGCGGCGGCTGAACCAGGTAACTGACAAAAGCCTGGAAATTGATTTTAATACGCTGAACCAATTTCTGAAAATTCAGTGATGTTCTCCCGTGTTTGGCAGACCCGGCGTTCCCGCCCCATAGGGGTATTCCAATTTCCGGTTGATCCTGCCTGACACCTCCCCGGAGGTTCGCTTATGCCCGGGCCGCTCCACGGTGTTAAGGTTGTCGAGTTTACCGAGATTATCGCCGGCCCTTTTGCCGGTATGCTGCTCTCCGATATGGGCGCCGCGGTTATCAAGGTGGAGCCGCCCTGGGGCGACCCCTGGCGCATTGTCCAGGCTTTTTCCCCTACCGAGAGCCGCCCCTTTATCGCCTACAACCGGGGCAAGCGCAGCCTGACCCTGGACCTGACTACCCCGGCGGCCCGGGACGTGCTGGCCCGCCTCATTCCCCAGATGGACGTGGCGATTGTCAACTACCGCCCCGACGTGGCGGCCAAGCTGGGCGTGGACTATGCCGCCCTCGCCGCCCTCAACCCCCGGCTGATTTACTGCGAAAATACCGCCTTTGGCCGCCAGGGGCCGGACTCTCACCGGCCGGGCTACGACCTGATTCTGCAAGCGATGTCCGGCCTGATGGCGGCCGAGGGCAAGCTGGGCGACAACGGCGTTCCTCAGCATATCGTAGCTACGCCCCTGGTCGATACCGCCGCCGGCATCTGCCTGGCCTGGTGCGTCTGCGCCGCCCTCTATTCCCGGGAGCGTACCGGCCAGGGGCAAAAGGTAGAGACTACCCTGCTGGGGCTGGCCCTGGCAATGCTGGGGATGCGTTTCGTCGAGGTGGAGTCGCTGGACAAGGAAAAGGTCAGCGGGACGCTGGAATCCCTGGCGGCGCTGCGGGCGGCCGGCCTGCCCTACGCCGACCTGCTCCAAATCTACGAGGCCGACCATCCGGTTACGCCGGGGAATATCTACTATCGGAGTTACCAGACCGCCGACGGGGTTATCGTGGTGGGCTGCCTCAGCGACCCGCTGCGCCGCCGCCTGCTGGACACCCTGGGTTTAACCGACATTCGCTTTGACCCGGACTATGACCCCCGTTCCGATGCGGCGATGGCCTTTGGCGCGGAACTGATGCGGCAGGCCGAGGCGGCGTTCTTGGAGCGGCCGGCCGGCGAATGGCTGGCCCTGCTGGAGGAGCGGGGCATCCCCGCCGGGCCGGTGCGGTTTATGGAGGAGTTGTTTGACGATGCCCAGACCCAGGCCAACGGGCTGGTGGCCGAAGTGGAGCATCGGGACGCCGGCAAGCTCCGCATGGTCGGCCCCCTGGCCCAATTCAGCGAAACTCCTCTGGAACCCACCCCCCCGCCGGCCCTGGGCCAGCACAGCGAGGAAATTCTCCGGGAATTGGGCTATACCGAGGCGGAGATTGGGCGGTGGCGGGAGAACGGGGAGTTGGGGTAGGGGGGGTGGCGGCATCAGGTAGGCGCCAAATCCACGCCAGGAAATATATCCGCAGGAAATATACCCGCTCATGGTGAGCTTGTCGAACCATCCTCTCCAACAATACCCGCTCATCCTGAGCCTGTCGAAGGACGAACCGCCGGATAGGGAAGGATGGTTCGACAAGCTCACCATGAGCGAATACTGTTCATAGTCATAAATAACCGTCGTTCCGGCGAAAGCCGGAATCCAGGAAATCCTCACGGAAAAGAGGGTGCCAGCTCCCGAGGATTCTGGATTCCGGCTTTCGCCGGAACGACGGTTGTTTGGAATGACGGTTGCTTGGATTGTTTGGGTTGCCCTGGTTAAGACGCTATTGCCCTGCCGGTCTCGATTGTTTGACGGCCTTTGCGGGCAATGCTACCCTGTAACAACGATATACTACATCAAACCGGGGTTAGGGGGAACGAAAGTGAACCTGGAACCAGGGGGCAGTAGATCAGTGGACGCCCGGCTGGATAACCTGCACCGGACACTTGAATCCCTGCGCGCCGATCTAAACCGCCGCCTTAACACCCTGACCGTCATTAATGGTCGGCGGGTGGGCAACTGCTATGCTGGCGATTATCGGCCTTTACTTCACCCGGTAGCGGCCCGGCCCCGGTTACGGCGGGGCGTCAAGCTCAATCTTGACCGCCCGGTACGTTGTATCCTCTATGACCACCACCACGTCATCGCCCTGCAATTTCCCTTCGTAATGGCACAGCCCGATATACGGCAAAAACTTCCAGGAGTAACTGCCGTCGTCATGCTCGATAATCCGGGTAACGCAGGGGTCTCCTTCCGCCGTTTTAAGCCACCGGGAGCCATCGCTGGGCCAGGTTAAAAAGGCCAGGAAAGCCCCGTCGGCGTAATGGGCCTCCGGTATCGCCGGAGTGGGTGGGGGCATCCGGCGCACGCCGCCATTCTTGAGGAAACTGAACCGGCTTTCAATTTCCTGCATCGCCAGCGCATAGCCCACGTTTTCCATGTGATCCCACCCGCAGGTGTTCATCCCGATAATCGTGCCATTCAGACTCATCAGCGGGCCGCCGCTGTTCCCCGGATTGAGCGCCGCGTCGGTCTTAATCCAGTGGATTCCGTCGCTGCAAGCCCCGTTAAGGACTTTATCGCCGGACACCACGCCCATCGTTACGGTCAGGCCGCCCCCGCCGGCCGGGTGTCCCATGGTCAGAACTTCGTCGCCCCGGGCGAAGTTGGTGGAGGTTGTGATGCCGCTGCCCCACCGATTCAGGTATTCCATACCATTGGCGTAGCTGGTTCTGGACCAGTCAAAGTCATTAGGCCCCACGTCAATCAACGCGATGTCCGCATATTCATCGATTCCTAAAACTTTGGCTTCTTCAACCTCGATGCCCTGAAACCAGATTACCGACACGAAGTGGTCACTGCCCACGACGTGAGAATTGGTAGCGATGTACCAATCGGATTCGTTCAGCGGGTCCTGGATGAAAAATCCCGTCCCGGAACCTTGCGACGAGGTGACCAGGACCACGTGGGGCGTCAGTCGCTCACTCCACCCGGCAATGGTGGGCGTCGGCGTGGGCACCCGGGTTGGCCGCGGCGTTGGTCGGGCCGTCGGCGCCGGCGTGACGGTGGGAATCGGGGTAACCGTCGGCCAGGGGGTAGCCGTCGGCACTGGCGTAGGAAACACCTGAGGCGTAACCGTTGGTATTGTAGGAGCCGGCGTAACGGTGGGCTGGGGAGTAGGGGAAGGCTGCGGCGTAATCGTCGGTATAGACGCCACAATCTCCCGCGCCCGCTGTTCAATAAGCCGGTTAAGCTCCGCGTCAGAGGGGCCGCAAGCCAGAGTTGCCAGGGCCAGGATGGGTAGAGACAGAGATACCAAAGCCGTGCGCAGCCAGTAGTTGCCCAAAATTATACGTCCCTCCGGAGTGAACCGCCCCGATCGGCAATTCTATAACGAGTAAGACACCATCAAAGGAACGTCAAAGACCCGACGCCAGTTTTCCGCATCGGCGGCCACTTCAATGGCGAAGTGGTGCATCCCCGGCCCGCCAATCGGCAGTACGGGAAATCTGATGCGGATTCTATGCTGCTGCGCAGTGGTCAAGTCTATGTCGAACACAAAGGGCGGTTCCGGCGGAAATTTTTCCCGAGGGGAACCCGGCGGGAATCGCACTGCTACGCGACCCGGCCCGCGCTCTCCTGCTGCCGCATCGGAACGAGTAAACAGGATAAACAGCTCAAAATTAACTGCCGCCGCCGGCATTGGCGACGCATCGTCGACCTGCGGAGGTTCGGGAACCTGAACCTCCTCCAGGATGTTAAACAAGGAAACACTATTTGTATCCCGGTCAATTACGGAACTCTGGCAAACAACGGCCCACAGGACTTTCAAGCCGGCGCTCCCGCGGTGATGGTTGCCGGCGCATCCGCCTTGACCCCTGACCCCGGCACAAAACGCAATTTCGAGTCAGCCGGCGCTGCGTAAAAAGTTGACACTGCGGTTGGGTTATTGGCCCGCCTCGAACCCTTGGCCTCAAACCAGAACCGGGTATTTTTGCTCTCAACCGGCGGCGGCGCCGCTATAATGCTGCGCGCCAGTTTCCGGGCGTACCAACATTGGGGGGCTTGAGCCGTAATTCGGGCCGCCGTTGGCAAGAAGTCCGGCGCGGCGTAGCAAGTCAACCACAGCAGGGCGGCCAAAGGGGTATCGTTAGGGTTTTCGTACTTCAGATCAATCTCCTGAGTTGACAAGTAGTAAATGCGCCCCAGGATTTCCTCCCGGACTTCAGCCGAGTCCCGGGCCTGCCGGTACAAGTCCTGCATAACCGGCTCCGCCGCCACCGCATGGAAAAAGGCTCGCGCGCTGCTGACCATGTTCACTTCGGCATCGAACTCAATGCTTTCGACGTGCGCCAGGGCGTCTTGCCAGTTCATCATACCCACTCCGTCCGGTCCGTCCAGTATTCCCGGGGCTGCCCCAACCAAGGGCCGACATCGTCAACACGATGGAAGTACTCCCCATACTGGCCCCACTGGCTCAGCACGAATACTTCCCGGTACGCCCCTGCCAAGTTAATCCTTACCTCGGTTACCATCCCGACGTGAGAAACTTCTCCGGCTTCGTCGCGATATACCACCATATCCCCAATCTGAAGTTCAGCCTCGTCAGTTATCCGACGGTAACCATCCTCCAACAGAATCATCCTTAGATGAACCGGGTCAATGGCAGTCCGACGACTGGCGAACATCATTCCCATGCAGTTGTAGCCACTATTCAGCGAACGCACACGACGCTCGGGATGTCCGTTAATAACCTGCTCTTTGCGGGCATTCATGACGGCCGGGACGGCTTCTACCTTTTGCTCGTTAGGGATTGACGTTCCCAACTTAGTAGATAACGGCAGTTGGGGCGCAACCACATAGTTGCCTTCCGAGTTAAATAACACCATCCCTGCAATTATAGCCGATCCGACGGGCATTTGCACAATACCCCACCCCAACCGGGAAATCGCTTTTTAACCAGGGCAACCCAAGCAACCGTCATTCCAATCAACCGTCGTTCCGGCGAAAGCCGGAATCCAGGAAATCCCCCGGAAAAGAGCGTACCGGCTACCGAGGGTTCTGGATTCCGGCTTTCGCCGGAACGACGGTGTTATAACCGGAACGACTGTTATATGACCGCAATGACGGTGTTATAACCGGAATAACGGGTTTATGCTGCGCTTGCCCGCCCCCCCTAAATAAACGGCGCCGGCGTCCGCGCCTCGTCGGCGTAGTCGATGTAAACCGTGATTACCTCGCTGAAAAAGTCCACCGCCTCTACGCCCTGCTCCCGCTGGCCTACGCCGGAGGCCTTGAGGCCGCCGAAGGGTAGATGCACCTCGCCGCCCAAAGTCGGGGCGTTGACGTGCACCATTCCCGCCTCTACCGTGTTGATGTAGCGGTAGGCCCGGGGCAGGTCCCGGGTGTAAACCGAGGAGGACAGGCCAAACTTGACGCTGTTGGATATTTGCACCGCCTCCTCCAGGTCTTTGGCCTTGAATACCGTCAGCACCGGCCCGAAAATTTCCTCCTGGGCAATCCGCATCTCCGGCGTTACGTCGGTGAAAATGGTCGGCTCCACGTAGTAGCCCTGGTCAAACTCCCCACCGGTCAGGTGGCGGCCCCCGGAGGCCAGGTTAGCCCCCTCCTCGGCGCCGACGCCGATATACTCCAGCACCGTATCCAGTTGGGACTGGCTGGACAGGGGGCTGACGTCGGTATCCGGCGCCATACCGTCGCCCACTTTCAGCCGGCCGGTACGCTCCACCAACTGCTCCATAAAGGAATCATAAACCTCCTCCTCCACGATGACCCGGCTGGTGGCGGTGCAGCGCTGGCCGGTGGAACCGAAAGCTCCCTGCACAATGCCGCCCAGCGCCTTGTCCAGGTCGGCGTCGGCCAGCAGGATGACGGCGTTCTTGCCGCCCATTTCGCACTGCACCTTTTTCAGCCGCCGCGCGCCTTCGGCATAGATGCCGGTGCCGATTTCGGTGGAACCGGTAAAGGAGATGCCCCGCACCGCCTCACTCTCCACCAGGGCGTTGCCCACCGACCCGCCGGGGCCGGTAATCAGGTTCAGCACGCCGGGGGGCAGCCCGGCCTCCTCAAACACCTCGGTCAGCTTGACGGCGCTGAAGGGCGTTATCGAGGCCGGCTTAAAGATCAAGGTATTGCCGCAGATGAGGGCCGGGGCCATTTTCCAGGCGGGAATGGCGATGGGAAAGTTCCAGGGGGTGATGATGGCGACCACGCCCAGGGGACGGCGGACGGTGTAGGCCACCGTGCTGGGCAGTTCCGAGGGGGTGGTATAGCCGAACATCCGGCGCCCCTCCCCGGCGGCGTACTCGATAATGTTCATCGCCCGGCGCACCTCGCCTCGGGCGTCGGCCAGAGGCTTGCCCTCCTCCAAAGTAATGGTGCGGGCCAACTCGTCGCTGCGCCGCCCCATAATCTCCAGCGCGCGGTACAGCACCTGGGCGCGGGCCGGGGCCGGCGTGTTGGCCCAACCCTCCAGGGCCGCCTCGGCGGCGGCGACGGCCTGGAGCGCATCGGCCGGCGTAGAGGTCTGAAACTCGCCCAGGACGGTCTGCTTGCTGGCCGGGCTGGTAATGGGATAGGTGCGGCCCGATTGCGACTCGGTCCATTGGCCGCCGATGTAGTTGCGGTAGGTGGCTACCGGGGTGGTTTCCGGTGTGCTTGCCATAAAAATCATCCCCCGTTTAATGCAGGTCCGGTTTGGATTCCCTGCTTTAATTTTCTTGCTATTAAGGTAACATTCTCTCCGGTAGCGGGCAAGCGGGGCAACCCACGCAACCGTCGTTCCGGCGAAAGCCGGAATCCAGAACGCTCGGTAGCCGAATCGTTCTTTTCCGGGGGATTTCCTGGATTCCGGCTTTCGCCGGAACGACGGTTTTATAGCCGGAATGACGGTTTTATAGCTGGAATGACGGGTTTATGCTGTGATTGCCCGGCCCGGTCCCGCCGGCCGGGGGTGCCGGCGCCGGGCGTATCCGGTACAATACCACCACCACCCAAACCATCCAACCGCTGCTTTTGACGGATTATAGACGGAATACAGGAGGGAATGATGGCGGGCTATATGATTGCCGACGTGAATGTTACCGACCCGGCCGGCTTTGAGGAGTATCGCAAGCTGGTCAGCGCAACTATCGAGGCTTACGGGGGAAAGTATATCGTGCGGGGCGGCGCTGTGGAGTCGGTAGAAGGCGACTGGAATCCCCCGCGCCTGGTCATCGTGGAGTTTGACAGCGTGGCCCAGGCCAAGGCGTGGTACTACTCGGCGGAGTACGCCGGCCCCAAGGAGATGCGGCACAACTCGGCCACCACCAACGCCATATTTGTCGAGGGGCTGTAACCAACCAAGCCCCCGGCGCCAGGGCCGGGGGCCTGACCGCTTTGCGGGCCGATAGGCTCAAGCTCCCGAATGGCCCGGCCCGGTGGTCAGAACCCCGGCCAACCGGGTAGGGCGGCGGCCTGCCGAATCCAGGCCGCCAACTGAGCCGCGTCGAGTTCGCCCTCGTAGAGGTCAACCCAGCGCGCGTCCGGGTCCTTGCCTGCGCCGGGCGGGGGCGGTTCAAGCAACCGGCCATTGAAAAAGGTTACTTTCACGTAACGCGTAAAGACGTGGTAACTCAAAAACCAACCTGCCCCGTCAATGCCGTAGAAGGGTGAGTTCCACCGCACTGCCTTGCGCACGTCCGGCGCCGCGCCCACGATAAGCGCGTCAAGGCGGCGCCCCACGTCGCTTTTCCAGCCGGGCATCGCCGCAATGTAAGCCTGAACCGGAGCGTCGCCGTCGGCCTTCGCAATCTGCGGGTTGCCGCCGGACAGCAGCGCCACCGGCGCCGGGTCGGCCGGCGCGTCAACCGGCCGCCGGGAGACCCTGGTTGAATTCCGGGATGGCTTACCGGCCATTGGGTTCACTCCAATTCGGATGGCCCTTGCCTGACGGGGCAGGGCGGGCATCTTTAGGCGCGCCCTAGTGCCATTCGGCGTGGTACATTACCTCAATCAGGTTGCCGTCCGGGTCCCGGAGAAAGCCGGCCAGTTTGCCGCTGGCGTTCAACTTGGGTTCCCGGCCCGCCTCGAAGTTTATGCCCGACTGCTTCAAGTTAGCAAGCCAGGCGTCCCAATCCTCCACCTCAACGGCGAAGTGATTGGTCGGGTGCGGCTGGGGGTTGGCCTCTACGTGGAGATGCAGTTCCGTGTTGCCCAGCTTCAAGAACCGGGGGCCGTCCTCCGTCCATTCCGCATCAAAGACCTTGCCGTACCACTCCTGGCTGCGCGCCACGTCGCTGGTCTCCACGTTGGTGTGCTGGATCATACTGACCCGGGTGCTGCCTTTGGGAAAGGTGGGCATATAAGGGTTACGTTCCGGCATACCGATTACCTCCAGAATAGCTGATTTGGCGCGGACTTGCCGCCCGGCACAACGATTTGCGCCGGCTATGACTATAAGCCAACGGGATGATTCGGTCAATGGGGCGGGGCTATGGTCGGGGGATTGCAAAGTCTGCGCCAGGAACAAAATCCGCTTGCCAGAACAAAACCCGCTCACCAGAACAAAACCCGCTCATGGTGAGCCTGTCGAACCACCCGCCCCTATCCGACGGTTAATCCTTCGACAAGCTCAGGATGAGCGGAGAGAGTCAACTCGACTTTGCCCTATTCCACCTGCATTGCGTCCAGGCCGATTTGGGCCAGTTCCTCGTCCCTAGCCAGGTAGCCGCCGACGCCGATGCCGCCCATAATTACGCCGTCGCCGGAGCGTACCACTACACCGCCGATGCCCGGCGTCAGGTTGGGGTCGCCGTAGTCGCTGACCGTCCGGCCCCGTTCCTTCAACTGCTCCCCGTGAGGGCCGGTATCCATTCCCATCACCGCGGCGGTGTACGCTTTGCGAAAGGCGTGGCGCCGGGCGTAGAGCCGCACGTTGTCCATCTGAGCGTAAGCCACCATATTGCCGGCATCGTCCACGATAGAAACGGCCACCGGCATACCGCCCGGCTTGGTAGCCTCGGCGATGATGGCCTGCATCGCCGCTTGAGCCTGCTCAAAGTCGATATAGGGTTTTTCCGCCATTGTCTTACTCCTGTCGGCCCGGTGCGGCGGCTTGGAAGTTTTTGGCGACCACCCCTCCGAAATTCTCCCGGGCGTACCGGGACTCCTCGGCGGTGGGGCCTAATTCGATGCCGTACTTTTGGGCCAGGTCGTGAATGTCGTAGTAGGTAATGCCCATGACTTCAATAAACTTTCCCATGCTCAACTCGCCGTCGCTGACCAGTTGCAACAATTCCCTTTCAGAGCCGTTGCGCAGCCACCGCAGCAACACGGTGGAACTGTCGGTTTGCGTCAAGTTGCTATAAAGGTCAGCCGCTTGAACCAGTGCATCCGGGATTTCCAGAGGCCGGCCGTTGTTGCCTTTACTCAGTTGGGTAGTCATAGCGCTCCAATAGCTGTTGCGCAGCTTGATAGTCTCTTTCCCCGATTCGGGACCTGATCCGTTCCAGGGCGTCCTTGGCTTGGCCCCTGGTCAATACGCCCGATAAGCCCAATTCAGCGATCAGGCCGGCCGTAGTCAGGCGGCGGATTACTACCTGGTCGTTCTCTTCCCGCCGACTAACATAGCGCAGGAATTGGCGGTCATCGCTTACAATGACATCTTCACTCCAACCGGCGCCGCTTTGCCTTTCTACGTACCGGCTCAGCGCCGCTGCCTCTCCACGTCCGAGGTGGTTCAGTTCCGGCAGAATTTCGGTAGGAAATTCGGTATTTTCACCTATAATATCGGCTATCTCGTCGGCGTCCCGGTGTCCGACCTGACGCCCTCTCTCTACCACCTCTTCGTAAACTTCCCAAGGAACTAGGCACTCCGACCTGCTGTGTACCAACGCCAATATGCCGGCCTGATGCAAGTTTATAATGACATTGGCATCCAGTATGACCGCCATAATAGGATGATACGCAACTGCATATCACAATGCAATGCAGCTATTTCCCCTACACATCCACCTTCCGGCTGTGTATTCCGGTGGCGCCGCTGGGCCGGTTGCCCCGTTGTTCCTCAATTTGGGGCGTCCCGTCCTTCTCGGCGCAGCGCACCTCAAAGGTGTGGTCGCCTTCGGCAAAGGGCCAGTCGTAACGCCAGATAACCCAGGTGGTTTCCGACAGGGGCGACCGCAGTTGGGCGTCCTGCCAGGGGCCGTTATCGACCCGCACCTGCACCCGGGAAATGCCCCTGGCCCCGGCAAAGGCGATGCCGCCGACGGGCACCAACCGCTGCCCCCCGGTCTCAATAATGTCCCGCACCGCCACGGTGTCAATCACCGACGTGGCCCGCATCTGAGCCACTTCATCCCAGCCCCGTTCTACCCAGTAGCCTTCCCGATACTCCTCGGTTACTTCCATAGATATTATCCACTTGGGCTGTTTCATCCCGTAGCGGTCGGGCAGCCAGATACGCAGGGGAAAGCCGTGGTCAAAGGGCAGCGGCTCGCCGTCCCAGGCGTAGCAGAGCATTATCCGCTCGTCGGAGGCAATCAAATCCAGGGCCACCGTCTCATAGAACCCGTCGGCGGACTTGATGACCAGGTAGCGGGCGTTGGCCGCCGGCTGCACGTCGGCCAGTACCTTTTGCAGGCTGACCCCGGTCCACCAAGTAGTGCTAATCAGCGTGGTGCCGATGCGCCCGGAGATGCAGGACAGGGTAACGTACTGGTCCCGGGAGGGGTAGTCCATTATTTGAGTCAGGGTCAACTCCGCCGGGTTGGCGACCAGCCCGGTGATGGGCAGCGTCCAGGTGGAAATTTCAATAAAGGTCGGCTCGGTACGCAGGAAAACCTGGTAGTGGTCCTCCACCGGGGTATATTCCGGGCGGGTGCCCGGGGCCGGCGTTACCGGGTCGCCGTCGTTGGGCAGGGGACGGCGGGGCGGCATCTCCGCCGCCGGCATCGAGTCGGCCACCGATTCGGCGATACGGCTCCGTTCCCCCTGGGCCATCACCGCGCCCAGGCCGGCGCTGGCGACGGTGATGGTGGCGGTAGTGGCCCCCAACCGGACCAGAAACTGGCGGCGGTTGATGACGCTGACCGAGCGGGTTTCTCCGTCCACCAGCACCCCCGGGCCGCCAACTGCCGCCGTTGCCGCCGCCGGCCCGGCCAGCCGGCGGGACAGGTAACCGGCCGCCAGACCCCAGACCAGGAACAACACCATCAGCACGATAAAGGTTACCACCGGGTTCATCGTGGACTGGCCCATCGGCAGGCTCACGATAGTCAAGGGCAGGCCGAAGATTATCCCGACTATCAGGCCGGGCAGCAGGTTGGACGTTAGGCCGGCGTCGGTGTAGGCCGGCGTGTCATCCCCCTCCCGGTACTTCCTCACGATGAAAAAGACGGCGCAAACCGCCACGCCGATGAGGAAGAAGAAGAAAATGGCGCCCAACTGCTCGCCGGTCTTGGCGGCGGCGGCTACGCTCAGCCCGGCCAGCCGCAGGCCGTCAATCATCAGGTCAATGCCCATCGTAACCAGCGGGCCGGGCATTTCCCGGGCAATCCAGTCAAACAGGGCAAAGGGCGTAAAGGGCAAGTCAAACAGCTTGTCCACCAGGTACATTAACCCGATAAGCGGGGCGGTCAACAGCCCGCCAGCCAATGCGCCAAAACCCAGGCCAGAACGCAGTTTCTGCATCATCACACCTTCCTGACCAACAACTCCCGATTATAGTTCCGATAATTTTAACTTATACGCCCGCTATAGTACCATAGGATTTATGGGAATACCGGATAATTGCCCAAACCCCAAGCAACCGTCGTTCCGGCGAAAGCCGGAATCCAGGAAATCCTACTGGAAAAGAACGATACGGCTACCCAGCGTTCTGGATTCCGGCTTTCGCCGGAACGACGGTTTGATAGCCGGGATGACTGGTCTATAGCCGGGAACTTTTCCCATACCGGCAGCGTCCTGTTTTGTAGTAAAATCCGGTTCTACTATTTCACTCAAGACGGGTGGGGGCGATGAAAAGAGTTACCGGTTCCCTGGCAATTATCCTGATTGCGGCGTCAGCCCTGCTGCTGGCCTGCGCCGGCGCCACTTCGGAGTCGGCGCCGGCCGCGCCGGCGCCCCTAATCGGGGAACAGTCGGCCAGTTTCGGGCTGGATCGGCCCTTGCCGGCCCGGGCAATGGCCGAAATGGAATCAATGGCGCAAGAGGTAATGCAGGAGGACGCCTCCGGTTACGATATGGAAACTGCCGCCATGGCTACCCCGCCGCCGGCCCCGATGTCGGAAATGGCAGCAATGGAGCCGGCGGCCCAGCGGTCGGCGGGGGGCGACGGTATCGGCAACGGCAACAGCCGGCAATCGCCGCAAACCGTCCAGCGCAAGGTAATATCCATCGCCACCGTGTCCCTGGAGGTGGAGTCGGTGGAAACGGCGGTAGGGCAGGTGCGGGACATTGCCGGACGTTTGGGCGGGTTCGTAGAGCAGTTGTCCAGCTCCGGCGGTTCGGAAAGCCCCTTTGCCGAGTTGACCGTGCGCGTTCCCCAACCCCAGTTTGAGCCGGCCCTGACGCGCATCGAGGCCCTGGGCGAGGTGCAGTCCCGCGAGTTGGGCAGCGAGGACGTTACGGAGCAGTTTATTGACCTGTCCGCCCGGCTGCGGACTTCCCGCCGGGAGGAACAGAGCCTGCTGGCCCTGCTGGAACGGAGCAGCAGCGTAACCGAGATTCTGACCGTGGAGCGGGAACTGACCCGGGTGCGCTCGGATATTGAGCGGGCGCAGGGGCAGTTGACCTTCCTGGAGCGGCAGGTGGACCTGGCGACCATCCGCGTCGTCCTGTTCCCGCCGGGGACGCTGCCCACCAACCCGCCGGTCGCCAGCTACACAATGGACGTTTCCAATGTGTCGGACCGGGTGGCCCGGCTCAAGAACTTCATCGCCGGCCTGGGCGGGGAACTGGACGAGGTGCATCTGTTGACCTTCTCCGACGGGGAGCAGGCGGACATCACCTTCCGGGTGTTTGCCCAGGACTTTGACCGGACGGCGGAGTTCATCGAGGGCCAAGGCCGGACGCGCTACCGGGAACTGCGGGAGGGGATTAACCTGCCGGGGGAGGAGACGCCCCGGCCCAAGCGGCCCGAGGCCCAAATCGTGGTGTCCTACGTGGATCAGGACTTTAACTTCCAGCCCTGGCTGCTGGTCAGCATCGTCGTAGTAGTAGCGGCGCTGGCCGGCGGCACGGCCTTCCTGATGCGGCTGGCCTACCGCCGGGGCAGGATGCGGGGCAGCTTTATTTAGGGAATTACGAATTAGGAATTAGGAATTAGGAATTAAAAATTATCAATTCCTAATTCTTAATTCTTAATTTTTAATTACCCTGTACCTGGCTGGGCTTACCGGCTATAATTCCGGCAGATTAAACTTGGTAATGCAGGGCCTGGCAAGGCAGGAAAAGCTAGAAAGGAAAGGAACGGTTGAATATGGCAGATGGCAAGTTTACCGAGTGGGTTCACGGGGCCAGTATGCAGGTGGAGTACCTGAGCCGCATTACCTCGGTGCGGCACACCGGGCCTTTTGTCCGCATCGAGGGCGCCGGCGGGCAGAATACCTGGGTTCACTTCCCCATCCCTACGCCGGCGATTGCCGACGGCAAGGCGACCCGGGCCGAGGCCGCCCTGGTCAGCTTTCGGACCCGTCCCTACGCCACCGTCCACGAAGTAATCGTGTACGACGGGGAAAAGCGCATCGCCGAGCACATGGACTTGGGCTTGCAGGGCGATAACCTGGACGCCCGCTTTGAGGTTCCCGGCGCCCCGGAGGTTCAGAAGGGCCTGAACGTCACCGTAGGCGTAACCTTCGGCGACCAAGCCCCCGACACCCGCTCCCTGCAAATAGAAATAGTCGGCGTAGGCATAGAGTTTGCCCGGTAGCGGGGTAGCAGAAGTTACAACTGGAACTATCAATTGGTAGGGGCGGGTTTGCAACCCGGCTTGAGCCTTGTCCGCTCATCCTGAGCTTGTCGAAGGACGAACAAAGGGCAATCGCATTATAAACCCGTCGTTCCGGCGAAAGCCGGAATCCAGAAAGCTCGGTAGCCGGAACATCTTTTTCCGTGAGGATTTCCTGGATTCCGGCTTTCGCCGGAACGACGGTTGCTTGGGTTGCCCTGGTTAAGCCGCGATTGCCCTGGCCCTTGTCCGCTCATCCTGAGCTTGTCGAAGGATAAACAAAAGAACAATCTCCGGATGCGGTAGGATGGTTCGACAAGCTCACCATGAGCGGATTTCGGGCCTTGAACAATCTCCGGTGTCATAATGTATGGACGCTTGCCCCCATCCCTACAACATCCCCCCCAACCCGGCCAGCCCGCTCAACCAACCCATAACTCCGGCGCCGACGATTACCAGCGGCGCCGGCAGGCGGTAGAACAGTACGGCGCCAAAGGCCAGCAGGGCGATGACCGCTCCGGCCGGGCCGGGCGTTGCCCGCTCCCACAGCAGAAATACCACGCCTACCACCAGGCCAATGGCGGTGGCGTTCACGCCGACCAGGACAATCTGCGCCCAGGGGTAGCGCCGCACCCGCTCCCAGAAGGGCAGGACGGCGTAGATGACCAGCACTCCCGGCAGGAACAGCCCCACCAACGCCAGCAGCAACCCCGGCACGCCGCCGGCTACCGCCCCCAGGTAGGCGCTGAAGCTGAACATCGGCCCCGGCAAGGCCAGCATCAGGGCAAAGCCGTCCAGGAACTGCTGCTCCGTCACCCAGCCGGTATCCACCACCTCGGTCAACAGCATGGGCAGCACCACCTGGCCGCCGCCGAAAATCAGCGACCCGGTGCGGTAAAAGGACTCCAAGAGTTGCAGGGCCGGCCAGTCAAAGACCAGCCTGGCCCCAATGAGTCCGGCCAGCAGGCCAAAGAAAAGCAGCAGCAGCAGGACGCCGGCGACCCGGGAGATGCCCAGGTTGTCCAGGGGTACGCCGTCCCCCGGCTCCCGTCCGGCCTCATTACGCCGGCCCCGCAGGGCAACGGCGCTGACCAGGCCGCCCAGGGCCAGGGTCGCCGGAAAGACCCAGGGCTGGCTGACCAGGATGGTTACCGCCGCGCCCAGCAGCATCAGCCCCATAGTCAGTCGGGTGTTGACCACCACCTGCCCCAATCGCCAGGCGGCCACCGCTACCAGGGCCACCGTCGCCGGCTGGATGCCGTCCAGCCAGGCCGGGCGGTCTCCGTCGGCCAGAAAGTAGGTCATCCCCAAGCCGGCCAGGGCCATAATCGTCGCCGCCGGCAATAGGAACAGGAACAGGGCCAGCAACCCGCCCAAAGGCCCGGCCCGGGCCGCGCCCACGGCCACCACCATCTGGGTAGAAGTAGGGCCGGGCAATCCCTGGCCCAGCCCCAGCAGTTCCACAAAGCGCTGCTCGTCCAGCCAGCGGCGGCGGGCGACAAACCGCTCCTGGAGCAGGGCGATATGGGCCTGCGGCCCGCCGAAGGCAATCCAGCCAAAAGGCAGAAAAGCCCAGCCTACCTCAGCCAGGCGGCGGCCCAATGAGGCCCCCGGCCCGGCCTCACCGGCCAAGGGTAACGCCCCCGGAGTTAAACGGCGGCCCAAAGTGCATTGCTAATTTTCCTTTTCCTTGCATATATCGCACCGCCCGGCATTGTAACCCCTAACCGCCCAGCGCTCAATCCGCAGTCCATCAATTCCCGGGGCTTTCGGTTCCTGACTTGTACCCCATACAACATATAACTGCACAACATATAACCGCTCATGGTGAGCTTGTCGAACCATCCCGATTCCGTCCTTCGACAAGCTCAGGATGAGCGGGGTGGAATGGTTCGACAGGCTCACCATGAGCGGGTGAGAGGCTTATCACGAGCAGAGCTTTGATAATACCGGAGTTGCTTATTTGTAATGTCATTCCGACCGGAGGGAGGAATCTAAACTCCTGCATAGGTGAGATTTCTGCCGAACCGGAAAATGGCAAGGGCAAGGCATTTTAGATTCCTCCCTCCGGTCGGAATGACAGTAAAGCTTCGGTCGGAATGACCTAGCACTTTCAACGACGCTGAACTTGCAACGGCGCCGAATTAGCAATGTCGCATAGCCAACGACGCAACTCATAAACCACCCGCGTACCACCAAAAGCCTCTGATATTACCCGCCCTGGGTCTTGACAATGCGCCGCTTTTATAGAACAATTGTTCTATCAGGTTGGGGCGTAGCACCCGCCCCAGCAAAGGCGAGGGGGCAGACGTGAATCATTATAGACTGAAAGCCTGTGGCAAGTGCAGCGGTGACCTGGCCCTGGACGACGGCGACTGGATTTGTCTGCAATGCGGCACCTATTACTATATCGGCCTTTACCGCCGGGACTACCCGGCCTTTGACTTGCCGGGCGCCGGGCGGCCGGAAATACCGGACTTGCCGTTGCAAGCTCCCCGCAACTCCGGGGCGGCGCCGTCCCAGGCCGAGTTGCCGGGGCTGCGGTTCCCGGCGGCCGGCCGGGAGAAATCCGGGGCCGGGGCAGCGGCATCAGTATCGGTATCAGTATCGGCCTTATCCCTGGCCGCGCCGGTTTGCTGGGCGGTTATCCGATGACCGGCGGCTACTTGACCGGCCATAGTCGGACCGGCAGCGACCTGAACGGTCTGGCTGAACAACCGGCCCCGGCGCAGTCTGATGCGATGACCCTGCTGGCCCTGGACGCCGGCGTCCGGGAAACCGGCTGGGCCATTTTCCGCACCCACCGGCCGGGCGCCGCCCCCCTGAACCATACCGGGGACAATATCGGGAATGATGCCGGGAACACCGCCGGCAGCGATACCGGCGTCATACGCCTGCCCCGCAGCCGCAGCCTGGACGCCGCCGACCGGGTGGCCCACCTGGTAAAGTGTCTGGACGGGCTGGTGGCCCGGTGGCAGCCGGCGGCGGTAGCCTACGGGCAGCCCTCGGGAATCCGGTGGCCGGTGCCTTCGCTGGAACTGCTGGACACGGCCCTGGTCAACTGGTCGGCCGGCCACCGGCTACCCCTCTACACCTACTCGGCCCAGGAAGTGCGGGCCGCCATCGCCCGCCATTCCCACGTCCCCCGGGACCAACTGGCCTACGCCGTGATGTCCCGCCTGGGGCTGATCGGCCAGAGCAAGACCACCCACGAATGGGAGGCCCTGGCAATCGGCTACTACCACCTCTGCCGCTGGCCGGCGGACGGCTGATGCCGGTTGAGCCAGGGCCGGGATAGATTCAGTCGCCCCGGTAGTATTCCATACCCAGGTGGGTTATCTGTTCCTCGCCCATCAGCCAGCGCAGGGTGTTCTTGAGCTTGGTCTGCTGGATGAACAGGTCATGCTCCGGATAGACCGACGGCGCGTGCTGGGGACTCTTGAAGTAGAAGGACAGCCACTCCTGAATACCGGCCAAGCCGGCCCGCTGCGCCAGGTCCATAAACAGCACCAGGTCCAGCACCAGGGGGGCGGCCAGGATAGAGTCGGAACACAGGAAGTTGACCTTCAGCTGCATCCGGCGCCCCAGCCAGCCAAAGAGGTCAATGTTGTCCCACCCCTCCTTGTTGTCGCCCCGCGGCGGGTAGTAGTTGATGCGTACCTTGTGATAGGCGTCCTCATACAGCTCCGGGTACAGGTCGGGTTGCAGGATATACTCCAGGACGCCCAGCTTGGACTCCTCTTTAGTCCTGAAGTTTTCCGGCTCGTCGAGGACTTCGCCGTCCCGGTTGCCCAGGATGTTGGTGGAAAACCAGCCGTCCATTCCCAGCATCCGGGCCTTCAGCATCGGCCCGATGGCGGTTTTAACCAGGGTCTGGCCGGTCTTGAAGTCTTTGCCGCAGATTGGCACCCCCTGGTTCCGGGCGAACCGCTCCAGGGCGGGAACGTCCACCGTCAGGTTGGGCGCGCCGTTGATGAAGGGCACGCCCTCCAGCAGCGCCGCGTAAGCGTAGAGCATCGAGGGGGCAATGCTTTCCGCGTTATCGTGCAGCCCGCCCACGAAACCCTCAATGTCCTGGTGAACATCGGTCTCCGTAATGAATTTTTCGGTAGAGGCGCACCAGGCCATCACCAGCCGGTCGCAATCGTTGTCCTGCTTGAAACGCCGGATGTCGCTCCGTATCGCCTCTACCGAATCCAGCTTGGAATCGGTGGCCCGGACATTGCTACCCTGGATACGCCGCACGTAATCGTTATCGAAAATAGCCGGCATCGGTTCGATGGACTTCAGGAAATCGGCGACGGGTTCCAGTTGTTCGTAGCGGTCCAGGACACTGGCCTTTACCGCCGCGTCGTAAGCGTTATCGGGAATCGGGTCCCAGGCCCCGAATACCAACTGCTCCAAGCCGGCCAACGGAACGAAGTCCCGGATAAACGGCGTCCGCCGGTCGGGGCGCTTGCCGAGGCGAATGGTGGACATCTGGCTGACCGACCCTACCGGCTGCCCGTCTCCCCGCCGAATCTGCTCAACGCCGGCGATAAAGGTGGAGGACACCGCGCCCAAACCGACCAGCAGGACGCCCAGCTTACCGCCGGCCGGCTTGATGCGGGGCGCGTCCGTCGTAACAAAGTCCCGAGCCTCCAGGCCAATGCCTTGCTGAAAGGCCAACTCCAGCAACCGCTCGTGCCACTGGGCCGGTATGCGCCCCGTCCTGGCCCAATGCTGCACCGTGCTCTGCCGTTTGCCCAGCAGGGCGGCCAGCGCCGACTGACCACCGAAACGGTCGATAATCTGCCTTGCGTCATTCATAATTGTCTCCCTTGCCCGGTTTATGATAGTTGATTATAACGATTTTTTCGTTAGCAGTCAACCGGTCATAAACCCGTCGTGCCGGCAACCGGTACAGTAGCCCGTCTAGCAACCGTCGTTCCGGCGAAAGCCGGAATCCAGAACTCTCGGTAGCCGGTTCGCTCTTTCCCCGAGGATTTCCTGGATTCCGGCTTTCGCCGGAACGACGGTTGTTTGGGTTCCTTAGGCTGACTTGGGTTACCCTGGTTAAGATGCGGTTGCCTTGCCGCCCGGCGCCGCAACTTGTAGCAACCCCCGCTGCGTGTATCGTGTATAATGGGCAATGCCGGAACTGAACGGGATGGTTCGACAGGCTCACCATGAGCGGGGGCAGTTCTGCGATTTGGCCGGCCCGCCATTAGCAGAGGCAATCCTGCGGTTCAACAAGCTCACCATTAGCGGGGCGATTCTACAGTTATTGTGGCAGGGGAGGAGTTTATATGCCCATTATCCAGCGGCCCTATGTACCACCGGAAGACCAGACGCCTCAGGAGGATAACTACGTCAACCCCGGCGATACCCGGGGCGCCGAGGCGGCCTCCGGGGAGCCGATTACCTTTTATTGCGACTCGATGCACATTTACAGCAGCCTCTATTCGGCGGTGCTTTTCTTTGGGGAGCAGATGGAGGAGCGGGAGCCAATACTGCGGGCGCGGATTAAGGTCAGCCCCCAGATGCTCAAGGCGTTTGCCCTGCTGGCCAGCAAGCACGTCCGCGAGTATGAGGATGCCGTCGGCCCCATTACCCTGCCGGAACAGGTTTACAACGCCTGGGAACTGGAGCCGGAGCAGCAGTAGCGGACGGAGCGGAAGGGAGAAATAAGTATGCTTGACCGGACGGAAACCGCTGAAGGGCCGCCGCCGGGAACGCCGGCCATCCTGCCCGGAACTACCGTCGGAGGCGCCGTGGGAACTTTCTACGTTGACTTCACCCTGTGGAATCTGGCCCGGACCCGTTCCCGCACCCTGAACGGGCTGGTGGACACCGGGGCCTCCTACACCCAGGCGCCGGCATCCCTGCTGGAGGAACTGGGGGTAGAACGGGAGCAAACTAATTTGTTCACTCTGGCCGACGGTTCCAAGCGGGAGTTTTCTATTGGATGGGTGGATCTGGAATTGGATGGGCGGTTCCGGGGGGTATATGTTATCTTTGGCGACGAAGGCGGTAAGGCATTGCTGGGGTCAATGGCCCTGGGGTCTTTCGGCCTGGCCGCGGACGCCGGGACGCGCCGCCTGATTCCGGGAGAGCTTACCTTGTAGAATCACATCGCCGGAAAGCCCGGTGTTCTCATCGTGTTAGGGGGTATTTATGGCCGAATTGGATAAGTCTCAATCCTCACCGGAACCGTCTCAACCGGAACCGTCGCCGCCGGAAAGGGCCGCCGACCGCTTGCTGGCTGAGGATGACGCCTGCCCGGTAACGGTGGAGCCGGGGCTGGACGCCGCTACGCCGGAGGGCTGGGACTGGCGGTTGATTGGCACCAGCCAGCCCAACCGGGCCACTTTTCACATCAACCACAGCGACGTAAGCCAGGTTAAGGTGGACGTACTGAGTCCCGCCGACTCGCCGCCCGAGGCCCCCTTTGTAATCACCGGCAACATCCCCATCGTCATCATTGACACCCTGGACCAGTATTGGGCCGGGGAGTCGCGCACCCGGCTGCCTTTGCAGGGCCTGCGGGTGCCGGTGGCGGCGGATACGGAGGCCGAGGCCAAGCAGAAACTGGCGGCAGACCTGGCGGCCCAACTCCGGCTGCTGCTGCTGCTCTCCTCCTCCCGCCAGGGCGCCATCGCCCCGGAACTAAAGGCCAACCTGCTGTATTTAAGTTCGGTGCTGGCGGCACGGGGCGGTTAGGGTGTTCTCAACACTTGTTGGTATTTCCGCCAAGCCATACTTCGCTGGCCGGTAGGGGCGGGTTTCTAACCCGCCCATGTTCCGGCGCCAGGGCGGTTTAGCTATAGCGGCGGCGTCTTTCCGAGCCGAATTTGCCTTTGCGAGCAAGGGCGGGTTAGAAACCCGCCTCTACCAATAGCAGTGCCTACCCGACTAGCAATACCAATCCGCATTGCCAATACCTACACCCACGAACCCCGTATGAGAGTTAGGGGCGTTCCCCCGGTTCCCGGCAACCCGTTTGCCGCATCATTGGCTTTCCGGCGCCGGGCGGCCCCGCAGGGCGCGGCTTAACTCCCCAATCCAGCTACGGCCCGGCACGGTCTCCGGTTCCGGGGGCAAATCCCCCATCACCACTACCGTGCCGGCAATCCAGTCATAAGCGGAACGGCGTTCCTGCCGGTCAACCAGAATCAGCAGGAAGGATATGCCGTCCATTATCGTGTAGAAAGAGCCGAGGGACATCTGGGCCAGGCCGCGCACCCACTTTTGCCAGGTTTTCATCCGCCGCCCGGTTTTCCGGTCGATGACGTGGGCGCCGATTATCAGGTGGCCGGTGGAGCGGCCCCAGGTCATATAGGCCACCAGGTAAAAGCCCCGGGCCATAATCATCTGGAAGTTAATCGGCAGGCCGGTCAGGGGTTCGTGGGCATCGTGGAAGTCCAGGTAGTAGCGGAATATGCTCATATCGGGGCGGGTGAGCAGGTAGGTCAGCCCCACCAGCACGACGTAAATCAGGCCGGCCGGCAGCAGCCCGTACATCCAGGAATAATGCCGCTCCGGTAAAGTCAGGGGCCGCAGGCCCGGCGAATTGCCGCCCATAATTACGCCCCCAGCGCCTGCTTTATGGCGGCTGCCACCCCGTCCATTTCCACCATTGTCGCCTCGGTTTCGCGGCGGCCCTTCACTTCCACCGCGTTGTTCCGCAGGTTGCGGGGACTGACTACCAAGCGCAGGGGCAGGCCCAGCAGGTCGGCATCGTTCAGCTTTACCCCGGCGGCCTGGTCGGGCCGGTCATCATAGAGGGTTTCAATGCCCTGCGCCCATAACTCCCGGTACAGGGCGTCGGCCGCGGCGACCACGTCCGGGTCGGTCAGGTTCAGCCCTACCAGATGCGCCTGGTAGGGGGCGATGGGCGCCGGAAAGACGATGCCCCGGTCGTCGTGATTCTGCTCAATGGCGGCGGCCAGCAGGCGGCCCACGCCGATGCCGTAGCACCCCATCGCAATGGGATGCTGCCGCCCCTCCTGGTCCAGGTACAGCGCGCCCAGGGCCTCGCTGTAGAAGGTTCCCAGCTTGAAAATATGGCCTACCTCGATGCCCCGGGTGGCCTCCAGCGGCGCATTGCAGTGGGGACAGCCGTGGCCCGGCTGGGCCAGGGCAATGTCGGTCAAAAGGTCAACCTGAAAGTCCCGGGGGTAGTTGGCGTTCTGTACGTGGACATCGGGCCGGTTGGCGCCGACCGCGAAGTTGCGGCCCTGGCTGATGGAGGGATCGGCCACCTGCCGGAGGTTGCTGATGCCGATGGGCGACGCCGAACCAGCCACCAGTCCGGCCTCCCGTACTTCGGCATCGGTTGCCAGGCGCAACTCTTGGCAGTGCAGGGCGTTCTTCAGCTTTACCTCATTGACTTCCAAGTCGCCCCGCAGGGTAACGAAAACCGTCTCTCCGTCGGCGGCGTAAAAGACGGCCTTCAACGTCCGGGACGTGGGCAGATTCAGGAACTCGGCCAGTTCGGCGATAGTCTTGATGCCGGGGGTGGCTACTTCTTCCAACGGCTGCTCCGGTTCGGTATCCAGGGCCGTATCCAGGGCCGTATCCGGCATTGCATCAGGATATACGCCTTCGGCCTTTTCGGCGTTGGCGGTGTAGCCGCAGGCGGGGCAGGTAATTACCGTGTCCTCGCCGGTGGGGGTGGACAGGATGAATTCATGGGAGTCCTTGCCGCCGATGGCGCCGCTGTCGGCCTCGGCCATCAGCACCGGCAGGCTGCACCGGCGGTAGATGTTCCGGTAGGCTTGGGCCATCGCCTGGTAGCTGTCGTCCAGGCTTTCCTCATCGGCGTTAAAGCTGTAGGCATCCTTCATATCGAACTCGCGCACCCGCACCAGCCCGGCCCGGGGACGCGGTTCGTCCCGAAACTTGGTCTGAATCTGGTAGAGAATCACCGGCAAGTCCCGGTAGCTCTGCACGTTGGCCCGGACGATGCCGGTAACGACTTCTTCGTGGGTGGGCGCCAGCACCATAGGACGGCCCCGGCGGTCTTCCAGGGAAAAGAGCACCTGGCCCATCGCGGCGGCGCGGCCGGTCTGCTCCCACAGCTCCCGGGGCTGGAGGGCCGGCATCATCAACTCCTGGCTGCCGGCGGCGTCCATCTCCTGGCGGATGATGTCCTCAATTTTGCGCAGGGAACGCCAGGCCAGGGGCAGGTAGGCATAAACGCCGGCGGCCACCTGGTGAATCAGGCCGGCCCGCAGCAGCAGCCGGTGGCTGGCCGTTTCCGCCTCCGGCGGGTCGGCGCGCAAAGTCTTGGAAACCAGTCGGGTCATTCGCATATTTTAAGCAGCGCCTCCGGTGTTCCATGGATTGATGACGGGGGGAATTGATGACGGGGCGTGGTTCGACAAGCTCACCATGAGCGGATGTTGTTCTCACCATAAACGGACAAGGCAATCCCAGCATAAAACCGTCGTTCCGGTCATAAAACCGTCATTCCAGCCGTAAAACCGTCGTTCCGGCGAAAGCCGGAATCCAGTAAGCTCGGTTGCCGGTTCCTTCTTTTCCCGGAGGATTTCCTGGATTCCGGCCTTCGCCGGAACGACGGTTGTCTGGGTTGCCATTGACTCCTTACCTGCCCCACCCCGCTCATGGTGAGCTTGTCGAACCACGTCCCTTTGTCCTGTAGGCGTCCTTCGACAAGCTCAGGATGAGCGGACTTTACTCCGGCAGTCAACTTTGCATTTGCAATCGTACCGGGTTGCAACAGGGGTTGAGACAAACACCGCCGCGCGGCGGCAACTCCAACTCAATGCCCCCCAACGGCTCTATAATTGCCCGGATGCTTTCATACAATTCTTGAGTTGACTCGAACTTGGGCGGCGGGTAGGAGTTAAGCAGGGCGGTACGCAGGATGACCCTGGCCTCCTCGGTCATAGAGCGACCATGCTTTTCTGCCGCTTCCTTCAGCCTTTGTTTCAGGTCTTCGTCAGTGATACGCAGGTTCAGGCTGGACATAGACGCCCCTCCTCATTCCGCCTAATCCCCCGCCGGGGCCGGCGTGTTCTCCACCTCTTCCATCAGCGCGGTCAGCATATCCGCCTCCGGGACTACCCGCACCTTTTCGCCCTTGCGGAAAATGACGGCCCGGCCGGCGCCGGCGGCGATGCCGACGTCGGCGTCCTTGGCCTCGCCGGGGCCGTTGACTTCGCAGCCCATTACCGCCACCTTGATGTTCTTGTTGTTCTTTTTCAGCAGCGCGTCCACGTCATTTGCCAGCTTTACCACGTCCACGTCGGCCCGGCCGCAACTGGGGCAGGCCACCAGGGTGGTGCCTTTGTTCCGCAGGTTCAGCGCCTTGAGAATCTCATAGCCGGCGGCCACCTCCTCGGTGGAGTCGCCGCTGAGGGAGACCCGGATGGTGTCGCCGATGCCTTCGTAGAGCAGCAGGCCCAGGCCCACGGCGGTGCGGATGGAGCCGGCCTGCACCGTCCCGGCCTCGGTAATGCCCAGGTGCAGGGGGTAAGGCACCATTTCGGCCAGGCGGCGGTACGCCTCCACCGTGGTCGGCACGTCAAACGCCTTGAGGGAAATCTTAATCTGGTCAAAGTCCTGCCGCTCCAGCAGGCTGATTTCCCAGAGGGCGGTGGCGACCATGTGGTCAACAATGCTGTATTGGCCGGCCTGGGCCTGGCCGGCCTTGGGCAGGCGGTTGACCAGGTCCATGTGGCGGGAAAAGCCCCGGGTGCGGCCAATGCCGCCCACCGGGGGCAGGCTGCCGAAGTTCACGCCGATGCGGATGGGGATGTTCCGTTCTTTGGCCGCCGCTACCACCTGCTTGACCTGCTCTTCGTCGCGCAGGTTGCCGGGGTTGAGCCGCAGGCAGTCCACGCCGCCCTGGGCGCACTCCAGGGCCAACTGGTAGTGAAAGTGGATGTCGGCGATGAGGGGGATGTTGATCCGCTTCTTGATTTCGGCCATAGCCCGGGCCGCTTCCAGGTCCGGCACGGCGGAGCGGATGATGTCGCAGCCCACCTCTTCCAACTCGTGAATCTGGCGGACGGTGGCCGCCACGTCCCGGGTGTCGGTCTTGGTCATCGACTGGACGGTAATGTCGGCCCCGCCGCCGACCTGAACGCCGCCCACGTAAACCGGCCTGGTAACCCGCCGCTGCTGCATAACGTCCCCCCATCTCCCCGTACAAATTTCCGCTGACCGCCGGCCGGATGTCGGCCCGGTCAACCGGCAAAAGTCTGTGCCTAATGTTACACGAAAGGGGGCGGGGGCGCTATAGGGGAATGTCAGGGCAATCGCGTCTTAACCAGGTCAACCCAGGCAACCGTCATTCCGGCGCCGTCAACCGTCGTTCCGGCGCCGTCAACCGTCGTTCCGGCGCCATCAACCGTCGTTCCGGCGAAAGCCGGAATCCAGGAAATCCTCTCGGAAAAGAGCGTGCCGGCTACCGAGGGTTCTGGATTCCGGCTTTCGCCGGAACGACGGGTTTATGAGACGGGTTTATGCTGCGATGAACAGCTCCGGCGGATTGTAGGGGCGGGTTTGTAACCCGCCGGCGTTCAACAGCAAGGGAGTACCGGAAAACGGGTGCGCCATAGCCGACATATCCTTGCGCCGGAACCAGGGCGGGTTATAAACCCGCCCCTACCTCGATGATAATACCAACAGGATGGTAATACCAACAAATGTTGAGAATATCGTTGGGATAGTCCCTTTACCGCATCTCCGCCAGACCCCATCATCCCCCAACGCCCCGCCCCCCTACACCAGCCCCGCCACAAACTCGGCCAGTTGGGCCAGGGCTTTTTTGATGTTTTCCTGGGAGTTGGCGTAGGAGAGGCGCACGTAGCCCTCGCCGTAGGCGCCGAAAGCCGAGCCGGAGAGCAGGGCTACCCCGGCCTCGTTCAACGCCCGGTTCTCAAACTCGCTGCTGCTGAGGCCGGTGTCCTTGATGCTGGGGAAAACGTAGAAGGCGCCCTCCGGCTCCGGGCAGTTGATGCCGGGGATGGCGCGCAGGCCGTCGGCAATCAGGCGGCGGCGCTGGGCAAACTCGGCGGCCATCGCCTGCACCTCATCCTGGGGGCCGTCCAGGGCGGCGACGGCGGCCCGCTGGCTGAAAGAGGCGGCGCAGGAGACGCTGTTCACCGCCAGCCGGGTTATATGGGGCACCAGTTCCTCCGGCATTATCCCGTAGCCCAGCCGCCAACCGGTCATAGCGTAACTCTTGGAAAAGCCGTCCAGGATGATGGTCTGCCGGGCCATTTCCGGGAAGGCGGCGATGCTGAAGTGTTCGCCGGTGTAGAGAATATCCTTGTAAATCTCATCGGCCAGCACGTACAGGTTCCGGCCCCGGGCCAGGTCGGCGATAGTTTCCAGTTCGTCTTTGGTCAGGGCCGAGCCGCAGGGGTTTTCCGGGGAGTTGACGATGATGAGCCGGGTGCGGTCGGTGATTTTGCCGGCCAGGTCGTCCAGGTCCGGGTGATAAGCCTTCTCCTCTAAAAGCTGCATCGGCACCGGGGTGGCGCCGGCGAAGCGAATCATCGACTCGTAGATGGGAAAGCCGGGGTTGGGGTAGATTACCTCGGCGCCCGGTTCGGCCAGGGCCAGAATCACGTAGAACATAATGGGCTTGGCCCCGGGCGTTACCACCACGTGGGAGGGGTTGGTGTCGATGCCCCGAACCTCCCGGCTGTTGCGGGCGATGGCCTCCCGCAGTTCGGGCAGCCCCGGCGTGGGGCCGTAATGGGTGTACCCGTCCTGTAAAGCCTGGATTCCCGCATCGACGATATGGCGGGGCGTGTCAAAGTCCGGCTCGCCGATTTCCAGGTGGATAATTTCCTTTCCCTGAGCCTCCAGCGCGCGGGCTTTAGCCAAAACCTCAAAGGCCGTCTCGGTGCCCAGGTTCATCATTCGGTCGGCAAGGGTCATAAATAAAACCTCCGGGTTGTTTATTGCTGTAATGCGGTTATTACCGGAATTACGCGCTTGAATATAAAACTTTACTCTTTGCCGGGCCTAGCCGGATACAACATTGCCTCCAAGCACTGAGGCAATCGCCGGCGGCGGTCATCCCGTCATTTACAATGTCATCCAAACCCTTAATGTGTCATTCCGAGCGTAGCGAGGAATCTAAAATGCCCGCCAACCAAAACCTTTCTCACCGCCAGGATTTTAGACCCTTCACTATCGTTCAGGGTGACATTGTAGCGGGCAAGGGTGTCAGAATCATCTCCCACCCTTCCGGCAAGCCGCCGATATAGATGACGGCGTGGTGCATCCGAGGCAATTCCGCCATTTTAGCGTTGAGTTCCGCCCGGTCTTTGCTGTGAAAGATGACCTTACCCCGGATGATTTCCAGGGAAGGAGTCTGCTCAGGGTCTTCAATCAGCACCCACTCCGAATCAAACGCATCCTCAATCTCTTTCCAGGACATCACGCTGCCCGTTTCCATTTCCGGCTCCTTTCGGCCCTGGCTCCCCTTACTCTGGCTACTCCGGCTGGGTCTGGTTCTGGGTGCGCACCGGCAGGCCGTAGATGTTGATGAACCCGGCGGCGGCGGCGTGGTCGAACTGGTCTTCCCGGTCATAGGTGGCGAGTTGGTGCTGGTACAGGGCCTGGGGGGCGCGCCGGCCCACCACAGTGCAAGTTCCCTGATGCAGCTTGACCCGGACGTCGCCGGTAACGTAACGCTGGGTGCTGCGGATGTAGGCGTCCAGGTCGTTCCGGTGATGGGTGAACCACAGGCCGTTGTAAACCATATCGGCGTATTCCTGAGCGATGCGGACTTTGGTACGGGCCTGCTCCTTGCTCAGGGTCAGGGTTTCCAGGGCCTTGTGGGCGGCGTGGAGCGTTACCGCCGCCGGCGTCTCGTACACTTCCCGGGACTTGATGCCCACCAGGCGGTTTTCCAGGTGGTCAACCCTACCTACGCCGTGTTCCCCGGCCAGGGCGTTCAGGTGGCGAATCAGGTCGGTTCCGGCCATGCTCTCGCCGTCCACCGCCGTCGGGATGCCCTGCTCGAAGTGGATTTCCAGGTAGGCCGGCGTGTCCGGGGTCTCACCGACCGGGCGCGTCCAGGAATAGGCGTCTTCCGGCGGCTCCCGCCAGGGGTCTTCCAGTTCCCCGGCCTCGGCGCTGCGGCCCCACAGGTTTTCGTCCACGGAGAAACGGCTCTGGCTGGCGTTGATGGGCAGGTTGCGGGCCTGGGCGTACTCGATTTCATCATCCCGGCTCATTCCCCAGTCCCGGATCGGGGCGATGACCTTCAAGTCCGGGGCCAGGGCCGCCACGCCGACGTCAATCCGCACCTGGTCGTTGCCCTTGCCGGTGCAGCCGTGGGCTACGGCGTAGGCGCCCTCGGCCCGGGCCGCCTCCACCAGGTAGCGGGCAATGAGGGGCCGGCCCAGGGCGGTAGCCAGGGGGTATTGCTCCTCATAGATGGCCCCGGCTTGCAGGGACGGGAACAGGAATTCGTTGACCAGGGTTTCCCGTCCGTCCACCGTCAGGGCCTTGGCCGCGCCCACCTGGAGCGCCCTCTCCCGGATGGCCGGCAAGTCCACCATTCCCAGGTCGATGGTCAGGGTGATGATGTCGGCGCCGTACTCCTCCATCAGCCAGGGGACGGCCACCGAGGTATCCAGCCCGCCGCTGTAGGCCAGCACGATTTTTTCCTTTGCCATAGCCATAGATGTTGCTTTACCTCCGCTGGTTTAGGGATGTTCCGGGTTGCCTGCGCCCGGTAGTTAGCTACTTGCTCCGGGTTGAGGCATTGCGGGTTCTACGATACGGATTTTGCGCCCGGTGGTTACGGTGAAGTTGCCAGCTAACCGGTGAGGGTATAGTTCCAGCAACTCAATCAAGGCCGCTATTTTGTCTCCTACCCCGGCTCCGGGCATCCTTAACAGGATGATGCCGGCGTGCGGCAGCCCCTGTTGAAGGACCAGATTGCCATAGCCCTGGTCGCAAGTAATCAGGATACGGTTCTCATCAACCACCTGCCGCAACCCCTCCGGGTCAGCCAAGCCGGGGCTATCCAGCCGGACCGACGCAACGTCGTGTTGCAAGTCCGCAAGCCCTAAAGATACGCCTAATCCGACACCTTCTTCCACCAGAAAACGCATTAAGCACCCCCTTGCGACGGCAGAAATATATTCCGCTCCAGCTCTTTCTCCGCATAGCAAAGGCCGGCCAGGATGTCCTCGCGGGTAATGTGCCAGTACTCATCGAGGATTTCCTCAACGGTCATACCATAGGCCAGCGACTCCAGGATTAAGCCCACGGTGATGCGGGTGCCGCGAATGACCGGCTGGCCCGCCATTACTTCCGGGTTGCGGGATATGCGTTCCAGCAACCGGCTTTCCGTATCCTGCATCGGATCCTGCATCGGAACCCCTCCCTTCGGATTTAAGGAATTACCCGCCGCCCCCGGCTAGTCCAGGGGCATAAAGGTTACGTCCTCCATAGTTTTCCGGGCGAACAACAGGCAGGCCCGGATGTCCGCATCGGTTATAGGGGGATGTTGGGCGATGATTTCCCCAATGGCAATGTCCCGGCTCAGCATCCCCAAGACTTGCTGGACGGTTATGTCGGTGTTGCGAATAACCGGCTGGCCCACCGTTGCGTCGGGGTTCATTTTTATGCGTTCCAGCAGTTCCACTTCTTTGCGGTTCATATTGCTAATTGAACTCCTCTATACGTCGAGCTATGCTCATAAGCTGTCATACACCGCATCAGCTTCGGCGTAGCCGGCCAGGAATTGGCTGGCGGTCAGCTGAGGCCAACCGGCTTCGGCTTCCGGCGCATCCTCCGGGCCGGGAATGATGACCAGCACCGGGGCATCTTCGGCCAGGGGGATGTCCGTATTCAATTCCACCAGGCGATTGCCCCGGTATCTTGCCGAAACCGTTTTCATCGACCTTTTCCTTATTCCTGAGCCGGCCACAGGCCGGCCGGCCCGGCCCCAAAACCCTTAAATCTGCGCCAATGCCTGCTCCAGCCGGCCGATGCCTTCGTCGATTTCGGCGGCGGTGATGGTCAGGGGCGGCATAAAGCGGATGGCGTTGGGTTTGACCCCGTTCAGCAGGAGGCCGGCCGCGTTGGCGTTGGTCAGCACCTGGCCGGATATGTCGCTGTCAAACTCCAGGGCGGCCAGCAGGCCCTTGCCCCGCACGTCGGAAATGAAGGAGAAACGGGACTTGAGTTCGTTCAGCCGGCCCAACAGGTGGGGTTCCATTGCCTTGACCTGGCCGGGGATGTCATTGTCAATCAGGAACTTGGTGCCGGCGTAGGCGGCGGCGGTGGTCAGGGCGTTGCCGCCGAAGGTGGAGCCGTGGTCGCCGGGCACCAGGGCCATGGCGCCCTCTTTGGACATAAAGGCGCCAATCGGCACGCCGTAGCCCAGCCCCTTAGCCAGGGTCATCACGTCCGGCTCTACCCCGTATTCCTGGTAGCCGAACAAGCTGCCCAAGCGGCCCAACCCGGTCTGCACTTCGTCCAGCATCAGGAGCAGGCCCTGGCGATCGCACCACTCCCGCACCCGTTGCAGGTAGTCGTCGGCCGGGATGTTCACCCCGCCTTCACCCTGCACCGGCTCCACCAGCACGGCGGCGGTGCGGTCGGTGGTGGCGTTCATAATCGCCTCTACGTCGTTAAAGTCCACGTGGACAAAGCCGGGCTGGAGGGGCTGGAAAGCCTCTTGATAGTGGGGCTGGCCGGTGGCGGCCACGGTCGCCATCGTCCGCCCGTGGAAGGAACTGAAGGCGGTGATAACCTCGTAGGCGCCATCCCGGTTCAGCTTGCCATAGCGCCGGGCCAGCTTCAACGCCCCCTCATTGGCCTCGGCGCCGCTGTTGCCAAAAAAGACCCGGTCCAGGCAGCTGTTTTCCACCAGCAACTCGGCCAGTTGCAACTGAGGCACGGTATAAAACTGGTTGGAGGTTTGCAGCAGGGTGCCGGCCTGCTCGACAATGGCCTGGGTAATCGCCGGGTGGGAATGGCCCAGGTTATCGACGGCCCAGCCGGCCACAAAGTCCAGGTATTCCTTGCCGTCAGCGTCCCACACCCGGGAACCTTCCCCCTTGACGATGACCACCGGCTGCCGGCGCACCGTTTGGGCGTAGTACTTGTTTTCTATTGCAATCCATTCCCCGCTTTTGCTCATGCTCATAGCTTAACCACCTCTCAAGGTTTTGCGTAGATTTTCCAGGGACTGCTCCAGGGCTTCCAGGTCGGCTTCCAGTTCGTTGACGGCGTCCTCGATTTGCTCCAGTTGTTCCGGCCCGGTTTCGGCGCCGATTCCGGCAGTTGGATCAAGGCCGGCGGTTTCCGAGCTTGGCGGTTCTTCGCCCACCAGCCGGGCCAGCCCTTCGGCCATGGAGTCGGCCATTACCAGGTTGGTGTTGTCGGCCAGTATAACCTTTTTCAGTTCCGGGAAGGCCAGCACCTCCGATTGCAGGTAGAGCGGCTCCACATAGACTATTGTATCAGCAATGGGCAGGGCCAGCAGTTGGCCGCGAATTATCCGGGAACCGGAGCCGTCCCACAGGGTGAACTGCTGGGAAAACTCCTGGTCATTTTCGATTCGCGCCTCCACCTGGCTGGGGCCGTCAATCTGCCGGTCGTCGGGCAGGTGATAACTTTTCAGTTGGCCGTAATGGGGCGCGTCATTGCGGGCCGCCAGCCAGCCCACCAGGTTCTTTTTCTGGCCGGCCGGGGAGAAGGGCAGCAGCAGCACAAACTCCTCTTGTTCCTCGCCGGGCAGCCGCATCACCACGTAGGAAGGGCTTACCTGAATCCCGGTCTTGCCGAAACGGGTTTCCAGGGGTATGGCCCACTGCTCCGCCTGATTAAAGAACACCTGCGGGTCGGTAACGTGATAGCGTAAATACATCCGCGCCTGAACTGAGAAAAGAGTTATCGGGTAACGGATGTGGCGCTGCAAGTCCGGCGGCATCTCCGCCAGTTCCTGAAACAGTTCGGGAAAGGCCCGCCGGTACATTTGGAGCAGCGGGTCTTCCGGGTCAATCACGTAGAACGTCACGTCCCCATTATAGGCGTCCACCACGGCTTTGACACTGTTTCGGATGTAATTGAACCCGTCGCCGCTGGGGGCGGCGTAGGGGTAGCGGTCGGTTACGGTATAGGCGTCCTGAATCCACCACAGCTTGCCGGCGTCATCCAGGGCCGGGTAGGGGTCTGCGTCCACCTTCAGGAAGGGGGCAATGGTCTTGACCCGTTCCCGCACCTGGCGGCGGTACTGAATCCGGCTCTCCGGCGTAACCGGGTCGCTGAGCAGAATGTTGATGTCCCGGAACTCCAGGGAGTAGATGACCCGCCGGAACCAGGAACTGAGCGGCACGCCGCCGGCGCCGTCATAACGCTCAAAGGCCGAGTTGGGGTTCACTTCGCTCATCCCGCTGTTGACGATGGCGAAGTCAATGGGGGCCTCGCCGTAGTAAACCTCCGGGCGGGATACCGGCAGCTTGCCCTGAATCGGTATGTCCTGGATAAAAAACTCCGGCCGGCCCTCGCCGGGGGTGAATCCGGTGGCCGGCGTCATCGCGACCCCGTAGCCGTGGGTATATTGGAGATGCTGATTCACCCACCTTTGGGCATCAGTGGGCAGGTCGGTCGGATCCAGTTCCCTGGCCCCGATGAGTACCTGCTGCAACCGCCCGTCCACCACGTAGCGGTCCGAGTCGGTGTTCAGAAAGTTGTAGTAAAGCTCCATAAACTGCAACTGATTATAGGCGTCCTTCAAGGGGGCGGCATCCCACAACCGGATGCCGTTCAGGGTGTCCCGGTACTCCCGGGTTACCGCCGGGGTCAGGGCATCCGACACCGGATAGACGCTTTCCTCCACCAGGTTCAGCCCGTAGGCGGCCCGGGTGGCCTCCAGGTGGCGTTGGATAAACGGCTCTTCCCGGGCGTACTCGTCCGGCGCCACCTGGAACCGCTGGAACAACAGCGGGTAGGCAATGCCGGCCAGCAGGAACATAATCAGCCACAGGCTGAAGGCGCCCACCATCAGCCGCAGCCCGACATAGAAAATGCTGACGCCAAACCCGGCGGCGGCCAGCAGGGCAATGCCGGCCAGAAACCACAGCACCGGGATACGGGTATTAACGTCGGTATAAGTGGCGCCGGTAACTACTCCGCTTTCGGAAAGGGTCAGTTCGTAGATGCTGACCACGTGGCCGACGGCGATGGTTATCATCAGGAAAACGCCCAGCCCGGACAGGTGCCACAGCATCCGGGGCGTCAGCACCAGACTCACCCCGCGCAGGGCGAAAATGCCGGCGTAAAGGGCCAGGGATGAGGCGATGACGGTGATGAACAGGGCCAGGATCCAGCCCTGCAAGAACCGGATCAGCTCCAGGTTTATCACGTAAAAGCTGACGTCGCGCCCGAATTGAGGGTCGGCAATCCCGAAGTTTTCGGCGTTTATATAGAGCAGCACCGTGTCCCAACGCTCGACGGCCAGCGCGCCAAAGGCAAAGGTGGCAATCAGCATCGTCAACAGGATGCTTAACCGGAGGAAGGCCAGCAGCAGGCGCAGGAAGTCCGGCGGCAGGTAGCGGGGCGCCGGCCCCACCGACAGCCGCAGCACCAGATAGAGGTTGAGGGAAACCGCCAGGCCGCCCAACAGGGCGCCAAAGCCAAAGAGCAGGGTCTTGGTGAGCATAATCCGGGCAAACACCCGGCGGTAGCCCAGTTGCTCAAACCAAAGCACGTCGGCATAAAAGCCGCTGAGCCACCAGAGCCACCCGACGACGAAGGCCAGGATAATCAAAACCGTCGTCCACCGGCGCAGGCGGTCAAGCCGGTCGGCGGAGATACCGGGCAGGGGCGGGCCGGGCACCTGCTCCGCGTCGTTGGTCAGGTCATAGCTCAAAAGTTACTGCTCGCAAGACAGGCCCGTTACCAGGGGGACTTGGTAGTAGGCCCTAAGGGATAAGTCGTTGAAAATGGCGTTTGGATGTATTGACGTTCCAGTGTGCAATATGATAGACTCAGGTGTTTGCGCTTTATTACGGAGCAAAAACTAAATTATCGGAGGTGTCCCTATGTCCCACAAAAACTGCCGCCCCTCAAACCACATGGTAGTTCGCTCTCAGCAACGCGGCATCCCGGAGGAAATGGTGGATGTTCTCACCCGTTTTGGCATTCGCAGTTACACTCGCGACAGAGCTTTCACATATTGTATGAACAAGAAATCCCGAGAGAGAGCAAAGGTCGGCCTTGGCGCCGCCAAGTACCGGGAACTGGAGCGATGGATGGGGTGTTTCACCGTCATATCCCGGGAAGGGCAGGTGATTACCCTAGGCCACCGTTTCCATCACCACCGGGCGTAAAGCCTCAAACGGGTTGCTGCATACGGTTCTCCGGTGTAAGAACGCCACCACCAGATTGGTGGCGTTCTTGTTTAATCGCCATCATAACCTAACCTCATTCCCTAACCTGGCTGCTGTAGCCTTCGCCGGTGATGCGGGTGCCGATGTTTTTGTCCTGGAGGCAGTCCAGCAGCGCGCCCGGCTCCCGCCCGTCCACGATGTCGGCTACCGGCGACCGTTCCAGCGCCCGCAGGCAGGCCGCCAGCTTGGGAATCATCCCGCCCCGCACTACGTCGGAGCGGAGCAGGATGCCGGCCCGCCGCCGATCCAGCCGGGCCAGCACCCGGCCATTGCCGTCCATAATGCCGGGTACGTCGGTGAGGAAAATCAGCCGTTCCGCGCCCAAAGCATAGGCCACTTCCCCGGCCACCGTGTCGCCGTTAATGTTCAGGGGGCCGCCGGCGTGTTCCGAGCCGTCCTGTATTTGCATCGCCAGGGGCGCCAGCATGGGGATGTAGCCCTTGTCCAGGAGGTCCCGCAGCGGTTCCGGGTTGACCCTGGTAATTTCCCCGACGTAGCCCAGTTCCGGGTTGGCGACGCCGGCCTCCAGCAGCCCGGCGTCCAGGCCGCTGAGGCCCAGGGCGCGGCCCCCCAAGCCGTGCAGCGCGCTGACCAGTTCCTTGTTAATCAGCCCGGTCAGCACGGCGACCACGATGTCCAGGCTGGCGGCGTCGGTAACCCGCAGCCCGTTGACAAAGCGGGGCGGGATACCCTGACGCTGCATCCATTGGGATATGACCGGGCCGCCCCCGTGAACCACCACCACGTCCCGCCCCCGTTCCTGGAGGGTAACCAGGTCTTTCAGGCTGGTATCGTGGCTGCCCAGGGTGCTGCCCCCGATTTTCACCACTAGCGGGCCGGACACTCCGCCCTCCGGTTAGATAAAGTTCAGTAGCCTTAAAAGGCAGGAATCCCCCCAACCGGCCGTCTGCAATGGGATTGGGAGGATTGCCATTCCTCGATTTTCCGAATCGCCGGGCCGCTTATCCGGTCAAGCCGGCGGAGCGGCGGCCCCGGTCAATCGCATCATAAATCCGTCATTCCGGCTATAAAACCGTCGTTCCGGCGAAAGCCGGAATCCAGAACGCTCGGTAGCCGGTTCGCTCTTTTCCGGGGGATTTCCTGGATTCCGGCTTTCGCCGGAACGACGGTGCCTTGGGTTGCCCCGGTTAAGCCGTGATTGCCCGGCGCGGCGGCCGGCCGCTTTCAACCGGACGTTTTCAGCCGGATGTTCTCAGGTGGTATAGGCGCTGTTGATTATGACGTATTCCTCGGTCAGGTCGCAGCCCCAGGCGGTAGCCTCGCCGGAACCCAGGTTCAATTGCAACCGAAAGGTAACTTCGGGCCGGCGCATCTGCGCCACCACCGCGTCCCGGTGGAAGGGTATGGGCTTGCCGGCCTCCATAATGCAGACGCCGTTGACGAAAAGGTCAATCTTGTCCTCCTCGGCGGCGGCCCCGCTGCGGCCCAAAGCGGCCAGCACCCGGCCCCAGTTGGGGTCAACGCCATAGACCGCCGACTTGACCAGGCTGGAGGAGGCAATCGTCCGGGCGGCGCTGCGGGCGTCCGCCGTGTCCAACGCCCCGGCCACCTCTACGATAATCAGGTGATTGGCGCCCTCTCCGTCCCGGGCCAGTTCCTGGGTCAGGTAGGTGCAGACCTGGCGCAGGGCGGCCATAAAGGTATCGGCGTCGGCGGAACCGGCGGTTATTTCCGGGTTCCGGGCGGTGCCGTTAGCCAGCAGCAGCACCGTATCGTTAGTGCTGCTGTCCCCGTCCACCGTCAGCATATTGTAGGTCTCATCGGCCACCCGGCTCAGCGCGTTCTGGAGAAACTCCCGCTCGACGGCGGCGTCGGTGGTCAGGAATGACAGCATCGTCGCCATATTGGGGTGAATCATCCCGGAACCCTTGGCGATGCCGCCCAGCGCGGCTTGCCGTCCCCCCACCTCAAAGCTGACCGCCACCTCTTTAGGGCGGGTGTCGGTAGTCATAATCGCCCTGGCAAGGTCGGGGCCGCCCCGGCCGGTAAGCTCAAGCTGCTCGACGCCGGAGCGAATCAGGGACATCGGCAGTTCTACGCCAATCACCCCGGTACTGCAAACCAGGATTTGCTCCGGCGTGGCGCCGGTCTTTTGGGCGGCCAGGGTAGTCATCTCCTCGGCGTCAATAAACCCCTGCTCGCCGACGCAGGTGTTGGCGATGCCGGCGTTGACAATCAGGCCCCGCATGGGGATGCCCTGGGCCAGCCTTTGGCGGTCCACGGTAACGGTGGGCGACTTGACCGTGCTGGTGGTGAACACCCCGGCGGTGGCGCAAGCGGTTTGGGACAACAGGATGCCCAAGTCCAGCTTGTCCTCGGCAAAGGTTTTCAACCCGGCGTAAGTAGCGCCGGCGCGGAAGCCCTGGGGCGTAGTTACAGTTCCACCGTCAACGAACTCTATTGCACCGGACATGGATGCGCCCCCTAACAAAGTCTGGCGGTTTCAGCCGGGGGAAAGTATAACACAACCCATAGCTTGGCTAAAAGCCGGGCCGGGGTTTTTCCAAAAGGCAATCACCTCATAAGACCGCCGTATTCCACGCCCGGCCCGACCCGGTTCCGGTGGAGTGGAATTGAATGGTAGGGGCGGGTTTGTAACCCGCCCGACGTTCCGGGGCAAAGATGTTTCAAGAAACAGGTATGCCGTATCCGAACCATTCCTTGCCCAAGCCAGGGCGGGTTACAAACCCGCCCCTACCGATGATGATGCCAATATGAGAGTGCCGGCACCCGTTGAAAGTACCGGCTATTGCCCAACAAGGCAATCACCGCATAAAACCGTCGTTCCGGCGAAAGCCGGAATCCAGGAAATCCTCGGGGAAAGAACGTACCTGCCTTACAAAGCATCCTGGATTCCGGCTTTCGCCGGAACGACGGTTGCTTGGAATGACGGTTGCTTGGGTTGCCTTGACTGCCCAACCTAGACTTGCCCCGCCGCCCTGCCCTATAATTTCCCTACCAACCCAACTACCAGGAGCAGTGTAATTATGGCCGTTGTTCGTCCCTTCCGGGGTTGCCGGTATGACCTTGTGGCAGCCGGCAGTCTCTCTGACCTGCTATGTCCGCCCTACGATATGATTGGGCCGGGGCTGAAAGACTCCTTGCAGCGGCTCAGTCCCTACAACGCGGTGCATCTGGAGGGCGGGGAGCAGCCGGACCCGGTGAACCCGGAGGCCGGTTACCGGCAGGCGGCGGCCCTGTTTCAGCAGTGGTTGGCCCAGGGGACGCTGCGCCAGGAGGGGGAACCCTGCTTTTACCTGATGCGCCATAGCTATCAACACCGGGGCGCGGCAATGGCCCAACTGGGCTTGTTCGGCAACGTGCTGGTTGAGGACTACGGCAGCGGTTCGGTGCTGCCTCACGAATTTACCCGGGAGCCGGCGGTGCTGGACCGGGTGGCCCTGCTGGAAGCCTCTAAAACTCAGTTCAGCCCGCTGATGACCCTCTACCGGGACGCCGGGGGAGAGTTGGCGCCGCTGTTTGAGCCGGTAATGGCCGGCCCGCCGGAAGTGGCAACGCCAGCCCGCCCGGAAAGCAATATCGGCGACGTGGCCCTCTGGCGCATTGCCGACGCCGACTTACAGCAGCGCATTAGCCGGTTCTTTGCCGAGCGTCCGGTGTTCCTGGCCGACGGCCACCACCGCTACGAGGCGGCCCTCCGCTACCGCCGCTACCGGGAGGATACGGCCGGCGGCGGGCCGGCGGCGGCCCATAACTACGTGATGATGTCCCTCACCGAGTTTGACGACCCCGGCCTGCAACTGCTCCCCTACCATAAGGTTGTCGGGGGCCTTTCCGGGGCGCAACTAGCCGGCTTGCAGGAGCGGCTGGGCCAGCTATTCAAGGCAGAGCCGGTGAACCTGGCCCACTGCGGCGGCGCCACGGGGTTAGCTCAGTTGGTCATTGACCGGGGCGGGGCGGGACTTACTATCGGCGTAGTGGGGGATTTGGTTGGCGGCGCGGTTGGAGAAGTGGCTGGCCCCGGCGACTCTCCACCGGCCAGCCTGTTGACGCTGCGGGCGGGGATTGACTGGCGGGACGGGGAGGCCCTGGCTGCGTCCGAGGCGTGGGTGCTGGATGAGCAGGTGGTCAAGCCCCTGCTGGGCGATGCGATGTCCCGCTACGTGGACTACAGCCACGATGCGGACGCGGCGGCGGCAATGGTAGCCGCCGGCGACCGGCAACTGGCCTTCCTGCTCAAACCCTTCCCAATGGACGCCTTTGAGTCCATCGTCGGCGGCGGCCAGCGCCTGCCATCCAAGTCCACCTTCTTTTACCCCAAGCTACCCACCGGCCTGGTAATCAACCGGCTGGAGGGAGAGTTGTAGGGGCGGTTTTATAACCCACCCCTACCATCCACCGGAGCCAGTACGGAGAAGGGATACCAATAAGAGAGGTTCGGGTAAGAGAGGTTCGGGATGGCAGAGATTTTAGATTCCTCGCTACGCTCGGAATGACATACCACTGATTCGGAATAACATACCCCTGATAACGGTCTCTGGAAATCCCTATTCGTGCCCCTTCGTGCCCCTTCGTGGATAAATCGAAGCCGGTACGGAGAAGGGATACCAATAAGAAAGGTTCGGGTAAGAAAGGTTCGGGGTGGCAGGGATTTTAGATTCCTCGCTACGCTCGGAATGACATACCCCTGATAACGGCCTCTGGAAATCCCTATTCGTGCCCCTTCGTGCCCCTTCGTGGATAAAAACCGCCACTACCCGCCGCCGTCCCGTTCCTGGTAGCGGGCGGTGATGGCCTGTTCGGCCTGTTTGCTGTGTTCGGCGATGAAGGACTCCAGGCGGCGCATTTCGGCTTGGGACTCTGCCGTTTCCCCGCCGGCCCGGGCCTGGCGGCGCAGGTCGGCCAGGGAGCGGCGGGCCTGGTCAACCTGCCGCACCGACTCCAGGGCCGCCAACTCCTCGGTGGCCGTCTTTTTGATTGCCAACAGCCGCCGCCGGGTGGCCTCCGCATCGGCCAGCCGCTCCTCAATCTCCCCCATCGAGGACAGGGAAACGTCCAGCGGCGTCCGGCCATAGATGACCTGCCGGGGCAGCCGCCGCAGTTGGGTGCGGAACTGGCTGATCATCGAGTCAAGCTGCTGTTCCCGGTTATTCAGCTCGGCCAGGCTCATGCGGAGGGTCGCCATTGTCTGTTGCAACTGGGACATTGACATAGCTTCGGCCTTCGGCTGCCGGTTAGAACCCCACCCGGGGCAGCACCCGGCCCAGGGCGTCCAGCACTTCCTGGATGTCGGCTTCGGTAACGTAGCCCAGGTGTCCGATGCGGAAAATGTGGCCGGTCAACTTGCCCTGGCCGCCGGCCAGCACCACGTTTTCCTCGGCGCGCATCAGTTCCATCAACGCCTCGCCGTCGATGTGCGCCGGCATTTTCACGGCGGTTACCGTGTTGGAGGCGCGGGCTTCGTCGGCGCAGAGCAACTCCAGCCCCAGGCGGCGCACCCCGTCCCGGGTGAACTGGCCGATGCTGACGTGGCGGTCAAAGACGCCTTCCAGCCCTTCGTCCAGGATGTTGTTCAAGGCCGCCCGCAGCCCGTACATTGCGGAAAGGTTGGGCGTCCAGGGCGTTTGCCCCCGGTCCAGGTACTTCTTAGCCTCGGCCAGGTCAAAGTAGAACTTGGGCATCGTAGCCGACTGCTGCGCCGCCCAGGCAGCGCCGCCAAAGCTGATAAAGGCCAGCCCCGGCGGTATCATAAAGCCCTTCTGCGACCCGGTGGAGACCACGTCGCAGTCCCACCCGTCCACCGGCAGGGGCAGGCAGCCCAGGCTGCTGACCGCGTCCACCAAGAGAAGTTTGCCGAACTCGCCCTTGACCACCCCGGCGATGCTTTGCAGGTCGTGGGTAACGCCGGTGGAAGTCTCGTTGTGGGTAATCATTACCGCCTTGATTTCCGGGTCAGCCTGCAACCCCTGGCGGATGGCCTCCGGGTCCACTGGCTCGCCCCACTCAAAGGTAAGCCGCTGCACGTCGGCGCCGTAGGCATCCAGGGCGTCGGCGTAGCGGTCGCCAAAGGAGCCGGCGCTGGCGGCCAGCACCTTGTCCCCCGGCGACAGGGTATTAACGATGGACGCCTCCAGCGCCCCGGTGCCCGAGGAAGTCAGGATAAATACGTCCTTCCCGGTCATAAAAACCTGCTTCAGCTTCTCGGTGCAGTCGGTTATCAAGTCAAAAAACTCAGGCCCCCGGTGGTTAATCATCGGGTCCGACATCGCCGCATAGATGTCCTCAGGAATGGGCGTCGGGCCTGGTGTCCTTAAATTCTGACTGACAATGTTCACGGTTCCTCCTAAGTTTTGCCGTTGGGCATAGTCCGGTTGAGAGATTGATAAACTATTTCGCGCAAAGATTATAGCACTTGGGGAAAGCGGGCGCACACCGGGGGGAGTGAAACGGGCAATTGCGTCTTAACCGGGGCAACCCGGGCAACCGTACTATGACAACCCAGGCAACGCAACCCAAGCGACCGTACTATGACAACCCAAGCAACGCAACCCAAGCCACCGTCATTCCAAACCACCGTCGTTCCGGCGAAAGCCGGAATCCAGGAAATCCCCCGGAAAAGAGCGTACCGGCTACCGAGGGTTCTGGATTCCGGCTTTCGCCGGAACGACGGTTTTGTGCTGATATTGACTTGGGCGCCGCCCTGATTGCCATATAAGTAACTTATCTGTTACTATCAAGGCGTGGTTGAGGTTAGAGAATATATTGACGACCGGGAACGCAGCCCTTTCGGTCGTTGGTTCAACAACCTCGACGCCGGGGCAGCGAGCCGGGTGAGAACGGCCCTGGCACGGCTGGAGTTGGGTAACCGCTCCAATGTCAGGGGCGTGGGACACGGTGTATTGGAGTATCGCATACATTGGGGGCCAGGTTACCGAGTATATTTCGGGATGGACGGGAACACATTGATTGTCCTGCTGGGCGGTGGCGACAAGGGTAGCCAGCGGCGGGATATTGCGGCTGCCCGGAACCTCTGGCAGGAATACCACCGCCGCAAGCAACAGGAGGCATAGGAATGGCGCTTACCCGGGATTTCAAGGATACGGTGCAGGCCCGCGCCCGGCGCGACCCGGCCTTTCGCGAGGGGTTGCTGCAAGCAGGCGTCGAATGTCTCCTTTCCGGCGACGTTGAGACCGGCAAGATTGTGCTGCGCGACTACATCAACGCCACCATCGGGTTTGATGAGTTGGGCGCCCGCACCAACCGGTCGCCCAAGAGCCTGATGCGTATGTTCGGCCCGGCCGGCAATCCCCAGGCCCGCAACCTGTTTGAGGTCATCGGCCAAATCCAACGGCACGAGGGAGTCCAGCTTGAAGTGCGGGCGGTACGCTAGGCGGACCGGAACCTGGCCTAGATGTCCCGGCGGGCAAAATCGTGGGTGGTTTCAACCCACCGCAAGGTGCCGGAGCGGGAACGCATTGCCAGGGAATGGGTTTGCGCCCCGCCGCTAAAAAAGTTCACGCCCCGCAGCAGGTCTCCGGTGCTGGCTCCGGTGGCGGCAAAGAAAACGTCCTCCCCGGCAACCAGGTCATCGGTAGCATAGACCTTGCTCAAGTCGGCGCCGGCCGCCACCGCCGCATCCCGTTCCTTATCGTCCCGGGGCCAGGCCTGGCATTGAATCGCCCCCCCGATGCACTGCAAGGCGGCAGCGACGATGACCCCCTCCGGCGTGCCGCCAATCCCCATCAAAACGTCCACCCCGCTGCCGGGCATCGCGGCCTGGAGGCCGGCTACCACGTCCCCGTCGGTAATCAGCTTGATGCGCGCGCCGGCGTTCCTGATGTCCTGCAACAGTTGGGCGTGGCGGGGCCGATCCAGCACAATCACCGTCAATTCGCTGACTTCCTTCCCCTTGGCGGCGGCGATGTTCTGGAGGTTGGTCTCCACCGGGGCGTTGATGTCAATGGCGTCCCGGGCCTCTTTGCCGACGGCTATCTTGTTCATATAGAACACTTCCCGGGGGCAGTTCATCGCGCCCCGCGCGGCGACGGCGATGACGGCAATGGCCCCGGGCAGCCCTTTGGAGAGCAGGGTAGTGCCGTCAATGGGGTCAACGGCGATGTCCACCGCCGGCCCGGAGCCGTCGCCGATTTCCTCGCCGTTATACAGCATCGGCGCCTCGTCCTTTTCCCCCTCCCCGATAACCACCACGCCGTCCATTGCCATCGCCCCCAGGGTGAGGCGCATTGCGTCCACCGCCGTCTGGTCCACCAGTTCCTTGTCGCCCTGGCCCATGTGCCGGGTCGCCGCGATCGCCGCCGATTCAGTAACCCGCACCAGGTCCATCGCCAGGTTGCGGTCGATAGTTGAAGGAGTTGTCATAATAGCCTTTCCCTGCCAGCGTAAGATTTAGACCGGAGTATAGCAGACAACCGGGGCAATCGCATATCCGACAACGGAAAATCAACCGGAAATCACCGGAAAATTGTTTTCCCGTCCCGCATCGTGATAAAATCCCGGCGCGCCAGGGGTCATTGGCCTTTGGCCCTGGAACATTCACCCCATAGGTTGACAGAACGGGAGGAGACACTATGGATACCAATAAACTACAGGCGACCGCCCAGGCGATGGTGGCAAAGAGCAAGGGCGTGCTGGCCGCTGACGAGAGCGATTCCACCATAGCGCGCCGCCTGCGGAGCATCAACGTGGAATCGACGGAGGACAACCGCCGCGCCTGGCGTCAGCTTTTGGTTACCGCCAACGGTATCGGCGACTACCTCAGCGGCGTTATTCTCTTTGACGAGACCCTGCGGCAGAGCGCCGATAGCGGCCGGCGCTTTGTGGACATCCTCAATGAGGCCGGCGTAATGCCCGGCATCAAGGTGGACAAGGGCGCCCGGCCCCTGGCCGGTTCTCCCGAGGAGACGGTAACCGAGGGCCTGGACGGGCTGCGGGAACGCCTTGAGGAGTACCGGGAACTCGGCGCCCGGTTTACCAAGTGGCGCGCCGTAATCACTATCGGGGATGACATTCCCTCCGGCTATTGCATCGACGTGAACGCCCACGCCCTGGCGCGTTTCGCCGCCCTATCTCAGGAGGCGGACCTGGTTCCGATTGTCGAGCCGGAAGTGCTGATGGACGGCAACCATAGCATTGACCACTGTTTTGAGGTAACCGAGGCTACGCTGCGGCGGGTGTTCGAGGAGTTGAGCCGGCAGCGCGTTTCTCTGGAAGGTATGCTGCTGAAGCCCAATATGGTCCTGTCCGGGGCGGATGCGCCTCACCGGGCCGGGCCGGAAGCGGTAGCCGAGGCTACCATAAGCTGTTTCAAGCGCACCGTGCCGGCAGCGATGCCGGGCATCGTTTTCCTGTCCGGCGGACAGAACGATGACGACGCGACGGCAAACCTGAACGCCATCAACCGGCGCATTGACGCCGCTACGCCGTGGCAACTCAGCTTTTCCTACGGACGGGGCCTGCAAGCGACTCCCCTCAAGATTTGGGGCGGCGACCCTTCCCAAGTGGCGGCGGCGCAAGAGGCTTACCTGCACCGCGCCCGGGTAACCAGCGCCGCCCGGGACGGCGTATATACCCCCGATATGGAGCAGGTGTTGGCCGGGGCCTAATCCGCCGCCGGAACCTAGTCCGCCGCCGGCGCCTAGTCCGCTCGCCGGCGCAGTCCGCTCATGGTGAGCTTGTCGAACCACCCATACGGGCCGGGGATTCACCATTAGACCGGCTCATGATGAGCGGTAAGTGAGGGCTTGGCACCGTCAACATAATCCGCCGGTTGCTCAAGAGAACAACCGGCGGATTTATTTGCGCGGATGCGTTGCCGACGCCTACAGTAACAAGCCCGGCCCGGCCCCGTTACCCCGCCGCAACCCAGTCAACTACCCGTTCCCCAATCATCAGCGCCGTAGGGTGTAGGCCTCCGGAGCGGGGAATCCGCGGCGCTACCGAGGCGTCGGCCACCCACAAGCCCTGCACTCCTTTAACCCGGCAGTATTGGTCAACTACCGCCATGGGGTCGGAGTCGGGGCCCATTTTGCAGGTGCCGGATACGTGGCGGGCGGTGCCGACCGTTTGACGCAGCCAGAGGTCAAAAGCGTCATCGTCGGCCAGAATCTCATCCGTCGGGTTGATTCGGAAATCAATCACGTCTTTATACGCCTCCGACTCCAAAAGGCTGATGCCGAACCGCAGGCCCTCCCGCACCCGCCGAATGTCGTCGGGGTGCTGGAGATAGCGGTAGTTAAAGGTGGGCTGGTCGCCGGGGTCGGCCGAGGCCAACCGGACGTAGCCCGAACCTTCGGGTAGGCCGAGGGTGCAGGATATGCGCGCCGCCCGCTCCGGGGGAACGTCGCCCGTCCGGTATCGGGTGCGTACCCCGGCGACGCGCTCCTCCCTTTCGTCCACCACCGTGCTGGTCCGCAGCAGCATATCGTTAGGCTCCTGCGACCCGTCCGAGGTGTAGTGCAAACCGAAGTGGGGCGCGTCGGTGTCGCTGGCAAGGGTAACGTCATCCTTGACCTTAAAGCTGGCGTGGACGCTGAGGTGGTTCCACAGGTTGCTGCCCACGCCGGGGAGTTCGGAAACCAGGGGAATCCCGAACTGCTCCAGTTGCTCCTTGGGGCCGATTCCCGACAGCATCAGCAGTTGGGGAGAGCGGATTGCGCCGGCGCTCAGCACCACCCGGTCGGCTTCCAGGGTAAAAACCTCGCCCCCGCTCTTGGCCTCCACGCCTACGGCCCGGGAACCCTCGAACAGTACCTTCTGAACGAAAACCTCGCCCCGCACCGTCAGGTTGAGCCGGTGGCGCATCGGGTTGAGATGGGTTATCGCGGCGCTCATTCTTACGCCGCCCAAGTTGTTGGTGGGCGACACGCCGACGCCGGCGGGGTTGGCGCCGTTGGTATCCTCGGTGGGGGTGAACCCGGCCTGCAAGCAGGCGGCGTGAAAGGCTTGCTGAATGGGCGGCCAGGCCCCCGACTGGCGGCGCCTTACCGGCATCGGCCCTTCCGTGCCGTGAAAATCATCCTGAATATCCAGGTCCCGCTCCATTTTCCGGTAAAAGGGCAGCACCTTGTCATAAGACCACTCATCGTTGCCCATGGCCGACCAGGCGTCAAAATCCTCGGGCAGCCCCCGCTGCATTGCCTGGCCGTTGATGGAAGACCCGCCGCCGATGACCTTGCCCTGGGCCACGTGAATCTCCCCCTGCTCCTCGGTAATGGTGCCGCGCAAGGCCCAATTGTGTTCCGAATCCGGGGATTCCGCATACCGGGTATGGCCGAACTTTATCTCATCGGGCAGGTTGTCCATATCGGGGTAATCCTTCCCGGCCTCCAGCAGCAGCACCGAGGTATTCTCATCCTCAGCCAACCTGCTGGCTAAAATAGAGCCGGCCGCTCCCCCGCCGACGACAATAACATCGTATTTCATAAACCCTCCTTAAACTTCTATATTCCAGTCAGCCCAAGCCGGACTGCTTGCCATTCAGGACATTATAACCGCCGCCGCCACCCGGCGTTTCCCACAACCCAGCCCCATAGTAACACATAGGGCCGCCGGGGTTCTTGGCGTAGCTACGGGGGCTGGGGTAGGTGCAAAGTCTGCGCCAGGAACAAAATCCGCCCGGAATCAAACCCGCTCATGGTGAGCTTGTCGAACCACGCCCCTTTACCTGGCGGGCATCCTTCGACAGGCTCAGGATGAGCGGGGTGAGGGGCAACCCGCCTTTGCCGCTGCCCTGCCCATGCGCCTAGTGCCTATAGGCCATTCCAACCGCTTGGCCCGTCATTCCAACCGCTTGGCCTGTCATTCCTGCTGATTAGTCTGTCATTCCGACCGGAGGGAGGAATCTAAAATGCCCGGCCCTTGTCAACTCCCGGTTCCGGCAGAAATATCGCTTATGCCGGAGTTTAGATTCCTCCCTGCGGTCGGAATGACATAGAATTGGGATGACATAGAGTTGGAATGACCTGGAATTGGAATGACCCGGAATTGGAATGACCCGGAATTGGAATGACCCGGAACTTTTCGGAATGATATAGACCTTTATCGGGTATAAACCTAATCAGGTTTCTATCCGGTGTCAAGGCGCCGAATTTCCCGGTATTTTCGTCGGGTAGGGGCGGGTTTGTAACCCGCCCTGACCGCAAGGCAAAGTCAACTTGCGGAACGGGTGTCGCCACATCTGACCTGTTCTTACGCCGGAGCCAGGGCGGGTTACAAACCCGCCCCTACCGGGCAATGCAGCGTGGTCTGACCGGAAATGCCATTTCCTCATGGGGAAACCGTCCGCAACACCTCCCCACTCCCGGAAAAGTCTGTGATAAAATTTATGCTATAGTACCGCTTACCCCGCCTAACCGGAGGAATGACCGTATGCCGTCCCTGTTTAACACTTCCCGGAAACTCTGCCTTATCCTGGTATTCCTGCTCCTGCCTATTGCGTGCAGCAACCCGCCGCCAACGCCAATGCCCACCGCGCTGCCCAGCCCGGCGCCAACGCCGACGGAAACCAGGGCCGATGAGCAGGTTTTGACCATCCTTTACTGGCAGGCCCCTTCGCTGGCCGTCCCCTATCTGTCGGCCGGCGATAAGGACCGGGACGCCGGCGCAATCACCCTGGAACCTCTGGCTAACTATGACCCGGACGGCAATCTGACCCCGGCGTTGGCCGCCCAAATCCCGACGGCGGAAAACGGCGGCGTCTCCCCGGATTTGACGTCGATTACCTGGAATCTGCAAAAGGGGCTGAAGTGGTCCGACGGCAGCGCGATGACCGCCGCGGACGTGGTCTTTACCTGGCGTTACTGCACCGATGCGGCGACCGGCTGCACCGCCGGCAGCGCCTTTGACGGCATCACCTCGGTGCAGGCCATCGACGACTTCACCGTCAAAATCACCTTTGACGCGCCTACCCCCTTTCCCTACCAGGCGTTTGTCAGCGCCAGATCGCCCATCCTCAACCGGAGCCAGTTTGCCGACTGTATCGGCGCGGCGGCCAAGACCTGCGAATCCCAGAACACCGCGCCTTTAGGCACCGGCCCCTATCGCATCACCGACTTCACCGCCAACGCGGAGGCCAGGTATGAGCGCAACCCCTTCTACCGGGGGGAACGGCCCTACTTCGACCGGGTAGTTCTCCAGGGCGGCGGCGCGGCGGTGGCGGCGGCCCAGGCCGTGCTGGAACGGGGAGAGGCCGATTACGCCTGGAACTTGCAGGTGGAGCCGGAACTGCTGGCCCAAATGGAGGCCGCCGGCTTGGGCCAGGTGGGGGCCGCCTTCGCCAGCCTGGTGGAGCGCATCGTCCTCAATCAGACCAACCCGGCCCCGTCCCTGGGCGATGACCGCTCCGAGTATCTGGACGGGCAAAACCCCCATCCCCTGCTGACCTTCCCGCCGATTCGCCGGGCGATGTCCCTGGCGATTGACCGGGGCGTCATCGCGGAGCAACTCTACGGCTTTGCCGCCAGCCCTACCTGCAACCTAGTGGCCGGCCCGCCCCATTATACTTCCACCGCCAACGACGGGTGCCTGCCTCAGGACATTGCCGGGGCTAACCGGCTGCTGGACGATAACGGCGTCCTGGATACCGACGGCGACGGCATCCGGGAATACCAGGGCGTCCCCCTGCGAATTACTTTTCAGACCTCGGCCAACGCCATCCGGCAGGATACCCAGGCGCTGGTGCGGGATTGGTGGCGGCAGATTGGCATTGAAACCGAACTGTTGCAGCACGATGCCAGCGTCTTTTTCGGCGGCGACCCGGCAACCGACGCGGCGGCGTCCTACCGCCGGTTTTTTGCCGACACGCAGATGTACACGGAAAGTTCCGCCATTGACCCCCAGCAATACCTGTCCGCTTACCGCTGTGAGCAAATCCAGAGCCGGGAAAATGACTGGGCCGGCGCCAACAACGCCCGCTCCTGCGACCCGGAGTACGATGAACTGATTGAGGAACTGACCCACACCCCCACCGGCCCGGAACGCGCCGCCCTGGTTAAACGGCTCAACGACCGGCTGGTACAGAATTACTACGAAATTCCCCTGGTGCAGCGGGGCCTGGCCTCCGCCCGCCTGAACACCCTGCAAGGCGTAAGGGTAAACGGCTGGGACAGCGAGTTGTGGAATATCGCCGAGTGGCGGCGGTAGTGGCGCCAGTAGTCGCGCCAGTAGTCGCGCCCGCTCATGGTGAGCTTGTCGAACCACCATCCCGTCCTTCGACAAGCTCAGGATGAGCGGGATAAAGCGGGATTAGCTTGTGAACGTAGGGGCGGGTTTGTAACCCGCCCTAACCGCAAGGCAAAGTCAACTTGCGGAACGGGTGCGCCATATCTGACCTATTCTCACGCCAGAGCCAGGGTGGGTTAGAAACCCGCCCCTACCGGTATTGACCGTTGCCGGAGCAAGGCAATCACACCATAAACCCGTCGTTCCGGCGAAAGCCGGAATCCAGAAACCTCGGTAGCCAGCCCACTCATTCCCCGGGGATTTCCTGGATTCCGGCTTTCGCCGGAACGACGGTTGTGCGGGTTGCCCTGTATCCTGAACCTGCCTAACCACTCCCATACCGTCCTTCGACAAGCTCAGGATGCGCGGTATAAAGCGGGCTTGGCTTGATACATAAGGGGCGGGTTGTGAAACCCGCCCCTACCGGTATTGGCCGTTGTTCGGGGGAAAGCCGGTACAAAACCCGCTCATGGTGAGCCGGTCGAACCATCCCTATCCCGTCCTTCGACAAGCTCAGGATGAGCGGATAGAGGAAACCGGGCGGCCCTTAGCGCACTGCCTCCACGTACTCAAAGTTGCGGACGCCGAAGGTGGCCGGGGTTTTCCAGTCGGCGATTACTTCCGGGTTCACCATAAACTCGGCCGGCACCCAGAATAGGGGGATGGTGCAGTAAATCTCAAAGCAGAACTCAATCACGTCGCTGATGACCTCGGCGCGCTGTTCCAGGGTAACGGCGGTCTGCAAGCTCTCGTACTTCTGGTCGATAAACGGGGCCAGGAACCGGGGGCGCTTGCTGCCGGAGTAGTGGTAGCCGTAGATGGCATAGGTCGGCTCGCTGTAGCTGCCGGTGTGCAGGTACACCAGGCCGGTGGTGTCCTTGGCCGCCACCCGGGCGCTGACCGTCGCCGGCTCTACCGGCTGGAACTTGGCCTTGATGCCGACTTCCTCCCAATACTTGTTGACCAGTTCGCCCATATCCAGGATCTCGGGCAGCCCCGGGCGGGGGTAGGCCATCTGGGTAATCTCCAAGCCGTCGGGGTAGCCGGCCTCGGCCAGCAGTTCCCTGGCCCGTTCCGGGTCATAGGCGTAAAAGTCATCGAACCTTTCTACCAGGGACTGGTCCCAACCGGGGAATTTGGGGTGGGCTACGCTCTGCACCATCAACTCGCCCCGGCCCTTCAGGAAAGTGCGGTTGATTTCCTCCCGGTCAATGGCCCGGTTCATCGCCTCGCGCACCAGGGGGTTGGACAAGGGGGCGTCCGGGTCATAGGCCGGGTCATCGGGCAGGTGCAGGCCGCCGAAAAAGGCCAGCAGGCGCAGGGCCGGCGTGGTGCTGCTGATTACCTTAAAGCCCCGGGCCTCGCCGCCGGGTTGCAGGTCCCGCGGCACGTCCGAGGCGTGTACCTCCTCGGTTACCAGCATCGCCAGGTGAGTTGCCGCCTCCCGGACAAAGAAAATCTGTACCTCCGGGAAGTCGGGGGTAATCCGCCAGTGGTCATATTCCAGGGGGGCGTAGCGGATGTATTGCTCCGGCACAAACTCCGCAAACTGGTAAGGCCCGGTGCCGATGGGGTTGCTCTGCATTTCCTGGATGCCAGCATCGTTAGGCTCAAATTCCACCAGTTCGCCGCCGGCCTGGTCCCAAACCGCCTTGCTGCGGATGACCGCCTCATTCTGGTTGGTGCTCAACCAGCTGAGCATCACCGGCTCTGGCTCGTTGAGATGCAGCGCGATGCTATAACCGTCGGGGCCGTCCGGGGTCTCGATGCGGTTCAACAGCTTGCGGGTGGCCGGCGCCCGGTTGCCGTGGGCGTCCATCCGCTGGCCCTGGTTCAAGGAATGAACTACGTCCGCGGCGGTCATCCCGCCCCAACTTTTATGGAAGGGGACGCCTTCCCGCAGTTGCAGCGTCCAGACGGAGAAATCGGCGTTAGCCGACCATTCGGTAGCCAGCATAGGCCGCAGGTCGGTGTATTGGTCAAAGTGAATCAGCCCTTCGTACATCGGTTCCAGCCAGCCGAAGTTGACCCGTCCGCCCAGAGCCGGGTCCAGGGAACTGTTGTTAGCCACGCCCCGCGCCACTTTCAGGAGAGAGATTTTCGTCTCGGCCACCGGTTCCGGGGCCACCGCTATTGGCGTAGCCGTCGGCGCCGGCGTCGGCACTACGCCAATAGCCCCCTGCCCCACTTCGGCGCTGATGGTAGGGGCCGGCGGCGTGTTGGTAGGTTCGGCAACGGCCGGCGCCGCCGGTTGAGACTGTGCCGCCGGTTGCGCCGGGGCCGCCGATTGGGTTTCCGCCGCCGGCGCCGCCGCAGGAGGTTCCGCCGAGGAACCGCAGGCCAATGCCACCGCAAGGGTCATAGTCAAGATAAAAAAGATTATTGCTCTCCGCAGGTTAATTGCTGCCATGGCAACCTCCTGGAAGTGTAGCGGGTTTCAGCAACAATATATAACCGGATTACCTTTGTCAATGTATCAAGCAGCATAAAGCATATATTGTCGCAGGGGTATATATTCGTATGCTTACGTTATTCGTAACGACAGGCGCCGTTACGCCTTGTTGGCCGGTTCCGCGTTCCGTAAAACGGTCAGGCCCCTACCGGATTGGCCGTTGCAGCAGGGCGGGCCGGTACAAAATCCGCTCATGGTGAGCCTGTCGAACCACTAATCCCGTCCTTCGACAAGCTCAGGATGAGCGGGGTAAAGCGGGATTAGCTTGTGAACGTAGGGGCGGGTTTGTAACCCGCCCTGACCGCAAGGCAAAGTCAACTTGCGGAACGGGTGCGCCATATCTAACCTATCCTTACGCCAGAGCCAGGGCGGGTTAGAAACCCGCCCCTACCGGTATTGGTTGTTGTTCGGGGGAAAGCCGGTGCAAAGTCCGCTCATGGTGAGCCTGTCGAACCATACCCATCCCGTCCTTCGACAAGCTCAGGATGAGCGGGGTAAATCGGGACTAGCTTGTGAACGTAGGGGCGGGTTTGTAACCCGCCCTGACCGCAAGGCAAAGTCAACTTGCGGAACGGGTGCGCTATATCTAACCTATCCTCACGCCAGAGCCAGGGGGGGTTAGAAACCCGCCCCTACCGGTATTTGTTGTTGTTCGGGGGAAAGCCGGTGCAAAGTCCGCTCATGGTGAGCCTGTCGAACCACCCACCCCGTCCTTCGACAAGCTCAGGATGAGCGGGGAGAAGGGCGGGGGAACCGCATAGCTAAACGGGCGCCGTTTCCGCTATACTACTGCAACTGCGCTATACTATCGGCGACAAGAGACTACCAGCAACAAACTACCAGCAACGGCAGGCAACGGCGCGCCCCGCGCCCCTGGAGGCACAATCACTCAGACTAATTCCGGCGCTCAAGACTCACCGGACCCAACAGCGGCAACAACAGCAGAGACGGCAGCAACATCAGAAACGCCCCCCGGCGCGTCAACTTCGTCAACGGCGGCAACCTCGACGCCCGCCGGTGGGTCAGCCCCGGCGTCAACCCGGCGGGGCCGGCCACCCGGCGGGACTACCGGCGGTTGGCGGCATACCTTCAGTTCTCTGGCGAATCGGGAGTTCCGCATCCTCTGGTTCGGGATGCTTTTCCTGATGGGCGCTATGCAGATGCAGATGATTGCCCGGGGCTACCTTACCTATGACTTGACCGGCTCGCCGGCCCTGCTGGGGCTGGTGTCCGCCGGGTTTGCCCTGCCGATGCTGCTACTGGCCCTGTTCGGCGGGGCCTTCGCCGACCGGCTGGAGCGCAAGCGGATTATCCAGTGGGGACAGGCCGGCGCCGCCCTGATTGCCCTGTTTGTCGCCCTCTCCATCACCACCGGCACCGTAACCTGGTATCACCTTTTGGCGGCCTCAATGCTCCAGGGCGCGGTATTTTCCTTCCTGATGCCGGCCCGCCAGGCCATCATCCCCCAACTGGTGGGCCAGGGGCAGCTTACCAACGCCATGGCCCTGAACGCTATGGGGATGAGCGCCACCACCCTGCTGGCCCCGGCGGTGGCCGGCGCCCTCTACGTCGCCATTGAGCCGGACGGCGTTTATTACGTGATTACCGCAATGTGCGTGGGCGCCGTGCTGCTGACCGGACTGCTGCCCAAGCTGACCGGCGGCACCGGCACCGGGCGGGCCGGCGTGCTGAACGACATCCGGGCCGGGCTGTCCTACATCCGCCGCACCCCTCTGGTAATGGCCCTGCTGATAATCGGCCTGACCTCCACGGTGCTGGCGATGCCCTTCCGCTTTCTGCTACCGGTATTCGTGGTGGACATCTACCAGATGGGGCCGGAGGCCATGGGCCTGATGGTCAGTATGATGGGCCTGGGTTCCCTGGGCGGTTCCCTGTTCATCGCCGCCCTGGGCAACTGGCAGCGGGGGCGGCTGCTCATCCTCAGCGCCTTTCTGTCCGGCCTGGCCCTGCTGCTGGTGGCCTTGCTGCCCTTCTACCTGGTGGCCCTGGGGTTGATGGTGCTGCTGGGGCTGGGCGACGCCGGCCGCCGCACGCTGAACCAGTCGCTGATAATGGAGGTTTCGGAGGACCAGTATCGGGGCCGGGTGATGAGCGTCTTTATGACCAACTTTGCGCTGATCCCCCTGGGCGTACTGCCGGCCGGCCTGGCCGCCGAGTTTCTGGGCGGGCAGCGGGCCGTGGGCCTGCTGGCCGGCCTGCTCATCGCCGCCACCGCCATCATCCTGGTAACCCGCAAGGAATTGAGGGATTTGCGCTGAACGCCGGTTCAAGTACGGCAGGAGTTACGCAGTTAGTATGTCATTCCGACCGGCAAGAGTTACGCAGTAGTATGTCATTCCGACCGGCAAGAGTTACGCAGTAGTATGTCATTCCGACCGGATAGATGGACAATAGCCAATAACAAGAGAGGTGATTGAAATGGAGTTTCGTAAGCTGGGCAACCTGGAGGTATCCGCCATCGGGCTGGGTACGCTCCGCACTTTTGACGTAACCGACGACGCGGACATCGCCGTGCGCCGGGAAATCGTGGACACCTGCATCGGCAACGCGGTGAACCTGATTGACACCGCCGCCTGGTACGGGAACGCCGAGCAGGTGGTGGGTATCGTTACCGAGGGCCAGCGGGATAAGTTCTACCTGGCGACCAAGGTGCGCTGCGAGGGCAAGGAGGCCGGGGAGGCGCAAATCGCCCGCTCCTTTGCCTTGCTGAACACCGACTACATCGACCTGTTCCAGGTACACAATATGATTGACTGGCAGACCCACCTGCCTACCCTGGAGGGGCTGAAGGCCGAGGGGAAAGTCGGGATGGTCGGCGTTACCGCTATGGTTCCCGAAGCCTACCCCACCATTATGGGCCTGATGCGGGAGGGACGGGTGGATGCGGTGCAGATTCCCTACAACGTCATCAACCGGGGCGTAGCGGCGGAACTGCTGCCCCTGGCCGAGGAGTTGGGCACCGGCGTCCTGGTAATGGAACCGCTGCAAAAGGGCCGCTACGTCAACGACCTCAGGGAGCAGCCCGACCTGACCCCGCTGGCCGAGTATGGCATCACCACCTGGGCGCAGGCGTTGCTGGCCTGGATTGTCTCCGACCGGCGGGTCAGTTCGGCCATCCCCACCACCTCCCGCCCGGAGCGCATCGGCGAGAACGCCCAGGCCGGTTCGGCGGCCAATTTGCCCCCGGAACTGCGCGACTACATCCAGGCCGAAACGGAGCGGTGTTTGTGACGTTTTTGTCCACGAAGGGGGGGTATCCACGAAGGGCACGAAGGGGCACGAAGGTAGATAGGGTATAATTATTCGGGGCTAGGGGCTGAACTTTGAGTTACCCTGGGGCGTAGCGAGGCGGAATGTCCGGTTACAACCTTTCTATCGGTATGGCGGTGGCGGCGCTGTTGGCGGCGCTGACCTTGTTGGCCGGCTGTGCTACCCCGCCGCCGGCCGCTACGCCCGCCGTTACGCCGGACATTCCGGCTACCGTCGCCGCGGCGGTGCAGGCCGCCTTGCCGACGCCCACGCCGACGCCGACCCCCAACATTGAGGCAACGGTGCAGGCCGGGATTCAGGCAACTATGACCGCCCGGCCTACGGCAACGCCGGTTCCTACCGCCACGCCCACGCCGGAGCCGACGGCTACGCCGGTTCCAACGCCTACGCCCACTCCGACACCTACACCCACGCCGACGCCATTGCCTACCGCCACGCCCACGCCTATGCCTACTCCGACGCCGCGCCCCACTGCGACACCTCAGCCAACCCCCAGCCTGATGCAAATGGTTGAAAGGGCTGCGCCAGCTGTAGTTTATATCGAGACCTTCTCTGGCAGCGGCACCGGCGTAATCTTCGAAACCACCAACCGGGGAAACGCCCTGATTTTAACCAACCATCACGTTATTGAGGGTTATAGCTGGGTTGACGTGGTGGTCGGTGATACCCACAGCTACACGGGAGAGGTTATCGGCTATGACGGCGTCCGGGATTTGGCGGTGCTGGAAATCTGCTGCGGGCAGTTCCAGACGCTGGATTTTCATGACTCGGAGGAGGTCAAGGCCGGCAGCGAAGTTATAGCAATCGGCTACCCCGTGGGAATTGCCGGCGCTCCCACCGTAACCCGGGGCATCGTCTCCGCCGTCCGCTACGATGAAGATTACCAATCCTGGACCATCCAGACCGACGCGCCCATTAACCCGGGCAACAGCGGCGGCCCGTTGCTGTTATCCACCGGGGAGATAATCGGCATCAACACCTTCGTTATTCGGGAAGGTTTGGACATCTCCTATGACGGGCTGGGTTTTGCCATAGCGCAAAGAACCATCCAAACTTTCCTACCCAGCCTGAAACAGGGCAGGAGGGTCGCCAGCGCCACGCCGACACCCCAACCTACTCCTATTTCCCAAACAATCGGGTGGCAAACTTACAACAACGGAACCTATGGCTACAGCATCAGCATACCGGCGGATTGGGTGATTGATGACAGCGATAAAGACTATGTTTATTTCGAGAGCCCGGACGGTTTTGATGCCCACGCTGTAATGTTTGTGCCGGATTACTACATCTCATCAGCAGAGATAAGATTGGTAGATTATGTTGAAGACCTGAAAGAGAGTTACCATTTCATAGAACTGCTTGAAAGAGACAGCGTTACCGATAGCAGTGGCGCTCAATTAGGTTATGTCCGTTATCGTAGCCAATACTCCCTAAGACTTTGTCTTGAGGAGAATCATGCGTGGCTATGGGTTGACAGCTCAACTACATATTGGCTGTTTTTGAACGCTTGTGAACATTCTCTGGACGAATATGATGCGGTTTTGGATATGATACTGGACAGCCTTACCTTCAATTAGCCCAATTAGAGCATAGCGACATCTGAAATTCCTTTCGTGCCCCTTCGTGCCCTTCGTGGATTAAAAAAACACCCCAACCCTTCACATTTTCTTCAAAGTTTGCCGGTATATTCTATTCAGCGATAGTCGCAAACCGGATAGAGAAGAGGAGGTTCACCAATGAAGAAATTTTTGCGGAAAAGGTTTTCCATCCTGCTGGTGGCCGGGGCGCTGGCCCTGGGCCTGGTCGGCGGGGGCTTGCTGACGGCGGCGGCGGCCACCGGCGCCATCGCCGCCAACTACGGCGCGGCCGGCGACGGTGACGGCAGCGGCCGGAGCTTTGCCAACCGGGTGGCCGAAAAGCTCACCGCCGCCCTGGGGCTGGACGAGGCGATTACCGAGGCTCAGGTGCAGGACGCCTTCAACGGCGCCACCGGCGACCGCCAGGCGGAGAAACTCCAGGCTAAACTGGACGAGCTGGACGTGGCCGAGGCGACGGCCACCGCCATAACGGACTGGTTCAACGATTATCCCTACTCCAACCTGATCCGGATTCGGCCCATCGGCCTGGCCTCCTCGGACAAGGTCTCCGGCGCGCTGGAGCGGCTGGTGGAGAAGGAGCGGATTACCCAGGCCCAATCCGACGGCATCCAAGCCTGGTACGACCGGCGGCCCGACCTGCCCGACGGCTTGGAACACTCCGGCCGGCACGGCCACCGCGGCCACGGGCGCGGCGGGGACGGCGACGGTTCCGGCCACCACCGGGGTGGCGACGGCGATGGCGACGGGGACGGCAGCTAGGCGGAACGCCCGGATAACATCCCGGTAACTCATCCAAACTTGAGGCAAGGGATGGGGATACATCCCCACCTCTTGCCTTTATAATTGCTTAATGCGGCGGGAGTCGGGAATGATGGTATAAACTGGCCCACCAGTACCATACCGCTCACCCTGAGCTTGTCGAAGGGCGGAATTGGGCTGGTTCGACAAGCTCACCATGAGCGGGGTTCAAGTCCACCATAAGCGGAGTTCAGGTAATCATCGTAGTGGGGTAATCATCGTAGTGGGGTAATCATCGGGATAGTAGGTAATCATCGAGGTTAGGCAATCATCGGGGTGGTAGGTAATCATCGGAGTTGCGCCGGGTATTCTCAACATTTGTTGGTATGTTGGTATTTCTGTCCCGGTCATTTTCCGGCGCCGGTAGGGGCGGGTTTCTAACCCGTCCGCCACGCCAAGGCAAAGTCATCTTGCGGAACGAATGTAGCCATATCTGAAATATCCTTGCCCTGGAGCCTGGGCGGGTTAGAAACCCGCCCCTACCCGTGCCGTACCAACACCTGTTGACAATACCTTACGCAACCTTACGCAGTTGGCGCCGATTTCCGGTAAGGAGTTGCTGATGACCCCAGGGCTGACCGCCGGTTCCATCGCCGCTATCGTGGCGGTGCTGGCCTCGCTGCCGCTGCGTTCGCCCAGCGACACGCTGCTTAACAGCGCGTCGGTGGCCCTGGCCGGGCTGTTGGCCGGCGTCGTGGCTGGTATCATCTGGCAGATAGTGGGGCGCTCGGATCGACGGTACGCCTACTTCGGCGGCGCGTGGGCCGTCATTTTTATCCCGGCGGCTCTGGCGGTGGCGCTCATTGGTCAGGCTCAACTGGATAACTTTGCCGCCTTTGCCCTCCCGTTAGCGGCCATCGTTTTCGTAGTAACCGGCCTGCTGACCGCTGCCCTGCCCCGCTACTGCCCCTGGCTGAAATGGTGGGGCGCGGCAATCGCCGTCGGCCTGGTAATCGCCGCCGGCCTCAGCCTGGTGGGACAGAGCGACCAGGAAAGCGGGGAACTCCAACTGCCGCCGCCGTCATCACAAATAGGGCCGCCGGCAATACCGCCGGGCCGGGCCGAGTACCTTGCCGAATATCCTGGGGGAGCCTACTCTCCCTACGCTTAACGGAGCGCTTATGCCAGCATCACGGATACTTCAGAGAATAGCCGGGACCAGGTGGATTAGATTGTCTGCGCCGGTTTGGGGATTGGCCCTCATCCTGTCCCTGGCGGCGGCCGGTTGCGGCGGCGGGGCGGCGCCGGTAGCGGCCCCGGTGGAACCCGCTACGCCGGCGGCTCAGGCCACCGCTACGGCCCCACCACCAGCGACGGCTATGCCGGCTACGGCGGCGCCAGCTCAACCAACGGCCCGGCCCGCCACCGAACCGGCCGCAGCGGAACCGGAACCGGCCGAGGCAGCCGCCCAGCCTACGGACACGCCGCAACCTACCGCAGCGCCGGCGCCGGCTACCGCAACGCCGGAACCTACCGCGCCGGCCGCAACGGAACCGCCCCAACTGCCCCAGCCGGGCCAGGTGGAAAACATGGTGTTTGTGGTGGGCGAGGGGTCGGAAGCCACCTTCACGGTCAACGAAAAGCTCAACTGGCTGGACTTGCCCAACGATGCGGTGATGCGAACCGCCGCCCTTTCCGGCAACGTCTATCTGGACGGGCAGCCGTCGGTGGTGGACATTGACCTGCACTCCCTGAGCAGCGACAGTTCCCGCCGCGACGGTTACGTCCGGGAGCGGATGTTCCCCAATGCCCCGGTAGCCACCTTCACCGTAACCGACCTGGGCCAACTGCCCAATCCCTTTGCGGTAGGCGAGGAAGTGTCCCGGGAAGTTGCGGGGCAGCTTTCCGTCCGGGGCGTCACCAAACCCATTACCTTTGACGTGGTGGCCCGGCTGGACGCGGAACGGCTGTTCATCCTGGGCCGCACCACCTTTACCTGGGCCGAACTGGAAATCCCGCCGCCCAACATCCCCGGCCGGATTCAGGTCAAGGACGAGGTGCACGTAGAGGTACTCCTGTCCGCAACCCCCACGCTAGCCGGCGGGGGTTAGGGAAACCGCGCCGGGCATTGAAAGTTCTCTATCATTCCGAATGAAGCAAGGAATCTAAACCCCGGCATAACCCATAATAAAAAACCCTTCGTGAAACCTTCGTGAACCTTCGTGGATAAAAAGAGGCAGTAATGGCGTCCGAAGCCAATACGGTGTTGATTATTGAGGATGACCCCCGGGCCGTCGAGTTGGTGCGCCTGTATCTGGCCCACGACGGGCACCGGGTACTGTCCGCCGCCACCGGCCCGGAAGGACTGCGCCAGGCGCGGGAGGAGCAGCCCGACCTCATCATCCTGGACCTGATGCTGCCCGGCCTGGACGGGCTGGAAATCTGCCGCGCCCTGCGGGCCGAGTCGGACGTTCCCATTGTGATGGTAACCGCGCGGGTGGAGGAGGAGGACCGCCTGGCCGGGCTGGAGTTGGGCGCCGACGACTACGTTACCAAGCCCTTCAGCCCCCGGGAACTGGCGGCCCGGGTCAAGGCGGTGCTGCGCCGGTCGCGGCGGGACAACTCGGATTCGGGCGGTGAAGACCTGACCTACGGCCCGATCCGGGCCAGCCGCCGGGAGCGCACGGTGTACGCTGGAGACACGGCGGTTTCCCTCACCCCCACCGAGTTTCGCATCCTGGCGCTGCTGCTGCGGGAACCGGGCCGCACCTTTACCCGGGAACAGATTATTGACCGGGTGTTCGGCTACGACTTTGAGGGTTTCGACCGCACCGTGGACGCCCATATTTCCAGTTTGCGGCGCAAGCTGGAGGCCCCCCTGGACAAGTCCCGCTACATTCACACTATTTACGGAGTGGGGTACAAGTTTGGCAGCGCGTAGGTGGTTTTTCAGCCTCCGGTTCCGGCTGATTCTGGCCTTTACCCTGGCCCTGGCCCTGGCCCTGGCCGGGGTGGGCCTGTTCGTGGGCGTCGCCGCCGAACAGGAAACCAACCGCTTTCAACGCCACAATCAGGAGTTCCGCGCCGACCGGGTCTATCGCCTGATTGCCCAGCACTACCGGGAAAACCGGGATTGGGCGGGACTGCAACCCCGGCTGGAACAGGCCGCCTCTCTCTACGGCCGGCGTTTCGTCGTTACCGACGCCGGCGACCGGGTGGTAGGCGACTCCCATCACCGGGAAGGCCAGGCCGGGGAGAAAGGCGAGGGCTGGGCCAGGGCCAAGCATCGGGGCCGCGCCCTGCCCATCGTGGTGGATGACCACCAGGTAGGCGCGCTGGTGCTGGTTTCCGTTGAAGGTGAAGGCGACAGCGAGGGCGATTTTCCCGCCCCGGTTCTGCCCGGCGCGCCCCCCGGCCCCGAACAAATCCAGGAACCGGCGGTGTCCCGGCTGGCCGCCGCGGTGCAGCGTTCCCTGTGGTGGACCGGACTGGCCGCCGCCGCCGCCGGCATCCTGCTGGTTTCCCTGATGTCCCGCCGCATCCTGGCCCCCTTGCAGACCCTGAGCGCCGCCGCCCGCCGGCTGGGCCAGGGCGATTTGTCCCAGCGGGTTCCCGTCTCCGGCCCCACCGAGCTGGAACACCTGGGCTACACCTTCAACACTATGGCGGAGAACTTGCAGCACGCCGAGCAGCAGCGGCGCAACCTGATGGCCGACGTGGCCCACGAATTGAGAACGCCCCTGTCCAACATCCAGGGCTACCTGGAGGCGGTGAACGACGGGCTGCTGGCCGCCGACCAGTCAACCATCAACACCCTGCGCCAGCAGACGGCCCACCTGGTGTCCCTGGTGGAAGACCTGCGCCTGCTGGCCCTGGCCGAGGCCGGCGCCCTGCACCTGAACCGCCAGCCGGAGTCGGTCGAGGAACTGCTGGGCGCGGCGGTGGAGGCTTTCCAGCCCCGGGCCGAGGCTAAGGAGATAACCCTGTCCCTGGCGGTGGCCCCCGGCCTGCCCCCGGTGTCGCTGGACCGGACCCGCATCGCCCAGGTGGTGGGCAACCTGCTGGAGAACGCCATATTCCACACGCCCCAGGGCGGGGCGGTAACCGTAGGCGCAACTTTGAGCGCGTCAAGGCCGGGTACGCCGGCGGATGTAGCGGATGTGGTGGAAGTGTCGGTTAGCGACACCGGCCCCGGCATCGCCCCCGAGGACTTGCCAGCGGTCTTTGAGCGGTTCTACCGGGTTGACCCTTCCCGGGCCCGCACCACCGGCGGCGCCGGCCTGGGCCTGACCATTGCCCGCCAGTTGGTGGAGGCCCACCAGGGCGCCATCCGGGTAGAGAGCCGCCTCGGGGAAGGCACCCGCTTTATTTTCACCCTGCCCCTGACCGACTAAAACGTCTAACCCCTGATGGTGAGCCGGCAACCCTGCCCGGTGAGAACAATATCCGCAGGCAAACGGCCGGCCAGGATTGACCGGCCAACCCTTAGGCACTACAATGTCAATCAAGGGAAAATGCCATGACTACCATCAACGACATCAACGACCTGGCCCGAATCCTCCGGGAGAAACCCGAGTGGGTCAGCACCTTGCGCAACCTACTGCTGAGCCAGGAACTCCTGGAACTGCCCGAAAAATTCGCCCAGTTCGTTCAGACGACCAACGACAACTTCCAGTTGGTCAACCGCAGACTGGACCGCTTGGAGGAGGATGTAGGCGTCCTGAAAGAGGACGTAGCAGTCCTGAAAGAGGACATGGGACTGGTGAAACAAGACCTGAATCAGGTGAAGGAGAATCTGAACCGGGTGAATGGGAAAATGGACAACGCCCTGGGCGCCAACTACGAGTTCAAGATTCAGCGAAACATCGGCAGCATTGCCGGACAATACCTGAACCTGCGCCGGGTCCGCGTCCAGCAGGGCCCCCGCACCGACCGGGATCCCCGGCTGGAGGAACTCCTGGAACAGGCCGAGGACCAGCAACTCATCACCAAGGAACAGTACCTGGACCTGCAACGCCTGGATCTGGTCTTTACCGGCCGGCAGCAAGACCGGCCTGGCGAGACCACGGTCGCCGCCGAAATATCCATCACCATCGGCAACAACGACATCGAACGGGCCGCCCGCCGCGCCCAGGCCCTGAACCAGGCCCTGAACCAGGAAGTCATCCCGGTGGTCATCGGCGCCCACATCGACGAAGAGCGCAGACAAATGGCCCAGGAACAGGCCGTCAGCATCATGCTGGAACCCGATACCGAGTAGAACCACCCCCGGAACTGTCCCGGAACCGGGCAATGCCCCGCCGCCGGCTACTCCACCAGCCGAATCTCCCCCTCCCATAAATGCTCGAAACCGTCCTCCACCCGCACATACTGGCCGGTGCCGATGGTGGCAATAGCGTATTCCGGGAGCGGAACCACCGCCCGGCAGAAATCGCCGAATCTACTGCCATATCGGGTAAAGGGAAAGTCCCGGTTGTCAAAGCCGTGCGTCCGGCGCGGGCCGGGCAAGTCAGCCACGTCAACCGGGTACAGGGCCAGAAAGAACTGAGCCCCCGTGTCGTCCCGGTTGCACGGCACCTTGACATAGACCAGCCGGTTGTCGCTGAGATATACGTCATAATCGGCGCGGATCCGGGGTTCGACGGACACCAGCGCCGCGTATTCGGCGCGCGCCGCCGCTTCTCTGGCGGCAGTTATGGGGTTGAAATACTGAAAAACCATCAACCCGATACTGCCGGCAATTACCAGGGCGCAGGTCATCAGCCAGTAAGGAATCCGCCGTCCCGCCAGTTGCTGGCCGCGTAATGACGCCGGCGCGATTGTCGCTAACCGTCGCTGCGCCAGCGCCAGCTCCAGAGCATAGAACAGGCAGCCGAGGCCGAACAGATACTCCCGTATCTCTCCCGGATTGACGATACTATGGTGGTACAAATGATGGTAGTTCACGTAGGAGAGCGCCCAAACCAGGGCCAGGGTTGCCGCCGCCGCAATGACCAATTTGCTTTGTCCTGAAAACAGGGCGACGATGAGCAAGAGCAGCAGCATCCCCTGCTCTCTAGTTACAATAAAGTATAATAAATCGCGGAGGCCATCTCCTGAGTCATAGGAAAGTATCGCCAGAAAACCCAGCGTCAGCAGGATTGAAGGGAAGGGAATCCCGAAAAGTCGGTCTTTCCGGCAAAAGAAAGCCGCGCTGGTTGCCATACACAGGAACAGCCCGCCGTTCCGGTAGATGCCCTCAAAGGTTCCACCGCTGATATTGTGGACATTGAATTCCTGCTGCTGATTCAAGGGCAGCAGGAAGTCGGGGGTGGCAAACCCGAAGATGCGCTGTCCCCAACTGATTTCCTCGCCGGCGGCAAACACCATCGCCATACCGCCCAGGATATAGACGCCGCGCCGGAAGAGACTCGGCTCCCGCCAGGCCGTGCCGAACAGCAGGAAACCGGCCAGGAGAAACCAGACCGCGGTGAGATACTCCACCCAGTAGTCTTCCCGGGTCAACTCCCGGAAGGTATCCGGGGCGGCGGCGATGAGCGCGCTGAAGAAAAATACGTGCAGACTCAGAATGAGGTAAGCAAGGACGGCAACCTTGTTGTCCAGACCCGTTGCGGGGGGGGGGGGGGGCAGAATTTAGGTGTTCATCGGATAATTCCGGCGTAGCCACTCCGCGCTGTTCCCTTGTTCCTGGCTCAGACATCCCGACTCCTGCCCTACGGCGCGGCTTGTTCTCATTATGTCGGTGCTAGGGCGATTGTCAAGGGTATTGGGCCGGGGCAACCGTACTATGGCAACCCAGGCAACCGTAGGAAACCCAAACAACCGTCGTTCCAGCGAAAGCCGGAATCCAGAATCCTATGTAAGCCGGTACGTTCTTTTCCCGGGGATTTCCTGGATTCCGGCTTTCGCCGGAACGACGGGCTGAATGACTGGTTTATGCTGCGGTTGCCCCGAGGGACGGGAATGTTCACCTGCTTTCTCTCAACAGAATCTCCCCCTCCCACAAATGCTCAAACCCGCCTTCCCCAAGCACGACCTGGCCGGTGTAGATGGTGGCAATCTCGTATTCCGGTAGCGGAACCACGGCCAGGCAGAAATCGCCCGACCTTACGCCACGCCGGTTAAAGGGGAAGTCCAGGTTGTCAAACCCGTGCTGCCGGCGCGGGCCGGGCAGGTCATTCACCTCAACCGGGTACAGGGCCAGAAAGAACCACGCCGCCAGGTCCGCCGGCTGGCACTGCTCCCGGACGTAGAGCAGGCGGTTTTCCACCGGATATACGTCAAAGTCGGCGCGGATTGCCGGTTCGCGGTCGCCGACCAGGCTTGCCAGGTAATCCCGGGGTGTTGCCGTCTCAATCCCCACCGGCGGGGTGGCCTCGGGGGGCAGGACGGCAGCGGCGGTGCATACCCCGGTTTGCGTTTGCGTCCAGGCTTGGGCGTCAGTGGCCGGCCCGCCGCCGCTCCATTCCCACACTACTAACTCTTCCGGCCGGCAATCCCGGGCAAACACCTGCGCCAACCGCCGGTCCACCAGCAGCCCGACGCCGTCGGCTTGATAAGCAAGGTGCGGTTCCATCCTTTGCCAGAACCAGGCGGCGGTATCAACCCCTTCCGGTGGTTCGAGCGGCCAGAGATTGAACCGTCTTTCCCCGGAGGATTGGGGGCCTTCATAAAGCAGTCCACCGACGGAGTCCACTTCGGTAAGGTTGGCAAAGTGCGTTATTCCAAACTCTCGATAAAGGGGCCTGAATTCTTCCTTTTCCGATTCCTTCCAAAAGACCCTTCCGTACCTTTCTACTCTACTTTTTGTCGCGTGGAAATAGTCATAAGAATTGACCAACCCGTCCAGGTTCACCACCGGAAAGCGGGAGAAATACCCGATAGCTCCGGCGTCATACGACCCAATCACGCTGTCCTCGGGCAGCGCCGCGTTCACCACCGACATACCCATATAGGAAGTAACCTCCCATTCCCGATAGGTTGACCGGCTGTTCCCGTCAACATACCGGAACGGCCCGGCGAAATCCGCCCCGGTGAACAGCCAGACTGCGCCGGCCACTACGATAACTACGCTCACCCCATTGGCCGCCAGCGCCGACCGCGGCCCGATGAGACGGCGCAGAAAGTGAATGGCAACGTAGCAGGCCAGGGGAACGACCAACGCCAGCATCAGGTAGGCCGGGACGAAGTACCAGCCATAACTCCCATTGTAGGGATGCACTTGCAGGACCGTCTGGGCAAACTTGGCGATATGCCCCGCCGCCAGGCTGAATACGCCCACCAGAAAGGCCAGCAGCAGCCAGTCCTCCCGGCTCCGGGAGCGGCGGTTCAGCCACCATACCAGCGCCAGCAGAAAACCAACGCAGATTGCCAACGCTGTCAGCAGCACATCATTATGGAAAACTTCGATTTGCCGAACCGCCTGGAAGTTCTGAAACAGGCGGTAGCCGCCTTCGTTCTCAAAGAGTTCCTGCGACCAGGCCCGCTTGGTGGCCCCGCTCACCGGCACGATGCCGCCGAACACCAACTTGTTGTAGGCAAAGTAGGTCAGGATGCCGGCGACGGCGCCGACTATTGGCGCAAAAGTTCGTACAGGGTCAGAAATCAATGCAGCCCGCCAAGAGGCATCGGCCGGCCGCTCCCGCCGCGACCACTCCATAAGCAGCAGCGCGGCAGTAGCGGTCAGCGATATGGCGATATACTCCAGGCGTACCCAGGGCAGGGCAAAGGCTACCGCCGCCAACAGCCAAGTCCACCGCCACCGCTCCGGGTTCCGGGCGTAGAGCAGCAACGCCAGAAACAGCAGCCCCAGCATAAACAGCGCGGCGGCGGCCTCAAACCCCTGAAAGAGAGCGTCCTGCCGGTAGAGTATCGGCAGCAGGGCAAACAGCAAATACCAGGGCAGCCGGGCCAGCCGCGCCGCCACCGCAACTAACGCCACCGCCCCGGCGATAAGCATTATCTCCAGGGCTTTGATGGCAAACAACGCCCCTTCCTTGTCAAACATCCAGTAGAAAGGGGTTATCAGCAACAGCCAGAGGGGATGGTAGCCATTAGTTCGAGTGATGCCGCCGTCAAAAGTGGAAAACTTCCCCTCAGCCAGGTGATAGGCTATCTGAAAGTAGTAGAAAGAATCGTCGCCGTTCACGTCCCGAATGAGGTTGACCAGGTCAAAGTTGACCAACAGATACCCGGCAAAGGCGGCGCCATAAGCCAGAATACCGCCAATAAACAAAACAAACAGGGCATAGCGCAAAGAGGCGGGCAGGGTGAACATAGGGGGTTATTGTAGCATATATGGGGGGCTTTTCCGCAGGGAGACGGGGAGTATCGTTCCCCGCTCATGGTGAGCCTGTCGAAGGACGAACCGGTGGTTCGACAAGCTCACCATGAGCGGATTACAGACTTGGCACAATCACCGGAACACCGCCCCCGGCAATAGCGTCTTAACCAGGTCAACACCAGGTCAACCGTCGGCAACCCAAGCCACCGTCGTTCCGGCGAAAGCCGGAATCCAGGAAATCCCCCCGGAAAAGAACGTGCCGGTTACCGAGTGTTCTGGATTCCGGCCTTCGCCGGAACGACGGGTTTATGCTGCGATTGCCTTGGTTGGATGGTTCGACAAGCTCACCATGAGCGGATTTTGTTAAAGCGGAGTTGCCCACTTTCCCCGCTCATCCTGATTCTGCCATGTCATTATCCAGTTATGTCATTCCGACCGCAGGGAGGAATCTAAAAATCTTGAGAGTAGTCAAGGGCTGGCATTTTAGATTCCTCCCTGCGGTCGGAATGACATAGGGGTTGGTGGTCGGGATGGCATCGGAATTACTTGTAGGTGAGCTTGTCGAACCACCGGTTCATCCTTCAACCGCTCATCCTGAGCGGGGGGCGGGGGCGGCGCAACTTTTAATCGCCCTGACCGGCTTGCAACCGGTGATACATCAATCCTCAATATCTGATAGAATAATGCCAGCCGTAGCCTTTGACCTTTCCGGCGCGACTTTTCCGGGAGGATGCACAAAATCGAAACCCTGCTGTTCCTTTCTGCGACTCATGCCGAGGAAAGCATTGGGCTGATCCGGGACGTTGCCGTAACTATGGCGGTGGCCGGAGCGGCCCTGCTGCTGTTCCGCCGGCTCAGATTGCCGCAAGTCCTCGGCTACCTGCTGGCCGGCGTGATTGTCGGCCCCTTTACCTTTGCCGGAATCAATTTCGGCCCCCTGGCCGACTTCAACGGGCCGGTGCAGAACATCGAAACCATCAGCATCCTGGCCGACCTGGGCCTGATTTTTCTCCTTTTCGGCATTGGACTGGAAGTCGGGTGGCAGCGCATCCGCCAGATTGGGTTTCGGGTTATCATCATCGGCTTCGTGGAAATGACCACGATGTTCGTCATCGGCTACGAAATCGCCGACCTGCTGGGCTGGACGCCGTTGGAAGGGATTTTCCTGGGCGCGGCCCTGTCCATCAGCAGTTCCGCCATCCTGATTAAGATGCTCCGGGACACCGGCACCCTCCATGCCCCCCATGGCCGGATAATTGTCGGCATCCTGGTGGTCGAGGACTTCATGGCGGTGATTCTGCTCACCGTCCTTTCCGGCATCACCACCACGGACAGCGCCAATCTGGGCGACATCGGGACGCTGGCCGGCAAGCTGGCGATTTTCGGTACGGCTACCCTGGTGTTCGGCGCCCTGTTTGCGCCCCGGCTCATCCGCTACATTGCCCGTTTCGAGTCGGATGAGGTGCTGCTGATAACCAGCCTGGCCCTGTGCTTTGGCCTGGCCCTGGCCGCCCACGAGTTGGGCCTGTCCGCCGCCGCCGGGGCCTTCCTGATCGGGATGATTCTCGGCGATACGGAACATTCGGAGGAAATCAGCCGGGTGATGAGTCCGGTGCGGGATATGTTCGCCGCCCTTTTCTTTGTGTCGCTGGGGATGCTGATGGATGTCTTTACCTTTGGCGATTACCTGGTGCCGGCGTTGATTATCTCGGCGGTGTTCATCGTAGGCAAGGTGGTGGCCGACACCACCGGCGCCCTGCTGTCGGGCCACGACGGACGAACCTCGCTGCGGGTGGGCATGGGGATGCCCCAAATCGGGGAGTTTTCCCTGGCAATGGTCAAGACCGGGGCGGGGCATGGCACGGTGGGCGCGTTTCTCAGCCCGGTGATTACCGTCGCCACGGCCATTACCGCCCTGTTCTACCCGATTATTTTCCACTCGGCCACGCCCACGGCCAATTTTATCAGCCGTATTTCCCCCAATTGGCTACAGGAATACAGCAGCGTCCTTTTCATCTGGCTCACCGCCTCCCGCCGCGCCCTGATTCTGGACAACCCGTTGGCGCGCCAGATTAAACACTCGGTACAGTTTATCCTGCTGAATATGGGCATCATCGTGGTGATTCTCACGCTGGGGACGGTAGCCCTGGAGTTCACCAAGCTCCTGTCGGAGTGGACGCAGGCCGCCGAGGGAGTAATCGGCCTGGTTACCGGCGGCGCGGTGCTGGCCCTGTGCATCCCCTCCGGGGTAGCCATCTGGCGCAACTTGCAGAGTTTGACCGAGGCGGTAATGAATCAGGTGCTGCCCCGCTGGACTTCGTCGCCCGGCGGGCGGCACAGCCGGAACCTGCGGCTGGTATTGCGGAACTCGGCCCTGATTCTGCTGCTCATCCTGCCCACCATCTGGGGCATCCCCTTTCTGGTGCGGCTGCTGTCCCTGGGCAGCGTCGCGGCGCCGGTTCCCGCCCTGATACTGGTGGGAGTAACCGTCGGCGTGGCCCTGGCCGCCTTTCAGATGCACTCTACGCTGGAGGAAACCTTCCGGCGCACCTTCCTGGGCGTAGCCGACCAGCACGAACATCCCCCGCCGGAACCGGAGTGGGGGGGCGAGCACCCGGATGCCCACCTCCATTCCGACGCCGGCACGGACCCCCGCCGCTTTGAGGCTAACGATAATGACTAGTACTGACCAGGGTAAGGAGATACTGTAATGCGTATATGCTCTTTTCTGCCCAGCGCCACCGAGATTGTGTACGTCCTGGGGTTGCAGGAACAGCTTTTCGGGGTAACTCACGAATGTGACTATCCGGGAGACGCCAAGGACAAGCCCTGGGTGGTGCGCAGCGTTTTCGACGGGATGGACCCGCAGCCCAGCAGCGGGGAGATTAACCGGGTCATCTCGGAGCGGCTGGAGCAGGGCCTGGGCATCTATGAGATTGACCAGGAGGTGATGCAGGCCGCCGCGCCGGACTTGCTGCTGACTCAGGCCATCTGCGAGGTTTGAGCCATCTCCTCTCGGCAGGTTGCCGAGGTCAGCGTCAGCCTCCCCAAGGAACCCCAGGTCATATCCCTGGATCCTCAATACGTGGGGGACGTGCTGGAGGATATTCGGCGGGTGGGCCGGGCCACCGGGGCCGAGGCGGCGGCGGAATCGGTTACGGCACAGATGCAGCAGCGCATTGACGCCATCGCCGCCAAAACCGCCGACATTGCCCACCGGCCCCGGACGCTGCACTTGGAATGGGTTGACCCGCTGATGTGCGGCGGCCACTGGGTGCCGGAAATGGTGGAGTTGGCCGGGGGCGTCAACTGCTTTGGCGACAAGGAAACCGGCTCTTTCCGCCTGGAATGGGATGAAATAGTCGCCAGCCAGCCGGAGGTAATCATCCTGATGCCCTGCGGTTTTGACGTGAAACGGGCGTTGCAAGATGCGCCGCTGCTGTCGGACCGGGAGGGCTGGGCCGCGCTGCCGGCGGTGCAAAACAACCGGGTTTATGCCATTGACGCCGGGGCCTATACCAGCCGTTCCGGGCCGCGCCTAGTGGCCGGCCTGGAAATAATGGCGGAGATGCTGCACCCGGAACTGTTCTCCGGCCTGATACCGGAGGCCGGGGCGGTGCGATTGTACGGGTAGGGCCGTACAACCCTGGCAACCGTCGACAACCCGTACAACCGTCGTTCCGGCGAAAGCCGGAATCCAGGAAATCCTCCGGGAAAAGAACGAACCGGCTACCGAGGCTTCTGGATTCCGGCTTTCGCCGGAACGACGGTTTTATGATGATACTACCCGGCTGGGTAAGGAAAGATACCCGCCCCGGCCGGTTTTCTTTCAGCCCAGCGCCGCCGCCAAGGACTTCAGGTTATTCAGTTCCGGGGTCTCCGGGTCGCCGTGCTGCCGCCAATCCCCGGCGGCTTGAGTCAGGTTGTCCTGGGCGGCGGCGGTTTCTCCTTTGCCGGCCATTACCCGGCCCAGCCAGAAGGTATCCCGCACCGTTTCCCGCCGGCTCAGCCGCTCTTGCAGCATCGCCTCGGCCCGGTCGAACTGCTCGGCCCGCAAGTAGGCTTCCAGCAGGGTGTCCTCAAACACTTCCCGCTGGGCGTGGCTGCCGCCGATGCGGGTCAGTTGGGGAAAGACCGGCTCCAGCCAAGCTACGGCCCCGGCGTAGTCCTCCTGAGCAAAGGCGTCAATGCCCTGGGCCAGGGGCAGGATAATCTCCTTGGCAAAGACGCTACCCTTTTCCGCGTCGGTATGCAGCCGCTCAATCATCTGCTCCATCATTTCCCGGTCGCCGCTGGCGGCAAAGGCCAGGGCAGCGTGGGCGTCGCGGAAAGCCGGGCCGGGCCGGGTAGCGGCGGGGGCGGCCTGTTCCTTCACCTCGGCCCAGGGCACCGGGGGAGCCTCCTGCCCGTAGATTTGGAGCCGCCACAGCAGCGAGGCGCTGTCGGAGAGGCCGGAGATGTTCTTTTCGACGGCGGTGGGCCGAATCCAATCCTCGTAGAGTTGCAGCGCCTCCTGATAACGGCCCAGGGCCAACTCGAACAGAGCCTGGTGCCAGGACAAGTGGACGTGGTAGGTGGCGCGGGGGTCAAATCCCTCCAGCCAATTGCCCAGGAAATCGCCGCCGGTGGCGGCATCGCCCCATTCAAAGTAGGAGTGAGTAACCGAGTGGGCGGCCACCGCGTTGGCGGGATTCAATTCCAGGGAACGCTGGGCCAGTTGCAGGGCCTGGTCGATGTGGCCCATTTCGTGGTGGGCAAAGGCGTACTGGCCCAGGAAGGCCCAATCGTCGCCGCAGTGGGGGGCCAACTCCTGCATCATGGCGAACAGGGCCGGCGGAAAGTGCGGCTCCCCGGCGCCGCTGCAACCCAGCATATAGAGGCGCTGGGCCACCCGCATCAGGATGGCATCCCGGGGATATTCGGCCAGGTGTTCCTTGGCCCGCTTGATGGCGTAGGGGCCTTTGCCGTGGGCCCACAGGCTGACGGCCTCAATGTGATGGCGTTCCCGGCGGGTGATGCCGTCGGCCAGGGCCAGGCCCTGCTTGGCGCTTTCCCGGGCCTCCTCGGGACGGGCGCGGGTCATGTGCATAAAGGCCAGGCAGCCATGGGCCAGGGCAAAGCCCTCATCCAGGTCAATGGCCTCCTGGAGCTTTTCCTCGGCGCCGTAGTTCTGCGCCAGCAGCAGGTCAACGCCCTCCTGCCAGCGGTCGGCGGCGGCCGGGGAGTTGGTGGAGAGGGTCATTCCGTAGCGGTCTTTGCGGTTGGCCGGCATCGCTGCACCTCCCTAAGTATGCGGTGGTTTTACCGAGGGCAAATTTTCCACTTCCGCCTCGCTGAACACTTCACCAAAGGCGGCCCGGTCGCTCAGAGGACGGGTAAGCGTGCGCCAGTGGCGTTCCTGAACTTGCCGCTGCGCCGGCGTCAAATGTTCCTGGCTGGGCAACGGGGCAAGACGCATCCGGGCCAAATCCTGACAGAATTCCCGGGCCAGGTCCAGCATCGGGATAACATTGGGGGCAAAATACTGATGTTCGTAATTATTGGTATGCAAGTTGTCAAAGGCGAGAAAGCTGACGTGGAAGTCGGGCCGGTTCCACTCGACAGCCAGGTAGAAAGCGGCGGCGCGCAGGTGGTTGTGGTAGCGGTGGTTCCAGCCCCTGGGCTGGCAGACGGCTTTGATGGCGCTGGCAACGGCGTTCCAAATCTCTTCCGATGCTTGCAGGGCGTCATCCTCGGCCAGGGCCGCGGCGGCCTTTTCCAAGTGTTCCCGGCTTAATTCCTCGTACCTTTCCGGCGGGGAGGGACGCAGTTTCTCTTCGGCGGGAGTGGTCATTTTCGGCTCCCCTTACGATAGGGTTAGGCTATGATACCATTTCCGGGCCGGGATTGTCGCTACCCGGATTGGGGGTATCCGGGCAATTGCATCATGAACAACCCGTCGTTCCGGCGAAAGCCGGAATCCAGACCGCCCGGTAGCCGGCCCGCCTCTTTTCCTGTAGGATTTCTTGGATTCCGGCTTTCGCCGGAACGACGGTTGCTTGGGTTGCCCTTGGTTAAGACGCGATTGACTTGGAGGGCATTAACATCGGGGTAGGGGCGGGTTTATAACCCGCCCAACCTTTGCCAGCATAACCGTTTTGACCCGTTACCAGGGCGGGTTACAAACCCGCCCCTACCATCTATTGGAACCAGGCCAAGAACACCAATCCTCTATTGAACATATTGGGCAGGGGATGCGCCGCCCCCTTTAAGCGTCGGGCAGGCGGATTACGGAGCGCAGGGTTTCGCCCCGTTCCATGGCCTCAAAGGCGGCCTCGGTGTCTTCCAGGTTGATGACCCGGGACACTACCCGGTCCAGGTCCAGTTCGCCAGACAGGTAGTAGTTTGCCAGCAGGGGAAAGTCCCGGGAGGGCAGGTTGTCGCCGTACCAGCTAACCCGCAGGGAACCGCCCAGGCCAAAGAATTGCAGCATCGGCACTTCCGCCACCATAGTCGGGTCGGGGACGCCAATCAGGACGCAGGCGCCGGCCAGGTCCCGGGACCACAGGGCTTGCAGCAGGGTTTGGGGCATCCCGACGCACTCAAAGGAATAGTCCACGCCGTTGCCCCCGGTCAGTTCCTTGATTGCCGCCACCGGGTCAACCTGGGCGGCGTTCACCAGGTCGGTGGCGCCAAACTCCTTGGCCCAGGCCAGCTTGTTGTCGGCGATGTCCACGGCGATAATCCGGCCGGCCCGGGCCAGCTTGGCGCCCATAATTACGCTGGAGCCGATGCCGCCGCAGCCATAGACGGCGACGCTCCCGCCCCGGCGCACCCCGGCGGTGTAGAGGACGGCGCCGACGCCGGTAGTTACGCCACAACCCAGCAGGCTGGCTTGTTCCGGCGGGCAGGCGGTGGGAACCGGCACGGCCTGGCGGGCCGCTACGACGGTATGGGTGCAAAAGGTGCCAATGCCCAGGGCCGGGCTGAGAGTGGCGCCGTCCTTTTGGGCGGTCATTCGCGGCTGGGCGTTGAGGCTGGCCGAGCAGAGGTTGGGCTGCCCCAGGGCGCAGAACCGGCAGTAGCCGCAGGGGGCGCGCCAGGCCAGCACCACGTAATCGCCCACCTGGGGGTCGGTAACGCCCTCGCCCACCGCCTCGACGATGCCGGAACCTTCGTGGCCCAGCAGGTAGGGAAATTCGTTGCCGATTTTGCCCAGCTTGTAGTGCAGGTCGGTATGGCAGACGCCGCTGGCTAGAATCCGCACCAGAACCTCGCCCGGCCCCGGATCGTCAATGATGATTTCCTCCAGCAGGGCGGGCGCGCCGGCGGCCCGGGATACAACTCCCCTTCCGTTGATGGGCATACTTAAACCTCCGTTTGGCGGGAGAGTAGGGAAGCCGATTCTCTCCCGTTAGGTGTAGGTGGATTGCGGGTTTACGGGTTTGGATTATGGCATTGACGGCGGGCGTTGGCAATGGATATGCTATAGGTGTTGAGTTAGCCGGTTCCCCTGGCAGTAAACGGTTGCGCCCGGCGCCGCGCCGGAAAGGAGAGAGGGATGAAAAATCGCGTAGTTGTCCGCGCTATGGCCGGCCTGATTCTGGCGGTTTTGCTGGCCGGGGGATTGGCGGCCTGCGGCGCTTTCACCAGCGATAGGGAGCTGATTATCGGAATCAGCACGGACTATCCGCCTTTCAGTTACGTCAATGCTGAAGGCGAGTTGGCCGGGTTTGACTATGAGTACGGCAAGCTGCTGTGCGAAAACCTCAAGGCGAAGTGCGAGTGGCAGACCGACCCCTTTGAGAACATCTTTGACCGAACCGCGCAGGGTGATTTTGACTTGGCCGTTTCCTCCCATACGCAGACGGAAGAGCGGGAGCAGTTGGTTCATTTCTCCGACCCGTACTACTACTCTTACGGCCAGTTTGTGCGGCGGGCCGGCAGCGGGGCGGAACTGGACGGCTCCGGGGTGATTGCCGTTCAGACGAACGGCATATATGAACGCTACATGAACTCCGGAGCCTTTGAGAATTACCAGATACTGTTCTTGGAGAATCAGGTAATGGCCTTTGAGGCCGTGGCCGAGGGCCGGGCTGACCTGACCATCGCGGACGACGTGCTTACCGACCTGGCGGTTAATCAATCGACCTACCTGGCCGGGGGCGCGCTGGGAGCCTTTGAGCGGGTGGGCGAGCCGATTATACCGGCCCCCGGCACGCCGGAGTTTGACGCCCTGGGAACCGGCGCCATCGGCATCGTGGTGACGAAAGACAACGAAGACCTGCTGCCGGACATTAACCGGGCCATCAAGGAAATCAACCAGGGCCAGGCGATCGCCACGGTAAGCGAAGGCTACTTCGGGAGAAATATAGTGAGCCAGGGGCCGTAGCCGGGTAGGGCAAGGTTGGGTATTCTCAACCGGTGTTGAGAATCCTGCCGGCCCGGTTTCGGTGTCCCGGTTTCGGTGGATGGTAGGTAGGGGCGGGTTTGTAACCCGCCCTTCCTTGGGTGCAGGAATGGGTCGGATCTGGCATACCCGGTTTCCCAGGATGTCATTGCCCTTGAACGCAGGACGGGTTACAAACCCGCCCCTACCCAGATAATAATACCAACACCCGTTGAGAATACCCAAAGTTGTCCGGGTTGACATCTCCGCTCATCCTTCGACAAGCTCAGGATGAGCGGATGATTGAGTCAAGACACTTTGCCGGGCTGGGCCGCCAGGTCAGCAGCCTTATCCGGGGATTGAGCGGCGGCGTTCAGGATCGGCAGCAGCAACTCGGCGGCATGTTCAATCATCAAGCCGTTGGGTTGCTCAGCATCGTCAAAAAAGACGGTGACGTTCTCGGCAATATCCTCACCGCTGGGCGTGGGCCGCCCGTTGCCCAGCCACAGGGTGTCGGACTCCGGGTGATAATCAATTTTCAGTTTCATGGCCTCCCCCATTTCCGCAAAGCTACCCGGTCAAAGAATCGGTTGAACAGTTTTCCGTCCTCAAGGACTACTCTGACCCACCGCCCGGCTTCCTCAATGTAGCCCCAATATCTGACTCGTCCATCCGCTTGGACTTCGGTATGGTACGGGTTAGCTAACACCCGCTCAACCCACGCATCCGGGATTTCCGGGTGATTATGCCTTGCCTTGTTTTCATAGTAGTTGGTAGTTTCCATTTGGCTGCTATTATACACCAACCTGCCCCGCCCTTAAACCGCCCCTTCCCGTTCCAAATCGGCCAGTTCCGCCTCGGTCAGGCCGCCGAGGGCGCAGAGGATTTCCCGGTTGTGCTGGCCCAGGGTGGGCGGGGCGGTAGCCGGGCTTTCGGCGCATCCGGTCAGCCGGACCGGGGTGCGCAGGGAGCGGAATTGACCGCCCAGAGTGTCGGCGGTATCAACGAACATCTGGCGGGACTCCAGATGCGGGCAGCCGGCCAGGTCGGAAATAGTCTGGGCCACGCCCATAGAGAAACCCAACTCGGTGAGCTTGCCGGCCACTTCCCACTTGGGCCGCCGGGCCGACCATTCCTCAATGGCCGGGATAACCTGGGCGGTGATAAACTCTCCGCCGGTGGGGGCCAGATAGCCGGCATCCTCCGCCAGTTCCGGGCGGCCCACCAGTTGCCACAGAGCTTGCCAGCGTTCCGCCAGCCGGGCGCCGGCCATCACCACGTAGCCGTCGGCGGCCCGCAGCGTCAGCCCGGCGGTCGCCATCCGGTCCAGGTCCCGGCCAATGCTCTGGCCGGTGGCTTGATAGACGTTCATATTGCTGACCAGATGCGCGGCCATGCACTCGTACATTGCCATATCCACCCGCTGCCCCTGGCCGGTTTGGCGGCGGGTTTCCAGGGCCAGGACAATGCCCAACGCCGTCCACAGGCCGGGGATGGAGTCGCCGATGTTGTCGCCGACGCTTTGCGGCGGGCCGTCCGGGGCGCCGGTCTGCTCCATCCAGCCGGCCATGGCCTGAATCGCCAGGTTGTTGGCCGGCCAACGGGAATAGGGGCCTTGCAAGTCGGGGCTGTCGCCGTAGCCGGTGATGCTGGCGTAAATCAGGCCGGGGTTCAGTTCCCGCAGCCGGTCATAGCCCAACCCCAGCCGTTGGAAAGCGCCCGGCCCCCAATTGTCCAGCAGCACGTCCGACGCCTGAACCAGTTGCTCAAAGGCCGCCTTGCAGCGGGGATGGCGCAAGTCCAGGGTAACGCTTTTCTTGTTGCGGTTGACGCCCAGGTAGCGGGCGCTGACCGGGGCCGGACTTTCGCCGTCGACGGTGTCAGGGTTGGCTGTAACGTAAGGGCCGCGCCCCCGGGCCAGGTCGCCGCTGCCGGGCCGCTCCACCTTGATGACCTCGGCGCCCATATCGGCCAGAATCAGGGAACAGAAGGGGCCGGCGACGATGTGAGTCGCATCCAGCACCCGCAGTCCGGTCAAGGGCAGGGGCAGTTGCCCGCCGCCGTTAGCGCCGCCGTTAGCAGCCATCGGGTTGGTCGGGTTGGTCATCGGATTGGTCATCAGCACAACTCCCGGTATTCCTGGTAGTAGCAGCAACGGCCGGTGGGCCTAGATTATCCTCGGCGTCCGACATAAAGCGCAGGGCCAGATACAGCAGGACATTCCAGAACAAACCCGTCAAGCCGGCCAGTTGATACTCAAAGAAAACAAAGACCTGGGTAACGAAAATGTTGACCAGGGCCGCCCGCAGGAACCAGCCGTAAGCGTTGGGCCGGGAACGGCGCAGCCGAATCAGTCCCCAGAGGTTCAAGGCGCCGGCGGCGGTGCCGGCGGCCAGTTGGGCCCCGGCGACAAAGGTAAGGCTGCCGGCGGGATCGCCGATATAACGGTTCACCAGAAAGGCGGCCACCAGGCCGGCTTGAATCAGGGCTTGCAGGGCCAGGGTCAGCAGTACCGCCGGGGAGAACCAGGGATGCCCGGCGATGCGGCGGTACTGATTCAGGAACCAGTCCCGGAGCCGGAAATAGAACCCGGCATTGGACGATTCCGGGGTTTCTCCGGCCCCAAGCTGGGCTTGCAGGGTTCGGGTCAAGGGATTGGCGGCGTCGGCGGCGGCCAGCAGGGTCAGCAACTCCTGGCGGGCGGCGGCATCCACCCGACCAGACGGCGCGCCGCCCAGGCGGTGGAGGGCGTTAGCCAGCGCCTCCTCCGGGGTCAAGTGCTGCTGCCGCCGCAACACTCGCAGCAGCAGAAATAGGGCGATGAAAATGATGTAGATAAGCCCGATGGTGGGCTGGAAAAAGTAGTTGTGGTCGGATGTGATGAACTTGCCCAGTTCGTCGATGAACGTGCCGAACCCGATGCCGGCCAGCACGGCGGCCCAACGCTGCAAGCCCGAACCGAGCAGCCCGAACAGCAGCAGCAGGGCGCCGACCATAAACAGGCCGCCCCAAAGCATATGGGCAATGTGCAGCCCGTCGCCGCCCAATTGGGGATAACCGGTCGCCGCCAGAAAAGCGCGTATCGTCAGTACGGAGACGACGCTGCCGATAAGAAACAACTCCACCAGGTCCGGCCCGGCGTAGTTGCGGATGATGTAGCGGCGGATGCCCATTATTCACCGGCGGGGTCGGCGCAAGGTAGGGGTCGGCGCAAGTCCCCGGTATTGGAATAAGCCGCCCCGATTATACTACGATACCGCCGGAATTGTAGGGGCGGGTTTGTAACCTGCCCCTACGCCGATGCTAATGACCCACCCAGGGCAACCCAAGCCACCGTCGTTCCGGCGCAGGCCGGAATCCAGATTCTGTCCACGAAGGACACGAAGGGGCACAAAGGTTGTTTATGACCGGAACGACGGGTTTATAATGCGCTTGCCCGGCCCGGAAAATCATCTTTGACGCACACGGGCAGGTATGTTATGGTGCCGCCGTTGCGCCAATTTCCCCAAGCAAAAGGCAGGAACGATGCAAGGAATAACCCTTCTGGCCCCGGCTATTTTGTCCCTGCTGTCCCTGACATCACTCGGTAAGGGCGGCAAGGCGTGAAGTACCGGGAGGTCAACCCGGACTACTTTGCCCGGCGGGGCCTACGCCGCTATGCCGGGGTCTGGTCGCTGTGGGCCTTGGGGGTGGGCGCGGTCATCTCCGGGGACTTTTTCGGCTGGAACTTCGGGCTGGGCGTCGGCGGCTTTGGCGGGCTGGCGATTGCTACCGCCATTGTTGCGGTGATGTACCTGGGGTTGTGCTTTTCCATTGCCGAAATGTCGCCGGCCCTGCCCCACACCGGCGGGGCCTACTCCTTCGGGCGGACGGCTCTAGGCCCCTGGGGTGGGTTCATCACCGGGCTGGCCGAGAACATCGAATACGTCCTGACGCCGGCGGTCATCGTGGTGGGCATCGGCGGCTATATGGGCGCGGTGGTCAACAGCCTGTTCGGGCTGACCATTCCCGCCCCGGTCTGGTGGCTGATTTTCTACGCTCTGTTCGTTGGCCTGAACCTGGCCGGCGCGGAAATTACCTTCAAGTTTTCCGTGCTGATTACCCTGCTGGCCCTGGGGATTCTGCTGGTGTTCTGGATTGGCGCCATCCCCCATTTCAGTTGGGACCTGGCCCTGAACATTGCGCCGGAGGCCGGCCAGTCCCGCTGGCTGCCCTTCGGTTGGCTGGGCGTGGCCCAGGCCCTGCCCTTTGCCATCTGGTTTTACCTGGCGATTGAGCAACTGCCCCTGGCCGCCGAGGAGTCGAGCAATCCGCAGCGGGATATGCCCAAGGCGCTGCTGTGGGGGATTCTGACGCTGATTGTGGCCTCCGTCCTGACCCTGTTCCTGAACGCCGGCATTGCGCCGGGGGCGGCGGCGGTAGGCCAATCCGACGAACCCCTGCTGCTGGCCTTCACCACCATATTCGGCAGCGGCATCGGGGCCTCATTGCTGGCTCTGGTGGCGGTGGCCGGACTGGTCGCCAGCTTTCACACCATCATCTACGCCTACGGGCGCAACATCTACTCCCTGTCCCGCTCCGGCTACTTTCCCAACTGGCTGTCGGTAACGCTGCCCCGGCGCCGGACGCCGCACATTGCGCTGCTGGCCGGCGCAGTCATCGGCTACTGCGTGGCGCTGCTGATTGAGTTCGGCAAGGACTGGTTCGGCGGCGCCGCCGTGCCGGTGGGGGCGGCCCTGTTAAGCATGGCCGTATTCGGCGCGGTCATCGCCTACGTGATGCAGATGATTGCCTTTGTGCAGTTGCGGCGGCGGTTCCCCCATATTGAACGGCCCTATCGCAGCCGCCTGGGCAATGCCGGGGCGATTGTGGCGGGAGTCATTGCCCTGATTACCCTGGTCTTTCTTTTCCTGAACGCCGACTATCGGGTAGGCATCTACGGCTGCGCCCTGTGGTTTGCGGCCGGCCTGCTCTACTTTGCCCTAATCGGCCGGCGGCGGATGGTGTATTCGCCGGAGGAGGATTTTGCGGTAAGGCAGGGGCCGCCGTCGGAGAGTTAAGCAACCGGGGCGGGTCAGGAACCGGTGGATTATAGGGGCGGGTTAAGGCCCGGTGGATTGCGCCCGGTGGATGGTAGGGGCGGGTTTATAACCCGTCCTGGCACCGGGGCAAGGATATGTCGGTACGCTGTCTCCGTTGCCCAAATGACTCTGCCCTTGTCGCCAGGGCGGGTTACAAACCCGCCCCTACGAATACTCACTTTCCCCTTACCATCAATCGGCCCCACCCTCAACGGGCAAGGTCAGGTGCTGGCCGTAACGTCCGACGGGGTTGCGCCGAAACGGGCGGCCAGCAGTTGGTCGGTGGTAGTGGGCGGCGTGGCGGCCAGTTCGTCGGCCAGGCCCGCCGGCGGCTCTACGTCTTTCAGCGCCGGGATGACTTCCTCGCCCATCAAGCGGATGGAGCGCATAATCTTTTCGTGTTCCAGGCCGCCGAACATCATCCAGTTGCTGACGTTGGTAACGCCCAATTCAGCGGCCAGCTTGAACTTCTTGATGACGGTGTCCGGGCTGCCGAAGTAGAGCCGGTCCATAAAGCCGTCGTCGTCCAGTTCCCCGGCGTAGGGGCCGACCTGCACCCGGCCGTTGGAGACTTCCAGGCGGTTCAAGGCGCGGCCGGCCCGGTTCTGCCAACGGGCGTAGCTCAGCAAGTCCCGGGCCGCCGCGTCGGTTTCCGCTACGTGGGTGATGGATTGCAGCCCCAATTCCAGGCCGTGATAGGACTTGCCCAATCCCTTGCGGGCGTGGATGAGAGAGGCGAAGTGGGTGCGGACGCCGGCGTCGCCCAGCAAGCCGGTGGTCAAGGGCATCATATCCCACTCGGCGGCCAGTTGCATCGACTCCACGCTGGTGCCGGCAATCCAGAAGGGGGGATGCGGTTTCTGCAACGGCTTGGGCCAGACGGTGGTTTCGTGGGGAACCTGGATATGCTCGCCGGCGTAGGTAAAGGATTCGTCCTGCGTCCAGGCCCTGACCATCACGTCCAGGCTTTCGATGAACTTCTGGCGGGAATCCTCCAGGGTAACGCCGAAACGGGACATTTCGTGAGGCTGGTAGCCCCGGCCGACGCCGCAGATAAAGCGGCCGTCAATCAGGTTGTCCAGCACCGCCACCTCCTCGGCCAGGCGCAGCGGGTCCCAGATGGGAACTACCAGGATGCCGGTAGCGATTTTCAGCCGCTTGGTGCGCTGGCCGATGTAGAGGGCCTGCATCAGGGGGGCGGGCGAATTGCCGTAGTTGGAAAAGTGGTGTTCGGCAATCAGGCAGTAGTCAAAGCCCATCTCCTCCGAGTATTGAATCTGCTCGACGCCTTCCTCAAAGAGGGTTTTCCAGTTCCGCAGGTTGGGATTCGGCCATTCGTAAAAGAGGCCAAACTTCATAGGGGCTACTCCTTGGGGTTCAGGTTACAAGTTAGGAAACAAAGGTATAGCAAGTTGCGGGACAGGTCAAGTTTCAGGGGGGCGGGACTAGGGACAGCGCAGCATAAGCCCGTCATTCCGACTATAAACACCGTCGTTCCGGCGAAAGCCGGAATCCAGGAAATCCCCCGGAAAAAGGGCGCCGGCTACCGAGGGTTCTGGATTCCGGCTTTCGCCGGAACGACGGTTGCTTGGGGCGGTTGCTTGGGTTGTCCTGTTTGCCCTAGTTAAGGCACGATTGCCCCGCCGCCCCGCCCCCCGCCATTGACCGGCACGGCCCGAATCGGTTATATTGTATTGCCCTTGATTAACCCTATATTCCCCCTTTTGGAGGTATTTGCCAGGATGCTGAAAAAACTGAAGTTGGCTTTGTTGGGCTGTTGTTTGGCCCTCTTTTCTCTGACGCTGGCCTGCACGGCGGCAGCCACTGCTACGCCGGTTCCGACACCCACCCCGACGCCGGCGCCCACTGCGGCCCCGCCGGCGGAGGAGGCCCCGGCGATGCAGATGCCCCCGGCGACGATGACCCAACTGGCCGACGGGGTCTATCACTACTTCGGCTTTTTCACCAGCGTCCTGGTGGTGGTCGGCGATGACGGCGTACTGGTTACCGACACTTCCAACCCCTTCCTGGCCCAGTCCCTCCAGGAGGAAGTCGCCAAGGTTACCAATCTGCCGGTAACTACCATCGTGCTGACTCACGAACACCTGGACCACGTGGGCGGCACCGGGCTGTTCCCGGACGCTAAAGTCGTCTGCCACCGCAACTGCGAGGATAACTTTAAGGTAAATGCCGGGGCGGACGTTCCCCAGGTGGACGAAACCTTTGACGACCGCAAGGATATACGGATGGGCGACACGGTGGTGGAACTGCATCACTTGGGGCCCGGGGACGGGGACGCCACCACCATCATTTATCTGCCGGCCGAGCAGATTGTGGTTACGGCGGATATGTACGAACCGCGAGCCTTGACCGCCAAGAATTGGGTGGATGACAAGAACTTTGTCGGCACCCGCAACATCCTGAACACCATCAGCCAATGGGACATCAAGCACGCCATCAACGCCCATTCCCCCGGCACCAACCCGGTGGACATGATGGAAAACGTGGAGTACTACAACGACCTGTACGATGCGGCTAAAACCGCCATCGACGAGGCCATTGCCCAAGGCGGTTCACCCTTTGCGGCCTACGGCCTCTACGACACCCTGCCGGAGACGCTGGAACTGCCCAAGTATCAGGATTGGGAAAATTACGATTCCGCCTTCGACCGCCACGTGCAGCGGATGCTGGTAAGCATCTATCACGGCGACTAACCCCGGCAGAGCCGCCGGGCGGGGCTTGCCGGCTCGCATAAAGAGACGCAGAGACAACGATGTTCTCTGCGTCTTTTTGGTTAGGGCAATCGCGTTTTAACCGGGGCAACCGGGGCAACCCATACAATCAGGGCAACCGTTGGCAACCCGAACAACCGTCGTTCCGGCGAAAGCCGGAATCCAGGAAATCCTCCCGGAAAAGAGCGTGTCGGCTACCGAGGGTTCTGGATTCCGGCTTTCGCCGGAACGACGGTTTTATGGCCGGAATGGCTGGTGTTATGGCTGGAATGACGGTTTTATGCTGCGATTGCCCTGACCGCCCCGGCCATTCTCAACTTATGTTGGTATCTCTTGCCCGGTCATTTTCCGGTAGGGGCGGGTTTGTAACCCGCCCAGCACGCCAAGGCAAGGTCATCTTGCGGAGCGGATGTCGCTATATCTGGAATATCCTTGACCGGGAGGCTGGGCGGGTTTCCAACCCGCCCCTACCCGTGTCGATACCAAATCCGTTCACCCGTTGACCATACCCGGCCTCGGCCAACCCATTCTAACCGGGCCGGCACCAAGAACAAAATCCGCTCATGGCGAGCTTGTCGAACCACCCTTCCGTATCCGGTGATTCCTCTTTGAGTTTGTCCTTCGACAAGCTCAGGATGAACGGGGCGGGCGACTTTCACCTGCCCGGATGGTATATACTTATTGGGGTATCGGTTAGAGCATTGGCCGGGGTGGTGATGGCGATGATTGCCGGTATTATTTTTCTGGCCGGGTTGCTGCTGGTCATTTTCTACATTGCCGGCGACCGGCGGCGGGTGTTCTGGCGGGACCCGCGGCGGCGGGACAGCCGGGGTTCGCATTTGCCCATCCGCTTTTTCTGGTGGTAGCGCCCGCCGCATCCCGGACACGCAGTTATTGAGACACTTACGCCCGGCATCAGCTATACGGGGAGAGTTGGGAGTATGACACCTTGACCGGGACAGCGGGCGGCGAATCGCCCCGGCAGCAGCGCCGGATTATCCGGGCCTGGTGTATGTATGACTGGGCCAATTCCGGCTATGCCACCAGCGGCGGGGCGGCCATATTTCCGGTCTATTTCGTGTTCCTGTTCAAGGATTCGCTGGGGGAATCGGTCAACTTCCTGGGCTTTACGCTGACCGGCAGTTCGACCTGGAGCCTGGCGATTGCCCTGGCTACCGCCGCGGTGGCCCTGTCCAGCCCGCTGCTGGGCGTTATCGCCGACCGGGTGGCGATTAAGAAAACCCTGCTGTGGGTCTATACGGCGGTGGGGGCCTTATTCACCGGGCTGATGTTCTTTTCGGCCTACACCGGGCAGCCCTGGCTGTGGTTTCTGGGGATGTTCATTCTGGCAAACGTGGGCTTTTCCGGCTGCCTGGTTTTCTACAACGCCTTCCTGCCTCACATTGCCCCCCGGGATGCGCTGGACTCGGTAAGCAGCAAGGGGTTTGCCTACGGATACGTAGGCGGCGGGCTGCTGCTGCTGGCCCACCTGGTAATGATTGTCGCCACCCGCAATACGGACTACGCCGACCTGGCGACCCGCATTGCCATCGCCTCCATTGGGTTCTGGTGGTTCGGCTGGGCCTGGTGGACGCTCAAGGTGGTGCCGGAACCGCCGATACCCAACGCACTGCGCGGCCTGCGGATTAGAGGGGCGGTTTCCCTGGCGTGCCGCGAACTGGGCCAGACCTTTCGGGAACTGCGCCAGTTCAAGGTAATCGTCATCTACCTGATTTCCTACCTGCTGTTCAACGACGGCATCCAGACCGTGCTGGTGCTGGCCGGAGCCTTTGCCGCCGACACCATTGGCATCCCCCTGGTGTTCAATATGGCGACCATCCTGATTATCCAGTTTGTCGCCGCCGGCGGGGCCATGGCCTTCGCCTGGCTGGCCGGGCGCATCACCACTAAGGTTGCGCTGGGCGTCAGCCTGGTCGGGTGGGTGGTCATCATCCTGTTCGGCGTGGCAGTGGCGCCCCTGGCCCCGGCCCGGCACCAGGATTTTGACTACCAGTTAAGCTACCGGGCCGGGGCCTATCTGGTGGAACAGGCGCCGGAGTTGGGGGATTCCAAGCTGGCCCGGGCCTGGGGTGAGGAGTTGGCCGGCATCAATTCAGCCGGTTCCGGCGACCCCTTGACTGCCGGGGATATGGTGGCTGATGAGGACGCCGGGCGGCTGCTGGAACTGGTACGCACCTCGGACGGCGCGCCCTACGGCCTGTCCATTGACGGCGGCCCGCTGGCCGGGGAAACCGCCGTAGGTCGGCGCCATCCCTCAACCCTGGGAGACGGGGCGATTGACTGGTGGCCGGCCCTGGTTCGGGACTTGCTGTGGGCGCCTTTGGGGTTGGACGCCGGGTATCAATGGCTGCTGCTGGGGGTAGGCGTGGGTCTGGTGATGGGCGGCAGCCAGGCGCTGGCCCGCAGCCTCTTCGCCCAGATTGCGCCCCATACCCGCAGCGGGGAGTTCTTCGCCTTCTTCGGCTTTATGGGCCGGGTTTCCTCGGTGTTCGGGCCAATTCTCTACGTGGCGGTTACCGGCATTTTTGACACCCGAATGGCGGTGGCGTCCATAATGCTCCTGGTAATCGCCGGGGCGATAGTCCTGCGCTGGGTGGACGTGGCCGCCGGGGTGAGAATAGCCGATGCCGAGGATGCCCGCCACCAGGCATTATAGCCAGGAACAGACCGGGAGGAACGGGATGCCGGCCGGGCGCTGGGTTTTCTATTATGACGGCGACTGCGGCTTTTGCCGGGGGACGGTGCGCGTCCTGGCGGCGGTGGACTTTTTCCGCAAGCTGACCTGGACGCCCTTTCAGGATTTGGACACGCCGCCCCGGGGCTTGTCCTGGACCGATTTGGACCGGGCGGCCTACCTGGAAACCGGGACGCCGGCCGGGGGACGGGACGGGACGGGAAAGCTGTATGAGGGGTTTTACGCCTTTCGGATGCTTTCGCTGCGGTTGGCGCCCCTGATGCCCCTGGCGCCGCTGCTGTGGCTGCCGGGGGTCAACCGGCCGGGCGCGGCGGCCTATCGCTGGGTGGCCCGCAACCGCCACCGCATCAGCAATTGCGGCTGGGGTGGGGGTGGTGGGTGAGGGAGATTGCACACCGTTCGGTCTGGTGGTCGAGGGACTGGAGCGGTGGTTCGACAAGCTCACCATGAGCGGTTGTACCGGTAATGCGTCAAGAACCGTACTACTCGATGACAAGGCCGGCGCAAAGTCAATACCAATAACAATATCCGCTCATGGTGAGCCTGTCGAACCACCCGTCCTGTTATGGAACTATGGGTCTGATACTTTGACCGGCTCAGGCTGAGCGGTGGGCAAACGTAACTCGACCTTGCACCGTCCCTAACCCCGATAGCTAAAGCAGCGTAGCCGCCAGCAGGTGGCCGCCATAGCCGCCTTCGTAGCCGGGATGGGTGATGCGTTCAGCAGTGAAACCGGCCTCGGCCATCAGTTCCAGCCAGGTAGCCGCCGGGAACAGGCCGGTGATGTGCCGGTCTTGTTCAACCCGCAGTTCGCCGCCTTCTTGCTGGATAAAGAAAAAGATGGATTCGATAGTAGTGTCCGCCGGGTCGGGGTCGTGGCAGTATTCGATAACCGTCAGGGAGCGGTCGGCGCCGGGGCGAATCCAGTGCAGCACGGTGGGGCCGGCAAAGGTTTCCTTGAAGTAGTCGGGGGCGATGAGCAGGACGCCGCTCGGCTCCAGGTGGGCCTGGGCGGTGGCAAAGGCGGCCCGCAAATCGGCCTCGGTAAGCATATAATCAATGGCATCGTGAATCAGCGCCGCCCGAAAAGTACGGCCCAGGCGGATGCGGCGCATATCCCCCTGGTGGTGGGCCACGCCGGGGTTGAGCCGGGCGGAGAGGGCCAGCATTTGGGGCGACAAATCCACCGCGGTAAGGTCAAAGTCGGCGGACAGGTGGGACAGGGTATGCCCGCCGCCGGAACCCAGCTCCAGGACGGAGTGGCGGCCCGGCCCCAGCCGCTGCCGCAGGGCCTCCCGAAAATAGCCAGCATCCTCCGCATACTCCTCCGGCGGGCTGAAAACGGGCCACAGGTGGGCCAGGTCGTGGTAAAGGCGGTGGCGCATGGGGGGATTATAAATTAGGAATTAAGAATTAGGAATTGGGGGGAGGTTTTCTCTCAAGGTAATTGCAGCATAAACCGGTCATTCCGGCTGTAACACCGTCGTTCCAACCGATCATCCCAACCCGTCGTTCCGGCGAAAGCCGGAATCCAGAACCCTATGCAGCCAACTCGCTCTTTCCCGGTGGATTTCCTGGATTCCGGCTTTCGCCGGAACGACGGTTGCTTGGGTTGCCCGGTGCTTTCTCCGGCAATCGGTTATACGTTGCATTGGTCAAGAACCAAAATACTCCGGCAAACAGCCTCACCCCAATTCCTAATTCTCAATTCCTAATTCTTAATTCTTAATTGCCAATTCCTAATTCCGACCTTATCCTGTATATCCGGTTAATCCATGTTAAAAGGGGGTGGTTGGCAATGGGCAAGCTGGATGGCAAGGTGGTAGTGGTAACCGGGGCTAGCCGGGGCATCGGGGCGGAGATTGCCGCCCGGTTCGCCCAGGAAGGGGGGCGGATTGTCTGCGCGGCCCGGACGCTGCGGGAGGGCGACCACCCGCTGGAAGGCTCACTGGAGAAAACGGTGGCCGACATCCGCCAGGCCGGCGGCGAGGCTACGGCGGTTTCGGTGAACCTGGCCCAGCCCGCGGAGTGCGAGCGGCTGCTCCAGGAGGCGCAGGACGCCTATGGCCCGGTGGACGTGCTGGTCAACAACGCCGCCTTGACCTACTTTATTCCGGTGAAGGATTTTGCCACCAACCGCTGGCTCCGTTCCTGGGAGGTCAACTTCCACGCTCCCTTTATCCTCAGCAAGGGGGCGCTGGAGCAGATGATTCCCCGGGGTTCGGGCAGCATTGTCAACATCTCCTCCGGGGCGGCGGTAGGCCCCGGCCGGGGGCCTTACCCGGAGGGTTCGGGCAGCGGCGGGGGCACCTGTTACGGGGCGGAAAAGGCGGCGCTGGAAAGGTTTACCCAGGGGTTAGCCAGCGAGGTTTACCAGTACGGCATATCGGTAACTTGCGTCTCCCCGTCCCTGGTGGTTCCCACGCCGGGGACGGTGTATCACAACCTGGTCAGCGGGATGGATGACCCCAAAGGAGAGCCGCCGGGGTTGATGGCCGACGCCGCCCTGCTGCTGGCAACGGAACCGCCGGAGCGGGTAACCGGGCGGGTAACCTACAGCCAGCAGATTCTCCAGGAGTTCGGCTGGCTCACCGGCGGCCAAGGCCGGGGCGTAACGATGCCCGGCACCGGCTACAGCCAAATCTAGGGTATGCGCAGCGCCGGTTGGTATTGCTACGGCTAGGGATAGTTGGTAGAGCCACCGGTAGGGGTAGGTTGGCATCGCAACGGGTAGGGGCATATTGGTAGAGCCATCGGTAGGGGCGGGTTTGTAACCCGCCCATGCTCCAAGGCAATACTGAACAAGAAATGCCGGGGCCTTGCGCTATGGAGGCCCCGGTTCGCTTTAACCTGGTTGACCGGTAATTGAGGATTGCCGGGGTGGGTTAGTGGCCGCTGCCACAACCGCAACCGCCGCCCCCGCAACCGCCGCCGCCCCCGCTGCCACAGCCACAACCGCCGCTGCCGCAACCGCCGGCGCTGGCGAACATGGGGTTGTTAATCACAAAACCTACCTGGCCGCCAAACTCCTCAACGTAGTCGATGGTGGCCTCTTCCAGGAAGGGAGCGCTGTCCGAGTCCATCAGGAAGCTCAACCCTTCCATGCTGAGGATGGTGTCATCGGGCTGGGTCTCCTTTTCCATGGTGAGCATATACTGGAGACCGCCGGCCCCGGAGGGCATGGCGATGACCCGCAGGGAACTGGTGGATTCCTCTTCCTGGTCAATGACTTCCTTGAGCTTTTCAATAGCCAGCGCGGTAACTTCCATGATGCAACACTCCATCTGATTTGCCAGAGTGCGGAAGTTTCTCAAACTTCTGCTAAAGGCAAGATTAACATACCCGCCAGGCAATAGTCAATCAGGGGCGCGGGAAGGGTGGGCAATCGCGTCTTAACCAAGGCAACCCGGCAACGGCAACCCAGGCACCCGTCATTCATTCCAGCGTACGCTGGAATGAATGACGGGTTTATAGCGGAAGTGGCAGGTTTATGTTGCGATTGCCCTGGTATTTTAAAGTATTCGCAACATGGGCTGGTGTTCCTTGCCCGGCCCGGCTCTGGTGCATTGTAGAGGCGGGTTAGCAACTCGTCCTGGCCGGGGTGCAGAAACCGGTCAGGTATAGCCCACCGGTTTACCGAGCGGTCTTTGACATTTAACGCCGGACGGGTTGGAAACCCGCCCTTACGCCAGTGCTGATGCCAATACAAATTGAGCATACCCGGGAATAAGGTTCCGTTCGGTTTTAGGGTGTGAGGTTTTTTGGGGAGTAGGTAGAAGATGCCGACCTTCACCACCGGCGACCTGCCTTCCTTGAAAAGCGACGCATCTCTGCTGGCATAGCACGTGCAGTCTTTGCGTCCCTCGGCTTGTAGCCTGATTGAGTCTTGGGCAAAGCCGGTGTCGCCTGCCTGCCGTTCCTGGCGATGGTGGTTTGATACTTGGTCTATCTGACAATTAGGGGCGCAATTGGAATCGAGAGAGCGATTGCCGGGTGACAGAAACCCTTTCAACAGGCATAGGGAGTTGCCTTTGACTTTCCACCACTAAACCCCTACACTCCGGTTTCCGAAAGTAATACCTCACTCCAAGCGACAAAGGCGAACATTATCAGGACGGTTGGGGCCTTCGTGCACCCATGTCGTCTCTGCTTGGGTGTGAAGGTTTACTTTCGCAAGTGCCAACATCCTAATTGCGTGGGGATTCCCCTATGGCTGTATTTAACCCTACCGATTTCGTGCGTGCCCATCTGGCCGCCGGAACATCCGAAAAAGACATAAGAAGGGTACTGGAAGAGCAGCACTCCATCCACCCCGGAGTATCCCGAAGGCTCATCAGTGACATTAAAGCAACTGACCCCGAAATCCTTGCGTCGCGCCAGCAGGTGCGCACAGCTATTCGCCGTTCGGAGAAAAAGTCCTGGTTCTTGACTGTGCTTATTGGGGTCGGCATTTGCATCTTGGGAATAGCGATTACAGCTATTGCCTACGCGATGACAGAATCGGGAGGGACTTTCATTGTAGCGGGCGGCGCAATCCTAGTGGGGTTGCTAACCATACTGAAGGGTGTGTGGCATTTCATCAGATGGTGGTGACCTGCCGAGAGATCCAGAAGGTCGGTATCTTCTACCGGCTCTCCCAACTCCCCATACCCTAAAACCGAACGGAACCGGGGACAAAACCCGGTTGCATCGGCAGCCGGGTTTTGCTATATTGGTAGAGGCGTTCCCGACGCCGCCGCTGTTTACGGGGCTGTAGCTCAGCTGGGAGAGCGCTTCAATGGCATTGAAGAGGTAGGGGGTTCGAGTCCCCCCAGCTCCACCAAACCGGACAAAGGCAAGGGCCAATCCTCGAAATCCCCCTCTCTCCCCCTCCCACCGTTTAGCACGGTCTCCGTTAGTCCCTCCGATTCCCCTGGCGCGTAGCCCGACTCACCGGCCCAGCGCACGTATCACTCAAACGCCGGCAACCCGGAGGAAATTGGTGAACGATCTGAACGTCAGCAGCTTTATATGGGGTATCGCCGATGACGTGCTGCGCGACGTTTATGTTCGGGGCAAATACCGGGATGTAATTCTGCCGATGACGGTCATCCGCCGCCTGGACGCGGTGCTGGAACCCACCAAAGAGGCCGTGCTCCGCAGGAAAGCGCAGTTGGATGTCCTCGGCGTGGTGAATCAGGACGCCGCCCTGCGCCGGGAATCCAAGGAGGCTTTCTATAACACTTCCCCCTTCCGGCTGCGCGACCTGGCGTCCCGCTCCCGGCAACAGCAATTGCGGGCGGACTTTGAGACTTACCTCGACGGTTTCTCCCCCAACGTCCTGGAGGTTCTGGAGAAATTCCGGTTCCGCAACCAGATACAAACCCTGGTGGAACAGGACGCCCTGGGCTTTCTGCTGGAGAAGTTCCTGGACAGTTCGGTCAACCTCAGCCCCTACCCCGTCCTGAACACCGACGAATCGGTAAAGCTGGAGGGGCTGGACAATCACGGCATGGGGACGGTCTTTGAGGAACTCATCCGGCGGTTCAACGAAGAGAACAACGAAGAGGCCGGGGAGCATTTCACCCCGCGGGACGTGGTGCAGCTAATGGCCCGGCTCATCTTTCTGCCGGTCGCCGATGCCGTCCGCCCCGGCACCTACCTGGTCTATGACGGCGCCTGCGGCACCGGCGGGATGCTCTCCGTTGCCGAAGAAACCCTGACCCAACTGGCCGGCGACCAGGGCAAGGCAGTCTCCGTGCATCTGTACGGGCAGGAGGTGAACCCGGAAACCTACGCCATCAGCAAGGCCGACCTGATTCTGAAAGGCGAGGGCGTCGAAGCCGACAATATGCAATACGGCTCTACCCTGTCCAACGACGCCTTTCCGGCCCTGGAGTTTGACTTTATGCTCTCCAACCCGCCCTACGGCAAGAGTTGGAAGGCAGACCAGGAACGGCTGGGCGGCAAGAAGGGCGTCAAGGACTCCCGCTTTGTCACCGAGCACTGCGGCGACCCGGATTACTCCCTCATTACCCGCTCCAGCGACGGGCAGCTGATGTTCCTGGCGAATCTGCTGAGCAAGATGAAGCGGGACACGCCCCTGGGCAGCCGCATTGCCGAGGTTCACAACGGCAGTTCCCTGTTCACCGGCGACGCCGGCCAGGGCGAGAGCAACATCCGCCGCTGGATTATTGAAAACGACTGGCTGGAAGCCATTGTCGCCCTGCCCCTCAATATGTTCTACAACACCGGCATCGCCACCTACATCTGGGCGCTCAGCAACCGCAAGCCGGCCCACCGCCGGGGCCAGGTTCAACTCATCGACGCCACCCAGTGGTACACGCCGCTGCGCCGGAACCTGGGCAACAAGAACTGCGAACTTTCCGAGGCCGACATCCACCGCATCGCCAACGCCTTCCTGTCCTTCGAGGAAACCGGGCAGTCCAAGATATTCCCCAACAAAGCCTTCGGCTACTGGAAAGTCCCGGTCGAGCGTCCGCTGCGGGTCGAGGGCGCCGAACCGGAACGGGCCTATACCGCCAAGGAAATCCGGGAACTCAAGAGCCAGGCCGCCCGGTCGGAATCCGCCGCGCCGGTGATTAAGAAAATCCACCGGAAAGGCGTGGCCCCGGCCCCGCTGCACGGCTTGTTCCAGGCCACCATCGGCGGCCGGCCGGCCGTCGTTGAGTACGAGCCGGACCCGGACTTGCGGGACACCGAACAGGTGCCGTTGCTGCACAAAGGCGGCATTGACGGCTTTCTGCGCCGCGAGGCGCTGCCCTACGCCCCGGATGCCTGGTACGTCCCGGACAGCGTTAAAGTTGGCTACGAAATCAGCTTTACCCGCCACTTCTACCAACCCCAGCCCCTGCGCCCGCTGGAGGAGATACGGTCTGATATAATAGCCTTGGAACGGGAGACGGAGGGGTTGTTGGGGGAGATAGTGTACTAACTGCGGGGAACAACCGGAAATCAGGAGAGTAATTCATGCTGGATCGGCGCTTCAGTGCCCTCTGGGGACAGTTGCAGGGCAAGAAACCCCACTTGCCGAACTTTCTGGCCGAGATACGCCTGGACGGAATTCGCGGCATCCATGACCTGCGGGTATTGTTCGATTATCCGGTAAGCGTCATTGCCGGCGGCAATGCCAGCGGCAAATCGACCGTGCTCTTTGCCGCCGCGTGCGCTTACAAGGTGCCCGGAGCGGGGGTTAAGGATTTCGTGCCCTCCACGCTCTTTCCTTACTACCGCCCCAAGCTCAAGGGACGCGAGGATGATCGCAACGAAATCATTATCGAGTTCGACTATGCGACGCCAAGCGGACGGCGTTCCATGCGTTGGCGGCGTTCCAAGGGCTGGAATCGCAGCTTTCTGGGACGCAAGAACGCTACTCAGCCGGAGCGGCAGATTTATCTCAGGACGCTGAGCAATCTCAGTAATCCCTCAGAAGTGCGGGGCGTTCTCAGTATGTCTCGTCTAAAGGGCGAGCCAGAAGAGACTCCCTTAACCGCCTCGCAAATTGAATTCGCCCAGCGGATGCTTCCTTTCCGGTATTCGGAGGTTGTTGACCTGTCCAGTGGCAGCAAGAACCTGCTCTTTGCCTCCCAGCAAGATGGCGCGGCCTACTCTGAGTTGCACATGGCCGCCGGCGAGCGGGCCATCCTGCGGCTGTCGCAAGAAATTGCTCAACTCAATGGCGCGCTGGTGCTGATTGACGAAGTGGAAGCCGGACTGCACCCCTGGGTGCAGCAACTGCTGATGTTGCAGTTGCAGCAGCTTGCCCTGCGCAATGACCTGCAAGTCATCGTAACTACTCATAGCCCGGTGGTCCTGGACTCGGTGCCCGCCCATGGGCGCATCTTTCTTGACCGCGACGAAACCGGCCTGGTCACAGTGCGTCCACCCTATCGGGACGTAGTTCAAAATGCCCTCTACGGACGCTCCAGCGAGGCGCTGAACCTGCTTTGTGAGGACGAGACGGCTGAAGGCATATTGAATGGCGTTGTTGATTGCCTGGCAACCAGGCAGGGATTCAACCGGGAGTCGGTTAAAATAGGACCAGACACCGGCGCCAGTGAGTTCCCGTTGCACGCTGCGGCTTTCCGAAAATTCGGCCAGATTCAGAACTTCGTTTTCGTTCTTGACGGCGACAAGCGCAACAGCGACATTGAACAAAAAATTCAAGATAGAGCGAGGAGCAATGTTCCGGTGGTTTTTCTCCCGGGCCAGGAAGCGCCGGAAGCTTGGATTTGGGATTTGTTGCGGAAAAACCCCAATACCCTGGCGGCGGAACTGGGCAGCGATCCCGGGCATCTCACCGAGCAAATCAGGCAGTTGGACTCAATCTATGACTCGGCGTCGGATCATCTTTCCAGCATCGTCAAGGCCAAGCTGCGCAACCTGGCCGAATCCCTTGAGTGGAACGCTGCCGACATCTGCCGATTGGTCGCCAGATCTGAGGCTAACCGGAGAGATAGCGACATTCAGCCTCTGGTAGAAGTACTGCAAGACGCTTTGCTACGCTGGCGCTCGGAGTAAGTATGCCCACCCTCCACCCCTACCCCGCCTACCAGCCCTCCGGCGTCCCCTGGCTCGGTGATGTGCCAGCCCATTGGGGCATTGAGCGCGCCAAGTGGCTGTTCCAGAAGATGGATAGACCCGTTCGAGAGATGGATGAGGTCATTACCTGCTTTCGCGATGGCACGGTGACGCTGCGGAAGAATCGCCGAGAACTGGGGTTTACTGAGTCATTGAAGGAAATCGGCTATCAAGGTATTCGTCACGGCGACCTCGTGATACACGCTATGGATGCTTTTGCGGGAGCGATTGGGGTTTCCGATTCCGACGGTAAAGGGACACCCGTTTACTCCGTCTGCAAGCCTGGCCCACGGTCCAACGCCTACTACTACGCCTATACCCTTCGCGAAATGTCCCGCAATCTGTGGATACAAGCCCTTGCAAAAGGTATCAGGGAACGGTCATCGGATTTCAGATATACAGATTTCGGTTCCCAGTTCGTCCCCCTCCCGCCCATGGCCGAGCAGGCCGCCATTGTTCGTTACCTGGACTATGCCGACCGGCGCATCCGCCGCTACCTGGCCGCCAAGCAGAAGCTCATCGCGTTGTTGGAGGAGGAGAAGCAGGCCGTCATCAATCAGGCCGTTACCCGCGGCCTTGACCCCCACGTCCGCCTCAAGCCCTCCGGCGTCCCGGGGCTGGGCGACGTGCCAGCGCATTGGGAAGCGCCGACAGTCAGCAAATGCTATCAGATTCAACTCGGCAAGATGCTCCAAAATGGCCCAGCTAGTTCAAGAGATGTTGAAGTCTCATATCTGAAAGCCCAGCATATCCAGTGGTTCAGTGTCAACACAACGGATGCACCAAAGATGTGGGCAAGTCCTGAGGAACTGGAAACTTACGGGATTCGCGTCGGCGACCTCTTGGTGTGCGAAGGGGGTGAAGGGGGCAGAAGTGCGCTAGTCAGACAATTGGAGTCTGGATATATTATTCAGAACGCCTTGCATCGTGTTCGAGCAGGAAAAAGGAGCCGTAACGATTATCTGGAATACGTTATGAAAGCTATTGCCGCAACCGGTTGGTTTGATGCCGTCAACAGCAAGGCCACTATCGCCCATTTCACGAAAGAGAAGTTTTCCGCAACTAAAATCCCTCTCCCGCCCCTATCCGAGCAGGCCGCCATCGTTGAATACCTGGACCAGGCCACCGCCGCCACTGACGCCGCCATTGCCCGCGCCCGCCGCCAAATCGAGTTACTCCAGGAGTACCGCACCCGGCTGATTGCCGACGTAGTTACCGGCCAGCGGGACGTGCGGGCGGCGGCGGCCCGGCTGCCGGAGGCTGGCGGCCCGGAGGATTGCGGCGATGCGGAGGCGATAGACAAGCCGGGCCGCATCAGGGACAATATAGACAATGACCCTGAGGCCGCCGGGCCGCCGGCCCGGGAAAACGAGGTGATTGTATGATTGACTGGGCGCAGTGTCCGGCGGTGGAAAGCATACCGGGCAAGCACGGGGGGGAATGGCTGTTCACCAAGACCCGGGTGCCGGTCTCAGCCCTGTTCGGGAACTTGGCGGAAGGGGCCACTATCGAGGAGTTTCTGGACTGGTTCGACGGGGTAGAGGAATGGCAGGTCAAGGCGGTATTGGAGCACGTGGTCGAGAACCTGGACGCTAAAGTAAAGTATGCGAATCCTGTTTGACCACAACCTCCCCAGGCCCTTGCGACATTCCTTGACCGATCACATTGTGGATACCACCAGGGAGCGGGGCTGGGCTGAACTCAGAAATGGCAACCTGCTGGACAACGCAGAAAGAGAAGGCTACGAACTTCTGATTACCGCCGACCAGAGTATGCGGTATCAGCAGAACCTTGTCCGCCGGCAAATAGCCGTCATAGTCCTGCTCTCCAACCGGTGGCCCAGGGTTCAATTGAGGATAGCAGAAATCCGCAACGCCCTGGAAGGAATAGATCCGGGAGAAGTGAGAGAAGTTCCTGCTTGATAGTCCTGTTTTATAGTCCCGATTTAATAACGGCGGGGGGTTGGCGTTGACCACCGATACCAGTGAAAAGGGTCTGGAAAGCCTCATCTGCGCGGCGCTGACCGGCATTGCGCGTACTCCGACGCCGGAGGGCGGGATTCAGCAGCGTCCGGCGGACTACGGGGCCGGCTGGCGGCCCGGCGACCCGGCGGACTATGACCGGGAGTATTGCCTGGACCTGGCCCAGCTAGCCGCCTTTCTGCGGGAAACCCAGCCGGAGGCCGCCGCCCGGCTGGACCTGGAGCAGGACAGCCCGACCCGGCGCAAGTTCCTGGCCCGGCTGCAAGGGGAAATCAGCAAGCGGGGCGTCGTTGACGTGCTGCGCCGGGGCATCAAGCACGGCCCCCACTCTTTAGACCTGTTCTACGGCACGCCGTCGCCGGGGAACGTCCAGGCCCAGGCGCTTTACCCGCAGAACCGTTTCAGCGTTACCCGCCAACTCCGGTACAGCTTGAACAACACCCAATTGGCCCTGGATTTGGCCCTGTTCATCAACGGCCTGCCGATTGCCACCTTTGAGCTGAAAAACAGCCTGACCAAGCAGACGGTTGAGGATGCGGTGGAGCAGTATAAGCGCGACCGCGACCCCCGGGAGCGGCTGTTCGAGTTTGGCCGCTGCCTGGCCCATTTTGCCGTTGATGACCACGAAGTGCGGTTCTGCACCCACCTCAAGGGCAAGGATTCCTGGTTTCTGCCCTTCAACCGGGGCTGGGATGACGGGCGGGGCAACCCGCCCAACCCGGATGGCCTCAAGACCGACTATCTCTGGAAAGAGGCACTGACCAGGGACAGCCTGACCAACATCATCGAAAGCTACGCCCAGATTGTGGAAACGAAGGAGGCCAAGACCGGACGCAAGCGGCGGACGCAGATTTGGCCGCGCTACCACCAGCTTGACGTGGTACGCAAGTTGCTGGCCGACGTTTCCGCTAAAGGCGTGGGCGGTAGATACCTGATTCAGCACTCGGCCGGCAGCGGCAAGTCCAACTCCATCGCCTGGCTGGCCCACCAACTCACCAGCCTGGCGCAGGACGGCCGAGAACTCTTTGATTCCATCATCGTCGTAACTGACCGGAAAGTCCTGGACCAGCAGATTCGGGATACAATCCGGCAGTTTGCGCAGGTGGGTTCCATCGTGGGCCATGCCACGACTTCCAAGCACCTCGGAACCTTGCTACAGGAAGGCAAGCAGATTGTCATTACCACCGTGCAGAAGTTCCCGTTTATCCTGGACGCTATCGGCGATGAGCACCGGGGGCGGCGGTTTGCCATCATCATCGACGAGGCCCACTCCGGCCAGGGGGGACGGAACGGGGGAGCTATATCCAAAGTCCTGGGCGAGATTGAGACCGCCGAGGATAAAATCAACCGGCTGATGGAGTCCCGGAAGCTCCTGACCAACGCCAGCTATTTCGCCTTCACCGCCACCCCCAAGAACAAGACCCTGGAAATTTTCGGCGCGCCGCAGCCGGCGGGCGGGAATACCCGGCACGTCCCCTTCCATTCCTACACGATGAAGCAGGCCATCCAGGAAGGGTTTATCATCGACGTGCTGGAACACTACACCCCGGTGGACAGCTATTACCGGCTGATTAAGACGGTGGAAAGCGACCCTGAGTTTGACACCAAGCGGGCCGGCAAGAAGCTGCGCCGCTACGTGGAGAACCACGACCACGCCATCCGCCTCAAGGCCGAAATTATGGTGGATCACTACCATGAGCAGGTGGCCGGGCTGCGCAAGGTGGGCGGGCAGGGGCGGGCAATGGTGGTTACCGGCAGCATTGCGCGGGCCATCAGTTATTACTACGCCATCCGGGCCTACCTGGCCGAGTGCAAAAGTCCCTATCAGGCCATCGTAGCCTTTTCCGGCGAGCATGAGTACGCCGGCGCCAAGGTTACCGAGGCGTCCCTCAACGGCTTTTCACCGAACCTGATTGCCGACCGGATTCAGGAAGAGCCGTACCGGTTCCTGGTCTGCGCCGACAAGTTCCAGACCGGCTACGATGAGCCGTTGCTGCACACGATGTACGTGGACAAGCCGCTGTCGGACGTGAAGGCGGTGCAAACTCTGTCGCGCCTCAACCGGGCCCATCCCAAGAAGCATGACGCCTTCGTCCTGGACTTCAGCAACGCCGCCGACACGATCCAGGCGGCTTTTGCCGATTACTACCGGACGACGATTCTGGCGGAGGAGACGGACCCGGACAAGCTGCATGACCTCAAGGCCACCCTGGACGCCTACCAGGTCTATGCCCCGGCGCAGCTTGATGAGTTGGTTGAGCGCTATCTGGACGGGGCAGACCGGGACCAACTAGACCCCATTCTGGATAACTGTGTCGCCGCCTACCGGGAGCAGTTGGACGAGGCTGGGCAGGTCGATTTCAAGGGCGCGGCCAAGTCCTTTCTCCGCACCTACTCCTTCCTGGCCTCCATTGTCCCGTACACCAACGCCGAGTGGGAGAAACTCTCCATTTTCCTGACCTTCCTGGTGCCCAAGCTGCCCGCCCCCATTGAGGATGACCTGTCCAAGGGGATTCTGGAAGCGATTGATATGGACAGCTACCGGTTGGAAAAGCAGGCGGTGCAGGACATTCAACTTCCCGACGCGGACGCGGAGATAGACCCGGTTCCGATGCCCGGCGGCGGGCAGAAGTCCGAGGCGGAACTGGACCGGCTTTCCATCATCCTGCGGGACTTCAATGACCGGTTCGGCAACATCGAGTGGCAGGACGTGGACAAGATTGAAAAGGTCATCTCCGAGGAACTGCCGGCCAAAGTTGCCGGGGACGTGGCCTACCGGAACGCCATGGCTAACTCAGACCGGCAGAACGCCCGGGTCGAACACGACCGCGCCCTGGAACAGGCGGTAGCCGACCTGATGGCCGACCCCGCCGAACTGTTCAAGCAGTATAGCGATAATGAGTCCTTTAAGAAGTGGCTATCAGAGATGATTTTCGCAATGACTTACGTCGGGGCCGCCACCGCTGCCACCACCGCCGCCGCGCCGGTAAACAGCGCCGGCTGACCACTACCGCCCACCCCTCCCTCAACCCCCAGCCAACTCTCAAATAACAACAAAAAAGGCCCCACCTACCATCGGCAGGTGGGGCCGTTAAACGCCTAACCCCCATTCCGGGGAGAGACCAGGAATACCCGTTACCCGCTACCCTTCCGCCGGCGCGGGAAGCTTTGCTGATGATACGCTGCTGGCGTCCGGGCCAGCCCCAGGCGGCGGCGGTTCTTGGCGACCAGGAACATTATCGCGACCAGGGCCAGCAGCAGCAACAGCAGCCACCAGACCGGGCTGACGCCTCCGTTCGTCAGGGACGACGGTTCCGACGGCGGCGCGGTCGGCCCCGGCGTGATTTCCCCTGCGCCAGGCTCATCCGACCCGGCGGGCGGCCCCTCGGACGGCGGCGCCGGCGGCTCTGACGGGAACGCCATTGCCAGCGCTCCGTCGGGCGTCGGCTTCGGTATCGGCGTCCCCGCCGTGCCGGTCAGCTGTAGCCGCGACGTCGGAATCGGCGTCGGCCATACCGGGGTGGGAATCGGCGCCGGGGTGGGCGTCGGCACGAGGGCCGGCGCGCTGACCTGCGCCCGGGCGTCATCCCCGGAGGCGCCGAAGGCTACCGGGTTATCCGGTATGGGCGGCTCCGGCACGAATACCGGCGCCGGCGGTTCCGGCGTAGGCGTCGGCGGGGGCGGTTCCGGCGTAGCAGTCGGCGCCGGCGTAGGCGTCGGGTCAGCCGGCTCGGACCGCTCCGGCGGCGTCGGCGTAGGGGTCGGCGCCGGTGGCGCGGGGGTGGGTGTCGGCGCCGGCGGCGCGGGCGTGGGGGTCGGCGCCGGCGCGGGGGTGGCCGGCAGCACCATTATGGTGAAGGTCAACTCCGCCGTGTCGCCGTCCGCGTCGGTGGCCTGCCAGGTGTAGGTGGCGGCGGCCTGATACCCGGTCGGCGCACCGCTTACCCGGTGGCTGGCGCTCTTGCTCACGCCGGCCGGCAGGGACGGGCTGAGGCGGTAGGTCAGCGCCCCGTCGCCGCCGCTGGCCGGGGGCAGGGTGAACCCGCTTATCGCGTCCCGCTGCGTCCACAGCTGATTGGGGATGGTCGTGGCGAAGGACGGGGACAAGTCCTCAGCTATGGTGATGGTGAAGGTCAACTGGGCCGAGTCGCCGTCAACGTCCGTGGCCTTCCAGGTGTAGGTGCGCGCCGCCTGGTGGCCCGACGGGGTGCCGGTAATCCGGTGGCTGTCGCTCTTGCTGGCGCCGGCCGGCAGCCCCGGGCTCAGGCGGTAGGTCAGTGGCCCGTCGCCGCCGCTGGCCCGGGGCAGGGTGAACCCGCTGATCGCCCGGCGCTGCGTCCAGGTCTGGTCTGCGATGCTCGCAGAGAAGGACGGCAGCAGGTCTGCCGGGGGCACGGGCGGGTTGAGAATTCTCCTTTGCGTTACGGCGATGGTGAAGGTCAACTGCGCCGTGTCCCCGTCGGCGTCCGTAACCCGCCAGGTGTAGGCGGTGGGCCGCTGAACCCTGGTCGGCGAGCCGCTTACCGCGTGGCCGGCGTTCTTGCTCACCCCGGCCGGCAGGGCCGGGCTGAGGGCATAGGCCAGCGGGGCGTTGCCGCCGGTGGCAAGGGGCAGGGTGAACCCGTCAATGGCCCGGCGCTGCCGCCAACTCTGGTCAGCGACCGTCGTCGGGAAGGACGGCACCAGGTCTTCGGCGACGGTTATGGTAAAGGTCAACTCGGCCGCGTCCCCGTCGGCGTCCGTGGCCGTCCAGGTGTAGGTGGCCTCGGCCTGATACCCGACCGAAGTACCGCTTACCCCGTGGCTGTCGCTCTTGCTTACGCCGGCCGGCAAGTTCGGGCTGAGGGCATAGTCCAGCGGGGCATTGCCGCCAGTGGCAAGGGGCAGGGTGAACCCGTCAATCGCCGAGCTTTGCGTCCAGGACTTGTTGGGGATGGTGTCGGAGAAGGACGGCATCAGGTCTTGGGCAATCGTTATGGTGAAAGTCAACTGCGCCGTATCGCCGTCCGCGTCGGTAGCCGTCCAGGTGTAGGTGGCGGCGGCCTGATAGCCGGTTGGCGTGCCGCTTACCGAATGGCTGTCCCGGCTCAGGCCGGCCGGCAGGGACGGGCTGAGGGCGTAGGACAGCGGGGCGTTGCCGCCGCTGGCGGTGGGCAGGGTGAAGGCGGTCATCGCCGAGTCCTGCGTCCCGGTCTGGTTGGCGACAGTAGTTGCGAAGGACGGCATCAGGTCTTGGGCAATCGTTATGGTGAAGGTCAACTGCGCCGTATCGCCGTCGGCATCGGTGGCCGTCCAGGTGTAGGTGGTAGCGGCCTGATACCCGGTCGGCGTGCCGGTTATCTCATGGCTGGTGGAGTCCCGGCTCAGGCCGGCCGGCGGGGCCGGGCTGAGGGCATAGGTCAGCGTTCCATCGCCGCCGCTGGCAAGGGGCAGGGTGAAGGCGGTCATCGCCGTGTCCTGCGTCCCGCTCTGGTTGGCAATGGTGGTTGAGAAGGACGGCATCAGGTCTTGGGCAATCGTTATGGTGAAGGTCAACTCTGACGTATCACCGTCAGAATCGGTGGCCGTCCAGGTGTAGGTGGTAGCGGCCTGATACCCGGTCGGCGTACCGCTCACGGTGAACGCGGCGCCAGTAGTAGTGGCTACGCCGGCGGGCAGCGCCGGGCTGATGGTGTAGGTCATCGGACCGTCGCCTTCGTAGGCTTCGGGTAGCGTCAACGCCGTTATCGCCTGGTTTTGCGTCCAGGACTGGTTGGCGATAGTCTGCGACCCAAAGGTCGGCTGCACGTCTCGCCAGATAGTTATGGTAAAGGTCAACTGCGCCGAATCGCCGTCCGCGTCGGTGGCCTTCCAGGTGTAGGTGGTGGCGGTCTGGTGGCCGGTGGGCGTACCGCTCACGGTGAACGCGGCGCTAGTAGTAGTGGCTACGCCGGCGGGCAGGGCCGGGCTGAGGGTGTAGGTCAGAGCGCCGTTGCCGCCGGTGGCACTGGGCAGGGTGAACCCGGTTATCGCCGAGTCCTGCAACCATCTCTTGTTGGCGATGGTGGTTGAGAAGGTCGGGGCCGTGTTCGCAACTACGGTGATGGTGAAGGTCAACTCCGCTTCGTCCCCATCATCGTCGGTGGCCTTCCAGGTGTAGGTAGTCGCGCTCTGGAGGGTCGTCGGGGTGCCGCTCACATAGTAATCGCCGACGTTCCTGGTGGTGCCGGCGGGCAGTTCCGGGCTGAGGGTATAGCGCCGGGTGCCGTTGCCGCCGTCGGCCTTGGGCAGGAAGAGCGTGGTTATCGCCCGGTTCTGCGTCCAGACCTGGTCGGGGACGGTGTGGGAGAACGTCGGGGCCGTGTCCGCAAATACGGCGATGGTGAAGGTCAACTGCGCCGTGTCCCCGTCGACGTCCGTGGCCGTCCAGGTATAGTCGGCCGCATTGTCTAAGATGCTGGTTGGCGTGCCGGTTACCTCGTGGCTGGCGTTTTTAGATACGCCGGCGGGCAGCGCCGGGCTGAGGGTGTAGGTCAAGCTGCCGTTGCCGCCGCTGGCGGCCGGCAACGTGAACCCGGTTATCGCCGCGTTCTGCGTCCAGGTCTTGTTGGGGATGGTGGTTGAGAAGGAGGGGGCGGAATCATTGACCGTATGGCCGGCGGCGTTGGTGATGGCGTGGGTTCCCAACCCCAGGCGGGCATCTTGGCCTTCCACAGTTGAGATGCTTCCGCCGTTCAAGCCAAGCGCGCCGGCGGCGACGCTGATGCCATCCCCGTCAAAGTCGGCGGAGACTACCGTATAGCGAAAGGCGAGGGTTCTGCCGATGGCGCCGTTGTGGCCGCCGTTGATCGCCGCCTGCCGGGTGTTCGTTCCGATGGTGAGGGCCAGTTGGGGCGTTCCCGTGACTCTCACATTGCCGCTGAAGGTAACGTAAACGTCGATGTTCTCACCGGTGACGTAGTTGCCCCCGCTGGCCGGGGTGGAGTTTATTCTCACGATGGTGACCGACGGCCCCGCATCAAACCCCTGGGCCGCCGCCGCCGCGTGGGTCAACCCGCTGGCGGGTGGGGGAAGTAAGGCCGCCACCAACAGGGCCGCAAAGACGGCCACCACCAGAACGCCAGTTAGCGTCAAACGATCAGCGCTGCTGCTCATAACACATCCTCAACACGGAACGCTGTGAGTCGTCCCCGGTGAGGACGCCGCGCAGACTCTCCCGCAGCTATTTTGGGGGAAGTAACTAGCCATAACCGTGCCCGGCGAAAACTCGCTCAAAACGGTTAATGTACCGGGGGGTATAATTAATCGCTACCATAAAAGACAGAACGTCTCCCCGAGTAGAATAGGTTCGCTGGCAAAGGCCGGTCAGACCCGATTAGTCGGTGTCTGCCGAGAACCGGTAAGTCCGCTCACAAAGGCCGGTCAGACCCGAATGGTCGGTGTCTGCCGAGAACAGGCTCGATCATAAGGGCCGATTAGACCCAATGGCCGGTGTCTGCCGATGATAAGTCCGATCATAGAGGCCGATTAGACCCGATGGTCGGTGTCTGTCGATGCCAGAAAAGAGGAGTTAGGGAACCGGCGAAGGGTGAACCAATCACCTCTACCGGAAAATCCAGACTATAAAGGCCAACCGCCGGGCTGTCAACCCCAAAAATGCCTGATTTACCAAAATCCTTGAAATTCCTGAAAATTGCCTCGTTTACCCGCTCATCTTGAGCCAAATAAAGGCTGAAAGGATGGTTCAACAAGCTAACTATGAGCGGATTTCGGAATTGGCATAGGCCCTGGGTAACCGCCGGGTAACCGCAGCATAAACCCGGGCAACCGTCGTTCCGGCTTGCGCCGGAACGACGGTTGCACTACTCTCACCGCTCATCCTGAGCTTGTCGAAGGATAAAAAGAGGTATCGCCAGATACGGTAAGCTGGTTCGACAAGCTCACCATGAGCGGATTTTAAGCTGACCCTGAGCAGATTTCAAGCTCACCATTAGAGGATATTTTAGAGGATATTGTTGGTATTCTCAACCGGTGTTGGGGTTCCTTGCCCGGCCTTGGTGGCCGGTAGGGGCGGGTTTCTAACCGGCCCCTACCCGTGTCCCTACCAACCCCGGTTGACCGTACCGTATGGTACGGCTCCTTTCCTTATTCCTGATTCACCGATTGCCGGCCGGGGGGTTCGGACGCCTCCGGCGGGCGGCCAAAGCCGAGGCGCTGGCGGTTCCGGGCCACCCAGATTGCCACCGCGAGGATTAGCAGCAAGGCCAACAGCAGCCACCAGGCCGGGCTGACGCCTTCGTCCATTGCGGAGGGCAGCACCGGCGGCGGCGGGGTCGGCTCCGGCATCGGCGTCGGCGCGGTCGGCTCCGCCGTGGGGGTCGGCGTAGGCGGCGCCGTGGTCGGCTCCGACGTCGGCGTCGGGGTCGGCGACTCCGGCGTGACCGTCGGGTCGGCCGGCTCCGGGGTAGGCGTCGGCGTCGGCAATTCCGGCGTGGGGGTCGGCGCGGCCTGCTCCGGCGCCGGCGTGGCGGCCGGGGTCGGCAGGATCATCGGCGGCTCCACCGGCGGCGGCGGCTCGTCATCCGCCAGGGGCGACTCAACGACCAGCAGGCTCTCCGGCATCGTCGGCGCCGGCGTAGGTGTCGGCGCCGGATTCGACGTCGGCGGAGCCGGCGGCAGCGGCGGCTCGGGCGTAGCGGGCGGCGCCGGCGTAGGTGTCGGCGCGGGCGGCGCCGGCGTGGGTGTCGGCTTGGGCGCCGGCGGCAGCGGCGGTTCAGGCTCATCATCTTGAGGGTTGCCCTTCACCACCGTTATGTAGAAGCTGAGGGTCGCCGTCTCCCCCCGCTCGTCCGCAACGCGCCAAGCGTACAGGATTGGCTCCTGGGGCGTTTCCGGCGCTCCGATGACCCGGTGGGCGGCGTTCAGAACTACCCCGGCGGGCAAGGCGGGGCTGAGGGTGTAGGTCAGCGCGCCGGTGCCGCCGGTGGCGGTGGGCAGCGTGAACGCCGTTATCTCCTGATGCTCCGTCCACCGCTGGTCGCCAATGGTCGTTGAGAACAACGGGTGCCGGTATTCGGCGATGGCGATGGTGAAGGTCAACTGCGCCGAGTCGCCGTCCGCGTCGGTGGCCTGCCAAGTGTAGGTGGCGGCGGCCTGGTGGCCGGTCGGCGTGCCGCTTACCTGGTGGCTGGCGTTCCTGCTTATGCCGGCCGGCAGGGCCGGGCTGAGGGTATAGGTCAGCGTCCCGTCGCCGCCGCTGGCGGTGGGCAGGGTGAAGGCGGTTATCGCCCGGCCCTGCGCCCAGGACTGATTGGCGATCGTCGTCGCGAAGGCCGGGGACAAGTCTTTGGCGATAGTTATGGTGAAGGTCAACTCCGCCGAGTCGCCGTCAACGTCGGTGGCCTGCCAGGTGTAGGTAGCGGCGGCCTGGTGGCCCGACGGCGTGCCGGTAACCCGGTGGCTGGCGTTCTGGCTCAGGCCGTTGGGCAGGGCCGGGCTGAGGGTGTAGGTCAGCGGGCCGTCGCCGCCGGTGGCGGTGGGCAGGGTGAACCCGCTTATCTGCTGGCGCTGCGTCCAGGACTTATCGGCGATAGTCTGCGCGCCGAAGGTCGGCTCCCGGTCTTCGGGAGTGGGGCCGGTAGTCCCCGGCCGGCGCGCTATGGTGATGGTGAAGGTCAACGCCGCCGTATCGCCGTCAACGTCGGTGGCCGTCCAGGTGTAGGTAGCGGCGCCCTGGTAGCCGGTGGGCGTGCCGCTGATCCGGTGGCTGGCGTTCTTGCTCACGCCGGCGGGCAGCGCGGGGCTGATGGTATGGGTCAGCGTACCGTCGCCGCCGGTGGCGGTGGGCAGGGTGAACCCGGTTATCGCCCGGCGCTGGGTCCAGGACTGGTTGCCGATCGTCGTTGCGAAGGACGGGGACAAGTCCTCGGCGATCGTTATGGTGAAGGTCAATTCCGCTTCATCCCCGTCGGCGTCGGTGGCCTTCCAGGTGTAGGTAGTAGCGGTCTGGTGGCCGGTAGGAGCGCCGCTTACCGCGTGGCTGGCGTTCTTGCTCACGCCGGCGGGCCAGGCCGGGCTGAGGGTATGGGTCAGCGTCCCGTCGCCGCCGGTGGCGGTGGGCAGGGTGAACCCGGTTATCGCCTGCCGCTGCGTCCAGGACTGGTCGGCGATGGACTGGGCGCCGAAAGTCGGCGTCAGGTCTGCGGGGTTAATGACGCGCTCTTGAGCGATCGCTATGGTGAAGGTAAGCTGCGCCGCGTCGCCGTCGGCGTCCGTAGCCTTCCAGGTGTAGGCGGTGGCGGCCTGGTGAGCCGTCGGCGTGCCGCTTACCTGGTGGCTGGCGTTCTTGCTCATGCCGGCGGGCAAGGCCGGGCTGATGGTATAGACCAGCGGGGTATCGCCGCCGCTGGCGGTGGGCAGGGTGAAGGCGGTTATCGCCTGGTTCTGCGTCCACGTCCGGTTGGCGATAGTCTGAGCGCCAAAAGACGGCACCAGGTCTTCGGCGATAGTTATGCTGAAGGTCAACTCCGCCGCATCGCCGTCAGCGTCCGTAGCCTTCCAAGTGTAGGTAGTGGCGGCCTGGTAGCCCGACGGCCGGCCGCTTACCTCATGGCTGGCGTTCTTGCTCACGCCGGCGGGCAGGGCCGGGGTGAGGGCGTAGGTCAACGTACCGTCGCCGCCGGTGGCGGTGGGTAGAGTGAAGGCGGTTATCGCCTGGTTCTGCGTCCAAGTCTTGTTGCCTATAGTTGTCGAGAAGGACGGGGACAAGTCCTCGGTTATGGTTATGGTGAAGGTCAATTCAGCCGCGTCGCCGTCAGCGTCCGCAGCTTTCCAAGTGTAAGTAGTGGCGGTCTGGTGGCCCGTAGGCGTACCGCTTACTTCATGGCTGGCGTTCTTGCTTATGCCGGCGGGCAGGGCCGGGCTGAGGGCGTAGGTCAACGAACCGTCGCCGCCGGTGGCGGTGGGCAGGGTAAAGGCAGTTATCGCCTGGTTCTGCGTCCAGGTCTGGTTGGCGATGGTCGTCGAGAAGGACGGGGCATTGTCCTGCGCTACTGTGATGGCGAAGGTCAATTCAGCCGCATCGCCGTCAGCGTCCGTAGCCTTCCAGGTGTAGGTTGTCGCGGTCTGGTGGCCGGTAGGCGTGCCGGTTACCCGGTGGCTGTCGTTCTTGGTTGTGCCGGTGGGCAATGCCGGGCTGAGGGCGTAGGTCAGCGTACCGTCGCCGCCGGTGGCGGTGGGCAGGGTGAACGCCGTTATCGCCTGGTTCTGCGTCCAGGTCTTGTTGGCGATGGTGGTCGAGCCGAAGGACGGGGACAAGTCCTCGGCTATGGTGATGGTGAAGGTCAATTCAGCCGCATCGCCGTCGGTGTCCGTTGCTTTCCAGGTGTAGGTTGTCGCGGTTTGGTGGCCGGTCGGCGTGCCGCTTATCTGGTGGCTGGCGTTCTTGCTTATGCCGGCCGGCAGCGCCGGGCTGAGGGCGTAGGTCAGCGAACCATCGCCGCCGGTGGCGGTGGGCAGGGTGAAGGCGGTTATCGCCTGGTTCTGCGTCCAAGTCTTGTTGGCGATGGTGGTTGAGCCGAAGGACGGGGACAAATCCTCGGCGATAGTTATGGTAAAGGTCAATTCAGCCGCATCGCCATCCGCATCCGTCGCTTTCCAGGTGTAGGTGGTAGCGGTCTGGTGGCTTGTCGGCGTGCCGCTTACTTCGTGGCTGGCGTCCTTACTCACGCCGGCGGGTAGGGCCGGGGTGAGAGCGTAGGTCAGCGAGCCATCGCCGCCGGTGGCGGTGGGCAGGTCAAGCGCAGTTATTGCCGTGTTCTGCGTCCACGTCTGGTTGGCGATGGTGGTCGCGCCGAAAGACGGGGTGTTGTCCTGCGCTATCGTGATAGTAAAGGTCAATTGAGCCGCATCGCCGTCAGCGTCCGTAGCCTTCCAAGTGTAAGTGGTAGCGGTCTGGTGGCCGGTAGGCGTGCCGGTTACTTGGTGGTTGTTATCCTTGCTCACGCCGGCGGGCAGGGCCGGACTGAGGGCGTAGGTCAGCGTGCCATCGCCGCCGGTGGCGGTGGGCAGGGTGAAGGCGGTTATCGCCGTATTCTGCGTCCAGGTCTGGTTAGCGATGGTCGTCGAGAAGGACGGGGACAAGTCCTCGGCTATGGTGATGGTGAAGGTTAGCTGCGTCGCATCGCCATCCGCATCCGTCGCCTTCCAAGTGTAGGTGGTGGCGGTTTGGTGGCCCGTAGGCGTGCCGCTTACTTGGTGGCTGGCGTTCTTGGTTGTGCCGGCGGGTAGCGTCGGGGTGAGGGCGTAGGTCAAGCTACCGTCCCCGCCGGTGGCGGTGGGGAGGGTGAAAGCGGTTATCGCCGTGTTCTGTGTCCAGGTCTTGTTGCCTATGGTCGCCGAGAAGGACGGGGTGTTGTCCTGCGCTATGGTGATAGTAAAAGTCAATTCAGCCGCATCGCCGTCAGCGTCCGTAGCCTTCCAAGTGTAGGTGGTAGCGGTCTGGTGGCCGGTGGGCGTGCCGCTTATCCGGTGGCTGGCGTTCTTGCTTACGCCGGCGGGCAGGGCCGGGGTTAGGGTGTAGGTCAGCGAACCATCGCCGCCGGTGGCGGTGGGCAGCGTGAAGGCGGTTATCGCCTGGTTCTGCGTCCAAGTCTTGTTGGCGATGGTCGTTGAGAAGGACGGGGTGTTGTCCTGCGCTATCGTGATGGTAAAGGTTAGTTGCGCCGCATCGCCGTCGCCGTCGGTGGCCTTCCAGGTGTAGGTGGTAGCGGTCTGGTGGCCGGTGGGCGTGCCGGTTACCCGGTGGCTGGCGTTCTTGCTCAGGCCAGCGGGCAGGGCCGGGCTGATTGTGTAGGTCAACGGGGTGTCGCCGCCGGTGGCGGTGGGTAGGTCAAGCGCAGTTATTGCCGCGTTCTGCGTCCACGTCTGGTTGGCGACGGTCGTTGCGCCGAAGGACGGGGCCAAGTCCTCGGCGATGGTTATGGTGAAGGTTAGCTGCGCCGCATCGCCGTCAGCGTCCGTAGCCTTCCAGGTGTAGGTGGTAGCGGTCTGGTGGCTTGTCGGCGTGCCGGTTACCCGATGGCTGGCGTTCTTGCTTACGCCGGCGGGCAGCGCCGGGGTGATGGCGTAGGTCAATGAGCCATCGCCGCCGGTGGCGGTGGGCAGGGTAAAGGCGGTTATCGCCGTGTTCTGCGTCCACGTCTGGTCGGCGATAGTGGTCGAGAAGGACGGGGTGTTGTCCTGCACTATAGTGATGGTGAAGGTCAATTGAGCCGCATCGCCGTCGGTGTCCGTCGCTTTCCAGGTGTAGGTTGTCGCGGTCTGGTGGCCCGTAGGCGTGCCGCTTACTTCGTGGCTGGCGTTCTTGGTTACGCCGGCGGGCAGGGCCGGGGTGAGGGCGTAGGTTAGCGAACCGTCGCCGCCGGTGGCGGTGGGTAGAGTGAAGACCGTTATCGCCGTGTTCTGCGTCCACGTCTGGTCGGCGATAGTGGTCGAGAAGGACGGGGTGTTGTCCTGCGCTATCGTGATGGTGAAGGTCAACTCTGCTGCATCGCCGTCAGCGTCTGTCGCTTTCCAGGTGTAAGTGGTAGCGGTCTGGTGGCCGGTGGGCGTGCCGGTTACCCGGTGGCTGGCGTTCTTGGTTATGCCGGCGGGCAAGGCCGGGCTGAGGGCGTAGGTCAACGAACCATCGCCGCCGGTGGCGGTGGGCAGGTCAAGGGCGGTTATCGCCGTGTTCTGCGTCCACGTCTGGTTGGCGATGGTCATCGCGCCGAAGGACGGGGACAAGTCCTCGGCGATAATTATGGTAAAGGTTAGCTGCGTCGCATCGCCGTCGGTGTCCGTTGCTTTCCAGGTGTAGGTAGTAGCGGTCTGGTGGCCGGTGGGCGTGCCGCTTACCTCATGGCTGGCGTTCTTGGTTATGCCGGCGGGTAGCGTCGGGCTGAGGGCATAGGTCAACGAACCGTCGCCGCCGGTGGCGGTGGGCAGGGTGAAGGCGGTTATCGCCGTGTTCTGCGTCCACGTCTGGGCGGCGATAGTGGTCGAGAAGGACGGGGACAAGTCCTCGGCGATAGTTATGGTGAAAGTCAACTCTACCGCATCGCCGTCAGCGTCCGTCGCCTTCCAGGTGTAGGTTGTCGCGGCCTGGTGGCCGGTCGGCGTGCCGCTTACCTCATGGCTGGCGTTTTTGGTTACGCCGGCGGGTAGCGTCGGGCTGAGGGCGTAGGTCAACGAACCATCGCCGCCGGTGGCGGTGGGCAGGGTGAAGGCGGTTATCGCCGCGTTCTGAGTCCACGTCTGGTTGGCGATGGTCGTCGAGAAGGACGGCGCCAAGTCTTGGGCGATGGTGATGGTGAAGGTCAACTCTACCGCATCGCCATCCGCGTCCGTTGCCTTCCAGGTGTAGGTGGTGGCGGTTTGGTGGCCCGTCGGCGTGCCGCTTACCTGGTGGCTGGCGTTCTTGGTTACTCCGGCGGGTAGCGACGGGCCGATTGTATAGGTCAACGGGGTGTCGCCGCCGGTGGCGGTGGGCAGGTCAAGCGCAGTTATCGCCGTGTTCTGCGTCCAGGTCTGGTTGGCGATGGTGGTTGAGCCAAACGTCGGGGCCAAGTCCTCGGCTATGGTGATGGTGAAGGTTAGTTGCGCCGCATCGCCGTCAGCGTCCGTAGCTTTCCAAGTATAAGTGGTGGCGGCCTGGTGGCCGGTGGGCGTGCCGCTTATCCGGTGGCTGGCGTTCTTGCTTACGCCGGCGGGTAGGGCCGGGGTAAGGGTGTGGGTCAACGAACCGTCCCCGCCGGTGGCGGTGGGCAGGGTGAACGCGGTTATCGCCTGGTTCTGCGTCCACGTCTGGTTGCCGATAGTGGTTGAGAAGGACGGGGCGTTGTCCTGCGCTACCGTGATGGTGAAGGTTAGCTGCACAGCATCGCCATCCGTGTCCGTCGCCTTCCAGGCGTAGGTGGTGGCGGCCTGGTGGCCGGTCGGCGTGCCGCTTACGGTGAACGGGGTAGTGGTGGCGCGGGTTACGCCGGCGGGCAGGGCCGGGGTGAGGGCGTAGGTCAACGTACCGTCGCCGCCGGTGGCGGTGGGTAGCGTGAACGCCGTTATCGCCTGGCGCTGGGTCCAAGTCTGGTTGCCGATGGTCGCCGCGCCGAAGGACGGGGACAAGTCCTCGGCGATGGTTATGGTGAAAGTCAACTCTACCGCATCGCCGTCGGTGTCGGTGGCCTTCCAAGTGTAGGTTGTCTCGGCCTGGTGGCCGGTGGGTGTGCCGGTTACCCGGTGGCTGGCGTTCTTACTCAGGCCAGCGGGCAGCGCCGGGCTGATGGTGTAGGTCAGCGGGGTGTCGCCGCCGGTGGCGGTGGGCAGGTCAAGAGCGGTTATCGCCGCGTTCTGCGTCCAGGTCTGGTTGGCAATGGTGGTTGCGCCGAAGGACGGGGCCAAGTCCTCGGCAATAGTTATGGTGAAGGTCAACTCCACTTCGTCCCCGTCGGCATCTGACGCCTTCCAGGTGTAGGTGGTGGCGGCCTGGTGGCCGGTGGGCGTGCCGCTCACGGTGAACGCGGCCTCGGTAGTAGTGGCTACGCCGGCGGGCAGAGCCGGGCTGAGGGCGTAGGTCAGCGTACCATCGCCGCCGGTGGCGGTGGGCAGGGTGAAGGCAGTTATCGCCTGGCGCTGCGTCCAGGTCCGGTTGCTGATGGTCTGGGCGCCGAAGGACGGGGACAAGTCCTCGGCGATAGTTATGGTGAAGGTCAACTCCACCGCGTCCCCGTCCGCATCCGTCGCCGTCCAGGTGTAGGTGGTGGCGGCCTGGTGGCCGGTGGGCGTGCCGCTCACGGTGAACGGGGTAGTGGTGGCGCGGGTCAGGCCGGCCGGCAGGGCCGGGCTGAGGGTATAGGTCAGCGGGGTGTCGCCGTCGGCCGCCTCGGGCAGGGTGAACGCCGTTAGCGGCTGCCGCTGCGTCCCGGACTGGTCGGCGATAGTCTGGGAGCCGAAGGTCGGCACGCCGTCAACCTGGACGTAGAACAGGATAGCCGCCTCGTCTCCGGCTGCGTTGAATACGGACCACTTGTATTGCGTCCGGGACATTGGCTCGGTGGGAGTACCGCTAACCCTGACCCGCTGCTCGGTGGTGGTGGCCGTCACACCGGCGGGCAACGCCGGGCTGAGGGTGTAGGTCAGCGACCCGTCATCGCCGTCAGACTGGGGGAGCAGGAACGCGGTTATCGGCTGGCGCTGCGTCCAGGACTGGTCATCAATCAAATCCAGGAAGGCCGGAGGGTCCGCATCATCCTCATCGGGTTTATCGGCCTTATCCCGAGGCTCCACCACAAATGAGGTCACGGCCAGGTTGAACGAAAGGCTCGCGGTGTCGCCGTCGGCATCCCGCGCCGTCCAGGTGTACCGCTCCACCGGATCGAGGAGGGTTGGCGTACCACTCACCCGGGAGGGGGTCGTGGTCGCGCGGGTCAGGCCGACGGGCAGCAGCGCCGGGCTGAGGGTATAGGTCAGGTCACCATCGCCACCGGTCGCCAGCGGCAGGTCGAAAGGCTCTATTTCAGCGTGTATCTTAAGGTACTGGTTGTCTATGGACTGGTCGCCAAAGCTCGGCACGCCGTCAATCTGGATGGTGAAGGTGAGGCTCACCGTGTCGCCGTCAGCGTCCTGCGCCGTCCAGGTGTAGGTGGTGGCGATTGCCAGTTTCACGCTGGGCGTCCCGCTCACGGTGAACGGGGTAGTGGTGGCGCGGGTTACGCCGGCCGGCAACGCCGGGCTGAGGGCGTAGCTCAGCGGGGTCTCGCCGGTGGCGGACACGGGCAGGTCAAAGGCGTTTATCGGATCGTACTGCCTCCATGACTGGTTGGGTATGGTCGTCGCGAAGGACGGCCGGCCGTCCACGCTGATGTCGAAGGTTATGCTTGCCGTGTCGCCATCGGCGTCGGTGGCGGTCCAGGTGTAGGTGGTGGCGCCCTGATACCCGGTCGGCGCGCCGCTCACGGCAAAGGGGGTAGTGGTGGCGCGGGTTACGCCGGCGGGCAGCGGCGGGTCGATGGTGTAGGTCAGCGTGCCATCGCCGCCGGTGGCGGTGGGCAGGGTGAACCCGGTTATCGCCTGGTTCTGCACCCAGGACTGGTTGGCGATGGTGGTCAAGCCGAAGGACGGGGCCAAGTCCTCGGCGATAGTTATGGTGAAGGTCAACTCCGCCGCATCGCCGTCAGCATCGGTCGCTTTCCAGGTGTAGGTAGTCTCGGCCTGGTAGCCGGTGGGCGTGCCGCTTACCTCGTGGCTGGCGTTCTTGCTCAGGCCGGCGGGCAGGGCCGGGCTTAGGGCGTAAGACAGCGGAGTATCGCCGCCGTTGGCGGTGGGCAGGGTGAACCCGGTTATCGCCTGGTGCTGCGTCCAGGTTTTGTTGCCGATAGTCGTCGAGAAGGACGGGGCGTTGTCCTGCGCTATAGTGATGGTGAAGGTTAGCTGCGCCGCATCGCCGTCAGCATCCGTTGCTTTCCAAGTGTAGGTAGTGGCGGTCTGGTGGACCGTCGGCGTGCCGCTCACGGTGAACGCGGCGGAGGTAGTGGTGGCTACGCCGGCGGGCAGCGTCGGGCTGAGGGAGTAGGTCAGCGTGCCGTCGCCGCCGGTGGCGGTGGGCAGGGTGAAGGCGGTTATCGCCGCGTTCTGAGTCCACGTCTGGTTGGCGATGGTGGTTGAGAAGGACGGGGCCAAGTCCTCAGCGATAGTTATGGTGAAGGTAAGAGTTGCCGCATCGCCGTCACCGTCCGTAGCTTTCCAGGTATAGGTAGTGGCGGCTTGGTGGCCGGTCGGCGTGCCGCTTACTTCGTGGCTGTTATCCTTGCTCACGCCGGCGGGCAGGGCCGGGCTGAGGGCGTAGGTCAAGCTGCCATCGCCGCCGGTGGCGGTGGGCAGAGTGAACGCGGTTATGGCCTGGCGCTGCGTCCACGTCTTGTTGCCGATAGTCGTTGAGAAGGACGGGGACAAGTCCTCGGCAATAGTTATAGTGAAAGTCAATTCAGTCGCATCGCCGTCGGTGTCAGTAGCCTTCCAGGTGTAGGTTGTCTCAGTCTGGTGGCCGGTCGGCGTGCCGTTTACCCGGTGGCTGGCGTTCTTGGTTGTGCCGGCGGGCAGAGCCGGGCTGATTGTATAGGTCAGCGGAGTGTCGCCGCCGGTGGCCGTCGGCAGGTCAAGCGCAGTTATCGCCGCGTTCTGTGTCCACGTCTGGTTGGCAATGGTGGTTGCGCCGAAGGACGGGGACAAGTCCTCAGCTATGATGATGGTGAAGGTTAGTTGCGCCGCATCGCCGTCGGCATCCGTCGCTTTCCAAGTATAGGTTGTCTCGGCCTGGTGGCCAGTGGGCGTGCCGCTCACCGAGTAGGGGGTGGTGGTGGCTACCCCGGTGGGCAGGGCCGGGCTGATAGTGTAGGTCAGCGGAGTGTCGCCGCCGGTGGCGGTGGGCAGAGTGAAGGCAGTTATCGCTTGGTTCTGCGTCCAGGTTTTGTTACCGATGGTGGTTGAGAACGTCGGCGCCAAGTCTTGGGCAACGGTAATCGTGAAGGTTAGTTGCGCCGCATCGCCATCTGCGTCCGTCGCTTTCCAAGTGTAAGTGGTGGCGGTTTGGTGGCCGGTGGGCGTGCCGCTTACTTCGTGGCTGGCGTTCTTGCTCAGGCCGGCGGGCAGGGCCGGGCTGAGGGCGTAGGTCAACGTACCATCGCCGCCGGTGGCGGTGGGCAGGTTCAGGGCAGTTATCGCCTGGTTCTGCGTCCAGGTCTGGTTGGCGATGGTGGTTGAGCCGAAGGACGGGGACAAGTCCTCGGCTATGGTGATGGTGAAGGTTAGTTGCGCCGCATCGCCGTCCGTATCCGTTGCTTTCCAGGTGTAGGTTGTCTCGGCCTGGTGGACGGTGGGCGTACCGCTTACTTCGTGGCTGGCGTTCTTGCTCACCCCGGCAGGCAGGGCGGGAGTGAGGGCGTAAGTCAGCGTACCATCGCCGCCGGTAGCGGTCGGCAGGGTGAACCCAGTTATGGCCTGGTTCTGAGTCCAGGTCTTGTTGCCGATGGTGGTCGAGAAGGACGGGGTATTGTCCTGCGCTATAGTTATGGTGAAGGTCAATTCCGCCGCATCACCGTCGGTGTCGGTGGCTTTCCAAGTGTAGGTGGTGGCGGCCTGGTGGCCGGTCGGCGTGCCGCTTACTTCATGGCTGGCGTTCTTGCTCACGCCGGCGGGCAGGGCCGGGGTTAGGGCGTAGGTCAGGCTGCCATCACCGCCGGTGGCGGTGGGCAGGGTGAATCCAGTTATGGCCTGGTTCTGCGTCCAGGTCTTGTTGCCGATGGTGGTCGAGAAGGACGGGGACAAGTCCTCGGCGATAGTTATGGTGAAGGTAAGAGTTGCCGCATCGCCGTCGGTGTCGGTGGCCTTCCAGGTGTAGGTTGTCTCGGCCTGGTGGCCGGTGGGCGTGCCGCTTACCTCATGGCTGGCGTTCTTGCTCAGGCCGGCGGGCAGGGCCGGAGTGAGGGCGTAGGTCAAGTTGCCATCGCCGCCGGTGGCGGTGGGTAGGGTGAGGGCGGTTATGGCCTGGTTCTGCGTCCAGGTCTGGTTGGCAATAGTCGTTGAGCCGAAGGAAGGAGACAAGTCCTCGGCTATGGTGATGGTGAAGGTCAATTCAGCCGCATCGCCGTCCGTATCCGTTGCTTTCCAGGTGTAACTGGTGGCGGTCTGGTGGGCGGTGGGCGTGCCACTTACTTCGTGGCTGGCGTTCTTGCTCACTCCGGCGGGCAATGCTGGGCTGAGGGCGTAGGTCAAGCTGCCATCGCCGCCGGTGGCCGTGGGCAGGGTGAACGCAGTTATCGCCTGGTTCTGAGTCCACGTCTGGTTGGCAATGGTGGTTGAGCCAAAGGACGGGGACAAGTCCTCGGCTATGGTGATGGTGAAGGTTAGTTGCGCCGCATCGCCGTCGGTGTCCGTAGCTTTCCAAGTGTAGGTTGTCTCGGCCTGATACCCGGTCGGCGTGCCGCTCACCGAGTAGGGGGTGGTGGTGGCTACCCCGGCGGGCAGGGACGGGCTGAGCGTGTAGATCAGCGGAGTGTCGCCGCCGGTGGCCGTGGGTAGGGTGAGGGCGGTTATGGCCTGGTTCTGCGTCCACGTCTGGTTGGCAATAGTCGTTGAGCCGAAGGACGGGGACAAGTCCTCGGCTATGGTTATGGTGAAGGTTAGCTCTGCCGCATCGCCATCCGCGTCGGTGGCCTTCCAGGTGTAGGTGGTCTCGGCCTGGTGGCCGGTCGGCGTACCGCTTACCCGGTGGCTGGCGTTCTTGCTTATGCCGGCCGGTAGCGACGGGCTGATTGTATAGGTCAGCGGAGTGTCGCCGCCGGTGGCCGTCGGCAGGTCAAGCGCAGTTATCGCCGTGTTCTGCGTCCAGGTCTGGTTGGCAATAGTCGTTGAGCCGAAGGACGGGGACAAGTCCTCGGCTATGGTTATGGTGAAGGTTAGTTGCGCCGCATCGCCGTCGGTGTCGGTGGCTTTCCAAGTATAGGTTGTCTCGGGCTGGTGGCCGGTGGGCGTGCCACTCACCGAGTAGGGGGTGGTGGTGGCTACCCCGGTGGGCAGGGACGGGCTGAGCGTATAGGTCAGCGGAGTGTCGCCGCCGCTGGCGGTGGGCAGGGTAAAGGCAGTTATCGCAGTGTTCTGCGTCCACGTCTGGTTGGCGATGGTGGTCGAGCCAAACGTCGGCGCCAAGTCTTGGGCAACAGTAATCGTAAAGGTCAATTCAACCGCATCGCCGTCGCCGTCCGTCGCTTTCCAGGTGTAGGTGGTCTCAGTCTGGTGGCCGGTCGGCGTGCCGCTTACTTCGTGGCTGGCGTCCTTGGTTGTGCCGGCGGGCAGGGCCGGAGTGAGGGCGTAGGTCAGCGTGCCGTCGCCGCCGGTGGCGGTGGGCAGGGTGAAGGCGGTTATCGCCTGGTTCTGCGTCCACGTCTTGTTGCCGATAGTCGTCGAGCCAAAGGACGGGGACAAGTCCTCAGCGATGGTTATGGTGAAGGTTAGTTGCGCCGCATCGCCGTCGGTGTCGGTAGCCTTCCAGGTGTAGGTAGTGGCGGCTTGGTGGCCGGTCGGCGTGCCGCTCACCGAGTAGGGGGTGGTGGTGGCTACCCCGGCGGGCAGGGACGGGCTGAGGGCGTAGGTCAAGCTGCCGTCGCCACCGGTGGCGGTGGGTAGGGTGAGCGCGGTTATGGCCTGGTTTTGCGTCCAAGCCTGGTTGGCGATTGTTGTTGCGCCGAAGGACGGGGACAGGTCCTCAGCGATAGTTATGGTGAAGGTCAATTCAGCCGCATCGCCGTCAGTGTCCGTAGCCTTCCAGGTGTAGGTGGTGGCGGCTTGGTGGCCGGTGGGCGTGCCGGTTATCTGGTGGCTGGCGTTCTTGCTTATGCCGGCGGGTAGGGCCGGGGTTAGGGCGTAGGTCAATGAGCCATCGCCGCCGGTGGCGGTGGGCAGGGTGAAGGCGGTTATCGCCGTGTTCTGCGTCCACGTCTGGTTGGCGATTGTTGTTGCGCCGAAGGACGGGGACAAATCCTCGGCGATAGTTATGCTGAAGGTCAATTCAGCCGCATCACCGTCGGTGTCGCTGGCTTTCCAAGTATAGGTAGTAGCGGCCTGGTGGCCGGTCGGCGTGCCGCTTACTTCGTGGCTGGCGTTCTTGCTTATGCCGGCGGGTAGGGCCGGGGTTAGGGCGTAGGTCAAGTCGCCGTCGCCGCCGGTGGCGGTGGGCAAGGTGAAGGCGGTTATCGCCGTGTTCTGCGTCCAGGACTTGTTGCCGATAGTCGTTGAGAAGGACGGGGACAAGTCCTCGGTTATGGTTATGGTGAAGGTTAGCTGCGCCGTGTCGCCGTCGGTGTCGGTGGCTTTCCAGGTGTAGGTGGTGGCGGTCTGGTGGGCCGTCGGCGTGCCGCTCACGGTGAACGCGGCGGAGGTAGTGGTGGCTACGCCGGCCGGTAGGGCCGGGGTGAGGGTGTAGGACAGCGTCCCGTCGCCGCCGGTGGCGGTGGGCAGGGTGAAGGCGGTTATGGCCTGGTTTTGTGTCCAGGTTTTGTTGCCTATGGTGGCGGCGCCGAAGGTGGGGGACAAGTCCTCGGCGATGGCGATGGTGAAGGTTAGTTGCGCCGTGTCGCCGTCGGTGTCGGTCGCTTTCCAGGTGTAGGTGGCGGCGGTTTGGTGGCCGGTGGGCGTGCCGGTTATTTGGTGGCTGGCGTTCTTGCTTATGCCGGCCGGTAGGGCCGGGCTGAGGGCGTAGGTCAAGCTGCCATCGCCGCCGGTGGCGGTGGGCAGAGTGAAGGCGGTTATCGCCTGGTTCTGCGTCCACGTCTTGTTGCCGATAGTCGCCGAGAAGGACGGGGACAAGTCCTCATTTATGGTGATGGTGAAAGTCAATTCAGCCGCGTCGCCGTCGGTGTCGCTGGCCTTCCAGGTGTAGGTTGTCTCAGTCTGGTGGCCGGTCGGCGTACCGCTTACCTGGTGGCTGGCGTTCTTGGTTAGGCCGGCGGGTAGCGACGGGCTGATGGTGTAGGTCAGCGTGCCGTCGCCGCCGGTGGCGGTGGGCAGGGTGAAGGCGATTATCGCCGTGTTCTGCGTCCAGGTCTGGTTAGCGATGGTGGTTGAGAAGGACGGGGACAAGTCCTCGGCGATAGTTATGCTGAAAGTCAATTCAGCAGTGTCGCCGTCGGTGTCGGTGGCCTTCCAAGTGTAGGTGGTGGCGGTTTGGTGGCCGGTCGGCGTGCCGGTTACTTCGTGGCTGGCGTTCTTGCTTATGCCAGCAGGCAGCGTAGGGCTGAGGGCATAGGTCAGCGAACCATCGCCGCCGGTGGCGGTAGGCAGAGTGAAGGCAGTTATCGCCGTGTTCTGTGTCCACGTCTGGTTGGCGATAGTGGCTGAGAAGGACGGGGACAAGTCCTCGGTTATGGTTATGGTGAAGGTCAATTCAGCCGCATCACCGTCGGAGTCGGTAGCCTTCCAAGTATAGGTGGTGGCGGCCTGGTGGCCGGTCGGCGTGCCGCTTACTTCGTGGCTGGCGTTCTTACTCACTCCGGCTGGCAGGGCCGGGGTTAGGGCGTAGGTCAAGCTGCCATCGCCGCCGGTGGCGGTGGGCAGGGTGAAGTCGGTTATCGCCTGGTTCTGCGTCCAGGTTTTGCTACCGATAGTTGTCGAGAAAGACGGAGACAAGTCCTCGGTGATAGTTATGGTGAAGGTCAATTCAGCCGCATCGCCGTCAGCGTCCGTTGCCTTCCAGGTGTAGGTGGTGGCGGTCTGGTGGCCGGTGGGCGTGCCGCTTACTTCGTGGCTGGCGTTCTTGCTTACGCCGGCGGGTAGGGCCGGGGTTAGGGCGTAGGACAGCGGAGTGTCGCCGCCGGTGGCGGTGGGTAGGGTTAGGGCGGTTATGGCCTGGTTCTGCGTCCAGGTTTGGTTGCTTATGGTGGTGGAGAAGGACGGGGACAAGTCCTCGGCGATAGTTATGGTGAAGGTCAATTCAGCCGCGTCGCCGTCGGTGTCGCTGGCTTTCCAGGTGTAGGTGGTAGCGGTTTGGTGGGCCGTCGGCGTGCCGCTTACCCAGTGGCTGGCGTTCTTGCTTATGCCGGCGGGCAGGGCCGGGGTTAGGGCGTAGGTCAAGCTGCCGTCGCCGCCGGTGGCGGTGGGTAGGGTGAACGCGGTTATCGCCTGGTTCTGTGTCCAAGTCTTGTTGCCGATAGTCGTTGAGCCAAACGTCGGCGCCAAGTCTTGGGCAACGGTAATGGTGAAAGTAAGCTGCGCCGCATCGCCGTCGGTGTCGCTGGCTTTCCAAGTGTAGGTAGTAGCGGCCTGGTGGCCGGTGGGCGTGCCGCTTATTTCGTGGCTGGCGTTCTTACTTACTCCGGCGGGTAGGGCCGGGGTCAGGGCGTAGGTCAGCGTCCCGTCGCCGCCGGTGGCGGTGGGCAGGGTTAGGGCGGTTATGGCCTGGTTCTGCGTCCAGGCTTGGTTGCTGATGGTGGCGGCGCCAAAGGACGGAGACAAGTCCTCGGCGATGGCGATGGTGAAGGTTAGTTGCGCCGTGTCGCCGTCGGTGTCGGTGGCTTTCCAGGTGTAGGTGGTGGCGGCTTGGTGGGCCGTCGGCGTGCCGCTCACGGTGAACGCGGCGGAGGTAGTGGTGGCTACGCCGGCGGGTAGGGCCGGGGTCAGGGCGTAGGTCAGCGTGCCGTCGCCGCCGGTGGCGGTGGGCAGGGTGAAGGCGGTTATCGCCTGGTTCTGCGTCCAGGTTTGGTTGCTGATGGTGGCGGCGCCAAAGGTGGGGGACAAGTCCTCGGCGATGGCGATGCTGAAGGTTAGCTGCGCCGTGTCGCCGTCGGTGTCGGTTACTTTCCAGGTGTAGGTGGCGGCGGTTTGGTGCGCCGTCGGCGTGCCGGTTATCCGGTGGCTGGCGTTCTTGCTCAGGCCGGCGGGCAGGGCCGGGCTGAGGGTGTAGGACAGCGGGGTGTCGCCGCCGCTGGCGGTGGGCAGGGTGAAGGCGGGTATGGCCTTGTTCTGCGTCAACGCTTTGTTGCTGATGGTGGTTGAGCCGAAGGACGGAGACAAGTCCTCGGCGACGGTAATGGTAAAGGTCAACTGCGTTGCGTCGCCGTCGCGGTCGGTGGCCTTCCAGGTGTAGGTGGTCTCAGTCTGGTGGCCGGTGGGGGCGCCGCTCACCGCGTAGGGGCTGGTGGTGGCGCGGGTTACGCCGGCCGGCAGGGCCGGGCTGAGGGTATGGGTCAGCGTCCCGTTGCCGCCGGTGGCGGTGGGCAGGTTGAACCCGGTTATCGCCTGGCGCTGGGTCCAGGTTTTGTCGCTGATGTCGGCGCCGCCGAAGTTGGGATACGAGTTCGGCGGGATGGTAACCGTAAAGGTCAGTTGCGCCGTGTCGCCGTCCTCGTCCCTAACCTTCCAGGTGTAGGTCTGCATCGCGCGGGGGAAGTCGGGCGCGCCGCTCAGCCGGTAGCGGTCGCTCATGCTGATGCCACTGGGCCACGCCGGGTTGATGGTATAGACCAGCATCCCGTCGCCGCCGGTGGCCTGGGGCAGGTTGAACGGGGTGATGTCCATTCCCCCGGTCCAGTCCTGGTCGGGGATGGTCTGCGTCCCGAAGGTCGGCACGCCGTCAATGGCAATATCAAAAGTCAAGCTGGCGGAGTCGCCGTCGCTATCGGTAGCCGTCCAGGTATATTCGGTGCTTGCCATCTTGCCGGTGGGCGTGCCGCTGATCCGGTGGCTGGCGTTCTTGCTCACCCCGGCCGGCAGCACCGGGCTGAGGGCGTAGGTCAGCGTCCCGTCGCCGCCGGTGGCCGCCGGCAGGGTGAAGGCGGTTATCGCGTCCCGCTGGCGCCAGGACTGATTGGCAATGGTAGTGGAGAAGGACGGGGACAAATCATCATTTATGGTTATGGTGAAAGTAAGTTGCGCCGCATCGCCGTCAGCGTCCGTGGCCTTCCAAGTGTAAGTAGTGGCGGCCTGGTGGCCGGTGGGCGTGCCGCTTACCTCATGGCTGGCGTTCCTGGTTGTGCCGGCGGGCAGGGCCGGAGTGAGGGCGTAGGTCAACGAACCGTCGCCGCCGGTAGCGGTGGGTAGCGTGAACCCGGTTATCGCCTGGCGCTGCGTCCAGGTCTGGTTGGCAATGGTCGCCGAGCCGAAGGACGGAGACAAGTCCGCGGCAACGGCAATGTCAAAGGTCAGGCTGGCGGTATCCCCGTCGGCGTCGGTGACCGTCCAGGTATATTCGGTATTGGCCGCGGCGGCGGTGGGCGTGCCGCTCAGGGTGAAGGCGGCGGAGGTGGTGGTAGCGACCCCGGCCGGCAGGGCCGGGCTGAGGGTGTAGGTGAACGGGCTGTCGCCGTCGGTGGCCTGGGGCAGGGTGACGGCGGTTATCGCCGTGTCCTGGGTCCAGGTCTGGTCGGCAATGGTGGCGGCGCCAAAGCTGGACAGCGCGTCAATGGTAACGTAGAAGGACAGGCGCGCCGAGTCGCCGTCCTCATCCCACACAATCAATTCGTAGGCCCGGCGGCGTTGGGCGAAGGAGGAGGCGCCGCTCACCTGCCGGCTGTTGCTAATGGTCATCCCATTGGGCGGCGGCGGTTCCAGGATGTAGGTCAGCGTCCCGTTGCCCCCGGTGGCCGCCGGCAGGGTGAACGGGGTGATGTTCACGCCCTTGGTCCAGAACTGTTCGGGAATGGTGGTCGAGCCGAAGCTGGGCATACTGTCGACGTTGATGGAGAAGGTCAATGACGCGGTATCCCCGTCCCCGTCCATCACCTTCCAGGTGTATTGAGTGCTGGACAGGGCGGCGGTAGGCGTCCCGCTCACCGCAAAGGTGGTGGTGGTGGCGACGCCGGCCGGCAGGGCCGGGGTGAGGCTGTAGGTCAGCATCCCGTCGCCGCCCATGGCCTCGGGCAGGTCAAAGCCGGTGATCGCCAAGTCCTGCGCCCAGTGCTTGTTGCCGATGGTCTGGCTGCCGAAGCTGAGGGGGGTGTTCACCCCGATGTTAAAGGTGAGGCTGGCGGTATCCCCGTCGGCGTCGGTGGCCGTCCACATATAGGCCCGGGTCGAGGTGGCGGTGGTGGGCGTCCCGCTGACCGCCCGGGTGGCGGCGTCCAGGGTTACGCCGGCCGGCAGGGCCGGGGTGAGGCTGTAGGTCAGCGTCCCGTCGCCGCTGGTGGCCGCCGGCAGGGTCAACCCGCTTACCGCCCGGCCCTGCACCCAGTTCTGGTGGTCAATCAGCCCGGTGAAGTAGGGCATCAGGTCCGGGGCTATCGTGATGTAGAAGGACAACGACGCGCTGTCGTGGTCGGGGGCGGTGGCCGTCCAGGTATATCGAGTCCGCCCCAGGGCGACGGTGGGCGTCCCGCTGATTTGACCCGCGCCAATCTCGGGTAGGATTTTCAGCCGGTTGCGGGTCGTCGTTGCCAGGGTTACGCCGGCCGGCAGGGCCGGGGAGATCGTGTATTGGATCTTGCTATCGTAGAACCGATCCGGATCATCACTATCAAAGCCGCCGCCTTCCACAGTGGGGAGAAAGATCCTGTCTCGGTAATAGGGGAGGCCCCTATGGTGGGGGGTTTGCCAGTCCTCAGCGTGGATGGGTAGTATCTGCTGATTCTGCGTCCAGGTCTGGTCGGCAATCGTCTTGGTGCCAAAGAAGGGGGTATTGACGCCGGGGGAAGCCGTGGTGACGTTGAAGGACAACGTAGCCGTCTCACCGTCGGCGTCGGTAGCCGTCCAGTCATACTGAGTCTGGGCCATACCGCCGGCGGGAACGCCGCTCGCGGTGTAGGGCGCCGTGGTGGTCAGGGTTATGCCGTGCTGGAAGGCCGGGGAGAGGCTATAGGTCAGCGTCCCGTCGCCGCCGCTGGCGGTGGGCAGGGTAAGGGGGGTTATCCGGCCGGCCCGGGTCCAGCTCTGGTCGGCAATGGTCTGGGCGCCGAAGGTAGGCACCGCGCTCTGGGCGATGGTGATGTCGAAAGTGGCGCTGCCGATTACGCCCCGGCTGTCCCGCGCGGTCAGGGTGTAGGTGGTGGTGGCGGTCAGGGCCGACGGCGTGCCGGCGATGCCCCGGGTGGCGTTGTTGAAGGACAGGCCGGCCGGCAGGGCCGGCGACAGGGAGTAGGCGACGCTGCCCCGCCCGCCCATAGAGGCCGGCAGGGTGGCGGCGACGGCCCGGTTGACGTACCAGGTCTTGGCGGCAATGGAGCCGAAGTAGGGCCGATTGGTAATGCGCCCGTCAACCCGGTGGCCGCTGGCGTCGGTTATCGCCTGGGCGCCCAGGCCCAGGTTGGCCGCCACTCCGCTGTGGCTGTTAATCGTCCCACTGTTGAGGGTCAGGGCGGTGGCGGCGACGGAGAGGCCGTTCAGGTCCCGGTCGGCGCTCTGCACCTGGTAGCGGAAGCTGACCGACAAGTCATCGGGCTGAGAATAGACCGCCGCCTGAACCGTGGCGCTGCCCAGGGTGAGGGCCAGTTGGGGCGTGGTGCTGACGGCCACCCGCTTGTGGAAAGTAACCGCCACTTCGACCGCCTCGGCGGCGCCGTAGGTGTTGCCGGCCACCGGGATGGAGGTGATGGCAACGCCGGTTACGTTGGGCGCCCCGTTCTGCGCCCCGTTGACCCGGTGGCCGGCGAAGGCGGCGGTGGCGTCGGCGGTGATGGTGGCGGCCAGGGAGTTGCGCCGGGTGTTAATCGTCCCGCCGTTCAGGGACAAGGCGTTGGCCGGCAGGTTAATCCCGTCGGTGTCCACGTCGCCGGCCTGCACCAGGTAGCGGAAGGTCAGGATGGTGCCGTTGCTGCCCACGTAGCTGGCGGTGCGGGTGTTGCTACCGACTTGAATGGAGAGTTGGGGATTGCCGGTTACGTTGACCTGCTCGTCGAAAACGACGCCCACCCGGATGTATTCGTCCACGTCATAGCCGGCGCTGGCGGAATAGGGCTGGCTCTGGACGGTGGCGTAGTCAATCAGGGCCGGGGCTTGCGTCCGGCGGAGAATGGCGTGGCGGGTCTGCTTGCCCAGGGGGTCGTGGCCGAGGAGGGCCGGGTTGCCGGAAGTCCGGCTGCGAATGTCGCCGGTCAGGGCGCGCCGGGCGACGGCGATGCCGGCGGCGTCCAGGTCGTTGGCCTGCACCGTGTATTTAATCAGCACCTTGGTATAGTTGTGCGTCGTGGGCTGGTGATAGGCCCAGGAAGTGGCGGTAACATCCCCGCTGGCAAGGCCCAGGGGCAGGTTGACGGAAGTAACGGTCACCGGCCCGCTGAAGGTTGCCAGCAGTTGGACCGTCTCCCCCTCAAAGTAGCTGGGCGCGTCGCGCCGCCCGGCCTGGTCGCAGTAGGCGGACTCGATATAGGGCAGGTCCGGGGCGTTGCACACGGTCAGGTTGGCCGGCTGCCCGTAGAACTCCAGGCTGGTCAGCGACGGCTGCCGCCCATCCGCTTTATGGGACGCCTGGTTGTTCAGGGAGTGGTCAGTAACGCGGTCAACCCACCGGCTCACCCCGTTTACGGTTTCCCAGACCCGTTCCATCACCCGGACGCTGGTCTCCGCCGCTACGCCGCCGTCGCCGGTGCCGACAATCGTGCCGACGACGATCTGGGGGGATCCCGTAATTAAACTGATTTCCCGGATGCTGATGCCGTCGGTGTCGTAGTCCTGGTTGCTGACGGTGTAGCTGAACTCCACCCAGAAGTGGTGGGGCTGGTCCGGGCTGTCGGTCTCCTGGGCGCGGACGCTCCGGGTGTAGCGGGCGCCGCCGCTCCCGTCGCCGCTGGTGAACTGGATGGCGAGGCGGGGGGTGCCGGTTACCGTAACCGGCTTGCTGAACCGCACCTGGGCGGTGATGGTCTCCCCCAGCTTGTAGGTGGTTCCCTCGGCCGGCAGGGAGGTTATCCGCAGACCCCGCACGAAGGCGGCCCGGTTGGTAAGGCCGTTAATGGCGTGGGAGGATACCATCTGGGCCGTGCTGAGCAGCCCCATGAGCGCGTCGGTGTTGACCGCGTTGCGGATGTGGGCGCCGGCCGGCAGGGTCAGGGCGTTGGCGGTGGTATGGAAACCGTCGGCGTCCGTGTCGGTGGCCTGCACCATATAACGGAAGTAATGATAGCGGGGGCTGCTGCCGGCCTGCCCGTAGGCGGCCTGGCGGGTCAGGGTGCCAATGGTCAGGCCCAGGGTAGGCGCGCCGGTAACGGTAACCGCCTGGCTGAACTCGACGCGAATCTCAATTTCCTCGCCCAGGTTGTAGGCGTTGCCCCGGGCCGGTTCAGAGACCACCGTAACGCCGGTGACCGTCGGGGCGGCGGTGGTGGCCCCGTTGACTTTATGGCCGGCGGCGTTGGCAATGGTATGGATGCCCAGGGCGGTTACGGCGTCATTGCCCCGGACGCTGCGAATGGCGACCCCGCTGCCGAGGGTAAGGGCACCGGCCGCCACGCTGATGCCGTCGGCGTCCACGTCCCCGGACTGGACGGTGTAGCGGAAGTATAAGGTGCCGCTGCTTTGCTCCGTCCGGTAGTAGGTGGCCTGGCGGGTATTGCTGCCAATCTTGAGGGCCAGCCGGGGCGTTCCCCGAACCAGTAGGTTCTCCGTAATATCGGTGGCGAAGGTAACGCCGACCACCACCTCCTCACTGGCGGCGTAGGTAGTCCCCTGCTGGGGGGAACTGGTGATACTGATGCCGGTAACCACCGGCTTGACCCCGGTAACCCGCATCTGGAAATTGACGCTGGCGGTATCGCCGTTGACCAGGTCGTGGCCGCCGATCCCGCCGGCCGGAACGCCGGCGGCGTCCTCAACGGTAACGGTATATTCGGTTACCGGGGTTTCCACGGTGGGGGTGCCGGAGATGACGCCGGTAGCGGCGTTAATGGTCAGGCCGGCCGGCAGGGCCGGGGCAATGCTCCAGGTCAGGGGCGTATCGCCGCCGGGGGAAGGCAGGTTAATGGTAGCCGCCGTATTTACCACCGGGTTGCTGACGGTCAGGGTGGTGGTGGCAAAGACCGGCCAGAGCAGGGATTTCGTGCCGTCCAGCTTGGCGTCCGCCCGGTTGGTGAAGGTGAAGGCGGTCAAGTCAATCTGCGCGTCCTCGCCCTGGGCGTCCCGCAGGGTGCCGCCATTCAGTTTCAGCGCGTCGGCGGCCAGGCTCACCCCGTCGAGGTCCAGGTCGGTGTGCATCACGTCGTGGCTGAAGGCCAGGCGGTCGCTCCGGCTGTGCATACTGGAAGGATAGACTACCAGGTCGCCCGACGCGACGCCCAGGGCCAGCCGCCGCCCGGTGCTGGTGGCCGAGGCCGGCGTGTAGGTAACGTCCTGGTCGTAGTCAATGGCAATGGTCAGATGCGACGACCAGGAGTAGGTGCCGTCCTGGTTCGGCGTGGAGATGACGCTGACCCCGGTAATTTTGGGCGGGGAAAACATCTTGAAATCCCCGTCGTTGGCAATGGCCTGCGTCCCCAGGGCCAAGGTTGCGTCCCGGCCGCCGGCATCTTGAATCGTTACCCCGGCGCCCAAAGTTACGGCGTGGGTTGTAACATTCCCGTCGGAGTCCAGGGTGTCCCCGATGCTGATGCCGTCGGCGTCATAGTCGCTGGTCTGGACGGTATAGGTGAACTTCAGCGTTTTGTAGGGGTCGGTGGCGCCGGCCCCTTCCGGCCTTACTACCGAATCGAAGGCCGCCGTCCGGGTATTGTCGCCCACTTGCAGGGCAATCGACGGGGCGCCGGTCACGATGATGTTCTCATCAAAGGTAAGGTTAATGGAGATGACCTCGCCGGTCTGGTAGCCACTGGCCGGCGGGGTAGCCTGGCCGATTAGTTCCAGGCCGGTAACTACTGGCGCCACGTTGGAACCGCCGTCCACCTTGTGGCCGGCCGCGTTGCTGATGGCGTGGCTGCCCAGCCCCAAAGCGGCGTCAATGGCGTTGGTGGCCCGGTCGCGGATGGTCCCGTCGTTCCGGGCCAAGGCCCCGGCGGGGATACTGATGCCGTCGGTATCCTCATCAGTACCCTGCACGGCGTACTGGAACCGCAAAACCGTATAGTCCAGGGCGCAGCCGCTGTCGGTGGCGCTGGAACCGGGGCGGCGCTCGCCGTTGACCGTGCAGACCACGCCGTACAGCGTGGGCAGCAGCGTCGCTTGCACCGTCCGGCTGCCGATTTCCAGGGCAAGTTGCGACCTTACCCCGGAACCGGATTGGGGAGAGTTCACCATTATTTCCTGGTCAAACTCCACGTCCACGATTATCGGGCGGGTGGCATCGGCGTCATAGGTATTGCCCGAACCGGCCCGGGGAGTGGAGAAAATCCGCACGTCGGTTACCTGGGGCGCGTTGGCCGCCGCGATGCTGATGTCGAACTCGGTCATCCCGACGTCCCCGTCGGCGTCCATAACCATCCAGGTATAGGTAGTCGGGCCGCCCACCGCCGCCGCCGTCGGCGTTCCGGTAAGGGTGGTGGTGGCGTTGGCGGAGACGACCATGGTCAGGCCGCCGGGCAGGGTGGTCGGGGAGATGCCGTAAATCAGCGCGCCGTTGCCGCCGGCCCCCTTGGGCAGGACGAAGTTCACGGCGGTTCCGGCGGTGAAGTGCTGCGCCGGGATGGCGGGCAGCGTCGGCGCGTAGTCCCGCACCGTGTGGGCCGAGGCGTCGGTAATGGCGTGGCTGCCCAGGGAAAGCGCCACGTCCTCGTAGGCGACGCCGTCGCGCAGCGTTACCCCGGTCGGCAGGTTCAGCGCGTCCGCTCCGATGCTGATGCCGTTAGTGTCCTCATCGGCGGCGGTTACCGTGTACTGGTAAACGTGGTACCGATTGGAGCCGGTGAGGTCGGGAGTCCAGGTCGCCTGCCGGGTGTTGGCCCCAATAGTCAGGGCTACCTGCGCCCGACCACCGTGGACGGAAGTACGCTGGCTGAAGTCCAGGTACAACTGGATTGTCTCGCCGGCGTCATAGGTGCCGTTCACCCCGGGGCCGGAGAGGATGGTTACCCCGGTTACCCGGGGCGGCGTATAGACCTTGTGGTCGGAATCGTTGCTGATTGCCTGCGTTCCCAGGCCCAGGGGGGCATTGGCGCCGCCGGCATCCTGAATCGTGCCGCTGTTCAGCCCCAGGGCGGTGGCGGCGATGCTGAGGCCGTCGTCGTCCCGGTCCGCGGTGGCAACGGTGTAGCTGAACCCCAGGTAATCCCCGCCGGAAGCGGCGGACTGGTAGGCGGCTTGCCGTTGGGTACTCCCCAAAGTCAGGGCCAGTTGGGGCGCGCCGGTAACGGTAACCGGCTTGGTGAAGGTTACCCTCACCTTGATGACCTCGCCCACGTCATAGCCGGCGGTATTGGCCGGGGTACTGGTCAGCGTTACCGCCTCAACGGCCATGGCCGTTGCCACCGAGCCGTCCACCTTGTGGGAGGAATCGTTGGTGAAGGTGTAGGCGGCCAGGTCCAGCCAGGCGTCAATGCTGGTTGCCGAGTCCCGGATGATGGCCCCGTTGCGCTGGAGGGCGGCGGCGCCGATGCTGATGCCGTCCGTGTCGCGGTCCGCCGCCACCACCGTGTAGGCAAAGACCAGCCGGGTGCTGCTGGCGGTAACTTCCACGCGGTCAAAGGCGGCGGCGCGGGAGTTATCCCCCACCGCAATGGACAGGGTGGCATTCTCCTCGAACAACAGCGTAAGGCCCCGGTCGAACCCCACGCCAATTTCAATGGACTCCCCGGCCCCGTAGGAGTTGTTGGCGGCGGGGCCGGACAGGATTGCCACTTCGTCCACCATCACCGCAACCCCGGTGGAAAGGTTGAAGGAACTCAGGAGGGTTTGGTCGCCGTCCCGGTCCGTCGCATACAGGTTGAACGCCTTGCGCCGGACGGACACGCTGGTCTGCCCGACCAGGTTGGGCGCGTCCGCGGTAACGGTATTCGTCTCCGCATCCAGGGTGCCGACACTCAAACCGGCCGGCAGCGCCGGGGTAACGCTGAAGGTGTAGGGGGAATCCCCCAGCAACTCGCCCACCAGGGCAATGTTGACCGACTCGTTCAACGGTATCCTGACGTCCGACCGCGCCGACGCGGCGCTGACCAGGCGCGGCGCCGTGTCCTGCACCCGCAGCTTGACGCTGGTGGTGTCGCCGCTCACGATGGCGTGAGTCCCCAAACTGAGCTTGACGTCGAGGCCGCCCGGGTTGGTGCGGATGGAACCGCCGTTCAGCAGCAGGGCGTCCCTGGGAACCGCAATCCCGTCCCCGTCCCAATCATCCGATTGAATAGCGTAGCTGAATACCAGGCGATGCTCCGGCGGCGTCCTGACAAAGCCGTTATGTTCATTGGAGATAGTGGCGTCGTAACTGGCCTTGACCTTCTGGTCGCCAATGACCAGCATAAGCTGGGGCGACCCGGTAACGGTCAAACTGCCGGGGTAACTAACCATGATGCGAATGGTATCGCCGGGCGCGAAGTTTGTCTGATCCGCGTTACTCGGCTGGCCCGGTGCGGCGTACCGAAGATCCCGCACGTTGTTGACCGCCGGGCCGGCCGGGTCCCGCACCTCAATGGTGAAGGTCAACTCGGCCTCGTCTCCGTCGCTGTCGGTCGCCGTCCAGGTATAGGTAGTGGCGGTGGTGGTGGCCGTCGGCGTGCCGGCAATGGTGCGGGTGGCGGCGGTCCAGGTCATCCCGGCCGGCAGGGTCGTCGGGGTCAAGGCGTAGGTGAGAGAGCCTTCGCCGCCGGTGGCGGTGGGCAGGACGACCGGCGTGGTGGAGGCGTTGACATCATAGACCCGGTTGGCAATGGTAACCGTGCCGAAGGTGGGGACGGTATCGTTGACGCGCATGGTGGCGCTGATGCTGTCGCCGCTGACGACGGCGTGGGAACCCAGGTGCCACTTGGCGTCCCGGGCGGGAGCAGCCAGCGTGCGCAGCGTAGCCCCGTTCAGGCGCAGCCCGTCGGCGGGAATGGCAATCCCGTCGCCGTCAAAGTCGTCGGCCTGAACGACGTACTCAAAGCAGAGATAGTGCTGGGGGTCGGTACTGTCGAGGGCGGCGTTCTTGGTGTTGGATTGGCTGGCGCTGTAGCTGGCCCGGCGCGTCTTGTCCCCGATGACCAGGTTGAGATAGGGCGTCCCGCCGGTGGTATCCACCACCATTTTTTCGGGATAACGGACCAGGACAACCAGGGTATCCCCGGTCGCGTAATTGACCATCGTGGAGGAGCGGGTCAGCTCATCCGGGGCCGGGCCGTTGGGGTTCAGGGTAGTCAAGCTGAAGGTCAGCGTCGCCGTATCCGCGTCCCCGTCGGTAGCCGTCCAGGTATAGGTCGTAGCCGCCGCCGCCGTGGTGGGCGTGCCGGATATGATGCGGGTGGACGCGGTCCAGGTCAGGCCGGCCGGCAGCGTCGCCGGGGTCAGGGTGTAGGTCACCGTGCCGTCGCCGCCGCTGGCGGTGGGCAGGACGATGGGCGTAATGGCGCCGTTAATTTGCAACTGCCGGCTCTCAATGGTCGCCGCGCCGAAGGAGGGGGCGGTATCGTTGACCGTATGGCTGGCGGAGTTGGCGACGGCGTGGGTTCCCAAGTCCAGCCGGGCCGCCCGGCCCCCGGTGGTCTCAGTGATAGTTCCGCTGTTCAGGGTAAGGGCGCCGGCGGCGATGCTGATGCCGTCCGCGTCCAGGTCAGCGGCGACCACCGGGTAGCGGAAACTGAGGGTGGAGCCGGACGCGGCGCGCATTGACGCCTGCCGGGTATTCGCGCCAATGGTCAGGGCCAGTTGGGGCGTTCCGGTAACGGTAACCGGGGCGCTGAAGGTAACGTCCACGTCGATGTTCTCGGCGGCGGCGTAGCTGGAGCCGTTGGCCGGGGTGGAGGTGATGCTCACGCCGCTAACGGCAGGCGGCGAGTTCGTCACCTCAATGGTGAAGGAAAGGTCATCCTGCCCCAGGGGGTCGCCGTTCACGCGGAAGGTATAGGTCGTCGCCGTCATCGTGGCGGACGGCGTGCCGGCCAGCTCCCGGCTGAGGTCGTTGAAGGTCAAGCCGGCGGGCAGGCTCGGCGTGGTAAGGAGCGAGTAGGGCGAACAGCCCGGGTTGCCGTTGGCGCAAAAGTCGGCGGCCTCCGGGATGTCGGCCTCCGGCAGCGTAACCGTCTTGCTGGTTCCCACCTCAAAGGTATAGGCCGGCGCGGCTACGCCGTCAAAGGAGGCGCCGCCGCCGTGTACCTGGTGGGCCGTCTGGGACCCCAGGGCGTGGCTGCCCAGGCCCAGGCTCACGGCCACGCCGCCGGACTGAATCGTCCCGTCGTTCAGGGTAAGGGCGTTGGCGGCGATGCTGATGCCGTCGCCGTCCCGGTCGGCGGCGATGACGGTGTAGCGGAAGCTGACGGTAGAGGTGGCGGTGGCGTGGTAGGCCGCCTGGCGGGTGCGCGAGCCAATCGCCAGGGCCAGTTGGGGCGACCCGGTAACGGCAATGGGGCCGCTGAAGGTAACGTCCACGTCAATGTTAGCCGCCGCCGGGTAGGGGACGGTCGAGCCGTCCTCCAGGGGCGCGGTGGAAGTAATGGTAACGCCGCTAACCGTGGCCGCCGCCTGCTGTAGCGCCGCCGCATCCACCGTCACAAAGAAATACAGGGAGATGGAATCGCCGGTGGCGTCGGTCACGATAAATTCGTAGAGCGTCGAAGGGCTGGCCCGGGCGGGAGCGCCGGAAACAACCCGGGTCGCGGAGTCAAAGGCCAAGCCCTCCGGCAGGGCCGGCTCAATCCGATAATTCAAGGGAGCGGCGCCGCCCACCGCCGCCGGGAGGGTAACGCTGACCGCCCGGCCGGCCGTATAGGTCTGCGGCTCAATCGCCGCGTCGAAGCGGAGCAGCACCGCCGGCGCCGGCGGCAGCACCGGCGGCGTGGTAGTAGCGACTTCCTCCGGGTCAACCGGCGGCGCTACCGGCGGCGTACTGGTCGCAGTAGTGGTAGCCGTTCCCCCGTCCGGGTCCGGCGGCGCTACCGGCGGCGTGCTGGTCGCGGTAGTGGTAGCCGTCCCCCCGTCCGGGTCCGGCGGCAATACCGGCGGCGTACTGGTGGCAGTAGTAGTGGCCGTTCCCCCGTCCGGGTCCGGCGGCAGTACCGGCGGCGTACTGGTGGCCTTGTCCTCCGGGTCAACCGGCGGCGGGTCCGGCGGCAGTACCGGCGGCGTGCTGGTGGCCTTATCCTCCGGGTCAACCGGCGGCGGGTCCGGCGGCAGTACCGGCGGCGTGCTGGTAGCCTTATCCTCCGGGTCAACCGGCGGCGGGTCCGGCGGCAGTACCGGCGGCGTGCTGGTGGCCTTATCGTCCGGGTCAACCGGCGGCGGGTCCGGCGGCAGTACCGGCGGCGTGCTGGTGGCCTTATCCTCCGGGTCAACCGGCGGCGGGTCCGGCGGTGGCGGCGGCGTAGGTGTAGGCGTAGGTTCCGGTGGCGCCGGTGTAGGCGTTGGAGTAGGTTCCGGAGTAGGTTCCGGCGTAGGTTCTGGCGTGGGTTCTGGCGTGGGTGTAGGTGTAGGTGCCGGAGTCGGAGTTGGCGTTGGCGTAGGCTCCGGCGTAGGTGTAGGAGTAGGCTCCGGCGTAGGTGTAGGAGTAGGCTCCGGAGTCGGAGTTGGCGTTGGCGTAGGTTCCGGCGTAGGCTCGGGCGTGGGTGTAGGAGTAGGCGGCGCCGGCGGCGTACTGCTGGCAAAAAGGCCGGCCTCATGGGTCAACCCACTGGTGGGCTGCGGAAGCAAGCCGGCCACCAGCGCAGCCGCAAAGACGGCCACAACCAGGACGCCGATTATCGTCAACCGGTCAGCAGCGTTGCTCATACTACGCCTTTAACAGCTTTACTGCTGAGCGGTACATCCCGTCGATGGAAGCAGGCAACGCAGACTCTACCCACAGCCATTTTCTCGGGGGGGGGGGGGGGAGGGGGAACTAAGCATCACCATACCAGGCGGAAACCCTCTCACACCCATCACTGTACCGGGGGGCATAAACAATAGCAATCATAGGAGGCAAAACCTCTCTTATACCGAACCAATCTGCTCAGGCAGAAATTAAGATTATGGGGGCCAATCCCCCGCAAGTCAACACCCAAACACCCGATTTATGGTGAACCGGGATGTTATGGTAGTTGGCAACCGCAGCATAAACCGGTCATCATCAACCGTCGTTCCGGCGAAAGCCGGAATCCAGAACTCTCAGTAGCCGGCCTCCGCTTTTCCGGGGGATTTCCTGGATTCCGGCTTTCGCCGGAACGACGGTGGCCGGGGTAAGAGGCGTTGCCCGGCGCTCATGGTGAACCCTATACCCGCTCATGGTGAGCTTGTCGAACCACCGGGTTATCCTACGCCCGGCAACCATGAGCGGATGTATGACTACACAACCGCTTGGCCCGCCGCCGTTTATGATAGGCAATAGCAGCGGCGACGTGCTATTATTGAGGCCGGGCCGCCGGAAAGCGGACTTCCGTTGACCAGGGCCGGGGCAGCTACAACTGCATAATTGGCGTATTCGGCGCCGGCAACTTAGCGCGGTTGGACGCCATCGGGCAGGAACGATAAATTATGACTTCAACTACTTCAGTTCAGAACGCTGCCGCCGGGGGCGCGGAAGACTTGGCCCTCCGGCGCCCGCTGTCGGTCAACATCCGGCCCATCCTGGAGTCGGTGGACGGGCTGCTTACCGATGCCGAGGTTGATGCCTGGTTTGAGGGTCTCGACCGGGTGAACGAGGGGCGGGGCTTTTGCCTGGAGTTGACCGCCGAGGGGGAGTTGGTAATCAGTCCGATGGTGAATATCGATGGCCTTTTTGCCGAAACGGAGTTAATCACCGATTTGAGAATCTGGTCCCGGGAGTACGGCGGTTATGCTTTCGGCGCCAATGCCAATATGCGGTTGCCCGATGGCTCGCGGATCCGGCCCGACGCCTTGTGGCTGTCCCCGGAGCAGACGGCGGCGATGCCGCCGGTGTCCGCCGGGGGCGCAATCACGGTTTGCCCGGCCTTTGTCGCCGAAATCGTGTCCGGCACCGACACCCTGCCGCCCTTGCAGCGCAAAATGGAGCGGTACATCGCCAACGGCGCGCAACTGGGCTGGTTGATTGACCCCTACCGGCGGCAGGTTCACTGCTACCGCCCGGATACGGAACCGGAGTTGCTGGAGGCCCCGGAGACGGTGAGCGGCGAGTCGGTATTGCCCGGTTTCGTGTTTGAGGTAGGCCGCCGGATTTTCGACCTGCACCGGCCGGCGCCGCAGGGGTAGGCGGCCTGACAGCAACGGCACCCCCCCCGTAGGAGACTCCCCACCATAGATACTAGAACGCTGAAAAGGCTGGTTCGCAATACCCTCCCTGTGCCGGTGTCTAACCGGCTCCGCCGGGTGGCCCATGCGCGGCGGCTTGGCCGGGCGCCGGCGGTGGCGGTGGACGTGACCCCGCTGCCTTGGGCGGCGGAGATTTCCTTCCCGGAACTGCTCCGGGGCGACGGTATTGCCGACGGTTGGGCCAATGCGAAAACATCAATAGCTGAAGTTTTCGGGGCAGCGGCGTTGAGCCATGCGATGGACGCTGAAAGCTGCCGGAGTCTCTACTACCTGATTCGCCGTTTTCAACCCCGCGCCCTGCTGGAAATCGGCACCAACTGCGGCGTATCCACCCTATACGCAGCTATGGCGATGCAGGAGTACCGGCAGGATGACACCCCGCCTCGGCTGGTCACCGTGGACTTGTTCGACGTGAACAACCCGCTCTTGGCTGAGGCGCAGCATTACGGTATCGCCACGCCACCCCGGGAACTGCTGGAACGGCTGAACTGCGCCGGCCTGGTCGAGTTTGCCATTTCCCGCTCTACGGACTACCTGAACCGGCGGGACGGGGAGTTCGACTTCATTTTGATGGATCACGCCCCCGACGCGGACATTGCCTACCGGGACATCGCGCTGGCAATCCAGGCCCTGCGTCCGGGGGGACATTTATTGTTGCACCCCTACTTTCCCGGCGGGAAACCCCTGCGGCGGGGAGAGCGGGTTTACCCCGGCTTTTACCTGGCCGTAGGACGGGCCGGCGCCGGCCTGGTTGCGATGCCCTGCCCCACCGCCGACGGGTTAAACCGCACCAGTTTGGCCCTGATGGTTAGGGAGTGAAAACGGTAAGTCGGGGGGTGAGGGTGGCGGGGAGTGGCGGTATAAACCGGTCATTCCGACTATACCACCGTCGTTCCGGCGAAAGCCGGAATCCAGAATCCTCGATAGCCAGCCCGTTCTTTTCCGGGGATTTCCTGGATTCCGGCTTTCGCCGGAACGACGGTGGCCCTGATTGCCTGGTTTGACATAATTAAGACGCTATTTCCCTTGGTAAAAGGATGTAAATACCCCGCCCGATTTGGTAATATGACCTTGACCAGTCCCATGCCAGTACCACGCCAGTCCCCGGTAGGAAGTTATGGATGTGCAACGCGCTAAAACCCCGGCCCCCGGCGCCGGGCGGGTTATGCTGATTGAGCCGCCTTTCAAGCGGCTCTACCATGACCAGGCCTCGCTGGTAAAGTTCCCGCTGGCCTTGGGCTATCTGTCCGGGGCGGTGTTGAAGTGGACCGATTGGGAGGTGCAAGCCTACAACGCCGACTTCAACCCGCGCAAGAAGGCGATTTCCCTGGACAACGTAACCCGAATCAAGGAGGGGATGGAGCGTTACCTGCGGACGCTGGCCGACCCGGCGGCGCCCATCTGGGCCGAAATCGGCGCGGCCATCCGGGAGTTCCGGCCGGACGTGGTGGGACTGAGCGCCAAGACCCAGAACTTCCCTTCGGCAATGCGGGTGGCGCGCATCGTCAAGGAACATAACCCCAACACGCTGGTGGTGCTGGGCGGCCCCCACGCCACCCTGTCCACCCAGGCGGCGCTGGACGATTGCCCCGACATTGACCTGGCGGCGCCGGGCGAGGGCGAGTTGACCCTGGTGGAACTGCTCCAGGCAAGGCAACGGGGCGTACCGCCGGACCAGGTGCCGGGGCTGGCCTACCGCCAGGGCGACCGCGTCCGGTTCACGCCGCCGCGCACCAATATGGCCGACCTGGACCAGTTGCCCTTTCCGGCGGAGGCCGCGCCCCAGGTGTTGCGGGACTACGCCAGCTACCCCGCCGAAGCCTTCGGTTTCGTCTTTTCCGCCCGGGGCTGCCCCTACAGTTGCACCTTCTGCGAATCCAAAGCCATCTGGACGCAAACCACCCGCTGGCGCTCTCCGGCTAACGTGGCGCGGGAACTCCGGCTGCTGATGGAACGGGGCGTTAAGTACGTCTATTTCGACGATGATACCTTTGGAATCCGGCAGGAATATATCCAGGAACTGTGCGGCTTGATTGAAACCGAGTGTCCCGGCCTCAAGTGGGGCTGTGAAATAACGGTGGGCGTGGTCAAGGCGCCGTCGGTGGAGTATATGCGCCGGGCCGGCTGCGTGCGGGTCAATATCGGCGTCGAGTCGGGCAACAATCAAATACTGCGCAGCGTTAAGAAGGGGCATACCATTGAGAAGGCGTATCCGGCGGTGGACTTGTGCCGGCAGGCCGGCATTGAAGTGGGAACCTTCTTTATGATTGGGTTCCCGGAGGAGACCGAGGAGACGCTGCGGGACACGCTGACCGCCATCAAGAAAATCAACGCCGACAACATTATGCTCAGCATCTTTACCCCCTATCCCGGCTCCGAGTTGTTCCAGGTGTGCCAGGATTTGGGCGTGGTGGACGATAACTTTGACATCACGATGCACAACCACCAAAGCCCGGAAAACTGCTTTACCGCCTACATCCCGCCGGAGCGTTTCAAGGAACTGGTGCGGGAGACGGCGGACGTGGTGGGGCGCAAGAACTACCGGGGCCGCTGGCGCCGGGTAGGGCGGATGCTGCTCCACCGGGACTTTTATCGCACCCGGCGCATGGCGCGCCAGTTCCTCCTTACCCGCGCGGCCCGCTATTCCCCCCGCGTCCTCGGACGCCGCCAAACCCAAAAAGTCGGGGGGGGGGGGGGGGGGGGGCGGATTTTGACGGAAATTCGGCCCGCGCTCGGCAGGGACGGTAGCCTCCGAATGGACACTTTGCGTTTTATAACCCGCTCTTTACCCCAGCCGGCCAAGCAGGTCTATCGGCGTCTTTTCGGCGACGAGCAGTGGTTCCTGGCGGTGAACGCCGGCCGGCCCCTGGCCGATTCCCTGCTGACCGGGGCGGCGCCGGCGGCCCGGCTGAAGGTGCATCACGCCCCGCATGGGCGTTTCTGGGCCGACCCGGTTCCCATAGTCGTGGACGGCCAGGTTTGGGTGTTCTTTGAGGATTACTCTTTTGCGGCAAAGAAAGCCGTCATATCCTGCGCCCCGGTGTCCGCCGCCGGCGATTTGGGTGAAGTCGCTACCGCCCTGGAATGTCCCTGGCATCTCTCCTACCCCTTTATTTTTGAGCAGCAGGGCCAGCTTTACCTGATTCCCGAAACCTGGGACGAGCATCGGGTTGACCTGTGGCGCTGCCGCCGGTTCCCCGACGACTGGAGCCGGGAAGGGACGCTGCTGGACGGCGTGAGCATGGGCGACCCGACGCTGCACTGCCAGGACGGGAAACTCTGGCTGTTCGGCACGGTGAGCGAGGCGCGGGCGCAGGCCAATGACGAACTGCATATTTATATGGCCGACGCCCTGGATGGAACGTGGCGGCCTCATCCGGCCAATCCGGTGGTGTCCGACCGCCGCCGGGCCCGGCCGGCCGGCCGGCTGTTTTCCAAGAACGGCGGCCTGATTCGCCCGGCCCAGGATTGCGGCGGACGCTACGGGGGCGCGGTAGTCCTCAACCGGGTGGCGGAACTGAACGAACATTCCTACGCCGAAACCCCCATTGGCCGCCTGGACAATTGCGGGCTGGCCGGCAACCGGGGCACCCACACGGTCAACTACGCCGGCGGCCTGGAGTTCCTGGACGGGCGCACCCGGGCGCGCCTGGCAAATGGTCATAGCCGGGAGAACGGCGGTTGAGTCGGGAAGGGTCGGCCCAGGAGCGGGCAGCGCCGGTAAAGCTGCTGCTCATCGGCCCACTGCCCGGCAAGCCGGCCTCCCTGGGCGAACCGATCGGCGGGGCCAGAGTAACCTTTGCCGAGGCGGTGCGGGAGTTGCCCCGGCGCGGCTTTGACCTGGACCTCATCAACACCGCCCGGCCCCGGCCCAACCTGCCCCGCTGGAAAATCCTGAGCTACGAACTGCTTACCTTTGCGCGGGTGGTCTGGAGCGTCCTGCGCCGGGCGCGCCGTTCCGACCTGGTATTCTTTCACCTGTCGGCCTACTCGGCGCTGACGGCGGCCACCACCATCTGGGCCTTGTGCCGGCTGCTGCGCCGCCCCCTGGCCCTGCGGTTCTTTGGCGACAGCCTCTACTTTACCTACCACCGCTACGGGCCGGCCCGCCGCTGGCTGATGGACCGTACCTTTCTCCGCGCCCCCCTGGTCTATGAGGAACGGCAGACCCGCCGGGAGTTCAGCCGCCGGGACAACTTTCGCTGGCTGGCTAACACCCGGGACCTCAGCCCCCCGGAAACCGGGCCGGAACGGGATCCAGACCGGGGTAAGGTACGCAAACTGCTGTTTATGGGCCAGCTCAGGATGGAAAAGGGGTTAGCCGAGGCCCTGGACGCCGGCCGTTCCCTGCCTGAGGACTGCCAACTCCGGGTGTTCGGCCCTCGGATGCCCAACACCGACTTTTCCCTGTTTGAGGGCCACCCCCGGGCGACCTACGGCGGGGTGCTGGAGCCGGCGGAGGCGCCCCGCGTTCTGGCTGAACACGACCTGCTGCTGTTCCTCAGCTATCTGAGCAGCGAAGGCACGCCGGGGGTGATTATCGAAGCCTTCCAGTGCGGCGTGCCGGTGATTGCCACCGCGATTGGCGGCGTCCCGGAGCAGGTGGAACACGAAAAGAGCGGGCTGCTGGTGGCGCCCCGCTCCGTCCCGGAGTTGCAGGCGGCCCTGGCCCGGCTGCTGGATGACCCGGCCCTGTACCGCCGGCTGTCCGCCGGGGCCAGGGAGCGGGGCGAGTTCTACCGGCCGGGGGGCCATTTTGACCGGCTGGCCGAGGAGTTGCGGGAATTGGCCGGCAAATAGGTATTCTCAACACGAGTTGATGTTCTGACCGGAATACTCCGGCGGCCGGTAGGGGCGGGTTTATAACCCGCCCGACCCGCAACGGCAGAATCATTCGGGTAACGGAATCATCGTATCCGACCTATCCTTGCACCGGAGCTTGGGCGGGTTATAAACCCGCCCCTACCATCCAAAGGAACCGGTACGGGTAAGGAACACCAACACCGGTTGAGAATACCTATTTGCCGTTATTCTCAACCGGCGTGGGGGTTCCTTGCCCGGCCTTAGTGGACGGTAGGGGCGGGTTTATAACCCACCCAGGCTCCGGGGCAAGGATATTTCAGCTATGGCTACATTCGTTCCGCAAAATGACCTTGCCCTGGCGTGGCGGACGGGTTACAAACCCGCCCCTACCGGTGGCCGGCCGGCCGCCGGAGTTTTCCGGCCAGAACGCCAACTCGTGTTGAGAATACCAAGCAAGGAAGTAGGGCTATCTAGGGCCGCCGGTAAATCGCATATACGGAAACCGCAAAGTAGTCCCGCAACCAAGGCACCCGCAACACCAGGTTGGAAAGCCGCCAGAGGGCCGACCAGCGTTTCAACTGGGGGTTCACTATCAACCGTTCCGTTTGCCACCCCATTTCTTTGACGTAGCGGAGAAACTCCGAATACTTCATTTTGTTCAGCCCTTCCCGCATATCCTCAAACGCCTCGGCCTCATCCGCTACCGGTTGCCAGCACTCGCGCCGGAGACGCATCAGCGCCGCCTCCGAAAACAGGATTCCCCCCCAGGGTATGCGGAATTTAAAGAACCGGTTCAGGTGGTCGCCGATGGGGGAGTGAAACAGGGGGCCAAACCCGATAATTATCCGGCCCCCACCCCCGACTTTTGACTGGAGCAGGCCGTCAATACGGCGTAGGAAGTCGCGGGGGCGTTCCACGTGCTCCAGCATCTCATGAGAAAGCACGATGTCATACTGCTGCCCGCCCGGTAGGTCGTGAACATTCGCGCACTCGAAGGTAACGCGGTCCTGCAACTGCAATTGCCGGGCGCAGTCCTGGGCGATTTCGATGTAGTAGGAGTCTTTATCAATGCCAGTCAAGTGGCGGCATCCCTGCTGCGCCAGGGCCAGGCACATCTCGCCCATGCCGCACCCGACGTCCAGGTAGCGCAGCGCCGGCTCAATGGGGATGGCGTGGTCCAGGCGACTGTTCCATTTCTCAAAGCGCGCCATGGCGGACTCGATACCCAAGTCCCGCTCAACCTGACGCAACTCCTCCGCTTCCGGGTGCCGGCTATGCACGAAGGGCCGCAGCAGCCGGTAATCAATCGTTTTGCCAAACATCTGGTTCCTATCCGGCTAAGGGCGCGGGCGCAGCAAGTAGGGCCGCTCATTGGGCAACAGGGAAAGCATAGCCGCCTCGGTGTCAAAGACCAGTTCAGCCAGCGTTTCACCGTCCTGAGTAACGGTGAAGGGCCGGCCCACCCAATCGGCCGGCTGGTCAAACAGCACGGTCAGCGGATGGTTGAATCTTACGTTGTCCAGGCCGTCGGACAGGGTAATCGCGATGCTTTCGGTGCCGGCGCCGCCCTTAACCGGTTCAACCAGCAGCGCTACGTTCTCTCTCTCCCGGACGTACCGGGTTATGTCGTTCATTGAGGCCGTCCAGAAGTCCCGCGCCGCAATGGATTGAACGTCTTTGCGGAATTCATCCCAGGCGTACCAGCCCCAATACCGCTGTCCGATGCTGTGGTAGGTGAGTATAACCCACGCCGTCCGCGCCAACGCCTCATCCAGAATTGGCGTCAACTCCGCATTGTTGTTGGTACAGTTCCCGCAGCCCTCAAACTCGATACTCTGCATCTCCATCGAAATCAGGCCGAACCAGTTGTCCGGCGCCCGCTGGTTCCAGGGGATGTTGTAGGCTTCGCTGGCGTCCCGGGACACCAGCCGGCCGCTCAAAAACCCGGCATCCGCCAACGCCTGCTGCGTCTCCGCTTCGTGGCCGGCGCTGCGCGGGTAGGCATAGGCCACCGGCGTCATCCCCCATTCAATCATCGTGTCATAGTTGGCCTGGAATGAGGCGAGGGCCTCCTCATAAGACAACACATCGTGGTCAACGTGATTGTGTCCATGCCCGAAGTAGCTGAACCCCTGGGGAACCAACTCCGACATCAGATAGGCAATCCGCTCATCCTCCGGCCCGCTGAATATGGGGTCGCCGTTAAAGGAGTTTCCGGTAGTTACCTCATAGCCCATTATCAGGCCCTGCTCCAGCACGTAGCCGTCAATGTCCGGTTCCCGGCCCCGGATGGGCCAGTCATCGTTGGTAATGGAGATGGCGGCGGTGTGATTGTCAAACCACTTGGCGACAGTGGCGTTCAAGGGCGCCGGCGTAGGCGTCGGCGCAAGAGTGGGAGTCCGGCCCTGGCAGCCCACCGCCAGAACTATAACGCCGAGCAGCAGGGCCGCCGCCGCCAATGTCCTTATTGCCGGCCAATGCCGCCGGGGGTATGGGTTGGCCCTGGTGGGCCGGTCTTGCTCACTCTGCCCCATTGAACGGGAACTCTCCCTTCCAAACGTCCCCCTGGCCGGGGACGTACTGGCTGGTCATAACGCGGTCAATAGCATACTCCGGGAGGGCCACCGTTGCCATACATTTCCCGTCAAATACCCCGCCGTGCCAGCCGAACCGGAAATCCAGGTAGTCAAAGCCATGCTGCCGGCGGTCGTCGGGCAGGTCAGCCACCTCAACCGGGTACAGGTGGAGATAGAAAATCCCCTCGGTGTCGGCCAGGGCGCACGGCTCCTTAACGTAGGTCAGCGTGTGGTCGCGGAGATATAGGTCAAAGTCGGAGCGGACGACCGGTTCGCCGTTTTCCATCAGCCGCTCCAGGTAGCTGAGGCTGCTGAGGTAGTTGGCGATGGCGCGGGCTTCCACGCCGCGCAGGTCCGGCGCCGCCATGGTGGTGCCGGGAGCGACCTGCTCCGGGTCGGTGAGAAACCGGGTAAGGGTGTGCGGAGTCCAGACCACGCCCAACGAATCCAGGGCCGGCGAAAACCGGTAGCCTTCGACCTGGCCGGCCGGCCGATTCAAGATGCCAACCAGGTGCGGCCCGGCGTCATGCCGCTCAGCGTTCTGATTATGACAGACGCTGCAATGCTGGCCGTACAGCTGCGCGCCGGCGGTAGTGTATCTGTCCAGGTCTCGGATGAAAGCGGGCGCCGCCGGCCCGGCGTAGGCGGTGTCCCGGGCCGGCGCCGGGGCGAAGGAGGCGCAGTTGACCGCATACACGTCGCGCCGCGCCCGCGCCGCCTCATTACAGTACCCCTCGGAACGGCTCAGGAAATAAACCCACCCGCCATCCCGCAACAGGGCGATGCGTCCGTCGGGCATAAACGTCAGATCCCGGATGCGGTAGCCCAGTTCGATTTGCTCCACGTACTGCACCGCCGTCCCGTGCCGCCGAACCCGGTAAAGGGATTTGGCGCCCAACGAAGCCACCAGCAGGTCATCTTTCCACAGGGGAAACTGCCGCCCGTCGTTGACGGCGATGGCAGAGACGGCCGGCGACGGAACCCAGGAGAAAACCGGCCGCCGGTAGCCGTCGTGTTGACCCACTGCCGCGTCCTCAATGATTGAGGGAACCCTGCCCCCGTATTCAATCCCGTAGGAAACCAGGGGCCAGCCGTAGTTGCCGCCCGGCTCCAGCAGGTTCAACTCGTCGCCGCCCTGCGGCCCGTGATCCGTGGCCCAGAGATTGCCGGCCCCGTCCCGCGCCAGTCCCTGGGAGTTGCGCAAACCGATTGCCAGCGCCTCGCTCTCTCCCGTTGCGATGGCAATACGCAGGAGCTTACCCAGATGCCGGTCAGGGTCAAACGTCGGGCGCGCCGACCAGATGCTCGCGTGGGTCCCGATTATTACCAGCAGGTGGTCGGCGCCGTCGGTCAACATTTTCCCGCCGGCCTGGGCGCCGCCGAAACTGAGCAGCAGCAAACAGGGTTCCGCGTCGAATACCGTCCTCCAGTCCGAGGAAACCTTAACGCCCGCCGCATCCTGCCGAATCGTCGTGGACGACAACCGGAACCGGATGCACTCACCGGTGAAATAGTGGTGAGTAACAAACAGGGTGTATCCTCCCGCCGTCTCTTGCAGCAGAATATCGGCGACTCGAAATACGGACGGTTCGAAATCAATCTGTTCGCTCGCCGGGATTGATTGCAGCGCCGCATAATTCATCGGAACGCTGCCCTCCAGATATTCCACCGTCCCGTCCCGGGCGACCAGGGCAAACCGGCCCTTGGGCGTAACTACCAGCAAGTCCTCCCCCAGGCTTTCAATGGCCCCGCCACGCCCGTCGAACCTTTCCAGCCGGACCGACTTACTCTCCAGCGCATAAAGATGCGTGGCAAGCGGCGGTTCCGCTTCCGGTGGGGCCGGGGCTGGCGTTGCCGTGGCTGGCAGGGGCGTCGGGACGGCGGTAGGCGTGGCTGGCAGGGGCGTCGGGACGGCGGTGGGCGTTGCCGGCAAGAGCGTCGGGACGGCGGTAGGCGTGGCTGGCAGGGGCGTCGGGACGGCGGTGGGCGTGGCCGGCAGGAGCGTCGGGACGGCGGTGGGCGTTGCCGGCGGGGCCGTAACCGCCGGGTTCTCAGCGCAGGCGGCGGCGAGAACGCCCAGCAGGGCCAGGGCGATCAGCCCCAACACGGGACTCAACCCACGCCGCCGGTTATTCAGCGCCAAGCCCGGCCGGCCGTTCCGGTTACGGTTCAAGGTGTATTTCCCCCTCCCAGAGGTTGTTGAAACCGCTCTCCACCGGCACGTACTGGCCGGTGCTGATGCGGGTAACAGCATACTCCGGGAGGGCCACCGTTGCCATACACTTCCCGCCAAACACCACGCCGCGCTCGCCGAACCGGAAATCCAAGTTGTCAAACCCGTGCGGCTGGCGTGGGCCGGGCAGGTCAACCCCGTCAACCGGGTACAAGGCCAGAAAGAACTGCGCCTCGGTGTCGGCCGGGGCGCACGGCTCCTTAACGTAGGTCAGCGTGTTCTCACTGAGATATACGTCAAAGGTGGAGTCGATTGCCGGTTCGCCGGATACCAGCGCCGCGTAGTCGGATGCCAGCACCGCGGATGCCGGCGCAACGTACTCTCCGGCGTTCGCAATCAGCGCGATATTGATTTCTCCGTCAACAATGACCCGCTCAACCGGAACCGTCTCGCCCAGCAGTTCCACCTGCTCCCCCATCACCTCCAACCGCTCCAGTGATAAGCGCTCATGGACCAGGTAGATTCTATTGGGGGCCTCCGGGAGCGCGAGGACTAAACGTTCCAGCTCCCGGAGACACTCGGCAAAGTCAGTCCAGCATCGTTGCTCTCCATAGTGGTAGTTGCCCGGTTTTTCCGCTTGATGGAACTTTATCGAAAGGGTTGCAAAATGGGTTACGAAAACTACGTCTCCGGCGGCCCCATTCTCTTCCAGATAGGCGAGAACCGCCTTGGCGTTGTAGGGTTTCTCATAGGGACTGTCGCGCAGCAGGTCGCCCACTCCGGCGATGACTATGGCGCCGGCCGCCGCGACGGTTAGCGCCGACGCCAGCCACCCCCGCCGCGTCAGCCCGGCCAGACTTTTCGCCGCCCAATGGATGGCGACGCCGGCGGCCAGAAAGATGACCGGCCCCAGATAGAGGTTTTGGCGAATCCCGCCCAAGGGGTAAAAGGTCAGCAGGGCGGCGCAAAGGGCGGCGCCCACGGCCAGCAGGGCCAGGGTTGTAATGGCATCGAGTCGCCGCCGTTTCAAAGACACCACCAGCAGGAGGGCCAGGGCGACCAGCGCCGCTATCGCCACCACCTCCGGCAAGTGATAGGTCAATAAACGCCAAATCCGCGTAATCGAAAACTCCAGGAGCGCTACCGGTTCATCAAAGCCTCCCTTATAGCGATTCGCCTGTCCCACCTCTGGCCCATAGCCCCAACGCCACCACTGATAGCGCAAAGTAACCGCGTAGCTCAGGACGCACCCGGCCAGAAAACACGCCGCCGGCCCGACCAGGGCCATACGCGCCTTGAGCCAGTTACGAACCCGGTTTAGAGCTGAATTATCCGCTGACGCCGCCAGAGTTGGGGAGCGGGTTAGAACTATCGCGGCGACCAGTACGGCGACGCCGAACAGCGCCAAACCATACTGGAGCAGCGGGGCAAGAAACAGCGCAGCACAGAGCAGGACTTTCTTGCCGTCCCGCAGATACCATAACAAGCCCGCTATCAGCAGCACGGCCAACAGCGCGTCAATGGAGTATTCCCGCGCATCCTGGGCGTGCCAGATTGCGGGCATGGAAAGCGTCGCCAGCAGGGCCGCCAGGAACGCGGCCCACCGGTTCACCCCCAGGCGGGGCAGCAGAAACAACATCACCGCTATGGTCAGGACGCTGGCCGCCGCCGGCAGCAGGCGGACGCTGAAGGCCGAAACATCCACTTTCTGCACCGCCCACAACGCCAGGGGGTACAGAATCGGCGAGGAGTTGCTGACGCGGGTGTTGGGGATTACTTCCGAGAGGGCGCCGCCGGCATTTCTGGAGGCAGCGGCTTCGTCATACGACGTCGACTGCCCCGGCAGGTCATAGAAACGCAACCCCGCCGCCACCACCAGCAGGCCCACGAATAACCCCACCAGGGCCAGCCGTCCCGGAGAGGGGCGCAAGAGAGTTCTCATTTGCCTGCTTTCCCGGGGATTTCCCCCTCTCATAGGTAGTTGTAACCGCCGGCCCCGCGCCCGTCCTGGTCGATGCTGATGCGGGTAATAGCATACTCCGGGAGGGCCACCGCCGCCATACATTCCCCGTCAAGGTAAGGGCAATCGTGTCTTAACCGGAGCAACCCAAGCCACCGTCATTGGCAACCCCGGCAACCGTCGGTAACCCAAGCAACCCAAGCAACCGTCGTTCCGGCGAAAGCCGGAATCCAGGAAATCCTCACGGAAAAGAGCGTACTGGCTACCGAGCTTTCTGGACTCCGGCTTTCGCCGGAACGACGGTTTTATAGCCGGAACGACGGTTTTATAACCGGAACGAAGGTTTTATAAAAAGTTGGAACTGGCTACCGGTTCTCCGTAGCTGATTAACCGCCCGGCGGCGCATAAGCCCGGTTGACCCGGAATATGCTGCCGTCCGCCAACTCCGCCACCGGCTCCAGGTAGGGCAATTCCTCTACCGCGTAGTCGTAATAGCGGGCCTGGAAATGGAACCAGGCGACGTAGGCGCCCGCCGCCGCCTCTTCGATCTGCCGCCGCGCGCCGCCGGCATCGCTGGGGTGCCGGGCATCGTCCAACTCCCGGACCAGATAGTAATATCCCGGATGGTTGGCGTAAATGTATATAACATCCCCGCCATTGCTGAAGATCCGGCGGTCAGCCGGTATTCCCCGGACGTACTGCAATACCTCCGAGTTGGCAAACTCCTGTCCCCGGAAGCCCAAGCCCTGTTCGTTGGCCCGCCGAATTTCCCGTGCGTTCAGCGCCACGCCGCCGGCCAGCCAGAGGCAAAGCGCCGCGACAATAACCAGAGCCAGCAGGCCGGGCTTTGCCCCCGGAGGCCAGGCCGGCCGGATAATTCTGCCGATTGCCGGCCACCTTCCGGCGAACTTTGCGGCCCACCCGCCCGGCCCATCGGCCAACAGCTTATCCAGCGTCAACACGGCGGCAAACAGGAGGGGTAGATACACCGGGGTCAGATGCCGGCCGCCCAGGGGTACGAATTCAGTCTGCGTTTGGGAAACGGTGAGAAAGGCCAGATAGACCAGGGCAAAGCCGCCAAACAGGTAGAACGGCGGCGCGCCCCGCTCTTGCTCCTCTCCGGCTGCCTGATGCGCCCTTATGAGCGTATAGCCGACGGCCAGAGCCAGAACTACCAGGACTAGCCCGGTCAATAGCGCGGCGGCGACTCTGATGTCCTCGGCGGGCAGGACCAGGAACACCCACTTAGCCAGATCGCTGAGATACTTTTCCAGAATCTCCGGCAAGCTGTACGGCGACGGCCAGGTGATACCATAAATCTGGCCGTGAACCAGCAAGTTGCGCCCCAGCCACAGGGCTACCGGCGTCATGGCAATCAGCAGGTACAAGCCGGCGTCTTTAGCCTTATCCCCCGGCGCCACGCCGCGCCGGAGCAGCAGCAGGGGCAGCACGGTTATTATCAAGGTTACGCCAACGTAGCGGGTGAGCAAGGCCAGGGCGGTGAATACCGCCGCCCAAATCAGGGCTGACCGGTCGGAACCCTTGCCGGCCTCCAAGAACCGGGCGGTCCGGGTCAGGGCCAGGGTGGTGAACAGGATGAAGGGGGCCTCGGATATGGCGGCCGACGCCACCCAGGTCAAGGGGGTTGCCAGCATAATGGCGAGGCCGGCCCAGATAACCAGGAAGGGATGTTGAACGCGGCGCCGCAGGTAGTGGCCGGCCACAAAGATGGTCAGTCCAAAGACGGCGGCATTTAACGGCCCGGCCACCTGGAGCGGGTCGAACACCCCCAGGCTGGCGGCGACCAGCAGCAGGGGGTACAGCGGCGGCCAGTGCAGATAAGGCCACCCGTAAATTTGAACGAACCCCTCGCCCGCCAGCAAATTCCGGGCCACGGACAGGTAGGCCGCGAAATCCGCTTCCAGCGCCACCCCATAGCTGGCCTCCCGCGCCAGGATGAGGGCCGCCCCCAGCAGGGACAGCCCGGCCAGCAGCAGGGTAAAGGAGTCGGGGCGCCAGCGCGCCAGGCGGCCCGGTGAGCTGCGCCGGGGCGTCCTCATTTGCCGGCTTCTCCGGGGATTTCCCCCTCCCATAAGTTGTTGTAATCGCCGTCCACCGGCACATACTGGCTGGTCTCGACGCGGTCAATAGCATACTCCGGGAGGGCCACCGTTGCCATACACTTCCCGTCAAAGATTCCGCCGCGATCGCCGAATTCGAAGTCCCGGTTGTCAAAGCCCGCCGGCCGGCGGTCGTCGGGCAGGTCCGCCACCGCAACCGGGTACACGCGCAGAAAGAACCTCGTTTCCAGATACGCCGGGGCGCACGGCGCCTTAACGTAGGTCAGCGTGTTGTCCTGGAGATATACGTCAAAATCGTCGTCTCGGATTATCGGTTCGCGGTCTTTGACCAGCCGTTCCAGGTAGCTGAGGCTGCTGAGGTAGTTGGCGATGGCGCCGGCTTCCACGCCGCGCAGGTCCGGCGCCGCCATGGTGGTGCCGGGAACAACCTGCGCCGGGTCGGTGAGAAACCGGGTGAGAGTGTACGGCGTCCAGACGACGCCCGACGCAGCCAGGGCCGGCGAAAACCGGTAGCCGGCGACCTGGCCGGCCGGCCGCTCCAGCAGGCCAACCAGATGCGGCCCGTCGTCATGCTCCGCGGCGTCCTGGTGATGGCAGGAGCTGCAATGCTGGTCGAACAACTGCGCGCCGGAGGTAGTGTATCTACTCAGGTCTCGGATGAAAGACGGCACCGCCGGCCCGGCGTCGGCCCGGGACACGGCCGGCGCCGGGGCTAAGGCGGCGCAGTTGACCGCGTACACGTCGCGCCGCGCCCGGGCCGCCTCGGTACAGTACTGCTCGGAACGGCTCAGGAATTGAACCCCCACGGCGTTGCGCAACAGGGCGATGCGTCCGTCGGGCATAAACGTCAGGTCCCGGACGCGGTAGCCCAGTTCGATTTGCTCCACGTACTGCACCGCCGTCCCGTGCCGCCGGACCCGGTAAAGGGATTTGGCGCCCAGCGAAGCCACCAGCAGGTCGTCTTTCCACAGGGGAAACTGCCGCCCGTCGTTGACGGCAATGGCGGAGACGGCCGGGCCGGGAACCCAGGAGAAAACCGGCCGCCGGTAGCCGGCGTGCTGACCCACTGCCGCGTCCTCAATGATTGGGGGAACCTTGCCCCCGGATTCAATCCCGTAGGACACCAGGGGCCAGCCGTAGTTGCCGCCCGGCGCCAGCAGGTTCAACTCGTCGCCGCCTTCCGGCCCGCGATCCGTGGCCCAGAGATTGCCGGCCCCGTCCCGCGCCAGCCCCTGAGAGTTCCGCAAGCCCATTGCCACCGCCTCGACCTCGCCGGTTGCGGTGGCAATGCGCAGAAGTTTGCCCAGATGCCGATCAGCGTCAAACGTCGGGCGCGCCGGCCAGGCGTCCGTTGCGTGGTTTCCGATGGTTACCAGCAGGTGGTCGGCGCCGTCGGTCAACATTTTCCCGCCGGCCTGGGCGCCGCCAAAACCGAGCAGCGGCAGGCAGGGTTCCGCATCAAAGACCGTCCGCCAGTCCGGGGCGACCGTGATGCCGCCGGCCTCCCGCCGAATCGTCGTGGACGACAACCGGAACCGGATGCACTCACCGGTGAAGTAGTGGTGAGTAACGAACAGGGTGTATCCCCCCGCCGTCTCTTGCAGCAGAATGTCGGCGACTCGAAACGCGGCCGGCTCGAAATCAACCCGCTCGCTCACCGGGATTGACTCCAGCCCGGCATAATTCATCGGAACGCGGCCCGCCGGATATTCCACCGTCCCGTCCTTAGCGACCAGGGCAAACCGGCCCTTGGGCATAACTACCAGCAAGTCCTCACCGATACTTTCAATAGCCCCGCCGCTCCAGGTGAAACCTTCCAGCCTGACGTGCTCACTCTCCAGCGCGTAAAGGTGAGTGGTAAGCGGCGGTTCCGCTTTCGGCGGGGCGGTGGCCGGCGTTGCCGTAGCCGGCGGGGGCGTCGGGATGGGCGTAGCCGTCGGGTCGGCAGCACAGGCGGCGGTAATAAATCCCAGCAGGGCCAGGGCAATCAGCCCCACTACGGGACTCAACCCACGCCGCCGGTTGTTCAGCGCCAAGCCCGGCCGGCCCTTCCGGTTACGGTTCAAGGTGTATTTCCCCCTCCCAGAGGTTGTTGTAACCGCCCTCCACCGGCACGAATTGGCCGGCGCTGATGCGGGTAATAGCATACTCCGGGAGGGGGACTCTTGCCATACATCTCCCGTCAAATATCACGCCGCGCTCGCCGAATCGGAAATCCAGGTTGTCAAAGCCGTGCGGCCGGCGCTGGGCCGGCAGGTCATTCGCGTCAACCGGGTGCAAGGCCAGAAAGAACCACGCCGCCGTGTCCGCCGGGGCGCACGGCTCTTTAACGTAGGTCAGATTGTTCTCATTCAGATATACGTCAAAGTCGGAGTCGATTGCCGGTTCGCCGGATACCCGCGCCGCGTAAGTGGAACGGGCCGCCCGTGCCATGGACTCATTATCGTAAGTCATCAGATAGATAGTAAGCTTTCCCTCAGCCAGGAAACGCTCCACGGAAACTTGCTCTCCCAGCAGTTCCAACCGATCTACCGGTTCGATTGCGCCGCGCCGGTGGAGCAGGAAGATGCTATTGGGGACCTCCGGGAGCGCTAAAACTAATAAATCGGCCACATCCCGGAGACATGGCTCGCCGGGATCAGCGCACCAGTGGGTTCCATAATAGTAGTTGGAGTAGTAATTGGCCGGCCTTGCCGCTTTTTCTTGATAGAACCGGAGGGGCTGGACTACCGACCTGCTGGCGTAAACCAGGTCGCCTGCCCGCACCCGTTCTTCCAGAAAGGCAAAAGCGGCTTGGGTGTTTTGATTTGTCCGGTACTGACTGCCCTGCGCCATGGCGCCCACGCCGGCCAGGGCGATGGCGGCGGCGACCGCTACGGCCAGCGCCGGCGCCAGCCACCCCCGCCGCGTCAGCGATGCCAGACTAACCGCCGTGCCGTGAAACGCCACCCCCACCACCAGGAAAATAATCGGCCCCAGATAGATGACCTGGCGAATCCCGCCCAGGGGATACAGGCCCAACAGGGCGGCGCCAACGGAAATTGCCAGGCACAGCGCAAATAAAACGGCGATGGCCCGGTCGGGAAACTCCCCTTGAAACTTGCTGAATAATGTTGCCACCAGGAGCAGCGCCAAGGCGACCAGCGCCGCTATCGCCACCACTGCCGGCAAATGGTAGGTCAATAAACTCCAAACCCGGTCAATTGAAAACTCAAATATCGCGAGCGCATCGAGTTTTCCCTGATAGTAAGACGCCGCTAAATAGGTACTCGAAGCGAAGCCCCCTTCCCACCACTGATCGCGCAAAGTTACCGCGTAGCTCAGGACACAACCCGCCAGAAAGCACCCGGCCGGCCCGACCAGGGCGATGCGCCGTTGGAACCAGTTACGAACCCGGTTCAGGTGCGAATTGCACTCTGCCGCCGGAAAAGTCGAGGGAGTAAGCAGAATAGCGGCGCCAATGACGGCAACCCCGAACAGCGCCAAGCCGTACTGCACCAGCGGCGCAACGAACAGCGCAACGCAGAGCAGGACTTTCCGACCGTCCCGCAGATACCATAGCAGTCCCGCAATCAACAGAGCCGCCAGCAGCGCGTCAATGGAGTATTCCCGCGCATCCTGGGCGTGTTCTATGGCGGCAACGGAAAGTGTCGCCAGTAGAGCCGCCAGAAACGCTGCCCACCGGTTCACCCCAAGTCGGGGCAGCACGAATAACATTACCGCCACGGTCAGGACGCTGGCCGTCGCCGGCAGCAGGCGGAGGCTGAAGGCCGATACATCTACTTTCTGCACCACCCACAACGCCAGGGGGTACAGGATCGGCGAGGAGTTATTGCTGCGGGTGTTGGGGATTACTTCCGAGAGGGCGCCACTCGAATTACTGGAGACAACGGCTTCGTCATTCCATACGGGATTCCCCGGCAGGTCATAGAAACGCAGACCCGCCGCCACCACCAGCAGCCCCACGAATAACCCCACGAACAACCCCGCCAGGGCCAGCCGTCCCGGAACGATGCGCCGCAGCGTCCTCATTTGCCGGCTTTCCCGGGAATTTCCCTGGCCGGCGTCCGAAGCCGCCGGCTCAGCCGGAGACCCGATACCAGGATGTGCGCCGTGCCCAGGGCGGGGGATGGGGGCGACCCTTCAGCCCCGGGGCGCATCGTCCGGCTGCTCCCGCTTTCGCAAATAGATACCCTCGCTCACCGGCCGGGCTGAGTTCTCCAGGATGTTCTGGCAGTCCAGGGCCGCCGAATCCAACAGCCGCACCGATTCTACCGCAAAGCGGGGCCTTTCCCGGTCCGTGGTCAGGGGGACAAAGAAGGCCCGGTTGACCGTCCGGTTCTCCTTGATGCGCTGCAACAGCCGCCGGAAACCGAGGCGGCGCAGGGTATAGGCGCCCCAACGCCCCAACGCCGAGAGCCACCAGGAACGGGCGCCCACCGCCTCATTCACCGCCGGCTGGGGCATACCGCTGAACCGGGGCGTCCCGCAGAGGGCCGCCAAAACCTCCAGCACGGCGCCGGTGTCCCGGGTCAGGGCGGGAAAGGATAGGGTCAGGACGTCGGCGTTGGTCTGGAAAATGGCGGTCAGGCGGTCCGGGGTCAACCGGTCGCGTACCACCGCCGTCTCCAAGTTCCGGGGGCCGCGTAGCGCGGAAAGCTCGCCCCGGCTGCGGCGGAACTGCATCATTGAAATGGCCCGCTCCCGGTGGTCTCTCAGCAGCGCCACCAGCAACACCCGGTAACCCTCCTCCGCCAGCGCGTCAATGCTGGGGGACAGCTTGGCATCGGCATAGGCCAGGTTAGCCACGTCGCACAGGATTTGACCCTGCCCCAACCCGTCCAACCGTTGCCAGGCCCGTCGAAAGGCCTTCGGGGAACGGTAATAGTACCGTTCCTTGATTTCCGGGAAAACAAAGCTGGGATGGCCGCGCAAGAGCCGGTACAGGAATTCACTCCCCGACCGCCCCGGCCCCACTACCAGTAAATAATCGTACACGCTTAAACTGCCTTCATTCCGGTCATAAACCCGTCGTTCCGGCGAAAGCCGGAATCCAGAAAGCTCTGGAGCCGGCTACCGCATTTCCGGTAGGATTTCCTGGATTCCGGCTTTCGCCGGAACGACGGTTGCCTTGGGTTGCCTGGCCTGCCCTGGTTAAGACACGATTGCCCTGCCGACGAGCCGGGGCCGGCGCAAAGTCTGCGTCAAGCACCGAATCCGCGCTAGGAACAAATCCGCTCAAAGAACAAAGCCTACGCCAAGAACAAAACCCGCTCATGGTGAGCTTGTCGAACCACCCCACCCTACACCATTCCAGGCCTCCGCCGGCATTTTATCACGGCCGGCTATTGGCTATCCTTGTCGGCGGCAACCGGTTTCATCCCGTAGCAGGTGCGGCAATAGTCGGGAATGTCGTTTCCGGCGATGCGCCGGCGCAGTTCCCGGTATTTATCGTTGTTCCAGATCTGGGCAAAGGGTTCCTCAAAAACATTGCCCATTTTCACCACGCTGGAATCGGCTATTTGACAGCAGGGGACGACGTCGCCGTTGGCCGCGATGTAGGAACTCTGCCAGGGCCAGACGCACCGGTTAGTCCGGGAATACCTCTGCCCATGCTCAACGCTGAACGCCATCCCGATTTCGGCGGCGACTTCCCGCGACTCCCGGAGCGACCGGTCAACTTCGGAATCGCCCCGGGAAACGTCAATCGGCCCAATCGCCCCGGCCATCTCCTCTTTTCCCCAGTCGGTCAGCAACGTCGTTACCGTCAACTGGTCCACGCCGAGGCGTTTTGCCAGCCGTACCAGGTCCGGCAGTTCGTGGGCATTGCGGGACGTTACCACCGACCGAAGTTCGATGCCGGGCCAGAGGTTGCTGCCCCGGCGGCGTACCAGGTCGGCCACGTTGTCAACGACTTTCTGAAAGTTGCCGTTGACCCGGATTGCCTCAAAGGTCTCGGCGGTTGCGCCGTCCATACTGATGGTTATAGTCGTTCCCCGCAGGGCGCTGAGCCGCTGGGCGATGTTGTCGGTATAAACCGAACCATTAGTTACTATGGAGACGGCGCGCCCCCCGGACTCTCCCGCCTCCAGCATATCAATCAACTGCCGGTTCAGCAGCGGCTCCCCCATTCCCTGGAGCTTGAGCTGACGCAGCATCGGCAACTGGCGGAGAATTGCCTTGAACCGTTCGGTGGTCAACCGGGTAGTCAGCCGCGTCCAATGGGTTACCTGGCAATGGTCGCAGGCGAAGTTGCAGGTATCAATCGGCTCAATGTCGATGCTGGTGGGCCGGAAAGGAGTCCTTTGCAGCCCGAGCCGCCGGGCGGCCCGCCCGCCGACGGTGTGATAGACCTTGCGCGGGTTGCCCATTCCCACCCGGCGCAACAGCCGCAAGAGACTTCGGAAACTATTATTCATTATCCCGTGAACTCCCCCCAACCTCATCATTAGCCCCACCAGCCCCGCCGGCCGCCGCGCCGCCGTTGGGGTCGCTTTGTCCCTGCCCCTGCACCAGAAAAGCCGCCATAGCGCAGGCCAGGCCGATAACGAAATTGTAGGCCCCCATAGTGAGCAAATGGTGAAACATCAGGCCGAACATCGCCAGCACGATAACCCATCCCATTACTAAATCCCGGCCCAGGGACTTGGGCGCCGTCCAAAGCGCCCGCGCCAGAAAGAACAGCGACAACAAGTATAACACCAATGGAATAACGCCGGCTTCACCAATCAGCATCAGGTAAACATTGTGAACTCCCGTTGGCGCCCCCTGGTGGGCAATCGGGGCGCCGGGCATAAAGTGGAGTTGGTACAGGCCGTTGCCGACTAGGGGGGAGGCCAATGCTCTATTAAAGCCCAGTTCCCACAGGAACAATCGCCGCGGCAGCGCCTCGCTGTCTTCGCGAATGTTATCGCCGGCTTCCGCCACCAGCTCGACCGCCAGCTCGACCAGGTTAGTCTCCGGCGCTGGCCCAATCGGGCCGACGGTCGCCGTCTGAACCCGGTAGATGAGGCCGTGCTTTTCGTAGGACACCGAGGCGCGCAAGAACTTGCCCAGGTCTGCCGCCACCGGGGTGTAGCTGAATGAGCCGGCGCCTTCGATCCTGGCCCAAGTGTCGGCGTCGGGCGCGATGACCTCGACCGGCCGGGCGTCGGGCCTATTGACCTCGTAGAGTCGGGCGTCGGCCCGCTGCCAACGCCAGCGCTGGATCGGGTTGTCGTCAGCCCGGTGCTCCTTGTCATTAACCAGGTGGGCCCGGACCGGGCTTCCCACCTGCTTCACGTCAATAATACCGGCCTCGCCGTTAATGAGCGTCGGCGTTACCGGAATCAGCGTTTCCGATTGCCCGAAAAGCCCAATTCCCTGAAAAATTACGATGAGCCAAACCAGGACGCCGGCCAGGAACAGCGCCGTCAGGCCGGTATGCCAGAGGTATTGGCGCAGGCGGCGGCGGTTCCGCGCCAGGAACAGAATCAGCAGCACGCCCAGCACAATAATGCCGGTATCGGAAAAGGAGGCGATGCCCGCGGCGCAGCCCAGGAACAGGGCCAGATACCCCAGGGGGCCTTGCCGTCCGTTGGCTTGAAACGCCAACGCCAACGCTACCGTGATGCAGGCGATAAAGCTGGCGTCGTTGGGGTCGGTAAAAAAGCCGGTCAGACGATAGGGCAGCCGGTACTCCGCCGCTATGCCGATTTCCCACAGCAGGGGCGAGGCCAGAATGACGGCGCAGCCGGCTGTCAGCGCCATCAGCAGCCCCTTCAACAACGGCTCAACCCCGATCCGCTCCAGCATCCACCGGCCGCCCAGCAGGGCCGCCAGGGTTACCAGCAGGAAAAAGCCTTGCCGCGCCACGTCCCTGGTCAACAACTCGAAGTCGTTGGCGAGGGAAACCACCGAGGAAATGCCGAGGTAAGACGCGATGGCGGCCAGCAGCAGCAGTCCGGGCGTTCCCAGGTCCCGCCCCTGGCGGAGGCCCACCAAACCCAGCAGGAGCAGGCAGCCCAGCAGCATCGCCCCCAGGACTATCGGCTCTACCACCCCGCCTTGCAGCTTTATCTGCACCAGCACGGCCAGCGCCCAGAAGGAACCGGCAATGCCCAGGACTGATGCGGATTCCAGCCTTTGCCGGAACGACGGTTGCCCTTTATTCTTATCCGGTTTCAAGGGAACCATCAACAACTGCATCCCTATCCCCATCCCTATCCCCGCCGGCCGCCGCGCCGCCGTTGGGGTCGCTTTGCCCTTGCACCAGGAAGGCCGCCGTAGCGCAGGCCAGGCCAATAACGAAATTGTAGGCCCCCATCGTGAGCAAATGGTGAAAGGTCAAGCCGAACATTGCCAGCACGACAACCCAGCCGACGACTAAATCCCGGCCCAGGGACTTGGGCGCCGCCCACAGCAGCCGCGCCAGAAAGAACAACGCCAGCAAGTATAACACCAGGGGAATAATGCCGGCCTCGCCAACCAGCATCAGGTACACATTATGGACTCCGGTGGGGTTACCGTGGTGTCCAATCGGCGCGCCCTCCATAAAGTGGAGTTGGTACAGGCCGTTGCCGACCAGGGGGGAGGCCAGGGCTTTTTCGGCGCCCAATTCCCAAAGAATCATCCGCCGCGCCAGACCGCCCACGCCGAAGTCGCAGGTTTCTCCCCGACTGGACGCCATGGTTCCTCTAGCCCGTTCCCACCGGGAGGCCGGCGTTGCGCCGCCCGCCGTTGCCGCCCTTATCGGGCCGACGTCCCCGGTCATCGCCAGGTAAGGCGCCCCCTCCTTTTCGTAGTACAGGTAGCCGCGCAGGAACTTGCCCCGATCGGCGTCGGCCGGGTTGTAGTAGCAGGACTGGGTATTCCCGACGTCGGCCCAAGTGCCGGCGTCGGGTACATTGGCCGCGCCGTCCCCGGCGCTGGCGACGGCGTCGGCCCGCTGCCAACGCCAGCGCCGGGCCGGGGCATCATCATTCCAGTATTCCCAATCGTCAACCAAGTAGGCGATCATCGGCGACCCCACCCGCCCGTTGGCGTCCCATCCTTGAATCGCGGTTAAGCCGGGATTCAAGGCCGGACGCCCCGGCGGCGGCGCCGGCAGGGTTTCCGGTATCGGCGCCGGCAGTGTCGCCGGCAGCGTGGCGTTTGACGCAAACGCGGTGAGACTTTCCGGCTGCCCAAAGAACACAATCCCCCGAAAGCTCACGGCCAGCCAAACCAGGACGGCGGCCAGCAGCAGCGCCGTCAGGCCGGTATGCCAGAGGTCTTGGCGCAGGCGGCGGACGTTCCCCAGCAGGAACAGGGTCAGTACCGCGCTCAGCACGATGCTCGCCGTATTGGAAAATGAGGCGATTCCCGCAGCGCAGCCCAGGAACAGGGCCAGACACCCCAGAGAGCGTTGCCGTCCGTTGGCTTGAAATGCCAGGGCCAGGGCTACCGTCATACAGGCGATAAATCCGGCGTCGTTAGGGTCGGTAAAAGCGCCGGTCAGACGATAGGGCAGCCGGTACTCCGGCAGCACGCCGATTTCCCGCAGGAAGGGCGAGGCCAGAATGACCACGCAGCCGGCCGCCAGAATCGCCAGCAGCCCCTTCAACAACGCCTCGGCCCCGATCCGCTCCAGCATCCACCGGCCGCCCAGCAGGGCCGCCACGGTCACCAGCAGGAAAAAGCCTTGCCGCGCCAGGTCTCTGGTCAACAGTTCGGCGTCGGTGGCAAGGGAAACCACTGTGGAAATGCCGAGGTAAGACGCGATGGCCGCCAGCAGTAGCAGTCCGGGCGTTCCCAGCGACCGCCATTGCCACCGCCGGAGGCTCACAAAACCCAGCAGCAGCAGGCAGCCCACGAGCATCGCCCCCAAGACCAGCGGCTCAATCACGCCGCCTTGCAGCTTTACCTGCACCAGCGCCGCCAGCGCCCAAAAGGAACCGGCGATGCACGGGACGGCTAAAAACTCCAGCCTTTGCCAGAGGGGATGTATCAGGGACAACATGGGTCTATCCTACGAGTGCGGGGCGCAAATCAATGACCGCTCATAATCAATAACCGCTCATGGTGAGCTTGTCGAACCACCCTACTCCAGGGCAATCGCATTTTAACCCGGGCAACCCAAGCAGCCGTCATTCCACCCCAAGCAACCGTCGTTCCGGCGAAAGCCGGAATCCAGGAAATCCTCCCGGAAAAGAGGGTGCTTACTATCGAGCGTTCTGGATTCCGGCTTTCGCCGGAACGACGGTTGTTTATGCTCCGATTGCCCGGCGCTTGTTAGTATTATCATCAAAGGTTAAGAATACCACTAATTAGTATGTCATTCCGACCGCAGGGAGGAATCTAAAACCCTGGCCGCTGTACCGTTCCGGTTCCGGGGAAAGCCTGGCTGATGCAAGAGTTTAGATTCCTCGCTCCGCTCGGAATGACATATCTCTAATTTGGAATGACATACTTCCGATAGCGTTTCCTATTCAAAGCGTTTCCTATTCAATAGGGTAACTCCAAAAACACCTACCCCCGACACAAGCCGCGCAAATCATCCGCCACGCCATCATACCAGTTGGCGCTGCGAAAGTAATTTCCCCGGCGCACGGCCCCGGCGCACAGCCGCCGGTATAACTCCGGGTCGGCCCGCAGCCGTTCAATGGCGGCCTGAACCGCCGCGGCGGAACGGGGTTCTACCAGCAGACCGTTCTCCTCATGCTCGACCAGTTCGGCTACCCCGCCCCAGCGGGCGGCCACCACCGGCAGGCCGCACTGAAAGCCCTCCAGAATGGCGCCGGGGTAGCCTTCGCTCCGGTAGTAGCTGGGATACACCAGCAGGTCATGTTCGCTGAGGGCCTGGGGTATTTCCGCCGGGGCCAGGACGCCGCCGTAGGTCGCCCGGGGGTGGCCGTCAAACAGGGAAAAGTCGGTTTCGGACATACCGGGGCCGAAAACGGTGAGTTGGCAATTCTCCGGCAACTGGCGGCAGGCGTCCAGGGCCTCGGCCAACCCCTTGTCCATATCCAACCGGGCCAGGAAAATCAGCTTTTCCACCTTGCCCTGGTCGCGCCGGGCGGCGGCCGGCGCCGCTAGATCCCGCGTGTTGGGCAGCCAGCGAAAATTGGCCGGCCGGTCAAAGTCCCGGAACAACTGCTGCGTTTCCACGTACACCAGGGCCGACCGCAACCAGGTCCGGTGGGCCAGCCAGCGGGCCAGCGGGCCGTATTGCCGGTAATCCTCCCGCAGGTCGCCCCCGGTAATCCGCACCACCAAAGGCCGGCGCCCAATCTTGCAGATAACCCAGAAAAAAGAGGCCAGGCTCAGCGCCGAATAGGACGCAATGATGAGAAACACCACGTCGGCGCGCCGGAGCCTTTGCGCCGCGCCCCAGGCCACCCGCAGGAACCGGGTCAGGCGATTGGCCCGGATTTTCCAGGGGGAAAGGTTGGTAACATTCCCCGAAGTATCCACCGCGTCCACCACAAAGCCCCGCAAGGTCAACTCCCGCACTTGCTCGTCGGCCATCACCTTGTTGCCCCCGACGATGTTGGTGTCGGAGGCCCCGCCTTGCTGGATCGGGGCGATGAGCAGGAGGTTCGGCCCTTTAGCGGCTTTCATGAACTACGTCTTCGTCTTTCACTTCGTCTTTCAAGGGAACCGGGGCCGGCGGTTTCCCCCGGATGCCGCCGGCCAGCGCCGAGCGGCCGGCGGCCCACAGGAAGGTGGCATCGCTGCGCCGGGGCAGCCAGGCGGCAGCCAAACTCATCCGCGTCGTCCGGTGGAAAACGATGGCATGGAACAAGCAGCCGCTCCCCATGCCGGCGGTCATCGCCCAGGCCGCCGCCGCCACGCCCAGCCGCGGGTAGAGCAGGAGCAGCACGCTGAGGTTGACGCTTAACCCCAGGAAAACCGCCCACGAACAGACGCCGGGGAGATTCGTGCCCTTGAAGTGAGTCACAAAAATCGCGGAGAGCGCGGACGCCAGGATGGCCGGGGCGATAATCCACAGCAGCGGGACGGCCGGCATAAAGGAGGCCGACAGCAGCAGACGGACTAACGGCACGCTGAGCGCCACCAGAACCAGCAGGCAGAGCGCGGTCGCCGCTCCCACCAGGCGCAGGCAGAGGGCGACCAATTCGAGGCGCTCCTGGCCGGCCACCCGGGGATACAGGACAACGCCCACCGCATTGGAAATCAGCAGGACGCCCAGCATCAGCGCGCTGGCCGCGGCGAACAGCCCGATTTCCGACTGGGTGGCAATCAGCCCCAGGACGAAAACGCCCAGGTGTCCCTCGAGCACGGCGCCCATCCGCGCCGGATGGTATCTCAAGCCGTAGCCAAGAATGAGGGTGAGACTCGAGAGCCGTGGCAACTCAAAAGCTATCCGGCGGTGTCCCCGCAGGTCCACCAGGCAGGCGGCAATCATAATGCCATGAGCGGCGGTCAAGGCGATGACCGCCCCGCCCGCCCCCATCCCCAAGACCCGGACCAGAATCAGTATCGCCAGCACGTTCACCAGGAGGCGGAGCATGGAAAAGACCGCCAGCCGCCGGAAACGCCGGAGGGCGACGAACTGATGATCCAGGGCGATGGAGATGGCCGCAACCGGCGCCATCGCCAGGGCCAGCAGAAAGGTAGGGGTCTCCGCCTTTTGGAAAAAGGCCAGGTCGCTGTAAATCAGGGGCGCCGACAGCGCGCCGGCCAGGCCCCCCGCCGACCAGACAAATCACCAGGAGAGAGGAGACGCATTGAGAGACGCTTACCGGCCCGGCGGCGGCAAAATACTGGGCGCCCTCCCGCGCGCCGGGGGGAGAGAATCGACCCCAGAATCGTCCCGAACACGATGCAGACGGCGTAGGCGCCCCGGCCTTCGGGCAGCAGCAGGTAGGCCAACAGCGCCTGCACCAGCAGGGTCATCCCGGCCATGCCGGCCAGGGTCGCAAACATTACGACCGCGTCCTGCCCGCCGGTGGTGGCCGGGGTTTCCGGCGCACCGGTTGTTCCGGTATCAGTTGTTCCCGTATCGGGTGTTCCGGTATCGGGTGAAAGCGTCATAGTGGGAGCATCATCAGGGCTGGCGACCCGGCTGCCGCGCGGCGCTGGTAAGCATACGGCGCTCCCCGCTAGAGCCGGAGTCGATTCATCCACCTATAATAAAGTTGTCAAAAATAGCCAGAATCTCGGGGGGGGGGGGGGGGAAAGTCGATCCGGCAGGAAAAAACCGGCCCCCCAGGTCAAGTGCATCGTTAACAGGATCAGCGGCAGGCAGAACGCCGCCGCATCCCGCCGCCGCCAGCCCACCACCGCCGCCCCGCCGATGAGGGACAGGGCGTAGGCCACCAGCATCGCCAGCAGCGGCCACCAGAAACCGGCCACCACCGCCAGCGCCGCGCCGCCGGCCAAACCCAGCACCAGACCGGGCGCGGCCAGGTGGCGCAGGCGGGTGGCCCGGGGATGTTTCAGCGCCATCCGCGACTTGCTCCGGCCATAGTTGAAATACTGCCACGCCAGCGCCGGGAGCGTGCTGCGGGGCCGGTACTGCACCACCAGTTCCGGGTTGAACCAAACCGTCTTGCCCCCGCTGCCGCAAGCGGTAGTTGAGTTCGTAGTCCTCATTGCGAATCAGTCGGGAATCGTAGCCCCCGGTCTCCTCCAGGGTCGCCCGGGAGAACACGCCCAGAAAGGCGGTGTCGGAGGCGCCCTCCTTGCCACCCAGCCGGTGGCGGGAGTCGCCCACGCCCAGGGGGGTGGTCATCGCCATCGCTACGGCGCGCTCAAAGAGGGTGGCGCCCACCGCCAGTTGCCGCCCGCCGACGTTGGCCGCCCCGGTTCGCTCCAGCGTCTCCAGGGCCTGCCGGATGTAGCTGGGGGGCAGGACAACGTGGGCATCACACCGCACCATGAAGTCACCGGTGGCCTCCCGAAACGCAGCGTTGGCCCCCGGCACCAGGGTTTTTGCCGGATTGGGAATGATCTTCACCCAGGGGTGCGCCTGCCGGATTAGCTCGGCCATTTTCGGGGTTTTCGAGCCGTCGGCAACGATAACCTCAATCGGCCCGGCATAGTCCTGCGCGAAGATCGAATCCAGGGTAGGAATGATGGTCGCTTCGGCGTCGCGCGCCGGAATTACTACCGACACGCCCGCGGCCGGCGGGGCGCTGCTGGAATAACCCTCGGGATTCGAGGTTTGCCGACTTTCGCTGTCCAAGTCACCGCATCCTGCTGGGGCCGCTCGCGTTGTTCGGGCCGCTGTTCGAGGGGGAGTTCACGTCCGCCCCCTGGCATTGCAACTGTTGGCTGATGACGCCCATTACCCGCACCGTTTCCAGGCCGTCCGCGGCGGTAACGGCGGGGGGCCGGCCGTTGACGCTGTTCCGAAAGAACTCGCTGATGGTCCGGTCATGGATGTTCCTGAATCGGCCGGCCAGGTAGTCAAAACCATTGGCGCCGGCGCCGGCGGCCATCTGGACGGCCTCCCCGACCGCCGAAAGGCCGATTCCGCCGGGGGACTGGCTTACCCGGCGGTAGTTGACCAGCACCTTGCTCTGCATATCAATTTTCATTATGCCTTCCGTGCCCCACAACTCTACCAGAAAGGCCGAATGTTTGCTGGTGTAGGTCAGCGCAATGCTGCTGGCGGCATTATCGCCCACAAGCTCCAGTCGATAGTCATCAAAGGGCGACCAGGGATATTCCGGCAGGATTTTCCGGCCCTGCACCCAGACGTCGCGGATTGGCCCGATAAATGACCGGGACAGATAGACCACGTGCGGCCCGGTCTCTCCGATTGACCCGCCGGGCAGCCGGTGGGCGAAGTGGCTGGGATCGGTCATCCACAGCGCAACCGGCGTAGAGTAAAAGATACGCATCCCGGTCAGGTTCCCCAAATCGCCGCGCCGGATACGCTGGCGGGCCTTGATGACCCAGGGATGGAACAACTCGGTATGCGCCACCTCCACCCGGCCCCTGGCCCCCCGCTCGGCCTCGATAATCCTTTGACACTCCTCCTCGGTAGTAGCCAAAGGCTTCTCAATCAGCACGTTGGCGTCCGCTTGCAACGCCGCCACCGCAATGTCGGCATGGGCGCCCGGCGGCGTGCATACGTCAACAAAGTCGGGACGCTCTTTCTCCAGCATCTCCCGGAAGTCGGCATAGGCCGCCGGAATCCCGAATTGACGGCGCACCGCCTCGGCCCGGGCCAAGTCCAAGTCGCAAACGGCGGCGACTCGCACGTCGCGGCGCAGCCGGAGCCAGGCCGGCAAGTGCTTCCTGGTAGATATAAACCCGGCGCCTACAATGGCCGCTGTGTACATCCGGCGTCCCTCCGGCATCCCCGCACTACCCCAAGCCAGTATAACCGCTCCGCCCGCGAGTCGCTATACCGGTTCCAGCCCGAACTAAGCGTGAAGGCGCTTGTTTTTGCCCGGTTTGGTGGGAATGAGTGGACTGTACGCAGCGCCAGGTTGGAATTGGCAACGCCCCTTTAAGACCGGCGGGTATCGGCTTGCTCGTTGACCCGGAACCATTATAGGGGGACTGGCGGGGAATAGACAACATCATCCGCACCCTGACCTCCCTCGCCGGCGCCCCCGGCGCGCTTGCGACTGCGCTTTGCCCCACCGCTGAAAACTCATATTGGGGGGGCGCCGGCCGGGTAATAAAGGGGATTATAGCGATGGCATCTCTTGCCCTTAACCGGTTCACTGAACGAACCGCCGTATTTAGATATAACAAATGTTATATACTATTTAACAGCCGGACATTCCCTATTTATGCTGGTTGAGAACGGTCAGGCCCGGCCTGATAGCCTGGCCTGGCAGCGGATTTATGGATTTAGAACCCTTGTTGCGGCCGGAGTTGCAGCCGAATGACGTTGCAGAATTTGAGTAACTTGAATTTTTCGGCGGACCCGGAGGGGGTTTCGGCCTTGGCCGAGGCGCATCGGCTGGCCTGCGGGCACCTCTTCAACCCGGTTTTTGCCAGCGAAACATCGCTCATCGACCCGCTGCCCCACCAACGGCTGGCGGTCTATGAGCGGATGCTTCAGCAGTCCCCGCTCCGGTTCCTGCTGGCCGATGACGCCGGCGCGGGCAAGACCATCATGACCGGGCTTTACGTCCGGGAGATGCTGGCCCGGCGCCTGCTCCGCCGCGTCCTCATTGTGCCGCCGGCCGGCTTGGTCGGAAACTGGGAGCGGGAAATGCGGACGCTGTTCCGGCTGCCATTCCATATTGTCAGCGGCGCTGCTGCCGGGGCGGGCAACCCGTTCACCGGGCCGGAAAGCCAGCTTGCCATCATCAGTGTCGATACTCTGGCCGGGGAGCGGCTGTTCGCTCAGCTGAGGGATCCGGCGACCGAACCCTACAACCTGGTAGTTTTCGACGAGGCTCATAAACTTTCGGCAGACCAACAACCCGATTTCCGAGTACGCAAGACGGAACGCTACCGGCTGGCGGAGGCCCTGGCCGGGGCCGGGACCGACCAGCCCCGCTGGGCGCTGCCCTGGTCGGCCCAACACCTCCTGTTGCTGACCGCTACCCCCCACATGGGGAAAGACTTCCCCTACTACTCCCTCTGGCGTTTGCTGCTGCCCGAGGCCCTTTCCACCCCCGAAGCATTTGAGAATTTCCCGACCGACTCGCGGAAACGGCATTTCATCCGCCGCACCAAGGAAGAGTTAGTTCACTACAACGGCGCTCCCCTCTACCCGGAAAGGCGCTGCGATACGCTGAATTACGAATTAACCCAGGGGGCCGGGAGCGAGCAGGAACTGTACGATGATACTACGGACTACATCCAAAGCCATTACAACCGGGCCGGGGCGTTGAATCAGTCCGCCGCCCGGTTAGCTATGAGCGTCTTTCAGCGGCGCCTCGCCAGTTCCACCTACGCCCTGCTGCGTTCCTTCGAGCGCCGCCGGGATAAACTTGCGGGCCTGATTGAGCAGATTCGGGACGGCCGGCTGACCGAGGGGGAGCTTGCCAGTCAGCAACGGCAACTCAATGACATTGATGACGCATTTGAGTCAACTACCCCGGACGAACAGGGGTTGGGGGAGGAGGATACTGACCGCCTGGAGGAGTTTGAAGGCCAAGCGTTGGGCGGCGTTATCGGTCTCAGCCTGGCCGAGCTGGAGGCGGAGCGCGTCAAGGTGAACGGCCTGCTGGCCCAGGCGCAGAACCTTTTTGACAGCCGGGAGGAGTCCAAATTCGAGAAATTGCGCGAGGTGCTGGGGCACCCCGACTACGCCGGCGAGAAGTTCATCATCTTTACCGAGCACCGGGATACCGCCGATTTCCTGTTCCGGCGACTGGAGGCCCTGGGGTTCACCGGACAGGTTGCCTCGATTCACGGCGGCCTGCCTTACCCGGAACGGGAACGGCAGGTTGAGTTTTTCCGCCAGCCGGCGGCGGCCGGGGGCGCCAACTTCCTGGTGGCGACCGACGCCGCCGGCGAGGGCATCAACCTCCAGTTCTGCTGGCTGATGGTGAACTATGACATCCCCTGGAACCCGGCGCGCCTGGAGCAACGGATGGGCCGCATCCACCGCTACGGGCAGGCCCACGATCCGGTGGTGGTGGTCAACCTGGTCGCCGGCGCCACCCGGGAGGGCCGGGTCTTAAAGACGCTGCTGGACAAGCTGGAAACCATCCGCCGTGAACTCCAGTCCAACAAGGTGTTTGACGTCGTCGGGCGCATTTTCGAGGGCGTGTCCATCAAGGACTATATCGAACAGGCCCTGGCTGACGGGGCAACCGACCGGGCCGTTGAGCGTCTGGACGGAACCCTTACCGCCGAGCAAGTCCGGGCAATTCAGCAACGGGAACGCGACCGGTTCGGGCCGGGCGGCGAAGTCGCCCAAGAACTGGCCCGGCTCAACAACACAGCGGAACAGGAAGTATATCGGCGGTTGCTCCCCGGTTACGTCCACCAGTTCGTTGCCAAGGCGGCGCCGCTCCTGGACTTGCGGATTGACGGCGACCTGGAATCCACCTTCCGGCTCGTCCCGCTACAACCCCGCGCTTTGGATCCCCTGCTGGCCTCCCTAAATGCCTCGGCGCAAGGAAATCAGGCCCGGCTCACCGTGTACCGGCCTGACCGTAATACCGACCGGACTACCGCCGGCGTTTGGCTGCATCCGGGGGAGGCGGTATTTGACCGCCTCTCCGCCGCGGTGGTGGGGCGATTCGGGCCGGAAGGGTTGAAGGGCGCCGTGTTCATCGACCCTTACGCCGCCCAGCCCTATATGTTCCACCTGGCCCTGGTTTCGGTAGAATCGGCGCAAGAGAGTCCGGCCGGGGCCGGGGCGGGATTGGTCGAATCGCGGCTGATTGGCCTGCGACAGACCGGGGACGGCGCGGTAGCGGAGGCGCCGGTTGAACAACTGCTGCTGCTCCATGGCGCCCGCGACTTCGCTCCGGGGGCGGAACCGCTGGCCCTCGCCGCGCGGACGCTGCTGCCGGCCGCCCAAGCCTTCGCAGAGGAGGTCGTCCTCGGCGGTATGGTGCAGGCCCACCGGCAACGGCTCAACAATGACCTGGATGAGCGGATCAGGTTCGTGGGCCGCGGCTTTGGCTACCAGGCGGCGGCACTGGCGGAGGCCCGGAGGCGCCTGACCGCGCGCGTCCGGAACGGCGACCACCGCGTAGCTGAAGAGTTGGCCCAAGTCCTAGAACGGCAGCGCAATCTGTCCGCCAATCGCGACAACCGCCTGGACGCAATGCAGGCCGAACCCGACAACATCCGGCCGGGCGCAGTGGAGTTTCTGGTTCACGCCCTGGTTGTTCCCACCCAAGACCCGGAGGTGGCAGAGCAGTATAACGCCAACGTAGAAGCCATTGCCGTCGCGGTGGCAACCGCCTACGAGCAGGGCCGCAACGCTCAGGTTATAGACGTTTCCCGCCCCGAACTGGCCCGGCGCGCCGGATATACCGACTGGCCCGGCTTTGACTTCATATCCCGGCGCCCGGCCACCGCCGACGGCCCCGCCACCGAGTTGTCGATCGAAGTTAAGGGCCGCCGGGGGGCCGGCGGCGTCGAATTGCAGGGTAACGAATGGGCCAGCGCCTGCACCCATCGCGACAACTACTGGCTCTACGTCGTCTTTGACTGCGCCACCGCCCACCCCCGCCTGGTGCGGGTACGCGACCCCTTCGGCAAGCTGCTGGCCCAGCTACGGGAGTCAATAGGATATACTATAACCGAATCGCAGATTTTGGCGGCGAGAGAAGAGTAAAACCGGGAGGAACGAAATGGGCGCAATCCACGTAACCGTTGCCATACGAAACCCGGCTGAACCCGACCGGGTTTGGGAAGGACTCTTTCTAGTCGATACCGGCGCCACCGATTGCCTGGCGCCCCGGCAATTCCTGGAGTCCATCGGGCTGGCGCCCAAGGCGCAGCGGGTCTATGAACTGGCCGACGGCAGCAAAATACGCATGGACATCACCGTGGCCCAAGTGGAATTCATGGGGGAGTTAGTCGGCGCCACGGTCATATTCGGAGACACGGACGCTGAGCCGCTGCTGGGCGTAACCGCCCTGGAATCGGTGGGCATCGAGATTGACCCGCGCAATCAAACCCTCAAGCGTCTGCCGGCGGTACGGTTGAAGTAGGCTCAACCCAACGCCAATTAGCCTACACTTGAACGCTTGGCAGTGTTAAAGTGGTAGCTGGGGGAAATGGTAATCCAGAGCAACAAACGATATACCTGACCCAAGGAGGGACATTATGCCGGATGGAACGGCTGACGCAAATTACGACCGGCGAACCTTGACTTTTTCCCAAGCCCAAGGATACGAGGAAGTTCCGGGGCCACTGAGGTTGGGCGAGTTGCCAGACGAGGCTAGGGTGCGTATTTGGAACGCGATTTACTCGTCGATTCTCATTGACAAGAGAAACTCTCCCTACAATTCAGAATGCGGTCATCTTTGGACGAACATACTTTACTCTAAGCATATCCTTTATGACGTACTACCGTTGGATGAGCATACTCTTCCGTTCCTCAACGATTCTGATCTGCTCCGAAACGAAATACTGGAAAAGCCGTTCAACAAAGTCTTCGACTTGGTTCAATTCGTAATGCGTAATCAGTACTGTCCCGATGGGTTTGTCCGTGCGATGCAAAGGGCGTTCAAGGAATCCAGGCTGGCTTATACGATTGACGAATCAGATCCTCCGACCATTCTCCCCGCCGTGACCGAAACGGAAGGAGAAGTTGTCAGTGAGACGCTGCAACTGCTCCGCCAAGCTGGCTTGGCGGGCAGCGCGGCGCACTTGGCTAAGGCGTCGGAATGTATCATGCGCAACGATTGGGCCGGAAGCGTCCGGGAGAGTATGAACGCCGTCGAGTCCGTAGCGCGTCAGTTGGCCCCCGGCGCATCCAGGACCTTGGGGCCGGCCTTGGCGGCCCTCGAAAAGGATGGGCGTCTCCACCCGGCGCTCAAAGAAGCGTTCAGCAAGCTGTACGGTTATACGTCGGACGAACAAGGGATTCGCCACCCGCTCTTGGATAACGCGCACCCTAACGTGGGAATGGACGAAGCCCTGTTCATGTTGGGCGCGTGCGCATCCTTTGCCAGTTACTTATGGCGCCGGCACGAAGCGGGGGAGACCAACTTATGACCACCACCAACCAAAAACGCCTTATTGAAGTGGCCTTTCCCCTCAAGCAGGTGTCGCTGGACTCGGTGCATGAGAAGAACGTGCGGCATGGGCACATCTCTACGCTGCACATCTGGCCGGCCCGGCGGCCTT
>CATQHB010000002.1:0-1807500 GCA_958295765.1 uncultured Dehalococcoidia bacterium
GAGCGGGGGGGCGCCCTGCTGTTCACCCAGCTTACCTTTCCCTTTAACGCGGCTAACAACCGGATTCTGCGCTATGACCCGCAGACCGGGGCGACTACCGACTTCCGCCGCTGGACTAACCGCACCGTGGGCCTGGCCTTTGCCGCCGACGGGACGCTTTACGGCGCGCAGAGTGGGGGCCGCCGTCTGGTGCGCTTTAACGCCGACGGCAGCACCGCGCCCCTGGCCCACAAGCTGGACGGGGTGTATCACAACCAGCCCCGGGATTTGGTGGTGGACGCCCAAAACCGTATCTGGTTTTGCGACCCTCACGGCGACCTGCGGGAGGCGATGAACCCGCAGATTCACGACAAGCTGGCCCACGCCTCCGTCCTGCGGCTGGAGGTTCCCAACCTGGAGTCCCCCATCCGGCGGATGACCTACGACACCGACGCGCCGGCGGCTCTGCTGCTCTCTCCGGCAGAGGATACTCTGTACGTGGCGGAGAGCAGCGACGCGCCGGCGGGAGCGCGGGAGTTGCGCGCCTATCCGGTTTTAGAGGACGGAACCCTGGGGCCGTACCGCCTGCTGCACCGCTTTGGCGCCGACCGGCGGGGCGTTCACCGGGGTATCGGTGGTATGAGTCTGGACGCCGCCGGCAACGTGGTGGCGGTGGCCGGCGGCGCCGGCGCCGGCCCGGGGCCCATGGTCTATGTCTTTTCCCCGGCCGGCCGGATCCTGGAGTCCCAGCCTCTGCCCGAGGAACCGACCAACTGCGCCCTGGGTGGCCCGGCTCGTTCCGACCTGTACGTTACCACCACCGAGGGCCGCCTCTACCGGGGATTGCCCCGGTAAAGCTCCCGCAATCCGCCGCCCGGCGGTAAATCCCCCAAACAAGGAGAAAGTATGACCACCCCCGAACAGCAAAGCACCGTTGACCTGCTGATTGCCGAGGCGGCCCGGCTGGGCGATTTTCTGGCCGGACTGGATGCCGAAGGTTGGAACCGGGACAGCGCCTGTTCCGAATGGAAGGTTGCCGACGTGGTGGCGCACCTGGCCCAGGGTTCCGGCGGCAGCGCTTTGGCCCTGACCCGCGCCCAGGCCGGCGACAGCAGCCCGCCGGAGGGTCAGCGACTGCTGGATGCCGGCGAGCGGGCCTCGGAAATGACGGCGGAACGGGCCATTGCCTACGGCAGCGAAATGGAACCGTCCGACCTGCTCCGCGCCTACACCGAGGGCCAGCAGCGGCTGGGGCAGGCGGCTCAGGGACTGCAAGCCGGGGACTGGGAAAAGCCGTCCTTCCACCGCCGGGGCATTATCCCGATGCACGAAAACGTAGCCCGGCGCATCCAGGAACTGGCGATTCACGGCTGGGACATTCGTTCCGCCTTTGACCCGGCCGCCGAGTTGTCGGAGGCCGCCGCCGGGCTGATAACTACCCTGGCCTATCGTTGGCTGAACGCCAGTTTCCGGCCGGTAGCCGGCGCCGGCCCGGCCCGTTTCCGGTTCCAGGTTTCCGGCGCCCCGCCGGTAAGCCAGGACGTGGTGTTGGAGGGAGACGGTTTCCGCATCGAACCGGCCGGCGACGCCCCGGCCGACGTAACCTTCCGCGGCAACGCCAGCGCCTACGTGCTGCTCATCTACGGCCGGCTGGACTTGAGCGCCGGCCCGCCGGCCGCCCAACTGGAAATAGACGGGCCACTGGATAAGGCGTTGCTGTTCACCGAGGCTTTCCGGGGGTATTAACAGGGCGCTGCCTTGCTGCCGGGAACCGGGTCATTCCGGCTAAACCCGGCGGCAATCAACGCAGACCGGCAAGCGGAGAACTTGAGGGAACAAAACCTTGAAATCAATCATCAAAGCTCTCCGCTTGCCGGCCAGCATTGCCGCCCTACTGGTCGTCCTCAGCGGCCTACTGGCCTGCGGCCCCAGTGACCAGGAACTGAACCGACTCATTGACCAGCGCGCCGCCGCCATCGTCAGCGCTATGCCCACCATTACCCCGGTTCCCACGGCAACTCCGCAACCCACCGCTACGCCCCAGCCCACGGCAACCCCCGCGCCCACCGCCCGACCCACCAGAAGGCCCACGCCAATACCCACGCCTACCCCCAGCATCGCCGACTGGACCGAACGACTGGACGCCCACGTCTTATACATACGTTCATCCCGAGGAAGCGGCACCGGGTTCTTCGTCACCGACCCCAGGAATAAAAACAACTACTACCTCGTCACTAACGCCCACGTAGTAGAAAAAGAACCCACCGTGGAAGTTACCTGGTTCTCCGGCATCGAAATCCCCCGTGCCCGCGTCCTGGGCATCGACGAATACGCCGACATCGCGCTGATTGACGCCGGCCCCAACAAATTCGACTGGTCCCAAACCAACTGGAGCAACGGAACCGAATACATCAGTTATCAGGGAAAAGGAATTTCCTACTCCACCAACCCAATCAAAGGCTCCCGCGTCATGGCCGCCGGCTACCCGGCCGGCGGGGGCCGAGGTATTTCCATTACCACCGGCGTAATATCCAACGAGGACGTGCAAAACACTCCCTGCACCGACGGCGTACAAAATATCAAGAGCGACGCCGCCATAAACCCCGGCAACTCCGGCGGCCCGCTGGTCAACCTGCAAGGTCAGATTATCGGCATGAATACCTGCGCCCGCCCCGACCTGGAAAATGTCGGCTACGCCATCGCCCTCCAGGAAATCTACGACCGCTTTGAGGATCTGAAGCGGGGCAACAACCGGATCATTCCCCCGCCGCCATCGCCCTGGAACGACGGCTCCTACCCCGCCCTGCTGACCTGGCAGGAACGAGATGGCACCTACCACCAAACCCGGAACGACAATCCCTGCGTCACCCGCATTACCGAGAACGTTGAGGGCTATGCCTACTACTGGGGTTACTGGGGATACAACATCTGCCACTACGAGGGATACTTTTCAGGAAACGACGTCTATGTCTATATCAACGGTCAAACCTACCAGGTAACCGAAGTGCCGCTCAGCGAAAAACCATAGCGGAAACCAACTCCAGGGCAACTGGTTAGTACCCCCGGAATGACTACCTGCTCATCTACGGCCGGCTGGACTTGAGCGCCGGCCCGCCCGCCGCCCAACTGGAAATAGACGGGCCAATAGATAAGGCGTTGCTGTTCACCGAGGCTTTCCGGGGGTACTAGGGGGTTGCTGCCTTGCTGCCGGGAACCGCGTCATTCCGGCTAAACCCGGCGGCAATCAGCGCAGACCGGCAAGCGGAGAACTTGAGGGAACAAAACCTTGAAATCAATCATCAAAGCTCTCCGCTTACCGGCCAGCATTGCCGCCTTCCTGGTCGTCCTCATCGGCCTCCCGGCCTGCGGCCCCAGCGACCAGGAGCTGAACCGACTCATTGACCAGCGCGCCGCCGCCATCGTCAGCGCTATGCCTACTATTACCCCGGTTCCCACGGCAACTCCGCAACCCACCGCTACGCCCCAGCCCACGGCAACCCCGGCGCCCACCGCCCGGCCCACCAGAAGGCCCACGCCAATACCCACGCCTACCCCCAGCATCGCCGACTGGACCGAACGACTGGACGCCCACGTCTTATACATACGTTCAGCCCGAGGAAGCGGCACCGGGTTCTTCGTCACCGACCCCAGGAATAAAAACGACTACTACCTCGTCACTAACGCCCACGTAGTAGAAAAAGAACCCACCGTGGAAGTTACCTGGTTCTCCGGCATCGAAATCCCCCGTGCCCGCGTCCTGGGCATCGACGAATACGCCGACATCGCGCTGATTGACGCCGGCCCCAACAAATTCGACTGGTCCCAAACCAACTGGACCAACGGAACCGAATACATCAGTTATCAGGGAAAAGGAATTTCCTACTCCACCAACCCAATAAAAGGCTCCCGCGTCATGGCCGCCGGCTACCCGGCCGGCGGGGGCCGAGGTCTTTCCATTACCACCGGCGTAATATCCAACGAGGACGTGCAAAACACTCCCTGCACCGACGGCGTACAAAATATCAAGAGCGACGCTGCCATAAACCCCGGCAACTCCGGCGGCCCGCTGGTCAACCTGCAAGGTCAGATTATCGGCATGAATACCTGCGCCCGCCCCGACCTGGAAAACGTCGGCTACGCCATCGCCCTCCAGGAAATCTACGACCGCTTTGAGGATCTGAAGCGGGGCAACAACCGGATCATTCCCCCGCCGCCATCGCCCTGGAACGACGGCTCATACCCCGCCCTGCTGACTTGGCAGGAACGAGACAGCACCTACCACCAAACCCGGAACGACAATCCCTGCGTCACCCGCATCGCCGAAAACGACGGGTACTACTCCTGGAGCAACGATCCCCAACGCGGCATCTGCCACTACGAGGGATACTACTCAGGAGGCGACCTCTACGTCCAGATCAACGGTCAAACCTACCAGGTAACCGATGTGCTGCTCAGCGAAAAACCATAGCGGAAACCAACTCCAGGGCAACCCCTTTATCCCACCGGAATCCAGCGGTTTTCCTATACGCTCATGGTGAGCTTGTCGAACCATCCCCAGCCCCGGCACAACCGCCAGGGCAACCGGTTAATCCTCCCGCAATCCAGACGGTTCTTACCCGCTCATGGTGAGCCTGTCGAACCATCCCCAGCCCCGGCGCAACCACCAAGGCAACCGGTTAGTCCTACCGGAATCCAGCGGTTTTCCTATCCGCTCATGGTGAGCCTGTCGAACCATCCCTAGCCCCGGCGCAACCACCAGGGCAACCCCTTAGTCCCCCGGAATAACTATGGGGCGGGAGAATTCTCCCGCCCCGTCTCTCTTACACTACCCGGCCCCCTTTGCGGGCGCGGGTCGCCGGCGGTTAAGCCGTGGCCCAATCCACGCCGTTGAGGACTATTTTCTGGAACTCCGGCGTCTCAAAACTGCGGCCGTCGTGGCCCAGCAGCAGGACAAAGACCTTGCCGTCGCCGTAGCTGCGGGTCCAGGCCAGGGGGAAGGTTCCGCCGGGCATCGGCGTGGGCGCCCGGTCGGGGCCCCAGGGCCAGGTGCCTTCCTCGGAGTCGCCGGTCAGGAACACTTCGTTGCCCTCTTGGTGGGCCAGCCCCATATACAACTCGTCGTTGGTCGTAAAGTCGGACACGCCCTGCACGCCGGGATGCCCGGCATTGCTGACGTTGACGGTGAACTGGCCGTAGGGCGGGTGGAAGCTGGCGCCAGTAATCCAGCCGCCGCCGGTGATGTCGTGGTATTCGGGCCAGGCGTTGGAGAGGCAGGTGGAGATGTGGATGCAGACGAACCCTTTGCCGGAGCGGATGAACCGGGCCATGCCGTCCTGTTCCGCCGGGGCCAGGGCCAGGTCGCCAAAGTCGGGCAGGTTCTCCCGGCGGGTATTGAACACCAGGGCGTCATAGCCGTCCATTGCGGCGGCATCGGCCAGGGGCGCGGCGTCATCAGTAACCGTCACGTCGTGGCCGGCGGCGCTGAGAAAGTCGTTCAGGATGGGCGTAGATTCCTCGTAGGGGTGGCGTCCCCCGGTTATTACCAGCAGTTTCACTGAATCATACCTCCGGTTTTGATTTATGGTTTTATGGTTATGGCTAGGTTAGCCGTACTCCGGCCATTATACACCAGGGGCAAGGGTATAGGCGCAGGGGAGAACCGGTTTCGACTTTTATCGCTCATCCTGAGCTTGTCGAAGGACGGGGTGGGGGTGGTTCGACAAGCTCACCATGAGCGGATTTTAACATGAGCGGGCTTTAGCATCGGCGAATCGCTCATCCTGAGCTTGTCGAAGGATGGGGTGTTGGTGGTTCGACAAGCTCACCATGAGCGGACTTTAACATGAGCGGATTTTAACGTCGACGAGTCGCTCATCCTGAGCTTGTCGAAGGACGGGGTGGCGGGTTCGACAAGCTCACCATGAGCGGATTTTAACGTGGGCGGAATTTAGCATCGGCGGACTTTAGCAGAAAATAGCGGGCCGGCTACCGGGCGTTCTGGATTCCGGCTTTCGCCGGAACGACGGGTTTATGATGCGATTGCCCGCCTTTCCCGCCAACGTATCCCTTGCCCCATTAACCGGGACGGTATAATATACCGCTACCGCTAACCGATAGATAACGGATACCGCTAATCGAAGGAGCAATGCCATGGTTTCCTCGGACATCAAGCCCATTGACATTCACATCCACCCCTTTACCCAGGAGACTTGCCTGGGGCATGGGCCGTCCTTTACCGAGGCCCACTATGACTTTTTCGGGCGCAGCCCGGAGGCCCCCCATCACGGCAAGCAGTTTATTACCATTGACGAGACCTATGAGCATTTTCAGCAGGCCGGCGTGGACAAGGCGGTTATCGTCAACATGGTCGCCTACAACCAGTGGGGGCGGGCCTTGCCCAATGACTACCTGGCCCTGTACGCCGAGAAGTACCCCGACCTGTTTATCCCCTTTGCCGGCGTGGACCCGCACATGGGGCCGCTGGCCCTGCGGGAGATTGAGCGGTCGGTCAAGGAACTGGGCTGCAAGGGCTTGAAGTTTCACCCCGCCTACCAGGAGTTTTGCCCCAACGATAAGGCCCTGATGTGGCCTATCTATGAGAAGTGCGTGGAACTGGACATCGCCATCCTGGTGCATACCGGCACCACCCGGATGACCCGCTGCACCATTAACGGCTGCCGTCCGGTGATGCTGGATGACGTAGCCACCGCCTTTCCCAGCCTGCGGATAATTATGACCCATTTCGGCTGGCCCTGGACCGAGGAGGGCCTGGCGGTGTGCTGGCGGCACGAAAACGTCTATATGGACCTGTCCGGCTGGCTGCCCCGCTACGTCTATGCCACCCAGCCCATTGTTTTCCAGTATATGAACACCGTCTTGCAGGACAAGCTGGTGTTCGGCAGCGACTACCCGGCCATCAACCCCAAAGTCTGGTTGGACGACTACCAGAAAATCGTCGATGCCGGCTTTGACTGGGGCGGCGCCCACCGTACCATCAGCCCGGCGGTGTACGAAAAGTTTGTACGGGGCAACGCGATTAAAGCCCTGAAACTGGAAGTTTAAGCCAATCGTGAATCAGGAATCGGCAATCGGGAATCAAGAATTGAGCATCAGGAATCGACAATTCCTAATTCTTAATTCGTAATTCCTAATTCCCGATTCCCCGAAGGAGGCGTGATTTGCTGGATAAGGACTTGCACGACGTACCCTTTTATTACCAGTCCATCGACTTTGAGGAACTGGTGCGGGAGTACCCGCCGGCCCCGGACTTTTTCCGCGGCGTGTTTATGCAGAGCACCGAGGAAATCCGGGCCTTGCAGGAAAGGCGGTTGCAAGGGGCGGTGGCGCGGGCCTATCAAGTCCCCTTCTACCGCCGCAAGTGGGACGCGGCCGGCGTGGAACCCGGCGACATCAAGACCATCGCCGACCTGAAAAAGGCGCCCCTTTACACGGTAGAGGACATCCGCCAGAGCGTGGACGCGCACCCGCCCTTTGGCGACTACGTGGGCCGGGACGTGCGGGCCGGGGAAATGCCCTGGCGCATCCACTCCAGCGGCGGCACCGCCGGCGAGCCGCGCCCCACCTTCTATACCCCCTGGGATCGGGAAGTGGGCAACATCCTGCGGGCGCGTTCCTACTACTGGCACGGCTTAAAGCCCGGCGACGTGGTGATGAACACGCTGCTTTATTCCACCCACAACGCCGCCTACTCGGCCCACGAATCCCTGTGGCAGTGGTTGGGCTGCATCCCGGTAACCACCAGCGCCGGCGTAGTTACCCGCACCTCCCGCGCCCTGGAAATCGCCCAGAAGTGGGAAGTCAACGCCCTGGTCGGCTTTCCCGAGTACCTGATTCACATGGCCCAGGTTGCCAAAGATATGGGGCTGGAAGTAGGCCGGGACCTGAAGTTAAAGCTGGTGGAGTGTTTCGGCAAGTCGGACCTGGTGCGGGAAGCCTGGGGCGTGCCGGCCTTCGACACCTACGGGATGCACGAGGTTCAGGCCATATCCTCCGAGTGTCCCTACGGCGGCGGCCACCATATCTGGGAGGACGCCTTTATCGTGGAGATTGTTGACCCGGACACCTACGAGCCGGTGGCGCCGGGGGAAGTAGGCACGATGATCGTTACCGCCCTCTACAAGGAGGCGTATCCAATTGTCCGGTACGATATTAAGGACGTTACCCGGCTGTGGCCCCAGGGCCAATGCGCCTGCGGCAGTTGGATGCAGAAAATTGACCCCATTCATGGCCGCTCCGACTTTATGGTCAAGCTGCGGGGCGTGAACGTCTGGCCGGAAGGCTGCGGCGCCATCGTCGCCACCAAGAGCGGCCTGACCGGGGAGTATTACTGCATCGTGGAGCGCAGCGGCAACCGGGAGGAGATGACCCTCCAGGCAGAGCATACCACCGAGGCTACCGACCTGGACGCCATCCAGCGGGACCTGGAGCGGACGCTGCGGGATCGGTTGAACGTGGGCATCAAGGTGGAGTTGGTGGCCCCGGACAGCCTGGCTCCGCTGACCGGCGCCGGGGTGCTGCCCAAGGCCCGGCGGCTGGATGACCGCCGGAAACAGGCGGGGTAGTAGCAGCGACGCGGGGCGGGTGCAAAGTCGAGTTGCCTATCTATCCGCTCATCCTGAGCCGGTCGAAGGACGGATTGAAAGAGGAACTGCCGGATAGGGGCGGGTGGTTCGACAAGCTCACCATGAGCGGATATAGTTATTGGTGAGCGGATTGAGTTTTGGTAATGACTTTGCGCCAGCCCTGGCAATGGTCAACAAGGGATACAATACACTTTGCCAAAAGCCAATCATCGATAAAGGAGTCAAGAAATGACAACGGCAACCGACGATACCCGGTTGGGGATAATGGAAGGACGCCTGACCGAGCAGTCTATCGCCATTCAGGAATTGCGGAACGACTTCAGAGAGGGGCAGCAACAGATGAACGCCCGACTAGACGAATTCAGAGCTGAAGTCAACACCCGGTTCGGTGAAATCAACGCCCGGTTCGGCGAAGTCAACACCCGGTTCGGCGAAGTCAACACCCGGTTCGGTGAAGTCAGCGCCCGTTTCGACGAAGTCAACGCCCGTTTCGACGAAATCAACGCCCGGTTTGAGCAGATGAACAACCGGATACACCAACTGACTCTGGCCGTCATCGGCGTAGGGGGAACGGTAGCGGTAGCGATGCTTTCCTTCGCCGGGGTATTGGCCTTTCAGCTAATCCAGAACGGCTGAGCGCGGGGCGGGTGGTTCGACAAGCTCACCATGAGCGGGTATTGTTATCGGTGAGCGGATGTTGTTTTGGTAATGACTTTGCGCCGGCCCTGGCAATGGGTAATAAGGGGATGACAATTCACCTTGCCCAAAGCCAATCACCGATAAGGGAGTCAAGAAATGACGACGGCAACTGACGATACCAGGTTGGGGATACTGGAAGGACGCATGACCGAGCAATCCATCGCCATCCAGGAATTGCGGAGCGACCTCAGAGAGGGACTGCAACAGGTCAATGCCCGGTTAGACGAAGTCAACGCCCGGTTCGAGCAGACTAACAACCGGATACACCAACTGACTCTAGCCGTCATCGGCGTAGGGGGAACGGTAGCGGTAGCGATACTTTCCTTCGCCGGGGTATTGGCCTTTCAGCTAATTCAGAACGGCTGAGCGCAGGGCGGGTGGTTCGACAAGCTCACCATGAGCGGATATAGTTATTGGTGAGCGGATTTTGTTTTTGATAATGACTTTGTGCCGGCCCTGCGGCTAATCGGCATCCCCTCGCCTTGAATCGCCGGCGCGTCCCTAGTCCTCATCGGGGGTAAGGCCGGCCAACTCCACCGTAACTTTAATGTCCTCAATATCCTCTGCTTGACCGGCAAAGGCGTCCTGAAACTCGGCCAGGGGAACCCGGCGGGTTTGCAGGCTTTCCGTCAGGCCCGGCCAGCGTTGTTCTATTTGGGCCAGGCTTTCTACCCCGGCCCGGAAATCGGCGGGGTTGGCGTTTACCGAGCCAAAGACCAGCCGATTGCCCAGCACCAGCCGGTTGTTAAAGCCGCCAGCGTCAATGGTCAGCGGGCTACCCTCATCGGCGACGCCCAGCAGACACAGGACGCCGTTGCCGCCCAGTTGTTGGCAAGCGTCGAAAACCAGGGGCGCGTATCCAGTAGCCTCCACTATCAAGTCCACTTGGCCCAACTCGGCGGCGATGCGAGATACCGGGGTTTCTCCGGTGTTGGCAAAATGGGCGCCCGTCTGACCGGCCAGCCGCGCCTTGCGGCCGGCCGGGGCGGAGCGGTCGAAAACCCAGGTTTCGATGCCCCGCAGCCGGAGCAGCAGGGCGGCCAGCAGGCCGATGGCCCCGGCGCCCAGCACTACCGCCCTTTCCAGGTTCCAGGGCAGGCGTTCCTGGATTTTCAGGGATTGCCGCAGGGCTTTTTCCACGACGGCCAGCGGCTCCAGCAGCGCGCCGGCCGGGGCCAGCGCCGGCGGCACCGGGGTCAGGAACCGGGGGTGTTCGGCGTAGTATTCGGACAGGAACCCGTGCCGGCCCTGGATGCCCCGTTCCGTAAAGTCGCCGGTCAAGCACATATCGTTCTGGCCGCTGCGACAGGGGCGGCAATGGGCGTGGGGGCAGGGCCGCCGCACCGAGGCCACCACGTAATCGCCAAGGGACAACCCGGTTGCCGCCGGCCCGGAGTCAACCACCTGCCCCAATCCCTCATGCCCGATTACCAGGAAATCACTGCCGGCCGGGGCCGTCCCGTAGCGGCCCCGGATAATTTCCTGGTCGGTGCCGCATACGCCGACCCGCGCCACGCGCACCACCACCTCCCCGGGGCCAACCGCCGGCTCCGGCACTTCCCGCAGGGCCAGGTAGTCGGCGATTCCCGGCTTGACGGTGATGGCTTTCATATAGAGTTCCGCCTTTCTTCGGCGTTGATTGCCTATCCTAGCCGCCGCCCTCTCAGGGAGAGCGGGCAATGCCAGGTCTGGTACAAAGTCGAGTTACATCCGCTCTCCGCTCATCTTGAGCCGGTCGAAGGATGAGCCGCCGGATGGGGGAGTTGGGCAAGACATTCCAATAGGGGCAGGAGCGATTTGGAGGCATTTTCCAGCACCACGCTTTGCGGCTCGTCTGCTTCATCAGAAAACACCATGAGGCCCGTTGCGATGGGGAAGCCATTGCTGGCGGACGTACCATTCCACAGGACCAGAATGTCTGCCTCCGGGTCGTAACTGACGAGGAGTTCTTTCTCTTCCGGTATGGGATACTTGGCCGGGTTCCATTTCTGATGGCTCATGCGGGCCTCCCCCAAACTTTCAGCAGTTTGCTATTGAAGTAAGCGTTGAATAGCTGGGCATTTGGTTCGACAAGCTCACCATGAGTGGATACTGTTACCGGCCCCATGCCCGGATATTGTTGCCAGCCCTCATGCCCGGATATTGTTATGAGCGGGGGTTGTTATTGACTTGGCGCCGGCCCCGGGGTAATGGGCGTGTAGGGGCGGTTCGCGAACCGCCCCTACGGGATCGGTGTTGACTTTGCCCCGGCCCCGGCAATGCACCCCTACCAGTTCACCAGGCCGGCGCTGTCGATGTCCCGGTCCAGGTTGCAGGCGGCGCTGATCAGGGCCAGGTGGGTGAAGGCTTGGGGGAAGTTGCCCAGCCCCTCGCCGCTGTGTCCCGTTTCCTCGGCGTACAGGCCCACGTGATTGGCGTAGCCGAGCATCTTCTCAAAGATGAGCCGGGCCTGGTCCAGAGCGGCCGGGTCATAGCGGCCGGCCCGGCTCATCGCCTCCACCAGCCAGAAAGTGCAGATGTTGAAAGAACCTTCGTAGCCCATCAACCCGTCGGGCGAGGACTCCAGGTGGTAGCGAAAGACCAGGCTGTTGGAAACCAGGCCGCCCTGCTCCGGCGACTGGTTGATGGCTTCCAGGGTTTTCAACATTCGCGGGTCGGACGGGGACAGGAAAAACACCAGGGGCATCACCAGGTTGGAGGCGTCCAGGGAGTTGCTGCCGTAATACTGGACAAAGGCTTGGCGCTCTTCGTTCCAGCCGTGCTGCATAATGTCCTCGTAGATGGCATCCCGGGCCTGCTCCCACTTGGCCCGGTCGGCGGGGAAGGAGCGGGCATCGGCCAACCGCAAAGCCCGGTCAACGGCGACCCAGCACATCAGTTTGGAATAGACGAAGTGGCGGCGCCCGCCGCGCACCTCCCAGATACCTTCGTCTTCCCGCTGCCAATTTTCCACCACCCAGTTGGTCAGCCGGCGCAGGTGAATCCAGAAATCGTAGGAAATGGGTTCGGCGTGCTTGTTGTAGATATAAACCGAGTCCATCAACTCGCCGTAAATGTCCAACTGCAACTGGCCGTAGGCGCCGTTGCCGACCCGGACCGGGCTGGAGCCTTTGTAGCCGTCCAGGTGCCAGAGGGTTTCCTCGGTCAGGTCATGGCGGCCGTCGATGCCGTACATTATTTGCAGCGACCCGTCCGGGTTCAGTTCACCGGCCCGGGCCTCAATCCACTTCATAAACTTGGTGGCTTCCTCGGTGAACCCGATGCGCAGCAGGGCGTAGATGGTGAAGGCGGCATCCCGAATCCAGGTATAGCGGTAGTCCCAGTTGCGCGCCCCGCCCAAGTCCTCGGGCAGGCTGCACGTCGGGGCGGCGACGATGGCCCCGGTGGGGTCGTAGGTCAGCAGTTTCAGCACCAGGGCCGACCGCTCCACCATCTCCCGCCAGCGCCCCTTGTATTTGCAACGGGACAGCCATCTGCGCCAGTATTCCACCGTGTCCTGAAAGAGTTGCTCGCTCTCCGCTTCGCTGAAGGGATGATGGTCGGCATCGTTGTTGCTGGTGTCATCAATGGCAAAGGTAACGGTCTGGCCCTCCTGGAGGGTGAACTCGCAGGTCAGGCCGTTGCCGGTCTTTTGCAGCGGTATAGTGGTGGATAGCTGAAGGCTGATGCCCTCGGAAACCATCAGGGCGCCCGATTCGTTCATTCGTATCTCATGGCTGTTGAGGGCGAAGTTGAAGGCCGGGAAACACTCCATTCGGAAGGCCATTGACCCGCGGACGACATTCACCCGGCGAATCAACTCGTTGTGCGTGTGGCTGGCGCTATTAGCGCTCACCGGCATAAAGTCGATAACCTCGCCCACGCCGTCGGAGGAAAGGAAACGGGTTACCAGAACGTTGGTCTCCGGCCAGTAGAGTTGCCGGTAGGTAATATCGGCGGTGTCGCCGACCGGTGAAATCTTGAAGTGGCCGCCCTTCTCGTCGTCCAGGATGGCGGCAAAGACGCTGGGCGAGTCAAAGTTAGGGGAGCAGAACCAGTCTATCGAGCCGTTGATGCCGACCAGCGCCACGGTGTGCATATTGCCGATAATGCCGTAGTCCTCGATGGGCTGGTAACTCATTGCGTTCCTCCTTTACGAATTAAGAATTAGGAATTAGGAATTAAGAATTGGGTAGGTGGGTTGTGTCTGGTGGGTTAATCCTTGTCTTTACGGCTCATTCTCAATTCCTAATTCTTAATTCCTAATTCACCACGGCGCAGGCCCGGCCTGGTAGTTCCATGGCCTCGATGCTTTGCAGTACCGCGTCGGCTTCCTCCAGGGCGCAGATGCGGGTAACTACCGGGCGGATGCGGCCCTGGGCCACCAGTTCCACCGCCTCGGCCAACTCCTGGCGGCTGCAATAGCGGGAGCCGGTAAGCACCAGTTCGTTGCTCAGGGCGCGGGCGTTGAGGGGCAGGGCCGCCTCCCCGTCATAGGAGCCGACGAACACCAGCCGGCCGCCCTTGCCCAGGCTGTTCAGGCTGGCCCGCATGGTGTCGGCGATGCCCACCATCTCCACCACCACGTCCACGCCCCGGCCGCCGGTGAGCCGCCGGACTTCCTCATCAAAGCCCACTTCCCGGGAATTGATTACTTCGTCGGCGCCCTGCTCCCGGGCCAGGGCCAGCTTCTCAGCGCTGAGGTCCACGGCGAAAACCCGCGCCCCCAGCACTTTAGCCATCTGCACCATGTGGATGCCCACGCCGCCGCCGGCGCCCACTACCAGCACCGTCTCCGGCGCCCTGACCCTGGCCCGTTCCCGCAGCACGTGCACCGGCGTAGCGATGGCGTCGGCGGTTACGGCGGCGTCCACGTAGCCCATTTCCGGCGGGATATGGCACAGGTTCCGCTCCGGCAGCGTAACGTACTCGGCCAGGCCGCCGTCAATCTGCCGCCCGACGTAACCGGCGTGATTATCGCACAGGTCTTCCCGGCCCACGTTGCACCAGCGGCAGTTGCCGCAGGTCAGGTAAAAATAGACGTTCACCCGGTCGCCCGGCTTAAAGGCGTTGACCTGGGGGCCGACCTCCACCACGTCGCCGGCGATTTCGTGGCCGATGATGCGGGGAAACTTGTCCCGGATGACCCCCTGGCCGAAGCCCCGGCCCCGGCGGTTCCAGACCAGGGTGAGGCCCAAGCCGCAGGCGCGCACCCGCACCAGCGCCTCCCCGGGGCCGGGTTGGGGCCGGGCAACCTCCTCCAGATGCAGCGGGCCGCCCGGCTCTTTCAGTACCAATGCCTGCATCATTACCTCTGGCGCTTAAGGTTAAGGTTTGTGTATCAATTATACGCCCCTTAAACCCTGGATTCTACTTTAGGGATAACCGGGTCAGGGCAATCGCATTATAAACCGGTCATTCCGTCATTCCGGCAACCCATCAACCCGGTCATCAGACCGTCATTCCGGCAACCTGTCATCTGGCAACCCAAGCCACCGTCGTTCCGGCGAAAGCCGGAATCCAGGAAATCCCCCGGAAAAGAGCGGGTCGGCTACCGAGGATTCTGGATTCCGGCCTTCGCCAGAACGACGGTTTTATGTCGTGATTGACTTGGGTAAGGCACGATTGCCCCGGCATCCTCGGTGCCCCGGTGGTGAAAATACTCCCCCTGGGGTAGAATCACCTTCAGATAGAACCAGACCCCCCGGCGACCGGCCGGGGTTAGCGGGAGGGAACCGGATGGACTTGGGATTTTCGGATAAGGTGGTGTTTATTACCGGCGGCGGCCACGGCATTGGCCGGGCCTTTGCCCTGAACTTTGCCGCAGAGGGGGCGGCGGTAGCTATTGCCGAGTTGGACGCGCAACGGGCCGCCGCTACCGTCGGCGACATCAAGGAGCAGGGCGGGAAGGCTGTCGCCCTGCCCTGCGACGTGAGCGACCGGGAGCAGGTGCAAGCGGCGGTATCCCAAACCCTGGCCGAGTACGGCCAGTTGGACATCCTGATTAACAACGCCGTAAGCCCCAATCTGACCGGTTCCCTGGAGGAACTGGAGGACCTGGATTGGGACCATAACTTTGACGTGAACGTGAAGGGGAGCTTTTACTGCTTCCGGGCGGTGGCGCCCTATATGAAGGAACGCCGCTACGGGAAGGTGGTGAGCATGGCCTCCATCGTAGGCCGGCGCGGTTCGGCGGAACCGACTTCGGCGGCCTATTCCGCCTCCAAGGCCGGCATTATCGGCCTGACCGCCACTATGGCCCGGGAGTTGGGGCCGTACAACATCAACGTCAACGCCATTGCTCCGGGCAGCATCAACACCCCCCGCTGGCGTGACGCCCGCAACGAGGCCCAAATCGACCGGACGATTCAAGGCACTGCCCTGAAACGGCTGGGCGAGGCCGAGGACATCGTAGGAATGGCCCTGATGCTGGCCTCCGACCACGCCTCTTTTATCACCGGCCAGGTAGTAACCATCGACGGCGGGATGTTGTGTATGTAGGCTTGCCGGGGATGGGGGGTGTGCCGGGAGAGACCGGGCTTGCCGGTATTTCTTGCCGGGCCGGGCTTGGTTGGCCGGTAGGGGCGGGTTTATAACCCGTCCGCGTTCCGGTGTCAGGATATTTCACCTATGGCGGCGTAGGTTCTCCGATGGCGAGTTTGCCGTTGGTGGTAGGGGCGGTTCGCGAACCGCCCCTACGCCGCTGTAAATACCCGGTTCACCCATACCCGGTTTTACCCGGCTATCGGTACTTTCAACGCTTGCCGGTATTTCTTGCCAAGCCGGGCTTGGTTGTCCGGTAGGAGCGGGTTTGTAACCCGCCCGCGTTCCGGTGCAAGGACGGTTCACCTATGGCGGCGGCGGTTCCCCGATGGCGAGTTTGCCGTTGGGGGTAGGGGCGGTTCGCGAACCGCCCCTACCCGATGTAAATACCCGCCTATTCCTGCTCCAGAAACCGCTGCACCCATTCCGCGGCCGGTTCCTTGTCGTATTGGCTGTAGAGGACGGTGGCGTTGCGCAGGGCGTCGCCGCCGAAGTAGCGCTCGTACAATACCTGGCGGGAGGCAAAGGAACTGCAACAGGTGTCCCAGGCCAGCCGGAACAGGCGCACCCGTTCCGCGGCGGTGGCGGTATCGGTGTCCAGGTACTGGCGGATTTCCGGGGCCAGGGGGCCGTTCAGGTCGGCCTCCGTAGGCAGGGCCATCAGGCTGCTGGAACCCAGGAAGTGCAGTATCTCCGCCATCCGGGGATACATTCGGATGAACAGGCTGCGGGCCACCAGCAGGGGCATATAAGGCGGGCACATCACGCCCCAGCGGTCGACGGTAGCGTCCACCTCGGCGGCGCGCAGGCACGCCTTGGTAACCTCCAGGTTTTCAATGACCTCGGCGACCATCTGCTGCACCTGAGGCAGTTGAGTAGAACCCAGCGTCCGGGTCATCAGGTTAGCCAGGCCCAGGATGAACTCGCACTTGACCACGTTCTTGCTGACCACCTGGTGGCCGGTATGGGCGTTGCGGTTGGTGGCCTCGGCCCAGCCGTTAGCCAACTCCACGTCGCCCAACAGAAAGACCCGCTCCCAGGGCACCAGGACGTTGTTAAAGAATACGATAGCGTCCATTTCCTCAAACCGGGAGGCCAGGGGATGGTCGAAGTGGGAGCGGCCCAGGTCAAAGCTCTCCCGGCAGAGGAACTTCATCCCCGGCGTGTTGCAGGGCAGGGCAAAGCCGAAGGCGTAACGCTCGCCGGCGTCGCCGGGCAAGCGGTGGGTGCGGGCGGGATAGACGATGATTTCGTCGGAGAGGGGGCCGAGGGTCGCCAGCACCCGGGCGCCGTTGACGATGATGCCGGCGTCGGTTTCCTTGACCACCGACAAGGCGACGTCGGTGCGGTCTTCCAGGGCGGTGGTCAGGGGAGAACGGCTGCGTTGCAGGTTGACCAGGGTATGGGTCAGCACCAGGTCCTGCTCCCGGATGTATTCGTAGTAGTTTTCGATGTTCTGCTTGAACTCCGGGCGGTTCTGGCCGCAGTAGTCGCTGGCGGCGGCCATGGACATCACCGCCACGTTGAGAAAGTCCGGGGTGCGGCCCATCATCCCGCAACTGACCCGGGCCCAGTGGGTCATCATCGTGCGGCGGCGTTCCAGGTCGGCGTGGCTGCGGGGAATGATAAAGGACAGCCCTACTTGGTCGCCGCTGCTGGGCGAGGCGTAGGTCATTTCCGGCCCTACTTCCGGGTCGCTCTGCAAATCGTACAGGGCGGCCAAAGTGCGGGCGCCGTTGCCCAGGGCGGGATGGGCGGTAACGTCCTTAATCCGCTGCCCTTCCATATAAATTTCCGGGGAGGCTTCCCGCAGGCGCTCCAGATAATCCGCTCCACTTCGGGCCGGCATAGCAATCCCTCAATTAAGAATTAGGAATTAAGAATTGGGAATTAAAAATTATCAATAGTCCTGCCTGTCCTGGTAAGTTTAGCTGGCTTGGCGCAAGGGAGCAAGCGGTGGGGATTGTGGTATGGGGCAATGGCATTATAAACTCCATTATAAACTCGTCGTTCCGGCGAAAGCCGGAATCCAGGAAATCCTCACGGGGAAAGGCGAGCCGGCTACCGAGCGTTCTGGATTCCGGCTTTCGCCGGAACGACGGTGTTGCCTGGGTTGCCATAGGGCCATAGGTAAGAAGGGATTGCCCGGCGCTCACGCCGAATATGACCGCATCAACGCGCTGGAGGTGTAGTCTTGGCAAAGATTACAGCGATTAACAATGACGCCGACTTGACCGCAGCGGTGGCCCGGGTTGACGAACTGTTCAAAACCTATCCGAACATCCTGGAATCCGGGCCGGGCAACCCCGAATATGACGAACTGAACGCCCTTTCCGACCTGGTGATTGAGTACGAGGACATCCATTACCCCATGCCGGCCCCGTCCCCGGCGGGTTTTATTAAGTTCTCGATGGAACAGCGGAACTTGAACGAGGCCGACCTGGTTCCCGCCATGGGCAGCCGGGAGACGGTGGATGAGGCGCTGGCCGGCCGGCAAAACATCACCCCGGAAATGGCCCAAGCCCTCTACGAACTTTTAGACATCGACGTTAGAGACCTACTACCCAAGCCGGTGGCCCCCAATTCCTAATTCTTAATTCTTAATTAAACCCCCGGGTGCATCAGCCTCAGCATTTCCGCCCGCCAGTCGGCGCCTTGGGGCAGAATCCCCTCAATGGCCCGGGCGTTGTAGTAGGTGGGGGCTATGCCGGGGGGCGTTCCCCCGTCGGCTACCGTGTCGGCGGCCTGGAGCAGCAGGCGGCGGGCCTGGATGATTGCCATGTCGCTGCGGGTCAGGTTTTCCCGGGTCCGGTCCACGATGGCGCCCATGCTTTCCTGCACCGCTACGTCCTGGGCGTTGATGCCGTCAATGCCGGTGAAGGTTTCGTACTTCTGCACCTGGCGGTCAATGAGCCAGTCGTTTTCCCGGTTGCCGGCGCTGCGGTAGTTGGGGAGCAACTGGCCCGGGCCGCGCCCGTAGCCCTGTTCGATCTCCACCCATTCCGCATCGGTTATCGGCTCCGGGCCAAAGCTGTAAACCCAGTTGTAAATCATACAATTTTCGTCATCCATCGGCACCCAGGCGTGGCCGGCGATGACCTGCTGGGCGGCCTGCCCCTTGTACCCGGACTGGCGGGGGCGCATCTGGTGGAAGGGCATAATATACTGGTAGGCCCGGACGAAGTCGCCCCGGTCGCCCAGGGAACGGACGCCGACGTAGCGGTAGCCGTAGTCGGTAACGTCCACCTCTACGCTGGGCGCGCCGCCGGTAACGAAGTCGGTGTTGATGCCGATGCCGGCCTTGTCGGTGTCGGTGGTGATGGTGCGGTGCAGGATGGGCGCGTGGGCGGTGTCGATGCCGCCCTCCAGGGATTGGAGCCAGTTGCATACCTGCCAGTTCTTGGATACGTGGCGGTGGGTTGCCGGCACCTGCGTCCACTCAAAGTTCGGCGGCGGTGGCGGCGCGCTGCCCGGCTCCCCCAGGTAGGCCCAGACCAGGCCGCCCTGCTCCAGGGTAGGGTAGGCGCCGATACGCACCTTGGTAGGGTAATCGCTGTCCGGCGGTTCATTCATCATATCCAGGCAGTTGCCGTCCACGTCAAACTTCCAGCCGTGATAGACGCAGCGCAGGCCGCACTCCTCGTTGCGCCCCAGAAACAAGGATGCCAGGCGGTGGGGACAAAGCTCGTCCAGCAGCCCGACGCGCCCCTTGGTATCGCGGAAGGCGACCAAATCCTCGCCCAGCAGCCGCACCCGCACCGGCGGGCAATCCGGCGCCGGCAGTTCGGCGGACAGCAGGGCCGGAATCCAGTAACAGCGCATTACCCGGCCCATAGGCGTGCCCCGGTTAGTACGGGTCAAGGTTTCGTTGTCGGCGTGGGAGAGCATAACTTTTCTCCTGGCGGTATTTTTGGATTGGGGGTTGCGTTGTTAGCTACGGGACGGTCAAGTCAATGCGTCTTAATTAGGGCAACCCAAGGAACCGTCATTCCGGTTATAGAACCGTCGTTCCGGCGAAAGCCGGAATCCAGAACACTCGGTAGCCGGCTCGCCCTTTTCCGGGAGGATTTCCTGGATTCCGGCTTTCGCCGGAACGACGGTTTGATAAGCAATCAAGTCCACTGGGCAAAGCCCATCGCGCAGCCGGTTCCGGCTATGGAGCGGTAGCAGGGCACGTAGTCCACTAACTGCATATCCAGGTGTTCGGTGGCCCCGGCTACGGCAATCCAGTTGCGGATTTCCGAGTTGCCGGAGTTGAGCTTGGTCCGGGGGATGGCAAAGAGGGCGTCGGCGTCCCGGTTCCGCATCGCTCCCAATACCTGATTGTCCAGGTCCTCGTCAATGACGAAGTGGCTCAGCCCGCCGGAGGCGATTACGGCTACCCGGGCATCCCCTTCCCATTCCTGAACGGCGGCGCGCACCGCCCGGCCCAGTTCGTAGCAGCGTTGGGGCGTAACCTGGTTGGGCGGGTAGTAGGTGTTGACCATAATGGGCAGGGCCGGAATGGGCTGCTGCCGCAGAATCCGCTGGTAGAGGTAGCCAAAGGCGTGGCCCATGCCCTGGCCGTCGGGGAGACGTCGGGAGTGGGCGACGTCAAACTGCCGGTCAACCAGGTATTCAATGATATGACGGCCCAGGTCGGCGGCTACGGGATAGTCAATTTCCCGCTCCGGGTTCCAGCCCCAGGCGTTGGCCTTGCGGTGGGCCGGCGCCGAATCGGGGACGGGCATCGGGACGCTGCGGATGGTGTCGCCCCAATAGACCAGCACCGCCGGCATATTGCCGTCGTTGAACAGTTCCAGTTGGTCGTCGCCCAGCATCACGATAATGTCCGGCGCCGCCTTTTCCAGCGTGGCGCCCAGGGCGGCGATACCCTGCTGGCAGGCGTTGTAGCGGGTCTGAAACTTGTCCTCGGTGAGTTCCTTTTCGATGACCGAGCGGTCGGCGGCGGCCAGCAACTCCTCAAAGCTGTAAGGCTTGCCGTCAGCGGCCCACAATTCCTGATGCCGCTTGTCGCCCTCGCCGTAGGCCCGCCACAAGTCGGGCGGGGTGCTGAGCTGGGGACTGTGAGAGGAACCCAGGCCCAAAACAATATCTGCCATTGCTTAACCTCCTGATTGGCCGTTTATCCACCAGGGGACACGAATCGGCGCGAATTTTTTTATATGAATGGTATGTTGGCATACGCGGGCAAGGCAACGCAACTCACAAAGGAGTTGCTACCCGGCCTCCAGCAACGGCTCCAGCTTGCCCAGCAGCTTCTGAACGCTCTGAATGGACAACTGAACCGAGGCCGTCGAATACCAGTTTTCGTAATAGTTGGTGTGCAGGTGGGACGCTACCTTGAATAAGCTGGACAGTTCGGTATCGCCGGTTTCCGCTACCAGGTTATCAATGACCCTGTAAAGCAGGCGGTGTCCGTCGTAGGGCCAGCCCCGTTCCTCGGCGATAGCCTTGACCATTTCCGCCGCCGCGCCCCAGCCCTTTTCCGAGGCTTGCGACAGGTCTTCCTCGGCCAGGTATTGCCAGGCTCGGCCCAGATACTCCCGGCTGGCGGTGGCGTAGCGGTTGGTGGATTCAAGCATAGGATACTCCTTTAAGCAAGGGCCGCCGCTACGCTGCCTCCAACATCGGCTCCAGCTTGTCCAGCAGCGTCTGAACCCTCTGAACGGACCGACGGACCGACTCCGGGGGATGCCAGTTTTCGTAAAAGTTGATGTGCAGGTCTGACGCTATCTTGAACAGGTCTGACAGTTCTTCGTCGCCGGTTTCCGACACCAGATTTTCAATGATGCGGTAGAGCAGGCGATGGCTGTTGTGTTGCCAACCTCGCTCCTCGGCGATGGCCTTGACCATTTCCGCCGCCGCGCCCCAGCCCTTTTCCGAGGCTTGCGACAGGTCTTCTTCGGCCAGGTATTGCCAGGCTCGGCCCATATATTCCCGGCTGGCGGTGGCGTAGCGGTTGGTGGATTCAAGCATAGGACACTCCTTTAAGCAACGGGCGGGCAATGTGCGGCCGGGCGGCAATCATCCGGCCGGTTTCCGCTGCCGGTTCTCTGATGCTAGATAGACAATACCACGTCCACCAGGGCGATTCGGCCCTCATTGACGGCGGCCAGGGCGGTTTGCAGGGCCGGCACCAGGGCCGCCGGGTCCTCAACCCGAACCCCGTAGCCGCCAAAGGGTTCCACCAGCTTGGCGTAGTCCGGGCCGGGGATGTGTACCCCGTGCCAGATGTCGGAACGGGCGGCGTCGCCGTCGGGGTAGTAGTGCTGGTGGTTGCGGCGCATGGCCTCATAGTTGCCGTTGTTGAACACCACGGTCAGGAAGGGCAGGTTGGCCTCTCCCGCCACGCCGAAACTCTGCGTAACCGGGTTGTAGAGAAAGCCGCCGTCGCCCATCAGGGCCACCACCGGGCGGTCGGGCATCGCCAGCTTGACGCCCAGGGCCAGCCCCAAACCCTGGCCCAGGCCGCCGTTGGGGTGAAAGTAGCTTTGGGGATTATCCCATTGCACGTGGCGCATAACCTGGCCCCGGTGAGAAGTTACTTCCTCTACAAAGACCGCATCGTCGGGCATTGCCTCGCTGAGGGCGGCGCACAGCCAAACCGGGTCAATGGGCTGGCGGGCGCGGGCCGCCGCTACCGCCGCCAACCGGCCCTCCTCCAGCCGGTTATGTTCCGCCGTCCAGTATTCCCGCCGTTCCGCAATTTTGGCGGCATTGGAACCGCCGGCCGCGCCGTTGGCTTCCAACGCCTCGGTCAGCAATTGCAGGGTGAGGGTCAAATCCCCTTCTACGTACTGGTCGGCCAGCAGGTTCTGGTAGGCCATCTGGCCCTTGAGAGGGTTCTCACCCATAGCGACAATGGTGGCGTGGGCCGGGCCGGCGTGGGGTGGATACCAGGGCGACCGACTGCCCAGCAGCAACACCAGGTCGGCCTGGTTGAAAAAGGCTTCCCCGTTGCCGCCCAGGTAAAGGGGGTGGCTCTTGGGGAAGTTGGCATAGATGGACGCGCTCTCAATTACCGGAATCGCCATCAACTCGGCCAGTTGGACCAGGCTGGCAAAGCCGGCCACTTCCTGCCCCGAACCCTCGGTGATAATCAAGGGCTTGCTGCTGCGGGCCAGCCGGTCGGCCAGGCGGTCAATGGCGTCGGTTTCCGGCTGCGTCCGGGGGGCCTGGGGAACCGGGCGGATTTTAGCCGGGGGCGTCCAGCCGTGAATCATCGTCTCAATGGGAATGTCCAGGTAGGTGGGGCCTTTGGGAACCCGTTGGGCCATTTCCCCGGCCCGCACCAGTTGCTCATACAAAGTATAGGGGCTGGTGGCCTGGCCGCTCCACTTGACAAAAGGCTCGACGAACCGGTTGGGGCCGCCCACCACGCTGAGGTTGCGATACCATTGGCCTTGCGGGTCCAGTTCCGGGTTCTCGCCGTAGCTGATGGCCTCGCCGGAGCAGACCAGCATCGGCACTTCGCCCAGGTAGGCGCTGTGGATGCCAACGCCGCCCTGGAGCAGTCCGACGCCGGCGTGGAGCAGGACGGCCTGGAGCTTGCCGGTTACCCGGGTGTAGCCCAGGGCCAGATCCACCGCCAGGGTTTCGTGCCAGCAGTTGATATAGGTGGGGCCGCCGGTTTCGTTGACTTTCTGACGGGCCAGGGCTTCCCAGACCGGCGCCCACTCCGAACCGGGCGAGGAGATGATGTAGTCAACGCCCAGGTTGCGGAAGGCTTCCATAATGGCGTCCCCGCCGTCTTTAGCTTGCGCTTGCGTCATTGCTAACTGGCCTCCTCATTGAATTGCCATTGAATTGACGGAATTGCCGGGTCGGGCCGGGGCTTGAGGCGGGTTCGTAAGGGTTAGTTCGTAAAGGTAATATGGAGGCGATGCGCCCGGAAAACCGGGGCATCAGCCTGGGCTGCGCCGCAGGGTGGATTGGGGTTGAGTATAAATAGGGTAATAGGTGGTGTCAACGCTGGGGGGGCGCCCGGGTTAAGCTGCGCTTGCCCGGCGCCGGACGGGAGATGTATGGCGGCGCTGGCTGTCCCGGAGTATGGTATTATCCGCAGCAGTACCGGCCAGCCCATCCCCCTGGTAATGGGTTTCAACATGGGTTTCAACAACCGCTGGAGAAAAGGCAAATGAACCGGCCCGTCCTTTCCCGCATCGGGCGCGTTTCCCCGGGGCGGCTGGCCCTGGCGGGGTTGTTCGTGGGCCTGCTGGTGGTGGCGGCGGGGCTGCGTTTCTATGACCTGCCGGGGAATTCTCTATCGCATGACGAAGCGGCAGCGGCCAACATTTCGAGAGGCGCGCTCTCGGAAGTCATCCCCGGTACTCGTCAAGGTAACTCCTCGCCGATTCTGTACCCCCTGACGCTGTGGGTGGTGCAGCAAGTGGAGAGTACGCCCTTCAGCGTCCGCCTGCTGCCGGCGGCGGCCAGTGTGCTGACCGTGGCGGTGATGCTATTTCTGCTGCCGCGCCTCGGAGTGAACCGGTGGGCGGCGTTTCTGGCGGCCCTGTTGGCGACGCTTTCCGTTGCCGCCATAGAAAACGCCCAGGATACGCGGGAATACTCCCTTGACGCCCTGCTGGTGGCGCTGCTGATTGCGGGATTGCTATGGTATCTGCGGGACGGCAAGATAGTCCTGCTCTGCGTTGCGCTGTTCCTTGCCCCGCTACTCCAGTACGGCTTGGCGCTGTTTGGCGTCGCCGTACTGATTGCCGCTACAATTCTACCCTCCCCCACCCCGAGTTTTCCGGCGTCAGCGGGTAATTCAGCTCTAAACCGAGTTCGTAACTTGCTCAAGGCGCGCATGGCCCTGGTCTGGCCGGCCGGGTGCTTTCTGGCCGGGTGCGTCCTGAGCTACGCGGTAACTTTGCGCTATCAGTGGCGGTTCGGCCCCGATAGTTACTTAGGGGCGTATTACTATCAGGGAAAGTTCGATGCGCCGGCGATATTTGAGTTTTCGATTAACGGCATTTGGCGTTTATTGACCTATCACTTGCCGGAAGTGGTGGCGATAGCGGCGCTGGTCGCCTTGGCGCTGCTCCTGGTCGCAACATTATTCAGAAAAGTTCAAGGCAAGTTGCCAGAACGAGCCATCGCCGTTTTATTTCCGCTTTGCCTTGCCATTTCCGTCGGCGCCGCCCTGCTGGGCCTGTATCCCCTGGGGGACACTCGCCAGGTTATCTATCTAGGGCCGATTGTTTTCCTGGCGGTGGGCGTGGCGTTGCATTGCACGGCGGAAAGTCTGGCCGGGCTGACGCGGCGGGGGTGGCTGGCGCCGGCGCTGGTCGTTGCGGTCGCCGGCGCAATAGCGCTGGCCGGAGTGGGCGATCTGCGGCAGGACAGTCCGTACCAGACCGATGAAAACATCAAATCCGTTCTTGCCGTACTGAAAGAACGGGTGCGGGAAGATGACCTGGTTTACGCCGGCCGGAGAGTAGTCCCGGCCCTCCGGTTCTATCAGGAAGGGGAAAGACCGGCCAATTACTACTCCAATTACTACTATGGAAACTCCTCGTGCCACGGCTCCGCCGAACTGTGTCTCCGGGATCTGGCCGACTTAAACTACTGGCTCGACGTCGGGAACGGCAGAATCTGGTTTGTTACCTATAACCGGTCGCCGGCGTTGGCGAACAACCTGCGCGGGCTTTCGGTTGAACGTCTTGGTGGTGGCAAAAAGCCGGAACTCTATCTGATTGCGAACGGCAACGAGCTAATCGCAAAGGCCAGGGAGCAAATGTTGCCGCCGGAGCCGATACTCCTGATCCGAGCCGACTTTGACGTATATCGCAGTGAGAACACGCTGGTGTATATCAAGAAGCCGTGCGCTCCCGCCGACATCGAGGCGCGGTTCTTTCTGCATCTGTACCCGGTTGACGGGGCTGACCTGCCGGCAACGCGCCAGCAGCACGGGTTTGACAACCTGGATTTCCGATTTGACCGGCACGGCGGGATAATTAACGGGAAATGTAGGGCGGCGAGAACGCTCCCGGAGTATGCCATTAACCGCATCCACACCGGCCAGTACGTGCCGGTGGGGGGCGGTTTCGAGCGTTTATGGGAGGGGGAGTTCCTTTACAATGCGGCAGAATGAGGGGGTCGGGGCCGGGCAACGGACGCAGCATAAAACCGTCGTTCCGGCTTTCGCCGGAACGACGGTCGTTTGGGTTGCCCCGGTTAAGACACGATTGCCCTGACCTTGACGGGAGATGTATGGCGGCGATTGCTCTCCCGGAGTATGGTATTATCCGCAGCAGTACCGGCCCGCCCATCCCCCTGGTAATGGGTTTCAACAACTGCTGGAGAAGAGGCAAATGAACCTTCCTGTCCTTTCCCGCATCGGGCGCGTTTCCCCGGGCCGGCTGGCCCTGGTGGGGTTGTTCGTGGGCCTGCTGGTGGTGGCGGCGGCGTTGCGTTTCTATGACCTGCCGGGGCAGTCGGTGTGGTATGACGAAGCCATTGCCTCCAGTAATGTCAGCGGCGCCTTCTCGGAAGTAGTACCCAATACCCGCAGCCGGAACTCCTCGCCCATCCTGTACCCCCTGGCGTTGTGGGCGGTGCAGAAACCGGGCATCTCGACCTTCAGCATCCGCGTTCTGCCGGCGACGGCCAGCGTCCTGACCGTGGCGGTGATGCTCTTTCTGCTGCCCCGCCTCGGAGTGAACCGGTGGGCGGCGTTCCTGGCGGCCCTGCTTACCACCCTTTCCGTGGCCGCAATCTATCACGCCCAAGATGCGCGGGAATACTCCATTGACGCGCTGCTGGCAGTGCTGCTGATTGCGGGCTTGCTATGGTATCTGCGGGACGGCAAGAAAGTCCTGCTCTGCGCTGCGCTGTTCGTTGCGCCGCTGCTCCAGTACGGCTTGGTGCTGTTCGGGGTTGCCGTCATTGGCGCCGCTATTCTGCTTACCCCCCCCCCCCCCCCCCGACTTTGGGGTCGCCAGAACGGGATTCGTTCCTAAACCGGGTTCGTAACTGGCTCCAATGGCGCGTTGTCGCCCTGGTCTGGCCGGCCGGATGCTTTCTGGCTGGGTGCGTCCTGAGTTACGCGGTAACTTTGCGCTATCAGTGGCAGGGAGACGGCTGGGCCTCGGATGCCTATTTAGCGGAGTATTACTATCCGGGAAAGGTCGATGCGCTGGCGATATTTGAGTTTTCGATTAACGGCATTTGGCTTTTATTGACCTATCATTTGCCGGAGGTGGTGGCGATAGCGGCCCTTACCGCCGGCGCGCTGCTCCTGGCCGCCGCGTCGTTCAGAAAGTTTCAAGGAGAGTTTCCCGGCAACGCCATCGCCGTTTTATTGGCGTTGTGCCTGGCGATTTCCGTTGCGGTTGCCCTGCTGAGCCTATATCCCCTGGGGGACGTTCGCCAGGTTATCTACTTGGGGCCGGTGGTTTTCCTGGCGGTGGGCGTGGCGTTTCAGGGGGCCGCCGGTGGTCTGGCCGGGCTGATGCGCCGGGGATGGCTGGCGCCGGCGCTGGTCGGCGTGGTCGCGGTCGCTATAGCCCTGGCCGGAGTGGACAATCTGCGGCAGAACAGTCCCTACGGGACCAGCTATGACGCCCAGGCCGTTTTCGCCTTTCTGGAGGAGAATGTGGCAGAGGGAGACCTGGTGTACGTAACCGGTTCTTCTGCCCCTTCAGTGCAATTCTATCAAGCGGAAAAACCGAGCAATTACTACTATGGAAGGGGAAATTGCACGCGCGTCTTCGACCCGTGTCTCCGTGCGCTGGCTGATTTAGTCATCTCCCTTCCCAATGTCCCCAACAGAATCTTCGTGACCCACGCAAACGAAGCAACCTGGCCGACAACATCCGGCGAGGCCGGGATTTTGGAATTGCTGGGAGAGCCGGTTTCAGTTGAAGGTGTCATTACTGAGGGAGTGTTTAATATCTCTCTGATTACCTACGCTAAAGAGTCCGTGGAACTGGCGGCCCGCTCCGCCGACCAGTCCCTCGTATCCGGCGAACCGATAATCCGCTCCGACTTTGACGTATATCTCAGTGAGAACCGGCTGGCCTACGTTAAGGAGCCGTGCGTCCCCGCCGACACCGAGGCGCAGTTCTTTCTGCACCTGGACCCGGTTGAGGTGAATGACCTGCCCGAGCATCGCCGGCAGCACGGCTTTGACAATCTGGACTTTGATTTTGCAGATCACGGCACGATATTTGACGGGAGATGCACGGCAGTGCGGTCTCTCCCTGAGTATGATATTACCCGCATCCGCACCGGCCAGTACGGGCGCGTGGCCGGTGGTTTCAAGGATTTATGGGAGGGGGAGTTCTCTTTTAATGAGGCGGAATGAGGGGGCCGGGGCCGGGCAACGGACGCAGCATAAACCCGTCGGGCTACCGGTTGACGGGTTAGGGGTTGACGGGCTACGGGTTTATGAGGCGATTGCCTTGGCCGGCGGGCGGGCGGGCCGGTTGTTTCCCCGGGCCGGTCAGGATAAACTCACCCCAAACAACTATGGAATGACATAACTCATAATGATTGGCGAGGTGTAGATATGGCTGTTGACCGGCAATCGGGACTACAGGGGGTATTTGAGCCGCCGGTTCCCTCCCGGGTCATTTTCGGGCCGGGCAAGGCGGAGGAACTGGGCGCCGAGTTGGACCGGTTGGGCGGACGCCGGGCGCTGCTGTTGTCCGGGCGCAGCGTGGCGGAAAAGACCGATACGGTGAACCGGGTGGCCGCCGCCCTGGGCCACCGCTGTATGGCCGTCTATTCCAACCTGACCCAGCGGGCGCCCCTGGCGACGGCGGTGGAGGCGGCTCGGCTGGCCCGGGAGCATAACGTGGATACCCTGGTCGGGGTGGGCGGCAGCACCATCTCTGACGCGGCCCGGATGATTGGCGTAATGCTGGCCGAGGACATTACTACCGAGGAGCAACTGCGGGAGCGGGCCCACGGCAGCGGCGGCAACTTTTCGTCCAACGCCGACCCGGCCCGGCTGCCCTGGCAGGTGTCCATTCCCACCACCCTGTCCGCCGGGGAGTTCAACCAGGGCGGCGGCAACGTGCTGGACGACCGGGCCGGCCATAAAATCCGGGTGCGCTGCCCCGACCTTTACGCCCACCTGATTGTCCTGGACGCGGCGATGACCGAAGGCACCCCCGATTGGCTGTGGCTTTCCAGCGGGGTCAAGGCCCTGGATCACTGCATCGAGCGGCTCTACTGCCAGGGCAGCCAGCCGGCTACTGACGCCACCTGCCTGATGGCCGCCGAGTTGCTGTTCCGCCACCTGCCCCAGTCCCGGGAGAGCCTGAACAACCCGGAGTCCCGGCTGCAATGCCTGGTGGCGGCGTGGCTGTCGATGATGGGCGCGCCCAGCGTCGGCTCCGGCCTGAGCCACGCCCTGGGCCACGTCATCGGCGTCAAATACAACGTGGGACACGGGCATACCTCCTGCGTTACCCAGCCCTACGTGATGGAGTTCAACCGCCCGGCGTCGGCGGATAAGCAGGCGTTGCTGGCCCGGGCCGCCGGCATTGACTCCCGCGGAATGAGCGACGAGGCGGCGGCTACGGCGGCGGCCCAGGCGGTGGACGACCTCATCCTGTCCCTGGGTATGCCCCACCGCCTGCGGGAGTTGGAGATACCCCGCGAGGACTTGCCCACCATCGCCCAACTAACCCTGGAGGACGGCCCGTCCCGCAACAACCCGGTGGCGGTAAGCCAGCCGGAGGAGTTGCTGGGCCTGCTGGAAAGGGCGTGGTAGGGGGATAGGGCGCGGGTAAAGTCAATACCAGGAACAATATCTAACAATATCCGCTCAAACAATATCCGCTCATGGTGAGCTTGTCGAACCACCCGTTTATCCTTCGACCGGTTCAGGATGAGCGGGTTTTGTTTCTGGCGCAGGCTTTGCGCCTAACGTGGGTAGGGGGTAAGGCGGTGTCGGCGAATACTTCCCTCACGGAGCGCATGGCGCGTCGTCCTTCGGCCAGCCGTACAGGTAATGCTTGACATTCTTTGCGCCGTCGGTAGGCAGGTCAGTCCAGCTTGTTTGGGGCGCAGAGTTGTGAATCTGCTCAAACATTTTCAGAATTGATGACGTTTCCGAGGCCGGCGCCGGCGGGTCTTCGATGCTCACCACTACTTCCTTGCCTTCTTCCAGGTCAAGCGGTTCCAGTGGCTCAAGCACACCGTGGGAAAATCTGGCTCTTATGTGGGCAATCATCTTCAATTCCTTTACCCCGGTCGGTTGGCTGGGCTGTTTCAAGTTTCACTGTAACGCAGCCAGCGAATAATTGAAAGTCCCGCCGCCCCGCCGCAGGGCCGGCGCAAAGTCAATACCAGGAACAACATCACCAAGAACAATATCACCAGGAACAATACCCGCTCATGGTGAGCTTGTCGAACCACCGGTTTATCCTTTGACCGGCTCAGGATGAGCGGAGGATTTACTTTCCGCCGGGCCGGGATGCCCCGCCCCGGCCAATCTGCTAAAATGACCCCGGTTCCTTACCCCGGAACCCGGTAAACCAAATAAATATAACGGAGGTTTCAGTTATGCCATCCTTTACGGATACGCTGCAAGTCAACGGGGAAGCTATGGAGATGTACGCGGCGGTGCCGTCCGGCTCCGGCCCCTTTCCCGCCGTGGTTATCGCCTTTCACGTGGGCGGGATGGATGAGTTTGACAAGGTGATGGCCGACCGGTTCGCCGAGGAGGGCTATGTGGCGGTGGTTCCCGACCTGTTCCACCGGCTCAGCGAGGAGGCGATGTCCGGCCCCCGCCTGGATCGCCTGGGCCACCTGAGCGACCCGGACATCATCGCCGATATGAACGCGGCGGTGGACTTTCTCCAGGGCAATTCGGCCATCGACAACGAGCGCATCGGCGTTACCGGCTTCTGCATGGGCGGGCGCATCGCCTGGCTGATGGCGGCGGTCAACCCCATTTTCAAGGCCACGGTTCCCTTCTACGGCGGCAACATTATGTCCCCCTGGGGCGCGGCGGAGCAGTCGCCCTTCGAGCTGACCGAGGCCATCAACTGCCCGATGCTGTTCCACTTCGGCGAGATTGACGGCAACCCGTCCCAGGAGGATATGGTGAAGCTGGACGCCGAGTTGAACCGCCTGGGCAAGGAACACACCTTCCACACCTACGCCGGCGCCGACCACGCCTTTATGGACTGGACCGGGGCGCGCCACAACGCGGAAGGCGCGGCGGTGGCCTGGCCGCGGACGGTGGAGTTTTTTGATAGGTACTTGAAGGGGTAGGGGGGCATATCCTCACCCCGGCTTTCCTTGGAATGGATGGCCGGGGTGGGGGGCCAATTGCGGTGGAAAAGTCGCTTATCCGGTAAACAAAGAGGAGAGGTTATGAGTGCTAGGCATACTGGGGACATAGCTGAGCGGACTTACCAAGCGGCTGAGCTGTTTAAGGCCAATGCGCTGCTGGGCGATGACTCCCTCTTTACTCCCGGCACACCTATCTGGACGCCCGAACTCCTCGGGGAATTGCGTACTCGGTTTCTGGACCATCCTGATACAGGGGAGGGATATTTTATTGGCAAGTTGGAACAGCAACTAGCTGGCAGTCCGCCGGAAGTGTACCAACTTATGGGCGAGGTGTTGTACGTCCACTATCTAATCCTTGCTGTGACGATAGAGACCAAACGGCGGAATATAGAGGGAAATGTGCTTAAATGGTCGCCAAAACCGGTAACTATTCCGCAGAAACTCGATGCGGGGTTGCAAGCAAGGTTCGTAAATCTTGGTCATGCCGCTAGGCAAATCCCCTTCCAGGTGGGAACGCTGATTGAAACCGTTGAGCAGTGGAAGGAACTGGCAGCGGGCAAGCGAGAAAGTCTGCTTGAAGAACCGTGGGCGTTCAAGGACTTCCTGTATGGCGTGACGTTTCGCAGCCAGTTGCTTATAAATAGTCAAAACAAAGGGGATGCTGAACGTCACTTACTGCTCCATATCCTCTTTCCTGATTACTTTGAGAGCAGCCTCGCGAATGCCAAGGATGAGATCGCCGGGGCGGCAAACTTTGCATCCTTTGTTACCCAGCCCACAGAGGACGTTGATCATAAGATTCAGCAGATTCGCCAAGGGCTTGAGGCAGAACGCGGCGTCAGCAACTTCAGTTTCTACAAGCAGAGTATCGCTGAGCTTTGGAGGCATACTGCCACCGCCACCGATACCGATACCGATACTGATACCGGCACCACTGTACCGACGCATAAGAAAGAGGTGCAAGACCTTGCCAAAGAAACCTACTTAACCGTCGATTTCCTGGAGAACATCAAGCTGCTGCTGGAGGAAAAGCGGCAGGTGATTTTCCAGGGGCCGCCGGGGACTGGAAAGACTTTCGTTGCTCAAGAGTTGTCCCGATTCCTTGCCGGTTCCGAGGATCGGGTGTCCTTGGTGCAGTTTCACCCGTCCTATGCCTATGAGGATTTCGTGCAGGGTTTCCGCCCTACGCTACTGCAAGGCGGGCAAGCGGGGTTCGAGTTGCGGGACGGGCCGCTGCTGGTGGCTGCGGAACAAGCGCGGCAGGAGCCGGATAAGAGCCACTATCTGGTCATCGACGAGATAAACCGGGGCAACCTGGCTAAAGTATTCGGCGAGTTGTATTTCCTGTTGGAGTACCGGGACGCGGAGATGAAACTCCAGTATTCCGACAAGCCCTTTTCCTTGCCCCAAAACCTGTTCATCATCGGGACGATGAACACCGCCGACCGCTCCATCGCCCTGGTGGACTTGGCCTTGCGGCGCCGGTTCTACTTTGAGGAGTTTCACCCGGTCAAGGGGCCAGTTAAGGATGTTCTCAGCAATTGGCTAACGAAGAACGCCCCCGATATGATGTGGGTGGCGGATGTTGTGGATGAAGCCAACAAACGTTTGGACGATTCCGATGCCGCCATCGGGCCAAGCTACTTTATGCGGGAAAAGCTGGACGACGATGCCGTCAAACGCATCTGGAAGCATAGTATCTTGCCCTATGTTGGGGAGCGGCTGTTTAACGCCCCGGATCGCCTGGACGAGTTTGACTTGGAGAAGTTGAAGAATTCCAATGCGCCAACTCAATCTGAAGGAACACCAGCCGAGTAAGCCGCTTGAACTATCGAGGGGTGAGTTGGACACTCTGGACACCCTCAACGCAGGGGAGCCAAAGCTGTCTCTCTCCATTGAGCGGAACCCGGGCCAGGACGGCGCTTATTGCCTGAGGCCCGGCTCCATAGTCGGCGCGGTGGAGACCGACAACCTCTCTTTGCTGATAAAGCCCAAGATAGGCATACCGCAGTTGCTGTCCCTGGCTTGCTACGCTATGGACAAGTTCAATCCGCAAGAGGACCCTTTTGACTTTGTGCGGGATGAATCGCTGCCGGACGCCCTGGCCTTGTCCCTGAACGCTATGGCGCGGCGGTCTTTCGCCCGCGGCCTGCTCCACGGCTACCGCACGGAAGAGGAAGCGCTTTACACCGTGCGGGGGCGCATCCGGTTCGACGAGCAAATACGCCGCCGGTTCAGCGTGCCGTTGCCGGTCGAGGTGCGCTACGACGAGTTCACCGATGACATACTGGCAAACCGGCTGGTGAAGGCGGCGGCGTATCGGCTGGCCGGTATGCGGTTGCGCTCGGCGGCGGCGCGCCGGGGTTTGGCCTGGGTCGTCGGCATCCTGGATAATGTAGCCCTGGCCGAGTTCCCGGCCAACGCCGTCCCGGAGGTTCAATTCGACCGGCTGAACGAACATTATCGCGGCGTAGTGGGGCTGTCCCGCCTCATCCTGCGCTACAGCGCTTTCCAGTCGGGGCGCGGGGCGGTGCGCGCCAACGGGTTCCTGATGGATATGAACCAGGTTTTTCAAGAGTTTGTAACGCAGGCCTTGCGGGAAGCCCTGGGAGTGTCGGAGCCGGTGTTCCGGGAAAAGGGGATTAAAAGCCTGGATGAGGGCGACAAGGTGAGGCTCAGGCCCGACCTTACCTGGTGGGACGGCGGCATCTGCCGGTTCGTGGGTGATACCAAATACAAGCGGGTGATTGACGAAAGAATTCCCAACGCCGACCTGTACCAACTGCTGGCCTACGCTACCGCCCTCAACCTGCCGGGTGGTATGCTTATTTATGCCAAGGGTGAGGCAGAACCGGCAAACTACCGGGTCAGGCACTCCGGCAAGACGCTGGAGGTAGTCGCCCTGGACTTGGAAACTCCCCTTGCGGATATACTGAACCAGGTCAAGGGATTGGCGGAGGCGGTCAAAGCGCTGCGCAACCAAAGTCGGGAAGTACGCAAGGCCGCCTGAAAGCCAAAAGTTGACACAACCTAGATACGCCCAGCACGGGCAAACTATAACTGGAGGTGCCTTATGATGTTTCATTGCTCTCCGCCACAGGGAAAGTGCGAGTGGGTTCATCTCAAGGATTTCGTAGCCCACTTCAACGCCTTGCACGGGCCCAGGTACATTCTTTCACGTTGTCTTGACGTGAATAACAGTAGTGAGAAAGAGCCGGAAGTGTTACTGGAGGCTCCTGGCTGCGTTCCCGTTGTCATTGAGCATAAATCCGTTGCTTGGCCGCCGTATCACCTCTGTTACCACAGCAATGAGCACCACCTTGGCGAACTTCTTTTTGCCCGGCTAGGAGGACTGTTCCGGGACGCACTCTATAAAATGACCTTTGACCCGGCGTACTTGAATGGGAAAAGTAAGAAGAAGATCGAAACAATCGCCGAGCAGATTTTGGGAACCGTCCTGTCAAATCTGCCCATGGCAAAGTCCCAAAGCGGCATTGGTAGCAGCGTACCAGTACCGTGGCATTTGCGGCCCGTTTCGCATCGGGAAAGGAATGAAACTTATCCTGAAGTTGGACTTGGTATCTTCTTTGAAAGTGAAGGTTTCCAAGTCGATACCCCGGACAAAATTCTGCTGAAAAAGCTGAAAAAGGGGTATGCTGAGGAGTTTGAACGATTGGCAAACAACGCCGCTGAAAAATTTGCAAAGTATGACTACTGTATTAAACTGCTAGTGGTTCAATTTTACGGGGACGGCTCATCTTGGGTAGAGGATGAAGAAATTATCGAAATAATTCACTCAGCCAAGCTACCCACGTTGATTGACCAAGTGTGGGTCGCCCGGCAGGATTGGGTTAGTGAATACGACTACGAAATCGCTTGGGAGTGTGTCCATCCACCAGACAACACCTTATAAAGGTGAACTTACAACCAAGGAGGCAAAACTATGACCACCACCCAAAAGCAATACAGCGTTGGCGGCGTGCTGCTGGAGCGGCCCTTCAAGATTCGCCGGCTGGGGCACTTCGGGTTTAACTCGGACAATATGGCGCAGGCCGTCCACTTCTACCGGGATCTGCTGGGGTTCTGGGAGTCGGACGTGCTGGACTTCAAGGGGATTCCCGGGCTGGGGGAGAAGCTGGCCCATATCGAGGACGGCCGGGGCTACTTTTTCACTCACGGCAGCGACCACCATGCCTTTGTGCTGTTTCCCCGCAACGTGATGGACGCTTTCGTGGCGGCCGGCGGCGGGGGCGGCGGCCAGGGCGAGGTTACCATCAACCAGATTACCTGGCAGACCGGTGCCCTGGCCGAGGTGGTCAACGGCGCCCGTTTCTTTGAGGAGCAGGGCATCGGCATCCAGCGGGTGGGGCGGGATATGCCCGGCAGCAACTGGCACGTCTATCCCTATGACCCGGACGGCCACATCAACGAACTTTACTACGGCATTGAGCAGATTGACTGGACCCGCCGCAGCAAGCCCCGGGAGATGTATTACCGGATGTTCCACGAGGAGCCGTCCCTGCCCCAGATGTCCGAGGAGGCGGAGGTGGAGCAGGCCCTGGAGCGGGGCATCGACATCTACTCCGGCTTTCACGGAGTAGAAACCCTGCCGGCCCAGTACGACGTCGAGGGCGTCCTGCTGCCCCGACCCTTCAAGATAACCAAAATCGGGCCGGTGAACCTCTTTGTCCAGGAAATGGACGCCGCCCTGAACTTCTACGTCAATCACCTGGGCTTTACCGTTACCGAGGAGACGGAGTGCCTGGGCTACCGCCTCTACTTCCTGCGCAGCGGAGCCGAACACCACAGCCTGGCCCTGTTCCCCAAGCCGCTGCGGGAAAAGCTGGGGTGCAGTTCCCACACCACCAGCGCCTCCTTTGGCGTGGAGGTGGGCAGCTATACCCAACTGCGGGACGCGGTGGCCTTCCTGAAGGAGCATGGGGTAGAGTTCAAGGAGCTGCCGCCGGAACTGCATCCGGGGATTGACTACGCGGCCTACGGGGCCGACCCGGACGGCCACCTGATTCAGCTCTACTACTATATGGAGCAAATCGGCTGGAGCGGCCAGCCCCGGCCTAAGGAACTGCGCCGCCCCGTAGCGGTGGCCGACTGGCCGGAGACGCTGGAACCGCTGTCGGACACCTACGTTGACCAGGTGTTTCAAGGGCCACTGGGGTAGGGGGTAGGTTCAGCGTCAATAATTGCGGGGACGCATCTCCGCGATGCGTCCCTTCAATTACAATTACTTTATGACAGTGGGTAGTTGACTGTCGCATTGTTTGTCTTGTTATAATAACCCAAATCAGTTGTTGGAGATCGCCGTATGTCAGAGATTGCGTTAGTAGATTACAACTCAAACCGCGCGCTGGAATTGTTGCGTGCCGGCTCCGGTATTCCTGACGCCCAGTTCAGGGAAGGGCAAGAAGAAGCCATCCGCCATGTCGTAGAAGGCAGGGGCAAACTACTTGTCGTCCAGGCGACCGGATGGGGCAAAAGTTTCGTCTATTTCATCGCAACCAAGTTATTGCGGGAAGGCGGTTCCGGCCCGGTCCTGCTGATTTCACCGTTGCTGTCGCTGATGCGCAATCAGATAGCTGCCGCCGAGCGTATGGGAGTGCGGGCGGTTACTATTAACTCCAGTAATAGGTCGGAGTGGGACAAGGTGGAAGGTCAGTTACTTCGGGATCAGGTGGATGTCCTGCTCATTGCCCCGGAGCGTCTTGCCAATGAAGATTTTCGAGAGCGAGTTCTTGCCGGCATAGCAGGGCGCATATCAATGTTGGTTATTGATGAAGCTCATTGCATCTCCGATTGGGGGCATGACTTCCGCCCGGATTACCGGTTGATCGAAAGGATTTCCCGAACCCTGCCCAATAACGTACGCTTGCTGGGAACCACGGCAACCGCAAACGACCGGGTAATGGATGACCTTATCGAGATCCTTGGCCCGGACATCCAGGTTATGCGGGGCGACCTGAACCGTCCTTCTCTTTTATTGCAGACCATTCAGATGCCAAGCCAAGCAGAACGCCTGGCCTGGCTCGCCGAGCAAGTGGCGGCAGTTCCGGGTTCCGGGATAATTTATACCTTGACTGTCCGAGACGCCAGACAAGTTGCGGCGTGGCTCCAGGGGCAAGGTCTGAACGTAGTATCCTATACGGGACAAGATGATCCGCACCAGCGGGAAGAACTGGAAGGAGCGTTGCTGGAGAACCGAGTTAAGGCTCTGGTAGCTACAGTAGCTCTGGGTATGGGGTTTGACAAACCTGACCTGGCCTTTGTCATCCATTACCAGACGCCCGGATCGGTAGTCGCTTACTATCAACAAGTCGGCCGGGCCGGGCGAGGTTTGGATGCCGCTTACGGAGTGTTGCTGAGTGGCACGGAAGACACCGAAATAACCGACTTTTTTATCCGTAGCGCCTTCCCAACTAGAGAAGAGGTCGCTCAAGTGCTTACCGCTCTGGAAAACGAACCCCAGGGTCTCACGTCACCGCAAATGGAAACGGCAGTGAACATTTCCCGGAATCGTATCGACCAAACCATCAAATTGCTCTCCCTGGAATCTCCTGCTCCGATTGCAAGACAGGGTACAAGGTGGCAATTGACCGCTGCTGAATTGAGCAATGAATTCTGGGAGCGGGCCGAACGATTGACCGTCCTCCGGCACGAAGAGCAACGGGAAATGCAAGGCTATGTGGCCCTGGGTTCGGGCCACATGGAGTTTCTCCTGGGTGCTTTGGATGGCAATCCTGAATCAGTCCGTCAGCCGAATTTGTTGCCGCTGCCGGTTGAGGTAAAGTCTGAAACGGTGCAGGATGCAGTCCAATTCCTGCGGCGCACCAGCATACCCATTGAACCACGCAGACAATCGCCTACCCGCCAGATAATCCCGACCGAGCAACGCGCGGAAACCGGCCGGGCGCTCTGCGTTTGGGGCGATGCCGGTTGGGGTGGTCTGGTCCGGGCCGGAAAGAATTTGAATGGATATTTCTCGGATGAACTGGTCGAGGCTTCCGTCCGATTGATACGGGAATGGAATCCGGAACCGTCCCCGGCATGGGTAACTTGTATTCCGTCGCGGCGTCATCCTGATTTGGTGCCGAGTTTTGCCGAGCGGTTGGCTGCCGCTTTAGGACTACCATTCAGGGCGGTGCTGACAAAAATTGATGACCGCCCGGAGCAGAAAGGGATGGCTAACAGCGCCCAGCAAGCGCGCAACGTGGAGGGTTCCCTGGATGTTGCCCAAGAACTTATAATGCCAGGCCCGGTTCTCTTGGTGGACGATATGGTGGATTCCCGATGGACTTTTACCACCGCCGCCAAGTTGCTGCGTGAGAGGGGTTGTAACGCAGTATTTCCCTTTGCTCTGGCTGATACCGGATCAGGATAAGGTTGATGAACGCCGAATTATCCAAGAATACACAAGCTATTTTGCTGCTGACTGCGCCTCTGATTGCGGGAGGCGGCAAGACTTCGTTGCGTCCGCTGGGGCCGGTAGAATATGAGAAACTTGCCCAGCAACTCCTGAATTGGGGCAAAGAACCCGCCGACTTGCTGGAGCGCGGGGCCGGCGGTGTGTTGAGCGAGTTGCCGCCGGTCTTTGACCAGGAGCGGATAAGGCAACTGCTGGAGCGAGGCTTTCTGCTCAGCCAAGTTCTGGAGCATTGGCAAGCCAGGGCAATTTGGGTGGTTAGCCGGGCCGACCGGGATTATCCCAAACGATTCAAGCAACGCTTGGGCAAGTCTGCCCCGCCGGTTATTTACGGCTGTGGCAACTCGACGCTGCTGGATAACGGCGGTTTGGCGGTGGTTGGCTCCCGCAATGCTGACGATCCATTGATAGTTTACAGCGAGGACATTGGCCGTTTAGCCGCCGAGTCCGGGTGTGCCGTTATATCCGGTGGGGCGCGAGGGGTTGACCAGGCAGCAATGCAAGGGGCTTTAGTAGAGGGTGGAATTGCCGTCGGCGTATTGGCGGACAAACTGGAAAGGGCCGCTATGGATCGAGGCAACCGGGATGTGTTGATGGATGACCGACTGGTTCTGATTTCCGCCTGCGACCCCAGAGCCGGTTTTAACGCCGGCAACTCTATGCAACGCAACAAGTTGGTTTACGCCCTGGCAGATGCTGGACTGGTAGTTGAATCCGACTACAATAAGGGTGGCACTTGGGCCGGAGCCGTTGAGCAACTGAACAAGCTGCGCCACGTACCGCTTTACACTCGCGCCGATGGAGAGATTGGCAAGGGACTGAAAGCGCTGCAACAGAAGGGAGCTTATCAGTGGCCGGCTCCCCGAACCCCGGATGAGTTCCGGGCGGTGTTGTCTGACAAACCGGCGGACGCGAACCCGGAAGCCCCCAAGCAAACGTCCCTTATCCCGAATGGTGAGGCAGTCGTCCAACCCAATGCCGGGATTGCTGGTGCGGATACTGTAGGGCAAATTGCGCCCCGGCTCGAATCTGTAAGGGACGCGCCCGCTGTTGAAGTGCCTCCCGGCGATGTCTTGTTCAAAACAGTAGAGGAGTTAATCGGGTCGATTGACACGCCTACTACCGATTACGCCGTAGCGGAGTACCTGGATATTTCCGAAAAGCAGGCAAGGGAGTGGCTGAAAAGGTTGGTTCGGGAAGGCAAGTACCGGCGTTCAACCAGGCCGGTGCGCTATGACCGGATTTCCTCAGATCGACTCTTTAGTTAGACCAGCATTTACCCCGGTTTCCCGCTATAACGCCATCACTGAAATAATCCGCCGCGGGTGTTCATTGCTCATGCTCAAGGTCGAAAAAGCCGGGAGCCGTCCGCTTCCAGGAATGACTCCCGGGAGCCCAAGCTGGGGTGGCCTCTGGTCAGTAACCCTTGCCGCCGCCCACCCGCTCCCCCCATCCCGACCCCGCCTAAATATGATTACGCTTTTCGCAACCTAACTCCCCACCTACCGCTCCAATCCGCCGTTGGCGCAAGCATAACCGGCAATTGGAAATTATACATAATCCAGCTATTGACAATTAAATCGGCAAGTATTATCTTATCGGGAGATTATGTCCCTACCTATTTGAGTTGATTAGGGAGGAGAAGTTATGCTGAAGATTGGGCATGAGGTAACCCGGCCGGGCCGGAACCTGGGCGAGAACGAGGTAACGATTCCCATTCCTGAGGAGTTGGAGACGGTTCCCGGCATCCCGATGACCCAGCGGGAAATCGACTGGTATGCGCGGGAGTATCCCCTGGAGACCATCAACATCACCGAGCGGGCCTCCCGGGACTGGGCCAACAGCCTGCGGGACCAGCACGCCGAGATGCGGGAAATCCGCAAGGAGCACGAAAAGCTCAACCGGCCCCTGATTATGGCCTGCCGGATGACCGCCGACCTGGAACCCACCGCCGAACCGACCGGCGAGGACATCAGCGAGCTGATTAAGACCAAGGCCCGGGAACTGGGCTTCGTCGAAGTCGGCATCACCGCCTTTGACCATCGCTACACCTTCCAGAGCAAGAAGGGCAGCACCACCTATTTCCCCCACTTCGTAGCCCTGGCCTATGAGCAGGACTTCGAGCCGACCCAGACCATCCCCAGCGTGGACGCCGAAATCGTCCACTCCAGCACCTACCGCACCGAAGGCGCGGCGGCGTTGGAATTGGGCAACTACGTCCGCTCCCTGGGCTACCACGCGCAGGTGATGGGTTCCGGCGACTCGGCCGGCCCCTACATCCCGATGCACGTCGCGGCCGGCACTGGACAGTTGGGGGCCTGCGGCTACCTGCTGACTCCCCACGTCGGTTCCCGCTGCCGTCTGGTGGGTCTCACCACCGACGCCAACGTAACCTATGACTCCCCGGTGGACTACGGCATCCACGCTTTCTGCCAGGTCTGTCAGGTCTGCGTCAACCGCTGCCCCGGCCGCGCGCTGATGCGGGACAAGATCTGGTGGCGGGGGATTGAGAAGAACAAGCTCTACTTCAAGCGCTGCCGCCCGGTGATGGCCCGCTACCTGGGCTGTGGCATCTGCATGAAGGTCTGCCCCATCCAGAAGTACGGCCTGAAGAACGTGATGGAGCACTACGCCGAGACCGGCCAGGTGCTGGGCAAGGGCACCCACGACCTGGAAGGGTACACCCTGGAAGGGAAGGGCTACTTCGGCCCCGGTGAAATGCCGGTATTCGACGCCGGTTTCTTTGCCATGCCCCACGGCGGTTCCGACGAGTGGGCCTTTGACCAGTTCAAGGAGAAGGCCAAGGCGGCCGGTGGCACGGTCTCCGAGGAGATGCTGGATGAACTGAGGGACGACATCGTGCGTTCCCTGTTCCAGGCCACCGACAACGTGGGCATGATGGACGAGGACGCCGACTACATCTAGCCCTCATCCCCCGCTATCACGGCAATCAGGGCCGGCGGTGTTGCACCGCCGGCCCGTTTTCTTGCTGCTTACCCTCTCCGCTCATCCTGAGCTTGTTGAAGGGTGGGGTGGTGGTTCGACAAGCTCACCATGAGCGGATGGTGGGGAGTGGATGCTTACCGCTCATCCTGAGCTTGTCGAAGGACGGGGTAGGTGGTTCGACAAGCTCACCATGAGCGGGTTTTGTTCCTAGTGCCTACTCCGCGCCCCGGTGGTGAAAAAACCGGGGATTCGCTATAATGGCGGCATTAAGCAGAGGTGGTTTGAGTTGGCGGAGCAGGTAACTATTCAGGAAGCATCCTACCGGCTGAACCTGTCTCAGGCGGAAATCCGGCGGTATATCCGGGAGGGCCGGCTGCAAGCGCACCGGGAGGGTGGCCCCCGGGGGCGGGCCTGGCTGGTCGAACTACCCGAAGACGGCTGGCTGGATGATGACAAGTCCCGCTACCAGGAAATGGCCGAGCAGATGCCGGTCTGGTGGTGGCCTACCGAAAGCAAATCCGGCAAGGTTCATTACGTTGCCGACGTGGGCATTGAGGAAACGGTGCCGGTATTCCTCTGCGGCCTGGTCAGCGAAAACATCTGGACGGCGCCCCGCTGCACCGAGGCGGACTGCTGCCCCCAATGTTTGGAAATTGCCCGGGGGCAGGGGCTGCCGTTGGCATTGGAGGGGTAGGTAAATAGTCCGCTCCTGAGCTTGTCGAAGGATGGGGGTGGGATGGTTCGACAGGCTCACCATGAGCGGTTGCAGATTCACAAGGCAATTGCAGCATAAACCCGTCGTTCCGGCGAAAGCCGGAATCCAGAACCATCGGTAGCCGGCACGCGCTTTTCCCGGAGGATTTCCTGGATTCCGGCTTTCGCCGGAACGACGGTTGCTTGGGTTGCCTTTGTCTAGGTTGCCAATGGCGGTTGCCTGGGTTGCCATAGTTAAGACGTTAAAACGCAATTGCCCGGCGTTGGCGCCGGTTACTTTCCCTAACCTGGATTGTCTTGTATAATTCACTACCGGAGTTGGGGTTTTTCCGGCCCGGCGTTGGTTCCCGCCTGAGTCTTGACGGAGGACGTGGGGGAGTATGCCTGAGAAGTACCAGGATGAAATTGAAGAGATACTGAAGGGCATTGAGGGGGATGGGCCGGTGGTGCCGCCCCGCAACTCGCAGCCCATCCTTGACGACTTGCCGGCGCCGGCGCCCGGTTCGGAAGCTGACCGGGAGCCGGGCCATAGCGGGGCCGGGCCGCGTTCCCGCTGGCAGTCGGTTACCCCCGGCAAGGTGGCGCTGGTCGGCTTGGCGCTGTTGCTGTTGGGGGGCGTTATGGGCCCGGTGGCCGGGGCTGGCTGGAGTTGGCTGGTCTGGGCGGGACTGGTAGGGCTGGCCGCAGCGTATCTGCTTTTCTTTATCCGCCCCCGGCCGGTCAACCAGGACAAGCGTTGGCGGGGCCGCTCGGTGGAGTCGCGGGGGCCGTCGCCGTGGCAGCGATTTAAGGGTTGGATTAAGGAATAGCGACTTCGACCTTGAGCAAGGTGCGGGAGCAAGGGCTGGCGGGAAATCCGCACTGCCGGGGAAAGCGCATCAGCTCCCCCTGAGCCGGTCGAAGGCTATGGCGTCCCCGGCGTCAAACCAACCCTTGGGCAAGTTGGCCGGTAGTCCATCCATAAGCGTCTGCCGCAACTGCGCCACCCCTGACCGGTTCTCCAGGTAAAGCAGGTGAGTCGGGCAGCGGCAATCTGAGGCGCCGAACCCCGGCGCTTTCACCGTCGCCCCGCGTTCCAGTGCCGCCTGCGCCCATTCACATTCCCGCCGTTCCGGTTCTCCCTTGTCGCCGCTCCACCAGACTTGGCAGACCCCGGCGGTCGCCGTGAGGTAGTCAATGTGCCAGTGGAGCTTTTTGTCCCGGCGCAGGTGCCGGCCGACCCGGCCGGCCAGCCCGTTCCGCGCGCTGCCCAAGTAGAGGTAGTAGCCGGCGGGGAAGCCAAAAGCGCCCAGCCGGCCGACGGTCAGCCGCTCCCCCGGCGCCAGCCGGATGACCAGGGCATAGCTGCCTTTCAAGACATCACCTCTCACCCCTTACTCCCGGCCCGCTCCCGCCGGTAGCAGGTTGGGGTGAAGGGAAAGCCGGTTCAGCCGGCAACGGCCTGCTTGAAGTCCTCAATGGCCTTGATGTGGGCCTCGGGGCCGTCCAACCCGGCGCGCATGGTGTTGATGGAGAGATGGGTGGCGCCGGCCTCGGCCCAGGCGGCGGCGGCCTGGCTCCAGGAATCGGGGTCGCCGCCGGCGATGTTCAGCCGTCCCTCGATGCCGATGGCGGCGGGGTCGCGGCCGGCGGCCCGGGCCTGCTCCCGCATCTGCCCAATCCGCTCCTGGCCGGCGCTGTCGGGCTGGAACTGGGGAAACCAGCCGTCGCCCAGGCGTCCGATGCGCTCCACCACCCGGTCGGCGCCCCCGCCGAACCAGAGGGGAATGGGCCGCTGTACCGGCAGGGGGTTGATGCCGGCGTGGGTAACCTGGTGGTAGCGCCCCTGGAAGTTGACCACTTCCTGAGTCCAGAGGGCGCGCAGCAGTTCAATCTGCTCCTCGCAACGGCGGCCCCGGTTGCGGAAACTCTCGCCCAGCGCCTGGTATTCTACGTCGTTCCAGCCGACGCCGATGCCCAGCCGGAGGCGTCCGCCGGTAAGCACGTCCACCGCCGCCGCCTGCTTGGCGACCAGGGCGGTCTGCCGCTGGGGGAGGATGAGGATGCCGGTGGTCATCTGGATTTTCTCGGTGAGGGCGGCCAGGTAGCCGAAGAGGACAAAGGGTTCGTGGAAGGCGTCGGTATGGCTGTAGGGACGGTTCCACTCCGCCCGCTGGCTGGCGTCGGCGCCGAGGACGTGGTCGAACACCAGCAGATGCTCATAGCCCAGGGATTCGGCGGCCTGGGCAAAGTCCCGCACCGCCACCGGGTCGGCCCCAATCTCGGTCTGGGGGAAAATAGCGCCTAGTTGCATCGGTGTGCCTCCTTTACCAGTGCCGGTCTGGGTTATACCAGGGTCTCCAGCCGGTTTGCCAGGTCATACCCGGAAGTAGCCGGGGGCAAGGGTTTCCCGCCGGCTCTAAACAGCTCAATCACCTCGTCGACGACCTGGCAGAGTTCCTCAAAAACCTGCCTCTCGTCATCGCCATGGCACCCGCCGAAGATCAATCCGGGGGCGCTTCCGACGTAACATTGGTCATCCTCGGACCATTCCACTATCTTGACGTACCGGGCGCTGTCCTTCATTTTCTGGACTCCTCGATCGCCGCCGCCACGGCCCGGACTTGGTAAGTTTTTGCATCGCCACCCAAGTTCCCCGAAATAGTAACCGGTCTCAATACATTTGGATGCACGTAGTTGCGATGATTACCCCGGCCTCCTCGATTAACAAAGCCGGCTTGTTCCAGGACGGACACCAGCTCACGAACCTTTGGCGGCAAGACTATATCCTGAATCGACGAAAATCAATGGGCAGTCCAGGAAGTGGCTGGGGATGGAGGGTTCGAACCTCCGCTTCCTGATCCAGAGTCAGGCGTCCTACCACTGGACTAATCCCCAGAGTGTTTGAGGTATTGCTGCGTCCCGGCGCCGGCCGGGATTGCTTGGCAATTTTCGGTAACTTTCATATTTCATAGTAGTAACCGGGGGGCAGGCTGTCAAGTGAGGGCCGGGGCGGGTTCAGGTTGCAGCCGGCGTGTCCTCTGACCGAACCTTGTTGACAATGCTGGTCCGGCCGGCTATTCTGCCGGAACAAACTTTTGTTCTTTGAAATAAGGGGGCAGGATGATAGAGACTATCCGGTGGCGGGTTGAACAGAAGCCGGTTTGGATTTTCTGCAAGAACATTAAGCCGTTGCCTCAACTGCACGAGTTCGTAGTGCAGTTCGATGCCGACGGGCAGGAGTTCACCTCTTTTGTTCCTGAGCGTTTCGTCAATCTGGACAATAGCGGCTTGGGAGGGTGCATTGTCGCCGACGTGGCGGCCGGCGTTCTTGTCGATATTCCCGCCGACACCTTTACTTCTGGAACCAGGATACTGGTGCGGAATTCGGAAATGGACTCAGTGCTGATGCCATTCGGTCAGGGTTAGGCCGTGATACTTGGCGACCGGGAAATCTGGATGGAAATCGAGAGTAACCGGCTGGTGTTCGAGCCGCCGGTTCAACCGGTTCAATTGGCTACGTCCGCCCTTGACCTGCGACTGAGCAACGAGTTCACCACCTTCCCGCTAGTGCCGGAGGGTGTTACCGTTGAGATTGACACGTCAAAAATTGGAAACGTAGAATCCGTCATTGCCAGATACGGAGAACGGCAAATCATCCCAACGGGAGAATCCTTTCTGCTGCGACCGGGCGATTTTGTGTTGGCCTATACCCTGGAGTATATTCAGTTGCCCAACTACCTGGCGGCGCGGGTGGAGGGGCGCAGCGCGCTGGCCCGGTTGGGCATATCCATTCACCAAACGGCGCCGACGGTTCATGCCGCTTTTGAGGGGCAGTTGCGGTTGGAAATATCCCATAACGGCCCCTTCCCCTGCCGGCTTTACCCCGGCCAGAGAGTCTGTCAGTTGGTGCTGGAAAGGTTGGGCAGCCCGGCCCAAAACGGTCTAGGCAGCCTGTTTCAGCGGCAACGGCAGAACCAGGGCTAACTTGCCCTGGCCGTTTCTCCGTTTGACACCCCATTGCCCCCCTCATATAATCCTATCCACTCCCCATTTCACCCGGCCTTTATGTAAGGATGACGGTGGTTTTATGTCGATTCGTGAAAGATTGGAAGCTGATATTACGGCGGCGATGCGCAGCCGCAACCAGCAGCGGCTGGACGCGCTCCGCTACCTCAAGAGCGCCATCAATCGAGTGGAGATTGACCGGCGCATTACTCTGGATGACGCCGGCGTTACCGACGTGGTGGTGCGGCAGGTTAAAGACCGGCGGGACAGCATCCGGATGTTTGAGGAGGGCAACCGCCCCGACCTGGTAGCCAAGGAGTCCGCCGATCTGGTGGTGCTGGAGGAGTATCTGCCGCCGCAAATGAGCGATGACGAACTGACCCAACTGGTGCAGGAGGTCATTCGCCAGGTGGGGGCCGAGACGATTCGGGACAAGGGCAAGGTGATGGGCCGCTTGATGCCTCAGGTTCAGGGCAAGGCCGACGGCGCCCAGGTCAATACGCTGGTAACCCGTTTCCTCGAAGCCGGCGACTGATTTGCCGGAAGCTCCGCGCCGGGATATTCTGCGCCGGCCGCCTAACCGGGAGTCAGCCCCGGTGCTATCCTACGGCGGACGCGGCGTGCTCTGCAATAGGGTTGTGTTATGCGCTTTGGCATTGTAGTTTTCCCCGGCACTTGGAGCGATACCGATTGCTACTACCAGGTCAAGGACATCCTGGGCCAGGATGCCGATTACGTCTGGCACCGGGAGGAGAGTCTGGCCGGCTATGACTGCGTGATTCTCCCCGGCGGCTTTTCCTACGGCGACTACCTGCGGGCCGGGGCCATTGCCCGGTTCTCCCCGGTGATGGCGGCCCTCAACAAGTTTGCCGGCGGCGGCGGCCTGGTCATCGGCATCTGCAACGGTTTCCAGGTGCTGTGCGAGGCCGGGCTGCTCCCCGGCGTCCTGATGCGGAACCAACACCTGGAATACCGCTGCCAGTGGACTAACCTGCGGACGGAACGCACCGATACTCCCTTTAGCCGCCGCTGCCCGCCGGAACGCCCCCTGCTGGTGCCGGTGTCTCACGGTGAAGGCAACTACTATGCCGCCCCGGACACCCTGGCCCGGCTGGAAGGGGAGGGCCGGGTTCTGTTCCGCTACTGCGAACCCGACGGGACGGTAACCGCCGCCGCCAACCCCAACGGCTCATCCCACAACATCGCCGGAATCGTCAACGAGGCCGGCAACGTGCTGGGTATGATGCCCCACCCGGAACGCAGTTGCGAACCGCTCCTGGGCAGCGCGGACGGGAACTTGATATTTGAGTCGGTGATTGATGCGGTTGCGGTTGGGGGGCGGAATTGACCATAGTTGCCTAGATTCACCATACCAGGGCGGGTTATAAACCCGCCCCTACCATATCCTGCCTTATCCTGAGTCGGTTGAAGAATGAATTGAAAGGGGAATCTCTGGATAGGGAAACGTGGTTCGACAAGCTCACCATGAGCGGATGTTGTTCCTGAGCGGGTTTTGCTCTTGAGCGGGTTTTGGTTCCTGAGTGGATTTTGTTCCTGACGCAGACTTTACACATATCAGGGTGTGCTTACCCAACAGTTGCGCCCGCCTGTTATTGCCCTTAAACTTGGGCTGCAAATCTCTTAACGCTGAACGCTGAACCCTTAATTAACCTCACCGGCAGGACTGATTGCTTATGCTGCCCAAGGTTTTTATTGACGGTCATACCGGGACTACCGGCCTGCGGATTCACCAGTGGATGGCGGGGCGGGAGGACGTGGAGTTGTTGACGCTGCCTCAGGAGTTGCGGCGCAACCCGGAGGAACGCCGCGACCGGATTGCCGAGTCCGACGTGGCGATTCTGTGCCTGCCCGATGAGGCGGCCCTGGAGGTGGCGCAGTGGGCGCAGGAGTCGGATACCCGCCTGATTGACGCCAGCACCGCCCACCGGGTCGCTCCGGGCTGGGCCTACGGGCTGCCGGAACTGGCGCCGGGCCAGCGGGAGACCATCGGCCAGGCCAAGTACGTCGCCAACCCCGGCTGTTACCCCACCGGATTTATCCTGCTGGTGCGGCCCCTGATTGACGCCGGCCTGCTGGCCGGGGACGCGCCCCTGTCCATCAACGCCCTGTCCGGCTACTCCGGCGGCGGCAATTTGCTGATTGACAAGTGGGAAAACCCGGAGACCAGCCTGGCCGGACTGCCCTATGAGGCCCCCTATAGCCTGCACCAGCGGCATAAGCATATCCCGGAGATGATGGAGTACGCCGGCGTCAGCGCCGAACCGCAATTTGTCCCGGCGGTCGGCCCTTTCCGTTGCGGGATGCGGGTGCAGGTGCCGATACACGCCGCAATGCTGGATTCAGGGCTGAACCCGGAAACCGCCGGCCAACGGGTGCAGGAAGTCCTGGCGCAGCGTTACCGGGACGAACCCTTTGTAGCCGTAGCGCCTTTGCCGGAGCCGGGGACGCTGCACGAGCGCAGTTTCGACCCGGAAACCTGCAACGACAGCAACCGCATCCAACTCCACGTAGCGGCCCATCCCTCAGGCCACGTGCTGCTCATTGCCCTGCTGGACAACCTGGGCAAGGGAGCCTGCGGCGCGGCCATCCAGAACCTGAACCTGATGCTGGGCTTTGCGGAGGGGGCGGGGTTGCCGGGCTAGTTTATGGTATTTTCAACGGTGTAGGGGCGGGTTTGTAACCCGCCCGGCCCGCAACGGTAAATGCGGGGCAGAGAAATGACGTTACTATAGCTAAACGGTTCTGGCGCCGGAACTTGGGCGGGTTATAAACCCGCCCCTACCGGCCAACGTAAAGGCAGGATGACGGTAGAGCGGGATATTGGTCAGGACAATCGCAGCATAAACCGGTCATTCCAGCTTTAACTCGTCGTTCCGGCGAAAGCCGGAATCCAGAATGTTCGGTAGCCGGCTCGGTCTTTTCCGGTAGGATTTCCTGGATTCCGGCTTTCGCCGGAACGACGGTGGATTGGGTTGGCGTTGCCTGGGTTGCCCTGGAGCCGGCTAATCCAGATCATCCTGAAAGCCCGGTGTCATTGAAAGTTCCAAGTCATTCCGAGGGTAGCGGGGAATCCAACTCTATCAACCTGGTAGGCAGCCCTTAATTATGCCCGTCAGCCAAGAAACCCTGGACGAAATTGCCCTCAGCGCCGCCGAGTATGGGCTGATTATTGACCGGCTGGACCGGGAGCCTAACCCGGTGGAGTTGGGGATGTTCGGCGCCCTGTGGAGTGAGCATTGCGGCTATAAGCACTCCCGGCCCCTGCTCCGACTCCTGCCCAGCCGTTCTTCCCGGGTCTTGTCCCAATCCGGCGCTGAAAACGCTGGGGCGGTGGACATCGGCGACGGCCTGGCGGTGGTGTTCAAGGTGGAGTCCCATAACCATCCCTCGGCGGTGGAGCCGTTGCAGGGAGCGGCCACCGGCGTTGGCGGCATCGTCCGGGACATCCTGGCGATGGGCGCCCGGCCCCTGGCCCTGCTCAACTCCCTCCGCTTTGGCCCCCTGGATTCCGCGCCCGGCAGCGACCACAACCGCCACCTGTTCCGCGGCGTGGTGGAGGGCATCTCCTGGTACGGCAACTGCATCGGCGTCCCCGACGTGGCCGGCGAAATCTACTTTGACGAATCCTACTCCGGCAATCCCCTGGTCAACGCGATGTGCGTTGGCCTGGTGTCCGCCGACAAGCTGGCCTCGGCGGCCGCCGGCGGGGTGGGCAGCGTGCTGCTTTTGGTGGGCGCCGACACCGGCCGGGACGGGATTCACGGCGCCTCCGGGCTGGCCTCCCGCACCTTTGAGGAGGGGCAGGAGCAGGAGTTGCGCCCCACGGTGCAGGTGGGCAATCCCTTCCTGGAGAAAATCCTCATCGAGTCCTGCCTGGAAGCCCTGGACACCGGCGGGGTCAGCGGCATCCAGGACCTGGGCGCGGCCGGCCTGACCAGCGCGGCCATTGAATCGGCCTACCGGGGCGGCCGGGGCATCATCCTGGACCTGGCCCAGGTGCACCGGCGGGAGCCGGGGATGACCGGCTACGAGGTAATGCTGTCCGAATCCCAGGAGCGGATGCTGCTGGTAACGCCGCCGGAGCAGGTGGAGCGGGTGCGGCAGGTGTTTCAGAAGTGGGATATTTCCTGCCGGGAAATCGGCCAGGTCATCCGGGAACCCCAGGCGCATATTCTGGATGGCGACCAGTCCCTGGCCCAACTGCCCATCAAGCCGCTGACCGAGGCGCCCCGCTACCGTTTGCAAGGTAAGCCGGCGCCGGAGCAGTTGGCCCGGCAACGGCTTTCTCTGGCGGAGGTGGCCTTGCCCCCGGCCGGGCCGGCGGCGGCGCTGCTTACCCTGCTGGCCGCGCCCAACATCGCCAGCAAGCAGAGCGTCTATCGCCGCTACGACCACCAGGTGCAGACCAACACGGTGGTGGGGCCGGGCAGCGATGCGGCGGTGCTGCGGATTAAGGGAACCGGCAAGGCGATTGCCCTGAGCATCGACGGCAATGGCCGTTACTGCTACCTGGACCCCTACCGGGGCGGCCAGATTGCGGTGGCCGAGGTGTGCCGCAACCTGTCCTGTTCCGGCGCCGAGCCGCTGGCCCTGACCGACTGCCTGAACTTTGGCAACCCGGAGCGGCCCGAAATCTACTACCAACTGGAGTGGTGCGTCCGGGGTATCGCCCGCGCCTGCCGGGCCTTGGGGGTTCCGGTGGTCAGCGGCAACGTCAGCCTTTACAACGAATCCCAGGGGCAGGCCATTCTGCCCACGCCCATTCTTGGCGGCCTGGGCCTGCTGGAGGACGCCGCCCGCCATACCCGCGCGGCCTGGACTGAGGAGGGCTTGGCGGTGTTCCTGCTGGGGCAGGGCGACTGGCGTACCCGGGCCGCCGACCTGGCCGGCAGCGAGTACCTGCAAGCGGTGCAGGGGAAGGTAGCCGGCCGGCCGGCAATCGACCTGTCTCTGGAAGGGCGGGTTCAGGAATTGGGCCGCCGGGCTATCCGGGAAGGGATAGTTGCCTCGGCCCATGACTGTTCCGACGGGGGGCTGGCGGTGGCCCTGGCGGAGAGCGCCAGCGCCGGGGACATCGGCTTTCAAGGCGGCCCGGCCCTGGCCCGGCTGCCCCGGCGGTGGGATGCGGCGCTGTTCGGAGAACGCCAGTCCCGCATAGTGGTATCCCTGTTGCCGGAGCAGCGTCCCCGGCTGGAGCGTCTGGCCGCCGATTTGGAGGTTCCCCTGCTGGAATTGGGTACAACCGGCGGTTCCCGTTTCCGGCTGGGCCGCTATGCTGACCTGCCCCTGGCGGAAGTGGCCGACGCCTGGACGGAAAGCCTGGCGCGGAGGCTGGCCGGCTGAGCGGTGGGGTTATGCCGGATAGACCGGTGGTTTCTGCTTTTGCTTGGGAGTTACGCAGTTGGCTAGGGGACATTGATAGCTTGGTGTCATTGAGGGTTATAGGTCATACCGCCACTGGATGCACCATTCCGATGATTGTGTCATTCCGACCGCAGGGAGGAATCTAAAATGCCTGGCCTTTGTCGCGTTCCGGTTCCGGCAGAAATTTGGCTTATGAAGGAGTTTAGATTCCTCCCTCTGGTCGGAATGACATTTCAAGTGGTTGGTATGGCCTGATAGGAATGTTCTGCCAAGCGGTTGGTATGACCTGATAATTGGTCGGAATGACCTACCAACCGCTTGGCCGGTCATTCCAACCGCTCAACTCCTATCCCCACCTACCCGGTTACTCTGGTACAGCCAGGTTAAGCCGCCCCCTTACCGGGGCAGCACTATTAGAAAGCCCAACTCCAACTCGGCGCTGTCCGCCGGCGCGTCAGTCTGATGCTGGTGTTCGCCGGCGGCATTGCCACCTTGACCGCCTTCGTCGTGATGGTCAGAGCTGGCATTGGGTTCGGCGGCGGCGTGGAAGGTGATGGGGAACCGGCCGGTGGCGTCGGCCATGAACCGGAATTCCGCCGTCGAACCGGGCGTCAACTCCCGCTCAATGTCATAGCCGTGGAAGTGGATGGAACCGGGCCGGTCGGACTCAATCCGCAGGGTAAGCGTATCGCCCTGGTTCACCTGGAACTGGTCCGGGGTGAGCCGGCCGTCGGCCAACTTCAGCGCCCGGGTAAGTTCCTGAGGCGCCGGGCCGGAACCGCAGGCGACCAGCGCCGGCAGCAGCAATAGGGACAAGGCCAGGGAAATGATTAGCTTGTTCTGGCAAACAGACCGCATAATTCGCTCCTGATTCAGTTGATTAAATGATGGGCTGGGCCGGCGGTGTCCCTTACTCCCCGGCCTCTCCCTGAGACAGGACAATTGCAAAGACGTGGAAGTTGACTTTCCCCGCTCATCCTGAGCTTGTCGAAGGATACCCCAAGATAGAGGGGCTGGTTCGACAAGCTCACCATGAGCGGGCTTTATTCCTGAGGTCAACTTACAATCGTCCGGCCCTTTGGAGAAGGCCGGTGGGTGAGGGGCAAGGCCGTCCGCCCGACCGGGGCGTTGAACCGGAGTTATATTCGGGGTGGTTTGCGTGGCGGCGCGGTGAAGGCGCCGGGGGGGATGATGTCATCGGGGGCGTTACCCGGCAACAGGATGCAGTCGCCGGGGTCGGGGAAACAGAGGGATTGGATAACCGGCGTTACCGGCAGGTAAGTAGAGCCGGGGCCGGCCCCGTCGTAGGCGGTGAGGTAGGCTATCCCGGTGGCGCCGGCAGCGCCGGCCTTGTCGGATAGCAACCGATGGGCATGGCCTCCGGCGGCGGCATCATAGACGTGCTGGTGTCCCGGCGCCCCGCCGTTAAAATAGACGTGGGCGTGGTTATGCTGCCACTCGGCGAAGTGGTGGTCCAGCAGCGGCCCAAACACCGGCAGCAGGAGGGCGTACAGCCCGACGATTATGCAGGGACGAATCAACTGCGCCATTATTGATTGACGGATTTCCCGTGGGGGTTATCTACGAATTGGGTTAAACAACGGCTTATGGTGAGCCACTCGACCGGCTCAGGGTGAGCGGTATGGGACTGGTCAACGGTTGCGCCGCCGTCCCCGTATCCGGTCGTAAGTCCAGATGCCCAGGGCCAGGACGGCTACGGCGCCGGCCGCTACCAGAATCAGGTTAATCTGGCCTCCGGCGCGCACGTTCATCGGCACCTGTACCGTTGCCTCGCCCAGGGCCGCGTCCACGCTGATGCTTACCTGCCAATCGCCGGGGGCGTTAAAGGGCAGGGTCGTCTCAAAAAATTCGGGCAGTACGTTGTTGTCCGCCGCCAGCGGGCCGATGTCGGCGGCCGTCTCCGGGCCGGTGGCGGTAACGCTGACCGTGGCCTCGGTCAATACTTCGTTGCTGCTCAAGGAAAGGACGCGGACGCTGAGATGGGTATTGTTCACCACGGCCCGGCCGGGCAGAATGGATACCTCCACCAGGTAAGGCCCCTGCTCCTGAGAGGATACCAGGGTAGCGCGCCCGTTGGCGGCAACCGGGGCCAGGCCAAAGGCGCCGATAACCAGCAGGGCTAAAAGGACAATTACAATTACCGAAAGGCGGAAGGGCCGGTAAGCATTGGCAGGAAGGGGCAGCAAATCAAATGAAACCAAGCGCATCAGGATGCACCTATCATAGCACATAGCGCCGGGGGCGGAAAGGCCCAAGGGGGGGCGACCGGCTCACCATGAGCGGTTATATGTTTGAGCGGTTGTAGGTTATTTTGGTATCCCCAACATTTGTTGGCATTTCTTGCCAGGCCACGCTTTGTTGGCCGGTAGGGGCGGGGCAATCGTATCTTAACCGGGGGAACCCAAACAACCGTCGTTCCGGCGAAAGCCGGAATCCAGGAAATCCCCCGGGAAAAGGGCGGGCCGGTTATCGAGGTTTCTGGATTCCGGCTTTCGCCGGAACGACGGGTTTATGGTGAGATTGTCCCTACGTTGATAATAATACCGATAATACCGGCAAACATTGAGAATACTGCCGGCCAACAACTACGGTTTAAGCGCCGTTTTCCCCGATTTTAGCAATACCGGGCGGCTTGCTTGTTGACGCAATTGGCGTAGAGGTCTAAACTTTAGGCCATCGGCATCCCTAAGCCGCCAACAGGAGATTTGAGCTTATTATAAACGCAAACGGGGTCCCCCAAACTGGAGATGACGTAGCCCTTTTCATAGACTGGGAAAATTTCAAAATCAGCCTGGCCGTCGGCAACCGCACTCCCAATGTTACCGCCTTGAAAGAGGAGGTTTCTCATCATGGCCGGGTGGTGATTGCCAAGGCTTACGCGGACTGGGTCACCCGCTCCCCGGAACTTAAAGGGGCCAGCCAGTTCATTAACGACCCGCCGGCGCTCTACGCCGCCGGCATTGAACCGGTCTATGTGCCCACCCGCCTGCCCCTGGGCAGTTCCCCCTCTTTGACGGCGCGCACCACGCGGGTCAAGAACAGCGTGGATGTCAAGATGACCGCCGATTGTATCGAGTGCGCCCACTCTTACCCCAACATCGGCACCTACGTGCTGGTGTCCGGCGACTCGGACTTTATCCACGTCATCAACTCACTGCGGGCCATCGGCAAGCGGGCCATTATCATCGGCGTTTCCTGGAGTACCTCCCGCCGCCTGGCCGACCAGGTGGACGGGCTGATTCTCTATGACTCCGACGTGGACCCGGAGACGCATCCCGAGCCGGCCCCGGCCCCGGCGGTAAGCGCGCCGGCCGCCTCCCGGCCCGGCGTCGCCGGTGGACGCCAGCAGCAAGCGCAGCAACTGTCCGAGGTGATGCGGGTTATCGAGGACATCGTGCGCGCCGAGCGGCAGGCCGGCCGCACGCCCCTGCTGACCTCGCTGAAGCAGCGCATTATGCGCCGGGTTCCCGGCTTTGATGAGAAGAAGCTGGGCTTTTCCGGTTTCAAGAAGTTGATGCTCCGCACCGCCCAGGAGGGCAACATCAAGCTGGTAACCGTCGGCCTGGTGGACTGGGTGATTATGGCCGATGAGCCGATACCCCAGGAAGCGCTGCCCGATTCCCGGGTCAGCAGCAGTTCCATAGAATCGGTGGCCGCCGAGGAAGAGGTAATGCCTACGGAGGCGGCGGAAGCGGCGGAGGCAACGGAATCGACCGGGGAAGTGGAATCGGAACCGGCAACGCCGGACGGCGATACCGGAGCCGGTGAAGCCGGCCCGGAGCCGGCCGAGGCGACCCAACCGGAGCCGGAGCCTTACACTCCCCAGCCCCTGGCGCCGGAACTGGAGCGCGCCCTGGAGGAAACCCTGGCCCAACTGGAACTACCCGACGGGCCGGGGGACGGGCAGGACGGCCGCCGGATCGTTGACCTGATAATTATGGCGGATACCCTGGAGCACCGGGAGGGGGTCAGTCACGTGGCCTTCAACTTCCTGATTGGCGAGGTCTGCGGCGCGCTGCGGGAGGGGTTGGAAGCCGAACACCCGGAGATTGCCCACCGCTGGGGCAACCAGATCTTTTCCCGGAACTACGTTACCCGGCTGATTCGCGGCCTCCGCAGCGGCGGCGTGTTCATTCAGGGCTGGCACACGGACCGGAACGAGGAAACCGGCCGCAACCGCCGCCGCCGTACCTTTAACCTGGACCGCGACCAAGCCCTGGTGAAGGCGATTATAGAAAGCCAGTGGGGGGGCGGGGGAGACGGCGCCGCCGATGCCGGCGTTGCTGTTGCCGCCGTAGATGGGGACGATATGCCGGAGGTATCCGCAGAATCGCCCGAACCGGTAGTTGATGATGCGGCCAACGGCTTGGAGGCCGTCGGTGAAAGTAGTGAAAGCGAAGACGGCGTTGTTGAGGCGGACGCAGAGGCCGAGGATGCCCCGGACGCTGCCGCCAAGGAAGAGGAACCGGTTTCGGTGATTAACCGGGTTACGCGCCTTTTCCGCGGGTGAACGCCGCCGGGCGGTATTCCCAACATTTTGGGTATTCCTTACCCGTACCGGCTCTGCTGAATTGTAGGGGCGGGTTTGTAACCCGCCCTGACCGTAAGGGCAAGTTTGGTTCGGAGAACCGGCAACGCTATCGCTGAACGGTTCTGATACCGGAACGTGGGCGGGTTATAAACCCGCCCCTACGTTTATGATAATACCAACAAATGTTGAGAATACCCGCTTGGCGGCCTATGATGCGCCGGGCGTATGGATATAATTCGGCAAGTCGGAGATGCCGGATAGACGGGTAAACATTCCGCTCATCCTGAGCTTGTCGAAGGATGGTCGGGTGGTTCGACAGGCTCACCATGAGCGGTTATAGGTTGCCACGAACGGTTGCAAGGTTGCCATAGACGGATGTTGTTATTAACTTTGCACCGGCCTCTTTTGTTGACCATTTCAACCAGGGCAACCGCAGCATAAACCCGTCATTCCGGCGCATAAAACCGTCGTTCCGGCGAAAGCCGGAATCCAGAACGCTCGGTAGCTGGCACGGTCTTTTCCTGAGGATTTCCTGGATTCCGGCTTTCGCCGGAACGACGGTTGCTTGGGTTGCTGATGGTTGCCTTGGGTTGCCCCCGGCTCCAGCCCCCGCATCTCCCCCTACATATCCAGTATCAGCGTTGTCCAGCCGAAGTCGCGGGCGCCCAGGCCCTCGCCGGTGTAGGGGTGGTAGTATTCCCGGAAGCCGGACATTGCTACCGCCTGGTGCGTTTTGGCGACGATTGTGTCGGCCAACTCCGGGTAGCCGTGGCCCCGCAGGGCGTGGGACAGGAACCAGTTGGTGTTGACCCAGCTAGGCCCCCGCCAGATGAAGCCGCGCGGGTTGCCGGGCATAAACTTGGGGTCGGAGGCCGGCACCGAAGGCAGGGGAAAGGGCAGCCAGAAATGCTCCGGGTTGGCTAACCATTGTTCTACCAACCGCTCCACTATCGACCGGGGCAGGTCGGAGAGAATCAGCGGCATCAGGGAACTGATGGTAACTACCTTTACCGGCTGTTCCGCCACCCCGGACAGGTCAAAAAAGGCGCCGGCCGCCTCATCCCAGCACTTGGCTAACAGGGCGTCCCTGGTCTTGTCCGCCTCCCGCCGGAATTCCTCTGCTGCCGCCGCTTGCTCCGGGGACGCCGCTCCCGACGTGGTATCCGATGCCGCCTCGGTCAGCAAACGGGCCAGGGCGCGCATCCCGAAGGCGTAGATGGAGTTGACCAGGACATCCTCAAAGTGAAAGATGTCGGCGGCCAGGATGCGCCGGTCATCGCCCCGCAGCGGTTCGTAGGCGGCGTAAACCTTACGCAGGGCGGCGATAAACCCCTGATTGCTCAACTCCTCCAGCCCCAGGGCCGCATCGTACTTGGGCGAACAATCGGTGCCGGCCTCTTCTGGCTGGATGACCGCGATCAGGCCGTCGTCGTCCGGGTCCCGGTGGTAGCGCAGCCAGCGATAAAAGGCGGTCAGAACCGGCAGGGCGGCGTCCCGGAAGGCGGTATCGCCGGTGGCCCGGTACACCCGCTCCACCGCATAGGCGATAATGGGCGGCTGAATGGTGGCGCTGTAGTAGGGGGAGGTCATGCCCACGATGTTGCGGGCCAGAAAGTCGGGCTGCTTGTCCATCTCCCAGAAAATAATGTGCGGAATAAACCCGTCAGGTTGGGCGCCGCTGAGCAGCGTAGTTATTTCGGCCTTGGCCTGGGCCGTATCCAGGTGAGTCAGGGCAATGGCGTGAAAGCAGGAATCCCAGAACCACTGAAAGGGGTAGCCGGTGAGGGAGGGAACCACAAAGCTGAACTCCTTGCCGTTCCAGTCGGCCACGCCGCGGCGCAGGTTGGTCAGCAGAATCTTTTCGGCCCGGGCCTCCAGGTCGCTACGTTCCATCAGTTGCTCCATCAGGTATTGCCTCCAGTCCGGTTATACCGGGCGCGGTTTTGATTGAGCCGTTGGTGGTGAGCCGGGAACCAGCCCGTCTTTTGACCGGTTCAGTCCTTCGACAGGCTCAGGATGAGCGGGAAGGAACGGGCCGGTTATACCGGGCGCGGTTTTGATTGGGCCGTTGGTGGTGAGCCGGTAATCCACCGGTATTCCCAACACTTGTTGGTTGTTCGTTGGCCGGTAGGGGCGGGTTTGTAACCCGCCCTTACACCGATGAAAATGTCAACCGCCCGGTCCTTCGACAGGCTCAGGATGAGCGGGAAGGGCCGGCGGGGACACGTCGCCGCGGTACACGGCAAGATACTTTTCGGCCACCGCCGACCAGGTGAATTCGCTGAGGGCATATTCCTGTCCGTCTGCGCCCAACTGCCGCCGGTGGGGGCCGTCGTTGACCAGGCGGGTCAGGGCGGCGGCGGCGGCGTTCCGGTCAAAGCGGGGAACCACCACCGCGCCCCGGGTCAACAACTCCCGGTTGGCGCCTACCTCGTGGGTCAGCACCGGCGTCCCGCCCAGCATCGCCTCAAAATAGACCAGGCCGAAGGCTTCGTACTGGGAAAAGAGGGCAAACAGGTCGGCCCGGTTGTACCAATGGGCCAGGGCGTCGTCGTCCAGTTCGCCGGTAAAGCTGACCTCGCCCTCCAGCCCGGCGGCGCGGACGGCGGCCCGCAAGTCGTCCTCGGCGTCCTCATCCCGGCCGACCAGGACCAGCCGGGCGGGACGCTGGAACCGGGGTCGGGCCTGGCGGTAGGTGTCCAGCAGCCACTCCTGTCCCTTGTGCCGGCTCAGCCGCCCAACGCACAGGATGGTAACGGGCGTATCGTCCGCAGCATCCTCATCCCCCGTCTCAAGGGTTGCCGGTTCCTCTGAATCCGGGGGCGCAAAGGTAGAGGCGCCCCAGCCGATGACCACCAGTTTGTCCGGGTTGGCCCGGTAGTCCCGCCCCACCTGTCCGGCCTCCTGCCGGGTCAGGGTTACTACGTGGTCAACGGCGCGGCACAGGAAGCGGTTGATGGGGCGCAGCCAGCAGCGCAGGGCCGGCAGGGTATGGTAGGAGGGGGTAAAGACGAACCTGGCCCGCCCTTTGCGCCAGAACCAACTCCAGAAGTGGCCCCAAAACCAGCCGTCGCCGACAAAGTGAATGACGTGGGGGTTGAACTCCTCCAGGTAGCGGCGCACCTGCCCCGGCGGAAACCAGACCAGCGGCACCGAGTAGAGAGGCGGGGAGGGCCGGGGAAAGCCGGTCAGCCGGAAAATGCGGATGCCCTCATGGGTCTGCTCCCGGTCGGCCCACTCCGGGTGGGGAATCCGGGGAAAGGCGTACTTGGTGGTAAGGACGCCCACCGCCTCCACCTCCGGGGAGTCCAGCAACTGGAAGGAGAGCCGTTCAATGGCCCGTTCAATTCCGCCCAGGTAGGGCCGAAAATAGGGGGTCAGGAACAGGACGCGGAGGGGCGGGTTGGCGTGCGCTGGCCCAGGCGGTGCGCTTGGCAATTTAGGCACCTTCCCAAGATTTTACGTACAATTTTGCTGTAAGGCTAATCGGGAAAGCCGGCGTATTACGGCAGCCAAGTATCCGGGTATCCGGGGCCGCCGCAAAAGAGGGGCATCGCCTACATTATGCAGTAACCCCCAAGTATGTCAATCCGGCCCTAGTCCTTTCCAAGGCCGGTACAAGGTCTGCGCCAGGAACAAACCCGCTCATAATGACAACAATATCCGCTCATGGTGAGCTTGTCGAACCATCCGTCCTATCCGACGGTTTATCCTTCGACCGGCTCAGGATGAGCGGGTATAGGAGACGGGGCAATCGTGGCTTAACCAAGGCAACCCAGGCATCCGTCATTCTGGCGGCAACCGTCGTTCCGGCGAAAGCCGGAATCCAGGAAATCCCCCGGAAAAGGGCGTGTCGGCTACGGAGAGTTCTGGATTCCGGCTTTCGCCGGAACGACGGGTTTATGCTGCGATTGCCCTGCCCCAATCCTTTCCAGGGCCGGTGCAAAGTCGAGTTGTCTCCCCTATCCGCTCATCCTGAGTCGGTCGAAGGGTGAACCGTTGGATACAGGGGCGTGGTTCGACAAGCTCACCATGAGCGGGTTTTGTTCTTGGCGCAGACTTTGTGCATACTCTTAATCCTTGCCAAGCAGTAACTACGATTTGTTGGTATTTCTTACCAGACCACCCCTCGTTGGCCGGTAGGGGCGGGTTTTTAACCTGCCCGTGTTCAACGGCAAGGGAATACTGGAAAACGGGTAGGCTATAGCTGACCGGTTTCTGCGCCTGAGCCAGGGCGGGTTACAAACCGGCCCCTACCCGATGACAATAGCAACAAGCGCCAATAAGCATTGATAATACCGATTGGATAATACTGATTGATGGGCGCCGGCCGGCCTTATACCGGCAGCGTCGGTTCTGCGGAGGCTTCGGCCAACTGCAAGTCCACTGCGTTGGCGTTGAAGGCCAGCATTGCGTAGAAGCCCATCAGGGTGGTCAATTCTACTACGCCCTGGGTTCCGAACTGCTCCAGGGCGGCGTTGAAGGTGGCCTCGCTGACCCGGCTGGCGGTGAAAAACTCGTTGCCCAGGTTGATTACCGCCGCCTCGGCCGGCGACAGGGGCGGCAGGGGCTGGCGGTCGCGCAGGGCGTCCACCAGGGCATCGCTCAACCCGGCCTGCCGTCCCAGCGCGGCGTGGGCGTTCCAGATGTAGATGCAGTCCTTGGCCCGGGCAGTGGTCAGCATCGCCAACTCCCGCACCGGCTGGGGCAGGGAGGATTCGTTGCGCACGTACTCAAAGAGGGGTATGGCGCGGCGGGCCATTTCCGGGCTGTTCTTGAGGACGGACATAGGGCCGGTGCCGACGCCGCCGGGGCCGGAGCTAACTTCGTCAAATACGGCGCGCAGTTCCTCCGGGACGCTTGCGCGGGTAGGCGGTGGTATTCGGGACATACTAGCCCTCCTTGTTGCCGGTTCCCCTTGACGCGGGGTTGGTAGTGCCAGTGTACCCGTTGGCGGGGACGGTTTCAAATTGGGGTGGGGGTATCCGCTCATGGTGAGCTGGTCTAAGGATGGGGTGGTGGTTCGACAGGCTCACCATGAGCGGATTCTATTATCAATGAGACTTGGCGATTGCCCCAGCCTTTCCCCAAGTCAATCGCATTATACAACCGTCGTTCCGGCGAAAGCCGGAATCCAGAACCCTCGGTAGCCGGCCCGCTCTTTTCCGGGGGATTTCCTGGATTCCGGCTTTCGCCGGAACGACGGTTTTATGAATGGTGAGCCGGCCGAACCATCCCCCGCTACCCCGGCAAAAATGCCCTTGCCGGCAACCCCCGCAAGGTTTAGAATTGGCGCAACTGACAACTCAACGGGAATTACGGTGGAGGCGCTTATGACTACTGCCAAAGTTACTTACCCCATCACCAACGACAACCGTTTTACCGCCGTCTTTGGCGCTCCCGACCCCACCGGCCGGGCCGTTACCAAGGTCATCGACCGGATGAGCGACTTTGTCCAGGAGTTTATCCGGCTTTCTCCCTTTGTGGTGATGGCGACCAGCGACGCCGAGGGCAACTGCGACGCTTCGCCCAAGGGCGGCAAGCCCGGCTTCGTCAAGGTGCTGGACGACCAACACCTGCTGCTCCCCGACGTGGCCGGCAACCGGCTGTTCCAGTCCTACCTGAATATGGACGCCAACCCCCACGTCGGGCTGATTTTCCTCATCCCTGGCGTCAACGACACGGTGCGGGTCAATGGCCGGGTAACCATCGTGGACCAGGAGGAGTTGAACCGGAAGGACGTAGAGGTATCCCTCTATGAGCCGGACGAGCGGGGTTATCACCTGCAAGGGATAATAATTGAGGTAGAGGAAGCCTACGGCCACTGCCCCCGCGCCCTGCACTTCTCCCATTTCTGGGACACGGAAACCATCGCGGAAAACCAGGCCAACCGCCCCCTGCCGACGCGGTAGGTTTATCCCCCACCGCGGCTCGGTAAGCGCCGCGGTGGGGGATTGGGGGCTGACCGGTTAATCCATCACGTCCTTGTAGCCGGTGTTGGTGGGGTCAAAGCCCTTGGGGAACCGGGTGGTCTCATCATACTTTGCCATATTAAGGTCGGAGCGGTGCAGGCTGGCCCGGTCAAAGTCGGCGCCCCGCAAATCCGCCATAATCCACAGGGAATCCCGTATCTTGGCTAACGTAAAGTCGGCCCCTTCCATCACGGCGCGGCTCAGGTCGGCCCCGTTCATATTGGCCCCCTGAAAGCCGGTCTTGGTCAGGTTGGCGCTGCGCAAGTCGGCCTCAATCATCGTGGTCTGGCTGAAGTCGGCCCCGGTCAGGTCGGCGCTGAGAAAGGACGCCCGAATCAGGTGGGAAGCCCGCAGGGTGGCGCCTTGCAGGTTGGACTGCTTGGCGTCGGCCCAGAACATATTGACGTTGGACAGGTTGGCCCCGGCCAGGTTAGCCCCGGTCAGCCCGGCCCGGCTCAGGTTGGCGCCCGCCAGATTGACCCCGGACAGGTTGGCGCCGGACAGGTTGGCCCGAATAAGCCGGGCCTCTCCCAGGTTGGCCCCCTCCAGGTTGGCCCGGCGCAGCCGGACGCCGGAAAGGTCAACCCCGGAAAGGTCGGCGCCGGCCAGTTCCAGTAGAACCTCAGGATGCTCCGCCGCCCATTGCGCCAGGACGCCCCGGCCCTGCCGGGCGGCTTTCAGATGTTCGGGATTAGCCACAATAATTGCTCCCTGATTGGTATTCTTTGCCGGGGCGCGGCCCGGCGCCCCGGAGACACCGGGAGACGCAGCGTTTCCCGGAGCTTTCGCTGCCTTTTCCGGTAGCGCCGCGTCTTTGTAGTGAGCAGTGGTGAGCCAACGCGCCCCGGTTTAAGCGTTGCCGGCCGCCACCGCCTCATCGACCTGGAAAATCTTTTCGTCGATGTCCATTTTCAACTCGTTGGCCCGGGACAGGTTGGGATACACCCCGTCCTCTTCCATCCGGTCAAAAATCTTGTCGCCGTCCAGATAGACCTCCAGCCGGCCCTTGTCGGCGGGCGTGAGCTTGATGGCGATGTCGCCGGGGTTCTGGAACTTGAGGAACTCGGCCGCCAGCCACATGGCGACTGCGTGATAGCCTCAAGGCACGCAATAAACGATGTCCACTTCAACCTTGCCGAACTCTGCTCCTGGCATAGCCCTCCCCTCTCTTTCCGGCATAAGCGCATCCGGCAACCGGATGCCCGGGTTAGAATGTTCAGAGGTAGTGTAGCGCAATAAGCCGCTTGGTTCAAGGTTAGCCGCCTTTCCCCAGGACAACCCAGGCAACCGCCACCCCAAGCAACCGTCGTTCCGGCGAAAGCCGGAATCCAGAACCCTCGGTAGCCGACGCGCTCTTTTCCGGGGGATTTCCTGGATTCCGGCTTTCGCCGGAACGACGGTTATGCGGGAATGACGGTTATGCGGGAACGACGGTTAAGTCGAAATGACGGTTGCTTGGGTTAGTGTTGCCTGGGTTGCCCTGGTTAAGACGCGGTTGCCCCGGCATCCCCGTGTCGCCCCGTCTCGGTAGGAAAAAAGGTCCGGCCTATGGTAATATAGGCGGGCAAACTTAAACCGCGACTACACCGCGACTACCGGGAGGGATGGTTGGAATGAAGGCGCTTGACGGGGTGCGCGTGCTGGACTTGACCCGGGCCCTGGCCGGCCCCTTTTGCACGCTGATGCTGGGCGACTATGGGGCCGACGTTATCAAGATTGAGCTGCCGAACACCGGCGACGATACCAGGCATTGGGGGCCGCCTTTTATCGGCGAGGAGAGCGCCTACTTCCTGTCCATCAACCGCAACAAGCGCAGTCTGACCCTGAACTTCAAGGAGGCGCAGGCGCGGGAAATTTTCCTCAAGCTGGTGGAACAGTCCGACGTGGTGGTGGAAAACTTTACCCCCGGCGTGATGTCCCGCTTTGGCCTGGAGTACGCCACGGTCAAGGAGGCCAACCCCCAAATCATCTACTGCTCCATCTCCGGCTTTGGTCAGGACGGCCCCTACCAGAACCGCCCGGCCTATGACCAGATTATGCAGGGCATCAGCGGCCTGATGAGCATTACCGGCGACCTGGGCGGCGAGCCGCAAAAGGTGGGCGTGGCCGTTACCGACATCGGCTCCGGGATGTGGGCCGCCTTCGCCGTCATTTCCGCCCTGTACCACCGGGAGCAGCAGGGCGAGGGCCAGTATATCGACATATCAATGCTGGACGCCCAGGTAGCCTGGCTGACCTACCAGGCCGGCTACTACTTCGCCTATGACCGGCCGCCCCAGCGGTTGGGCGCGGCCCATCCTACCCTGGTGCCGTACCAGGCTTTTATGTGTCAGGACGGCAAGTATCTGAACGTGGCGGTAGGTTCGGAACGGCTCTGGGAGCGGTTCTGCCAGGCGGTCAAGCTGATGGACTTGAAAGACCGCCCGGAGTTCGCTACCAACGGCGTCCGGGTGGAAAACCGGGCGACCCTGGTGCCCCTGCTCCAGACCCACTTTCTCACCCGCCCGGCCGATGACTGGGTGGCCGACTTGCAGGCGTTGAACGTCCCGGCCGGCCCGATTAACGACCTGGCAGACGTCTTTGCCGACCCCCAGGTGTTGCACCGGCAAATGCTGCTGGAGATGCCTCATCCCACCCTGGGGGACATCAAGCAAACCGGCCTGCCCATCAAGTTTTCCCGCACCCCCGGCGGCCTGGAGTTGCCGCCGCCCCTGCTGGGCGAGCATAACGGCCCAATTCTGCGCGACCTGGGTTATACCGATGCGGAGATAGCGGAGTTGGTGGAGCGGGCGGTTATTTAGGGTGGGGTAAGGCAGGTTGTAGATGACCACGGTTGACCGCTGCCCCTGGCCCGGCGCTGACCCACTGATGATTGAGTATCATGACCGGGAGTGGGGTGTGCCGCTGCGGGATGACCGCAAGCTCTTTGAGTTTCTGCTGCTGGACGGCGCTCAGGCCGGCCTCAGTTGGCGGACTATCCTGCACAAGCGGGAGGGCTACCGCCGCGCCTTTGACAACTTTGACCCGGCCCGGATTGCCGAGTACGGCGACCGGGACACCGCCCGGCTGCTGGCCGACCCGGAAATTGTGCGCAACCGGCAGAAAATCGCCGCCGCTATCGGCAACGCCCAAGCCTTCCTGCCGGTGCAGCAGGAGTTTGGCAGCTTTGCCGCCTACGTCTGGACTTTTGTGGGCGGCAATCCGATCAAGAACCGCTGGGATGTTGACACTGACATTCCGGCCACCTCCCCGGAGTCGGAGGCGATGAGCCAGGACCTGCGGCGGCGGGGCTTTCGCTTTGTCGGCCCCACCATTTGCTACGCCTTTATGCAGGCGGCCGGCCTGGTCAACGACCACCTGCCAACCTGTTTCCGGTACGATGAGGTTGATTGATCCACGAAGGGGCACGAAGGGGCACGAAGGAGTTTAGATTCCTCGCTGCGCTCGGAATGGCATATTAAATTGGTCGGAATGATGTGCCAACTGCGTAAGTCCTATAATAATAAAAAATACTTCGTGCCCCTTCGTGTACCTTCGTGGATCATCCCCAGTTCGTGGATCACCCCCCGCCGGTAATACTATGGTAATTCAACCGGGATACAATACAATCGGTTTTCGGCGTCCGTAGTTTCAGATTTGCCGGCGATTGTCGCGGTAGCGGGAGGGACACCGGTATGGACTTGGGATTAACCGAGCGGGTAGCCATTGTGGGGGGCGCCAGCCGGGACATCGGCCGGCACGTGGCCCTGGCCCTGGCCGGCGAAGGGGCCAAGGTAGCTATCTGCGCCCGCAATGAGGAGGGTCTGCGCCGCACCGAGATTGAGCTGGCCCGGATTAGTTCTCAGCAGAACGTCCTGGCGATGCCGGCCGACCTCTCCGAACCCCGGGACATTCGCCGGGTGGTGCGCGATACAATCAACCGTTTCGGACAGATTGATATTCTGGTCATCCGTTCCGGCATCCAGCCGGCGCGCCAGATTCCCGACTTCGAGGAAGCGGATATAATCGCGGAGTTGGAGAAGCATTTCCTCAGCGCCGTGCGGTTGAGCCGGGAAGTGGCCCCCCACATGAAGCAGGAGCATTGGGGCCGCATCATCAACCTGGAAGCCACCCCCTCCCGCCAAGTCGCCGACGGCGTGGCCCGCTCCACCACCCGGCAGCTGTACCTGATTGGCTACTTCAAGACCCTGGCAAAAGAGTTGGCGCCTTTCAACATCACCGTCAACAGCCTCCTGTCCGGCAACCTGGAAACCCAGGAACTGAAAAAGATTCTGGAAGAACGCTGCGATTCCGGGCAGGCCGACCTGGCCGACCTGAAAAAGAAAACCTGCAACGACATCCCTATGGGCCGCCTGGGCAAGCCGGAAGAGATTGGGGATATGGTCGCCTTCCTGGCCTCGGAAAGGGCCGGCTACCTCACCGGCGCCTCAATCACCATTGACGGCGGCCAGAGCCAGGAGTTGGTGTAGCCGGCGGTTGACCGGGAGGTTAGGTAGCCAATGCTGGTGCAAAATGGTTCGACAAGCTCACCATGAGCGGATACAGAATGAGCGGATTACGGACTTTACACCGGCCCTGGCCGGCAACCCCTCTCCCTTGACAGGAGAGGGGATTTTGATATTCTCAACACGAGTTGGTGTTCCAGCCGGAATACTCCAACGGCCGGTAGGGGCGGGTTTGTAACCCGCCCAAGCGACAACGGCGGAATCATTTGGGTAACGGGGACAGCGTATCCGACAGATCCTTGCATCGGAACCAGGGCGGGTTATAAACCCGCCCCTACAATTCACTATAGACTCGCCGGGCAAGGAACCCCAGCACCGGTTGAGAACATCGATATTTTGGTAAAGGGGCGGAAACGGGAGAGGTTTATGACGCAACCGCACGGCTTTCAACACATCCTGCGGGAGGCCCAGCAATTCCTGACCCAAGAGGGCATCCCCGGCTGGCTGATTTATGACTATCGCCACTCCAACCCGGTCTTTTGGCAGGTGGTTGCCCCCTCCGGCCACGTAACCCGCCCCTGTTTCCTGTTCATCCCCGACTCCGGCCGGCCCCGGCTGCTGACCCACCACGTTGACGCCGGGAAGTTTGCGCCGTCCGCCGGCGCCGGCGCTGAGGAATCCGGCCTAGAACTGGAACTGCTGGTCTATAGCAGCCGCCAAACTTTGCTGGATTGCCTGGGGCAGTTGCTGGCCGGCCGGCCCCGGGTGGCGATGGAATACTCGGCGCACAACGCCCTGCCCCGGGTGTCCCGGGTGGACGCCGGCACGGTGGAACTGGTACGCAGCCTGGGGCCGGAGGTGGTGTCCTCGGCCGATTTGATGCAGTACGCCACCCAACGCTGGACGCCGGCTCAACTGGCCGGCCACCAACGGGCGGCGGCCAAGCTGGGCGAGATAGTCAACGAAGCCTTCCGGCGCATCGGGGAGCGGCTGGCCGGCTTGCCCGCCGATGGCCCTACCGAGTACGAAATTGCCGAGTTTATCCGGCGGCGGTTCCGGGAGAAGGGACTGGAGGCCGCCGATGGGCCAATCGTGTCGGTCAACGCCCACTGCTCCGACCCCCACTATGAGCCGGAGGCGGTGGGCAGCAGCGTCATCCGGCCCGGCGACTGGGCGCTGATTGACCTGTGGGCGCGGGAGGCCACCGCCGAGAGTGTCTATGCCGATATTACCTGGACCGCTTACGTGGGCGACCGGGCGCCGGAAAGCCGGCAGCGCATCTTTGACATCGTTACCGGGGCGCGGGACGCCGCCCTGCAATACCTCAAGGATTGTTTTGCCGACGGGACGGTGGTGCAGGGCTGGCAGGCCGACGCCGTCGCCCGCCGCTATATTGCGGAACGGGGCTATGGCGACTACTTCACCCACCGCCTGGGCCACAGCATCAGCTACGAGGTGCATGGCGAGGCGGTGAACCTGGACGGGTTTGAGACTCATGACACCCGCCGCATCATCCCCGGCGTCGGTTTTTCGATTGAGCCGGGAATCTACCTACCGGAGTTCGGCGTGCGCTCCGAGATTGATGCCTATATGTCCGAAGAAGGCCCCTACGCCACCTCTCCGGTGCAGCGGGAAGTGGTGCTGATTGGGGGATAATAATTCCCGCCGTGCTATAATTTGTTTAAGACAAAGCTGGGCAAAGGTGGAAAATGACTACTCCATCCCAATCCGATCAATATGTGGCATTAAGCCGGCGCTACATTCGACAGGCCGAGGAAGAACTGGCGCAAGAAGATTACCTGCAAGCCGGGGAAAAGGCTTGGGGCGCGGTAGCCACTGCCATTAAAGCCGTGTCCGAGCGCCGAGGCTGGTTTCACAAACACCACGATCTGACCTACGAAGCCCTGATGTGGCTGGCCGATGAATTCGGCCGGCAAGACCTGAAAGACGCCTTTGCCTGGACCGAGCGGGTTCACCGAAACTACTATGAGGACCGGATGACCGAGCCGGAAGTAATACGGGGCATAGAGCGTTCCCGGTTTTTGCGGCAAGAGTTGGAAAATCTGCTGACCGCTCAGCCGCCGGCCGGACAATTTACCCCGGAGAGCAACCTTCAAAAGCGGCGCTGGGAGAAACTTACCGGCCGGCCGTGGGACAACGCATAACCGCTTGCCCCTGGAGAGAAATGACCACTCCATCCCAATCCGACAAGTACGTGGCGTTAAGCCAGGTTTACATCCGGCAGGCCGATGAGGAATTGGCGCAGGAGGACTATCGGCAAGCCGGGGAAAAGGCTTGGGGGGCGCTGGTTACCGCCATTAAAGCCATTGCCGAGCTACGGGGCTGGCGGCATACGCACCACGACCTGACCCAGGAGGCGTTTATGTGGCTGGCCGACGAATACGCCCGGCCAGAGTTGAAGGACTACTTTTCAATCATCGGAGACCTGCACCGCAACTACTACGAGGATAAGCTGACCGAGCAAGAGGTAGAGCAGGGTATAGGTCGAACCCGGCGTCTGCTGCAAGAGTTGGAAACAATGCGAATTACCCCGCCGCCCGGCGTTTTCACCCCTGAAAGCAACCGGCAAAAGCGGCGCTGGGCAGACCTTACCGGCCGCCAGTGGGATGACTCCCGCCCGGAATGACCGGGCAAACGCATCTTAACCAGGGCAACCCAAGCAACCGTCGTTCCGGCGAAAGCCGGAATCCAGGGAATCCCCCGGAAAAGAGCAATCCGGCTACCGAGGATTCTGGATTCCGGCTTTCGCCGGAACGACGGGTTTATGATGTGATTGTCCTGCGGAATGACCGGGCCGGCGCTAGGTCTGCGCCAGGAACAAAATCCGCTCACAATAACGGAAACCGCTCATGGTGAGCTTGTCGAACCACGCCTCCCTATCCTGTGGGTAGGGGCGTTTCGCGAAACGCCCCTACGTGGTACGCTTTCCCTATCCTACGGTTCGTCCTTCGACAGGCTCAGGATGAGCGGGGATAAGAACAGAAACCGCTCATGGTGAGCCTGTCGAACCACGCCTCCCTATCCTGTGGGTGGTAGGGGCGTTTCGCGAAACGCCCCTACGTGGTACGCTTTCCTTATCCTACGGTTCGTCCTTCGACAGGCTCAGGATGAGCGGGGAGAGGGGGCAACCCAACTTGGCCCACTCCCCGCCCGGAATGACGGGTTTATGCTGCGATTGCCCGCCGGAATGACATTCCCCCCTTTCTCCCCGCCACTGGAAAGGAGTAAGATAACCCCGTCCCGCCGGCTTAACCGAATACCCCGGTGGGGAAAGGGTTGTTGGTTATGGTCAGTACCGGCGCGCCGCTGGACATTCTCAAGTCTCATTTTGGCTACGATAGTTTTCGCCCCTTGCAGGAGGAGATAATCGGCAATGTCCTGGCCGGCCGGGACAGCTTGGCGCTGATGCCTACCGGCGGCGGCAAGTCCCTCTGCTACCAGTTGCCCGCCTTGATTTTTCCGGGGACAACCCTGGTCATCTCGCCCCTGATTGCCCTGATGAAAGACCAGGTGGACGGGCTGAACGCCAACGGCATCGCCGCCCGGTTTATCAACAGTTCCCTGCCGCCGGCGGAGATCGAACAGATACAGGGCCAGGCGCTGCGGGGCTTGGTCAAGATTCTCTACGTGGCCCCGGAACGGCTGGCGGTGGCGTCCTTCCGCCGGTTTCTCCAGAATCTGGACTTGAGCCTGATTGCCATTGACGAGGCCCACTGCATTTCCGAGTGGGGGCATGAGTTTCGCCCGGATTATCGCAACCTGCGCCAGTTGCGGCGGGACTTTCCGGCGTCGCCGGTGATTGCCCTGACCGCCACCGCTACGGAGCGGGTGCGGGATGACATCATCGGCCAGCTTGACCTGCACCGGGGCCAGGTCTTTCTATCCAGCTTCAACCGGGCCAACCTCAGCTACTCGGTGCAGCCCAAGGGCGGCTCCTGGGGCCTGCTGCTGTCTCTGCTGCAAAAGAACCGGAACCAGTCCACCATTATCTACTGCTTTTCCCGGCGGGAAACCGAGGAGTTGGCCGAGGACTTGAACGCGCGGGGGTTGACTGCCCGCCCCTACCACGCCGGCCTGGAGCCGGAGGCGCGCCGCCGGACGCAGGAGGACTTTATCCGCGACCGGGTTCCTATCATCGTCGCCACCATTGCCTTCGGGATGGGCATTGACAAGCCGGACATCCGCCTGGTGGTGCATTACAGCCTGCCCAAGTCCCTGGAGGGCTACTACCAGGAAACCGGCCGGGCCGGACGGGACGGACTGCCCAGCGAGTGCGTCCTGTTCTACGCCTATGCCGACAAGGCCAAGCAGGACTATTTTATCAACCAGATGGAGGATGCGGCGGAGCAGCGGAACGCCCGGCAAAAGCTGGCCCAGATGGTGGAGTTTGCCCAACTGCCCACCTGCCGCCGCCGGTTCGTCCTGGAGTATTTTGGAGAGCGGTGGCCGGCGGAGAACTGCGGCGGCTGCGATGTTTGCCTGGCCGATGCCGAGGAGTTTGACGCCACGGAAATCGCCCAGAAAATCCTCTCGGCGGTTATCCGCACCGGCCAGCGGTTCGGGGCGGCCCATATAACCCAGGTACTGACCGGCAGCCGGGAAAAGCGCATCCGGGAACTGGGCCATGACCAGTTGAGCGTGTACGGCATCGTCAAGGACTTCGGGCGCGCCGAACTGCGGGAGCTAATCGGCCAGTTGCAGGCGCGGGGCCTGTTGGCCCGGAACGAGGGGGAGTTTCCTACGCTGGCGGTTACTAACGGCGGGCAGCAGTTCCTTCAGCAGCGCCAAAGCCTGACCCTGCCCCGTCCGAGCCGGGATGACGCCGGCGGGGATCGAAACGGGCCGGGGGACAGAGCCAACCGCAACGGTTCGGCCAGTGGTTCCGCCAGTAGTTCCCCGTCCGTTCCGGTGGAGTATGACGCCGCGATGTTCGAGGAACTGCGCGCCCTGCGCAAGCGGCTGGCCGACGCGCGGGACGTGCCGGCCTTTGTGATTTTCGGCGACGTGTCCCTACGGCACATGGCCGCCGCCTTTCCCCAAAGCCCGGACAGCTTTGCCCGCATCCCCGGCGTGGGCGCGGCCAAGCTGGAGCAGTACGGGCCGCAGTTCCTGGAGGTTATTTGCCGCTACGCCGAGGCCAATGGCCGGCCAGACCAGACCGCCGCCGGGTCCGGGCGGGAAAGGCCGGAGCGTTCCAGGACAGGGGCGCCGGATGACTACGGAGAACGGGAGAGACCGGAGCGGCGCCGAGGGACAACCTATGACCGGACGCGGGAATTGCTGGAGCAAAAGCTGCCCCTCAGCCAGATGGCCCGGCAGCGCAACCTGGTCGAGGCAACGATAATCGGCCACCTGGAGCGGATGACGGCCCAGGGCGTAGCGTTGGACCTGGCCCACCTGCTGCCGCCGCCGGAACGGTTCGACAAAATAAAAGCGGCCTTTGACACCTGCGGCGATGATTTTCTTAACCCGGTGTGGGAGTTATTAGGCGAGCTATTCACCTACGATGAGCTACGGCTGGCGCGGATTTACCTGCGGCAGGAGGAGCGGGGGGAGTAGGGGGACTTTCACCATTCTCATATCGTAGGTATTCTGGTCAAAGCTGCTAAGGTATTGTATAGTTTAGAGACTTGGATTTAGTTGAGGCGATAAATGACTAAAAGAATTGCTTTGTTCAATCACAAAGGCGGTGTCAGCAAGACTACTACCACCTTTAACTTGGGGTGGATGCTGGCAGAAAAAGGCAATAGGGTAATTATGGTTGACGCCGACCCCCAGTGTAACTTGACCGGTATGGTGCTTGGTCACGGAGGACCTACGGCGCTTGAGGACTTTTACGAGAAAGAGAGCCAACGTAATTTGAGGGACGGTCTCGCACCGGCATTTGAGTCGAGGCCAGAACCCTTGAAAGCGGTTGACTGCTTTCCCGTCGGTGATCAAGGTAATCTTTTCTTGTTGCCTGGGCATATCGGGCTATCCGAATATGAGGTTACTTTAGGGGTTGCCCACGAACTTTCCAGGTCTATTCAGACCCTTCAGAACCTACCAGGCTGCATTGCCCACCTGCTGGAACTGACATCTGAGAAATATGAAGCCGATTATGTCTTGATTGATCTGAACCCTAGTCTGAGTTCAATCAATCAAAACCTGCTGATGACCAGCCACTGTTTCATTGTGCCGACGAACCCGGACTATTTTTCGGCGGTGGCAGTGCAGTCTCTTGCCAGGGTGTTGCCCGATTGGCGTAAGTGGGCTAAGCGAGCTTCCGAGTTGCCGGTACTACAACAGGCGGTCTATCCATTCCCCAATGTTACCCCAAAGTTGCTTGGTACGATTGTACAGAACTACCGTCCGCGGAGCGGAGTTCCTGCCCAAGCGTTCCAGACTTGGATAGCCAGAATAGGCGAGAATGTTTCCAACGATTTATTTCCCGCCTTGGAAACCGCCGGCATGACGCTTGGTCGCGTGGTTTATGAAGAACACGAGGTAGAAGGCTTTTGTTTGGCTATGATTCCTGACTTCAATTCCCTTATAGCCAAATCTCAAAGACACCGGGCGCCGGTGTATTCGTTGACTCCCGATCAATTGGGTCAGAGTGGCGCCGTTCTTGCAAAGACCGAGAAGTCCCGCGAGCAATTTCGGAAGATATTTTCCGAGATGGCGGATAAGGTAGTTTCCCTCGTGAATCATGCAAGTAACCCTTAATCTGTTCCGCGAGAACATCAGGCGGTCGCGGGATTTCATCGCTTTATTCCGCACACTCGACGTCCAGACTACCGGGGCGCTAGATGTTTCTGACATCCTACGGTCTAGCTTGGTGATGTCGGTAAGTGCCTTAGACCTCTTCATACACGAGGTGGTGGAGATAGGTATGCTGGAAGCATACAAGGGGGAGCGGGTTAAGACGCCAGCCTTCTTGCGTTTCCAAGTAACACTACAAAGTGTTCTTCAAGCGTCATCCGAACCCGATTCCGTAGGGTGGTTAGAGGACCAAATTAAGGATAGACAAGGGCATCAAAGTTTCCAAATGCCCGAGAGCATAGCGGATGCAGTCCGGCACATCTCGGAAATAGCATTGTGGAATGAAGTGTCCCGTGCATTGGGAGAAACTCGGCAGGATGTAACGAATAGACTGACTCTCATCGTCCAGCGTCGCAATAAAATCGCTCACGAAGCTGATACAATGCCGGACTATGCCGGTCAGATAGCTTACTCGGATTCACGATCACCTATTGATGAAGTTATGGTTGATGATGCGGTCAACTTCATTGAGCGGATAGCTGAAGCGATATATTATCTCGTATCGCCAGACCAGACTCACCGCGCAGAGAATTAAGTCTTCCAACGAACAGGGGGCGAACCGTCCCCGGCCCGCCCCCCTTTAAGCCGTTCCCGAACCCCCTACTATCTACTGGTGAAACAGGTTCAGGGCTGAACCCAGCCGGAACCAGGCGATTTGCGATTCGCCGTAGGAGTGGTTCAGTTGCAGCGTTTCGCTGCTGCCGTCGCTGTGGTTGATGATGCACTCTACCGGCTTGCCGGGGGCCAGGTCTTGCAGGCCCACCAGGCTGATGCGGTCATCCTCCCGGATGCGGTCGTAGTCGGCCGGGTCGGGGAAGGTGAGGGCCAGGAGTCCCTGCTTTTTCAGGTTGCTTTCGTGGATGCGGGCAAAGCTGCGGACGATGACCGCCGCGCCGCCCAGCAGCCGGGGCGACAGGGCGGCGTGTTCCCGGCTGCTGCCCTCGCCGTAGTTGGAGTCGCCGACCACCACCCACTTGATTCCCTGGGCCTGGTAGTCCCGGGCGATGCGGGAGAAGCCGACGCCCTCCTCGCCGGTTACCACGTTCTTGCCCTTGCCGGCCCCGTCGTCATAGGCGTTAATGGCGCCCATAAACATATTATCGCTGAACTTGTCCAGATGCCCCCGGAAGCGCAGCCACACGCCGGCCGGGGAGATGGAGTCGGTGGTGGTCTTGCCCTTGGCCTTGACCAGCACCGGCATATCCAGAAAATCGTTGCCGTCCCAAGCCGGCCAGGGTTCCAGCAGCTGGATGCGTTCGCTGTCCGGAGCCACGGTCAACTCAATGTCGCTGCCGTCCTCCGGCGGGTTCTCATAAGAGGTGGCCCCCCGGTCGAAGTTCAGGGGCGGCACATCGGGGGCCGGCTGAGGCGGCTCCAGGCGGAAGGGCTGCCCATCGGCGCCGGTCAGGGTATCGGTCAAGGGGTTGAAGGAGAGCCGGCCGGCCAGGGCCAGGGCGGTAACCACCTCCGGGCTGCCGATGATGTTCATGGTGGAGGCTTCCCCGTCGTTGCGGGCCGGGAAGTTGCGGTTGTAGGAGGTTACAATGGTGTTGGGCCGTCCCACCGGGTCGCCAACCCGCCGCCACTGGCCGATGCAGGGGCCGCAGGCATTAGCCAATACTGTGGCCTCAATATCCTTGAGGGATTGCATCTGCCCGTCCCGCTCGATGGTGGCCCGCACCAACTCCGAGCCGGGCGTTACCATAAAGGGAACCGCCGCGGTGAGGCCGTGGGCCTTGGCCTGTTCGGCCACGTCGGCGGAGCGGCTCATATCCTCGTAAGAGGAGTTGGTGCAACTGCCAATCAAGGCCGAGGCGATTTCGTCCACCAGGCCGCTGTCCTGCTGCAACTCGGCGGCCATGCGGGAGATGGGGCGCGCCCGGTCCGGCGAATGGGGGCCGACCAGGTGCGGCTCCAGCTCCGACAGGTTAATCTCCACCACCTGGTCATAGTGGGCCTCCGGGTTGGCGGCGCACTCCGGGTCGGCGGCCAGCAGGTGGCGATACTGCTCGGCCAACTCGGCCAGTTCCCCCCGTCCGGTGGCGGCCAGATAGCGGGCCATCGTTTCGTCGTAGGGGAAGGTGGACGAGGTGGCGCCCAGTTCGGCGCCCATATTGCAGATAGTTCCTTTGCCGGTGGCGCTGATGCTGGCGGCGCCGGGGCCGAAGTATTCAATGATGGCGTTGGTGGCGCCGGATACGGTCAGCACCCCGGCCAGGTAGAGAATGATGTCCTTGGGCGCCGTCCAGCCGCTCAGTTCCCCGGTCAGGCGCACGCCGATGAACTTGGGATAGAGGACTTCCCAGGGCAGGCCGGCCATCACCTCGACGGCATCGGCGCCGCCCACGCCGACGGAGATGGAACCCAGGCCGCCGCCGTTGGGCGTGTGGGAATCGGTGCCAATCATCAATTGGGCGGGATAGGCGTAATTCTCCAGGGCTACCTGGTGGATGATGCCGGCGCCCGGCCCCCAGAAACCGACGCCGTACTTGGCCGCCGCCGTCCGCAGAAAGTTGTAAACCTCCTGATTCTCTCCCAGGGACTCCTGCAAGTCGGCGGCGCCCTCCACCCGGGCCTGGATGAGGTGGTCGCAGTGGACCGAGGTGGGCACGGCGGTGGCCGCCCGCCGGGTCTGCATAAACTGGAGCATGGCGGTCTGGCCCAGCACGTCCTGGAGGATTACCCGGTCGGGCCGCAGTTGGATGTAGGTTTCTCCGCGCGTCAAGTCGGTGTTGGTCGGGTCGTCCAGGTGGGACAGCAGGATTTTGTCGGCCAGAACCAGGGGCCGATTCAGGCTCCGGCGGACGGTTTGCAGATTCCGGTCCAGCCTTTCGTAAACGCTGGAAACTAACTCTCTGGTAGGTTCAATCGTTGGCATAAAGGTACACCCCTAAAGCTGAAATGGTGAATGGTGGTAGTCTAAAAGGAACTGGGGTTGCTGTCAATCTGCCGGGGGGTTGATGTCATCCACGAAGGGCACGAAGGGTCACGAAGGGGGCATGAGCGGTTTGACCGATTCACCACGAACTTGCCATAGCGGATTTTGTTCCTGGCGCAGATTTGGCAATGCCCCGCATTAAGGACAAGAGCAGGTTGCATACTGAAAGACCTCTCCTGCCGGCGGGAGAGGTCTTTGCGCGGTTTAACGGAGCCGGGCGGGAATAGCGACTACTTGCGCTTGAGGGCGTCCGGGTCGGTGTTCTTGAAGTAGTCGTAGTTCATGGCGATGAAGTTTTCCCACTGGCCGGGGACGGCGTCCTCGGCAAAGATGGCCGTTACCGGACAGACCGGCTCGCAGGCGGCGCAGTCGATACATTCGTCCGGGCTGATGTAGAACATATCGTCGTTGTCGGTGGTGTAAATGCAGTCCACCGGGCAAACGTCCACGCACGCGGCATCCTTTACACCTACGCAGGGTTCGGTAATGATATACGTCATTCTCTACTGCTCCTCTGAATTAGCGGTAAACGGGTGAATCAGCGCAACGCCCCCTTGCCGGCCGGCCTCCCCAAGGGTATGCGGCCTGAGAGCCATTAAAATTATAGCACAGCCCGGCAGGTTTGCAACCGGATTGCGGGTACTCTCAACCGGACAATCGCAGGATAGACCCGTCGCACAAACCGGTCATCACAAACAACCCGTCGTTCCGGCGAAAGCCGGAATCCAGAACCCTGCTGTAGCCGGCCCGTTCTTTTCCGGGGGATTTCCTGGATTCCGGCTTTTGCCGGAACGACGGTTGCTTGGGTTGCCGACGGTTGCCAGGGTTGCCCTGGTTAATACGTGATTGCCCGTTTATTCTCAACGTGGGTTGGTATTAGCATCGGCGTAGGGGCGGGTTTGTAACCCGCCCTGGCTCAGGCAAAGGAACCGGTAGCTATAGCCCACCCGTTTTCAGGTATTTCCCTACCGTTGAACGCCGGGCGGGTTACAAACCCGCCCCTACCATTCAACCATACATCAGGGCCGGTACGGGTAAGGAATACCACAAATGTTGAGAATACCGGACTCCGGGGCCGCCAGGCGCCGGCCCGGAATCCCTACCTACAACACCAGCCCGTAAGTCCGCTTTTTGATGGAGAGGTTCACGAAAGTTTCGGTGCGCTGCACGCCTTCGATGGGGCCAATCTTGGTGTGGAGGAAATTGCCCAGGTTTTCCGCCGACTCCAGGCCGGCCCAGATGAATACGTCGTAGGTGCCGGTAGTTACCGCCACGTAGTGGGCTTCGGGCAGGTTAACCAGGGATTCGGCCACCCGGTCGGACCGGCCGGGGCCGGTCTGTATCCCGATTAAGGCGGTGGTGGAAAAGCCCAGCTTTTCCAGGTTGGGCACGGCGACTACCCGCACCACGTCCTCGTCCAGCAGCTTGCCCAGCCGCCGCCGCACCGTCCCCTCGCTAACCCCGACCTCCCGGGCGATTTTCGCATTGGAGGCCCGGCCGTCCTGTTGCAGCAGGGCGATTATCTTTCGGTCTAACTCATCCATTAAGTTGCTCTCACCTAATTTCTTTTGGGTTCAACCTTCCAATAATAAGTCAGCGTTTAACGGCTGTCAATACTGCGATATACTGGCCCGACGGGATAATTTCCAACTATTTCCACCATAAAGGGCGGTTATTTAAGGGCGATTGGGTATTCTTTACACCCAGCGGCTGACAAAGATATAATTGAATTCAAGGCTTGACACGGCCGGTTCAACAATCAAATTGACCGGGGCCGGTGTCGGGCAATGGTATCCTGACCAGGCCAATCGCAACATAAACCCGTCGTTCCGGCGAAAGCCGGAATCCAGAATACTCGGCAGCCGGCACGCCCTTTTCCAGTAGGATTTCCTGGATTCCGGCTTTCGCCGGAACGACGGTTACTGATGGCGGTTACTTGGGTTGCCGGAATTACGGGTTTATGCTGCGATTGCCTTGGGCGGGGATGGCTTACCTGGTATAACCGCTTATGGTGAGGAAAGCCGCTTGTGGTGAACCGGCCGCCGCTCATGGTGAGCTTGTCGAACCACCTGTTCATCCATCCTTCGACAGGCTCAGGATGAGCGGGAGTATTTGCTGAATGGGAAGCGGGGCCGGCCGGCCGCCGGGGTAGTTCAAGACAAGGACGAGGGATATATTTATGCCGTATTGCGCTCGTTGCGGAGGAACGTTAGCTGATAGAGCCAATTTCTGTATCCATTGCGGCGCGGCGGCCGGCGGCGCGCTGGCGGCCGGCCTGGATACGGGTCTGGATACGGGCCTGGATGGGGGTTACGGGTATAACCTGGCCGCCGCCAACCGGATTTTTACCGGCGCGATGACCGGCCTTTACGCCTGGACGGCCCTGGGCCTGGGCGTGGCCGGCTCGGTAGCCTGGCTGTTCAACCAGGCCGGGATTTACCTGGGCCTGAACTTTATAACTATGCTTATCGGCTTTGGGCTGGCGATTGGCTGCCTTTTCGGGATGCAGTTCGCCGCCAACCGGGGAGCGTCCATCGCGATCGTCGGCGGGCTGTACCTGCTGTTCACCGCCATTGAAGGCGCCCTGCTCTCCTATGTATTGGCGGTGTTCACCTATACCACTATCAGCGCCGCCTTTGCCGGCGCCTGCGGCCTGTTCGCCCTGATGAGCATTTTCGGTTTCACCACCAAGCGGGACTTGTCCAAGCTGGGAACCTTGGTGTTTATCGGCCTGATTGGGGTAATTGTGGTGGGCTTGATTAACGCCTTCCTGCTGCAATCCAGCGGGCTGCAACTGCTCATCAGCGTAATCATCCTGCCGATATTTATGGGGCTGACGGCGTGGGAAACCCAGGCGGTGAAACGGCAGGCGCAGGAGGCGGCGCAGCAGGGCGATCTGAACGCCGCCAGCCGCATCGCCCTCATCGGCGCCGCCGGGATGTTCCTGAACATCGTCAATATGTTCTTGGCCCTGCTGCACATCTTTTCCTTCTTTGGGGATGATTAGGGCGGGGGATTTACCCGGTATAACCGCTCATGGTGAGCCTGTCGAACCACCCGTTCATCAATCCTTCGACAAGCTCAGGATGAGCGGGAGTGTGTACTGAGTGGCGTATTTACGCTGGTAGCGGGAATCAAAGGGGCCGGGATATTCTCAACGTATGCTGATATTCCTTGCCCGGTCATTTTACGGCACCGGTGAAGGTAGGGGCGGGTTTGTAACCCGTCCGGCACGCCGGGGCAAGGTCATCTTGCGGAACGGATGTCGCCATATCTGAAATATCCTTGCCTTGGCGCCAGGGCGGGTTACAAACCCGCCCCTACCTTGATGATAATGCCAATAAACGGTGGCAATACCGGAAACGGTGAAAATACCAGGCCCGGTTGCTTGTTGTCTGAGCCGGCCCAATCTGCTATATTAAGAGGGTGCAAACGGAGGGATCGCATAGAGGTCTAGTGCGGGCGCCTGCTAAGCGCTTATCCTGGGAAACCGGGATCGAGGGTTCGAATCCCTCTCCCTCCGCCAGCAAAAATTCGCCTCAACTCTGCCCGGCAACCTGAACTGCCGGGCAACTTGGATAAAGTTATAGCGTTAAGTTGATGGACACCTTCTACATTTGGACTATCGGCTGCCAGATGAACAAGGCCGATTCGGAGCGTTTGGGGTCGGCGCTGGAGCAGCTTGGCCTCCGCCCGGTGGACGAGGCCAAAGCCGCCGACGTGGTGGTCCTGAACTCCTGCGTAGTACGCCAGGGCGCCGAGGATAAGGTCGTCGGCAACCTGTGGATGCTCAATCCCCTGAAAAAGCGGCAGCCCGACCGGGTGTTGGCCCTGATGGGCTGCATGGTCGGCCCTCAAACCGCCGAACTGGAAAAGCGCTTCCCCGACGTGGACCTGTTTATGCGGCCCCAGCAGTTTGAACCCCTCCTGGAGTTGGTGGGTGAACGCAAGGGGCTGGATTGGGAGGGCTGCGTCGGTTCCCTGGCGCCCACCCACCCCGAGGTAACCTGCTACGTTCCCATCATTCACGGCTGCGACTTGATGTGCACCTTTTGCATCATCCCCTACCGCCGGGGCCGCCAGGTCAGCCGCCCGGTGGACGAGGTGGCCCACGAGGTGGAGTTGCTGGTGAACCGGGGCGTCCGGGAGGTTACCGTCCTGGGTCAAACGGTGGACGCCTACGGGTATGACCTGCCGGACAAGCCGGACTTGTCTCTCCTGCTCACCCGTCTTGACGCCATTCCGGGGCTGGAGCGCATCCGCTTTCTGACCTCTCACCCCTCATATATGGACGACCGGATAATCCGGGCGGTGGCCGACCTGCCCAAAGTTTGCGAGCAGATTAACCTGCCGGTGCAGGCCGGCGATGATGAAGTGCTGCGCCGGATGCGCCGCCCCTACACCCGCGACCACTACCGGGAGTTGGTGGGCCGCATCCGGGACACGATACCCGGCGTCTCCCTCAGCACCGACGTAATCGTGGGCTTCCCCGGCGAAACCGAGGAGCAGTACCGGCGGACGCTGGAGTTGGTGGCCGAACTGCGGTTCGACAAGGTTCATTGCGCCGCCTACTCGCCCCGGCCCGGCACTATTGCTGACCGCACTATGCCCGACGACGTGGCCCCGGAGGACAAGCAGCGCCGGCTGAAGGAACTGGACAGCCTCCAGGAAAGCATCCTCCGGGAGACCAACGCCGCCCTGGTGGGCCAGACCGTCCAGGTGCTGGTGGAGGGCCGCAAGCGGGGCAAGTGGCAGGGCCGCACCCGCACCGACAAGCTGGTGTTCTTTGCCGACCCCGATACTGACCCGGATACTGACCGGGGTAGCGGGCAGGGTAAGGGTCAGGATAGCGGCGCCAGTTATCCGGGCCAACTGGTGGACGTAGCAATCAACCAGGCCGGCCCCTGGAGTTTGCAGGGAACGCCCCAACCCGCCGCGTCCCGTTCCGGTCAGGGAAGTAATGAGGTGAAACGATGACCGACGATATGCCCCGCCCGGTAGCCGACTTGAAAAGGCGTATCGCGTCTCAAGAGTAGGGGATTGCCGACTCGTGAACAACCTGGCGAATCCACCGAGCCAACTCCGGGAGGATAGGATATGACTGAAGATATGCCCCGTGTTCTGGAATACGTGGAAAAGCGGCTGGACGAAATGATGGCAGTCGTTCAGGATTTGCGAGCCGGGCAGCAGCAAATTATCGCCCTGATTGACCAGACCAACGCCAGGATCGACCATACTAACGCCCGAATTGACCAGACCAACGATCGGATTAACGAGACTAACGACCGGATTAACGAGACTAACGACCGGATTGCCCGGAGCATTGATGCATCCAGTGCTCAGTTCCACGCGGTCAACAACCGGATTGACCGGCTGTTTTGGGCCGCCGGCGGCAGCATCCTCAGCATTGTCGTCGCGGTGGGGGTGTATCTGGTAAATCAGATTATCCCCCGGTTGGTTGGGGGCTAGGCAACGGTGAGTTGATGAGTCTAGGAGTCGCGCCAAGCCGAATTGGGCCACACTGGCGGGCTTGGCGCCTTAACTTTGCAGCAAGTTAGCTAAGGAAGTGAATATGGCTACTAAACCCAGGACGCCTACTATACCCCTGACCGAGCTGGAACACGCCGCCTTCTGCCGACCGGAGGACGAATTGCCGGCCAAGTCCCTGGCCGAGGAACTGGCGGTCAACGTCCGGTGGCAGCAAATCCCAACCGAGTACCTGCGCTGCTCCGCCGCGGAACTGGACGCCCGCATCCACCAGGTGCGGCAAAAGCTGGGCGCCAGCGTTACCGTCCTGGGCCACCACTACCAGCGGGAAGAGATAATCAAGTACGCCGACTTCCAGGGCGATTCCTTCCTGCTGTCCCAGGAGGCGGCGTCTCGACCGGAGGCCGGTTACATCGTGTTCTGCGGCGTCCACTTTATGGCCGAAACCGCCGCTATCCTCTGCGCCCCCCACCAGCAGGTCATCCTGCCCAACATCACCGCCGGCTGCTCGATGGCCGATATGGCGCCGATGGAGGACGTAGAGGATTCCTGGGAGGATTTGCAGGATGTCCTGGGCGACCAGGGGGGCATCGTTCCCATCACCTATATGAACTCCATCGCCGGCATCAAGGCCCTCTGCGGGCGCAACGACGGCGCCGTCTGCACCTCCTCCAACGCCCCGGCGGTGCTGGAATGGGCCTTTGCGCGGGCCGAGCGGGTCCTGTTCCTGCCCGACCAGCACCTGGGCCGCAACACCGCCTTGAAGCTGGGCCTACCCCTGGAGGAGATGGTGGTCTGGAATCCCTTCAAGCGGCTGGGCGGCAACACGCCGGAACAGTTGCGCCGGGCCAAAATGGTGCTGTGGCAGGGCCATTGCTCGGTGCATACCCGTTTCACCGCCGCCCAAATCCAGTCGGCCCGGGAGCGTTACCCGGACCTCAACGTGCTGGTACACCCGGAGTGTCCGATGGAGACGCTGCAAGCCGCCGACCTGAACGGCTCTACCGAGTTTATCCGCAAGACGATTAACGAGGCGCCGGCGGGCAGCCAGTGGGCAGTCGGCACCGAAATCAGCCTGGTCAACCGCCTGGCCCTGCAAAACCCGGACAAGACGGTCTTTTGCCTCGACCCGGTAAGCTGCCCTTGCTCTACGATGTACCGCATCCACCCGGCCTACCTGCTCTGGGTGCTGGACGGCCTGGCCGCCGGGCAGGTAACCAACCGGATAACCGTCCCAGAGGACGTGCGCCGGGACGCCACCATCGCCCTGGAGCGGATGCTGGCGCTGCGGTAGGGGGGGTATAAGCAACTTTTGATAATCCCCGGCAATAGTATGGGGTGAAAACCAGCGCTCCAACCTGACAGTGTAAATAAACCCCTACACAAGGAGAAAACTCAATATGCCTTATTCGGCAGACATCAGCCGCACCAACCCAGGCTGTTTCCTCTTCCTGATTGACCAGTCCGGTTCCATGACCCAAGCCTTGAGTGGACAGCCCGGTATGCGCAAAATGGACCAAGCAGCCGAAACCCTGAATCGGACACTGGACGCTATATCCCAGCGATGTTCTCAAGGCATGGATATTCGCGACTATTTCCATATCGGTGCCATCGGCTATAAAACTGACAGCCAGGGAAACTCCGCGGTGCTTTCCCTGCTCCCCGGAACGTCCGTCCAGCAACCTTTCCTGACGATTAGCCAGGTCGTTGATATTGCCGAGGTAGAAGAGCGGCAAGTAAAGGAGAGCGACGGGGCCGGTGGTCTGGTAGATGTAACCCGAAGAGTGCCGGTATGGTTGCGTCCCGAAGCCGAGTATGGCACCCCGATGTGTGAAGCCCTGGATATGGGTACTGTTGCCCTTGAGGAGTGGGTTTCCGATCACTCGACTTCCTACCCGCCCATCGTGATAAACATTACCGACGGCGTGGCTACCGACGGCGACCCGGAAAACTTTGCCTTGAGGATAATGGAATTGAAAACCGAGGACGGGAACGCTTTGGTGTTCAATGCCCACCTTTCCGACGTCGGAACGAGGCCGGTGCAATTTCCGACTGAAGAAACCGGCTTGCCCGATGACTATGCGAAAAAGTTATTCCGTATGTCTTCCGTCTTGCCGGAATCAAGCCGCAACTTGGCCGCCACCCTGGACATACCGGTTACGGAAAACTCTCGCGGTTTTGTCTTTAACGCCAACTTGGAAGCCTTAGTCCACTTCCTGGACATCGGCACCCGGGGCGCAGGCCCCGTTGACTTGCACTAGAGGCGCGACAATGACCTTGCAACCGCCCACCAAGCGGCAAAGCCCCAAGTCAGGGAACCGGCCGGATGAGTGTGAAGACGCTTGCCGTGTCGCTTACCCCCTCCGGCTGGATTACACAACGGGAGGAATGGCTCGCATCGCCCTGGCCGACGGGGCCAGCGAGTCGGCCTTCGCCAGGAGTTGGGCGCAAATCCTGGTCAAAGACTTTGTTGAACGTCCGCTGAAACTTTCTGACCTTGAGCTATCCGGCTTGGAGCAATGGCTGGCGCCAGGTCAGGAAGAGTGGAACCGGGCGGTGCCCTGGGAACGCCTGCCCTGGCACGGCGAAGCTAAGACCCGTGCCGGGGCGCTGGCAACCCTGCTGGGGTTAACCATTTCACAAATGCCGGGGCACCCCCGCCGCCTGAATTGGCAAGCGGTCGCCGTGGGGGATAGTTGCATCTTTCTGATTCGTCAGGACGAGTTGATATTGTCTTTCCCTTTAGAGGACGGCGCCCAATTCAATAACACCCCGGAGTTGCTTTGCAGCAACCCCGCCAACAATCACGTTACCCCGGACTCTATGCAACAGATCGGGGGGACGTGCCAGGCCGGAGATGTATTCATCCTGGCCTCTGACGCCCTGGCTGGCTGGCTGCTGGCCCAATACGCCGCCGGGGAAAAACCCTGGCAAACCCTGCTGGCTCAGGACTCGGCTCAATGGGAAGGTTGGGTTCAGGCCCAACGGGAAGCGCGATTGATGCGTAATGACGATACCACCTTGATAATCATCCGGGTCCGGTAAAGTAACCGGATAAGGGTAAAGCTATGCCCTGGCCTACCGCTACCGAATTCAGCGACGCGATACAAAATCCCTTAGTTTGCTTCCGGGAAGACCCGGAACTGGCCGGCGGTCGGGTGGCCCTGTACCCCAGCGGCGGACGTAAAGGGATGCCGATAGTGGCTACCGGCCAATTCGCCTGCGTGTATAAGGCATCTGTCGGAAATCGGGAAGTCGCCGTGCGCTGCTTTACCCGGGAAGTAAAAGACCAGCAACTCCGCTACAGCTCACTGCACGATTATCTGGACACCGTCCTGCCCGACTCCTTTGTCCGGTTCCGCTACCTGGAGCAAGGTATCCTGGTCAAAGGCCAATGGTATCCCATAGTTAGAATGGATTGGGCCAACGGGGAGCCGCTGAACAAGTTTGTCCAGCAGAACCTGGGCAACTCCGAGGTCATCGCTGGCGTCGCCGCCCGTTGGCGCGGTGCCGTCGGCAGCTTGCGGGGACTGGGTATAGCGCATAATGACCTGCAACATGGCAATGTTATGGTGGAGGCCGACCGGCTGCATCTGGTGGACTACGACGGGATATTTCTCCCCAGTTTTCAAGGAGAACGCAGCCCGGAAACCGGGCATAGGAATTACCAGCATCCCCAGCGGTCTGCGGACAACTATGACGCGCAAATAGATAACTTTCCCGCGCTGGCAATCTATCTCAGCCTGCTGGCCCTTCGAGCCGACCCTGATTTGTGGGAGCAGTTCTACAACGATGATAACCTGCTGCTTACCCATCGGGATTACGCAAACCCCGGAGATTCCGAGTGCTTGGGGATATTGAAACAGAGCCGGGATGACCAGGTAAGAAAGTTGGCAGCCAAACTGGGAGAGTGCTGTTCTTTGCCGGTGCAACAAGTACCGGACCTGGAGAGCATCATTCAGGGAAGGGTGGCGTCTGCGCCAACGCCGGCCCCGGCCCCTCCGCCAACTCCGCCCACCACAGCAGCGCCTGGCGCATATCGGGACTTACTCCAGACCCCGCCGGCTACGGCCCAACCCCAGCCGGCTGCTCCGACCAACACGCTGGTAAAGTGTCCCCAATGTGGCCGGAATAACGACGCGGGTCTCATTTATTGCGTCAACAATAGTTGCCAGGCAACGTTGCTGACGGCTACCCGAATCTGCGCCTGCCGTTCCCATATCCCGGCCAACGCCCGTTTCTGCCCCCAATGTGGGCGGCGGCGGAACCAACCCGCCGCTACGCATAATTCCGTTCCGCAACCGGCTAACCCGGCGACACGGATGGCGGCGGCCAGTCCTTCCGGGAGACCGCCGGCGTCGCCGCCCCCGGCCGCCGGGAAAACCTGCTCAAGCTGCGGTTCCAGTGTGTCAGCAAGCGCCAATCACTGTACTTGGTGCGGTAAGGCAGTCTGAGGAGTCCCGCCGCCGAATGAACTGCCCCGACTGTCAAAACGTCATCCCGGATACGGTTATCTTTTGCGCCTATTGCGGGGCGCGGATAATGCCGTCGCAAATACCCTCTTTCTGGCAAAGGTACCAGAAAGCGGTCATCGTAATATCTTTCCTGCAAAGGTACAAAGAAGCGTTCATTGTAGTCATTATAATAGTAGTAATCGGTGGCCTGTTGTTGGTGTCCCTACCGTCCTTGATAGCATTGGGCTTTCCCCGGGATCCCGCGCCGACTCCGGCGCCTGCCCCCGTTCCTCCGGTAGCGGCCCTGGCTGCTGCGCCCACCAGCACCCCGCGGCCCACGCCTACCCCCTATCCGACCGCAACTCCTTATCCAACGCCGACTCCGGCGCCGACGGCAACCGCCTACCCGACGGCAACGCCGCAGCCCACCTACACGCCTTACCCCACGCCCACGCCAACGCCTACCCCGACGCCTACGCCAACTGCTACGCCCATACCTACCCCGACCGCTACGCCGCAACCTACGGCGACACCTACCCCCCGGCCGACGGCCACCCCCCGGCCCACGGCGACGCCTTGGCCGACCGCCACCCCCTGGCCGACGCCAGTCCCCCGAGAGCTGCGGGAGGCCGGATATGCTGACGCGGAATACGCCATAACCGTGCCAGCTGTATGGTCGGGAGGGCAAGTAACGTTTTTTGCTAAGGAACATTCAGCGACTCCGGGGGATTGGGTGCAGGGCAACAGCATCCCGGGAGCGCGACGATCTGACATCCAACCCTTGAAAGAGGTCGGCGTCGTCGGTTTGGTCGGCACCTATTTCAAGGAGCGTTTCTCCTCGGACGCGCGTTACTCGCCGGTCAAAGGGTTGTGTGCCGATAAAGGGTTTGTAGTCATACGGGAAACCGCCGTGCTGTGGGACCATCGAAACGTTGGCATCGCGCTGCACGTTGATGTCTGCGAATCGGACCTGCATCTGGAAGTGGAACCCGGAGTGACTAACGAGGCAGTCAGTCGCCGCATCATCACGAGCCTGCACCGGAAAAATTAGCCGGTGCCAGCTTTGCGGCAGCCAAATTGCCGACAAGTCATTGCGATGCCCAAAGGCGGCTAAATGCAACGATAGCTTTGGAACCAGTTGCCAAACGATAAACGTTGAGGGGGAACAGCGCGATGAATTGCCCAAGCTGCGGCGCCGTGGTAGAAGTTGGAGCGACCCATTGTTCCTGTGGACAATATCTGCCTCGACCAAGACCGGACACGGATATGCCCAGTGAGTTTTATACCCGCCTGGAAAGTCAAGTTGAAAAGAGCGGGAAGGACAACTTTCGCCGGGGTCTGCTTATTGGGGTTGGTTTCCTGGCCTTGTTCCTGCTGTTAGAGACAATCATGGATACTATTTTCATTGGCCGGCAAATCTTTCTGGGCGGTATTCTCCTGGCCGCGGCGGCTTTGATAGCCTTAAACCTTTGGATGTTAGTCCGAAAGTATTTTAAGTAGGTCAATTCAGGCAATAGCATTATCAACGGATGCTGGCTTTGCGGTAGGTATCTATCCCGCTGCCTTGGCGAGGGGCCGGAGAAGGCCAGAGTCAAATCCGCAAATCCCGGTTACCCGCCGCCGGGATAGATTGACGTACTCCCGCCCTTGTGCTACATTGTGTCAACCCTTCCTGAAAGTGCGCTGCTGGTGTTGAATTTATCTGGAGGTAGGAGAGCATAGCAAGGCAGTATAAAGTAAATGAGCAGATTCGGGCGTCCCGGATTCGTGTTATCGGAGAGGACGGAGAGCAACTGGGCTTGATGCCCTTTGACCGGGCCTTGCAAATGGCCCGCCAGAGTGGTGTTGACCTGGTGGAAGTGGCTCCCAATGCAGACCCGCCGGTTTGTCGCTTGCTGGATTACGGAAAACTGCGCTACCTTTACTCCAAGAAGGAACGGGAGTCAAAAAAGACCCAGAAGAATACCGAACTGCGGGAAGTCCGGTTCCGTCCCAATATCGGCGTCCATGACCTGGAAGCCAAACTCCGCAAGGTCAAGGAGTTTATCGAGGATGGCTCCAAGGTCAAGCTGACCGTCCGGTTCCGGGGCCGGGAGGCGGTGCACCAGCAGTTGGGCCTGTCCCTGCTGAAGCGGGTGGCCGACGAGCTGAAGGAAGACGTGCGGTTGGAGAAGCCGCCCTCAATGGAAGGGCGGGCCTTGTCCATGATTCTGATTCCCAGCCTGCCCCGGGGCGAGAAGACCGAAAAGAAGGTGGAAGACCTAGCCGATGCCAAAACTTAAGACGCATAAAGGGGCCAAGGCCCGTTTTCACATCACCGGCTCCGGCAAGCTGATGCGCCGCAAGCGAATGAGCAGCCATTTGCGGCGCAAAAAGCCCAAGAAGGTTACCCGTAAGTACGACGGCAAGCTGCTGGTGGCCCCGGTGGATGTCAAGCGGCTCAGCAAGCTGATACCCTACGACGCCTAGCGATCGACGCCTAGCGACCGACGCCTGGCGACGGACGCCCAACCCAGCCAGTTGCCGATAATTCAATCCCCGGAGATTTGTCTTGCCCAGAGTGAAACGCGGCGTCACCAAGCGCCACCGGCATAAGAAAGTATTGTCCGAGGCCCGGGGCTTTCAAGGCTCCGCCAGCCGCAACTACAAGTGGGCTAAAGAGGCCCTGCTCCACGCCTGGAGTTATTCCTACCGGCACCGGCGGGAAAGGAAGGGCGATTTTCGCCGCTTGTGGATTGTCCGCATCGGCGCCGCCTGCCGTCAGTCCGGCACCACCTACAGCCAGTTCATGCACGGTCTGAAGCTGGCCGGCATTGAAATGGACCGCAAGATGCTGGCCGATTTGGCGGTTAATGACCCGGAGGGGTTTGAGAAGCTGATTAGCATAGCGGGCGAGGCGGTTGCCGCGCGGTAAGCGCCAGGCCAAGCCTACTTTCCTACCTGAGCGTACAGGGCGGGCTAGAAACCCGCCTTTTGTGCGTTGAGCTAATCCCGCTTTGTATCGCTCATCCTGAGCCGGTCGAAGGATAGGGTTGTATGGTTCGACAAGCTCACCATGAGCGGGTGGGGGGGCTTGTTCGGGTGTCTCCAACATTTGCCGGTGTTATTATCGGGTAGGGGCGGGTTTCTAACCCGCCCTTTGTGCATAATGCCAAGCCCGTCAAGCCTGCCTTGTACCGCTCACCCTGAACCCGTCGAAGGATAAGGTTGTATGGTTCGACAGGCTCACCATGAGCGGGTGGGGGGTGTTTGGGTATTTCCGACATTTGACGGTATTATTACCGGGTAGGGGCGGGTTTGTAACCCGCCCTGTACGCTTGATGCCAAGCCCGTCAACCCCGCCTTTTACGCTCACCCTGAACCGGTCAAAGGATGGGTTGGTGGTTCGACAATCTCACCATGAGCGGGTAGGGGGGTGTTTGGGTATTTCCGACATTTGCCGGTGTTATTAGCGGGTAGGGGGGGTTGTAACCCGCCCTTTGTGCGTTAAGCCAACTCCGTCAACCCCGCCTTGCACCGTTCACCCTGAGCTTGTGGTTCGACAAGCTCACCATGAGCGGGTTGGGGTGGCTTGGTTGTAGTTGCGTATCCTACTTTAGCGTACCGGGCGGGTTAGAAACCCGCCCCTACCGGGATTTACCGGGGTAGGAACGGGATTTACCCCCACCGAGATTTACCGTAGATTAGGGCGGGTTTCTAACCCGCCCTTTTCGCATTAAGCCAAGCCCGTCAAGCCCGCCTTGTACCGCTCATCCTGAGCTTGTCGAAGGATAGGTTGGTGGTTCGACAAGCTCACCATGAGCGGTATAGTTAGGGCGTATTTCAGGCGTTTTGGCGGGCGAAGCCGTAGTAGGTGTCGCTGTTCAGGATGCGTTCCAGGCTGGTGAGGGTTACGCTGATGGGGCGCACCGGGGTGGACCACCGCTCGGTCAGTTCGTAGTGCAGTTCGTTCAGGGCCATGGGCTGGTTGCGCCGGGTCAGCAGGGTGCGGAACACGATTTCCTGGATGGGCATATTGGAGTGGATAAAGTCCTCTTCCGCCGCGGAATACTCGGCGATTTCCTCCAGCAACTCCTGGGGGTTGTCCAGTTCGTGGTCGGCCTTCAGCCGGGAAGGAACCATTGGCCCCCTACGCTCGGCCAGCAGCGTTACCGCCGACCGGTTCAGTTCGCCGATGCGCTCAAAGCTGATGTAGTAGAGGGGCGACTCTTCCTGCGCCTGGGGCGCCTCCGGGTTGGGGATGGTCATAAATCTACCTCTTCGTTCCAATCAAGCATAATGATACTGACCCGTTCACCGGCCTCCTTGACCGGCAAGTCCTCCGGGCAGACGGCCAGCCCGTTGGCCCGGGACATCGAGGTCAGGATGTTCGACCCCTGGGGGCCGGTGGGGTTGGCATAGAATACCCCATTTTGCCGTGCCACTTCTACCCTAGCAAAGACGCGCCGGCCGTCGGTGTTGCGAATCGGCCCGGTCAGGGTGCCCTCCACGACCGGCCGGGCCAGCCTCTGGCGGCCCAGCATAGCCCGGATGGCCGGCCGGGCGAACATCTCAAAGGCCACCATGGCGCTGACCGGGTTGCCGGGCAGCCCCATCAGGGGAATGGGTTTTCCCGGTGTACCGTCCATATCGGCAGCGCCGGCGTCGTCCCGCAGCATACCAAAGGCCAGGGGCTTGGCCGGGCGCATCCGCACTGACCAGAAGTTGATGTCGCCGCGCTCGGTGAGCACGTCTTTGACCACGTCATAGTCGCCTTTGGACACGCCGGCCGAGGTTACCAGCAGGTCGGAGCCGGCTACCTGTTCCAGCTTGCGGCGCATATCGGCCAGGTTGTCCCGGGCGATGCCCAAAGTTTGAGGCCGGCCGCCGGCGGCGATGATTGAGGCGGCGACGCTGAAGCCGTTGCTGTCGTAGATTTTGCCCCCGGCCAGGGGCTGGCCCAGGGACTCCAGTTCGTCGCCGGTGGAAAGGACGGAAACCAGGGGGCGGCGGATGACCCGCGCCCGTTCCAATCCGAGGGAGGCCATGACCCCGATTTCCGCCGGGCGGATTACCGTGCCGGCTTCCAGCACCAGTTGACCCGGCTGCACGTCCTCCCCGGCGGGGCGCACGTTGCAGCCGACGGGCAGGTCGGCCCGGATGTCAATTTCGTCCAGGGTGCGACCGGCGGCGCGGCGTTCCACCTCGTCGGTTTCCTCAAAGGGAACGACGGTATCGGCCCCGGCCGGCACCGGCGCCCCGGTCATTATGCGGATGGCGGTGCCGGAGGCAACGGTCTGGGTTGAGACCTGCCCGGCGGCCACCAGGCCGATGACCTGCAAGCGGCGGGGCTGAGCCTCTCCCGCGCCGCCGATGTCCGCCCGGCGCACCGCGTAGCCGTCCATACCGGAGTTAGCCAGCGGCGGCAAGGCCAGGGGCGACCGGATTTCGGCGGCCAGGGTCTGCCCCAAGCACTCCAGGAGCGGCTTCTCTTCCGGTTCCAGCGGGCCAAAGCAGGCCATAATCTGCCGGTAAGCCTCCTCCACCGAAAGCATATCCTCATCAATATGCCGGTGTTCGTGTTCCTGGTGGTGGTGGTGGTGGTGCGTCTGCATACTTCGTTCCTTTGTTGGCATTTTCATCGGGTAGGGGCGGGTTTGTAACCCGTCCGTCCCGCAACCGCAAGTCCGGCTCGGCGAACCGACGCTGCCCCAGTTGAACTATCTTAACATCGAAACCTGGGCGGGTTTCAAACCCGCCCCTACCAGCCAACGAAGCGTGGCCCGGTAAGAAATACCAACAAATGTTGGAGATACTAATTGGTATGTCATTCCGACCGCAGGGAGGAATCTAAAATGCTTGGCCGTTGTCCCGTTCCGGTTCCGCAGAAAGGAGTTTAGATTCCTCGCTCCGCTCGGAATGACATTGAACTTTCAATGACACCGGGCCTGCAACGTCCCCCAATTCCTAATTCTTAATTCCTAATTCCTGATAGTGGCCCCCAAGTCCCGCTGCAAGGTTCGCAACAGGCCCTCCAGCGTGCGGTTCACCTCTTCGGCGTTGAGGGTGCGCTCCGGGGACTGGAAATAGAGGTGAAAGGCCAGGGACTTGGTTCCGGGGGGTACGTTCTCCCCGGTATATAGGTCAAAGAGTTCTACCCGCTCCACCAGGCGATGGCGGGTCAGGATGGCCTGAACCTGGCCGGCCGGTACGTCTTCGGCCACCACCAGGGCCAGGTCCCGGTGGGCCGCCGGGAAGCGGGTCAGGGAGCGGAAGTTGCGCCCCCTTTGGCCGGCTGAGGCGGATTGGCCGGATTTATCAGCTGTATCGGGCCGGGCCAGCATTTGGTCCAGGTAAAGCTCAAAGAGGGTGGCCGGCCGGTGTTTCAGGTCGAAAGCCTCGACGACTGTGGGGTGCAGTTCGCCCAGGATGCCGATTTGCGCCGGGCCGCACTTAATCCGGGCGCAGCGGCCGGGGTGCAAGGCCGGGTCTTCGGCCGGCTCCCAAACCGGGGGTTCGGGCAGTCCCAGCAGGGCCAGGGCCGAGGCCAACATTCCCTTGGCGTCAAAGAAATCCAGCGGCCCGTTGTCCACCAGCCAGGAGGGTTCGGAGCGCAGCCCGGCGATGACCCCGGCGGCTACCTCCCGCTCCTCGGGCAGTTGGTCGGGACGGGGCAGAAAGACGCGCCCCTGCTCAAACAGCCGGAAGGGGCCCTCGTTGTGGCCTTCGTTGTAGGACAGGGTGGACAGCAGGCTGGCCCGCAGGGTGGGGCGCAGGTACTCCTGCCCGGCGCTCAGGGGGTTGGCTATTTTCAGGGGCCGGGACTCCGGCTCTTGGGCCGGATAGTTCACCCGCTCCAGGGCCTCCAGGTTGACCAGGGGGTAGCTGATGGTCTCCTGCAAGCCGACGGCGGTCAGGGCCTCCTTGACCCGCTCCCGCAGTTGGGTCATGGGGGCCGGCTGTTGGTGGGGTATGGGCGTGGACAGCATGGTGGTCGGCACGTTATCGTAGCCGATAATCCGCACCACCTCTTCAATCAAGTCCTCTTCCAGGTTAATGTCGTTGCGCCAGTAGGGGACGGTTACCGCCAGGGCGGCGCCGGAGTCAGTGTCATTGTCATTAGCGTTGCCGTCCCGCCGTTCCCATTGGAAACCGAGGGCGCGGAAAACGTCCTCTACCTGCTCGATAGCCAGGTCCATTCCCAGGATTTGCTTGAGCCGCTTGAGGGTAAGGGGCACCGTTGGGTGGGGCTTGTCGGCGTCCGGGTAGATGTCGATGATGCCCTGGGCGATGACGCCGCCGGCTACCTGCTGGATGAGCCGGGTGGCGCGGCGCAGGGCGATAGGGGCCAACTCCGGGCGGAGGCCCTTCTCAAAGCGTTGAGTGGCGTCGGTGCGCAGCCGGAAGGTCTCGGCGGTACGGCGGTTATTGTAGTTGTTGAAGGTGGCCGATTCCAGGAGGACGCTGGTGGTGTCCGGGCCGATTTCGCTGTTGGCGCCGCCGATGATGCCGCCGATGCCAATGGGGTCGCGGGCGTCGGCGATGACCAGGGTATCCGGGGTCAACTCCCTTGCCACGCCGTCCAGGGTTTCCAGGGTTTCCCCCGGCGTAGCCCGGCGCACGATGATAGTGCGGTCGCGCACTTTGTCCAGGTCAAAGGCGTGAAGGGGCTGGTTGAACTCCAGCATCACGTAGTTGGTAACGTCCACCACGTTGCTGATGGGCCGCAGCCCGGCCCGGGTGAGCCGGTCTTGCAGCCATTGGGGAGACGGGCCGATTTTCAGCCCCTGAATCAGGCTGGCGGTGTAGCGGTGGCACAAATCCGGGTCGGCTACCGATATGGCGGCCTGCTCGGTGATGGGCGGCCCCGCCTCGGCGTAGCTGATTTCCGGCTCCCGAACCGTCCGGCCGGTGAGGGCGGCTACTTCGTGGGCCACGCCCAGGATGGAGAAGCAGTCCAGGCGGTTGGGGGTAACTTCCAGGTCCAGGATGGTATCGCCCAGGTAATCGTCCAGGGGCATCCCCAAAGGAGCGTCCGGGGGCAGCACCACGATTCCCTCGTGGCCGGCGCCCAGGCCCAACTCCAACTCGGAGCAAATCATCCCCTCGGAAACTACGCCCCGGATCCGGGCGGCCTTGAGGGTTTCCGGCCGGCCGCTGTGGGGGTTATGCAGGCGGGCGCCCACTTGGGCAAAGCAGATTTTCTGGCCGGCGGCCACGTTGGGCGCGCCGCAGACCACTTCCATTACCCCGACTACCCCATCCCCGGTTGCCGTTTCCCCGGCGGTTCTATCGGACTCCGGGGCATTAGCGGCGCCGGCGTTGACCCGGCACAGGCGCAGGTTGTCGGCGTTGGGATGGGGGCGGACTTCCAGCACCTCGCCGACGAAGCAGTTGGGCCACCCGCCCGATTCAATGACTTCGCCCACCTCGACGCCGGCCATAGTGAGCCGGTGGGCCAACTCCGTGGGCGTCAAGTCCAGGTCAACGTATTCTTGCAGCCAGCTTAAAGGTACTTGCATAGGCGTTAGTTAATTCTCCGGTTCCCGATGTTGGCAAATCGCGGTAGGGCGGTTAAAACTGGCGCAGGAAGCGCAGGTCGTTGGAGTAGAAGTGCCGGATGTCGTCGATGCCGTACTTGAGCATGGCGATGCGTTCCGGCCCCAGGCCGAAGGCAAAGCCGGTGTATTGCTCCGGGTCGTAGCCTACGCCGGCCAGCACCTGGGGATGCACCATGCCGGCGCCCATAATTTCAATCCAGCCGCTGTCCCGGCAGATGCGGCAGCCGCCGCCGTTGTCGCTGCTGTTGCCGCTACCGCCGTTGTCTTTGGTAGTGCCCTGGCAGGCAAAGCAGTCGATGGACATATCAACGCCGGGTTCCACAAAGGGGAAGTAGTCGCAGCGGAAGCGCACCTTGCGCTCGGCCCCGAAAAGGCGGCGGGCGAACTCGTACAGGGTGCCTTTCAAGTCGGCGAAGGTGATGCCCGCATCCACCGCCAGGCCCTCAACCTGGTAGAAGTGCCATTCGTGGGTAGCGTCGGTGGCCTCGTAGCGGTAGCATTTGCCTGGCACTACCACCCGCACCGGCGGCGAAGTCTGTTCCATCACCCGCGCCTGCATCGGCGAGGTATGGGTGCGGAGGAGCATCGGCTGTTGGCCGGCCTCGTTGACGTAATCCACCCAGAGGGTATTCCACATATCCCGCGCCGGGTGGCCCTGGGGGATGTTGAGCCGCTCAAAGTTATAGTAGTCCCATTCCACTTCCGGGCCTTCGACGACGCTGAAACCCATAGCGACAAAGGCGTCGGTAATCTCCCGCACTACCTGGGTAGTAGGATGCAGCCGCCCGGTGGCGACGGGACGGCCGGGCAGGGTAACGTCAATCCGCTCCTGGTCGGCGGCCCGGGCCAAGCGGGCCTGGCTGATTTCCCGGGCGCGGCGTTCCAGGTTTTCCTCCAGGGTAGTCTTGGCCTGATTGCCCAGGGCGCCCAGTTCCCGCCGCTGTTCCAGGGCTAGTTGGGACAGGCCGCGCAGGATGGCGGTCAGGCCGCCGCGCCGGCCCAGCCAGGATACCCGCCACTGTTCCAGGGCCTCCGGGGCGTCAATTTCCGCCAACTCGGTCAGGGCGGTGTTGGTCAACTCTTGAATGGATTGGGCGGTGGTCTGACTCACGCTGAAATACCTTAATGTCAAGTTAGATGGTTCGTCTATGGTTTGCCGGGGGCGTATCGTTGGGAGCCGGGAGGCTGACCCGCCCCGCCATTACACGCCATTATAGGATTGGCGCCTAGCCGGGTCAAGGTTAGGGGGTGGGGTAAGGGCAATCGCGTCTTGACTAGGGCAGACCAAGCAACCGTCGGTAACCCAAGAACCGTCGTTCCGGCGCAGGCCGGAATCCAGGAAATCCTCCCGGAAAGAGTATTCCGGCTACCGAGGGTTCTGGATTCCGGCTTTCGCCGGAACGACGGTTTTATGGTGCGATAGCCCTGCGCCGGGGGAGTGCCAAGTCAACACCCAATAACAATATCCGCTCATGGTGAGCTTGTCGAACCATCCGCCATATTCGACAGGGTTCGTCCTTCGACAGGCTCAGGATGAGCGGGGTATTTGTTTCCAATGCGATTGCCCCGGAGTTATATCTACACCATCCCCCTGTTAAGTTTTGGCCCCTTGTGTTACTTTGGGAGGGATACGGACGGGATTAAGGGGAGCGGCAATGAGTTTTGGCCGGCTGGTTCTTGGGGCGTTAGGCTGCCTGGCGGTGTCGGCCCTTATTCTGTCCCTGGCCTCGCTAATCATCCTGGGGAATCGGACGGAAAAGTTCGTTGCGCTGCAAACGGCGCTGGGGCAAATCCTGGGCGGTAGTTGACCCCGGTTTCAAGGCGTTTTTTCAGGTCGCTTGTTCCGTACCCGGCTGTATCAGGGCCGGGTTTTCTTTCATTTGGAGACATATCTCTGCTCATCCTGAACCGGTCTGATGGTATGCCGGTGGTTCGACAAGCTCACCATGAGCGACTTTATCATTGGCTCTCACCATAAGCGGATCTTATCATTGACTCTCACCATGAGCGGATCTTATCGTTGACTCTCAAACTCTCACCGCTCATGGTGAGCTTGTCGAACCAGGCGCAGACTTGGCCCCGGCCCCGCCCTTATCCCGGCGCGTGTTGTCCCTGACCGGGCGGCGGTGTAGAATTGGCGGGTAGGTTTCGGGAGGTTTATCTTGGACACGCCGACCCGGTATGCCGGTTTGGGCGGCGACGCCCCCAGGCCGCAGCGCAGCGGCGCTTTTATCCTGACTCATCTGGCAATCGGACACGGCTTTACCCACTGGTACGGCCAGAGTTTACCGGTGCTATTGCCCTTCGTTCAGGCATCCATGGGCTTCAGCAACTTCCACTACGGCGTACTGACCGCCATTCTCAGCATCAGCGGCGGCATCATCAACATCCCGGTGGGCTTTCTGGTGGACATCGCCCGGAATCGTTGGGGGCTGATGTTGACCGGCTGTATGGTGCTGGCGGCCCTGGGCTACGGGATGATGGCCGCCTCGCCGGGGTTTGTGTTTCTGGCCCTGGCCCTGGCCTTGCTGGCTTTGCCCGGCAGCAGTTGGCATATGCCGGCCATCGCCGCCATTTCCCAGCGCTTTCCCCAGCGGCGGGGTTTCGGGCTGTCCACCCACGGGATTGGCGGGCAGCTTGGCGACAGCATCGGCCCCCTGGTAGTGGGCGGGCTGCTGCTCCTGTTTCAGGACCGGTGGCGGTGGGTCGCCCTGGTGTACGTCTTTCCCGCCCTGCTGATGACCGGAATGGTCTGGTGGGCCTTGTACCACCTGCGGGGCAGCGGGAGCGACGGTAACGCGGATGACGCGGCCCAGCGGCGGGTGTCGGTGGGCCTCCGGTTCCGGGAGGCCGGACGGCTGCTGCGCAACCCGGCGATTCTTGCCCTGGTGCTGGTTACCAGCCTGCGGGATATGGGGGCCGGCGCCCTGATATTCTGGCTGCCCAAGTACCTCCACGACCCGGTAGCCGACGGCGGCCTGGCGATGAATTCCTTTCTGGTGGGGCTGCACCTGACCCTGCTGCTGGTGCTGGGGGTAGTTTCCTCTCCCTTTGCCGGAATCCTCTCCGACCGCTACGGGCGCAAGCTGATCTTGATTCCCTGCCTCACCGCCGTAGGTCTCCTTTCGCTGGCTATCGGACAGTTGGAGGGGGGTATCCTCTTGATAATCGTGGTTTTGACCACCGGGTTTTTCAGTTCCTCGATGAACCAGATATTGCAGGCCACCGTGCTGGACCAGGTGGGCCGGGGCACCGAGGGAATGACCATGGGCATCGTGATGGGGGTGAACAGCTTCCTGAGCGCAGGGGCGCTCCTAATCGCCCCCAGGGTGGTGGACGCCTATGGCCTGAGCGCCGTGTTTGCCTACACCGCCGCCCTGTGGCTGGGGGCAATGGTCATCCTGGTATTCACCCCGCTGCGCCCGCCGCCGGGGGCGGTGGCGCCGGCCAGCTAAAGGCCGACTCATGACCGGGCGGCGTGGTTCGACAGGCTCACCATGAGCGGGCTTTATCATCGACTCTCCCCGCTCATCCTGATCTGGTCGAAGGATGCCCGGCAGGATACGGGGGCGTGGTTCGACAAGCTCACCATGAGCGGGCTTTACTCCTGAACGGCTAGAATCCTCCGGGAACAAATCCTTTCCTTGCTGCGTCTATATATTTGAGGGGTCTATAATTGACCTCCGAACTTCACTTCTCATTCGTACCGGCCCGGATTACCGGGGTTATTGGAGTTGCCACGATGAAGGCCAAAGTCATAATCGCGGTGTTTGCCGCCCTAGCCATCTGGCTAATCCCGCTGGCGATGGGCGCCTGTCAGAGCAACCCGGTTACGCCCGGCGCCGGCCAAGTCAGCCCGGTTGCGCCTGATGCCGGCCAAGTCAACCCGGTTATGCCCGACGCCGGCCAGGTCAGCCCGGTTACGCCCGACGCCGGCCAGGTCAGCCCGGTTACGCCCGACGCCGGCCAGGTCAGCCCGGTTACGCCCGACGCCGGTCAGGGCAGCCCGGCGCCGACTGTCGCCGGTCAGGACAATACAGATACGCCCGATGCCGGCCAAGCCAACCCGGTTACGCCCGACGCCGTTCAGGAGACCCCCGCACCGACGGTCGCCGTAACCGGCACGGTTACTTATGGAGACGGGGCCGCGCTTTCGGCCGGCGCTATTTTGGAGGTGGAACTGCGGGATGTGTCCTTGCAGGATGTGGCGTCTAAACTTATCGCCCGGCAGATTATTGACAACCCGGGGCCGGGGCCAGTTGAGTTTGAGATTCCCTATCGCCGGGAGGAAATTGACCCGGCCAGGGATTACGCGGTAAGCGCCTGGATTGTGGAGGCGGAGGGCAGACTGCTCTTTATCAACGATACCGTCTATTCGGTGCTTACCTATGGCTATCCTGACCAGGCAGACCTGGTGCTGGTGGCGGTTAATCCGCCGCCTACCGCAGAAACGCCACCGGAGCCTTGGGGTATGGGCGGCCTTATGAGTGACGCTGCCTTAACCGGCACGGTTACTTATGGGGATAGCGTGGTGCTTTCGGCCGGCGCTACGCTGGAGGTGGAACTGCGGGATGTGTCCTTGCAGGACGTGGAGTCTCAACTTATCGCCCGGAATATCATCTTTGACCCGGGGCCGGGGCCGGTCGAGTTTGAGATTCCCTACAGCCGGGAGGGGATTGACCCGGCCAGGGATTACGCGGTAAGCGCCTCGGTTATTGAGGCGGACGGCAGCCTGGTTTTTACCACTGATACCGTCTATTCCGTGCTTACCTATGGCTATCCTGACCGGGCAGACCTGGTGCTGGTGGCGGTTAATCCGTAGGTTCCCGTTGGGCCGGCGCCGGCGGATGGTAGGGGCGGGTTTGTAGCCCGCCCTGGTTCTGTTGAGGAACCGGTCGGCTAGGGCATCCCGTTTTCCGGCGCTTTCTTGCCGTTGAACGCCGGGCGGGTTATAAACCCGCCCCTACGTTGATGATAATGCCGACAAACGTTGCGGATACCGGTGAGCCGGTCGAACCCTTAGGTCATCCTTCGACAAGCTCAGGATGAGCGGGGTATTTGTTCGGGGCATTTATGCCGGCGGTGAGAACCGGGAGAGAGCCGGGGGTAAGAGGCCGGTCCGGTGAGGAAATGGGCCGCTACAGGGGCAGGCCCCGGCCGGCTTCTTTCAGCCTTTGCCGGCGGGCCGGCGTGTCGGGGAGGTGGCGGGCTACCAGGTCCCAGAATTGGGTGGAGTGGTTCATGTGGGTCAGGTGGGCCAGTTCGTGTACCACTACGTACTCGGTGAGGGCCGGTTCCAGCATCGCCAGGCGCCAGTTGAAACGCAGGGTGCCGTCGTGGGCGCAGCTTCCCCAGCGGCGGCGCTGGTTGCGGATGAGGATGCGGGGGGAGTCGCCCCGGCCCAGTTCCGGCCACCAGTGATTGACCTGCTCCCGCACTCCTTCCCCGGCCTGTTCCTGATACCAGCCGAGCAGGGCGTCCCGTACCGCTCGGGGGTTTTCCGTTGCCGGGCTTTCCGTATTTGCCAAGTTGCCGGGGAGGATGACGCTTAACTTTTCCTGAGTCAGATAAATCTCCGGCGCCGCGGGCCGGGTGTCCATTGTGAACTGAACGGCCAGTTCCAGGTTGAGGCCCCGGTAGGGTAGCCTTTCCCCGGAAACGAATTGCAGAGGTTCCGGCTCCGGCGTCCGCTCGGCCAGCCGCCGGATAATCCAGGAGGCCCGGCGCAACACCACCTCGCGCACTTCCCGCTCCGGCGTCCGGGCCGGGGCCGCCACCACCACGCCCTCATTAGTTACCGAAATCTGGATCGTCTTTTTGCGCCGGCGGCTGCGCTGCACCCGGTACTCAATAACCGCATCGCCAAACCGCACTTGCTTGATGGCCCGGCCCGCGCCGGAAGTAAGGGCGTTAGTCATAGCCCGGCCGTCCTTTTACGTTCTCCCGGCAATTTAACTACACATTTAACCACACTTGGTGGGGGTTTAGCTACGCAGGGGCCGGAATAAAACCGGGGAGAGCGCAACGGCCCTCCCCGGTTTTCGGGGGTTGGGGGCTTTCCGGGGCTGGTTATTCGCTGAACCAGATGGTGCTGACGCGGATGGTGGGGTCAAGGCGGGGTTCCCAATTTATCTTGGGATCCACCGCGTAGATTACCGGCAGGTCAAACAGGGGCAGGAAAAATACGTCCTCCCGGAACCGGTCGGCCAGCACCTGCAACTTCTGTTGCCGCTCGTCGCCGGAGGCGGCCAGGGCGCCGTCAATCTGGTCCTGGATGCCGCCCTCCGACGGGTCGCAGACGTGGGAGCGGATGCTGGTGCAACTCATGTAGTAGCGCAGTTGCCGCCCGAAGTCCAGGGTTTCGTTGGAGGGCTGATTGCCGACCATTTGGATGCCCTGGGTGCCGTCGCAGGCGGCGCCGCCCTTGTCGATGGCGGCGGCGATGTCGTCCCGGGTGGGCTCGGTGGTCTCCGGGTCCCGGCCCGAGTCGGCGATGACCTCCAGAACCGCCTTGCCGATGCCGCACTTGGTGCGGGCGCTGCGGATGGAAGGCTCCACAATCTGGAACTCGAAGTTGATGCCCACCTCGTTCAGGTAGGCGTGAATGGCCTCGGATACTTCGGTCTGCTTGGCGACCCGCTGGCCCCGGGAGATGAGGGTTATCTTGTTCTCAGGGTTGTAGCCGGCCTCTTCCAGCAGTTGGCGGGACCGTTCGGGGTTATACTCGTAGGGGGCCGTGTTGGCCTCGGTGGCCCCGATGATGCCGGGCCAGATGATGTTGCCGCGGCAGGTGGTGAAGCCGCCGTAGAGGGTTTCGGCAATTTCCTGGCAATTGACGGCGTGGGCAATGGCTTGACGGACCGGCTTCTTTTTCAACTCCGGGTGCCAAACCGTGTTCATCGTAAAGGCGTAGGTCTCGGCGGAGGAACCGAACCGCAGCATCTCCCGCGGCAGATTTTCCGTCTGCTCCACGCCGACGTCCCAACCCATGTCGGCCTCGCCGGTCTGAATCATAGCGGCGATGACGGTGGGTTCCCCGCGCCACTGCCATTCCACATTCTGGATAAAGGGCTTCTGAAACTCGAAGTGGTCGCCCACCGGCACGTAGTCCGCATAGGCTTCCTGGGTGATGGACACGCCCGGTTTCCATTCCACCAACTGGTAGGGGCCTAGACCGATGCTGATTCCGGCCCGGTCCTCTTCCGGGGTGTTGGCGGTCCATTCCGGCGCCTCAAAACCCAGGAAAAAGGCCGTGTTGGGGAAAATGGGGCAGTCATCCTGGCAGGTAAGGTCCACCGTGTAATCGTCCACCTTGACCGAGGTATGGGGGCCGGTGTAGTTGATGCTGCCGCCGTCGGAAGTGGGGCTTCCGTTGTTGTTCATACTGAGCACGGCGGCGTCGGCGTTAAAAGCCTCGCCATTGTGGAACTTGACGCCCTCCCGCAGGTTGAAACGCCAGGTGTCCCCGTCAATTTTCTCCCAGCCGGTAGTGGCGGTGGTAGGCACAATCCGCAGGTCATCGCCTGACTGCCAGGTCAGGGGGTCTTGCAGGTTGGCCCGGGTGATGGATGCGTACAGGGAGCCGCCGATGCTGAGGAAGGAATTGAGGTTAACCGGCTCTTCCGGCACCACCAGGACGATGGAGTCCCGGGCGGTGCCGACGTCTGCCGGAAGCGGCGTGGCGGTGGGCGCCGGCGTAGGCGTCGCATCGGGTATCGGCGTGGCGGTGGGTTGAGCGGCGGCCGGCGCTGCTGCGGGGGCCGCCGGCTGCGGTTCGGCGGCCCCGCCGCAGGCCACCATAATGAGGAGACTGGCTAAGGCTACCGCCGCCGCCAGCCAGGAAATACGGAACCGGTGTCTGAACATTATAATTATTCCCTCCTTATAATTGGGTTGCTGACCTGATACTAACAGAAATTCAACCGGATTGCACCGGGGATTACCGGCCGGGTGTTCTTAACGCAGGTTGTTATTCCTTACCCGGTCATTTTCCGGTGCATTTTCCGGTGCGGGTAATACCAACCCGTGTTGACCATACCACTGACCGTTGCCGGTTGACAGGCCGGAAAACCCCGCTCTACTCTGGATAATAACCGAATAGCCCCGGGCGGATGGCCTGGATGTGTTTTGCGAGGGACAGACCCCACAAAGGTCTGTCCCTTTTTGTTGTCCGCCAGGATCGGGCAAAAATAGGGCAAAAGAATAGGGCGATAGGAGGTGAAGGTTTGCGGAATGGGGCAACGGGAACCGGAGCAAGCTCCCGGGAACGGGAGCGGTTGCTGGAGTCGCTGGAGTCTTACCGGCGGGGGTTGAGCGATGCCCCGCTGCTCCGTAAGTGGAGCGGCGGCGCGGTGGCCCTGGCCGGTTCGGCCAACGGGGCCAACGGGGCCGGGGAAGGCTCCGGCGGGTACGCAAAGGCCGACGGCGATGAGCCGCCGATGACCTTTGTTATTTCCAGTGAGGAGGTGGATCGGCACGGCGACGTAGTGCTGGCCCAGGGGTGGCGGTTGGCCGCTTACCGCCAGAACCCGGTGTTCCTCTGGGCGCATGACTACACCCGCCCGGTCATTGGCCGGGCCAGGGCGGTGTGGGCCGAGACGGAGCGGCTGCTGGCCCGGATGGAGTTTGCGCCCACCGGCTTTGCTCAAGAGGTGGCGGCCCTCTACCGGAGCGGCTACCAGCAGGGGGTGTCGGTGGGTTTCAAGCCCCTGCGTTACGAGGAACGGCGGCAGGAACAGACCGGGGCGTTCCTGGGCATCCGCTTTCTGGAACAGGAACTGCTGGAGGTGAGCGCCGTGCCGGTGCCGGCCAACCGCCAGGCCCTGCGCCGCGCCTTATCGCCGGAGCTTGAGCCGGCGCCGGAACCGCCCCGGTTTGGCGACTATCCCTACTGCGCCGGCTGCCCTTACCCGGCGGCCGGGGTTTCACCGGGGTTGGCCGAGGCGTTGGCGGCGTTAAGGGCGGCGGCGGTGGAGGGAGGGGCCAGGGCAAACCTGGATTAACCGGATATACCGGATAATCCCCTCTCCCAGCAGGAGATGAGACAAGGGTGAGCGCCAGGACACTACCAAATCAAATCATTTTATCGGGAGGAACGGTTATGACGTTGGGAACTCAGGACATCGAACTCATCAAGCGGGAAGTGGCCGGCATCCGGGACTTTTACCAGGCCCGGCTGGACGCGGAACTGCCGCCGCTCCAGGAGGAGGTGAGCCGTCTGGCCGCCCAGTTGGGGCAGGCGCAGGAACGGTGGCGGGAGGGGGAAAAGCGTTCCATCCTTGCCAAGTTCGGCGGCGCCGAGCGGCCCCGGGTCAGCCACGGCAAATACAAGGGGATGGACGCCCTGGCCCTGGCCTACATCCGCAGCGTCCTCAACGCCCAACTGCGCGAGCCGTCGGGCCTGAATCCCCGGATGCTGGAGGACTGGCAGAACAACCTCAAGGCGGCCCTGGACAGCACCACCGCCGGCAGCGGCGATGAACTGGTGGCGACGGGAGAGGCGGCGGCGTTGTGGGCCGACGTGAACCTGGAAACCCTGGTGGCGCCCCTCTTTTCCCGGGTGGATATGCCCAGCAACCCCTTTGAGATTCCCCTGCAATTGGGCGGCGTCAACTGGTATCCGGGGACGGAGAACCTGGCGACTACCGGCACGGCCCCGGCTACGGCGCGGCAGACGCTGAGCGCCTTTGAGTTGGTGGCCGAGGTGCCCTGGTCGCTGACCCTGGACGAGGACGCGGTGATTGCCATGGCCGACGAGGTGCGCAGTTCCCTGGTACGCAACGCCGTAGAGGTGATTGATGACGTGCTGCTCAACGCCGACACCACCACGGTGAACAACATCAACGCCGACGGCGCCACCATCGCCACCGGCGACGCGGGCAAGGCCCACTGGCTGCTGGGGTTTGACGGCCTGCTCCACCTGCCCCTGGTGGACAACACCGGCCAGGCCAACGACCACAACGCCGCCGTGTCCGACGGGATGTTCAACGAGATTCGGGGCAAGCTGGGCAAGTACGGCGTGCGCCCCTCGGAACTGGCCTACATTATGGACGTTAATACCTACATCAAGTCGCTGACGGTGGACAACTTCCGCACGCTGGACAAGCTGGGGCCTAACGCGACTCTGCTGCGGGGCCAGTTGGGGGCGGTGGAGGGCATCCCGGTCATCGTGTCGGAACAAATGGCCCCGGCCGATGCCGACGGCAAGGTTACCAGCGACGGGAACACGGCCACCACCGGGCGGCTGCTGCTAACCAACCGTACCCAGTGGCGGGTGGGTTTCCGGCGGGAACTGATGATTGAAACCACCCGGGACATCCAGAAACGGCAGAACATCATGGTGGTCAGTATGCGGCTGGCCTTTATGGAGCGAACCGGGGCGCGCAACCAGGCCACCCATACCGCCCTGCAATACAACATCACCGGCGTGGCCTAGCAACGCGGCGGGCCGGCGGGTCTCCGGGGTGAAATTATCCCCGGCGGCCCGGAGGTTGCCAAGACCGGCAGAGATTTACCGGGAGGGAGTTATGAGTAATGCTTATTGCGACCTGGCGACGCTGAAGTCGGGGGGCGCGCTGAACATTGGCGGGAGTGTTTATGACGCCCGGCTGCTGGCCCTGCTGGAGGAGGCGTCCCGCTGGATTGACGGCTACTGTAACCGCCATTTCTACGTTTTGCAGGCCACCCGCCGCTTTGACGGGACGGGACGGCGGCAACTGGCGACGCCGGACTTGATTAGCGTGGACGCGCTGCGGGTCCGGCCTCAACCGGGCGTTGACCTGGTGGCTTGGGCCGAGGCGGATTACCGGCTCTATCCCCTGAACGCCGCGCCGGAACAGCCCTGGGGCCGGCCCTATACCCGCCTGCTGGCGCATCCCGACTCCCCGGCCCACTCCCGCTTTCCTGACGGGCCGGCGGCGGTGGAAGTCGCCGGCAAGTGGGGGTTCCGCGAGGTTAAGGCTGACAGCGGAACGACGCTGGAGGCCGGCGCCGCCCTGGCCCCGGGGGATACGCAACTGACGGCGGCGGCCGGCGGCAAGCTGTCGGCCGGCCAGACCCTGGCAATCGGGGCCGAGCAGCTATACGTTACCGCCCTGGACGGGAATGAGGCGACGGTGGAGCGGGGAGTCAACGGCACGGCGGCAGCCCGCCACCAGGCCGCCACCGCCATCGCCGTCTATGGCTACCCCGGCCCGGTGGTAGAGGCGTGCCTGCAACTGGCCGCCCAGCTATGGCAGCGGCGGGAACGCACCGCCGTCCCCATCGGCAGAGACCGCCGGTCGTCTGGTGCCGGGCCGAGTATTGGCGCCGAGGTGGAGGGTTTGTTGGCGGCTTACCGCAGGTTGCCGGTGGGTTAGGGGGGTAGGGCGGTGCAATGTTGGGGCAATAGCGTTTGGATTGTTCCGGTGAGGATACGGTGCTTTCCGCCGGGGCCAGGGCGGGTTAGAAACCCGCCCCTACCGAGGGTTGCAGTTGCAGAAGTTCCTATGTCATTCCGACCGCAGGGAGGAATCTAAAATCCGGCATAAGCGAGATTTCTGCCGGAACCGGAAGGTGGTAAGGGCCGGCTCAGGGCAATCACGTCTTAACAACCCAAGCAACCGTCGTTCCGGCGAAAGCCGGAATCCAGGAAATCCTACGGGAAAAGATGTAGCCGGCTACCGAGGGTTCTGGATTCCGGCTTTCGCCGGAACGACGGTTTTGTGGTCGGAATGACGGGATAATCGGTTGGAATGACCGGCCAACGGCGTAACCAACAAATAATCGGAGAGGCAGTTATGGCGATATACCCGGTGGCGGGGCATAGCTATATTGAGGTGGATGATGCCGGGGGTGTTCCCCGCAACTTGTCGCCTTACATTGAGGAGATTGAGCCGCTGGGCCGGCAGGTGTCCTTTGTTGACGTTACCGGGTTGAACGATGCGGTGCGGCGGGTTATCCCTGGGGCGGAACCGGCGCAGGAGTTTTCTCTGTATGGCGTCTTTGACGATACGCCGGTTACCGGGCCGGACACTACCCTGGCCGGCATTGTGGGCCTGGTGGGTACGGTCAGCTACGGCCCGGCCGGTAATGCGGCCGGCCGGCGCAAGGTAAGCGGGGAGTTTCTCTGCCTCAGCTACCAAATCTCCGGCAAGCTGGACGGCGGCCCAGGGGATGGTCTGGTGCGCTTTGCCGCCCGTTTCCGGCAGTCCGGCCCGGTAACGGTAGGGGTATGGGTTTGACGGCAAGGTACGGGGCGGTTCACGTAGGGGCGATTCGCGAATCGCCCTATGCCCGGCGGGAGAATGTCAGGGTATCGGATAAATGACAGGAGAGAAGGGAAATATGGCTAAACCGCACTGGCGCATCTGCGTTGATTGGGACGGCGATGGTCTTTGGGGGGAGACTCATGAGGACATCACCGACGACGTAATGGCCCTGGATTGGCATTGGGGCAAGCCCCTGGCGGCGCCGGCCAATGTCCGGGCCAATGCCGGGGAGCGGGCCGCCGCCGCCGGGCTGTCCCTTACCCTGCGCAACCCGGAGCATAAATACTCCCCGAACAACCCCATGTCTCCGTTGGCTAATCACCTGCAAACCGGCCGGAAAGTGTGGGCCGCCTTTGCCTATCCTTATGACGATCTTAGCGGCGCAAACGGGGCTGACCTGGCGGGTCGCGGCGCGACGGTGGGCGACGCTTTCTCCTGGGTTAAGGAGACCGCCGGGAGCAGCAAGGTGGCGCTGACCGGGGGCCGGGTGCAACCGGTGGCCGGCACGGGCGAGGCCGTCTATACCCTGGACTTGGGAGAGGCTGACCCGCCTTTGGGGTTCTTGTACCGCCGGAGCAGCAACGCCCACAGCGGGGTAGTCCTGCGCTTTATCAACCGGTGGGATTACCTGCGGGTGCGCTTTGGCAACGTCGGCACGGTGTTGGAGGATATTACCTGGGGGTATCCGACTACCCTGCGCCGGGGCGATGCCCTGGCCGCCGGCGTCAACTACTTTATCGAGATTGAGCTGCACGGCAACTCGGTAAGGCTGTTCGCCACCGACCTGGACGGCGGCACGGCGGAGCGCAAGGAAATCCTGGACGGGCAAGGCAACGCCGGCAACCTTGCCGCCACTAAACACGGGTTATGGCATGACGGCGCCGCCGCGGCCGGGGCCGACCGCTGGGGTGGTTTTGGCGGCTGGCGGAGTTTTTTCTACGGCGCGCTGGAACAGATTACTCCCGGTCGAGACCCGGACTTGGGCGCCGTCTGCCACCTGCGCGCCGCGGATGAATTGGAACGGCTGGGCCGGACGACGCTGTTCAACCTGCTGAACGGGCGCAACCTGAACGCCGGGGCTATCGCCAACCGCATCCTGACCTGGGCCGGTTTCAGCCCCAACTACCGGCGGCTGGACCGGGGGCCGGCCCTGGTAGCCGCCGAACCGAGGGCCTTGTGGCGCGTTCCCGCCCGTACCGCCCTGTACGCCGTGCAGCAGGAGGAGGACGGGTTTATTTACCTGGACGGGCTGGGCTACTTCCGGCTGGAATCGGCCGGCCACCGGCAAACCGGGGCGCATACCACCGCGCGGGCCATCTTCCGGGACACCCTGGCGGCCAGCCCTTACTTTTCCCAACTGGCCTGGGACGCGGGCAGCGCCGGCGTGGAGCACGGGGTTACTTTCCGCTACCGGCGGGCGGATAACCGGGGCTTGCAGGAAATCTGGCGGCTGCGGGAAACGCCGGCCATCCCGCCGGGGGAGAGCCGGGACTTTCTGGCCGAGAGCGGCAGCTATGACGCGGTGGACAGTATTCGCCGGCCCCTGGCGACCACCGACTACACCGCCCACCGCCGGGCCGACGGCAGCGGGACGGACTTGACCGGCAGCCTGGCGGTGTCCCTGCCCTACGCCTCCGGCAGCGGCGGCGGCTACCGGGGCAAGGGTACGCTGGTGCGGGTGGCAAACAATCACGCCACCGCCACCGCCTACGTTACCCTGCTGCGCCTCCGGGCCGACCGGGCTTACCGGGACTTTGAGGCGACCAGTTACCGGGCCGAGGATGCCACCGTGCCAGTGGGACAGACGGCGCACGGGGCGCGCACTCCCTCGGTGGACTGCCGGTTTATCGACAACTACGCCGCCGCCCGGCGGGGCGCCGAGGCCCGCTTGGCCCGCAAGAATACGCCTCATGCCCGCCTGATTCTGACTTTGCCCAACGGCGACGGCCGGAACCTGGCCCAGGTAGTACGCCGGGTTCTGTCCGATCGGATTAGGGTAGTTTGCAGCGAGCCGGGAATAGACGGCGATTTTTTCATCGAAGGAATGGAACTGCGCGCCGTGGCCCACACCGGCGAGGTAACGGCGCGCTGGCTGGTGCAGGGGGCTTGACGGGGGTGCGTGGTTCGACTGGTTAAGCCAAGCCGGCCTTGTGCCGTTCATCCTGAGCTTGTCGAAGGATGGGGTTGTATGGTTCGACCGGCTCACCATGAGCGGGTTGGGCAGGCTCACCATGAGCGGGTTGGGTGGGTTGGGTGGCTTGTTGGTAGTTGCGTAGCTTACTTTAGCGTACAAGGCGGGTTAGAAACCCGCCCCTACCAGGATTTACCGGGGTAGGAACAGGTTTGACTTCCACCACCGAGATTTACAGTAGATGAGGGCCGGTTACAAACCGGCTCACTATGAGCGGATTGGTAGCTGGGGCTGCCGGGCTGCCGGCGGGTAGTGGATAGCGGGTATCTGGTCATAAGGGTTCGGGTATTTGGCGATAAGGAGGGCGGGTTGGATGCTGTCAACGCAGGATTTTGCCCATGAGGTTTGGCTGTCCCTGGAAAACATACGGGAGCGGCTGGCGGTGCTGGAGACGGAGGCGCGCCATACCCGCTGCCACCTGCAACGGCTGGAGGGCCGGGGCCGGAGTCCCTACGTCCGGGCCGGGGCTGAACCGGAGGAAAGCCGGGCCGACAGCGCGGCCCGGGGCGAGGACAACGGCGCCAGCATCCACATCCGCATCAGCCGGAAAACGCTGGGCAGCATCGGCGGGGGTGGAGCCATCGGCGGCGGCCTGCTGGCCGGGGTAATGGGGCTGGGGAGGGCGTTGGGGTGGTGGTAGGGGAGTGGTCGCTACGCTGTCGCCGGCTATCCAATTGGGTCATTATTGGGTAGAATAACGGTGTCAGGATTATCCGGGCAGAACTTGAATTTTGCCGACATCGGAGATTTATATGGAACAGAGAAATGCCCCCAGCAATATCATACCGTTGGAAGTTATTAAGTTAGGCTTTCTGCGGGATGGGCGTCTCCGGGTGCGGGAGGCTATTGAGGTCAAAATCCTGGAGGAGGAGGGGCAAATTATCGCCGAGGCCGAGGAGTTGAACGAATTCGGCTCCGGCGATAACCAGACTGAGGCCATTACTGACCTTCAGTACGCCATCGCTGACCTGTATTTCACGTTGGAGGCCGAGCAAGCCCACTTGGGTAAGGAACTCCAGCGGGTTTGGGGAACCCTGCAAGCCAAGATGGATCGGCGATGACCAGCCTGGAGTTTGACCGTTGGCAAGATACCCCGGATAACTCCGGGGTATCTGCGTTTTAGCTGTCAGGGGCGCTTGGCGCATCTTTAACCCAAGATTGTGTCATCATAAAACCGTCGTTCCGGCGAAAGCCGGAATCCAGAATCTCCGGCAGCCGGCACGCTCTTTTCCGGGGGATTTCCTTGATTCCGGCTTTCGCCGGAACGACGGATTGTTTATGCTGACGGGTTTATGCTGCGGTCGCTATTGCCAAAGCGGATTGCGGGATTTATCATCTTACCCATTACCCACACTATCCGTGTGTATCTGGTTGATTGTCTGATGGACAAAGAAGAAGTTCCGGCGGCCGGCGACATTGCCGGCACCCCTGCGGATATTCTGCGCGACCAGTTGGAACAACTGCCGGATGGGGCAGAGCGGCTCATTCTGGTACAGTTGCTCCGCACGTCCGAGTTGCGGGAAGTGCTGGACGGGTTAATCACCGATGTCATCGCCGCTTGCCAGGCGGAAAGTCTCCCGGCGGTGGCCGAGGCTGTCAATGGTTGGGTAGCTACTGCCGAAGAGACGGTAGCGTCCCGCAGGAAACTGCGGCACATCATTGCGGCCCGGGAGCGGATGCGCAAACAGACTGAGGACGCCGCTTAGTCCATGCCCGACTCCCCTGTACCATACCGGGTTGACGTAGGAAACCGGGCGCGTAGATTCCTGCGCCGGCACCCTGAACTGAATGGTCAGTGGGAAAATCAGATTCGTGCAGACCTTATAGCAAGTCCCTTGCATGGCGCTCAAACCGCTCACCTGAAAGGGAAGTTTTACTGCAACCGTCGGTGGCGCGCCGGAACATATCGGATACTATACGAAGTAGTTGAGGATGACCGACTGATTCGGGTATTTGACGTAGATACCCGAGGGGATATTTACCAGCAGCGTTAGCCTCGGTCTGACCGGGTTCCCAACCCCTACCAGTCCCGTCTTTAAGTCCTGCCCAACCTGCCCCATTCCTTGCCCCTCACCTTTCTACCAGTTATCATAGGGGGCGGCTGACTGAAAGCCGACTTCCCGAAAAAGCTATTCCCTGGCTTTAATTCACAAACCGGTTTACCTGTTGGAGGTGTGTCTTGGCTCAAGAGTATGACGTTATTGTGGTGGGCGCCGGCAATGCGGCCCTGAGCGCGGCGATTGCGGCCCGGGAAAATTGCGAGTCGGTCCTGGTGGTGGAAAAGGCCCCGGAGTATTTCCGCGGCGGCAATACCTACTTCACCGGCGGCATCATCCGGTTCGCCTTCGACGGCATCGAGGAAATCAAGGCTCTGATTCCCGATATGTCGGCGACGGAGGAGAACTCGATCGAGGTGGGCAGCTATACCGAGGATATGTACTATGAGGATATGATGCGGGTAACCCATGGCCTTTCCGACCCGGAGTTGGCCCAAATCCTGGTGAGCCACTCCTTCCCCACGATGAAATGGCTCCAGGAACACGGGGTGCGCTTTGTCCTTTCCTTTGGCCGCCAGGCGTTCAAGGACGGGGACAAGTACCGTTTCTGGGGCGGCCTGGTGGTGGAGGCGGTGGGCGCCGGCAAGGGCCTATCCGACCAGCAGTTTGACGTGGCCCAACGCCTGGGCATCGAAGTCCGCTACGCCACCCAGGGGGTAAAGCTGCTCCAGGACGAAAAGGGACGGGTCAACGGCCTGCAAGTGCTCGGCCCCGACGGGTTTGCGGACATTCCGGCCCGGTCGGTGGTGCTGGCGGCCGGCGGGTTTGAGGCCAACGCCGAGATGCGCTGCCGCTACCTGGGGCCGGGCTGGGAAATGGTCAAGGTGCGGGGCATCCCCTACAACACCGGCGACGGCATCCGCATGGCCCTGGACGTGGGCGCCCAGTCTCACGGCCATTGGAGCAGTTGCCACGCCGTCGCCTGGGATATGAACGCGCCGCCCTTCGGCGACCGCACCATTACCGAACTGTTCCAGAAACACTCCTACCCCTTCGGCATCATCACCAACATCGACGGCGAGCGGTTCCTGGACGAGGGGTATGACTTCCGCAACTATACCTACGTTACCTACGGGCGCGCCCTGCTGAGCCAGCCCCAGGGGTTGGCCTTCCAGATTTTTGACGACAAGGTGAAACACCTGCTGCGGGATGAGTACTGGATTCCCCAGGTTACGATGGCCCAGGCCGACACCATTGAGGAGTTGGCGGCCCGGCTGGACATTGACCCCCAGGGGCTGGCCGCCACGGTGCGGGAGTATAACGCGGCGGTGCAGCGGGACACTCCCTACAACCCGACGGTCAAGGATGGTCGCCGCACCGAGGGCCTGGCGGTGGACAAGACCAACTGGGCGGAGACGATTGACACGCCGCCCTACCTGGGGTTTGCGGTAACTACCGGCATCAGCTTTACCTTTGGCGGGGTGAAAATCAACAACCGGGGCCAGGTGGTAACCAACGCCCAGGAGCCGATACCGGGCCTGTACGCCGCCGGCGAGATGGTAGGCGGGCTGTTCTACTACAACTACCCCGGCGGCTCCGGCCTGTCGGCAGGAATGGTCTTTGGCCGGCTGTCCGGCAACAGCGCGGGGCAGGACGCTAATTTGTTGAAGGATATTTAGGGGATGGCTTTCCTCATCCCTGCCCTCTCTCCTCAGAGAGGGGGTTGGGGGGAGGGGGCCGGCTCAAATCAGGCACACAAAGAGACTGCCCTAGTTTCGAGTCGGAGGCAATGCGGCGACTACCACCTTCCATCACGGTCGGCGGGAAGGCACGAACTGTCAGCCGGCACCTGCAAAGCGCCCCCCACATTGGCATTACCGCCGAGAGAGTTGCCTATGCTCTCGGTAACTGGTTAATTCGTGGAGTGCGCCGTGAGACAGACGGAAGTCTAAGAAAGCAATGAGAGCTAACTACGACGTGAAAGCCAATGTCTTGAGCCTCACTACGGAGGTGCCGGCAAAGACTTCCGCATCACTGTTGGATGACCCTGGAGTAGTTGTTGCCCTCGCCGAGTCGGAGGGGCATGACATCGTGGGGCTTATCGTTATGGGGGCGGCAGCGTATCTGCCGTTGCAGAGAGGGTACGACCCGGAAACCGATACTTTGCTCTTGGGCGAAAAGACCAACTCCCCCGAACTGATTACGGAAAATGGCGACTTTATCGGCTATTGGCAGGTGTATGAAGACGAACCGAAGGGGTTTATGGACCCGGTAGGGGTACTGATTCGGGATGCCTCAAAGCATCTAGCCCCGGTGATTGCCAATCTTCCAAGGTAGCCTGTGGTATAAAGGGGCACGTTGACCGCTCCACCCAAAAGGTTCAGCATTGTATAAAATTTCCTGATTTAAGGCTGGACTACCGGCGTTACAATCTGCCCCATAACGCCGTTCAACTGCACTAGGTAATAAACTTTGACCTCAGAAAATTGGAGCGATTGATTGATGACCTGATGCCGGCCGGCGCGCCCCGTATCCGGCAGTTAAGCAATCTGTTGGCCGGTTGAGTTGAGCAGAGGGAGGCCCACTATGGTATCCGTATCTATCACCGATATGCAAACCCGCATCGCCCTGGCCCGTTCCGAGGCCGAGGGGTTGGCCGGCTATCTGGCGGGGCAGCCGGCGGCGGCTTGGGAACATTCCACCGCCTGCGACCGCTGGCAGGTGGCCGACGTGGTGGCTCATCTGGTCTGGATTGGCGAGTTCTACGCCGTCTTTATCGCCCGCGCCCTGGAGGATGACCTGTCGCCTCCGCCGGAGTCGCCCAAGGACCCCAAGTACGCCGGGACGCCGCCGGAGGATTTCTATAACCTCAAAGCCGTGGAGTACCGGAAAAACCTGGGCGATGACCTGCTCTCCACCTTTACCCGCCGCTTTGCGGAACTGGGCCGGGTATTGGAAAAGCTAGCGCCGGCGGACTACGAAAGGCCCTGTTTCTACCACTCCGGCAACCGCCCGGTCTGGACGCTGGCCGACTTGACGGTGCAGGAGTTGGCGGTTCACGCCTGGGATATTCAGTCGCACCTGGAACCGGACGCCCACTTGTCGGCGGCCAGCCAGCCGGTATTGCTGGAGCGGGTGGTGCAGCGGCCCCAACCGGGGCTGAACCTGGCGGCTACGGCATCTGGCCCGGCGCGGCTGCGGTTTGAGCTGACCGGGGCGGCGACCCGCGCTTATGACCTGACCCTGACCGCCGGCGCCACCACGCTGGAGCCGGCCGAGGACGGGCCGGCGGCGGCCACCCTGCGCTGCGACACCGAGACCTTTATCATGATGCTGTATCGGCGGCTGAACCTGGCCGAGGCTATGACTGATGGGCGGGTTGAGGTGTCCGGCAACGCGGAACTGGCGCAGGAATTCGCCGCCGCTTTCTGATGGCATTGGAAACTAACCGGAGAACCGACTTTCGGAGGCAGCTTATGGGCATAGCGGAGGAACGGGTGGAAACCCTGCGGCAGGAGGTGGCGGACTTCAAGCGGCGCTTGGCTGCGCTGCCGCCGGACGCCTGGGAACAGCCCAGCGCCTGCCAGGGTTGGACGGTGGCCGACGTGGTGGCCCACCTGGTGGGGCAGGACTTTGCCCTTCGGGTCAGCCGGGGCTTGCAGGGCGACTTTTCCCCACCGGAGGGGGCGCCGCCGGTAACCGAACATGACGAGGACGCCTTTGCGGAAAATATCTTCCGGCGCGCCTTTGCCACCCGGTCGCAGGTAGGGGATCAGCTGCTGGATACCCTGTTCCGGCGGTTGGATGAGTCGGCGGCGGTTTTTGCCAGCGTTGGCCCGGAGCAGTGGGAAAACTTGTGCTACTGGCCGCCGGGGCCGGAGCCGGTGCGGGTGATGCTGGATATGCGCATCAGCGAGTTGTCGATGCACGCCTGGGATGTCTGCTCCCGATTCGACCCCGACTACCGGCTGTCCGATGCTTTCGTGCCGGTGTTGATGGATACGGCGCTCCGGGCGGCGCGGCGGGCCTTCCGTCCCGACCCCAGCCTGGCCGGCCCGCTGCGGTTCCGGTTCCTGATTGATGAGCCGGTTGCGGCCCGCTATGACCTCATATTTTCCCCTGGGGGCGTCGTCCTGCAACCGACGCCGGATGAGCCGGCGCCGGCTGGGGTGGACGTGATTTTTCGGTGCGACGGAGAAACTTACGTGATGGTAATGTACGGGCGGCTGACGCCGGCGGCGGCGCTGGCCTCGGGCCGGTTGACCTGGGAGGGCGACCGGGAGTTGGCCCAGGGTTTTGGCGCCCGTTTTCAAGGAGGGTAGGTGTGGGAAAAGTCGAGTTGCCCCCTGCCCTGCTCATCCTGAGCGGAGTTTGTTATTGTCGGAGGCTTTGCGCCTACCACGGGCCTTTGCGCCGGGTGAGGAATGTTTAACTCCAAACCACACTGACAAACTGTGGTATATTATTCCTGCCAATCTCCCCGGTTAGCGTGTGAGGTTCATTTTTATATATCCTTCAACCATCGAAATAGCCAAGTTTTGCTTTAACCTGGTTATCCGTGCCGCAATTCTTGCTCTGACTTGGGCTTTTATCCTGGCTATTGGCGTTGGACTCAATTGGCTGATAGACTGGGTATTGAAGACTTTAATGGCGCCGGAATATACCAGGAACATTCTAGAGCAAATAGTCTTTGCCTTTATCATATTCCTGGGGCTTGCGGTCACATTGACCAGTATCAAGGATATATTTATCCTGACTAAAGCCGGGCTGCGCAACCCCTCAACCAATTTGTCCGGCAAACCTTCTGGAGAACCCAATGATGAAGGTCAAAAAACTCCTTCCGATTGAAGAACTCATCGGGGCTATAATCTACGCCACCGTCCTGATGCTTTTGCTGGCGCTTGTCCGGCATCCGGTAGCTGAATGGGCGATAACGGCTGCCGTATTGTACGTGTTTATCTGGCTGTCCAGAGAGGTTATTGCAGGTCTGGCCCTGTGGCTCTCGAAGAGCTTAATTCGTTATGGAGAACGGATTTCCCAAAGGCTCGGCGTTGAGATGTCCGATTATCAACCGGCCAGAATTAACCCCATCGGCAAAATCATCACCGTTATTATGACTGTCCTGTTGTTCAGCGCCATCATTGGCATTGCCTTTAACTTGGGCGGCCTTGCCGTCAGTAGTGTCGGCCTCACTCCCCTGCCGGCTTACTTCCCCTGGATTGCCTGGGGGCTTGCCATTACCGGATTGGCAGGATCATCCTGCATATTCGGACTGATCGCCTTGGTATTTTTTGCCGTTGACCGCCGGCCCGATACAGTTAACCCGAGGTTCAGACAATTTCACGCCGTTACCCGGGAAGTGGATACCAGCATCCGCAGCAGGGCCTTAACCCTTACTTCCCCCGCAACCCCCTAACGGAAAGGGGGGCAGGTATAAACCCGCCCCCCTTTCGGCGTCCAGCATGGTCAGTTAGGGGTCCAGGCCAGGGCGCGTACCTCGGTGAACTCTTTTTTGATTTTGTCCCAGGTATCGCCGCCGTCCTGGCTGCGGTAGAGTTCGCCGTAAACGCTGTTTGCCAGAATCAAGTCGGGGTCGGCCGGGTTGGTGGCGAAGTTCCATACCGGCGAGTTGGGTTCCACCGGCAGGGGGCGGGACTCCCAGGACTGGCCGCCGTCGGTGGAGCGTTGAATGGTTCCGGTGTTGCCGATGGCCGCGTCCCCGGTGGCGGCGAACAGCACCTGCGGGTTGTCGGGCTTGACCGCGACCCAGCGGCAGTAGGGGAAGGGGAAGGCGCTGGTGCTCGTCAGGGATTGGAAGGTTTCCCCATCGTCCTGGCTGGCAAAGATTTCCCGGGGCGTGCTGACCAGGACGGTTTTCTGCTCGCCCAGGCTGTAGGCCATGCCGTGAATGTCCGGGTTGGTAATGCCCTGGCGCACCTGGCTCCAGGTATCCCCGCCGTCCCGGCTGCGATACACCCCGTCAATCTCCACGCCGGCCAGCACCGTGTCCCGGTCCACCGGGTCCACCAGCAGCGCGGTCACCCGGGGCGGGCCGATGGCACACTCCTGGGTGATGTCCGCCGCCAGCTTTTCCCAATTCCGGCCGCCATCCCTGGAGCGGAAAAGGTAGGGCGGGCTGGTGCCGGCAAAGATGGTGTCGGAGTCGGCGGGGTCAACCGCGATGGCCCAGATACGCAGGCCGTCCATCGGGGAATCCAGTTTTGACCAGTTCAGCCCGGAGTCATCGCTGCGGTAAATGCCGTTGTCGGCGCCGGCGTACACCACGTTGGGACTCCGGGCGTCCACGGCCAACGCCCGCACTTGGGATTCGCCGGGAAAGGGGCTACCGATGCGGCGCCAGCTTTCCCCGGCGTCGGCGCTGTGGAAAAGTCCGGCGCCGGTGGTGCCCACCAGGATGCTGTAGTTTGCTGCCATTGCCATTGCCGTTACCTCCCTGTAAGTATTTGGGGCGGTGGCCTGACCCCGGTTCGGCCGGTTCTGCGGGGATGGGCCGGAGCCGGGGCGCTTAAAAGTTCAACGTCATTCCGAGCGGAGCGAGGAATCTAAACTCCGGCATCAGCGAGGTTTCTGCCGGAACCGGAAACTGGCAAGGGCCTGGCATTTTAGATTCCTCCCTGCGGTCGGAATGACAGACTAATCGGTGGGAATGACTCGGTAAAATGGTCGGAATGACATACCAAATGCGTAACTCCTATACCAATATCAAACCCGCTCATGGTAACAATATCCGCTCATAGTGTGCCAAAACCCTCTCACGGTGAACAATACCCGCTCATGGTGAGCTTGTCGAACCACCCCAATGCCGCCCTTCGACAAGCTCAGGGTGATCGGATCTGTCAACTCGGCCGGCTCAGGCGGTAGCTACCGCGTCCCGGGCCAGGTCGGCGTCCCACGGCCCGGACAGGCGGCCCTTTTGGGTGCCGCCAATCATGTAGCCGCTTTCGTCATGACCCCACTGGCTGGCCGGCATCTCGTAGGAAAGCTCGATGCCGTTGCCGTCGGGGTCGCGGATGTAGATGCCGATGGCGTGGCCGTGGTCGGACACCCGCTCAATGGCGATGTCCTTCTCCTTGACCCGGTGATAAAGCTCCTTCAAGTCATCCAGGCTGTGCATATACCAGGCCATGTGGTTCAGCCCCACCTGACCCCGCTGCGGCCCCATCGCATCCTCCCCCACCTCGACCAGGGCAATCTCGTGGGAGTTCCCGACGTCGGCGCTCATAAAAGCGGCGCGGCCAGGGGTGAAACCGTGGGTATGCAGCCCCAGCAGGTCGGCATACCAGTCGCGGGCGCGCGCCGCGTTACGCACAAAGATGTTGACGTGGCCTAACTGTCTCGGCGTGTACCCCATAATATCCTCCTTATTCAGTGGGCGTTGGCTTATCCCGGCAATTATATCAACCGGCCAACCGGGAAACAATCACGGAAAACGTAATGCCGGGGCCGGCGCCAAGATAGTTGCAAAGTCGCCGATTTGACCTCTCCGCTCATCCTGAGCTTGTCGAAGGATAAACCGTCGGGTAGGGGATGATGGTTCGACAAGCTCACCATGAGCGGTTTTTGTTGGCATTTCTTGCCGGGCCGGGCTTTGTTGGCCGGTAGGGGCGGTTCGCGAACCGCCCCTACTACTTGGCGCCGGCCTGATGTAACTCCAGGATAATCGCACCTACCCTTACCGCCCATACTCCGGCAGGCTTTCCAGGGATTCAAGCAAGTCCAGGGTCAGGGTTGCCACGTTGCCCAGCAGCGCGGGGTTGACGTACTCCAGCGTGTCCTGCGGGGTGTGGATGCGGGATGAGTCGTCCGAGTGGAAGTAGATAACCGGAACCCAGGCGTCCCGAAAGCTGGCGTGGTCGCTGCTGCTGCCCCGGTTGCCGCGCCCGACGGTGAGGGCAATTCCCTCCCGGTCAGCGGTTTCCGCTACGGGAGCGGTCAGCCACCGGTCGCCGGTGGCGTGCAGGCTGCTCCCGCCGCCTACCGAATCCAGGTTCACCATTGCCCTAATCTCGGCCAGTTCCCCGTCGGTCAATTGGGCCACGTAATGCCGGCTGCCGTGCAGCCCGGTCTCCTCGGAGCCAAAGGCAATAAACCGCAGGGTGAAGGGGAAAGACCGGCCGGCCAACTCCCCGGCCAGGGCCAGCAGCGCCCCGGTGCCCGAGGCGTTGTCGTTGGCCCCGTCCACCCCCGGCACGGTATCGTAGTGCGCCCCGACCACCACCACGCCGTCCCCGGTGCTTGGCAACTCGGCGATTACGTTCCGGGACTGCTCGGCCCGTTCCTCTACCGTAACGGTAACTTGAACCGGGACGCCGGGCAGGAGTTCCCGCAAGCGGGTGCCGTCTGCCCGGGCAATCGCCACGGCGGGAATGTCGCCGGCGGCCCCCAGGGTTCCCCGGAAGCCGCCGGGACGGTTGTTGAACACGATAGCCGCCACCGCTCCGGCCTCGGCAACCTGGTTCACCTTGCTGCGGAAGGTAATCTCGCCCCGCTCAATCAATGCAACCTTACCGTCCAGACCCCCGGAGGGCAGATCCTCGGCCCGGCCCAGCCCGACGAACACCAGCGGGCCGGAGACCTCCCAAAAGGCCGAGCCATCCAGGGGAAAGGCTGGAATCTCCTCCGCTGCCGCCCCATCCGGCAAGGTGAGGCTCAGGCGGGAGGCCGGGGCCGGCCGCTCAAACTCCTGCAAGGCCGGGCGGTAGCCCAACTCGGTGAAACGGGCCAGCAGGTACTCGGCGGCCTCTAATTCCTGTTCCGTCGCGCTGGCCCTGGCCCCCAAGCCCTCCGCCAAGTCCCGCAGATAGCCAAAGGCCGTGTCGGCCAGACGGTTCCGGTCGGCGGTGTTGGCCGGGGCCGGGGTTGGTGGTGTTGCGGTTGCCGTTGGTGGCGGCGGCGATGCTGATGGCGTTGGCGGCGGTCGAGTTGAAGTCGGCGCCGGCGTGGGTTCCTCTTGGATAACCGGTTGGGGAGCCGGTTGGGGGGGCGAGGTTGGCCGTTCCGGGTGCGCCGTCGCCGTAAGTGTTGGAGTGTGCGTAGGGGTAGGCGCGTCTGTGGGCGCGCCGGCAACGCACCCGGTTGCCACCAGCCAGGCCAGGGTCAACCCGGTCAGGATGAGGACGGTCGCCGGGGATTTTTTCACCACGCTAGATGTCCGCCCCGGCATAGCGGGCTATTTCCGCAAAACCGCTTGCCGGCTCCGACCAGGCAAAGAGGGCCGCCGCCACCACCCGTTGGCCGTCAATGCCCACCACCAATTGCTGCACCGGATAGGCCGGGCCGTCGCCCCAGGGACTGGCCGCCACCGTCCGGTCGGTGTCGGAAAAGTAGGCCCGCCCGTTGGGGTGAGAATGGTAAATGACCAGCGCCGGCTGCGCTCCGTCCAGGCTGCGGTTCAGTTCCAGCAAGTCCTCGCCGGTGAAAACGTAGGCGGTCTCGGCGGTGCGCTCGGCGGCGGTGGGGTGGATGGCCCGGTTGCCGGGAATGTTTTCTCCACCCTGGGCGTTGACGCAGGGGCGGATAGTAGTCGCCGCGCCGCCGTCCCGGGGGCCGGACAGCCACCCGCAGCACTCGGCGGGATAGCTGCGGCGCGCCTCCCGGTACACCGCCGCCAGCAGGCCGGGGGGAATCTCAACCGGTTGGGCAAGTTGGGCAGCATTGACCGGTTCGGCCGGTTCCAGCGTTCCGGGCATAACAAATCCTCTCTTGGGTAGTTTGGGCCGGCCAGTTACCATAAATCCGGCGATGGGTTATTTCCGTAGAATTAACGGAAGTATATCGGTTTCCTTCATAATTTCATCAAGATTTGCACCTACACTGGTAAGCAGTTATCCATTGGAGTCGGTCAAGAGCCGAAAGACCCGGCCTAATCCCCCGGGGAGGGATAGAACAATGACGCAGAATGTAACCAGGCTCTATTTCAAGGCTTGCCTCAAGTGTGGCGGCGATATGTACCTGGACCGGGACGTTTACGGAACCTTTCAGAAATGCTTGCAGTGCGGGCGGATTGTTGACCTGGAGGTAAGCCCGACCTTTGCGCGCAAGCCGGAAGGGGGCAAGCTGGCGGCCTAGACCGGGTTGCCGCTTTTCTCCCGCTCATCCTGAGCTTGTCGAAGGACGAACTGTCATTCCGTCCTACCCGTCGTTCCGGCGAAAGCCGGAATCCAGAACTCGCTGTAGCCGGCTCACCCTTTTCCGGGGGATTTCCTGGATTCCGGCTTTCGCCGGAACGACGGTTGCTTGGGTTACCCTGGTTAAGACGCGATTGCCCTGTCTCTCTCCGCTCATCCTGAGCTTGTCGAAGGACGGACCGTTGGGTAAGGGATGATGGTTCGACAAGCTCACCATGAGCGGATATTGTTCCTGTGAGCAGACTTCGTTCTGGTGAGCGGATTTTGTTCCTGGCGCAGACTTTGCCTATACCCGCCCCCGCACTCCCGGAGTGCCGGGCAAAGCGGTCAGCCGACGCGCTGGCCGCCGGTGCGGTTCCGGTGTTCGGCGTAATCGTGAACCACCTGTTCCTGTTCCCTGGTCTGGATGGAGCGGGGCCGCAGTTCACGAACCAGGTCGATGGCCCGCTGCGGTTCGTAGCCCATATAGACCAGGTAGGCGGCCAGCACCGTCCCGGTTCTGCCGATGCCGGCGTAGCAGGTAACCACCACCGGCCGCTCATAGTTCTCAATCTGGTCCTCAATCCACCGGGCCATCCGGTCAATTTGTTCCAGGGTGGGGGCGGAGAAATCGGGCACCGGCTCATAGAGGTCGTGCAGATGCCATAGCTCGGCAGAGATGGTGTTCTGCTCCATCCGCAGCACGGCCCGGATGTCCTGGCGGTGGAAGTAGATTAAATCGCGCCGGCTGGTGGGGCCCATGGCGCCGGCCAGGTAGCCCTCCAGCACCCAACTGAAGTTCAAGTGTTCCAAGGTTAATCTCCCGTCAAGTCCGCTTTGGCTATGGCTCTCCGGGTTGCGGCGTTAGGGCCAGCTTGCAACGCCGGGACGCCGGATTTGGGTTCCCGCTTGTGCCGGAATAACGGTAGGGCGGGGCCAGGCTAACCCGCCAGGGTCAGCGCCCGTTCCACAAAGTGGCGCACCGTAGCCCGGTCGGCATCGTACTCATAATCCTGCATAAACTTGTGGTAATAGTTGGCGTGAAACTTTTCCGCTACCCCGAACTCGGCGCGCAAACTGGTATCACCATACTCCTCGGCAAGCCGGTTCACCGCCACTTTCAGGTTCCGGTGGTCGTGGAAGGGCCAGCCCCTTTCCTGGGCTATTGCCATTACGACCTGGGCGGCGGCGCCCCACAGCTTTTCCGAGCCTTGCATCAGATCCCCGTCAGCAAACTCTAGGTCGGACTTAGCCAGAAATTCCCGCGCCGTTTCCAGGTGTTCGTGTACCAGCATAACCGGCCCTCCTCCTGATTGCTCAACCGTTATTCCGTCGCGCCCATTGCAGAGGCCGCGCCAGCGCCTACTCCTGGGGCGGGGGCCACTCGGTGCCGCCCTCGGAGGGACGTTGTCCCGGCGCCAGGGCCAGGCCGTCGGCGACCACCTGCTGGAACTCCCGCAGAATGACGTCGCCCCAGTCCTTGGCCTTGCTGACCCGGAAAGCCGTCCGCTTGCCCCGGGTGGCGGCGCGCTGGTCGTCGGCGGCAGTGCCGGCGGCGGCTACCTCCTGGGCAATGGCATCGTCCATCGCGTCGATCTGCGGCACCAGGGAGCGGGCCGTCTCGACAAACCGGGAAATCTCGCCCATCTCGGCGTCAAAGGTAACGAACACCGGCACCGTGCCGGCCCGATGCTCCGGCAGAAAGCCGTTGGTCAACTCCAACTCATCGTCCCGGCTGAACACTTGCAGCCTCAGCTTGTCGGTGCTGTCGGCCAGGCGCAGGATGGCCGGCGTGGTGCTGAGGGCATCGCCGCACCAGTCGGAGGTGAACACCGCCAGGTTCAGCGGCTCGGCCAGGCCGTCAAAGAACGCCTGGGTTTCCGCCGGCACCTCCACCCCGTTGTAGATGTCGATGAAGGGCTGCTTATTCACCTTGATGTATTCGATATACTCCTGGGTGGTCATCCCCTGGGCAAACTTTTCCGCGGACAGAGCCATATCGGCCACCTCCTTTTTTGTTTTATCCACGAAGGGACGCGAAGGGCGGTTAATAGCCGGGCGTGCGCCACTCAAAGGCCAGGGTGGCGTAGCGGACGAAAACCGCGCCGCCGGGGGCGCCGATGGGGCCGTTCATTGCCAGCAGGGCGATGGTGTGGCGGTCGCCGGGCTGGGGTTCGGCGCTGACCACCACCCGCTGCGGCACGTTAAACCCCTGAACGGCGCCCCGGTCCCGGTTGCACTCCCCGTCAATCCAAAGCTCGCCGTAGTCGTCAATGCAGGTCTCAAAGATGCAGCGGGCGCCGGCGATGTCCCGTCCCGCCACCTGCTCCGGCAGGGTTACCTGAATCCGATACCAGGCAAAGCTGACGCCCCGGGAGTGCCACTCGGTCAAATCCTGGCACACCTCCCAGCCGGAATCGTCATAATCCACCAGACGGGCCGGGCTGCCCTCCAGTTGAGACACCAGGCCCTCATTAGGTTCACCGGGCACCAGTCCCGGCGCATAGCGCCACACCCCGTTGACCGCTTGCAGGTCCGCCGGGTCTTGCAGGTTCAAGTTTCCTCTAGGCATCGCAACCTCCTTTTCAATTAAGAATTAGGAATTAAGAATTGATAATTCCCAATTCGCAATTCCTAATTCCTAATTCCTAATTCCGACAATGCGGATTGCGGAGTGGATTTTATAGATTCGGTTGATGTTGACCAGCAGGGGGGTTATTTGTTCGACGTACTTGGCGTTAGCCAGTCCGCCGCCGTCCACCGGGCGCAGGTTGGGGATTTTTTGAGTCAGGGACATTACCAGGGTCTTGGCCTCCCGGTGGTCGGCGCAGATTACTACATCCCCCTTCATCTCCGTCTCCGGCTGCTGCAACTCCTCGGCGCTGACGTTCTGAAAGGCAGCCACTACCGAGGAGTCGGGCAGCAGCAGTTGGGCTTCCTCGGCGGCGGAACCGGCCTCCACCGGCACGGCAATGGCGCCCCGGCCCCGCTCAAAACGCATCGGCGCGATGACGTTCACCACCACCTTGCCGGCCAACGCCCCGGCCAACGGCTCCAGCAGCGGCCTTTGGGCCTCATAAGGCACGGTCAGAAAGGCGACGTCGGCTTGCCCGGCGGCGGCTGAATTGTCGCTGCCCTCAATCCGGCCAACCTTGGCCGAGTCGGTGTCGGAGTCAGTGGCCGAGTTGTTGAGCAAGGCGGACAACTCCGCCGCAGTGTCGGCGGCGCGCGCCGCGTCCCGGGAGCCGATAATCACATCCTCTCCGGCCCGGGCCAACCGCAGCGCCAGGCCCCGGCCCTCCGGCCCAGTGCCGCCCAGGAATGTCAGCATACGCCTGCCCTCCCCCTGTCCGGTTGCCTCCGGTGCATTGCCAATAATATACCACAACCGACGGCCCGGTTGGTGGGGAGACTTGGTATTACTATGGGGGCGGTGCAAAGTCGAGTTGCCAGCTCTACCCGCTCATCCTGAGCTTGTCGAAGGACGAATCACGGGCTGGGTGTATGGTTCGACAAGCTCACCATGAGCGGAGTTCGTTATCATGAGCGGATAGTGGTATTGACTTGGCGCCAACCCGTTCCGGTGGTCAGGGCAATCGCGTCTTGACCAGGGCAACCCCGGCAACCGTCGTTCCGGCGAAAGCCGGAATCCAGGAAATCCCCAGAAAAGAGCGGGCCGGCTACCGAGGATTCTGGATTCCGGCTTTCGCCGGAACGACGGGTTTATGCTGCGGTTGACTTTGGGGCTTGGCACATATCCTGCATAGGAACCGGGGCCGGCGCAAAGTCATTGCCAACAACAAAATCCGCTCATCCTGAGCCTGTCGAAGGATGCCCCGTCGGGTAGGGTGTATGGTTCGACAAGCTGACCATGAGCTGATCCGTTATCTTGAGTGGATGTTGTTAGTGGCATTGACTTGGCGCCTACCCGGTCCCGGCAGCAAAAGGGGTTGGGGGTTCGGGCCGGAAAGTGCTAGAATAGCCCCGCCTTATTGCGTTGCCCGACGATGTTTTACCCTGGCGAAAGGAGTTGCCCGGTTGACTACCAGCCCAGCGGAACCTTACCTGAAGTATGCCCTTTTTTGCCGGGACACCGAGACCGGCTCGGATGACGACCTTACTTTTAAGGGGATTATTGACTTGGTGGAGTTGCCGGCGCCGGCCGAGCCGCCCGACCCGGATTCTCCCCCGAACTCCGGGGCGTTGGCCCAGGTGGACTTGAACCTGGCCTTCTGCATTGCCGGGGCCGCGCCGGGCAGCCATCACCTGATGGTGGCAATCAAGGCGCCGGGCATCCCCCTAGACACGCCGCCGCCCCAGAGCATCGACTGGGAGGAGGGCATCCTGTTCCAGCGGTGGATTAAAACTTTCCGTATCCCGGTGCAGCGGGCCGGGCTGCACGTAGCCGCCATCCTGCTGGACGGCGCGCCCCTGGGCGAGGCCAGCTTTCTGGTGCGCTTTAAGCCGGCCGACTAGATTTATTCGGATACAGGCAGGTGGCCCCTTGAAAGCAATGGTGATACACCGGTTCGGCGAGCCGGAGGTTATGCAGTGGGAGGAGGCGCCCACGCCGGCCCCCGGCGCCGGGGAAGTTCTGGTGCAGGTTCACTCCGTTTCGGTGAACCGTACCTTGGACTTGCAGGTGCGGCAGGACGGCGGCGGTTATGGCGCCGTCCTGCCCCTGGTGCTGGGCAACGACCCGGCCGGGGTGGTGGTAGCGACCGGCCCCGGCGTGGAATCCCTCCGGGTCAATGACCGGGTAGCCGTCTCTCAGGGCATCCACTGTAACGCCTGCGCCGATTGCGCCGCCGGCCGCCCCCAGGATTGTCTCAACCGGCGGATGCTGGGGATTCACTTGTGGGGCGGTTACGCCGAATACGTCAAGGTTCCCGCCTCCAACTGCGTCTCGGTTCCTGACGGGCTGACCTTTGGCGCCGCCACCGTCGTGGCCCGCCACTTTCCCCTGGCGATTGCCCAGACCCGCCTGACCAACCTCCAGGCCGGCGATTGGGCCTTGGTGATGGGCGCGGCCGGCGGGTTGGGCAGTTGCATTATCCAGGTGGCCCGCACCCTGGGCGCCCGGATAATTGCCGGGGCCGGCGCTGATGACCGGGTGGAAGTGGGCCGCAGCCTGGGCGCCGAGTTCGGGGTCAACTACCGGCAGGCCGACCTGGAGGAGGAAGTGCGGCGCATCACCGAGGGCCGGGGCGTGGACGTGGTGTTTGAGAACATCGGCGACCCGGCCCTGTGGGACGGAGCCTTTAACAGCCTGGCCCGGGGCGGCCGGCTGGTCACCGTCGGCGCTCACGGCGGCGGGATGGTTACCCTGGACTTGAAACGGCTCTACCAGCGGCGGCTGCAAGTGATGAGCGGCCTGGGCGCCGAAGGCCGGGCCGAGTTGGAACAATCCCTGCAACTGACCGCCCAGGGCGAGTTTCAAGTGCTGATTGACCGCACTATGCCCCTGTCTCAAGCAGTGGCCGCCCACCGCCTGGTGGACGACAACGAACCGCTGGGCAAGGTAATTTTAGACCCCACCCTGGGTTAGGGACGGGGTTGGGCAGGAATAGGCAGGGATAACTACGAATTGGCAGGGTAGTTACGCAGTTGAGACAATGCCCGGCCTTAGCAATGTCACCCTGAACGGAGTGAAGGGTCTAAAATCCTGGCGGTAAGAAACGTTCCGGTTATTGGGCATTTTAGATTCCTCGGCTACGCTCGGAATGACATATCTTTGATGGCGTTTCCTATTGAAATGGGTAACTCCCGTGCTTTATTCGTAGCTGAAACCAGCAAGGCGGAAGGATTATGCACCGGAACCACGCCCTTTGGTTGGGCTTGCCCCTGCTGCTGATTGTTATTTTCGCGGTTTCCAACGCCTGGCTGCCGGGGCGGGCCGGGGTCTATTTCCTGGGCGCCATCATTGTCGCCCTTGTAATAATTTTCACCCTGCGTTTCAAGAAAACCTTTTGGGATTGATGGCCGGGTAAGGTGGTGGTTCGACAGGCTCACCATGAGCGGATTTTGTTATCAACTCTCCCCGCTCATCCTGAGCCTGTCGAAGGATGCGATCAGGGTAGGGTGGGTGGTTCGACAGGCTCACCATGAGCGGATTTTGTTATCAACTCTCCCCGCTCATCCTGAGCCTGTCGAAGGATGCGATCAGGGTAGGGTGGGTGGTTCGACAGGCTCACCATGAGCGAATTTCGTTACCATGATAGGGTATTGTTGGAGTGATCGGATATTGTTCTTGGCATTGACTTAGCGCCAGCCCGTAAGACCGGCCCCAAGTCAATCGCAGCATAAACAACCGTCGTTCCGGCGAAAGCCGGAATCCAGGAAATCCTAACCATTAAGAAGTAAGAAGGAGTAAAACTATGCCTGATTTAACCTCAATGTCCGCCTCGGTGGGGGCGTTGCTGAAAGAAGGGGAGCAGACTTTGGCGGTGTCCGAGTCCTCTTGCGGGGGACTGCTTTCCGCCGCATTGGTGGCTGTGCCCGGCGCGTCGGCCTACTACGTGGGCGGGGCGGTGTGCTACACCCGCACCGCGCAACAGGGTTTGCTGGACGTGCCGGAGGCGGCGATGGCCGGCATCCGGGCCAGCAGCGAGCCGTACGCCCAACTCAACGCCCGCGCCGTGCGGGAGCAGTTGGGGACGACCTGGGCGGTGAGTGAGACCGGCGCCAGCGGGCCTACCGGCAACCGCTACGGCGATTCGGCCGGCCACGCCTGCATCGCCGTCGCCGGGCCGGTGGAAAAGGTGATTACCGTGGAGACCGGCCAAGCGGACCGGGAGGCCAATATGTGGGTCTTTGTCCAGGCCGCCCTGGACTTGCTGGAGCAGTGCGTCCAGGAATCCCGCCAGTAGTTCTACCGGCCGGAGGTTTTCACTAAGGCGTAGGGGCGGGTTTATAACCCGCCCGGCCCGCTATGGCAAACTCGGTTCGGAGAACCGGCGCCGCCATAGTTGAATTGTTCTGACGCCGGAAGGTAGGGCGGGTTACAAACCCGCCCCTACCGGCCAACGAAGCGGGATAAAGTCGGGTCTAGTCCGAGGCTACCTCTTCCAGGACCAGGGGCTTGGCGACGCCGCCGTTCTGGTGCAGCCACTCTTTGGCCTCATCGTGGAGCATATCGGCGAAAATCTCCAGCCGGTTGCCGTCCGGGTCAAAGAAATAGACGCTCTGGCTCATCACGTGGTCCATCGCCCCGTCAATCTCCACCCCGTTCTCCTTGAGCTTGCCGTAAATCTCCTTCAGTTCCTCCGGGCCGCCCTCGATTTCCAGGGCGATGTGGTTCAGGCCCAGGTGATTCTTTTCCAGGCGGTCGGCCGGCTCCCGGAAGGGGAAAAGGGCGATGTCGTGATGCTCCTTTCCAAAGGAGAGGAAGGCCATGTTGCGCTCCGGGTTATGGCTGACCACTTCCATCCCCAGCACCTTGCTGTAGAAGTCAATGGAAGCGTCCACGTCGCGGCAGTTCAGTACGATGTGTTGCAAGCGGTTAATTCGGGCCATTGTTTTACCTCCGCCAGTTTGAATTGATAACATTTTACCACAGGGATGCAATATGGATGCAATACCTGGCGATGGTGGGGCTACGCCCATAAGGTCAATCGCATCACAAAACCGTCATTAGCATAAAACCGTCGTTCCGGCTTTAACCCGTCGTTCCGGCGAAAGCCGGAATCCAGGAAATCCCCCGGAAAAGTGCGTGTCGGATACAGAGGGTTCTGGATTCCGGCTTTCGCCGGAACGACGGTTCTTGGGTTGCCCTGGTTAAGACGTGATTGACTTGGCGCCGCCCTACTACCCTCCGGGCCGGCGCATAGTCTCAACCCGCAACTCCATTTCAGCCAGAAAATCCGGGTGCCACGCCTGTTCCACGTGGGCGTTGTTCCACAGGCCCGACTGGCGCACCCGCTCCCGGTCGCTGTTCCGGCCCAGCCAGTTTGTCGAGGGCCGGTCAACGGCCGGCGTCTTAAAACTGCTGAGCAGCGCAATGGCGTTGCGCTCAATAAGCCCGCGCCGGCTGCCCGGCCCCGGTTCGTCGGGTACGTCCAGCCAGAGGAAAGGCATTTGCCCGATGTACCGGCTTACCAACCGTTCAAGACTCTCCTCAGTATCCTTGATGTTAGCCGGACTGAGGCCAAGGCGGCCGGCGGCGGCGCCCCGGCTGTTCCCTACGCCCCAGGACGGCGGCAGCGGCAAGCCGTTCCGTTGGGCCAGGGCTATGCCGACCAGCAGGCGAAATATCGAACCGCGATGATTGCCCCGACCGGAACGGGCATCCCCCCGGTGCTGGGACAAGCGGCCCCACAGGACGCTTTTAGACCCGGCGGTAAGCCCGTGCGTCCCTACCCGGACAACCCGCCCCCGGCAGTCGGCGCTGGGGCATGAACCGGAATTGAGACTAGAGTCGGAAACGGGGCCGGAGCCGTATCGGGTTTCCCCCGGCTCAAAAAAGAAATACACCCCCCACCGGGGCCAGTCCATCCGGCCACTGCAATCCCGCAGGACGCGCGGCCCGCCGGTACGGGTTGCCAGGCGGCCCAGCAGGTCATAAAACCGGCCGGTGTCGGCGGCGCGGTCAGACATTGATCTGCTGTCCCAGCCAACGCAGCCGCTCTCCGATTTTCAGCCCGTGCAAGGGATCACGAACGGTTACGCCCCGTTTGCCAATTTGCGGATTCAGGAACTCCTGGTAGGGCTGGCCGGCCAGGAACACCACCTCAGCCACTCCGTCCAGATGGGGCTGCAATTGGGACATTACCCTTTCCGCCCACCGGCGCCGCTCCGCTACCGGCATTTGTTTCAGCGTCAGGTCATAAGGGTCAATAAGCTGTTCCGGGCGCACCAGGCCGTACTTGGCCGACAGGATGTACCAGGGTTGGCCCAAGCCCTCCACGTAGGCGCGGGTCTTGAGAAACAAAGGGGAGATATACAGGTCTTGGGCCGGGGCGGGAACGGCCCGCTTTTTGCTGACGCACGAAACCAGGTAAAGGGACATTGGAATCTCCGGGGATTATAAATAATCCGGGAATTAAGGCAGGTTAGGCCGGGCAGCGTCATTGCCCGGCCCCGGCCTCTGATGAGAGAGGCCGGGGAAAAGGGAAAATCCGGCCCGGCTAGGGCTTTTCGATGGGCGCGCCGACGATGCTGCCCCACTCGGTCCAGGAACCGTCGTAGTTGCGGACGTTTTCGTGGCCCAGCAGTTGGGTCAGCACGAACCAGGTGTGCGAGGAACGCTCCCCGATGCGGCAGTAGGCGACGGTTTCCCGGCTCCCGTCGATGCCCTTGCCGCCGTACAGTTCGGCCAGTTCGTCGGCGGACTTGAAAGTGCCGTCCTCGTTGGCGGCCTGCGCCCAGGGGATGTTGGCGGCGCCGGGGATGTGGCCGCCGCGCTGGGAACCCTCCTGGGGCAGGTTGGGCGGCGCCAGCAGTTCGCCGCTGAACTCCTGGGGCGAGCGCACGTCCACCAGGGAAATGCTGCCGGCGCCTACGCCGGCCAGCACCTGGTCCCGGTAGGCCCGGATACCCTCATCCGGGGCGGCGGCGGTGTAGGTTTTGGCCGCCGGGCTGGGTACGTCGGTGGTCAGGGGCCGGCCCTCGGCCAGCCACTTGGCCCGCCCGCCGTTCATCAGCTTGACGTCGCGGTGCCCGTAGTAGCGGATTTGCCAGAAGGCCCAGGCCGCGAACCAGTTATTGTTGTCCCCGTAGAGGACGATGGTGGTATCGTTGTCCGCGCCGGCGCTGCCCAGCAGTTGTTCCATTTCAGCCTGGCTGACCACGTCGCGGCGTACTGCCTGCTGCAACTGGCTCTGCCAATTCCAGCCGACGGCGCCGGCGACGTGGCCCTGCTCATAGGCGGCGGTATCCACGTCCACCTCAATCAGGGTTACGTTGGCGTCGCCGCCGTGTTCGGCCACCCACTCGGTACTCACCAGGGATTCGGGATGGGCGTATTCTGCCATAGTCATTCCTCCATTTTATTGCACTTTGCTGCACTGCGTCTTTGCCGTAAGGGGTTGGCGATAGTACCCGCCTATTGTAACCAGCAAGGGGCGGCTTGGTAACCCGCCCTCCATTGGCGTCAAGTTAAGGATACCACAGATACGGACAAGCTGCCCAACCTGATGATGGTGGGGTATTCTCAACGCGGGTTGGTATCATCATCAACGTAGGGGCGGGTTTATAACCCGCCCTGACTCGGGTGCAGGAATACGTCAGCTATGGCCTACTCGTTTTCTGGCACTTTCTTGCCGGTGAACCCAGGGCGGGTTATAAACCCGCCCCTACCGGACAACGCAAGATGCCCTGGTAGGAAATACCAACGCCTGTTGAGAATACTAATGGTGTAACAACGTCCGCTCATGGTGAGCTTGTCGAACCACCATTCCAGCCATCCTATCCTTCGACAGGCTCAGGATGAGCGGTAGAAGTTCTGCCCAATCCACTAATGGTGGGGTAGGGCAATTGCACCATAAACCCGTCATTCCGGCTGTAACACCGTCGTTCCGGCGAAAGCCGGAATCCAGAATCCTCGGTAGCCGGTTCGTTCTTTTCGAGAGGATTTCCTGGATTCCGGCTTTCGCCGGAACGACGGTGTTATGATGCGGTTGCATTGCATGGTGAGCCGGGGTAGGTACGAAGTCTGCACCAATAACAAAACCGCTCATGGTGAGCTTGTCGAACCATCACCCCATCCCACCCTATCCTTCGACAAGCTCAGGATGAGCGGCACAAATCCGGGTCATTAGTCGATTACCCTACTGGGGCAAGTCAATCCGGGTTACAGTTACCGTTTCTTGCAGGACGCTACCCTGGGGACTGGTGGCCTGCACGTGGAAGGTGTTGTCGCCGGGGAGCAGGGTGGCCCTGGTGGAAAATATGCCTAACTCATCCACCGGAATGGCGATGCCGTTGACGGTAACCGCGGCGTCCGAGGCCGTCCGGCCCCAGAGCAGGACGGTGTTCTCAAAAACTACCGTCTCTCCAGGCTCGGTGATGGTCAGGAAAAAAGGTTCCGGCGGCAGGAAGGTGATGGTCAGGGAGCGGCTGCGGCGGTTGCCTTCGGCGTCAATGGCTACCACGTCAATGAGGTTGACGCCGGGGGAGACGGGAACGGTAATCTGAAAGCGGCCCTCCTCGCCGGCGGCGACCGCCCGGCCCCGGATGCTGACCGAGGCGCCAACGCTGGTGATGCCCCGCACCGTTACCGAGTCCTGCCGCACGATGCTCCGGTCCAGCGGCGCCTGCACGTCCAGGAAAGGCAGGCTGTCCGGGTCCGGCGCCGGCGGCGGCGTGGCGGTAGGCGCTGGCGTGGGGGAAGGCGGCGGCGGGGGCGTAGCGGTGGGCGCGGGCGTCGGCGTCGGTGTAGGTTGCGGCGTGGGCGTGGGTTGCGGCGTGGCCGTCGGCGCCGGCGTCGGCGTAGGTTGCGGCGTCGGCGTCGGCGCCAGGGTAGGCGGGACGGTGGGCTGCGGCGTCGGCGTGGCGGCAACGGCGGCCGGCGGTTGGATCGCAACGGCGGCCGGCGGCGGGGGCGTTGCCAACCCCGGCCGCTCCGTAGGATAGACGCAGCCTACTGCGCCCACCAGCAACAAGGCCATTACCCCGATTACCCCGGGGATTATCTGCCTACCGATACGCCGGGACACCGGGATGACCCGGCGAATCCCGGCCAATCCCGGCGGCGCGCCGGCTTTGTTGGAGAACAATCTCATTGTTTCGGACGCAGGGGCAGGGTTACCAGAAAGGCGGTATGATGCTCCGGGTCCGGGGCGGCCACGCTGGTTACGGTCAGGTCGCCGCCGTAACGCTTTGCCAGGGTATGGGCGATAAACAGGCCCAGGCCGGAACTGGTGCGCTCCTCCCGCCGGGCTACCTCCGGCGTCCATCCCCGGTCGAACAGGAAGGGCAGGTAGCGGTTGGCAATCCCCGGCCCGTCGTCCCCTACCCGGATGTAAAAGTTGTCCTCGTCCCGGGTCAACCCGATTTCCACGTAGCTCCCGGCGTAGCGCACCGTGTTGTCCACCAGGTTGGTAACGATATGCTCAATGGCGGAACTGTCGCAATAGACGATGCCGAACTCGGTGGGTTCCGACCACCAGGCGATTTGCTTTTGGGCATCGGCGGCCACCAGGCTGTAGCGGTCCACGATGCGGCGCACCACCTCGGCCGGCTCGACGGCGTGTAGGGTGGCGCCGGTGTTGGGTGTCTCCAACTCAATCAGCACCTGGATGTTGGACATCATCAGCCGGAAGCTGGGGGTCTGCTCCTCAATTTCGTCCAGCAACTCCCGAACCGAGGGGGGTATAGCGGCGTCGGTGTCCTGGAGCAGTTCGCGAATTTCCCGCTCCTTGCCCAGGATGCGGCGCAGGGGGCGGCCCAGGTCATGATTGAACAGCTCAAAATACTGCTGGGTCAACCGGGTCCACCGCTCAGCGATGCGGCGATCTTCCACGGCGGCGGCCTCGCCCCGGCGCAGGGCCTCCTGGGTCAGGTGAGCGGCACCGTGGACGACCAGGCCGAGGATGAGCAGCGCCGCGCCGATGTAGGTCAGCGGCTCAATGCTCCACAGGCGGGGGAACAGGGCCTCGCCCAGCAGGGGCGCCAGCAGCAGGCCCACCAGCCCGGCGGCCAGCAGCAGGCCGCCCAGCCGGCGGGTCAGGCCGGCGACTGGCGCCGCCCAAGTCGGCGGCAGCCAGCTTTGGCGCCGGTTCCAGGGTAGGCCGGCCCGCAGTCGGGGCCGGAAGTTGGGAATAATCACGGCGTCACATCTGGGGCGGCACCAGGCGGTAGCCCCGGTCTCTTACGTTGATTATCAGGTCGTTGGCGCCCAGGTTGATGCCCAGGGACTTGCCGATGGACACCTTGATTTCCCGGATGCGTACCCGCAGGGAGGCGCGGGCCTCCTCGCCCTCGGAGTAGCGTTCCAGGCGGCTGAAGGGCACCAGTTCCCCCGGACTGCGATACCAGGCGGCGGCCAGTTCCCGGAAAATCTCGAACTTCATCCCGTGAATGTCGTCCACCGGCCGCAGGTCGGCGTTCCGCTCCGGCCGGGCGGAGACGGTCTCGGCGCCCACGTCCACCAGCAGGTGCGCGCCCACCGGGATGAGTTCCGGGGCGGCGCCGATGAGCCGCCGCAGCCGGAGCACCACCTCCTCCGGGCTGGCTAACTTGTCGATATAATCCACCGGGGCGTTCCAGCGCAGGGCGCCCCGTACCGCCGTATCCCGGGCCGGCCCCTGGGCGTACTGGGTGAACATCAGCACCGGCAGGGTAGGGTAATGTTCCACGATGTAGCGCAGGATTTCCAGCCCCTTGAACTGGTCATCCCGGTGTTCGCCCAGCCGCACGTCCAGCAGCACGCCGTCGGGCCGTTCCGCCTCGATGACGTAGATGGCGGCGGCCTCGAACTCATCCCCCACCAGCCAGCGGGATTGCGGTTCGACGATCACCGTGCGCCAACCCTCCTCCTCCAACCGCCGCTGCACCGCCTTGACGATGGCGGATTCCCATTCGTCGTCTATTATCAGTATCTTGCTGTCGGCCATATCACTTTGTACCGGATAGCCGGATGCCTGGATTGGGTGGCTATAGATTATAGATATAGATGCCTGGCCTGGAAATAATTGTTTTACTGCCGGGCCGCCGGGGCGCCGGGCTTTACCGGGTAAAGGTCCTGGTTCAGGATTTCCTCTGAAAAGCCCCGCAGGTCATAGATTTCCACCCCCTGAATCAGTCCCGCCGCGTCCACCCTGGCCTTAATCCGAGGGTTGGGCGTGTCGATGCAGTCCACGGCGGGATGGCCCCAATGCACCTGCCACCGGTCTTTATCCCGGTCATACTTGACGGCAAGGGGATAAGGTTGGGCGTCGTTCAGGGTATAGGTTTCCCTAACGTAACCCTTGCTGTCGTTGAGCGCGCCGAAAATATGGAAACCGACGGCAGCGTTCTCGACATTCAGAAAGACCGTAGGCTCCAGTTCAGTGTCAGCCGGGTAATCGACGCCGGAACCGTCATTATAGCCCCAGAAAATTTCCAGGAAATTGCCGGGCCGGTCGAACCAGACGTTTACCGATTCTCTTTTCTCCATATTTCCTCACCGGGCTTGAGTCTGTCGGACGGGTAAGCGGTTAGCACAAACGCATCGCCGTCCTCGAGGAACGCCGCCACTACACAGACCCACTTGTTACCCACAACGGTATTGTCGAACCACTTGTAGTAAATCCTCGCTGTACCCATAGGGCGGGTTGACTTTCTTATTATCTCCGGATCTTTAAGGGTCTGCGATAGCTCTTCCTGCATATTTGCCATACAGGGGTGGTCGTGTATTATATGCCCCCACCGCTCTCCGGGCAGGCGGATGGGGTGGTCTTGGTAGTCGTCGATTACTTCATCCGGGTACATCAATCCGCAACCCGTTGCTCTGGTCTCCGCTATCCGGTCTTGACACCGGGCTTTACCGGGTACAAGTCCTGGTTCAGGATTTCCTCTTGAAAACCCTATCGCCCTTAATGATACCACACCCGACATTACCCCGATTATTTTTGCGGAAACAACAAAAACCCTCCCCCGGTTCCGGGGGAGGGCCAGGCCGGTGCTTGGCAATAGGAAACCTGGCTACGTCTCCCGGTTCAGGTTTTCCAGGAAGTCCTGGTTGTTGGGGTACTTGGACAGCCGCTCCAGCACCCGCTCGGTGGCGCTGGTGGAGCCGTCGTTGGAGATTAGGGAAATCATCCGGCGGAGCAGCCAGATTTGCTTCATCGTGGTGTCGTCGTAAAGCAGTTCCTCCCGGCGGGTGCCGCTGCGCACGATGTCCACCGCCGGGAAAAAGCGGCGGTCGGCCAGCTTGCGGTCCAGGTGCAACTCCATATTGCCGGTGCCCTTGAACTCCTCGTAAATCACCTCATCCATCCGGCTGCCGGTATCCACCAGGCAGGTGCCGATGATGGTCAGGCTGCCGCCTTCCTCGATGTTGCGGGCGGCGCCAAAGAACTTTTTGGGCGGGTACAGGGCCGCCGGGTCAATGCCGCCGGACAGGGTGCGCCCGCTGGACGGCACCGCCAGGTTATAGGCCCGGGTCAGCCGGGTAACGCTGTCCAGCAGAATTATCACGTCCCGCTGATTTTCCACCAACCGCTTGGCCTTTTCCAGGGCCAACTCGGCCACCCGGCACTGTTCCTCCACCGATTCGTCAAAGGTGGAGGCGAATACGTCCCCGTGCACCGCCCGGCGCATATCGGTTACCTCTTCCGGCCGCTCCCCAATCAGCACCACCATCAACATCGCCTCCGGCATATTGAAGGATACGCTGTGGGCAATCTGTTTCAGGATGGTGGTCTTGCCGGCCTTGGGCGGCGACACAATCAGGCCCCGCTGCCCCAACCCGATAGGGGCGAACAGGTCAACCATCCGGGTGGAAAGGTTGGCGCTGTCCGTTTCCAGCACGACGTGAGTTTCCGGGAAAATGGGCGTCAGGTACTCGAACTGGGGCCGGAACCGGATATGCAACTGGTCGGTCTCCACCCCGTTGACCTGCTCCACCCGCACCAGGCCGAAGTAGCGTTCCCCTTCCTTGGGGGGGCGCACCTGGCCGGTAACGGTGTCGCCGGTACGCAGCCCGAAACGGCGGATTTGAGACTGGGAGATATAAACGTCCCCGGTGGCCGGCAGATAGGAAACCTGGCGCAGAAAGCCGTAGCCTTCGTCCATAATTTCCAGGATGCCAGAGGATACCAGGGCCTGTTGAGCCGAAACCGCATGGAGGATCCGGTTCAGCAAATCCTCCCGGCGCACGGCGGCCAGGGTCGCCGTGTCCTCCAACCCCAAGTCCTGGGCCAGGTCCAGGAGTTCATCCTTGCTCTTGGCCCCCAGTTCGGCTACGTCCATCATCCGCGGCTTAGTAGCAGTTGTCATCATCACCTCGCTGTTCTTCCGAAAGAAAACCGATCCCTAATCCTTGTCCTGTCTTTGTCCTTCGACAAGCTCAGGATGAGCGGGTAAAGGGTCTAATTCCCCGCCAGTAGTGAGCCTGCGTTGCAAATCGTGGCTCAGGGTGAGCCGGCGTTGCAATTCCCGTTCATATTGAGCTTATGGCATAACCGCTCATGGTGAGCCGGCGTTGCAAACCCCCGCTCATGGTGAGCCTGTCGAACCATCCATATCCCCGATTGCCGTATCCCGTATCCCGGCATTTCCGCCGTCCTTTGCCGTCTTTTGACTGCTGCTTTGGCCGCAATCGTAGGGGTAAATGGAGGCGGCCCGCCGGGTCGGGGGCAGCCGCCGGCGCCGGGCAAAGGAAAGAGGGTTGTTTGGCGTAAATTGATGCCAGGGTTGCGTTTTGTTTCGCTGTGCTGTGCTTGAAGTAGAACCTCAAATGTCCGGGTAGGCGGCGGTCGCCGTTGTTCCCTACCGGGAGTTTTATAGTTGACGCCTGGAAAGTGAAAGGTTTGCCGTTAGGCGCCGCCGGCCTTTTCCCAATCCTGAAGGAACCGGGAAACCCCGGCGTCGGTCAGGGGATGCTGGGCCATTTGTTTCAGCACCCCGTAGGGTATGGTGGCAATGTCGGCGCCGGCCCGGGCCGCCAGAGTGCAATGCAGGGTGTGGCGGATGCTGGCGGCCATTACCAGGGTACTGATGCCGTGCTGCCGGTACAGGGCGACTATATCCTCGACCAGGGACATTCCCGCCTGGCCGATGTCGTCCAGCCGGCCGATAAAGGGGCTGACCACGGTGGAACCGGCCTGCGCGCCCAGGATAGCCTGGTTCACCGAAAAGCAAAGGGTCTGGTTGATTTTGATGTCATCCCGGGCCAACACCGATATGGCCTTGAACCCCTCGGTAGTGCTGGGGATTTTCACCCAGGGGTTGGGAATCCACTCGGCGATGTCCCGGCCCTCGGCAATCATACCGGCGGCGTCCAGGCTGACCACCTCCACCGAAATGGGGCCGTCGATGAGGTCGGCGATTTCCTGCACCGCCGCCCGGTAGCGGTCCCGCCCGCCGATGCCCTCCTTGGCGGCCAGGGACGGGTTGGTAGTTACGCCGGTTACTACGCCCAGTTCGGCGCCTTCCCGTATTTCCTCAAGATTGGCGGTATCCAAAAACAGCTTCACAGCTTTGTTTCTCTACTCGATTCTTGCTTTACTTCGGTTTTGATTCCGGCCCGGTTTGGGTCTTTATTCCCGGAGCGTTAAGCCCCTTTTACGCCGGCGCTTTTGCGCCGGCTAATCCGTCTCCAGGGGCAACTGGGCGCCCTCCCGGAGGGTCTGCCGGGACTGGGCGATAAAATCGCAAAACAGGGGATGGGGCCGGTTGGGCCGGGACTGAAACTCCGGGTGGAACTGCACCCCTACCATAAAGGGATGTTCCTTAACCTCGGCGGTTTCCACCAGCTTGCCGTCCGGGGACAGCCCGCCGACAATCATCCCCGACTGCTCCAGGCACTCCCGATAGCTGTTGTTCACCTCGAAACGGTGGCGGTGCCGCTCGGAAATTTCCGTGTCCTGGTAGGCCAACATAGTGCGGCTGTTCTTTTGCGGACGGCAGGGATACCCGCCCAGCCGCATGGTGCCGCCCAGGTCGGTTACTTCCCGCTGCTCCGGCATTATGTGGATGACCGGGTGGGGCGTATCCGGGTCCAGTTCCGAGGAGTTGGCCCCGGCCAGGCCCAGCACGTTGCGCGCCCAATCAATGACCATCACCTGCAAGCCCAGGCACAGGCCCAGGTACGGAATCTTATGCTGGCGGGCATAGCGTACCGTGTCAATCATCCCCTCGACGCCCCGGTTGCCGAAACCGCCGGGCACCACGATGCCCTGCACGTTGTCCAGGTGCACCGCCGGCCCGTCCCGCTCCACGTCCTCCGAGTGAACCCAGCGGATGTCCACTTCCCGGCCCTGGGACATTCCGGCGTGGCGCAGGGCCTCCTTCACCGACAGGTAGGAGTCGGGGTATTCCACGTACTTGCCCACAATGGCGATGGAGAGCTTGCCCTCCAGTTGGCGCATCCGCTCCACCATTTCCGACCATTCGGTCATATCCCGGGGCTGCCCCTGGAGGGAGAGCAGGTCCATAATGGACTGGCCCAGGCCGGCCTCCTCCAAAATCAGCGGCACCTCGTAAACATTGTCCACCGTCGCCAGGGGAATCACCGCCTCCCCGTCCACGTCGCAGAACAGGGAAAGTTTTTCCCGGATTGTGTCGGAAATCGGCGTGTCGCTGCGGCAGATCAGGGCGTCGGGCTGGATGCCGATGCTGCGCAGTTCCTTGACGCTGTGCTGGGTGGGCTTGGTTTTCAACTCTTCCGCCGCCGCAATGTAGGGGAGCAGGGTCAGATGCACGTAGCAGACGTTGTTCCGGCCCACGTCTTTGCGCATCTGCCGGATGGCTTCCAGAAAAGGCAGCCCCTCAATGTCGCCCACGGTGCCGCCCACTTCCACCACGATAACGTCCACCCCGGACTCCTCGGCCAGCCGGGTCAGCCGGGCCTTAATCTCATTGGTTACGTGAGGCACGGTCTGAATGGTGCCGCCCAGAAAATCGCCGCGCCGCTCCCGGGTAATGAGGGTCAGATAGACCTGGCCGGCGGTAATGTTGGAGGAGCGGGTCAGTTCCACGTCAATAAACCGTTCGTAGTGGCCCAAATCCAGGTCCGTCTCCCCGCCGTCCCGGGTTACGAAAACCTCGCCGTGCTGATAGGGCGACATCGTGCCGGGATCCACGTTCAAGTAAGGATCCAGCTTGACCACCGAGACGGACAGCCCTCGGCTCTTGAGGATGCGGCCAATGGAAGCAACGCAAATCCCCTTGCCGATGGAACTGACCACTCCGCCGGTAACGAATATATACTTGGTGGTCATGCCTCAAACCAAAATCAAATGGCTAGGGAGGGCGAGCAGCTCCAGGTGAAGCAGAAACTACGGGAACTCTATGGAGCGTACTGGCGGGGACGGCCCATGCCGGAGGATAAGGCTGCCTGACAACGCAATCAACATAACAGCCTGGGTTGATTATATTCAGGTGATTTAAGCGGTGTCAAGTTATTCCCTATAAGGATTTGTAATATCCGCAATAACACCCGCTTATCCTGGGCTTGTCGAACCATCCTTCCCGCTCATGGTGAGCCTGTCGAACCACCTTTCCCGCCCATGGTGAGCTTGTCGAACCACTTTTCCCGCTCATGGTGAGCTTGTCGAACCATCTTTTCCGCTCATGGTGAGCTTGTCGAACCACCTTTCCCGCTCATGGTGAGCTTGTCGAACCATCTTTCCCGCTCATGGTGAGCTTGTCGAACCATCTTTTCCGCTCATGGTGAGCCTGTCGAACCACGAACTCCCCGCCCCTACTTCCGGTCATTGTTGGGAATGTGTTACCATTCCATTCAAGGCAACCCTTATCAAGCCAAACCGGCGGATACAAGACTATGACCACACCCCTACCGGAAATCCCCCAACACCGCATCCAGAAATCGGCTCGCTACGCCGCGCTGAGCCAACATAAGCTGCAACAGGCGCAGGCGGAACTGGATAAGGGCGACCCGGTGCAAGCCTCGGAAAAGGCTTATGGGGCCGTAGCCGGCGCCGCCAAAGCCTGCGGCGAGTTACGGGGCTGGAATCATTACAATCATCACCGGGTATATCTGGTCCTGGAGCAGTTGCGGGATGAGTGGGATGCCCCGGAGTTGCTGATGTCTCACTTGGCAATTAAGGAACTGCACAACAACTTCTTTGAGCATAAGTTAAGTCCTACCACCGTGCAGGACGGAATCAACGTGGCCCAGAGTATGATCGCCCGCCTTGAGGAGATACGAACCTCCGAACCCCGGCCCTTGCCCGCAGCCTCCCTGACCCGGGAGCAAAGGCGGCGGCTGACCCTGCTGCTGCAACCGCCCCGGCCGGCCGAGGCCAATGTTGAGGACTTGCCCGACGTAGCTGAGCTGCCGCCGTTGGATGCAAACCTGCTTTAACCTGGTGGCCCGGAGCCGGTCGAGGGGTGAACTGTCGGGTAGGGGGTATGGTTCGACAAGCTCACCATGAGCGGATGTTGTTACCATGAGTGGATGTTGTCATTGGTAATGACTTGGTGCCGGCCCCGGTTGTGAAAAGGTATTCTCAACGGGTGTTGGCATCATCACCGGGTAGGGGCGGGTTTGTAACCCGCCCGACGTTCAACGGCAAAGACCGTCCATATCCAAGCCAAGGCGGGTTACAAACCCGCCCCTACATCACCGCAAGTCCCCCAACGCCAGCCCCGGTTCCTGTTCCACCAGCCATTGCGCCGCCACCCGACGGTGGCAGGGGGTTTGCGCGTTCTCAAAGCACAGCAGGGTAATGTCGCCCCGGCCGGGCAACTCCTCAATCCACTCCCTGAACAGGGCCGTCAAGCCGTAGGCCGCATCCAGTTCCTCCCGGTAGGCTTGGCTCAGGGCGGCAAAGTCCAGTTCCTCCCGGCGGTAGGCCAGGAGTAGTGGCCGGGACGGGTAGAGGTAGGGCTGCGTCTCCCACTGCGTCCGGCGGCCCCGGGGGTGGGCGCGGGATACCCGGTAGGCTTGGCCCAGCCAGTCCTGCGGGGCGTAAAAGCTGGCGGTATAGAGCATCGGCGGCTAACTCCCGGCCGGGGCGCCGGCCCGCTGCCGCCAGACCCCACGCGCCAGGAACAGGATGCCCCCGGACACGATGACGCTGAGGTAGGTGATGGAGCGGTCCACCAGCACCAGGGCCGCAATGACCGGAATGGACAGGGTGGAAAGCTGGGTCAGCAGTCCGGCCAGCCCCGGCTCTACCGCGCCCAGCCCGCCCGGAGTCGGCGCCAGGGTCAGGATCGAGTTTGCCAGAGTGGTGAAAATGACCACCGGCCAGCCCAGGTCAATCCCCAGGGCCAGGGTTACCAGATATACCCGGGCCACTTCCACCAGCCAGGCCAGCAGACCCCACAGGGTTGCCAACGGCGTCTGCCGGAAACTGCCCAGGACGCCGGCCTGGAACTGGCGGTAGCGGTCCACCAGCCAGGCCGGCAGCCACCGGGCCAAAGTTCCCCGGGTGGCAATCAGGGCCAGCAAAGCCAGCCCCAGCAGGGCCAGCAGCGCCCCGCCGAGGGCCGTCACCGTCCAGACCAGCCCGGCGTCCTGCCGTGCCAGAAAGGGCAGGGACACCGCCAGCAGCAGGATGACGATGGCCGTGTCCAGCATCCGCTCCGACAGGATGGTGCCGATGGTGCGGGAGAAGGGCGCGCCCTTTTCGTCGTGGTAAAGCCAGGCCCGGTAGGCGTCGCCCAGCCGGAAAAAGGATACCGAGTTGGCGAACCAGCCCAGCACAATCAACTGGCTGCAATGGAGCAGTCCCGGTGCGGCCTCGCCCGGCTCCTGCACGTTGCGGAGCAGCAGACGCCAGCGCAGCCCCCGAAAGAGAAAGCCGGTGTAGTGGATGGCGGCAGCCAGAAAAAGGTAAAAGTGATTGGCCGCCCGTATCTGCTGCCCGGTAGCGGCCAGGTCAACGTCAAAGCGGAACCCCAGAAAAACCAGCAGGGCCACCGCCAGAGCCAGGGAAATTAGGGTAGGCAGGGAAAAGACCCGGCGGGCCAGGGATCGGGGCGCAACCTGCTCCTGGTCATAAGGCAACGGGAAAGTGTGCTCCTTTAATCAGGCTGGCCTAGGGGTATAGCTACGGGTTAGTGGCGTCTCATTGGTTAGGGCTGGCGCAAGGTACGAAATCCGCTCATGGTGAGCTTGTCGAACCATTTTACCGTATCCGGCGATACCCCTTGTTATCCTTCGACAAGCTCAGGATGAGCGGGTGGGGGTCAACAATCCGCTCATGGTGAGCTTGTCGAACCATCTTACCGTATCTGGCGATACCCCTTGTTATCCTTCGACAAGCTCAGGATGAGCGGGTGGAGGTCAACTCTGGTAACTTGTACCTACCTTACTCAATGGTCAGGACTTGTTGACCCACACCAACCGGTTCACCCTACCCTACTTGTCATTCCGAGCGTAGCCGAGGAATCTAAAATGCCCAATGACCGGAATGTTTCTTATGACAGGGATTTTAGACCCTCCACTCCGTTCAGGGTGACATTGCAAGGAAGGGCGTCGACGGTTAAGTATTCCCCACATTTGTTGGTATTGCTTGCCGGGCCACGTTTCGTTGGCCGGTAGGGGCGGTTCGCGAACCGCCCCTACGCCGATGCAAATTCCAACAAGCGTAGAAAATACCGACGGTTGGGCAACCCGCCCCGATACCCTCACCTAATCCAAGACGCCGCCGCCGGAATACGCCCCTACCCCAAGCGGCATTACCGCAACTCCCTGGGCATCGTAAAGGTAACGTCCTCCTCCACCCCCTCCAGCAGGGTTATCTTGTCCGGGTTCAGGGCGGCGATGACCGCGTTGACCAGCACCTCCGGGGTGGAGGCGCCGGAGGCGATGCCTACTTTTACCCGGCCCTCCAGCCATTCCGGGGCGATTTCCTCCGGGCCGTTAATCAGGTAGGCCGGCGTCCCCAGGGCCTGGGCTACCTCCCGCAGTCGGTTGCAGTTGGAACTGTTCTGGGCGCCGATGACCAGGGCCAGGTCCACCAGGGCGGCCATTTTGGTTACCGCCGCCTGCCGGTTGGTGGTGGCGTAGCAGATGTCGTTCCGCACCTCGGCCTGGGGAAAGCGCTCCCGGATGCTGTCGATGGCGGCGGCGGTGTCCCCTACGGAAAGGGTGGTCTGAGTCAGCACCGCTACCGGCGTATCCGGCCCCCATTCCGTCCACTGCTCCCGTTGGGGCGCCGGGTTCTCCGAACTCTCATCCACCAGCGACATCGGCGCCTGGCCCATCGTACCCTTTACTTCCTGGTGTCCCTCATGCCCCACCAGGATTACCTTGCGGCCCTGGCGGTGATACTTGACGGCTTCGTTATGCACCCGGGTTACCAGGGGGCAAACGGCGTCAATGACCCGGAGGTTGCGGGTTCGGGCCTGCTCAAAATCCTCCGGGGGCGAACCGTGGGCGGAGAACACCACCAGCGACCCCGGCGGAATTTCGGCTACCGTCTCCACCGTGATGGCCCCCCGGCTCTCTAAATCCTCTACCACGTAGGGATTGTGGACAATCTGGTGCTTGACATAGACCGGCGGCCCGAACCGCTCCAGGCAATGCTCTACCACCTGAATCGCCCGGACGACGCCGGCGCAAAAGCCCCGGGGCGAGCAGAGAATAACTTCCACGACTATTCCTCCCGTTACTCCTTGGGGAAAATAAACGCCAAGCCCTAATTCCGGTCCCGGATCAGGTCCAGGTACTTGTAGCCGGAGCCGGTGTTGAGCAGCACGATAGTTTCGTCGGCGCCCAGGAAACCCTGCTGCACCAACTGTTTCAGGCCCACCAGGGTCGCCGCCCCCTCCGGGCAGGCGATGATGCCCTCCTCGGTGGCGATTTCGTACATTGCCTCCACCATATCGGCGTCCTCAATCGCCAGGGCGGTGCCGCCGGTCTCCCGGATGGCCTGGAGAATCAGGTAGTCGGCAAAGGGGCCGGGCACCCGCAGCCCGTCGGCCAGGGTAGCGGCGTTGGCCCAGGTCTCGGCGGTGGCCGCGCCCTCGTTAAACGCCTTGACAATCGGCTGGCAGCCGGTAGGCTGCACGGCGATAAACTTGGGCGGCGTACCTTCAATCCAGCCCAGTTCCAGCAACTCCTGGAAACCCTTATACATCCCGATGATGCCGGTGCCGCCGCCGGTGGGGTAGATAATGGCGTCGGGCATTTTCCAGCCCAACTGCATAGCGATTTCCAGGCCCATAGTTTTCTTGCCCTCGGCCCGGTACGGCTCCTTGAGGGTGGAGAGGTCAAAGAGGTTCTGTTCCGCGGCCACCGCCACCGCCAGGCGGCCGGCATCGCTAATCAGGCCGTCCACCAGGTTGAGTTGGGAGCCGGCCATCACCGACTCCTTCTTGTTGGCCGGGGGCGCGTCCTGAGGCATAAAGACCTGGACCGGACGGGCGGCCCGGGCGCAGTAGGCGGCGGCGGCGCCGGCGGCGTTGCCGGCCGAGGGCATAGTGAACCCGGTGATGCCCAGTTCCGCCGCCTTGGAAACGGCGGCGGAGATGCCCCGCGCCTTGAAAGTCCCGGTAGGATTCAGCCCCTCCTCCTTGATGAACAGGCTTTGCAGGCCCAGCTTTTTTTGCAGGTTGGTCGCCGCCAGCAGCGGCGTTCCCCCCTCGCCCAGGGTAACCACCTGAGCCGGGTCGGTTACCGGCATCAACTCGGCAAAGCGCCACATATTCGGTTCCCGGCCGGCGAACACCTCCCGGCTCCCCTCCCGGCGCAGCCGGGGCAGGTCATAGCGGGCAAAAAGCACCTTGCCGCAGCAATCGCTGACCTTGCTGACCTGATTATGGGGAAAGGTTTGGCCGCATTGGGTACATTCCAGGTGGTCAATATAGCTGAACATTAGCCGGGCAACCTCCGCTTTTACTGGCTGGCTTTACTGGCTGGCCCTATCATACCCTAAAGTGGCGGGGTTTGGTAAGGCGGGGGTTTTCCAGGTATTTTCAACCCTTGCCGGTATTTACATCAAGGTAGGGGCGGGTTTATAACCCGCCCTGGCTCATGCGAGGAATGTGTCATCTATCGCACACCGGTTTTCCGGCACTCCCTTGCCGTTAAACGTCGGGCGGGTTATAAACCCGCCCCTACCAGCCAACCATCCGACAATCCAAACCACCCGCCGGAGTTAATCAGGGTAGGGAATACCGGATGCCCCCGTCCCTTGACACCCTTTCCCCAGGCAACCTATACTTGCCCTTGACCAGACAATTGAAAATTGCAAAGGCTGGGAAGGGGAATAGTAGGCTTCCAGCGAGGCCCAGAGAGCCGGGTTAGGTGAGAGCCGGCGCCAGGCGCAGAAGCACGAATGGACTCCGGAGCCGCCGGCTGAACGGGCCGCGCCGGGCGGGTTGGTGCATCGAACAGCATCCACCCCGGCTATTCCCTGAGTAGGCTGGGACGGTTGGGCGCCGTTAGCGGCCCACGGCACGGGGGTACGGCCGGCCGGCCAGCCCCTCCCGCCGGTTGAGATGTCGGCCCGGTTCGGCCAACCCCCGAGGCGCTCGGGGAGAGACCGGGTTGATAATGAGGGTGGTATCGCGACAAAAGCTCGTCCCTTTGCGGGGCGGGCTTTTTGACTTGCCGGAATTGAAACGGGCGCAGAGTGAGGGACAATGTACTATCCATCGCTGGCCGAGGTACAAGCCCTGGCCGGGGCGGGCCAGGGCAACCTGGTGCCGGTTTACCGCCCCATTAACGCCGACCTGGAAACCCCGGTGTCCGCCTATATGAAGGTGGCCCGGCCCCCCTATTCCTTTCTGCTGGAAAGCGTCTCCGGCGGGGAACGGCTGGGCCGCTACAGCTTTATCGGCACCGAACCCTACCGGGTGGTCAAGACGGGACGGGGCGAGGCGCGGGGCGAAATTGACCCGCTGGTTCCGGTGCAGGAGGAGATGGGCCAGTACCGACTCATCCCCATCGAGGGCCTGCCCCGCTTTCACGGCGGCGGGGTCGGCTACCTGGCCTATGACTCCATCCGCTACTTCGAGCCGCGGGTGCCGCCGATGCCGGCCGACCCCCAGGGCCTGCCCGAATCGGTCTTTATGTTCGCCGACACCCTGCTGGTGTTCGACCACCTGCGCCACGACATCAAGGTGGTCAGCCATGTCCGGCTGGACGGCGACGTAGAACAGGCTTACACCGAGGCCACCGGCAAGATTGACGACCTGGTGCGCCGTCTGGCCCAGCCCCTGGAGTTGAACCTGGCCCGGTCGGTTGACCGGCCTACTTCCGAGGAACCGGCCGAGGTAGCCTCCAACTTTACCCAGCCCGGCTACGAGGCGGCGGTGGCGAAGTGCGTCGAGTATATCTACGCCGGCGACGTCATCCAGGTGGTGAACTCCCAGCGGTTTTCCCGCCGCACCGCGGCCCACCCCTTCCAGGTCTATCGCGCCCTGCGCAGCGTCAACCCGTCCCCCTATATGTACTACCTGAACCTGGACGACTTTTACATCGTCGGCGCCGCCATTGAGACGGTGGCTAAAGTTGAGGACGGCATCGTTGCCACCCATCCCATCGCCGGAACCCGGCCCCGAGGCAAGACCCCGGAAGAGGATGCGGCCCTGGAGTCGGAACTCAAGAACAGCGAAAAGCAGCGGGCGGAACACATTATGCTGGTGGACCTGGGCCGCAACGACATCGGGCGGGTCAGCGTTCCGGGCACCGTGGCGGTAACGCAGTTAATGGACGTGGAGCGGTTTTCCCACGTGATGCACCTGGTCTCCCACGTAGAGGGGCGGTTGAAACCGGAGTTGACCCCTTATGACGCCCTGCGTTCCTGTTTCCCGGCCGGCACCGTATCCGGCGCGCCCAAAATCCGGGCGATGGAGATTATCGCCGAGATTGAGGGGGAAAAGCGCGGCCCCTACGGCGGCGCCGTCGGCTACTTCAGCTTTTCCGGGAATATGGACACCGCCCTGGTGCTGCGTACCGGCATCTACAAGGACGGGACAATGTATATTCAGGCCGGCGGCGGCGTAGTGGCCGACAGCCACGCCGAGGACGAATACCTGGAAACCCGCCACAAGTCCGGCGCCCTGCTGCGGGCCATTGACCTGGCCGAAGGACGCGGATAATTAGGAATTAAGAATTAAGAATTAGGAATTGGGGGTTGGACATTCGGGCAACTCTGGGTCTCAATTCTTAATTCTTAATTCCTAATTCCTAATTCTTAATTGATAATTCAGGAGGTTTTTAATGCTTAAATCAATGTTTCACACCGGGTTTGTGGTTCGGGATATAGACCGGACCATTGACTTTTATACCAATGTTATGGGGCTTAAACTGGTGGGGCGCACCGAGCGGCAGGGGGATTTTGCCTGCAAGCTGCTGGCCTTTCCCGACGCCCACATCAAGGGCGCCTTCGTGGAACTGGGCGACGGCCACCAGTTGGAGCTAATCCAGTATATCAACCCGCCGGTGGGCGACGGCCACCTGCACCGCAACGATGCCGGCGCGTCCCACCTGGCCTTTTTCGTCGAGAACATTGAGGAGTTCTACGCCGACAAGTCCTCTAAGGGGCTGACCTTCAACAGCGACCCGGCCGCGCTTTACGATGACGGCGGCAAGCTGCTCCGCAAGGCCCTGTACGCGCAAGACCCGGATGGCAACTGGCTGGAGTTCGTGGAGCTTTTTTAAGGGGGGCCGGCGCGGGATGCTGCTGCTGATTGACAACTACGACAGCTTTACCTACAACCTCTACCAGTACCTGGCGGAGCTGGGCGCCGAGGTGGTTACGGTGCGCAACGACAAGATTTCCGTTGAGGAAATTGAGGGAATGGCGCCGGAGGGTATCGTCGTCTCTCCGGGGCCGTGCACGCCCCGGGAGGCCGGGGTATCCAACGCCGTCATCCGCCACTTTGGGCCGAAACTGCCGGTGCTGGGCGTCTGCCTGGGCCACCAGTGCCTGGGCGAGGTTTACGGCGGCGTGGTCGGACGGGCCGGGGAAATCCGCCACGGCAAAACCTCGCTGATTCACCATACCGGCCAGGGCGTCCTGGCCGGGCTGCCCAACCCCTTTGAGGGCATCCGCTACCACTCCCTGGTGGTCTATCCCGACTCCCTGCCCGACTGTCTGGAGGTTACCGCCTGGACCGACAACGGGCTGATAATGGGCCTGCGCCACAAGGAACACCCGGTAGAGGGGGTGCAGTTCCACCCGGAGTCAATAATGACCCCGGTAGGCCATGACCTGCTGCGGAACTTTTTGCAAAGGGTGGCGGAGTTTCACCGGGGTAGCTGAAAGGGTAGAATAGCCGTCAGGGGGAAATTATGCGGGAAGCGATACGGTCCCGGCTGGGCATTTCCGACGCGGAACTGGCGGGCTTTTGCCAACTCTGGCAGATTACCGAACTGTCCCTGTTTGGCTCGGCCCTCCGCGACGACTTTCGGCCCGACAGCGACATTGACTTGCTGGTAACCTTCGCCCCGGATGCCCGATGGAGCCTGATTGACCACGTCAAAATTGAGGAGGAGTTGTCGGCGTTGTTGGGCCGGAAAGTGGACCTGATAAGCAAAAGGGGAGTGGAGCGCAGCGAGAACTGGATTATCCGTCGGAGCATCCTGGAATCTGCCGAGTTGGTTTATGAATCGCGATAGGGGAACCCTCTTGCACATCGCCATAGCAGCCCGGCGGGTAATGATGTTTTCCCGAGGCATGAGCCTGGACGAGTTCGCTGAGGATATAAGAACACAGTTCGCCGTTCTGCACCAGCTTATGGTCATCGGTGAAGCGGTCAAACGCCTTTCCGATTCCTTTCGGGATGAGCATACGGCTGTTCCCTGGTCATCAATTGCCGGTATGCGGGATAACCTGATTCATGGATACGATAATATCAACCTGGACTCGGTTTGGGATGCGGTAGAACAGGATGTTCCTCAGTTGCTCCAATATGTCGAGCCGCTGTTGCCTCAAGAGGGTGAATGAACGCTGTTCCTTTGGCAGTGGGCAACTTCCCGCGGACGGAGAAGTGGGGCTACACCGGGGAGTAAGTTCACCGCAGAAAAGGAACCAGCCCCACCCGTTCCACCAACCTGGCCTAGCTAATTGACCTTCAGCCCGCTAAGGAGGGAAAACAATGCCCACCATTGCCCAGCAAATGAGTTCCTGGAGCGTGGCCCTGCACTACAGCCAGCTTCCCGACGCGATTGTCCATCTAGCCAAGCGGATGATTATTGATACTATCGGGTGCGCTCTGGGCGGCTATGCCAGCGAACCCAGCCAAATCGCCCAGGCCCTGGCGGCCACTGTTACCAGTACCCAGCCCTGCACCGTCATCGGCAGCGGCCAGGCCACCAGCCCGGACCTGGCGACCTTTGCCAACGGCGTGATGATTCGCTACCTGGACTACAATGACGGCTACACCAGCCTGGAATCGGGCCACCCCAGCGACAGCATCGCCGCCGTCCTGGCCGCCACCGAACTGGCCGGGTTGGGCGGACGGCGGGCCATCACCGCCACCGTCGCCGCCTACGAAGCCTTCTGCCGCCTGGGGGACGCCGCCACCCTGCGCTATCGGGGCTATGACCACGTTACCAACGGCTGCGTCGCCAGCGTCCTGGGCGCCGCCCGTTCCCTGGGCCTATCCGAGGAGCAGACCCACCAGGCCCTGAACCTGGGCATCGCGCCCAACATCGCCCTGGGCCAGACCCGGGGCGGCGTCCTGTCCCACTGGAAGGGCTGCGCCTACGCTAATGCCAGCCGCAACGCCGTCTTTGCTACTATGCTGGCCCAACGGGGGCTGACCGGGCCGGAGCCGATCTTTGAGGGCGAACATGGCTTTTTCCGTGCCGTGACTCAGGAACCCTACCAACTGGAACCCTTTGGCGGCGCCGGCGTTCCCTACAAGATTACCGAGTGCAGCATCAAGCGGTTCCCCTTGGGTCAGTATTCTCAAACGGTGGTGCAGGCGGCTTTGGAGGCGCGGGAAAAGATGCCGCCGGTGGTGGTTGAGGACATCGCCGAGGTGAACATCCGCACTTTGCAAAAGGCCATTGACATTATGGCCGGCGATGCCGAGAAGTGGAACCCGCAAAGCCGGGAAACCGCCGACCACAGTATGCCCTACACTACGGCGGTGGCCCTGACCTACGGGCAGGTGCATCAAGACCACTTTGACCAGGAATACTACCGCAGCCCCCAACTGCTGGCCTTGACCAACCGGGTTAAAGTGGAAGTTTCCGAGGAAGCCAACCGCCGCGCCCCGGAAGCGATGCTCTGCGACGTAGAGGTGGTAACCAGGGACGGCCAACGCTACACGGCGACCGTCCCCTACCACAAGGGCCACTACCAGAACCCCATGACCGACGCCGAGGTAGAGGCCAAGTTCCGCTCCCTGGCCGAACCGCTCATCCCCGCCGCCCAAACCGACGCCCTGCTGGAAAAGCTGTGGCGCCTGGAGGAAGTGGCGGATATTGGGGAAGTGGTAAGGCTGACGGGGGTTTAGGGGGGGAGATGGAATAGACCAGGGGCCGGTTTGTAAACCGGCCCCTGGTCTTTGGCAGGCGGTCGCCGGTGTCTCTACCGACGGTTTTGGGCTACAGCCTGCTCGATGGCTCGGCGGTACTGACCTTCGTCGGTAAAGTGGCCGTCTTTACCCTTCCTGATACGCGCCATGGTATGCTTATGACCGTCTTTACCCACGACGGTCAGTTCGTAAGAGGCACTGCCTTTCCGTTGGATGGTAAAGTACTTCGTACGGTTTTGACCCGCAGAAGCGGAACTACCTACTGGCCTGACGATGACTGATGCAGGGTCTCCCGGTGCTTGACTGACCAGAATTTTATCCTGCTTTTCCAGCAGGTTCAGCAAGCTCTTGGTGGGGTGATTCTTACTTACTCCCAAGCTCTCCGGCGAAACTCCGTGCTTTCCGAAGACTTTCTTGAAGCTGTTCCCCAAGTCAACATTTTTGACGGGCTTTCCCTTTGTCCCCTTGATTATCTCAAGGCAATCAGACGTAACCCGTTGGCGAGGATTATGTGTCGTATTCATACTCCTCTGGAAAAACTCCGGTTCCGCCCCGTCCTTTATGGCAATCGAGTAGATGGCAGCCAGGGCGTTGGCGTCGGGAGTGGTCTCACCGCGCTCCCATCGGGAAATAGTATTGACCGGCAACCCCAGCCGCTCAGCCAAATTGGTTTGGGACAATCCCAACTGCTCCCGTATCTCCAGCAGACTACTTGAAGAGAATCGGTACTCGAAATCACCGGGATTGACTGGCATACTGGAAACACCCCGTTACTTGGAAATTGTCTCCCGACAATAAGGACTGATAGTGATTGCGCCGGCCTCCCAACTTGACCGGCGCGACACCAACGGGTTTCCAGTGTTACCGCCGACGCTTACCCTGCCGGGAATCGCGATGGGCCGGGTTATTCGGATTTTTCTGGTTTGCGCGGTTGTCCTTGTCGGCCTTATTCGCCGGGTTGTTAGGGTTCTTGGCGTTAGACCGCTGATCGTTGGACGAGTTCTTTTTGCTGCTTGTAGCCATAATGACTACCTCCTTTCAGTAAAGTAACTATAACGGTAACACTATACTGAAAGGTTGTCAACAAATGTGATGATACTAATGTAGAATTGGCTTACACCCGCTCCAACTCCGCCAACAGCTCGTCCCAACTGGCGGCGTTGCCTTGGGCGGCCTGACCGGCCTGCAAGTGAAGTTCCCGCAATTTGCCATAAACTACTGCGTCGTTGATGTGGTCGGCGTTCAACGATTGGATGACTTCGCCATCTTTGCCCACAATTCGGAATTGCACTTCGGGGGCAACGGCCCAATTCTGCTTCTGTACGGCGATGTAAACCGCCAGTTTGCCCACCGCCGCGTTGAAGCTGCCCGGAGTTTCCGAGACCGTCCAATTGATTCTGTTCTGGTTGGTGCGTTCCAGCAGCCGGTCAATGGCTTTGACGACATCGGCCATGCTAGTTACCTTCCTCTTCAAGGGAATGTATTGAGATGGAAATGTCCCTCAACAATCCCTGAATGTCGTTCAACTGCCAGTTGAACTCCGGGAACTCGGACGGGGCGGTCCCCTGCGCCCGGATGGTGTCCACTTGCCGCTCCATTTCCCGGATTAGCAGGATAGCTTTTTCGATGGCGTCCCGCATTTCTCCGGTAGGCGCCGGGTGCCAGATGGAAATGTCAGCCAGCATACCCTGGAGCAAATTGTAGTACTCCAAGCAGGTATCCCACCAGCCAAGACGGTGCAATTCCTTCAACCGCTGCACCACCGTAGCGGCGCGCCCCAGGTCAATGGTAGTGAGCGTCCGGGTTATGGTTGCCCGCGTCTCCCGGCTGGCAACTTCCGCCGCTGCCGCCGCGTCCCGGGCCTTGCCGGCCCGGCGAAAGGCCAGATAGGAAATAATCGCCCCGATGATGGTAATGACCAGACCGGCGGCGCCGACCAAGCTGCCCCAGTTGTCCAGCCCGTAAGCCACCATTTACCGAGCATAGCACAAAAGCGGCCGGCGGGAAACCGACGGTTTACACCCGCCCCCCTACTCCCCCACCGCCTCCGGGTGAAACCCGGAGTGGTCCTCAAAGGCCCCGGTCGGCGGGTAGATTTGGTGGTAGATGCCTCTGGCCCGTGCCTTGATTACCTCGTTGGCCCGGCGGTGCAGGTCGGTCATCCGCGCCCGCTGCTGCTGGTACATTTCGCTTTGCAACGGGCTGGCGTCCTCCAGTTCCCAGATGCACAGGAAGTTGAGCATCCCGTCGGTGCCCTCCTCCAGCTTGAACCGGCGCGCGCTGATGTAGCCGGGGATTTCCAGCCGTTCTAGTAGATGTTCCTCATCGTACCAGCGGTTAAACTCATCCTCGTGTTCCGGGTCAACCTGCATCATCACCACCATAATGGTGCCGCCGATGTGCTGGGTGGGGTATTGGTCGTTCCGGTCGTTCATTGCTGGCCTGGCCTCCCTGAATAGCGTTTCAGTCCGTTTCAGCCCGTCCGTTTCAGCCATTGTACCCTAATTTCACCGCAGCGGCGCCCCGGTGGTAAAAATCACCCACTAGGCTATAATATACGCCGGCAACAACAACCCCTTTGTCAAGGAGCGAATTATGGCCGACCGATTCAGCGGCGTCCACTGGATGCTGGCTACCCCTTTCAAGGAAAACGAGGAACTGGACCTGGATTCCATCGGCAACCTGCTGGAAAAGGCGCACCAATCCGGCTGCCAGGGCGTGGTGGCCCTGGGCGTTACCGGAGAGGCGGCCCGGCTGACCGACGCCGAGCGGCGGGCCGTCGCTAAAGAGGTTATCGCCCACGCCAACGGCCGGCCGGTAACCCTGGGAACTACCGCCGCCGGCACCAGCGCGACCATCGCCTACAGCCGGGAGGCTCAGGAATTGGGCGCGGCGGCGGTGATGATTTCCGCCCCGCCGATGGGCAAGCCCAACCCGGACTCCCTCTTTACCCACTACCGCCGCATCGCCGACGCCGTTGACCTGCCCATCGTGGTGCAGGACTATCCCCAGACCTCCGGCGTCCACATGGCCCCGGCTTTTATCGCCCGTCTGGCCGAGGAAATCCCCAGCGTCCACTACCTGAAGCTGGAAGATCCGCCAACGCCCATCAAAATCACCGCCATCCGCGCCGCCGCCGGGGACGACCTGGCGATTTTCGGCGGCCTGGGCGGGATGTACCTGCTGGACGAACTGGCCCGGGGTTCCGCCGGCGCTATGACCGGCTTTGCCTACCCGGAGGTGCTGGTGTCCATCTGCCGGGCAATGGCCGAGGGGGACAAGGCGCAGGCCGAGGAGGTGTTCTACCGCCACCTGCCCCTGCTGCTGTTCGAGTTTCAGGAGGGCATCGGCGTGGGCATCCGCAAGTACGCCTTGCAGCAGCGGGGGCTGATTGCCAACGCCCGGGTGCGCCATCCGGGGCCGCAAATCACCGAGGAAACCCGCCGGGAGTTTCGCCAATTGGCGGCGTCGGTGGGGTTGGAGTAAGCGGCATTAGCGGCGGGCCGGCAACCGTCGTTCCGACACCAGAGCAACCGTCGTTCCGGCGAAAGCCGGAATCCAGGAAATCCCCCGGAAAAGAGCGGGCCGGCTACCGAGGGTTCCGGTTCCGGCTTTCGCCGGAATGACGGTTAAAGTTGGAATGACGGTTAAAACCGGAATGACGGGTTTATACCGGGATTGGGGATTCCATATTCCCTAATGGATTGTCCCGGTTGTGGCGGGCGGGGAATCGCCGCTCATCAATACCAGGAATAGGTGGTATCGGTACGCTGCGCCCAGGCGTACTGGCCCAGGTCGCGCATCGCCGGGCCGAGGGCGGTCATTTGACGCGTCCACTCCGCAGTGCCTACCTGATGCCACATACCATGGCCGGCGAACACCCATTCCACCGGCAGCGCCGCGAGCAAGTCCATCGTGTCGGCCAGCGTTGACCAGGAGAAAAAGGTCTGTTTGGGGAAAACGTCCAGCTCACCCCGGCGGTGATTCCAGTGCAGCGTGTCGCCGGTGAACAGATGCCGCTCATCCAGGTGATAGGCTACGTGGCCTTTGGTATGGCCCGGCGCCGGAATGGACACTACGCCGGGCGCAATGACGGTTACGCCGGCGTCCCCGGTCAAGTCCGTAGCGTAGGGAGCGGCGTCCGCATCCGCCGCGCCAATCCAGACCCGTGCGCCGTACCGCTCGGCCCAGCGATCAGCGTCGGCCACGTCGTCCCGGTGAGTCAGCAGTACGTGGGCAATGCCGCCCAGGGCGTCAACGCTTGCGGCCAGCCGCCGGCTGAAACGCGGGGAGTCAATCAGCAAGTTTCCGTCGGGGCGCGTTGCCAGAAAGGAGTGGGCGGCAAAGGAGTCAAGGGCATTGTTGCCCAAAGCAAACACCCCGTCGGTCAGTTGGTAGGGAAACACTCCCGACGGTTCCCGGGGATAATCCCGGTTGCCGATGGACTTGGTGGGGCAGGCGGCGGCGGCCCGCCACAGCGCCGCCTGCTGGTCATCCCCAATCGGTTGACGGGCAATAAAGGAACGCCCGGCGGCATCCGTCTCAATCAGGCCGGGCGCCCAGTTGCGGGCCGAGTCGCAGCGGATGCAGCGCGTATCCACGAACCAGGGGCCGGGGACATTGGCGGAGTGAGCCTGTTCCGGTCTAGCCATAGTCAACCCCTTTCAGACGTTTCAGACGCCGTTGCCGCTACTTCCGGCCCTCTGTCCCGCTTCTACATCTGAATTTTCTTTTCCCCGGACAGGTAGGCTTCCGGTTCTTTCTGGAACGCCCGGTTGCAGCCGGGGCCGCAGAAGTAGTAGGTTTGGCCCTGGTATTCGTAGCTGCCGCCGGGTGGCTTGGCGGTATCTACTTGCATATCGCATACCGGATCGGTTTCCTGCCGGCCGCCCCGGCGGAACAGGGGTATTCGCATTGGCTTGCCTCTCTTTTCAAGGGTTCCCTGGCCCCGGTATGACGGGTATGACGGGTATGACGGTTCCGGGGCGGTAGCCCGGCCGGGTTCAGGGAAGTATCACGCTGGTTACGGCGCTGAGCCTGGGCGGCAGTTCTACGCCTGCCGGCAGGTTGACCCGGATCGTTACCGGGTAGCTGATGACGCCCCGCTCGGTGCCCGGTTCCGCTGCCACCGCCGTTACCGTGCCGGTAAGTTCCTGGCCGGGCAGGGCGGCGATATTGACCCGGGCGGCGCTGCCCACGCGTACCAGGGAGTAGTCGTTGCCGTCCACCAGGCCGGCCACTGCCACCTGTCCGGGGTCAAGCACCTCCAGGATGCGGGATTCCTTGTTCACCCGATCCTCTACGGCGGCGTTGACCAGATAGACCACGCCGTCAAAGGGGGCGCGCAATTCGGTCTTTTCCATATCCTCCAGAATGTCATCCATCCGCTCCAGGGAGACGACAATGCCGGCTTCCAGGGCGGCGATTTGCAGGGCGTCGGGCGGCTCATCCAAGTCGGCAATCTGCGCTAACCGGGCGGCGACTTCCAATTCCCGCAGCGGCACGGCGTCCCGGTTGGGGCCGTCGGCAATCAGTTCGTTCAGGTCCCGGTCCGCCAGCCCCAGGCGGGTTTGGGCCAGTTCCACCGCCAGGTTCAGGCGGCGGATGTTCAGCCGATCCGGGCCTTCCAATTCCTCCGCCAGGTTCTTTTCCGCTTGGGACAGCACCACCCTTGCCAAGTCCACCGCCGTCTGCAACTCCTTGACAATCAGGGGATCCGGGCCTTCCTCCAGTTCCGTCACGTCATCTTTAGCCTGGGCCAGGTTCAACTCGGCGATCGTTACGTTGGATTCCAGTTCCTGGAGTCGCAGGGGGTCGGGGCCTTCCTCCAGTTCGGTCAAGTCCTTTCGGGCCTGGGTCAGGTTCAACTCGGCGACGGTTACGTTGGACTCCAGTTCCTGGAGCCGTAAGGGGTCGGGGCCTTCCTCCAGTTCGGCCAAATCCTCCCGGGCCTTTGCCAGTTCCGACTCGGCCAAAGCGACGTCGGCCTGGAGCCGGCGCAGGCGGGGGATGTCAATGGGCTTGTTGTCCGCTTGCAGGTCGCGGGTGGGGGAACGGACGAATTGGGTCAGGGCGTCCTCGGCGGCGTCCAGGGCTACCTCGGCGGCGCCCACCCGGGTGCGGGCGCGGATGACCAGGCGGCTATGCTCGGCGGTAAAGTCGGCCAGGGCGTCCTTCGTCAGGTCAACGGCCAGTTCCGCCTCGGTTACCCGGTCTTGCCCCCGCACCGTGTTGTCCGACAGGTTTTCCCGGTAGTCTTTCAGGGCCTCCTTTGCCAGGTCTAAGGCCAGTTCGGCCTTGGCTACCCGGTCCTGCCCCCGCACAGTGTTGTCGGCAATGTCGTCGGTATAGTCGGTCAGCCGCTGCCGGGCGTTGTCCAGGGCCAACTCCGCGTCGGCCCGTCCCTGGAAAGCCTGAGCCAATACCTGCTGATGGTCGGCGTCCAGGTCTTGACGGGCTTCGGCCAAGTCCTCCTGCGCGCGGTCCAGGTTCAGGATGGCCTGGTCTTTAGTCTGCCGGGCCGCCACCAGCGCATCGTTATGGTTCCGGTCAATATCCTTGAGAAAGTCGGCGGTCTGAAGGTTGGCGTATTCCAGTTGGGCCACGGTTTCGGCGCGCTGGGCGACCAGCAGCGGCTCGCCGCTAAAGTCCAGGTTAAGCTGCCGGATGGTGTCCCTGGTTTGGGAGATGTTATAGCGGAGCCGGGCCAGTTCCTCCTCCAGCGCGGGGAAGGTGTCGGCCTTCAGCCGGGCCAGGGTCTGCCCGGCGGTAACCCGGTCGCCCTCGGCTACCAGGATTTCGGCGATTTCCCCGGCGGTCTCAAAGGAGAGTTCGGCTTTGGCGGGAAAGACCAGGCGGCTGCGTACCGCAACTTCGGCCGGCCCGGCGCCGCCCTGCTGCCCGGCGCCGGCCGGGGGCGCGCTGGCGATATTACTCGGCGCGGCCGGTGGACTGGCGGCCCCGAACAGGGTGGTGGCGCCGTAGCTGGCGGCCCCGAACAGGGTGGTGGCGCCGTAGCCGGCGGCGCCGACTAACACAGCCAGGGCCGCTACGCCCAGGATGACGGCAATCTGCCGGGGTTGGAGCTTGCTGAAACGTCTTGCCACGTCCGATACCTCACGGAAAAATTGCTTTCGATATTTCGATACTATGATTATGATTGATGCCGCATCAAGCCGCCCTTTCCCCGTTTCCGGGGCTGGCGGCCCGGAAATTATCTAGGCGCCCAGCCGTCCCCGGCGGCGGAACAGCGCCCGCACCGTCCCCGGCAGGTTGGGGATTGACCAGTGCATCAGGGTATAGATGACCGGCACCACCAGCAGGGTCAACATAGTGGAGCTTATCAGCCCGCCGATGACTACCGTCGCCAGTTCCGCCCCAATGATGCCGCCCCCGGCGTCGGTGGACAGGGCCAGGGGGAACAGGGCCAGGGTGGTGGTGAAAGCGGTCATCAGGATGGGCCGGATGCGGACGCGCCCGCCCCGCAGCAGCGCCTCATGCACGCCCATTCCCCGCTCCCGCAACTGCTCGACAAAGGTTATCAGCACAATGGCGTTGGTTACCACAATGCCAATCAGCAGCAGAAAGCCCATCAAGGCGGACATACTCAAGGTTCGGTTGGTAATCCACAGGGCGACCAGGGCGCCGGCCACCGCCAGGGGCAGGCTCAGCACGATAATCAGGGGATTCCGCAGAGACCCCAGGCTGGCGACCATCACCAGATAGACCAGGGTGATGCCGATGCCCATAGCCCAGAATATGTCCTGAAAGCCCTCCGACACCTGAGAAAAGACGCCGCCGGTGAGCACCTGCACTCCCGGCGGCAGGGTCAACCCGTTGATGACGGCCTGGCTGGCGTTGTTCACCGATTGGGTGTCGATGGCGGTAATGGTGCCGGTAATGGTGGCGGAACGGTTGCCGTCAAAGCGGTTGACCGTTACCGGCCCCTGTTCAATGGCAATTTCGCTGATGGAACCCAGCTTGACGCTGCCCAGCGGCCCCTGAATCAGCAGGCCCTTCAGTTGGTCAATGTCGTCCACGTCCTGGGGCCGGCCCCGGACTACTATGTCCATAGTAAGGGCGTCCAGTTCAATGTCGCCCACGTCCTGGCCCCGGATAAAGCGGTTCAACTGCTGGGCCACTTCAATGGTGGATAGGCCGTATTGGGCCGCCGCCGCCGGGTCGATGCGCACCGTTACCTCATCCCGGGCCTCGCTGACGCTGCTGCTCAGGTTGATGACCCCGTCGAGGGCGGCCAGTTGCGGTTCCAGTTCCCGGGAGACGGCGACGATGTCGGTGAACTTGGCGCCGACGACGGTTATTTCCAGGTCATCCCCGCCCGGCCCGGCGGCCTCTCCGGTGAGGATATACTCCACCCCTTCCGGCGGCGGGGGCAGGCTTTGGCGCACCTGCTCCTCAATGTCCGGGGGCGCGTCATCCCCCACGGTGGCGGTAAAGGTGGCGCTGGCGGTGGCCTGGTCGATAGTTACCTGGTAAATTTCCAGCAGTCCCGCCGCCCGAAAACCCTCCAACGCCTGCTCAACCCGCCGGGTATGGTCGAAAACGCCGCCAATGGCCCGTCCCGGTTCCAGTTCCACGTTGACGGTCAGGGATGTGGGCGTGCCGGCCGGGAAAAAGGTAATGGGCAGCACCCGGATCAGGGCCAGGCTGGCCCCGGTAACGACAATCGCCAGCAGCAGGGAGGGCAGCTTGTGGGTGATCGCCCAGGCCAGCACCGGGGAATAGAGCTTTTGCAGCCAGATTTCCCGCTCTACGTCGGTATCGTCGCTGCCGACGCTGGGCAAGTCCCCCTGCCGCAGCAGGATGACGCACAGCACCGGCACGGCGGTCAGGGCTACGGCGGTGGAGGCCAGCAGCGCAAAGCTCACCGACAGGGCAAAGGGGGTAAAGAACTCCCCCACGATGCCCTGGATAAAGGCCAGGGGGACGAACACCACCACGGTGGTCAGGGTAGAGGACATGATGGCCGCCCCGACTTCCCCGGTGCCGACCAGGGCCGCCTCCATGCGCGGCTTGCCCTGCTGCACGTGGCGATAGACGTTCTCCAGCACCACGATGCTGTCATCCACCACCCGCCCGACGGCAATCGCCAGCCCGGCCAGGCTCATAAAGTTCAGGGACATACTGGCGGCGTACATCAGCAGGATGCCGCTCAACACGCTGAGCGGAATGGAGATGCCGATGATGATAGTAGGCCGCAGGGTGAAGGCCAGTCCCCGCAGGATGCTGGGCCGCAGGTTGATCAGGAACAGAAAGACGGCGGTAATGGCAAAGAGAAAGCCCAGCGTCCCCTCCCGCAGCAGGTTGGACAGGGAACGTTCCACCTCCGGCCCGTCGTTGGTCAACTCCAGCAGTTCCACGTCCGGCGGCAGCCCCTCCAGCGACGCCATTACCGCCTGGATGCCCCGGGTGGCGTCCACCGTATTGGCGTCCGGGTCTTTAACCACGGTGATGCTCAGGCTGGGCTTGCCGTTGGTGCGGGAGATGTTGCCGCCGGCGGAAGTGCTCAACTCCACCTCGGCTACGTCGGAAAGCAGTACCGGCCGCTGCCCCCGCCGGGAGGCCCCCGGCCCGGCGGCGTCATCGGGCAGGACTACCGACTCATAGCCCACCGTCAGCCCCCGGATTTGCGCCAGGGAACCCAGTTCGTGGGCGGCCCGCAGCGGGTAGGTGATTTCGCCGTCGGTGATGCTTCCGGTAGGCAGGCTGATGTTGTTATTGCTGATAGCCTCCGCTACCTGGTTCAGCGACAGGCCCAAGTCCTCCAGCTTGCCGGTGTTGACGGTAACGATGACCTGCTCATCCACCCGGCCCGATACGTCGATGCTGTTGACCCCCGGCACCCGCTCGAACCGGGGTATCACCAGGTCATCCAGCAATCGCTGCAAGGAAACGATGTCCCGGTCGCCGGAGGCGGTGATTTGCATTATGGGGAAGTTATTGTTGTTGACGCGGGTAATGAAAGGGTTGTTCACTTCGTCCGGGAAGTTTATCCCGTTCACCTGGCTTTGGATGGCCCGTTCCGCCTCCTTCATATCCTGGCCGAAGTCGAAAGTGGCGGTAACTGTGGAGACGCTTTCCTGAGAGGTGGAACGGGTTTCGGTCAGCCCGTCCACGCTGGCGATAGCCGACTCGATAGGTTCCGACACCTCCCGCATCACCGTTTCCGGGTCGGCGGCGGGGTAAGTGGTAATGATAAAAACGCTGGACAATTCAACGTCCGGGAACAACTCCCGTTCCAACTGGTTATAGACATAAACGCCGCCGCCCATAATCAGCAGAATCACCAGCAGGGTAACGGAACTGCGGCGCAGGGCCAATCCGGTAAGGAAGGTCAAGTTTTGCCTCCGGCAGCCGGTAGAATAACGCAGAATAAAGAATAAGTTACGCTATCCTGAAAGTATGCGGCGGTTTTGTCAATATGTCCTGGGTCAGTGGGGTAGGCGCATTATAGAACCGGTATTGTTATAGAAACGCCATTCCGATTATAGAACTGTTGTTATTATACAACCGTTATATAACCGTCGTTCCGGCGAAAGCCGGAATCCAGGAAATCCCCCGGAAAAGAGCGGGGCGGCTACAAGGAGTTCTGGATTCCGGCCTTTGCCGGAACGACGGTTGTTTATGATGACCGGTTTATGCGACGGTTGCCCGGTTGTACGGTGGATGGTTCGACAGGCTCACCATGAGCGGTTGTGTGATGAGCGGTTACACGATTCAGGGCAAGCGCATTATAACCAGGGCAACCCCGGCAACCGTCATTCCGATTACAGAACCGTCATTGTCATAGCACCGTCGTTCCGGCGAAAGCCGGAATCCAGGAAATCACCGGGAAAAGAGCGGGTCGGCTACTGAGGATTCTGGATTCCGGCTTTCGCCGGAACGACGGTTGTTTATGATGACATATTTATGTTGCGGTTGCCCGGTTGTACGGTGGATGGTTCGACAGGCTCACCATGAGCGGTTGTACGGTTGCCCGGTTGTACCTTTGCCCGGTTATGCGGTTGCCCGGTTTTGGTCGGCAAGAAACCGGGTAACTTTGCCGAAGTCTGGTAAACTATAGCCGGAATTACTCATCAACTCCGGTTTAAGCTGCGATTGCCCTTGTTCTGCTCAGCCGCAAAACCGCAAGGGCAATCGGCGGGAGAGGTGTCAGCAATGAAGTTTGCCCTGTTTACCCATATACCCTGGCCGGAGGGTACGAATCCCGGCCAGGTGATTGAGGAGGCCACCGAGCAGGTACGCCTGGCCGAGGAACTGGGGTTCCATAGCGCCTGGTTTGCCGAGCATCACTTTTCCCGCTACGGCATCGGTTCCTCCTCCCTGGTGCTGGTCAGCAGCATCGCCGCCCGCACCAAGACCATCCGCCTGGGGACGGCGGTGCTGGTTCCCCCGCTGCACCATCCGGTACACCTGGCCGAGGATACGGCCACCCTGGACGTGGTCAGCGGCGGGCGGCTGGACGTGGGCTTTGGCCGAGGCACCGCCGGCTACGAATATACCGGCTATAACGTGAATCAGGGGGAGAGCCAGGAACGGTTTCAGGAAACTATCGGCATCGTTCAGGGCTTGTGGACTACGCCGGATTACAGCTACGAAGGCAAATACTTCAGCGTGAACCGGGCCAACCTGGTGCCGCCGCCGGCCCAGCAGCCGCACCCGCCCATCTACATCGCCGCCACCCGCACCTTTACCACCCTGGAGTACGTGGTATCCACCGGCCATCCCCTGATTAGCGGGGTGGTGCTGGACCACGCCGACGCCCTGGACTTGTGCCACCGCTTTGTGAAAATGTCCCGAACCGCCGGGTACAACATCCCTATTGACCGGATTCCCTTTTTCCGCTATCTCCACGTAGCGGAGACGGCGGAGCGGGCCAGGCAATCCGCCGAGCCGGCCCTGGCCTGGACGATGGATATGACCGACTGGCGGCGCACTTTCCAGGCCGGCAGCGAGGTCAACCAACGGCTGGACGATTTCCGCCGTACCCGCAGCCAGTTGCCCCCCAGCTATGACTATCTGGCGGAAAATCGGGCCGTCATCGGAACGCCGGAACAGTGCGTCGCTAAAATCCGGGAGTTTCAGCAGCAGGGCATCGAATACTTTGGCTGCAACTTCGACTTTGGCGGCATGGAACAGGGCAAGGTGCTGCGCTCAATGGAACTCTTTGCCAAAGAGGTAATGCCCTGTTTTGCCTGAACCTTTTGGCTGAATCAAGGTACGGTATTTTCAACTCTTGTCGGTATTTTCATCGGGGTAGGGGCGGGTTTATAACCCGCCCGTCCCGCAACGGCATAATCATTTGGCAACGGAGTCATCGTATCTGACACATCCTTGCACCGAAACTTGGGCGGGTTAGAAACCCGCCCCTACCGGCCGTTGGCGTATTCCCGCCAGAATACCAACAAACAAATGATGGGAATACAGAGCTTTACCAAGGAGCATTAGTAGTGTCTATGTTTCCCCCGGTCAATCCCCTGGTTGAGGAAGTGGCGCAACTGGCCCGGGAGCGGTTTGCCGGCCGCGCCGCCCGCTACGATACCTACTCATCCTTTCCCTTTGAGAACTACCGGGACTTGCACGAGGCCGGACTGCTGGGCCTGACCGTGCCGGCCGAGTACGGCGGCCCCGGCGTTGACCCGCTGACCTACGTCCTTTGCCTAGTGGAAATCGCCAAGGGCTGCCCGGCCACCGCCCTCACCTTCAATATGCACGCCAACGTCATCATCAACATCGACCAATTGGCCGACGCCGAGCAGAAAGGCCGGTATTTCCGGGAGGTTCTGGAGGAGGGCAAACTCTTTGCCACCGTGATGAGTGAACCCGACTCCAGCTTTCGCGACCGGTTTGTCCTGCGCACCGCCTTTCAGCCCGCCGGTGACGGGAGTTATCACGTCAGCGGGGTCAAGCATTTCTGCTCCCTGGGCGACGCCGCCGACCGCTACTTTGTCTCCGGCCTGCTGGAAGGGACGGCGACGGCTCAGGAGGGGATTATGGTGGCGCTGGTGCCCCGCAGCGAGGCGGGCATTACTTTGGAACGGCGCTGGAACGCCGCCGGGATGCGCGGCACCACCAGCCACAGCATCCGCTACGATACCCAGGTCGGCGCCCAGGATATTCTGGGCGAACCGGGGCAGCTTTTGACTATCGAGCTTTCCGGGTTTGCCCTGGGCTACGCCGCTACCTATCTGGGGGTAGCCGAGGCGGCCTACGACTTTATCCGGGAACACGCCAAGACCAGGACGATCGCCCCGGCCACCGAGCCGATGTCCCACAACCCCCTGGTGCAGCGTTCTTTAGGGGAAATGAGCGCCCAACTGCGGGCGGCCCGGCTGATGCTCTGCGAGGCGGCGACCATACGGGCGTCGGAACAAAAGGGGGGCGACCGGACGGCGCTGTCGCTGGCGACCAATCAGGCCAAGTACCTGGCCGCCGAGGCCGGGGTGCGGGTTACCGAGCAGGCCATGCGGCTGGCCGGCGGCAGCGGCTTCCTGAAAGACCTGCCCCTGGAGCGGTGGCACCGGGACGCCCTGGCCGGCCCGGTAATGCCCCCATCCAACGACCGCTGCCTGGAGATAATTGGCCGGATGGTCTGCGGCCTCCGCGCCGCCACCCTGGAGTTTCAATAGGGGTTTGTAACCCGGCCCGTCGTTCGACGGCAGGGAAATACCGGAAAACCGGTATGCCCTGGCTGACCGTCTCCGGCATCGGGGCCAGGGCGGGTTACAAACCCGCCCCTACGTCAGGGTAATCACACCATAAAACCGTCAATAAACAACCGTCGTTCCGGCGAAAGCCGGAATCCAGAACCCTCTGTAGCCGCCCCGCTCTTTTCCGGGGGATTTCCTGGATTCCGGCTTTCGCCGGAACGACGGTTGCTTGGGTAATAGCAATATCCGATCATCCTGAGCTTGTCGAAGGATAAACGGGTGGTTCGACAGGCTCACCATGAGCGGATGTTGTTAGCGGATATTGTTACTGATACAGACTTTGCGCCGGCCTTGAACCGGCCGTTATGACCATTAACCGGCACCCCAAAGCATCAGCCCCCGCCGGCGCCGGCGGGGGCTGAAAGGTTTAACCCGATTTGGCCGCTGCCCAACGGGGCGCAGCGCGGGGTGGAGGCTAGTTGAAAACCAGTTCCTTGTTGCGGCGGCTCTTGTCGCCCATCAGGGCCAGGCCCACCGAGGGGTCTTCCTGGTTGTTGCAGAAAAACTCGACCCGATTGCCGTCCGGGTCCATAAAGTAAACGCTGGAGGTCATCCCGTGGTCGGTGTTGTGGTCCATCGTTACGCCCTTGTCCTTTAGGTTCTCATAAACCTCTTTCAGGTCCTCCAGGTCGGCAACCTGGACGGCGAAGTGGTTCAGCCCCAACTGTCCGGCGGTAACCGGCAGGGCATCTTCGGGAGCCTTGAACAGGGCCAGGTCGTGGTGAATCTTGCCGCAGGTCAGAAAGGTGCCGAGGTCGGACTGCCGGGAAATCTCGAACCCCAGGATTTCGGTGTAGAACTTGGTGGACGCGGCCACGTCCTTTACATTGAGCACCAGGTGTCCAACGCGCATCGGTTTCGCCATAACTTTCCTCCTTAACGCGGGGCGGAAATGACCGAATTGATACAGGAATTGGGGATAGTATCGAAAGAACCTTCCTTCCCGCCCGATTGATTATAACTATACGCCGGTTTTCCAGGATTGCCAAGAGGAAAGGGGGAAAGTATTCTCAACGCTTGTTGGTATTATCATCAACGTAGGGGCGGGTTTGTAACCCGTCCAGGTGGTTCGACAAGCTCACCATGAGCGGACGTTGTATCACCATGAGCGGATGTTGTTCTTGGAGCCGTTGACAGCGACCGGGGCGCGGCATACACTCAATTTTGCCGGGGCAGCGAAAAGCCGCCGGTTCTTATGCTCCGGTTATCCGGTATTCTCCAAGTTAAATGGTGAACGCAGGTAAGAGGGCTATGCCGATTGATGAAGTATCCATAGTGCGGATGTGCGGGGCCTGTCGCTCCGAGATAGAGACCATCACCGTGAAGAAGGACAATATGCGGCTCTTTACGGATGATGCGGTCTGGTGTGAGGGCTGCCAGTGCGACCAGCCGGAGGTTCGGGACATCGCCGGGCGCCACGCCTCAATCCAGGCCGAGCAGCAAAACTACCCGGAAAGCCCCACCTCCGGCCCGCCTCAACTGGTACGGTAGGGTTGGGGGCGGTTGCGGGGGGTATCAAGTTAAGGATGTCATAGGTACGGACAGGCGGCCCAACCCGCTCATCCTGAGCCTGTCGAACCACTTGTTCCTATCCTTCGACAAGCTCAGGATGAGCGGGTATCGTTATTGATATTAACTTTGCGCCGGCCCTGTAGGGCGACCCTTACGGTTCCCGCTAGTAAGGGCACTACCCCCTAGTTAAACCGGTTCATTGCCACTGTAATGTTCTCCTCCAGCAGGCAGTCCACCGCCTCGGCTACTCGCTGTACCACCTTGGCGATTTCCGGCGCCTCCTCTTCGGAAAAGCGGTTCAGTACGTGGGATACTTGCCCGCCACGCAAATCGGGGTGGCCGATGCCTACCCGGATGCGGGCAAAATCCGACGTCCGCAGTTCGTTGATGATGGAGCGGATGCCGTTGTGTCCGGCCGGGCTGCCCCCGGGCCGAATACGTATCCGGCCTACCGGCAAGTCCATCTCGTCATAGACCACCACCAAGTCGGCCGGCTTGGCGCCGAACCGGGTTAGCAGGTAGGAGACGCCCTCGCCGCTGTTGTTCATAAAAGTACGGGGTTTAGCCAGCACCACCTCTTGCCCCAGGTGATGGCCCCGGCCCAGCACCGCCTTGGCCCGCCGCTCCGACAGACTGATTCCCCACCGACGGGCCATCAGGTCAATGCAGCGGAAACCTACGTTATGCCGGGTGTGGCTGTAGCGGTTCCCCGGATTGCCTAGTCCAACGATTATTTGCATAAACTGCCTGGTGAATTTGGTATTGCCCACATTTGTTGGTACTCCTTGCTCTGACCGGTTCCGGCGCCGGAACCAGGGCGGGTTTCTAACCCGCCCCTACGTTGATAGCAACACCTACAAATGTTGAGCAAACGTTGATAATACCTTAATTTACTTATAATCCGCCTACAGCAACTCCCCCGGCATTTCCAGCGCGGCGGGCGGTTCGCTTAACAGCCGGAGAAAGGTCGTTTCGTCCAGCACCCTCGTTCCCAGCCGTTGGGCGGTGTCCAGCTTGGCGCCGGGGGACTCGCCGGCTACCAGGTAGCTGGTCTTGCGGGTTACCGCGGAGGTGGCGCTGCCGCCCAGGGCCTTGATTTTCGTTTCCGCCTCCCGCCGGGTCATGGCGGCCAGGGCGCCGGTAACAACAAAGGACAGGCCGTGCCAGGGCAAGTCGCTGGGATTGACTATTTCAATTTCGTGATGCAGCTTGACCCCGGCCTCCCGCAGCTTTTCAATGACCGCCAGGTTGTCCGCCTCCTGGAAGTATTCGTAGATGCTTTGGGCAATCTTGGGGCCGATGCCGGCGATCCCGGTCAACTCTTCCTCGGATGCCTGGTACAACTGGTCAATGCTGGCGTAACGCTGGGTCAGCAGGTCGGCGACCTCGGCGCCCACGTGGGTGATGCCCAGGGCAAAGAGGATCCGGGGCAGGGGGCGGGTCTTGCTGGCCTCAATGTTGTCCATAATCTTGGTTGCCAGCCGGTCGCCCATCCGCTCCAGCTCCAAAAGCTGCGCCCGTTCCATAAAATACAGGTCGGCTACGCTGCGCACCAGTTGCTGGTCAATCAGGATGCGGCACCACTGCTCGCCCAAGCCGTCAATGTCCATTGCCCCCCGGCTGACAAAGTGTTTCAGCAGTTCAAAGAACTGGGCGGGACAGGAGGGATTGGGGCAGCGGTGCATCGCCTCGCCCTCCGGCTTAACCACCGGCGTTTGACACTCCGGGCAAAGCTCCGGCATCCGAAACTCCTGCTCTTCTCCGGTACGGCGGTCGGGCAGGGGGCCGACTACCTGGGGAATCACGTCCCCGGCCCGTTCGATAGTAACCCAATCGCCGATGCGGATGTCCTTGCGCCGAATATCCTCTTCGTTGTGCAGCGAGGCGTGGCGGACGGTGGCGCCGCTGACGATGACCGGCTCCAGCAAGGCGTAGGGGTTCAGGCTGCCGGTGCGCCCGACGTTAATGCCGATGTCCAGCAGCCGGGTAACCGCCCGTTCCGCGGGAAACTTGTAGGCGATGGCCCAGCGGGGTTCCCGACCCACGATGCCCAGGGCGGCCTGGTAATTGAAGCGGTCAACCTTGATGACCACCCCGTCGGCCTCATAGAGCAGGTCGTGGCGCCGCTCCAGCCATTCCCGGTAATAGGCGTTGACCTCTTCCAGGGTATGGCAGCGCCGGTTGTGGGGATTGGTGCGAAAGCCCAGGGATTGCAGCCACTCCAGCGTGTCCCAATGGTTGGCCGGGGTAGGAAAGTCGCCGGCGTCCACCAGAGAATAGACCCAGATTTGCATATTGCGGGAGGCGGTAATTTTGGGGTCAAGCTGGCGGATGGTGCCGGCGCCGGAGTTGCGGGGATTGGCAAAGAGAGGCTCGCCCCGCTCGCGCCGTTCCTCGTTGAGCCGGCTGAAACTGTCCACCGGCATATAAACCTCGCCCCGCACCTCCAGGTAGGGCGGCGGGTTGCCCTGGAGTTGCAGGGGAATGGTGCGGATGGTACGCAGGTTCTGGGTTACGTTCTCCCCGACGTAGCCGTTGCCCCGGGTCGCCCCCTGCGCCAGGACGCCGTTCTCATAAATCAGGCTCACCGCCAGGCCGTCAATTTTCAGTTCGCAGGTCATCGCGAAATCGGCGCCGTCCAGCAGGTTCTTGACCCGCTGGTGCCAGGCGGCCAGGGATTCCGGGTCAAAGGCGTTGCCCAGGCTGAGCATCGTTTGCCGGTGCTCCACCTGCACAAAACCCTCTGCCGGGTCGCCGCCGATGCGGTGGGTCGGCGAGTCCGGGGTTACCAACTCCGGGTGTTCCGTTTCCAGTTGCCGCAGTTCCTGGAGCATCCGGTCAAAGGCGTAGTCGCTGATTACCGGGTCATCCAGGACGTGATAGCGGTGATTGTGGTAGTTAAGCTCCCGGCGCAGTTCGGCGACCCGCCGGTTGACGTAGTTGACGCTGGTATCTACCATTGGCGGAACTCTCCATCGGCAATCAATCTACTTACCAGTGTATAGTATCTCTTTTCTCCCTGCCCTAGCCGGCGTCCGCGCAGGTATTTCCAAAATTTGTTAGTATTCAGTACCTATACCGGGGCTGTCGGATTGCAGGGGCGGGTTTGTAACCCGCCGGGCAATCGCAGCATAAACCCGTCCTTCCGGCTATAAATCCGTCGTTCCGGCGAAAGCCGGAATCCAGGAAATCCCCCGGAAAAGAGCGGGCCAGCTACCGATGATTCTGGATTCCGGCTTTCGCCGGAACGACGGTGGCTTGGAATGACGGTTGCTTTGGTTGCCCTGAAATCCGGCACCGCCCTTTCTTGACCGGCAATTGCCGGTCTATTAGACTAACCCCGCCCCGGAATTGCGCTAAGGAGTTTCCCGTGACCACGCCAACGCCCGAAGAAGCCCGCAGCCAGATTGTCAACCTGGTCAAGGATTTTGTCCGCCGGGAGGTGGAGCCGGTGGCGGCTCAACTGGACCGGGATGATACCGTCCCCCTGGAACTGATTGACCAGATGAAGGAGTTGGGCCTGTTCGGCATTACGGTGCCCGAAGAGTACGGGGGCATGGGGCTGGACTATACCACCTTTGCCCTGGTTTTCGAGGAAATGAGCAAGGCGTTTATGAGCATCACCGGGGCCATTGGCACCCACCACATTATGACCTACGTGCTGACTCACTACGGCACCGAGGAGCAAAAGCGCCACTTTCTGCCCGACCTGGCCGCCGGCCGCAAGCGGGGCGGCCTGGCCCTAACCGAGCCGGGCGGCGGCACCGACGTGGCTAACCTGCAAGTTACCGCCGATAAGGACGGCGAGGAGTACGTCATCAACGGCAGCAAAATGTTCATCACCAATGGGCGTTACGGGGATACCTTTTGCCTGCTGGCCCGCACCGACCGGGCCGCCGAACCCAACTACCGGGGCATCAGCGCCTTTATCGTGGAAAAGGGCGGCGACGGTTTCAAGGTAGGCCGGGACCTGGAGAAGCTGGGCTACCGGGGCCTGGATACCTGCGAATTGATTTTTGAGGACTACCGCATCCCCGCCGATAACCTGGTGGGGCTGGAGGAGGGCCGGGGGTTCGGCCAGGTGATGAGCGGCCTGGAAACCGGGCGCATTAACGTGGCGGCCCGGGCCGTCGGCGTAGCGCAGGCGGCCTTTGAGGCGGCCATCCGCTACTCCCAGCAGCGGGAAACCTTTGGCGTTCCCATTTCCCAGCACCAGGCCATTCAACTCAAGCTGGCCGATATGGCGACCAAAATCCAGGCGGCCCGGCTGCTGACCTATGACGCCGCCGCCAAAAAAGACTCCGGCCAGCGGGTTGACCTGGAGACGGGAATGGCAAAGCTGTTCGCCAGCGAAATCTGCGGCGAAGTAACGATGGATTCCATGCGGATTCACGGCGGCTACGGCTACATCAAGGAATCGCCGGTAGAGCGTTACTATCGGGACGCGCCCCTGATGATTATCGGCGAGGGAACCAACGAAATCCTCCGACTGGTAATCGCCCGCCAACTGCTACGCCGCCCGGAATACCAGGTTTAGCAGGGTGGGGCCGGCGCATAAACCCGTCGTTCCGGCGAAGGCCGGAATCCAGAATGTTCTGTAGCCGGCCCGCTCTTTTCCTGGGGATTTCCTGGATTCCGGCTTTCGCCGGAACGACGGTTGCTTGGGTTGCCCGGTTACCCCAAATGTCGCCCTGAACGGAGTGAAGGGTCTAAAATCCCTGCCTCAAGAAACATTCCGTTCATCGGGCATTTTAGATTCCTCGGCTACGCTCGGAATGACAGCGTAGGGGAGTGGTGGGTAAGTTTGGGCGCTCCCCAAAAACCGCTCATGGTGAGCCTGTCGAACTACCAACCCCGTCCTTCGACAAGCTCAGGATGAGCGGTACAAAAATCTCCCTATCCCCTAACTCCCCACCGGGTTGAACACCAGCCAGTTGGCTACCGGGCCGCTGCTCCGGCTCCACTCGTGGGCGGTGTAGGGCGGTATCAGGATGGCGTCTCCCTCGGACACGGTGTATTCCTGGCCGTCGCAGGTCAGGATGCAACTGCCCTCCAGGAAGTACGCCAGGTGTTCCCAGGCGTGGGTATGGTCGGGGCTGACCTCGCCGGCGGCCATGCCCCGGTGGGCCAGGGTGTAGTTGGCGGCGCCGTCGGCGGTGGTCAGCACCGGGCGGGCCGCGCCGGGGCTGGTGTCCAGGTCGGCCAGGTTCTTGATAACCGGCGGTTCCCCGGTGCCGGCGCCGCCGTTGTTGTTGGCCCCGCCGCTTTGGGCCGCCAGCAGGGGGTTAATCTCAATGCGCCGGATGTCTCCCGCGCCGCCGTTGTTCAAGGTATAGTGGTCCACGTTGCCCGGTATGAACATCGCGTCGCCGGCCTTGACCGGGTACTCCTTTCCGTCGCAGACCAGGGTTCCCGACCCCTGGATGATATAAACTTCGTGTTCCCAGGGGTGGATGTGGTGGCTGCTGGTCTCTCCGGGCAAAATGTGGGAGTAGCTGAGGGTGCAGGTAGGCGGGTTGTCATCCAGGGAGATTAACCGGGCCGCCGGGCCGCCGTCGGTGAAGTGATTCCGGTAGTTCTTGATTATCGGTTCCACGCTGTACCTCCAAAAGCTGATGAGTGGGAGTTGTTGGGGATTGGCTGAAAGAGTTGCCGGTTGCGCTAGGCGTTCCCGGCTGGAGTGTCGCTCTCCTCCGGGCCGCCCGCCGTCGGCTGCGGTTGTTGCGGCTCTGCCACCGGTGGCGGTAGTAGGTCGGTAACATTCAGTTCCAAGTCGGGCCGGGATACCGGGCTGATTTTCTCTCCTCGGCGGAAAATGACCGACTGCTGATAACCCTCCGGGCCGGGTTGGCGATAGACTTCAATGTAATCGGCCTCCAGATTCACCAGCCAGGTCTCAACGATGCCGGCGCCGGCGTAGAGGGGAACCTTGACGTTCCGGTCATAGTTCAGGCTGGTATCGGATACCTCAATGACCAGCAGGATGTCGGCCGGCGTGGGGTGAGCGGGGTAGTTGTCCTCACGGAACCGCAGGAGGGCAACGTCCGGCTGCGGTTGGAAGTGTTCGCCCAGGTGAACGGGGTTTTGGACGCTGATGATTACCGTACCGCCGGCAATGCTATAAAAGACCCGGGTGGCCTGCCGTACCTCCATTGCGTGGCGGTCGCCAATCGGTGGCATAACGACAATCTCCCCCTTGATAAGTTCCACCCGCTCTTCGGGCTGCAAAATGCCCACTTCGGCCATCCGATAATACTCGGCCACCGTGAACCGGCGGGTTGACCGGGTTGCTGCCGGCGCTGGCGCCTTCGCTTGAGTTGTCATCACGATACCCTGCACTGAAATTATAGTAAGTCATAGCTGGATCATAAACCGCACGGCCCCTTTATACCGGGGTTGCGGACTGCGTTAGGCGTTCCCGGCTTGAGGGTTGCTCTCCTCCGGGCTGCCCGCTGCCGTCTGCTGCTGTTGTTGTTGTGGCTCTGCCACCGGCGGCGGCAGGAGTTCGGCAACATTCAGTTCCAGGTCGGGCCGGGCTGCCGGGCTGATTTTCTCTCCCCGGCGGAAAATGACCGACTGCTGATAACCCTCCGGGCCGGGTTGGCGATAGACCGCAATATAGTCGGCCTCCAGGTTCACCAGCCAGGTCTCAACGATGCCGGCGCCGGCGTAGAGGGGAACCTTGACGTTCCGGTCATAGATCAGGCTGGTATCGGATACCTTAATGACCAGCAGGATGTCGGCCGGCGTGGGGTTGGAATCGGCGTAGAAGTCATTCCGGCGCCGCAGTAGAACAACATCCGGTTCCGGCGTAAAACCCTCGCTCAAGGGCAGCGAACTTTGCGACCATAAAGTCAGCGTCCCCAAGGCCCGGGACAGGATAAATTCGATGATTATTGCCACGCAGCTACTATGCCGTCGGCCGGTTGGTGACATAACGATAATTTCCCCTTTAATCAACTCCACCTGCTCGTCGGGCCGCAAAATGCCCACCTCGGCCATCCGATAATACTCGGCCACCGTGAACCGGCGGGTTGACCGGGTTGCCGCCGGCGCCGGCGCCTTTGCTTGAGTTGTCATTACGCTACCCTGCACTGAAATATACGGGATGCTATAGCCTGAACCCTGGCTTGATAATAAACCGCACGGCCCCTTTATACAAGGATATTTTTTACCAGGGCAGTCGCACGCTAAACCCATTTCCTAAACAACCCGTCGTTCCGGCGAAAGCCGGAATCCAGAACCCTAGGTGCCGGCTACTACTTTTCCGTAAGGATTTCCTGGATTCCGGCTTTCGCCGGAACGACGGTTGCTTGAGTTGTTGACGGTTGCCGGGGTTGCCCCGGTTAAGGCGCGATTGTCCAAGTCTCTTGCCCGGTTGACGCTCCTATGGGCCTATGCTACTATCGCCATCAGAAAAGCCCAACCGGGCCAAACGTCCCTTTCCGCTCCCTGCCGGCCCCCAAGGAGTTGGGCAGAACGTCCCCTCAGGATACAGAGTCAGGATGAACTTTCGCCAGCGGCTGAACCGCGCATCTCCCGACCGGGAAACCGTAATTACCATCGGCGTGTTTGATGGGGTTCACCGGGGCCATTCCCACTTGCTGCGCCGGTTAATCCAACTAGCCCGCCCCGACTGCCAGCCGGCGGTGCTTACCTTTTCCAACCATCCCATCACCGTGCTCCGGCCCGGTCGCCAGGTAGCCTTTATCACTACACCGGAGCAGAAGGCCGACCTGCTGCACCAGCAGGGCATCGAACTGGTGGTGTCCCTGGAGTTCACTACGGAGTTGGCTCAATTGACCGCCCGGGAGTTCGTCACGCTGCTGGTGAAGGAACTGCGGATGAAGGGGCTGGTCATCGGGCCGGACTTTGCCCTGGGCCGGAACCGGGAAGGCAGCGCCGCGGTGCTGCAAGCCCTGGGCCGGGAAATGGGCTTCTGGGTGGAAATCCTGGAGCCGATGCTGCTGGACGGGGTGCTGGTCAAGAGCCGGGTCATCCGCCAGACCATCACCGACGGGGAGGTGGAAACCGCCGCCCGCCTGCTGGGTCGGGAGTATCCCCTGACCGGCCGGGTGGTGGCCGGCGACCGCCGGGGCCGGGAGTTGGGCTTTCCTACCGCCAACCTGGACATCGCCCCGGTAATGGCCCAACCCGGCGACGGCATCTACGCGGCCTGGGCGGTGGTGGACGGAGTTCGCCGGCCGGCCGCTACCAGCATCGGAGTGCGGCCCACCTTTGGCCTGACCCAACGGCTGCTGGAGGTTTATATCCTGGACTTTGAGGGAGACTTGTACGGGAAAGACCTGGAAGTTCAGTTCGTTGCCAAGCTGCGGGACCAGGAGACCTTTCCCAACCTGGAGGCGCTGGTGGAACAGATAAACCGGGACGTGGCGGACACGCGCCTGGCCCTTGCCGGCAGCGGAGGCGCTTATGTCCCTTAACCCGGCGGAACTGCAACGAATTACCGAGCGGGGCGTCAGCGAGATAATCGTTCGCGAAGAATTCATCGACCTGCTCCAGTCCGGGCGCTCCCTGCGGCTCAAGATGGGCTTTGACCCCAGCCGCCCGGATATTCACCTGGGCCACGTGGTAGGGCTGCGCAAGCTCCGGCAACTGCAAGACTTGGGCCACCAGGTTATCCTGATTGTCGGCGACTGGACGGCCCAAATCGGCGACCCCAGCGGTCGCTCGGCGACCCGTCCCATATTGACCCACGAAGAGGTCATAGCCAACGCCGAATCCTACCTGCTACAGTTCTTTAAGGTGGTGGATGAGACCCGCGCCCAAGTGGTGTGGCAGAGTGAATGGTTCGGCAAGTTTTCCCTGGCCGACATCATCGACTTGACCGGCCGCTTTACGGTAGCCCAGTTTCTTCAACGGGCCGACTATGCCCAACGTCTTGCCGAGCAGAGTCCTATCGCCCTCACCGAACTGCTTTATCCTTTGCTCCAGGCTTACGATTCCGTGGCTATTGAGGCCGACGTGGAGTTTGGCGGCACCGACCAGCTATTCAACTTGGGAATTGGGCGCGAACTCCAGAGGTCAAAGGGCCAGCGCCCCCAGCAATGCTTTCTGATGCCCATTCTGGTCGGCACCGACGGCGTCCAGAAAATGAGCAAGAGCCTGGACAATTACGTGGGCGTAGCGGAACCCCCGGAGGAGATGTACGGCAAGATAATGTCCCTGCCCGACGCCCTGATTGTCCCCTACTTTGACTACCTGACCGACGCCCCGGCGGAGGAACTGGCCGGGATGTCCCGGGACATTGCCGCCGAGACGGTCAACCCGATGAACCTGAAGAAACGGCTGGCCGCGGAAATTACCGCCGCATTTCACGACCAACCGGCCGCCGCCGCCGCTCAGGAACGGTTCGAGCGGGTGGTGCAGCAGCGGGCCTTGCCGGAGGATATGCCGGTGGTGTCCCTGGCGGCCCTGGCCGAGGCCGGCCCCCGCTGGAGCAACGCCCTGGTCGCCGCCGGGCTGATTTCCAGCGTCAGCGAAGGCAAGCGCCTCATCAATCAGGGAGCGGTGGAACTTTTCCCCCCGGCCGGCCCCTCCCGGCGTCTGACCGAGGACTCCCACTACCAACCGCCGGAACCGGGCACCGCCATCAAGGTAGGCCGCCGCCGGTTCGCCTCCTTCAATTAAGAATTAAAAATTATCAATGCTCAATGCTTAATGCTTAATGCTTAATTCCTAATTCTTAATTCTTAATTGTATTATGCATCCGCTGATTATTTATCTTTCCCGGCGATTGCCCTTTTATTATGGCTGGGTAATTCTGGGTACGGCGGGCAGCGCGATGTTTGCCCGCAATGCGGCGGGCAGCCTGACCTTTGCCGTCTTTGTGCCGTTGATTGCCGAGGATACCGGATGGAGTCGGGCGTTGATTGGCGGCGCGGCGGCCCTGGGCGGGCTGCTGGCCGTCGGCGCATCGCCGCCCAGCGGGTGGGCCATCGACCGCTACGGCGCCCGCCTGGTGCTGGCCCTCTCCCTGGTGGTCATCGGCATCAGCACTATGGCCCTGGCCTGGCTTTCCGCCCATATCGCCATCCTTTACGGGGCGATGGTGGTGGGGCGGATAATGTTCAGCAGTCCCCTGAACGTCGGGGCGGCGACGGTAGTGGGCCGCTGGTTCGTGCGGCAGCGGGGCCGGGCCACCGGGCTGCTGTTTCTCTCCCACTCCGGGGGGATGGCCGCCTTTCCCCTGGTGGCGACCTGGGTGAGCGCCGTCTGGGGCTGGGAAAGGGCGTGGATTGTCCTGGGGCTGATGGTGTACGTCATTGCCCTGGCGCCGGCGTCCCTGCTGGTGGCCCAAAGGCCGGAGGACGTGGGCTTGCTGCCCGACGGCGACGCGCCGGCCGAGGCGGACGATACTGCCGATACTACCGATACCACTGCCAACACTGCCGGCGCCGCCCCGTCCCAAGGGCCGGCCGGGGCATCCGGGGAAGTCCAATGGACTACCGGCGAGGCCCGGCGCACCCTGGCCCTGTGGGTGCTGGCGATCGGCACCGGATTCCTCTTTCTGCTCCAGTCCGGCACCAACATATATCAGGCCGACCTGCTGCGTTCCCGGGGCATTGACCTGACCCTGGCCCAGCTGAGCATTGTAGTGAACGCCGCCGGCACCGGGCTGGGCAGCGTGCTGTGGGGCCGGGTACTGGAAAAACTGCCGGTATCCTACACCTATACCCTGGTCGCCCTGGTGATGGCCCTGGCCCTGGCCCTGTTCACGGTGGCGGCGACTCCCCTGCCGGCCTACCTGGCCGCCGGACTGTTCGGCGTGGCGGTGGCCGGTATTCTGGTGGTGCCGCCGGTGGCCTACGCCAACTTTTTCGGACGCCAATCCCTGGGCCGGATTCGGGGCATTACCGAACCCTTCACCTCCCTGGGGCAGGCCATTGGCGCCGTGTCCTCCGGGCTGGTATTCCACTTCAGCGGCGGCTCTTACACCGGGGCCTTCGCCGCCTACGCCCTGCTGGCAACCATCACCGCCGCCGCCCTGCTGCTGGCCCGCCCGCCGCGCCGCGCGGGGGGAGTTACCGGTTAGTTATTTTAGGTTACGCAGTTGGTAGGTAATTCCGGCTACATTCTAGTCTGTCATTCCGACCGCAGGGAGGAATCTAAAAACCTTGTGCGGAGTCAAGGGCCGGCATTTTAGATTCCTCCCTGCGGTCGGAATGACACTGGCGTGGTGGTACTGGCAGAGGCATGGTCATAATGACCTGGGTGGGTCGGTATGACTTGGGTGTACACAGTTAGGCCGGGTTTGTATTTGAACAAGGCCCTGAAATGGCGCAATTCCCTACTCCAGGACCTAACTCCTGCTGGCATTGACTTTACACATACCCCCAGGTGAATACCCCCGCGCGTTGACTACCTTTCCACCACTGGTTAGACTGAATTATCCGAGGCCAACCGGAGGTGTACCTTGTTTTCCACTGAAGAACTGGCGCAACTGCGCGAGCGGGGCCAGGCGTGGCGGGAGCAGAATGACGGCGGCCCCGCCGGGCGCAAGGCCGCCTATAAAACCCTGTCCCAGCTAACGGTGGCGCCGGTTTACACCCCGGAAGACCTGGCCGAGGCCGATTATCTGCGGGACATCGGGCTGCCCGGCGAGTTTCCCTACTTGCGGGGCGTCCACCCCGGCGGCTACCGCGACCGGCTGTGGACGATGCGGATGTTCGCCGGGTTCGGCCGGCCCCAGGAAACTAATGAGCGGTTCCGGTTCCTGCTGGAGCAGGGGCAGACCGGGCTGAGCGTGGCCTTTGATATGCCCACCCTTTACGGCTACGACACCGACGACCCTCGGGCCGCCGGGGAGTTCGGCAAGTGCGGCGTAGCGGTGTCCTCCCTGGCCGATATGGAAACCCTGTTCGAGGGCATCCCCCTGGACCGGGTTACCACCTCGATGACCATTAACAGCCCGGCGGCCATCATCTGGGCAATGTATATCGTGGTGGCCGAAAAGCAGGGCGTCCCCCTGGAGCAAATCGGCGGCACCTTGCAGAACGATATTCTCAAGGAGTATCTGGCCCAGAACGAATACATCTTTCCCCCGGAGCCGTCCCTGCGCCTGGTGGTGGACACCATCGAGTTTGCCACCCAGCGCCTGCCCCGCTGGAATCCGGTGAGCATCAGCGGCTACCACATCCGGGAGGCCGGCGCTACGGCGGTGCAGGAGTTGGCCTTTACCCTGGCCGACGGGTTTGAGTACGTGCGGCGCGGCCTGGAACGGGGGCTGGCGGTGGACGATTTTGCGCCCCGGCTCAGTTTTTTCTTTAACGCGCACAACGATTTCTTTGAGGAGGTCGCCAAGTTCCGTGCCGCCCGCCGTATCTGGGCGCGGGAAATGCGGGACACCTTCGGCGCTCAAAACCCCCGTTCCGGCTGGCTGCGGTTCCACGCCCAGACCTCCGGGGCGTCGCTCACGGCGCAGCAGCCGGAAAACAACGTAGTGCGCGTGTCCTTGCAGGCCCTGGCGGCGGTGCTGGGCGGCTGCCAGTCCCTGCACACCAACGGCAAGGATGAGGCTTGGGCGCTGCCCTCGGAGCAGGCGGCGCTGCAAGCCCTCCGCACCCAGCAGATTATCGCCCACGAAACCGGCGTTACCGACACCGTCGACCCCCTGGGCGGCAGCTACTACCTGGAATCCCTGACTAATCAGGTAGAGGCCGGGGCCTATGACTATTTCCGCCGGATTGAGGACGTGGGCGGTGTGCTGCCGGCCCTGGAGTCCGGCTTTTTCCAGCGGGAAATTGCCGATGCCGCCTACGTCTATCAGCGGGAAGAGGACCGGAAGGAGCGCATCACCGTCGGGGTCAACGATTACCAGGTTGATGAGGAGTTAAGCATCCCCCTGCTGCGGGTGGACCGGGAAGGAGAGGCGCGGCACGTCAAGAACCTGAATCACCTGCGCCAGGCCCGGGACAACCGGGAGGTAGCCGCCCGGCTCCGCGCCCTGGAACAGGCGGCCCGGGGTTCGGACAACCTGATGCCGCCCCTGCTGGAGGCGGTTCGGGCCTACGCCACCCTGGGGGAGATGATGGGCGTTTTCCGGGAAGTGTTCGGGGAGTACCAACCGAGTTGGGGGTTTTAGGGTTGGCGGGGGGATTGGGGTAGAATCGCCGGGAGATTAACCTGGTCGGCGCTGGCGGGGCCGCAGTAAAAGGCAGGCGCAAATGGCAACTAAAAATCCTAAAGTCCGGTTCACTTACGAGGACTATTGCCAACTGCCGGACGATAAGCGGTACGAACTTATCGACGGGGAGTTTTACGAAATGGCGCCATCGCCCAGCAGCGTCCACCAGTGGGCCTCTTTTACTCTGGCCCGGTTGATGGCCGACTTTGTTTACCGGCTCGCTTTGGGCGTGGTGTACGTGGCCCCCTATGATGTAATCCTGTCGGACAATGACACAATGCAACCCGACATCCTGTTCGTTGCCGAAGGACGCCGGGACATCATCACGCAACGGGCCTGCGAGGGCGCGCCGGATTTGGTGGTAGAAGTGTTGTCCCCGTCAACCTCAAGCCGCGACCTGGGGCTGAAACGGGAGCGGTACGCCCGGTTCGGCGTCCGGGAGTACTGGATAGTTGACCCGGTAGCCCGTTCCATTGAGGTTTTGGTTCTGGAGAACGGAGCATTTGTTTCCAAAGGTATATACACCGGGGAAATGTCGCCGGAGTCTACTGTTTTGCCGGGCTTTGCCTTTTTCGTACAAGGGATTTTCCCGGTGGAGTAAATGTTTTGCCCGGATACCGGGGGAACCGGGGTAATTTAGTTCTTAACAAAGGGGCGGGTTCTGCAACCCGCCCCGTGCGTGTTTCCGGTGGTAGTTGGGGGTTTTAGCCTCAGGCGCCCGCCGCCGCCCCTTCGGGCAGCAGGTCGGCCAGCGCTATCCCCAAAAGTTGGTGCAGCGCCTCAGCCATTTCCGGCGTAATTTCCTGTTGGCCGGCCAGCACTTCCGCCACCCTTTCCTTGCTGTCGATGCCGGGGATAAGGTCATCCTCGGATAGCCCCAGGGCATCCAGCCGTCCCTGAATCCGGTCGGCGGGCGACGGGTTGGGGATGGGGTAATGTAGGTCATCGTAAGCCGCTACCAAGTCGGCAAGGGCATCACATTCGTCGCCTTCCGGCGTACCGGGTTCGGCGTCGAAAACCTCCCAAAGCCGCGCCAGAGCCTGGTCATAGTCCTTTTGGGTGAGGATTGGTTGAACTTCAGCCATTGCTATACCTAGTCGGCCTAGTAAAGATACCCATAAAGGTTGCCGCATTGACCGGAACCGCCCCTTGCAACGCCGGGCGGGTTCTGTGCAACCCGCCCGGCAAACTTTACCGTCGGTCAAAGGTGAATACGGGCCACGCTGCGCCGGTTACTCTTCCCTGGCCCGCTTGGCCTCCTCGATTACCCGTTGTTCCAGGTTGGCCGGCACCGGCTCGTAGTGGTCAAACTCCAGCCGGTAGCTGCCCCGGCCCTGGGTCAGGGAGCGCATATCCTGGGCGTAGCGCTGCACCTCGGAAAGGGGAACCTCGGCCTCCACCACGGTGTAGTTGTCGCCGGGGGTCATCCCCAGGATGCGGCCCCGCTTGCCGTTCAAGTCGCTCATAATCTCGCCGGTATAGGCGTCGGGTACGTTCACCGTCAACCGGACAATCGGCTCCAGCAGGATGGGGCTGGCATCAGCCATACCCTTGCGGAAAGCCTGCGAACTGGCAATCTCGAAAGACATCCCGGACGAATCCACGTCGTGGTAGCTGCCGTCGTAAATCACCGTCTTCAGGTCCACCACCGGGAACCCGGCCAGCACTCCCTCTTCCATCGACTTGACTACGCCCTTTTCTACGGCGGGGATGTATTCCCGCGGCACCCGGCCGCCGACCACCTCGGAGGTGAAGGCAAAGCCGTTATCCCGTTCCATCGGCTCCAGCCGCAGCAGGACGTGGCCGTACTGGCCGTGGCCGCCGGACTGTTTTTTGTGCCGGTACTCGGTGTTGGTAACGCGGGTGATGGTCTCCTTGTAGGCCACCCGGGGCCGGCGCAGCACCAAATCGGCGCCGAACTTGCGCTTTATGCGGTCAATCGCCACCTCAATCTGGGCATCCCCCAGGCCGGTGAGCAGGCTGTCGCCGGTATCGACGTCCCGGGAATAGCGCAGGCTGGGGTCTTCCTCGACGATGCGGGCCAGGGAGGTGGACATCTTGTCCAGGTCGGCCTTGGTCGCCGGGGCCACCGCCACGCTGTAGTAGCCCCGGGGAAACTCGATGGGCGCAAAGGCTACCGGCTGCTCCCGGGCGCACAGGGTATCGCTGGTGACCGTGGCCGCCAGCTTGCCGATGGCCCCAATGTCGCCGGCCGCCACCTCGGAAATGTTTTCCTGGGACTTGCCCCGGGGCAGGTAAAGCTGGCCGATGCGTTCCGTCTGATTGCGGGCGCTGTTCCAGACCTCGGAGTTGCTGTTGATGGCACCCCGATAGACCCGGAACAGGGACAGCTTGCCGACAAAGGGGTCGGCGGTAGTCTTGAACACGAAGGCGGCCAGCGGCCCGGTCGAGTCGCCGGCAAACTCCGTTTCCTGCCCGGCGGCGTCCTTGATTACCGGGCGGACGCCCTCCTCCGGGGAGGGGAAAAACTCCTGGATCGTGTCCAGGTATTCGTCCACGCCCAGGTTTTGCGTCGCCGAACTGGCGAGGATGGGCACCAGGTTCCCGGCCAGAATCGCCGCCTTGGCCCCGGCGACAATCTCGGCGTCGGTCAACTCCTCTCCTTCCAGGTACTTGTCGGCCAGTTCGTCATCCGACTCGGCGACGGCCTCAATCAGCCGCTCCCGGGCCGTCTCAAACTCGTCGGCCACCTCCGCCGGAATATCGGCCGGCGGGTGAACCACGCTGACCACGCCCTTAAAGTCCTGGGCGTCGCCGAGGGGCAGTTGGAACGGGACGCACTGGCCGCCGAAGGAGCCTTGAATGTCGGCCACGGTGCGGGCGAAACTGGCGTTTTCCCGGTCCATCTTGTTGACCAGCAGCAGCCGGGGCAAACCCTGGGCCTCGCACCGGCTCCAGGAGCGTTCCGTGCCGACGTCCACGCCGGAAGTGGCGGCCAGCAGGATGGTGGCGCTCTCCACCACCCGCAGGGCGCTCACCACTTCGCCAAAGAAGTCATCATAGCCCGGCGTGTCCAGAAAATTGGCCTTGTACCCGTCCCGGCTACAGGAGATGAGGGTGGTCTGGATGCTGCCGCCCCGCTTTATCTCCTCGGCCTCGTAGTCGGAAACGGTGTTCCCGTCCTCCACCCGCCCGATGCGGGTAACCGCCTTGGTGTTGAACAGGAGGGTTTCGCACAGGGATGTCTTGCCGGCGCCGCTGTGGGACAGCAGCGCCACGTTCCTCAATTGACCGGCATCTATATTGGGCATAGACTATTTTCCCCCTTACTTTGTAGTCCACGACGCTGGGGACAATTTTATATAGTTTTAACCCTTTTGTGCAACTTATGCAACCGGTTGATTGCAGACGGGTGCAAAGTCGGCGCCAACAACCGTATCCGCAACTATATCCACAACCATATATCCGCTAACAATATCCGCTCATCTTGAACGTGATCCGCTCATGGTGAGCCTGATCCGCTTATAGTGAGCTTGATCCGCTCATGGTGAGCCTGTCGAACCATTCATTCATCCTTCGACAAGCTCAGGATGAGCGAATGTTGGTATTGGTAAGCGGATGTCGGCATTAACTTGACACCGGCCCGGATCCCCGGAGGTATGCTCAACATTTGTTGGTATTTCTTGCCGGCCCACGTTATTTAGCCGGTAGGGGTGGGTTCACCGTGCCACGCTATATTCTCCGGTAGGGGCGGGTTTGTAACCCGCCCCGACGTTCAACGGCAAAGACCGCCCGGTAAACCGGTGGGCGATAGCTACCTATTCCTGCGCCTCAGCCAGGGCGGGTTACAAACCTGCCCCTACCCCGACGCTGATGCCAACAAATGTAGGGAATATCGGAAACGGCCCGGCGCAATCTTTCCCTCCGGCACATCCGGCCAAATCAAACCCGCCGGCGCAACGGCTGGCCCCGGCGGTAGGTGGCAACCCGCCAGAGCCACTCGGCTGGGCCGAATTGAAAACGGCTCAGCCACGCCGGAGACCACGCCAACTGCACGCCCCACACGGCTACTACGAAAAGCAGGACTCCGGCCCGGTTTATCGTAAAGTCGCCCAACAGCCAGGTAAGTATCAGCACGCCCAGGATGGTTTGGGACAGGTAGTTGGTCAAGGCCATCCGGCCCACGGTGCGCAGCCGGGTTTTCAGCCAGCTATTGCCCCGCTGATTCCACAGGATGATCAAGCTCATATAGCCCAGGGCGGCGGGGATGGTGCCGACGGTGTTCGGCACTTGCCCGATAAAAGCGACCTCCCGGCTAAAGCCGCTCCAGGCAACCCAGCCAACGCCGGCGGCGGCCAGGGACAGCCCAACGCCCAGCCCGATAACGGCGGTCCGCCGGTAAGTCCGGGGCGCCCGGTCTCCGTGCATAAACCCGGTGCGGTACAGGCCGGCCCCCATTAGAATCATCCCCAGCCCCCGCATAAAGTAGTCGAGCAGCAACAGCAGGAGCAGCAGGTTGTCCGCCATTGCCCCTTGCCCCAACGGTAGGTCGGTGGGTTTCCAGAGGCCGGCCAGGGGCGCGCCGGTAGCGTTGACGATGGACTGCATCAGCAGCCCGTTGGCCGCCGTCAGCAGGAAAATCACTGCGCCCAGGATGATGAGGGCGCGGGCCGACAGTTTTCGCAGGGCCAGCAGAAAGAGGGAGGCCAGGGCATAGACCACCAGCACGTCCCCTTGCCACAACAGGCTGTGCAGGATGCCGATTACCAGCAGCAGGCCGTTGCGCCAGAGGTTCAGCAGGACGGCGCGGGCGCCCCGGGCCGCGGCCCGGTCAATGAACAGCATCATTCCGGCGCCAAAGAGGAGAGAGAAAAGCCCCATAAACTTCTGGTCAACGAATATCTCACCGAGGACGCCCACCGACCAGTCCAGCCAGGTCTCCGACCCGCCGGCGCTGAGGTTCCAGACGGTGGCCGGCTCGTACTTGAAACTGACGGCGTTCATCAGCAGGATGCCCAGCACCGCCACGCCGCGAATCAGGTCCAGGCTGGTGATGCGGGCTGACTCCGCTACCGGGCCGCTATTGGGGACTTGTTGGGGTTCACCCTGCATCAGTAACTCTCATTCGGGGGCTTTCTTTACTGACGGGGATGGCGATACGCCAAGTTTCTCAGCGATTATCCGCTTTCCACTGTACCGCCCGGCGCAAGCCAGCCCGTCGTTCCGGCGATCCAACCCGTCGTTCCGGCGAAAGCCGGAATCCAGGAAATCCCCGGGGAAAGAGCGGGGCGGCTACCGAGGGTTCTGGATTCCGGCCTGCGCCGGAACGACGGTTATTTGACATAATTTAGTCCGGCCTATAGTATTCCTGATGAGCCACCGCCGTCGGTATGCAGTCGGTATAAGGATGTACGATATGCCAAAGAAAGAGATAATCACCTGCGCCCAGATTGCTCAGGGCAGCAATCCCCTGTCGCAAGCCACCCGTTTTGGCGACCTGGTATTTGTCCAGGGCTGCACCGGGCGCCACCCCACTACCGGGGAGAACGGGGACGGCATCCGGGAGCAGACCCGCTACGCCCTGGAACGCATCAGGATGATTCTGGAGGCGGCGGGAACGTCCCTGGACAACGTGCTGACCAATACCTGCTACGTTACCAATGCGGAGGACTTGCCCGGATTCAACGAAGTATATGCCGAGTTCTTTCCCCAGGACTACCCGTCCCGCACGGCGATAATCGTCAACTTTGGCGCGGCGGGCAACCTGGTGGAAGTAACCAGCACGGCTTGCATCCCCGATTAGGAATTAAGAATTAGGAATTGGGTTGGTAATTCTCCCAATGGTCATGCGCCGGTAGTCAGATGCGCCGGTAGGTGATGTGGGAGCGGTTGCTGGTATGAGGCCGAATCACCGTGGCCCAATCGCCGGTGTCCGACTTTTCCACCCAGCCCGGCGACTGCGGCACATCCGGGCCGTCAACCTCATAGACGGCGGCGTAGCGGGCCACCCCCGGCACGTCCGCCGACTCCAGCTTGTAGCGGGTGCAACTGCGGACGCCGGGCGCGTTGAGGATGTTCGGGATGTGCTGGGTATCATAGATGCGGTTAAAGTCCGCCTCTAACTCCTCGGGAATGTCCATCTGAACCAGGTAAATGTAGTCGGCCATAGGTTAAACCTCCCGGTCTTGGGGAACTAGCTGCTCAGCGCCTTCCAATTGTACGTCCAAGGAACCGTCAACCTGGCTCAATCCCAGCAGTTGAAATCCCAGGACGTTGCCGTCGGCATCAATCTTGACATAGGCTTGCCCGTCGGCGCTATCCACGAACTCGCCCTTTTTATCCTCCCAAACCACTTCCAGGAAATCGCCTTTCCGGTCATACCGGATATGGACTTGCTTCAGGCCCATTATGCACCTCTACGCGGTATGCGGCGGGACGGTCAGGTGTATGGATTGACTTGGTGAATCTTCGGGCATACCGCTAATGATACGCCGTCCCGACATTTTTTCCAATCACCAAGTCTTGACCGCAGAACCCATTGGGCGGTACAATCAAACCCTCAGCGACCGGCAGCGAGCCGCTCCTTCAGCGACTCCCTCTTTTGAGGCCGGTCGCTCCTTTATTGGGCTTCTCCAAGTCGGGCGGCGTACCGTATGATTTCGAGCTAAAACGCCCGCTCCCGACAAAGACGGGAGCGGGCGTAATTTTCTCAAGCCGGCGCCGCCGGTTTAACCGGGGGTTAACCGGCTAATAGGTCAAGTCCGACTCCACCCCTTCAGGCAGTTCCACGGCCAGCGCCTGGAGGCTGTGGGCCAGGCCGTGATAGTAGGCCACCACTACCAGCACATCGACGATCCCGGCATCGCCTACCTGGGCGCGCAGGCCCTCAAAAGTGGCGTCGGATATGCGGTGCTGGCGCAGCAGTTCCAGGACGAACTGAACTACGGCGGCGTCATCGGGTTCCAGCCCCACCGGGGCGCGGTACTCCCGGATGGCGGCGATGATGTCGTCGCTCAGGTTGGCCTCTTTGGCGCCCCGTTGATTCACCGTCCAGACGTAATGACCGCCGGCTTCCCGGGCGGCGGTGAGAATCGCCAGGGCCTTAACCCGCTTGTCCAGGGGTGTCTCGAACCGGACGTAGCCGCCCAGGCCGGCGTAGCTGCCGGCGGCCTGGGGGTTGTTTAGCAGGGCGGCGTAGTTGCGGGCCACCCCGCCGCGGCTGTTCTGGATTTCATCCCAAATCTCTTGCCCTTCCGGGGTCATAGATTCTCGGCTGGCGAAAGGCACTCGCGCCATTTGTCTTTTCCTCCTTGTTGGGGAATGTTACGCGTGGAATTGCTGAGCAGTTTCTTATGGTGTTCGTTGTTTGGTGGGCGGGCTAAGTCCGGTTTCTTAGAAGGGTCTTTCTGGCCCGGTTCTGTTATTCGGTTTCTGCGAGTTGGCTTTTGCGACTTATTTCGTCCCGGTTTTCGGCGAGTAGTTCCTCGATTTCGGCCAGGCGTAACCAGGCTTCGGCGACCCGGCGGGTTTCGACGGCTACTGCGGCTGGGCCTGGGCGTTTCCCCTTGACTTCGTCGCGTTTCCACTGGCGGGACTGGGCAAAACGGTAAACGCAGGTGGTGCAGGTGACGTGGCGCAGCGGCGTGCGGTCGTCATCGTCATCGTGGACCAAGCCGTCGGGGGCCGGGGAGAGGATGTTGATGACGTAGCGGTCATCTTCCTGTTGGACTTCCATGTGCTGGGCGTAATTCAGCACGGTTTCTGCCAGGGCGGTCTGGTCCGCGCCGGCGGCGACAACCAAGCGCGCGACGCCGGCCCGGAGGCCGATCTCCTCCGCGTCCCGGAGTATCCAGCGAGCGGTTTCGGGGATCAGTCCGACGGTACAATGGAGTTCCCAAGTGTTGGCTTCCGACGTTTCGGCGAGCCAGATCCGGGTCGGGTCCCGCTTTCCGAGGGGAATGGTGCGGGGTTGTGGTGTCTCTTCCATTTTGTTCGTCTCCTGTCGTTCTTCCAGGCCCTCTGCCAAGGCCTTGCGACGGTTGCGTTCTTCCCAGGTTGCAGCCAGTATCATTACTTCCAACCTATGGCTTTAACCCTGGTTGCTACGGTCAGCGTATTGGTTACCGTCAGATAGATTGTTCCTTACTCGGTTTCGGCCGGTTGGTTTTTGCGATTTATTTCGTCCCGGTTTTCGGCGAGCAGTTCCTCGGTTTCGGCCAGGCGAGACCAGGCTTCGGCGACCCGGCGGGTTTCGACGGCGGCGGCTGCTGCGCCCAAGCCTTGTTCTATGACTTCGTCGCGTTTTTGCTCGCGGAATTGGGTAAAGCGGTAAACGCAGGTGGTACAGGTGATGTGGCGCAGGGGCCTTTGGTCGTCATCGTCGTGTACCAAGCCGTCGGAGGATGGGCACAGCAGGTTGATGACGTAGCGGTCATCTTCCTGTTGGACTTCCATGTGTTGGGCGTAATTCAGCAGGGCTTTGACCATGCCGTGCTGATCCGGGCCGGCGGTGACGACGAGGCTTTCGCCGCCGTTGCGCAGCGCGGCTCCTTCGGCGTTTCGCAGTATCCACCGGGCGATTTGGGCGTTCAGCTCGGTGTTCCAGTGGAGTTCCCACTGGTTGGGTTCCGAAGTCTCGGCGATCCAGGACCGGGGCGGGCCTGTCGGGTTCAGCTGGATGGTGCGGGGTTGCGGTGTCTCGTCAACTTTGCCGTCGGATGATGGGGACAGGAGGTTGATGACGTAGCGGTCATCTTCCTGTTGGACTTCCATGTGCTGGGCGTAATTCAGCAGGGCTTTGACCATGCCGTGCTGATCCGGGCCGGCGGTGATGACGAGGCTTTCGCCGCCGTTGCGCAGCGCGGCTATTTCGGCGTATCGCAGTATCCACCGGGCGATTTGGGCGCTCAGCTCGGTGTTCCAGTGGAGTTCCCACTGGTTGAGTTCCGAAGTCTCGGCGATCCAGTACCGGGGTGGGTCCTGATTTCCGAGGGGAATGGTGCGGGGTTGCGGTGTCTCGTCCACTTTTGTTCGTCTCCTGTCGTTCTTCCCGGCCCGCCGCCAGGCTTGGCGGTGGTTGCGTTCTTCCCCGATTGCAGCCAGTGCCATTCCGCCATCCGCTGGCTTTAACCCTGGTCGCTACGGTCAGCGGATTGGTTACCTTCAGATAGATTGTTCCTTACTCGGTTTCTGCGGATTGGCCTTTCGCGCGTTGTTTCGTCCCAGTTTTCGGCGAGTAGTTCCTCGGTTTCAGCCAGGCGTAACCAGGCTTCGGCGACCCGGCGGGTTTCGACGGCTGTTGCTGCCGGGCCCAGGCGTTGGTCCATGACTTGGTCGCGTTTTCGCTGGCGGGACTGGGTAAAGCGGTAAACGCAGGTGGTACAGGTGATGTGGCGCAGCGGCGTGCGGTCATCGTCATCGTCGTGTACCAGGCCGTCGGAGGATGGGGACAGGAGGTTGATGACGTAGCGGTCATCTTCCTGCTGGACTTCCATGTACTGGGTGTAATCCAGCACGGCTTTTACTATGACGTTCTCCTCCGGGCCGGCGGTGACGACGAGGCTTTCACCGTCGTTGCGCAGCGCGGCTCTTTCGGCGTTTCGCAGTATCCACTTGACGATCTGGGCGATTTCGGCGTTCCAGTGGAGTTCCCACTGGTTGGGTTCCGACGTCTCGGCGATCCAGGACAGGGGCCGGCCTTTCTGGTTCAGCTGGATGGTGCGGGGTTGCGGTGTCTCTTCCATTTTTTGTTCGTCTCCTGTCGTTCTTCCCGGCCCGCCGCAAAGGACTGTCGGAGGTTGCGTTCTTCCCGGATTGCGGTCAGTACCATTTCTTCCAACCTCCGGCTTTAACCCTGGCTGCTACGGTCAGCGTATTGGTTAGCGTCGTTTGAGGAACTAACGGGAACCCCCGTTACGGTTGTTGTTAAGGGCCGGCGGCGGCTCGTGAAAAACCTCGCCTCTTTCTTCTGCTTCCAGACGGCGGCGGTTCCAAGCCATCCAGAGGGCTTGGATCTCCCGGCGGCCCTTTTCCCGGCCCTCCGCCAGGGCCTTGCGGCGGTTTTGTTCTTTCCAGATTGCGGCCAGTACCATTCTTCCAACCTCCGGCTTTAACCCTGGTTGCTACGGTTAGCGTATTGGTTACCGTCGCTGGGGGAACTAACGGGAATCGCCGTTATGATTGTTGTTGAGAGCCGGCGGCGGCTCGTGAAAAATCTCGCCTTTTTCTTCTGCTTCCAGACGGCGGCGGTTCCAGGCCAGCCAAAGGGCTTGGGTCTCCCCTCGGCCCTCTTCCCGGGCCTTGCGGCGGGTGCGTTCTTCCCAGATTGCGGCTAGTACCATTCTTCCAACCTCCACTAGGATTGCTGAGCCGATGATGGACGCGCCGCCGGCTTGCGCTAATTCGGCGGTGGCGATGTCCTGAATTTCTTGCCATCCGCTGGCGTTGACCCTGGTTGCTACGGTCAGCGTATTGGTTACCGTCAGGTAGATTGTCCCTACGCTGAACAGGGCGTAAAACCAGCGGACGGCGTTGATGGGTACACTCAGTACCCCGACGCGTATTTCCCGGTCCGATATTTCCATATTTCCATTTCCGGGGCTAATCCGCCGCCTGCTGCTCCGGCTGGCCGTCCTTTGCCCACAGGGCTTCCAGAATGGCGCCGGGGGACATAGGCAGCCGCTCCATCCGAACCCCGATGGCGTCGTGGATGGCGTTGGCGATGGCGGCCATGGGCGGCACTATCGGCACTTCGCCCACGCCCCGCGCCCCGTAGGGATGGCCCGGATTGGCTACCTCCACAATCACCGTGTCAATCATCGGCAGGTCCAGGCTGATGGGCATCCGGTAATCCAGGAAACTGGAGTTGACCATCTGGCCGTCCTGGTTGAAGTAGTACTCTTCGTTCAAGGCCCAGCCGATGCCCTGAACTACGCCGCCCTGCATCTGGCCCTCAACGTAGCTGGGGTGGATGGCCTTGCCGGCGTCCTGCACGGTGGTGTAGCGCAGGATGTCCACCTTGCCGGTGTCCGGGTCCACTGCCACATCCACGATATGGGTGCTGAAAGCACCGCCGGCGCCCCGGGGGTCAACGCTGACCTGGCTGGAGATAGGGCCGCCGCTGCCGTTAAGCTGGGCCGCCAGTTCCTTGAAGGTCATTTTCAAGTCGGAGTCGGACTTGTGCTGGAACACCCCGCCGGCCAGTTCCACGTCCTCGGCCGACACCTCCCAGATAGTGGCGGCCCGGTCAATCATCTGCCGCTTGATGTCCTGGGCGCACTCATAGGCGGCCCAGCCGCTGGCAAAGGTGGTGCGGCTGCCGCCGGTCAGGAAGGTATAGCCCACCGAGTCGGTATCGGCCACGCTGGGCCGCACGTCCTCGGCGGGGATGCCCAACACCTCGGCGGCCTGCATCGCAATGGAGGCGCGGGTGCCGCCGATGTCGGTAGAACCTTCTACCAGGCTGATGGTGCCGTCGGCGCTGACGCCGATGCTGCAACTGGACTGCATCCCGATATTGAACCAGAAACCGGAGGCGATGCCCCGGCCCTGGTTGGGGCCGGTCAAGGGCGTGTTGTAATGCTCGGTGGCCTTGGCCGCCTCCACGCACTCAATGTTGCCGATGACCGGGAACTCCGGGCCGTCCACCCGCCGGGTGCCCTCTTTGGAGGCGTTGCGCAGCCGGAACTCGGCCGGATCCAAGCCCAGCTTTCCGGCGACTTCGTCCATCACCTGCTCCCCGCCAAAGGCGGCGATGGGCGCGCCCGGCGCCCGGTAGGGGGCTACCTTGGGCTTGTTCACCAGCACGTCATAGCCCTCGGCGCGGACGTTTTCGATGTCATAGGGGGCGAACATACACTGGGCGCCCATAGTTACCGGAGAGCCGGGGAAGGCTCCCGCCTCCAGGGCCAGGCTGGCGTCGGCGGCGGTAATCTTGCCGTCTCTGGTGGCCCCTACCTTAACCCGCATCCAGGCGCCGGAGGTGGGGCCGGTGCTCTCAAATACGTCGGTGCGGGACATCAGCAACTTCACCGGTTGGCCGGTCTTTTTGGACAGCAGGGCGGCCATCGGTTCCAGGTAAACGGGAATCTTGCCGCCAAAACCCCCGCCGATTTCCATCGGCACTACCTTGACCTGGGAGACCGGCAGGTCAAGAATCTGGGCCAGGGAATCCCGGGCGCTGAAAGCTCCCTGAGTGCTGGTCCAGACGGTCAACTTGCCGTCAGCGTTCCACAGGGCGGCGGCGTTCTGCGGCTCAATGTAGCCCTGGTGGACGGTAGTGGTGTGGAACTCCCGCTCTACCACCACGTCGGCCGCGGCAAACCCCTGCTCCAGGTCGCCCAGTTCGTACTTGAAATGGGTCGCCACGTTGCTGCGGGTGTCCGTCCGCTCGCCCAGTTCCGTGGTGGTCATATCCTCGATGACCAGGGGGGCGTCCGCCCGCATTGCCTCGGTAACATTGATGACCGGGGGCAGGACTTCGTACTCCACCTCAATCAGCCTCACGGCGATTTCGGCGACGTGGGGATTGGTAGCGGCTACGGCGGCTACGGCGTGGCCCCGGTAGAGCGCCTTATCCTGGGCCAGGATGTTCTCACTGGAGAAACGCATCCCCCGGCCGGGGTTCTCCATAGCAGCGACCGGCAGGTCTTTGCCGGTTATCACCGCCTTGACTCCGGGATAGGCGGCGGCTTTGCCGGTGTCAATAGACTTGATGCGGGCGTGGGCGTGGGGACTGCGCAGCACCTGGCCGAAAAGCAGTCCGGCCATCTGGAAATCTCCGCCGTACTTGGCGCGGCCGGTTACCTTGTCAGTGCCATCGTGCCGAATGGGACGGGTGCCGACTACCTGGTATTCCGTATTTGACAGTACGATATTGGACATAGCCAACCCTCTCAATTGCGATGTTTGGGAGCTTCCGAGCTTAACCCGGCCATTGTACCATACCAGCCGGGCAGTTTCTAACCGGCCCTGATCGGGGATTCCAACGGGGATTAACCGAATAGGCCGGGTGGAAATAAGAAATCATCCCGTGTATCCTGTTAATCCGTGTAAGTTAATTCGGAGAGGATACTTTACATTGATGAATTTGCAAGACGGTTACGCGGTGGTTGACCTGGAGACCACCGGCCTGGACTGCTGGAACGACTTGATTATTGAGATAGGAGTTTCGGTAGTCCGGCCCGGCCGGGAACCGGCCACCGACTCGGCGCTGGTGAAAATAGACCGCCCCCTGCCCCGCCTGATAGTCAACCTGACCGGAATCACCGACCGGGATTTGTCGGCGCGGGGGATTTCCATTGACGAGGCCCTGGCCTGGTTCGTGGCGCAAACCGGCGGGCTGCCCCTGGTGGGCTACAACATCCTGCGGTTTGACCGGGCTTTTCTGCTGGAGGCGGCCCGGGTGCATCGCCGGACGGTGGAAGAGGGACGGCTGCCGGCTAGGGTAATAGACGAAGTGGATGACCTGCCGGCCGGGCGGTTCATTGACGCAATGGCCCTGTATCGGGGGTACAAGCTGGGACGCTACCCCCAGCCGGGAGAAAGCCACCGGGACTACGTGCAGCGGATACTGGACGCGCGGGTGCCGGGGATGCGCTTCAATCTGGCGACGGCCTGCGCCGACTTGGGCATCTCCACCGCCCGCATCCGCCCCCACCGGGCCCACGGCGACGTAGTGCAGACGCAGAAAGTTTTTGACAAGCTGCTGGAGTTGAACCCGCCGGGGTAATGGGGCGCGACGCCGGTCAGCTTTGGCCGGGCCGCCGGCGCAGTTCCTCCTCCAGTTCCCGGAGGCGCGCTTCCGCTCTTTCCCGTGCGGCGCGTTCCCTTTCCCAAGCAGTTTCCGCCCTTTCCCGGTCCGCTTCCGCCCTTTGGCGCTCCGCTTCCGCTTCGACTAGGGTGCGGAGGTATTGGCCGGTCTCCTGCTTGTAGAACTTGAGCATCCCCTCTTGCCAGCACAGGCTCAGCCGTAAGGCGGGGCTGTAGCCCTTGAGGACGCCGTCGGGTTCGGAGGTCAGCGCCACCGGTTGGTAAACGCCGTTTTCCAGCAGGTCGCCGGCCAGGGGCTGCCCGTAGAAATCGCCCCCGGTGCGGTCAAACCGCCAGTATTCGGCAATGCCAATCTCGGCGTAGAGCCGGCGCTTGAACGTGATGTCCTGCCGGGCGGTGCTTTCCGAACCTACTTCCAGGGCAAAATCGGGCGGCTTGCCGGCCTCCCAGGGCAGGTACAACTTCCGGCTCTCAATTGCCAGGGCGTCAACGCCGAAGGCGGCGTAGAAGTCGGGGCCAACCCGGACGTTCAGGTCGGCGGGGTTGTAGCAGATGAAGGTGTTGCTGCTGCGAAAGACCTCTTCCGACGGGTAAAGGCTGACGATGTGGCAGTCAAGGATATGGAGAATTTCTTGAAGGATTGGATATTGATACATACCGTCCGGCAGGGGTTCCGGCTCGTCGGGATTGAAGGAAAGCTCGTCGTAGTTGATGACGGAGCGGATTTGGTAGGCGAGTTTTGTAGTCATTGCGGGACTCCGGCGGCGTTAAGCCCGGTTCGCTAGGGTTTCTTTCCTGACCCAATAATAGCACACTTTGGCGGTTGGCGCTGCATCCGCTTATCCTGAGCTTGTCGAAGGATGCAGGGATGGTTCGACCGGCTCACCATGAGCGGGTATAGGTGGGGCAGGTGTAGGTGGAGCGGGTGCAGGTGCAATCGGTCAAGAACCTGAAAGCCCCCAACCCCGGTATTCTCAACACGCGTTGGTGTTCCTTACCCGGCTCTAGTGCATTGTAGGGGCGGGTTTATAACCCGCCCTGGTTCCGGTGCAAGGATCTGTCGGATACGCTGTCTCCGTTACCCAAATGATTCTGCCGTTGTCGCCAGGGCGGGTTACAAACCCGCCCCTACCGGCCGCCGGAGTATTCCGTCAGAACACCAACTCCTGTTGAGAATACCCCCCAACCCCGGCCTGCTTGACAAAGGGCCTTGCCAAATGTTACAAGCGTACAACGATTTCCCGGCCGTTTCCGGCTTTTCCCCTATTTATTTTCACGCCAACCCGGTCATTTTTCCGTATTATTGGTTCCGTATTAGATGGTGAATTCCCCTTCACGACAACCCGGCTCGGCCTTTGACGCCGCCTCTGGCTCCCCGCCGGCGACCCGGCTGGAAGTTAAAGACTTGCAGACCTGGTTTTATACCCGCCGGGGCGTGGTCAAGGCGGTGGATGGGGTCAGCTTTTCCCTGGAACCCGGCGAGACGCTAGGGCTGGTGGGCGAGTCCGGCTCCGGCAAGAGTATTACCTGCCTGTCCATTCTCCGCCTGGTGCCTGAACCGGCCGGCCGGATTGTCGGCGGCGAGGTCTGGCTGGGCGGCGCCGACCTGCTCCAATTGTCCCGCCACGAAATGGAGCAGGTCCGCGGCCGGCAAGTCTCTATGGTGCTCCAGGATCCTATGACCTCCCTCAATCCGGTATTCAACGTGGAAAAGCAGGTGGGCGAAGGCTCCCGGTATCACCTGGGCCTCCAGGGAACCGGCCTGAAAGACCGGGTGCAGCAGCTACTGCGCTGGGTACGCATCCCGGCCCCGGAAGTGCGGGCCAACGATTATCCCCACCAGATGAGCGGCGGGATGCGCCAGCGCATCGTCGGCGCCATCGCCCTATCCTCGGAACCCTCGGTGTTGATTGCCGACGAACCGACCACTTCCCTGGACGTTACCATTCAGGCCCAATACCTGCGACTGCTCAAGGACTTGCAGGAAGAACACCGCTTTTCCATGATTTTTGTTACTCACGACTTTGGCATCGTCGCCCGGGTCTGCGACCGGGTGGCGGTGATGTACGCCGGCAAAATCGTGGAACTGGCCCCGACTCAGGAGCTTTTCAGCGCACCCAAGCATCCTTACGCCCAAGCCCTGATTCAATCGCTGCCCGACCCGGATTTGGAAGTGGAATGGCTGACTACCATTCCCGGCCAGCCGCCGGTACTCTATGACCTGCCCGCCGGCTGTCCCTTTGCCCCCCGCTGCACCCAGGCAATGGACATCTGCCGGGAGGAGTACCCGCCTACTTTTGAGACGGGCCTGGAAGTTGGCGATGGCGGGGAAAAGGCGGCCAGCCACACCGCCGCCTGCTGGCTCTACGGGGAGGCCGGCTCATGACCCCGGAAGTCAGCCCGGTCAGCCCGGCCAGCCCAACAGAGGCGCTGCTGGATGTCCGCCACGTGCGGAAATACTTTCCGGTGAACAAGGGGGTGCTGCTGCGCCGCCCGGTGGGGTGGATTAAGGCGGTGGACGACGTGGCCTTTTCCATTCCCCCCGGCCAGACCTTTGGCCTGGTGGGGGAATCGGGCTGCGGCAAATCGACCCTTGCCAAGCTCATCCTGCTGCTGGAACCCCTGACCGACGGGGACATAATGTTTGAGGGCCGGTCGGTGGCCCAGTTGCGGGGCGATGACCTGAAAGAGTATCGGGGCGCGGTGGGCGCGGTGTTTCAGGACCCGTTCAGCTCCCTGTCGCCCCGGATGCGGGTTATGGAAATCGTCGGCGACCCCCTGATTGTAACTACCGACACGCCCCGTCCCCGGATTGAGGAGCGGGTGGCCGAGGTGTTGGAGCAGGTGGGCCTCAGTCCGGCCAGCGCCGCCAACTACCCCCACGAGTTCAGCGGCGGCCAGCGCCAGCGCATCGCCATCGCCCGCGCCCTCTCCGCCTCGCCCCGGCTGATGATACTGGACGAGCCGGTTTCCGCCCTGGACGCCTCCATTCGCGCCCAGATTATCAACCTGCTGAAATCCTTGCAGCGGGAGTTGGGCCTCAGCTACCTGCTCATTGCCCACGACCTGGGCACCGTCCGCTTTCTCAGCGACCAGGTGGGCGTGATGTACCTGGGCCAACTGGTGGAAAAATCCTCATCCCGGGAAGTGTTCACCAATCCGTTACATCCCTACACCCGCGCCCTGCTTTCCGCCGCCCTGCCGGTGCGCCCCGACAGCAGCCGGGAGGAGATTGTCATCTCCGGCGAAGTGCCCAGCCCCCTGGACCCGCCGGCCGGCTGCCGGTTCTACCCCCGCTGCCCGGTCGCGATGCCGGTCTGCGAAACGGTACAGCCCCTGCTGGCCCAGGCCCAGGCCGACCACGAAGTAGCCTGCCACCTTTACCCCACCAGCCAACCGCAGGGCGGGGGTATGGAGTAATTTACCCGGTGAGGAAGTATCTTTATGCAGACGAATCCGGGGATTTTAAGTTGGGGAATAAACGTAAAGAAGGAGTGGGGAGACCCTTGTTCCTGATTACTAGCGGCAAGAAGGACGGGCTGGCTATCCTTCCCGGAAATGCCGACGGGGCACTTTTCACCAGCCCTGGCTAACGGTTTAATGGTAATACATCCTGGCAGGGCGGTCAACTTCCGGGTGTTCTCAATTGAGGCAATTTGCCTTAACCAGGGCAACCCAAGCAACCGTCGTTCCGGCGAAAGCCGGAATCCAGGAAATCCCCCGGAAAAGGACGCGTCGGCTACAAAGGATTCTGGATTCCGGCTTTCGCCGGAACGACGGGTTGCCGGAATGACGGGTTTATGCTGCGATTGCCCGGTATTCTCAAAGGGTGTTGGTATTATCATCGGTAGGGGCGGGTTTGTAACCCGCCCTGCGTTCAAGGCAAGAAAGCGCCGGAAAACGGGTGTGCTATAGCTGACCTACTCCTGCACCCAAGCCAGGGCGGGTTACAAACCCGCCCCTACCATCCATCAATATAATTACGCTTGGATGGTTCGACAGGCTCACCATGAGCGGGCTTTGTTTGAGCGGGTTTTGTTTCTGGCGTCAACTTTGCACCCGCCCCGGTTTAACCGGCCGGGCAATCGCACCATAAACCCGTCGTTCCGGCGAAAGCCGGAATCCAGAACGCTCGGTAGCCGGCCCGCTCTTTTCCGGTGGATTTCCTGGATTCCGGCTTTCGCCGGAACGACGGGTGCTTGGGTTGCCATGGTTAAGCACGATTGCCCGGTATTCGCAACGGGTATCGGTATTATCATCGGTAGGGGCGTTGTAACCCGCCCCTACAATCCCACCGGAGCCGGGCATTTTCAACCCAATGGTAGAATACCAACGTCCAGGTGCTTAACCAACTTATTTAGAGTATTATTAGCCGGGGAATTAACCCAACCCTAATCAATCTCAATCCCAACCCCAAACCAATCCAATGAGGTAATGGCATGAAAAGACTCAACGGCTTTAATCTGTTATCTATTTATATAGCAGTTGCCCTGATTGCTCTGCTGGCGGTAAGCTGCGGCAGTTCGGCCAGTCCCGCCGCGGCGCCGGCGCCGGCGGCTCAGCCGGCCCCCGCGTCCGAGTCGGCCGCAATGCCGGCCCAGGAACCGGCGGCCCCGGCCGCGCCGGCGGCCCAAACCGAACCGGCCCAGGCCGCTCCCCAATCCAGCGCGCCGGTGCCGGCCGCGGCGGCCCAGCAGCAGGGCAGCGTTACCGCGGAACCTACCGCCGTTCCTGAACCGGCGGACGCTATGCGGATGCCCGAAGGCACGCTGACCGTATCCGAGTTCGATTTTGACACCGAGTCCTGGCTGCCCTGGGAAGGCGTAACCCAGCGTTTCTACTGGGAGCGGGTGATGGAAACCCTGCTGCTCCTGGACCCGGTAACTTGGGAGTTTCAGCCCGGCCTGGCCGAGAAGTGGGAGATTTCCCCCGATGGCCGGACGGTTACCTACAACTTGGAGCAGGGGGTTCAGTTCCATGACGGGTGGGGCGAGTTCACCGCCTCCGACGCCGCCTACAGCCTGGACCAGTGGCTCTACAACGAAGAGTCCACCCATCCCTCCGTCGCCGCTCAGTTGCAGTCCGAGCCGGAAGTCGTCGCGCTGGACACCTACACCGTCCAGGTCAATTACACCAAGTCCCCCTTCCTGACCGCCTTTATGGACCTCTCCTCCGGGAACAACGGCACCGGAATGATGTCCCGGGCCTACGTGGAAGACGTAGGGCTGGATAAGGCCCGCCGGACGGCAATCGGCACCGGCCCCTACCGCTTTGTTGAGCACAAGCTGGGCGAGTCGATGACGGTGGAGGCTGCCGAGGGGCGGCACTGGCGCATCGTTCCCCAGTGGCAGACCATCAAGTTCCTGGTAACCCCGGAAGCCTCAACCCGCTTGGCCCAGGTCTTGAGCAACGAAGTCGATATTGCCCTCCTGCCCGGTTCTTTCAAGCGGCAGGCCGAGGCCGCCAACGTCCGCACTATCCTCAACCCCGGCGTGGCCGGCGTCTTTATCATTCCGGTAGTTTACATCCCCGGCACGACCGGCATAGACGCCCCCAACCCGGACAACCCCAACGCCGACCCGCAGTTCCGCGAGGCGCTGAGTCTGGCGATTAACCGCCAGGAGTTGGCCGACGTGGTATTTTCCGGCGGCGCCGTACCCACCGGCATAACCGACCTGTCCCCCATTTCCCTGGGCTACGATGCCAAGTGGGAAGCGCCGGATCCTTATGACCCGGAGCGGGCCAGGCAGTTGCTGGAAGCCTCCGGCAAGGCCGGCCTGTCCTTCGAGTTTCAGCAGCGGCCCCTGGGCGGCATCCCGGAAGGGCCGCAGTTGGCCGAGGCCATCGCCGGTATGTGGGAAGCCGTCGGCCTGGACGTGGACTTGAAGCTCAATTTGCAGGGCAGCGCCCACTCCCAACTGCGCCGCGCCCGGTCCCTGGAGGGCAAAATCTGGCTGATGCGCCTGGGCCACTTGACCGACACCACCCGCCGGCTCATTTCTCAGTACCGCTGCACCCAGGAAAGAACGGCCCTCTTTGCCTGCAACTCGGAACTGGAGGCCCTGACGCCCAGGATTCAAGCCTCTACCAACCTGGAGGAAAAAGACCAACTCATCCACCAGGCGTATGAGATAATCCTGGGGGAGCGGACGGTCATCCCGGTAGTGCAGACCGCCAGCCTCTATGCCATTGGCCCCCGGGTGGGCGCCTGGTCGCCCCGCATCGGCGAGCGGTTCACCACCGAACTGGAAAAGGTAGGCCACGCCAACTAAAGCCTCCGGGCATCTCCCGTCCGCTGCGTATCCGGGTTGCAACGCTAGTCTCACCCGGATACGCAGCGGCACGGAGTTAAGGTAAGTCAATGCGCCGCTACATCCTAACCCGGCTGCTCCAGGCAGTGGTCAGTATGATTGCCCTCAGCCTGATAGTCTTCTTCCTGGCCCGCCTCACCGGCGACCCCCGGGACGTGCTGCTGGGCGACGACTACTCTCAAGAGCAGTGGGACAAGCTGGGCGAGTTGTGGAGCCTGGACGAGCCAATCTACGTTCAGTACGCCATATTTCTGCGCAACGCGACTACCGGCAACTTCGGCGAGTCCATCTTCTGGAAGGAACCGGCGGTAGAAATGCTGCTCCGCCGGATTCCGGCCACGGTGCAGCTTACCGTTACCGCAATGTCCATCAGCGTGGTCATCGCCATACCAATGGGGGTGCTTTCCGCCATCAAGCGGGACACCTGGCTGGACTACGTGGGCAAGTCCATCGCGATGCTGGGCCAGTCGGTGCCGCCCTTCTGGCTGGGGATTATCCTCATCTGGATCTTTGCCGTAACCTGGGGACTGCTGCCCACCTCCGGGCGGGACGGGCCGCTGCACTACGTCCTGCCCTCGGTTACGTTGGGCTGGTTCGTGGTGGCCGGCATCATGCGCATCACCCGCTCGGCGATGCTGGACGTGCTGGACAGCGAATACATCAAGCTGGCCCGGGTCAAGGGCGTGCCGGAGAACGTAGTTATCTGGAATCACGCCCTGCGCAACGCCGCCATTCCGGTAGTTACTTTCCTGGGCCTCATCCTGGGCAACTTCCTGACCGGCTTTGTGGTGGTGGAAACCATCTTTTCCTGGCCCGGGGTGGGCCTGCTGGCAATCCGGGGCATCCAGTCCAACGACTTTGCCATAGTGCAGACGGTGGTGATGTTTGGCGGTCTGCTCTTCATCACCATCAACTTTCTGGTGGACATCCTGTACGGCTACCTGGACCCGCGCATCCGGTACGAATAAGGGCTATGAATAAGGACGGGATTATCCGCCAATTCGTGGCCCTTCGTGGCCCTTCGTGGATTTATAAACAAGGAGAGAAAACTCTGGCTGAGCGTAACGTAACAACGCGCCTGGTACGGAGACGCCGCTTCCGTTGGTCGTGGCGGGAATTTCGCCGGCTGCCCTTGCTGTCCGGCCTGATCCTGCTGCTGGTGGTCATCAGCGCCGTGTTTGCCCGCCTGCTGGCGCCGGAAGCCCCTACCTATGGCAGCCTGGCCGACTCCTTTATCCCCCCGGCCTGGAGCGAAAGGGGCAGTTCCGCGCATCTGCTGGGCACCGACAGCCTGGGGCGGGACGTTTACAGCCGCATCATCTACGGGGCGCGGGTCTCCCTGATAGTTTCCATCTTCGCCATCTTTATCGCCGGCAGCATTGGCACCGTGCTGGGGCTGGCCTCCGGCTACTTCGGCGGTCGCCTTGACGGGCTGATAATGCGGCTGGTGGATATTGCCCTGGCGTTGCCTACCATATTGATGGCCCTGGTGCTGGTGGCGGTGCTGCAACCGGGGATTGTCACGGTTATCATAGTTATCGGCTGCCTCAGTTGGGCCAACTACGCCCGCCAGATTCGGGGGGAAGTGCTGACGGTCAAGGAGCGGGATTTCGTGGTGCTGGCCCGTTCCATCGGTTCCTCTCCGGCGCGCATAATGACCCGCCACATCCTGCCCAACGTATTCAACACCATCATTGTCCTGGCTACGTTGCAGGTCGGGTCGGTAATCCTGCTGGAGGCCACCCTGAGCTTCCTCGGCCTGGGCGTACCGCCGCCCGAACCCTCCTGGGGGCAGATGGTGGCCGAGGGCCGCGCCTTTATCGTAGTAGCCTGGTGGATGGCCCTCTTCCCCGGCCTGGCGATTATGCTCACCGTGCTGTCCATGAACTTGATGGGCGACTGGCTCCGCGACCGGCTAGACCCCCGGTTGCGGCAGCTTTAACTGTCGCATTTCCCATAGTTGATAATTGACATCCACCCTACTATAGACATACCATCAACCTACATTCAGCATTGAGCATTGAGCGGGGGGTGAGCAATGACTACACCTGGCGAGACCCTGACCGAGGAAACCCGCCTGGCGTCGTTGGAAAGCCAGATGCAGGCGGTGCAAGATGGGCAACGGCAAATCCTCGCCCGCCTCGACACGATGCAGCAGGAAACCAACGCCCGGTTCGACGCCATGCAGCGGGAAACCAACGCCCGGTTTGACGCCATGAACGCCCGGTTTGACGCTGTGCAGAGAGAAACCACCGCTCGATTTGACGCGGTGCAACGGGAGATCGCCGCCCGGTTTGACGCTATGCAGCGGGACAACAACGCCCGGTTTGACGCTATCAATGCCCGGTTTGACGCTATGAACGCCCGGTTTGATCGTCTGTTTTACACTATTCTGGGCCTGGGCATCGCCAGCTTGGGGACGATTATTGCCCTGGAAAGGATTTTTTAAGGCTGCCTCAGGTTCCTTTCCATACTATAGCTGATGGAAGGCCCCTGCCCCCGGCCTGACGGTTATACTCACCGTGCTGTCCATAAACCTGATGGGCGACCGGCTCCGGGACCGGTTCTACCCCAGGTTGCGGTAGCTTTAACTGTCCCATAATTGACATCCACCATACTATAGCCATACTATCAACCTACATTGAGGATTGACGGGGGGTGAGCAATGACTACACCTGGAGAGACCCTGACCGAGGGAACCCGCCTGACGTCGTTGGAAACCCAGATGCAGGCGGTGCAAGATGGGCAACGGCAAATTCTTGGCCGTCTTGACACGATGCAGCAGGAAGCCACCGCCCGGTTTGACGCTATGCAGCGGGATGCCAATGCCCGGTTTGACGCTATGAACGCCCGGTTTGATGCCTTGCAGCGGGAAACCACCGCCCGGTTTGACGCTATCAACGCCCGGTTTGACCGTCTGTTTTACACTATTCTGGGCTTGGGCATTGCCAGCTTGGGGACGATTATTGCCCTGGAAAGGATTTTTTAAGGCTGCCTCAGGTTCCTTTCCATACTATAGCTGCTATAGCTGGTAGCTGATGGAAGGCCCTTTCCCCGGCCTGGCGGTTTATCGCTGAGCCGCCGAGCCTTTGTAGGTACGGGGATTAAGCGCATAAACTTCCTGCTCTCTGCTCTCTGCCCTCTGCGCCGCCGGGTTGAATCGTTGTATAATGCCCCCAAACCCCCACTGACGGAGAGGACTTATGACGCAACCCGCCAACCCCTATATTGACTCCCACGCCCACATCGTTCCCCCGGCGCTGGTGGAGGAGGCCCGCAAGTCCGGCGGTGCCCTGGGCATCACCGTTGAGGACACGGAGCGGGGGCCAGCCCTCCAGTTTGAGGGATTGACCCACCTGCGCCCGGTAGGTGGTCTGGCCCGTCTGGAACCCCGGCTGGAGTGGATGGAACAGCAGGGCTTGAGCCGGCAAATCCTCGGTTCCTGGCTGGACATTCAGGGCTACACCCTGGCGGCGGATAATGCCGCTACCTGGGCCCGGCTGTTCAACGAGCACCTGGCTCAGGTCATCCAGGCCCATCCCGGCCGCTTTGCCGGCCTGGCTACCGTGCCGGTTCAGGACGGCGCCCTGGCGGCCCGGGAGTTGGAGTACGCCGTTAAAGAGTTGGGTATGCTGGGCGTGATGCTGGCTACCGACCCGGTGGAACAGGACCTGGCTAAGGAGAGCTTTGAACCCCTGTGGGCGGCGGCGGTGGCCCTGGACGTGCCGGTGGTGATGCACCCGCCGACCCACGGGTTCGGCGCCAGCATCCGTCCCTCCTACTTGGCCTTCTCCCTGGGGCGCACCCTGGACACCACCATCACCACCGCCAAGCTCATCCTGGGCGGCCTCTTTGACCGGCATCCCAACCTCAAGATGATGCTGGTGCATGGCGGCGGCTACCTGCCTTACCAGGCGGCGCGCATTGACAACGGCTACCGTGGCGGCAACGGGCGCCCGGTGGAGTTGCAGCGGGATAAACCCTCCGACTACCTGCCCCTGCTTTACTATGACAACGTGGCGGTCTCCACCGCCGCCGTCCGAATGATGGCCGAGATTGCCGGGCCGGAACACCTCTTGCTGGGGTCGGACTACGTCTTTGCCGGCTCCCCGGCCCCCATTGCCGGCAACATTGAGGCGGCCGGGTTTACTGCCGACCAGCTAAACCTGATTTGCTGCGACAACGCCCGCCGGCTGTTCCTTAAAGAGGAGGCCTGACCCGCGCCGAGGTATCAGGGCGGGTTCTAATGGTTGAAGTCGGTTGAACTGCGTCCCCGGACTGTGGTTGCGTCTCCCCCGGCGCAGCACTACTGCATAACCAACTATATAACGGAGGTTCCTGAACCGATGCTGATTGTTGATACCCACAGCCACGCCGGGGTGAACTGGTTCGAGCCGGTGGAGATGATTCTGCACCAGATGAACCTTAACGGCGTGCAGCAAACCGTCCTTATTCAGCACGCCGGCAACTACCATAATGAGTATCTGCTGGAGTGCGTCAAACGTTATCCTGGACGCTTTGGCGCCGTTATCTGGGTGGACGTAACCGACCCCAACGCGCCGGACACCCTGGAGCGGTTGTCCCAAGAGGAAGGCGTGGTCGGGATGCGTCTGCATCCGACGCAGCGTTCCCCGGAGCCGGATCCGCTGGCAATCTGGCGCAAGGCCGACGAACTGGACCTGCCGGTAAGCTGCTTTGTCCGCCGCGCGGCGGATGCGGCAGCCCCGGAGTTTCAGGCTATCGTAGAGCAGTTCCCCAACTTGACCATCATCCTGGAGCATCTGGCCGGCGCTTACCGCCCGCTAAGTCCGGAGTCGATTGCCGCCCCCTATGACGCCTACCGGGAGGCCCTGACCCTGGCCCGGTTCCCCAACACCTATATCAAGTTTGGCGGTCTGGGGGAGTTCTGCACCCGCCCCTTCCCCCTGGCGGCCCAGTATAGTTTTGAGGAAATCCCGCCCCTGATGGAAATGGCCTATGACGCCTTTGGCCCCCAAAGGATGATGTGGGGCAGCGACTTCCCCCCGGTGGCCGGACGGGAGGGCTACCGCAACTCCCTGCAAGCCCTGGTGGAATACCCGTGCTTCAAGAATCAAGAGGAACGGGAATGGGCCTTCGGGAAAGCGGCGGTGGCAGCCTTCCGGCTGGGGTAGGGGAATATGGAGACACCGATGGGCGGGAGTACAGAGTACAACCCGGCCTCTTGTTTGTATAACCCGCAGGGGGCGCTGGTCGCCGCGATGGAGTTCCAATGCTGATAAGGAGGAAATACTATGGGATTCGGTAGAGACTTGGGGGCTGCCCTGACATTCGGCTGGGCTTCCACCACCAAGCAAAAAGAGGCAGAAACGAAGCACCAGCGACGGGAGTCCGTCCATCAGGAGCGGATGCGAAGCTGCCAGGGAATTCTCACCCCAATCACCAACCATATCGAAACTATGGAGGCAAACTTTCACTCGGCTTCCCAAGCCCTGCTGAAATCCGGCGCCCTGGTCCAAGAGGAAGATCATATAGTCTCCGGCTGGTACCGAGAACCGGAAACACCCGAAACAGTCGGCGATGGAACCGACGTAAGGCGCAGTATCATCGGTTCCATTCCCGCCTTTGGTTTGGGCTTCGGCGCTCCGGCTACCCTTTGGACCTTAGTTGGACTTACCGGAACAGCTGCCACCGGCACCGCCATAAACACATTGTACGGCGCTGCCCTGAGTACCGCCACCGCCGCTTGGATCGGGCGCGCCGCCACCTTAGGGATGGGTGGCGTGACCGCTGGGCGCATTGCCCTGGGACCCATTGGGCTGGCCGCTTCCGCATTGACGTTGCCCCTCGGTGCTGCCCTTGCTGGCAAAAAGGAACGAACCTACATCGATAATGCTCAGGAAGCGGAAGGCAAGATGCACGTTATCGAAACAAGTTATAACGTGTTTATCGCCGAAGCCAGGAAGTTAGACCCAGAAATACTGAGACTTACCGCCGACCTACAACGCCACATCAGCCAACTGGAAGGAACGAAACCCAATACCCCAGAAGCGGTGCAGGCGGTCCAGAACCTGGACGAGGATATGCGGAGTTGCATCGCGGTCAAAGACCAACTTTTCCGGATTGTCCAGCAGCGGGACGAAGCTCTACAGCAGGCAGGCGTCATCAATCCATCGGAGTCATAAGGCTCTACCAAAAAGAGAACCGGACGGTGTAACCCGCCCGGTTCTCCTTTTAGGGACATTAAAGCCACCGACCTCGATCATCCCCCGGTCGGTTAAGTTTCTTGCCGGTTCTCCACCAAGTTAGCGCACCCGGCCTCAGACCCCGCCCCGCTGGATTATAATGGTAATCAAGCCGCCAAAACCGCCAATAATCGCGGCAATGACACCGACGCCTACGCCGAGGATAGTATAAAACAACCGGTCAAACCGGTTGTTGATTTGCTGCTGCAAGGTATTTATTTCCGCTCGGAGTTCATGATGCACGTTATCTAGCCGGTGGCTGAGTTCTTGTAGTCCGGCGTTCATTTCCGCTCGGAGTTCCTGCTGACCGGTATCCATCCGACGGCTGAGTTCCTGTAGCCCGGCGTTCATTTCCGCCCGGAGTTCCTGTAGCCCGGCGTTCATTTCCGCCCGGAGTTCCTGTAGCCCGGCGTTCATTTCCGCCCGGAGTTCCTGTAGCCCGGCATCCAGCCGGCGGCTGAGGTCTTGGAGCCCGGCGTTCATTTCTGCCCGGAGTTCTTGTTGGTTGGCGTTCATTTCTGCCCGGAGTTCCTGCTGCCCGGCATCCAGCCGACGGCTGAGTTCCTGTAACCCGGCCCTCATTTCCTCCCGGAGTTCCTGCTGGCCGACCTTCAGGTCTTGCAGTTGACTATCCTGGCTTTCAAGGCGTCCGGCCAGATAACCCAGGCTAAGTGGCGGTTCCTGTTCCAGCGTCGTCATTTGTTAATTCCTCTACCCTGTTTATTCGGGATAGGGCGGGTGTGTTCAGCCAAGAGTTCCTGAAACCCGGTGTCCGGCTGGGCGTTGGCTGCCGGCATTGCCGGTTCCGGCGGCGTCATTCGCTAATCCCTGCGCCGCCCCCGGTTTTCCACCAGGTTGGCGCGCCCGGCTTCAGCATCCGCACCCGCCCTGCCGGATTATCAGGGCAAACAAGACGGCAAAACCGCCAATAATCAGGGCAATAATACCGACTCCGCCGTAGAGTACGATATAAAACAACTGGTCCAGCCGACGGTTGATTTGCTGAGCAAAGGCATCTATTTCAGCCAAAAGTTCCTGAAACCCGGCGTCCGGCTGGGCGCTGACTGTTGGCGGTTCCGGTTCCGGCGGCGTCATTCGCTAATCCCGGCGCCGCCTTATTCTACGTGGGCGTGAACCGGGGCCGCTACCCGGTTCTCTACCAGGTTGGCGGTGCAGGCCGACTCACTCAGCAGGCCCCAACGCACCATCCAATTGTAGGTGTCCTCCACAATCTCCTGCGAGTAATAGGTATCCTTGGTGTAGCGCAGGCGGGGCAGGTGGAAATCCTCGGGGGTGATGCCGCCGTACTTGGCCGCCACCGCCGCAAAGTCCGGGGCGTCAATCATATAGTGGAGGTACTTCCGCTTGTCGGCGTTGAACCGGTCAATGGCCCGGGCCACGGCCCGGTTGATGGCGGCGAAAGTCTCGGCGTCCATATCGTCGCTGGCGTTCTCGGCGCCCAGGTAGTGGCCCTCGGCCAGGGACTTGCAGCCAATCTTTTCGCCCAGGGAAATCCAGGGTTCCATCACCACGCAGGCGTCGGCCTCGCCGCTCATCATCGCCTCAAACCGCCGCCGGGGGGAGCCGTAGGATACCAGGTTGATTTTCTCGTTGGGGACGTAACCCTCCAGCAGGCGCAGGGAAACGTAGTGGGCCGCGGCGTGGAAGGATACCGCCACCGGCCGGTTGCCCAGGGTTCCCGGATAGTTATGGGGGGAATCGGGCCGCACCATCAGCGACTGGCTCATCACCGCGGCGCGCAGAGAGATTATCTTGGTGTCGTCCCGCTTGCTTTCATAGGCCCGACGGACCTGGCCCTCTTCTCAAGCCCGGTAGATGGACACCATATTCTGTTCGTAAGGCACGTGGCCCAGAATCGGGTCAACCTCGTCCGGGTTGTAGCTGACCCGGTTTTCCCGCTCCCCCTGCGCGCGGACGAATTGCATATCAATGCCCTCATCCTCGAACAGGCCATAATCCTTAGCCATCAGCCAGGGTATGCTGAATACGATGCCGCTGATTTCGCTGACTACCTTTTTCATAACTTCTTACGACCTCTTACGCTCTCTGCGGGATTTTCCGGTACGAAACCGGGAACCCGGAACGTCTCCTCTACCTATGATTTCGGGTATTGTAATCCCCGGCAAGGCATAAATCAATCCTTCCCGGCCTTTGCCAAAGCGGGCGCCGGGCCGGTTCCGCATCCTATTATATATACTTATATGCGGGTATATTCGGAATTATAGGCCGGGCCAGGTATCATTATCATTAAAAGCAATATAAATTCGGTGTTGCCATAGTATTGACAAATAAAACTGAAGGGTTTATTGTAGGCGCAAGGCTTGACTGCAAGTTCAAGACAGCATTGGGAGGAGAAGGTATGCTGAAAATCGGACATGAGGTTGTTCGACCTGGCAAGAACCAGGGCGATTCCCCGGTAACTATCCCCGTACCCGAGGAGTTGGAGACTGTCCCCGGTATTCCCAAGATTCAACGGGAAGTTGACTGGTACGCCCGGGAATACCCGGTGGAGACCATGAACATTACCGAGCGGGCCTCCCGGGACTGGGCCAACGCCATCCGCGACCAGCACGTCGAGATGCGGGAAATCCGCAAGGAACACGACAAGCTGAACCGCTCCCTGATTATGGGCGCCCGTCTGACCGGCGATTTGGAACCCACCGCCGAACCCACCGGCGAGGATGTCAGCGAGCTGATTAAGGCCAAGGCCCGGGAACTGGGCTACGTCGAAGTCGGCATCACCGCTTATGACACCCACTACACCTACCAGAGCAAGAAGGACTGGGTAAAGTTCCCCCACGTGGTGTGCCTGGCTTACGAGCAGGACTTTGAGCCGACCCAGACCATCCCCAGCGTGGACGCCGAAATCGTCCATTCCAGCACCTACCGCACCGAAGGCGCCGCCGGTCTGGAACTGGGCAACTACATCCGCTCTCTGGGCTACCGCGCCCAGGTGCACAGCCCCAACGACAACACCGGCCCCTACATCCCGATGTTCGTCTCCGCCGGTCTCGGCCAGTTGGGCGCTTGCGGCTACCTGCTGACCCCTCACGTCGGCTCCCGCTGCCGCTTGATGATGATTACCACCGACGCCAACATCACCTATGACGCCCCGGTGGACTATGGCATCCACGCTTTCTGCCAGGTCTGCCAGGTCTGCGTCAACCGCTGCCCCGGCCGCGCCCTGATGCGGGACAAGATCTGGTGGCGGGGGATTGAGAAGAACAAGCTCTACTTCAAGCGCTGCCGCCCGGTCATGGCCCGCTACCTCGGCTGCGGCATCTGCATGAAGGTTTGCCCCATCCAGAAGTACGGCTTGCAGAACACCATGGAACACTACGCCGCCACCGGTCAGGTGCTGGGCAAGGGCACCCACGACCTGGAAGGGTACAGCCTGGAAGGGAAGGGCTACTTCGGCCCCGGCGAAATGCCGGTCTTCGACGCTGGCTTCTTCTCCATGCCTCAGGGCGACACCGAAGAGTGGGCCTTCACTCAGTTCAAGGAGAAGGCGGCTGCCGCCGGCGGCACCATCACCGACGAGATGATTGAGCAGTTCCGCGAGGAAATGGCCCGCGGCCTGTCTCAGAGCCGGGACAACATGGGCATGATGGAGGAAGAGGACTACATCTAGCCCTCAACTCCCCGGTAAGCCAAAAGTCAGGGGCCGACATTATGTCGGCCCCTTTCCTTTTATGCCCGTTATATCTGCTGTGCCAGCCTTCATAGTTTCTTCACAATTTTACCTTAAACTGCCCTTGTCGCAGGAGCGGCAGGAGGGCAGCGGGATGAATGAGAAGTTGACTGGCTTGAGGCAAGCGCTCAATTCCCGGTATTTCCTCTGGACCCTGCTGGCGGCGCCCTCAATTCCGATATTGCTGTCGCTGTCGGCGGGCGGACGGAGGGCGACCCACAATGCGGTGCATGAGACCGGCGAGTTCGCCGCCTACTTTATGCTTATCTCCCTGTTGCTGTCCCCGCTGTTACTGCTGTTCCCCCGGTTGTCCCCGCTGCGCTGGCTGCTGGAGCGGCGGCGTTACTTCGGGGTAGCCGCCTTTTCCTACGCAGCGGCGCACCTGATTCTGTACCTGTTTGACCTGGATTCGCTCCGGCAGGCATTGGGGGAGTTCCTGACCCTGGGGCTGGGGGCCGGCTGGGTCGCCATCTTCCTTTTCATCCCCCTGGCAGTTACCTCCAACGGCTTCTCGGTGCGGCTGCTGGGCGCCCGCCGCTGGAAGTCATTGCATCGGTTGGCCTACCTAGCGGCAGTAGCGGTACTGCTGCATTGGATCTTTGTGGAAAACGAACCGGTGCCGGCGTTAATCTTCTTCCTGCCCCTGGCCCTCCTGGAAGCCTATCGCTTCTGGCATATCCGGCCGCGCCGGCGGGAGGCGGTCAGCGCCTGACCCGGGGTCAAAGCAAAAGGGCCGGCGGCATCACACCGCCGGCCCCTTTTATTTAAGGGCGGTCAGTAAGTCGATTCAGTCGCCTCAATGACTACTAGGGCGGGTGCCTCATATCCCCGCTCATCCTGAGCTTGTCGAAGGACGAACCGTTAAGTAGAGCCTGAGTGGGGTGGTTCGACAAGCTCACCATGAGCGGGTTTTGCCGCTATATATCCCCGCTCATCCTGAGCTGGTCGAAGGACGAACCGTTGGATAAGGCCGGGCGGATGGTTCGACAAGCTCACCATGAGCGGGCTTTGCTATATATCCCCGCTCATCCTGAGTTTGTCGAAGGACGAACCGTTAAATAGGGCCGGAGTGGGGTGGTTCGATAAGCTCACCATGAGCGGGTTTTGCTATATACCCCCGCTCATCCTGAGCTTGTCGAAGGACGAACCGTATTCTCAACACGAGTTGGTGTTCTGGCCGGGATACTCCAACGGCCGGTAGGGGCGGGTTTATAACCCGCACAGGTTTCAGGGCAAGGATGGGTCAGATACGATGTCTCCGTTACCCAAATGGTTCTGCCGTTGCGGGCCGGGCGGGTTATAAACCCGCCCCTACCAGACACTAAGGCCTGGCAAGGAATCCCAATACCTATTGAGAATACCGAATAAACTGTTGGATCGGGCCGGGTGGAGGTGGTTCGACAAGCCCACCATGAGCGGGTTTTGCTGCTATATATCCCCGCTCATCCTGAGCTGGTCGAAGGATAAACGGTATTCTCAACACGAGTTGGTGTTCTGGCCGGGATACTCTAACAGCCGGTAGGGGCGGGTTTGTAACCCGCCCAGGTTTCAGGGCAAGGATGGGGCGGATACGATGACTCTGTTACCCAAATGATTCTGCCGTTGCAGGCCGGGCGGGTTATAAACCCGCCCCTACCAGCCACCAAGTCCGGGCAAGGTGGTTCGACAAGCTCACCATGAGCGGGTTTTGCCGTGAGCGGACTTTGCCCTACAATGAGCGGGGTTTGTAATGAGCGGGTTTTGTTCTTGGCGCAGACTACCTCAGCCCGCTCATCCTGAGCTTGTCGAAGGACGCCCCCTACAACTGCAAACTGCCGCTGCCCCCGCTCACTACCGGCGCGCCGGCGCTGGCCGGTTGTACCTGTTGCAGGGCGGCGGCCAACTCGGCGACTCCCTGTTGGTAAGCCTCCGTGTTTTCCGCCTGCCCCGGCAGGTCAAAGACCCGGTGTTCCGCGTTCAGCCCCCGGGCGTAGCGGTCCCGGGGCGCGGCCATAAACCCGTCCCCGGTTACCAGGAACAGCAGCCACTCATCCCGGCTCTGCTGCTGCTCCTTGGCGGCGATGATGTCGTTGCGGATGGTTTCGCTGGCGAAAGCCTCGGGGGTGCAGACCACCAGCAGCTTATCGTAGTGGCGAATCCAACGCTCGATTTCCTCCTCCTCCGAAGTGCTGCGCCGGTCCACCAGGGCGCTGCCCCGGGCGTTCTCCGGGAAGAGCCAGCACCGGGCCCCGTTGGCCCGCAGGTCGGCTTGCAGCTTGGCGGCAAAGCTCGCGTCCCCGGCGGCGCAGGCGATAAAGTAGTCGCCGGACAGCGCCGCCGTGCCGCTCAGCGATTGCTGGAACGCGGCCAGCGATTCCGGCGAGCCTACCCCGGCCAGGAAGGACTCCGGTATCTGCCCGCCGGAGCGGAACAGGGAATCCATGCCCAGAGTGCTGGGGGCGTCGTGGCGCACCGTGTCCAGCCCCAGGGCATCGCTCAGGTTGCAGTTCTGGAACACGGTGTAGCCCATAATGCTGCCGCCGAAGTTGGCCCCGGTCAGCCGGGTCGTATTGAAAACCGCCTCATAGAAGTCGCTTTCCTGAAAATTAACCTCGGTCAAGTTGGTGCGGGTCAGGGCGGCGCCGTTCAGGGTGGCCCCGGTCAAGTCGGCGCCGGACAGGTTGGCCCGGTCCAGGTTGGCCCGGTTCAGGTTGGCGCCCCGCAGGTTGGCGCCGGACAGGTTGGCATCGGACAGGATAATCCGGTCCAGGTCGGCGCCCTGAAAGTCGGCCTCCCGGCAGTCGGCGCCCCGCAGGTTGGCCCCGTTGAGCAGGGAGTTGTTGAAACTGGCCTGGCGCAGGTCGGCCCGGTACAGATGCACCGGATTGAGCCGGCAGTCGGACAGGTTGGCCCGCCGCAGCATGGCCCCCATCAGGTCCGAGTTCCGCAAATCGGCGCCGCTCAGGTCAGCCATCGGGATGCGGGTATGGCTCATATAGCAGGCGTTCAGGTCCAACGCCTCCCCCGGATGCTCCTCCCGCCAGCGGGCCACCGCGTCCCGCCCCTGCCTGACTATCTGCACCTGTTCCATATTAGCCATAATCGTTTCTCCGCAGCCGTTGATGTATTGATAGGATGATTGGCTGCTATGGTAGCTACCCCGGCAAGGGGCTGTCAACTTTGCAGGGGTGATTCGCTGGAGGAGTTCGCAGCAGTTATAGTGATTCACCGGCGCAAGGTGTTGGCGTGGTGCTGGTAAAGTGAATTATGATGATTTGCAATTTCCAATCGGGGAGATATAAGATATGCTGCAATTGCGGCTAACTTTGCTCGTTAGAAACATTCACTCCAACATTGACCAGGCAGGTATTTATGACCACCAACGGCCAGCAAATTGTAGTCGGCGCCCTCGTACAATGGACGGAAGCAGACACTTACGGGGTAGTAACCCAGGCCGGGGGTGAGATGGTTCACGTCCAGTGGGACGATGGCGGATGCCCGCCCCAATTCCGGGCGGCGAATGCTCCGTTGCTGCGAGTTGACCTGCGTTCTCAACCCGTCAGCGTAAAATCAACCGGCGCTACCGCTGTCGCAATGCAGCCGGTACAATCGTCTCCACCAGCTTGGCAGTGCTTTATCTTTGAAGCCGGCAGCGGAAAGAACATCAACATTGCAGAGGCCGACCTGCGCCCCATGTCGGTCAATGACCCCATCGAGCGATTTCAGCAGAACAAGATCGGTTCTCTCAATAAGTATCGACTCCACGAAGCGACCCGGTGGTATCGGGGGTTGCACCTCTACGATGAACTGGTTTCCCTGGGGCAGATTGGAGTTGACATTAAACCCCACCAAGTTTCCGTAGTGCACAAGGTCATCTCCAACTATCCCCACCGCTTTCTGCTCTGTGACGAAGTAGGGTTAGGGAAAACCATTGAAGCCGGAATGACGCTGAAGGAACTCCGGGCCAGGGGTGGCGCTCGGCGAGTTCTAATCGTTGTACCACCGAACCTGGTACGTCAGTGGCAATTCGAGATGAAGTCCAAGTTCAACGAGAGTTTCTCCGTCCTTAACACCAACACCGTACAATATATGCGGAATCAGGGCCAGACGGATAATCCCTTTACTTACTGGGACAACGTAGTGTGTTCCGCATGGTGGGTATCCGACCCGCGATGGGCCAACCAGTGCGCTGAGGTGGATTGGGACCTGGTTATCGTGGATGAGGCGCATCACGCGAGAAGCCACCGCAACGGAAGTCGGATAACAACAACCCGTCTTTATGAGTTAGTGCAGAGTTTGGCGGCGCCGGAACACTTTGCCCGACGCAGTATGCTCTTTCTCACCGCCACGCCGATGCAGCTTAATACCCATGAACTCTACTCCCTGGTAGAGTTGCTGGATCCGGCTCTCTTTCCATCGGAAAGCCATTTCGAAGAACATCGACTAGGAGTTCCGGGGCTTTCCCGTCTCGTTGAGCAACTTCACATTGACGGATTCCAGTTTCCGAATGAACCACCAGATAGTACAGTTAAGCAGGTCGCCCAATGGCTGGAACTGGATACTGGTGACGCCAGGCAGCGTCTTTCCGGTAGCAAAGAGGAAGTCGAGACCCTTGCCAACGAACTGTCCGACCGCCACCTGCTGAGTGAAGTACTAATTCGCAATCGCAAGGCAGTGGTAGGCGGGTTTATGACCCGTAAAGCTGAGCGGTGGGAAGTTGACCTCACGGAAGAAGAACGCATTGCGTTGGAAGCAGTGGAAGATTACGTGCAGTACGGCTTCCAAATGGCCGATGGCTCAAACGACAGCGCCATCGGTTTTGTGATGGTTACCTTTCAGAAATTGATGGCCTCCAGCATCGCCGCCATCAAGCACTCGCTGATCCGGCGCCAGGAGAAAGTCCGGGCCAGGGTTGCCAGTCAACAGTCAGCCAGCGAACTGGAAGACCGGCTTGATGATGACGATAACGCCGGTGATGTCATCGAGGCCGCCGGCGCAGTCACCAGCTTAGCAGATGAAGAGTTGCGTCGCCTGGACGAGACCCTCAAAGCCTTGGACTTGGTGCAAAGCGACTCTAAATCCCTGGTGCTGGTTGAGCGGCTTGCCACGTTATTTGGCGGTTCCCCGGACGAAAAGGTAATCATTTTCACCCAATTTCGGGAGACCCAGCGATATTTGGGGGAATTGCTTACCGCCATGGGTTGGGGTGTAAACCTGTTTCACGGACAGATGAAGCCCGAAGAAAAGGATAACGCCGTTGAGCGGTTCAAGAACGAAAGCGGCCCTCAAATCCTGCTCAGTACCGAGGCTGGCGGCGAAGGCCGGAATTTCCAGTTTTGCCACTTCCTGGTCAATTACGACCTGCCCTGGAATCCCATGCGCGTCGAACAGCGTATTGGCCGGGTGGACCGCATCGGGCAAGAAAAAGACATCAGCATTTTCAACCTGTCGGTCAAAGATACCATTGAGGAGAGAGTGCTGGAAGTTCTGGAACATCGAATCCGGGTATTCGAGGAAACGATTGGCGGCCTTGATGCGATTCTCGGTGAAACCGAAAATGACATCAAGAAAATCGTGCGCCAAGCGGACGAACAACGCGGGAAAGCCTTTGAGGAATACGATAAAGAATTAGAGTTGCGCGTCCGGAACGCCCGGGAAGCCGAGCGGCGGCTTGGCGATTTTATCATGGATACCAAGTCTTACCGTAAAGAACTAGCCGAGCATATCGCCGGCCAGCCTTCGCCGGTAAGCAACGAAGAGTTCGACAAGTTTATCGGTCAACTCCTGGCTGATGTTCGTACCTACATCAGGCAAAGGGATGGCGTTTACGACCTGACTTTCCACGTCTCCTTTATTGATACCCATCGGACGCTTTTCCCGGCGGGAGATAAGAAGAAGGCAGTATTTCGCCCTGACCGTCGGCCCGACTCGGAAGGGGTAGATTTCATGGTGTTTGGACACCCCATCGTGGAGGCCATCGTCGAACAGGTTCTTGCTGAGGGTTACGAAGGGATAACCGGAACCCGCAGAATTATTGCCGGAGAGGACTTGCCGCCCACTGCCGGGTGGCTATTCACTTTTCAGTTTGAGATTTCCGGGCCTTGGGCTACCGAGCGCATCTTGCCGGTATTCGTGAGTGATACGGGTGAAATCAACCTTGACCTGGGTAGAAAGCTGGCAGAGCGAGCTTGTCGTTTCGACGACGGTGAGACTGAGATAGACCCTTCCTCAATTCCTGACATTAGCTCAGTGATTGAATCAGCCGCAAACCAGGCTGCAACGGCGGAGCGTGAGTCTCTACAGCAGCAAATCCAGAGCCAAGCCGACGAGCGAGTTGACCGGGACGTAGCCCGTTTGAAGGCGTACTTCGACTATCGGGAAATGACAGCTCGGGACAAAGTAGAGGCAACTCGGTCTATTCTGAACCGCATCCGCGAGAGTAAGGATGAATCCGAACGCCAGATTTTGCCGGTTTGGGAAGCTAATCTCCGCCGGGACGAGGCGATGCTCACCGAGTTGGCGGAAGAACGCCCCCGCCGAATTGAGGACGCTGAAAGATACCGCCGCCCGCAAGTAGCGTGGGCCTTAAAGTCCCTGGGCCGCATTGAAGTGGTTGCCTCCGACCAGGGACAAGAGCCGTGAGCGCCGGCAGGGCGGCTCCCCCTAACCCCCCACCGCTACCCCCACCCCGTTAATCTCCATCCGGTATATGGTAGTGCGGCAGGCGAAGAACATTGTCTGCAAAGCCGGGCCGCCGATGGTGAAGTTGTGGCACGGCTCCGGGGTGCGAATCAGGCCCAGATGCTGGCCGGCGGGGTTCATTATCCAGACGCCGCCGGGGCCGGTGCAATAGACGTTTCCATCCACGTCCACCTTGATGCCGTCGGGGTGGCCTACGTCGTGGCCGGGCAGGTCGGCAAAGGGGCGGGGGTTGCCAATGGTTCCGTCGGGCAGCACGTCAAACACCCGGATGTAGTGTTGGGTGGTGTCGTTGACGTACAGCAGCGATTCGTCCGGGGAGAAACAGAGGCCGTTGGGGAAAACCATATCGTCATTGAGCAGAGTCAGCTCCCGCGTATCCGGGTTCAGGCGGTACACCCCCTCATAGTCCAGGTACTTCTGCAAGTCGGCGCCCTGGTGCCCCACCAGGTGGACGCCGTTGGACGGGTCGGTGAAGTAGATGTTGCCGTCGGACTTGATGACAATGTCGTTGGGGGTGTTCAGCTTGACGCCGTTATAGTGGGAGGCCAGGGTGGTGGCGGTGCCGTCGCCCTCAATGCGCCAGACGGTGCGGCCACTCCAGCCGGCGATGACCAGGCGGCCGGCCGCGTCAAAGGTCATCCCGTTGGCGTGGGCCGAGGGCCGCATCACGATGCTCTTGCCGGCGCCGGGCACCCACTTCCAGATGGTATCGCCGATGATGTCCACCCAGGCCAGGTAGCCCGCCCGGTAGTTCCACACCGGCCCCTCGGTAAAGGTCAGCCCGGAGGCCACTTTGGAAAAGGCGGCGTCCGCCGGCACAATGCGCCGGAAATCGGCAGTGAAAGCCTCGGTTACCATTCAAGGGCCTCCTGATTATACGGCTTGGCGCGCTGATTTACCGCCGGGCTGTACCTGCTCTAATTCGCTTGGCCGGCTACCCCACCGCCGGGTACAGCATATACCCCTGGCGGCCGGTGTTGGCGGCCCGGTACAGGTGGCCCTCGGTGGTGGTAACGTAGAGATGGCTCAACTCCGGGCCGCCGAAGGCGCAGTTGGTCGGTTCCGCCGGAACGGGATGGGTTTCCAGCACCCGGCCGGCCGGGGAAAAGACGTACAGCATTGGCCCCGGGCCGCTGCCCTCCCCGCCGGCGGCGGCAATGATGTTGCCGTCGGTGTCCAGGCACAGCCCGCTGATGCCCCGGTGCGCGCCCCGGTAGTCGGCGCCGAAGCTGTGCAGCAGGGCATAGTCGCCCAGGCTGCCGTCCGCCTTGATGGGGTAGGCGCGCAGTTCCCGCTGGCCGGCCGGTTCCTCGCTGCTCTCGGCCACGTAGAGAATGTCCTCATCCCGGGACAGGGCCACCGCCAGGGGCGCGGCAGTGTCATTAGTCATCCGGCGCAGGGGCGCGTCCTTGTTGGGCGTCTCGATGCGCAGCACCGCCCGGTAATCAATGGAATAAGGTTCCAGTTCGTGATTGCGCAGGCCCCCCTGCACCGGCGGCCCCCAGACCGGATCGGCGAACCAGATGCGGCCCCGGCGGTCCACCGCCAGGTCCTTGGGCTGATTGTGAAACTTGCCGTCCACCCGGTAGGCCAGGGGCGAGGTGGAGCCGTCCCGGTTGAACCGCACCACCCGCCGGGCGCCGCTCTGGCAGCCGTAGAGGATGCCGTCGGCGGAAAAGGCCAGTCCCACCACCCGGTTAGTCCAGCGGCGGAAGTCGGTAACGGCGCCGCTCTGCGGGTCGTAGCGCAATATCCGGTTGTTGATGCTGTTGGCCGGCAAAGGCAGCGAGGTGAACAGCAGCGCATCCCCGTCCCAGACCGGCCCGTCGGTAGGGCTGCCGTAAGGCCCGGCAACCAACTCATAATCCCAATTCATCCAGCGTCTCCTCTCTTGCGTTAAACCACGAATGGATACGAATAAGCGTCGTTGAAAGTTCTACGTCATCCCGAAAAGCCCTATGTCATTCCGAAAAGTCAATGTCATCCCTAAAAGTTCTACGTCATTCCTGAAAGCCCTACGTCATTCCGAAAAGTCAATGTTATTCCCAAAGTCAATGTCATTCCGAGCGCAGCGAGGAATCTAAACTCCTGCATAGCCGGGTTTCTGCCGGAACCGGAAGTTGGCAAAGGCCGGGCATTTTAGATTCCTCCCTCCGGTCGGAATGACAAACTAATTGGAATGACCGGCTAATCGGTTTCCGACTGATTCTAACTAAGCGGGTAGGTGGGCAGGCCGGGGATTTCCAGCCGCATCCGGTACACCGAGGTGCGGGCGGTGAAATACATCGTCCGGTAGTCCGGGTCGCCAAAGCCGAAGTTGGCGCAGTCCTCCGGCACCAGCAGCCGGCCCAGGTGGTTCCCTTGGGGGTCGGTAACCCAGACCCCGCCGGGGCCGGTGCAGTAAACATTGCCCTCTACGTCCACCTTCATCCCGTCCGGGGAACCGTGGTCATCGTGGAATAGCTCGGCAAAAAGCCGCCCGCCGGCCGCGTCAATAGTGCCGTCGGGCAGCACGTCAAACACCCGGATGTGGCGGCGGGGCGTGTCGTTGATGTAAAGCAGGGATTCGTCCGGGGAGAAACAGAGGCCGTTGGGGTTGATAAAGTCATCCACCAGCAGGGTCAGGCTGGAGTCGGCCAAATCCAGCCGGTAAACCGCCTCATAGTCCACGTACTTCTGCACGTCATCGCACTCCATCCCCACGTTGCGGATGCCGTTGGAGGGGTCGGTGAAGTAGATGACGCCGTCGGACTTGACGATGATGTCGTTGGGGGTGTTCAGTTTCTTGCCGTCCACGTGAGAGGCCAGCACCGTGGTAGAGCCGTCATGTTCCCACCGCCAGACGGTGCGGCTGCTCCAGCCGGCCACCAGGAGGCGGCCCTGGTGGTCATAGGTCATACCGTCGGCCTTGCCCGAGGGCCGCATAATAATGCTGGTGCCCTGGCCCGGTATCCACTTCCAGATAGTATCGTCGATAATGTCGGTCCAGACCAGAAAGTTCTCCCGGCCATTCCAGACCGGGCCTTCGGTAAAAATGTGGCCGCCGGAAATCTTTTCCAGGGTGGCATTGTCCTTAACAATGCGGCTGAATCCGGGGGAGAAGGGTTCGGTGGACATTGGGTTTCTCCTTGTGCCGGCGCGTGCTGCGCCGGCTGATTTGCCAGGTTCGGATTATATTCAGGATGATGGGTTGGGGGCCGGCAGCGTCGGGGGCAAGTCCACGTTGACAAAGCCCGACTCCCCGGCGTCAATTTTGCTGAGGCCGGAAACCTTGAAACCGCACAGGTTGCCCTCTTGATCCACCAAAGCCAGCACCCGGTCGTCGGTGGTGGCGGTGTAACGGGCCTCGGGCTTGGCGGCCCAAATCACGTCAAAGCAGTCCCCGGCTTCGTCAAACCGGACGCTGATGTTTTTAATTTCCTCCATACGGCGCTGCTTCCCCTTTTTATGCGGAGGTAAGGGTACGAACTGGCTAAGCCGGGGCGGTTTCGGTTTCTGCCGGGGACAGGTCAAAGTTGGCAAAGCCCGTTTCTCCATTGTTGACCTTGCTGATGCCCCAAACAAAGAAGCCGCAAAGGTTACTTTCCTCATCCACCAGGACATCCACCCGCTCGTTTTCGGTAGGGGTAAAGTAAGTTCCCACGTTGCCGGCGACCCAATGCACGTCCAGGTAGTCCCCGGTCTTGTCATACCAGACGCTTATGCGTTCAACCTGGTCCATATCACCTTGTATAAATCCTTACAGTGGTCGGACGGGTGTTTGACCGTCTCTTGCTGGCGCATACCCTACGGCGCCAGCACGGTAAAGGGGTACACCGGCACGTTCCGCAGCGCCCAGAAGGATAGCACCGCCGCCAGCAGGCCCCAAATCAGCGCCGGATGCAGGAAAACCGTCGGCAGCCGTCGCCCCGACAAAGACGGCAGCAGCGCCGACAGGTAGGCGTAGCCGATAATGGGCAGCGCCAGCATAGTATAGGGGTTGTAGCCGAAGGCCGCCAGCAGGTTGCCGTGCATCAGTTGGTGCAGCCCCCGCAAGGTGCCGCAGCCGGGGCAGTGCAGCCCGGTCAGGGCGTAAAAGACGCAGGGCGGATAGTAGCCCGGCTCCTCCGGGTTCCGGGCAAACACCAGCGCCAGGCAGGGCAGGGCCGCCAACCCCAACAGCGCAAACCGCCACCGCCAGAGGGGTAGCCCCGGCAGTAACTCCAACCGATTCGCAGCTATCGTAGTTATGGTGGACATAAGCTGTAAAACCGAGTAGCCCGCAACTTAACCTATATGGCTCCCGTGAGGCCGACGATGCCCCAAACAACTGCGGCGACAACGCCCAACCCCAAGGAAACCCAGCACCAGGTCTTGGCGCTGTTGGAGGCGCTGAGCGCGCCGTTATAATCGCCGGCGGCCAGCTTGCCGTTGACCTGGGCCGCATAGACGATAGCCACAATGCCGGTGGGTACGCAGCAGCAAAGGGTTGCCGCAATCGCCCAGACCAGGTGGTTGGGTACGTGAACCGGCTCGCCGTAATCCGGCCCACCCTCATAGCCCATCCCCGGCGCATAGCCAGGCGTAAAGCTCGGCGACGTTTGCGCCGCCGCCCCGCAGTTGGCGCAAAACCGGGCGCCCGGCTCTATTTCACTGCCGCAGGTGGCGCAGTGGATGGGGTCGTCATCATAATCGTAGGCCATTGCTATCCTCTGCTACCCCCCGGTTCCGGTTCGGGGGTTAAGCTGCCGCAAGCGGGAAACGCCGGAGTCAGTTATGGAAACGGGCCGCCCGGTTCAAGTCCAGTTGCACCAGGAACCAGACCACCGGGGGAAAGACAATCCACAGGATAAAGATGGCAATGCCCGGATACTTGCCCCGGATAAACGCGGCGTATTCGTGGGAATAATGCCACCAGGCAAAAAGATGGGCAATCGGTATCAGGGCCAGGATAGTCCACAGGCAGCCGCCCCCCTCCTTGCCGTTGGCCCGGTGCAGTTCCCCCAGGGTGGCGTAAAACCAGTAAATGGCATAAATGCCCAGGGTGATGATGGTCAGAATAACCTGCATCACCATATTGCGGTGCTTGATGTGGTCATACTGAAACATACTGCCCCCGCTGCCTCGGTTGCCCTGATTCCGTTGGGCGCGATTTTAGACTTGGCAAGGCGCGCTGTCAAACCGGCCGGGGGCAATTAAGAATTAGGAATTAAGAATTGACGAAGTTTGTCCAAAGGCAGACATGGTGAGAACTTGCCGTTAATTCGTAATTGATAATTCCTAATTCTTAATTCCTAATTCCTAATTGCCCCCGGCCGGCCCTGTTATAATTTCTTTCAGCCAGACTTGGGAGGCGCAAGAGTTATGATTGACCGCAAGGAACCAGCCCTGGATTTGCTGGCCCGGCTGGGCGCCCAGCCGGCTACCTCTTTCCGGGAAGGGGATGTTGCTGACGTGGTGCAGACTATCCTGGCCGAGCTTGACGTGGCCTACCGCGTTGATGACTACGGTAATATCATCGCCCACCGGCCCGGGGCCGCTGCTGATGAGGCCCCGGCCGGCCAGCCGGCGGTTCCGCCCATTGCCTTTGTCGCCCACCTGGACCATCCCGGCTTTGAGGCGGTGGCGGTGGACGGCGACTTTCTGGTGGCGACGGTGATGGGCGGGGTGCCGCCGGCCGCCCTGGAGCCGGGGGTTCCGGTGCAGGTACTGCTGCCCGACGGCCGGCGGTGGGGCGCCCGTACCGCCGGCAAAATAGACGTCGGGGCGGCCGGCGCCGGGGCGGAACGGCAGGTGTTGATTAGCCTGGATGACCCGGCGCAGTTGCCGGAAGTGTCCTTGCCGGCCTCGGTGGTCTTTGACCTGGTGGACTTTCAACGGGACGGCGACTTTATTCGGATGCGGGCGGTGGACGATTTGGCCGGTTGCGGCAGCATCCTGTTCCTGCTGGCCGCCTTGTCGGACGGGAATGGGGCGCCGCCGCCCGGCGACGTTTTCGGGGTGTTCACCCGGGCCGAGGAGGTGGGGCTGGTGGGGGCGCGCCTGCTGGCCGAGGCGGGGACGCTGCCGCCGGATACGCTGGTGGTGTCGCTGGAGTCCAGCCGCACCCTGCCGGGGGCCGAGATTGGCGGCGGGCCGGTCATCCGGGTGGGCGATGCCGGGTTCACCTTCAACGCCGACGCCGAATCGGCCCTGATTCGGGCCAGGGAAACGCTCCAGGCCCGCCCGGAGGGTTTTAAGGTGCAGCGCCAGTTGATGAGCGGCGGCACCTGCGAGGCCAGCGCCTTTGCCCTCTACGGCTACCGCACCACCGGCATCGCCTTCCCCTTGGGCAACTACCACAACGGCGCCCCCGAAGGCCGCATCGAGGCCGAGTTTATCCACCAGGAGGACTACCTGGGCGGCATCGAGCTGATGCTGGAGGCGGTGCGCCGCCTGCCGGAGCGGGAAAACACAGCCTTCCGCCAACGGCTGCGGGAAGTGCCGGCGGAGTTTAGGCAGCGGTTGCGGGGGCAAAATCCATAGGGGGATTTTATGTATTGCTGCGGGCGTTGGTACTGTTGCGGGGGTTGGTATAGCTACGGGTAGGGGCGGGTTTATAACCCGCCCTGGCTCCAAGGGCAAGGATGTTTCAGATGTGGCGACAACCGTCCCGCAAGTTGACTTTGCCCTGGCGTGTCGGGCGGGTTACAAACCCGCCCCTACCATCAAATCATCCAACCATCCGCCGGAGCCGGTACGGTTAAGGAGTACCAACATAGGTAATCCTTTATTACCTCTTGAACCGAAATAAGGGGCCGGGCAATTGCGGCATAAACCCGTCGTTCCGGCGAAAGCCGGAATCCAGAATCCTCGGTAGCCGGCACGCTCTTTTCCGCTAGGATTTCCTGGATTCCGGCTTTCGCCGGAACGACGGTTGCTTGGGTTGCAATAGCTACGATGCGATTGCCCTGGAAGAAATGTCAACTGGAGGGCTGTAACCTGATGTTGGAAGAGCGAATTGCGAAATATGAGAGGGATCCTGACTTTGTAGCCGAAGGTCTGGCGATCGCCGTTATCGAAAATGCGCTTTACACTATGCAACGCAAGGGCATCAGCAAGTCGGAGTTGGCGGCGGCTATGGGTGTCCCCAAGTCCCAGATTTCCCGCATTTTTAACGCGCCGCCCAACTTGACCCTGCGCTCCATCGCCCGCCTGGCCCTGGCTTTGGGGGTAAAGCCGCAGGCGTTGCTGGATGTGGACGCCCTCGTTCCTGAACCGGCGGGCGATACTAAACCGGTCGCCTCCCCCTAAACCGGCCGGTAGCGGTTGACTATGGGCAGCCGGCGGTCTTTGCCGAAGGCGCGGGGGGTTATTTTGACCCCCGGCGGGGCCTGTCGCCGCTTGTATTCGTTCCGGTCCACGTAGGCGATGACCTGCCGCACCGCCGCCGGGTCGTGGCCCATTGCTACCATCTCCTCGTAGCTGTAGTCCTCCTCTACGTAAGCCTTGACAATCGGATCCAGCAAGTCATAGGGCGGCAGGGTGTCGGCGTCCAACTGGTCCGGCCGCAGTTCGGCGCTGGGCGGCTTGTCGATGATGGCCTGGGGTATGGCCGGTTGGGTGGCCGGCCCGGCGGCGGAACCGGCGGGCCGGCCGTGCCGGTTCCGCCACTTGCACAGGTCATAAACCAGGGTCTTGGGCACGTCCTTGAGGGCCGCAAAGCCGCCGGCCATATCCCCGTACAGGGTGGCGTAGCCCATCGCCATTTCGCTCTTGTTCCCGGTGGTCAGCACCAGCCAGCCGAACTTGTTGGACAGGGTCATCAGCAGGTTGCCGCGAATCCGGGCCTGCACGTTTTCCTCGGCCACGTTGGGCGCCACATTCTGAAAATAAGGCTCCAGCATATCGCTAAAGGCGCGGTGGGCCGGTTCAATCGGCGCCACCCAGCACTCAATACCCAGGTTGTCGGCCAACTCCCGGGAGTCGCTGACGCTGCCCTCCGAGGAGTAGCGGGAAGGCATCGTAACGCCCACCACGTTATCCCGGCCCAGGGCGTCCACGGCGATGGCGGCGGTCAGGGCCGAGTCAATCCCCCCGGACAGGCCAATCAGGGCCTTGCCGAACCCGCTCTTGCCGAGGTAGTCCCGGACGCCGGTTACCAGAGCCAGGTACACCTCCTCCACCGGCTCCGGGCGGCAGGCCGGGGCCGCCGGTGGCAAGGGTTCCCGGCCGGCCGGCACAAAATCGGAAACCGGCACCAGCCGGGGCTGGCCGATTTCCCGCAGGATGGTGGGGTTTTCCTGACGGGGGCGGGGGTCGCGGAGCCGGGACCGGAAAACCGCCGCCACGTCCAGGTCGGTCAGCAGCAAGTCCTCGGCAAAGGCCGGGGCGCGGGCAATCAACTCCCCGGTCATATCGCAGACCAGGCTGGCCCCGTCGAAAACCAGTTCATCCTGCCCGCCCACCATATTCAGGTAGGCCACAAACAGGCCGTTGTCGGCGGCGCGGGTGGCAATCATCTTTTCCCGGTAGGCGGCCTTGCCGGCGTGAAAGGGGGAGGCGTTGATGTTCACGATAAGCTCGGCGCCGGCCTCCCGCTGCACCACCATCGGCCCCACCGGATACCAGATGTCCTCGCAGATGTTGACGCCTACCCCGGTTCCGTTGATGCGAAACACCGGGCAGTCGCCGCCCCGCCGGAAGTAGCGGTCTTCATCAAAGACGCCGTAGTTGGGCAGGTACATCTTGCGGTAGCTATCCACCAGTTGGCCGTCGTAGCCGATGGCGGCGGCGTTGGCGAGGTCGGTTCCCCGTTCCACGTAGCCCACCACCACGGCGAGGCCCTTGGCGGCGGCCACCACCCGCTGCATCGCCTCGACGTTGGCCTGGAGAAAGGAGGTCTTAAAGAGCAGGTCTTCCGGCGGGTAGCCGGTAATCGCCAACTCCGGGAAGGCCACCAAATCGGCCCGGGCCTCCCGCGCCCGCTCGACGTACTCGATAATCCGGGCGGTGTTCCCGTCAATATCGCCCACGGTAGGGTTCAGTTGGGCCAGGGCCAGACGAAACTTGCGTAGCATAGGCGCTCCTGAAAAAGGGTGGGCCGGCCGGCGGCGCTCGCGTCTATATCTTAACCCTTTGGGCCGATGTGTGCATCTTTGGGGCGGCCGGCCTCAGGGCAATTGCGTTTTAACCGTGGCAACCCAAGCAACCGTACCAAGCAACCGTCGTTCCGGCGAAAGCCGGAATCCAGGAAATCCCCGGGGAAAGAGTGTGCCGGCTACTGAGGGTTCTGGATTCCGGATTTCGCCAGAACGACGGTTTTATGACGGGATTGCCTTGGATGGGTGGTTCGACAGGCTCACCATGAGCGGGTTTTGTTCCCGGCGCAGACTTTGCGCCGGCCCCGCTGCCCAATGGCGGCAGTGCGACCCAAGCAACCGTCGTTCCGGCGAAAGCCGGAATCCAGGAAATCCACCGGAAAAGAACGTGCCGGCTATCGCGGGTTCTGGATTCCGGCTTTCGCCGGAACGACGGTTTTATGACGGGATTGACTTGAATGAGTGGTTCGACAGGCTCACCATGAGCGGATGTTGGTATTGCCATAAGCGGGTTTTGTTCCCGGCGCCGACTTTGCCACGGCCCTGTTGCCCAACGGCGGCGGTTGACACTCTAGCCGGTGGTCAATATCATACCTTCACCACTGGAACGGCCGGCCGGGGCCAGCCGACAAGGAGCGACGATGTATAAGCAAATCCTGCTGCCCCTGGACGGGTCGGATGTAGCGGAGAGCGCGCTGGCTACCGCCCAGGCGATGGCCTTGGCGTTCAACGCCCGGCTGCACCTGCTGCAAGCCTTTTCCTATTCTGACCAGTTTGCCTTGATGCGGGGCGCGGAGTATGGCGCCTTGGGCGCCGACTCTTCTCAGAAACTGCTGGACGAGGTGATTGCGGCGCAGACCGCGCAGGTGGAGGAATACTTGGGACGGGTAACGGCGCGCCTGGAGGCCGCCGGCGTGGCGGTGGTGTCGGCAGTCGAGGACGGGCCGCCCGCCGAGAAAATCGTGGAATACGCCCAGGCCCAGGACATTGACCTGATTGTAATGAGCACGCACGGCCGGGGCGGGGTGCGCCGCTTTCTGGTGGGCAGCGTTACCGACCGGGTGATCCGCTCTACCGACCGGCCGGTGCTGGTGGTGCATCCCGGCTAGGTCAGGGCTTTTTCCCTCAGCCCGCCCCTTTCCCCAAGGGAGAGCCGGGCTGAGGGGGTCAAAGAACAACGGGATTTAACCCCGCTCCCGGAGTCAACATTTTTCAGGCAAGCAACTCCCTGCGCCGCCGGCTGGCCCATTCGCTGCCCTTTTATTACGGATGGGTCATTTTCGCTATTGCCGCCCTGGCCAGCTACTCCTCCCGTCCGCTGATGGCGGTGGCGACCCTCTCCGTTTTCGCCGTGCCGATGACCCGGCAATTCGGCTGGTCCTACGGCCTCTTTTCCGGCGTGGTGAGCCTGGGGGGCTTGGGCGCGGTGATTGTTTCCCCCTTCATCGGACGCCTGATTGACCGTTACGGCTCCGGGGTACTCCTGGCGGTAACTTCCCTGGTAGTGGGCGGCTGCGCCCTGGGGCTGTCCCTGGTCAACAATGCTTACGCCTTTTATGCCCTGTACGTGCCGGGGCGAATGGCCTTTGCCAGTCCGCTGGAGTTAGGCACCACTACGGCGGTGAACAACTGGTTCATCCGGCGCCGTTCCCTGGCCCTGGCCCTGCTCACCGTCAGTCAAGGCACCGGACTGGCGGCGATGCCCCTGGTGGCCCAGTTCATCATCAGCGGGTGGAACTGGCGGGTGGCCTGGGCTGCGCTGGGCATCTACACCCTGACGGTGGGGGTATTGCCGGCCCTGCTGCTGCTGGCCCGCCGCCCGGAGGATATGGGGCTGGCCGCCGACCCGCGCCGGGGGGAAACCCGCGCCGCTCCAGCGCCGTCTCCCGCCGCAGCGCCGGCCGACCGGGAAAGAGTGGCGGCGGTGTCAGAAGGGCCGACCGGCCAAGACGAAAAACCGGCGCCAGTGGCCCCCGCTACGCCGCCGGAGGTCAACTTTACCGTGGCCCAAGCCGTGCGGACCCGGGCCTTCTGGGCGCTGGCGGTCTTTTCCGGGGCCGGGTTTATGGTACAGGCCGGGGTCAGCCTGCACCAGGTATCCCACTTCATCAACCAGGAACTGGACCCGACGGCGGCAGCCTTTTCCGCCGCCGTATTCGCCTTTTGCCAGGTGCTGGGCGGGCTGCTCTGGTCCGGCCTGACCGCCCGGATTCCCATTCGCTTTCTGCTGTCCCTGTCGGCGTTCTGCCTGACCATCGGGGCGGCCGGCGTTGAGGCCAGCGCCACCCTGACCTGGGGATTGCCGGCTGCGGCCATTTTGGGCGTCGGCGTGGGCGGGCTGCACCTGCTGCTACGGCTGGCCTGGGCCGAATACTACGGACGGGAACACCTGGGCAGCATTACCGGGCTGACCTTGCCGGTGCAGGTCGGGGGGCAAGCCCTGGGGCCGGTCATCGCCGGTTTCCTGTTCGACTACACCGGCAGCTATCAACTGCCCTTTCGCATCTTTTCGTCGGCGGTATTTCTGGCCGGGCTGCTGGCGCTGATTGCCACACCCCCCCGGCGGCGGGGGCCGGACTGAGCGGCGCGCCGGAACCGGAAAGGGGCTGGTTATATGGGGCCGGAGTGGTTAATATGAGAGCCGGATTAAGCGGAAAGGAGCGGCAAGGATGAAGGGTGAACAGCACGAGGGCCGAAGTCTGAACTTTATCACGATGACCCCGGATGACTACAATCCGGCGGTGAGCTATCCCCTGGTGATTATGCTGCACGGGTTCGGGGCGCACATGGGCGACCTGGCCGGCCTGGCGCCGGCCATTGAGGATCAGGGCTACGTTTACGCCTGCCCCAACGCTCCCATTCCCTTTGACTTTGGCGGCGGCCACGTCGGTTACGGGTGGATGCCGCGCCAGAACGTAGCGACGCCGGAGGAGGTGGAAACGGCGCGGGAGAGTTCCGAGGCGCTGCTGATTGACTGCTTTGAGGAGATATTCGACAAGCTGAACGCCACGCCGGGCCGGGCGGTTCTGCTGGGTTTCTCTCAGGGTGGAACGATGACCTATCGCTGCGGATTGGGCCGGCCGGACACCTTTGCCGGGCTGGTGGCCCTGAGCGCGGCGGTCTTTGCCCCGGCCATCCTGCGGCCCCAACTGCCGGAGGCCGGTCTGCCGGGCAGTCGGAGTCAGCCGATATTCGTAGCCCACGGCACCGGCGACCGGCAGATAGCGGTGGACACGGCCCGCGCCACCCGCGCCTTTCTGGAGGCGGAAGGCTACCAGCCGGAGTACCGGGAGTATAACATGGGCCACGAAATCCCCTTCGAGGTACTGCGGGACCTGGTTCCCTGGATTACCGGGGTTTTACCCCCGCTGCGGGATTAGGGGGATTTGAGCTTGGAGATGAAAGAAATCCTGGGTCGCCGCCCCCGCCAACCCTACGGACTGACCACCACCCGCTGCCCGTGGTCCAGGGTGATGGTCAGGTGGGCGATTGCCTGCTGGCCGATTAGTATTTCATCGCCGGCGGCAATAATATCCACCGGAAAGGGGCCTAGATTACCGATGTGAAAGAAACCGGCATAGGTAGGCGCATCCACCTGCGGGCCTAATACCGGCCTTAACCTGGTGGGCAGCAAGTCGGGAGGGCCTACGTCCCCTAAAATATCCGGCGGCACCGCAATGCCACCCTCAAACCCGGTATCCAGCAGGCCCTCTTCCTCAAATACGAACCGGCCTACCTGAAAACGCAAGGGCAAATAGGGAAATGGTAGGCTGTCAAGCTCACGGCTCACCATCGTTTATTCCGTTTCCACACGGCGATTTGGCCTACCTTGAAAATATGGCCGCCGGATTTTGCCGGTGCTGACGCCAGATCCGTAACTTCGCTTTGACTGCGGCCAAGAAAGACCTCGCCGTCCGGGGACACGGCGGCGAATTTTCCCCAATGTTCCGACTCCAAGGGCTTTACGTACTTCTGATAGACTTTCAGGGATTGCTCAAACCTTGCTTGGCTCTCCGGCGGCGTCCGCTCGACACCGATGGAGTACCAATCCCCCACCTTGAAAACAAAGCTGCCGTACTGCTCTGCGGCCACCGCCAGGCTCAGAACTTCCAGGTGGCTGTCGCCCAGAAAGATGGCGCCGTCCAGGGCTACGGCCACGTATTTCCCCGAATGTTCCGGCTCCAGGGGTTTCACGTGCCGCTTATACAGCCGGATGGCTTGTTCCATGTGCTGCTGGTTGGATGCCGTCATTGTTGCAACTCCCCGGCGCGCCGTTTCCTGTTTCTCAACTTCCTCAACTGACAACTGACCGCAATCAGTCTGCCCCGACTACCTACCGGCCCAACGCCGAATCACCCGGACAGCGTCCGCTCCTCCACCGCCAGCACCCGGCGCAGCTCAAATATCTCGTCCCTGACCTGGGCGGCCTTCTCGAACTCCAGGTTGCGGGCAGCGTCCTTCATCTGCACTTCCAGGTCTTTAATCACCCGGAACATATCCTCCCGGGACATTTCCTGGCGTACCGTTCGATAGCTGTTCCGGCTCTCGGCAATGCCCTTGATGCTCTCGGTTATGTCGTGCACCGCCTTTTGGATGCTCTGCGGCTCGATGCTGTTCTCCCGGTTGTGAACGTCCTGAAGGTTGCGGCGGCGGTAGGTCTCGTCAATGGCCCGCTTCATCGAATCGGTAACCCGGTCGGCGTACATTATCACGTGGCCCTCGGCGTGGCGCGCCGCCCGGCCGATGGTCTGAATCAGGGCGGTAGTGGAACGGAGATAGCCCTCCTTGTCGGCGTCCAGAATCGCCACCAGGCTCACCTCCGGCAAGTCCAGCCCCTCCCGCAGCAGGTTGATGCCTACAATCACGTCATAGACGCCCAAACGCAAGTCCCGCAGGATTTCCACCCGCTCCAGGGTATGAATGTCCGAGTGGAGATAGTGGTTGCGGATGCCCATTTCCGACAGAAAATCGGCCAACTCCTCGGCCATCCGCTTGGTCAGCGTGGTTACCAGGCAGCGCTGGCCCTGCTCAACCCGGAGCTTGATTTGATGCAGCAGGTCGTCAATCTGCCCGGCTGATGGTTTAACCTCAATGGTGGGGTCGAGCAGGCCGGTGGGCCGGATTACCTGCTCCACCACCGCCGAGCTATGCTCCATTTCATAGGGGCCGGGCGTGGCCGACACAAAGATTATCTGGTTGACGTGCCGTTCAAACTCGCCAAAGTTCAGGGGCCGGTTGTCCAGGGCCGAGGGCAGGCGAAACCCGAAGTCCACCAGCGTCTGCTTGCGGGACCGGTCGCCGTGATACATCCCCCGAATCTGAGGCAGGGTCATGTGGGACTCATCCACCAGCATCAGGAAGTCCTCAGGGAAATAGTCCAGCAAAGTCCAGGGGGCGGTGCCCGGCCCCCGGCGGGACAGGTGGCGGGCGTAGTTCTCCACCCCGGAGCAGAAACCGGTTTCCTGGAGCATCTCCAGGTCATAATGGGTGCGGCTTTCCAGGCGGGCCGCCTCCAGCACCTTCTCCTGGGCGCGCAACTCCTTGAGCCGCCACTCCAGTTCCTCCCGGATGTCGACGCAAGCCAGGGCCAGCCGTTCCTTGCTGGTTACGAAGTGCTTGGCCGGGTAGATGGCCGCCTCCTGCTGCTGGGCCAGCACCTCGCCGGTCAGCGGGTCGAGGGATACGATGCGTTCCACCTCGTCGCCAAAGAACTGGATGCGCATCGCGACTTCCTCATAGGCCGGCACGATTTCCAGGGTATCGCCCCGCACCCGGAACTTGCCCCGGGAGAGATCCAGATCGTTCCGTTCGTACTGCATTTCAATAAGCTGGCGGAGCAGCCGGCCCCGGTCGCGGATCTCGCCCACCTTGACCTGGGCCACCAGGTTGAAGTAGTCCTGCGGGTCGCCCAGGCCGTAAATGCAGGACACCGAGGCGACAATCAGCACGTCCCGGCGGGTCAGCAAGGAGGTGGTGGCGGACAGCCGCAGCTTATCCAGTTCCTCATTGATGCTGGCGTCCTTTTCCACGTAGGTATCGGTCTGCGGCACGTAGGCTTCCGGCTGGTAGTAGTCGTAGTAGGAGACGAAATACTCGACGGCGTTGTGGGGAAAGAACTCCTTGAACTCGGTGGCAAGCTGGGCGGCCAGGGTCTTGTTGTGGGCGATGACCAGGGTGGGCCGCTGGGTTTCCTGGATAATGTTAGCCATGGTGAAGGTCTTGCCGCTGCCGGTAACGCCCATCAGCGACTGCTGCACCACCCCCGCGCGCACCCCGTCCACCAACCGCTCTACGGCCCGGGGCTGGTCGCCGGTCATCTGAAAATCGGAGGCTATGGTGAACTCAGGCATCGCTTAATCCTCGGTCTTTTTAGTTTATCCGCTTTTTATCCACGAAGGGGCACGAAGGGGCACGAAGGTTTTATTTTGAGCTATCAAATAGCTTATGACGCAAGGCAATCACATCATAAAACCGTCGTTCCGGCGAAAGCCGGAATCCGGGAAATCCTCCGGGCCGGTTGTTGCTTTTCCTTTAACAAAGAACTTTGACATAGATGACTATGCCTAACTCCTCCCCATCTGCAACAACGCCTGGCGGATGTAATCTTCTACGGTTAGTTCCGGCGACCGCTCCAGGTTGGTTATGGCCCGGCGGGCCTCGGCGGTGGAGTAGCCCAGGGCGGTCAGGGCGGCGATTACTGCGCCGTCGCCGCCGGCCGGGGACTCGCCGGCGGTCAACTCTCCCGGTTCCAGTTCCAGCTTGCCCTTGAGTTCCAGGACGATGCGGCTGGCAATGCGGCGGCCTACGCCGGATACGCCGCTCAGGGTGGCAACGTCTCCCTCGGTGATGGCCTGCTGGAGTCCTGAGGCGCCCAGGCCGGAGAGCAGGGCCAGGGAAAGGCGGGGGCCAACGCCGGAGACACCCATCGTTACCTGGAAAAGCTCCAGGGCCGCCGGGCTGGTAAAGCCGTAGAGGATGGGCTGGTCGTCGCGAATCCGCAGGTGGGTGAAAAGCTGCACCGGGCCGCCGACCGGGCCGAGGGCAGCCAAATCCGAGGCCGGAACGTAAATCTGGAGCGTTACCCCGCCTACGCTCAGGTGAACCCAGTCGCTGCCCAGCGCCGCCAGCGCGCCGCTTACCCCGACAATCACGGCTACCGCTCCGCGCCGGGGGGTATCTCCCGCGCCAGGGCCGACCGGGCGCTGCTCTGGATGAGGTGGCACAGGCCAATGGACAGGGCATCGGCGGCGTCGGATTCGGGGAGGGTCGGCAGGCCCAGGGTGGCGGCTAAAGCGCGCTGCATCTGCTCCTTGGAGGCGGCCCCGTAATCGGCAACGGCCCGCTTGACCTCAGCCGGGGCGTAGCGATAGACCGGCAGCCCGGCGCTGGCCGCGCCAATCAACACCAGGGCCTGGGCCTGGCCTATGGCAATGGCCGGCCCGATAAACTGCCGCTGACCCTTGCCGACAAAGGGTTCCTCAACGACCACCGCCTCCGGGCTGAATACGCTAATCATATTGCAGACGTGGGTATAAAGCTGGTAAAGCCGTTCTTCCAGGGGCATAGTCTTGGGCAAGGCCACCACGCCGTAATCCTCCGCAGCGGGATGGGGTTCCCCCTGGAGGACGCCGTAGCCCATTTTGATGGTTCCCGGGTCTATCGCCAGTATCCGCATCAGCTCACCTGGGATAGGCCGGCGCCGGCCTGAATTTTTTGCGATTGCAAGGTTATGGGGGTTGATTCTCCTGGCTCATCCTGAGTTGGTCTAATGTCAGGACAGTTCAGCGATAGTGGCTCATAAAACCGTCGTTCCGGCGAAAGCCGGAATCCAGAACCCTTTGTAGCCGGCCCGCTCTTTTCCGGGGGATTTCCTGGATTCCGGCTTTCGCCGGAACAACGGTTGCTTGGGTTGCCTTGATAAACCTGCCCCTACCGGAACCGCCGCTTCTAGCGGGCGCGGGCGCTGTCGGAGCCGGCGTCATAGTCATCATCGGGACAGTAGGGATTCTCGCCGGTTGCCAACTTCTGGTAGTATTCGGCGGCGTCCACAAAGGCTTGGGCGCGCCGTTCCATCGCTTCCGCCTGGTCCAGGGCCATTTCGGCCAGGGCCAGCAGAAACTTGGGGTCTTCGGGCGGCCGGCCCACCATCTTTGCCACTTTGGGGTTTTGGACCAGGGACGGCGCCAGGCGGGGGTCGCGGGTGAACTTCACCACTTCCTGCGCTTCCCGGCCCCGGCGCACCCGTTCCCGGGCCTGCTGCAAGGCCAGCCACGCCGCAGCTTCCATCCCCTGAGTCCTCGCTATATTCCGCAGGTTCTGGTGTTCCGCCACGGTCAGCCCCGGGAACTGCTCGCCGGAATTAGACCGGCCCCAACGCAGAAACTTCATTACATTCACTCCTTACCGGCCTTGCCGGTTTAAGGGGGTTGCCCCCGGCTGAACTCCCTGACCGTGCTATCAGGAAGCTGCCTGGTACTGCTCCAGCACTTCCGCCGGGAAATCGGCGTTGGTATAGGCTTTCTGCACGTCGGCCAGGTCTTCCAGCAGGTCCAGCAGCCTTAGGGTCTGCTCGGCGGCCCGGGTATCCAGGGCGACGGTGGCTTTGGGCACCAGGGAGATGTCGGAGGAGGACAGGGTAACTCCCTCTTCTTCCAGCGCCTTCTGAGTGGCCTGCAAGGTGTCGGGCGCGGTGTAAATCTCCACCGTCCCGTCCTCAATCTTCACGTCCTCGGCCCCGGCGTCAATGGCAACCAGGCCCAACTCCTCAGCCCGTTCCTCATCAGTCATTTCGATGGTAAGGACGCCCCGGGTCTCAAAGTTCCAGGCGACACAGCCCGACTCACCCAGGTTGCCGCCGCCCTTGTTGAAGGCGGAGCGGACTTCGGCGGCGGTGCGGTTCCGGTTGTCGGTAACGGCCTGGAGCAGGATGGCGCCCCCGCCGGGGCCGTAACCCTCATAGGTGATTTCGGCCAGGCTCACCGGCCCCTCACCGGACTCGCCGGAGCCGCGTTTGACCGCGCGGGCGATGCTGTCCTGGGGCATATTGTTGCTCCGGGCCTTGTCAATCGCCAGCCGGAGGCGAAAGTTCATATCAGGGTCGCCGCCGCCCTGGCCGGCGGCCAGCGTAATGTCCCGGGCCAGCTTGGTGAACAGGGCGCCCCGCTTGGCGTCGGCCGCTCCTTTGGCCCGTTTGATGGTTGACCATTTAGAATGTCCTGACATCGGAACTACCTCCCTGGCCCTGACCTTAGCCCGGCTCGGTATTTACCAGGATTTTAGCACTTGTATAAGGTAGGGTCAAAGGGGCAAAGTCATCGCATCATAAACCCGAGTTGGTGTTCTTGCCGGAATGCTCTGGCGGCCGGTAGGGGCGGGTTTGTAACCCGCCCTGGCGACAACGGCAAAATCATTTGGGTAACGGAGACAGCGTACCGACATATCCTTACCCCGGAACCAGGGCGGGTTATAAACCCGCCCCTACAATGCACTAGAGCCGGGCAAGGAACACCCACACCGGTTGAGAATACTAGGTCATTTTCACCCCCGCTACCGCAACCCTTCCATCAAACGGACGGTCATAATTCCCCCGGCCAGGTCAACGGCGCGGATTACCTGGGCCAGGGCCGGCAGCAGTATTTCTCCGGACGGGCCGGACACCACGTACACGTCGTTGCTGCCGGTTGCGATGATTTCACCGATTCGGCCCAAATCCTCGCCCTCCTCGGTCAGCACTTGCAGGCCCACCAGTTGAAAGTGGAAGTATTCGCCCGACGGCAGCGTCGGGGCAGCGTCGGCGGGGGAAGTGAACTCCTCGCCGGTCAGGGCGCGGGCCGCCGCCGGGGTGTTCAGCCCGCGCAGTTTCAGAATTGCCCGGTCGGGTGGCCGGAAGGTTGAGGACTCGATGCGGTAGGGCCGGCCCCGGAGGTAAAGCTCCCGGCCCGGGTCAAAACGGTGGGGAACGTCGCTGAGGATGCGTACTCGAACCGCCCCCGCCGTCCCGTGCGCGCCAAGAATCAGGGCAACGGTAACCTGAGCAGGGTCGCCTTCAAGATTCCGGCGCATTGAATCTGAGTCGGTCAAAGCCTGGTCCAGCCGGGGGCTGATGCGCGGTAGCGGTAGCCGTCGCCCCGGTCAGGTTTGGTAGAGAATGAGGGTTTTACACTATCTCCAGCATGGCCCGAGTGCCATCCTTGACCGCGGCCACCCGCAGCAAGACCCGCATCGCCTGGGCCACCCGCCCCTGCCGGCCGATTACTTTGCCCTTATCCTCGGCGGCCACTTCCAGCCGGAGGATTATCTGGCCGTCCTCCACCGTTTCGGTTACCTTGACCGCATCCGGGTTAGTCGCCAGAGAACGGGCGATATACTCGATTAACTCTTTCATTCAACCAACTCTTTTTCCGGCTCTTGCTCCGGTGAGTTGACTCGCTCAAAAATGCCGTCCCGGTCGAAAATGCGTTTGACGGCATCGGAGGGCTGCGCCCCCTGTTTCAGCCAGGCGATGGCCCGGTCGGCCTTCAGGGTAACCGCCGGCGGGTCAACCATCGGGTCATACTGACCGATCCATTCTACGTAAGCGCCATCCCGGGGGGCGGCGGATTCCGCCACAACTATCCTGTAGGAGGGACTGCCCTTCTTCCCCACCCTTCTTAACCGAATTCGCAGCATAGAAACTCCGTTAGGCCGGTTGCCCAACCCCTTGTCGTGTTGACGGCATTGTAAGAGGAAGGGGCCTAACTGTCAATGACGTATTGACCATTGCCAGCCCCGGTGCAAAAGAGGAAACATCAAAAGATTACCAACTCGCCATAGACGAGCAAACAAAACAGAGGAAACAGGGTTGCCGCGCCGGCGGCATAAAAGGGTTCGGGCCCGGCCAATCTGGAAGGGACACCACCCATAAGAAACCCGGGGGTCTCGGGGGCGATGATAGGCATTGGCCTGGGCCCGACTGACGGGTATATGTCAACTGCGACTGCTAGGTGAGACTCACCCCGTCGTGTCCAGACTGATGCCTACCATCGCCCCCGCGTCTTAAACTATGTTCCATGCCTTATCACCTCCTTTTCGAGATTCCCGCCAAGCGGTTAGGTTATTGTTAGCATACCCCAAAGGGATTGTCAAGACCGATTTCGCGCATATATGGGGCAATTGCATCGCAAACCCGTCATTCCGGTGAAAGCCAGCCGGGTTGCCTTAATTAAGATGCAGTTGCCCGCTCGTAGTGAACCCAAGCCGCTCATGGTGAGCTTGTCGAACCACCCGCCCCGATTCGGCGGTTCACCCTTCAACCGGCTCAAGATGAGCGGGGTGAGAAGGCAACCGCCATTGGTAACCCAAACAACCGTCGTTCCGGCAAAAGCCGGAATCCAGGAAATCCCCCGGAAAAGAGCGTGCCGGCTACCGAGGGTTCTGGATTCCGGCTTTCGTCGGAACGACGGTTGCCTGAGGTGTTGGGGTTTCTTGCCCGGCCCGGATCTGGTGCATGGTAGGGGCGGGTTTATAACCCGCCCAAGTTCCGGTGCAAGGATGTGTCGGATACGATGACTCCGTTACCCGAATGATTCTGCTGTTGCGGGCCGGGCGGGTTACAAACCCGCCCCTACCGGCCGTTGGAGTATCCCGGCCAGAACGCCAACCCGTGTTGAGAATACCGCAACCCCCCCTGCGTTGACAGCAAGGGGCGCCGAATCTACAATTTGCTGACCGGCGGGCAGGAGCGGCGAAGGGAAAGAAAAAGGAAAGCGGTGAATCAGGGCTACGGGCACTTCAGGGCAGGCAGCTATACCGGGGGCGTTACCGCCGGCATTATTATTGCCCTGGCCGGCATTGTCCTGACCGCCGCCCTGGGGTGTGCCACCGGTACGGCGGCGCCCTTGCCGGCCGGTGCGGGAACAGGGGCAGTTGCGGCCCAGCCCAAGGGAGAATTAACCGTATTCGCCGCCGCCTCCCTGTCCGGGGCTTTTGAGGAAATGGCCGACGCCTTTGAGGGAGCCTACCCGGAGGTGTCGGTAGTCATTAACTTTGACGGCAGCCAGCGCTTGCGTACTCAGTTGGAACACGGGGCGCGGGCCGGCGTGTTCGCCTCTGCCGATTGGGAACAGATGGACGCGGTAGCCGCCGCCGGGCTGGTCGCGGGGCAGCCGGTCAACTTTGCCCGCAATCAGCCGGTATTCCTGGTTAATTCTGCTTTTGCCGCCAAGTTGGAGCAGCAGAAAGCGGCCGGTTCCGCCCCAGCTCAAGCGGTGGCGGCAGAAAGGCCGGCCGCCGGCGCCCTTACCCTGGCAGACCTGGCCCGGCCCGGCGTGAAAATCGTGCTGGCCCTGCCCGAGGCGCCGGTAGGACGCTATTCCCAGGCGGTGATTGACCGGATGGGGGAGAGTCCGCTATTCGGGCCGGACTACCGGAACCGGCTTATGGACAACGTGGTGTCCCGGGAAACCAACGTGCGGAGCGTGGCGCAAAAGGTGGCCCTGGGGGAGGCCGACGCCGGTATGACCTATCACACCGACGCCTTGCCCCCCTACGTGGCGCAGCGGGTCCGGGCGCTGACCATTCCCGACTCACTCAACGTAACCGCCCATTACCCCATCGCTACGCTGCGGGAGGCGGCGGCGCCGGAACCGGCCCGGGCCTTTATCGACTTTGTCCGCTCGGCCCAAGGCCAGGCAATTTTGGAGCAATATGGATTTCAACCGCCTCTATCCCCGGCGACCGGCGCGCCCTAGCCGCCGGGACGCGGACGGTAGCCCCGGTTATGCGTAACCTCTTTCGCGCGTCGGACTATTGGGGGCCGGTGGGCGCGGCCTCTACCGTCATCTACACCCTGTTCATTGGCCTGCCCATCCTGGCCCTGCTGATTAAGGCGGCCGGGCAGGAGAGTTTTATCGGCAGCCTGACCGGGGAACCGGTACTACAGGCCCTGCGCCTGTCCCTGATTACCAGCAGCATCAGCATCCTGATAGTGATTGGGGTAGGCACTCCCTTTGCCCGCATCCTGGCCCGGGGCAACTCCCTGCCGCTACGGGTAGTTGACCATCTGGTGGAACTGCCCATAGTCCTGCCGCCGGTAGTTTCCGGGGTGGCAATGCTCTTGGCCTTCGGGCGGCAGGGGATTCTCGGCCCGGCCCTGTCCGGTTTGGGCATCTCCCTGCCCTTCACCGCCGCCGCCGTCATCTTTGCCCAGGTATTCGTGGCGGCGCCCTTTTACATCCGGGCGGCCAAGCTGGGTTTCCAGTCGGTAGCCCGGGAGTATGAGGACATTTCCCAGACGTTGGGCGTATCGCCCTGGGCCACCTTCCGGCGGCTGACCCTGCCCCTGGCCGGGCCGTCCCTCCTGACCGGCATTGCCTTGGCCTGGGCCAGGGCCATATCCGAGTTTGGCGCGACGATAATGTTTGCCGGCAACCTGACCGGAAAGACGCAAACGATGCCTCTGGCGATAATGAGCGCGCTGGAAACCAGCCTGGACACGGCGGTGGCGTTGTCGGTGCTGCTGCTGGTGTTGGCCCTGCTGGTGCTAATCGCCCTGGGTTTGATTACCCGGCGCCGCGGGACGGCCAGCCTATGATGCCCCAAGCCGCAGCAAGTCCCGCCGGGCCGGCCCGGGGCTGGGTAAGCTACCGGGTGGGCGAATTCTGCCTGGAAACGGAGTGGGAGGTTTTGCCCGGCCAGATAATGGCCCTGTTCGGCCCGTCCGGGGCCGGCAAGACTACCCTGCTCCGGGCGATAGCGGGACTGCTGCGCCCGCAAGACGGACACATCGAGGTTGGCGGGCGGGTGGTTTTTGACCGGGCGCAGAACATCTGGGAGCCGCCCCACCAACGCCGGGTGGGGTTTCTGACCCAGCAATATCACCTGTTCCCCCACTTGACCGTGGCCGGCAACATCGCCTACGGCCTGCCCCGGCGCAACTCCCGGGAGACCCGGGCCCGGGTGCAGGAACTGGTGGCGAGCTTTCACCTGGAGGGGCTGGAATCCCGGCGCCCTAATGAGATTTCCGCCGGCCAGCAGCAGCGGGCGGCCCTGGCCCGCGCCCTGGCCCCCGACCCGGCGGCGCTGCTGCTGGACGAACCCTTTACCTCCCTCGATACCGAACTGCGGCGCGCCCTGCGGCGGGAGTTGCGGGACAGCCTGGCCCGCGCCAACATTCCGGTGATAATGGTATCCCATGACATTGAGGAGGCGGTCAGCATCGGCGACCTGGTGCAGGTAATCAGCGACGGCAAGCCGCAGATAACCGGCAATCCCCTGCAAGTGTTGGGGCAGCCGGGACAGGGCCGAGTGGCCCGGTTGGTGGGGGTGGAAAACCTGTTGAAGTTGCGGGTGGCCTCCCGGCATACCCGGGACGGCACGATGGTCTGCGTTGGCGACGGGCTGCCGGCCGGGTTGCAGTTGGAGGTGCCCCTGGGCGACCCGGAACCGGGGGACGCGGTAACCGTCGGCATCCGGGCCTCGGACATTATCCTGGCCGACGCCGAGCCGAAGGGTTCCTCGGCCCGCAACCGGCTGTCCGGCATCGTTTCCGGGGTGGAACTGCGCCCGCCGGGGTACGAAGTTACCCTATCCTGCCACGGCGCCGACCTGAAGTGCCACATCACCGGCACGTCATTGAACGAAATGGGCATCCGCCCCGGAATGAACCTGTGGGCGGTGTTCAAGGCGTCATCCTGCTTTCTGGTGCAGGATGATTTGTCTTAACCTGGCAGCCGTGCAACCGTCGTTCCGGCGAAAGCCGGAATCCAGAACGCTTTGTGAGCCGGCACGTTCTTTTCCCGTAGATTTCCTGGATTCCGGCTTTCGCCGGAACGACGGTGTTTATGATGTGGTTGCCTTGGTGTCAGGACGGTTCGGCGGGTAAGGCCGGATGGTTCGACAAGCTCACCATGAGCGGATATTGTTGAACGGATTATGTTCTTGGCAGAGACTTTGCGCCGACCCGGCTCACGGTGTCGGGGGAATGGCGTCTTAACTATAGCAACACTACGTCAACCCAAGCAACCGTCGTTCCGGCGAAAGCCGGAATCCAGAACGCTTTGTGAGCCGGCACGTTCTTTTCCCGTAGATTTCCTGGATTCCGGCTTTCGCCGGAACGACGGTGTTTATGATGCGGTTGCCATACTTCTCCGAGTCCGCTATGTCTCCGGGGTGAAAACCGCCTATAATGGCGGGGAGCATTTTAAGGAGGAGGGTCAACAGGTATGGCCGGTTTTCGGGCGATTATTTTTGATATGGACGGGGTGCTGGTGGATAGTGAACCGCTTTTTCTGGACGCTATCAACCGCTTGCTGGCCCAGGATGGGGTAGCGCCAATTTCCGAAAAGGAAAATGAGGAGACGCTCATCGGGACAACCGTCGATGAGACCTGGCGGCAACTGAAACTGAGCCGGCCCCTGCCGCTGCCTACGGCGACCTACATCACCCGGTACGATGCGATCGTTCGCCGGATGATGATGGAGGAGTTGGCGCCTCAGCCGGGCGTCCGGGAATTGCTGGAAACCTGTAACCGCCGGGGCCTGCCCAAGGCGGTGGCCTCCTCCTCCCGCCACGATTGGGTGGACTTGAAGTTGGCGGCAATCGGGTTGACCGGCGCCTTTGACGCGGTGCTGGGCGGCGATGACGTGAGCCGGGGCAAGCCGGAACCGGACATTTACCTCAAGGCCGCCGCCGCGCTGGGCCGGCCCCCGGAACAGTGCATCGCTATTGAGGACTCCCCGGTGGGCATCGCCGCCGCCGTAGCCTCCGGGGCCTACACCATCGCAGTGCGTACCGCCTACACCCGCAACCTGGACGTAAGCCAGGCCAACGCCATTCTGGAAACCCTGGAGGACTTTGACCGGTCTTTGTTGGCGGACGGGCCGCAAGGGTAAGGATTATTGCGATGACCCCGGCCCGGAGCGGCGATTTGAGCAAGTCCTGGCGCAGCCTCATCCCGGTTGCCCTGCCCTGGGCTGCCCTTGCTATCCCGGCCCTGCTGCTGTTTCTGCCGGTGTTGTATTACTCCCTGACCACGCCCTTTGCCCTGGAGGACGATTATAGCGCCTGGGGCCATTCCTTTATGTTCGACCGCGCCGGGCTGTTTACCCAGTGGCTCTACCTCCAGTTCCTTGACCTGGATTTTGGCGAGGAACGCTACCGGCCCCTCTGGGAGTTCTACAACGCGGTGGCCTGGAAAGTCTTTGGGACTACGAACTGGCTGCATCACCTGGCCCGGTGGGTGGTAAATTTCGGGGCCGTCTTTACCTTTGCCGCCGCCTTTCTCTGCATCACCCGCCAACCGCCCGCCGCCGGACCCAACATCGCCGCCCGGTTCGGCCAGATTCTACCGCTGGCCCTGCTGGTCTATCTCTGGCTATTCTTTCCCAATCAACCGGCGGCCCGGCTGGGGCCTCAGGAAGTCTATACCGTTTTCTTTCTGGGGCTGGGTAGCTGGATGCTGGCCCTGCTGCTTTTGCGGGAGGGTAGTCTGAGGGAAGGTAGCCAAAACCGGCATTGGGCCACGCTGTTAATCTACGGCTTGTTCTACTTGAGTTACCTCGGCCTGGCCTGGACCAAGGAAATCAACATCGCCATGCTGCTGTGGTTTCTGGTTTCTTACTATGCCCTGCTGCTGATTGGGGCATTGCGGCGGAAGGGACGGGAGAATCAAGGGCAAGGGTCGAAGGGCCTGGTCAGGGGCGTCGTGAGCGCGTTGCCGGGGATAAACCGGTGGAAACTCCTGGGCGGCCTGCCGTTGCTGGCGGTTTTCCTGCATACCCTGTGGCGGGTGAACGGCGTTTCCCAGGGGGGCGGCTATGGCACGGCGCCGGTAACGCCCGGACTGATTGGCGATAATGCCGTGTGGATTGCCCAACACCTTTTCCAGGTCAACACTTCCCCCCTGATTACGGCCGCCCTGGCCCTGCTCGTGGCGTTCCTGCTGCGCTGCATCGTCCGCAAGGCCCGCAAAGGCCAATTCAGCAACGAAGTTATTTTCACGCTGTTTCTGCTGGGCCTGTTCGGGAGTATGTACCTGATGGTCGGCACTTCGTGGGCGCAGGTGCCGCGCTATTGGTACATCCTCATACCCGTTTTCACCACGCTGCTGGCCTTTTCCGCCAGGTTTGGGCTGGAGTATGCCGGAGAGTTGCGCCCGCTGCGCCGCCGCTTGGCCTCGCTCACCCTCACCCCCCGACTTTTAGCGGCTTACGGGTTGGCCGGTTTCGTCATCTTTTTCCTTTGCTGTAACTACTACAACTTTCTGTTCCAAACCGTGGTTCAGCACCACACCCGTCAGGCCGATGCCAGGCTCATCGCCGAAATCAACCGCCGCCAAGACCAGGGCCAGTATATCCAGGTGCCGTATGATAACCCCAACTGGTACGCAGTTTTACTCGTTCGCTACTATCGCAACTTTCTGCCCCGGTTTTATGGCGGCGAGTATGCGATACACACGGAGCCGCCGGCCCAGGCCGGGCCGCCCTGGTACGTGGTCGGCCATACCGACGAGCAGCGCATCCAGCCCCAAAACTACCGGCCCTTGTCTTATGCCCGGAAGGTGGCCGGCATACTCCAGCCGGGCCACCCATACCTGGCAAAGGACGGCGGCATCCCTTTATGGGAATGGTATATCTACCGCAGCGACCTGGGCCGGTTCTGGTGGAACGGTGTTGACGTTGACTGGTATCAGGTCATCGCGGAGGCCGGGGAGCCGGCCCTCCGCGCCGCCTTTGACGTATATCTGGTTGATAACGTCCTCATTTATACCCGGGAGCCGTGCAACCCGGAGGATGTGGCGGCAAGGTTCTTACTCCACTTGTACCCGGTTGATGGCGATGACCTGCCCGACCAGCGCAAGAGGTACGGGTTTGACCACCTGGACTTCAGCTTTGAGCAGTATGGCCCGCTATCCGGCGGGAAGTGCCTGGCGCGAATCACCCTCCCGGAATACGCCATTGCCACCATCCGCACCGGCCAGTACGTGCCGGCGGCTGACGGTTACCATCGTTTATGGGAGGAGGAGATTCGCTTGGTGGAGTAGCCGGGGGTTGCCGGGTTGAGACGCGATTGCCCGGTTCCCGGATGTCCCCGGTTGCGGCGTCTCTATGTTAAAATCGCCCTTGATTAGCGATTGGTCAAATCAGTCCAGGCAGAGGTAAGGCAATGACCGTTCCTTGCTGGCGGATGGGCCGCCGAGGTAAAGGATTATTGCTATGACCCCGGCCCGTAGCGATTATTTGAGCAAGTCCTGGCGCAGTTTCATCCCGGCCGCCCTGCCCTGGGCTGCCCTTGTAGTCCCGGCCCTGCTGCTGTTTCTGCCGGTATTGTATTACTCCCTGACCACGCCCTTTGCCCTGGTGGACGATTATGGGGACTGGGGCTTTGTCCGTGTCTTAGACTCCCCGGAACAATTTTCCCGGTGGTTCGACCACCGGATTATTGGCCTTGATTATAACCTATACGAATACCAGTACGAATACGAAAATCAATACGAATACCGGCACCGGCCCTTCTGGGAGTTCTACAACGTGGTGGCCTGGAACGTCTTTGGGCCGACGCCCTGGCTGCATCATCTGGCCCGGTGGGTGGTAAATTTCGGGGCCGTCTTTACCTTTGCCGCCGCCTTTCTTTGCATGGCCGGCCAGCGGCAAGCTGCCGGGTCAAGCTTGGCCTCCCGGTTCTGCCATATCCTACCGCTGGCCCTGCTGGTATATCTGTGGCTCTTCTTTCCCAATCAACCGGCGGCCCGGCTGGGGCCGCAGGAAGTCTATACGGTTTTCTTTCTGGGGCTGGGTAGCTGGATGCTGGCACTTTTGCTTCTAAGGGAGGGTAGCCAAAACCGGCTCCGGGCCACGCTGCTGATTTACGGCTTGCTCTACCTGAGTTACCTCGGCCTGGCCTGGTCTAAGGAAGTCAACATCGCTATGGCACTATGGCTCCTGGTTTCTTATTACGCCCTGCTGCTGATTGGGGCGTTGCGGCGGAAAGACCGGGGCGCCGGGGGCGCATTGCCGGGGATAAGCCGGTGGAAACTCCTGGGCGGCCTGCCGTTGCTGGCGGTTTTCCTGCATACCTTGTGGCGGTTGACTGGCGTAGTCTCCCAGGGAGGCGGCTATGACCCGGCGCCCCTGACGCCCGGACTGATTGTCGATAATGCCGGGTGGATTGCCGGGCAACTCTTCCAAGTCAACACTTCCCCCTTTATTACTGCCGGTCTGGCCCTGCTTGTGGCGTTGCTGCTGTTCTTTGTCATCGGCAAAGCTGTCAAAGGCCAATTCAGCAACGAGGTCGTTTTCCTGCTGTTTCTGCTGGGCCTGTTTGCGAGTATGTATCTGATAGTCGGCACTTCGTGGGCGCAGGTGCTTCGTTATTGGTACATACTCATACCGGTTTTCACCACGCTGCTGGCCTTTTCCGCCAAGTTTGCGTTGGAGTATGCCGGAGAGTTGCGTCTGTTGCGGGGCAGCTTTGCTTCCTTTACCCCCACTCCCCGACTTTTAGCGGCTTCCGGGTTAGTGGGCTTCACCGTCTTCTTCGTCTGCTGTAACTACTACAACTTTCTATTCCAGACCGTGGTTCAGCACCACGCCCGGCAGGCCGAGGCCAGGCTCCTCGCCGAAATTACCCGCCGGCACGACCAGGGCCATTATATCCAGGTCCTGTATGAGAACCCCAACGAGTTGACCAAGAAAATTATTCTCTACTATCGCGAATTTCTGCCCCGTTTTTATGGGGGCGAGTATGCGATGCACACGGAGCCACCGGCTCAGGCCGGGCCGCCCTGGTACGTAGTCGCCCATACCGGCGAGCAACATAACCAGCTACGAAACTACCGGCCCTTGTCTTATGCCTGGAAGGTGGCCGACCGGCTCCAGGTGGGCCACCCATACCTGACAAAGGACGGCGGCGTCCCTTTATGGGAATGGTATATCTACCGCAGCGACTTGGCCCGGTTCTGGTGGAACCGTTAGGAGGCCGGGGAGCTGGCCATCCGCGCCGCCTTTGACGTGTACCTCGTTGATAACGTCCTCATTTATACCAGGGAGCAATGTAGTCAGGAGGACATGGCGTCACGGTTCTTTCTCCACCTGCGCCCGGTTGACATCAATGACCTGCCCAGCTATCGCCAGGAGCACGGGTTTGACAATCTGGACTTCAGCTTTGAGCAGCATGGCTTGCTATCCGGCGGGCGCTGCCTGGCGCGGGTCGCCCTCCCGGAATATGCCATTGCCGCCATCCGCACCGGCCAGTACGTGCCGGTGGCCGACGGTTCCAACCAGCTTTGGGATGGGGAGATTAGTTTGGTGGAATAGCCGGGGGTTCTCCGGACATCTCCCGGTCGCGGCGTCGCTGTGTTAGAATCACCCTCAATTAGCGATTGGTCAAATCAGTCCAGGCAGAGGTAAGGCAATGGCTTTTTATATGTACGTTTCCCTTTCTCAAGAGGATAAGATACTGCGGTTGGCGCTGGATGGGGCTACCGGTACGCTGGAAAAGTTGGGCGAGGTGGCGGCGGCGGGGCGGCCGGCGCCCATGGCGGCCAGCCCGGACCGGCGGTTTCTCTACGTGGGCCGGCGGGACGCGCTGGAGGTGTCCAGCTACCGGATTGACCCCTCCGACGGCGGGATTGAGCTGATTGGCACGGCGGGGTTGGAGTCCGACCCCTGCTTTATGTCCACCGACCGCAGTGGTAGGTATCTGCTGTCGGCCTACTACAACGCCGGCCATGCGGCGGTGCATCCCATCGGCCCGCCTCACGGCGCGGAAGGGGCGGCGGCCGGCCCGCCGGTGGAGTGGCTGCGCACCGGCACCGGCGCCCATTGTTTCCAGACCGACCCGACCAACCGCTACGGCTATGTGCCGCACATCGCCGCCGGCGACGGCCCCAACGCCATTTTCCAGTTCCGGTTTGACCCGGACACCGGCCGGCTCACGCCCAACACGCCGGAGCGGGTCAGCCCGCCGGAGCCGATTGGCCCGCGCCACTTCTGCTTTCATCCCAGCCGGGACATTATCTACTGCTCCAACGAGCAGGGATGCAGCGTTACCGGCTACAACCTGGACCCGGCCAGCGGCGCCCTGACCGCTTTCCAGACCCTGACCACCCTGCCCGCGGGGTTTGAGGGGCGCAATAGCTGTTCGCAGATACAGATTACGCCGGACGGGAAGTACCTTTACGCGCCCAACCGGGGCCACGACAGCATCGCCGGTTTCGCGGTGGACGCCGCGGACGGGCGGCTGACCGCCCTGGGACAGACCCCCTCGGAAAAGACGCCCCGGGCCTTCAGCATCGACCCCACCGGCAACTTCCTCTACTCCGCCGGGCTGGAGTCGGGCCGCCTGGCCGCCTTCCGCATCGACGCCGCCACTGGCGCCCTGAACCTGCTGGACACTTATGAGGTGGGCCAGGGGCCGATGTGGGTGTTGATAATTGAGGTGTAGCGGGGGGCTTTCTCCGCCCATAGCCGAGGATGTGCAACGCTTGTTGGTGTTTTATTGGTGTAGGTGCGAGTTTGTAACCCGCCCTGTCCGCAACGGCAAGTCAGGCTCGGAGAACCGACGCCGCCATTACTGAACGGTACTGGCACCGGAACGTGGGCGGGTTAGAAACCCGCCCCTACCGGACAAGGAACCGTCCGGCCAACGAACCGGGGCGTGGCAAGAAATACCAATAAACTTGGGGAATACCCATCGGGCAATCACATCTTAACTACGGCAACCGTCGGCAACCTAATCAACCGTCGTTCCGGCGAAAGCCGGAATCCAGGAAATCCCCGGGGAAAGAGCGGGCCGGCTATCGAGGATTCTGGATTCCGGCTTTCGCCGGAACGACGGTGGCGGGAGAATGACGGTGGCGGGGGAATGACGGTTGTTTAGGTTGCCTTGATTCTCTCCGCTCATCCTGAGCTTGTCGAAGGATGGAATTGGGATGGTTCGACAGGCTCACCATGAGCGGTTTTGCGTTATAAATCATGAGCGGTTTTGCGCTATAACATAAGCGGTCTAATGCTATAGCATGAGCGGTTTTGTGTTATACATAACCGGTCTTACGCAATAACCGGTCGAAAACTAAAAGGTTGCCCCTAGCCACCGTGTAATCCCGCCGCCGGGCGCATATAATAGACCTATGCCTGAGTTTTTTAATGTGCTGCCCCCGGCGCAGGCCCTACAGGGGTTGCTGGAGTTGCTGCCCCGGTCGCCCCTGGCCGGGGAGTCGGTGGCGGTGGCTGACGCCTTGGGGCGCATTACCGCCGCTCCGCTCACCGCGCCGGAGGATTTGCCGGCCTTTCCCCGCTCGGCGATGGACGGTTTTTCCCTCCGGGCCGCCGATACCTTTGGCGCCTCCGAGGGTTTGCCGGCCTACTTTTCCCTGGTGGGCGAGGTGCCGATGGGCATGGATGCGGCGGTGTCGGTGGGACTGGGCGAGGCGGCGGTGGCCTATACCGGCGGGATGTTGGCAGGCCACGCCGATGCGGTGGTGATGGTGGAGAACACCCAACCGGTGGATGCCGTTACCATTGAGGTAGTCCGTCCGGTGGCCCCCGGGGAGAACGTGGTGCAGCCCGGGGAGGACGTGCGGGCCGGAGAGCCGCTGCTACCGGCCGGCCACTTGCTGCGCCCTCAGGACTTGGGAGGGCTGACTGCCCTGGGCATCACCCGAATTACGGTGGCCCGGCGGCCCAAAGTCGCTATCCTGGCGATGGGTGATGAGGTGGTGGCCCCGGAGTCCATCCCGTCCCCCGGCCAGATCAGGGACGTGAACAGCTATACCGTTGCCGCTCAGGTAAGGCAGGCCGGCGGTATCCCGATTCTGCTGGGCATTGCCCCGGATGACTACGGGACGCAACTAGCCGCCGCCGGCCGGGGGCTGGAACAGGCCGACGTGCTGGTCTGCTCGGCGGGCAGTTCGGTCAGCAGCCGGGACTTGACCGCCGACTTGATTAACGGGCTGGGGGAACCGGGCGTGCTGGTGCATGGGCTGTCCCTCCGGCCCGGCAAGCCGGCCATCGTAGGGCTGGTGGGCGGCAAACCGGCCTTTGGCCTGCCGGGCAACCCGGTGTCGGCGATGATTGTATTTGACCTGCTGGTGCGGCCGGTGCTTTACCACCTTTGCGGCTGTACGGCGCCGCCGGAACCGGCGACGGTTGCCGCCCGGCTCACCCAGGACATTGCCTCGGCGCCGGGCCGGGAGGACTATATCCCGGTACGGCTGTTCACTCAAGGCAATGGGCCGGAGGAGGAACGGCTGGCCGAGCCGGTGTTTGGCAAATCCAACTTGATTTACACCCTCATCCGCGCCGACGGCCTGGTACTGGCGCCGTTGGACCAGGCCGGCCTTTACGCCGGGGAAAGGGTGGCGGTGCGGCTGTTCTGAACCGGGTTTTGCAGCGGGGGCGGGGGTTTTAGGCTCTTGACTCATTACGATTAGAACCGCTCATGGTGAGCTTGTCGAACCACCCGTTTATCCTTCGACAAGCTCAGGATGAGCGGAGTACCACCTACTCCACCAGTGAGAACCTAACCCCCGGTTTTGCGGGGATGTATCGGATTTACCGGATAAGGATTTAGCGGATGACCACACAACGGCCCAAGGCCATTTTTTTCGATATGGACGATACTATCCTGTCTGATGATGTGTCGGCGGAAATGTGCTGGCGGCAGGTCTGCGACAACTTTGCCCCGCGTATTGAAAACGCCGCCGGCGATAATCTCCTCGACACCATTCGGGAGGTACGCCGCGCTTACTGGAGCGACTTTGACTACCTGCGGCGAGTAAGCCCCAGCTTGCGAGACGCGCGCCGGGGAATTCTGGCCGGGTCTTTTGCCAAGCTGGGCATTGAGGATGGGGCGCTGCTGGAGGAAATGGTCGATTCCTATATGGCGCTGAAGGCGGCTACCGTCGCGCCCATTCCCGGCGCGCTGGATACCTTGCGCCACCTCCGTCAGGAAGGAATCGGACTAGCTTTAATCACCAATGGGGCCGCCGAGGAACAGCGGAACAAGGTAAATCTGGCCGGGTTGGAACCCCTGTTTGAGTCGATCCTGATTGAGGGAGAGTTCGGGGTGGGCAAACCGGATCCAAGGGTATTCCAACATTCCCTGGAGCGGTTGCAAGTCGAACCGGCCGAGACGTGGATGGTGGGGGACAACCTGCTGGGGGACGTGGGCGGCGCCCAGGCGGTGGGCATCTACGGCGTATGGGTGGACTGGCGGGGCCGGGGCCTGCCGGAGAACAGCCCGGTACAGCCGGAGCGCATCGTCCGTTCCATCGCCGAGTTGGTGGAACCGGCGCCCGGCCCTCAGTCAGGATAAATCCCCAACGCCAAGAGCGGGTTATGGTTGAACCTCAACAGCAGCACAATCACCAGAGCCAGCGCCAACGGCAGCGCCGTTACTTTCTGACCGACATTCCCCTGGCGGAGGCCCGGGAAAAGTTCTTTACGGCGTTGCGGGAGGCCGGCGCCCTGCTGCCGATGCCGGGGGAAATGACGCCGCTGGCCGAGGCCCGGGGACGGGTCAGCGCCGCGCCGATCTGGGCGGCGGAATCCTCGCCCCACTATGACGCCGCCGCCATGGACGGGGTGGCCGTCCGCGCCGCCGACACGGCCGGCGCCACCGAGACCGCCCCGGTTTCTTTGACCACTGCCGGAACTGGTGAAAGGGCCGCCCCTCAAGCGGTTTGGGTGGATACCGGCGACCCGATGCCGCCGGGGTTGGATGCGGTGATAATGATTGAGCATCTGCACCGGGTTGACGCCTCCACCATACGGATAATGGCGCCGGTGGCCCCCTGGCAGCACGTCCGGCCTCTGGGCGAGGACATCGTAGCCACCGAACTGGTGCTGCCGGAAAATCGCCGGCTGACCCCGGTGGACCTGGGGGCCTGCGCCGCCGCCGGCCTGACCGAGGCGCCGGTGCGCCGCCGGCCCCGGGTCGCCATCATCCCCACCGGCAACGAACTGGTCCCGGTAGGCAGTGAGTTGCAGCCGGGCGACATCGTAGAGTTCAACTCGCTGATGCTGTCCGGCCTGGTGGAGGAATGGGGCGGCGCGGCGGCTGTCTTTCCCCCGGTTCCCGATGATTACTCCCGGATTCTGGCAACGGCCCGGCAAGCCCTGGCCGGCAATGACCTGGTAATCATCAACGCCGGTTCCTCGGCCGGCGCTGAGGACTACACCGCCGCCGTGGTAGAGGAATTGGGTCAACTGCTGGTGCACGGCATCGCCATCCGGCCGGGGCATCCGGTAGTTTTGGGTCTGGCCGGCCGGGGTTCGGGAGAGGATTCGGCCGGTTCGGTAGATAAAAAGCCGGTCATTGGCCTGCCCGGTTATCCGGTGTCCGCCGTGCTTACCGCCGAACTGCTGGTAAAGCCCTGGCTGGAGCGCAAGCTGGGGCTGGGGACGGAAAACCGGCGCCCCCAACTGGCGGCCCGCCTCACCCGCAAGGTGTTGTCGCCCCTGGGCGAGGATGAGTTTCTCCGGGTAAAGCTGGGGCGGGTGGGCGACAAGCTGGTGGCGACCCCGGTGCAGCGGGGCGCCGGCGTCATAATGTCCCTGGTGCGGGCCGACGGGCTGGCGCTGATTCCCCGCTTTTCCGAGGGAGTGGACGCCGGCGCCGAGGTAGCGGTGGAACTGCTGCGGCCCCTGGCGGAGGTGGAAAATACCATTGTCGCTATGGGCAGCCACGACTTGACCCTGGATTTGATGTCCAGCCTACTCCAACGCCGTCAGCCCGGCCTGACCCTTTCCTCATCCCACATCGGCAGCCTGGGCGGGCTGGTGGCCCTGCGGCGGGGCGAGGCGCACCTGGCCGGCTCTCATCTGCTGGACGAGGCCACCGGCGATTACAACGTCTCCTACCTGCGGCGCTACCTGCCGGGTTTGCCGCTGCTGCTGGTCAACCTGGTGGGACGGGTACAGGGGTTAATCGTCCCGCCAGGCAACCCGGCCGGCGTCCATACCCTGGACGACCTGCTGCGTCCCGACGTGCGTTTTGTGAACCGGCAGCGCGGCTCCGGCACCCGGGTGCTGCTGGATTACAAGTTGAAGGAAATGGGGGCGGCGCCGGCGCAGGTGCGGGGCTATGACCGGGAGGAATACAGCCACCTGGCCGTGGCGGCGGCGATCAAGGGCGGTTCCGCCGACGCCGGGCTGGGCATCCTCAGCGCCGCCAACGCCCTGGGGCTGGATTTTGTCCCCCTGCTCAACGAACAATATGACCTGGTAATTCCCCGAATCCACTACGAAAGCGACCTGCTCCAACCCCTGCTGGCCCTGCTGCACGACCCGGAGTTTCACCAGGAAGTTGCCAACCTGGGCGGCTACGACACCGCCAATATGGGCCGGGTAAAGGCGGAGTTGGGGTAGGGTGGCGATTGCCTTGATACTCTGCTTTTCCCTGCGGAAAAGCCCGGCGTATATGCTACAATAACCCCCTATGTTCACCCTGCCCGCTCTGCTGCGCCACGCCCTGTTTGCCTTATTTATTGGCGGTATTCTGGCCTATGGCGCCGCCTTTGCCGGGTATCTGCTGGTCAAGTTTGACCTGGTCAACCTTATCCGGGACGTGAACGGCGATGATTCTTTCTACTACTTTCAGATAGCCTACCACCTGGCCGAGGGGAAGTTTTCTACCTTTGACGGCGGCATTACCCGAACTAACGGCTATCATCCTATCTGGTTGCTGCTGATTACCCCCTTCTACTGGATATTTGACAAGGAAGGGGCGTTGTTTGCCATTAAAGCCCTGGAGATAATGCTCATTGCCGGGGCGGTGGCCCTTATTGCGGTGGCGGCGCGGCTGGCCCGGCTGCCCTGGTATCTGCTGTTTGCCCTGCCGCCGATACTCTACCAGCAGCACGGCCTTCTGCTGGGTTTGGAGGCTGCCGCCGGTCTGTTTATGCTGGGGCTTTTGTTCCTGGCCTTGCTGCTGTATGCCCGGAACCCGGAGCGGTGGCGGTGGACTTGGCCGCTGGCGGCGGTAGCCTTTGCCCTGCCCTGGGTCAGGCTGGAATACATTGCCATATCGCTGACCGCCACGGCGGCGCTGCTGCTGATGGAGTGGTCGCGGCGGGAGCGGCCGGCCGGCGCGTCCTGGCGCGCTGCCTTGAATTCTACCCCCCCCCCCCCCCCCGAGTTTTAGCCCCAATAATCAGCGCTACCGCCGGCATCCTGACTTACTTCATCTACAACAAGCTGGTGTTCGGCGGCATTGTGCCGGTGAGCGGGGCCACCAAGCGGGTGTGGTCGCAGGCCCGTTTTGAGGCGGAAGGCGGCTACAGTCTGTTCCAGAACTTTCAGGATGTCCGGCAAATCGAATTTTTCCATAATGAGACGCTGCTGACGGCGTTGGCAATCTGCGTCGGTTTCCTGTTGGTGGGGTGGCTGGCCGGCCGCTCCCGGAGCCGGGAGGACTGGCTGCTGCTGGCCTTTCTGGTGGGCGGGTTCAGCCTGGCGGTGGGGCATCTGGCGAAGTTTGCTCATACCGTCCTGACGGTGCATCCTAATTGGGCGATTGACTATTGGCACTACGTCCCGGCCTACCTGATGCTGGCGTTGGCTATTCCTGTCGGCTGCTACGTCGCCATTCACTTTCTGCGCCGTTGCATCGGGCCGAAGTCGGCGCTGGCGGCCAATGGGGTGAGTGCGGTTATCGTACTTGTCGGCGCGGTCTTGCTGTTCACCGGGGCGGATTTCACCGGGCCGTTCCGGGATGTTGACCGGGACAGCCGGTCAACCCATCGGGAAAGGGAGGTTATTACCTATATGGGTATGCAGGTGGTGAACGCGACGTTGCCTGAGGACAGCGTACTGGGGTCATGGGACGCCGGATTTATCGGGTACTTCTCCCGCTATCCAGTGGTGAACCTGGACGGGTTCGTCAACTCTTACGACTACTTTCACGCCCGGCAGGGAGGAACCGAAACCGAGTTAGCTCCGCGTTACGGGATTACTCACTTCGCCAACATCAGCAACCGGAAAGTCAGCTTGTCGGAGGACGCGATTCTGTTCGAAGGCCCGCCATTTTCCCACTTCTCAAAGGGCGAACTCCAATTCAGGCTCTGGTCGGTCGAACCAACGGAATACGCCGACCCCGCCGCCTGGTTCTGGCAAAGAATGGGGCCGCATTTTGACGATCAAGCCGACGGCGTTGGGCTGCTGGTGGACGGGCGGTTGGCGCAGGCGTTCACCCGGGACTGCGCCCCGGGCCAGTTGATAGTGTGGGAATGGAACGGCGCCGGGCCGGCCCCTGACCCCCAAGCCTGGACGCAAACGCAAACCGGGCTATGCGCCGCGGTCACCGTCCTGCCCCACGGCGCCATCCCTCCGGTGCGGATTAAGACCGTAAAGCACAGCGATTATTACGAGATTGCCACCATCTCCACCGGCCAGTATGTACCGGTGGAGGGCGGTTTCAAGCATTTATGGGAAGGGGAATTTCTCTGGCAAGAAGGCGAGTGAACATTTCCATCCCGCCAAGGCAACTGCACTATAAAACCGTCGTTCCGGCGAAAGCCGGAATCCAGAACCCTCGGCAGCCGGCGCGCGCTTTTCCGGGGGATTTCCTGGATTCCGGCTTTCGCCGGAACGACGGTTGCTTGGGTTGCCGACGGTTGCTTGGGTTGCCCTGGTTAAGACACGATTGCCCTGACCGTCTCCGCGTTTCCCTGCGGAAAAGCCCGGCATATATGCTACAATTATCCCCTATGTTCACCCGGCCCGCTCCGGTACGCCAGGCCCGGTTTGCCCGCTTTATCGGCGGTATCCTGGCCGGCTTCACCTTTGCCGGGGGCGCGGGATGCCTGGCGGGAGATTTATGAAAATCAACCTTCCCGTTCCCGCCCGCCTTTGGCGCGTTTCCCCGGGACGGCTGGCCCTGGCGGGGTTGTTCGTGGGCCTGCTCCTGGTGGCGGCGGCGTTGCGTTTCTATGACCTGCCGGGGCATTATCTGTGGGGTGACGAAGTTACTGCCGCCGATAATTCGCGCGGCGCCCTCGCGGAAGTAATCCCCAACACCCGCAGCAATAACTCCTCGCCGATTCTGTACCCTCTGGCGCTTTGGGCGGTGCAGAAAGTCGAAAGTACGCCCTTCAGCGTCCGCCTGCTGCCGGCGACGGCCAGCATCCTGACCGTGGCGGCGCTGCTCTTTCTGCTGCCCCGCCTGGGGGTGAACCGGTGGGCCGCGTTGCTGGCGGCCCTGCTGACCACCCTTTCCGTGGCCGCAATCCGGCACGCCCAGGATGCGCGGGAATACTCCATTGACGCCCTGCTGGCCGTGCTGCTGATTGCCGGCTTGCTATGGTATCTGCGGGACGGGCGGAAGTCCCTGCTCTGCGTTGCGCTGTTCGTTGCGCCGCTGCTCCAGTACGGTTTGGTTCTGTTCGGGGTTGCCGTCCTTGGCGCCGTTATTCTGCTTACCCCCCCGACTGGGGCGGCGTCGGCGGGTAATTCCGCGCTAAACCGAGTTAGTAGCTGGCTCAAGGCGCGGGTTGCCCTGGTCGGGCCGGCGGCGTGCTTTCTGGCCGGGGGCGTCCTGAGTTACGCGGTAACTTTGCGCTATCAGTGGCAGGCCGGGGGCTTCGGCTCGGATGGCTATTTAGCGGCGTATTACTATCAGGGAGGATTAGATGCGCCGGCGCTATTTGAGTTTTCGATTAACGGGATTTGGAAGTTATTGACCTATCACTTGCCGGAGGCGGTGGCGATAGCGGCGCTGCCCGGGTTCGCGTTTCTCCTGGTGGCAACCTGCCGCGGCAAGTTTCCCGACCGGGCCATCGGCGTTTTATTTGCGTTGTGCCTGGCGATTTCCGTGGCGGTTGCCCTGCTGAGCCTGTATCCCCTGGACCGGCTTCGCCATGTTATCTATCTGGGGCCGATTGTTTTCCTGGCGGTGGGCATGGCGTTTCAGGGGGCCGCCGGTTACCTGGCCGGGCTGACGCGCCGGGGGTGGCTGGCGCCGGCGCTGGTCGGCGCGGTCGCCGGCGCCATCGCCCTGGCCGGAGTGGTCGAACTGCGGCGGGCGGAGGTGTACGCGCCGGCGGACAAGGGCCGGGAGATTGTTGCGGTGCTACAAGAACGCGCGCAAAAAGAGGACGTAGTTTACTTATCCGTCCCCAATATGCCATACACGATGCGATTCCATCAAATAACCCGAACCGGCAAGGTTATCGTTGACGGCGAGGCAAATTGTCAGTCCGCGCCCGAACTATGTTTCCAGGAAATAATCGCCGCAATCAGCCCGACGGCGGGAAAAGGTAAACTCTGGTTGGTTTCTCATCACCCTTTGGACTATCGGGGAAACCCTGGGCTGAGAATGTTGCAAATGCTGGATGCGTACCTTTCGCTTGAGCCGGTCGTTTCCGAGGGAAAACCCTATCTTTATCTGATTGAGGATACGGAATCCCTGGCTGAAATCGCTGCCGCTACGGATATGTTGAGAAATATAGAGCCTATCTTACCGGGTAAGCCGGCAATCCGCTCCGGCTTTGACGTATATCTCAGTGAGAACGCGCTGACCTACGTTAAGGAGCCGTGCGCCCCCGCCGACACCGAGGCAATGTTCTTTCTGGCCCTGTACCCGGTTGACGTGAACGACCTGCCCGGCCCACGCCAGCAGCACGGCTTTGACAACCAGGACTTTAACTTTGACCGGCAGGGCTGGAGCTTTGACGGGCGCTGTATGGCGGCGATTGCGCTCCCGGAGTATGGTATTGACCGCATCAGTACCGGCCAATACACGACGGTGTGGGGCGGTTACGAGCATTTATGGGAGGGGGAGTTCCCCGGTAAAGAAGGGGAGTGAACATTGCCATCCCTCAAGGCAATCGCAGCATAAAACCGTCGTTCCGGCGAAAGCCGGAATCCAGAACGCTTTGTGAGCCGGCTCGCTCTTTTCCGGGGGATTTCCTGGATTCCGGCTTTCGCTGGAACGACGGTGGGGTGGGCTGCCGCCGGTGGTTTGGGGTTGTCGACGGTTGCCCCGGTTAAGGCGCGGTTGCCTTGGGGGAGCCGGGCTTGACACGGTATAGTACGGCTACTTACATTGTTCAGTGTTGTTCATTGTTCCTGATTCGCGAGTTGCCGGCAGGTGGTTATGTCCCAAAAGCTTACTATTACCCTGGATGAGTCGGTATTTGAGGAGTTGCGGCGGTTCGTCGGCAGCGACGAAGTGGGCTGCTGCGTCAAGTTTATTGAGGAGTTGGTGCGGGAACGGGTGGTTCCCCCTTATACCGTGGAACAGTTGACCGAGTATTACCGGCTCCGGGGAGTAGAACCGGAGGAGGCCGGGGCCCGGGCCTACCTGAAATACATCTACCTGTCCGGCGAGCTGGACTTTGTCCGTAAAATCGGCGACCAGCCCCAATGGGTAGAGGCCGCCTATCAGGCGATGCAGGCCGGGGACGCCTGGGACGGCAGCGCGCTGGCAATCCTGGATTTGGGCGACCAGGAGATGGCGGCGGATGAGGAGCGGGAGGCCGAGGCCATGGCTTGGGAGACGATGGATGGCAAGTATCTACCTTATGACGAGGAATACGATGGACCGCGGTGAAGTTTGGTGGGTTGACTTTGAACCGGCGGTGGGCGAAGAAATCAGATTGAGGAACCCAATTAGTAGGTCAATGGCAGCATAAACCCGGTAACTCAAGCAACCGTCGTTCCGGCGAAAGCCGGAATCCAGAACCCTCGGTAGCCAAACCGTTCTTTTCCGGGGGATTTCCTGGATTCCGGCTTTCGCCGGAACGACGGTGGGGTGGGTTGCCGCCGGTGGCTTGGGGTCGGCGACGGTTGTCCGTGTTGTCAATGACGGTTGCCGACGGTTGCCCCGGTTAAGACGCAATTACCCCGCCATCAGAACCCAATTATCCCTCTAACCCCCCGCCACTGTGCTACAATGCTACCGGGCAGGCGGTCAATCCGCCGGTCTTGCCCCGTTTCCATTCGTTTATCCACCACAGCTATCCACCACAGGAGGTTGCCTGATGCAGAGCAGCGAACTGCGCCTCACCGAGCTTTCTCACTGCGCCGGTTGAGCCGCCAAGATTAGCCTGGAGGACCTGGTTCAGGTTCTGAGTAAAATCCCGATGCTGACCCACCCCGATTTGCTGGTAGGCACCGAGACCGGGGACGATGCCGCCGTCTATCGGCTGAACGATACTACCGCCCTGATTATGACGGTGGACTTTTTTCCGCCGATAACCGACGACCCTTATGAGTTTGGCGCCATCGCTGCCGCCAATGCCCTCAGCGACGTTTACGCTATGGGCGGCAAACCCCTGGTGGCCCTGAACATCGTCGGCTTTCCCGCCGCCCTGGACAAGGAAATCCTGGGCGAGATTATGCGGGGCGGTTACGCCAAGACCGCCGAGGCCGAGTGCCTGATTGTCGGCGGCCATACGGTGGACGACCCGGAACCCAAGTACGGCCTGTCCGTCGTCGGCATCGTGGAACCGGGACGGCAGATTACCAACGCCGGCGCCCAGCCCGGCGATGCCCTGATTTTGTCCAAACCCATCGGCACCGGCATTATCACCACCGCCGGCAAGCAGGGCCGGGTTGACCCGGCGGTGCTGCAAGGGGCGGTTACCACGATGGCGACCCTGAACCGGGACGCCGCTCAAGCAATGACCAAGGTGGGCGTCCACGCCGCCACCGACATTACCGGGTTCGGCCTGATGGGGCATCTGAAGTCGATGGTTCGGGGCAGCGGCGTCTGCGCCCAGGTGGGGCTGGGTCAAGTCCCCATACTCCCCGGCGTTTGGGAGTTGCTGGAACAGGGCATCGCCCCCGGCGGTACGGGACGCAACCGGGACAGCGTAGCCGACACCGTTCAGTGGCACCCAGACTTGTCCGACAATGACCAACTGCTGCTCTGCGACGCCCAGACCTCCGGCGGCCTGCTGATGGCCGTCGCCGCCGACAAGGAGGCGGCGCTGCTGGCCGAGTTGAAAGCTGCGGGGACTTTGGCCGCCGCCGTGGTCGGTAGGGTGGTGGATGGGCCGCCGGGTCAAATCCAGGCTACGCCCTGACCTCGGGTTTCTTGGCGGTGGGGCAAGGGCAGCATAAACCCGTCATTCAACCCGTCATTACGGCGATGTTTGACAACGGGGCAATTGCGTCATAAAACCGTCGTTCCGGCGAAAGCCGGAATCCAGGAAATCCCCGGAAAAGAGCGATCCGGCTATCGAGCGTGCTGGATTCCGGCTTTCGCCGGAACGACGGTTGCTTGGAATGACGGTGGCTTGGGGTTGCCCGGCTTGGCCGGCGGTTTGACACTCTGGATACCGGGGGATAATATGAGCGGCGGCACTTCACGAATTGCCGATTCTTTGAACAGGTGGTTGAGTAAATTGGAACCCCAATTTGGATTGAAACGCCCCGACCAGGTTAAGGATGCCCCGAATCAGGGGGAACGGGTGCCGCCGGGCCAGTTCCTCAGCAAGAAGTTCCCGGTGCTGACCTATGGCTCCGCGCCCAAGGTGGACCTGGCCGCCTGGACGATGCGGGTGTACGGCGTGGTGGAGCAGGAAATTACCCTGGACTGGCAGCAGTTCACCAACCTGGACTGGGTAACAATCAATGCCGACTTCCATTGCGTTACCCAGTGGAGCGCGCTGGATAACACCTGGGAAGGCGTGCCTTTCTCCACCCTGGTCGAACTGGCCGGCGTCAAGCCTCAGGCCCGCTACGTCCTGGCCCACTGCTACGGCGGCTATACCACCAACCTGCCCCTGGAGTTGGCGCTGGAGGAGGGCTTTCTGGCGCACCGGCACAACGGCAGCGAATTGGGCAAGGACCATGGCTGGCCCCTGCGCCTGATTGTCCCCAGCCGCTACGCCTGGAAAAGCGCCAAGTGGGTGAACGGCATTGAACTGCTGACCGAGGACTCGCCGGGGTTCTGGGAGCAGCGGGGCTACAACAACAACGCCGACCCCTGGAAAGAGGAACGCTTCTGGCCCGAACTGACCCGTTAGCCCGTTCCGCTTAACCCACCAATTAACCCGGAAAAACCCGGAAAGACGAACTGCCCCGGTCGAAAGACTTGGGCAGTTTATTTAGTTGCGTCGCTTTAATCACCGCCCCGGCGCCGGGCCGGGCCGGGCCGGGATTTTCACCGCCGGGACACCGAGTTACACAAGGAATTTCCGGCGCCTTCTGTGTTAATCTTTATGTCAATAGTGAATGATCCCTACTAGCCGTTGTCGGGGGGTGAAGTATGGAAGGGACTGGGCAAAATACGCCGCACCGGGACACTCTACCGGTGCGCCGGATTGGTTTTTTCCGCCGTTTGCAGGGCCACGTGCAGAACCGGACCATCGCCGGGCTGATGGAACTGGTTCCTTTAATGGTAACCGTGGTGATTGTCGCGATTATCGTTGATTACGCCGATGCCTTTGTTAAAGGCTCCCGGTTGGTAGAGGGGCGCCCCTGGGATTTTCCGGGCATCGGCTTGATTGTGCTGGCCGTAGTTTTCTACCTGGCCGGGCTAATTATGAGCGGCCGGCCCGGGCGGCGGGTGATGGAGATGAAGGATAACCTGCTGAACAGTATTCCCGTCGTTGGCACCGTTTACGGCGTTACCCGGCAGGCGGCTACCACGATGTCCTCTCAATACCGGTTCAGCCGGGTGGTTTTCCTGGAGTGGCCGCGGGAAGGGATGATTGCTGTGGGCTTTGTTACCGGCCGCGCCGTGTCCGCGGCCACCGGCGAGTCGCTGGTGGTGATTTACATTCCCACCGTTCCCAACCCCACCTCCGGCAACCTGGCCCTGGTGATTGAGGATGACGTGCTGGAGACCGATATGACCGTTGAGGATGCGATGAAAATGGTATTTTCCGGTGGCATCGTTCTGCCCGAATCGCTGGCCTTTGCCCGTCTCCCCCGGGAGCGGGGCATTGATGAGTTTCTGGGCCGTTTTGACGCCCATTCCAACTAAACCGCCCGTGCCGCTGAACAACTGAACACTGAATAGTAGTCGCTGGTTGCCGACCGGGTTTTATCACCCCGGAGACTTGGCGGGCAAAGAGAAACGCAGCGGGTCATAGCGACCCGCTGCGTTATTTGCGCTGGCTGGGTAAAACCCGGACTGCGGCGGTTAGGCCGCCTTGCGCTCCAGGTCGAGCAGGGCCGGCCCCGCCGCCTTGACCGGCGCGGCGTTGCGCTCCAACGTCGCCGGCAGGTCTTTGGTAAAACCGCACTGCAAGCAGTTGAAATACCGGCCGTAAATGTCGGTAGCCAGATACAAATCCCCCTGGCACTTGGGGCAGCCCTTGAACTTAATCATCGCCATTCACCTCCTTGTCGAGTCGGGCGACGCTTGCCACTGGCGAGGTCATCATCTATAATACTTTGGTATAATAAACCTTGACACAAAGAATGTCAAGCATTATTATATTATCTGTTCACCACTATTGAATTTGACGGTGAACTTGACGGTGAACCGGACGGCGCAATTTCCCGGGAAGGGGGACGGTAATGTACGAAAGATTCCGAATACGGGTGGATACCTCAGAGGCGGATAACCCGGAGGGTTCCGCCTTCCGAGCGCCGCCGCTCCGCCCGGAATCCGCCAACCTGGAGCAGGCAGAGCCGGCCGTTTCCCGCCAATCCCCGGAGAACGGTTACAACAGCCGGGACGCCGGGCCGGGCGCGGAGCTGGAGGGCGGCGTTTACATCATCAGCGTCGCCGCCCGTATCCTGGATATGCACCCCCAAACCCTGCGCAAGTATGAGCGGCTGGGCCTGATTAACCCCGGCCGCACCGTCGGGATGCTGCGGCTCTATTCCCGGGAAGACATCCGCAAAGTCCTGCTCATCCGGCACTTGATGGAAAACCTGGGGCTGAACCTGGCCGGCGTGGAGTTTGCCCTGAACCTGGTGGACAATCTGCAAGGTTTCAAGCGTTACCTGCAAGCCGCCGCCGAAGGCACCGCCGTGGCGCCGGTCATAGAGCCGGCCATGGCCCAGCTTTTCCACAATCTCAACCTGCCTGACGAAGAATAACCCGATAATCCTTTATTCAACAACCCTTTAAGGTGAAGTAAGGTGATGTTTTATGACTAACGGCCCCGGCGACGCCGACTTCTTGAAGGCCGAACCCGAAGAAACCCGGGAAGAGGCAACCGACGATATTTCCAGCCGCTCCCCGGAGGAACAAATCGCCAGCCTGAGCAGCGACCTGGAAGAAATGCGCCAGGAGGCGGCTCAAGCCAGAGAACAGGCCCAGCGGGCTTACGCCGACCTGGCTAACTACCGCAAGCGGACCGAAGAAGAGCAACTGTCCCTGCGGCAGGACGCCAACCGCCGGCTGATTATCAGCCTGCTGCCGGCCATTGACGAGTTGGAGTTAGCGGTCAACCACCTCGGCAACGGGGTCGGCAACGGGGAAGCCGCCGATTCCTGGGTGGAAGGCGTCAAGCTGATTCACCGCAAGCTGCACGGCCTCCTGGAGGCTGAGGGCTTGTCTAAAATAGAGGCGGTGGGCGCTCAATTCGACCCGCTGCAACACGAAGCCGTTGGCGTGGTGGAATCCGCCGAACACCCCTCCGGCTACGTGGTTGAGGCCGTCCGCAACGGCTACCGCCTGCGGGACCGGGTTATTCAGGCCGCCCAGGTGGTGGTAGCCCGGTAACTTTCCGGGGTGGTGTTCGACCGGGGCGCCAAGTACGCCGAAACGGTACGCCGAAAATGAGTAACTCTCCCGGTCAATCGCTACGTTTCCGGGTGAAAACCCTCAACTTTACTGAAACTGAAAATTGAACTGAAAAACGAAGTCAAGGAGTAGAGAGAAATGGCAAAAGTCTTGGGCATAGATTTGGGTACGACCAACTCGGTGGCTGCGGTCATTGAAGCCGGCGAGCCGGTGGTGGTGGAGAACGCCGAGGGCGCCCGCCTTACCCCCTCCGTAGTTGCGGTCAACGCCCGCAGCGAAGAGCGGTACGTCGGCCAGATTGCCAAACGGCAGTCGGTTACCAACCCGGAGAACACCGTCTTTTCCGTCAAGCGGCTGATGGGCCGCAAATTCAGCGACGGGGAAGTGCAGGGCGCGCTGGGCAAGCTGCCCTACAAAATTGTCCAGGCTGCCAACGGCGATGCCCACGTGGAAATGTCCGGGAAAGCCTACGCGCCGCCCCAGATTTCATCCTTTGTCCTTCAGAAAATCCGTCAGGACGCCGAGGCCAAGCTGGGCGAGAAAATCAGCCAGGCGGTGATTACCGTCCCGGCCTACTTTAACGACGCTCAACGCCAGGCCACCAAGGACGCCGGAACCATCGCCGGCCTGGACGTGCTGCGTATCATCAACGAACCTACCGCCTCCTCCCTGGCCTATGGGCTGGACAAGACGCAGCAGGACGCCACCATTGCCGTGTTCGACCTGGGCGGCGGCACCTTTGACATTACTATTCTCCAGATGGGCGACGGCGTCTTTGAGGTCAAGTCCACCAACGGGGACACCTACCTGGGCGGCGATGATTTTGACCAGCGAATCCTGGAGTGGCTGATTCAGGAGTTCCGTCAGGAAACCGGCATTGACCTGGGCAGCGACCGCATGGCCCTGCAACGGCTGCGGGATGCGGCGGAACGGGCCAAGATTGAACTTTCCAGCACCCTGGAAACGGAGATAAACCTGCCCTTCATCACCGCCGACGCCAGCGGCCCCCAGCACCTGGTCAAGACCCTCAGCCGGGCCAGGCTGGAGCAGTTGGTCAGCGGCCTGATTGACCGGGCCGAGGCCCCCTGCCGCCAAGCCCTTTCCGATTCCGGCCTGCCCTCCGGGGAGATTGACGAGGTTATCCTGGTGGGCGGTATGACCCGGATGCCGGCGGTTCAGGAAAAGGTCAAGTCCATCTTTGGCCGGGAACCCAGCCGGTCGGTGAACCCGGACGAGGCGGTGGCGATGGGCGCGGCGATCCAGGCCGGCGTGCTGGGCGGCGAGGTGGGCGACATCGTCCTGCTGGACGTTACGCCGTTGACTCTGGGGCTGGAAACGCTGGGCAGCGTCTTGACCACGCTGATTCCCCGCAACACTACCATCCCCACCAAGAAAACCGAGACCTTTACCACCGCCGCCGACGGGCAGACCAGCGTGGATATTCACGTCCTCCAGGGGGAGCGGCCCATGGCCGGGGACAACAAGTCCATCGGCCGGTTTATCCTGGACGGCCTGCTGCCGGCGCCGCGGGGCGTCCCCCAGGTTGACGTTACCTTTGACATTGACGCCAACGGTATCCTCAGCGTTTCCGCCCAGGACAAGGGCACCGGCAAGGAGCAGCGCATCGTCATTCAACCCAGTTCCGGCATCTCTAAAGATGATATTGACCGGATGGTTGACGCCGCCCAAGCCAATGAAGAGGAAGACCGGCGGCGGCGGGCCGAGGTGGAAACCCGCAATCAAGCCGATTCCCTGGTTTACAGCACCGAGAAACTCCTGGCGGAACACGCCGACAAGGTTCCTCAGGAACTGAAGGAAGAAGTGGAAGGCAAGATTGCCGCCCTGAAAACCGCCATCGCCAACAACAACGTGGCCGAGATGCAGACCGCTATGACCGCCCTGAACGACTCGATGCAGCGGCTGGGCCAGGCGGTTTACGGGCAGCAGACCGCCGGCGCCCCTCCCGGCTCCGGTGAACCGGGCGGCGACGGCGGCGATCCGGGCGACACGGTGGAAGGGGAGTTCCGGGAAGTCTAAAGTCGCCGGGGTAAAATCCGAGTAAATTCTTGTTACCGGGGATTGTTAATTCTGTTATAATGGGGATACAGCGTAACAGTCGCCGGTACGGCCTCACATCAGACCTGATTTCGGAGAGGGAACATGAGTGCAGCAGAAAGCGCAGACCAAGAGGTGTTGGGCAACCAGGATACCTTCGATACCTTCGCTGAGAATACCTTTGTTATTGAGGGAGTCGAGCAATCGCTGACGCCGCTTCAGTACCATTACCTCAGCCTGTTGCAGCGGCTGGTCGCCCTCAAGAACAGCTACCAGACCGACCCGGCCTATGAGGCGTGGCTGATGAGCGCCGTCAAGAAGTCCATCTATTCCACCCTGCGCGACTGCATTGAGGCCAACATCGGCGACACCGCCAAGTCCCTGCTGGGCCAGGAGCATCAGGTCAACTGACCGCCGGCAGTAAAACCGGATAGTTAAAGGGGCCAGCCCATTGCGGGTTGGCCCCTCTTTTCTTTTATGCCGGGAAACGGCTTGGCATTGGCCTGCCGGCAACCAACTCCTACCAGGGGGATACGGGTTCGTAAAGCCGGCAGAAAGACAATGCCTCCACGCAAGTAGCGTCCACTAAAACCATACCGATATAAATTACCAGGGCAATCACGCCAACCAGGGCAATTTTACCGCCTATTGTCCGCATACTAACCTCCCCTTCCCTGAGTTATGCCGTCCCAAATTAGTTGCGCCTGCCGACTAAACCAGAACAAGCCGGCAAGAAATGGAGTGTGATAGAAAACAAGGGACGCCGTGAGAATCGCCAAATCCCACTCTTGAATCTTCCCTGCTTCCGACAGCTTCCATGCCTCTTGCATATTAAAGAATATAACTGCCTCTATCCCCATACAGAAGGAAGCGCCGATTAAACAACAGGATAATTTCAGCCACCGTAGAAAGTTTGCCAGCCACAACTTCCAATCTTTTATCATGCCGGTATTATATTACAGCCCGGCTGAATTGGGAGACAATTTTCTGAAACCTAATTCTACCCCAACCCGTGCCGCCCAAAAATTGTTTCCTTGATGGCGGCTACCGACTCCTCTGCGTAGCGGCGCGCCTCTTGGCGCACGTGGGCCGGCAGGTCTAACGCTATATCGTCCCGCAGGTTGGGCGTTGGGTATTGGTCGGCCAGGGCGTCCGGTATCCGCTCCGGCCACTCCACGCCCAGCATAACCCCGTAGGCCAGGGTCCAGCAGCGGGCCACCGCGCCCAGGTCGTAGCCCCCGCCGCCCAGGGCCAGCCAGGGTATCCCCAGCCCGGCAAACTCCCGGATAACCTCCACGTAGCCCCGGGAAGTCAACTGCAAGTGGGTAATCGGGTCGCTGTGGTAGCTGTCAATGCCCAGTTGCGTTACCAGCACGTCCGGCGCAAAGGCGCGCAGCAGGGGCAGCGCCACCTCCCGAAAGGCCCCCAAGTAAACCTCATCCTCGGTATAGGGATACAGGGGCAGGTTCACCGAATAGCCGGCTCCCGCGCCGGCGCCGCTTTCCGCAACGAACCCCGTCCCCGGAAAGAGATACTGGCCCGACTCGTGCATCGAAATGGTCAGCACCCGGTCATCCTGATAGAAAACGTCCTGCACCCCGTCCCCGTGATGCGCGTCCACGTCCACGTAGGCCACCCGCAGACCCCGCGCCAGGAAGTGGCGGATGGCGATGGCCGGGTCGTTGAAAATGCAGAACCCGGAGGCGTGAGTCGGGGCGGCGTGGTGCAGCCCGCCGGCAATGGAAAAGGCCACTTCGACCCGCCCCCCGGCCACCAGTTCGGCGGCTACCAGGGTCGCCCCCGAACTCAGTAAGGCCGCATCGTACATCCCCGGGTAGATGGGGTTGTCCCCCCGGTCGCTGAACCCGAACCGTTCCGGGTTTATGCCGGAACCGCCGGAACCGGCAGTATTCCGGCCGGCGCTGAGGCTGCGTACCGCCGCCACGTATTCCGGCGTATGCACCCACTCCAGTTCCTCCTCAGTGGCGGCCCGGGGGTCAATGAGCCGGGAGCTTTCCCCGTCAAAGGCGCCATAGGCGGTCAGCAGTTCATAGGTATGGCGCAGGCGCGCCGGGCGCATGGGGTGGTCCGACCGCAGCACGTGGCGGGAAAGGGCATCCTCATAAACAAAGGCGGCCTGGGCCATTAACTCACCTCCGGCGATATAATCCACGAAGGACACGAAGTATCACGAATAAAATATACAAACCTTCGTGAACCTTCGTGGCCTTCGTGGATTATAGCACTCAACGGTTATTGCCCGGCAAACCCGCCGCCGTTCCTATGTTATACTAGGGGCTGCTGCCGGGTGGCCCGGCAAACCCGTTTTTGCGGCGTACCGGGGTTTTAATTGGTGGTTGAATTGACCGACACCACTACTGAGGACGTTACCGGCATCATCCTGGCCGGGGGACTGAGCCGCCGCTTGGGGCGGGACAAGGCGGTGGAACCCTTTAACGGCCAGCCCCTCATCCGGCGGGTTATCGAACGGGTAGAGTCGGTGGCCGCTGAGGTTGTGGTGGTAGTGGCCGACTCGGCCCGGGGGGAAGCCTTGCCGTTAGATGCCCGGCACCGGATTGCCCTGGACTTGTACCCCGGTCAGGGTTCCCTGGGCGGCATCTTTTCCGGCCTGGCCGCCGCCGGCAATCAGTGGGGGCTGGTGGTGGCCTGCGATATGCCCTTTCTCAACCGTCAACTGCTGGATTATATGCTATCCCGGCGGGAGGGTTTTGACGCAGTGGTGCCAATGCCCGGCCCTTACCCGGAACCGACCCATGCCCTCTATTCCAAGTCCTGCCTGCCCCATATTGAGGCCAAGTTGCAAGCCGGCGACCTGAAAATATCCGGTTTCTTTGACCAGGTTCGGGTCAATTACTTGACCGGAGCGGACATTGCCCGCTTTGACCCGGAGTTGCGGAGTTTCTTTAACATAAACTCCCCGGAGGATTTAGCTGAGGCCCAAGCCCTGGCGTCTTTGCCCGCTCCTGCCATCAATATACGGGTAGAACTGTTTGGCACGCCCCGGCTCCGCAGCGACCGGCGGGAAGTGGCGTTGACCCTGCCGCCCGGGGCCGGCCGGAATCAGCTAGTCCGCGCCCTGGCCCGGGCTTGTCCCGCCCTGGTGGGCTGCGGCCTGCGCCAAGACCTGGCCGATCTGGAGGAGGGTTATGTGTTCAACCGAAACGGCGTTGCTTTCCTGGGCGAAGGCGACTTCTCCCTTCAGGATGGCGACTCCCTGCTCCTCATCTCCAACCAGGCTGGCGGGTGATTTGCCTGGATTAAGTGGACATAAACTAGCCGGACTAGAAGTTACGCAGTTGGTCTGTCATTCCGACCGCAGGGAGGAACCTAAAACGCCGGGCCGTTGTCGCGTTCCGGTTCCGGGGGAAACCTGGCTGATGAGAGAGTTTAGATTCCTCGCTACGCTCGGAATGACATTGAACTTTCGCGGAATGACGCAGAACTTTTCGGGATGACATAGCACTTTCGGGGAGTGGCATAGAACTTTTCGGGGTGAATTGAGCAATCCCGATTGGCAATTCCCGGATTATCCGGCGGATCCGGTTAGTCCAAGTTCGAGGTATTGAGAGCGCCAATGTACGGCTATCATGGCAAAGCGCTGGTGGTGAACCTTACCGACCGCACCCACCGTTGGGAGGGGATTGACCAGCGCGCCCTGCGTAGCTTTATCGGCGGCATCGGGCTGGGCACCTATCTGCTCTACCGCTACTGCCCGCCGGGCGCCGCCCCCCTCGGCCCGGACAATCCCCTGCTGTTCGTGGGCAGTCCCCTGGTCGGCACCCGCCTGACCACCTCCAGCAAGTTTGCCGTGCTGACCAAATCGCCCCTGACCGGGTTTATCGCCGACTCCCTTTCCTCCAGTTTCCTGGCTACCGAGTTGAAAAAATGCTGCGGCGATGCCCTGATAATCCAGGGCCGGGCCGACTATCCCACCCTGCTGCACATCGAAGGCGATACCGACGCGCCGGAAGGGGTGCGGGTATATTTCCGCGACGCCGCCGACTTGACCGGCTTGACCACCGGGGACAAGGAGCGGGCGGTCAAGGAAAGGCTGGGCGACAACCGCTACCGGGTGGCCTGCATCGGCCCGGCCGGGGAGGCGTTGGTCAAGTACGCCTCCATCAGCAACGACGGCGGGCGCCAGGCCGGGCGGTGCGGCCCCGGCGCGGTTATGGGTTCCAAAAACCTGCAAGCCCTGGCCCTGCGCGGCTTTAACCCGGTGGACATCGCCGACCCGGAGGCCACCCGCCATTACAGCCGCGACCTGAGCCGCCGCAGCCTGGGCGCCGCCACCGAGAAGTACCGGAACCTGGGCACAATGGCTAACGTCGCCGTATTCAACCGCCTGGGAACTTTGCCCACCCGCAATTTCCGGGAGTCCACCTTTGAGGGGGCCGAGGCGGTCAGCGGGGAACACTTGCACCGCAGCCACCTGGCGACGACTAAGAACGCCGGCTGCGCCAACTGCACTATCGGCTGTGAGAAAATCCTGGTTCCGATGGATACGGTGGATAAGGATGGCAGTAATGATAAATCCGGCAAGTCCGGCGTCCGTATGGAGTACGAAAGCCTGTTTGCCCTCGGCCCCCTCTGCGGGGTAGCCGACTCCAACATCGTCATTCGCGCCGCCGGCCTTTGCGACCAACTGGGGATGGATACCATCAGCGCCGGCGCGACCATTGCCTGGGCGATGGAGTGTTTTGAGCAGGGGCATTTGACCGGCGCCGACACCGGCGGGCTGAATCTGGCCTTTGGCAACGGGGCGGCTTTGCTGGAAACCCTGGAGGCCATCGGCCGGCGTCAGGGCATCGGCAAGCTGCTGGCCGAGGGCAGCCGGGCCGCCGCCGCACAAATAGGCCGGGGTTCCGCTGCGTGGGCGATGCAGGTCAAGGGGCTGGAAATGCCCGGTTACGAACCGCGCAGCCTGAAAACTATGGCCCTGGGCCTGGCCGTTACGCCCCGGGGCGCTTGCCACAACCGTTCCTCAGCCTATGAGGCCGACTTTTCCGACCGGGTTGACCGCTTTCAGGTGGACGCTAACCGGGGGCGGATTGCCGCCGAAAGCGAGGATTTTGAGGCGGTGCTGGACTCCCTTATCTGGTGCAAGTTTCTGCGTAAAGCCTTTCACGATTTCTATACCGAGTCGGCCCAGGTTTATACGATGATTACCGGCTGGGCGATGACGCCGGCGGAACTGCGGTTGAGCGGGGAGCGCATCAATAACCTGAAAAAACTTTTCAATATCCGGGAGGGCTGGACGCGGGCCGATGATACCCTGCCGCCGCGAACCTTGCAGGAAAAGCTGCCCACCGGCGTAGCCGCCGGGGTTGGCCTGACCCGCCAGGAACTGGACTATATGATTGCCGGCTACTACCAGGCGCGGGGCTGGACTGCCGACGGCTTAATCCCCCGGTCCAAGCTGGCTGAATTGGGCCTTACCTTTGACTTCGACCCTCTCTCCGATAGAGTGGAGCCGGGGGTAAGGTAAAGCCGGATGGAACGCAGCGAATTAAGGCCCATTTTGCGGCAAAAGTTTCCGCCGGAACGCGCCTATCTGCTGCCGGCGCTCCACTACTTGCAGCACGAATTGGGCCACCTGCCCGAATGGGCCTTGCAGGTAGTAGGTTGGCATCTGCGGGTGCCGGCCAGCGAGGTTTACGGGGCTGCCACCAGTTATACCGAGTTGCGGATTGCGGCGCCGGCGCGCCACCGGCTACGGGTCTGCGCCGGCCTCAGCTGCTGGCACGGCGGCGGCAAGGAACTGCTGGCCCAGCTTGCCGCCCACCTGGGCGTTGCGCCGGGCGCTGCTAACCCTGAGGCGCGGGTAACCTTGGAAGAAACGCCCTGCGCCTTCCTCTGCCCCCTGGCCCCGGCGGTGGAGGTTGACGGCCAGTGGCAGGGCCGGGCCACCGCTCGCGACCTGTTTAGGCAGGTGGACGGGCTGGAGTAAAGGGGGGCAAGTGCAGCATAGACCGGTCATTTGTAGGCAAGGGGACGGTGTGGATTAAAGAGGCAATCGCCGTATAAACCCGTCGTTCCGGCGCAAGCCGGAATCCAGGAAATCCCCCGGAAAAGAACGTGCTGGCTACCGAGCGTTCTGGATTCCGGCTTTCGCCGGAACGACGGTTGACTTGGCTGGAATAAAATCCGCTCATCCTGAGCCTGTCGAAGGATGGATGTAAGGATGGTTCGACAAGCTCACCATGAGCGGATTGTGTTCTTGTGATTGGATTCCGTCCCGAACCGGGACTTGACGCCAATGAAAACGATATGACTTACACCCAATTACAGCAGCAGGCCCGGCAGCGGTGGGCCGCCAGAACCTCCGGCAAGACCTGCGTGGTGGTGCAGGTGGGCCATTGCAGCCAGGCGGTGGGGGCCGAAAGGGTCGCCGACCAACTCCGGGCGGCCCTGGCCGGGCGGCCCAATGCCTACCTGGTCGCCGCCGGCTGTGATGGCGCCTGCTTTGCCGCGCCTCAGGTCAGCGTAACCTACCCGTCCGGCGAAACCCGGTACTTCAGCCGGGTAACCGAGTCGGATGTGGCGGACTTGGTTGCTACGCTGGACGCCCCCGGCAGCCGCCGGCCAACCCTTGACCTGGAGGAGTTCTTTACTCCCCAACATCTGCAAGTTATGGCCGGGTGCGGCCAGCTTGACCCCGCCGACATTGATGATTACCTGGGCGGCGGCGGTTATTCCGGCCTGGCCGACGCCCTGTCCCGGCCCCCGGAGGCGGTCATTGAGCAGGTGCTGGAGTCGGGCTTGCAGGGGCGCGGCGGGGCCTACTTTCCCCCGGCCCGCAAGTGGCAGGGCGCCCGTTCCTATCCGGCGCCCCGCTACCTGGTGGTCAACGGCGAGGAAGGAGAGCCGGGCCTGTTCAAGGACCGCCACCTGCTGGAGGGCGTCCCCCACCGATTGCTGGAGGGCGCGTTGATTGCCGCCTACGCCGCCGGCGCGGCCCACTGCTACATCTACGTCAACGCCGAGGCCAATTTGTCGGCGCAGCGGGTAGCCAGCGCGGTAACGCAGGCGCAAAGGTTGGGTCTGGTCGGAGCGGACATCCTGGGTTCCGGGTTCGGCTGTACGGTGGAAATCCGGCGGGGCGCCGGCGGGTACGTTTGCGGTGAGGAAACCACCCTGCTGAATACCATCGAAGGGCGGCGGCGGGAACCCCGATTGCGCCCCCCTTTCCCGGTGGAATCCGGCCTGTTTCACCGCCCCACCGTCATCAACAACGTGGAAACCCTGGTCAACGTGCCTTATGTCCTGCAACGCGGCCCGGCCCGCTACGGCCAGGTGGGGCTGGACGCGGCCCCAGGCACCAAGCTCATCTGCCTCAGCGGGGCGGTGCGCCGGCCCGGCCTGGCCGAGGTGCCTATGGGAACTACCCTGCGCCAGGTCATTTACGGTATCGGCGGCGGCCCGCCGGAAGGTCGTAACATCGGGCTGGTCGCCGTCGGTGGCCCCTCCAGCGGCGTGCTGCCCTTATCGGAACTGGACTTGCCGCTGCGACCGGGGATGCTCCACCCGGCGGGGATAGTGCTGGGCGCCGGGGGCGTGATGGCGCTGGACGAGTCGGTTTCGGCGCTGGAGGCGGTGCGCCGGCTGGCCGCCTACAACGCCGCCGAGTCCTGCGGCAAGTGTACCCCCTGCCGGGAGGGTACGCCCCGGATGGTGGAGGCCCTGGACCGACTGGCCGCCGGCAACGGCGCGCCGGGCGACCTGGAGGAATTGCGCTACCTGGCCGAAGTAGTCGGCGCCGCCTCCCTCTGCGGCCTGGGCCAAATGGCCGGCGGCCCCATCAACAGCCTGCTGCACTTTTTCCCGGACGCGCTGGGGGTTGACCGGGAATCGCACGAACCGGCGTGAGTAGTTTAGTAGATTAGGGTTACGCATTTGGAATAGGAAACGCTATTAGCGATGTGTCATTCCGAGCGCAGGGAGGAATCTAAAATGCCCGGCCCTTGCCAACTTCCGGTTCCGGCAGAAATCTTGCTGATGCAGGAGTTTAGATTCCTCCCTCCGGTCGGAATGACAGACTAATAAGTTGGAATGACTTACTGAAGGGGACGTGGTTCGACAAGCTCACCATGAGCGGATATTGTTATTGGTGTTGACTTTGCATCGGCCCGGTCGTCTTGGCCGGAGCGTGGGCGGGTTATAAACCCGCCCCTACCGGCCAACGCAGCTTGGCCCGGCAAGAAATACCCTAAAATGTTGAGAATACCAAATCCTGTATATCCTGTATATCCATGTTGGAGACGAATCGTTGGCAACTGAATCCGTTTGTATTGTCGGGATGATTGGCGTGGCGCGGGAGCCGGCCGCTACTGCCGGGGCTACCCTCAGCGTCTTTGGCGGCGGTATCAATCCGGGGGCCGAAGTTCCGGCCGGCGTTGACGGCGACTACATTCTGGAGTTTGCCCGCGTCCACGAGGAAAGCGGGTTTGATATGGTGCTTACCGGCTACTCCTCCAGCACCCCGGACGGCTTTGAGGTGGCCGGCTACGCTGCCGCCCATACTACCCGGCTGGGTTATCTGATTGCCCACCGGCCCGGCTTTGTTGCGCCCACCCTGGCGGCCCGCAAAGCGGCGACCCTGGACCAGCTTACCGGGGGCCGCATCGCCCTGCACATCATTACCGGGGGCAGCGACGCCGAGCAGGAGCGGGACGGCGATTTTCTGGCCCACGATGCCCGCTACCGCCGCACCGACGAATATATGGACATCCTGCGCCGGGTTTGGACGGAGGGCCGGCCGTTTGATTATGCGGGAGAGTTTTACCGGGTTAAGGAGGCCAGCAGCCAGGTGCAGTGTCGGCAAAGGCCCCACCTGCCTCTGTTCTTTGGCGGCGCCTCGGACAGCGCCCTGGCGGTGGGCAGCCGGCGGGCCGATGTCTTTGCCCTCTGGGGCGAACCCTTATCGTCAATCCGGGAGCGCATCGGCGACCTGAGGCAGCGGGCCGCCGCCGGCGGACGCCAACTCCGGTTCAGTCTCTCAGTTAGGCCCATCCTGGCCGACACCGAGGAACTAGCCTGGCAGCGGGCCGGGGAGATACTGGCGCGGGTTCAGGAGGCCACCAGGGGGAAAATCGGCCCCGGCGAGTCGGCCCGGCCCCAATCCGTCGGCTCCCGCCGGCTGCTGGACTTTGCCGCCCAGGGCGATGTTCACGATGAACGGCTGTGGATGCCGGTGGCCGCCGCCAGTGGCGCCGCCGGCAGTACCACCTGCCTGGTGGGAACCGCCGCGCAGGTCGCCGAGTCCCTGCTGGCCTACTACCGCCTGGGCTGCACCACCTTCATCATCCGGGGCTTTGACCCGCTCAAAGACGCGCGGGAGTATGGCCGGGAGCTAATCCCCCGGCTGCGGGACGGGGTAAGGGGGATGGCGCCCGGCGATGGTTAGGCGGGCCGGCGCTAATCGGTATTCCTTACCCCTACCGGCTCGGGCACCGGAACCGGTCGGCGGTGGCACACCCGTTTTCCGGTATTGCCTTGCCGTTGAACGGCGGGCGGGTTATAAACCCGCCCCTACCAGGTAACAATACCGGCCCGTGTTGAGAATACCCGTTAATCCCCCAGGGCGACTACGATGTAGTACCGGGGTTCCTCGCTGATTACCCGGGTAATATGCCCCTCTCCGGTCAAGTCCTCGGCCAGCAGCACATCGCCGGCTCCCACCTGGCGCTTGGTGCCGTCGCCTACCTCGACTTCCGCCACGCCGGACAGGGTGATGGTGTATTGACGGCGGGGCGCCGTGTGCCACTCCAGCAGGTAGCCCGGCTGGGCAATGCGGATAGTAACGCCGTTGGCTGCCTCCATAGGCGTACCCTCGCCATAGGCTCCCTCGGTATCCACGAAGGACTGGAAGGGCGGGGCCAAATCCTCCAGGTGGGACTTGCCATCCTCGCCGGTATAGACTCGCACAAAGTTGGGCATGATAACTCCTTATTTTATTGCCAATTCGGGTGTTGATTCGCGACCGATTTTTAATGCTGCCGTTGACTCCCCTATTCTCTATACCCTTGCCCCCGCCGTCAAGTTTGGGTTATTGCGGGGCCGGGCAATCGCGTCTTAACCGGGGCAACCCAGGGAACCGTAGCGACTCAGAGAACCGTGGTAACTCAAGCAACCGTCGTTCCGGCGAAAGCCGGAATCCAGAAACCTCGGTAGCCAGCACGCTCTTTTCCGGGGGATTTCCTGGATTCCTGCTTTCGTCGGAACGACGGTTTTATGGTCGGAACGACGGTTTTGTATTCGGGATGACAGATTTATAGCCTGAACCGTAGCCGGGAAAAGTGTTAAAATAACTGCCGTCAAGATTGGGGGTATTCAATGACCAGCGCCCTTACTATCAACCTTACGGTAAACGGCCAACCGGTGCAGGTTCCCGCCGGCGCGTCGGTATTGGACGCGGTGAACGCTGCGGAAACTTACCTGCCCCAGTTGTGCAAAGACCCGGATATGAAACCCCTCGGGGCCTGCCGTACCTGCCTGGTGCAGGTTGAGGGGGTGCGCGGATTTCCGGCATCCTGCTCCCTGCCGGCTGCGGAGGGTATGGCGGTCCGCACCGACACCCCGGAGGTGGAGCGGATTCGTGCCGGCGTGCTGGAGCTTACCCTGGCGATGCTGCCCCGGAACGAGGGCCAAGGGCCGACCGGGGACGGTATGGCCGATTATGGACAATTGACGCAAGCGGCCCGCCACTATGACATCACCGCCTCCCGTTGGCCGCCCCGGGCGCGGGAGGAAACCGACGCCAGCAACCCGGTCTTTGACCTGGCGATGGAGTCCTGTATTCTCTGCGCCCGCTGCGTCAACGCCTGCCAGGAGGAACACCAGTTCATTGGCGCTATTGATTTCCTGAGCGCCGGCCGGGCCGGGCGCATTGGCGCCTTTATGGACCAACCCCTGGCCGAGTCCATCTGTACCACCTGCGGCCAGTGCCTTTCCGTATGTCCCACCGGGGCAATCCGGGTCAATCCGGCCCCGGCCCCTATCTCCCTTGCCGGCGCATCTGCCGGCGCATCTGCCAGTGAATCGGAATCGGAATCGGAACCCGAGTTGCGGGAAAGCGTAACCACCACCTGCCCCTACTGCGGCGTCGGCTGCGGCATCAAGCTCCAGGTCAGCCAACAGGATGAGATTACGGCGGCGGCGGATGACCCGGACAACCGCTCCAGTGAGGGTATGTTGTGCGTCAAGGGGCGGTTCGGCTACTCCTTTGCCCACCACCCGGACCGGCTGACTACGCCGCTGATTAAGGAAAACGGGCAGTTCCGGCCGGCCGGTTGGGATGAGGCCCTGGACTTGATTGCCGACCGGCTGCTGCGCTACCGGGACGGCGCTTTTGGCACCCTCTGTTCGGCCAAGGCCACCAATGAGGACGGCTACGTCCAGCAGAAATTCGCCCGGCTGCTGATGCAGACCAACAACATCGACCACTGCACCCGCCTGTGTCATTCCCCGTCGGTGGAGGCGATGCTGGCGACCCTGGGCAACGGCGCCACCAGCAACTCCTACACCGACTACGAAAACGCCGGCTGCCTGGTGGTCATCGGCTGCGACCCCACCGCCAACCACCCGGTAGCGGCCTCCCGGATGCGCCGGGCGGTGGTGGAACGGGGCGCCAAGCTCATCGTTATCAACCCCCGGCGCATTGACCTGTGCGACTACGCCGACCTATGGCTCCGGCCTTATCCGGGCACCGACGTCGCCCTGCTCAACGGGATGGCCCAGGTTATTCTGGCCGAGGATTTGCTGGATCACGCTTTCGTTATCGACCGCACGGAGAATTTTGAGGATTGGGTCGAAGTGGTCAGCGGCTACCCGCCGGAGTGGGTGGAGAACATTACCGGCGTTCCCGCCGGCGACCTGCGGCAAGCGGCCCGCCTTTACGCCCGCCCGCCGATTCCGTCCCGACTCCCCCGGAGCGCGGGGCCGGGGCTGCCGGCCGAACCGGGGGCCGAGGATGCCGGCTCCTGCCTGATTTGGGGAATGGGCATCACCCAGCACACCAACGGCACCCCCAACGCCCACGGGCTGCTGAACCTGGCCCTGGTGACCGGGCAGTTGGGCAAACCCGGCTCCGGCATCTCTCCCTTGCGGGGGCAGAACAACGTTCAGGGCTGCGGCGATGCCGGCTGTCTGCCCGACAACCTGCCCGGCTATCAGGATTTCAGCCCCTACTACCTGGCGCGGTTTCAAGGGGCTTGGGGCCACCAACCGTTGCCCGGCAACCGGGGCTTGGACATTACCCAGATGGTGCAGTCCATCGGCGCGGCGGACGGCATCAGGGCAATGTATATCACCGGCGAGAATCCCCTGCTCAGCGAGCCGGACTTGAACCGCGCCACTGAGCAGTTCCAAAAGTTGGAGTTTCTGGTAGTTCAGGACCTTTTCCTGCACGAAACGGCGCAGATTGCTGACGTGGTGCTGCCGGCCGCCAGCTTTGCGGAGAAGGATGGCACTTTCACCAACAGCGAGCGGCGGGTGCAGCGGGTTCGGAAGGCGATCGAACCGCGCGGGCAGAGCCGCCCGGATTGGGAAATCATCTGCGACCTGGGCCGCCGGATCAGCCGCCGCCTGGCGTTGCCCCTGGAGGGCCAGTTCACCTACGGCCATCCCTCAGAAATCTTTGACGAAATGGCCCGGCTTACTCCGATAATAGCGGGAATCAGCTATGCGCGGCTGGAGCAGGAGGGCGGTATTCAGTGGCCCTGTCCCGATGCGGAGCATCCCGGCACGCCGATTTTGTATGCCGATACCTTTCCCCGCGGCCCGCGCGCCCTGTTCCTGCCCTTTGAGCAGGGGCCGGTGGCAGCGGAAAGACCCAACCGGCGTTTCCCCCTGATTCTCAACACCGGCCGCGTCCTGTATCACTGGCACGGCGGCGCTATGACCCGCCGGGTGGCCGGCCTGCTGGCCCAGGCCCCGGAACTGGAAGTGTCCATAAATCCGGCCGACGGGGAGAAATACGGCCTTGCTGACGGCCAGCCGGTTCGCGTAACCTCCCGGCGGGGTGAACTGACCGGCAAGACCACTTTCACCGACCGGATGCGCGCCGGAGAGATCTTCATTCCCTTCGTCAAGCTGTCCGAGTCGGCGGCCAATTTCCTGACCAACTCCGCCTACGACCCGGACACCCGGATACCCGAATACAAGGTCTGCGCCGTCAGGGTTGAGGCAGTTGAGGCGGTGGAGTAGCGGCCCGATGGACTTTTTCGTTACCTACCACGCCGCCGACCAGCGGTGGGCCGAAGGGATTGGCCGGTGGCTGGAGGAGGCTGGCTACTCCGTAGAGTTGCAGTCCTGGGACTATTGGGCGCGCTCCAGTTTCATCCTGGAAATGTTTGCCGTCAGCGCCATCGCCGAGTCCACCATCGCCGTCCTCTCCCCGGACTTCCTGACCGACAACCTGGAACGGCCGGAGTGGGCCGCCGCCTACGCCCAAGACCCCACCGGGGCGGCGGGCATACTGATTCCGGTCCGGGTGCGGGACTGCGACGTTGCCACACTTTTGCCGGACACCCCCTTTCTTGACCTGGTAGGGTTGGATGATGATGCCGCCGCTGAGACGTTGCTGGCTGAAATCAGGGAACGGAAACGGCAAGGGTGAACGGTAAAGGTAATGGTAGAGGCAAAAGGCCAGTGGTGAGCCGGATGGAATTGCCTTATGGAGATTGCCCCGGGAAAGGGAGCCATAACCCTGTTCCCGCCCGCCGGTATGGGCTAAAATAGAAAGGCACGGCCCGCCGCCAGGGGCGGAAAAGCCCTTGTGATGAGGGCCGGGGTCAAGGCGCGGAGAGGTGGCCGAGTGGTTGAAGGCGCCGGTCTCGAAAACCGGTATATCCGCAAGGGTATCGCGGGTTCGAATCCCGCTCTCTCCGCCAGCGTATCAGGCAGCTTAATCAACTAACGGCTGGTAATCCGGGCCGCTCATCGGTTCATAATTGTCCCAATGGCTGCTCAGTTCGATTAAAAGACGCTGACGTGACGGGGCCGGTTGAGGATTGAGGCGTACTACCTTGGCTTCGTATTTACCAGCAGATTCAGCCATTGCCCTGGTCAAATCATTCACCAGATAATGGGGCGCCCAGCCAACGATTTGGCAGTCTGTTGTCTGGATTTGCACCGCCAGCCGAGTCCTCGGATTAGTCAATTCCAAGGCAATGCGGAGTTCTTCCCCCGGTTCGAGTTGGTCAAGCCGTTCCTGCCCGGATTGGCTTACACGCCGCCAGCCGTGCAGAAAGAACTTGCTGCTGAAACTACCGTCCGGTTGCTTGACCAGCTTGGGGAAAACCTCATAGGGGTCTGTGATTCGCCGACCGCCGTTTGCTGCCAGAATCTCGATAGGTTCTGCATCCTTGTCCAGGCTGAGGGATTTCAAGTAACTTTGGAAATCGGGCCGGACCGGGGACATAATCCGGTTCTGGAACAAGGGAAAAAGCTCTGGTGAGCGATAATCCCGGTTCAAGTCTGGAAACTCCAGGAGCAAAGGAAAACCGGCCTCTTGCCGCGCCCGTTCTGCGCCTTCGGTATAGCGGAACCGATAATTGGCGCGCTTGACGTCGGCATCCAGCCGTCCCACCGGAAACCACCGACGGTTCTCTTCCGCGCCGTGCCAGGCCAGAAACAGAGTTTGTTCAGCCATCAGGTCAACTCACTTAATTGTTCCAAATTATACTGCATAAGCGCTACCGCAAAAAACCGCTGGGAGTCGGTCATCCAGTCAGCGGGAATACGGTTTACTATTTCCATTATATTATTTTCGGTCAGCAATTCCAATTTCAATAGACCGGGCCGAAAATAATCGGGATAGACTCTGACAGCCCGTCTCAGCAATTCCAATGGGCTTGGCCCATTTCTATCGTCTGCCGACCAGTAAATCCCGCCGGGCGCTCTTTCCGAATAAGCTCCGACCCGACCCTCGGTGAGAACTCGGTCGCGACGCGTATCCGAAAGCTCGCGCCCCAAAGAGGAGGCGTGATCGAAGGAGGGCGCTAACCTGACTCGCAAATCAACATCAGTATGCCGATACAACAATCCCCAGTTCTCATGGTGCCGGTCGGTATTCCCGATTACTGCGTCCAGGATCAAATACTCGGCGAACTCCAGCTTGGCATTGCGGACACCCTCAGGTTCTGCAAAAGCCTGCTCCAGCGTTTGCCAGACATTGTCCAGCGTGTGGAATGTCTGGCGATACCTCCTTTCGGGGTCATAATCTTGAACCGTCACTTCCAACAATTGGTTGCCGTGGAACAACGCCAGCCCGTTTCGAGTAAAGGACTCGGTAACCGATCCTAGTGTGTCTTGAAATATGGCTAGTTCCACATTAGCGCGGTCAATATCTAAACACCGGGCCACTTCCGCGGCAATTTTCTCCGACCAATGCTCGCCACTACCGGGACGAGGGTACTTGAAAAGAAAGTCTATCCGGGGTTCTACCTCAGGTTCACGATACCAGAACTTTTCCTTGCTCCCCATGCTCTCCTGGTCAAGCATCCATTCCGGGTTAACCTCAATTATGCTGTAGTAATTCGGCATTTATGCAACGTCTCAAAGGTACTAATGGGTTAAGCCTACGTGGAAACAATCAACTTACGCCCCTTGCCCTATCTCCCGGGTTACTGACCTGGTGGTGCCGCCGAAGGTGGGGATCCAGGATGAGTGTTTGCCCGGCCCGCCCAGCACGATGATTGCCAGGTCTTCGGGGGCGTTGACCATTGGCACCGGCCCGTCGGGGATGCGCCCGAACCGTTCCAGCATGGTATCCTCGGTGTAGCGTTCCAGGGGAATCCGGGCGTGGCGGTTCAGCCACTCCCGAACGTCGTCCTTGCTCATACCGTCCCGGGCGATGGTGGCGGCGTGTTCCGGCCCCAGGGCCAGCAGGGTCTCCCCGCCGGTATAGGCGTTGTTGGCCCCGGTTACCGCCATGGCGCCGGCGATGATGGTCAGGATTTCCCCGGCGGAGCGTCCGGTATGGTCGTTGATGTTGTGGGGCGGTTCCCCGGCCAGCACGGTTACCGTACTCTGCTCCCGTTGGAAACCCCGCTCCACGTGCAGGGGTTGCCAGGGGTTTTCCTCTTCGTTTTCCGCCACGCAGTAGGTGTATTTGGACGGTGCCCCCTGGGTGGACATATCCCCTACGCCGGGGTAGGCGCCGCCGATGTTCAGCAGGGCCAGGCGCACCGCCCGGCCAATGGTAGCGTTGGCCCGCCAGCCCGGCCCGTAGGCGCCGGAACCGCCGTTCAGCCCCAGGGCGGCGCGAATCGGCCCGTTGATGATGAGCAGGGGAGCGCCGGGGTGGGTGGTGGCCTGGATAGCGTAGCAGTTAAAGGCCGGGTCGCTCAGAGCCGCTACCGCCGCGACGATGACCGGCAGATATTCGGGCCGGCACCCGGCCATAACCGCGTTGATTGCCAGCCGCTCCACCGTGGCCTGGCCCCAGTTGGGCGGCAACTCGGCCACCACGCTTTGCGGGGAAAGGCCGGACGCCGCCAGCATTGCCTCTACCCGTTCCGGGGTAGGCGGAACCACCGGAAGGCCGTCGCTCCAGCCCCGTTCCAGGTACAAGTCCTGCACCGCCTCCCACTCTGCGGCCACCTCAACCCGTTCCGCATCCAACCGAATCACGCCCAGCCTCCGAAAGGAAGGATATTTACACGGGTGAACCCAATTCACCGGCTAATTTGAAGTTACAAATCAGGAAAAGCGAAATCCCATCCCCTGACAGACCGGGGCGAGGCAGTCCTTCAATTCTTAATTCTTAATTCCTAATTCTCAATTATGAAGTGGTCAGCCCGGCGATTACGGTATCCAGCAGGGCGTCGGCCTTGGCCTGGACTGCCGGCGGTTGCAGGCCGCCGATGGGGTGGGCGGTTACGGCCATTGGCAGGTCGGGCATACCCAGGGAACGCCGCTCTACGTCGCCCAGCCGCTGGAAAAGGTGGCTGCACACGGTTACGGTAGGGATGCCCCGCTGCTCCAGTTCCACCGCGTCGTGGATACTCCACGACGTGCAGGAGCCTCAATCGCCCAGGCCGACAATGGCCGCTTGTATCGAGCCGGCCAACTCGTTCAGAACCGGCCCGGCCGCCGGTACGGAGGAGGTAGGCTTGCTCCGGTGGAGGACGCCGGAAATCTCGTACTTCCGGCGCAACAGTTCCTCCAGCCGGGCAAACAGGAGGTCGCCGTTGGGCTTGGTGTTCCAGAGAAAGCCGATAGACTGGCCGCGCAGGTCGGCCGGCCGCGCCGCCAGGGAATGGCGCAACTCGCGAGGTGGGGCGGTGGGGTTCAGGACGGTGATGCGGCCGGCAGACATCAAGTTGGCTCCTGTTGGGGTGAGAGATGGACGGTTGAAATTAACCAGGTCAGGATTGAGGTGGGGAGTCATCGTTGACCGCGGCTTTGTCCCCCGCCGTCTTACCGATTTTTCTAATCATCCGCGCGCGGGCCGGGCCGGGTGCGAGGCCGAAGTTTAACCGCCACCGCTCGGTAGCATCCTTTTGAGGGACTGCTTCCCCGTTATTCCGTGGGAGAGATTTCTTAATTCGGAAAGCCATACCCCTACCTCAATACTACGGATTTTACTCACCGATAATATCATACACATCGGTGTTGCTGGAGTGGAACTTTAAGGTAGGGGACGGAACGACTAGTCCTGCCGTTCTGCCGAATCCGGCACATCTTCCGGGGCCTTGTTCTTTTTCAGAATCAACAAGGCCGGAGCTTTGTGCGGGCCAAGTCCAAAGTTAAAAACCGGCGCGCCCAACTCCTTTTCCAGCGGTGTCGGTTCCCGGTTCTGACGCTCTTTCTCTTTGCTGATTCTAAAACCCATGGAGCCTCCTTACCGGTCAGCAACGTCTGACGATTTATCAATCATATCATAAACGGTAGTTATCCCCCAACCTTGCGATGCCCTTCTGGGAGGCGTAGCAGGGTGGAAAATGGAATGTATGGCAACCGTCGCGATTTCTTTGGGTACTACAAACTCCACGGTCTCCCGATAAACCTGGCCTGGTTCTACGACCAGATTGTAATTTCCCCAGTCGCAGGAAAGTTCGCCGATGGACGGCCATTGGACAAAAGCCCGGTTCTCGCCACTGGACGCCCACACTGCCAAACGCTCCTCCAACTCCTGGTCATCCAGCACCGGCGCTATCTGCTGCAAGCGGAATACGCCCTCCCTCAACTCCACCTTAACCCGTGAACTGTTTTGCAGTGTGGCGGTTACATCCAGGTGAACGTAGCCATCCCCAATACTCCGGTGGTTGATGGCGTGAGATATGGTCAGGTGCGGCTCAAAGTCCCGGAACAGTTGCAGCTTGTAGGCGGCGATTATCCCACCGATTATTATTGCCAGTACGGTGACTATTGACTGGACAATTCCCGCCAGGTCCTTGAAACGGCCGGCATCGGGCAAGAACCAGTGCAAGGCGGCCAGGGTTATCGCCAGTCCCGCCAGAATCGCCAGGGCAATCAGCAGGCCGCCGCCAAACTTGCTTTGCATCAGCCCTCAAAAACCCTCAAAACCTGGCCCCGCCGGCTGCGCCCCGGTGGTTTTAATTCCCCCGGAGACGCAGCGGCAGCGGGGCGTCCTTCGACCGGCTCAGGATGAGCGGGTGGCCCCTGGCGTCCTTCGACCGGCTCAGGATGAGCGGGTGCCGCCTAGAAACTAGAGCGCCTAGCCTCCAGGCCGGTGTGAATGTCAATCAGCACGGTGCGGCCCTGGGCGTTCAGCGCCTCGGCCTGTTTCAGGGCCGGGGCCACCTCGCCGGGCTGGGTTACGGTGATGCCCACCGCGCCCATTCCCTCGGCGATTTTGGCATAGTCGCCGCTCATCCGGGTGGCCCCGTAAAGCTCGTTGGCCGTCGGGTAGCCGCCGGGGTAGGTCGCCATGCCCCCGTTGTTCAGGACGATGGTGGTGATGGGCGCGCCGGCCCGCACCGCCGTCTCGAGGTCCAGCCCCGACATACCAAAGGCGCCGTCGCCCATAAAGTTCAGGCAGAACTTGTCGGGCCGGGCCAGCTTGGCCCCAATCATCAAGGGGATGCCGTAGCCCAGGTGGGTGGTCTTGCCCCAGCCGATGTAGCTGTGGGGCGTAGTGCCGGGGTAGAAGGGCATAATGGTGTCCCGAGGAGCGCCGGCGTCATGGGTTACGATGCTGTTCTCCTTGTCCAGCGTGCGCTCCAGTTCCCCGATGACCCGGTAATGGCTGATTGGCGTCTCGTCGGTCTGGAGGACGTCGGCCCACTCGCCCATCCAGGCCTCCCGCAGCTGGGCAATCTCGGCGGCCACGTTGGAACTTCCCGCGCGCCCGTTGTCGCCGGCCTGGGCCTTGACCTCGGCAATCATCGCTTGCAGCGTCAGCTTGGCGTCGCCGGGCAGCCCCACGTCCACGGAAAAGTCCTTGTTGATGTCGTCGATGCTCTCCACGTTGTGGATGATTACCTTGCCGTCGGGGATGGGCTGGCCGTAGCTGGTGCGGGTCATACTGGAGCCGACGGCGAACAGCACGTCCGACTCTTGCAGCCAGGTGCGGGCCGGCAGGGAGGTGGCGCTGCTGCCCGAACCCAGGGCCAGGGGATGCCGCTCGTCAAAAGAGGACTTGCCGGGCATAGTGCAATAGACCGGAATCTCGGTCAGTTCGGCGAACTCCTGCAACTCTTGGGTGGCATTGGCAAAGAGGACGCCCATGCCGGACCAGATGACCGGCTTTTTGGCGTTGAGCAGCAGGTTCACCGCCGCCTTAACGTCGCGGGCCTCCGGGGACTGGCGCAGCCGCTGGGGGGGCTGGTAGTTCATCGCCGCCTCCGGCACTTCCATGGTGCCGACGTCGGCGGGAATCTCGACGATGACCGGGCCGGGCCGGCCGTTGCGCAGGGCGTGGAAAGCCCGGCGCATCACGTTGGCGACCTGGCCGGGCTGGACTACTACTTCTCCGAACTTGGATACCGTTTGGTAGGTGCGTACCGGGGAGAAGTTAGGTTTGACCGCGTACTGGCCCAGGGCCGGGCCGCCGGGCAGGTAGAGAATCGGCACGTTGTCGCTGTAGGCTTGGGCCAGGCCGCCCATAGAGTTCTCCGACCCGGGGCCGCCCTGGGTGATGGTAACGCCGAACTTTTCCCGGCCATTGAGCCGGCTGAACCCGTCGGCGGCCATCAGCGCGCCCCGTTCCTGGCGGAACATTATGGTGCGGATGCCCTCCTGGGCGGCGTGTTCGATCAGCTGGTTGGAGGGGAAGCAGGAAATCCATTCCACCCCCTCGATTTTCAAGATACGGGCCACGGCTTGCATTACGTTCATATTGGCAGTGTCCTCCGCAGGCTGGATTTGGTCTGGGGGCAAGTATAGTAGTTAAGGTTGGGCGGGTCAAATCTGAACATTGCCGGCCAATTGTCCCAACTTCTACAAACGGGTACAATACCGGCAGAATTGCCAGCCCAAATTGAGCGGTCAGCGTGGCGGGTGATGGAGGATATGAGGCGCTTTCGCTAACCGGCAGGATTGGTGGTATCCTACCATCAACCGAAAGCGAGCAAGGGCGGATATTTTAATTAACGGGAGATGGGAGAAATGATGAACGCTGATAATAATGACAACGCTCCGGCGTCAACCCCTGGCAGTGTTCGTGAATACATCGCCCAGGGCATTGCCTATAGTAGGCAGGGAAAGAATAAGGAAGCCATTGTTTATTTCATCGAAGCCATTAGGAGAAACTCCAGCTCCCGTGAGGCTGAGTACTATTTCATGCAGATCAATGGAGATGGTAATCAGTGGGAACGTGGGCAAGCCATCAGTGATCTCAGCAAAGCCGCCAAAGCCCCGCGGTCCCTAGAACCGATTGCCCAATCCTCCAACCTTGATCGTGGCCGATACCTGGTCAAACCCTCTAACCCTGATCGTGGCCAATACCGGGTCAAACGGGAAAGCGCCTTGCATGACCTCTTCCAGGCCCCACTGGAAAATGCCGATAGTGAGCAGGGTGAACCTGACCAAACCATAGCTGATCTCAGCCAAGCCATTGCCCTGAACCCCGACGATGCCGTTGCCTACTACAACCGGGGCAATGCCTACGCCCAACAGGGTGAATACGCCCAAGCCATTGTCGATTACACCCAAGCCATTGCCCTGAACCCTGACTTCGCCGCCGCCTACAACAACCGGGGCAATACCTACGCCCAACAGGGTGAATACGCCCAAGCCATTGAGGATTACGGCCAAGCCATTACCCTGAACTCTGACTATGCTCTTGCCTACTACAACCGGGGCAATACCTACGCCCAACAGGGTGAATACGCCCAAGCCATAGTCGATTACACCCAAGCCATTGCCCTGAACTCTGACTATGCTCTTGCCTACGTCAACCGGGGCAATGCCTACGCCGAACTGGGTGAATACGCCCAAGCCATAGTCGATTACACCCAAGCCATTGCCCTGAACTCTGACTATGCTCTTGCCTACGTCAACCGGGGCAATGCCTACGCCGAACTGGGTGAATACGCCCAAGCCATTGCTGATTTCAGCCAGGCCATTGTCCTGAACCCCGGTTATGCCCGTGGCTACCGCATCCGGGGCAATGACTACTACGAACAAGGTGAATACGCCCAGGCCATTGCTGATTTCAGCCAGGCCATTGCCCTGGACCCTGATGATGCCCGTGCCTACTTCAACCGGGGCAATGCCTACGCCCAACAGGGTGAATACGCCCAAGCCATTGCTGACTACAGCCAAGCCATTGACCTGAACCCTGATGATGCCGACACCCACTACAACCGGGGCAATGCCTACTACGAACAAGGTGAATATGCCCAAGCCATTGCCGACTACGATCGAGGTATTGCCCTGAACCCTGACGATGCCGGCGCCTACTACAACCGGGGCAATGCCTACGCCCAACAGGGTGAATACGACCAAGCCATTGCCGACTACGATCGAGCCATTGCCCTGAACTCTGACTTTGCCCTTGCCCACTACAACCGGGGCAATGCCCACGTCCAACAGGGTGAATACGCCCAAGCCATTGCCGACTACGATCGAGCTATTGCCCTGAACCCTGATGATGCCCGTGCCCACTGCAACCGGGGCAATGCCTACGACGAACAGGGTGAATACGCCCAAGCCATTGCCGACTACGATCGAGCTATTGCTCTGAACCCTGACTTTGCCGACGCCTACTACAACCGGGGCGATACCTACGCCGAACAAGGTGAATACGTCCAAGCCATTGAAGACTTCAACCAAGCCATTGCCCTGAACTCTGACTTTGCCCTTGCCTACGGCAACCGGGGCAATGCCTACGCCCAACAGGGTGAATACGCCCAAGCCATTGCCGACTACGATCGAGCTATTGCCCTGAACCCTGACTTTGCCGTTGCCCTGAACCCCGGTTATGCCCTTGCCTACTTCAACCGGGGCAATGCCCACGCCGAACTGGGTGAATACGACCAAGCCATTGCCGACTACAGCCAAGCCATTGACCTGAACCCTGACGATGCCGATAACTACTTCAGCCGAGGCACTGCCTATTACCATCTGGGTGAATACGACCAAGCCATTGCCGACTACAGCCAAGCCATTGTCCTGAATCCTGACTATGCCGCCGCCTACAACAACCGGGGCCTTGCCGACTACGCGCAAGGTGAATACGTCCAAGCCATTGCCGACTACAGCCAAGCCATTGACCTGAACCCTGACTATGCCGCCGCCTACAACAACCGGGGCCTTGCCGACTACGCGCAAGGTGAATACGACCAAGCCATTGCCGACTACAGCCAAGCCATTGTCCTGAATCCTGACTATGCCGCCGCCTACAACGCCCGGGGCCTTGCCTACGCCCGACTGGGTGAATACGACCAAGCCATTGACGATTACACCAAAGCCATTGCCCTGAACCCTGACGATGCCCTTGCCTGCTACAACCGGGGCACTGCCTATTCCCATCTGGGTGAATACGCCCAAGCCATTGCCGACTACAGCCAAGCCATTGCCCTGAACCCTGACTATGCCGCCGCCTACCTCAACCGGGGCATTACCTACGACCATCTGGATGACTACGCCCAAGCCATTGCCGATTTCGACAAAGCCATTGACCTGAACCCTGACGATGCCGCCGCCTACAAGACCCGGGGCTTTACCTATTTCCTACTGGATGACTACGCCCAAGCCATTGCTGATTTCGACAAAGGCATTGACCGGAACCCTGACGATGCCTACGCCTACCGCACCCGGGGCATGGCCTACGCCCGACTGGGTGAATACGACCAAGCCATTGCCGATTACACCCAAGCCATTGACCTGAACCCTGACTATGCCGCCGCCTACGGCGGCCGGGGCATTGCCTATTTCCGACTGGGTGAATATGCCCAAGCCATTGCCGACTACAGCCAAGTCATTGCCCTGAACCCTGACGATGCCGACGCCTACGGCAACCGGAGCAATGCCTATTTCCGACTGGGTGAATATGCCCAAGCCATTGCCGACAACAGTCAAGTCATTGCCCTGAACCCTGACTATGCTCTTGCCTACGGCAACCGGGGCAATGCCTACGCCGAACTGGGTGAATACGCCCAAGCCATTGCCGACTACAGCCAAGTCATTGCCCTGAACCCTGACGATGCCGATGCCTACGGCAACCGGAGCAATGCCTATTTCCGACTGGGTGAATACGACCAAGCCATTGCCGACTGCGATCGAGCTATTGCCCTGAACCCCGGTTATGCCCGTGCCTACTTCAACCGGGGCAATGCCCACGCCGAGCTGGGTGAATACGACCAAGCCATTGCCGATTACACCCAAGCCATTGACCTGAACCCCGACGATGCCGGCGCCTACAACAACCGAGGCAATGTCTACTGCGAACAAGGTGAATACTCCCAGGCCATTGCTGATTTCAGCCAGGCCATTGCCCTCAACCCGGACTTTGCCATTGCCTACGGCAACCGGGGTGAAGCCTATTACCGTCAAGAGGAGTATGAACAGGCCATTTCCGATTGCAGTCGAGCAATTGAACTGGAACCGGACATTGTTCGGGCTTATGCCGATGCTCATTATTACCGTGGTTTGTCCCACATTAAGTTGGGCAACGACGCTCAAGGGTTTGCCGACTTGAGACGCGCTGATGAGATTGACCCCGACGTGGGCAAGTAGCGCAGGAGCGCAGCCCTAAATGCCGGAATCCGCCCTCCGTTACGCCGGCGCCAGTCAGGAGTTTATGGGCAAAGTCTGGTACTGCCTGGCGGGTGATAGAGGATGAGGGACGCTTTCGCTAAGCGGTAGTATTGACGGGAGGCCGCCAACAACCGAAAGGGAGCAAGGGCGGACATTTTAATCAACGGGAGAGAGGAGAACTGATGAACGCTAATAATAATGACAACGCTCTGTCGTCAACCCCCAGCAATGTTCGTGAATACATCGCCCAAGGTATTGCCTATAGTAGGCAGGGAAAGAGTAAGGAAGCCATTGTTTATTTCATCGAAGCCATTAGGAGAAACTCCAGCTCCCGTGAGGCTGAGTACTATTTCATGCAGATCAATGGAGATGGTAATCAGGAGGAACGTGAGCAAGCCATCATTGATCTCAGCGAAGCCGCCAAAGACCTGCGGTCCCTAGAACCGATTGCCCAACCCTCTAACCCTGATCGTGGCCGATACCTGGCCAAACCCTCTAACCTTGATCGTGGCCGAGACCGGGTCAAACGGGAAAGCGCCTTGCATGACCTCTTCCAGGTCCCACTGGAAAGTGCCGATAGTGAGCAGGGTGAACCTGACCAAACCATTGCCGATTACACCAAAGCCATTGCCCTGAACCCCGACGATGCCGTTAACTACTTCAACCGGGGCAATGCCTACTACGAACAAGGTGAATATGCCCAAGCCATTGAGGATTACACTCAAGCCATTGCCCTGAACCCTGACGATGCCGCCGCCTACAACAACCGGGGCATTGCCTATTTCCGACTGGATGACTACGCCCAAGCCATTGCTGATTTCGACAAAGCCATTAACCTGGACCCTGACTATGCCGCCGCCTACTACAACCGGGGCATTGCCTACGCCCAACTGGATGACTACGCCCAAGCCATTGCCGACTACGACCGAGCTATTGCCCTGAACCCTGACTATGCCGGCGCCTACTACAACCGGGGCAACGCCTACTACGAACAAGGTGAATACTACCAAGCCATTGCCGATTACACCAAAGCCATTGACCTGAACCCCGGTTATGCCCGTGCCTACTACAACCGGGGCAATGCCTATGCCGAACTGGGTGAATACGCCCAAGCCATTGCCGACTACGATCGAGCTATTGCCCTGAACACCGACGATGCCGGCGCCTACTACAACCGGGGCATTGCCTACTACGAACAAGGTGAATACTACCAAGCCATTGCCTACTACGATCGAGCTATTGCTCTGAACCCTGACTTTGCCATTGCCTACGTCAACCGGGGCAATGCCTACTACGAACAAGGTGAATACGCCCAAGCCATTGCCGACTACGATCGAGCTATTGCCCTGAACCCTGATGAGGCCGGCGCCTACAACAACCGGGGCAATGCCTACGCCCAACAGGGTGAATACGCCCAAGCCATTGCCGATTATACCAAAGGCATTGCCCTGAACCCTGATGAGGCCGGCGCCTACTTCAACCGGGGCAATGCCTACGCCCAACAGGGTGAATACGCCCAAGCCATTACCCTGAACCCTGATGATGCCGACGCCTACAACAACCGGGGCACTGCCTATGTCCAACAGGGTGAATACGCCCAAGCCATTGCTGATTTCAGCCAAGCCATTACCCTGAACCCTGATGATGCCGACGCCTACAACAACCGGGGCACTGCCTACGTCCAACAGGGTGAATACGCCCAAGCCATTGCTGATTTCGGCAAAGCCATTGCCCTGAACCCCGGCGACGCCACTGCTTGGCACAACCGGGGCAATGCTCACCGGCAGGTAGGCAACGAAGCTCAAGCGCTTGCCGACTTGAAACGTGCTGCCGAGCTTGACCCCGACGTGGGCAACCCGTAGCGCGGGAGCGCAGCGCTAAATGCCGGAATACGCCCTCCGTTACGCCGGCGCCAGTCGGGAGTTTAGGGGCAAAGCCTGGTACTGCCTGGCGGGTGCTGGAGGATACGGTGCGCTTTCGCTAATCAGCAGGGTTGACGGGAGGCCGCCAACAACCGAAAGTAAGCAGGGGCGGACACTTTAACCAACGGGAGAGGAGAGAACTGATGAAAGCTGATGATAATGACAAGGCTCGACAAGACGCTGACCAAACCCTTGGCGATGCTCTTGCCTACTTCAACCGGGGCATTGAATACTCCTTACAGGGCAACTTTGACTTGGCGATTGCTGATTTCAGCCAAGCCATTGCCCTGAACCCCGATTATGCCCCTGCCTACGGCAACCGGGGTTATGCCTATGCGAATAAAGGAGAACATGACCAAGCCATTGCTGATTTCAGCCAAGCCATTGCCCTGAACCCTAACGATGCCATTACCTATGTCAGCCGGGGCCTTGTTTATGGGCAGAAAGGAGAACATGACCAAGCCATTGCTGATTTCAGCCAAGCCATTGCCCTGAACCCTAACGATGCCTTTGCCTACTTCAACCGGGGCCTTGTTTATGGGCAGAAAGGAGAACTTGACCAAGCCATTGCTGATTTCAGCCAAGCCATTGCCCTGGACCCTGACTTCGCCGATGCCTATTACCTCCGGGGAAATGCCCACCGTCAACTCGGCAACGAAACTCAAGCTCTTGCCGACTTGAAACGCGCTGTTGAGCTTGACCCCGACGTGGGCAAGTAGCGCGGGAGCGCACTCAAAATGCTGGAATCCACCCTCCGTTACGCCGGCGCCAGGATGATTGACGGGAGGCCGCCAACAATCGAAAGGGAGCAAGGGCGGACACTTTAATCAACAGGAGATTGGAGAACTGATGAAAGCTGATGATAATGGCAAGTCTCCGGCGCCAACCCCCGGCGATGCCCGCGCCTTCGCCATCCGGGGCATTGAGTACGGGATGAACGGAGACTATGACCAGGCCATCGCTGACCTCAGCCAGGCCATTGCCCTGAACCCCAATTATGCCCTTGCCTATCACGGCCGGGGCGCGGTCTATGGGAATAAGGGAGAGCCTGACCTCGCCATTGCCGACCTCAGCCAAGCCATTGCCCTCAATGGCGGCAATGCCGATGTCTATGCCGTCCGGGGCATTGAATACGGGAAGAAGGGAGAACCGGACCTCGCCATTGCTGATCTCAGCCAGGCCATTGCCCTGGACTCCGAAGATGCCCGCGCCTACTTCAACCGGGGCATTGCCTATAAGGAGAAAGGAGAGCTTGACCTAGCCATTGCTGATTTCAGCCAGGCCATTGCCCTGAACCCCGGCGATGCCGCTGCCTACTTCAACCGGGGCACGGCCTACGTTAGCCAGGGAGAATCCGACCTCGCCATTGCTGACCTCAGCCAAACCGTTGTCCTGAACCCCGGCGATTTCGCGGCCTATGCCATCCGGGGCCTGGAATGTGGGCGGAGAGGAGACTATGCCCAAGCCATTGCTGATCTCGGCCAGGCCATTGTCCTGAAACCCGATTATGCCCTTGCCTATTCCAGCCGGGGCATTGTCTATGTGAATAAGGGAGAACCGGACCTAGCCATTGCTGACCTCAACCAGGCCATTGCCCTGGACTCCGACTATGCCGATGCCTACTACAACCGAGGCCTGGCCTATGTCAGCAAGGGAGACTCCGACCGGGCCATTGCTGATTTCAGCCAGGCCATTGCCCTGAACCCCGGCGCTGCTGCGGCCTACTTCAACCGGGGCACTGCCTACGTTAGCCTGGGAGAATCCGACCTAGCCATTGCTGACCTCAGCCAAACCATTGTCCTGAACCCCGGCGATTTCGCTGCCTATGCCATCCGGGGCCTGGAATGGGGGCGGAGCGGAGACTATGCCCAGGCCGTTGCTGATCTCGGCCAGGCCATTGTCCTGAAACCCGATTATGCCCTGGCCTATTCCAGCCGGGGCATTGTCTATGTGAATATGGGAGAACCGGACCAGGCCATTGCTGACCTCAACCAGGCCATTGCCCTGGACTCCGACTATGCCGATGCCTACTTCAACCGGGGCCTGGCCTATGTCAGCAAGGGAGACTCCGACCGGGCCATTGCCGATTTCAGCCAAGCCGTTGTCCTGAACCCCGGCTATGCCGAGGCCTATGCCCTCCGGGGCCTGGAATACGGGAAGAAAGGAGACTCTGACCAGGCCATTGCTGATTTCAGTCAGGCCATTGTCCTGAATCCTGATTATGCCTTTGCCTATTGCAACCGGGGCCGCGCCTCCGCCCGACGGGGTGAATACGCCCAAGCCATTGCCGATTTCAGCCAGGCCATTGTCCTGAACTCGGATTATGCCGATGCCTATTGCGACCGGGGCCGCGCCTATGCCCGGCGGGGTGAATACAACCGGGCCATTGCCGATTTCAGCCAGGCCCTTGCCCTGAACCCCGGTGATGTCCCTACCTATGTTGACCGGGGCTTTGAATATGGGAAGAGAGGAGACTATGACCTGGCAATTGCTGATTACAGCCAGGCCATTGCCCTGAACCCCGGCTATCTCCCGGCCTATGCCTTCCGGGGCCTGGAATACGGGAGGAAAGGAGACTCTGAACTAGCCATTGCCGATTTCAGCCAAGCCATTGTCCTGAACCCCGCTTATTCCCCGGCCTATATCGACCGGGGCATTGAATATGGGAGGAACGGAGACAATGACCTGGCAATTGCTGACTTCGACCAAGCCATTGCCTTGAACCCCGGTGATGCCGCTGCCTACGCCAGCCGGGGCAATGCCTATGGTCAGAAAGGAGAACATGATCAGGCCATTGCTGATTTCAGCCAGGCCATTGTCCTGGACCCCGGCGACGCCCTGACTTATTACAACCGGGGCAATGCCTATCGGCGGAAGGGAGAACTGGACCTAGCCATTGCTGATTTCAGCCAGGCCATTGCCCTGAACCCCGGTTATGCCGATGCCTACGGCAGCCGGGGCCTTGCCTATAGGCGGAAAGGAGAACTTGACCTAGCCATTGCTGATTGCACCCAGGCCATTGTCCTGAACCCCGGCGATGACCTGGCTTATTACAGCCGGGGCCTTGCCTATCAGCGGAAGGGAGAACTTGACCTAGCCATTGCTGATTACACCCAAGCCATTGCCCTGAACCCCGGTAATGCCTCTACCTACGTCAGCCGGGGTCTTGCCTATTTCCGACTGGGTGAATACAACCGGGCCATTGCTGATTACAGCGAAGCCATTGCCCTGAACCCCGGTTATGCCGTTGCTTATGCCCTCCTGGGCAATGCCCATTCGATGAAAGGAGAACTTGACCAGGCCATTGCCGATTACACCCAATCCATTGCCCTGAACCCCGGTGATGCCGCTGCTTATGCCCTCCGGGGCAAGGCCCACCGGGAGCTGGGTAACGAAACTGAAGCGCTTGCCGACTACGATCACGCCATTGACTTGGACTCTGACTTCGCCCCGGCCTACTATAACCGGGGCAAGGCCCACCGGGAGTTGGGTAACGAAACTGAAGCGCTGGCCGACTTGAAACGCGCTGCCGAGCTTGACCCCAGCTTGGGCAATCCGTAGCGCGGGAGCGCAGTCCCAAATGCCTGAATCCACCCTCTGTTACGCCGGCGCCAGTCGGAAGTTTATGGGTAAAGCCTGGTACTGCCTGACGGGTGATGAATGATGCAGGGCGCTTTCCCTAAGCGGTAGGATTGACGGGATACCACCAACAACCGAAAGCGAGCAAGGGCGGACACTTTAATCAATAAGAGAGGTGAGAACTGGTGAAGGCTAATGACAACGACAACGCTCGACAAGACAATGACCAAACCCCTGGCGATGCTCTTGCTTACGTCAGCCGGGGCCGTGCCTATGCCCAACAGGGAAACCTTGACCAGGCCATTGCTGATTACAGCCAAGCCATTGCCTTGAACCCCGATAGTGCCGTCGCCTACGTCGACCGGGGCAGTGCCTATGAGAGTAAAGGCGAGTATGACCAAGCCATTGCTGATTACAGCCAAGCCATTGCCCTGAACCCCGATAATGCCTTCGCCTACTTCTTCCGGGGCCGTGCCTATGAGAGTAAAGGCGAGTATGACCAGGCCATTGCTGATTACACCCAGGGCATTGTCCTTAACCCCGATAGTGCCGCCTACCGCGGCCGGGGCCGTGCCTATGCGAGTAAAGGCGAGTATGCCCAAGCCATTGCTGATTACACCCAGGGCATTGCCCTGAACCCCGATTATGCCGCCGCCTACGTCAGCCGGGGCCGTGCCTATGCCCAACAAGGAAACCTTGACCAAGCCATTGCCGACTACAGCCAAGCCATTGGCCTGAACCCCGGTGATGCCGATTCCTACGTCAGCCGGGGCATTGTCTATGCCCAACAGGGAAACCTTGACCAAGCCATTGCCGACTACAGCCAAGCCATTGGCCTGAACCCCGGTGATGCCGATGCCTACGTCAGCCGGGGCATTGACTATGCCCGACAAGGGAACCTTGACCAGGCCATTGCTGATTACAGCCAAGCCATTGCCTTGAACCCCGGTTATGTCCTTGTTTACGTCAGCCGGGGCATTGACTATGCCCGACAAGGGAACCTTGACCAGGCCATTGCTGATTACAGCCAAGCCATTGGCCTGAACCCCGATTATGCCGATGCCTATTTCATCCGGGGCAATGCCTATAGGGATAAAGGAGAACTTGACCAGGCCATTGTCGACTACAGCCAATTCATTGCCCTGAACCCCGATTATGCCGATGCCTACGTCGGCCGGGGCCTTGCCTATGCCCAACAGGGAAACCTTGACCAGGCCATTGCTGATTACAGCCAAGCCATTGCCCTGAACCCCGATTATGCCCTTGCCTGTTTCCGCCGAGGCAATGCCTATAGGGATAAAGGAGAACTTGACCAGGCCATTGCCGACTACAGCCAAGCCATTGCCCTGAACCCCGATTATGCCCTTGCCTACCGCGACAGGGGCCGTGCCTATGAGAGTAAAGGCGAGTATGACCAAGCCATTGCTGATTACAGCCAAGACATTGGCCTGAACCCCGGTGATGCCGCCGCCTACGTCAACCGGGGCGTTGCCTATTCCCAACAGGGAAACCTTGACCAAGCCATTGCTGATTACAGCCAAGCCATTGCCCTGAACCCCGATTATTACCCTACCTATTACGGCCGAGGCGTTGCCTATTTCCGACTGGGTGAACACAACCGGGCAGTTGCCGACTATACCCAAGCCATTGCCCTGAACCCCGGTGATGCCCTTGTCTACGTCAGCCGGGGCAATGCCTATAGGGATAAAGGAGAACTTGACCAAGCCATTGCCGACTACAGCCAAGCCATTGTCCTGAACCCCGATTATGCCCGTGCCTACCGCGACCGGGGCCGTGCCTATGCCCAACAAGGAAACCTTGACCAAGCCATTGCTGATTTCAGCCAAGTTATTGCTCTGAACCCCGATGATGCCGCCGCCTACGGCAACCGGGGCTATGCCTATGCCCAACAGGGAAACCTTGACCAGGCCATTGCTGATTACAGCCAAGCCATTGGCCTGAACCCCGATTATGCCGATGCCTATTACGGCCGGGGCCTTGCCTACAGGGATAAAGGAGAACTTGACCAGGCCATTGCTGATTACAGCCAAGCCATTGGCCTGAACCCCGATTATGCCGATGCCTATTACGGCCGGGGCCTTGCCTACAGGGATAAAGGAGAACTTGACCGGGCCATTGCTGATTACAGCCAAGCCATTGGCCTGAACCCCGATGATGCCCTTGCCTGTTTCCGCCGGGGCATTGCCTATGCCCAACAGGGAAACCTTGACCAGGCCATTGCTGATTACAGCCAAGCCGTTGCCTTGAACCCCGATTATGCCCGTGCCTACAACGGCCGGGGCATTGCCTATGCCCAACAGGGAAACCTTGACCAGGCCATTGCTGATTACAGCCAAGCCATTGCCCTGAACCCCGATTATGCCCTTGCCTATTACAACCGGGGCATTGTCCACCGCCAACTGGGCAACGAAGCTCAAGGACTTGCCGACTTGAAACGCGCTGCCGAGCTTGACCCCAGCTTGGGCGATGAGTAGCGGGGGAGTGCGGCCCTAAATGCCTTAATCCGCTGGTGTCGGAACCGGCTGCGCTTGCCCGGCAATTATCCCTCTCCCCCACCCCCCCACCCGCCGCTACCAAACCGTGTTAAACTACCCCCCAGCTTAACCTGACAAGGAGGGACGCAAATGGCGCAAATCAGCGTTGAGGAAAATGTGGTAGTCGGCAACTTTGGCGGGGTTGACTTGACGGTGGACGTTTCCCGCCCGGCCGACTCGTCCGGGGCGGCGCCGGGCCTGCTGTTCCTGCCCGGCGGGGGCTGGGTTACCGCTAACCGGGAGCCGCTCAAGGAACGCTATGGCATCCCCATGGCCGAGCGGGGCTACGTCTGCGTTACCGGGGAGTACCGGGTGCAGGAACAGGCCCGCTGGCCGGCGGCGATTCAGGACGTGAAGGCCATTATCCGGTGGATGCGGGCCAACAGCGGCGGCCTGGGCCTCGACCCGGAACGGCTGGCCGTGGGCGGCAAGTCGGCCGGCGGTCATCTGGCTCTGCTGGCGGCGGGCACCGGCCCGGAGTTCAATAACGGGGCCGACTTTGAGGGCGACGGCGCCAACGCCATTTACAGCAGCCGGGTTTCCGCGGTGATTGGTGTGGCTCCAGCCTCGGATGTCCGGGAATACTGGCGCCGCCCGCCCCTGGAATCCTACGTTGCCGAACCCTCAGCCGCCGCCGTTGACGCCGCCATTACCGCCGCCAACCCGGTGGAGCAGGTGGGGGCCAACTACCCGCCTACGCTGCTGGTGCATGGCACCTCCGACGACCGGGTGGCCCACGCAATGACGCTGCGGATGTTCCAGGCCCTGGAACAGGCCGGGGTGCCGACGGACCTGGTGCTCTACGCCGGCCAGGATCATATGTTTGACCAGGATCCCCGGTTCAGCCAGGCCATTGTAGAGGCAATGGATCGGTTCCTGGCCCGCTACCTGGCCGTCCCCGCTGCTGCCGCCGTGTCGGTTTGAGGTTTAGCCGGGGCCTATCCGGCAGGGTTTAATACCCGGTAGCCGCCGAGGTCAGGAAACCGACTATTGGCCCGATGGTGCGCCAGAGGAGGCCCCAGCCCAGCAGGTAGTCGCCCAGGATGATGCCCAGCAGTATCAAAGGGCTGTAGCGTTCAAACTTGGCGTAGCCGGCCGCCATGCTTTGGGGAATCAGCCCGCCCACCACCTTGGAGCCGTCCAGGGGCGCCAGGGGAATCAGGTTGAACACCGCCAGCAGCAGGTTGAAAAGTATCACCATCCCGGCGATGTCGGACAGGGCCTCCCGGAACCCGCCGGTCAGGACGTAGGTGGCCCGGCCCAGGGTAGGGCCGCTCCAGCCCAGCAGTCCCAGCTTGATGGGTATGGCGACCAGGAAGGCCAGGGCCAGGTTGGACAGCGGCCCGGCGGCGGCGACCAGGGTCATCCCCAGCGGCCCCCGCAGGTGGTGGTGATTCACCGGCACCGGCTTGCCCCAGCCAAAGCCGACCACCAGCAGCATCAACGTGCCGCTGGGATCCAGATGCTTTAACGGGTTCAGCGTCAACCGCCCCAGGCGGCGGGAGGTGTTGTCGCCCAGGCTGCTGGCAATCAGGGAGTGGCTGAATTCGTGGATGGTTACCGCCGTCAACAGGGCAAACAGCGCCAGCACGGTCAGCCGCAGGAAGGTAGCCGGGTCGTTCAGCAGTAGTTGGTAGGAGCCTAACAGCATCGGTCAGCGCTTGGCCTCGGTTTGGTTGACCGGCCGGATTTCGGCCGGTTTAACATGGATATACAGGATATACAGGATAATTGATAATCGGGATTGGGGCTATGCCCTTGAATCTGAACCTTTGCTTGCTGCTGGCCGGTACAGACCTAAAACGGCGGTCAACGGCACAACCCCGAGCCAAATTATCCTGTATATCCTGTCTATCCATGTAAGTATAAGTTTAATCGTAGTCTTCTTCCTCTTCCTCGTCATCCTCCCGGGCCGGCGGACGGGCCGGGGCAAAGCCGGAACCGGGCAGGGTGGCCCGCAGCCGTTCCTTGCGCCGGGCGCGGGGCCGGGGCATTGCCAGCAGCGCCGCCTTCAAGCCGGCCACTTCCTCCGGGCTGACCGCGTCCAGGTTGACAATCAGGCCGCTGACCCCCATATCGCGCAGGGCTTCCAGGTCTTTCTTATCGGGAATCCGGGACACCTCGACCAGGATATACTTGTCCACCCGGCGGCTGATGGCGCCCACCGTTACCAGGTCTTGCAGCGTCCAGGGGCCGGCAACGGCGTTCATATCCAGGGTGAAAATGTCCACCGGCAGGGCGGCGACGGCCCGCAGTTCCCGGTCATCCAGGTCGGGGGCCACGGACAAAATCCGGGCCAGGTCGTCCTCGCCGGCGATGGCGGCGGCGGTGGTGCCTTCCAGGGTAAAGGCCACCAAATCGGCGCCGCCGTCCCGACCGGCTTGGGCCGCCTCCTCGGACAGCGCGGCGACGTAGGCGCCCCAGGGGACGCCGGCCAGGGACTCGCCCAGGCTTTTCAGGGCGTCAACGCCGTCAACGCCGACTACGATGGCGGCATCCAGCCCGGCGGCGGCCTCGCCCACATCCTTTTGCGGTTCGGCGGCCACCAGGCCCACCAGCGCCATCCCCGGCCGGCTGTCGGCCCGGGCCGCGCCAAACCCCAGCGGCGTCGGGGCGCCCTCGCTGATTCTCTGCATCAGGTCTAACAATTTACTCATTGCTGCTCGCTTATCCAGTATCCAAAGGTTTGATGCACCGGATTATACCCTATTTGAGCAGTTTTGTTCACCACCGGGATGCGGAGTACGCCGAGGAATTGCGCCTTAACCGGGGCAACACCGGCAACACCGTCATTCCGGCATCAGAGTAACCCCGGCAATGCCGTCATTCCGACACCAGGGCAACCCCGACAACCGTCATTCCGGCGCCAATGCAACCGTCGTTCCGGCGAAAGCCGGAATCCAGGAAATCCTACGGGAAAAGAGCGTGCCGGCTACAAAACATTCTGGATTCCGGCTTTCGCCGGAACGACGGTTACAAGAACAAAATGGTTACAAGAACAAAATCCGCTCATGGTGAGCTTGTCGAACCACCCGTTTATCCTTCGACAAGCTCAGGATGAGCGGGGAGATACGCAGAGAATCCCCGTGTCCTGCCACGCCCTCCGCGCCCCGGCGGTGAAAAAACTCCCCACTAGCCAAAGGTTAAGGCTGATGTGGTAGTATTGCATCCGCAGAATTGAGGATATGGTGGTGGACATTATGGCTAACTTGGGCTTTATCGGGCTGGGGACTATGGGCGGCAAGATGGTGCAGCGGCTGTTGAACGCCGGCCACACGGTTACCGGCTATAACCGGACCAAAGCGCGGGCCGAGTGGCTGCTGGACTTGGGGATGCGGTGGGGTGAGTCGCCCCGGGCGGTGGCCGAGACGGCCGACGTTACCTTGAGTATGGTCAGCAACACCCAGGCCCTGGAGGCGATAACCGGCGGCCCGGAGGGGGTGCTGGCCGCCTTCCAACCGGGACAGCAGCCGGGCAAGGTCTTTGTTGATCTGAGCACTGTCAGCCCCGCCGCCAGCCGCGCCCTGTCCCGGCAGGTGGCCGAGCGGGGGGCGCAAATGCTGGACGCCCCGGTGTCGGGCAGCGCGATAACCCTGGAGGCCGGCCAGCTTTCGGTGATGGTGGGCGGCGACTACGCCGTTTATGAGGCGGTCAAGCCCATTCTCCAGGACATCGGGCCGACGGTGAACTACGTGGGCGAGAACGGGCTGGCCGCGACGATGAAGGTGGCGGTCAACCTGAGCCTGCCGATTCAGATACTATCCTTCAGCGAGAGCCTGCTGCTGGCGGAAAAGAGCGGCATCCCCCGGGAAGCGGCGCTCCAGGTGCTGCTGAACAGCGTAGTAGCCTCGCCGGCCCTCAGGTACCGCTTTCCCCTGGCGATTGACCCGCCGGACGAGCCGCTGTTTGACGTGAATATGATGCAGAAGGACTTGATGCTGGCCCTGGATCTGGGCCGGGATTTGGAAGTGCCAATGCCCACCAGCGCCATCACCAACGAGTTCCTCAACGCCGCCCGCGCCCTGGGCCTGTCCGACCAGGACTTTGCCGTCCTGTACCGGGTGCTGGCAAAAATGGCCGGGCCGGGGGATGCAGGCGTGGATTAACCGGGGGGGTTGGGTTGGGGTAGGAGTTATCCGGTTTATCTGGCTTCCCGGTCATTATCCCGTTGGCAATCTCGGGTGAGTTGTTGGTTGATGACGGACGGAAGGCGGCGGAGCCCGAGCCGGAAACGGTCGCGGTTAAGTGGAAACCCGGCGGAACGGCGGCAACGGGAGAGCCGGAAAAGTTGTATCCAGGTATATCTCTATTTTGTCGGCTGGGATTCCACGTTTTGCCAACGTACAGGCCGAGTCGAATTTTTCAATGCCCTCAATAATCTGCCTTATTCTATCCAAGCAGTGGTCGATGAACTCAGGGGACATATAGAACATCCACGGCTCACTATCTATTGTCGCGATTGAGAACCAATCGGAAGGCCAGCCAGAGGTATTAAGTGTTTGTTCAAATTTCTGACGCTCTTCAGGAGACCATTCAAAACCGTTGTGGAACATTTTGTTCCGGTAGTCAAACAGGGCCAATAGAGTAGGTTCAAGATCATCCGGCATATACTTTTCCATACCGACCTCTTTCACTCTCTTGGTGATGTTCTTAGCCAGACATCTCTGGGGCAATGGTCTCTTGAGGCGTTGAAAAGCCTGCCGGAACACCGACTCGAGGAATGGAGCAAGCATCCCCACGGCGGCCATGCTATGAGCGGCATCTTGGTAGAGTGAGCCATGCAAAAGGTCAACGAACTCGTCAACGGCGTGTTCATTGGCAGCGCCCCGGGATTGTTCTGCGAACTCTTTGACTTCTTTGATCTCAGCTTCAAGCTCCCGGTCGGCTAGTTCCTGACGATACAACAAGTTGCAGATGGCAAGGAACTGCGCGTGATAATCTAATCCGAGCAAAAGCCCGGGGGTGAAATTCTCAGGTTCGGATCTTGATTCCACTAACTCCCTCCCGATTCAAGCCTTTGCCGTAACCAACACCTGGATGATAAAAGTCCCTCAAGGTAACTGTTGGCGTAGCGACTGAGGTTGCTGGCAGCCCATTGCCAGAATCAACACCGATGCCAACAGGCCGATCAGCAAAAGACCGGGAAACCGCAACATAAACCTTACACCCTCGCTTGTGTGGGACTTAATCGCCAACGCGGATAGTGATGGCATCCCGGATAACGCTCAAGGTGCCCTTAACCTAGGTTACTTCCTGTTCCAGCCTTTACGCCCGGGTTCCTACCGATTCAAGGCACTGGCTAATCCCTTCCTCCCATTCCCTGATGCGCTGGCTAATCCCCTCCTCCCATTCCCTGATGCGCCGGGACAATACTCGGTAGCCCACCACCGTAACCGCCAGCATAAAGCCGGCTAATGCTACTCCGCCCCCAATAATAGTGATGATGACCGGGAGCAGTTCCAGCGTCATAGATTCGCTTTCCCCAAGTCATATTGGTTGCCACTATAAGGGATCAGGGTGGATTTGGAAACCGTTGCGGTTGCGCGCCGTGACGGTATCCGTTGAGAATACCCGGCGCAGATCCGCCCCGCTTACCCTGCCGTCAGCCGGGCCACTGCCTGTTTTACCAGGTTGTTTGCCATTACTACCTTATAGCCGTTGTCGGTCATGGGGCGGGCGTCGGGGAGGGCCAGGGTTCCGGCGTGGGCGGCGTCCACGGCGGATATAGCTCTGCCTTGCAGGTACTCCTCTACCGCCCGCGCCCGGTAGGGAACCGGGGCTACGCCGCCCAGGGCTACCGCCGCCTGTTGGATTACGCCGTCCGCGATGCCCAGCCGGGCCGCTACGCTGACCAGGGCAAAGTCGCCGGCCTCCCGTTCCCGGGCCTTCAGGTACACACTGCCGGGCGGTTGGCCGCCGGCGCCCAGGGCAGCGGGACGGGGCAGGTTGATGCGGGTAACTACCTCGCCGGGTTCCAGCGCCGTCTCCCGGGTTACGTCAACGCCGGGGCCGACAAAAAAGTCGCCAATGGGCAAGGTACGGCTGCCGTCCGCTCCGGCAACCTCAATAGTGGCCTCCATTACCGACAGGGCCACCGCCGTGTCCGACGGGTGGACGATGTAGCAGCGGTCGCCGCCGGTAACGCACAGGTACTTGGTGTTGCCGGCCAGGGCGTAGCAGCGGTCGCCTCCCTTCTTGAGGCAGGGAGTCAGCGGGTGGCGGTAGTACCAGCAGCGGGGTCGCTGGTTGAGGTTGCCCCCCAGGGTGCCGACGTTGCGTATCTGAGGCGTTGCCAACCCGCCGGCGGCCTCGGCCAGGGCGGTGTACCCGGCCCGGATGACCGGGTGAGCGGCCAGGTCGGCGATGGTGGTCATCGCGCCGATGGACAGCCCGCCGTCGGTCTCGGCAATGCCGTCCAGGTCGGGGACGCCGGCCAGGCTGACCACCCGGCCGGGGGCGATAATCCCCTCCTTAACCTCATCCAGCAAGTCGGAACCGCCGGCGATGATACGGGCGTCAACCGGCGGCGCCGCCGTCAACAGGGCCACGGCCTCGGCCAGGGTTTGGGGTTCGGTGTATTGAAAGGGGTGCATGGGGTGGCGCTCCTTCAGGAAGATTTTACTTTTCCAGTAAAAACAGAAACTCCTGGTTTGGTTTTTCCGATTCTCTTACCCATTCGTTGGTCCACTTCATGCTTGCCATGACGTTCCTCTTATAGTCTATTGCTGCCACGTCAAGCAGCTTTCCGTTAGCTCGCAAAATTTCGTTAAGCTCCTCAGCCGTTGCCCGTCCGCCGGAACTGTAGGACAGGATTATCCATTTGGCTTGAGTTGCCCCGATAAGGCGGTTGATTGCTTCGACGGCGATGAACCGGCCCCCGGAGGCGCGGCGAAACTCCTCAAAATCCGACGCTGCTACCTTATCCGAAGTATCCTGGCGGCGATTGGCCTTGCCGAATAACTGGGGTTCGTCAAAGAGGCAAACCGTTTGCCATAGATGGTAGTAGGCGGCGTAGCGCACTCTTGAAGGCGGCATCTTTTCATTGTTTGACCCGTAAGGCGGGTCAAAGTAAGCCAGGTCAACGGATACCTGAGGGATAAGGTCATAGATGTCGCTCCGATGGACTTGATGGTCGCCGGGGGAAGGGAATACCACCGGCACTTTAAGGCATAAGTTGCCGTAAGACCGGGGCGACCAGTCTTTAAGGTAGGATGCGTAATGCCCCAGGCCGTTATCCACTTGGTCCAGGGCCAGTACCAAACTGGTCAGAGCTACCGATTTATCAACAATCTCCAGATTCAGCGACTCTATTTCCTGTCGGATAGCGTCCAGCTTGCGGGTGTTATGAACTTGCCAGGGCTTCTTGCGCCCGTCAAGCTGGACGGAGCAACCGCCGTTAGGCTGCCCGCCATAGTGTTCGGTGAACCACCCGTCAATCGGCGGCACGGAATTGAGGTGGTCAATGAGCGCCTGGTAATCCGCTGGCCTCTTTTCGTTAAGTAGATAGCAGGCGCCAAAAACCTCTGACCACACGGCGATGTCATTGCAAATCACGTTGTAGCCCTGTTTAGCCAGGGCCTGCGCTACGCGGGTTGTGCCGGAAAACCCGTCCAGAACCGTATGGGCGCCAACCTGCTTGACCATTTGCAATAAATGGGGGATGACTTTCAACTTGGAACCGGCGTACTTGATTCCTTCCGTAGGAGGCGCAGCAATAATCAGGTCGTCAAAGAGGGGCGGGGATTGCAGCATTTCAGATCCCCGACCGCTGCTTTAGCAGGGCGATGTCTTCCTGGACTTTCTCCAAAGCTGATGCGTGTCCAACCTCCGAAGACACCAGGGCTTGAGAAAATAGTTCGACCAGAACGTAGTTATGCGAGTAATCGATCCAGCCGCCGGTAATACTCTCAAAGTACGGCAATCCGTTCCTGGTATGGGTCCACAGACCGCGTTGGAGCGCATTAGCGTCAGCGCCGCCATAGCGCACTTCGCAGATATACGCACCGTCTGAGTCGTAAAAACGATAAATCGGGTGCTTCCGGCCGGCGCCCCTTTCTATTTTCGTGATGCGGGCAGTTTCGCTGATGGCGCGGTCGTAGTCAAACACCAGGATGTTGCAGCGTTGATTCTTCTCATCGTAGATTAGCGGCAGTACGTTGATGTTGTGGAACTCGGCAAAAGCCGGGTCTGCCAGAACTCTCTGCACGGCATTTTGCCCCCGAATCTCCGAGCCTTCCTGTTCCAGCCGCGGAAACATACTGAAACTCTTATCGGTGGAAAGTTGCAGCGGGCCGTCGCCGTAGGCTTTGAGGCTGACCGGGAACTCCGCTTGAGTAATCTCGTTGATTATCGTGATGTCTTCCTCTTTTGACTTGGCGCGGTAAAGGTCTTTGCCGACGTGAATCGAGCGAAAGTCATACATATACTGATTGATAAACTCGGCAATTGCTATCTCCGCCAAATCGCCGTGGGTCTTGTTTCCAATGAGGCGCATCGTGAAGATATTGCTGAGCGTCGTCGTGATGAGCGCCGGATTCTTGCTAATCAGCAGCTTCAGGCGACTGGTAAAATCCTTGTAGGCATCGAAATTATCCACGCTATGCTTCCCCCGCGCCGCCGGGAGTTATCGGACGGAGCCGGCGCCGGCAAATCCAATAACTCCCCTGCATCTTACCACAGCGCCGCTATGCCCCACCCAGCCCCCGAATCACCCGGTCCGGCGTGATGGGCAGTTCGGTCAGGCGTAGGCCCAGGGCGTCATAGACGGCGTTGGCGATGGCCGGGGCGACGCCGGGGCAGGGTACTTCGCCCAGGCCCTTGGCCCCCAGCGGCCCTACCGGGTCCACCGTGTCGGCAAAGATTACCTGGAGGTCCGGGTAGTCCATAATCGTCGGGCTTTTATGCTCCAGGTAGCTGCCGTTCAGGGTTACGCCGGTCGGCCCGTCGGTTACCAGTTCCTCGGACAGGGCAAAGCCCAGCATCTGGGAGATGGCGCCCTCCACCTGGTTCAGCGCCATGCGGGGGTTCATTATGCGCCCGGAGTCCTGGGCCGCCACGTAGCGCACTACCCGCACCCGGCCGGTGTCGGTGTCCACCTCCACCTCGGCAAAGTGGGCGCCAAAGGAGTTGACGATGTAATCGGCGCTGCCCGGAACTTCAATCGTTACCTCCTCGGTGATAGCGTCGCCGTCCATCCGGGCGGCCACGTCGGTCAAGGCCATGCTGCGCTCCGGGTCGGCCTGGACGAAAACCTGACCGTCCCGGATGTCCAGTTCCATTACCGGGGCTTCCAGCCCGTCGGCGGCCAGTTCCAGCAGTTGGCGGCGCACCTCGGCGGCGGCCCGCACCAGGGCGCTGCCGGTGGAAAAGGTGGCGGTGGAACCGGCGGTAATCGGCGCTTCCGGAGTAGTGGCCGAATCGCCGAACACGGTTTCCACGTCGGTATCGTTGACCCCCAGAATCTCGGCGGTCATCTGAGGCAGGACGGTGGTGGCGCCCTCGCCCACGTCCATCAGCCCACTGCGCAGGGAAATCCGGCCCGACTTGGCGACGCTGACCGTGGCCGCCGAGGTGGAGCCGGGGCCGCCCCGGTAAATCATCATACTCATTCCCTTGCCCCGCCGTTTAGTCGGGTCGGCCGGCTGGGTCAGGGGAGTAGCCCAGCCAAAGGCGGCGGCCCCCCGGGTCAGGCACTCCTCCAGGCCGTTGCTGGAAAAGGGAATACCCCCCTCAATGGGCTGGCTGTCGATGATTTGTTCCGGCGGGGAAAGGCGGGGGCCGGGCTGGCCTTCCGGCGGCACCCGGTTCTTGAGCCGGAACTCCAGGGAGTCCATCCCCAACTCCTCGGCAATGCGTTCCATCAGCGTTTCCAGGGCAAAGTGGCCCTGGGGCGCGCCCAAGGCCCGGTAGGAGCCGGCCGAGGGGCAGTTGGTGTAGGCCAGGTAGGATTCGTAGCGGACGTTGGGGCAGTGGTACAGGTAAATGATGCCCTGCCCGGCCCGGCGGGCCACGCCGGCCCCGGAGGCGGCATAGGCCCCGGTATTGAGGGTGGAGGTTCCCTGAATGGCGGTGATGGTTCCGTCCCGCTTGGCCCCTACCTTCAGGTGGATGCGGCCGGCGTGGCGGGTACGGCCGGCGATGAACTCATCCTCCCGGGAAAACTCGATACGCACCGGTTGGCCGGCCCGCTGGGACAGCAAGGCGGCGATAGCGGCCATTCGGGACTCATCCTTGTTGCCAAAGCCGCCGCCCAGGAAGGGGCCGATAATCTGTACCCGGTTCACCGGCAAGTCCAACGCCTGGGCCAGAGCTGCCTGGTCCACGTGGACGCCCCGGGTGGATTTCCATACGGTCAGGTTGTCGCCTTCCCAACTAGCCAGGGCGGCCCTAGGTTCCATAGGCGTAGCCGAGTGGCAGGCAATCTGGTAGGTTTCCTCCATTACCAGGTCGGCCTCGGCAAACCCCTGAGCCACGTCGCCCCGGCCAATGGACAGGGGCGGGTTAATCGCCAGGTTGCCGCCGGGGTGAATGGGTACGGCATCGGGGGCCAGGGCCGCGTCCGCATCGGTGTAAAAGGGCAGGGTTTCGTACTCCACCCGCAGCAGGGACAGGGCGCGGCGGGCGGCGTCATCATCTACGGCGGCGACGGCGGCCACCTCATCCCCGACAAAGCGCACCCGGGTATCCAGGGGCAAAGTGTCCGCCGCAATGGGCGCCACCGGACGCCGGGGAACGTCAAAGGGCGTGATTATCGCCAGCACTCCGGGAACCTGGGCCGCCGCGCCGGTGTCGATGCTGACGATGTTGGCGTGGGGATGAGGACTGCGCAGGATGTGGCCGTAGAGCATCCCCGGCAGCTTGAGGTCGGCGGAGTATTTGGCCTGGCCGGTGAGCTTTTCGGGCAAGTCCCGGCGGGTAACGCTTTGGCCTACTACGGATAGGGTGGTCATGGGGCTGCTCCTTTTGGGGGTTCGGGTTTGGGTTGGGTAGGGTTTGGTCAGGGTTTGCCGTAGCTTTTGCTCCCCGACTCTCCCAACCGTTCCCTTATGGATAAAGTCCGGGCAATGCCAGCACTGCCCGGACGGTTCAGAACCGGTAATCGGCGCCGGCCCAGCCTACAGGATGTGGTACATCAGCCGGTGGTCGCGCAGCACGTCCTGGGCGAAGTCGTTTTCCACGTCCCGCCAGACGGAATGGATATGGTTGGCCCCGTTCTGGATGTTGTCGAACTCGACGATGAAGTTGCCGCCGTGAATCCGGTAGTAGTGGTCCCGGCTCCGGTCGGCGCCGCCGGCCCAGACCAGGCGGAAGTTGTCCACGCCCTCCCGCCGAATGGCCTCCAGCTTTTCCCGGGCCACCTCGGTGCGTACCTGGTTCACGTACTCGGTAATCAGGGCCAGCAAAAGCTCCTGCTGAGCGCCGTTCATTTCGTAGCCGGCCAACCCCTCATCGTTGTGGACGGCGGCCTTGGAGCTGTTATAGGTGGGGATGTCCCAGGGGGCCTTATCGTGGATGATGGCCTTGGCCCGCTGCCCGTCGTCCAGGGAGGCCATTAGTTCAATCGCCAGGTCTTCCCGGTAGCCCAGGATGCGCAGGCCCTGTTGCGGGCCTTTCGGCACCTCGGCCGGGTTGGCGCCCAGGAAAAAGGGCGTAACGGCGGTAACCTCATCGCCCCAAACGCTGAAGTGGAGGGAAACATGGTGTCCTTCGACCCGCCAGCCCCAGGGGTCAGCGCCGCCCGGCTCGCCGAACACCGTCCAGTAGTAGAGCATAGGGTTCCGGTCCCAGCCGGCGGTGCCTTCCTCCTCCTCCAGGGGGCCGAGAATCAGCTCGTGCTGGATGATGGCGGCGGCCCGCTGGTAGGCGGTATCGTCCAGAGTGGCGGCCATCAGCGCGTAGGCCAACTCCCGCTGCTCCGGGTTCATATCCCGCAGGGGCAGGCCGTGGCGGTTCAGCGGCGGGTAGTACCAGAATTGCCGCTCCCCGTCCAGGTAGTGGAAAGTAGCCTTGGCCTGCTGCTCCGGGGAGAGGCTGTCCAGCCACTGGCGGGCGGCCTCGGCCATCGCCGCGGTGGCCGGGGAATGTTCGTGATAGTGGGCGTGTTTGTTGCCATGGGTATGTTCCAGTGTTGCCGTCATTTAATACTCCTTGCAGCTTTTGGTATGCCGGTTATTCAGGTTAGGTTGAGTTTAGTATTGGGCTAAAAGGGTGTCAACCGGGGGAAGGACGGGTCAGGGCGTGGACTCGGTTGAGTTGACACCTCTCCCCGCTCACCATGAGCGGATTTTGTCTCCCCCCGCTCATCCTGAGCTTGTCGAAGGACGGACTACTGGGTAGAGCCGGATGGTTCGACAAGCTCACCATGAGCGGATTTTGTCTCCCCCCGCTCATCCTGAGCTTGTCGAAGGACGGACTACCGGATAGGGCCGGATGGTTCGACAAGCTCACCATGAGCGGATTTTGTCTCCCCCCGCTCATCCTGAGCTTGTCGAAGGACGGACTACCGGGTAGGGCCGGATGGTTCGACAAGCTCACCATGAGCGGATTTTGTCTCCCCCGCTCATCCTGAGCTTGTCGAAGGACGGACTACCGGATAGGGCCGGATGGTTCGACAAGCTCACCATGAGCGGTTTTTGTTATTGGCGCAGACTTGCACCGGCCCTGCTTTGAGGTCAGGGCAATCGCAGCTTAACCAGGGCAACCCAAGCGACTTGCCGCTACTCACTACCCGGTATCATTCTATCCCCGCCGCCGCCAATTCGTGCAGCCGGGACAGCACGACCCCGTTCTGTTCCAGGGTAAAGTTGTCCACGTAGTAGCGGTTGAGGCCGCTGCCGCCGTCCACCGCGCCGCGGTCCACCATTTGGCGAATCCGGCGGGTATCGGCGTCCACCGGGGGCAGCAGGTTGCGCCCGACCAGGCGGGACAGGGCCGCCACCAGGCCGTAACCGCCCCAGTTGGAGACGCTGGCGATTATCAGCTTATCCACTTGGGTAATCGCCGGGTCGTCGGGCAGTCGATCCACCGGGGGAATCTGCTCCGCCAGGTTGCCCATGCCGATTTCATTCCCCCCGTCGCCAATGCCCACCGAGGGGATACCCAACTCAAAGAGGTAGTCCAGCCGCGCGGTGTAGTCGGTGATGTCCCTGGAGAGCATATTCAGGTAGATGTCGCCCTTGGTGCGCCCGCAGCGTTCAATGGAGATGAGCAGGGCCGGCTGAATCCGGTCAATCAACTCGGCGGCGGCCTGCCGGCTGGCGGCGTTATCGGCGATGGGAAACTCCACCACCTCGGCCCGGCCTTCCAGCCCGTCTTGCAGCAGGGGAGCGGTGGACCGGTCGGTAACGTAGCTAACCTGGCGGCCCAAGGCTTGCAGCGCGTCGCCGATGGCGATGGCGCCCGGCGGCCCGTCGGTCTCCGGCTGCCCGGCGGTCAGGATGTAAAACCCGGTGATGATGGCGACGTTGCCGGGGTTGTCCAGGATATATTGCGCCGCCTGGTGGCAGAAGTCCTCCGGCAGGAAGGGCCGCAACTCCGAAACGCCCCGCAGATCCTGGGCCAGGATGATGTCCTCAATGGTATCGCCGGTGAAACTCATGGACAACTCCTCGGTGCCGGTTCGCTGTATTTACATGGATAGACAGGATAGGTTGGCTACAGGACGGCGTAGTCGGCGTCCCGCTGGCCGGTTACGAACATATAGCCGGGGGCGTGGGTAATCATCAGGGAGGGCCGGGAGTTCAGGGCCACCGCCTGGGGGGTAACGCCGCAGGCCCAGAACACCGGCTCCTCGCCCGGCCGGATTTCCACTGGGTCGCCAAAGTCGGGGCGGCTGATGTCCCGGATGCCAATAACCGACGGGTCGCCGATGTGGACGGGGGCGCCATGGGTAGCCGGGAACCGGGAAGTTACCTGCACCGCCCGCACTATCTTGTCGTGAGGCACCGGCCGCATACTCACCACCATCGGCCCGGAAAAGGCCCCCGCCGGATTGGTGGCGATGTTGGTCAGGTACATCGGCACGTTGCAGCGCATTTCCTGGTGCCGCAGGGGGATGCCGGCGTCGGCCAGCGCCGCCTCAAAGGAGAAACTGCACCCCAGCAGGAAGGAGACCAGGTCGTCGCGCCAGAGGCCCAGCAGGGAATCCACTTCCCCGGTCAGTTGCCCCTTTTCATAAACCCGGTAGCCGGGGATGTCGGTGCGAATGTCGGCGCCGGGAGCGGTCAGGGCCGGTTCAACCTGGCCGGCCTCGATAACCTCCAGCAGGGGACAGGGCCGGGGGTTGCGCTGGCAAAAGAGCAGGAAGTCAAAGGCCAGTTCCCGGGGCAGAATCGCCAAATTAGCCTGGACAAAACCGGGGGCCACCCCGGAAGTTACGCCCCGCCAGGCGCCGGAGCGGATTTTCGCCCAGGCTTCCCCGGGGGTTTGCGGCAGCGTTTGAGTCAGCATAATTCTCCCTTATTCGTCCTTCCCGTCGGGTTGAGGCTTAGGTCTTTGGAAGTTACGAAGTTGGTTATGGAACATTGAAAGTCCGGTGTCATCGAAAGTCCGGTGTCATTGAAAGTTCAATGTCATTCCGAGCGTAGCGAGGAATCTAAACTTCTGCCTAAGCGAGATTTCTGCCGGAACCGGAACGTTACAACGGCCCGGCATTTTAGATTCCTCCCTGCGGTCGGAATGACAGACCACCTGAGTAATTCCTGGCCCTATACCCTACATCATAGCATAGTAGGTAGTTTCCGGCCCGGTCAATTGAGGCGCACCGCCGGGCCGGGCAATCGCGTCTTAACCAAGGCAACCCCGGCAACCGTCATTGGCAACCCAAGCCACCGTCGTTCCGGCGAAAGCCGGAATCCAGGAAATCCCCCGGAAAAGAGCGAGCCGGCTACAAAGGGTTCTGGATTCCGGCTTTCGCCGGAACGACGGGTTGGAATGACGGGTTGATTGAAATAACGGGTTTATGATTTGATTAACCGGTCAATTGGGGCGCACCGCCGGGCCGGGCAATCGCCGGCATTATCAACATTCGTTGGTATTATCATCGACGTAGGGGCCGGTTACAAACCCGCCCCTACCATCCAACCGTCCACCGGATACGGAAGGATGGTTCGACAAGCTCACCATGAGCGGATTTAAGACTTTTGTAGGTATTATCATCAAGGTAGGGGCGGGTTTATAACCCGCCCGTCGTTCAAGGCAAGGAAATGCCGGAAAACGGGGGTGTCCTGTCTGACCTGTTCCTGCCCCGAACCAGGGCGGGTTACAAACCCGCCCCTACCATCCAACCATCCACCGGATACGGTCGAAGGATGGACGGAAATAAGAATCGCCAGATATGGTAGGATGGTTCGACAAGCTCACCATGAGCGGATTTCAGACTTGCACCAGTTCAGGATTGGCGCAAAATCTGAACGACGCCAATCCTGATGATGTGCCAACCTTGGTGAAAAGCGGGGCCGGGGGTCTGGTAAATTGGGCAAAATCGCATATACTTACGCCAGAAAATCAGCGCCGCGCCGGGCTTGAGTTTATCGGTGTATAGCGTATTTCTCCTGGCAAATCATGGGAATGGCCTGCGGCCCCTGCTGGAAACAATCAGCGGGGCCGGGCTGTCCTGCCGGTTCGGTTCCGAACTGTACCAGGTTGAGGAGGCCGCCGGTTCCCCGCAAACCAAGCCGGATGCGGTTCTGCTGGACGTGGAATCCTTTCCGCCGGCCGAGGGGCAGGAAATGGTGGCTGGCTGCCGGGGGTTGAAGGTGCCGGTGCTGGCCGTAGTGCCGGCGGCGGCGGTGGAGGCCTACGACCCGGCCCTTAACCCGGACGAGTTCATTTTAAGCCCGGTGCAGCCGGGGGAATTGCTGGCCCGCATCAGGCAGGCCATCTACCGGGTCAGCGGCCCGGCGGGGGCGCAACTGCTCAAGATTGGCGACCTGGTTATCGACCCGGAACGCTATGACGTGCTGATGGCCGGCCGGCGGGTTTCCCTCACCTACAAGGAGTTTCAACTGCTGGTGATGCTGGCCTCCAACCCCGGCCGGGTTTACACCCGGGACGTGCTGCTGAGCCAGGTATGGGGCTATGATTACCTGGGCGGCACCCGCACCGTGGACGTTCACGTGCGGCGGCTGCGCTCTAAAATAGAAGACCCCGACCACTCCTTCGTTGAAACCATCTGGAACGTGGGTTACCGCTTTAAGGCGATTGCCTAGGTGGACTCGGCGCTGGACACTTCCTTTCAGAATTCAACATTCATCGGGCAGAGTCTTTTGCCGCTTGTGTCATTTCGTATCGCCGGGGCCTATTACTAGGGTTAGTAACACCGCGTCGCTTGAGGATAGGGAAAATTTCGTGCAGGAATTTTTCCCCAAAGGTTGCCTCCCTGTTTTTTGCAGATTCACTGGTCGTTACTATCGAATGACGAGGCCATCCTTCTTTTATAATTCTCCAGCAATCAACACTGCTGAACTGCCCTACCTCGATTTGGTCAATAATAGCTTGGGCCATACCTCCAAGAGGATTACTGACATTCTTTTTGGCTGCCGGCACTTCTTTGGGGATATTGGCCTCAATTTTCTCCGACACGGGGCTTGTCCTGCTTGGAAAGCGTACAACGTGGATGTGGTCGTTGGGGAAGAAATCCTTTATGGTCGAGGAGCGGGTTCCGTCACGATCGGTAACTACCCACAAGAACGGGATGTTGCCGGATGAATTATCGCCCCCGAATCTCTCTTCCTTCATTTTGTTGTAAAGCGAAATGAAGTCGCTATCGTCGCTTACTACCACAACGTAAGATATTCTGCCCAGCAAAATATCGGATATGGCATCTATAGCCATTGCAATATCGGCGGAATTCTTGGTTGGGCTGTTGCTGAAATGCTGAACACCTTGGGCGGCAATAACCAGGTGGGGGAACTGGCTTTTGGCCCACATATCCCAGAGCAGCACTTGGGCTGCTTGAACATAAAGATTCAAGCAGGAAGGGCCTGGCGCGGTTTCCGGCCAGGACTCCAGCAATGACGTAATGACTTCTTGGGCTTCCGTTGCCCCCTGAAGGTTTTCTACATCTACGTAAATCCCGCTCCCCAATTTTTCAGTGGCCGCTTTCCCGGTATTTTGGTTTAATTCTGCAACTTCTTTCTGCATAGTCTTACTTTATCAGTGAGAAAATAAGCCGGCAAGCCACTATTGGCAAGCCACTGATTGAAGGCCCCCCCTAGCTGAACTCGGCGCTTACCTGCTCCATAAAGCGGGCTACCTGGGCGGCCAGCGCCGGGTGTTCCGCCAGGGCCAACTCCGGGTCTTGCTCCATAATCCGGGTGGCCTCCTGGCGGGCCAGGTCCAGCAGTTCCCGGTCGGAGACGTGGGCCATGCGCAGGTTGGGCAGGCCGCTCTGCCGGGTGCCAAAGAAGTCCCCCGGCCCCCGCAGTTCCAAGTCCACCTCGGCCAACTGAAACCCGTCATTGATTTGCTCTAAAGCGTTCAGCCGTTTAGTGGCATTTTCCGAGGGGTCATCCGACATCAGGATGCAGTAGCTTTTATGCTCGCCGCGCCCGACGCGGCCCCGGAACTGGTGCAGTTGGGACAGGCCGAACCGGTCGGCGCCCTCAATCAACATCACCGTGGCGTTAGGCACGTCAATGCCCACTTCCACCACCGCCGTAGTAACCAGGATGTCCAGGTCGCCGTCCCGGAACCGGCGCATCACCCGGTCTTTTTCCGCCGCCGTCATTCGCCCGTGCAGCAGGCCCAGGCGCAGTTGGGGAAACACCTCGCGGGACAATCGCTGGTACTCTTCCGTGGCAGCCTTGGCTTCAATGGCGTCCGACTCGTCAATCAATGGATAAACGATGAACGCTTGCCGGCCTTCGCTAACCTGTCGTTTGATGCCACCATATACGATTTCCCGTTCCCGACTTTCAGAGCCTCGCCATTGAGTTTGGATTTCCTGGCGGCCGGGGGGCAGTTCGTTGATGGTGGAAATGTCCAGGTCGCCGTACAGGGTCAGGGACAGGGTGCGGGGAATGGGCGTGGCCGACAGCACCAGGGTGTGGGGGTTCTCCCGGCTCTTTTGGCGCAGGGCCGAGCGTTGGGCCACCCCGAACCGGTGCTGCTCATCCATTACCGCCAGGGCCAGGTTGGGCAACTCTACGCCGTCCTGGATGAGGGCGTGGGTTCCGATGAGCAGGTCCAGGCCGCCATCAGCGGCCATTCCGGTCAGCTTGCGGCGCGCCCGGACTCCGGTGCTGCCGGTCAACAGCCCCACCGTTACCGGGCGGCCCAGGGCCTCGGGCCAGGCGGTCAGCACGTTTCCTTCCTGAGCGGTAGGGGCCAGACCGCCCAGCAGATTGGCTACGGTCTGAAAGTGCTGCTCGGCCAGCACCTCGGTCGGCACCATAATGGCGCCCTGGTAGCCGGCGGCAATGGTGGCTAACAGGGCCACCAGCACCACCACCGTCTTGCCGCTGCCCACTTCGCCCTGGAGCAGGCGGCTCATCGGCGGCGTCCCCCGCGCCAGGTCGTCCAGAATCTCCCCGACGCAGTTCCGCTGGGCCGCCGTCAAGGTAAAAGGGAGCGACTCGACCAGACCCTCCAGCAGGGTCGGATTGGTCGCTACGGCCACCCCTTCTACCGCCCGGTTGTTGCGCTGCCGGCGGGCCAGCACCGCCAGTTGCAAGGTCAGCAGTTCGTCAAAGGCCAGGCGGCGGCGCGCCTGCGTCCACCGCTCCAGGCTGTCCGGGTAGTGGGCCTGCCGGATGGCCTGGTGCAGGGGCAGCAGGCCGGCGCGGGACAACAGCTTGGGCGGCAGGGGTTCCTCGACGCCGGCCAGCCATTCGTTGAGCGTCTGCCAGGTGAGGCTGCGGAGGTTCCGCCCGGTCAGGCCGGCGGTCAGGGGATAGACCGGCAGCAGCCGCCCAGTATGGATGGAGGGTTGCCCCCGGTTAAGAATTTCGTACTCCGGCGACTCGAACACCGGCCGGCCCCGGAACTCATCCACTTTGCCGCTGACCGCAACCTGGGTGTTGGGTTTGAGGGTGCGGGCCAGGTAAGCCTGCCCGAACCAGGTTACTCTGACGCTGCCGGTATCGTCGCGCAGCACCGCCTCGGTAGCCTTGCGCCCCTGCTGGCCCAGCCGCACCTCCCGCGCCTCTGCGACCTGCCCCACCACGGTACGATCCTGACCGGCCCACAGGTCGGCGATTTTGACGGTTTCCGAGTAGTCCAGGTGGTAGCGGGGGAAGTGGTAGAGCAAGTCCCGGACGGTAGCGATGCCCAGCTTGCTCAGTTGGCCCGACAGCTTGTCATTTACCCGTTTCAGCGTGGTTACCGGAACGTCAACGTCCGGTTTCTCCGGGGGTGAGTCGGCGGGTGAGTCGGCGGGTGTGCCGGCGCCATTGGCGGCGGAATCGGGCAGCGGTTGTTTGGCCCGGCGCGCCGGCGGGGTTTTGGGTTGAGTTGCCGGGTTGGGGGCCGGTGGCGGTGCGGCCCGGCCCGGTTCCAGCAGGGCGCGCCATTGATTGACCCACTCCTCCCGTTCCGGCAGGGACATATCGGCGTAAGAGAGCTGTAGCAACGCCGGGGCGTCCGGGGCCTCCTTGAGGAAAGCGGTTATTGCCTCAGCCCAATGCCGTAGGAAGTCATCAATACCCCCGATTACGGCCCGGTTGTTGAACCCGTTAGCCCGTTCCTGTTCCAGGATTCTACGGAAAGGTTCAATCCAGCCGGGCGTGTCGGCAGTATTGGAAGTATTTGTTGAACTGGATGCCATCAGAATTGCACCGTTACACCGCCCGGTTGTTTTCCGTTAATGGCCGGCTGCCGCTACCGGGCGGAAGTAAGGGCTATTCCCAGGGCCTTGGGGCCGACGTAAGTGCCCAGGGCCGGCCCGAAACGGCTGGTGATGATTTGCTCCTCGGGCAGCAGTTCGCTCAGGCGGTGGCGCAGGTCGGCGGCCCAATCCGCTTCGGTGCTGTACACTACGCCGAGTTGTTGCAGGGGCGCCCGTTCCCGGGCCAATTCCACCAAGCGGCGCATTGCCCGCTCGTGGTTGCGGGGCCGTTCCAGGGGCGATACCTCGCCGTCCAGCAGGGTCAGGATGGGCTTGACGCTCAACAGCGACCCGACAAAAGCCTGGGCCTTGCCAATCCGCCCGCCCTTTTGCAGGTATTCCAGGGTGTCCAGGGAAAAGAAGGTAGTAGTCAACCCCAGGTTGGCGCGTACCGGCTCCGCCACTTCCCGGCCGGAGGCCGCCTCTTGGGCCCGTTGGGCCGCCGCCACGGCGACCAGCCCCAGCGCACTGGAGGCCAGGCCGGAGTCGATAACCTCAATGGGGACGTCGTCGCCCAGGGCGGCTTTAGCCTGGGTCGCCGAGTTGACGGTGCCGCTGAGCTTGCCGGAGACGTGAATGGACACTATTTCGTGGCCCTGCTCCAGCAATTCCTGGTAGGCCGTCTGAAAGGCGCCCACCGACGGCTGGGAAGTGGTGGGCAGGTTCCCGCCGGAGGTCAGACGCCGGTAAAAGTCATCCGGGGTCAGGTCAATCCCGTCCCGATAGTTCACATCATCAATTACCACGTTGCTGGCGACGATGCTGATGTCCAGTTGCCGGGCCAAGTCGGCCGGCAAGTCCGAGGTGCTGTCGGTAACAATGCGTATTGCCATTGCTTACTCCACGGAGGCAAAGTAGGGATAGTGGGGCTGGCCGCCGTAAATCAGGTCAATCTGAACCCCCGGCGCCTGCGCCTCAATCCGCCGGGACAGGGCCTCGGCCTGTTCCTGGCTGGCGTCCGCGCCCCGGTAGAGGGTTACGATGTGGTCGTCGGTAAGCCCGACCCCGGCCAGGGCGGACAGCAGGGCTTCCTCCGGCGTGTCCTTTACTACGGCTAAATCGCCCTCCACCAGGCCCATATAATCCCCTTCGGCTACGGCGATGCCTTCCAGGGTGGTATCGCGGATTGACCGGGTAATCTCGATGGAGACTACGGCGGTCAGGGCGTCGGCCATTGCTTGCAGGTTTTGGGCGGCGGAGACCTGCGCGTTGAAGGCCAGGGCCGCCGCCACCCCTTGGGACACGGTGCGGGACTGAATCACGTAAAGGTTCTGCGCCGCGTTTTCCCGCTCCGCCGCCTGGGTCGCGGTTATCGCCACGTTCTTGTTGTTGGGCAGGAGGATGACCTCCCGGCCGCCGGAGGATTCGGCGGCGTTGAGCAGTTGGGCCACGCTGGGGTTCATCGTTTGCCCGCCGCTGACTACGGCGGCGCAACCGGAGTCCCGGAACAGTTGAGCCAGCCCGTCGCCGGGGGCTACCGCCACCAGCGCAATCCCCGACTTGGGCGCGCCCCGCTCCTGGTGTCCCGTCGCCCAATCCTGGTTTTGCATCGTCATATTGTCAATCTTGATTTGCGACAACTCGCCCCGGGCCACGCCGTAGCTCAGGGCGGCGCCCGGGTCCTCGACGTGAACGTGCACCCGGATCACCCGGTCGTCGCCCACGATTACCAGGGACTCGGCCTGCTGGCCCAAGTCCTCCCGTACCTGCTCCAGATCCAGCCCCTCGCCTTGAATCAGGAATTGGGTGCAGTAGCCCCATTCCAGTTCGGTGGAGGAGTCCAGAAAGTCGCTTTCGACGGAAACGGAGGCCAGTTGCGCCGGGTCAATCTGGCCGGCGGCGGTATTCAACTCCAGGTCAATCTGGGCCGCATCCTGCCCGTTCAGGTGGTGGTAGGCGCCGCCGAGGATGACCACGATGCCCATACCCCCGGCGTCCACTACGCCAGCCTCTTGCAGCTTGGGCAGCAGGGACGGGGTACTGTCGAGGGCCTCTTTGGACGCCTCAAAAGCCAGTTCCCACAGGGCCAGCAGGTCATCCCCCGCTCCGTCCTGCGCTACCCGGCTTTCCAGGGCCTCGGCCACGCAGCGAATGACGGTGAGCATCGTGCCTTCCACCGGGTTGCCCACCGCGCGATAGGCGGCCTGGGTCGCCGCCCGGAAGGCTTGGGCCAGGTCAGCGCCGGCGCAAACCTCTTTCCCTTCCAGCCCCTGGGCGATTCCCTTAAAAAACTGGGACAGGATGACGCCGCTGTTGCCCCGGGCCTCCCAAAAGGCGCCGTCGGCCACCAGCGCCGCCACCTGGCCGGCGGTGGCCCCTGCGGATTGGGCGCACTTGGCTACGCCGGCGCTCATCGTCAGCAGCATATTAGTTCCGGTATCGCCGTCGGGCACCGGGTAAACGTTCAAGGCGTTGATCGGGTCCCGGTAGCGTTCCAGGCAGCGAAACCCGGCGGTCAGGGCCTGGGCCAGTTCATCCCCGTGCAGGACTTTCATCATTCCTCAGTTCCTTACCTTGCCTAAAACCAAGCTCAACCAACAGCTATTATATATGGACTTGCCGGATATTCAACTTTGGCTTATTCCGCGAATGGGGAGATTTTGCCCCGGACGGGTATTCTTAACCCTTGCCGGTATTACCATCACCCTTGCCGGCATTATCACCGGCGTAGGGGCGGGTTTCTAACCCGCCCGGAGTTCAACGGCAAGGGAATACCAACAAATGTTGGGAATATCGCCGGTCAAGGTCAATCGCATCACATACCCGTCATTCCGCCCCCCATAACCGTCGTTCCGGCGAAAGCCGGAATCCAGGAAATCCCCAGGAAAAGAACGTGCCGGCCGCATAGGATTCTGGATTCCGGCTTTCGCCGGAACGACGGTTACTAATGACGGTTACTTAGGAATGACGGTTGTTTAGGTTGCCCCGGTCAAGACGCGATTGCCCGGCCTGCTGACAACCTTTCCTTGACGCTGCCTTTGCCCTGGCCTAGAATGGGCCGCAGCAGCCGTAGAGAGCAGAAAGCGGCAAGCGGTAACGGACAGGACAAGCACTTGAGTGATTCCGGCGCTAATTCCCCCGACCCGGAACGGGTTATCTCCGGCGCGGCCCAGCCGGACGATGATAACCTGGACCTTTCCCTGCGCCCCCGGCGGTTGGCCGAGTTTGTGGGCCAGGCCCAGGTCAAGGACAACCTGGGCATCGGCATCCAGGCGGCCAAACTCCGGGGTGAACCCCTGGATCACATCATCCTCTACGGCCCGCCCGGATTGGGCAAGACCACCCTGGCCCACATCATTGCCCAGGAAATGGCGGTGAACATCAAGGTTACCTCCGGCCCGGCCGTCGAGCGCGCCGGCGATATGGCCGCCATCCTCACCGCCCTCCAGCCCGACGACATCCTGTTTATTGATGAGATTCACCGCCTCAACCGGGTGGTGGAGGAAGTCCTGTATTCGGCAATGGAGGACTTCTTTCTTTCCTGGATGGTGGGCAAGGGCTTGGCGGCCCGCAACATCAACCTGCGCATCAACCCCTTTACCCTGATTGGCGCGACCACCCGTTTCTCCCTGATTAGCGCGCCCCTGCGGGATCGGTTCGGCTCGGTGTTCCGGCTGGACTACTACGAAACGGCGGATATGGAGTTGGTGGTGCGGCGGTCGGCCGGCATCCTGGGGGTGGAGGCCGACGCCGAGGGTATCGTCGAGGTGGCCGCCCGTTCCCGGGGCACGCCCCGCATCGCCAACCGCCTGCTCAAGCGCACCAGGGACTACGCCCTGGTGGTGGCCGACAACCGGGTTACCGGCCCGGTAGCCCGGGACGCCCTGAACCGCCTGCGGGTGGACGGCCTGGGCCTGGACGAATCAGACCACCGCCTGCTGACCAGCATCATTGACAAGTTCAACGGCGGCCCGGTGGGGTTGGAGACTTTGTCCGCGTCCCTGAGCGAGGATTCGGATACGGTTATGGAGGTCTGGGAGCCGTATCTGATGCAGTTGGGCTTTCTGGAGCGTACTCCCCGGGGCCGGGTAACTACCCGCCGCGCTCACCAGTACCTGGGCCGGCCCTGGAAAGGGCTGACCGAGGCGGACGACCAGGGCCGCCTTGACGGTTTCTGAACCCCGGCCAGTCAGCCGCCCTTTTCCGTGCTGTCCTTTATCTATCTATGCCCCGCTAAACGGGGATTAGTAGCATCTCAATTCCGATAGTCCGGTAGCGACCGGCCAAACTTTGACCCTGATGGAGGAACGATGATTTACGAACTGCGGATTTATGAGACCATTCCCGGCCGGCTGCCGGCGCTGAACGACCGTTTTGCCAACCATACCCTGGGCTTCTTTCAGAAACATAACATCCACGTAGTGGGTTTCTGGACCGAGGAAATCGGCACCAGCAACCAACTGGTGTATATGCTGGGCTACGACAGCCTGGCCGACCGGGAAACGAAGTGGGCCGCCTTCCAGGCCGACCCGGGCTGGCACCAGGTACGGGCCGAGTCGGAGCAGGACGGCCCCATCAACGCCCGGGTGCGCAACGTAATCCTGCGCCCCACCGCCTACTCCCCAATGCAGTAGGGGCGGGCCAAGCCGGCGCCCGGAATAAACTCCGCTCGCCCGGAACAAAGCCCGTTGAGGGACAACGCCCGTTCAGGAACAAACCCCGCTCAAACAAACCCCGCTCATGGTGAGCTTGTCGAAGGACGAACCCTCGGATGGGAGGATGGTTCGACAAGCTCACCATGAGCGGTGATAGGGGCGTCTTGGCATCGGAACGCAGGGCGGGTTAGAAACCCGCCCCTACCCGGATGTAAATGCCAACCGGCGTTGAAAATGCCGTAAGTTGAAAACACCCCAAAAGCTCGGCGGTTGCTAGTAACATAACTAACCGCTACAATGGGGTATCCCAAAGCGGTATCCCACAAGCAAGGGCAGGATTCACTTGAGCGTTCCGGCGACCTGGAGTTCTACCGAAATTGTTGGCGAGATTGCCGGCGCAGTTGTCGGCGGGGATTTGACCGACGCCGAGGCCCGGTTGCTGGACGGCCCCGGCAGTTACCCGGTGGCCGACCTTTGCGCCGCCGCCGCCCGGCTCCGGGACCGGGGCAAGGGAAAGATAGTTACCTTTTCCCCCAAGGTGTTTATCCCGCTGACTCACTTGTGCCGGGACTTTTGCGGCTATTGCACCTTCCGGCAAAATCCCCAAGCGGCGCCGCGCCTTTATATGTCCCCGGAGGAGGTGCTGGCCGTGGCGCAGGCCGGGCAGCGGCTGGGCTGTACCGAGGCCCTGTTCACCCTGGGGGAGCGGCCGGAGCAGCGTTACCCGGAGGCCCGGCAATGGCTGGCCCACCGGGGCTACGGCTCTACCCTGGAATACTTGACGGCGATGTGCCAACTGGTGCTGGAGGAAACTACCCTTTTGCCCCATGCCAATCCCGGCACGATGAGCCGGCGGGAGTTGGCTGCGTTACAGCCTTTCAACCCGTCCATGGGCCTGATGCTGGAAAGCGTCAGCCCCCGCCTGTACCAGGCCGGCGGCCCCCATGAGTTTGCCCCCAGCAAACGGCCCCGGGTTCGCTTGCGTACCATCGAACTAGCCGGAGAGTTGGGCATACCCTTCACCACCGGCATCCTCATCGGCATCGGGGAAACCCGCCGGGAGCGGATTGAGGCGCTGCTTGCCATTCGCCGTTTGCACCGTACCTACGGCCACGTGCAGGAGGTCATCATCCAGAACTTTCGCGCCAAGCCGGACACGCCTATGGGGGCGGCGCCGGACGCCGCCGGGGAAGATTTGCTCTGGACGGTGGCGGTGGCCCGGCTGCTGCTGGGGCCGGAAGTGAACCTGCAAGTGCCGCCCAACCTCAGCGCCCAGGACTATCCGGCTTACCTGTCGGCCGGCATTAACGATTGGGGCGGCATATCGCCCCTGACCATTGACTACGTGAACCCGGAGGCGCCCTGGCCCGGCCTGGCCGAGTTAGAGGAACGCACCCGGTCAAAGGGGTTTGAACTCCGGCCCCGGCTGCCGGTTTACCCGGAGTTTTTCCTGGGTTCCGGGAATCGGCTGCCCGATGCCCTCAAAACGCGGGTGGCGGCGCAGGCCGACCGGGACGGATACGTTAAAGGAGGAATGGAGCGGTATGCCGGAAGGAACTGACCGGACTCCCATCAGTCAGCAGTCAGCTAGTCAGCCGATTCAGCCCGATACTCAATCCGATATTCAGCCCGATATTCAGTCTGAGGCGGCGGTGGACGCCGGCCGCCTGGAGTCCCTGGTAGCGCAACTGAACCCGCCGGTGGCCCGGATTCTGGAGGCGGCGTTGGCCGGCAAGGATATTTCCGTGGCCGATGCGGTAATCCTGTTTGAGACTACCGGCCTGGAGTTCAGCGCGTTGGGGATGGTGGCCGACGAACTGCGCCGCCGCACCGTGGGCGACCTGGCGACCTACGTGGTCAACCGCAACATCAACTTTACCAACGTCTGCATCAAGCGCTGCGGCTTCTGCGCCTTCAGCCGGGACTTCCGGGAGGAAGAGGGCTATTTTCTGCCGGTGAACGAAATCATCCGCCGGGCCAAAGAGGCGTGGGACTACGGGGCCACCGAGGTTTGTATCCAGGCCGGGCTGCCCCCGCAGATGGAGGGCGACCTTTACATCAAGCTGTGCGCGGCGATTAAGGAAGAACTGCCGGAAATCCACGTTCACGGCTTTTCCCCGGAAGAGGTGCTTTACGGCTCCATCCGCTCCCGCTGCACCATCCGGGAATACCTGCGGGGCTTGCAGGACGCCGGGGTGGGCAGTTTGCCCGGCACCTCGGCGGAAGTCCTCGACCAGCCCCTGCGCGACCACATCTCCCCGGGGCGGATCAGCGTTGATCAGTGGGTTGAGGTAATCACCACCGCCCACGAACTGGACATCCCCACCACCTCGACGGTGATGTTCGGCCACGTGGAAACTAACGAACACCTGGCCCGGCACATCGCCCTGCTGCGGGACATCCAGCAGGCTACCGGCGGCTTTACCGAGTTTGTTCCCCTCAGCTTTGTCAACACCGAGGCGCCGATGTTTCTGAAGGGGTTGGTGGAAGACGTGCGTTCCGGCCCCACCGGAATGGACGTTATCAAGGTTCACGCCATCGCCCGCATTATGCTGAACAACTGGATACCCAACATCCAGGCGTCCTGGGTCAAGGAGGGGAGCCGCCTCTCCCAACTGCTGCTGACCGCCGGCGTTAATGACCTGGGCGGCACCCTGATTAACGAAAGCATCTCCACCTCGGCCGGCGCGCAGCACGGGCAACTGATGCGCCCCGCCGAGTTCCGCCAGATGATTCGCCAGGCCGGGCGCATCCCCGCCGAGCGTTACACCACCTACGGGCTGAAACGGGTCTTTGACCAGGATGACGGGCAAGTTGACCCCCTGGACCTGGTGGGGGACAACGTAGAGGAAATTTTCGGCTCCTATCGCAAACTGGTGCAACTGGATACCTTCCGCTTTGAGCATCCCCGCCAGTCCACCCGGCCCGGCGTGGAAACCCGCTCCTGAGTTGGGGTAAGCGGGATTGACTGGAATGGGCTTGTTTCAAGGAAAGGTATTGGCCCTGGCCGGCGGGGTGGGCGGCGCCAAGCTGGTCCTGGGGCTGGCCCGGCAACTGCCGCCGGAGCGGTTGACCGTGGCGGTGAACACCGGGGACGATGAGTGTTTCCACGGGCTGCACGTCTCCCCCGACCTGGACACGGTGGTATATACTCTGGCCGGAATGTCCAACCCGGAAACCGGCTGGGGCCTCGCCGGAGAGACCTTTCACGCGCTGGAAATGCTGGCCCGCTACCAAGTTGATACCTGGTTTAACCTGGGCGACCGGGACCTGGCGACCCATATCCGGCGCACCCAACTGCTGGGGGAAGGGGCCACCCTTTCCCAGGTTACGGCGGAGCTTTGCCGCTGCCTGGGCGTGGCCCACCGGATTGTTCCGATGTCCGATGATCCAGTGCGTACCTTTCTGGCAACGGAATCGGGGGAACTGGCGATGCAGGACTATTTTGTCCGGCAGCGCAGCGAACCGGCGGTGAACGGCGTGCAGTACCGGGGAGCGGCGGCGGCCCGGCCGGCGCCCGGGTTTGCGGCGGCCCTGGCCGACGCCGGGCTGGTGGTGCTATGCCCCTCCAACCCCTTCCTGAGCCTGGGGCCAATCCTGGCCCTGCCGGGAGTGCGGGAAATGTTGGCGGCGGATAGCGTTGCTGCCGGTGATGTTGCCGGTGGCGCCGGCGCCGGGCGGCTGCGGGTAGCGGTCAGCCCGCTAGTGGGCGGCGCGGCGGTGCGCGGCCCGGCGGCCAAAATAATGGCCGAGTTGGGCCACGAACCGACCAGCCTGGGGGTGGCCCGGCTGTACCGGGGCATCTGCGACCGGTTCCTGATTGATGAGCGGGATGAGCATTTGGCCCCGGCCATCGCCGACCTGGGCATCCGGCCCCTGGTGGCGCCCATTATTATGGAAACGGATGAGGATAAAATAGCCCTGGCGAAACTCATCCTGGAGCTTGGAGGGAGCGATGACGATGCTGGATGAAAGCGGTATCATCCCGATTATTCCGATGAAACCGCTGGCCGACTGCAAGACGCGCCTGTCGCGCCGGCTGACCGCCGAGGAACGGGGCGACCTGGTCATCGGGATGCTGCGGCGGGTAATCATGGCAATCAAAGGGGCCTCCATCGACATTTTCTGGGTGGTCGGCGGGGACTGGCGCATCCGCAACCTGACTCGCAACTTTGACGGCCTCTGGATCGAGGATTTTGGCCGCAACCTGAACGATACCGTGGACAAGTCCTTTGACCGGGCCTCCCAGCGCGGCTATGGCGCCCTCTACCTGCCCGGCGACCTGCCCTTTCTCAAGTCCAGCGACCTGACCAGCCTGATTCGCTCCTCCGGCCAGGGGCGCAACATCGTCCTGGCCCCGGCCCGCCGGGACTCCGGCACCAATGGCATCCTGATTCCCCCCAAACTGGCCTTCAAGCCGGAGTTGGGCAACCGCAGCTTTACCAAGCACCTGAGCCAGGCGGCCAAGCTGGAAATTTCCGTTGCCATCTGCTACAGCGAAGGGCTGGGTTTTGACCTGGACATTCTGGAAGACCTGGAGTTTTTCCAGCAGCGGGAGCCGGGATTGGTGCAACGGCTGACCCTGAAGAAACCGGCGGCGGAGCCGGGCGAAATCCCCGTTTTGCGAGGCGAAGGTGACCCTATCTCCATCTAATTCACCGGCCCCGTCTAATCCGGCTCAATCAGGAAACGGGCCGGCGGTTAAGCTGGGCGTCCTGCTGCCCACCCGGGGGTTGCTGCTGGCGGACACGCCGCCGGACAACGCCGACCGGATTATCGACCTGGCCGGCCGGGCGGAGGCGGCGGGACTGGATTCGGTATGGGTCGGGGACAGCCTTACCGCCAAGCCCCGGCTGGAACCGCTGACCACTCTGGCCGCCGTCGCCGCGCGCACCGAGCGGGTTCGCCTGGGTACGGCGGTGCTTTTAATGGCCCTGCGCCACCCAGTACTGCTGGCCCAAACCTTGGGGACGGTTGACCTCATATCCCGAGGCCGGTTGATGATTGCCGCCGGGGTGGGCGGCGCCTTTAACGAAGAGCAGCAGCGGGAATGGCAGGCGGCCGGCGTATCCGCCACCCGCCGGGCCGGCCGGCTGGAGGAAATGGCCCGGATTATCAAAGGGTTGGGCCAGGAAAGCCCGCTAACCTTTGCCGGAAAACATTTCAACCTTGATGCGGTCTCCGTTGGCCCCCGGCCGGTGCAGCCCGGTGGCGTTCCCCTGTTCCTGGCCTGCCACTGGCGTTCCCCGGCCCGGGAAGCCCAATTCCGGCGGGCCGCCCGGCTGTCCGACGGCATAATTTCCATTTCCGACACGCCGGGAGAGTATGCTCAAGTGGTGGAGGCGGTGAAAAGTCGGGCCGCCGAATTAGGCCGCGCCCCGGAGTCCCTGGAAACGGTAATGTACCTGACCGTCAATATGGACTCGGACATTGCCAAGGCAGAGGCAGAGGCGGAAAAGTACCTGCTGGGCTACTATGGGGCCAACATCTGGGGAACCCGGTGGGGGCCTTTCGGCGGCCCGGAACGGGTTAAGGAACGGATTGCCGAGTACGTAGCCGCCGGGGCCGGCACGGTAGTGGTGCGGTTTGCCTCTTTCCAACCGGAACGGCAGCTTGACCAATTCCTGGAACGGGTGGCGCCGGCCTTTCGCTGAGCCGGAACTTCAGCCCCGGCTTGTTATCAGCCTAGTATCGCAAGGGAGGTAGTTCCTTGTACCCGATAGACCTTACCGGCAAGAAAGGCGTAGTTTTTGGAGTCGCCAACGACCGGAGCATTGCCTGGGCCATCGCCCGGCTGCTGGGGCAGGCCGGCGCGCAACTGGCCTTTACCTACCAGAATGACCGGCTGAAAGACCGGGTTGTCCGGCTGGCCGAAGGCTTGGAAAACGCCATAACGCTGCCCTGCGACGCCTCCGACGACGGGCAAATTCAGGCGGCCTTTGAGCAGGTCGCTGAGTCTTTTGGCGACATTTCCTTTCTGGTACACAGCATCGCCTACGCCAATCGGGAGGATTTGGCCGGCCGGTTTGCCGATACCGACCGGGAAGGGTTCCGCATCGCCCTGGACGTGAGCGCCTATTCCCTGCTGCCGCTGGTCAAGCACGCCGCCCCGCTGATGACCGGGGGCGGGAGCGTCATAGCGATGACCTTCCAGGCATCGCAGAAAGTGTATCCCGGCTACAACGTGATGGGCACGGCCAAAGCGGCGCTGGAGCACAGCGTCCGGCAACTGGCCGCCGAGTTCGGGCCGGACAACATTCGGGTGAACGCCATTTCCGCCGGGCCGCTGGATACCCTGGCGGCGCGGGGAATCCACGGCTTTCTGGATATGAAAAAAATCCACGCCGAGAAAGCCCCCTTGCAGCGCAACATCCACGCCGACGAAGTAGCCAAAACCGCCCTATTTCTGTGCAGCGACCTGTCCAGCGGCATCACCGGCTCCATTATCCCGGTGGACGCCGGCTACCACATAATGGCGGTTTAATCCCCCTTTCACCACCAAGACGCCGGGACGCAACGACCACCGAGACCCACCGAGATGCTCTCTTGGTGAATCTATGGGCTGGAGTTTTGGGGTGAAAATCCCCGGCGCGCCGCCAGGCACGGGGTTAGAAGGTTTGGGGTTAGATAGCTTCCAACTGCCGCTTGTCCGCCGCTTCCTGTTCGGCCCGGCCCAGGCGACCATAGGCTTCGGCCCGCCGTTCCCAGGCCAGCCGGTACTTGGGATCCAGGGCAATGGCCTTGGTGAACTGGTCCACGGCCTCCTGAAACCGGCCCTGGCTGAACAGGGCAATGCCCCGCTCGGTCATACTGGCGGCGGTGGGAATACGGCGCGGGGCCGGTCTGGGCGGCTCTGCCTCCGGTGGTGGCGGCGCAACTTCCTGAGCGAGAACCGGCTCGGTGGCCGCCGTTTCCGTTTCCCTTTCCGTTGCCGAGTCAGCCGCCGGGCCGGTGGCCGGTTCGGGCGGGGCCGGCGTAACGTATTCGGATACCGGTTCAGCTACGGGTTCCGGGGGTGTTTCATAGGTAGTATCGAAGGCCGGTGAGACCGGTTCCGGCTCCCGGGGCGGTTCCGGTGCAGCGCTGGCCGGTTCCTCTACGCCACTGGCATCAGCGCCGATGTTAGGGTAGGACTTGGAAAGGTCCCAACCGCATTGGACGCAGAAATTCAACCCGCCGGTATCGGGCGCAGCGCAGCGGGGGCAGGGTACACTGGCCGGCGCCTGGTTCCGGCGAAACAGCGGGCTGCGGAACAGCAGTAGAAAGACCAGGGGCGCCATTGCCACCGGCCCGATGAACGGGCGGCTGAAATAATTCCAGGCAATAGCAATCAGCAGCACCACCCCGACGACCCACGGCCAGGGGTTCAAGCCCCGGGCCCGGGCCAGCCGGATAGTCCAGAGGACGATTACCCCCAGGCAAATCAGCAGTAAAATGTCGGATGGTGATAGAGTCATACCAGTCTGCCTTGAAAATTGCGCTTACGGATACAAACGGTTACGCTTTCGGTTCGAGAAAGGTTTTACCGGTTTGGCCTGACCTAAAGAATACACTCTACGGGCGGGCTAGACAATGGGGCAGACGCGCCGGGCGATGGCGGTATAAAGTCAAGTTGCCTACTCTCCCCGCTCATGGTGAGCCTGTCGAACCATCCCCTATCCGACAGTTTATCCTTCGACAAGCTCAGGATGAGCGGGGAGAGGCGGCGACTCAGGGCAACCGCACCCTAAACCCGTCGTTCCGGCGAAAGCCGGAATCCAGAACCCTCAGTAGCCGGCCCGCCCTTTTCCGGGGGATTTCCTGGATTCCGGCTTTCGCCGGAACGACGGTTGTCGGCGCCGGAATCACGGTTGCCGACCCGGAATGACGGTTGCTTGGGTTGCCCCGTTCAAGACCTGATTGCCTTGGGCGGCAACCTGACTTTGCCCACGCCACTGCCGGCAGTTATTATAAGGCAAGAGGTGGATGCAATGCGATTGAAGGATAAGGTGGCGCTGATTACCGGCGCCGGGCGGGGTATTGGCCGGGCCATTGCGCTGGCCTACGCCCGGGAGGGGGCGCAACTGGCCCTGGCCGCCCGTACCCTGGAGGAACTTGAGGAAACGGCCCACGCCGCCGGTTCCCTGGGCGCCGCCACCTGCGTCATTGGCGTGGACGTTACCGACCGGGCGGCGGTGGACGCGATGGCCGGCCAGGCCCTGGCCCGCTTTTCCCGGCTGGATATTCTGGTGAACAACGCCGGCATCGTCGGGCCGGTGGGCGCGCTGGAGGAAAACGACGTAGAATCCTGGCTACGCACGATTCAGGTGAACCTGGTAGGAACCTATCTATGCTGCCGGGCGGTAATTCCGGCGTTGGCGGCGGCCGGCGGCGGCCGGATTATCAACCTGTCCGGCTCCGGTTCCACCTCGGCCCCCTATCACCTGTCGGCCTACGGTTCCTCCAAGGCGGCCATCATCCGCCTTACCGAGATTCTCTCCCTGGAACTGGCGGATAAGAACATCCAGGTCAACGCCCTGGGGCCGGGGTCAATCCACACCCGTATGTGGGAGGAGATAACCGACCGGGCCGAGGCCGCCGGCGACACCGAGTTATACGCCTTTGGACAGCAGGTTACCGGCGGCGGTGGCGCGTCTATCGAGCGGGCCGCTGAACTGGCGGTATGGCTGGCCGGGGACGCCTCTGCCGGGTTGAGTGGCCGCCTGGTTCACGCCGTTACCGACGATTTCCCCAACCTGACGCCCCACATTCAAGATATTATGGCCGCCGACACCTACACCCTGCGGCGGGTGGAACGGGAATAGGGGTTAGCAACCCAACTCCCGCCGGGACGGGGCGGCCTAATCCCGTTGCAGCAACTCAATCCGCACGTCGTCCGGGGCGCGGACGAAGGCGATTCTCACCCCCGGCCGGATGGTGCGCGGTTCCACGGCGATGTCGGCGCCGCGACTTTTCAACTCGGCCACCGTCTCATCCACGTTGTCCACCCGAAACCCGAAATGGTCCAGGCCCAGATGCGGGTCGGCCGGGCTGGCGTCCATAGTGGCGTCGGCCGGCACCGGCGCAATAAATACCATCAGCCCGTCAATGTCCAGGTCGGTGCGGACAAACCCGTCGGACTGCACCGACTCAATGACCGTGGCGTCGAACATCCGCTCAAAATACGCGGCCATTTCCTTGGGCTGGCGGGTGCGCAGGTGAATGTGGTCATAGGTATATTTGGGCATAGCCGGCCTCCTTGCTTGCCAATCTGAAATCAACCCCAAAGTAGGCCACCCCGCCCGGTTTGTCAACCGGGGGTTTCACTTTTGGGTGATTGCCAAGTCCCGCCGATGTCCCGCCGATGATAGAATCCGCTCATGGTGAGCTTGTCGAACCACCCCGCCAAGGCAATCGCAGCATAAACCCGTCGTTCCGGCGAAAGCCGGAATCCAGAACCCTCGATAGCCGGCTCGCTCTTTTCCCGGAGGATTTCCTGGATTCCGGCTTTCGCCGGAACGACGGTTGCTTGGGTTGCCGACGGTTGCCCGTGTTGCCCTGGTTAAAACGCAATTGCCTTACCGTCCCCCCGGCCGGCGGTTGACTCCCTCCCGGGGATGCGTTATAATCCCGCCGTAGCCAACGGTTTTTGACCTTAACAACTGAATATCACCTGAAGGTGGCCCCGTCTTGTCGGGGCTGAAAAGGGAAGCCGGTGGAAATCCGGCGTGGTCGCGCCACTGTAACTGGCGAGAACTTCTCTAATCCTCTTTACCGGAAGCCACTGGCCCCATTCGCCGGGTCGGGAAGGCCGGGAAGTTCGTCAACAGCCAGAAGCCAGGAGACCTGCCCTCAGGTGTGGACTGGATACGCTTCGCGGAAAGGTGTATGAGTTTCTGGATTGTTCAGCCTGACCGAGAAAGTCAGGCTTTTTGTTTTTTCAGGCCCTTTCCATATCGGAAAAACCCCGAACCGAAATTATCCTGTCCGATAACCCGACCATTGGCCGGGTAATTGGATTCATTCCAGGGAGACGGCCGGATGGCGCCCGCTGCCCCGTCGGTGTAGGACCTCCTCCCCGCATCGGCGGCAAACCCGGTACGCCGGGGCGCGGCGGCCCATCCGGTCATCTTTCCAGCTTGGGCAATACTGGTGTCTTTATACACTTTTCCCTCGTATGGTGGCATTATCCGGCGTTTGCCGGCATAATAGGCGGCAACATAGACCAACCGAGACCAACCTAGACCGACGGGGAACGACGGCGGAGGGATAAGGATGTTACGCCAAATCCTGGATGAGTGCCAACAGGGGTTTAATCAGGTGGGCTTTAACGAAGTGGTGCTGATGCTGTCCAACACGGCGGCCACTTCCGAAGTCTATATGCGGCTGGACGACCTGCGGTTCAGCGAGCCGGGCGATATTGTTACCTTTATGGCCGAGGGCGGGACGCACCTGCATCTGTACCTGGACAGGGTTCAGGAAGTCCGCTTTCTGCACCGGATGAATGACGACGGGTTGCCCAGCTACTCGGTCTGGTTTATGGACGAAAACCGGGACCCGGTGCTGCGCATCTACCTCCGCAAGTCGGAGGATGAGGAAACTAATCAACCCCGCCATGACCTGTTTATGGCACTGCTGGAGAAGTACGGGACTAACTTGCGGCTCGGGGAAAGCTCCGGGGTTGGCGAGTGATTTTCCCCAAGCGACGCCGATACGCCGATACGCGGGGACACGGGGATAGCTTGAAGGAGGGCCGATGACCAGCGCCAGCGCCATGGTAATCGCCGGGGTACGCAGTGGCGTGGGCAAGACCACCATCGCCACCGGAATTATGGGCGCCCTGACCCGGCGCGGCCACCGGGTACAGCCCTTCAAGGCCGGCCCGGACTACATTGACCCCTCCTACCATCAGTTGGCCTGCGGCGTCCCCTCCCGCAATCTGGACACCTGGCTGCTGCCCCGGCCCACTGTTACCGAGTTGTTCCGCCGGGCCGGCGGGCCGGACCGGGTTTCGGTGGTGGAGGGCGTGATGGGCGTCTATGACGGCCATTCCAGCCTGACCGAGGAAGGTTCCACCGCCCAGTTAGCCAAGCTGCTGGACGCTCCGGTCATCCTGGTGGCCGACGCGGCCAAGGTGGCCCGCAGCGTGGCCGCCGAGGTGTTGGGCTATCAGCAGTTTGACCCCGACCTGCGGATTGCCGGCGTCATCCTCAACGGCGTGGGCGGGCCGCGCCACCTGGAGTTTTGCCAGCCGCAGATTGAGGCCACCACCGGCCTGCCGGTGTTGGGCTACCTGCCCCGCCGGGAGCAGTTCGTCCAACCGGAGCGGCACCTGGGCCTGATTCCCACGGTGGAGGGCACCGTGGTTCAGGAGTGGTACGATGCCCTGATTGCCCAGGTGGAGGAGACCATTGACCTGGCCGGCATCCTGCGCCTGGCGGCTACCGCCCGCCCGCCGGAGAGCCGCCCGCAGGTCTATCCGGCGGAACCTCAGCCCCGGCGCGCCCGCATCGCCATCGCCCAGGATCAGGCGTTCAGCTTTTACTACCAGGACTCTCTGGACTTGCTGGAAGCCTGGGGCGCCGAACTGGTGCCGTTCAGTCCCTTGTCCGACGCGGCGCTGCCTGAAGGAGTGGGCGGGGTTTACATCGGCGGCGGCTTTCCTGAAATGTTTGCCCGGGAGTTGGCGGAAAACCGGCCGATGCTGGAATCAATGCGCCGGGCCTTGGCGCAGGAGGTTCCGATGTATGCCGAGTGCGGCGGCCTGATGTATCTGGGCCAAAGCCTTTCCGACCTGGCCGGGACGGACTACCCTATGGTGGGCGCGCTGCCGGTGGCCTCCTCAATGTCGGGCAGCCGGCTGACCCTGGGCTACCGGGAGGTGGAAGCCTGCGCCGCTACTCCGCTGCTGGCGCCCGGCCAACGGGTCAGGGGCCACGAATTTCACTGGTCGGTACTGGCAGAACCGCCCGGCCCGGAAAGCGCAGTGTACCGGGTGGTGGACCAGGAAAACCGCCCCGAAGGGTTCCGCATCGGCAGCGTCTGGGCCTCCTACATCCACATTCACCTGGGCAGCGCGCCGGGGCTGGCAAAACGGTTCGTGGACACCTGCGCGAAGTCAATTAAGAATTAGGAATTAGGAATTAAGAATGATACACTCTTGCCAGGGGTTGGGGGGCAGGACAGTTTCAATTCCTCAGGAATTATGCAGTTGGTGGGGCGTTCCGGGTTAGTGGGTCATTCTAATTGCCTAGTATGTCATTCCGACCGCAGGGCGGAATTTAAAATGCCGGCCCGTTGTACCGTTCCGGTTCCGAGGAAAACCTGGCTGATGAAAGAGTTTAGATTCCTCGCTACGCTCGGAATGACACACCAAGCGGGCGGAATGACTTGAAATGTTCAATTCACCAGACCATCAAGGTTCCCTAGCCAACAGCGTAACCCCAATTCCTAATTCCTAATTCTTAATTCCTAATTACCAAGGGGGTATTTGTTATGAGTTCCGAATCAGCCAACTCCCCAGCGGCCAGTGAAGGGCCGCAGTCGGTTAAAGGCCCGCGGATTAACAAGGGGCTGGTGATCGTCAATACCGGCAACGGCAAGGGCAAGACCACCGCCGCTATGGGCGTCCTGTTCCGGGCCTGGGGCCGGGATATGCGGGTCATAATGCTCCAGTTTATCAAGCACACCACCGCCAACTTTGGCGAGCAGCGGGCCGCTCAGAAAATCGGCGTCGCGATGCGCGCGATGGGCGACGGGTTCACCTGGCGTTCCCGGGACCTGGAGCAGAGCGCCGACCTGGCCCGCGCCCTGTGGGAGGACGCCAAAGAAGTCATCGCCTCCGGGGAGCATGACGTAGTGGTGCTGGATGAGTTCACCTATCCCCTCCACTACGGCTGGATTCCCACCGACGAGGTCATCGCCGCGCTGCAAGGCCGCCCGGAAATGCTCCACGTCATCATCACCGGCCGCAACGCCCCGGCGGCCTTGGTGGAGTACGCCGACCTGGTAACGGAGATGAACGTGGTAAAACACCCCTACCAGAGCGGCATCAAGGCCCAGCCGGGAATCGAGTTCTAGGGTAGATTCAGACATGGATTAACCGGATATACAGGATATGGTTTTGTTATCTGGCATATCCCGTTTATCCCGGCAAGTTAGTTCAAGTTAGTTAAGGAGGCCCGGCTATGACCATATCTCCCTTGATTGACCTGACGCTGGAGGGCATTACTCCCCTGGATGAGGGGGCAATGGCGGCGGCCCGCGCCCGGCAGGACACCCTGACCAAACCCCTGGGCAGCCTGGGCCGGCTGGAAGACCTGTCGGTGATGCTGGCCGGGATGTTCGGCGACCCGGTTCCGCAAATCCGCCGCAAGTCGGTAATCCTGGCGGCCGGCGACCATGGCGTAGTGGCCGAGGGGGTTAGCCCCTACCCGCAAGAGGTTACGCCGCAGATGGTCTATAACTTTCTGCGCGGCGGGGCCGGCATCAACGTCCTGGCCCGCCACGCCGGGGCGGAGATAGTGATTCTGGATGCCGGGGTAGCCGCCGACCTGGAACCCCACCCGCTGCTGCGCTCGGTCAAGGTGGCGCCCGGCACGGCTAATATGGCCGTCGGCCCGGCGATGACTAGGGAGCAGGCCGTCCGCTGCCTGGAAATCGGCATTGACGCCGCCAAAGAGCAGATTGGCGAGGGCGCCGACCTGATTGCCTGCGGCGATATGGGCATCGGCAACACCACCGCCTCCAGCGCCATTACCGCCGTCATCACCGGCGCAGACCCCGCCGTTACCACCGGACGCGGCGCCGGCCTGGATGACCCCGGCCTGGCCCACAAGGTGGAGGTAATCCGGCGGGCGATTGAGGTCAACCGCCCGGATCCTCGGGACGGGCTGGACGTGCTGACCAAAGTAGGCGGCCTGGAAATCGGCGTGCTGGCCGGGGCGATGTTAGGCACGGCGGCCGGCCGCCGCCCGGTGGTGGTGGACGGGTTTATCTCCGGGGCCGCCGCCCTGATTGCCTGGCTCATCTCCCCGTCGGCCCGGGACTACTTTATCGCCGCCCATCAATCGGTGGAGCCGGGGCATCGGGTGGGCCTGGACGCCATGGGCTTGCCCCCCCTGCTGGACTTGGGAATGAGGCTGGGGGAAGGCACCGGCGCCGCGCTGGCGATGCACCTGATTGAAGCCGCCGCCCGCTGCCTGGCGGAAATGGCAACCTTCGCCGAGGCCGGCGTGTCGGAACGCAGCGATGAGGAGCCGGAGGCTTAACCCCCTTTGGCCCGCCCGCCTTTACCCCTTTATCGCTGTTCTCAACCCTTGTTGGCATTATCGCCGGAGGTAGGGTCGGGTTTTTAACCCGCCCTGGCTCAGGTGCAGGAACCGGCCAGCTATGGCCCACCGGTTTACCGGGCGGTCTTTGCCATTGAACGACGGGCGGGTTACAAACCCGCCCCTACCAGTCAACAAAGCCTGCCCTGGCAGCGTGGCCTGGCAATGAATACCAACAAATGGGGGAAATATCCCCTTTGTCCCGGTGCGGCCCAGGAATTCTAACGAGGAATAAAAGGAATAAAGTATGAAGTCGTTTCTGTCGGCCCTCAGCTTTTTGACTTTCATTCCTACGCTGCGGCCGGCAAGCATTACCCAGCGGGTTATCAGCAACTCCCGCGCCTGGTTTCCCCTGGTGGGCCTGCTGATGGGCTTGGCGCTGGTAGGGATTGAGTGGGGCGCGCGGGAACTGTTCCCGGTGTACCTGACCGCCGCCCTGCTGCTGGCGTTTATGATTGTCATTACCCGGGGCCTGCACCTGGACGGCTTTATGGACAGCTGCGACGGCTTGTTCGGCGGCGATACCCCGGAGCGGCGGCGGGAGATTATGCGGGACTCCCACGTCGGCGCCTTTGCGGTGGTCGGCGGTGTAGGCTTACTCATCCTGAAGTACGGCGCCCTGGTCTCCCTGCTCTCCCTGAACGTAGCCGGCAAGGAATGGGTCTTGCTGCTGTTTCCCGTCTTATCCCGGTGGACGATGGTGCTGCTGCTGGCAGTCTTTCCCTACTCCCGGGCCCGGGGGTTGGGGACGCCCTTTCACCGGGGCAATACCGCAATAGCTACCGGGGCGGCGGCAGTAATGGCGGTGGCGGCGGCGATCCTGCTGGGCGGCATCGGCGGCGCGGCCCTGCTGGTGGGCATCTCCCTGCTGGCCCTGCTGCTGGGGCAGGGAATTTCCCGTATGCTCACCGGCCTCACCGGCGACAACTACGGAGCCGTCAACGAACTGTCCGAGGCAGCCGTCCTGATGGCGGCGGTGGCCCTGCTGCCCTACGGGTTGATTGTGCCGCTGCACCAAATCTTTTGGTGAACCCTTTGATAGTTTTGGAGGGAATGTCGGGAATGTTGGACATTCCCCCCGACCTGCTTATCCTGCTCCTGGCCGTCCTGCTGGACCTGGTGGCGCGGGAGTTGCCGGCCCGGTTGCATCCCACCGTTTGGATGGGCAAAACTATTTCCTGGGTGGAAAGGGCAGCCCCCCGGAACCAGGCCGGCGGGCTGACCGTCGGCGTCCTGATGGCCCTGCTGATTCCCGGTTTCTGGGCCGGCGCCGCCTGGCTTGCCGCCGTCGGCTTGCAGTCTTTCACCGCCGCGCCCTACGGCATCGGCTACCTGGCCTATCTCATCGTCGGGGCGGCGCTGCTCAAATCGACCTTTGCCCTGGGGATGCTGCACCGGTCCGCCGCCACTACCCGCGCCCGGCTGGCGGCGGATGACCTGGCCGGAGTGCGGGACAATATGCGCTCTCTGGTCAGCCGGGACGTTTCGGCCCTGACCGCCGGGCAGGCCATCGCCGCCACGGTGGAGTCGGTGGCGGAGAACACCACCGACAGCTTTATCGGCCCCTGGCTGGCCTTTGCCCTCTTTGGCCTGCCCGGCGCCTTTGCCTACCGCGCTATTAACACCCTGGATAGTATGATAGGCTATCACGGCGAATATGAGTACCTGGGCAAGGCGGCGGCCCGGCTGGATGACCTGGTGAACCTGGTTCCGGCCCGGCTGACCGCCCTGCTGCTGGCGCTGGGCAGCATCGTCCTTCCGGGGCAGCGGGCCGGCGGCGCCTGGCGCATTATGGGGCGCGACCACGCCCGCACCGCCAGCCCCAACGCCGGTTGGACGATGAGCGCCCTGGCCGGCGCCCTGGGGGTGGAACTGGTAAAAGAGGGCCACTATCGGCTGGGCGACGCCACCCGCCCCCTGGAACCGGGGGACATCACCCGCGCCATTCAATCAATGTACCTGGTGGCCGTCCTGGGGTTGCTGCTTGCTTTGGGTCTCATTTTCTTGAGGCATATTATTTTCCCGTAGAGGCCGGCCCGGCGCAAAGTCGAGTTGCCTGCGCTAACCATGGGCGGGTATTGTTGGCTTACCATGAGCGGTGGGCGGATGTGGTAAGCGCATATTGTTAGCTAACCGCTCATCCTGAGCTTGTCGAAGGACGCCCGGATGGGTGGTTCGACAAGCTCACCATGAGCGATAAGCGGAACAGGCTCACCCTGATCGGATATTGTTAGCTCACCATGAGCGGTGGGTGGATGTGGTAATCGGATATTGTTAGCTAACCGCTCATCCTGAGCTTGTCGAAGGATGGCCCCTTGCCCGGATGGGTGGTTCGACAGGCTCACCATGAGCGATAAGCGGAACAGGCTCACCATGAGCGGATATTGTTATTCGCATTGATTTTGTACCGGCCCTGCCGTAGAGGATCTGGCGATTGATGGGTAAAGACACTCCCGGCGGGCCGGCGCGCCCGGTGCATGGCGGCATCCGGCCGGCCCAACTGCGCGCCCTGGGCCTGAACCCGGCGGACGCGCTGGACTTCAGCGCCAGCATCAGCCCCTTGGGGCCGCCGGCCGGGCTGTGGGACGCCCTGCGCCAGGTGGATTTGACCGCCTACCCCGACCCGGAATGTCTGGAGTTGCGGGAGGCCCTGGCCCAACGTCTGGAAACCGCCGTTGACCGGATTCTGGTGGGCAACGGCTCTACCGAGTTGATTCACCTGCTGGCCCGGGCCTACCTGTCGCCGCCGCCGGCCGGGTGCGCCAACGCCGTCCTGCTGCTGACCCCTACCTATGGCGAGTACGCCGGGGCCGGCGCCCTGGCCGGCGCCGCGGTGCTGGAACTGGTGGCCCGGCGGGAATTAGGTTTCTGTTGGGACTTGGCCCAAGCCGGAGAAATTATCCGCGCCCGGCGGCCGGCCCTGGTATTCCTCTGCAACCCCAACAACCCCACCGGCGTTTACCTGGAGCAAGAGGAAGTGTCGGCCCTGGCCCAGGCCGTCGCCCAAGTAGGCGGCTTGCTGGCGTTGGATGAGGCTTACTTGAGCTTTGTCGCTGATAGCTGGAATTCTCTGGCCCTGCTGGAGCCGGGCAGCGGGGTTGCGGACAGCGTGGTCATCCTGCGTTCTATGACTAAAGACTACGCCCTGACCGGGCTGCGGCTGGGCTACTCCTTGGCCGGGCCGGAAATTACCGGCCGGCTGGCCCGGTTTCAACCCGATTGGAGCGTCAACGGGTTGGCCCAGGCCGCCGGGCTGGTGGCATTGGCCGACACCGGCTACCTGCCTGCCGCCCGGCAGGCGGTAGATGCCGCCAAGTCTTACCTGACCGCTGCGCTGACCGCCCTGGGGTTTGGCGTCTTGCCGGCGGCGGCCAACTTTCTGCTGGTCGAGGTGGGGGACGGCGCGGCCTGGCAAGACCGGTTGATGCGCCGGGGCATCTTCGTGCGGGACTGCGCCTCCTTCGGCCTGCCCGACTGCATCCGCATCGGCATCCGGCCAATGCCCGACTGCCAACGTCTGGCGGCGGTTATGGGGGACGTTTTGTCCACGAAGGGACACGAATAGACACGAAGTCAACCCGTCGTTCCGGCCAAAGCCGGAATCCAGAACACTCGGCAGCCGGCGCGCTCTTTTCCCGTAGGATTTCCTGGATTCCGGCTTTCGCCGGAACGACGGTGTGTTGGCTAAGGGGTATCGTAAAGTTCGATGGGCGCCCCCGGAGTCAAATCCAGCCCTTGCAGACCCGGGTAGTCCGGCGCATACCGATGAGCGCGGTACACCCGATTGTCCGGCCATTCCTCACCATCTCCCTGTTGTTCCAGCGGGTCGCCTTGGCGCACCGGGCCGCTGTCGGTCAGCGGGCTGACATACTTCCAAACCGTCTTGCCGGCCGGCGTTACCTCGAAAATCGTACCTTGCTCCCCGTCGCAAATCAGGGTGTTCCCATTGGGCAGCCGTTGCGCCCCGGAGATATAACGGCCGTAAAAGTCGCTGGGCGTGGCGGCGGTATAAGTCCATACCGGTTCCACCGGCGCATAAGCCAGGCCGGGATCCAGCCGGTAGTTGGCCCCGTCCACCGGCGGGGCAAGCTCATCTACCGACGAATAACCGCGCCGGAAATCCGGGAACTCAATGCCATTGTTGAAAATGAGGATGTTGCCGGCCCCGGCCAGTCCGGGGGGAATCCAGTGCGTATTATGCGGCCAGAAAAGTCGCTGGTCATCGGGCGTCCCGGCGCGATAGGCGCGGGGGTTGCCCCAACGGTAGAGCAAGTCGCCCCCCTTGCCGCTATTGCCGCCTTCGGAGCCGGCCGCCTCGGCCCTGGTGGTGCTGTGGTCAATAATCCACACTTCGCTGAAATTGCGGGGCGACAGCATAATCTGGTCCAATTCCGGGTTATAGTCAATTCCGTTGCTGTGTATCCAATCCCAACGGTTCCCCAGGACGGCTACCTCGGCAAGGCGGAAGTTAAGGTCAATCAACTCCGGATGCTCGGCCACCACGCCGTAATTGGCCTTGCCGGGGTCAAAGTCTTGAATCAGATGATCCCACGTCGACCATTCCCAAACGATTTCGCAGGTTTCCGGCCCGGTGGGTCGGGCCTCAACGATAAGCGGCGCCGCCAAGCCATTACCGTCAGGGTCGATGAAGTCCGGGTTGGCGCCGGCGGCGATGACCTCCTCGGCGGTTTTATATTGCCGGGACAGCAGCAGCATATTCCCGTTGGGCATTTCAAGGAAGTCATGATGCGGGATGCCATGAGCACATTCCCCGAGGATGCTCCCGTTCCGGTCAATTTCCCGCACACTGCGCCGCGGGGTGTGGCCCGGGTATACGCCGAGAGTCATCAGATTGCCATTCTCCAGCAACCTGGCGAACAGGGCCTCATATTCCAACTCCCACCGGTGCACCTCCCGCCCCTGATTATCAATCAGGTAAATCGTATTGCTGCGAAGTTTATTAAATAAAGTATAGCCCTCAAATGCCTCCGGCTCATTCAGGAACAACCCGACGGTCCTGGCGGCCGGCGTCGGGGTAACGGTGGGCGCCGGGGTTGGCGTGGCGGTAGGCTCAGGAACCGGCGTGGCGGTAGGTATAGGGGCCGGCGTAGCGGTAGGCATAGGGGCCGGCGTAGCGGTAGGCATAGGGGCCGGCGTAGCGGTAGGTACAGGGGCCGGCGTGGCGGTAGGTGTAGGGGCCGGCGTAGCGGTAGGTACAGGGGCCGGCGTAGCGGTAGGTATAGGGGCCGGCGTAGCGGTAGGTGCAGGAACCGGCGTAGCAGTAGGTACAGGAACCGGCGTAACAACCGGCGCCGTTGTTGGGCGGGGTGTTGACCTATCGACCGGCTCGGTGCTGCTACAGGCCAGCAGGGAAACTACCGCTACGCCAAGCAAGACGGCAACAGCGGCAATCCGGCGCAACTTGCCGGTGCGCCGTACCGGAAAAGTCGGGGGGGGGGGGGGGGGGGTAATTAAAGAAAGAGCCTTGTTCAGCAAATCTGTTGCCACGCGCCAATCTTGTTTTCCTGCCTTGAAAAATCTCCGCGCACCCGAGGTCAGAGCAAGAATTATGGTAATAGTCAGCAACGAACTCGTCAAGGCGGTATTCCCCCAGAGAAGTCGCATTTTAACCAGGACAACCGGGGCGACTAATGCAACCGGAGCAATCGGGGCGACCCAAGGAACCGTCGTTCCGGCGCAAGCCGGCACCCGGAACCCTCGGTAGCCGGTTCGCGCTTTTCCGGGGGATTTCCTGGCTCCCGGCTTGCGCCGGAACGACGGTGTGCCGGCTAAGGGGTATCGTAAAGTTCGATTGGCTCTCCCGGAGTTAAATCCAGCCCTTGCAGACCCGGGTAGTCCGGCGCATACCGGTAAGCGCGGTACATCCGATTAACCGATATTTCTATTTCTCCAGCAACTGCCCACACCAATTTTTTCATCGGCACCGGCTCGCCTTGACGCAAGGGGCCGTCGCTGGTCGCCGGGTTGACGTATTTCCAAACCGTTTTGCCGGCTGGCGTTACCTCAAAAAGCGTGCCGTTCACCCCGTCGCAAATCAGCGTGTTGCCGTTGGGCAGCCGTTGCGCTCCGGAGATGTAAGGGGCGTAAAAGTCTGCGGGCGTTGGGGCGGTATAAGTCCATACCGGTTCGGCCGGCGCATAAGCCCGGCCGGGATCCCGCCGGTAGTTGGCCCCGTCCACCGGCGGAACAATCTCATCTACCGACGAATAACCGCGCCGGAAATCCGGGAACTCAAGGCCATTGTTGAAAATGAGGATGTTGCCGGCCCCGGGCTGGCCGGGGGGAATCCATTCAGGATTATGCTGCCAGAATAGTTGCTGGTCGTCGGCCGTCCCGGCCCGGTAGGCGCGGGGGTTGCCCCAGCGATAGAGCAGGTCGCCGCCCATGCCGCTATTTCCCCCGCCGGAGCCGGCCGCCTCGGCCCTGGTGGTACTGTGGTCGATAATCCACACTTCGCTGAAACGACGGGTGGACAGCACAATCTGGTCCAATTCCGGGTTATAGTCGATTCCATTGCTGTTTATCCAGTCCAACGGGTCTGAATAATTGGTTATCTCGACCAGGCGGAAGTTAAGGTCAATCAACTCCGGGTGCTCGGCCACCACCCCGTAATTGGGCTTGTCGGGGTCAAAGTCTTGAATCAGATGATCCCACGCTGACCATTCCCAAACGATTTCGCAGCTGGTCGGCCCGGTGAGTCGGGCCTCAACGATACGCGGCGCCGCCAAGCCATTACCGTCAGGGTCGATGAAGTCCGGGTTGGCGCCGGCGGCGATGACCTCCTCGGGGGTTTTATATTGCCGGCCCAGCAGCAGCACGTTCCCGTTGGGCATTTTGAGGAAGTCATGATGCAGGATGCCCTGAACACAGTCCCAAAGGATGCTCCCGTTCCGGTCAACTTCCCGCACACTGCGCAGCGGGTCGTGGTCCGGGTATATGCCGAGAGTCATCAGATTGCCATTCTCCAGCAACCTGGCGAACAGGGCCACATAGTCCAACTCCCACCGGTGCACCTCCCGCCCCTGATTATCAATCAGGTAAATCGTATTGCTGCGGATTTTATTAAATAAAGTATAGCCCTCAAATGCCTCCGGCTCATTCAGGAGCAACCCGACGGTCCTGGCCTCCGGCGTCGGGGTAGCGGTGGGTTCAGGAGTTGGCGTAGGGGTAGAGGCCGGCGTAGCGGTGGGCGCCGGGCTGGGAGCCGGAGTAGCAACGGCAACGGTCGGGCGCAGAGTTGGCGCCGGCGTGGCGGTAGGTACAGGGGCCGGCGTAGCGGTGGGTGCCGGGCTGGGAACCGGAGTAGCAACGTCAACGGTCGGGCGCAAGGTCGGCGCCGGCGTGGCGGTAGGTACAGGCGCCGGTGTAGGGGTGGGAGCCGGGATAACAACCGGCGCCGCTGTTGGACGGGGTGTTGACCTTTCGGTTGGCTCAGCGCTGCTACAGGCCAGTAGGGAAACTACCGCTACGCCAAGCAGGGCCGCAACCGCGACAATCCGGCGCAACTTGCCGGTGCGCCATACCGGAAAAGTCGGGGGGGGGGGGGGGGTGATTAAAGAAAGAGCCTTGTTCAGCAAATCAGTTGCCATGTGCGAATCTTGCCTCCCCGACTTGAAAAATCTCCGCGCACCCGAGGTCAGAGCAAGGATTATGGTAATAGTCAGCAGTGAAGTCGTCAAGGCGTTATTCCACCAAGGAAGTCGCATTTTAACCAGGGCAACCGGGGCGACTAATGCAACCGGAGCAATCGGGGCGACCCAAGGAACCGTCATTCCGGCGAAAGCCGGAACCCGGAACCCCCGGTAGCCGGCCCGCGCTTTTCCGGGGGATTTCCTGGGTTCCGGCTTGCGCTGGAATGACGGCGGTTTGGGTTGCCGACGGTTGCTTGGGTTGCTCTGGTTAAGACAGGGTTGCCCCGACTTTGACGGGGGATGTATGGCGGCGCTGGCGGTCCGGGGGTATGATGTTACCCGCATCAAGACCGGCCAGGGCGGGCGCGGGCCGGCGGTTTCGGTAATATAGGGAATATGAGACACACCTTGACCAGTAACGGAAACGGTTTGCCGGGCTTGGCGCTGAACAAGCGGCGGCGCGTGTTGTGTCCCGCAGCGTGGCTTATCGCCCTGGTCCTGCTGGGAGTTCTGGCCGCCGCCTGCGCTGCCGACCCGACGGTTACACCTATCCCGACGGCTACGCCCGACCCGACGGCTACGCCAGCCCCGCCCGAACCGGAACCGGCGCTCACCACCCATCTTTATGCGCTGGAGAGTGAATCCGTCAGCCTGGAACGGTTCGACGGGAGCGGAGGGGCCATTGAAAGCCTGGGGGATGACCTGCTGGTAGTTACGCCCAAGGGCCGGTTTGCCCTGGTCGCCCGGGACGGGACGGTGGAATATCTGGACGGCAGCGTTCCGATGAATTATACCGGGCTGAAAACCCATACGGATTACGAAAACCCGACTTTCCATCCCGAGCGCTTTCGCGTTGCCGACATCCTGTTGAAGGAACTGGGCGAAGGACGTTACGAGTTATTCGCAACCCATCATTACTTTACCGGCGAGTGCATCCGGTTCCGGTTGTCGTCCACGACGATTCTACGGGACGCAGCGGGAGTCACAGTTCTGCCGGATTGGAGGACGATCTTCGACGCGGAACCCTGCCTGCCGCTGCTCGATTTTGGCGGGCACCAGGCCGGCGGGAAAATGTTGACCGACGGCGCCGACCACCTGCTGGTGATAATCGGGGACCACGTAATGGACGATTGGCAGGCGCGCCCGACCTTTGACCCGGGCGTTCACCTGGGCAAACTCCTGCGTATTGCCATCGAAACCGGCGAGGTCGAGGCGCTGGCGATTGGGCTTCGCAACTCCCAGGGGCTGGCGCGGGACGGGGCCGGCAATCTATGGGCGCCGGATCACGGGCCGCAAGGCGGCGACGAGTTGAATCTGCTGGAGCGGGGCGGCAACTATGGCTGGCCCCAAGTCTCCTACGGAATTACCAATGAAAGTACGGTTCCCCCGGACATTGAGGATGGGAAGGCGGGCCGGCACGACGGCTTCCGGCGGCCGGCCTTAGCCTGGGTCCCGTCGCCGGCCGTTTCCGCTATTGCCGTCAACGACGAGCGGCGGTTTCCCCTGTGGAAAGATGACCTGCTGGTGGCTTCGCTGAAAGCTCAATCCCTCTTCCGAGTCCGCCGTCACGGGACGGACGTGCAGTATTTCGAGAGGATTGAAGTCGGCTACCGGGTCCGGGACCTGACGTTCCTGCCCGACGGACGCATCGCCCTGTTGCGGGATGGCGGGTGGGTTACCTTCCTGAGCCGTTCCCCCCGGTACTGCGATGCGGAAGCTCGGGAGCGGCGCGACATCTACGCGGTCAACTGCGAGTCGGCCTCCGCATTGCCGTGGCTGGACTTGCCCGGGGCGGGAATCTCGGGCATAGATACGGCGTCCGGCGCTCAGCTATTCGGCGCGCACTGTAGCGTTTGCCACAATCTGAACGCCGAGCGGCACGGCCTCGGCCCGCACCTCGTCGGCGTCATCGGGCGGCCAGCGGGCGAGGTCGCAGACTACCGGTTTTCGCCGGCCTTCGATTCGCTGGGCGTCGTCTGGACGCGGGACAACCTCACCCGGTTTCTCATTGACCCGGCGCAGTTCGCTCCCGGCACTACTATGGAGGCAACTGGCGCCACCGAAGGGGAGGCCCGCGCTATCGCCGGCTACCTCGATAGTCTCAATCATCTGTCCCGGTTGGTCCGAGACCGCCAGCCGGCAATCCGCTCCGACTTTGACGTTTATCTAGTTGAGAACAAGCTCATCTACACCAAAGAAGATTGCAGCGACGCTGACGTTGCCCCCAGGTTCTTCCTCGCCTTGTACCCGGTTGACGTGAACGCCCTTCCCGACCAGCGCCGGCAACACGGCTTCGACAATCTGGATTTCGATTTCTACCGGTTCGGCGGAGTATTCGGCGGGAGATGTACGGCGACGGTGGCCCTCCCGGAGTATGCTATTACCCGCATCAGCACCGGCCAGTATGTGCCGGTGGACGGCGGTTACAAGTCTTTATGGGAGGGGGAGTTCTCCGGGAAAGCAAGCCGGTGAACCTTCCCGTGCTATTCCGGCCGGCGGGCTGTTCCGGAGCAATGCGCCGGAGGCGAAAAGGGACGGGGAAAGGTTCACTCGCTTTCTTTCCAGGGGAATTCCACCTTCCAGAGGTTGTTGTAACCGCCCCCCGCACTCACGTACTGGCCGGTAACGATGCGGGCAATAGCGTACTCCGGGAGGGCCACCGCCACCATACATTTCCCGTCAAATATCCCGCCGCGTATCTCGCCGCGCCAGTCAAAAAAGCTGAAGTCCCGGTTGTCAAACCCGGATTGCGGGCGCGGGGCCGGCAGGTCGTCCACCTCAACCGGGTACAGGTGGAGAAAGAACGTCGCCTCGGTGTCGGCGCGGGCGCACGGCTCCCGGACATACACCAACCGGTTATCGCTGAGATACAGGTCAAAATCGGAGCGGATCAGGGGTTCGCCGGATACCAGCGCCGCGTATTCGGCGCGGGTCTCCGCTGGGGTGAGGACCGGTACGGTCCTGGCGCTGGTATCGGTATCCGCTGCGGTGGCGGCAGTTCCGGGCGTGGCGTTGAAATACTGAAAAACGATCAACCCGATACCGGCGGCGATTAGCAGAGAGCCGGTCAGCAGCCAGAGGGGAACCGGCCGGCCCGACAGTTTCCAGCCGCGGCAGGGCGCCGGCGCGCTTGCCGCTGCCCGTCGCTGCGCCAGCGCCAGCTCCAGGGAGTAGAAAAGACAGCCGACGCCGAACAGATACTCCCGCGCCTCATACAGGCGGCCCAGGTCGACGTTGCCGTTCACGTTATGATAGTTCACGTAGGAGAGGGCCAGAACCAGCGCCAGGGTTGCCGTGGCGGCAACGGCCAATGCGACTTGCCGGGAAATCAGGGCGAAGGTGAGCAAGAGCAGCAGCAGCGCCTTCTCCTCAATCACAATCAACCCGAAGGATTGTCGGATACCGTAGATGTATTCGCTGAAGTCCGCTCCGGTGAAGTCTTTGAGGTTCCCGCCTGAGCCAAAGGAAAGCATCAGCAGAAAGCCGAGCATCAGCAGGATTGAGGGCAACGGAATCCCGCAAAGCCGGTCTTTCCGGCAAAAGAAAGCCGCGCTGGTTGCCATACACAGCAGCAGCGTGCCATTCAGGTAGATGATGTCAAACGCGCCATTGGCGCTATTGTGGACGGTGAATTCCTGCTGCTGATTCCAGGACAGGAAGAAGTCGGGCGTCGCGAACCCGAAGATGCGCTGTCCCCAACTGACTTCCTCGCCGGCGGCAAACAGCAGCGCCACGCCGCCGAGCAGATAGACGCCGCGCCGGAAGAGGCTCCGCTCCCGCCAGGCCGTGCCGAACAGCAGGCCGCCGGCCAGGAGCAGGCAGACTGCGGTGAGGTACTCCACCCAGGAGTCTTCCCGGGTCAGCGCCTCGAATCTCTCCGGGGCGACGGCGATGAGAACGCTGAAGAAGAGTACGTTCAGCCCCAGGCCGAGGTAAGCAAGGACGGCAACCTTATTGTCGAAACCCGTTGCGGGGGGGTTGGTGGCAGAATTTGGGTGTTCATAGGAGGATTCCGGCGTACCTGCTCCGCGCTGTTCGCTTGTTCCCGGCTCAGACATCCCGACTCCTGCCTACGGCGCGGATTGTTCTCATTATGTTGGCGATAGGGCGATTGTCAATAGCATTGGGCCGGGGCAATCGCGGCTTAACCAGGGCAACCAAGGCAACCCGTTCAACCGTACTATGGCAACCTGAGCAACCGTCGGCAACCCAAGAACCGTCGTTCCGGCGAAAGCCGGAATCCAGAACCCTAACCCTATGTAAGCCGGCACGCTCTTTCCCCGGGGATTTCCTGGATTCCGGCTTTCCCCGGAACGACGGTTGCTTGGCTACCGAAGGTTCTGGATTCCAACCGGCGCCGGAATGACGGGATATGTAATATAATGACCGGGATTCCATAACCCCGGAACCCCATAATCAAGGGAGTATAACGACAAGAATGGGCAGAATCTACATTGTGCGACACGGCGAAACGGAGTGGAACGCCGAGGGGCGGATTCAGGGGCATACCGACGTGGGGCTGTCCAACCGGGGCCGGGCGCAGGCCCGGGCCGTGGCCCGGCGGCTGTCCGACGTGCCTTTTGACGTGGCCTACTCCAGCGATTTGAGCCGCACCCGGGACACGGCCCGGCTCATCCTCGGCGAGCGGGAGCGGCCCCTGCACGCCGTCCCCGAACTGCGGGAGTATCATAAGGGGGTGTTTGAGGGGCTGACGGTGCCGGAGTACCGCCAGCGCTACCCGGAGCTGTACCGTGCCTCTCTGGTCAACGACCCGGACTTTGCCCCGCCGGGGGGTGAAACCATCCGCGAGTGCGCCGCCCGGCTGGCCGGGTTTGCCGCCGGCCTGGTCGAGCGGCACCCGGAGGACAACGTGCTGGTGGTGGGGCATGGCGGCTCCCTGCGCAGTTGCGTAACGGCCCTGCTGAACCTGCCGTTGGAAGCCAACTGGAAGTTGGTGATGCACAACTGCGCCCTGTCCCTGATTTACACCTACCCGGATAACGCCGTGCTGCACCTGTATAACGACACTTCCCACCTGAATGGGGTATGATGGGGGGAGACGTTCCGGGCAATTGCGTCTTAACCAGGGCAACGCATGAAACAGTCATTGGCAACCTGAGCAACCGTCGGTAACCCAAGCAACCGTCGTTCCGGCGAAAGCCGGAATCCAGGAAATCCTACCGGAAAAGAGCGTGCCGGCTATCGAGCGTTCTGGATTCCGGCTTTCGCCGGAACGACGGTTTTATGACCGGAATGACGGTTTTATATGCGGCGATTGCCTTTTGGGTGAACGCAGGAACTGCATACCTACCTACCGGCTGTCCTGAGCCAGTCGAAGGCTGCCCCGCCGGGCAAATGAGAGAGGAACAACCGTTGACCGAACATTCCAACAATCGGCCGGCCGGCCAGGTTTTAATGGTGCAGGGCACCGCCTCCCACGTGGGCAAGAGCGTGCTGGTGTCGGCCCTGTGCCGCATCCTGCGCCAGGACGGGTTTCGCGTCGCCCCCTTCAAGGCGCAGAATATGTCCAACAATTCCTACGTTACCAGGGACGGCGGCGAAATTGGCCGCGCCCAGGCGGTGCAGGCCGAGGCGGCCGGCGTGGAGGCCCGGGTGGAGATGAACCCGGTCCTGCTGAAACCCGAAGCCGACCACATCGCCCAGGTGGTGCGGCTGGGCCGTCCCCTGGTTTCCGCCCAGGTGCGGGACTACTTCGCCCTGAAAGCCCAGCTTTGGGAGTCGGTGCATACTTCCCTGGACACCCTCCGCAGCGAATATGACATCGTAGTTATTGAGGGGGCCGGCAGCCCGGCGGAGATTAACCTGAAGGCTACCGAAATCGTCAATATGCGGGTGGCCCGCTACGCCGACGCGCCGGTGCTGCTCTGCGGCGACATCGACCGGGGGGGCGTGTTCGCCGCCCTGGTCGGCACCCTGGAACTGCTGGAGCCGGCAGAACGGGCCACCATCCAGGGTTTTGTCATCAACAAGTTCCGGGGCGACGCCAGCCTGCTGACCGACGGGCTGACCATGCTGGAGCAGCGCACCGGCGTTCCGGTGCTGGGCGTGGTGCATCACTTCCGGGACATCCACATCCCGGAGGAGGACTCGGTAGCCCTGGATTTGCCGGCCCGGCCCGCCGGCCCGGCGGCGCTGGATATTGCGGTGGTGCAACTGCCCCACATCTCCAACTTCGACGACTTTGACCCCCTGGCCCGGGAACCGGGGGTAGGTCTCCGCTACGTGGCCGCCGCCGCCGACCTGGGCCAGCCCGACCTGGTTATCCTGCCCGGCAGCAAGACCACGATGCCCGACCTGATGTGGTTGGAGGGCCAGGGAATAGGCCAGGCTATCCGCGACCGCCACCGGGCGGGAACTGCCATCGTCGGCATCTGCGGCGGCTACCAGATGTTGGGAACCCGCCTCTATGACCCGGAAGGCATTGAATCGACCCGCCCGGAAATGGACGGCCTGGGTCTGCTGCCCCTGACCACCGTGTTTGCTGGCACCAAGGAAACCCACCGGATTCAGGGAGAGGTAGCCGAGGGTTCCGGGCTGCTGGCCGGGGCCGGCGGGCTGTCCCTCAGCGGCTATGAGATTCACATGGGCCGCACCACCGGCGAGGGGGTTGGCATCCCGTTCCGCATCAATGACCGCTCCGACATCGCCGTTACGTCCGCCACTGCCTTTGACGGGTCGATGGACGCCGCCGGGCAGGTGTTGGGCACCTACATTCACGGCCTCTTTCACAACGGCGGCCTGCGCCAGGCAATGCTCCGGGAACTGGCCCGGCGCAAGGGGGTTGCTCTGCCCACGCTGTCCGGTTTGAGCGATATGGACGCCGAGTTTGACAAGCTGGCCGACTGGGTGCGTTCCAGCCTGCAAATGGACGCCATTTACCGGATGACCGGCTTGAATCGGGACTTGGGGAGTTAGGCTGATGCCAGACACGGCCGGCTTGACGCTGATTTTAGGGGGCGTCCGCTCCGGCAAGAGCGCTTTTGCCGAGGGACTGGCCCGGGAGTTGAACCGGCCCACGCTCTACCTGGCGACCGGGCAGGTTACTGATGCGGAAATGGCCGAGCGCATCCGCCGCCACCGGGAGCGGCGCCCGTCTCACTGGCTTACCGTCGAGGAACCGCTGCAACCGGCAACGGCTTTGGCTGAGGCCCTGACCGTACCCAACCCGCCCGGCATCATCCTGCTGGATTCGCTGGATGTTTGGGTTGCCAACCGGCTGCTGGCCGATGAGGCTGAGGATTTTAACACGGTGGAATCCGCTGCCCTGGCCGAACTGGAGCGGTTGCTGGAGGTATGCCGTCAAGGGGCATCCGCTACCGCTACTACTTCAACTGCGACCTTTCTGGTCAGCAGCGAGGTGGGCCTGAGTCCGGTGCCGCCCAACGCCCTGGGCCGACGGTTCCAGGACTTGCTGGGAACCGTCAATCAGCAGGCCGCCGCCGCCGCCGATGCGGTGTATCTGGTGGTGGCCGGGGTGCCGGTGCCAGTCAAGCCCCGCTGATATAAACCGCCCGGCAGATAAGGTATAATACCCGCCAGTTGGCAAACGGGAGTTGGTTGATGGAGTTCAAGTTAGTCCTGACCGACTACATCGAGCAGGCGATGGCCCAAGCCGTTTATGAGGAGTTGGGCGACGGGACTTTTGGCGGGACTATTCCCCCTTGCTGGGGAGTAATGGCCTTCGGAACGACCCGGCCGGAGTGCCAGAATGAGTTGCGTTCCGTTCTGGAGGACTGGATAGTTACCGGTCTGCGCTGGGGTCATCCCCTGCCAATAATCGCCGGAATTGACCTGAACCTGGATGCCCCCCGTGAACCGGTGGAATCCCGGTAGATGGAACCCTTTGCTTTGACCGATTAGCCTTTATTAGCTTGATGGCTTGCCGGGTATAATAACCTCAACTTACTCTGGTACTATCTTGAACGAACAGACTCCCCCCCTACCCGACACCTCCCCGCCGCCGGAGGCCCCCATCGGCGCCGCCACCGTGCGCGCCCCCGGCGTCTGTGGCGAGTTGGTGCAGGGGATGTTGGGCGACTCTTACTTTCTGGTTACCTGTCCGGTGGACTTCTTTGCCCGGGTGCGGGTGGAGCTTTACCGGGGGTTGTCCGGCGTAGCGGCGCCCCCGGACTGCGCCAAGACCGCCGCCGCCGTAGCCCATACCCTGGCCCACCTGGGACACGCTGACCTGGGGGCGCGGGTCAGCGTCAGCAACCCCATTCCCCGGGGCAAGGGCCTGGGCAGCAGCAGCGCTGACCTGTCCGCCGCTATCGCCGCCACCGGCCTGGCCCTGGGCGTAGCACTGCCCCCGGCCCGGATTGGCCGGCTGGCTCTGCAAGTGGAGCCTACCGACGGCGTGATGTTCCCCGGCATCGCCCTCTTTGACCACCGGGCCGGCACGCTGGTTGAGGAACTGGGGCCGCCGCTGCCCCTGGAAATCGTCGCCCTGGACTTCGGCGGTTCGGTGGATACGCTGGACTTCAACCGGGTTGACCGCCGCGCCCAATGGCAGGCGATTCAACCGCAGACCGACGCGGCCCTGGCCCTGGTGCGGGAAGGACTGGCCCGACGCGACGCCCGGCTGCTGGGGCAGGGCGCCTCCCGCAGCGCTGAGGCCGGGCAGCAGGTATCCTTCAAGCCTCGCCTGCCCGACGTGGCCCGGTTCGCTGAATCGGTCGGCGCCGTCGGGGTCAACGTGGCCCACAGCGGCGCCATTATCGGCGTGCTGCTGGACGCTAGGGAACGGCGCGGCAAGTCGGTTTTCCGGCAAGCACGGGAGTCCTTCCCGGAGGCCGAGGCAATTCACCACCTGCGGCTTTTGGGCGGCGGCGTCCGGGTAGTGTAGGGGTTGTTTTCCCCGGAGACGCTGATGCGCCGGGATTAGATTCCTACCGGTGAAACTCGGCGCGCCGCCGGGTCTCTGTGGTAAAATCCCGGTCTGAACCTGAATCTGAACCTAAATTATTCGGAGGGCCTGCGCGAATGGCAGAATATAACCTGGCAATCATCGGCGGCGACGGCATCGGCCCGGAGGTGGTGGCCGAGGGCAAAAAGACCCTGGACTACCTGGCCGCCCATACCCCTGGCCTCAGCTTTAACTACACCGAGTTTCCCTGGGGTTCCGCCTACTATCGGGAGACCGGGCGGATGATGCCCGAGGACGGGCTGGAGCAGGTGCAAGGCAATCAGGCCATCCTGTTCGGCGCGGTGGGCGACCCGGACATTCCCGACCACATCACCTTGCAGGGGTTGTTGCTGCCGATGCGCCGCGCCTTTGACCAGGGCGTATGCGTCCGCCCGGCCTACCTGCATCCCGGCGTAACTTCCCCCCTGGCCGGCAAAGGCCCCGGCGACGTTGACCTGGTGATTTTCCGGGAAAACACCGAGGGCGAATACGCGCCGGTGGGCGGGCGGCTCTATCCGGGGACGCCCCACGAAACGGTAATGCAGACCAACGTTTTTACCCGCCGCGGCACCGAGCGCATCATCCGCGCCGCCTTTGAGCATTGCGTCCGGCGCAGCAAGGGGAACAAGGTAACTTCCGTTACCAAGTCCAACGCCCAGGCTTTCGGCATGGTCTTTTGGGACGAGGTGTTTCAGGCGGTAGCCGCCGAGTATCCCCAAGTGGAAACCGAGTCGCTGCTGGTGGACCGGGTGGCAATGGACCTGGTGCGCTGGCCGGAGGATTTTGACGTGATGGTGGCGTCCAACCTCTTTGCCGACATCATTTCCGACATTGCGGCGGTGGTAACCGGCAGTATGGGCCTGGCCCCCAGCGCCAACATCAACCCGGAACGGCAGTACCCGTCAATGTTTGAGCCGGTGCACGGCGCCGCCTTTGACATCACCGGCCAGGGCATCGCCAACCCCCTGGCGACCATCTCGGCGGTAGGGATGATGCTGGAACACCTGGGCGAGCCGGAAGCCGCCGCGCGGGTCGAAGCAGCAGTAGTCCGCAGCTTGCAGGAACGGCAAGTAATGACCCCCGACCTGGGCGGCACCGCCACCACCAGCCAGGTGGGGGATGAGGTGGTGAGGCTGCTGGGGGAGGGGTAGGGGAGCATGTCACTGGTGATGCCGCGGATACAACTACTGATAGGGAAATCGCCAATCAGGATTGATCATATTAAGCAATAAGGGTATATTCAATGATATAAGAAATCATCGCGCCTGAAGTCTGTAATGCAACCCCCTATTAAGCGTTGGCCGCCTGCTCGCCCCCTTACGTTCAAGCCTCGGAATGAGGAACGCTTGTATTCCCTGCGGGAGTTTGACGTTGACAGCGGCGATACAATTATCGCAGTTTTCCAGGGCAGACGTGGTGCTAATCCCAACCTTGATATAATCGTCAAGTACCGGCAGCGGGGAGTGAGTCGGTTGCGGACACCCCTGCATCTGCACTGGGCCATCGACCTGCTCATTAAAAAGCAACACCGGGAAGTTTTGACCAACGATTTCGTGCGGTTTCTCTTGGATTTATATAATGAGCTTCCGCCTTTTGCCTCTCTGGATGATCGCACCGAACGGCTTGACCATCAGATAGGGGATGCTATCAGCCGGGAAGTACTGGAGCGTTTTCAGCCCCTTGACGCTTTCGGTGAATACAGTGTGGAATTCACCGGATACATCTTGGAGTTGATGAGCATTTGCGAAAAGACCGGGAGTGCGAATGCTTTTATGTTCCGAGGGGTACTCTCGGCCATTCTGGAAGGTCGAGACATTTTTAGCGTTGCTTCTGCCGCCAGCTACCGGGGCCGGTAAGTCTTATCTCGACGGAATTCCAATCCCTCCACCGACTGATATTCCTCTACTCTCCGGCAATTTGCCCTGACCGGCAATGCCACTGTTGCCGTTGGCCCAGCCGGATAATGGCGCGGATAGGTTAGTTTCCTCCACATCCCGCAACCGCTTGGCTCCCACCTCGGCATACTCCTCAACCAATTCGCTACCGATGAAACGGCGGCCCAGCTTGATTGCCGCCACTCCGGTGGTGAAAGAGCCGGCAAAGGGGTCAACTACCAAGTCGCCGGGGTTGGTGCTGGCGCGCAGGCAACGGTCAATCAGGGCTAGCGGCTTTTGGGTAGGATGTTTGCCGTACCGCTTTTCATCCTTGCCAGCCGCCGGCAGCCGCCAAACGGTTTTCATCTGCTTGCCGCCGTTTTCCGCTTTCATCTCCTGGTAGTTAAAGGTGTAGCGGTGCTTGCTGCCCTTGGGGGCTTTGGTAGCCCACAAGAGGGTTTCGGTGGAGTGGGCAAAGCAACGACAGCCCAAGTTGGGCGGCGGATTGTTCTTTTCCCAAACGATGTCGTTCAGAATACGAAAACCCAACTGCCTCAAGGCCATTCCCACGCTGAGGTAGATGTGGAGAGTGCCGGTTACCCAGATAGTACCGGCCGGTTTCAGGATGCGATGGCACTCCCGCAGCCAAGCCAAGTTAAACTCGTGGTCATTCTCAATTCCACCGCTGCGGTCCCAATCGCCCTTGTTGACGCTGACCCGCTTGCCGGCAATGCAGGTTACGCCGTCATTAGACAGCAGATAGGGCGGGTCAGTCCAGATACAATCGACGCTGTCGGCGGGTATGGCGGCCATCAAATCCAAGCCGTCACCGCAATATAAAACCGACTGCCCATCCCCTGACCGCCAAACCAATTGCCCGGTGTAGTCACTGTCCGGCGTTATCATCTCCATACTCCTGACTGACTGCCTCCGGGTCTTTGCGGTAGCTTTCTATTGCCACCGCTCGTATGGCATCCAGCATCGTCCGCCCGGCCGGGTCGCTTTCCAAGTATTGAATGGCGTCCTCGGCAATGCTCCGCTCGAAATGCGCCAACTCCTCTGACAACCACCCGCCGGGTTCCGCCCTCCGGATTGCCCCTTCAATAGCCTCCCGCAACCGGGGAGGGTTCAAGGCGTCATCCCGGTTCAGGTAGTAAGGCTCGTTCTCCGGACAATCCTTCGGCAACGCAATGCCGGAACTTAGCTCTATCTTTGCGATGAGCAACTCGGCTAGAGATGTCCGGGAAGGGTAGGGCAGTATCGGCTCCCACCCCGGAGATGGGCTAAACATAGTTCAATTCCCTACCGACCAGCAAATCCCCCCCAACCTACCACATCCCCCGCCGCCCGGTCAACGCGCTGCTGTCAGGCGTACACTTCCGGGCCTGGCGGCGCGCCGCTGACCGGATTCTCCCGCCAGCGGTTCAGCTTGTCCCGGTGGTGGGCGTCTGCTCTAGTTTCCGGGGCGACCATAACTTCCCCACTCCCTTAACCGGGAGTTAGCTGATTATCAGCCATAGGCCCCAGGCCAGCAAGGCCAGGCCGGCGATGCGGCCTACCCAATGGCCGGCGGGAACCACCTTTTCCGCCAGAACCAGGGCGGACAGGGCGCCAATCCACAGCAGGTTCATCACCCCCAGGACAAAGAGCAGGCCCATCAAGGCCCAGCAGCAACCGAGGCACCAGGCGCCGTGCCGCAGGCCCATGCCCAGGGCGCCCCGGTAACCCTCGCGCCACTCGGTAGTCAGAAAACCCATAGGCGTGCGGCAGTGGCGCAGACAGGCGGATTTTAGGGGACTCCACTGGAAGGCTCCGGCGACCAGCAGCAGGCTGCCGCCTAGGAGCGGGCTGGCGCTGGTCATCATCGGAGAGAGCAGGGCGGCGCTGTGCAGTATCCACTGGGCCAGGGTAGCGGCCAGGGAAAAACCGCTCCAGACCAGCAGATAGCCGGCCAGGAATACGCCGGTGGGAACGATAACCGGGGGCGTGGCAGCTTGGGGGCCGCCCCTTTCCCGGCGGCGGCGGTGGACGGCGGCAAAGGCCAGGAGCAGCGGCGCGGCGGAAGGCACCATCATGGCAACCATCATCACCGCCCACATCAGAAACATCAGGACAAAATCCACCGGCCCCCAGGGGGTCAACACCCCGGCGCCGGCCATCGCGCCCATTTCTCCCATATCGCGCATACCCTGGGCCAGGTAGAACATATAAGCCCAGGCCAGCAGAACCAGCGCCGCTAATCCGGCGGCGACCAAAAGCCGGTCCCGTTTCAAGATGGCCTCAATCAAGGATGAGTCCTGCATAGCCCGCATTGTGGCACATTCGCCGCCCTTTAGCTATTCCGGTTCAGCCACGAAGGGCGCAAATATATCCGAATGGCTTGCCGTTTATTCGTGCTGATTCGCGTCCATTGGTGAATTAAATCAAGTGATACTTGGCTTGACTTATTATTTGCTTTCAGGATATTATGCGGGCAGCAATGAACGATACATCTTCCGAAACCAGGACCCTCCCCGGCGACCCAACGGAGGCCCAGGACACCCGGCGGCGGCAGGGCCGCTTTTTTTATGGCTGGCGGGTAGTGGCGGCGGCCTGCCTGCAAGGGATGTTCGGCAACGGGGCCATTTCCACCGGCTTTCCCCGTTTCTTTGAGCCGATTCGCGGGGACTTGGGCCTTTCCTACGCCGCTATGTCCCTGGTGTTCAGCCTGGCCCGGGCCGAGGGCGGCCTGGGCGCTCCCCTGGTGGGCTGGCTGGTGGACAAGTTCGGCGGGCGGCCCATGATTCTCTTCGGCGGCCTCACCGCCGGCATCGGCTTGATGCTCCTCGCCTTTGCCCAGGAATACTGGCAGTTGGTGGTTCTCTTTGTGGGCGTGGTGTCGGTGGGCAAGACCGCCGGGCTGGGCCAGACCCTGATGGCGACGGTGAACCAGTGGTTTGTACGGCGCAAGGCGTTGGCCCTGTCCACCCTGATGACCGCCTTTGCCGGCGGCGGGGCCATCGTAGTTCCCCTGCTGCACCTGGGCATCGTCTTTCTGGGTTGGCGGCCCACGGTATTTCTCATCGGGCTGTGCATTGCCCTGCTGACGCTGCCGGTGGCCTACGTCATCCGCAGCAAGCCGGAGGATATGGGGCTGCGTCCCGATGGCGACTCCGACGCCCCCCGGCCGGCGGGTCGGGCCGGCGGGGGACATCACCATACTTCGACCCAGGCCCAAGCCCAGGAATTTACGGTGCGGCAGGCATTGCGTACCACCACTTTCTGGTTTCTGCTGGGCGGGGTAATCACCCGGGTATCGGCCACCAACTCCATCATCATCCACCTGTTCCCCCTGCTGGCCTGGAAGGGAGTGGACGAACAGACCGCCACCCTTTTCGCCTCGATAATGTTCTTTATGGCGATACCGCTGCGGTTCCTGCTGGGGGTGGCCGGCGGACGCTTTTCACCCCGCAAGCTGCTCTTTTGGGGGATGAACCTGGGGGCGGTTGGCCTGGTGGGGCTGTGGCTTTTACCGGAATGGCCGGCGCTGATAGTGTTTATCCTGGGGCTGGCGATAGTGGAGGGTATAACCTCGGTGAACTGGATAATGCTGGGGGACTACTTTGGCCGGAGCCGGTTTGCCAGCCTGATGGGGGCGATGAGCATTTTCCACAATTTCGGGATGTTTGTTGCGCCCATCTATGCCGGGTGGATCCGGGACACTACCAACAGTTATGAGATAGTGCTGGCGACTTTTGCGCCCACCTTCGTCCTGAGCGCCGTCCTGTTCGCCCTGGCCCGCCGGCCCAACCCGCCGCCCGCCGCGAATACGCCGGCGGAAAGAGAGCGGGCGGGAGAAACTGCCGGGAGTTGATGCAGTTCTGCCCCGGGTTAGCCGGCCCTGAAAGGCCTAACTGAGCGGAGTTATTTGCCGTTCCTGCTTGGCGGGCCGGCCGGCGGCGGCTCGGTAAAGGGTTGGCCGTCGCGTTGGGCGGCTTGATGCCGTTCATACCAGGCCATCCATTGCTGTTGCAAATTTCTCTGTCCTTCCAGGCCCTGTTGCAGGCCCTCTTCGCGCCCCTGGTCTCTCAGTCTTTTCACTACCGCTGGAATTAGCAGTACCATACGACCTACACCCTCTACGAAGATTCCGGATAATAGCGCTATGCCTACCGCAGCGCCGAATATAGCCGCCAGCAGATATATATAGTTGTCCCGGTTAAGGGACGCCCATTGCAGCCCCAAGAAAACGGCCACAGAAACGACGTAAATCAGGTAGTAAACGCCCCAATACCTTTCTACGCCCCTCATTAGAGATTACTTGCCGTTCTTACTTGGCGGGACGGTTGGCGGCGGCTCGGTAAAGGGCTGGCCGTCGCGGAGAGCAGCCTGCTGCCGCTCATACCAAGCCATCCATTGCTGATGAATTTCTCGGCGTCCCTCTTCACGTCCCGCAGCCTTCAGTTCCCTTATCCGGTCGGGAATTAACAATGGAAATGGCATACGCGTACGGTTACCTCCCTGGGAGATTATTTGCCGTTCTTGCTTGGCGGGATGGCTGGCGGCGGCTCGGTAAAGGGCTGGCCGTCGCGTTGGGCGGCCTGCTGCCGCTCATACCAAGCCATCCACTGCTGTTGATTCTCTTGGCGCCCCTCAGCCTTCAGTTTTCTTATCCGGTCGGGAATTAGCAGTGGAAATGGCATACGTGGCTGGGTACCTCCCTGAGAGATTATTTGCCGTTCTTGCTTGGTGGGCCGGCCGGCGGCGGCTCGGTAAAGGGCTGCCCCTCCCGGGAAGCGGCCTGTAGTCGCTCATACCAAGCCATCCACTGCTGTTGCAAATCTCTCTGCCCCTCTTCACGCCCCTCGGCCTTCAGTTTTCTTATTCGGTCGGGAATTAGCAGTACCATGTAACCTATGCCCTCCAAGATGATTGCGGATAGTAGGGCTGTCCCTACGGACACCCCGAAAATGGCCGCCAGCAGGAATATGGCTTCGTCGCCGCCCCGCGCAAGCGATTGCCAGCGCAGACCGGCCAGCACAACAACGCAAACAACGTAAATCAGGTAATAAATTACCCAGTATTGTCTAACCGGTTTCATTGTAGCATTGTCATACTTGGCTCGACAAACCTTGATGCCGGGGAATTACATACCATTTCACCCAATTCACCCAAGGGGAGTAATCCGGCATATAATTCCCGGCTGATTCACCCCGGAAACTCGGCGGGTTCCCGTAAGGTGGCCTTGCCTTACTTGAACAGGGCCAGGCACTTGGGGGCGTTGAAACTCCAGGTCTCCGCCCACTCCAGGATGTCGGCCTGGCGGTTCAGTTCGGCCATGGCGCCGACCAGGCATTGCCAGTTCAGCGTCTCCTGCTGGCCCGATTCCTCTACCTGTTGCAGCGACAAGTCCCGCCAGGTGTTATATTCGCCCTTCCGCAGGGCCTCCAGCAGCACCCGGTCGGCTTCCAGGTCGGGATAGACCCAGTGGTTCTTTTCGGTCAGAAAGGCGTGGGACCAACTGGAGGAGGCCATCAGCACCACCCGGTAGGGGCTGTCTTTCAGGGCGCGGACGGTGGCCTGCCCCACCTCAAAGCAGCGGCGTGGGGTGGGCGAAGGCGGGTCCAAGTCCTCCTCAAACACTTCCGCGCCGCCGCGCATCCGCACCACGTTGCTGCCGTAGCAGTTCACCGCCACCGGCAGCACCGGGTAGTTGAAGCCCTGGCGGTCCAGGTCCAGGTAGAGCAGGGTATTGGCAAAGGCATGGCCCAGGCCGGCCTTTTCGTGCAGCGGTTTGTAGGCGTAGGCCATATCCACGCCCTGGTCAATCAGGCCGCGGGTCAGGTAACGCCCGGCTTCCTGGTGGCCGGGGACGCTGAAAACCTGGTCTTTCGGCTCGCCCCAGATGTTGGGCCGGTCGCCGATGCGGTGGTAGGGCTGGTAGTCAATTTTGTCGTAGGCCAGGACGCAGAAAGGCGGGATAATGTCCTCCCGGAAGTTTTCGTACTGGTCGTCGCCCCAGAGCAAAATAAAGTCCGGGTTGAAGGCGTCGATTTCCTCCCGGATTTTGCGGAAGGCGGCGAAAATGCGGGCGCGGTGGGCTTTGTGGGCGGTGATGCCCTCATCGTCGCCCCATTCGGCCTGCATCGGGGCCGGCCAGTTGGCCGGGTTCTTCATGTGCTCCGGGATCCGGTTGGTCTTGAGCATCCGGGTCAGGGGCCAGGGCTTGTACTCATCGGGCACCAGTCCCGGCGGATAGTGTGTCGCGCCAACGCCCAATATCTCTGCCATAACAACCTCCCGTCCGGCTGTTGGAGTTTCCAGGCCGGCTATATGCCGGGCATTATAGGGGTGGCCGGATTAAGTAGTCAATCGGGGCGGTAACGTCCCCAGGGTCTTTCTATTTTCGGAAAAGTCCCCTCTCCCTCTAGGAGATGGTTAGGGTGAGGGCGTCCCCTGACGTAGAGCGGTTCCCCTCACCCCGGCCCTCTCCCTCAATGGAGCGGGAGAATAGAAAGACCCGGGTAGCGTCCCGCCGGGCGCAGTGGTATAATCGGGCTGGATGAGGGGACTTTATGAACTTCGACAACTACAACCTCGACCCGGCCATCTACGATGAGATGTTCCTGCCCGACGGCGCGCCCCGGGAATACTGCCGGCCGCTGCACGAGGAACTAACCCGTCTGTCCGTTGCGGAGTTGGGCAGCATCCAGGAACGGGTTACCCGCTCCTTTTCCAACGAAGGCATCACCTTTACCGTTTATGGGGATGAGGAAGCCGAGGAGCGGATTATCCCTATCGACTGCATCCCCCGGGTGATGTCCGGGGCCGACTGGCGGCAACTGGAAGCGGGACTGGCCCAGCGGATTAAAGCCCTGAACCTTTTTCTGGATGATGTTTACGGGGAGTCTCGCATCGTCCACGATGGGGTGATTCCCGAGGAAGTGGTGCGGGGCTGCCCCCAGTACCGACCTGAAATGCGCGGCTTCGCTCCGCCCCACGGCGCTTGGGTCGCCGTCTGCGGCACCGACCTGATACGCACCAACGACGGGTTCCGGGTGCTGGAGGACAACCTGCGGGTTCCCTCGGGCGTGTCCTATATGCTGGCGAACCGGAAGGCGGCCAAGTCCAGCCTCCGCCGCCTCTATCGCGGTTCCCGGGTGCGCGAGGTGGAGGACTACGGGCGGGCGCTGCTGGATACGCTGCGGGAACTGGCCCCGGGCGGGCGAGCCGAGCCGTCCATTGCGCTGTTGACCCCGGGAGTTTATAACTCGGCTTTCTACGAGCATATGTTCCTGGCCCACGAACTGGGCGCCGAACTGGTGGAGGGGCGGGACCTGCTGGTCAGCAACGGCTTCGTCTATATGCGAACCACCGCCGGCCGGCGGCGGGTGGATGTCATCTACCGGCGGGTGGATGACGACTTCATCGACCCGCTGGTCTTTCGCCCCGATTCCCTGCTGGGTGTGCCGGGCCTGATTGAGGTCTGCAAGCGGGGCAACGTAACCCTGGTGAACGCCCCCGGCACCGGGGTGGCCGATGACAAGAGCGTTTACGCCTACGTGCCGGATATGGTTCGCTACTATATGGCCGAGGAGCCGCTGCTGGCAAACGTAGAGACCTACCTCTGCCGCCGGCCGGAGGACTTGGAATATACGCTGGATAACCTGCCAGACCTGGTGGTCAAGCAGGTAGGCGGCTCCGGCGGGTATGGAATGTTAATCGGCCCCCACGCCACGCCCGAGGAACGGGAGAAGTACGCCAAAGAGGTGCGGGCCGACCCGTCCAACTTCATTTCCCAGCCAACCCTGGCCCTCTCCCGCTCGCCCTGCCTGATTGAGGGTCGGTTCGAGCCGCGCCACGTGGACCTGCGCCCCTTCGTGCTGCACGGACAGGAAACCCGCATTGTGCCCGGCGCGCTCTGCCGCGTCGCCCTGCGCCGGGGCAGCCTGGTGGTCAATTCCAGCCAGGGCGGCGGCGGCAAGGATTTCTGGGTACTGGAGGATTGAAGGACGATGCTTGCGCGCAGCGCACAAGGACTCTACTGGATGGGCCGCTACCTGGAGCGGGCGCAGCGTCTGTGCGTCCTGCTGGGCTTGCAGGCCGAGGCCCTGGTTGACCGCCCCGTTCGGGAGATATACTTCGGCTGGAGCCGCATCTACGACAGTGTGAACCGGCACCCCCCCGGGGACAGCCTGGAACTGTTCGACAACGATGAGTTCATCCTGGCCGACTCCTACACCCTGGCCGACGACCTCACCTTTGAGCGCGCCAACCCGGATTCGGTATGGAGCTGTTTCGCCCTGGGCCGGGAGAACGCCCGCCAGATGCGCCACTGCATCAGCGCCGAAATGTGGACGCGCCTGAACCTGGCCTATCTGCGGATACAAAAGCTGGACATGGAAACTATCTGGAGAACCTCCCCGGAAAGTTTCTACGCGGAAACGGCGGCGGAAATAGATACCTTTGCCGGCGTGGCCGCCTCCACAATGTACCGGGATGACGGCTGGCAGTTTATGCAACTGGGCTGTTTCATTGAGCGCGCCCAACTCCTGGCTTCGCTGCTGCTGGCCCAGCTTTCTGCGGATACGCCGGTTGGCGATACCGCAGTCCAGGAGGACTCGGACGCCGAGTGGGCCAGCCTGCTGCGCGCCTGCCACGCCTTTGAGGCGTACCACCGCCGCTATGGGGTGGAGGTGCAGCCGGGCCAGGCGCTGGACCTGCTGGTTACCGACCGACTGCTGCCCAATTCCCTGGGCCGAGCCATCGATATGGCGGCGACGGAGTTGGCCGCCATCGGTTCGGCGCCGGATACCCGCTCCGGCGAAGCCGCCCAACGGCTGGCCGGTCGAATGGGCGACCTGGTTCACTACGACTGGCCGGACCGAGCCGCCCCGGAAGACCGGGAGGCTTGCCTGCAACAGCTAAGCGACTACTGCCGGGAACTGCATAACCTGGTTACCGCAGCCTACTTCGACTACCCGGTAGATCACCTTTCCTGACCGGACGGGGATGCACCCAGGGCAAACGCATTCTAAATCGGTTTAATCCCGGGGCCAGGTGGCCCGTATATTGGGGACTACTTTCAGACCAGAGACTCCGGGTCCAGCAAGGCCCTGGTCCGCTCCCGTTCCTCCGGGGTGATTCCCAGGGCTACGGTGGCGTAGCCGGCCTGGCGGTCCAGGATGTGCAGGCTGCGGATGTTTATCCCGGCCTGGCTGATGCGGGCGGCCACTTTCGCCAAGGCGCCGGCCTCATCCTTCAGCCGGACAATCAGGGAATCGTCGGCCACTGCCGTAAAGCCGGCGTTGGTCAGCACGGTCAGGGCCTGGTCGGTATCGGTGTTGTCGGCGCTGAGGATGACCATACCCTGGCCGTTTTCGACCTGGGTGTTGATAGTGGACAGATTGATGCCGGCCTCGGCCAGGACGCGGGTGATTTCCGCCAGCGCGCCCACCTCATCCATCACCATCACCACGATTCTTTCCATCAAGAAATCCTCCTCCGGGAGTTAAGAACTGAGACCGCCCGTTATTCAATTCGCAACTTCCGCTGCCTGATTAGTAACTTCCAGATCGCCATTGCCGTAACTGCCGTAGCCATGGCGGTGCCATTGGCCGCGGCCGGCGTCGGTGCCCGGGGCCAGGCAGTCTTTCACCAGTTCATCCACCATCTGACGGGTTACGTGGGGCATAGTAATCAGGTGGGCGATGTCCCCCAGGGGAGCGATTTGCCACTTGTTGAAAACCTCCAGGGAGGGCCGGGGGAAAACTACCGTTACCGAGTTCTTGTTGCGCCAGGCGGGTAGGCCCACGTCATTGAACCGTTCTACGGCATACTCGGCCACCGCCAGCATTTCCGCCACCAGTTCCCGAAAACCCTCCAGGCCATAGCGCTCAAAGGCGTACCACAGCAGCAAGGGCGTCCAGCAGTTGCGGGAACCCAGCAGGGTGGTATCCATCACCCCTACGTATTCGATGGAACGGGCGATGCGCGCCACGTAGTCCCGCTTGGTGAGCACTACGCCGCAGGGCAGGGGAGAGCCGATGAGCTTGTGGCCGCTGATGGCTACGCTGTCGATGCCGGCGTCAAAGCCGTAGGGCTGCGGGTCCGGGACAAAGGGTAGAATCATCCCGCTCAGGGCGGCGTCGGCGTGGATGTAGGAACGGGTTATCGCCAGGTCTTTCAGGATACGCCGCACCGTGTTCAGGTTGTCCACCGCGCCTTTCATCGTAGTGCCGATGTTCGCCATAAAAATCACCGGCACGTCCCGATTGATGCGGATGGTTTCGTACAGGTCGGCGTAGTCAATCTCCCCGTTGTCCTGGCTCTTAATCATAATGTTGCGCATATTCAGGACGCGCAGGTTCTTGAGGACGCTGTAGTGGGTGTCCTCGGAGAAATAGGCTATGCCCTGGGGATAAAGCTCCCGGCCCAGGTAGAGGCCGTACATATTGCCCTCGGAGCCGCCGGAGGTAACGTAGCCCCAGGCGTTTTCCGGTTCCAGGCGCATCAGGCCGGCGAACCGGGCCACCACTTCCCGCTCAAACTGGTGGCTGTTGCTGCGGTAGTTGCTGTCGTGAAAGGGGTCGCCCACGTTGTTGGCGGGATAGTTGAGAAAGGGCAACAGTTCGGTGTAGTCGAAGTTCTGGTTGGCCGGGTAGCCCACCTGAGTGCTCCGGACTTCGTCAAAGGTGAACTTCAGGGTGTTCAGGCGCGCCCGGGCCGCCAGGCTCAATGGTTTCATTACGCCACCTCTCCTTAGGCCATTTTAACACAGAGACGCAGCAGGTTAAGAATTAGGAATTAGGAATTGGGGGCGGCGAGATTACTGATGCGTGAGCGTAACCTGAATCATTCCGGTCCGGCCCCTACCACCGCCCCCTGAGTCGGTCAAAGGACGGAGGACGGATGTTTGACAAGCTCACCGCGAGCGGAGTTCAGAGCATTGCTCACGCATCAGTAATAATTCTTAATTCCTAATTCCTAATTCCCAATTGTACCCCCTAGATGGTCAGTTCTAGGATGTAGAGGCCGCCCTTGAGCCGGTCAACCACGTACATTATCCCGTTTTCGTCCACGTAAACGTCGTTGACGCCGTTGGAGGGTGCGCCGTCGGGCATCTCCGGCACGAAGTAGGCTACTTCCTCGGGCTGGAAGGGGTTGCTGGTGTCATAGACCCGCACGCCGGCGTTAAAGAAGGTGCCATAGATGAGGGTGTCCGAGTGGAAACAGGTAGGCCCGGGCTGGTTCTCGTAAACGTTGTGGGCGCCAAACCGGCCGGGGCGGTTAAAGAAATCCTCGGTGTCCGGCATCGGGAAGGTGCTGATGATGACCGGGTTGGTCTCGTCCCGAATGTCCATCATCCAGATGAGCTTGGGGTAGTCCTCGCCGTTGAGCCGCACCGCCTCCTGGGTTACCACCATCAAGTCCCGGTTGAACAAGGGCAGGACGGTGTGGGTAAAGCCGGGGAAGGGCGGGGCGTAGTTGATGTGGCTGACCATTTGGGGGTTGCCCTTGTCGGCGATGTCCAGGATGACTACGCCGGAGTCCATATAGGCGCAATAGGCCCGGTCGGGGCGCTCCGGATAGACGTTGCCGTTGTGCAGGCGGTGGCCGGCGTCAAACTGGGGATGCCGGGCCGGCATCGGTTCGGCGTCGCCCTCCCGGGTGCCGGGGAACCACCAGCGTCCGGCTTCCTTGGGCGCGGTGGGGTCGCTGACATCCACAATCATATAGAACTGGTCATCCTTCTGATTGCGGGGCTGGAAGTCGGCGGCGCCGGTGGACAGGTGAGCGTAATCGCCCTCCACCCACCAGAGGCAATGACAGCCCCGGGAGTAGGGGCCGCTCAAGTCCATAAAGCCGATTTGCCGCGGCTCCTCCGGGTTGCTGATGTTGTAAACGCCCATCCCGGTGCCCGGCTGCCCCGGTTGCAGCGACTGGTAGGCCACCAGCATAGTGTCGTCCACGATAGACAGAGAGTTGGAGCGCAGATGTCCATAGGCCAACTCGGTTTGGGCCAGAAGCTTGGGGTTGGACAGGTCGGTTACGTCCACGCTGGTAATGTCCTTGGGGGCGCTTTCGTGAGCCAGGTAGAGGACGCGGCGGCCGTCCCCGGTCTGATGCAGGTGGACGCCCTCGCCGATGTTGCCATAACCGTTCAGGTCATGGTGGGAGATAAGGCGCATATTTTTGATTTCCATAGTTTGGGTTGCCATCAAGCCTCCTTTTATTTGTCCACGAATCGGCGCGAATGACCGTTAAGGTTTTATTTACTCAGGTTGGGGGTATCGGGGGAATGGCCCGGCGTTGGTTCATCAAAGGGACGCCCTTCCCGGAAGGCGGCTTGCTGCCGCTCGTACCAGCTTTCCCACTCCCGTTGCAACTCCTCTCGGCTCTGTTTGATGCCGGCCTTTATGCCGGCTTCACTACCGTTATCGTCGCCTTTGAGGGAATAGCCCGGCGGCGGTTCAGTGAAAGGCCGGCCCTCCCGGAGGGCGGCTTGCTTCCGCTCGTACCACGCCATACACTCTAGGGGGTTCTCCCGTACCTGTTGCAGACCCCGTTTGAAGCCGACCTTAAAGCCGGCTTCCCAACGGTGTTTCATATATTTTTCCAGGATGAATTTGGTTACCACGATTAGGTGGCTCCCTTGCCTTTGTCATTGCCTTTGGAGTAACGGCCCGGCGTTGGTTCATCAAAGGGCCGTCCCTCCCGGAGGGCGGCCTGCTGCCGCTCATGCCAGCTTTCCCACTCCCGTTGCCGCTCATCCCGGCCCCGCTCAAGGCCCCGTTCGGTGCCCTGTTCAAGGCCCTGTTCCCGTCCCTGTTCAAGGCCCCGTTCGATACCGATTTTTATGCCGATTTCCCGCTCCCGTTTCTTATACCTATCTACGATGATTTCGGCTACCATAAATGCCACCCCCTTTGCCAGGTTGATAAGTTTTTCTGCCAGATAGACCACGCCGCCGGCTACGGCCAGGCCGCTGAGGACAACGGCTAACGCGCCCAGCCCGCTGCTTTTGACGGCCGCCGGGGCTACGGACAGGCTCAGGCCGGCGATGGCGGCGGCGATGCCGATTACAACGGCAAAGGTTATTCCGTAAATGACAATTTTGACCGCTGCTATCGTATCACCCCGCCCGGAGTTTTATCCTGCGTGCATTGTACCAAACGGGGATAGCCCTGTAAAACGCCGGGTAGCCGAGGCAGCGCCGACTTGTCCCACACCCCGAAGCCACAGAAATGAAGGGCCTCCCGAGATTCTCCCCGGGAGGCCGCTTGCCTGGTTGCGCCGGTGTCCTGGCCGGCCAGGACGGGATAGGATGGAGGTTAGCTTATTGGGCTGCCTTGAGCAGGTCCCAGTGGCTGGTCTTGGAGCCGGCGGTGCCGGGGAAGGTCCAGCTTTCCACTACCTCCGGGTTGAACATTACCGTCAGGCTGAACCAGAAGAAGGGGATGTCGGCGAAGTTGTAATACTTCTCGTCGCCCACTTCCAGCAGCAGCTCGTTAATCCGGTCGTAGTCCACCGTGTCCAGGGCCTGGTAGGCCGCGAAGTTGTCCTCAATGAGTTGGGAGTAGTAGCCGGCGCCGCCGACACCCTGGGCCGAACTCCAACTGCGCAGGCGGTTGGTCAGGGAGCGCATGGTGATGACGTTGCCCCAGCCGCCCGCTTTGATGAAGTCGGTCCGTTCCCGGTAGTTCTTGCGCACGGTGCCCCACTCGCTGTCCAGCAGGGTAACGTCAATGCCAATCGGCTCCCAATAGTTAATCAGGGCCTCCAGCATCACCGCGGTTTCCGGCTCGTCCGCCGAGAAATAGTTGTAGGACTTGAAGGGCATGGGGTTATCCGGGCTGAAGCCGGCCTGCTCCATCAGGTCCTTGGCCGCTTCCTGGTCATAGCCGTAAAGCTCTTCCCAGTCCGCTTCCCACTGTTCGTTCCAGGTGCCCAGTATCGGGTGGTACTGGGTCAGGAGCATCAACTCGCCCTGGCCCTTGAGGACGTGGTCCAGCATTTCCTCCCGGTCGATGGCCTTGTTCATCGCCTGGCGCACCAGCTTGCCGGTGTCGGGGGCGGCCCAGGGCACCATGGGGTCATAGTCCTCCTGGTAGGCGCCGTAGTACTGGCCGCCCAGGAACATAGTCAGGTAGTTGGTCGGCACGCCGGCGGCGGCGGGCTGCATACCCCGGCGACCGGCTTCCAACTGCAACTCCCGGGACAGGGCGGCAACGTGGATTTCGCTGGTCAGCAGGGCTCCCAGCCGGGTCAGGTCTTCCCGCACCCAGCGCAGTTCCACTTCCTGGAAGTCCGGGTTCTCGCCCCGCCAGTGGGGTTGGGCCGCCTTCTCGAACCAGATGCTCTCGCCGGGGGTGCGGCCGCCGTACTCATAAGAGCCGGTGCCGGCCGGTTCCAGGTCAAAGCCTTCCACGCCCACCTCGTCAAACTGGCGCTGGCTCAGCATCATAATCTCGCCGCCGCCGAAGCCGCGGGACAGAATGGACGGGGCATCAATGGAGATGGAAGGGAAGGTGAGTTCGACGGTATAATCACCCTGCGCTTCGTAGGTGGCCCCATTGAAGAAGGAATTCGCCGAAACCTGGGAGTCTTCGCCCCGAATCCGGTCAAAGGCGGCGATTACGTCGGCGGAAGTGAACTCTCCGTAGCCATCGTGGAAGGGTACGCCCTCTTCCAACTGGAGGGTCCAGACGCGCCCGTCGGGAGTCGATTCCCAACTCTTAGCCAGGCGGGGGATCCGCTCGTTGGTCAGCGAGTCCAGGCCAATGAGGGTTTCCGAATAGGGGTCGAACTGGTAGTAAGCCGGACGGCCCACGGTCCAGTGCCGGTTGGTCTCCTGCACTTCACCCAGGGCGTAAATTACCCGGGTTACCTTGGCCTCAACCGCTTCCGTCATCACCGGAATGGGGGTCGGGGTGGCGATAACCGTCTTTTCAACGACGGTCTCCTTGGGGACTTCCCGGATGACCTCCTCGGTCACCACTACTTCCCTGGGGACTTCCTTGATTACCTCTTTCTCGACTACTACCTCACGCTCGACTACTTCGGGAGCGGCGGAGCCACAGGCCACTACCAAGGCGAGGATTAAAACCAAAGAGCTAATGAGAATTGCTCGAGATTTGTTTAACCAGTGCGCCATGTAACTGTAACCTCCCAAAAAATTTGGATTGGGTTCAATGGCTCCGGCTTTCCCGAACCGGGGCCGGGTTACCGGACAAGCTGACAGAGTATAGACCAGAGATTTTGAGAGTGTCAATAGTTTGTAGTTGGGCGGCTAGGGCAATAGCAGCATAAAACCGTCGTTCCGGCGAAAGCCGGAATCCAGGAAATCCCCCGGAAAAGAGTGAGCCGGCTACCGAGAGTTCTGGATTCCGGCTTTCGCCGGAACGACGGTTGCTTGGGTTGCCAATGATGGTTGCCGGGGTTGCCCTGGTTAAGACACGGTTGCCCTGGCTGGCTGGAATTTGCGCCAAGTCTGAGCCAGGAACAAAATCCGCTCATGGTGAGCTTGTCGAACCACCCATCATTTCATCCTTCGACAGGCTCAGGATGAGCGGGTGGTTCGACAAGCTCACCATGAGCGGTTGGGTGTTAGCGGGTGGATGTTCACTGCGCCGCCGGGTGCAAAAGGGCCTCCGGGGGTTATCCCCGGAGGCCACACTTGGATGCTATGAGATGAGCCGGTCGCTTATTGGGTTATTGGGCCGCCTTCAGCAAGTCCCAGTGGCTGGTCTTGGAGGAGGCGGTGCCGGGGAAGGTCCAGCTTTCCACCACGTCCGGGTTGAACATAATGGTCAGCCGGAACCAGAAAAAGGGCACGTCGGCGAAGTTGTAGAACCGGTCATCGCCAATCTCCCGAATCAACCGGTCAATCTCTTCCCGGTCCACCGTCTCCAGCTGCTGGTACTTCACGAAGTTCCCGTCCTGGAGGTTGGTCTCATAGCCGCCGCCGTTGCCGGTGGCGGCAAAGCTCCAGACCCGCAGGCGGGTGGTCAGGGAGCGCATAGTGATTACGTTGCCCCAGCCGCCCGCTTTGATGAAATCTTCCTTGGCCCGGTACTCCTTGCGCACGGTGCCCCACTCGCTGTCCAGCAGGGTAACGTCAATGCCGATCGGCTCCCAATAGTTAATCAGGGCCTCCAGCATCACCGCCGTTTCCGGCTCGTCCGCTGAGAAGTAGTTATAGGAGGTGAAGGGCATCGGCTCGTCCGGGGTAAATCCGGCCTGGGCCATCAGTTCCTTGGCCGCCTCCGGGGCATACCCGTAAAGCGCATCCCAATCCTCTTCCCACTGGGGATTGTAGCCGTTGCCCAGGACCGGGTGGTAGGCGGTGTTATACATCAACTCGCCGTCGCCCTTGAGGACGTGCTGGAGCATTTCCTGGCGGTCGATGGCCTGGTTCATCGCCTGGCGCACCAGCTTGCCGGTGGTGGGGCTGGCCCAGGGTACGCTGGGGTCATAGGCCGGGTCGCCGTCGGTGAAATACAGCCTGCCCAGGAACAGGGACAGGTAGTTGGTGGGGACACCGGCCGCCGCCGGCTGCATCCCGCGCCGTCCCGCCTCCAGTTGCAACTCCCGGGAAAGGGCCGCCAGGTGAATTTCGCCGGTGAGCAGCGCGGCCAGCCGGGTCAGGTCTTCCCGCACCCAGCGCAGTTCCACTTCCTGGAAGTCCGGGTTTTCGCCCCGCCAGTGGGGTTGAGCCGCCTTCTCAAACCAGATGTTCTGGCCCGGAGTTCGGCCCCCGTACTGGTAGGAGCCGGTGCCGGCAGGTTCCAGGTCAAAGCCTTCCACGCCCACCTCGTCAAACTGACGCTGGCTGAGCATCATAATCTCGCCGTCGCCGAAGCCGCGGGACAGAATGGACGGGGCATCAATGGAGATGGAAGGGAAGGTGAGTTCGACGGTATAATCACCTTGCACTTGCACCGGGCAAACGCAGCATAAACCAGTCATCATAAACAACCCGTCGTTCCGGCGAAAGCCGGAATCCAGAACCCTTGGTAGCCGGCTCGTTCTTTTCCGGGAGGATTTACTGGATTCCGGCTTTCGCCGGAACGACGGTTGTGCGGTTGTGCCGGAATGACGGTTGCCTGGAATGACCTGTTGCCGGGGTTGCCCTGGTTAAGACGCGGTTGCCCGGCCCACCCCGGCGCGCCAAGTATTGACATACAATTTGGCATAGAATATATTGCCTTATCGTTTAATATCGTTCTATCCAAAGCGGTAGGTGGGGTTCGCTTTCCGGCGGTGGCAGCCGGGGCCGGGTGGATACTGGCCCGGGAAATTTCCCGACATTCGGGACAGGTTCAGGAAAGAAGTAAATGCAACGCTTCATAATGATCCGGATGTTTCACTCGATAATCGCCCTGGTTGCCGTCAGTATGATTGTCTTCGGCCTGGGCCGGCTTTCCGGCAACCCGCTGGATACCCTGCTGGACGTGGACGCTACGGCAGAGGACTATGCCCGGGTCAGCGCCTACTGGGGCCTGGACCAGCCGCTGCATATCCAGTACCTCACGTACATCGGCAATATGGCGCGGGGAAGGTTCGGCGAGTCCATCCGCTTCCCGGGTCAGGATGCCGGCGCCCTTCTGTGGGGCCGACTGCCGGCCACCCTGGAACTGGCCGCGATTGCCCTGGTGGTCAGCGCCCTGATTGCCGTGCCTTTAGGGGTAATTGTGGCGGTCAAAAAGGATACCGGGATTGACCTGGCGGGAAAGATGATCGCCCTGATGGGCCAATCCCTGCCCAATTTCTGGCTGGCGCTGATGCTGATGTGGGTGTTTGCGGTGAATCTGGAGTGGCTGCCCACCTCCGGGCGGGGCAGTTGGCGGCACATGATTATGCCCGGCGTCGCCCTGGGTTATTTCCAGGTGGCCGCGCTGATGCGCCTGACCCGTTCCTCTATGCTGGAGGTTCTGGATACGGAGTACGTGAAACTGGCCCGCATCAAGGGGTTGAAAGAGGGTTGGGTAATCTGGAAACACTGCCTGCGCAACGCCTTGATTGCGCCGATTACCTACTTCGGCCTCATCCTGGGCGGGGCTATGACCGGCTCGGTGGTCATTGAGTCCATCTTTACCTGGCCCGGAGTCGGGCTGCTGGCGATTGACGCCTTGCGGGCCAAGGACTTTCAGGTAGTGCAGTCGGTGGTGATTTTCTTTGCCGCCATCTACATCGCCGCCAACCTGTTGGTGGATGTCCTTTACGCCTACCTGGACCCGCGCATCCGTTATACTCATTAAGTTAAGGTTTTAAGGCTTCAGGCTCTTTGGCAAGAGGGAGATTCGACGTATGGCTAACATAGCGGCGATACCGGGGAACCTACCCGGGGCGCGGCGGGTCAACGGGGTTTGGCGCGCGTTGGGGACGGCCCGGCGCTACCCCATATTTCCGGTAGCGATTCTCCTTTTCGTGCTGGTGCTGCCGGCCATATTCGCCAACTGGGTGGCGCCCCACAGCCCGACGGTGGGCAGCCTGAGCAACCGACTGGTGCCCCCCTTCTGGGTAGCCGCCGAGGGCGAGGGCATTTACGCCACGCCGGGCGGCACCACGGAGCACCTGCTGGGTACGGACAAGCAGGGCCGGGACATTTTGAGCCGCATCATTTACGGCGCGCGGGTTTCCCTTACCGTCGCCGCCATATCCATTTTCCTGGCCGGGTTGGTAGGCACCACCCTGGGCCTGATTGCCGGCTACTTCGGCGGCAACATCGACCACCTGGTAATGCGGGCGGTGGACATCTGCTTATCAATGCCGGCGATTCTCTTTGCCCTGGTGCTGGCGGTAGTATTAGGCCCCAGCTTCCAGACCGTCATCATCGTGATTGTGTCCATCTTCTGGTCCCGCTACGCCCGGCTGGTGCGGGGCGAGACTTTGGGCATCAAGTCGCAGGATTTTGTAGCCCGTTCCCGGGTGGCCGGCGCCTCCAACCTGCGCATCATCTCCCGCCACATCTTCCCCAACATCGTGAACACCATTATCGTCCTGGCGACCCTGGAGGTAGGTCAGGTCATCCTGCTGGAAGCGACCCTGAGCTTCCTGGGCGCCGGCCTGCCCCGGCCCACGCCGGCCTGGGGGCTGATGATTGCCAACGGGCGGGAGTTGCTGGTAACCGCCTGGTGGGTAGCCGCAATGCCCGGCGTCGCCATCCTCCTATCGGTAATGTCCATGAACCTGCTGGGCGACTGGCTCCGCGACCGCCTGGACCCCAAGCTGCGGAATGTGTAGGGGGGGTTCCTGAACCCCGCCCGGTTAGAGCGGCAATGCAAAGGGCGGGTTTGAGACCTGCCCTTTCCTTTGCCAGTAATTCCGGCGTTGCCAACATTTGTTGGTATTTCTTGCCCGGCCACGCTTTGTTGGCCGGTAGGGGCGGGTTTCTAACCCGCCCACGTTCCGGGGCCAGGACGGTTCAGCGATGGCGGCGTCGGTTCTCCGCGCCGGACTTGCCTTTGCGTCCAGGGCGGGTTACAAACCCGCCCCTACGCCGGGGAAATACCAACAGCGTTGACAATGCCGGGAATCAGGTATTCTCAACACGCGTTGGTTTTATGACGGAATACTCCGGCGGCTGGTAGGGGCGGGTTTCTAACCCGCCCACGTTCCGGGGCCAGGACGGTTCAGTGATGGCGGCGTCGGTTCTCCGACCTAACTTGCCTTTGCGGCCAGGGCGGGTTACAAACCCGCCCCTACGCCGGGGAAATGCCAACAAGCGTTGACAATGCCGGGAATCGGGTATTCGCAACGGGCCGGCCGATTTATGATAGACTCTCCCCAATTCCATAACTCCAGAACCTCCCGCAAGGAGCAACGCTATGCGCCTCACTCCCGCCGCCCGGGTCAGCCGGGTGCAGCCGCCGGCGACCCTGGCCGCCGGGGAAAAGGCCCGGCAGTTGGCCCGCCAGGGCCGGGAAATCATTGACCTCAGCCAGTCCAGCCCCTGGCATACCACCCCCCGGCACATCGTTGACGCCGGCATCCAGGCCCTCAACGACGGGCAGACCAACATCGGCTCCCCCCGGGGCCTGCCCCAACTCCGGCAGGCTATGGCGGACAAGCTGGCAAGGGACAATGGCCGGTCCGTTGACCCGGAGGGGGACGTGCTGGTTACGCCGGGCAGCAAGATGGGGCTGTACGATGCCATCAACGCCTACCTGGACCGGGGCGACGAGGCGCTGGTAATCGAACCTACCTGGGTCAGTTTCAGCCAGCAGGTAGAACTGGCCGAGGCCGTTCCGGTGTCCGTGCCGCTGAGCGAGGAGGAGGAATACTACCTGTCCTATGCGCGGTTGAAGGAATACGTTACGCCCCAGACCAGAATGGTGATTGTCAACAACCCCAACAATCCCACCGGGCGGGTTTATACCGGGCCGGAGTTGGCGGCGGTGGCGCAGGTGGCCCAGGAGAATGACCTGCTGGCCCTGTGCGATGAGACCTACGAATACTTCACCTACGACTCGGCCCGGCACCTGACCCTGGCCGCCCTGCCCGGCATGGCCCAGCGCACCCTGACCAGTTACACCTTCACCAAAGCCTACGCTATGGCCGGCTGGCGGCTGGGCTGCATCGTGGCGCCGGCGGCGCTGCTGGAGCCGCTGCTGAAAGTTCACGAACAGACCGCCAGTTTTGTATCGCCCTTTGTGCAATTGGCCGGCGTCGCCGCCCTCCAGGGGCCGCAAGATCATCTGGCCCGGTGGCGGGAGGACTGCAACGAACTGCGGATTCGGGCCGCCGACCGCCTGTACCAGGTTCCGGGCGTCCACTGCCCCCTGCCCGAAGGGGCGACTTTCCTCTTTCCCCGCTACTCCGCCGACCTGACCTCGGTGGAACTGGCCGACTTGCTGGTAGAACGGGAAGGAGTGGTAGTTACCCCCGGCGCCGGCTTCGGCGCCGGCGGCGAAGGCCACCTACGCATCGCCCTGATGCGCTCCCCGGCCGAGCAGGTGTTGGAGGGCGTAGAGCGGGTTGCGCGGGTGTTGGAGAGTTTGTAGGGTGTGCCGGGGGGGTTGTCCACGAAGGGGCACGAAGGAGCACGAATTAGGTTGCTGATGCGGGAGTGAATTGCTGAACCAGTCCTGCCCCGCTCACCATGAGCGGAGTTTGTTCCAGTACCAACCCGCTCACCATGAGCTAGGGTTGTGCCGGGGGTTGTCCACGAAGGGTCACGAAGGGTCACGAATTAGGTTGCTGATGCGGGAGTGAATTGCTGAACCAGTCCTGCCTTGCTTACCCTGAGCTGGTCGAAGGGCGGTTCAGGTAATCATTCCAGTATCAGCAATTCGTGGTTAAAGAAGGGTATGCCAATGAAACTATACCTGGTTGACGGCACTTACGAACTGTTCCGGGCCTACTTTGCCTTGCCGTCCATCGCCGCCCCGGACGGGCGGGAGGTGGGGGCGGTGCGCGGCTTTATCCAGACGATGTTGACCCTGCTGCGCCAGCCCCAGGTTACGCACGGGGCCGTAGCTTTTGACAGCGTTATCCATTCTTTCCGCAATGAGTTGTTCGCCGGATACAAGACCGGCGCGGGGACGCCAACCGAGTTGCTGGAGCAGTTTCCCCTGGCGGAGCGGGCCGCCGCCGCCCTGGGGCTGGTGGTCTGGCCCATGGTGGAGTTGGAGGCCGATGATGCCCTGGGCGCCGCCGCTCACCGCTGGCAGGACGCGCCGGGGGTGGAGCAGGTGGTACTCTGCTCGCCGGACAAGGACTTGGCCCAGGTGGTGCGCGCCGACCGGGTGGTAACTCTGGATCGGCGCAAGGACGTGGTAATGGACGAGGCCGGCGTGTGGGCCAGGTTCGGCGTAGCCCCGGCCTCCATTCCCGACTACCTGGGGCTGGTGGGCGACAGCGCCGACGGCATCCCCGGCATCCCGAAATGGGGCGCCAAAAGCACGGCGCAAGTCCTGGCCCACTACGGCCATATTGAGCAAATCCCTGAGGCCCCGGCGGACTGGCAAGTAACGGTGCGGGGAGCGTCCGCCCTGGCGTCCAGCCTGTCGGAAAACCGGGAGGCCGCCCACCTCTACCGCCAACTGGCAACCCTGCGCGTGGACGCCCCCATCGCCGAGGACTTGCCCCAACTGGAATGGCAAGGCGCCCCCCGGGAGCCGTACCAACAGTTGTGCGCCGAGTTGGGGTTCGGCCGGCTGGCCGAGGCGCCGGAGCGGTGGGCCGGTTAAGGGTTAGGCGCCGGCGGGTTGGTGTCTTTGATGGCGTCGGCGATTTTTTCAATCTGGCCGACCATGTGCTCTACTACTCCCTCTATTCCGACATCGGGCCTGAGAGAGAGGGGGAAATACTGTCCTCGAGGGTCCCTCAAGCGAGTATTGTTAGGTTGGGGCAAGGCTGCTTGCTCCCTGATTTTCCCCAACTGCGCGGCTTCGCAGCCGTACAAGTTGAGCCAGAAGGGCGTATCTGCGAACGCCTCATCAATCCAAAGGTCGTAGTAAACTCCGAACCAAACATCCTTGCCATTGAATCGCAAGAATCTTCCGTACCCCGTTTCGGGTTGGCCGCTGGTGGACAAGTCCTCAGTGCTGGCCCACCCTTTTCCCCTCAGTTGAGCCACTACACCATCGTATATGAGCCTCAAGTCGCGCATCCGGCGTCCAAAATCCGGACCTAGTTCACCCCGCACGAGGGGTAGTGTTGCTTCTATATCCATGCGTTCCGTCACTCCTATCAGTTGGTGAACGTCGGATTGAAAACCTGCGTTGTGTCTGGTCTTTTGATCAATCTCTTTCAGCAACTCCCGCCAACTTACAATCATCAAGTAGCGGTTAGTACTATCGCCAACATTGACTCTTGAACACTTTATTCGGTCTCCGGTTTTGACCTCGTTTAGCGTTGCTCCCTCTGTTCCGGCGCGCAGGTCTCTAGTTGCTTCATCCCACAGGTAGTCGATCCGATAATTCGGCACTAGAAACATTAGCACCGATACTCCCTCGGCCGGCAATTGGCCGAAGTATCCACTTCCTTGCCCTTTACTGATGCTCGCCCCAAACTTGGCTTCAACGATTACTCGCTTCTCTCCAAGTTCGTCATAGCCCACTAAGTCAAGTCTTCCGACTTCTTTATTGGCAGCGGCATAGGATACTTCTACATCCACCCGCTTCACGGGCTCTACTCGTTGGCCGATGTCGATAGTGTTACTGACCAAACCATTAAAGGCTTCCAACGCAGCCTCGTATTTGGTCAATATATAGGCCAGGGCTTTCGTGGCGGAGACTTCTGCCTGGTTGCTCGGAATCATATAAGCCAGCAAGGTGTCGGTCGCTGCCATAAAAACCACTCTCCTTTAACCCGGTTGCCGGATACCGGCTTTCGCCAGAATGACGGCTATTATACCATGCGTGCTTACGGGCGTCCACCGGGAGCAATACCGTCAGTTGTGCGCCGAGTTGGGGTTCGGCCGGCTGGCCGAGGCGCCGGAGCAGTGGGCCTAATCCGGCTGTGCGGGCGGGGTGTTGGCCTTGATGATGTCGGCTATGGCTTTCAGTTGACGCACTACATCACCCAAAACATCATCATACTCGACGCCAGTTTTCAGGTGTATTGGAAAGTAGTTTTCCTCGGATACTCGCAACTCCAATTCGGCACTTATTATGTTCAGTATGTCTGGACTGGCCCCGTATGTGTGTAGCCACAAAGGTGTATCTTCACTAGCACCTCTCGCCCACAGTTGATAGTGGATACCAAACCATGCGTCAGTTCCAGAAAACTGAATACGCCGTCCGCAACTAGTCCAACTGCTTGAGACTATCCCCATCCAGTCAATCGCTCCTTCCTCAACCAGACGGTCGGTCGCATTGACAAAAAGGTTATAGAAGTGATTTATACGGCGCCCGAATTCTGAGCTGAGTTCCTCTGAATGAAGAGGCAAGAATGTTTCAGAATCCTCACGCTGAGCAAGTCCCTGCAACTGGCGGATGTCTTCCACAATGCCCGGTTCTCCCGACGCACCTATAGCCATGCGATCCAGCAAATCCCCCCAACTAACCAGCATCAAACGCTTTTGGGTACTAGACAGTTTGGCACTGTGTACACGGGGTCGGTGCCATCATCGGGGCCTAGTTGCTCACCTACTCGGCGCCGCAGCGTATCCCATAGGGTCTGAATCCGGGCATTTGGCGCAACAAACAGCAACACCGCAGGCCCTTCTTGGGTCAATCGGTCCAGATATTCATTGGGCTGATTGTCGGTAAGACCGGCCCAGAACTTGGCCTCAATCAGCACCCGCTCTGCGTAGTTCTTATCGACGCCAACTAGGTCAAGGCGAGTCTCTTGTCCCTTACTGCTCACCTTTGTTGACTGAGTTCTGACTCGCTCAACCGCCGCCATTTCAGCGTTGCCAGCTTGTACCAAGCTGTTCAACGCTGTCATAGATGCGGCAGACTTGTTCAGGATGTACCCAAGAGCTTCCACCGCCGCATCCTCAATACGTCCCGTAAACCTCGGGAGTATATTAGCCAACAACGTATCATTCTCCGCCATAAAAACCACTCCCCCTTAATCCGGTAACCGTATTCCGGCGAAAGCCGGAATGACGGTCATTATACCCCTTCGCGCCTCTTCGTGTCCCTTCGTGGATTACCCCGTCCCCCGCGCCGGCCCCGTGGGGTAATCGCCCGGCATACCGGTGTCGCCCGGCTGGACTACAAAGTCCCGGCGGTCCCGGTACAGGGGGGCGCGGTTCAGCACGTAGTCGCCGCTGTTGTCGTAGGGGTCAACGGTGTTGTAGTCGGTCATCAGCCAGTACTTGTGGCTGCCGATGAACAGGTAGGTGTTGTCCATCGTGAAAAAGCGGCAAGCCACGCCTTCGCCGGCCTGGAAACGGGCGCAGACCGCCGCCAGCAGTTCCCGCTGGTCGTCCTTTTCCGACAGGACGTATTCGTGGGGCCAGGTGTCGCGGTAAGTAACCGCCTCCCGCCAGGGGGCTTGTTCGATTAGTTGGGTCAGGGTTGATTCCATCCCTCGCACCTCCGCACGGCAATTTGGGAATATGGTAACGCTCCTACCCGGTAGAGGCAACCCTGGCGGCGGCCCCGGCGGTTTCGATAGTTCCGGTGGTTGCCCCGGTTGCCCCATCGGTTATACTCTTGGCAACCCATTCGCCGAACAGGAGGCCCGCTATGACCGCAACCCCAAACGCCCGACGCGCCGACCCCCGCGTTGACACTATGGTAGTCGGGGGGCAAATCGTTACCGCCTCCCAGGTCTATCCGGCGTCCATCGCCATTGCTGACGGGAAAATTGCCGCCATTGGGCCGGAGAACCTGCTGCCCCCGGCCGACCACTATATTGACGCCTCCGGCAAGTACGTCCTGCCGGGGCTGATTGACTGCCACGTGCATCTGGACGGCCACGATAACTACGCCCTGGGTTCCCTGGCGGCGGCCTATGCCGGACTGACCACCCTGATTCCCTTCGGCACCTACAACCTGGAGGGCGACGAAACCCTGCCGGCCGCCATTCACCGCTCCCGGGAGGAGATTGAGCGCACCGCCCTGACCGACTTTGCCTTTCACTTCATCCTGCAAAACCGGCCGGCCATTCTGGACAGCCTGCCCCAGGCCCTGGAGTTGGGCGTCAAGTCCTTCAAGATGTTTATGACCTACAAGAAACGCCCCTATCGGATGTGCGATGACGATTACATCTGCCAGACGATGGAAATGGTGGCTAAAGGCGGCGGCGTGCTGCAACTGCATTGCGAAAGTGGCAACATCATCGAGTATCTGGAGAACAAGCTGCTGGCCGAGGGGCATACGCATCCCACCGATTTCCCGACGGCCTGCCCCGACTGGGCCGAGGAGGAGGCGGTCAACCGGGCGGTGAAAATGGCGGCGGCCACCCGCTGCCCCACCTACGTCGTCCACTTGAGCACCCAGTTGGGCCTGGAGCGCATCAAGCAGGCCCAGGGCCAGGGGCAGCCCATCTGGACCGAGTCCTGCCCCCAATACCTGCTGCTGTCCGATGCGGAGATGGCCCGCTACGGCCCGTTAGCCAAGATTGGCCCGCCGCTGCGCCCGGAGGAGGGGCCGGACCGGGAGGCCCTGTGGCGGGGCTTGGAACAGGGGCATATCTCCATCACCGCCAGCGACCACGCCCCCTATCCCCAGGAGTTGAAACAGGTGGGCTGGGACAACATCTTTGTGGACTCCGAGGGCCGGTCGGTGCCTTTCGGCTCGCCGGGGGTGGAAACTCTGGTGCCGCTGATGTATAGCGAGGGCGTGGTCAAACGGGGCCTGCCTATCTGGTGGCTGGCCCGGGTGATGGCCGAGAACCCGGCGCGGATTTTCGGCCTGTACCCCCGCAAGGGCGTAATTCAGCCCGGCGCCGACGCCGACCTGCTGATTCTGGACCCCAAAGGCGACCGGATAATCACCTCCCGGGAGCATCACAGCAACGCCGGCTATACCCTGTTTGAGGGCTGGCAAGTGCAGGGCCGCCCCTGGATGACCCTGCTGCGGGGCAAGACGCTGCTGAATCAGGGCCAACTGGAACAGCAACCGGGCTGCGGGATATTTTTGGAGAGCGGGGAGCCCAGGTCGCCGCTGGGCGGGCCGGTGCGGTAGGGAGGGCGAGCGTTCAGGTTTGCAGGGTTTGGCGGACGGATTCTACAATATGCAGTTTTATACCTGTCGCCACGAGGAAATCTGCTCTTGGAGTTGGGTAAGGAAGACCGTTGCCTCGCCACGAGGACGTTGCGCCTCGTGTTGTCCAACTTGACGAGCAATTTCCGGAACGGTTCGGTCCAGATCCCGCGCAAGTTCTTCTGCGGCTACTTTGTTGGCATCCTGTTGGTGAATCATACCGGCTACCAACTGTTCGATGACACGCATACGGCGTTCCAAGTCGGTGGCGGCAATGCCCAAAACCTCGGCGTAATCATCCCGATGGTTCTCCAGAATCCGCCAAATCCAAGCCTCCGGCGGCCCATCTCCAGGCAAAAACAAGGGCTGAATCGACGCTTGATACTCTGATGCCGCTTTGATAAGCGTAGCTTCCCGGTCTTTGGAGTCACCGTCAAGAACTACCAGAAAGTCATTAAGCTTGCGGAATTTACCCAAGGTGCGAATATGTCCCGGAAATTCATCCCTTCCCGTATCACGACCAATTACGACGTCATCGTGCCAAAGTCCCAACTTGACATTCAATACGTCCAAAAACCCTCGAATCAATCCTTCAGCAACCTCGTCCTCGCACAGAATGGAAAGCTGGTCCCGCGATTGCCCATAAAGAGCCTTTTGCAGAACATCCCGATAGGGTTTGACGAGGGCAACTTCGGCGGTATCCTCGTCCCTATTGAGGAATAGTCGGGCTTCGGAAGGCACGCTGTCCAGCACTACCGGACTGTGGGAGGCGACAACTATCTGCAACTGATTCCGCAAAGCGATGCGTTGAAACTCCAACATAGCCTGCTGCTGGGTATAAGGATGAAGCCCGGCCTCCACCTCATCAATCAGGATGAGGGCGTCGTGCAGGCCGGATATATCCTTGGAGATACGGAGGATGGCCCGCTCCCCTGAGGACATATGAAACTCTGAATACTTGGCTTGGCTTGGCCCTTCCAATTCGGCAAAGAGGAGGTCGCGGGATTTGGCCGTGATTCTGGACAAGTTGCGGTAACGGCGCGGCAATATCCGATGAGCAAAGATAAGCAAGTCATCGGTAACCGACTCCGTTGACAGTTCCCGGTGTGCGATCTGCAAAATACTGCGAACTTCCGATGGGTTGGTCAGGTTAGCCAGCGTCCGCATATATAACGGGCGTTCCGGCTGCTGCCCTCCCTTGCGCCCCATATAGCTGCGTCCCCACGACTTGTTGCCCCGCCGCCACCTCATGGACAACCGCTCCCCGTTATGCACGTAGTAAAACTCTATCTCCGTTGCACTCGGGGAATCTTGAAAGGCAGTAGCGCTGCCGGTGAAGTCGGGAAAGAGGCTGGCGGGGGCAAAGTCTCTGACAGACCGCCCGGGCACTCGATAAGCGCAGGCGCCGGCGAAAAGCACGGTGGATTTGCCGCATCCGTTGGGGCCGGCCAGAACACTGACCGGATAGTCGAAAGGAACGCGCAAATCTTTTATTCCCCGCAACCCCCGAATTCGCACCTCTACCAAAGAGTTAGCGCGATGAACATTCTGAGAGCGCAAGGCTTCCCAAACCTGACGCAATTCCCTTTCCAGCAGCGCCATTAGCTCTACTCCACCGGTAAGGCTACCTAAGTTTATTTTAGCACAGCTTCCCAACGAACCCAAACCAAACGCCCCGGCGGTTCACCGCCGGGGCGTCGGGCTTTTTACCGGGTTGCCGGAGCAGGCGTCAGCCGGCTCCCTTACTTGGACCAGGTCATGGTGTTTATCAGGATGCGCCGGCCGCCGGGCATATTGACAAACTCCAGGTCTTTGTTGACGCCCCAGACCGATACAATCTCCATCATGGGCAGTTGGAGCAGGTTCTCGGTAAAGACGCCGTAGGCTTCGGTCATCAGTTCCCGCCGTTCCTCACCACTGGAGGCCAACGCCCGCTTGCCCAGGGCGTGCCATTCGGCGTTGCAGTTCTTGGAGCGGTTGGCTTCGCAACTCATATAGAAGTTAATCTGGCGTCCGAAGTCGAAGTATTCGCCGCCGGGGGCAAAGAACACCAGGCCGGGCGAGGCGCCGGTACGGGGCGGCGCGGCGTCGCGCACGGCGGCGGCGGCCGTCGCGGAATCAGCGCCCGCTTCAATCTCCGCCTTGTAGGTCTCCGCCGGGCCGGTCAGGTGGCGGTCCCGCCACACGCTGCCCTCAACTACCTGCGCCTCGACGTTCAGGCCCACTTCCTGCCAGAAGGTAATCAGCGACTCGGTAATCTCCACGTCCTTGGCGTAGCGACCGGAACGGGTCCAGAACTCAATCTCGTTATCCGGGTTGTAGTCGGCCTGAATCAGCAATTCCCTGGCCCGCTCCGGGTTGTACGGGTAGATGGGCTGGGAGTTATCCTCGTTGACCCCCAGGGTGCCGGGGATGCCATTGGGGCCGCTGGAGCAGCGGGATTCGGGGCCAAAGAAGGCCAGGGCCAACTCCTCGCAGTTGATGGCGTGGGTCAGGGCCTGGCGAACCTCCAGCTTGCTCAGTTCCGGGTGCCAGATGGTATCCACGTTAATGGTATAAACCTCGCCGGAAACCACCTTGACCGTCTTGCCGTTTTCACTGTTGTTGATGGCTTCGGCCTGGTCAATGGAAACGGCCCAGGACAGGTCGGCCTCGCCGGTCTGAATCATGGCGGTGCGTACCGTCTCTTCTTCCCGCCAGACATACTGGACGTCGGTGATGGTGGGCGCCTGGGTCATAAAGTTGACCGGCTGGGGTTCCACGTAGCCGTCATAAGCGGTCAGGGTGATGTATTCGCCCCGCACCCACTCGCCCCATTCGTAGGGGCCCCAGCCAATCACCTTGCCGGAGGCGTCCCGCTCTTCCTGAGTGGCGCTCTGGTGGTAGCCGGGCGCGACAAATATGTGGAACTGGCCGAAACGGGGCAGCACCGGGCAGGCGCTTTCGCAGACAAAGTCCACGGTGTAGTCATCAATGATGTCGGCGTGGGCGTCCCGAACCTGGGAATAGGGCTGGTATTCCACGTTGCTGCCCAGTTGGTTGATAGTATAAGCGGCAGCCTCGGCGTTCCAGTCCTCGCCGTTGTGGAACTTTACCCCTTCCCGCAGGGACAGGCGCCAGGTGTTGGGTTCCACCTGCTCAAAGCCGGTAAAGCCGGCGGTGGCGGTATCGGTGAAGTCCGGCCCAAAGAAGGAGATGGGCTGAACTACGTTGTGAATCACCTGGTTGGGGTACAGGGTAGTGCTGAGCCAGGGGTCGGGGATGGAAGGCTCTTCGTTGATTACGATAACCACGTCGTCCCGGCTGGCTACCACTTCGGCGGCGGTCGGGCGCGGCGTGGGCTGGACTGTAGGAACCGGGGTATGGGTCGGCGCCACCGTGGGAGCCTCGGTCATCGATTCCGTTGCGCCGGCGCTGGTGTCGGCGGGACTGGCGGCCGGCGCCGCGGCGCTGGCGGCCTCAGTGGCCGGTTCCGGGGCGCTGACCGCCGGCGCGGCCGGTTCCGCCGCCGGCTCCGGGGCGGTAGTAGCGCCGCCACAGGCAATAATCACCAGGGAAGCCAGGACCGCGAAGCCGAGAATCAAACGCCCCCAGCGCCGCCGCCCAAAAGTTTCTGAAATCACGATTTACATTCCTCCAAATCTGATATTAGGTTCCGTTTCCGTAGAGCCTATGCTCACAATAGTTAGTAATGATACTGCCATAAACCTATATTGTCAATGAGATTGCGCTTTACGTCATAGCTACCAATTCGCGCTGCCGGAGTAAATACCCCGCTCAGCCTGAAATTGTCGAGGGGTGAAGGGGTGGTTCGACCGGCTCACCATGAGCGGTTGTCGGCTTGCCATAAGCGGTTGCCGGCTCACCGGGAGCGGTTAAGCGGTTGTAGGTGTAATGGGCAAGGACTGAAAAGCCGCGGTATTCGGCGGTATTCCCAACATTTGCTTGGTGTTTATCGCCAAGCCACGAAGCCTTGCCGGGTAGGGGCGGGTTTCTAACCCGCCCGGCGTTCAAGGGCAATGACATCTCAGGAAACAACGGGTCTGCCATATCCGACCCATCCCTGCACCTGAGCAAGGGCGGGTTATAAACCCGCCCCTACCGGCAAGACAATCGCAGCATAAACCCGTCGTTCCGGCGAACCCGTCGTTCCGGCGAAAGCCGGAATCCAGGAAATCCCCCGGAAAAGAGCGAGCCGGCTATCGAGCGTTCTGGCTTCCGGCTTTCGCCGGAACGACGGTTGCCGGGTTGCCCCGCCCGGCCGGCCAACGAAAAGTAGCCTGGCAAGAACACCAACTCGTGTTGAGAACACCGTATTTTCAACTATTGGCATTTTCACCGGTGTAGGGGCGGGTTTATAACCCGCCCGGCGTTCAATGGCATATTCGGCTCGGAGAACCGACTCGCCATAGTTGAACCGTCTTGATACCGGAAAGTGGGCGGGTTACAAACCCGCCCCTACCCCGATAATAATACCAACACCCGTTGAGAATACCTAAAAATACCCTTTCAAGAAGGATAGGGCCGGCGGCCGGTTTACGGCCCGGCAACCGCCGAGGCATAGGCCCGCTCCATTTCCAGCAGCTTGGCCTTGACCGCCAGGCCCCCGGCGCCGTAGCCGTGCAGGTCGCCGCTGCTGCCGATTACCCGGTGGCAGGGGATGACCAGGGCCAGGCGGTTTTTCGCCATGGCCTGCCCGGCGGCCCGGGCCGCATTGGGCCGTCCGGCTTCGGCGGCCAGCCAGGCATAGCTGCGGGTTTCCCCGGCGGGAATGTGGCGGCAGGCTTCCCAGGCCGCGCCGTAAAAGGGCGGCGCGTCGCTCAAGTCCAGGGGGATTTCGGCCAGGGCCGCCACCTCTCCCTGAAAGTACCGCTCCAGGCAGGCTTGCGCCTGGACAAAGGCGGTATCGTCCGGGTCGGTGCCCTTCAGACCATCGCCCAAGTCCTCCAGGGTTTCCTCCGGGGTGGGTTTCAGGCTCAGCCGGCACAGGCCCCGGTCGCTGCCAATCAGCCCAATCCAGCCGTGGGGCGAGGGGAATATACAGTGTTTATACTTACTCTTGCTCATCTTCGCGATTCCTCCTACGGAGCAGATGGAATAACAAGGGAAACCGCAGGTCCAGCCAGGCGCGGGTCAACCGGGCATCCTCTTCCGCCGTAGTCTCCTTTCTGCCGTACAGACTGCGGACGTAGCCGCCCACTATAATGGAAAACTGCTCCCGGTAGCCGGGCAGTTCACCCTGGAGCCGGGCCATATACTGGTAGGGAGTCTGATACCCCGCCGGGCCGACGGCGTTGAGCCGCCCCAGGAAGGCCAGATGCCTAAAGGTTACCTGGGGGTCGGTGGACGGGGCCAGGTAACGCCGCCAGAAAAGCCAGCCCATTCCCAGCAGGACGGCGACAAAGGCCAGAAAGCCGCCCGCCCAGGGCAGGTAGCGCCGCAGCAACTGCACCGCCAAAGGCTCCGGGGCCGGCACGTTAATCTGGTCGCCCAGGAAATCCTCGTCGCAGTCCTCTTCATCTTCGTACTCGCACAGGGGAATATCCGAGTCCTGAGGGATGAAATCGAAACTGAACTCCATCTCTTCCACCACCGGCTCTACCGCCAGGGGAATGGTAGCCCCGGGGGTAGGCTCAAAGCCAATCCAGCCGTAGCGAGGAAAAAACACCTCCACCCAGCCGTGGCTGTTGCTGTCGGTTACGATGTAAACGTCGTGGTCGGGAATCTGTTCGCCCACGGTGTAGCCGGTAACCATCCGGGTCGGTATGCCCTGAGTGCGCAGCAGCACGGTCATCGCCGAGGCAAAATACTCGCTGTAGCCCCGCTGCTGATTAAACAGGAAGTGGTCAACGCCGTCGGCGTTATAGGGCGGCGGGTCAATGTTCAGGGAGTAGGGCAGGGTCTTGAGATAGCGCTCAACGGCCTTGGCCTTGTCGTAGGGAGTTTCGGCGCCGGCGGTCAATTCGTTGCCCAGTTCGCGCACCCGCAGGGGCAGTTCCGGCGGTAGCTGGGTGTATTTAGCCAACGCCCACGTCGGATAGTCCAACCCGGCCAGGCGCAGGTCTTCCTCGTCAGCCAGAGACACCGAGGAGGTAACTTCGTAGGTTTCTCCCGACTTGAACTCCCGGCGGGCGCTGCGTAAAGAGAGGGTGTCGGGCTGTTCGGGCAGCACCTCGGCCAGGGCTACCTGCTGCACCTGCCCGCTCTCCCGGGTAACGTCCACCAACTCAAACCCGGACGGCACGGCCTGGGCCAGTTGGGCCCGGCTGGCCGCCGGGCCGCTGTTTTGCAGCACCTGCTCGAGGCTGAGGGCTGCCAACTCCAGCTTGGGGTAGGTCTGCCCCGGCGCCGTCGCTTCGGTCAAGTCCAGGTTATAGATGGGGGAGTCGTAGGTTTCAATGCGCACGTCCTGGTCGGCGGAAATAATCTGCCCGCCGGCAAAGAGGTTGCGGGTGCGATAGTTGGGCGTAAGGGAGTGAGTTACCTCGAACCGTTTCAGGTAGGGCTGCTGGACGAAATGAGAAGGAGTCCAGTCGGTGGGTTGCAGCACCGTGTTGTCGGAAATCCAGCCCTTGGGGGTGTAGGTGCCATAGCTGCGGGCCTTCCAATACATCGCCACCGGCGACTCCACCTGCAACACCGGCGTGGTGGTGGGGTTAATCGTTCCCTGAAAGGCCATCACGTCGCCCCAGATGCGGTAGGGCAGGGGCCGCCGGGCCGGCAGTCCGGCAAAGAGGCGGTTGAAATCGTCCTCCAAGCGCACCAGGGGCGAGCGCATATATTCGTAAACGTTATGGGCCGGCTGCCAGAAAGACCCGGCCGGCAGCATTACAAAGGCGATGAGCAGCACCACAAAGGACATCAACACGCTGTCGGAGACGGACAGTATCCCCAGGTGGCTGTCGGCCTGGAAACGGTTGCGTCGCCACTCCTGCAAACGGCGCACCGCCTGCACCCGGGCCACCAGCAGCAGGGCAGTGAGCAAGTATATCCCTAAGTAAATGCTGCCCTCGGCCGGCAGATAAGTCAGGTTGGAGAGCAGGCCGGCGCCGCCCAGGACAAAAACCCCCCAGAAGTTGCGATGTCGGAAAAAGACCCAGGCGGCCAAGTAGCCGGACAGCCAGGTGGCGCACATCAGCCCAAAGGCGAAGGGTTCCCGGTCAATGTTGATGCTCCCGGTCTGAGCGGCCACAAACCAGAGGTTAAGCCGGCTCCACAACTCCCCGGCGTTGGCAAGTTCCATTCCTTCGGCCTGGAAAGAGGTAATCTGCCAGACAACCACCCACAGCCCAATCAGCAGGCCCAAAGGCAGAATCAGCAGGCCCCAAAAGGGCAGCCGGGACAGCACCAGGCCGGTGAACATCGCCAGCATAATCAGGGCTACCAGGTTGGGCGTAGGCACCCAGTCGGCCTGCTCCACCGACCAGACTACCACCATCAGGTTGAGGGCCAGCAGCACCACCGAGGCCCAGCCGTCAGAGGGGCGGGCGTAACGCAGGCCGGCCTGCAAGCTACGCCCCAAAGCCTCGGTATTGAGGCTCTGGCGGACGCCGAGGATATTGCCCCGGTCAGCGCGAATCATCGCCCCGCCTCCTGAGTGGAATGGGTCGGAGATTGAGCCGGGGCTTGTGGGGGTTGGTAGGAATAAGAGAACGCGGCGGAATCCGCGCCGTCTCCCGAATCCGGGCCGCCGGCAACCGGGCCACCGGCAAACCCGTAAGCCGGTTCGGAACCGGCGCCGGCCGCCGAATAAGGATAGGGTTCCCCGTAGAGGGGCAGTTGCAGGGCCTCGTTAAAGGGCTGGCCCCGCTTGACCCGGTACACCGGGATTTCGTTGGAAAAGAGAAAGTCCAGCGGCGACTGAGCCTCGCCGGCGGCCCCGAACTCGGCGGGGTCAACATAAATCACCGCCACGTTCACCCCGTCGCGGCGCAGGCTGGACAGGGCCGGGATCCACTCAGTACGGCGGGTCGGAGTGATGACGGTCAGGGTGTTGAACCGGCTCAGGTGGGGCTGGAGGTCATAGATGAACCGCTCCAGGGTCAGGTTGCCCCGGGCGCGCACGGCGGCCAGGGCCTCCATCAGGTTGCCGACGTGGGACGGGCCGGCGCTGGGCCGCAGCAGCCAGGTCTGGTCGCCGCTGGCCGCCAGCCCCACCGGCATGGAAAGCTGCTCCATCCGGCTAATCAGGGACGCGGCCAGGGTAACGGTTAATTCCTCCGTATTGTCCACCGGGTCATCGCCCAGGTGGGCGCTGCGCTGCATATCCAGCAGCACCCAGGACTCGGCGGACAGGCCCATATCGAACTCCTTGACCATCAGGTTGTTCATCCGGGCGGTGTAGGGCCAGTGAATCTGGCGAAAGCTGTCGCCATAGACATATTCCCGGACGCCGGAGGATTCCGGGGTGATGTGGTCGGAGCGGCGGGTAACCCGGCGGTCGCTGGGCAGAAAGGCAAAGCGGGGGTCCAGGTCGGGCAGCGGCTCGGTGGCCGGGAACACCACGTACTGCTGGGGTTCCAGAAACCGGCGGCTCAACCGGAACAGGCCAAAGGGATCCTGGCTGGTTACCTCAATCCGGCCGGTGCGGTACACCCCCCGGCGGGCCAGGTAGGTCTCAATGCGCCAACTGCGGGACTGGTCCCGCACCAGGGCGATGCCCCGTCCGGTGGTGTAGCCGGGCAGGTCGGACATCTCCTTGACTTCCAGCCAGGACTTGGGCAGCCGGAGCCGGTTAATCACCTGAATCTGCCCCTCCAGGTAGCCGCCCACCTGCCCCCGGTGGGCCAGCCGGGTCAGGCGCACCTCCAGCCCTTGCAGGTTAATCCAGGCCCAGCCCAGGCCCAGGACCAGCGCCAGGATAATCACGTAAAGAAAGCGGTAAAAGAAGGGAAAGCCGGTGCCGAGGGTATAAAAAGTTACCACGGCCAGCAAAATTAAAATCCCGATAGTACGCTTGTTCAAGGCAACTGTATCCTGAGCCTGATTAAGGGTTGTTTAGCCACGGGGTGGCGCCAATAGTTTATTTATACATCGGAGTTACGCCGTTGGCTATAGAACATTGAAAGCCCAAGTCAATCGCGTTTTAACCAGGGCAACCCCGGCAACCGTCGTTCCGGCGCAACCGTCCACGTCATTCCAGTCAACCGTCATCCTGCCACAACCGTCGTTCCGGCGAAAGCCGGAATCCAGAACGCTCGGTAGCCGGCCCGCTCTTTTCCGGGGGATTTCCTGGATTCCGGCTTTCGCCGGAACGACGGGTTATAAAGCCCGGCGCCATTGTCATTGCAAGTTCGGTATTCTCAATAGGTGTTGGTGTTCCTTGACCGGCCCGGCTTTAGTGCATTGTAGGGGCGGGTTTATAACCCGCCCAGGTTCCGGTGCAAGAATGTGTCGGATGCGATGTCTCCGTTACCCGAATGATTCTGCAGTTGCGGGCTGGGCGGGTTATAAACCCGCCCCTACCGGCCGCCGGAGTTTTCCGGCCAGAACACCAACTCGTGTTGAGAATACCGAAAGTTCCCGATCATTTATGCCTGAAAAACGCCCCTAAACCGGCGCTACCCCCTGGGCCATGCCGGGGACGGTTATCTGGTTAAGCAGGTCGGTGATTATATCCTCGCTGCGGATGCCCCGCATCCGGGCCGCCGGGGAGAGCACCAGCCGGTGGGCCAGCACCGCCGGGGCCAGCAGCTTGATGTCATCCGGCACCACGTAGTCCCGGTCCTGAACCAGGGCCATGGACCGGGCTACCCGGAACAGGCCCAGGGTGGCCCGGGGCGATGCGCCCAACGCTACGTCCCGGTGGCTGCGGGTGGCCTCGGTCAGGGAAACAATATACTGGCGCACCAGGCGGTCAACGTACACCGCCTTGGCCGCCTCCTGAAGGCCCACCACCTCGGCCGGGCTGGCTACCGATTCCAGGGAGTCTATGGGATGGGTCTGTTCCTGGCGCTCGATAATCGCCATTTCTTCGGTAAAGTCCGGGTAGCCCAGGCTGAGCCGCATCAGAAAGCGGTCCAGCTCGGCCTCGGGCAGGGGGAAAGTCCCCTCATATTCGATGGGGTTCTGCGTTGCCACCACCAGGAAGGGCGGGTGCAGGGTATGGGTGATGCCGTCCACCGTAACCTGGAGTTCTTCCATTGCCTCCAGCAGGGCCGCCTGGGTCTTGGGGGTAGCCCGGTTAATCTCGTCGGCCAGCACTACCTGGGACATAATGGGGCCGGGGCGGAAGTTGAAATCGCCGCTCTGCTGATTGTAAACGGAAATGCCGGTTACGTCGCTGGGCAGCAGGTCCGGGGTGAACTGGATGCGCTGAAAGGAACAACCGACGGAAATTGCCAGGGCCTTGGACAGGGTAGTCTTGCCAACGCCCGGCACGTCTTCCACCAGGATATGCCCCTGAGCGATAAGGGTTGCCAGGGCTTGTTCCACCGCCGGGGTCTTGCCGACAATCACCTTGGCGACATTGTCAATAATACGGCGGCTGACCAGCGCCGGGGATGTGGTATCCTGCAAACCGTTCCTCCGTCAAATCAAATCGGTAAGGGTAAGTATCAAGTATATGGATAAATAAGTAAATAATAAACGCCTTTGAGTGTACCATAAGCCGGCGGTCAAGGCATCCCCCGCCCGGCCTGGGGGCGGGTCAGGGGCAAAGTCTGCGCCGGCACCAAAATCCGCTCATCCTGAGCTTGTCGAAGGATAAACGGGATAAACGAATGGTTCGACAGGCTCACCATGAGCGGGGTATTTGTTCCGGGAGCGGGGTATTTGTTCCGGCGCAAGAACCAAAACCCCCGGGGCAAAAGGTGGGCAATCGTGTCTTAACCAGGGTAACCCACGCAACCGTCGTTCCGGCGAAAGCTGGAATCCAGAAACCTCGGTAGCCGGTTAGCTCTTTTCCGGGAGGATTTCCTGGATTCCGGCTTTCGCCGGAACGACGGGTTGGAATGGCGGGTTTATGATGTGATTGCCCCGGTCTAGTGGGCAGTAGGGGCAAAGTCTGCGCCGGAAGCCAAATCCACCCCAAGAACTAAATTCGCTCATCCTGAGCTTGTCGAAGGATAAACGGGATAAACGGATGATGGTTCGACAGGCTCACCATGAGCGGTTATATACTCAAAACATCCGCCGGGGCGGGAGCGGCGTAGATCTGGGTAACCGGGCCGGAAAAGGCCGGGAACCTTCCGGTAACGCCAAACATTATAGGAGTTGACTGTGACCGCACCGCAACCGGGCCAAACCTCCGGGGCCTTCCGGCTCTTTCCCTTTACCCTGGTCGGCATTGTCGGCGTTGTTATTCTGGCCGGCCTGGTGGCAATGGGCTGCGCGGCGGGCAGCGGCGCCCCGGCTCTGGATAACTCCGCCGCCGGGCAGCCGGCGCGGGTGGCGGCGGCCGGGGGTGAGGCAACCGGCCCGGCGTCGGAACAGGCGGCGGTTGCTGACCCCGGCCCGGCTGCGGTTGCCGATTCAGGGGCATCAAATACCCCCGATGTTTCTGCCGCCGCCGCAGTTGCAACCGACGGCGCGGCCCGTGCGCCGGACAGCGTAACGGCGGAAAGCAGCGCTGTTACTGCCGAACCGGAGCTTGCGGCGGCTGAGGAATCCGGTCAGGAATCCGTCCAGGAAACGGACGGCGCGCCGCCTACCGTCGGGGAGTTGGCGGCCCTGGTGGAGGCCAACCCTACGCCGGAGGCCCCGGCGCCGGCGGTGGTGGCGGAGCCGGCGCGGGAGATTGCCGACGGCCCCCTGGCGGCGGAACCGACCGGCATTGACGCCTGGATTAACAGCGACCCGCTGACCCTGGAGCAGTTGCGGGGCAAGGTGGTGCTGGTGGACTTCTGGACTTATACCTGCATCAACTGCATCCGCACCTTTCCCTACCTCAAGCTCTGGAACTCCCGCTATGCCGATGACGGGCTGGTAATTCTGGGCGTCCATACGCCGGAGTTCGAGTTTGAGAAGGACTACGATAACGTCCGGCAGGCCGCCCGGGATAACGGGATTGTCTGGCCGGTGGCTCAGGATAACGATTTTGCTACCTGGGAGGCGTATAACAACCGTTTCTGGCCGGCCAAGTACCTGATTGACCAGGACGGGGTGATTCGCTATACCCACTTCGGCGAAGGGGCCTACGCCGAGACGGAGCAGCAGATTCGGGAGTTGCTGGCGGAGGCCGGGGCCGACCTGTCCGATGATCTGGAACTGCCCGACGACCAGGAACTTGACCCGACCTTCCTCAACGCCCTGGACGCCGAGGTTACGCCGGAGCTTTACGCCGGCTACCGCCGCAACTTCAGCACCATAATGAGCGGCATCCGGCCCTACATCATCCAGACTACCTACTACCAGCATCCCGATATGGTGGCGAACTTTGAGGCGCCGGCAAAGCTGGAGGCGCATCACATCTACTTTCAAGGCCCCTGGCGGGTGGAGGCGGAGCGCACCAAGCACGCCCGCGTTACCGAGGATTACGCCGATTACATCGCCCTGCAATACTCGGCCCGGAGCGTCAACGCCGTGCTGACCTCCGACACCGGAACGGATTACCGGGTGCGGGTTACGCTGGACGGCGAGTACCTGACCGAGGCGGACAAAGGGGCCGACGTTCTGATCGATGAGAGCGGCGAAAGCTACCTGCTGGTTGACGAACCCCGCCTGTACGAAATAATCGACAGCCCGGCCTACACCCAACGGAAGGAACTCCGGCTCAGTTCCAACTCCCCGGACTTTGGCCTGTTCGCCTTTACCTTTGGCGTTTACCGGGAGGGGCCTTAAATGGGCGTACTTTCGCTGCGGCGGCGAGCTGCACCGGGGCGGGGTAAAAGTCTTTTCCCGGCTCTGGCCGCCGCCCTGCTAATCCTGTCCTTGTCCCTGGCTTGTAACGCCGCTGTCCCGGAACCGGCACCGCCGGCCATCTCCAACCCGCTGGTCGGCCCCGATGACATCAACCCCATTCTGGCTACCCAGGTTCTGGAGGTGGGTACGCAGCGGGTTTCTTTCCTGCTCAGCGGCAAGAAGGCGCTGATTAAGGCGCCGGAGGTCGCGGTGGTTTCCACCTACGTTGACGATTCCAGCGGGGAACACGTCGTAGAAACCGGCCGGGCCGTCTTTCACCCCTGGCCCTACGGCATCCGGGGCGCCTACACCACCGAGTTGACCTTTGACTGGCCCGGCCGGTGGCGGCTGGATATTGCGGTGGATGATGCGGAAATTTCCGGCGCTGCCGCGATAGAGTTGACAGTGCTGCCCGAATCCCCGGTGCCGGGCCTGGGGAGCCGGCCGCCGCTGAGCCGGACCAAAACCCTGGCCGACGTGGACGCCCTGGAACAGTTGACCACCGACTATACGCCGGACGAAGACTTGTACCGTCTTTCCGTTGCCGCCGCCATTGAAAGCCCCCGGCCGGCGGTCATCGTGTTCGCCTCTCCGGCCTTTTGCACCAGCCCCACCTGCGGCCCTCAGGTGGACACGGTGACCGAGTTGAAAGAGGCCCACCAGGGCCGGGCCGACTTCGTTCACGTGGAAATATACGACTTCCCGGAGGAAATTCAGGGCGACTTGAGCCGGGCCAGGCTGGCCGGCGCGGTAGAGGAATGGGGATTCACCGCCCTGCCCGACTGGTTCAACGAATCCTGGGTATTCATCCTGAACGACCGGGGCGTAATCGAGCAGCGGTTTGAGGGCTACGCCACCCTGACCGAGTTGGACGCGGCCCTGCAACGGACGCTGGGCGAGGGGTAGGTGGGGGAAAGGCCGGCCTATCGGAGTGGTGGGTCAGGGCAAACGCATTATAAATATATAAACCGTCATTCCGCTTAACCGTCGTTCCGGCGAAAGCCGGAATCCAGAACGCCCGGTAGCAAGGCAATGCTTTGCCCGGAGGATTTCCTGGATTCCGGCTTTCGCCGGAACGACGGTTTCTTGCGCCCCTGCAATCACTTCAACTGCCTCTTTACCCCTTGAGCAATAAAACTCAATCCCCCGTTTAGTCCCCCTGTCTGCCGCCGGAAATTATTATATTTCTGATAAATCAACCAAAAGTTACTTTTTCTAAAAATGGTCAAAAAATGGGTCTTGCATCCGTTGACAGCATCTTTGCGGGGTTGATAAGTTCAGCCCAGTGATAGTGGTGCGGGGTTTGTGGGTGGATCACAGCACATCTCAGTAACACTCTACATTACCACCGTTCGGGGCGGCCTCGGCTCCCTGCATCGGTCTGTTTAAGGCTCTCCCGCAACTCCCCAGAGCTGGGGGAGAAGTCAATCAATCGTCGGTTCGGGGTACGGTTGGGTTGGATGGGGTAACCATTTCCCAGGTTGAACCGGATTCCCGCTGCCCTTTTCCCGGCTCTCCAGGTTTGTTCCCGGGCAGTGGAGCGTTGCCGTCAATTCCCTACCCGTATTGCCCCGGCAAATTGGACAGAGAACGAGGCGTTCCAACGGAAGATTTATGGTATCTCTTACGGCGACATTGGAAAGAGACGGCCGGCGCGGCGGGTTCCGGTGGGGTTCGGCCCCCCGGTTCGTCAACCCGGTTCCCGGACGGTCGATTATGACCGGCCGGGGCGAAGGGGCGGAGACTCCCTTTCACCGTCCCGTGCTGCTGTCGGAGGTTATGGGTCAGTTGGGGGTGCGCCCGGGCGGGTTGTATGTGGATGGTACGGTGGGGGATGGAGGACACGCGTTGTCTTTCCTCCGGGCTTCCACCCCTCAGGGGAGTGTGTTGGGTATCGACCTGGACCCTCGTTCTTTAGTCCGGGCGGCGGAGCGTCTGGCGCCCTTTGGCAACCGCTTTATACCGGCGCCGGGCAGTTACGCCGATATGGGCGCCCTGGCCCGGAAGGCTTGGGGAGACGCGGCGCGGCCCGACGGCATCTTGCTGGACTTGGGGATTTCCTCCCGGCAGGTGGATGCCCCCGGATTCGGTTTCAGCTTTCAGCAGGATGAGCCGTTGGATATGCGCTTTGACCCCAACGCGGACATTCCGACGGCGGCGGAGATTATCAATACCTGGCCGGAGGCGGACCTGGCCCGCATCCTGTGGGAATACGGCGAAGAACCCCGGTCCCGGGCCATTGCCCGCGCGGTAGCCCGGCGGCGTCCTATCCATACCACAGGGGAACTGGCCGACCTGGTAGGGAGTAGCGGCGGGCGCCGGCCGGGGGGCCGGGCCGGCGGACGAACCGCCGGCCGCAGAATCAATCCGGCCACCCGCACCTTTCAGGCCCTGCGCATCGCCGTGAATGATGAGTTGACTACCCTGACCGCCGGGCTGCACGCGGCCATTGACCTGGTGGCCCCGGCGGGACGGCTGGCCGTAATCAGCTACCACAGCCTGGAAGACCGGGTAGTCAAGAACGTCCTGGCCCAGCAAGCGGCCCAGTGCCTTTGCCCGCCGGGACTGCCGGTATGCATCTGTCAGCACCGGCCCACCCTGAGCCTGGTCAACCGGCGGGTAATCCGGCCGGAGGCCGCGGAAGTGGCGGCCAACCCGCGCAGTCGCAGCGCCCGGCTGAGGGTGGCCCAACGCCTTTCCGAGTAGGGGGCAGTCGGCGCTTTCGGAATCGCCGGCGTTGCAAGGAATCGCCGGGAGGCCGGCCAACTACTCTTACTCCGGGGCAACAAGAACCCCGGTCAAGCACTCTGGTTTTATAAGGACGGAACAACTTGGCAAAAGAAGTATTCTATACGGCCGTAGATATTGGCACCAGCAAGGTATGCACCATCGTGGCCCGGGTGGGCACTGAGGGGGAATTGAAGGTGCTGGGCACCGGCATTGCCCCTTCCCAGGGGGTGCAGAAGGGCTGCATCGAGAACATCGAAGAGGTCAAAGAAGCGGTTCGGGCGTCCATTGCTGAAGCCCAGCATTACGTGGGCAAGGGGACGAACCCCGGCGCCTACGTGGTGGTCAGCGGCGCCCATATCTCCAGCCTGAACGTCAAGGACGTGATGCAGCACGGCGGCGACCCGGTGAGCGTTACCCCCCAGCAACTGCACCAACTCATCCGGTCATCCTCGCCCCAGTTGGACGAAACCCTGGAGTTGCTGCACGTCATCCCCATCGGCTACGCGGTGGACGGCCTGTCCGGGGTACGCAACCCGGCTGGCCTGCACGCCAACCAGGTGGAGATGGAAGCCCACATCGCCATGGGCGACGCCACCATCATCAAGAACACCGTCAAGGTGGTGGAGGCTAACCGGATTCCGGTGAACAGCCTGGTGGTGCAATCCCTGGCCTCGGCGGAGGCCACCCTGACCGCCGACGAGCGGGAGATGGGCGCCATTCTGGTGGACATTGGCAGCGGCACCACCGACATAACCGTCTTTCAGTACGGCAGCCCCTGGTTCTCATCGGTGCTGCCGGTGGGCGGCAGCCAGCTTACCCGGGACCTGGCGGTGGCCGAGCGGATTCCCTACCACCTGGCCGAGGAAATCAAGATTAAGTGGGGCAATGTCCTGCCCGAGTTAATCAGCCCGGAGGAAGAGGTGGTCATTCCCAGCGTCCAGGGGCAGCCCCAACAGGTGGTACAGCGGCAGATGCTGTGCGAACCGCTGGCCCTGCGGATGTATGAGATTCTGAAGCTGATAATCCTGCGCGTCACCCAGGCCGGGCTGACCCGGCTGCCCGACGGCGGCCTGATTTTCACCGGCGGCAGCGCCGACATGGCCGGGCTGCCGGAGTTGACGGAGAAGGTCCTGGGCGGGCCGGTGCGCATCGCCTATCCCGGAGGCGTGACCGGACTGCCTACCCAACTGCGCAGGCCCGGTTTCTCCGCCGGGGTGGGAACCCTGCTCTGGGGCATCAAGCACCAGGGCGAGCGGCGGTCTTATCGAGAACCGGAAGGGTCAACACGGGGGTACAAGTCTCTGCTCAGCAAGTTCAAGCGCACCCGGGAAAAGGTCGCCGGCTAGGCGGCGGTTGAGCGGGGTTGAGCGTGAGGGAAGCGGTTCCAACCGGACGGCGCCGGGATTTTCCCGGTAGATAAGTAGATAAGCGGAAGAACCGGCGCGGCGCCCGGGGCGGAAGGTGGACTAACTAGATAAATCTTGGTCATATTAGGTATCGGAGGAGTGTGATTATGGTATTTGGAAGCTCAGCGTCCTGGGAACCCGGCAGGGAGCATAACGATATTTCCAATGCGCCGCCGGAAATTGCTCGGGGTGTTCCCCTGATTAAGGTTCTGGGTGTTGGCGGTGGCGGCAGCAACGCGGTCAGCCGGATGTATAAGGACAAGCTGCCGGTGGTGGAGTATTACGCCCTGAATACCGATGCCCAGCATCTCTTCCGGTGCGACGTATCCCATCGGATCGCCTTGGGCCAGAGTTTGACCCGGGGCTTGGGTTCCGGCGCCCAGCCGGAGCTGGGCCGGCAGTCGGCGGAAGAGTCCCGGCCCGAAATTGAGAAGGCGGTGGAAGGCGCCGATATGGTCTTTGTCGCCGTCGGTATGGGCGGCGGCACCGGCACCGGCGCGGCCCCGGTAGTCTGCCAGATTGCCAAGGAAAGCGGCGCCCTGACCGTGGCCGTGGTCAGCCGTCCCTTCTCCTTTGAGGCCGCCGCCCGGCGCAAAAACGCCGACGAGGGCATCGAGCGGCTCAAGGACTATGCCGACACCGTCATCGTCATCCCCAACGACCGCCTGCTGGAGTTGAACCACGAGAAGGACCAGACCTTTACCTGGGAGGATGCCCTCAAGATGGCCGACTCGGTCCTGCACCAGGGCGTTCAGGCCATCGCCGAAGTGGTAACCGTGCCCGGCGAGATTAACGTGGACTTCGCCGACGTCAAGACCATCCTCAGCAACGCCGGCCCGGCCTGGCTGGCGATTGGCCGGGGCAAGGGGCCGAACCGGGCCATTGACGCCGCCAAGATGGCGACCCGCAGCCCCTTGCTGGACATTGCTATGGAGGGCGCCAAGCGCATCCTCTTCGTCATCACCGGCGGCACCAGCCTCTCCTTGCAGGAAGTGCAGGACGCGGCCCACGTCCTGGAGGAGATGTCCGACCCGGAGGCCAACATCATCTTCGGCACCAGCCGGGACCCCCGCCTGGATGACGAAGTGAAAATGACTATGGTCGCCGCCTCCTTCCCGGTCATCCAGGAATCCCAGAAGATGCGCGAGGTCGAGTTGCAGAATCTGCTGCAAGACCTTCCCGCGGAAAGCGCCAATGACCTGGACGTACCCAGCTTTCTGCGCCGGCAGTCCGGCGGCGGCAACCGGCGGGGCTTCTTCCGATAGCCACGGTGTCGGCGATAGCCCCAATGCCAGCGATAATGGCGGGCGCCGGCCGGAAAGCCGGCGCCGGGAACCCTTCCGGGAACGCAGCGCCAACCTCTGGCAGCGACTGCGGCAACCGGGTAAACTTCGCTGAACCGGGGCGAACCGGAACAACCGGAACAACCCGGAGCAAACTGGCCCAAACCGGCCGGCTTTCAGCTAGGCTCCCCGGCGTCCCCGGTGCTAAAGTCTGGTAAGGTTCTTTACTTGGAGGATTATTCTCGGAGGCTTGCAGCAGTAATACAATTATTCCAGTAACGCTGACCAATAGAGCGCCGAGAACCTGCTTTAGGCCGCCCCGTTTAACGGGGCGGCCTTCCTCTTTTTCTACTCCTACTCGTTTCTCCTGCGCTCACTCTTACCCCCTGCCTTTCTCCCTTGCCGGTATTCTCAACGTGGGTTGGTATCTCTAATGGTAGGGGCGGGTTTCTAACCCGCCCTGGCCCCAGGGCAAAGATAGGTCGAATATGGCGACACCCGTTCCGCAAGATAACTTTGCCTGGACGCGCCGGGCGGGTTATAAACCCACCCCTACCTTTTATAGGCCATAGGCCGGGGCGCGATCACCTGAAAATGATGTTGAGCATACCCCACCCCCTGACGCCAGGGGTGGTATAGCCCCGGCTCTGGAGACGGGGAAAATGCGGATTTTACGCCGCTTTTTGCGTCCAATTTCTCTTGACTTATATCTGGCGGCGGCCTAGAATCTGCCTACTATAAATTGTACCCCGGCCCGGCGGTTATACAAGATAGTGTATTTCTAAAAAAGTTTTAAGAATAGTTTAAGAAATCGGACAGGGAAATGCGGTGCCCTTACTGCGGCCTCTCCAATTCCAGGGTTACCGACTCAAGGAACGTGGAAAACGGCATCCGGCGCCGTCGGGAGTGCCAGGACTGTGGCCGCCGGTTCACCACCTACGAGCGGATTCACGCCACCGCCCTGATGGTGACCAAGCGGGATAACCGCCGGGAGGAGTTCGACCGGGAAAAGCTGGCCGCCGGGGTTCGCAAAGCCTGCGCCAAGCGGCCGGTTCCTGCCCACACCATCGAAAAGATGGTTGAGGACATCGAGGGAGAACTCCAGGGGCCGGGCGAGGTCGCCGCCAGCGCCATCGGCGAGGCGGTAATGGAGCGGCTGAAAAGCCTGGACCGGGTGGCTTACATCCGCTACGCCAGCGTTTACCGGGACTTTCAGGACATCGAGAGCTTTGAGTTGGCGGTAAAGGACTTGCGGGAGGGCGGCGGCACCCAGCTTACCCTGCCCCATATTGAGCCGGGGCCGAACCGCCGCCGGCGCAGCAGCGGCCCCGGGGAGACAAGGCAGCGTTCCGGCCGGCCGGGGGCCGCCAACCCCGGAACGGAGGCCGCGCCGGAGCCGGAAATCAATCCAGGGAACGATATAGGTAACGACCCAGGTAACCAACCAGAGAACCATTCAGGGAACCCCGTAGAGAACCAGGCAGAGAACTACTCCGAACCGGAATTATAAAGGAGATTTTGACGATGACTACCAGCGCCCAATACTCCGCCCTGACCCGGCTTTTGACCCACAACAACCGGGTGCACCAACTGGAAGACCTGCTGCTGCAACTGCCCACCCCGGTGGCGGTGGCCGCGGCCGGTGGCGACTCCCCGGACTTCAGCGCCGAGTTCGACTACGACCGGGACGCTGACTTCGAGTCCAACCCCATCGCCGACCTGCAAGAGGACATTGACAAGGAGGTGCGGGCCAGCCTGGTGGCCTGCTGGTTCGCCATGCCCCGGGAACTGGACGACCTGGAAGAGGCATAACCGCCGCCGCCGGGCTACCGGAATGTTGTGTAGAACGGGCAGCCGGGAGCCAACCGGGAACCGGCCTGAAATCGGCGAAGAGTAGAAGAGGAAAAGACGTTGAGCATAAACCGCACTGCGGAATATATGGTCTTGTGGAAGAGCCATAAACGGGCGGAGTGGGCGGCAGTGGGGTTGGACAATCAGGCGGAGGCGCTGCGGCAGCGGCTGGGGCGGGATGATACGGCCCCCCGGCCGGCCGCAACGCCGTCAGCGTCAACCGGGAAATACCAGTCGGCGGCAGAGGGAGCGGCAGCTGTAGCCGTGATGCAACGGGCGGCGTCGGCCCCTGCCGACTCGATAGACTCGACCGCCGGCGTTCCGGCAGCGATTTCCGACGAATTAGAGCGGCTGGAAATTGAAGGCCGCCGTATGTGGGAATTGCATACGGAGATAGGCGCCGAGTTGTCCCAGGTGGCAACTTTACTGACAGTTGCCCAGCGCAAATCCGCGCAAAAAGTGTTACAACAATGGGAGGAAACGGAATCGGCAGCCGGGGCGTAAGCCCGGATTCCCCGATTCCGGCGCGGCGGCGGCGCAGTGGTGGTAGTTGGCGGCATTGTAATTGTAACCTGTAATCCAGCCAATACCGCCCGCCAACGCAAGGGCTAGGTCATTCCGGGCAAGTTCTATCGTTCCGAGGAAGTTCCCGGTCGTTATGAGCAAGTTCCCGGTCGTTCCGGGTAAGTTCTATGTCATTCCGAGCGGAGCGAGGAATCTAAACTCTTTCCGGCGGTGGATTCCCGGCGGAACCGGAACGGTACAACGGCCCGGCGTTTTAGATTCCTCCCAGCGGTCGGAATGACCGGCAAAGCCGCGCAACTCCTGAAGTTATATACCAGTAAAGGGAGTGGTAATATAATCCATGGGTGAGCAACAGATAAAATACCTGGTAGAAGTCCAGTGCCGGCCGCTGTCCCGGGGGCAGGAAGGCCAGATAGCCGCGGAATTGAGCCGCAGTTTCCCGGTCAAGCAATGCCGGCCTAACCGGGCCGGGTTTACCGTCGAACTGGCCTCCGCCCATCCGCTGGCCTACGGGGCGCTGAAAGACCTGGCCGACCTGCTGGAGCAGAGCCTTGCCCGGCAGGGTTCTCAGCTTAAAGCCGGCGTAATCAACCGGGTGGCCCCCGGCCCGGTGGGGAGCGCGGCCCACTCCGTCTTACAAGCCCTGGAACGCCGGGCCGGCGCCCAACCCTGGCTGACCGCCTTGCTGGGGCGATTCGCCGCAAGATTGGGCGGCCCGGCCCGCCCGGTTCCGGTGATGTATTTCCATTGGGGCCTGGATATTGACCTGATGCTGGCCGGGAAACTGCGAGGGACGCCCCAGTTGGAACTGGCCGCCGAGTTGAACTAGAGTTTTACCAGATACCCGAGTGGTACTGTGGTATTAAGAGGGACGGGAAAGATGACAACGATTCAAGATAACTCCAGCAAGGCTACCGATACGGCGCGCCGCCGTATCCGGGACGCGGTGTTCGCCGCCGGAATCGGGACGAAAATTAACAACCGCTCCACCGAACTTACCGAAAACTCCCAGGTGGTGCTCCGGCGGCGCTACCTGTCCAAAGACCGGGAGGGCAACGTCCTGGAAGACCCGGACGGTATGTTTCGCCGGGTAGCGCATAACCTTTCGTTGGCCGACCTCAACTACCCGCCGGCAACGGAAGTAGAGCGTCAGGTTACCGAGGAAACCTTCTATGACGTGATGCGCAGCCTGGAGTTTATGCCCAACTCGCCGACGTTGATGAACGCCGGGCGGGAGTTGCAGCAGCTTTCCGCCTGCTTTGTCCTGCCGGTGGATGATTCGCTGGAGTCCATTTTCACCCGGGTTCGCCAGACCGCCCTGATTCACAAGAGCGGCGGCGGCACCGGCTTTTCCTTCTCCCGCCTGCGCCCGGAGGGGGACGTGGTTGGCTCCACCGGGGGCGTGGCCTCCGGGCCGGTCAGCTTTATCAACGCCTTTGACGCCGCCACCGACGTGGTCAAGCAGGGCGGCACCCGCCGCGGCGCCAATATGGGCATCCTGAACGTCGACCACCCGGACATTCTCCGCTTTATCCACGCCAAAGAGGACGGCGAACACCTGATTAACTTCAATATCTCCGTAGCCGTTACCGAGGACTTTATGCGGCGGGTGGAGCAGGGGCAGGACTATGACCTGGTTAATCCCCGCACCAATGAGATAACCGGCCAGCTTAACGCCAAAGAGGTCTTTGACCGCCTGGTGGCGATGGCCTGGCAGACCGGCGACCCGGGGATTGTCTTTCTGGACCGGATAAACCGGGATAACCCCAACCCCCAGTTGGGCTACATCGAGTCCACCAATCCCTGCGGGGAACAACCGCTGCTGCCCTTCGAGTCCTGCAACCTGGGTTCGCTGAACGTGGCCCGGATGGTGCGCTACACCGGCGACGACGTGGAAATCGACTGGAACCGCCTGGCCCGGGCCGTCCACACCGGCGTGCATCTGCTGGATAACGTCATTGATATGAACCAGTACCCCATCCCGGAAATCGAGGAGATGAGCAAGAAAACCCGCCGTATCGGAATGGGCATTATGGGCTTTTCCGACCTGCTGGTGCAGTTGGGCATCCGCTACGACTCGGAGGAGGCGCTGGAATTGGGCGCCGAGGTAATGCGGCGCATCCAGGAGGAGACCTACCATGCCTCGGAGGAGTTGGCGGAAAAGCGGGGCGCCTTCCCCGCCTGGGAGGGCAGCATCTATAACCGGCCGGGCCAGGTGCGCCGGATGCGCAACTCGGCGCCGGTTACCATCGCCCCCACCGGCACCATCAGCATCATCTCCGGCGCGGCCAGCGGCATCGAACCGCTCTTTGCCCTGTCCTACGTCCGCAACGTGATGGACCATACCCGGCTGGTGGAGGGCAACCCCTACTTTGAGGCGGTGGCCCGGCATGAGGGTTTCTACTCCCCGGAACTGATGGAGCAGTTGGCCCAGCAGGGCAGCCTCAGCAACCTGGATGACGCCCTGAACGTCCCCCAGTGGGTCAAAGAAGTGTTCCGCACTTCCCACGACATCACCCCGGAGTGGCACGTGCGGATGCAGGCCGCCTTCCAGCGTTATACCGACAACTCGGTATCCAAGACCATCAATTTCCCCAGCGAGGCCACCATTGAGGACGTGGCCCAAGCCTACCGGCTGGCCTATGAGACCGAGTGCAAGGGCATCACGGTGTACCGGGACGGCAGCAAGGCCGACCAGGTGTTGAGTACCGGGGAAACCGGTACAGGTACGGGTACGGCCACCGCCGCCGGGGAGACGGCCCCGGCGGATGCGCCGGCCGGCCCCCTGCGCCGGGTCTATCGGGAGCGGCCCCGGCAGATTAGCGGCGTTACCGAGCGGGTGCGTACCGGCCACGGCAATATGTACGTTACCATCAACTTTGAGCAGGAAGGCACGCCCTTTGAGGTGTTCAGCACCCTGGGCAAGGCCGGCGGCTGCGACAGCGCCCAGTTGGAGGCCATCTCCCGCCTGGTGTCCCTGGCCCTGCGCTCCGGCATCAACCCCCGGGACGTGGTGGCCCAACTGCGGGGAATAACTTGCTGCCCGGCCTGGGATCAAGGCACCCTGGTGCGTTCCGGCCCGGACGCGGTGGCCCTGGCCCTGGAGCGTTACATCTCCGGCGATACCGATACCCTGGAAACGCCGGAGGCCGAGTCGGTGCAGTTGCAATTCACCACCGAGCCGGTAACGCTGAACGGCAAGGTCAACCGCAACGGCAGCATGGGCGGCGGGGCCTACCCGGCCCGCAAATGCCCCGACTGCAACACGCCGGTAATTTTTCAGGAGGGCTGCCTGATGTGCATATCCTGCGGCTGGAACAAGTGTGAGTAGGGTGTAGGTTTCACGGCCGGCGCGGTTGGGGGTTGAAGTTGCGATGCGCCTGATACCCAGGACAACATCAGGATAAACCCGTCATTCCGGCTTTTTAACCCGTCGTTCCGGCGAAAGCCGGAATCCAGGAAATCCCACGGAAAAGAGCGTGCCGGCTACCGAGGGTTCTGGATTCCGGCTTTCGCCGGAACGACGGTTGATTGGGTTGCCCTGGTTAGGGAGTGATTGCCCGGCCCTTTCTAGCATGTGCTATACTTTCCCCATACTACACCCCCGTCAAGGAACCGGCCATGCAGGAAAAAAAGACGGCTACCACCAGGGAACGGTTAGTGCAACTGATAGAGGAACTGACTCCCGAAGAGCAGTCGGCTCTCGTACCCCTTCTCGAACTAATGGTGGCCGGCCGTCGTTGCCAGGGCGATGATTTATGGGAAAGAGCGGCCGGGGCCAATACCCTTTGGGAAGCGGGTATTGATGCCCAGGATTGGGTGGATTATTTGCGCGGCAAGTGATGTGGGTAGATTCGCTATATTGTCGCAGTTACTCCATTTTTAGGTGTTCGCAACGGGTGTTGGTATTGTCATTGACGTAGGGGCGGGTTTATAACCCGCCCTGGGTTCAGCGGCAAGGAAATGTCCGGGAAACGGGAGTGCCATAGCTGACCGGTTCCGGTATATGAGCCAGGGCGGGTTACAAACCCGCCCCTACCATTGTTGGAGTGGACTGCTGGTAGTGGACGAACTGGCCCAGCAATAAACTATCCCCCCTTCCCCCGTGCTATAATCTCCCCAAACCCGCCAGTAAATAGCCAGTAAATACCGGGAGTTGCGAACATTATGGTTGACGCAGACGTTCAGAAACCGGCTATTGCCATCACTATGGGCGACCCTTGCGGCATTGGGCCGGAGGTGGTGGTCAAGGCTTTGGCCGACCCCAGGGTTTATGCCTCCTGCCGGCCCCTGGTCATCGGCAACACCTTCGCGATGCGCCAGGCGGTGCAGGCTACCGGCCTGCCCCTGGAGATTAACGAAACCGGCGACCCGGTTGCCGCCGGCCGGAACCCCGCCGTGGTGGACGTGGTGGACATCCACAACCTGAACCCGGAGGACATCACCGTCGGCCAAATCAGCGTCCCCTGCGGCAAGGCGGCGATGGAGTGGGTGACCAAGGCCGGCGAGTTGGCCCTGGCCGGCATCGTGGACGGCATTGCCACCGCGCCCCTCAACAAGGAGGCGGCCAGCCTGGCCGGGTTCCAGTCCATCGGCCATACCGAGCTGTTGCAGGAACTGGCCGGGGCCAAGACCGTCCCCACTATGCTGCTGTCCAAGAACCTGCGGGTGGTGCATCTGACCACCCACCGCTCCCTGCGGGTGGCCTGCGACTACGTGAAACAGGAGCGGATTCTGGAGTTCTTGCAGTTGACCCACGATACCTTTGTCAAGTGGGGCTTTCCCCGGCCCCGGCTGGCGGCGGCCGGCCTGAACCCGCACAACAGCGACGGCGGGCTGCTGGGCAATGAGGAGGCCGAGGAGATTGCCCCGGCGGTCAACGCCGCCCGGGAGCGGGGCATCGACGCGGTTGGCCCCATCCCGGCGGACAGCGTTTTTCCCCAGGCCATCGAGGGCCGCTACGACGTGGTGCTGGCGATGTTCCACGACCAGGGCCACATTCCGGTCAAGGTGTACGGCTTTGAGGAAAGCGTAACCGCCAACCTGGGCCTGCCCTTTGTCCGCACCTCCGTTGACCACGGCACCGCCTTTGACATCGCCGGCCAGGGCATTGCCCAGCACGTCAGTATGCTGGAGTCCATCCGGCTGGCGGTAGAACTGGCCCGGGGCAACGGCCTGGCGGACTTTTAGGGGGGCGATACCGTTTCCAACGCATATTCAGGTATTCTCAATACGAGTTGGTGTTCGGGGCGGAATACTCCAACGGCCGGTAGGGGCGGGTTTGTAACCCGCCCAGGTTCCGGTGCAAGGATGGGTCGGATACGATGTCTCCGTTACCTAAATGAGGCTGCCGTTGCGGGCCGGGCGGGTTACAAACCCGCCCCTACAATGCACTAGAGCCGGGCATGGAACCCCAACACCTGTTGAGAATACCCATATTTAAGCCGGGCAATCGCCTTTTGCGCTGCTGTGTTAAAATTAACCGCAGAGACCCGGAGACACCGGAATAGGAGAGGTCTTATGCGGTTAGCTTTTATTGGCGGGGGGACTATGGCCGAGGCCATCCTGGGCGGGGTGCTGGCCGCCGACCTGGCGGCGCCGGGCGACATCGCCATCGGCGAACCCGTACCCCAGCGGCGGGACTATCTGGCCGAGCGGTACGGGGTGCAGACCGGGCCGGACAATGTTAAAACCGCCCAGGGCGCCGACCTGGTGGTGCTGGCGGTCAAGCCCCAGGATTTGCCGGCCGTGTTCGGTCAACTGGGCGGCCGGCTGGAGCCGGGACAGGCCGCCCTGTCCATCGTGGCCGGCGCCAAAATGTCCACCCTGGCCCAGGGCTTGAGCCACGACTCCGTCATCCGCGTTATGCCCAACACGCCGGCCCAGATTGGCTGCGGGATGACCCTGTGGACCTGCTCGGAGCCGGTGGACGCCGCCAAGCGGGAATTGACCCGCTCGATGCTGGGCACCGTGGGCCAGGAAATCTACGTGAACGATGAGAAATACCTGGATATGGCGACGGCGTTGAGCGCCAGCGGCCCGGCCTACGTCTTTCTCTTTGTCGAGGCGTTGATTGACGCCGGGGTGTTGGTGGGCCTGCCCCGGGAGATGGCCCGAACCCTGGCCTTGCAGACCGTCTATGGCAGCGTCCGGCTGGTGATGGATACCGGCAAGCATCCGGGCGAGTTGAAGGACATGGTGGTTTCCCCCGGCGGCACCACCGCCGAAGGACTCCAGGCGTTGGAGCGCGGCGGCGTTCCGGCGGCTTTGGTGGACGCGGTAAACGCCGCCTACCAGAAATCTATCCGGCTGGGCCAGGGCTAAAAAGGAGGCGTACCCCGGAAATGGAAGTAACAAGGCTGGTCAACCTGCTTTTTACACTGGTTTCTTTTACCATCCTGGCCCGGATAATTATGACCCTGGTAGTGTCCTTTATCAGCGACCCGCCGCCGGTGCTGGTCAGCATCACCCAGGCGCTGGTTCAGGTAACCGAACCTATCCTGGCGCCGATCCGCCGGGTGCTGCCCACCTTCGGGATGCTGGACTTCAGCCCCCTGGTAGCGATCCTGCTGCTCTCGCTGATTCAGGCGCTTATCAATCGAGCGGTCGGCGGCTGATTGAAAACCGGGGTTGGTCGCATACCCCTTATACCGTCGTTGTTTCTACCGTCGTTCCGGCGAAAGCCGGAATCCAGGAAGCCTTGGCGCAGACAACCTCATCCTTCGACAAGCTCAGGATGAGCGGTACAAAACGGGATTACCTAGATACCAGTGCCAAGTCTGCGCCAGGAACAAAATCCGCTCATGGTGAGCTTGTCGAACCACGAACCCCGTCCGTCCTTCGACAAACTCAGGATGAGCGGTATAAAGCGGGCTTAATGAGCGGTGCAAAGCAGTCTTAACTGGATGCTTAAAGGGCGGGTTGTTAAACCCGCCCTTACCACTTAACCTAACTTCCCGCCGAAGTCCGGCCCTTTACAGGCGGCCCCCGAAGAACGTGGGCAGTTGCCGGCGGTAAATCTGGATCCGGGAGCGGGCCGACTCGACGACGAATACGTTGTCGTCATCGTCCACCGCCACCGCCACCGGGCCCCAGAACTGCCTTTCCCGCTCCAGCCCCTGGGCGATGTCCCGTTCCTGCCACATCTCGGAATTGGCGTCCAGCTTGTCCTTGCCCCACTTGGAGATGGCCCCGTCGCCGGTGGTCTGGGTAACGTACTCGCCCCGGGCGCTGAACACCTGCAAGCGGTCATTGCCCCAGTCGGCGACGTAGATGTAACCGTCCTTGTCCACCGCCACCCCGGTGGGCCGGTCCAGTTCGCCCTCACCGGCGCCGGACGTGCCGAACTTCATCAGGAACCGCCCGTCCGGGGCAAACTTCTGGATGCGGTCGTTGCGCCAGTCGGCGATGAAAATGTCGCCGTGGCGGTCAATGGCAATGCCCCAGGGCATATTGAACTCGCCGTCGCCGTTGCCCTTCCGGCCAAACTGGGACAGGTACTTGCCGTCCCAGGTGAACCGCTGAACCCGGTGGTTCTCGCTGTCCACCAGGTACAGGTTGTCATCCTGGTCAAAGGCCAGGCCGGAGGGATTGCTGATTTCACCGTTGCCGGAGCCGGGGGTGCCCCACTTGCTCAGATAGGCGCCCTCCCCGGTGAAAATGGAAATCCGGTTCAGCCACTCGTCGGCGACATAGACATTCCCCTCCCGGTCCAGGGCAATGGCGGTGGGCCAAATCAGCGAGCCGTCGGCGGAAGAGGCTTCCCCTTCCCCGGCGGTAGTTACTCCCCGGGCAAACTCCCCGACGTAGTCCTCGCCGATGGTGCAGATGGTAACGCGCTTGCCGTCGGGCCGGTACTCGTAGGAACGGCTGACGACGTAAATCAAATCGTCCGCGCCCCGGGCCATAGCCACCGGGTTGCGGAAGCCGGGGCCGGAGAACTCGGCCCGGCCAATGGTATGGCTGGGCTGCAACGTGATTCCAAGAACTTGAGTGGTCATTTTGGCCTCCCCTCCTGCCGGTTATCGCGGGTTATCCGGGTTTTCGGGCCTTTAGATAAAGTCGAACTGCTCAAAGCTGCCGTTAATCAAGGGCTTGGCGTCCAGGCCCAGCCACTTTTCCAGCAGGGTGGCGTAGATGCTGCGGAAATCGTTGTTGAAGTGCAGGTCGCCCTCCAGCAGCTTATCCGCCGCCAGGGAAGGATATTCGCCGTACAGCCCGCCCTTGACCGCGTCGCCGATGACGAAGGCCATTCCGCCGGAACCGTGGTCGGTGCCGGAGCCGTTGTCGTGAACCCGCCGGCCGAACTCGGTGAACACCAGCAGGGTTACGTTGTCGTTGGCGTCATGCTCTTTCAGGTCATCGTAAAAGTCGCCGATGGCCTGAGAGGTCTCGCTCCACAGCTTGGCGTGGGCCGCCAGTTCCCCGGCGTGGGTATCAAAGCTGTTGTAGGGCGCGGTGGTGTAAAGCACGCGGGTGCCGAACCCGGCCAGGTGAGTCTGGGCGATGTTCCGCATATACTGGCCCACCGTGTCGGAACCGTACTCCACTGAGGAGGAATACATCTCCGGCGCGGCGCTGAGGATGTCGGCCCCCTTCAAGGCGTCCATACCGGTTTGGGACAGGTAATCCACCACGCCGCCGCGGCCCAGGGCCGGGGAGTAGATGCGGGAGAAAACGTCCAGCGCCTCAACCCGCTGGTCATCGTCCTCAATGCCGGTCAGCACCCCGTAGGAGGCCAGATTGCCCACCGAGGCCACCGGCACGCCGGGCATCGCCAGGGCGCGGGGCAGGCCCCGGCCAAAGTTGACGCCGGTCAGCACGTTTTCCGCATTGGGGTCGATTTCCTTGATGGCCCGGCCCAGCCAGCCCTCCGTCCCCACCTTGTCCGGCTCACAGGTGTGCCAGATGTCCATAGAGCGGAAGTGAGAGCGGTTGGGGTTGGGGTAGCCCACCCCCTGGATAATCGCCACCTTGCCGGCGTCATAGAGCTTTTTCATTGGCCCCATATTGGGGTTGAGGCCGATGTAGTCGTTAATCGGGAGTACCTGTTCCTCCGGGACGCGCACCGAGGGGCGGTTGTCCGCATACAGCGGGTCGCCGTAAGGAACTACGGTGTTCAGCGCGTCGTTGCCCCCGGAAAGCTGCAACACCACCAGCACCGGGTCTTTCTTGATTGAAGTCATTACATCTCCTCCTCTACCTAGTGAAGGCCGCCGCCCATAGTGATACAGCTAGTTCAGTGCGCCGCCCACCGTGAGCCGGCTGGCGCCGGTTGCCGCTCATGGTGAGCCGGCTGGTTCAGTGCGCCGCTCATGGTGAGCTTGTCGAACCATCCTCCTGTTATCCTTCGACAGGCTCAGGATGAGCGGCAGACTGCACCGGCCTTTAGGCAAACTGGTACTCTTGGGTGGACACAATCAACTGGAGGGTCTGGCCTACCCGCTGGGAGAAGTCGGCGGCGCCGGGCGTCAGTTCACCGCCCCGGCTCACGTGCTCAACCAACTGCTCGCGGGTAATCTCGGCCAGTTCGTAGCCGCCCAGCAGGTCCAGGCACCGATCCACCACTTCCGAGGCGGACACGGCGGACACGCTGGAATCGTTGGCATCGCTGGCCGTGCTGACCCGTTCCACGATGTCCCGGACGCCGGGCAGTTCCAGGTTGCCCACCTGGTCGGCGGCGAAATTGATGCGTTCCACCAGGGTGCCGCTGTCAATCCACTCCCCGCCGGTATGCCAGCCCTCCACGGTGGGGGGATTCATCAAATCCTGGCCCATATAGCGGATGTTCATTGCCAGGTTGTGCAGGCCCGGCTTGGGCGTGGTGAAGTCCCGGACCACCCGCATGGTGCCGATTACCGCCTCAGCCGGGCTTTTCACCTTGGCAAAGCGGGCGTCCTTGAAAAAGTCGGCGTTGAACAGCAGCCGCAGCATGGCGCCGATGTCATAGCCGGAGCGGTAATACTCGGCTTCCAGCGCCTGAATTGCCGCCAGGTCCCGGGGCGGGGTGTTCTGCCAGGCGGGAACCTGGGGTTCGTCGGCCACAAAGAAGTTATAGAGGTGGCGGGAGACGAAACGGGCGGTGGCCGGCTGCTTGACGATGAGGTCGATTACGTCCTCGCCGTTCCAGCGTCCGGTCTCGCCCAGAAAGGTCTTATCGGCGTCATCGTGGTCGGCCTGGTTGTACACGAAACCGGCCTCGTAGCGACCATAGGGGTAACGGGGGATGGCGTTGGTTATCGTCCAGCCGGTAAAGGCCCGGGCACATTCCTTAACGTCATCCTCGGAGTAGTTGGCCTCCCCGTCCATCCCGACGCCCATAGAGAAAAGTTCCAGCAGTTCCCGGCCCCAGTTCTCGTTGATGGCGTCCCGGTGGCTCATACAGTTGTCCAGGTAGAACACCATGGCCGGGTCGGCGGACAGGCCCAGCAGCAGGTCGCGGAAACTGCCCAGGCCCTTCTCCCGGAACAGGTCAATCTGGAGCTGGATTTGCCGGCCGTGTTCGCACTTGGAGTTGCCGGTGCAGAAAATGCCGTGCCAGAACAGGGCGATTTTCTCCTCCAGGGGGCGCTGGGTGTTAATCATCCGGTAAGTCCAGTACGCCTGATTGACTTCCAGGGCGTTCATTTCCTTCCAGTCGGTAAAGCGGCGTTCCAGAATGTCGGTTTCCAGGGTGGGATGCCGCTCCGGGTGGAGCAGGTCTTCCACGGTGGCCTCGTACCCGGCGGCGGCCCGCCGTTCCAACTCCCCGTAGGCGGCGCCGAAACCGGCCCGGCGCATCAGGTGAGCCATCAATGCTACGTCATTCCTCGCCATCCCTGTCCCTCCTTCCGATAATTCAGGTTTCGCTTAATTCAGGTTTCGTTGCCAGAAAATAATTATTATCATATTAAGCAACTGCGCCCTAAGTGTCAAGAAACGTTTTTCTGCGCTGAAGTTGTTATAAATTCCGCAATCCGCTCATGGTGAGCTTGTCGAACCATCCTTCGACCGGCTCAGGATGAACGGGGAGCGGGGCGCCTCGACTTTGCCCACACCCGGTTTCTGCCTGGATACCAAAAGACGCAGCGGAAAACCGATAACCTTGACCTAATTTCGGTGTCGCTGCGTCTCTTGGCAGCTGTGTCGCTTGGGTAAAGGGGCCTAGTTGCCGCCGAACCGGCGGCGATGTTGGCGCAGGGTTCAATCGTTCATTATCACCGGGATACCGGCGGCTTCCGCTTTGGCGGCGGCCTCCGCGTCGATAACCCCGTCCTGCATCCAGATATACTTGACGCCCACCTCGATGGCCTCGTCCACCACCGGGGCCACCAACTCCGACCGGCGGAAAATGTCCACCATATCAATCGGCTCCGGCACCGATTTGAGGTCGGGGTAGCTTTTCTCCCCCAGGGCCTCCTCAATCATCGGGTTCACCGGGATGATGCGATAACCCTGGGACTGCATATAGCGGGAAACGCCATAGCTGGCGCGCTCCGGGTTGTCGGATAAACCCACTACTGCTATGGTTTTGCTGTTGCGCAGTTGTTCCTCAACCAGGTCCATATCGCCTAGCCCTCCTTTAACTGGAATTAACCGGCTGCTCCGGGCTGGGCCTATTGTTGCACATTCCGGCGTTCCCGGCTACCGGTTTTTTAACCGCAGTGGTACGGGGATACGCAAGGGTTTCTCCGAGGCAAATCTACCCTTTAACCTAGTAACCTAGACAACCCAGGCAACAACCGTCGTTCCGGCGAAAGCCGGAATCCAGGAAATCCCCGGGGTAAAGAGCGATACAGCTATCGAGGATTCTGGATTCCGGCTTTCGCCGGAACGACGGTTGAATGGCGGGTTACGGGTTTATGATGCGATTGCCCGGTCCCGGTGGTGAAAAACGCCTTGATTGTATAATTATAATATGGCAGGGTAGCCGGAAGTACGGAACAGGATAGAACAAAGGAGGCCGAAAATGAGCGCGGCGGATGCGGTTATGTGGGCGCTGGACCGGAACTGGAATATGGTGGACGCGGCGGTTGACGGCCTGGACGCAAGCCTCCTGAACCGCCAACCGGCGGAACAGTGCAACTCCATCGCCTGGATTCTCTGGCACATGAACCGGGTCATTGACACCTTTATCAACCAGCGACTTCAGGGCCGGCCGCCCTTCTGGGTCAGCCAGGGCTGGAACGAAAAGTTCGGGATGACCGAAAACGTCCGGGGGCTGGGCTGGAGTCCTCAGGAACTGGCCGACTGGCCGGCGCCCTCCCTGGAAGTAATCCTCGGCTACCAGGCGGCGGTGCGGCAGGCGGCGCGGGAATACATCGGCGCGCTGACCGTCGACGACCTGGAACGCCGGGTAACCTTTCCCCCGGAAGCGGAAACCCAGGAACATACCATTGCCACCGCCCTGGGGCAGTTGGTCTGGGACAACGTAGCCCACGGTGGGCAGATTGCCTACCTGCGGGGCCTGTTCCAGGGCATGGGCTGGCACCGTTAACCGGCTTTTTTATCCACGAAGGGGCACGAAGGGGCACGAAGGGAAGGGAAAGGGATAGGAATAGGCCGAAGGGGTTTTGGGTATATTTGGGGATTTTTCTATATTACCTATATTGCCGGTTGAAAATATACCCTTTGCCGCCCTATAATCCACTGATGCCCTGGTAAACTGATTGTCGCCCCCAATTGTCGGCGGAAGAGGAGGACAGTATGCCCCGAATCAAGCACATTGCGATACGTACTCCCGACCCGGAAAAGACCGCGGCCTTTTACATCAAGGTGTTCGGCCTGGAAGAGGTGGGCAAGGCCGGCTCCGGCTGCTACCTGTCGGACGGCTATATCAACCTGGCGATTCTCAAGTCCATTGAGCAGGGCGAGGCCGAAAGCCCGCGGGACGTGGCCGGTTACGCCGGAATTGACCACCTGGGCTTTATGGTGGAGGACGTGGACGAGGTTTGCCAGAAGCTGGAATCCGAGGGCGCGCGCCCGATGAATCAGCGGATTGAGATGCGGGGCGCCCCCAGCCCGTCCGGGCAGTCCTACTACGAACTGAAGTACCGGGGGCCGGACGAGCAGGTCATTGACGTATCCGGTTCCGGCTGGATTGGCACCTAGCCGGCGCCAGCCGGCCCGGCGCCGTGGGGACTGCGGGGCGCGCATCTGAACGTCGGCGCTCCCGCAGTTACCCCCGCAATTTTGCCCGTAACCGGGCGGCGCCGCCCAACATAAACTCCGGGCCGGGGCGGAAACCCCGATGCCCGGTCAATACTGACCAGGAGGTAGTTCTTGGATTCCGGCGACACGGCTTGGATGCTCACGTCCAGCGCTTTTGTTCTGTTGATGACCCTGCCGGGGCTTGCGATGTTGTACGCCGGACTGGTGCAATCCAAGTCCGTGCTTTCGGTGGTGTTGCAGTGCTATGTCATCGCCGCCATCGCCAGCTTGCTGTGGTTTTTCGTGGGCTACAGCCTGGCCTTCGGCGACAGCCTGTGGGGAGTTATTGGGGGGCTGGACAAGGCGTTTCTCCTGGGCGTAACTGTTGATTCGCAGCACGGCTCGATCCCGGAAATAGTATTTGTCATCTTTCAGATGACCTTTGCGATTATCGCTCCGGCCATTATTGTCGGCGCTTATACGGAGCGGATGAAGTTTCCGGCGGTGCTAATTTTCAGCGGAGCCTGGACATTGCTGGTCTATGCGCCGATTTGCCACTGGGTCTGGGGCGGGGGCTGGCTTAACCAGTTGGGGTCGCTGCATTTGGGGATTATGGACTTTGCCGGCGGGGTGGTGCTCCACGCCAACGTGGGCGTAGCGGCGCTGGTGGTCGCCAAGGTAATCGGCCCAAGGCAGGGCTTTCCCGACCGGCTCCTGCCGCCCCACAATCCCGGAATGACCGCCGCCGGCGCCGGGATGTTATGGGTCGGCTGGTTCGGGTTCAACGGAGGCAGCCAGTTTGCCGCCGACGCCGTCGCGGGTATGGCGATAATGGTAACGCATATCGCGGCGACCGCCAGCGCCGTTACCTGGATGGCCGCCGAGTGGATTCGATACCGCCGGCCCTCCCTGATTGGCACGGTAACCGGCGTCATTGCCGGGCTGTCCGCCGTTACGCCGGCCTCCGGTTTCGTCGGCCCCTTTGGCGGGTTGATCCTGGGCGTAATCGCCAGCCTGGTATGCTTTTCTTTTGTCAGCATCATCAAGCGGCGGCTGCGAATTGACGACTCGCTGGACGTTTTCGCCGTTCACGGCCTGGGCGGCATTTTGGGCACCCTGTTGGTGTCCGTGCTGGCGATAAGCCTCCTGGGCGGCCAGGGTTTTCTAGTCGAAGGTCGGACCATTATCTTTCAGTTGGGCGTGCAGGCCCTGGGCATCGCCGCATCTATGGCGTGGGCGGCCCTGGTAACCTACCTGATTCTGAAGGTATTGAACCTGCTGATGGGCCAGATCCGGGTTGACCCGGAGGATGAAATCGTCGGGTTGGACCTGGCGACCCATGGTGAACGCGGTTACGACCTTTAATGCCTTTAATCAGGTATTCTCAACCGGTGTTGAGGTTCCTGGCCCGGATGCCGGAGTATTCCGGCCAGAATACCAACTCGTGCTGAGAATACCCTTAAAATCATTGACAGATGAATAAATTATTGGTAATTGATAGGTGTATTATCACCTGAACCCCACTTATGGTAAACTTGACGCCGTTCAAGGTGAGCGGGATGAGAACGGTTCAGGGATTCCCGGACGTATCAACCGGATTATTCGGGCCGGCGCTGCGGAAGGCGGCCAGGCAAGGGCAAACAATCAAAAGTGGAAAAGTGAAGGAGGGCAACCGATGAATGTGGAAAGTCGGCGGGAGGGCGAGAACCTGGTCTTGATTACCGATGGTCGCGTTGACGGCACCAACGCCACCGATTTTCAGGACGCGATGAAACAGGCGATTCAGGCCAGCGACACGGCGGTAGTCCTGGACTTTGAGAACCTGACCTATATCAGCAGCGCGGGCCTCCGGGTCGTCTTGCTGGTCGCCAAGGACCTTCAGCGTCAGGGAGCGAAGTTTGCCGCCTGTTCGCTCTCCTCGACCGTTAAAGAGGTTTTCGTGATTAGCGGTTTTGACAAAATCATCCCGGTTCACGATACTCAAGAGGCGGCGATCGGCTCTTTCGGCTAGACCGGATTCGCCCGAGGGACTACCTAAACCCGTTACCGGAACGGCCGGATTGACCCCGATCCCGGCCCCGGTATCGGCGTATCTGCCGTATATACTCGGAACAGTTTCAAGAGAATTACCGATAGCCACGATAGCCAATAATCTTGGCAAGGGATGGAACCGATGGCACAGCCGTTCAAGATTCTGGTGGTGGACGACGAGCCGGACCTGGAGCCGCTGATGCTCCAGCGGATGCGCCGCCATATCCGCGCCGGCGAGTATGACTTTGTCTTTGCCCATAATGGCATTGAGGCGCTGGAGCGGCTGCAACAGGAAGATGACATCGACATGGTCATCTCCGACATCAATATGCCGCAGATGGACGGCCTGACCCTGCTGGAGCAGATTCCCAAGGTGGACCCCAATATCCGCTCCGTCATTATTTCGGCCTACGGCGATATGAAGAACATTCGCACGGCGATGAATCGGGGGGCCTTCGACTTCGTCACCAAGCCCCTGGACTTCGACGACCTGCGGATTACGATTGAGCGGACGGTCAGCCACCTGGTCGAATGGCGGGACGCCCTCTCCTCCCGGGACAAGCTGGTGGTGTTGCAGAATGAGCTGGACGTTGCCAGCAAGATGCAGCAGTCCATACTGCCTACCCTGTTCCCGGCGGGTCCCGACTACCGCTACTTTGCCAGTATGGAGCCGGCCCGGAACGTGGGCGGCGATTTCTACGACACGCTGCGGCTGGACGAAGGGCGGATTGGCCTGGCGATTGCCGATGTGTCTGGCAAGGGCGTGCCGGCGGCCCTGTTTATGATGTCCAGCCGCACCCAGCTGAAGGGGGCGGCTATCGGCAACCACTACCCGGGGGCCGTGCTGCGGGAGGTCAACCAATTGCTGTGCCAGGACAACGACACGATGATGTTCGTTACCCTGGTGTACGTGGTCTATGACCCGGCCAGCGGGGAGATTACCTTTGCCAACGGCGGCCATAACCAGCCGCTGATTCGCCATACCGACGGAAGTTCCACCCTGCTCCCCTTGACCGGCGGGATTGCCCTGGGGGTGGCTCCCGACATTGATTACGACCAGGAAACCGTTACCCTCGCCCCCGGCGAGGCCCTGGTGCTCTACACCGACGGCGTTACCGAGGCGATGAACTCGGCGGATGAGGAGTTCGGCCTGGAGCGCTTGTGCGAAGTCCTGACGGCCACTTCCTCTGATGACCCTCGGGAAGTGAACCAGGCCATTTTCGACGGGGTCAGGGCCTTTGCCGGCGGCACGCCTCAATCCGACGACATTACCTGCCTGACCCTTTGCCGCAGTCGAGGCTCCTGATGAGCGAGAAACTGGCGTTAAAGCTGAGTAACAACGTCGAGGAACTGGAGCGAATCACCGCTGCCGTAGAAGCCCTGGCGGAGCAGGAGGACTGGCCCCCGGCCTTTACCTTTCGGGTGAACCTGGTGCTGGAAGAGTTTGGCATAAACATCATAAACTACGGCCATAGCGAAAGTTCTCAGGACTTTGAGATAACCCTGACTTCGGAAGTTGATACCCTGGTCATTGAGTTCTCCGACGAAGGCCAGCCCTTCAACCCTCTGGAAGATGCCGCCCCACCCGATACCGGGGCTAACCTGGAAGACCGGCCCATTGGCGGCCTGGGCCTCTTTCTGGTGCGGGAGATGACGGAACAGATGCACTACCGGCGGGAGAACTCCAAAAATCACTCGACTATGGTAATGCGCAAGACCGAATGAAACGAACACTTGGCGCGCTGACGGCAATGGCGTTGCTGCTGGCCGGGTTGGCGGGATGCACCGGCCTCGGCAATAATGCCGGGGCAGCTGAGGGCGGCGCCCCGGTTGCTGCCCCGCAGCTAGGCCGTGTCCTGCCCGGCGCCGCCAACTCCACCGCTGAGCCGACTAACGGGGTGGTCAGCGCCCCCCGCATCACCGACGACTTAATCCTTTTCGGCCAGTCCGCCGCCTTCAACGGCCCGGCCCGGGAACTGGGCAGCAATATGCGGCTGGGCATCCTGGCCGCCTTCCAGGAGGTCAACGAAGCCGGCGGCGTCCACGGCCGGCGGTTGGAACTGGTCTCCCTGGATGACGCCTACGAACCGGAGGCAGCCATCGCCAACACCCTGCGCCTGATTGAAGAGGAACGGGTGTTTGCGCTGATTGGCGCCGTCGGCACCCCCACGTCCCGCTCCGCTACCCCCATCGCCGCCGATGCCGAAGTTCCCTACGTCGCTCCCTTCACCGGCGCCGCCTTCCTGCGCGATCCCGGGTGGGAGAACATCATCAACCTGCGCTCCTCCTACAATCAGGAGACCGAGGAGATGGTGGCCCGGCTGACCGACGACCTGGGCATAGAGCGCATCGGGGTGATGTACCAGGATGATTCCTTTGGGCGCGCCGGCTACCGGGGGGCCTTGGGCGCCCTGGAGCGGCGGGGTATGGAGCCGGTATCCGTCGGCCTGTATCCCCGCAACACTACGGCGGTAAAGACCGGGCTGCTCCAACTGCGCCGGGGCGACCCGGAGGCGGTGATTCTGGTGGGCGCCTACCAGCCGGTGGCGGCGTTGATTGCCTGGGCCAGGCATACCGGAATGGATCCGGTCTTTATGACGGTATCCTTTGTGGGCAGCAACGCCCTGGCCGAGGAACTGGGGCCGAGGGGCGCCGGGGTCTTTGTAACCCAGGTGGTGCCTTTCCCCACCGACGATACCCTGCCCATCGTCGCCGCCTACCACCGCGCCCTGGCGGCCTATGAGCCGGGGGCGGTGCCCGGGTTTGTCTCCCTGGAGGGCTATCTGGCGGGACGGCTGGCAATCGCCGGGCTGGAACGCTGTGGCCGGGAGGTCAGCCGGGCCTGTTTCCTGGACAGCGTGCGCACCGCCGATAACATTGACCTGGACGGGTTTCCGCTGCGTTACGGGGCCGGCGACAATCAAGGCTCGGATACGGTTTTCCTGACGGTCATCGGCACCGACGGCCGTTATCATCCCATTGACCGGTTAGGGGAGGCGACGCCGTGAAAGACCGACTGAAGCGCTTGCGCCATTTTCGGATTTCCACCCTGCTTTACCTGGGCTTTGGCGGGGCCGTGGCCCTGACTATGGCCGCCAGTCTGGTGGGCTGGTTTTCCTTCAACCGGGTGGGAGAGGCCCAAAGCCAGGTGAACGAGGACAGCATCCCGGAGATGGCCGCCGCCTTTGGCGTCGCCGAATACAGCAGCGTGCTGGTGGCCGCCGCCCCCCGGCTGACCGCCGCGTCAACCCTGGAAGAGCTGGAGGCTACCTACGCCAGCATCTCCGACGCGAACCAGGCCCTGGAGTCCCAATTGGAAGTTCTGGAGGAGGAGGGCAGCCAGGACAACAAGCGGTTCCAGCGGATCCGCGCCCATTCCTACACCCTGACTTCCAACATTGAGGCCATCCGCTACCAGCACGCCCGGTTGTTTGAGTTGGCCGACCGGCGGGAAACCCTGCAAACTGAACTGGCCGACATCCGCAGCCGTTTGGGGGCTACGGTGGTGCCGGCCATTGACGACCAGCTTTTTTATACGGTAACCGGCTACCGGGTACTGGGCGAACCCCCGGCGCCGGTTACCGAGCATTTTTCCGAGGAGGAGTTCAACCGTTACCGGCTCCTCTACGAACTGCTATCGGACGCCAATATCGCCGCGGAGTTGCTGGCTAACGCCTTTACCCTGACCGACCCGGAGGCCATTGAACCCTTCCGGGAACGGTTCGAGTCGGCGGACAGCCGGATTGAGCGCAATCTGGCGGCGTTGGAAACTTCCCCGGTGTACGATGACATCGCCCCGGTCTTTGCCCGGTTGTCCGAGTTGGGCATCGGGGAGCAGAGCGGGTTCACCCTGCTCAGCCAGGAACTGCGCCTGACCCAGGGGCAGCGGATTCTCCTAGAGTTCAACCGGGACGAGGCCGTGGCCCTGGTCGCCGAGGTTGACGGCCTGGTGGTCGAGGCCCGGGCCAGCGCCCAGTCGGCTACCCAGTCGGCTACCCAGGCAATCCTGACCGGGCGCACCCTGCTGCTGGCAATCAGCGCCATCAGCGTCGGCGGCGCCTTTCTCATCGCCTGGCTGCTGGTGGGCCGGGTGCTGCTGCGCCGCATCGGAATGGTGTCGGAGTGGATGCGCCGCATGGCCGACGGCGACCTGGAGGTCAGCGTTGAGGTCGGCGGCAATGATGAGGTTACCGATATGGCTACCGCGCTGGAGGTGTTCCGCCGCCACGCCGTAGAGGTGCAGCGCCTGAACCTGGTGGAAAAGCTGGCGGAAGACCTGCAAGGGAAAAACGGTGAACTGGAACAGGCCCTGGTTGACCTCCAGCAGGCCCAGGACCAGATTGTCGCCCAGCAGAAACTGGCAAGCCTGGGCGAACTGACCGCCGGCGTGGCCCACGAAATCAGGAACCCGCTGAACTTCGTCAAGAACTTCTCCGAATCTTCCGCTGAGCTGATTACGGAAATGCAGGAACTGCTGGAGGAAGAGGGCGATGAAATAGACGCCAAGCAGCGGGACCTGATTCGGGAGATAACCGAAGACCTCACCACCAACCTGGAGCGCATCCGCAACCATAGCGACCGGGCCAACCGCATTGTTCACGATATGCTGATGATGAGTCGCGGTTCGGGCGACGCTCAGGCCACCGACATCAACAACTTGCTGGACGAACACGCCCGGCTGGCCTACCACAGTGTGCGGGCCACCGACCCGGACTTCCAGCTTGACCTGCGGCAGGAACTGGACCCGGACTTGGGTGAAATGGAGGTCGTTCCCCAGGAGTTGGGGCGGGTTTTCCTGAACATGGTGAGCAACGCCTGCTACGCCACCAACGAGAAACAACAGGCCGCCCGGGCAAGCGGCGAGAGCTACTATCCCACCTTGCAGCTTACCACCCGGCGCGGCGAAGGCCAGGTAGAAATCAGCATCCGGGACAACGGCAACGGTATGCCGCCGGAGATTGTCGAAAAGATCTTCAACCCCTTCTTCACCACCAAGCCGGCCAACGAGGGCACCGGACTGGGGTTAGCCATATCCAGCGACATCGTGCGCCAGCACGGAGGCGCCATCCGGGTTAACTCGGAGCCGGGCGAGTTTACCGAAATGGTGGTTGAACTGCCCCTTTCCCGCCCAACGGCGCCGCCGCCGGAAGCGGAAGCAGAAATGGCCGAGGAAGTCGCCGCCGAGCCGTAGTTGTTGATTGCCCGGAACTTCTCCGCTCACCCCACGCAAAGCCGGGCAGGATGAGGTATAATAAGCGGAGAGGGCAGAAAATATGACCACCATCAACGACATCAACGACCTGGCCCGGATTCTCCGGGAACAACCGGAGTGGGTTGACACCCTCCGCAGCCTGTTGCTGACCCAGGAACTGCTGGAACTGCCTGACCGCTTGGCCGACCTGGTCCGGGTAGTTGAGGCTATGAACCAAAGGCTAGACCGAATGGAAGGTCGTCTTGACGGAATGGGAGTCCGTCTTGACGAAATGGGAGTCCTTCTTGACGGAATGGGAGTCCGCCTTGACAGCGTGGAAGGCCGTCTTGGTAGCTTGGAAGGCCGTTTCAGCAATCTGGAAGGCAACGACTACGAGCGCCGGGTGCGGTATCGAGTCCTCTCCCGAGTGCAGCAATACTTCGGCATGCCCGACGCCTACTTGGCCCTGACCCAGAATGACCCGGAAGCCCGGGAACTGAGCCGGGCCATTACCCATGCCATCAGGAACTCCGTCGTCAGCCACGACGAAGTGGACGACCTGCATAACACCGACATTATCATCTCGGACCCGGATAACCGCCATGCGGCCATTGAGGTGAGCATTACGGCCAGCCGGGAAGACGTTGAACGCGCCCAACGCCGGGCCGAGACCCTCGGCAAGGCTACCGGCGGAACCACCCGGGCCATCGTGGCTACCGTCAACCTGCGGGACGACGTGGCCCGCCAGGCCGAAGTCGCCGGCGTGGCCGTGCTGGTTATCCCGGCCACCTGACCGGAAAAGAGCCAGCCGGAACCGGTAATACCCAATCATTCGTCGCTGCGGCGGACGATAGGTACGGGACAAAACGCCCCGGATACCGCCCGGTCTAGCCGCCACCCACGGCCAGGGCGCCCACCGCGACCGAGGACAGGCTTACCGGCAATTGTCGCCAGGTCAGGCCCCGGTCATTGCTGAGAAACAGCTTGCCGCCGTCAGTGCCGGCGTAAACCTGTTCCGGCTGTTGCGGGTCCCAGTCAAAGGCCACCACCATATCCACAGCATCCTCGCCCTGCCCCAGGCCATCAACCAGCGTCCAACTCCGGCCGCCGTCGGTGGAGCGGTAGAACTGGGGACTTTTACGCCGGGCGTTTTCCGACACCGTAACCAGCACCAGGTCGGCGTCGTCCGGGGCCGCCGCGATGTGCAGGGTGTAGCGGCGAGCCAGCCCGTTGTTAATCAACTCCCACCGGCCGCCGGCATCATCGGAGCGATAGGGAGCGCTGGCCGTGGCGACGTAAACGCTCCCCGGCCGGTCGCCGCTGAGGTTGACGCAGTGAATGTCAGCGTCAAGGCCGGGCAATTGCCGCCAGCTAACCCCGCCGTCGCCGGAGCTTACCATTCCCCCCACTTCGATGCCGGCGTACAGGCGTTGAGGGTTGTCGGGCGCCACCCGTAGGTCGCGCACGTGGGAATCCCGGGTCGGCGCGTGGAATCCCCATTCCGTCGATTCCGGCACGGCGCGAAAGCCGCCGAACTCCTCCCAGGTGTTCCCGCCGTCCGCAGAGCGAAAAATGGCTGCCGGTTCGCTGCCCACATACACGGTTTCCGCCTCGGTGGGGTGGGCCAGCACGCTGTGGGCATAGTCGGTAGGATAGGAGTCCAGATGGTTCCAGGTCAGCCCGCCGTCGTCCGTGCGGTAAACGCCGGCCTCGTAGGCCGCCAGGTAGGCCCGCCGGGGCGCGGCGGCGCTGGCCGTCAACCGGGCCGCAGCGTGGGCCAGGGGCGTAGCCGGCTGTTGCTGCCAGGTCGCCCCGGCGTCAGCGCTGGTGACGGCGCAAACGCCGTCGTGCATCCCGATGTAAAGCCGCTTTTCCTGGGACATATTCCGCCTCCTTATCGGCCTCCTTAAATGAAAGCATCCCTGCCCCTATATTCCAGGAAACCCGGCCATTCGTCAACATAATCTTTACTCCGGCGACATCGAGTAACACCGAGGGACGCCGGGATTATCTGCCGGCTTGGTGCGCTTGCCGCGGGTTTGTATTATTATTGGGCCGGCCGGAAAAACATTCGACAATTGATGACCCGATTCCCGGAAAGGATGGAGGTAAGGTATGAAGTACGATGTCATAGTTATTGGGGGCGGTTCCGCCGGATGCACTATCGCCAGCCGCTTGACCGAAGACCCGGAGCGTTCGGTGCTGCTCCTGGAGGCCGGCCCGGACTACCCGGACTTTGCGCGCCTGCCGGAAGACCTCAAGCTGGGCAACAACGTCTGGCTGTCGGCCTACGGGCCTCACAACTGGGGCTACACCGCCCAGCTAACGCCGGAACAGACCGAGTTGACGATCCCCCGGGGCAAAGCCACCGGCGGCTCCAGCGCGGTCAACGGCCAGGTAATGTTCCGGGGCATCCCTGAGGACTATGACCGTTGGGCCGAGTGGGGCAACGACCAATGGGGGTTCACCCAGGTACTACCCTACTTTAACAAGCTGGAGACCGACCTGGACTTCGGCGGCGACGACTTTCACGGCTCCAGTGGCCCGGTGCCGGTGCGGCGTTCCCCGCGTAGTGAGTGGATGCCCCACGCCCTGGCCTTTGAGCAAGCCTGCGTCGCCGAAGGCTATCCCATAGACGAAGACCAGAATCATCCCGAATCCACCGGCGTATCGCCCCGGGCCCGCAACACCATCGACGGGGTTCGGATGAGCATGGCGATCACCTACCTGGACCAGGCCCGCCACCGGCTGAACTTGACGGTCCGGAGCAACGTCACGGCGCGGCGGGTTCTATTTGACGGGAAGCGGGCCGTCGGGGTTGAGGCCGAGAGCGGCGGCGAGATTTTCACGGTTGAGGCCGACGAGATTATCGTAAGCAGCGGTGCCATCGCCTCACCTCAGTTGCTGATGCTGTCCGGCGTAGGCCCGGCGGAGCAGCTCAACCGCCTCGGTATTGCGGTAGTCCAGGACCTGCCCGGAGTGGGCCAGAACCTGCGCGACCATCCCTCCGCCGCGGTCATCTACTACGCCGCCGGCGAGAAGCCGGACGTGCAGGCGCCGGTAATTCAGGTGGGGCTGCGCTATACCGTTGAGGGGTCGGATTTGCGTAACGATATGCAGCTTAGCCCGATGCTGATGACCAGCGAGCACCGGCCGGCGCAGGTGGTCATCAACGAGGACGTGAACTACATCGGCATCAGCGCCAGCTTGCAGTTGGCCTTGGGCAAGGGCGAGTTGACCCTGCAATCCGCCGACCCCCACGTACAGCCCCGCCTGAACTACAACTACTACCAGGAAGAGGAAGACCTCCGGCGGATGCGGGAGGCGATACGCCTGGGCGTCCGCATTGCCGAGCAGCCCGGTTTCTCCCAAATCCTGCTGGAACGGATAATGCCCACCGACGAGGAGTTGGAGTCGGACGAGGCGCTGAACCAGTGGCTCCGGCGCAACTCCGGGACGTCGCACCACGTCTCCGGCACCTGCAAGATGGGGCCGGACTCCGACCCCATGGCGGTAGTTGACCAGTTTCTCAAGGTGAAAGGCATCCAGGGCCTGCGGGTAGCCGACGCCTCGGTAATGCCGGACTGCATCCGGGCCAACACCAACGCCACCACCCTGATGATCGGGGAAAAGCTCTCCGACTTTATAAAGGAGGGGCGGTAATCGTCTGCCAGTTGAGGTCGGTCATGGAGCGTCAGCCCTCGCGGGGTTCTCTTCATCCAGTTCCCATTGGAGCGGATTGTTGACTACGTACTCTCGAATCCGCTCCAATTCGTCCTCATCCCGCACAATGCGTTCGTAGTAATTCCGCTGCCACAAGCGGCTGCCTGAGACACCGCAGGCGAGGTTGACCTGCTTTGTGCTGACCGTCTTGAAAGCTCCAATCAAACGCCCCAAGGGTTTGCGTTGCCTGGCCGGGGCGGTTCCCGGCGGTGTAGGGGCGATTCGCGAATCGCCCCTACGGGGGGCATCAACAATCACGGTAATGCCGTGCAGATGGTTCGGCATCTTCCAGGTGTCGGCCACCAAACGGCCGGGGTGTAACGGCTGGTCAATGGGAACCCTCATCAGTGGTGGGTGCGTCCTGTTGGATGCCAGCTTCGGTGCGGGTGGTCATGGGGTTTCTAAACTCCCGGGCCCTCACCAATAACAGCGAGGATGCGGTTTTTCAGCTTTTCGCGCAGGTCTTCGGGCGTGGTCCAGACTATGTGGTTATAGTGGTTGGTGTCGAAGTGCAGCTTATCCACATCACCTTCTTTACAGGTGAAGATGACTTGGAGGCCAAGTCCATGGGCGAATCCGGCTTCGTAATACACTCCACCTCTCGCCCCGCTGTCTCCCTGGGTAAAATCGGCCACGACAAATCTTGAGCGGCGGATTTCGGCGATGATCTCATCATCAATCTTGTTGGTATGTTCTTTTCGGTCAACCCGGAATGGTTCGTAGCCAGCATCCCTAATCCCAGGTTCGATACCATCCTGACAAGCTTCATTCATACTCTCGTCGAACCACATAGCGACGAATGCTTGAGAGGAATCGACGTTGGTCGCTTGGTCGGCGATGCGACCGTAGCCTTCTACTGTTACTATGCCAGAGAAGTAACCGTTTAGAGAATGAGTTCCTCTGATCCAGTTCTTCTCCTCCAGATATTGTAGAAGGAAACCGACTTCAAGCTCTGAAATCGATTCAGACTGTGCAAGCGCAGCAGGATCATCATAAGGAACGCCAACATAAAATCCGGCTATTCTTGATTTTTCCGCGATAAGTCGAAGCAGTCTCTCGGCTCGTTCATAAGGCGGCATGGGGTGTTTGCGTTCTATATGCTTTACATCCTCAATGGTGATTGATGGCCTCTCCGTTCCTCGCAAACGCTGATCAATAAGCCATGAGGTCAATATGCTCTTCTGTGAGTCGTCAAATTCACTAACCGCGAGTTCCGCCTCTCGGGTAATTATATATGCGCCACCTGCCCGAGAAGACTCCACAAATTTTCTGAACCCATCATTCCTTACATTCGCCTCGTATGGGGCACCCCAGATTGGGCATATATCAGTTGTAGTTGTCATTCCAATTACCTCTCATGTTTCAGTCAGTCTTGCGAAACCTGCACACGCTTGCTACAGACTGCTCTGCCCATCTCACCCTAACCTCCCCCGACACCAGCCCCGGCAAAACTGCATCCCGCAAAGTGGCGAGAGTGCGGGATTCCGCTATGACCAACCGAACCGGTTCATCTAATAATAGGCCGAAGGTTCCAAAGGAATCAACTACTTCTGCTGGCGTTTCTACCGCTGCCAGTGCCTCAAATGTCCCTGTATGTTCGTGCTGCCGGATTTTCTGTTGCAACTCCTCAACTGCGTAGTAGGTGAATGAACTTGAATTACCCGCCCCCCGCCCCCATCCTTGACAAGCAGCATACGCTTCTTTAGCATCACTGATAAAGTGATAAAGTGCTGAAGTGCTAAAGCCGGAGCGGGAGGTGTGCTTATGAAAGCCCTGGTCGGAGCCAATCTTATAGACGGAACCGGTGGCCCGGTGGTCAACGATGCTACGGTCTTGATTGACGGCGAGCGCATTGTGGAAACCGGCCGGCGCGAGGCGGTCGTCCTGCCGCCCAACACCGAAGTAGTTGACCTGGCCGGCCTGACCCTGATGCCCGGCATGATTGACTGCCACGACCATCTGGCCTCCAAGGATTACGGGCTGCCCAGCCGGATGGGTTACCACGAACCCCTGTCCCTCCAGCACCTGCGCACCGCCCGGGTCCTGGAGCAGACCCTGGCCGCCGGTTATACCTGCGTCCGGGACGCCGGGGGGCTGGATGCCGGTTTCAAGCAGGCGGTGGAGCAGGGGCTGTACCCCGGCCCCCGGCTGGTGCTGTCGGTAGCCATTATTTCCCCCACCGGCGGGCTGGCCGACAAGGTAACGCCCTCCGGCCAGTGCTATCCCCACGATGACCCGATGATACCCTCCGGGGTGGCCGACGGGGATGATCCGGTGCGGGCCAAGGTTCGGGAGATGGCCCGGGTGGGCGCCGACGTCATCAAGTTCGCTACCACCGGCGGGGCCAGTTCCCGCCCCGGACACGGCCCGCTGGACATTGCCTTTGGCCCTTCGGAAGTGCGCGCCCTGATTGCGGAGGCGCAAGCCCTGGGGCGCCGGACGATGTGCCACGCCGTCGGCGGGCCGGGCCTGCGAATGTGCGTCGAGGCCGGCGCCCACTCCATAGAACACGGCTGCTACTTGGCCGAAGACCCGGACCTGCTCAAGATGATGGCCGACAACGGCATTTTCCTGGTGCCTACTTTTGAGATTTACGAATTTCACGCCACCCTCAGCGCGCCCCATATGCAGGCCCGCTCCCGCGCCCTGATGGACATTCACCGGGAGACGCTGCACCAGGCCCTGGCCGCCGGGGTCAAGGTCGTGGCCGGCACCGACGCCGGCGGGTACGTTCACGGCGACAACGCCCGGGAAGTCCAGATTATGGTGGAACGGGGTATGCCCAATATGCAGGCCATCCAGGCTTGCACCGGCTGGGCCGCCGAATGTGTTGGTCTGGGTAAGGACATCGGCACGGTGACCAAAGGGAAGTACGCCGACCTGCTGGTCGTGGACGGCGACCCGCTCCGCCACATTGAGGTCTTGCGCCAACCGGAGAGCATCAAGCTGGTAATGAAGGGCGGGGTCGCCGCCGTGGACAAGCTGCCGGCCCGCGCCCCGTCCCTGGTAGCGTAATCGGGGATATTCTCAACGTAGGTTGGTATTCCCGGCCCGGCCGTTTTCCGGTGAGGCGCGGGCAATACCAGCCCACGTTGGCAATGCCCAAGAGGGGTTTTCGACATGGTTGAAATGACACCGCTATGCGCTATCACGTTTTAACCCTTTTCCCGGAAGCCTTTGCCGGGCCGGTGGAACACAGTATGCTGGGCCGGGCGGCGCGGCGGGGCCTGCTGTCGGTTCAGGTTACCGACATCCGTTCCTATACCCGGGACGCTCACGGCACGGCCGACGATTACCAGTTCGGCGGGGGCCACGGTATGGTGCTCAAGCCGGAGCCGATATTCGAGGCGACCGAGGAGGCGCTGGCTGCTTATCCGATGACGGAACGGGGCGCCGTTCCCGTAGTATTGCTGTCCCCCCAGGGCCGGACGCTGAACCAACAACTGGTGCTGGAGTTGGCCCCCGCGCCGGGCCTGGTACTGATTTGCGGCCATTACGCCGGGGTGGATGAGAGGGTGCGGTCGCACCTGGCGACCCATGACGTAAGCATCGGCGACTACGTGCTGACCGGCGGGGAGTTGGCGGCTATGGTGGTAATTGACGCCGTGTCCCGGTTCACGCCGGGGGTAGTGGGTTCAGCGGAGAACGTGCAGGAGGATTCCATCACCTCCGGGCTGCTCCAGCATCCCCTTTATACCCGACCCGCCGAGTTTCGGGGTATGGATACGCCGGAAGTTCTCCGCTCCGGCAACCACGCTGAGATTGACCGCTGGCGCCGCCAGGAGTCCCTGCGGCGCACCCTGGCCCGCCGCCCCGACCTGCTGGAGACTGCCGACTTGACCGCCGCGGACCGGGAATACCTGGCCGGCTTGGGCTACTCCGGTCGCGCCGACGGCGATTCCGACAATAACTCGCCCCGGCCCGCCGGCTAACCAAGTGTCCAAGGCAGAGTTCAAGTTCTCTACCCCGATCCGGGTGCGCTGGATGGAGTGCGACGCCCAGGGCATCGTGTTTAATGGGGCCTACCTGGGCTACCTGGAAATCGCCCAGGCCGAGTATTTCCGCAACCTGGGGTTTTCCATTTACCGAATTGCCCAGCAGGGTTACTTTGACAGCGCGGTGGTCAAGGCCGACCTGGAGTTCAAGGCGCCGGCCCGGGTTGATGAGCAACTGGAACTCTATGCTCGCGTTACCCGAATCGGCAATACCAGCTTGACTTTGCGGGTAGAGATTTACCCGGAGGATTCAGAAAGGCTGTTGACGCTCATTGAGGCGGTGTACGTCGGTTTCTACGCCGAATCGGGCACCACCCGCCCGGTGCCCGACTCAATCCGCGCCCTGATTGACCACTACGAGGCCACCGGGGAGGTTCTGCCCCTGACCCGGTTCCCGGAGTTGGCCGAGGCGGCGGGGTTTATTCAGGAATAGACCCGAATAATCACGAATTGAGTATAGGAGTTACGCAGTTGGCAAGTCATTCGAACAATTAGTCTGTCATTCCGACCGCAGGGAGGAATCTAAAATGCCTGCCCTTGCCAACTTCCGGTTCCGACAGAAACCGCTCCGATGAAGGAGTTTAGATTCCTCGCTCCGCTCGGAATGACATAGAACTTTTCAGAATGGCTTGGAACTTTCAACGCCACCGGGCTTTCAATGTTCCCTGATACTCGTGGCTGAACACCACCGGTCAGGTCATAAATACCGGGCTGTCGTCCCGGTTGACGCGGGTTTCGGCGGCGATGCTGCTGCGGAGAAACTTGGGCAGGTTGAACATACTCAGGTGGGTCTCCCCGTCGTAAAACGCCAACTCATGGCCCAGCCGTTGGGCGATTAAGCCGTCCACCGCGGCGGCGCTGAGCGATTGCAGGGGCGAGTCGGAGGCCAGGGTAAAGCCCCACAGGGTTTGGAAAGCCGGGACGTGCACCTGGTACGGGGTGCTATGGGCGAAAATTGAGGACAGGGTCCGGTAAATGGTGGTGAAACATTCCTGGTGGCTCAGCAGCCCGGCCGGGCCGGACTGGGTAACCAGGATGCCCCCCGGCTTCAGCCGGGAGCGGACCAGGTTGTAGTATTCCTGGGTGTAGAGCAGATAGGCCGTCCCCCCTTCCAGCGGGTCAACCAAATCCATAATCATCACGTCGAACTGCTCGCCGGTGTTCTCCAGGTAGCCCCGGGCGTCCTGGTGCAACAACTCCACGCGGGGGTCATCAAAGCTGCCCTGATGGTGGTTGGGCAGGTGCTGGCGGCACAGTTCCACCACTTCCCGATCCAGGTCAAGCATCACCGCCCGCTGCACCGACCGGTGGGAAAGCGCCTCCCGCAGGGTGCCGCCCTCGCCGCCGCCGCCGATAAAGACGCTGACCGGGTTGGGGTGCAGCAGCATCGCCGGCTGCACCAGGGACTGGTGGTAAATGTGTTCGTCCCGCTCCGTGGATTGGGTCTTTCCATCCAGCACCAGGCTGCGGCCAAAGAGCCGGGACTCCACCACCTCTACGTGCTGATAGGCGGTTCGGCCGGAGAAAAGCACCTGCTGAACCCGCAGCATCACCGCCAGGTCGGGATAGACGCCCTCCAGGAGCCACTTGCCGGATATTTCGTCGGTCGTCACTGCGCCATCCTGCGGGCTAGATTCCCACCGGCAGGGAAAGCAACCCGCGCCGAACTTCGGTGATTTCCGGGCACCCGGACTCGAACTGTTCAATCAGGACGGCGGCGGCGTCTCTGGGTTGAAAGGTGGAGCCACAGGTAAAGATGTCGGCGGCGGCGTAACGGTATTCCGGCCAGGTGTGAATCGATATATGGGATTCGGCGATGGAGAGAATACCGGTTATTCCCTGGGGAGTGAACCGGTGGAAAGATTCGCCGACAATATGCGCCCCCACGTCCTCGGCAGCGCGGATGAGCGCATTGCGGACGTAGTCTAAATTGTCAAGGAGTTCGGGGTTACACTCCTTGAGTTCCAACAAAAGGTGCAGACCTAGTACATTCAATCACCTGCCCTCCTCTTCATTATCGGGGTCTCCCCCTGAATGAGTGAAACGAATATAGATTTTATATCTATTTCCCGGCGTAAGCAATACCCCCCGGCAAAATGGTATTTTCCACCGCCGCCGGCGTTGCGAATGTTCCGGCCCGGCAACGGCATCAGGGATATTTTCCCCTAACCGGAGATAAAATTACGGGGACAAGACAGGGGGATTTGTCATAATCTTAATTTATATAAAATGGATGTGGACGTGGAGCGGAGGTGTGGTATGGGTTCCTTTCCCCCTGTAAGGCCGGCGGCGCGGCGGGCCGGGGTTCTGCTGCCGGCGCTGGCCCTGGGCCTTTTGGGCCTTTTGATGGTATTGAGTGCGGCCTGTCTGCCCGGCGGCGGGAACCCGATAGTCTTTGTTTCCGACTCCGACGGCGACCCGGAGATTTACCTGTTGGACCCGGAGAACGGCGAAACTACCCGGCTCACCAACAACGAGGCCCCGGACCTTACCCCCCGCTGGTCGCCGGACGGCGAGTATATCGCCTACACCTCCCACGAGTCGGGCAACGAAGAGGTAAACCTGCTGGACAAGAAGGGCGCCCAGTTCCGCCGGCTGACCAACAACCCCGGCGCCGACGGTTCTCCCTGGTGGGCGCCGGAAAATGACCGGCTGGCTTTCTTTTCGGAGCGGGCGGAAGGCGGGGAAACCGTTGCCGAAATCTATTCAATGAATACCCAGGGCGGCGAGCTTTCCCGAGTCAGCTTTAACGCCACCCCGGAGCGGCTGGGCGGCTGGTCGCCCAACGGCGAGTGGGTAGTTTTTCACGCCGAAGATTCCTGGGAAGAGCGGGGCCTGTGGCTGCGCAACCCCCTGGGGGTGAACCTGATACGGCTGACCGAGGGCCAGGACTCCCAGCCGGTCTGGTCGCCCAACGGCCGGTACATCGCCTTTGTCCGGCAGCAGGGCGACGCCGCCGACATCTACGTCGTCCGCAAGTCCACCGACGGCGATTGGGGCGACGGCGTAGAAGAGGAGCGGCTGACCCAAAGCGACTCCGATGATATTTCCCCGGCCTGGCATCCCGACAGCAAAATCCTGGCCTTCGTATCATCCAGGGACGGCAACCCGGAGATTTACACCATCCAGGCCGATGGCGCCAACCCCCAGCGTTTGACCCGGAACGCCGCCGCCGACCAGGCCCCGGTCTGGTCGCCCAACGGCAAGCAAATCGCCTTCGTTACCTACCTTTTCGGCACCGCCGAGATTCTGGTTATGGAGGCCGACGGCAGCAACCAGCGGCGGCTAACCAACAACACCTTTGAGGATGACAGCCCGGATTGGTAAGGCGCCGGCCCGGTGAAAATCCGGTATTTCCAACATTTATTGGTATTCCTTGCCCGAACCGGCGCCGGTGGATTGTAATTGTAGGGGCGGGTTTGTAACCCGCCCTGGCTCGAGTGCCGGAATAGGTCGCTATGACCCTCCCGTTTTCCAGTAAATCCCTTGCCGTTGAACGTAGGGCGGGTTACAAACCCGCCCCTACCTTGATGATAATACCAAAAGCGTTGCTAATACCCCGGAATCACTACCAGGCAATCGCACCATAAAACCGTCGTTCCGGCGAAAGCCGGAATCCAGAACCCTCGGTAGCCGGGTCGTGCTTTTCCGGTAGGATTTCCTGGATTCCGGCTTTCGCCGGAACGACGGTTGTTTGGGTTGCCATAGGTATGACACGATTGCCCCGGAATCTCCCTTCGACAAGCCCGGCGCCGGATGCTAAACTCCCTTTGATGAATAGTAGTGAGCGCAGCGTGGATTATCGGAGCATCGCCCCTATAATGGGCCGCCTCTGGTCGCCCTTGGCCGCCGTGACCAGCCGGTGGCAGGGCCGGGCCAATGCTCAGATTGCCGTCGCCATCAGCGCCGCCTCTATCGTACCCGACCGTCCCCGGGTGCTGGTCCAGATATACAAGGAAAACTACAGCCACGACCTCATCCACCGGAGCCGGGCCTTTGCCCTCAACTTTCTGCGGAAAGACCAGCTTCAGCTAATCAGGGATTTCGGCTTTGTTTCCGGCGGCGACCGGGATAAGCTGGACGGGGTGGAATATACGGAGAAGGTAACCGGCAGCCCGGTGCTTAAAGACTGCCTGGGCTACCTGGATTGCCGGGTGGTCAACGGGATGGACGGCGGCGATATGACCTGTTTCCTCGCCGAGGTTCTGGACGGCTACGTCAACCCGGACCAGGAACCGCTGACCTGGCGGGAGGCCCGGCGGCTCATTCCGCCGGAATGGAACGAGGAATGGTCGGTCAAAATCGGCGCCAACATCGCCGTCTCCCGGGAACAAATGGGAGACATTGATTATACCCCCTGGATACCATAGCAAGACCAGGGATAGCCTAATGAGAAAGGCCGCAGGGTATTGGAAATGAGCGAGATTGAGGATGTCATCGTAAAAATCCACGCTACGCCGCACAAGTCGGTGCTGGTGGCGGCCGGCGCCGGCAGCAGCGCTATGTCCTGGCTGCTGGGGGTCTCCGGCGCCTCCCGCACCCTGTTGGAGACCCTGGTTCCCTACGGGCGGTTTTCTATGATTGACCTGGTGGGGCAGGAACCGGCCCAATACGTATCGCCGGAAAACGCCCGGGATATGGCCCGCGCCGCCTACCGCCGGGGCCTGGCGCTGCGGGAGGATGACTCCCCGGTAGTCGGCCTGGCCTGCACCGCCACCATCGCCACCGACCGGCCCAAGCGCGGCGACCACCGGGCCTGCATTGCCGCCTGGGACGACACCCGCGTTACCGCCTATAACCTGACCCTGGATAAGGGCCACCGGGACCGGGTAGGTGAGGAGGAGGTAGTCAGCCGGTTGGTAATTCACGCCATGGCCCAAGCCTTTGGCGTCGCGGCAGACCTGAACCTGGGCCTGACCGAGGTGGAGCGGCCGGAGATAATAACCCGGCATCACCCCGGCCCGGTGCAGCGTCTCCTGTCCGGCGAGGTCAACACCGTCCTGGCCCACCCCGACGGGCGGTTGACCGTCAGGGATGAGCCTTTGGCCCCGAACTTGGCGCAGGACGGGGATGATGGTGATAGTGGCGGGTTTGCCGTCCTGCCCGGCTCTTTCAGCCCGTTGCATTACGGCCATGAGGAACTGGCCCGCATCGCCGGGGAAATGCTGGGCCGGGAGGTGGTGTACGAACTGTCGGTGCTGAACGTGGACAAGCCGCCCCTGGAAGAATCGGAGATAATGCGGCGGGTGGGCCAGTTCTCCGGCAAAGATGCCGGCAGGGATGTCGGTAAGGGCAAGGTGGCCCTGACCCGCGCCCCAACCTTCCGCACAAAGGCCGACCGGTTCCCCGGCTCCGTTTTCGTCATCGGTTGGGACACCCTGACTCGCTTGATTGACCCCAAGTATTACGGGGGAGAGGAAGCGGCAATGCTGACCGCCCTGGCCGAGATTTGGGCCTTGGGCTGCCGTTTCCTGGTCGCCGGCCGGGCCAGCGGCGGCGTATTCCACACCCTGGACGAAGTGGCGATACCGCAGGGTTTCCGGCTCCTGTTCCAGGCCATCCCCGAAAATAGTTTCCGGGCCGACATATCATCTACCGAGTTGCGGGAACGGGGTGGGTAGAGACTTAATTGAGATTTGCGGGGTTATTTCACCGGCCCCGCTCTTTTGGAGTAAATACTTCGCTCATCCTGAGTCTGTCGAAGGATGAAGGGATGGTTCGACAAGCTCACCATGAGCGGTTAGTGCCTAACTATGAGCGGTTGCGGATTCACCATGAGCGGCTACGGTCTCACCGTTAGCGGTGGTATGGGTAATGGGCAAGAATCAAAAGACCCCCGCCTACTGACCGGCAAGCATTGACTACCGGGGCCGGCCCCGATACAATCGGGGCCACATGACGCGTATATTTGACCTACATATCCACACCACCAAGGGCAGCGCCGACAGCAACCTTTCCCCCGAAGACCTGATTCTGGAAGCGGAACGCTTGGGCCTGCGGGGTCTGTGTATTACCGAACACAGCGGCCCCTGGGATCGGCACGAGTTTGAGCGGTTTGCCGCCCTCCATAACGTGGTGCTGGTGCGGGCCATGGAAGCCGATACCGATATGGGCCATATGCTGGCCTTTGGCCTGGATCGCTACCAGTCCGGCTTTTACCATGCGGAGGAACTGTGCCGGGCCGCCCGGGCCGCAGGCGGGTTCGTGGTCAGCGCCCACCCCTTCCGGGGCGTGCTGGGCAAGCATATGCGGGGCCGGCCCTACCTTTACCGTTCCCTGCCCAACGCTCCCTTGCCCCGGATTCCCGAGGATGCGCTGGAACACCCGGTTTTCAAGCTGGCCCACGCCATTGAGGTAGTCAACGGCGGCACGGCTGATGAGGAAAACGGCTTTGCTATGGAAGTAGCCAGCCTGTTGGGAATGTCGGTAACCGGCGGCAGCGACGCCCACTCAACTCACGGCCTGGGGCGCTACGTTACCGCCTTTGCCGACGAAATTCACTCCGAGGCCGAGTTCCTGACCGCGCTGCACTCCGGCAAGTTCTTTCCCGCCGTCGGGCTGCGCTCCGGCCAGTTGCGGCCCTATACCGGATAAGCCTTACCCAATCCCGACCCAATCCCGGATTAGACCCGAAGACCCGCCAATTCAGCCAACCCTTCCTGATAATTCCGGCTCATTCGTGAACCCCATAAAGGTCTGCTGATATGTCCCTGGCACAACAACCCCTGGCAATGCCCGCCCTGGACCAGACTTACATTGCGCTGGACCTGGAAACTACGGGACTGGACGCCGATCAGGATAAGATAATCCAGGTCGGCGCCGTCAAGTTTCAGGGCGACCGGGTAATTGATACCTTTGATACCTTTGTAAATCCCGGCCGGCCCATACCGGACTTTATCCAGCGGTTGACCGGCATCCGCCCCGACCAGGTCAGCCGGGCGCCCTACTTTGCCTCGGTGGGCCAGGGCCTGGAAACTTTCCTCGAAATGCACCCGATTATCGGGCACAACGTTTCCTTTGACCTGCGCTTTCTGGACACTCACGGCCTGAAACTGGCTAATCCCAGCTATGATACCTGGGACTTGGCCTCCTTTCTGCTGCCCGGCAACCCGGAATACAACCTGGTGGCCCTGGCAAAGCAGTTCGGCATCACCCACCGCAACGCCCATCAAGCCATTGATGACGCCGATGCCACCCGGCAGCTATTCCTGACCCTGCTGCGGCGGGCGGCGGAACTCAGCCCGGCCTTGCTGGCCCATACCCGCAACCTGGCCCTCCGCAGCCGTTGGGGAGTCGCTAACCTGCTGTCCGGCCTGGAAACGGAGAACCTGAGCCGCCGGGAGGAGGGCGACCGTGCCGTCTTTGGCCTGAACGGTCTGAACCTGAATCACCTGGCCGCCCGGCTGGGCCACCCGGAACGCCGCAGTTACGACAGCAACCTGACTCACCTGGACGAGGACAAAATCGCCGCCTTGATGAGTCCCGACGGCCCCTTTGCTGAAACCTTTCCGGGGTTTGAGCAGCGGCCCGAACAGGCCGAGATGCTGAAAGCGGTAGCCGGGGCCATCTACCAGGGCCGCCACCTGATCGTCGAGGGCGGCACCGGCGTGGGCAAATCGATGGCTTACCTGCTCCCGGCGGCCCTCTTTGCCGCCGCCCGCGGCCAGCGGGTAGTCATCTCCACCAACACCATCAACCTCCAGGAGCAGTTAATCAACAAGGACATTCCCGCCCTGGTTGAGGTGCTGGAAGGGGCCGGAGTGGTTAGCCCCGGCCTGATTAAAGCCAGCCAGTTGAAGGGACGCACCAACTACCTGTGCCTGAACCGCTGGAATTACCTGGCCCGCAACGACAACCTGTCGCCGGATGAGGCCCGGCTGTTGAGCAAAACGGCGGTCTGGCTCCAGGACACCACTTCCGGCGACCGGGGCGAGCTGAACCTGGCCGGGCGGGACGGCTTTTCCTGGAGCAAGATTTCCGCCGGGGAACGGGGCCGCTGCCCCAACTTTCAGGGCGGCGACCGGCCCTGTTTCCTGCGCAGTTCCCGGGAACGGGCCGAACAGGCCCACCTGGTGGTGGTCAATCACGCCCTGCTCCTGTCCGACCTGATGCGGGGCGGCAGCATCATCCCCGATTACCAGCACGTCATTATTGACGAAGCCCATAACCTGGAGGAGACCGCCACTAATCAGTTCAGCTTTCAGGTGGGGCGTGAACGGTTGGGTGAGGATACCGAATCGCTGACCCGCCTGGCCCGGGAGGTACGGCTGGCCCTGGCCGGGGAGAATCTGGATTCTCAAGCCCGGCAGAACGGAGAGGGCCGCCTCAACGATGCCGAGGCGTTGCTGCCCCGGATCCGGGAGAACTGGGAAAGCCTGTGGGCCGCGGCGGAAATTTTCTTTAACGCCCAACGCAGCAAGACCGACGACGTCCGGGTTACCCCCCAATTGCGGAGCCAGCGCAGTTGGGCCGACCTGACCCTGGCCTGGGAAGGCGTGGATGTGGGACTGAATAACCTCAGCCAACTCCTGGCCCGGCTGGAGGAGTTCCTGGAAACCGCCACAGTCCCCCAAATCAAGGAACAGCCCGGCCTGGCGTTGGAGGCCAACAACGTCCAGACCCAACTGGACGAACTGCGCGGCTACCTGACCGCTATCCTGGGCCGGCCCGACGAGGATAACATTCACTGGCTGCACCGGGATACCAAAGACGGGGGGCTGACTCTCCATTCCGCGCCCCTGGCGGTGGGGCCAATCCTGGCCGAAAAGCTCTACGCCAAAAAGGAAAGCGTCGTTCTGACCAGCGCCACGATGAGCGTCGGGGAAAGTTTTGACTTTGCCCGGCATCGGCTGGGCCTGCCTGAAGCGAGCGCCGAACTGCGGGTAGGGTCTCCCTTTGATTACCGGAAGGCCGCCCTGCTGCTGACCCCCGAGGATATGCCCGAACCGCAAAGTCCGGGTTATTTGGATGACATCGCCCGCGTCCTGATTGACCTGGGCGGCAAACTCTCCGGGCGGACGCTGGCCCTGTTCACCGCCTACAGCGCCCTGCGCCACGTGGAAAGGCGGATCCGGGAGCCGTTGAATAACGCCGGCATCAAGGTGCTGGCCCAGGGCATTGACGGCCCGGCCCAACAGCTTGGGCGCCGCTTTGTCGATAACCAGAACAACAACGTCCCCACCGTGCTGCTGGGCACCAGCAGTTTTTGGGAAGGGGTGGACTTCCCCGGCCTGTTGAAGGCGCTGGTCATCACCCGCCTGCCCTTCCCGGTGCCGACCGACCCGGTATTTGAGGCGCGCTCTGCCCAATACGGGAATAATGCCTTCAACGAATACTCCGTCCCTCTGGCGGTAATCCGATTCCGCCAGGGTATGGGCCGGCTAATCCGCAACAAAGAGGACAGCGGGGTAATCGTGGTGCTGGACAAGCGGGTTACCGGGCGGGGTTACGGCAAGACCTTTATCCAATCCATCCCCGACTGCGCCCGCCAGCCGGTTAACCTGGCGAGTGTGGGCGAGTTGGCGGACTGGTGGGTGAAAGGGGCTAATCGTGGAACTGGTCGTTGACCGGCCCATTGACCTCCAAGCCAGTCTGATGGGCGGGCAAGCCCACCGCTGGCGTCAGGAGGAGCCGGGAGAGAATCGGGATGAAACCGGGGACAGCCAATGGTTCTCCGGCGTAGTGCGGGGCAACTTTATCCGAATTCGCCAGGCGGCCCCGGCCCGGCTGGAGTTTCACTCGGCCCCCTGGCCCGAAGCCTCGGTAGTCCCCCTGCTGCAAAGCTACTTCCGGCTGGACGATGACCTGGCGGCGATTCACGCCGAAATCGGCCACGACCGGCGGGTGGCGGACATGGTGGAACGCTACCCGGGGCTGGGCATCCTGCGCCAGGAACCCTGGGAGTGCCTGGTGGCCTACATCTGTTCCGCCAACTCCAACATCAAGCGCATCCACCAGGTTATGGAGAATATGGCGGAGAGTTTCGGCAGTCCCATCGAACTGGACGGCCGGCTACGCTATTCCTTTCCGGCGCCGGCCCAGTTGGTGGAGGCCGGCGAGGCCGAATTGCGCCGGCTGGGGCTGGGGTTCCGCGCCCCCTACGTTGACCGGGCCACCCGGGAGGTAGTGGAGGGTTCCCTGGACTTGAACGCCCTGCTGCGCCTGCCCTACGCCCCGGCCAAGGAGCGGCTGCTGGAGTGCTACGGCATCGGCAACAAGATTGCCGACTGCATCGCCGTCTTTTCCCTGGACAAGCTGGAAGCCTTTCCCATTGACGTTTGGGTGCGCCGCGCTCTGGGCGAATGGTACTTCCCCGGCCAGAAAACGCCCCCGGACCGGGAACTACTGGCCTGGGCGCAAGACTACTTTGGCCGCTACGCCGGCTACGCCCAGCAATACCTGTTTCACGGGCGCCGCCTGGAGCGGAAAGCGGCGGTCAAGGAGGCGGGGGCGGCGGAATAATCTCCCGTCAGGGCAATTCCATCACGGCCTCAGCAGCAGCTTCCCGAAAAAGTTGGCTTCCTCCATTGTTCGGTGGGCGGCGGCGGCTTCGGACAGGGGAAATACCTGGTGGATGGCCGGGTGGATGACGCCCCGGTTCAGCATCGCGACAATCTGCCGCATATCCTCCTTGCTGCCCATAAACGTCCCGTAAATCTCAATCTGCCGGGTGAAAAGCAGGCCCAGGTGCAACTCGGCCCGCAAGCCGGTGGTGGCCCCGCAGATGGTGTAGCGGCCCCCCGGACGCAGGGAGTTAAAGGCGCCGGTAAAGAAGTCGGCGCCGACGTGGTCCACCAGCACGTCCACCCCGGCGCCGTCGGTCAGGTCTTTCACCCGTTGCGGGAAATCCTCTTCCGTGTAGTTAATTACTTCGTCGGCGCCCAACTCCCGGGCCAGGGCCGCCTTTTCCGCGGTGCTGGTGGTGGCGATGACCCGCGCCCCCACTACGTTCTTGGCGACCTGGATGGCGGCGGTGCCGACGCCGGCCGACGCCGACAGCACCAGAACAGTCTCCCAGGGTTGCAGCTTGGCCCGGCGCACCATCATATTCCACACCGGCAGGAAGGTGGTGGGAACGGCGGCGGCCTCCTCATAGGAAACGGCGTCCGCAATGGCGTGGGCATTGACGGCGGGGACGGCGATAAACTCGGCATAGCTGCCATCGGCGGCGCTGCCCATAAATCGGGAGGCCGGGCAAAGGTCGTCCCGCCCGGACATACAGACCGGACACTGATTGCAGCTTACCCGGGGGTTGACCACCACCCGGTCGCCGGCGGTCAGCCCGCTCACCCCGGCGCCGACTTCGACCACGTCGCCGGCGCAGTCGCCGCCCAGGATTAGCGGCGGCGGAAACTCCCGGCGCAAGCCCCGGCCCCCGGCCCGGGTGTAGAGGTCTAAACGGTTCAGCGCGGATGCCCGGACCTGCACCTTTACCTCGCCCGGCCCGGCCGCCGGCTCAGGCCGCTCCCCGTAAGTGAGAACCTCCGGCCCGCCGTGGGCCTCAATATACACTGCCTTCATAAATCGCCGTCTCCTTAAACTATCGAACCATTAAACCATTCGGCACGGACATTGCGGACATCTGGTTGCCGGTTGCGCCGAGCGTACTACTCAAGGCCGCCGCTCAGGGCCGCCGGCCTTCGTAACAATCATCGCAGAGAAACACAATTGCCAGGGCCTCCTCGTGGCTGGAAATACGGCCACACTGGGGAATGTCGCTGTCCTGGCTCCAGGGCTGGTGAAACTTGCCGCCGCACATCTGGCAGGCGGTCTGGTGAACGCCGTCCAGGGCATCGTTACAGATTACGCAGGATTCCCGGTCTAAATCTTCCACCATAGCGGCGCCACCTCCTTGTCATCCGGGGGTATTCGGGACTACCCTTTGCCTTCCCCTTGCAGTTGTCGCAGTTGTTGCAGTTGCCGCTGAACCCACTGCCGTTCTCCCGCCTCGGTATGCACCTGGCCGTCCTGCCGGGCGGCGCGCAGTTGGGCCAGCGTCTGCCCCACCGGCGGGCCGGGCGGCACCCCCATTTCCAGCAAGTCCCGCCCATTCAGGAAAGGGGCAATCTGCCGCAACTCGGCCCGGTAACGGAGCAAGGCCCGGCGCGCCGGCAGGGAACCGGTCAAGCCGGCCACCGCGTAAACCGCCGCCGGCTCCCGCCGTTCCAGCAAGCTACACAGCCGGGACGGGGGCAAGGACGGGTCGGCGATTTCCCCTTCCAACTCTCTCAATTCTATGGTATCCCGCACCACTTGCGCCCAGGGCTTGGGCAGATTCAACCGGCGAATTACTCCCGCCCCATCGCCGGCCGATAGGGGATAGGCCAGGGCGGCCAACCAGGTCAAGGGTTTAATGTCGCCTACTGAACCGGTGTCGGCGCCGGTGTCGGTCTCCGGCGCGATTTGGGGCATTTCCGCCGCCCACCGTTCCAGGCAGTCAGCCCCGGACAGCGCGGGATGGATGGCCGGCAGGAGGCCCAAACCTACGGCCCGCAGCAGGGCCGGCCCCGGCTGTTCCTCCTTCAGAATTCGCTCCAGTTCGTTCCGCAGGCGGTCGCCGCTGACCGTGTTCAGGCAGCCTTGCGCCACCGCATTGCCTAGCTGGGTTTCCGTGTCCGGCTCCAACTGAAAGCCGAGCCGTTGTTCGTACCGGACGGCCCGCAGCAGTCGGGTCGGGTCGTCGGCAAAGCTCGCCGGGTGCAGGGTGCGGATGAGGCCCCGGCGCAGGTCGGCATCCCCGCCGTGAGGAGCCAGCAACCGGGGCCGCCGGTCAATCAGCGACAAGGCCAGGGCATTGACCGAAAAATCCCGGCGGGCCAGGTCATCAGCTATCGAGCCGGGAGCAACTTTTGGCAGGGCGCCGGGCCGGGGATAAACCTCCCGGCGGGCGGTAACCAGGTCAATTCGCGCGCCGTCCCGAATAACCGTGGCGGTGCCAAAGCGGGGATGAACGATAACCTTTCCGCCCAACTCCTCGGCCAGACGCCGCGCCAGCGACAGCGCATCTCCCTCCACCACAAAATCCAGGTCTTTGACCGGCCGGCCCAGGAGCAGGTCGCGAACCGGCCCCCCTACCAGATACACCGGCAGGGCCAAGTCCAGGGCCAGACGGCGCAGCGCGGTCAGCAAGGGGAGGTTGCCGCTATCGAGGTGATTTTCGATAGCTGCCAGGGTGGGCCGGCTGGGTTGAAGTTTATCCGTGGACGGCCTCATTCTGCCCGGTATTATAGCATACCCGGCGGGGATAAACGGCGGGGGATAGCGGATAACCCGGGGCAATCGCGTCTTAACCAGGACAGCCCCGGCAACCCCAGCAACCATGGCAACCCAAGGAACCGTGAACCGTCGGAAACTCTAGCACCGTCGTTCCGGCGAAAGCCGGAATCCAGGAAATCCCCCGGAAAAGAGCGGGCCGGCTATCGAGGATTCTGGATTCCGGCTTTCGCCGGAACGACGGTGTGCGGGGATTAGCGGTAGTTGGATAACCGGCGCCGGCCAGGGGCCATTAACCCGGCTAAGGGGTATCGTAAAGTTCGATTGGCGCCCCCGGAGTCAAGTCCAGCCCTTGCAGACCCGGGTAGTCCGGCGCATACCGATAAGCGCGGTACACCTGATTAGCCGGTACTACTCTACCACTTCTCAGTTCTTCCGTCGGCACCGGCTCGCCTTGACGCACCGGGCCGTCGTTGGTCGTCGGGTTGACGTACTGCCAAACCGTTTTGCCGGCCGGCGTTACCTCAAAAAGTGTGCCGTTCACCCCGTCGCAAATCAGCGTGTTGCCGTTGGGCAGCCGTTGCGCCCCGGAGATGTAAGGGGCGTAAAAGTCGCCGGGCGTCGGGGCGGTATAAGTCCATACCGGTTCTCCCGGCGCATAAGCCAGGCCGGAGTCCAGCCGGTAATTGGCCCCGTCCACCGGCGGAACAATCTCATCTACCGACGAGTAAGTGCGGGGGAGAGCCGTTGACTCGTCGCCATTGTTGAAAATGAGGATGTTTCCGGCGCCGGGCTGGCCGGGGGGAATCCATTGCGGATTATGCTGCGAGAAAAGTTGCTGGTCAGCAATCGTCCCGGCCCGATAGGCGAGGGGGTTGCCCCAGCGGTACAGCAAGTCGCCCCCCTGGCCGCTATTGCCGCCGCCGGAGCCGGCCGCCTCGGCTCTGGTGGTACTGTGGTCGATAATCCACACTTCGCCGAAATTACTAGGCGACAGCACGATCTGGTCCAATTCCGGGCTATAGTCGATTCCGTTGCTGTGTATCCAGTCCGACGGGTCTGAATAATTGGTTGTCTCGGCAAGGCGGAAGTTAAGGTCAATCAGCTCCGGATGCTCGGCCACCACGCCGTAATTGGCCTTGCCGGGGTCAAAGTCCTGAATCAGATGATCCCACGCCGACCATTCCCAAACGATTTCGCAGCTTGCCGTCCCGGTAATTCGGGCTTCCACGATATGCGGCGCCAGCAAGCCATTACCGTCAGGGTCGATGAATTCCGGGTTGGCGCCGGCGGCGATGGCCTCCTCCGGCGTTTTACGTTGCCGGGACAGTAGCAGCACGTTCCCGTTGGGCATTTTAAGGAAGTCATGATGCGGATTCCCCTGAGTACAGTTCCAAAGGATGTTCCCGTTCCAGTCAATTTCCTGCACATAGCGGCCCTGCTCGGTATTGACTAAAGTCAGCAGATTGCCATTCTCCAGCAACTTTGCTAACGCGGCATTGCCCGCCAACTCCCACCGGTGCACCTCCCGCCCCTGATTATCAATCAGGTAAAACGTCTTGGTGCGGCGTTTATTAAATAAAGTATAGCCCTCAAATGCCTCCGGCTCATTCAGGAACAACCCGACGGTCCTGGTGTCCGGCGTCGGGGTAACGGTGGGCGCAGGGGTTGGCGTGGTGGTGGGTGTAGGGGCCGGCGTAGCGGTAGGTGTAGGAACCGGCGTAGCGGTAGGTGTAGGAACCGGCGTAGCGGCAAGTGTAGGAACCGGCGTAGGGGTAGGTGCAGGAACCGGCGTAGGGGTAGGTGCAGGAACCGGCGTAGCGGTAGGTGTAGGTATAAGGGCCGGCGTAGCGGCAGGTATAGGGGCCGGCGTAGCGGTAGGTACAGGAGTTGGCGTAACAACCGGCGCCGCCGTTGGGCGGGGCGTTGACCTATCGACCGGTTCCGCGTTGCTGCAAGCCAGTAGTGAAACTACTGCTACGCCAAGCAGGACCGCAACGGCGACAATCCGGCGCAATTTACTGGTTGCGCCGCGTCGGAAAAATCGGAAAGGGGAGTAAGAAACATCCTTGTGTGCAGCCGTTTCAGCAAATCCATTGCGCCGCGTCAACCTTATCCGCAAAGCTCAAACAGCCTCCTCACACCCGGTATTGGAGCAGGAATTATGGTAATAGTCAGCAACGAACTCGTCAAGGCGGTATTGCCCGGCCTAGGGGGTATCGTAAAGTTCGATTGGCGCCCCCGGAGTCAAATCCAGCCCTTGCAGACCCGGGTAGTCCGGTGCATACCGGTAGGCGCGGTACACCTGATTAGCCGGTTGTTGCCTACCACTTCTCTGTTCTTCCGTCGGCACCGCCTCGCCTTGACGCAAAGGGCCGCTGGTGGTCATCGGGTTAACGTACTTCCAAACCGTTTTGCCGGCCGGCGTTACCTCGAAAAGTGTACCGTGGGGCCCGTCGCAAATCAGCGTGTTTCCGTTGGGCAGCCGTTGCGCCCCGGAGATATAAGGGGCGTAAAAGTCTTCGGGCGTTGGGGCGGTATAAGTCCATACCGGTTCGGCCGGCGCATAAGCCTGGCCGGAGTCCAGCCGATAGTTGGCCCCGTCCACCGGCGGAACAATCTCATCTACCGACGAGTAAGTGCGGGGGACATCCCAAACCCCAATGCCATTGTTGAAAATGAGGATGTTGCCGGCGCCGGGCTGGCCGGGGGGAATCCATTGCGGATTATGCGACGAGAAAAGTTGCTGGTCATCAAGCGTCCCGGCCCGATAGACGCGGGGGTTGCCCCAGCGGTACAGCAGGTCGCCCCCCATGCCGCTGTTTCCGCCGCCGGAGCCGGCCGCCTCGGCCCTGGTGGTGCTGTGGTCGATAATCCACACTTCGCTGAAATTACTAGGCGACAGCACAATCTGGTCCAATTCCGGGTTATAGTCGATTCCATTGCTGTGTATCCAGTCCGTCCAGTCCGGAGGGTCTGTCCCGCCGCCGGCGTTGGGAAGGTGGAAGTTAAGGTCAATCAACTCCGGATGCTCGGCCACCACCCCGTAATTGGCCTTGCTCGAATCAAAGTCCTGAATCAGATGATCCCACGCCGACCATTCCCAAACAATTTCGCAGCTTGTCGGCCCGGTGATTCGGGCTTCCACAATGTGCGGCGCCAACACGCCCTTCTCGCCGATGTATTCCGGGTTGGCGCCGGCGGCGATGGCCTCCTCCCGCGGTTTACGTTGCCGGGACAGCAGCAGCACGTTCCCGTTGGGCATTTTAAGGAAGTCATGATGCGGATTCCCCTGAGTACAGTCCCACAGGATATTCCCATTCCGGTCAACTTCCCGCACATAGCGGCCCTGCTCGGTATTGGCGAAAGTCAGCAGATTGCCATTCTCCAGCAACCTGGCGAACTGGGCCGCAGCCGCCAACTCCCACCGGTGCACCTCCCGCCCCTGATTATCAATCAGGTAAACCGTTTTGGTGCGGCGTTTATTAAATAAAGTATAGCCGACAAATGCCTCCGGCTCATTCAGGAACACCCCGACGGTCCTGGCGGCCGGCGTCGGCGTAGCGGTGGGTTCAGGAGTTGGCGTCGGGGTAGGTGCCGGCGTCGGCGTAGTGGTAGGTATAGGGGCCGGCATAGCGGCAGGTGCCGGGCTGGGAGCCGTGGTAGCAACGGCAACGGTTGGGCGCAAGGTCGGCGCCGGCGTAGCGGTAGGCGTAGGGGCCGGCGTAGCAGTAGGCGCGGGGGTAACAACCGGCGCCGCCGTTGGGCGTGGCGTTGACCTATCGACCGGTTCCGCGTTGCTGCAAGCTGGTAGTGAAACTACTACTGCGCCAAGCAAGACCGCAACGGCGACAATCCGGCGCAATTTACTGGTTGCGCCGCGTCGGAAAAATCGGAAAGGGGAGTGAGAAACATCCTGGTGTGCCGCCGTTTCAGCAAATCCATTGCGCCGTGTCAACCTTATCCCCAAAGCTCAAACAGCCTCCTCGCACCCGAGATTGGAGCGGGAATTATGGTAATAGTCAGCAGTGAAGTCGTCAAGGCGGTATTGCCCTGGCTAGGGGGTATCGTAAAGTTCGATGGGCGCCCCCGGAGTCAAGTCCAGCCCTTGCAGACCCGGGTAGTCCGGCGCATATCGATAGGCGCGGTACAACTGATTAGCCGGCCATTCTCCATCATCTCCCTGTTGTTCCAGCGGGACGCCTTGACGCAAGATGCCGTCGCTGGTCGCCGGGTTGGCGTATTTCCAAACCGTTTTGCCGGCTGGCGTTACCTCGAAAATCGTGCCCCGCGTCCCATAGCAAATCAGGGTGTTTCCGTTGGGCAGCCGTTGCGCCCCGGAGATAAAACGGGTGTAAAAGTCGCTGGGCGTGGCGGCGGTATAAGTCCATACCGGTTCGGCCGGCGCATAAGCCTGGCCGGGATCCAGCCGGTAGTTGGCCCCGTCCACCGGCGGGGCAAGCTCATCTACCGACGAGTAATTGCGCCGGAAATCCGGGAACTCCCGGCCGTTGTTGAAAATGAGGATGTTGCCGGCTCCGGCCAGTCCGGGGGGAATCCAGTGCGGATTATGGGGCCAGAATAGTTGCTGATCATCGGGCGTACCGGCGCGATAAGCGCGGGGGTTGCCCCAGCGGTACAGCAGGTCGCCCCCCCTGCCGCTATTGCCGCCGCCGGAGCCGGCCGCCTCGGCCCTGGTGGTGCTGTGGTCGATAATCCATATTTCGCTGAAATGACGGGGCGACAGCATAATCTGGTCCAATGCCGGGTTATAGTCAATTCCGTTGCTGTGGATCCAATCCGCCGAGTTATCCCGGGCGACTGCCTCGGAAAGGCGGAAGTTGAGGTCAATCAACTCCGGGCGCTCGGCCACCACGCCGTAATTGGCCTTGCTCGAATCAAAGTCCTGAATCAGATGATCCCACGCCGACCATTCCCAAACAATCTCGCAGGTTGCCGGCCCGGTGGTTCGGATTTCCACAATATGCGGCGCCAGCAAGCCGTCGGGGGTGATGAATTCCGGGTTGGCGCCGGCGGCGATGGCCTCCTCCGGCGTTTTAATTTGCCGGGACAGGATCAGCGCGTTCCCGTTGGGCATTTTAAGGAAGTCATGATGCGGAATCCCCGGAGTACAGTCCCAAAGGGCGTCCCCGTTCCGGTCAATTTCCCGCACACTGCCCTCCGGCACAGTTTGATCCGTCTCGAGGCCCGGCTCTCTGGCGAAAGTCAGCAGATTGCCATTCTCCAGCAACTTGGCGAACAGGGCCACATATTCCAACTCCCACCGGTGCACCTCCCGCCCCTGATTATCAATCAGGTAAATCGTATTGGTGCGGAATTTATTAAATAAAGTATAGCCCTCAAATGCCTCCGGCTCATTCAGGAGCAGCCCGACGGTCCTGGCGGCCGGCGTCGGGGTAGCGGTAGGCTCAGGGGGCGGCGTGGCGGTAGGCGCAGGAACCGGCGTAGCGGTAGGTACAGGGGCCGGCGTAGCGGTAGGAGTAGGGGCCGGCGTAGGGGTAGGCTCAGGAACCGGCGTGGCGGTAGGTGTAGGAACCGGCGTAGCGGTAGGTACAGGAACCGGCGTAGCGGTAGCCGCCGGCGTAACAACCGCCGCCGCCGTTGGACGGGGTGTTGACCTTTCGACCGGTTCCGCGTTGCTGCAAGCCAGTAGTGAAACTACCGCCAGGCCAAGCAGGACCGCAACCGCGACAATCCGGCGCAACTTGCTGCTTGCGCCGCGTCGGAAAAGTCGGAAAGGAGGGTGAGAAACATCCTTGAGTGCCGCCGTTTCAGCAAATCCATTGCGCCGTGTCAACCTTATCCTCAAAGCCCGGACAACCTCCCCGCACCCGAGATTGGAACGGGAATTATGGTAATAGTCAGCAACGAACTCGTCAAGGCAGTATTGCCCAGGCTAAGGGCTGTCGTAAAGTTCGATTGGCGCCCCCGGAGTCAAGTCCAGCCCTTGCAGACCCGGGTAGTCCGGCGCATACCGGTAAGCGCGGTACATCTGATTAACCGGTATTTCTATTTCTACACCACCTACCCAGTCCAATTTTTGCAACGGCACCGGCTCGCCTTGACGCAAAGGGCCGTCGCTGGACGTCGGGTTGACGTACTGCCAAACCGTTTTGCCGGCCGGCGTTACCTCAAAAAGCGTACCGTTTACCCCGTCGCAAATCAGCGTGTTGCCGTTGGGCAGCCGTTGCGCCCCGGAGATGTAAGGGGCGTAAAAGTCGCCGGGCGTGGCGGCGGTATAAGTCCATACCGGTTCGGCCGGCCCATAAGCCTGGTCGGGGTCCAGCCGATAGTTGGCCCCGTCCACCGGCGGAACCAGCTCATCTACCGACGAATAACCGCGCCGGAAATCCGGGAACTCGTCGCCATTGTTGAAAATGAGGATGTTGCCGGCGCCGGGCCGGCCGGGGGGAATCCATTCAGGATTATGGGGCCAGAATAGTTGCTGGTCGTCGGCCGTCCCGGCCCGATAGGCGCGGGGGTTGCCCCAGCGGTACAGCAGGTCGCCCCCCTTGCCGCTATTTCCCCCGCTGGAGCCGGCCGCCTCGGCCCGGGTGGTGCTGTGGTCGATAATCCACACTTCGCTGAAATGACGGGGCAACAGCATAATCTGGTCCAGTTCCGGGTTATAGTCGATTCCGTTGCTGTGGATCCAGTCCATCGGGTCTAACCAGTCGGCTACCTCGGCCAGGCGGAAGTTAAGGTCAATCAACTCCGGGTGTTCGGCCACCACGCCGTAATTGGCCTTGCCGGGGTCAAAATCCTGAATCAGATGATCCCACGCCGACCATTCCCAAACGATTTCGCAGCTTGCCGGCCCGGTGATTCGGGCCTCTACAATATGCGGCGCGAACAAGCTATCGGCGGCGATGAAGTCCGGGTTGGCGCCGGCGGCGATGACCGCCGCGGCGGGTTTATGTTGCAAGGACAGCAGCAGCACGTTCCCGTTGGGCATTTTAAGGAAGTCATGATGCGGGACGCCCTGCATACAGTCCCAAAGGATGTTCCCGTTCCGGTCAACTTCCCGCACACTGCGCTCCGGTTCCCGGTCCAGGTCTCTGGCGAAAGCCAGCAGATTGCCGTTCTCCAGCAACCTGGCGAACAGGGTCCGGCGCTCCAACTCCCACCGGTGCACCTCCCGCCCCTGATTATCAATCAGGTAAAGCGTCGGGGTGCCCCGTTTATTAAATAAAGTATAGCCGTCAAACGCCTCCGGCTCATTCAGGAGCACCCCGACGGTCCTGGCGGCCGGCGTCGGGGCAGCGGTGGGCGCCGGGGTTGGCGTAAGGGTAGGCTCAGGGATCGGCGTAGCGGTGGGTGTCGGGGCCGGTGTAGGGGTAGGTGTCGGAACCGGCGTAGGGGTAGGCTCAGGAACCGGCGTAGGGGTGGGCGCCGGGGTGGGCGCCGGGGTAACAACCGGCGCCGTTGTTGGACGGGGTGTTACCCTCTCGACCGGCTCTGTGTCGCTGCAAGCCAGCAGGGAAACTACTGCTACGCCAAGCAGGACCGCAACCGCGACAATCCGGCGCAATTTACTGGTTGCGCCGCGTCGGAAAAGTCGGGGGAGCGGGGGACATACTTGAGCCGGTAGCCGTTTCAGCAAATCCATTGCGCCGCGTCAACCTTATCCGCCAGGCTCGGCCAACCTCCTCGTACCCGAGATTGGGGCGGGATTTATGGTAATAGTCAGCAACAAAGTCGTCAAGGCGGGATTGCCCGGCCTAGGGGGTATCGTAAAGTTCGATGGGCGCCCCCGGAGTCAAATCCAGCCCTTGCAGACCCGGGTAGTCCGGCGCATACCGGTAAGCGCGGTACACCTGATTAACCGGTATTTCTATTTCTCCAGCAGTTGCCCACACCAATCTTTCCATCGGCACCGGCTCGCCTTGACGCAAAGGGCCGTCGCTGGACGCCGGGTTGACGTATTTCCAAACCGTTTTGCCGGCCGGCGTTACCTCAAAAATCGTGCCGTTCACCCCGTCGCAAATCAGCGTGTTGCCGTTGGGCAGCCGTTGCGCCCCGGAGATGTAAGGGGCGTAAAAGTCGCTGGGCGTTGCGGCGGTATAAGTCCATACCGGTTCGGCCGGCCCATAAGCCTGGCCGGAGTCCAGCCGGTAGTTGGCCCCGTCCACCGGCGGAACAATCTCATCGATCGACGAATAACCGCGCAGGAAATCTGTGAACTCAAGGCCATTGTTGAAAATGACGATGTTGCCGGCCCCGGCCTGGCCGGGGGGAATCCATTCAGGATTATGCTGCCAGAATAGTTGCTGGTCGTCAGGCGTCCCGGCGCGATAGGCGCGGGGGTTGCCCCAGCGGTAGAGCAGGTCGCCCCCCATGCCGCTATTGCCGCCTTCGGAGCCGGCCGCCTCGGTCGTGGTGGTACTATGGTCGATAATCCACACTTCGCTGAAACGACGGGTGGACAGCACAATCTGGTCCAATTCCGGGTTATAGTCGATTCCGTTGCTGTTTATCCAATCCGCCGGGTGCCCCCGGGCGGCTAACTCGTCAAGGAGGTAGTTAAGGTCAATCAACTCCGGATGCTCGGCCACCACGCCGTAATTGGGCTTGCTCGAATCAAAGTCCTGAATTATATGATCCCACGCCGACCAATCCCAAACGATTTCGCAACTGGCCGGCCCGGTGGGTCGGGCCTCAACGATACGCGGCCCCATCAAGCCACTACCGTCAGGGTCGATGAAGTCCGGGTTGGCGCCGGCGGCGATGACCTCCTCGGGGGTTTTAAATTCCCGGCCCAGCAGCAGCATATTCCCGTTGGGCATTTTAAGGAAGTCATGATGCGGCAGGCCATGAGCACATTCTGCGAGGATGTTCCCGTTCCGGTCAATTTCCCGCACACTGCGCCGCGGGGTGTGGTCCGGGTATATGCCGAGAGTCATCAGATTGCCATTCTCCAGCAACTGTGCGAACAGGGCCTCATAGTCCAACTCCCACCGGTGCACCTCCCGCCCCTGATTATCAATCAGGTAAAACGTATTGGTGTGGCGTTTACTAAATAAAGTATAGCCCTCAAATGCCTCCGGCTCATTCACGAACAACCCGACGGTCCTGGCGACCGGCGTCGGGGTAGCGGTAGGCTCAGGGGCCGGCGTAGCGGTGGGCGCAGGGGGTGGTGTCGCGGTAGGTGCAGGAACCGGCGTAGCGGTAGGTGCAGGAACCGGCGTAGCAGTAGGTACAGGAACCGGCGCAGCGGTAGGTACAGGAACCGGCGCAGCGGTAGGTATGGGGGCCGGCGTAGCGGTAGGTGCAGGAACCGGCGTGGCGGTAGGTACAGGAGTTGGCGTAACAACCGGCGCCGCCGTTGGGCGGGGTGTTGACCTATCGACCGGCTCTGTGTTGCTGCAAGCTGGTAGGGAAACTGCTGCTACGCCAAGCAGGAGCGCAACGGCGACAATCCGGCGCAATTTACTGGTTGCGCCGTGTCGGAAAAATCGGAAAGGGGAGTAAGCAACATCCTGGTGTGCCGCCGTTTCAGCAAATCCATTGCGCCGCGTCAACCTTATCCTCAAAGCTCAAACAGCCTCCTCACACCCGGTATTGAAACGGGAATTATGGTAATGGTCAGCAGTGAATTCGTCAAGGCGGTATTCCTCCAGGGCAACCGTCGTTCCGGCAGGGCAACCGTCGTTCCGGCGAAAGCCGGAATCCAGAACCCTCGGTAGCCGGCCCGCTCTTTTCCCGTAGGATTTCCTGGATTCCGGCTTTCGCCGGAACGACGGTGGGCGGGAACGACGGTGGGCGGGAACGACGGTGGGCGGGAACGACGGTGGGCGGGAATGACCGGGGTGTGCGGGAACGACGGTGGGCGGGAATGACCGGGGTGTGCGGGAATGACCGGGGTGTGCGGGAATGACCGGTTTATGCTGGGATTGCCCGGCGGGGATAGATAAACGGTAGTTGGCTAACCGGCGGGTATGTGTTAAAATCGGTGCAATTAAACAGGAGGAGGCATCGCTATGGCTGAAGCGGATTTCCGAACCTATTACGACTTCCGTTGACCCTTCGTATATAACGCTGCCATGTGGCTGGCGAAGGTACGAGCAACCACCGGACAAGAGGTCAACGTGGACTGGCAGCCCTTCTCCCTGGAGCAGGTGAACAGCGACAAGGGAGAGGATTTCAAGTATTGGGAGCAGCCGGGCGCCACTGACGGCACCGACAATACCCTCCTGGCCCACCGGGCCGGGCTGGCCGCCAAGCGGCAGGGCAAGGATGCCTTTGAGTCCTTCTTTATGGCCCTGTTGAAACTGCGCCACGAAGAGCGGAAGAGCCTGACCGACCCGGCGGTGATGGAAGAGGCGGTCGCCAATTCCGGCATCGACATGGCCCGGTTCCGGGAAGACCTGGCCGACCCCGACCTGCTGCGGGAGATTGGCGAGAGCCATACCGTCGCGGTGGAGGAGTACGGGGCCTTTGGCGTGCCTACTTACATCTTCCCCAACGGCAGCACCGCCTTTGTGAAGATGCACATTCCTCCCGATGAAGAGGCCGGGGAGATTTACGAGTCCCTGACCCGGGTGATTACCGAGGCCCGGCACGTGGGCGAGGTCAAGCGCCCGTCGCCCCCCTGGCCCCACGGCCTCATCTAGGGAGACCTTCCAGGGTTTTGCCTTGGCACTTGAAGAACTGGAATCGGTCTTAGGATTGCGTTTCAAGGACCGGGGCCTGCTGCAACAGGCCCTGGTTCATCGCTCTTTTCTCAACGAACAGGGCGGCTCCAGTCTGGACTCCTACGAGCGTATGGAGTTTCTGGGGGATGCCGTGCTGGAGTTGGTGATTTCCACCGAGCTTTACCAGGCTCTGCCCCGGGTAACCGAGGGGGAGTTGACCAAGGGCCGGTCGGCTCTGGTCTGCCGCCCCAGCCTGGCCCGGGTGGCCCGCCGCCTGTCCCTGGGCGAGTACCTGTCCCTGGGCAAGGGAGAAAAGGGTTCCGGCGGCCAGGAGCGGGAGTCCATCCTGGAAGAGGTCTTTGAGTCGGTGGTGGCGGCGATTTACCTGGATCAGGGGTATGAGGCGGCCCGCCGGTTTATCCTCAGCGCGCTGGCGCCGGAGTTAGCCGACTACTGCCGCCGGGGGGCCGCGCCGGAAAACCCCAAGTCCCAGTTGCAGGAAATGGTACAGGGCTGGGGAGGCGCCACGCCCCGCTACCAGGTGGTAGCTATTGCCGGCCCCGACCACCAGCCGGTATTTACCGTGGCGGTTACGGCCGGGGATGCCGTCCTGGGACAGGGCGCCGGAACCAAAAAGGCGGACGCCGAGCGCGCCGCGGCCCGGGCAGCCCTGGCGCATTATGCGACGGCCCCGCCGCCGGCTCAGGAGTCCGGGGAATGGCCCCAACAATCCGTTCAAGAATCCGTTCAAGAATCCGGCGGCCCCGGCCCGGCGGACGTTGAACTGGTGGAAACCGGCAACCGCAGCCGCAGCCGAAAATCTAAGGACACGCACCGCGTCGAATTATGCTCTCATTCTTCCAACGCAACCGCGAAGCCAATCAGGAACGCACCACGGAAGGCGTCAAGCGCAGCCGGGAACGCTGGTTCGGGCGGATCCTCGGTGTTCTCCGCTCCTCTAGCCTGGATGAAGGGGTTTGGGAGGAACTGGAGGAAATCCTGATTTCCGCCGACGTGGGCGTGGAAACCTCCCTGAGCATCATCGAAGACCTGAAGGCCCAAGTCCGGTCGGAGCATATCGACGATGGAGAGTTGGCCTTTGCCCGCCTGAAGGAATCCCTGGTTCGCAACCTGGAGGCCGGCGTCTCCCCGGCGACCTGGGCCGATTCCCCTGCCGATTCAGCCCCCTACGTCATCCTGATGGTAGGGGTCAACGGCGTGGGCAAGACCACCAGCATCGCCAAGCTGGCCCACCACTTCAACCGGGAAGGCAAAAAGGTCATCCTGGGCGCGGCGGATACCTTCCGGGCCGCGGCGGAGGAGCAACTGGAAATCCTCGGCGACCGGGTGGGCGTAGAAGTAATCAGCCATCAGCCCGGTTCCGACCCGGGGGCGGTAGCCTATGACGCCTGGCAGGCCGGCAAGGCCCGGGGCGCCGACGTGCTGATTGTCGATACCGCCGGGCGGCTGCATACCCGCTCTAATCTGATGGAGGAACTGAAAAAGGTTCGGCGGGTTATCAGCCGGCTGGACCCGGCGGCCCCCCATCAGGTCATCCTTACCCTGGACGCTACCACCGGCCACAATGGGCTGGTACAGGCCCAGGCGTTTCAAGCAGCGGTGGGCTGCACCGGGATTTTCCTGGCAAAACTGGACGGCACGGCTAGAGGCGGCATCGTCCTCGCCATCAAGCAGGAGTTGCAAGTGCCCATCCTCTTTATCGGCACCGGGGAATCGTTGGATGACCTGGCCCCCTTTGACGCCGGGCAATTCGTTGATTCGCTGCTGGCCCCTACGTCCTGAATCGCCCTGAATCGCCGCGGCCGGCGACTATTTTCAGCAATGACTTCGCTAAGGCCAGTAAGGCCGGTTTCCCCTCGGTTTAAGTCGTGTAATCGGTTTAAGTCGTGTAAGTCATGATTGACCTGGTAGTCTGGCTGCTGCTTATTGAGTTGATGGGGCTGGTGGCCTTTCCCCTGGCCTTTGCCCTGTTCCGGTGGCTGCCCGACCGGGGCTACGCCCTGAGCAAGCCCCTGGCCCTGCTGCTGGCCGCCTATCTGCTCTGGCTGCTGGGCTTGACCCAACTAATCCCCAACTCCCCGCTGACCATTATCGCCATCCTGCTGTTGGGCGCGGCGGTGTTCGGCTGGCTTTACTACCGGCGCTGGCCCGAACTGGAACACTTCGTAACTACCCAATGGCGGGTCATCCTGGTCGCCGAGGCCGTATTTTTAGTCCTGTTCCTGGGCTGGTGCGCGGTTTTGTCCGAGTTTCCGGGCATCAACCACACCGAAAAGCCGATGGACTTCGCCTTTCTGAACGGCATCCTGCAAAGCCGGTTCTTTCCCCCGGAAGACCCCTGGTTGGCCGGCCACTCCATCAGCTATTACTACTTCGGCCACTTTATAATGGCCCTGCCGATGCAGTTGGCCGGCATTTCCTCCGGCGTAGGCTACAACCTGGCCTTGGCGCTGATTCCCGCCCTGGTGGGAATGGCCGCCTTTGGCTTGACCTACAACCTGATCCGGCTGGCCGGGGGTGGTGGCAAGGCGGCGGTGGGTTTTGGCCTGGTGGCCCCGGTGCTGATAACGGTAATGGGCAACCTGGAGGGGGGGCTGGAGTTTGCCCGGCTGCGCGGCTGGGGCGGCGCCGGGTTCTGGGAATGGGTGGGCATCAAGGGACTGGAGAGCGGCGGGGCCGGCGGTTCCGGTATTTTCCCGGACAGCGTCTGGTGGTGGTGGCGGGCCACCCGGGTGATTGACACCCTGGAGGCCGGCCGGAGCCTGGACTATACCATCACCGAGTTTCCCTTTTTTAGCTTTATCCTGGGCGACCTGCATCCCCACGTATTGAACCTGCCTTTCCTGCTGCTGGCGCTGTCTTTAGGGCTAAACTTGTATGCGGCGCCGGAGCGTCCCGGCCCTGGCTGGCTGCTGCGCCACCCCTGGCAGGCCGGGGCTATCGCCCTGTCCCTGGGGGCTTTGGCTTTTATCAACTCCTGGGACTTTCCGGTGTACGCCGCAATTTTCGGGGCGCTGCTGCTGATTAAGAGCTACGCCGGCCGGTTGGGCGGGCCGGGCGGGAACGGCGAATTGTCATCCGACCAGGGAAACGCGGTTATGGGCCGGGCTTTCCGGTACACCGGCTTGATGCTGGCGCCCCTGTTGCTGGCGGCGGTGTTGCTGTTCCTGCCCTTTTACCTCACCCTGAGCACCCAGGTCTCCGGCGTCCTGCCCCTGCTGGGGCCGGGGACGCGCCCCTTCCTGTTCTTTCTGGTAATGGGCCTGCCTATCCTGCTGGGGCTGGGGTTGCTGCTGCACCAACTGAGGGGACTGCCCCGGCCCGGCCCGGCCGACGGCCCGGCGATTGTCCTGGTGCTGGTGGTAGTTCTGGCGCCCCTGCTGCTGTGGATTGGCCTGGCCTTGACTTGGGGCGCCCTGACTCAGGGCCTGGAGTCAATCGCCCAACGGGTAGGCTGGCGGGCGCTGGCAACCTTGCCAATGCTAGCTGTCGCGGGGCTGGCCGGATTCTGCGCCCTGCAACGGGCGGGCCGCGACCGGGAGGCGCTGCTGGCCTTCCCCCTGCTGCTGTTGGCCGCCGCCGCCTATCTGCTGGCCGGGGCCGAACTATTCCACCTGGCCGACTTCTTTGGCAACCGGATGAATACGGTGTTCAAGGTCTATTACCAGGCTTGGCTGCTGCTGGGGATTGCCGGCGGTTTTGGGCTATACTACGCTTATTCCCGCCGGGCCGCGCTGGGGAAGTGGGGACGGCTCAGTCATTACGTTTGGGGCGGCGGGGTAGCTATCCTGCTGGTCGTTTCCTTATATTACCCGCTGGGGGCAACCCTGGACCGCACCGGACTGCTCCGGGAGCATCACACCTGGCAGGACAATACGCTGGACGGGCTGGCTTACATCAGCAACAATAATCCGGCGGAATACGCCGCAATCCGGTGGCTGCGGGATGAGGCCGGGGCCGGCCGGATTGTTGAAGCGGTGGGCGACGATTACTCGGACTACGGCAGAATTTCCGCCGCCACCGGCCGGCCTACGCCGCTGGGCTGGAAGGGCCACGAACACCAGTGGCGGGGCACCACTGCCATCTTTGAGGGTCGGGAAGCCGCCGTAGCCCAAATCTACCAGAGCGACGACCTGGAAACGGTGCGCCAACTCCTGGCGGACTATAATATCCGTTACGTCTATCTGGGCCACCGGGAACGGGCCAAGTACGATCTAAGCCGGCTGCCCAACCGGGGCGGCTTGCTGAAAACCGCCTTTGAGCAAGACGGCGTAGTTATCTATGAAATAGCGGCAGGCTTTGCGCCGGATGAATGAGTCAATGACCGTACCGACTATACGGGCCATATCGCCCGGGGATGACGCGCCGGCGGTGGAGACGCCGCCGGCAACGCCGCCCTTCAGCCAGTCCTGGGTAGGCCGGGCTTGGTTATACCTAGCCCGGAGCCGGCCCGGCTGGTACGAAGCCGGGTTCCTCGGCCTGATGCTGGTCGCCCTTGCCCTGCGCCTGTGGGAACTGGGCGGGCGCGTGATGCACTATGACGAGGCCATCCACCTCTACTACTCCTGGCAGCTTTCCAACTTTCAGGAGTATATTCATTCTCCCTGGATGCACGGGCCGTTCCAGATTGAGTTGACCGCCCTGCTGCTGCAACTGCTGGGGGACAGCGACTTTACCGCCAGGCTGGGCTACGTCCTGTTCGGGACGGCGTTGGTGGGGCTGCCCTGGTTCCTGCGGCAGCACCTGGGCCGAACCGGGGCAATGCTGACCGGACTATTGCTTGCCATCTCCCCGTCGCTGCTGTATTTCAGCCGGTTCGGGCGCAATGACATCATCATGGCCTTTCTGGCCGCCGCCCTGTTTATCCTGATGTGGCGGTATTTCCGGGAAAACAAGGCCCGCTACCTGTACCTGGCGGCGGCGGCGCTGGCCTTGATGTTCGCCACCAAGGAAACCGCCTACATCATCACCCTGACCTTTGGAATGTTGGCCTTCCTGACCGCCCTGGTCGCCGGGGCCAGCCGGCTGGGGTCGGTGGACAACCGTTCCCCCTTTCCCGGGGCGGCCGGGTTTCTGATTCTGCTGATTACCCTGACCATGCCCCAATGGTCGGCGGGGGTGGCCCTGTTTCAGGATTGGCTGGGGCTGACCCTGGTGAACCGGGACGGGGTAACTGACGGGATTGTGGGCGCGCCCCACTGGGAGGCGCCCTTTCTGCCGCTGCCCCTGTTCGCCGCCCCCTGGTGGCTGCATGGGCTGGCCCTGCTGCTGCTGCTGAGCGGCGGCCTGCTGTACGCCGGGAAAGCCTCCGGGCAATGGCTGAGCCGGTTGGCGGTAGGCGCGGTTCCGGTGGCGTTGGCCGGGGCCGCGGCCCTGGCCCTGCTGCGTCCCCTGGGCGGCGCGGCCGACCTGGTAATCGCCGGGGCCGCCGTCCTGTCCGCCGGCGGTTTTATGTGCTGGCGCTACTCCTGGAGCCGGGGAGTATTGCTGACTCTGGGGCCGTTCCTGATTGCGTTGGCCTACTTCGCCCTGCTTTTCCCGGTGGTAAAAGTGGATACCCTGCTGCATGAGGTATTGCCCGGTGGTATCCAGGTAGCCGTGGCCGACAACGCCGTCCCGGTGAACTTTGCGGTGGCCGGCGGCGCGCTGGCGGTGGCCGGGCTGGTTTCCCTGGCCCTGGGCCTGCGCTGGAAAGGCGGGGTATGGCTGCTCTGCGCCCTCATCTTTTACTGCATCTGGACTACCCTTTACACCACCTACTTCAACAACTACGCCGGGGTTTTCAGCGGGGCCTGGCAGGGGTTGGGCTACTGGATTTCCCAGCAGGACGTGGCCCGGGGCAATCAGCCCTGGTATTACTACTTCGTCGGCCTGTCGGTGTACGAGTTTCTGCCGGTCATCTTTGGCCTCATCGGGGCCGTAGTTTTTGTGAAACGGCGGGACGGGTTCGGGCTGGCCCTGACCTGCTGGGCCGGGGTCAACCTGCTGGCCTATACCGTCGCCAGTGAAAAGATGCCCTGGCTGCTGGTCAACATCACCCTGCCCTTTATTTTCCTGGCCGGCAAGCTGCTGGGCGAGTTGGCCGAGGGGGTTCCCTGGCGGCGCATCGGAGCGGGGGGGCGGCTATTGCTGTTGCTGCCGCTAACGGCGCCGCTGCTGGTGGCGGGCGCCCTTTACGCGGCAATCGCCTACGTGAACCCGGAGCCGCCCTTTGCCCTGGACTGGGCAATGGCCCTGGCGGTGGCGGCCCTGCTGGCCCTGGCTACCGCCTGGCTGGTGCGGCGTGCCGGCGCCGATGCTGGTATGGCCCTGGCCGGCTTGGGAGTTGCCATTCTGCTGTTGGGGCTTACGACGTGGGCCGCCTTCCGGGCCGCTTATACTTATGACGATTCCAACCGGGAAATTCTGGTTTACGCCCAGGGCAGCGCCGACTTGTTAGAAACCTATCGGGAATTTGATGCCGACCTATGGGCCGCCGGCGACCAAGCCGGGTTAGCGTCGCCGGCGCAGGTGGACTATGATCTATGGTATCCACTACAATGGTACGTCCGGCACCAGCAGGAGGCCGGGTTGCTCCGTTTCACCTGTTTCCGGGATGAGGACGGCGCCGGCGGTTGCCGGGCGTTGGATGGAGACATAGAGGCCAGCGGGCTGCTCCTGGCGGCCCACCACCGGGCCGCCGGCGCCGGGAGCCTGCCCGACTACCGGCAGACCGGCCCCCGGCGCAATCTGCTCTGGTTCCCCGAAACCTACCGGCGGCCCGGCGAGCACCGGCAATCCGAGGAGTTTCAAGAGGAGTTCGTCAAAGACCTGATTTTCTTTAAGGATGCGGCCAGCGACCGGGAAGCCTGGGACGCCGCCCTGAACTACCTGCTGTTCCGCCAACTGGATTCGGACTGGTTCACTTCGGAATACTATACCTACCGGCCCCGGGCTGAGACCGGGACGCTCCTCACCCCCGACCTATCTCCCTGATTGAAAGGGCCGGGGTGAGGGCAAAAAGCATAATACAAATATACCGCGCAGGACGGATTTCTTGACCATCAACAACTGGCGGCTCTGGGTTGGCCTCGGGGTCAGCGCCCTATTCCTGGTATTTCTCATCTGGTCAATCGACACGGATAAGCTAATCAAGGCTTTGCGGGAGGCCAATTATCTGTACGTCATTCCCGCCGTTGTCATCTACTTCATCGTGGTATATTTCCGGGCCTCCCGTTGGCGGTATATTCTATCGCCCCTGCGTTCCTTTCCGGTACGGCGGCTCTATCCGGTGGTGGTCATCGGCTACGCGGCCAACAACGTCCTGCCGGCCCGGATTGGCGAGTTGGTGCGGGCCTACTACCTGTCCCAGCGGGAACGGTTCAGTGGCAGCACCGCCCTGGCGACCATCGGGGTTGAGCGCATTTACGACGGAATGACCCTGCTGGCCTTTGGCGTCCTGTCGGCCCTGCTGCTGCTGTTGCTGGGCGAGTTCGACAGCGCCGGCGATGCCTGCCGGAATACCGTCCGGGTAAGCTGCCAGACGGCGGCCCTGGCAATTTCCGGCGCGGCGGGAGTAGTTTTCTGCACCGGGTTTGCCGTAGTTACCCTGCTGGCGGTGAATCAACGGGCCGGACGGCTAATTTACCGGATTCTGGGCCTGCTGCCCTCCCGCCTGCGCCGCCGGGCCTGGCGGCTGGCCCGCAGCTTTATCCTGGGGTTGAGCGTCCTCAACTCCCCGAAACGCCACCTGGCCCTGGCCCTCCGTTCCCTGCCGGTATGGTTGGGCGAGGGAGCGGTCTATCTGACCGTGGCCTATTCCTTTGGCATCGACGGCTATTTTGACTCCCTGGCCGGTTTCGTGTTCGCCATTATGCTGGTAACTACCACTTCCAACCTGGCAAACGCTTTCCCGGCGGCCATTGGCGCCATCGGCCCCTTTGAGTTTATCGCCGAGCTTACCCTAATCAGCTTGGGGGTGGATAAAGAGGTGGCCCTCAGCTACGCCCTGGTGGCCCACCTGCTGGCCCTCTGGCTGCCGGTGAACCTGGTCGGCCTGGCCTTAATGTGGAAACAAAACCTGTCCCTGAAACAACTGACCACCGACCCGTCTCCCTCCCTACGGGCCTCTACCGGGGCAGAGAGTCGGAGTGAGGGGGGCGGAGGGAATTAAGCGATGCGAGTAGGAATAATCGGCGGCGGCGCGGCGGGACTGGCCGCAGCCTATGAGTTGACCAAGCAGGGCCACTACGCCGAGGTTTTCGAGGCGGCGCCCTTTCTAGGCGGCCAGGCTTCCACCTTTGAGGTGGGCGGCGGCCAGTTGGAACGGGGCTACCACCACCTCTTTGTCAGCGACACCGCCATGACCGAGTTGATTCACGAGTTGGGGCTGGGGGACCAGCTGGCCTGGCTGGAGTCCAAAGTAGGCTTTTACCACAGCGGCCGGATCTGGGACTTTGCCACGCCAATGGACTTGCTGCGGTTCAAGCCCCTGACCCTGCTGCAACGGCTGCGGTTGGGGCTGTGGACTTTTGCCCTGCAAAAGACGCGGAACTGGCAGAAGTTTGAGGGGGTTACGGCTCAGGATTGGCTTACCCGACACCTGGGCGCGGAAACCTACCGCACTATCTGGGAGCCGATGCTGCGGGGCAAGTTCGGGGAGTATTACGACCAGATAAGCATGACCTGGCTCTGGGGCAAAATCTACCTGCGGGTGGCCTCCCGGGAGAAGGGACTGCAAAAGGAACGGCTGGGTTACCCCATGGGCAGTTTCGGCGAGGTCTTTGACCGGCTGGGGGAGCGCATCGTCCAACAGGGCGGCGCGGTTCACATTTCCGCCCGGGTCAACCGGGTGGCGGTAGATGATGACGGCGCCGCCACCGGGCTGGAGGTGCAACTGGCCGGTCAGGATGCAGAAGTGCGGGAATATGACGCGGTCATCGCCACCACGCCCTCCTACGTATTCACCCGGCTGGTTTCCGACCTGCCCCCGGACTACCTGGATAAGCTGGTCAACGTGCGCTACCTGGCGGCGGTGCTGATAATTCTGACCCTGGATCGGCCCTTGTCCCCCAAATACTGGCTGAACATCGCCGACCGCAGCCTGCCCTTCGTCGGCCTGATTGAGCATACCAATATGATTGACCCCGCCTTGTACGGCGGCCGGCACATCGTTTACCTGACCAACTACACAGCACGGGAGAGCGACCTGTACCAAAAGAACGACGCCGAACTGCTGGAGGATTTCATCCCCCACTTGCAGAAAATCAACCCGGAGTTCGACCGCTCCTGGATCCGGGAATACTACCACCACAAGGTGGACGGGGCGCAGCCAATAATCGGGGTGAACTACAGCCAGCGGATCCCCGATCACCGCACCCCCATCCGCAACTTGTACCTGGCGAACACCACCCAAATCTACCCGGAAGACCGGGGCACCAACTACTCGGTACGCATGGGCCGGCAAGTGGCGGAAATGGTGGTGCGGGATGGGGTGGGGGGATGAGGAATTACGTATCCTTGGGCAGACTGCAAAGTTATGAGAGTTACTCTCCCCGCTCATCCTGAGCTTGTCGAAGGACGCTATGCCGGTGGTTCGACAAGCTCACCATGAGCGGATTAAGAAACTACGAGCGGATTAAGAAACTACCGAGCGCTCTGGATTCCGGCTTTCACCGGGACGACGGTTGCTTGGGTTGTCGACGGTTGCCTGGGTTGCCCTGGTTAACACTCAATTGCCCGGCGGTTCACCCGCGTGAAGGTGTAAATCCCGCCCGGACGCTGGTATAATGCTACCCAATCAACCGGATTATTGGAGAGCTTTTTGTGCTGAAACAGAGAAATGACGGAACCTCGAACCGGGGAGAGAGCCGGCGCAGTTTCCTGACCAAGCTGGGAATCGGCGTCGCCGCCCTGGCCGGCGCGTCGGCCGGGCTGACCCGGTTGGGCCGGAACTCGGCACCGCCGACCACCCAGGACTTTCCCGGCCCCGATTCCATTTTCCACCCGGCTCAAGACCCGCGCACCGATCCCCGCCGGGGCCGGCTTTAAGAACCGGGGATTACCGGCGGTCAATTCATAACTCCCGATGCGTCGCTGATAATCCTCAATTCCTGAATCAGCGCCGCCCGAACTCCCGCTCCATGTGGTAGGAACTGAAATGAATCAGGGTGGGGCGACCGTGGGGACAGGTATGGGGGTTGTCGGTAACCTCCAGTTGCTCCAGCAGGGAGCGCATCTCCGCCTCGGTCATTGACTGGCCGGCGCGGATGGCGCTGTGGCAGGCTACGGATGCGGCCAGGATGTCCCCCCGTTCCCGCAGCAAACCATCAAAGGCCACCAGATCCAGCACGTCCAGCAGCGACTTGCCCGGATCCTGGGTGACCAGAATGGCCGGCACCGCCCTTACCAGGTAGCTGTTCTCCCCAAAATGCTCCAACTCATACCCGTAGGTCTGGAGAAACTCCCGGTGAGCCTCCAGCGTAGCCACCTGCCCCGGCGTCAATTCCACCGCCACCGGAGACAGCAGGGGTTGAGACTGGACTTCCCGTTGGGCGGCGCGGCGGACAATCCGGTCGAACAGTACCCGCTCGTGGGCGGCGTGCTGGTCCACCAGGTACATTCCGTCCGGGCTTTCCGCCACAATGTAGGTCAGCCGAACCTGGCCCACCACCCGCAGGGCGGGCAGGGCCTGTTGGGGCGTAAGCGCCGCATCCGGCGGCCCGGCCCCGTCCAACCCGGCATCGACCCGGTTATCGCCACCAGCCGCCGGCCGGCTATCCCCGGAGGCACCGGCATCAAACTGACTGCGGAAAAAGCCGCGCCCAACATTCGCTCCCGAAAAGGGCGCCCAAGTCCCGCGCCGCTCAGCCCCCAACTCCGGCACCGGGGCCGCAGATACCAGGGCCGACCGAACCGCCCGTTGCAGGGTGGAATAAACCTTGCCCTCCTGGTGAAAGCGCACTTCCCGCTTGGCCGGGTGGGAGTTAACGTCCACGTCGCCATAGGGCAGGACCAGGTTGAGCGCCGCGATAGGGTAGCGCTTTTCCGGCAGCAGCCCGTGATAAGCCTCTTCCAGGGCAAAGGTCAGCATCCGGTTCTGAATCCAGCGGCGGTTGATGAAAAAGGTCATGTAGCTACGATTGGCCCGGTGCAGGCTGGGCGCGCTGGCAAATCCCTCCACCCGGTAGCCGGTCTCCGGGTCTGCCCCGGAAACTGCCAGCATCCCGGCGGCCACCGCCGCGCCGTACACCGCCAGCAGCGGGTCGGCGTCCCGGCCGCTGCCGGGAGTCGCCAGGCTCTGCCGTTCCCCCACCGCCAGGCGGAAGGCGATTTCCGGGTAGGCCAGGGCATAGCGGGCCACCAGGTCGTGGATGCGGCCGGCTTCGGCGGCGGCGGACTTGAGGAACTTGCGGCGGGCCGGCAGGTTGCCGAACAGGTCGGCCACCACCACCGAGGTTCCCGGCGGGCTGCCCCGGGCGCCGTCGCCCACCGGCCGGCCCCAGGCAAACTCGGTGAAGTAGCCCATGTCCTCGGCATCGGGCCGGGTGGTCAGGGTCATTTTGGAAACGGCGGCAATGCTGGGCAGGGCCTCGCCGCGAAAACCCAGGGTGGCGATGGCGTCCAGCGCTTCGGGAGCGTCCAGTTTGCTGGTGGCGTGGTGTTGAAAGGCCAGGGGCGCCTCCGCGGCCGGGATGCCGGAACCGTCGTCGGTAACCCGGATCTCCTCGATGCCGCCGCCCTTGATTTCAACGGTAATGCGGGAGGAACCGGCGTCAATGGAGTTTTCCACCAACTCCTTGACCACCGACACCGGACGTTCTACCACCTCCCCGGCGGCAATCTGGGCGGCAAGTTCCGGGGACAGCAGTTTGATAGTCATAGGGCGGTTCCTGGCGCGAATCCGGCGGCGCTAATCAGGGCGATTGCCAAGGCACAAGTTGGCTCTCCCTCGGGCGAGTTGACTCTCCCCGCTCATCCTGAGCCGGTCGAAGGATGATATGGCGGTGGTTCGACAAGCTCCACCATGAGCGGGTTCTATGCCGGCCGGCCCCCTCGGGCGAGTTGACTCTCCCCGCTCATCCTGAGCCGGTCGAAGGATGATATGGCGGTGGTTCGACAAGCTCACCATGAGCGGGTTCTATGCCGGCAGGCCCCCGGCTTCCAAGTTAAAAGAGGGGCAGAACGGTGCCTTTGGCGCGATACTGCTTATCCTCAGAGGTGCCGGCGGTGGCAAAGTCGCAGACGATTTGATAGACCCGGTCCATTTGCTGGTCCACGTTGCGGGCAAAGAAATAGGGGGGAACCCAGGCCCCGCCAAAGGCGGCTACCACTTCCGGGTAGTCGTCAATCACGAACTCCGGCTCAAAGGGAATCCGCAACTCCTCCAGCCGCTCGTGAAAATGGTGGGTAGGCTTTTCGTAAACCCCGCTGATGAAGGGGTTAAGTTGGTGTTTCTCGATAACTTCCCAACGCTCGCCCATCCCGGACCAGATATAGATTTCGTGCTTGTCGTCCAGGAGTTTCTGAAAGGTCTCTTTGGTGCCCGGTCGCAGGGTGTCATCCAGTCCCAAAATGGTGTAGTCCACATCGAAAAATATCTTCATCGTCCGACGTCAGTCTCCCCGGCAATTAAGGTACTAAAAGAGTATCACAAAAGATAATATGTAAACAAGCCTAACATTGACTTTTATCAAGAGAAATGCCGGGCTATCGCCGGTGGGTTATTCCCGTCAGGATTCAATGCTTTCCGCCGACACCAAGGCGGGTTAGAAACCCGCCCGGTCGCCGTCAATTTTCCAAAAACCGTAGTCCCGGGGAGAACCGGCGTCAGCCCAAATCAGCCAAAGCCTGCTCCAGGGCCTTCAGGTTGGAGCCAATCAGGAGCCGGTCGCCCAGCCGGGTTACCGGACGGCGGATGAGGCGCGGTTCCTGGAGCATCAGGCGCAGCAACTCGGCGTCGGGCAAGTCCTGGCCGGCCAGGCCCAGCTTTTTCAGGCTGGGGCTGCGCCAGGCGAAAAGGTCGGACAGGGGCGCCAGCGCCGCCAGTTCGTTAAGCTCCGCCTCGCCGAACGGTTCCTTAAAGTAGTCCCGTTCCGCCAAGTCCAGCCCCTTTTGTAAGAGCAACTCTCTTACCTTGCGGCAGGAGGATCAACGGGGCCACCAGTAGAAAGCAGCTTGATTACTCATATAAACCTCCGGGCTATCGGCCGGGCAATTGCCTTATAAACCGGCACTATAAACCCGTCGTTCCGGCGAAAGCCGGAATCCAGAACGCTCGGTAGCCGGCACGCTCTTTTCCCGGAGAATTTCCTGGATTCCGGCTTTCGCCGGAACGACGGTTGCCTGGGTTGCCCTGTGCCATTGCCCTTCCTTCCGGTATTTTAGCCAGCGCCGGCGGCAAACTGAAAGGGTTTAGCGGGCCGTTGTTGGCGAATTATGCGGTTCACCCCTACACCGGGTTAAGGGCGGGATTAGGGGGAGACGCAAAACCAGGCGAGGCCCAACCCGCTTTTAACCGAACCCGTCCTCCGGGTTGCGGGCCTTCTGCTGTAGTTCGTACAGCTTGTTGATGGCCTCCAGGGGGGTCAAGTTGGGGATGTCCAGGGCCAGCACCGCGTCGGTAACCGGCTGGTCCGGCTGGAACAGGGGCATTTGCCGCGCCGCCGGGTCATGGCGGCGGCCCGACTCGGCGGCGCCCCGGTTGGCGCCCCGGTTGACGCCCCGGTTGACGCCGGTAGAAGGGCCGGGCTGCTCCAGTTCCTGCAACACCTCCCAGGCCCGGTTGACCACCGACCGGGGCAGGCCGGCCAGTTGAGCTACGTGGACGCCATAGCTGCGGTCGGCGCCGCCGGCTACAATGCGGTGCAGAAAGACCACCCGGCCCTCCTCTTCGGTAACCGCCACGCTGTAGTTGCGCACGCCGGGCAGGGTCTGGGCCAGTTCGGTCAGTTCGTGGTAGTGGGTGGCAAACAGGGACTTGCAGCCCAGCCGCGGGTCGTTGTGCAGATGCTCAATAACCGACCGGGCAATGGAAAGGCCGTCATAGGTGCTGGTGCCCCGGCCAATTTCGTCCAGAATGACCAGGGAACGGGGGGTAGCCTGATTCAGAATCGCCGCCGTCTCCACCATCTCCACCATAAAGGTGGACTGGCCGGTAGCCAAATCATCCTGTAGGCCCACGCGAGTAAATATCCGGTCCACCAAGCCGATTCGGGCCTCGGCGGCCGGTACAAAACTGCCGATTTGGGCCAGCAGGACGATTATGGCCGTCTGCCGGATGTAGGTTGACTTGCCGGCCATGTTGGGGCCGGTGAGGACGATAATCCGGGCGTCTTCGTTGGATAGGCGCACGTCGTTGGGAACGTAGGCCCCGGCGCCCAGGGTTCGCTCCACCACCGGATGCCGTCCGTCCTTGATGCTGATGGCGTTGTCCCGGTCCAGCCGGGGCCGGACGTAGCCGTACTGCACCGCTACTTCGGCCAGGGCGGAAAAAACATCCACCGCGGCGATGGCCGCCGCCAGCCGGCCAATCGGCTCGGCGTAGTTCCCCACCTGGAGGCACACCTGCCGGAACAGGTTGCGCTCCATTTCCTGAATCCGCTCCCGCGCGTTGAGCACCAGGGACTCGTACTCCTTGAGTTCGGGAACGATGTACCGCTCGCCGTTAGCCAGGGTCTGGCGGCGGATGTAGTCATCGGGAACCTGGCCCAGATTGGCCCGGCTCACCTCAATGTAGTAGCCAAACACCTGGTTATAGCCGACCCGCAGGTTGCGGATGCCGGTGCGCTCCCGTTCCCGCGCCTCCAGCCCGGCGATAAAACCCCGGGCGTCCCGGGAGGCTGCCTTCAGCTCATCCAACTCCGGTGAGAAACCCTCCCGGATAATGTTGCCCTCGCCCACGTTGCCGGCCGGTTCCGGGGCAATGGCCTCAGCCACCAGGGTAGCTACGTCAGGCACTGGCGCCAACTGCCGGAACAGCCAGGCCACCCGCTCGGTGTCTGTCTCTTTCAGGGTAGCCGCCAATTGCGCTGCGGCCTCAATGCCGGTTTTCAGCGCAATCAACTCCCGGGGCGCCACCGTGCCGGCTTGAATTCGGCCCAGGATTCGCTCCAGGTCGGCGATGCCGGCCAGGGTGGAACGGGCGTCGCTGCGCCGGAACGCGTCGGCAAAGTAATGCTCCACCGTGTCCTGGCGTTGTTCCAGTCCCTCCAGTTGCAGCAAGGGTTGGCCCAGCCAGCGGCGCAGCAGTCGCCCGCCCATAGGGGTGCGGGTAACGTCCAGGGCGGTCAGCAGGGACAGTTGCCGGTTCTCCCACCGCCCGGCCTGAAACAACTCCAGGTTGCGGCGGGTCTGCGCGTCCAGCACCATATAGGCGGCGGTGGAGTAAACGCTGAGGGGAGCCAGCCGGGGTTGGCCGGTTTTGTAAGTCTGCCCCAGGTAGTCCAGGATTGCGCCGGCGGCCCGCACCGCCAGGGGCAGATTTTCACAGCCAAAGGACTCCAAAGAGCGGATGGCGTAGTGGGAGAGCAGGGCCTCTGTCGCCAGGTCCAGGTCAAAGGTGGCCGGATTGAGTTGCGTCAGGGGGTAGCCGTGAGCGTCCGGCGCGCCGCCGTCCGGGGCCGCATTGAAAGAGTTGGCGAAGGAATGGACCGCGCCGTTGACCCCGCTATTATTCCCGCCGGCCCAGCCGGGCAAAGCATCGCCGGCCGGGATGAGGATTTCCGCCGGGGCGATGCGTTCCAGTTCCGGCAGCAGCCGTTCCGCGTCCAGTTGGGTGGCGGCAAACTCGCCGGTGGTGATGTCCACGTAGGCCAGCCCCACCGCCGGCCCGTCTTCAACGACGGCGGACAGGTAGTTGTTGGCCTTCTGCTCCAGCAGGGAGGTCTCCACCACGGTGCCGGGGGTAACTACCCGCACCACGTCCCGCTCCACCAGGCCCCGGGAGGTGGCCGGGTCGGTAAGCTGTTCGCAGATGGCTACCTTGTGGCCCTTCTTGATGAGCCGCGCCAGGTAGGATTCCAGGGCGTGGGCCGGGACGCCGGCCATGGGGATTTTCAGGTTCTTGCCCATAGTGCGGGAGGTGAGGGTAATCTCCAACTCCCTGGCGGCCAGCTGAGCGTCATCGTCAAAAGTTTCGTAAAAGTCGCCCAGCCGGAACAGCACCAGGGCGTCCGGGTAGGCGTTCTTAATCTTGAGGTATTGGCGGCGTACCGGTGTCACAATCACCCCGCAGACTGGGTATGCGTTAATTCTACCCCTTTCCCGTCAGTGGAACAAAGGGATAATGCAGGGTGGATGTGACTAAAACGGAGGATATTCCTCAACATTCGTTGGTGTTGCTTGCGTTGGTATTGCTTGCCCGGCCACGCTTTGTTGACCGGTAGGGGTGGTTCGCGAACCGCCCCCGTTCCGTTGTCAGGACGGTTCAACTATGGCGGAGTCGGTTCTCCGAGCGGAAGTTGCCGTTGCCGGGTAGGGGCAGTTCGCGAACTGCCCCTACCCGGTGAAAATACCAACCAGCGCTGAAAATCCCTGAAGTTGAAAATACCGGAAAGCGGGCCGGCTACTCCTTCCAGAAACGCTCTTCCCGGAACTGCCAGCCCTGGGGGACAACCATCTCCTTTACGGCGGCAATCATCCCGGGGTGGCCGCAGGTGTAAACCATAGTATCGTCCTGGGGCAGGTCGAACTCGGCCAGGTAGCGCTCGGTGATGTGATTGAGCCGGCCGGTTACGCCAGTCCAGCCGGCGTTGCGCGGGTCTGCCGGGCGGCTTACCGCCGCCACGAACTTGACACATTCCGGGTGATTGGCCGCCAACTCGGCCAGTTCGGTATCGTAAGTAAGCTCATCCTGAAAGCTGGCGCCCAGCAGGACGTAGAAATAGTGGCCCTGGCCGCCCTGGTGCAGGTACTCCCGGATGATGCTCAGGTAAGGGCCTACGCCGGTTACCGTCGCCAGCATCAGGTGGTGATGCACCTTTTCGTTCAGGACGAACAGGCCCTTGGGCCGGGGACGGAGGGACATAGTATCGCCGTCCTTCAGTTCCCACATCTTGGGGGTCAATTCGCCCTCGGGAACCAGTTCTACGAAAATCTCCAGCAGGGGTTCGTAGGGCGCGGACACGATGGAATAGGCCCGCTCAACGCCCTCTTTCCCCAGGGTGCAATACTGGCCCGGCTTGAAATTAAAGGGGCCGTTCTGGGGTTCCAGCTTGATAATCATCAGGTCGTCGGTGATGTCCCGGCGGGACACCAGCTTGGCCTGGGGCAAGCGGTCGGTTCGGTAGCTGGGGCGGCCTCCGGTAGATTCGTCGACGGCTACGTTGTCGCTGTTGGATGTCATCCGCTTAATTCACCTCAAAAGTTATCACGCCTGAAAAGTTATAAAGGGGGTATCCGGTTCAGGCGTCCCGCTTGACCACCCGGGCCGGGAGAATATCCAAACCGGGCGTCCGGGACATGGGGTCGGGTTCCGGGGAGTTTTGCAGGTCAACCACCAGTTGACCAAAGAGAATGGTCGCCGCCACCGTGCCGGGGGGTATGGCGGCGTCCAGGCGGGCCAACCCGGCCAGGCGGCCCTGCCGGGTCTGCACCTCTACCGCATCGCCCTCCGCGACCGACCAGGCAGCCGCGTCGGCCGGGTTCAGTTCCACCAGTTCATCCCGGACAATCCGGTTCAGGTTGCTGTCTGCCTCAATTTCCACCTGCATCTCCCGGTCCCGCTGGAGCAGCACCCGCCCCGGCACGAACCAGGCCGGATACTCTGCCTCCAGTATATCCTGGGGGGCGCGGAACTGGGGGGCAATCAGGTCGGCCTTGCCCGACGGGAAACCGTCAAGATACAGCACCGGGGTTCCGGCCCCGGACTCCCCGGCTACCGGCCACTGGAGGCCCCGGTGTTCCCGGCCGGTATAGAGCATCTGGGTAGGCTTGGGACTCTCCAGGCCGCCACTGCGCAGCACCAGGGCCGACTCCGCCTCCAGCCGGGCGTAGGATAGGCCGGCATAGGCGGGAACCACCTGGGCAATTTCGTCCATAACCGCCGCCGCCGACGGATGCTCAAACCCCGGAGCGTCCAACCGCCGGGCCAACTGACCAAAGACCCACTGCTCCGGTTGGGCCTCGCCCCGGCGGGGGCGGAACACCGGCCGGATGCGCTGTACGCGCCGCTCCAGGTTGGTATAGGTGCCATCCTTTTCGGCAAAGGTGGCGCGGGGCAGAACTACCTCGGCCAACCGGGCCGGGGCGCTGAGGAAAGTGTCCATAACCACCAGAAAATCCAGGTTTTGGAGGGCCGCCAGTCCGTCGCCCAGGCGTCCGTTCCCCAGGTTGGGACTGTCGCCGACCAGCAGCATCGCCTTGACCCGTCCCGTCCCGGCGGCCTCCAGGGTGGCGGCGACGCCCAGCCCCGGATTGGTGGGCAGCGGGCAGTTGAGCAGTTCTTCCAGTTCCCGGCGGGCCGATTCGTTCCGGCGGGCGCCCCGGCCGGGCAGCCGGTTGGCCCAGCAGCCCACGTCCCAGGCCCCTTGCTCATTGGCGCCCTGGCGCATCGGGTAGATGCCGGCGCCGGGTTTGCCGACGTTGCCGGTCAGCAGGGCCAGGTCAACCAGCGCGCTGACGCAATCCCGCGCCAAGTCCGGCGGAATGTTGTCCAGGGCGTAGCACAGCGCGGCGTTGTCGGCCCCGCCGAACCGCCGGGCCGCCTCAGCCATACCGTCCCGGGAGACCCCGGTAATGCCGGCTATCTCATCCAGGTCCAGGATGCGCAGGTAGTAACGCAGGGTAGCGGGGTCTTCGCAATGCGCCTCGACCCACTGGCTATTTTCCAGGCCCTGGTCTAGGACTTCCCGCAGGATGCCGCCCAGCAGCAGCAGTTCGGTGCCCGGCGCCGGCCGGAGCCAGCAATGGGCGTAACGGGTCAATTCCACTTCCCGAGGGTCAATAACTACCAGTTCCGCCCCGTTCTGCACCGCCCGCTTGATGGGTACGCCGGCTACGTTGTTGTCCTCGGTGAGGTTGCTGTTGAACACCAGGATGCAGCCGGCCTGCTCCAGTTGCCAGAGGGGATTGGTGGCGGCGCCATGCCCCAGGGTCTGCTCCAGGGCCGTCGTCAGTTCCGGCTGAAGGTTGGAGGTCAAGTCCACGTTGTTGGAGTCCATCGCCACCCGGCTAAACTTCTGGGCCAGGTAGTGTTCCTCATTCGTGCCGTTGGGAGAGGCCAGCAAAGCAAAGGAGTCGCCCCGGTAATCGGCCAGCCGCCCGGCGACGTAGTCCAGCGCCTCATCCCAGGAGGTTTCCACCAACACGCCGTCCCGACGAATCAGGGGTTGCTGCAAACGCTCCCGGCTGTTGACGAACTCCAGGCCGAACTTGCCCTTAAAGCAGGCTTGCCCCCGGTTGGCCGGGGAGTTGTATTCCGGCACTACCCGGATGAGTTCACCGCCGCCGTTCAACTCCAGGTTAAGCTGACAGCCTACCGGACAATGGGGACAAACCGTGCGCTCCACCGTCCGGGGCTTTTCCCACTTATGGCTCCGCTCCACCAGGGCGCCCACCGGACAGACATCAATGCAGGCGCCGCAAAACTCGCAGCCCGATTCCAGCAGGGAGGAGCCAAAGGAGGTGCCGACCAGGGCCTTGCCCGACCGCTCGGTGAAACAGATGGCGTTGTCGCCGCGGATTTCCTCGCAGGCCCGGACGCAGCGACCGCAGGCGATGCACAGATTATAGTCCCGGTCATAAAAGGGGTCGGCCACTTCCAGCGGAATCTGCTTGTAGGTGTAATTCAGGGGCGATTCCAGTTCCATGCCCAGGTAGCGCACCGTGTCCTTGAACTCACAGCGCTCATTCTTGGGGCAGGTAACGCAGCGGTCATTGACCGAAACGTGCCGGAGACAAACGTCGCTGGGGCCGCAGATGTCAATGCGGTGGCAGGTGAGGCAGCCGTTGGGGTGTTCGGCAATGAGCATCTGCATTACGGAGCGGCGCAGTTCGTTCACGTCCTGGGCCTCGCTGCGAATCCGCATCCCGTCCTGAACCGGCAGGGTACAGGCGGCGGGGTAGCCCCGGCCCCCCTCAACGGAAACTACGCACATCCGGCAGGCGGCAAAGGGTTTCATTCCCGGATGGTAGCACAGGTAGGGGATATAGATGCCGGCGTCCACGGCCGCGTCAAGGACCATCTTGCCGGGCTGAGTTTTTATCTCCACGCCGTCAATGGCGATTGTAATGTCGTCGGGCATAACTCTCTAAATCCGGTTTGGGAATCGGCCCGGGGCCGGTGGCCGGCGGCCGGTTGCGCCGGCTTTCAAGTATAGCGCGCCTGGGGAGTGTTGTATATGCGGTTGGGGTGGCCCTCAGGTCAATCGTGTCTCAACCAGTGCAACCCACGCAACCGGGGCAACCGGGGCAACCCCGGCAACCGTCGGCAACCCACGTAACCAGGGCAACCTAAGCAACCGTCGGCAACTCACGCAACCAGGGCAACCCCGGCAACCGTCGACAACCCACACAACCGTCGTTCCGGCGAAAGCCGGAATCCAGGAAATCCCCCGGAAAAGAGCTATCCGGCTACCGAGTATTCTGGATTCCGGCTTTCGCCGGAACGACGGGTTGGTTTATGCTGCGTCAATAACAATACCCGCAACAATGACCACCCGCAACAACACCCGCTCATGGTGAGCCTGTCGAACCATCCCGATTACCCTACGGTTTATCCTTCGACAGGCTCAGGATGAGCGGGGACGGGGTGGTATAATGTAACTTGACTTTGCGCCGGCCCGGTTCCAAATACGCAATCATTGACATAAATCACGTATTTTGATGGCGGAAAGTATTGAATCTTTCCATTAACCTTGAATATAATGCCCCAAGCAAGCATGATTTACGCGCCGTTAGATGGGTAACCCTTTCTTTCCGGGGTTTCTCTCCGGAGAACCCGGCGCAAAACAGGGCTTGGGGCGGGTCAAACCGGGGTATAAAGGCAAGGTGGTAAGTGGTAGTTAGAGTCCACGACAGGCAGACCAGGCCCGGTAGTCCAAAGGGAGCCGTCAGGCCCCGCGGCGCCGGCAATGGCAAGGCAGTAACTCCATGGGAGTTGGTTTCACCGCCGCCGGCCGATAGTTTTAGATCCGGCGCCCCGGCCCAGCAGGTTGCCCCCAGCGCGCCGGTCCGGGAGCGGGTCGGAACCGCCGAAACCCAGGTTGTCAATGACGGGTACAAACGCCCCTTTGACCTGGCCGTAGTAATTCTTTCCCATCTCTTTTTGCTGCCCCTGTGGGCGCTGCTGTGGGTTCTGATTCCCCTGGCGATAAAGTTGGATGACGGGGGGCCGGTATTTTACGTTCAGACCCGGTTGGGCCGGAATGGTAAGCGGTTCAAGATTATCAAGTTCCGTAGCATGATACGGGATGCCGAGTCCCGTACCGGGGCCGTTTGGGCCGTGGAAGGCGACCGGCGGGTAACCCGCGTGGGCCGGGTACTGCGCAAGACGCACCTGGATGAGTTGCCGCAGATTATAAACGTGGTCAAAGGCGATTTGAGCATCGTGGGGCCGCGCCCGGAACGCCCAGCCCTGGCCGAGCAATTCAGCCGCCAGGTAACCGGGTTTTCCCAGCGCCTCAGGGTACAGCCGGGCATTACCGGACTGGCCCAGGTGCGGGGTAAATACTCCACGCTGCCCTGCAACAAGCTGAAGTACGACAATCTGTATATCAAAACGATGAGTCCCTGGACCGACATCCGGCTCATCTTTCTCACCGCCTGGGTGGTGTTGGGGATCCGCTTTCCGGCCCATTCGCACCGGGAAACCGGCCAGCGGCGCGACGGTGGGTTAAACTCGCGGGCCTGACCATGGTTGGTCAACGTCCCGCCCCGGGTGGCGTCTCCTGAGCTGAGAAAGGCAGCGCCGCGGCCCCTCGGAAAGACTGAGCAATATCCGTCCAGGTTGCAAATCGGGTCGATTCCCCTCTGGTTATAATTTGCAAACACGCTCTGGTATTCATCGACGAAGGGATTTCGCCCCGTTTTTGCTCTGGGCAGTAAGAACCGGCGTTGCGCTGGTTTTGATTGCGCCGCTCATCGTAACGCCGGATACGATATTTCCCTACGTGGTGGGGAAGGCCCTGTTCGCCCGCTCCGTAATTGAGATTACCTTCGGCCTCTGGCTGATCCTCATCTTCTGCTATCCCCAGCACCGCCCCTCCCGTTCCTGGATACTTCTGGCCCTCGGTATCTGGCTGCTGGTCTCTCTGGTCGCCAGCTTTACCGGGGTGAGTCCGACCCGGAGCTTGTGGTCTAATTTTGAGCGGATGCAGGGCGTAGTCGATCGGGCCTACTGGGTCGCCTTTGTATTGATGGCCGCCTCCGTCTTCCGAACCCTGGCCGATTGGCGTCTGCTGTTCACCCTCAACCTGGGCGTGTGCGGGCTGGTGTCCTTCCTGGGGCTGGGGCAACACTATGGCCTGTTCGACTCGGTGCTGTTGCAGGAGGTTGAGGCGCGGGTCGGCTCCACCCTGGGCAACGCCACCTACCTGGCATCCTATACAATGGTGAACGTCATAATCGGCCTGGGTTTGCTCTGCCATTCCTTTGTTCGTCAAGGGCCGGAACAATCGGGGCAACGGCGGATACGGCGGGCCGAAAGCCGGCGGCGGCGGCAGAGACGCGCCGGGCCAACCTTTGACTACCGGCCCTGGCTCCGGCCCTTGTGGGCGCTGGCAATCCTGTTGTGCCTGTGGGCGCTCTGGTTGACCGGCACCCGGAGCGCCATTGTAGGACTCGGCGCCGGCGCCCTGGTTTTCGCGGTTATCTACATCTTCTGGGGCCGGCTGATCCCGGCGCGGCGGGTGGCCTACGTCATTCTGGCCTTGACCGTTCTGGCGGTCGTATTCATCGGGGTCGCGCGAACCAGCCCGGTATTAGACCCGGTGGTGGACTCCAGCATCCTGTTGCAGCGACTGACCGCTGAGGACTCTGAGGCTACCCGAAGTGTTTCCGGCCGGTTTGCCTCCATCACCGCCGGGCTGCGGGCCTACCAGGACAAGCCCGTCCTCGGCTGGGGGCCGGAGAATTTTCTCATTGCCTGGGGAAAATACTTCGGCGGGGATTCCGAGATGAACGACCAGTTCGACCAGGCCCATAACCGGGTAGTGGAAGAGTTGGTGGGTACGGGGGCTGTTGGCTTGCTGGCCTATATGCTGGTGTGGTTCGCAATGGCCTACGTTCTGATTCGCTCAATAAGGCTCCGGCGGGACTATGAGCAGTTGTTAGTCCTGGCAATCGGCGCCGCGATGGTAGCCTACTATGTGCAGAATCTATTTCTGTTCGATACGCCGGGCACGGTGATGTTGTTTGCCCTATTCCTGGGCTTTGCGGTGGCTGAGGAGCGCTGGGTTCTGGCCCGGGGCGACGGGGCGGCGCAAAAGAAAAGTCTCCTCGCGTTGCCCATTTTCCAGGCAACGGAGCGGTGGGGCCGGGGGCTGGGACTGGCAAGGTCAAAGTTGTCCGGGTTACTGCATCGGCGTTGGGTAGAGGCCCTGGCAATCGGGCTGCTGGTGGTCTTGGTCGGCGGGACATTGTTCCTGTTCAGCGTCCGGCCCTATACGGCGGCGGTGGCGGCGGCAAAGGCGAGCAGCGGGTCTCTGCCCTGGGCGGACCGGGCCGCCTATTTCAACCAGGCCATTCAAGACTTTCCCGGTCTGGCTAACTGGCCGCGGACTCAATTGATGACCGCGGCGGCCCATAACGTCGCCGACCTGACCGATGAAGAGTTTGCCCAGTTGGTGGCCCTCATCACGGAAGAGGGCCGGCAGGCTCTGGCGGATGAGCCGCAGAACTGGTTTCTGCATAGCTCCCTGGCCCAGTTCTATCAGGTAGCCGCCACCCGGGATATAAGATACCTGGAACTTGCCCGAGCGCACATTAACACGGCGGTCGATTGGGCGCCCCTGACCTATCACGTCAACAGAGTCAGAGAGAATCAGGAAGAACTCGAACAGTCGGTTATCGAACAGTCAGCCGGCGCCAACCGCTGACCGCGTTCCAACGCCTGGTGCCCCAACCCGCTTATGGCGCCCCGGCCCGCTCATGGTGTCCCGGCCCGCTCATGGTGAGCTTGTCGAACCACCAACCCATCCTTCGACAGGCTCAGGATGAGCGGGGCAAAGCGGGATGCAGGATTAGGATGAGCGGTACAAAGCACATAGAGCGGGTTGTGCAACCCACCCTATCAAGGTAAATCTCGGTAGGGGCGGGTTTCAAACCCGCCCTTTACGCTCAAGTAAGGACGCCGCAAATACCGACAACCTACCCAACCCGCTATGGTAAGCCCACCCGCTTATGGCGCCCCAATCCGCTCATGGTGAGCCTGTCGAACCACCAACCCCATCCTTCGACAGGCTCACCATGAGCGTTACTAGCTTGACACAATACCCTTGGCGGAAACCCCGCCCGGTGGCCCCTACCTCCGGCTGAGTCGGGGCGAAAACCAGGGAGTCTGGCAACTCCCGGTGGGGCAGCGTCTTTCGGTGATATGCGCCTCAAACTCGCCGGCGAAAAAGCGCAGGGCCGAGGACACCGGGTTAAAGCCCAACTGCCCGTGGCCGCACAATGAGCCGGCCTGCATATTTTCCCCGATGTTGCGCATCAGGGCCAAATCCTCCGGGCCGCCCTCCAGCCGGGAAATCCGCTCCAGCACCTCCAGCAGGTGGCTCATACCCATCCGGCAGGGGAAACATTTGCCGCAGGACTCATACTGGCAAAAGGCAATCAGTACCCGGGTCAAGTCCACCGCGCAGGTATCCTCATCAGCAGCGATAATTCCCCCGGAGCCGAGGATGGCGCCGGCGTTGCGGAACACCTCAAAATCCAGCACCAAGTCGGTAGCGTCGGCGCCCAGCACGCCCCCCAACGGGCCGCCGGTCTGGATAAACTTCAGTTCCTTGCCGCCGGGAACCCCGCCGGCAATTTCGTAAAGCACGTCCTGCAAGTTGATGCCCATGGGCAACTCCACCATTCCGGTGTAGTTCAGGGCGCCGCTGAGGCAGAGGATCGCCGTGCCGGTGCTGCGCTCGTGGCCGATGCCGGCGAACCACGCGCCGCCCCTGGCGACAATCTCCGGCACGTAGGCCAGGGTTTTGACGTTGTTGATGTTGGTGGGCTGGCCGAAAACACCGACCTGGGCCGGAAAGGGCGGGCGGTAGCGGGGCATGGCCCGGCTGCCCTCAATGGCCTCCATCAGGGCGGTTTCCTCCCCGGAAACGTAGGAGTCTCCGGTCAGGGCCACCTCCAGGTCAAAGCTGAAATCGGAACCCAGGATGTTCCGGCCCAGCAGTCCCAGGTCATAAGCCTGGGCAACGGCAGCGCGGGTGCGGTCGATCGGCCCGTCGTGGCCGGAGCGGATAAAGATGTACCCGTAGTTGGCGCCGGTGGCGTACCCGGCCAGGAGAATCCCCTCCACCACCGTATGGGGGTCGCTTTCCAGGATGCCCTTGTCATTAAAGGCGCCGGGGTCGCCCTCCTCACAGTTGCAGAGAATATACTTGACCGGAGCCTGAGAACCGGCCAGGAAACGCCACTTGGTTCCGGTAGCAAAGGCCGCTCCCCCCCGTCCCCGCAGGCCGGAGATGTTCACCTGCTCCAGGACTTCGGCCCCGGTCATTCCGGTCAGGGCCTGGTGCAGGGCGCGGTAGCCGCCGTTAGCGGCATACTGGTAGATGTCCAGGGGGTCAATGTTGCCGGCGTTGCGCAGGGCTATGCGCTGCTCCCGGGCGCGCATCGGGTGGCGGTTCAAGTCGGGCAAGTCGCCGGTTTCGCCGTTATCGCTGCTATCGCCGCCGCCGTCATCACTCCCCAGACAGCCCAGCGCCGAACCGGCCAGGGGGATGCCCTGAACGATATGAGAGGCGATAATTTCCTCGGCCTGTTCCGGGGTAACATTGGCGTAAAAGACCCGGGGCTGGCCGGGCAGTTGCACGTCCACCAGGGGTTCGGCAAAGCAGAGGCCCAGGCACCCGACTTGGCTGATTTGGGCGGCGGCGTTGTGCCGTTCCAGGGATTCTTGCAGAGCCTGGACTACCGCATCGGCGCCGGCCGCCTGGCCGCACAGGGCCGTCCCTACCCGAATCCAGGGGCGGTCGCCGGCGGTCAGCGCCTGCCAGCGTTGTTCGGCCTGGGCCTGAAGTTCCTGAAAGGTGGGGGCCATACTAACCTTGCTCACTCGGTCGCCGGCCCGGCCCCATAGTCGGCAAGGCGGTTCCGGGCCTGTTCCGGGGTAATACGGCCAATCAGGTGGTGGTCAATGGACATTACCGGGGCTTGAGCGCAGGCGCCCAGGCAGGTGTTGTAACGCAGGGACAGCCGCCCGTCCGGGGTGTCGCCCTCGGCCGGCAGCCCAACGGCCTCCAGCACCGCGGCGATGACCGGCATGGCCCCTACCAGGTGGCAGGAAGGCCCCCAGCAAACTTCAACGCGATGCTGGCCGGGCGGCGTGGTGCGAAAGTTGGGGTAAAAGGAAACCACCGCCCAAACGTCGTTTATCGTAGCCCGGTTAAACCCGGCCACCTCATCTACGGCTTCCGGGGGAATATAACCCAACTCATCCTCCACCGCCAGCAGGGATGAGAGAATGGTAACGGTAGGTTGCGGCTGATTGTGGACGGCCTTCCTGATGCGTTCCTTCAGCCCATCCATTGCCCAGGCTCCTTTGCCATTTTTTCACCACCGGGACGCAGATAATCCAAGTGGTAAAACCCTTTGATTAAGACGCTATTGTCCGTTCAGGTACTGGTTCATTGCTGACTTGAAAATGTCGTAGGGATGGGCGCCGGTGAACAGGAGGTTGCCCACCACGAAAGTAGGTATGCCCCGGATGCCGTATTGCAGGGCCTCCTGATACTGTTCCATCACCCTGGACGAGTATTGATGGTCGGAAAGCCGGCTCAGCAGGTCGTCGGCGTCCAGAGACACCGATTCGGCCACTTCAGCCAGGGTAGCAAGCTGGCCCAGGTCTTTGCCCTCCTCCCAATAGGCTTTATAGGCGGCGTGGTGAAACTCCATAAACTTGCCATGCTGCTGGGCGTACTCGGTCGCTTCCAGGGCGTACATCGTGTTGGGCGTAACCCGGGGCGGGCGCATAATCAGGTTGGCGTCGCGCACCTGAGAGCGAATCGGCTCGCTCAGTTCGTCCTCGGTTTCACCGGAACGGGGCTGACGCTGCAATCCCTCTTTGGGCGTATCGGGGCGCAGCAGGTAGGCCCGTCCCTCTACGGCGATGTTGTAATCCTGGTTCAGCTTGTCAACCCGCTCCAGGCCGACGTAGCACCAGGGTCAAATATAATCGTACCAGACGATAACCCGTACCGGGTCGGCGCCGTTGGCCGGCGGCTGCGCTGCTTCAGTCATACCTTGCCTCCTGTCTAGCGGTGTTTGCTCCCGCTTCCCGGTGTGCGGGGAAAAGCCGGGACGGGGGAATTATTCGGCGGCCTGCTCCCAGGGATAGTAGGAAGGGGCGTCGGTTTGCTCCGCGACCGGCCGGAGGGAATCGGGGGCGTCAGCCAGCAGCGCGTCCAGTTCGGTCAGGTTGGCGATGCGGACACAATCCTTAATGTCGGTCTGCCAGCCGCCCCGGTCCAGCAGTACCGGGTGAATCCCGGCGGCCCTGGCGCCCAGCGCGTCGGAACGGGGCTGGTCGCCGACGTGAATCGTCTCGCCGGGCCGGGCCGACACCCGTTCCAGCGCGGCGATAAAGATGGCCGGGTCCGGCTTTTCCACGCCTACGTCGGCCGAGGTGAGGCAAAACTCCAGGTGAGGGGCCATTCCCAGGCTGTGGCAAAGCTGGTTCATATCCCGCCGCAGGTTGGAGATGACCCCCAGCCGGTAGCCCTGCGCGCTCAACCGCTCCAGGGCGGGCAGGGTATCGGCAAAGGGGATAAAGTCCTTGGGGACGCTGATGGCAAGCTGCCAGATTTGTCGGGCCAAATCCAGGGAAACCGGCAGGCCGGCGTTCTCCAGCAGGATTTGTTCGTAGCGGGAAAAGAAGGCCAGCCGTTCCGCCTCGGTACGCTGGGCCAGGGGCTTGATTTCGTTCTCCCGGTTGAAGTAAACGTCGGCCACCGAGTAGCCGAAGTTAATCGCCTCCGGCGCCACGGTGAAACCCAACTCCCGGCAGGAGGCTTGCTGAATCTGGTCCAGGGGCGGCCAGAATCGCACCAGGGTATTGTAGAAGTCAAAAAATATGGCTTTGATCATCTACCCGCTTTTCTCCCGGAGAACCGCCGACTTGAAAACCTGTGAGCAAGCGCATTTTAGCATATCCGGCAATGCTTGTGAATTGGGTAACAAAGTTCGGTCGGGCAACCGCGTCTCAACCAGGGCAACCCTGGCAACCGCCGGCAACCTAATCAACCGTCGGCAACCCAAGTAACCGTCGTTCCGGCGAAAGCCGGAATCCAGGAAATCCCTGGGGAAAGAACGTGCCGGCTACCGAGGGTTCTGGATTCCGGCTTTCGCCGGAACGACGGTTGCGTAGATTGCCCTCGTTAAGACGCAATTACCCTGCAATTAACCCCTTGCCCACCCCGTCCGGGGCAAGTATGCTGTGATGACTTATCCAAACATCAATAACATCGTGGGGTCTAGTGAAAATGCGAATCGTGGTGGGCGCCGACCATGCCGGATTTCCCTTGAAAGAACTGTTGAAACCGTGGCTGGAGTCCTGCGGCCACCAGGTTGACGACCTGGGGGCGGCGGCCCTGGACCCGGAGGATGACTACCCGGACTTTGCCGCGGCGGTGGCCCGGGCGGTGCAGGCCGGGGCGGCGGAACGGGGGATAATTTTCTGCGGCAGCGGCGTGGGCGCCAGCATCACCGCCAACAAGGTGGCCGGCGTGCGGGCCGGCCTCTGCCACGACACCTACAGCGCCCACCAAGGGGTGGAACACGACGCGATGAACGTAGTCTGCCTCGGCGCCCGCATCATCGGCGTGGACTTGTCCAAAGAAATCCTCACCGCCTTTCTGTCGGCCGGCTTTCTCCCCGAACCCCGCTTCCAACGCCGCCTGGACAAGCTGCTGCAAGTAGAGGCTGAGGGGTAGGTTTTGTCCACGAAGGGACACGAAGGGGCACGAAGGTTTTTACCTATGAGTTACGCAGTTCGCAGATGGGTACTCGCAACATCATATAAAAATAAAAAAACCTTCGTGCCCCTTCGTGCCCTTCGTGGACAGAGAATAAATCACCCGGCCAGCAGGGACAGGGTTTCCGCCACTTCCTGGGGGGAGTCCAGGCGGTATTGGGCCTGGGTGGGTTGGCGGGCGGCGCCGACAAACACGGAAATGCCCTCCAGGGCGTGAACCGCCGCAAACCCGTCCTCATCGGTCAGGTCGTCGCCGAAGAAAACCGCCAGCGTCCCCGGCGGAAAGGACTCGGCAATCCGGGCGATGGCCCGGCCCTTGTCCCAGGCTACGTTGGGGCGCACTTCCAGAACCTCCTTGCCCCGGGTAACCCGCACCCGGCCGGCCTCCCGCGCCGGGGCTACCACCGCGTCAAACCCGGCGTGAACCTCCCCCATCAACTCCTCCGGGGTCAGGCGGTAGTGGACGCTGAGGGTCAGCCCCTTGCCCTCCACCAATACCCCGTCATAACCGGCCAACCGCTCTTTCAGCCCAAGCAGCAGGGCATCCAGTTCCGGCCTCAGCCGGGCCGCCTCCGGGTGGACAAAGTCCAGTTCCGGGGCCGGTTCCGGTTCCGGTCCCCGGATTTCCAGCCCGTGATTGCCGGCGTAAATCAGGCCGGGCAGTCCCACCATTTCCGTCAAGTCGGCCAAGCCCCGGCCACTGACCAGCCCCAGGGTATAGCGTTCCCGGCGGGCCAGGCGCAGCAGGGCCTGGCGGGCCGCCGGGGGCAACGTTGCCAGGTCCGGGCGGGGCGCAATGGGCGCCAGGGTGCCATCGTAGTCCAGCAGCAGCAGCACGTGGCCGGCGTTTGCCAGTTGACGGCTGACCCGGGGCCATACGTTCAGCAGGTGGGGCATAAGCGGCGGCTAACCCGTAGGGATTGCGCTGGCGGATTCCATTGCGGAACCGGCCACTACCGGGTAGGGGTAGCCGCGTACCGGGAGCGGCCGGAGGCCGACCCGCGGGCGCACTGGATTAAATCCACCAGGAGCCGGGCGGCCCACTTGTAGATATTGTTCTCCCGCACGGTGGCCCGCATATGCAGCATCCGATTGCGGCGCTCGTGTTCCGGCATCGTTACCGCATCCCGGATCGCCTCGGCCATGTCCTCGGTGGCGTAGGGGTTGACGATCAGGGATTGGGTAAGCTCCAGGGCCGCGCCGGTGAAGGGGCTGAGAATCAGGACGCCATCATTGTCAAAGCGGCTGGCGACGAACTCCTTGGCGACCAGGTTCATTCCGTCGTGGAGGGAACTGACGATGCAGAACCGGGACAAACGGCGCAGGGCCATCAGCGTAACGGCGGGCAGGTTGTCGGGCATATAGACAATCGGCTGCCAACCGTTCCGGGCAAAACGCCCGTTAATCTCCTCCAGCAACTGGTCAATCTGCTCCGAAAGCTGCTGGTAGGCGTCGATGTCGCTGCGGCTCAGCACCCCGGCCTGGACAAAGACCAGCTTGCCCTGGTACTCCGGGTATTTCTCCAGGAACCGCCCGATGGCCCGGAAACGGTGGGGGATTCCTTTGGTGTAGTCCACCCGATCAATGCCCAGGCCAATCAGCTTGCCGTCCAGTCCCCACTCCTCTTGGAGACGTTCCATCTCCTGCTCCACCTCAGCGCTCTCAGAAAACTGGCAGATGTCATCAAAGTCAATGCTGATGGGAAAGGGGCGCACCAGGGTAGTATCGCCCCGGTACTCAATGCGGTTATATTCAGCGTTCACCTGCACCGGCAGAGTGCGGGCCGCCGTATCCATAAAGTTGTTGCAATGGTCGCCGATGTGGAAACCCAGCAGGTTGTTGCCCAGCAGACCCTCCAGCAACTCGGCCTGCCAGGGACAAATGCGGAAAATCTCGGGATGGGGCCAGGGGATGTGCCAGAACTGGCCGGTGACGATGTCCGGCGCGGCGTTGCGGATGTATTGGGGCAGCAGGGCCAGGTGATAGTCCTGGGTCAGAACCAGGGCCGGCTGGTCGCCCACCTCATCCAGCACCAGGTCGGCGAACTTTTGATTGACCGCCTGGTAGGTTTCCCAGTCCCGCAGGTCAAAGACCGGCTCAGTGTAGGCGTTGTGGCACAAGGGCCAGAGGGCCTCGTTGGAAAAGCCGTAGTAGTAGCCCTTTTCCTCCTGCTCGGTAAGCCAGACCAGCCGCAGGGCGTAGGCCGGGTCGTCGGGAGGAACCATCACCCGATTGTCCTGGTCAACGACGTAGCGGTCGCCCTGGCCGCCGCCGTAGGCAATCCAGGTGCCGCCGCAAGCCTGCATCAAGGGATCCAGGGCGCTGGTAAGGCCGCCGGCCGGAAGCACGTACCGGAGCGTACCTTCCACCAGATTATAGATGTAGGGCTGGCGGTTGGAGACAATGATAAGCCGGTATTCACCAATCTGCCGTTGCACCAACTGCTGCAAGTCTTGCTTGGTCCACATGGTAACCTTCCTTAATCCTGGAACCCTGGGCCATGGCAGAATGGGCGTTCCTGTCGGGGAGCGGGACGGCACACTCCTCTAATGGTGCCATATAACCCCGGCAAAAGCAACCGCGCCGGGACATTTATTATTAAATCTACGAATAATTACGAATTGATAAGTGAATACAATGGCGCTAACAATATCCGCTTATGGTGATAATAACATCCGCTCATGGTGAGCTTGTCGAACCAGCCCAATTCCGCCCTTCGACAAGCTCAGGGTGAGCGGGACGGGTAAGCCAGGGCAAGCGCATCATAAAACCGTCGTTCCGGCGAAAGCCGGAATCCAGAATCCTCGGTAGCCGGTTCGCTCTTTCCCCGGGGATTTCCTGGATTCCGGCTTTCGCCGGAACGACGGTTGCTTGGAATGACGGTTGTCCGGGTTAAGAGATGATTGCCCGGCAGTCCCGGCCAAATTGACAGACTTGGGGCCGGTAGGTAGGATAAGGCAACTACTTCTGCCACGCTATACCTCGGCCACCATATAAGGAGGGCTTATGTTTGTCCGCAGGGACTTGACCGACAGCGTACCCACCCGGGAAGGGAATATGCACTATGTAAGGCAGGGGGCCGGCTTTCCCCTGGTGATGCTGCACCCCCTGGGCACTTCCACCTGGGCCTGGCATACGGTAATCGACGGGCTGAGCCAGCATTACACCTGTTACGCCTTTGATATGCTGGGCCACGGCGATTCCGACAAGCCGGCCCGCCACTTCAACATTCCCGACTACGCCCGCGCCCTGGACGACGCCTGCCAGTTGCTCAACATCCACCGGGGCCACTACGTCGGCAACTCGGTGGGGGCCTGCCTGGCTACGGAAATGGCGGCCAGCTACCCGGAGCGGGTGGACAAGCTGGCCCTGGTGGGCTGCCCCCTGTGGAACCCCTGGGGCGGCAATCAGCGGGTCGCGGATACCGCCGGCGACTACGATGTCCAAGGCCAGGCCCAGCCTCGCACCCTGGAGCAGTTGCGGGAACGGGCTACCTTTGCCAATCCCCAGCAGGAGTGGGTGGACGCCACCAACCGGACCCGGGAGCAGGCCGGCGAGTGGGTGCGCAACCTGCACCAATCCCTGGCCTACTACGATATTCTGTCCCGGCTGCCCCTGATTAAGGCATCCTCCACCCTGGTAATGTACGGGGAAAAAGATCTGCTGCGGGACGGCGAGGAACTGCTGCACAACAACATCGTCAACGCCAGCAAGACTATCCTGCCGGGCTTGGGCCACATCCCGCAGATTGAGGACCCGGAGGCGTTTATCGGCGCCCTGCTGTCCTTCCTGGGGCCGGAGGGTTAGCCTTTCCTTCCCGGCACTTGTGCTTGCCCCCGGCTCTGTCCTGTCAAAAGAGGCCGGGGGCAAGCACAGGGCAACAACAGCAAAGGAGGCCAACCTTGACCGGTGGACGCTACCCGTTGCGGTTGCTGGAAACCTTCCGCACCGTCTTTTATACGCCCATCTACGTTACCGTTGCCGGCGGCTACCTGGAGTCGGCGGGGTTGGACGTGGCCTTTGACACCTGCCCGGCCCGATTCCCCCATCCCCTCAGCGCCCTGAACAACCAGGCGGCGGACATCGTGCAGAGTGGCATTATGCGTTCCATCATCGCCGCCGATTGGGGCGGGGAGACGGTGCCGCGCCACTTTGCTGAGATTAACAGCCGCGACGGTTTCTTTGTCCTGGGCCGTAACCCGGTTCCAGCAGGAGACGGGGGTTTGCAATGGACGGACTTCGCCGGCTCAACCATCATTCCGGTGGGTTTCTCTCCAATGCCCTGGGCCTCCTTCCGCTACGCCCTCCGCAACAATGGCGTAGCTGCCGAGGGATTGACCCTGTTGCCCGACTTGGGACTGGAGGAGGCGGTGGACGCCTTCCGCGGCGGCCAGGCCGACTTTATCCATTTGCCGGAACCGGCGGCGGAGCAACTGCTGGCCGAGGGCGTGGGCCAGTTGGCCCTGGCCTTGGGGCCGGTGAACGGGCATATCGCCTACAGTTCCTTTGCCGCCACCAACCATTTCCTGGAAACTCACGCCGAGGTGGTGCAGCGGTTTGTCGAAGGCTATGCCAACGCCCTGATTTGGCTGGCCGGCGCCGCCGCGACCGAGATAAGCCGGGCCATCACCCCCTTCTTCCCGGATACCGACCCGGAACTGCTGACCCGCGCCATCAACCGCTACCAAAGCCAGGACACCTGGCCCACCCACCCCCACCTGGCCCGCCCGGAGTATGAAGGCTTGCAGGACATCCTGGTGGACGCGGGAATGGTCAAGGAACGGCAGGCTTATGAGAAGGTGGTAAGCACCGCGTTTACGGGCTGAATTAACATGGATGCACAGGATATACAGGATAATTACCTATGCCTAACATCCTGTATATCCTGTTAATCCATGTTTGAGTTAGCTTAAATCGCCGCCCTGATTTCAGCAATCAAGGAGTTTACCCGGTTCGCTTGGGTAATGTTGAAAATGCCGGTAATTTCATCGCTGCGGTAGCCTACCAGGTCGGCGGGGACGGCATTGGATACGATGTAGAAAGGCGCGTTTTTGTTTTGACGCCGGAACTTTAAAGCGTTGGCTTGGGCCTTTTTCCAGGTATCCGAGCGTTCCAGTCCCGGACGGGGAATCGTAGTAACGGTGGTATCGGGGTTTTGCACGTGGCGGGGCGAACCCTTGGTCTCAATCGCAACCTTGGGCGTAACCTCAATGTCATGGGTGTTGGTGTTGCCCGGCGTTGATACTGCCGGCAGCTCAAATCCGGTGGTCAACAGGTAACGCACTGCGCTCTCAAAAACCTTGCCTACTATTGACGCCCGACCCTGAAAAGTGGCTATCTCAAAGACCTGGCGAGACTCGCAGACCGGACAATGCCGGGGCATATTGCCAAACTCTGCCGTAGTAGCGCCGCCGCCAATGCAAGCCACACACGCCCACGCCGGATAGCAAGCCACCGCATCAATAGCCTGCTGAAAGCAGCCATTGAAGTAATTTTGCAGCCGCCCATTGGTCAACTCCCGATTGCCGATATGAAAGTAATTGTCCCGGGCGATTGCGTCATACGGGATAGGCGGCATCCCGCACCTCCGCAATAACCCGCCCATCCGAACCGGTGCGGGTGTAGAGCAATCGGGGCGCCGCCGCCAGCCGCCGGTAGGCCAGTTCCCGGTACTCGGCGGACACTTCGTAGCCCACAAAGCGGCGGCCGGCCTTCAGGGCCGCCAGGGCGGTGGTGCCGCTGCCCATAAACGGGTCCAGCACCACCTCATCGGAGTAGGTGTAAAGCTCGATGCAGCGGCGGGGCAGTTCCTCGGGAAAGGGCGCGGGATGGCCGATGCGCCGGGCCGATGCCGCCGGAAACTGCCAGAGGCTGCGGGTACACTCCAGAAAATCCTCCCGGCTGATGGTGGCTTCCCGGCCCGGCAGCTTGGGACGCCGCCAGGTGTCCTTGCAGAGCACCAGGATGTATTCGTGGACATCCCGCAAGGTGGGGTTGGCGGGAGACTGCCAACTGCCCCAGGCGGTGGAGGATGCGCCGCCGCCGGCCTTGTCCCAGATGATTTCCCCCCGCATCAGGAAACCCAGGGCCAGCAAGTCCTCAATGACGTAGCGGTGCAGGGGCAGGTAGGGGCGGCGGCCCAGGTTGGCGATGTTGAAACAGACCCGGCCGCCGGGCACCAGGACGCGATAGACCTCGGCCATTACGGTGCGGAGAAAGGCGCGGTACTCCGCCAGGGTCAAGTCCGCGTCGTACTCCTTCCCCACGTTGTAGGGCGGGGAGGTTACCATCAGGTGGACGCTGTTATCCGGCAGGGCGTCCATCCGCTCCGCCGAGGCGGGCAGAATGGTATTTACGACGTCATCGGGTAGGGGGTTTTCCCAATACTCGCCGGGCTTGGCGGCGGGCAAGCCGTCATAAAGGCGACCGGCGTAGAAACGGGATGAGTCATGCCCATGCCGCCCCGCCGACCCAAAGGCGGAAGTCTGGGTTTTCCACCCGGAATTCTCGGGGGGGGGGGGGGGGGATTTATATGTTCATTATCGGGAGTCAAAACGCGCGCGATTATCGCGCCGGATACCCGCCGGCGCAAGAGGGGGGTTAGGTGCCTGGCCGGGCCTTTCGGTGCTCGCCCTGAGAGCAAGTGTCCCGCTCATCCTGAGCTTGTCGCAGGATGCCGGGGTGGTTCGACCGGCTCACCATAAGCGGCTGCTTGGTGTTATTCTCACCATAAGCGGCTGCCTGAGGTAATTCGACAACCGGAAGGCCATGAGCGGTTGCGGCTTAAACCCCGCCTCGACCGCCGCGGCCACCGCCGCCCCGGTGTTTGTGGCTGTCGGACCAATACAGGTCCTTGGCCTCCATATAGCGGTCGGTCAGCATTTCCGAGGCGGTTTTGCCGGCGTCGGGGGGCCTCGGCGCATAGCCGCTTTCCTGGACCACCCGCCGGAAAACCTCCTGAGCGCGCTTCAGGATGCGATAAGAGCCAAGCAACTCACCGCTGCGGAGGACGTGATACTTGCCGTCATCCGGCACGGCCTCGGTAGCCCGTTCAATGGAAAGGTTCAGGTCCGGGATGGACTGGCGGTAGAAATCTCCCTGTGCCATATTGCCTCCCGCGCCATTATACCGCGAAAAGGGGCGGGGCGATTATCCCATCCTTCGACAAGCTCAGGATGAGCGGGGATTAGCTTGATATGCGCAAGGGCGGGTTATAAACCCGCCCCTACAGAACAATACCAATACCCCGACAACCAATCCCTACCGGCCCGTCACCAACCCCCGCGCCGTCTTTACCACCCGCGCCGCGTTGGGCAGGTAGGCGTCCTCCAGCGGGCGGCTGTAGGGCACCGGCGTGTGGGGCGCCGTTACCCGGGAGGGCGGCGCGTCCAGGTAGTCAAAGGCTTCCTCGGCCACCCGGGCGCAAATGTCCGAGGCCAGGCTGCAAATCGGCGTGTCCTCGTCCACCACCACCAGCCGATGCGTCCGCCGCACCGAGTCGATAATCAGGTCATAGTCAATCGGCGAAACGCTGAGCAGGTCCACCACCTCGGCGTTCACCCCCTCCGGCGCCAGCGCCTCCGCCGCCTCGGTGCAAACCCAGGTCATCCGGGAGATGCCCACCAGGGTGATGTCCGAGCCGGAACGGACGGTGCGGGCCTTGCCCAGGGGAATGGCGTAGGGTTCCTCCGGCACCGGGCCGGTATTCCCGTACAGCCCCTTATGCTCAAAGTAAACCACCGGGTCGTCGTCCCGAATGGCGGCGATGAGCAGCCCCTTGGCGGTGTAGGGGTCGGAAGGCGCCACCCCCTTGAGGCCGGGGATGTGGCTGAAAATGGAGTAGAAGGACTCGGAGTGTTGGGCGGCGCTGCCGAACCCGGCCCCGATGCGGGTCAGCATGGTAAACGGCACCTTGACCTGGCCGCCGAACATATAGCGCATCTTGGCGGCGTTATTCAGCAGTTGGTCCATACAGACGCCGACAAAGTCCACGAACATCAACTCAGCGACGGCGCGCATCCCGGTGGAGGCGGCCCCGATGGCCGTGCCGACAAAGGCGGCCTCGGAGAGGGGCGTGTCCAGCACCCGCTGGTTGCCGAACTGCTGAATCAGCCCCACGGTGGTGCGGAACGGGCCGCCCCAGGCGTCCACGATGCCCAGGTGTTCCCGGCCGGCGCCCCCGGCGATTTCCTCGCCCATAATGATGACCGTCTCATCCCGCTCCATTTCCTGGCGCAGGGCTTCGTTAATGGCCTCGCGGTAGCGCAGTTCCCGGGTGGTAGTGGGGGTCATGGCGGTGGTCATGGTGTTTCTCCTTCCTTTGGATTGGCGCCAACCTCGGCGGCGGGACTATTAGTACGGAACCCTTTAATGCTGCTGGATTGTATTGAATCGCCTCAATTTACCGATTGCCTTGACTTGCCAGGGGGCTATCTACCGCCGGGACATAACCGGCTTCCTTTTCCAGGAGAATAAATTGTTCCACTTCTCTGACCGGTTCTTTGACCGAGTTGGTTGGCTGGTAATTAGTAATGATTGCTTCCAGCATCGGCTTTCGGTTTTTCTCGTAGGCGCCAACGTGATAAAAGTGCTCTTGAGTCAAAATCGGAAATTCGCTCCAAAGTTCCTGGATAAACCGGTTCTCCCGGTGCCGATTGCTATGCCAGGTGGACAACATAAACCGGGCGCGGGTGTTCTTCAAGCTGCCATACAACCGGTTTTCCTGGCGTTCATCCCAGGGGTGATAGTAGTCAACGTGCCGGCCAACGTAGGGCGGATCGCAATATACGAAATCCCGGCTGGCAGCATCCTGAATCGTTTTCTGGAAGTCCTGGCAGACAAAGCTCCAGTCCAGCATCCGGGTGGCTGCGCTAAAGCCCTCCACCTGGTTGACTATTTTCGTAATGTAGGCCGGCGCGAATCGCTGCGGCTTGTGCCCATAGGGAACATTAAAATGTCCCTTACTATTGAACCGGACGACCCCATTAAAGCAAGACCGATTGAGGAATAGGAAATCCAGGGGGCAGCCATAGGAATTGAAACGCTCCCTGACCCGGTAATAGTGTTCCTCTCCTCCGGTTGCCAGCCGGGAGCCTTCCCGTTCCAGGAAAACCCTCGTTTTCTGACCGTCTATTTCCCCATCCTGGATCGCCTGGTAAAACCGAATCATGTGGGGGTTGGTATCCGCCAGTATTGCCTTCTGGGGCAGTATGTTTAGAACAACTACCCCGGAACCCAGAAACGGTTCAATCCATACCCCTTCAGGGTCCCGGTCCAGGTATCGCGATATAGCCGGGACCAGCTTGGTCTTGATGCCCTGGCATTTTAGCGGCGGCACGCGCACTCGCAAATCATCCCCCACCACGCCGTCGCCGGGACCGGGGGACAACTTGCGTCTCGTCGCCGCCCCGGTATTTGACGAAATCAATCAGATTGCGGATGGTGCGGGTATCACCCGCCGGGTCTCTGATGGTGATGCTGTCATAATTCATCCAATAATCATCAAACCAATCCTCGCCGAGTTCAGAGAACATACCATTTCCCGCAACTATGTCATCAATCCTGGTGATGCTGCCGATATTTGCCGTATTGCCGCTGCCTCTCCGGTCGCTGGCAATTTTCCATTTTTCCTGCACGAAGAACTGAATGTCCCGAATTACTGAAACAATAGACGTAAGGTCATCCAATTGATAGGTCTTCGTTTCGTTTAGTGATTCGTCCGCGCTTCGCGAATAGATGATTCCCAAACAAAAGTGGCTCAAGTAGTCTCGATAGGGGAACTGAATGTTCTTGGTGCTGTTGCGATTCTTGAAGTATTCCCCGTGCGACCCTAGGGTAAAGCCGTTGCAAAAGTCCGGGGCGCCGGCAACTCGATAGGTCGTCTTAAAGTCAACCGCAAACTTTACCTCTGGATTTGTTTGCTTTACGAAAGAAAGATCCGGGTAATAGTTTTGATGTTCGGCGAGAACCAATCCAAAGCCATTCTGCTCGGCAAATAGCAGGAGCTTCGGGAAAAGGTGTATTTCCAGTATCTTGGACACGACTTTAGTGTCGGCTGAAATAGCATATATGTTGCGATAAGCGTCGATGAAACCCTTGACGGCCCACTGTCCGTCCTGCGCCTGCACCGCGCCGCCAAGGTCGGCGACAAAGCTGGTTAGAGCCTCCTGGAAGGACGCTTTCTCTGCTTCCCTATCCAATTCAATCTCCGGCTTGCAGTGAGCAGTGGCGAAAACACCCCAACGGTAAATCGCTCCTACGCGGATAGGCCGGAACATCCACCGATACCTGGTAATCCAAAACTTCCGCTCAGCGGCGCTGGACGGCTAAACTTCCAACCTGAACTTCCCGCTAAACTTCCAGATTGATGCCCCGGCGCATCAGGTCCAGCGGGTAATCAACGTAAACGTCCTCGTAGATTTCCTCCAGGGCGGGCAGCGGGCTTTCGTCGGCGAACCGGATGGCGTCCTCCATCAACTCCTGGGCCTCCAGGTCCATAAAGTCCAGTTCGTCAATGGACACCAGGCCCCCCGGCGCCACCCTTTCCCGGAACAGCAGCAGCGGGTCCCGGCCCCGCCAGTAGTCCTGCTCCTCCTGGGTGCGGTAGCTCAGCGGATTGTCAAAGACGGTGTGGCCGTAGTAGCGGTAGGTGCGACACTCCAGCAGGGAGGGGCCTTCGCCGGCCCGCGCCCGCTGTACCGCCTGGCCGGCCGCCTCAAAGACATCAAAAACGTCCATCCCGTCCACGTGGACGCCGGGCATATCGTAGCCGGCGGCCCGGTCGGCTACCCGGGCGGTGGAGAGGGCGTATTCCACCGGAGTTGACTCGGCGTAGCCGTTGTTTTCACAGCAGAAAATCACCGGCAGTTTCCAGACCGAGGCCAGGTTCATACATTCGTGCAGCACGCCCTGGTTGGCCCCGCCGTCGCCAAAGAAGGCTACGGCCACCCGCCCCAGGCGGCGCAGCTTGGAGGTGAGGGCCGCGCCGACGGCCAGGGGTACGCTGGCGGCCACCACGCCGTTGGTGCCCAACATCCCCTTGCTCATATCGGCAATGTGCATCGAGCCGCCCTTGCCCTTGTTGGGGCCGGTAACCCGCCCGAAAAGCTCGGCCATCATCAGCTTGGGGTCAACCCCCTTGGCGATGCAATGGCCGTGTCCCCGGTGGGTGCTGCCAATGTAGTCCTCATTGGTCAGATGGGCGCAGATGCCGGTAGGCACCGCCTCCTGGCCGGCCGAGGAGTGCACCGAGCCGGACATCCCCCGCTGGCCGGTTTCCGGTATGCCCCGTTCCTCAAAATGCCGGATGGTGGTCATCGTCCGATACAGGTAGAGCAACATATTGCGGTCAAGTTCCATAATTCCCCCCAGTTTTGCCAACAGCGGCGCGCCAAGCGGCCCGGATAGCCCAATTTTCCCCATAGTAGCACGGAGGCAAGGGATGTCAATAGAGGCAAGCCTTTCGCCAAGGCCGGCGTAAAGTCAGCGCCAGGAACAAAATCCTCGCACCAGAACGAAGTCCGCTCATGGTGAGCCTGTCGAACCACCCTGCCCTATCCTGTGGGGCATACCGTAGGGGCGTTTCGCGAAACGCCCCTACGTGGCACGTCTCCCCGGTCCAACGGTTCATCCTTCGACAGGCTCAGGATGAGCGGGAGTAGTCAAGGTGATTAAGTCCGCTCATCCTAATCCGGTCATCCGCCCATGGTAATCCGGTCATCCGCTCATGGTGAGCCGGTCGAACCACCCCACACCCGCACCGGCGCACCCACTCCCAACCCCAACACTTGGGCCGCGCTGCCATCAGGAACGGCGATTTCCAAATACCCGTTGCTGCCGATGAGGGCAATCAAGCTGTCGCCATCAGCATCAGCATCGTGGAAAGTACGGCTCAAACGGGAGATACGGCGCAGGCCGATTGCCACCATTATCGGCGCAGCGTTGCTATCGCCGGCAGGGAGTTCGGCGGCGGGGATGTTGGTAATCAGGTTGCCGAACCGGTCGGCATAAATCACTTCACCTACCAGTTCATTGCCCCGGCGGGTTGGTTCCGGCGGGGGCTGCCAGACCAGGTCGGTTACCGGCTCCCCCAGCCTTGGCGGGGCAAAGCCCCGGGACAGGTGGGCGGCGGCCGGCGCAAACACATCCCGCCCGTGAAAGGTATTGCTCACCGGGTTGAGCCGGTAACGGGGGTTGGTCAGCGCATAGGCCGTCAAGCCCGGTGGCAGGGGAATATGGCCGGGCCGCGCCGCCGACTCCAGGGCCGACGGTTCGGGCAACGCTGCCAGATAACCCTTGAGGACGTGGCTGAGCAGCCCGTTATCCGGGGCCAGAAACTTGGCGGTTGGCGTTACCAGCAGCACCGCGCGCCGTTCCGTGCCTACTCCGGGGTCAACTACGGCAACGTGAATCGTATCCGGCGGAAAGTAGGGGCAGTTGACGCCCAGGACAAAGGACGCCTGCCCCACGTTCTGCGGCTGAATATCGTGGGTCAGGTCAATGATAGCGGCCTGGGGGTTGATGTTGAGAATTACTCCCTTCATCACCCCGACAAAGGCATCACTCAGGCCAAAATCGGTGGTCAGGACTATGGGAGGCATAGCATTATCAGCAGTAGAAAACCCGCCGCCGCCGCATTTCTACGCCGGAAAACGCCCGCAACCAAGCGGCGCAACGGCGCGGCGGAACATCGGGTTGTCCGGTCAGCCGGAGTATAGCATCACGCTGAGGGCGGATACCAGGATGAACACCACCGACAGGGCGATAGTAAATTGGAACAGGGTCTTTTCCAGGCCCCGGCGGGTGCGGACGGTGGATTGGGCGCTGCCGAACAGCCCGCTGCCCCCCTCCTTGACCTGGCTCAGGATAATCAACACCAGCACTACGGATACCAGAATCTGGGCGATGTTAAGGTATATCACGGCTACCTCGGTTTATTGCTTGGGGCGCCGGGGAAAGCGCCAGCTAGGGTGTTCCTTCGGCATCCCGGATTGCTACCAGGCCGGCCTGCACCAGTTCCAGGGCCAACTCCGGCTTGGCCTGGCCGCGGGTCAACTTCATCACCTGGCCCACCAGAAAGCGGGCCGCCGTCTCCTTGCCCTTGACGTAATCGGCTACGGCTTGAGGATTGTCGGCCAGCGCCTGGGCCACCGCCGCCTCGACTACTGAGGAGTCGTTAATCTGGCTGTAGCCCTTTTCCCGGACTATTTTAGCAGGTTCCGCGCCGCTGGTGAAAGCCTCTTCCAGCACCGTCTTGGCGATGGTTCCGCTGAGGGTTCCGGCATCAATCAAGGCCAGCAGTTCCACCAGGTGAGCCGGCGTTACCCGAACCTCGGTGATGTCCCGGTTTTCCAGGTTCATCAACCGGCTCAAGTCCCCCAGCATCCAGTTGCTGACGTTCTTGGCAAAGGTTTTTGTATCCGGGCCGGCTGGGGGCCGGAGGGCCAGCGCCGCCTCAAAGTAGTCGGCCATTGCGCGGGTGCCGGTAAGCAGGTCGGCGTCGTACCGGGGCAAGCCGTACTCCTCAATAAAGCGGGCCTTGCGCCGGTCGGCCAGTTCCGGCAGGCGGCGGCGTATCTCCTCAACCCAGCCGGCAGCCACCGCCAGGGGGGGCAGGTCCGGCTCCGGGAAGTAGCGGTAATCGTGGGCGTGTTCCTTGCTGCGCTGGGAGACGGTAACGCCCCGTTCCTCGACCCAGCCGCGGGTTTCCTGAACGATGCGCCCGCCGTCCTCCAGGATGCGCTGCTGCCGTTCCACCTCATAGTTCAGGGCCAGATAGACCGCCCGGAAACTGTTCATATTCTTGACTTCGGTGCGAGTGCCGAACTCGGCGCTGCCGGCCGGCCGGAGGCTGACGTTGGCGTCGCAGCGGAAGTTGCCATCCTGCATATTGGCCGAGGACACGCCCAGGTATTGCATTATGGAGTGCAGGGTAACCAGGTAGGCGCGGGCCTCCTCCGGGGAGCGCAGGTCGGGGGCGCTGACCACTTCCATCAAAGGCACCCCGGCCCGGTTCACGTCCACCAGGCTGTAAGCGTCTCCGGCGGCCTCAGGAAAATGCTGGAGCTTGGCCGCGTCCTCCTCCAGATGCACCCGCATTACGCCGACGGACTTGGCCGCGCCGTCCAGGTCAATCTCCAGCGCGCCCTCCTCGGCCAGGGGCAGGTCATACTGGGACACCTGGTAGCCCTTCATCAAGTCCGGGTAGGGATAGTTCTTGCGGTCAAACTTGGAGTAGCCCGGTATGCGGCAGCCCAGGGCCAAGCCGGTCATAATAGTGTATTCCACCGCCTTGCGGTTGATGACCGGCAAAGCGCCGGGCAGACCCAGGCACACCGGACAGACCCGGCTGTTGGCCGGCGCGTTCTGGTAGTCGGCCGGACAGCCGCAGAACATCTTGCTCCGGGTCTGCAACTGAACGTGAACTTCCAAGCCAATGACGGTTTCGTACTGCATCGCTCGGTTAGTATAGCAGGGGGTGAAGGATGAAACAACGGATGGGTTGATTGCGCCGTGATTCCGTCCGGCGCCGAAATCCAGGAAAGGGAAAACCCGGACGCTCACTCCGCAAATATGGAATAGTTAGTTGAAGGAGCCTTATTGAAGGGGTCAGCAGAAGTTTTGCGTGAAATACACTCGCTCATCCGGGGCAACAGCCACCCCTATTCCCTCTTTGTCGTAACTCTGATTCAGGATGTTGGCCCGATGCCCGGGGCTATTCATCCAGCCTTGTACGGCAATAGTCGCCAATTCCTCCGCTGAGTGCCAATCCTTAATCACCGCCGCTCCGATGTAGGTGATAGAGCCATAGAGCCAACCCTGGTGAATGTTCTCGGCAAGGCCGTAAGTGTAGTGGCTGCCATAATTTTTGCGGCAATTGTAGCCCTGCCGGGCGCCCCGGTCAGTAGGGTCTTCCCCAGCGCGATTCACGTGGGAAAAATAGCTATGCATTGCCATATCATTGCTATGGGCTTCGGCAATGCTGGCAAGTTCTGCGTCATATAGCAAAGGCCCCAACCCTTGTTTCTCCCTTTCCTCATTTATCAACTGATGAACCAGATGGGCCAGTTCTTGGGCCAATTGAGGGGAATCAAGGGACATTTCCCCATTGCCGGGGGTGGGAGTTGGCTCCGGGAGGCGCGGGGGAGATGACGGACTTGAGGCGGCAGTAGTTTCAGGGCTGCCCGCAGTTTTGTCCGAAGTCCCCGATTCGGGCATCCTTCCGATGCTGAGAAATTCGTCAAATTGCTCTTTGGTCAACTTAACTTCCAACCCGGTTGCCGGGTGTTTGACCAGGTACTCCGCCCGGGGCGGCGCACTGGTTGAAGGCGGCGCCGGTGTTGGTATAAGCATTGGTGTCGGTGTTGGTATTGGCTCTGGCGCCGGTGTTGAGACAAGAGTCAGGGTTGGCCGGGGTATGGCTGCATCAGCAGGAGTAGGTTGAGGGGCAGGAGTAAATTGACTAACGATTGGCGCGATAGTAGCGCGGGGGTTGATGGCCGGAGCCGGTTCAGGCGTAGCAGCCGGTTCCGGCGCTGACGGGGGAGCGTCAAGGGAAATACCGGATGATTGCGAAAAGGACGCAACCTGACGTTGAATAAAGTCGGCGGTTATACGGTACTGGGTGCCAACTGCTCGCCCCGGCTCAATATCGCCATGAGCGGAATAATCCGACCACCCCATCCAACCGAGCAAGGCGATAACGATAAAAGCTATTAACGACCGGCGCATAAAACGCCCCTTCCGTCTTTTGCTATTCCGTTTGGCATAGCTGCTACCGGCCTTGCTTGCCGGCCCACTAGCAGTTTCACCGGTGCCCGGTGGCGGGGTAGCCCCCCTCCGGCCTTGCCCGCTTTCCCACCGTCGCCTCCGCCGGGCTACGCAGGAAACGCAGGTGCAGGCCGGGGGATGGTTGCCTCGCACATAGTCCCGGTCATTCAGAGACATAAGCTAACCCAACCCGGAACAACCCGCGTTAAGCGTGGATTTTCCGAATATCCTCTACAATAGCCGGGTTCCGGTCCATCAGCCGCAGCAGCACGTCGGCGGTCTTGTTCTGCAACACCCGTCCCTTCTCCCAGCGGACTACCACCTTTTTGCCCAGGCCGAAAAGCCGCTCCAACTCCTCTTGCGAAAGGTTGCAGCGCTTCCGAATGTCCACAATGGCTTCGGGGGGGAGCAGGTTCAAGCGTTCTCGGGCCAGGGATTTTACCTGCTTAGAAACTTCCCGGGCCTGTTCGGGGGTGAAAACGCTTTCGCCGCAACGGTCGCAATCGTACATCTCTACCGCATCCAAGCGGATAGACATTTGGTTGTATATGCTGTCGAAGGGACGCTTTACCAGGTAGGCGCTCTCGCGTCCGCAGACGGAACAGGTAGTAGCTATCATATTATTGCACCTCGGTTCTAGTGTTGTTTCCCCGGCATGGCAACGATACCAAGACTTGGCCGGATTGACTCAAAGTTAGTCGGCATCATCCTTCTTAAAAGATATGACCACGGATTGTTCGTTGAAGTCAATTTGCAACTTCAGATACACGGGTGTTCCGTCGTATCTGAGTTTATAAACATCTTGCCAAAGGCCAGGAACCTTTTCCGCCGGCATAGTTTTGTAGAAATGAGTTTCGGCCAGAGAGTGCAAGATGCAATCAAGAACGTCATCATCCAGGAAACCCAATGCGAAGGCGCCCTGCAATGCTGACGTAGTGATTCGGTATTGCCCTTCCCGTATCAAGATTCTAATTCGGTCAATGTTGTAATGGGACATCCCTGGTTCGTCTCCGCATCGGTATCATTCAGGTTCTGCAATGGTAGCACAATGCTACCTTTTGCGTCAAGAAAACCCCTACTCCACAAAAATGGAGTAGTTAGTAACCGCCACCCGTTCCGCCCCGGCTTTGGCCCAAATTTGCACGGTATAAACGCCGGGGCCGGCGTCTTCAATGATGGGCGTAAGGTCCGCCTGTATATGGAATAGGGGGCCGGACACGCCCCAAAGGGAGGCGGTAGTCCAGGGGACGGAGTAGCGTTGGGTAACGTCCACCCGCAGGGGCGGCGCGTCAATCCGCGCCAAATCGGGATCCAGGGTGTAGGGGTCAATACCCGATTTCCAGCCATAGTTGGAGACGGATTCCGGGTAATATCGGTTGTCCGTCAAAGCGGGACGCAGAAAGGTCGCCGGGTACTGGCCGCTGCCGTAGGAGTAGGTGGCGTCAAGCTGCCCCAGGGTCAGGGGTTGGGGCAGGCGGTGATACCAGACCGCAACGCCGTCGAACTCCAACCCCTCCTCCAGCTCACCGGCGAAGGTTAGCGTACCCCCGATGATGGCCGGGCGGTCGCTGAACCGAACCTGGTCGCCCTCGAACTGCTGCACCACCCAACAGGCAAAATCGTTGCAGGCTATTCCCAGATTCACCTTGCGGTGCCACGGGTCCAGGATGTTGGCTTGATGCTCCGGGCTGGACATCAACTCATCCTGAGCTTGCTCCAGCAGTTCGACCAGCGAGCCGCTCCGGGGATTCAGCGTGCCGGTCAGCCGGTCCGGGCCGGCGATGTTTTGCAGTTCCCGGTTGACCCCTCCGTCCCGGGTATAGCGCATATACGGGGCCAGGCCGTCCGTTCCCCAGTGGGAACGGTAGTTGTGCCGCATCATATCCCCGGCGTGCTCCTGGGCCGCCGGGTTGTTGCCGAGGGTAACCGGAGGCAAGCCGAACCGCGCCCGGTCGGTATTGATGAGTCCCAGCATAAACTGCCGAGACTGCAACAGTTCTTCCGGGCTAACGGTAGGTATTGAGGGAGTGGTTGGCGGAGTGGCAGCCGCAGCATCGGCAATCAGGGGAGTAGTAGCGGTTGGAGCGGCGGGCGTGGTAGCAGGGTCGGCCCGAAACAGCCCAACGGTCAATCCCGGTATTTCAGCGAACCGGGCGCCGGCGGAGCCGAAAGCCCGTCCGACCGCCAAGTTGCCGTGCCACTGGTAATCCTGCCATAAAATAATCCCGACCATGCCCAGCAGGGCCAGGATTGACAAGGCAGCCAGGCCTGATCTTAACTTCCGATACATTTGTAATTCATCAGATGCGCCAAGTCGGGGCTTTGGTAAGGGTCACCACCACCTGGCGGCCGGCTATTTGGAATCGGTAGGCTTTTCAGGGGAGTCGCCCCACAAAAATTCCTTTACTTCCGGGGTATTGGGTAGCGCTCGCACGCCGTCCACGTCGATGCCAAACCGCTCGTAGGCTTCTCTCAAACGCCTGTGTTGGGCTTCCCGCCCCTCGGCCCGGCCCCTCTTCAGTATCGCCCTTACCGTCCTGGGTATCAGTAGCTCCATACGCCCCAGCACCTTTAGGTAGCCAGACGGCTACTTGGAATCGGTGGACTTTTCGTCGGAATTGCCGCGCAAAAACTCCTTTACCTCGGGGGTATTGGGCAGCGCTAGGACACCGTCCACTTTGATGCCAAACCGCGCATAGGCTTCATTGACCCGCTGGAGTTGGGCGGCCCTCCCCTTCTCCAATATCGCCCTTACCGTTTTGGGTATCAGCAGTACCATGCGTCCCCGCACCTCCGGGTAACCGGACGGCTACTCGGAATCGGTGGAATTTTCTTGGGAAGTTCCCTGCAAAAACTCATTTACTTCGGGGGTATCGGGCAACACCCGGACGCCGTCCACTTCAATGCCAAATCGCGCATAGGCTTCGTTGACCCGTCTGCTTTGGGCTTCCCGCCCCAGGGCCTTCCCTGCGGCCTCTCCTTCGGCCCGTCCCTCAGCTCGTCCCCGGGCCTCCCCTTTAGCCTCACCCTCAGCCCTCCCCTTCTCCAGTATCGCCCTTACCGTTTTGGGTATCAGCAGTACCATACGTCCCAGCACCTCCACGGAGATTACGACCAGCAGGGCGATGCCTGCCGATGCGCCAAAGATGTCGGACAGCAAACCCACGTTGTCCCATTGGGAAAGCCCCCAGTTGTGCCGGTACAGGTAAACGCCGGCACAGGCGGCGAAAACGATGTAGTAGCCAATCCAGTAGTTGTTTAGTACGCGCTCAATTCGTTCCATTATAGCACGGGCGGCGGCGCCTTTCCGAGCCGGTCAGAGAGCGCGCCGCCGCCGGTTTTCCTACTCCTCGTCCCCGTATTGCTCCTTCAGGGACTCCACCACCGCCGGGTCGGCCAGGGTGGTGGTATCGCCCAGGGCGCGGCCCTCGGCCACGTCCCGGAGCAGGCGGCGCATTATTTTGCCGCTGCGGGTCTTGGGCAGTTCGGCGGCAAAGTAGATGTCATCGGGCCGGGCCATGGGGCCAATCTTGGTGGCGACGTGGGCTTTAAGCTCGGTTATCAGGTCTTCGGAGGCGGCAATCTGGTCCTTGATGGTAACAAAGGCCACGATAGCCTGCCCCTTGATTTCGTGAGACTTGCCGATGCAGGCGGCCTCGGCCACCTTGGAGTTGTCCACCAGGGCGCTCTCCACCTCCATCGTGCTGATACGGTGGGCGGAAACGTTAATCACGTCATCCACCCGGCCCAGCAGCCAGAAGTAGCCGTCCTCGTCCAGTTTGGCCCCGTCGGAGGTGAAATAGATGTCCGGGTAGCGGGACCAGTATTGCTCTACGAACCGCTCCGGGTCGCCGTAGATGCCCCGCAGCATGGAGGGCCAGGGGCGCTTGATGGTCAGGTAGCCACCCCCGCCGGGGCCGACGGGATTGCCCGCCTCATCCAGAATCTCTGCGTCGATTCCGGGGAAGGGTTGGGTGGCCGAGCCGGGCTTGAGGGTGGTAATGCCCGGCAGGGCGCTAATCAGAATGGAGCCGGTCTCGGTCTGCCACCAGGTATCCACCACCGGGCAGCGACCGCCGCCGATGTTCTGCCAGTACCAGACCCACGCCTCCGGGTTTATCGGCTCGCCCACCGTGCCGAGCAAGCGCAGGGTGGACATATCGTGCCGCTCCGGGTACTCCTCGCCCCAGCGCATAAAGGTGCGGATGGCGGTGGGCGCGGTGTAGAGGATGGTGCAGCCGTACTTTGCCACGATCGCCCAGAACCGATCCCGGTCCGGGTAGTCCGGCGAACCCTCGTACATCACCGAGGTGGCCCCGTTAGCCAGGGGGCCATAGACGATGTAGCTGTGGCCGGTTACCCAGCCAATATCGGCGGTGCACCAGTAAACGTCATCCTCTTTCAGGTCGAAAATCCACTTGGTGGTAGCGTAGGTGCCGGTCAGGTAGCCGCCGGTGGTATGGACGATGCCCTTGGGTTTGCCGGTGGTGCCGCTGGTGTAGAGCATATAGAGCATATCCTCGCTGTCCATCGGCTCCGGCGCGCAGGTCAGGGGCTGGTCGGCCACCAGGTCATGCCACCAGACATCCCGCCCGTCCACCATCCGGTCGTCGGCGTGGCCGGTGCGCCGGACGACCACCACCTTTTCCACCGGGGTAGCGCCCTCCAGGGAGGCGTCGGCGTTCTGTTTAAGTTGCACGATGCCGCCCCGCCGGTAACCGCCGTCGGCGGTAATCATCACTTTTGACTGGGAATCGTCCAGGCGGTCGCGGATGGACTCGGCGCTGAACCCGCCAAAGATGACGCTGTGGGCCGCGCCAACCCGGGCGCAGGCCAGCATGGCGATGGGCAGTTCGGGAACCATAGGCAGGTAGATAGTTACCCGGTCGCCCTTCTGGACGCCCAGGCTCTTGAGGCCGTTGGCAAAGCGGCAGACCTCCCGGTACAGGTCCCAGTAGGTATAAACCTGCCGGTCGCCCGGCTCGCCCTCCCAGATGATAGCGGCCTTGTTGCGGCGGGCCGAGGCCAGGTGCCGGTCGATGCAGTTGTAGGAGGCGTTGAGCTGGCCGCCGACGAACCACTGGGCATAGGGCGGGTTCCATTCCAGCACCTTGTCCCAGGGTTTGAACCAGTCCAGTTCGGCGGCGAACCTGGCCCAGAAAGCCTCCGGGTCGGCGGCGGCCTCGGCATAAACGTTGGGGTCGCTGACGTTAGCCTGCCGGACAAAAGCCTCCGGCGGCGGAAAGGTCCGGTCTTCCTGAAGTAATGCTTCAATGCTCCCGGTATTCTCAACCATAATCATTACCCCTTTATCAATACGTGCTGAATACAGATAACTATCTGCTTAACGTGCCATTTTAGACACAAGGCACGGCGGTTGGCAAATGCTTCTATCTGTGCTGTAATTGACCGCATGATGCGGCTGTATATTGGCAAGAATCACCAGGAGAGCGCTACCCCGGCCCAGAGCATCTTTCGCTTGGCGGGTAACGACGAAGATGCCCTTACGTTTGCTCTGGGGTTTCTGCTTGCTCATGACCCGGCGTTCTGCGCCAAATTAGTCCGGCGCTTGCACCTTGCCCGACGTAATCCCTTAAAACCGGGCTACTCAGTCCATTTACAAGAAGTTACCGACCGGAGATTTGGCCGCAGAGACATCGTTATTGAAGACGGAGAAATGCGCATCGTCCTTGAGGCCAAGATTGGCGGCGCTGAACCCACCGCTGACCAACTCCTCAAGTATGGCGCTGAAAGCAGTCTGTGGAATAAATACAAACTACGCGCCGTCGTCGCCCTGACTCAAGTTGAATTGGCATCGGCGACGCGTGAGAAGGTTCGCGCCAAACTTGCGGAACAGAATATAGGATTTTACGAAATTCGCTGGCACGAAATCGTTGACCTTGTTTTGAGCCATAGTCCTTCCGACGATTCAGCGGTATCAAGATACCTTTTTGATGAATTCATCCACTACATAAGGAGCGATTATCGTATGGGATACTACGATGCTGAAATCCTCATACAAGACGTGGATCTCCGCAATGCAAAGATATTCAGAGAAGGCTGGATGTACGTGACCGACCCTAAAAAAGATAAGAAGGCTCCCCTGTACTTCGCTCCTTACTTCACTAGACGAGGAGACAACAGTGGGATTTCAATGATTAGTCGCGTGGTGGATACCAGAACTGTAGTTTTGGCTGAGACTGAGAATCTTCCGGTCCCGGCTACCGACGAGTATCGCGTAAGATGGGAGGAGGGTTTGACCTTGCTCCGAGAACTGGCCGAGCAGAGGGGTTTTGTCCATTATGAAGTGCGTCTCTTCTTCCTGGACCGGCCAATAACCTTTCGGACAACCCCATTGAGTAAAAAGGCTTTCAATGCCACAAAGCCCTCCAAACAGATCCCCAGTCAGATACCTAAAGGTTTCAGCCTGGGGTTCGATGACCTGTTGCGTGAATAAATAACCACTCTTGGCATTTCTCCGGCGCTGCTTTCCCCTTCCCCGCAGCGCCGGCCCCAACTTGCCCTTTCCCGCCCCTGCTACTATACTGCCTCTATTATGGAACAGCCTTACCAAATACCGCCGGATGACCTGACCGAACTGCCCTTGTTCCCGCTGAACCTGGTGCTGTTCCCCGGTATGCGTCTGCCGCTGCATATTTTTGAGGAACGCTACAAGGCGATGATCGGCGACTGCATTGACCGGGAGGCGCCCTTTGGCGTGGTGCTGATTAAGGACGGCCCGGAGGTGGGCGGCCCGGCGGAGCCTTTCCGGGTGGGCACCACCGCCCGCATTACCCAGGTGCAGCGGCTGGAAGAGGGCCGGCTGAACCTGCTGGCCCAGGGCGAGCGGCGCTTTGAGTTGGTAGAGGTTACTCAGGAAATACCCCACCTGGTCGGGCTGGTCAGCTTTATGCGCGAGGAAACGGGAGAAACTCCCCCGTCCCTGGTGGGGCCGGTGGGAGAGGAATACGGTTTCTTTCTGCGCCACCTGTCCACCCTGGCCGGCGGCTGGAACACCCCGGTTCAGGTGCCGGAAAACCCTCTTACCCTGTCCTTTGAGGCCGCCGCCACCCTGACCGGCAGCATCGAACTGCCCCAGAGTATGCGCCAGGAATTGCTGGAAGCCGCCACCGCCGGGGAACGGCTGGAAAAGTTGCTGCCCCTGCTCAAACGCAGCAACGAGCTGATTCAGGAGCAGGTGGAAAAGAACAACCCCTACCGCGGCCCCCGCCTGAACTGACGGCGTTTCCCCCGGAGAGACGTAGCGACCGGATATAACCCCCCGGCGCCCCGGTGCCTCCTGATTAAAACCGTCTCTGCCTAGAGGAACAGACTGCCCGGTGGAATCTCCACGATGCGGTCAACGTACACGCCGGGGACGTGAATCTGGTCCGGGTCCAGTTCTCCCGCGGCCACCACCGGATTTTCCACTTCCACCAGGGTTGTCGTGGCCGCCATCGCCATTATGGGGTTGAAGTTGCGCTGGGCCAACCGGAACCGCAGGTTGCCGCCGGCGTCGGCCTGCCAGGCCCGGATAAAGGCATAGTCGGCGGGCAGGGGAAACTCCAGCAGATAGGCGCGTCCGTCAATCTCCCGACACTCCCGGCCGGCGGCGATTTCGGTGCCGACGCCGGTGGGCGTGTAGAAGCCACCGATGCCGGCCGCCGCCGCCCGGATGCGCTCGGCCAGCGTACCTTGCGGCACCAACTCTCCGTCAATCTCCCCGGCGTTGTACCGCCGCACGAAGGGAGTGACCCGGGAGGGATGAGTGGGCGCGGTAATGGAACAAATCATTTTCCTGACCTGCCCGGCTTCAATCAGCGTTCCCACGTCAACCCGGCCGTCGGTGCCGCCGTGTTCGTTGGAGATTCCGGTGAGGTTTTTCGCCCCTTGCCGATGCAGGGCGGCGATGAGGTTCTGGGGCGCGCCGATTCCGCCAAAGTCGGCGAACATTATCGTAGCCCCGTCGGGGATGTCGGCGACCGCCGCCGCAAAGCTGGCGTAGCGCTTGTTCCTCATTCCCGGCTCTCCCGCTCCGGTGGCTCGGCCAGCACGTTCAAGAACAGGACGGCCGCGCTGACCACCAGCAGGGGAATGGTGATTAGCACGGAGGCCCAGGCGGCCGGGACGGTGGCGGCAGTGGTAACGGCCAGGGAAGCGGTGCAGGGGCCGACCGTCTCCCGGATGGGCGCCGGCCAACGCCAAAACCGGATCGTATCCGGCAGGCTGGGCCGCCAGCCGATTTGGAGTCCGCAATAGGCGCAATTTTCGGCGGTGGGCCGGTTGGCCGTTCCACAACGACGGCAAATAAACTCGCGTCGCATAGCGCTGCCCCGCCGGGGCCTTGCCTTGCCTGGCCCCGATTTCCGTTGGGCCACAGCCTACCATAGAGTTGGGGAATTGACTATATCGGGGGCTTTTCAACCAGAGCAACCCAAGACTAAGGCACCCAAGCAACCGTCGTTCCGGCGAAAGCCGGAATCCAGGAAATCCCCGGGGAAAGAGCGTGCTGGCTACAGAGGGTTCTGGATTCCGGCTTTCGCCGGAACGACGGTTTTATGCTGCGATTACCCGGCTTTTCAACCAGGCCGATGGCAAAACCGCGTTCAGACGGCAAAGCCGCGTTGGTGATAAACCCCGCTCATGGTGAGCTTGTCGAACCACCCCTGCACCGCATCCTTCGACAAGCTCAGGATGAGCGGTTTTGCGTCCCGGTGTCCCGGTGGGAAAATACCTACCCCCCAGCCCGGTTGATTCCCCGCCTTTTGGCTATTACAATCCCCCTGAATCTGACCGGCAAGGCGGTTTTATGACGCAGCATTACCCTCAGGGCAGCGCGCCGCAGCGGATGTTCGGCGCTCAGGCGGCGGCCTATGCTACCAGCCAAGTGCACGTCAGCGACGACCGGCTGACCGCAATGCGGCGGCTGGCGGTGGAATGGGCGGCCGGCAACGGCGGCAGCGGGGGGTGGGTCATCGACCTGGGAACCGGCGCCGGGTTCACCGCCTTTGCCGTAGCCGACTGCTGCCGGCAGGTGTTAGCCAGCGACATCACCCGGCCGATGCTGGAGCAGACCCGCCGCCTCGGACTGGAACGTCAGGTGTCCAACCTGTCCTTGAGCCAGAATAGGGCCGAGGCCCTGCCCATCGCCAGCGAGTCCGTTGACCTGGTTACCTGCCGCGCCGCCGGCCACCATTTCACCGATTTGGGGGCCGCCCTGGACGAAATCCGGCGTATCCTCAAGCCCGGCGGCGCCCTGATAATGGCCGACAGCGTTGCCCCGGATGACGCCGCGCTCCACGCCTGGCTGAATGACGTGGAAGTGCGGCGGGACTACAGCCACGTAGAAAACCGCCAGGTCTCCGTCCTGCTGCAAATGCTGGCCGACCGGAATCTGACCATCCAGCATCAGGAACCGGAACAGACCCGGATGACTTTCAACGAGTGGGTAGCCCGCACCGCCACGCCGGAAGCCGAGGTAGCAACCCTGCGCCGGGACTTCCGCAACGCCTCCCCCCAAGTCAAAGAAGCCTTTGAGATTCAGGAAACAGCAGACGGGAATGACCTCAGCTTTGCCTGGCCCTGCCTCATTTTCCGGGCAGTCAAGGAGTAAAGACGGGATTATCCACGAAGGGACACGAAGAACCACGAAGATATAATTAAAAACTAAAAAACTTCGTGCCCCTTCGTGCCCCTTCGTGGATAAAATAAATGTATCTACCCTAGAACACTGCCCGGCCCGGTGTGTTTGTCCTGATGCTGTATAGGCCGGTTCGGGCTGTTACGTAGATTGTTTGGTAGTCGGCGCCGCCGAAGCAGAGGTTGGCCGGCAGTTGGGGAAAGGGAATCGTCCCCAGGTGTTCCCCCTCCGGGGTGATTAGCCACAGCCCGCCGGGGCCGGTTACGTACAGGTTCCCCTGGCTATCCACCTTCATCCCGTCCGGCCCGCCCTGGTCTGCCGTGTCCATATCCACCAGTACCGCCGGCGCGCCCAGGGTCAGGTCGGCGTTCACTGGAAAGGCCAGGACGTGGCGGTTGCGAGAGTCGTCCACGTACAGGATGGACTCATCCAGGGAAAAGGCCAGGCCGTTGGGCCGGTTCATCTCCCGGTTCAGCAGAGTAACTGCGCCGTCCGGGTCCAAGCGGTACACGCCGTTAAAGCCCTGCTCCCCCGGCTCCGGGTCGATGCCGTAGGGTGGGTCGGTAAAGAAAATCGCCCCGCCGGAGTGGACTACGATGTCATTAGGACTGTTCAGCCGCTTGCCGTCGTAGTGGCCGGCCAGCGGTTCCATCGCCCCGCCGTCGCCCATCCGGGATACCTGACGGCCCCCGTGTTCGCCAGCCAGCAGCCGGCCCTGCCGGTCAAAGGTCAGCCCGTTGGAGTTGCGGCTGGGCGAAATAAACGGCTCCGGCCGGCCGCCGGGACGGTAGCGGTAAATGGTATCCGCCGGAATGTCGCTGAACAGCAGATAGCCGTCCGGGTGCCACACCGGCCCCTCGGTGAACTCAAAACCCTCGGCAACTACCGCCGGTTCCTGCTCCGGTATTAAGTCGCGCAACATAATCACCTCAATTGCCTTGATGGATTTTCTACCCTCCGGCTAACGCCCGCAGCGCCGCCAGCACTTTAACCGTTGCCTCCGTGTCCTTCTTGCAATACTCCAGCAAATCTTGCCGGATTTGCGCCCGTTCCGGTTCCGGCGTGTCGGCGGCGATCAGCCGCCAATAGGAGGATGACGCCGCCGACCCTTCCTGTATCTCCAGGTCGCTGTAGTCATCGCCGGGAACCAGCGCCGGAAACACGGATTTCAAGGAAAAGCTGCCGTGAAAGTCGGGATGATAGTAGTTGTCCCGGACCAACTGGCACAGGTCATACAGCCGGTCGCTCAAGGCGGCCAGGGGCTGGGCGTACCGGGGAAAGGCCGCCGCCAATTCTTTCAGCATCCGCTCTTCGTAACCGGAGTAAACCACAATGGAACCGGCCGGCGGCACGGCCTCCAGCAGGCTGGTAATCGCCCGTTCCCGGGGTTCGGCGGCATCGTCGTTGAGAAACTCCCGGTGGCTCAACCGGCCGTCCGTTTCCTGGATATGGAGCGACCACTGAAAGGTTATGGTCTGATAGGGCCGGGTTCCCACGTAAAGGGGCAGGGCCGGCATAAAGGTCTCAAAGTCCAGAAAGCTGACCGGAAAGTCCAGCGCGGTCAAGTCTGCGGCCAACTGCGGGCCGACAAAGGTCTGCCCGGTAACCACGCTCTCCCGTATCCGTTTGTTCATACTGGAAATCCCGGGAAAACCGGACGGTATGCGGCCAATCTCCCGGATGCCGGCCGCGGTCAGTTCCTTAAAAACCCGGGAGTTTTCGGAGACCCCATATAATTCAATGATTGGGTTTTCGAGGGAGTTTTCCGGCGCATCCTGGTGGCAGTGTCCATAAAAGGAACACTGGTAAGGCTTTTTGCAGTGGGCGCCGATGGCGATGTCCGGCGGCGCGTCCTGCTGCAACGCGGCCCACATCCGGGCCAGGTCGGCCGGGACGCTATCGGCTACGAACTGCCGGGCCGCCTCGGTAACGTCGGTCAGGGAAAAGAGCTGTTCCAGGTCATAGTCGCCGCCCGGATAAACGTAATCCCGGTTCAAGTGCATCAAGTAAGCCCGGTTGACCGGAATCCCCGATTGCTCCAGCACGTACAACTGAATCGCCACGTCAGCGAGATGGCGGTCCGCATCGTACCTGGTAGTGGACTTGACCTCCATTAAGTCAAAAGCGCCGTTGCCGGTGGGGTTGAGGATGTCCGCCCGGATTCGGATACCCTCGAAGTTAAAGGCGGCTTCGTACAGCGGCGGCGGTTGCGGGTTGTTCAGCAAGTTCCCGGTGGCAGTTACCGCCGCTTGGTGGTGGAAGTGGTCTTCCTCAACCAATAGGCCGCCGGGAAAGCGTTGCCGGGCCAGTTCGCCCACCCGGTTGCCGGTGTCAAAGAGGGCCTGCGTGCGGGCGTCCACTTCGTCGGCCAGGTCGTAGTGGTAACAATACAGGTAAAGCCGCTTCAGGCACTGGAGGCCGTAAGTGAATCGGGATTTGGACAGCGTAGCAGCGCGGCGGGTAGTCATTGGCGTCAACTCCTGAGATTATTCTGCATAACTATATATAGGCCGAACTGGGGGTAATGTAAAGGGCTTTGGTCTGCCGGCAAGGCACAAGCGAAGTCTGCGGCAATAACAAAACCTATGATAAACCCGTCAAACCGTCGTTCCGGCGAAAGCCGGAATCCAGAACACTCGGTAGCCGGCACATCTTTTCCGGGAGGATTTCCTGGATTCCGGCTTTCGCCGGAACGACGGTTGCTTGGGTTGCCTTGGTTAAAACGCTGTTACTTGGCCCAACTGCCAACCCCCCTTGCCTTGCTTGCGGCGGTGTATATAATTGGGGGTAACTGTTGCCCGGAATTGAACTACTGAATTAAGGAGGAGTAACTGATGGGCGCAACTGAAACCATCGCCAAGTGGATTGTGAATACCAGCTATGAGGACATTCCCCCGGAGGCCATTAGAGTCGCCAATGAGTCCTGCTTTGACCTGCTGGGCGTAATCCTGGCCGGGTCTGCCCAGCCGGTGGGGGAGATTATCCAGCAGTACGTAGATGACAACGGCGGCTCCCGCCAGGCCACGGTGCTGGCCTCGGGCTTGCAGACTTCCCTGGCTAACGCCGCTTTAGCCAACGGCACCATGGGCCACGCCCTGGACTATGACGACTTCGGCGGCTTCGGCCATCCCACCGTCGCCATTTTCCCGGCCCTGCTGGCCCTGGGGGAGAACCTGGGTTCCACCGGCCGGGACCTGCTGGAGGCTTACGTTGTCGGCTGCGAACTGGGCCTGGCCTTGCAGCACACCACCAAGTACGCCCAGATGGAGCGGGGTTTTCACAGCACCGCCGTCATTGGCCGGATGGCCGCCACCGCCGCCTGTGCCAAGCTGCTGGGCCTGGACGAGGAGCGGACGGTTATCGCCCTGGGCATCGCCGGCTCCATGGCCAGCGGGGTGATTCACAACTTCGGCACGATGGTCAAGCCGCTCCACGCCGGCCTGACCTGCCGGGACGGGGTGATGGCGGCCCAACTGGCCCAGCGGGGCTTTACCGCCGGCCACCAGATTTTTGAGCATCCCCTGGGCTTTACCACCCCGGTGTTGGGCGAGGGCATTTATGACCTGAACGAAATGGCGGAGAACCTGGGCCACCCCTTCCGGGTGCAGGACGCCCTGATTATCAAGAAGTACCCCTGCTGCGGCGGCAACCACGCCATGCTGGACAGCCTGTTCAGCCTGATGCGGGAGCATAACTTCACCTGGGAAGACGTTGCCGGCGCCGAGGTGGACCAGTCCTACCTGTCGATCGTGATGCTCTACCCGGAGCCGGATGACGAGCTGAAGGGGAAGTTCAGCGCCAAGTATAACGTGGCGGCGGCCCTGGTGGACGGGGAGATAAGCATCGACACCTTCAGCGAGGAGAAAATCGCTGACCCGGAGATTCGGGAGGCGATGGACAAGGTGAATATGCGGGTCTTTACCAAGTGGGAAGAGGGTTCGGGCGAGGTGCTGAAGGGCCTGCCGGTACGCATCACCCTGAAGGATGGCCGCACCTTTGAGCACATCACCGACCGGGATATGATTCTGGGCGGCGCCAAGAACCCCTGGGGCTTTGACAGCATCAAGGGCAAGTTCGAGGTCAACGCCGGCCTGGCCCTGCCCGAAGACCGGGTAGCCGAAACCATGGAAACCTGGGCCGACATCGGAGAGGTCAACGACCTGTCCGGCGCCATCAAGAGCACCTTGGTGGGGATTGGGAAGTAGCCAGACCAGGGGGGCGCCGCAACATAGGCTGCGGTGCTCCCTTGACCACCGGTTAGATGAGCCTGTTAAAGAAACAGGAGGTTGAAATGGAAGTGGCCGAGTTGTTTGAGAACGCTATTGAGTGGCTGCGAATTGAGTATCAGCGAGACGACTACGAAACATTCCGGTTTTCGGATGAAGAGGATTTAGTCGAATTGGTGGCAGACCGAATTAAGCAAGAGATTGAAAAATCGGGCTTGCCTTACGAAGTGCGTAGAGAACATCTCTTATTGCAGTACCATGCCGAATTGCAGTACCATGCCGACTTGGTAATTCTCAACCGTGACGGTGTGGTTGAGGTAGCCGCGGAGTTCAAGTATTCACGCCGTGGTAGAGCTTCGGCGGACCCCTACTTTGGGAAAGGCATCTGGGATGAATTTAAGGAAGATGATTGGCGTATTCAGCAGTACGTTAAGCAAGGGAAAGCCAAGGTGGCTTACGCGCTGTTCATAGATGAGGCCGGCTACTTCCACAGTCGCTCCCTCCGGAGAAAGGTAAGGGATTCACAGTGGCGGTATCCACAAGGAAGCAAATGGATAAATTGGGGGCAAGGCCGATGGGTTCTATGGGCGCAGGCAAGCCGGGACTAATCATCCCCCGCCTTCCAACTCCTCATAAATCTCTAAAAACGCCGCCGCATTAACTATCCGCGTCCCCCGGAACGACCCCAAGGCCAGCAAATCATTATCCCCGGTAACTAGATAATCGGCGTTGGCTTGCAAGCAGCAGGCCAGGACGGGGTCATCGTTGACATCCCGGGAAACGCCGGTTACTTGGACGGCGGGATGGATGATGTTAGCCCATTGGAGGAAACTGCCGAGCGACCCATCCAGTCGAGACCGGCTCCAGCCGAACCTGACGCCCAGCAGAGTTCGCTCCACTTCCCCCAGGATATATGGCGAGATATAAACGTGAAACCCGCTGCTCCGGCCAAGGTTAATAGCTCTTTCCGGGGTTCCACCATAATGCCACCCGGAAATGATGATGTTGGCGTCCAGGACTACCCTAACCGGCCCGCCCCCACCGACGCCACTCTGCCCGATACCCATCGATAATCCTTTGCACTTCCTCTTCGGTAACGCCCGTTTCCTGGGCACGCTGGCGTCCGTATTCGAAAATGGCCGCCCATTCCCGGTCTTGCAGGTAGAACCGGAGCAGGGCGCGCAGCAAGGCGCTGCGGCTGATGCTAGTCCGGTCAATCATCCCGTCCATCAGGGATACCCGTTCCGGGGACAGGCATACCGACGCCTCCGCCAGGGGCGTCTCCGCCGGCGGTTCGTGCCAGGGCGGTACGGAGATGATGTTGACGCCTTTGGGCCGCCGGGCGTCTCTTTCGCCGTCGATGTCGAACTCGTAGCGTAGCCGGGGGGACAAACCGGGGTAGCCCGGCGGCGGATTGGCCCGCAAATCATCAATCCGCCGATTGACCTTTTCCGGGTCGCGGCCCATTGACAGGGCCAGGTCTTGGCCCAACCCGCAAGCCAGCGTCCACTCGGCATCGGTGATATACGCCTCCAGCGCTGCCCGCAGCCAACCGCTGCGGGTGCCGCCCTCCGCGTCAATCAGGGCGTCCAGCTTTGCCGCCAACTCCGGGGGCAGGTAGGTGGTAACGGTTCTGCTTTTGCCTTTGCCTTTCATCGCTGCTTTTCCAATGGGCATTTAAGTTGACCGGCCCGGCCCTGCGCCCTTTCACGCCTTGGCCCGGTAGGAATTAGGGTTCAATGCGAATGGCGTCGCCCACCTTGATGGGGCCGCCGCTGATTACCATTGCCAGTATCCCCCGGCGGTGGTTCAGTTCTTCCCGCAGGCCCATGCGGATGGCGTCCATCTTGCCGCAGGGTTCGCACTCCCCCACAATCTCCAGGGTAACCTCGCTGCCGACAAAGAACACCTGCCCCGGCTTGGCCTGGGACAAATCCAGCCCGGAGGTGGTGATGTTCTCCTTTATCTGCCCGGGAGCCAGCTCAAACTTATCAAGGGTTTCCTTATCCATCACCAGCACCTGCCGGGCGTTGTTCACCAGGCAACTGCGGTCGCCCTCCAGCCCGCGGGCCGAAATGGCGGTGGCCTCGGTTACCGGGTCCGAGGGCGTGCCCTTAACCCGGGCCAGGTGCAGATTCAATATAGTCCCTTCCTGCATTAGTCTCCCTCCCGAATCGTCCGGGGCGCCGGCTCCGGCGTTTCCCCGGCGGAATAAACAGTAGTTAGCGGAATTATAAAGTCCGGCGGTCTAAATTGCCAATTATAATTATTATGATAAGGTTAAAGTCCCTGGCCGAAACCGGCGGCGCGACCGATTTCCGGTAGGCAGTGGAAGGTGAAAGCAAAGATATAAGGGAGCGAAAATGTCCAGCGATTACATCAAGACCGAAATCCGGGACGGCGTGCTGCTGCTCACGCTGCACGACCCGGCTACCCGCAACGCCATCAACCCGGATCTGGCCCGGGAGTTTTTTGCGGCGCTGGAGCAGTTTGAGGATGACCCGGAACAGCGGGTGCTGCTGTTGACCGGAACCGAACCGTCCTTCTGTTCCGGCGCCAACGTGCGCGGCTTCAGCCGTTCCATCCAAGACCGGCAGGAACGGGAGCAGGGCAGCGGGGAGACGAATGCCCGGCCCTGGGGCGGTATGGAGGCCCGCTACGCCCGCCGGTTCGCGCCGGAAACGTCCCGGGCGCCGGAGATGGTGCTGCGCCTCCAGGAGCAGCAGAAGCCCACCATTGCCGCCGTCAACGGCCACGCCATCGGCGCCGGCATGGGGCTGGCCCTGGCCTGCGACATCCGCCTCGCCGCCGAAAAGGCCCAGTTCTCCGAGGCTTTTGTCCGCATGGGGCTGATTCCCGCCGACGGAAGCTGCTGGAACCTGCCCCGGCTCATCGGGCTGAGCAATACCCTGATGCTGCAATACTCCGGCGACCGGGTGGACGGCCGGGAGGCGTTCCGTATGGGCCTGGTCAGCCGGGTGGTGGCCGATGCCGACCTGCTAGAGGCGGCCCTGGAACTGGCGACCCGGCTGGCCCAGGGCGCCACCCGGTCGCAATCCCTGATTAAGTACCTGGTAAAGCAGGCCCAGGACCAGAGCTTTAGAGAGCATCTCGACCTGGCCCACGTAGCCCAGGACCAGGCCCGCACCACGGCAGACCACCGGGAGGCGGTGCAAGCGTTTCTGGAGAAAAGGGCGCCGGAGTTTAAAGGGCGGTAGGGGGTGGCGGCCCAGGGGTGGGATTGGTGTATAATAGTGCCGGCAACCTTATTCCTCTTGCTATGGAGTCGGTGATGGTAAGCGTAGGAAGTTTGAATCTGCCGGAGGCGCTCCTGAACTCCGAGTTGAAGATAATGATTCTTGAAGCGGTGGTAGCGCAGCTGATAGACAGTCAGGAGAAAACGGGGCATAAGCTGGACATTGATATAGAAGCCATCAGAAAGACCGCTTTGAAGCAATTGCGGGACAAGTACCCGGACTTGAACATCAAAGCCCAGGATTCCGAGTAGTCATGGGGTCTGTCCGCAGCCCATTGGGGGCTATTGGGGCAGTGCTGGTTGCTCTGGAGGCCATCGCCGGCGGCAGCCTGTTCGCTCTGGACGCCGACCCCTGGTTGCGTATGGCAATCGTAGCAACTATGCTGGTCGTTCTGGTGGTGGTTACCGGCGTTGTCCTCGGAATTGCCATATATTTTACGGTCAAGAACCCCGGTTTTCTCTTTAATCCCGCCGAGGTTGCCCAATTGAGCGAGGCGGCTCAGCAAACGTTCTTTCCACCGGCTAATGTCATAGCCCTGGAAACCCCGTTGAGTTTTCCGATAACGGATACGCCAAATCCGAGGTCTCCACTGGCAATTGATGACACTCCTGCCCCATAGCATACGGGCTGCTAGCTTAAAGGGAATTCAACTGCGCCGCCGGCAGCAGCGAACATTCCCCAAACACCAATCTTAAAATCCCCTGATTTACCCCTTGAGCGTGTTTTGGGGGCTTGTCATAACCCCTCATCCTCAATCGCTGGCTTCTCCAACCGGAATAACCCCAAGCTGGCGGCAAATGCGTCTTGCGGTGTATATGTGGATTTCCCGGTGGCGTGGAATGGAAGTTCGGCGGTTGTTGTGCGGGTTTTCCCAGATGGTATGGTCGCTGCCTTCCCGGAGGAACCGGCAGCCCTGCTGGCTGAGGTGGCGCAACAGGTCGCGCCGGCTCACGGAACGGCGCCTTCGGCAACCAGGGTAACTTTGGACGCTGCCTGCATTAACAGGTAAATCGGCTCCTCCAAGTCGGCCTCCGGGTCGCTGACTGCCGGGTTGGGCAAAGGCAGCGGTTCCCCTTGCAACAGGTTGGTTTCCGCCAGATCCACCAATGCGCTGCCCAGCAGATGGCGGGCTTGCTCCAGGTCGGCGCCCCAGGTGATAACCCCCGGGAAATCCAGCACCTCGGCGTGAACCCCGGCATCCAGAAACTTATACATTGCCCGATAGGTCAGCATAATTTTCACTACCGTTTGCCGAATCAGGGTGCGGAAATTGTATGCCAATACTACCTGGCAAGCAACCATCCCCGACTCCGGCCCGACATTCCCCAAACACCAATCTTAAAATCCCCCGATTTACCCCTTGACGGCGGGGAAAACCCGCCCTATAATCACTTGTTACAAGAAAAGGCGGTAGTTGAGCGCGACGGTATGAAAATTACCTGAAAGCATCACCGGAGTTGGGAGAACCCGAACGGCGTTTGGGGCAGCCCAACCGCCCTTTTCTTTGCACCGCACCTTAAAAAGAGAATAATGAACCTTGAGAAATTGTCCTGAAATTTCAAACTGAGAAGTTTGGAGTTCTTAGCGTGGGTCAAATTATTAAGGGCTTACGGTGGATGCCTTGGGACCAAGGACCGATGAAGGGCGCGGTAAGGCTGCGATAAGCCTCGACGAGCCGTCTAACAGGCATAGTCGGGGATTCCCGAATGGGGCAACCTGTTCCGGTGTTGAGCCGGTTCATCCCGATTTATCGGGAGGGTAAGCGGGGGAACTGAAACATCTAAGTACCCCGAGGAAAAGAAATCAACCGAGATTCCCTAAGTAGTGGCGAACGAACGGGGAAGAGCCTAAACCGTTATGACCGAACGGCGTGAGGGCCTATGTCATAGCGGGGTTATAGGGAACATCTTGGGCCGCCTCACCAGGCCTGGGGAAGTTACCAATCTCAACTCTAGCCGAAGGACCCTGGGAAGGGCCGCCATAGGGGGTGATAGCCCCGTAGGCGAAAGGGCTGAGACTTCCGGTGTTTACCTGAGTACCACGGGGCACGGGAAACCTTGTGGGAAGTTGGGGGGACCACCCTCCAAGGCTAAATATCCTTGGTCACCGATAGCGCACCAGTACCGTGAGGGAAAGGTGAAAAGAACCCCTAGCGGGGAGTGAAATAGACCTGAAACCGTAAGCCTACAGAAGGTCGCAGCCTCGATTGAGTTCGGGGTGACGGCGTGCCTATTGAAGAATGATCCGGGGACTTACTGTATGGAGCAAGGTTAAGGAACTGGAGTTCCGGAGCCGTAGCGAAAGCGAGTCTGAATAGGGCGTGCCAGTTCCATGTAGTAGACTCGAAACCGGGTGAGCTACCCATGGCCAGATTGAAGGTTCGTTAACGCGAACTGAAGGATCGAACTCGTGGCTAGTACAAAAGCTTGGGATGAGCTGTGGGTAGAGGTGAAATGCCAATCGAACCCGGAAATAGCTAGTTCTCCCCGAAATGCATTTAGGTGCAGCCTCGGGAATTAGGAGGACGGAGGTAGGGCACTGAATGGGCTAGGGGGCGTGAGCTTACCAAACTCAATCAAACCACCAATGCCGTTCTGCCGATACCCGGGAGTGAGACAGTCACAGATAAGTGCGATTGTCAAAAGGGAAACAGCCCAGACCACCGGCTAAGGCCCCCAAGCGCAGGCTAAGTGGGAAAGGAGGTGGGGTTCCCAAAACAACCAGGAGGTTGGCTTAGAAGCAGCCATTCCTTTAAAGAGTGCGTAATAGCTCACTGGTCGAGGGGTCCTGCGCCGAAAATGTAACGGGGCTTAAGCCTGCCGCCGAAGCCGTGGATGTTCAGGTACAGGGTGGAAAGTTTCGCTCTGGAAGGTTTAACCAATGGGGGAACTTCCTTCGGGAAGGGAAGCCGGCGGGGCAGCCGGAAGGGGCGGGGCCGGAGACCCTGGCAACTGCCTGGGCGTGGTAGGGGAGCGTTCCTCGGGCGATGAAGGTGAGTCGTGAGGCTTGCTGGAGCGCGGGGAAGTGAGAATCCCGGAATGAGTAGCGTAAATCAGGGTGAGAATCCCTGACACCGAAAGCCCAAGGTTTCCTACGCAACGTTTATCGGCGTAGGGTTAGTCGGTCCTAAGCCGTAGGCAAGCGCCGAAGGCGATGGACAGCAGGTTAATATTCCTGCACCGCCGTTGTTTTGATGATACTCGGAGGGGTGCGGAAGGGTAGGTCGGGCGTCTTATTGGATTGGCGTCCTCCTCCGTAGGCGAGCCGGGGCAGGCAAATCCACTCCGGCGTTAAGCTGAGGGTTGAGGGAATCGGGGCCTTAGGGCCTGCGAAACTCGGCTGAACCCAAACCGACGAGAAAAGCTTCGTTTGGAGAAACAGCGGCGACCGTACCGCAAACCGCCACTGGTGGGCTGGGATAAAAGTCCCTAGGTGTTCGAGCTAACCTCCGCTAAGGAACTAGACAAAAGAGCCCTGTAACTTTGGGAGAAAGGGCCCCTTGGGGGGTGAAACCGCGAGCCGGTGGAGCGCTTTGGGGGCGCAGACAAGAAGGCCGGGCGACTGTTTAACAAAAACACAGGTCTGTGCTAAGGGGAAACCCTACGTATACAGGCTGACGCCTGCCCAGTGCCGGAAGGTTAAGGGGAGGGGTGCAAGCTCCGAACTGAAGCCCCGGTGAACGGCGGCCGTAACTCTAACGGTCCTAAGGTAGCGAAGTCCCTTGTCGGGTAAGTTCCGACCCGCATGAATGGTTGAACGACTTGGCCATTGTCTCGGCGGAGGGCTCGGTGAAATTGCGGTGCCCGTGAAGACGCGGGCGACCCGTGGCAGGACAAAAAGACCCCGTGGAGCTTTACTGTAGCCTGGTATTGGGCTGGGAACTGTCATGTGTAGGATAGGTGGGAGGCTGTGAAGCCCCGACGCCAGTCGGGGTGGAGCCAATCTTGAAATACCACCCTTGGCTGTTTTTGGTTCTAACCTCAGCAAAACTGGGGGACAGTGCCTGGTGGGCAGTTTAACTGGGGCGGTTGCCTCCTAAAAAGTAACGGAGGCGCCCAAAGGTCCCCTCAGGACGGATGGAAATCGTCCACAGAACGCATTGGCATAAGGGGGCTTGACTGCGAGACCTACAAGTCGAGCAGGGAGGAAACTCGGGCAAAGTGATCCTACGGCACCGTGTGGAAGGGCCGTGGCTTATCGGATAAAAGCTACCCCGGGGATAACAGGCTTATCTCGCCCAAGAGTTCACATCGACGGCGAGGTTTGGCACCTCGATGTCGGCTCGTCCCATCCTGGGGCTGAAGGCGGTCCCAAGGGTCCGGCTGTTCGCCGGTTAAAGGGGTACGTGAGTTGGGTTCAGAACGTCGTGAGACAGTTCGGTCTCTATCCGCCATGGGCGCAGGAGGCTTGAGGGAACCTCTCCCTAGTACGAGAGGACCGGGAGGGACAGACCTATGGTGTTCCAGTTGTTCCGCCAGGAGCAGCGCTGGGTAGCCATGTCTGGCAGCGATAAGCGCTGAAGGCATCTAAGCGCGAAGCATCCCCCAAGATGAGGCCTCCCTTCCCGATTGATTTCGGGAGTAAGACTGCAGAGAGACTATCTGCTTGATAGGTCGGAGGTGTAAGGCTGGTAACAGCTTCAGCTTACCGATACTAACCGGTCGAGCGATTTGACCCACGCTAAGAGCTCCAAACCATCAGTTTGAGTGAACGTTGAAACGTCAAACCTTTCAGGACAATTTCTCAGGGTTCCTTGTTCTCTTCCCTTTCCGCAGCCTCAATAATAATCCCTCACCCAGCGCGGGGTGGAGCAGTGGCAGCTCGTCGGGCTCATAACCCGAAGGTCGTAGGTTCGAATCCTACCCCCGCTACCAATTCCTGACTGCAAACAACCGGCAACCCCGGCTTATGCCGGGGGTTTTGTGGTTATCTGTGGTTAAGGGAGGCAGTAATTTGGCTGAAACGAAACCCCGCCGCATAACTATTCCTGAGTTTCTGGAGAAGATGCCCAGCCCTCAGGTCCGTCAGGCCGCCCAGCGGCTGATGGCCGTCGCCGAAGAAAATGGCGGCTTGGTTAAACCGGGGCATACCGGAATCAGCCTCCGCTACCCCGCCGCTCCCGCCTGGCCGCATCCCATTTCCGTCGCCTGGCTGTACCCCGGCGGGCGCGGGTGGATGAAAACCCGGTACTTTTCCTTTGGCAAGCTAAAGGAAGGAAATGTGCCGGAGAGGTTGCCTGACCCAGTTCGCCAAGCGCTGAAAAGCTGGTTTGACTCCTTCGCCAATGACGCCGATGCCGTTGACGTATCCACCGCCAACGTCGCTGCCTGGGCCATCAAGCACGAGGCCGCCGTCCGGCACATCGACGAACTGGCGGCGCGATTGCAGCAGGTTATGGCGACATTGCAGACCATCCACCTGGAGGACCTAGCGGATTGCAGAATGGCCGACGCGGTAATGGAGCGGGTCCGCAGGGGCCAGGAGCGTATCTATTCCACTGCCGAGATGATGGCTAACCTTGGCCTGGACGGTTAACTACACCGAAACGGCGCTGCACCAGCTCAACCGGCTGGATCCGCAAATAAGTCGACGCATCATCGCTTTTATGAACGAGCGCGTAGCCCCTTCGGATAATCCGCGCGACCGAGGCCACGCCTTGCACGGAGCGCTCAGCGGATATTGGCGTTACCGGGTGGGGGACTGGCGCATTATCTGCGATATTCAAGACGAGGTTTTAACGGTCCTGGTGGTCGGCGTTGGCAGCCGGGGCCAGGTGTATCGCTGATGGCCTGTCAAAATATCCGGGGGCTGTTATAATCTGGTCAAGACGGCGCTACGAGACAATCTCCCGGGAGACAGAGAGGCTGATAATAGCCTTACCATAACCAAAACAGAGAGGAGTAAACCTTGACTCAGCAGCAAATCTATCACCTGAACGAACAAGGAGAACTGGAGCCGATGCGAGAGGAACCCTTTGATTTGGAGGACGATTTGCAGGAATTAGTGGCCGACCACTTGGAATTGCTATCCGGCGAGCGAATGAACCCGGCCAACCCGCGCCGCTTTATCCTGATTGACCGGGAGCAGGGTATCGCCGACATCATCGGCGGCGGCAACCGCTGGGCGCTGGACCACCTGCTCATCGACCAGGACGCCGTTCCCACCCTGGTAGAAGTCAAGCGGTCCGCCAACTCGCAGATCCGGCGTGAAATAGTCGGGCAGATGATGGACTACGCCGCCCACGCCACCCAGACCTGGAATGTCAGCGACATCCGGCACGCCTTTGAGAGGCGTGTCGAGGCCGCCGGCCAAGACCCGGACACCGTGCTGGCGGAACTGTTGCAATCAGAGGAAGAGCCGGACGTCGATGCCTTCTGGCAGAAGGTGGAAACCAATCTGCGATCGGCCCGCCTGTGCCTGCTCTTCGTCGCTGACGGCATCCCCGACGAACTGACCCGGGTTGTGGAATTCCTGAACGAACAGATGCCCCGCATTGATGTCCTGGCAGTGGAAATTAAGCAGTTCCAGGGCGCAACCGGCAGTACGTTGGTTCCCCGGGTCATCGGGCGTACTGCTGAAGCCGTTGCCGCCTCTGTGCGCCGGTCAGGTTCGGGGCCGACCTTTCGCCACAATGAAGAGTCTCTTATTCAGTCCTTTTCAGACCCTCAAATTCAACAAGCTGCTACTCGCTTGTTTGCAGTAGCGCGCAAGCACGGGGCCACTTTCAGTGGGAGTACCCGGAGTGTGACCATTGGACGGCGCTGTGCAGCCTGGAATAATCCCCTGGCGGTGGCCTGGTTCTTTGAACCGGAATCAAAAAATTGGGTTGGTCAGGAAGGCTTTCTTTTCGGAGCAGGGAACTCTGCCCAGGGGTTCTTTGAATCCTTGCCCGATAATCTCCGTCAGCTTTTGGAAAGCTGGACCGACCAGTTTGATGGTCACCCGGACGCTGCGGAATTCTCTGCGCCGGGACTGAAAGGGTACGCCTTCACTCACCAGGCCGCCGCCGCCAACATTGACCTGCTGGCCGGGCGGCTGGATAAGGTGCTGACCGACTTGGCCGCGCTTACCGTGGAATGACAGCTTGACCGTTGCCAGTTCGTCCCGCTGCATCTAAAATAAAGGTATGTTGCCCCAACTAGAAGGCTACGAATGGGACGAAGCCAAACGGCTGGAAAATCTTAACAAGCGTGAAATTGACTTTGCGACTGTCCAGAGTTTTGATTGGGACAGCGCCCAAACTGAGGAAAGCCCCCGCGGCAACGAAATGCGTTACTACGCCAAAGGTTTCATCGGCGACCGTCTCTACGCCGTGGTTTATACTTGGCGGGGCAATAACCGCCACATTATCAGCCTCCGCGCAGCTAATTCCAGGGAGAGAAGTAAATATGATCAAGTCAGACTCAACCCTCCACCTCAAGCCTAACTGCATATCCCCGGAGGAATGGGATAAGCTGGTGAACGGCGACCTGTCCTTTACCGAGATTGAGGCCAAGTACTGTGAGGAGGTTGCCATTAACGCCGGCATCGCCCGGGACCCGGATGCCCTGGAGACGTATGACCTTTCCTTTGCCAACGCCCGGCCGGCCGACGAGGTTCACCCGGAGTGGATGGAACGGTGGCGCCAACTTCAGGCAGAAGGCAGAAGATTCCTCACTCCCGATGACTACCGAAGCCCCAAACGCGTCGGCCTCATCGTCCCCTCCACCAACACCGTGATGGAGCCGGACCTGTACCGGAACCTGCCCAACAACGTCACCGTCCACACTTCCCGGATGCTGCTGGAGGGCAGCGTTACTATTGAAACCGAGGAGTTGATGCTGGACGTTTATCTACCGGAGTGCGCCCGGCAGGTTGGCACGCTGCGGCCCGACGTGGTGGTCTTTGGCTGCACCTCCGCCGGCGCCCTGCGCGGCCCGGCCTACGAGCAGGAACTGGCCGAGGAACTGGCCCGGGCCACCGGCGCCCCCACCATCACCATTATGGGCGCAGTGGTGGAGGAACTGCGCCGCCTGGAGTTCAACAGCGTCGCCGTCCTCACCCCCTACTCTCAGGAAATCAACGATACCATCAAGGACTCCCTGGAAACTTCCGGGTTTTCGGTGCCGTACCTGTCCGGAATGGACGTGCGGGGCGCCTTTAACATTGCGGCGGTTACGCCGGCGGAAATTATCGCCTACGTTCAGGAACAACTGGCCGGCGTGGATTCGGATTGCCTCTTTGTGTCCTGCGCCAACCTCCGGTCGGTAGAGGTGTTAAGCGAACTGCGGAAGGCGGCCGGCCGCCCGGTGGTAACCAGCAACCAGGCCGTCCTGGAGTGTGTAAAGCGGGCCATAGCGGTGGCGGTCTGATTGGGGGATTAAGCCCGGCGGCTCGTGCCGGGGATTTCCGTACCAGATACCGCATTAAATACTCCGCCTGCCGTGGTAAATACTCCGCTCATCCTGAGCTTGTCGAAGGATAGGGTGGGTGGTTCGACAAGCTCACCATGAGCGGATTTTGTTAACCATGAGCGGATTTTGTTCTTGGTATTGACTTGTCACCGGACCTGGGCTGCTGGCCCCGGCGTTGACGCTGTTCGGCCCGATAGCTATAATCAGCCCCAACAACTACGGAACAACTACAGAACGGAAAGGGTATTTGCAACTATGGTCAAGACGGGACAGCGATATGTAAGCCCCGGCGGGGCGGAAATGGTAGTTACCAAGGGCGGCGACGGCGATTTCACCGACGGGGATACCCCCCTCCAGCTTAAAGGCGCGGAAGCCGCCCTTGCCGGTGCCGCTGTATCCGCCGACGCCATTGACATGGCCCTGGGCAAAAGGTTCACCACCGCCGACGGCGCCGTGTCGGTGCTGGTAACTAAAGCCGGTCGCTGCGACCTCCGCTACAACGGCGAGGCAATGGAACTGCAACAACCCAAGGAATTGCCTTCCTCAGATTAGGTTGGCTCAGGCCACCGCTCTATTGTAGCCCCGAACCCCCGCCCCTTCTGCTACGGGGAGAGGGGTTATTGACTTCTGGCCCTGATGCAGGGGCTGGGGGGGCCAATCCAGGTATTCGCAATAGGTGTGGGGGTTCCTTGCCCGGCTCTATTACATTGTAGGGGCGGGTTTATAACCCGCCCTGGTTCTGGGGCAAGGATATGTCGGATACGCTGTCTCCGTTGCCCGAATGATTCTGCCGTTGTGGGCCGGGCGGGTTATAAACCCGCCCCTACCGGACGCCGGAGTATTCCGGCCAGAACACCAACGCGCGTTGAGAATAGCCCAATCCAGCGCCCACCTGCATTTTCTTCCGGGTCAATCGCAGCATAAAACCGTCATTCCGGCTATAGCCGGAATCCAGAACGCTCGGTAGCCGCCCCGTTCTTTTCCGGGAGGATTTCCTGGATTCCGGCTTTCGCCGGAACGACGGTTGCCGGGGTTGTCAATGACGGTTGCTTGGCTCGCCTTGCCTTGGTTAAGATGCGATTGCCCCCCACTTTCTCCCCGTTTGCCAACCGGCCCCCTAACCGCTATAGTGGCCTCACTGCCCCATTCCCTTCTAAAGGAGGCGCTTTTATGAAAGGCCGCATTGTGGTGGTTAAGGAGTATGGCAAGCCCTTTGAGATTGAGGAGTATGAGGTGCCGGAACCGGAGCCGGGGGCGACCCTGCTGCGGATGACTCAGGCCGGCATCTGCGGCTCGGACCTGCATACCTGGCGCGGCGACCAGACCCAGGAGTTTATGCCTCTACCGTCCACCGGCCGGGTGATGGGCCATGAGGGAACCGGCGTGGTGGAAGTGCTGGGCGACGGCGTGGCCGCCGATACCCTGGGAACTCCGGTAGTAGAGGGCGACCGGGTGGTCTATTCGGCAATTTTCCCCTGCCACCGCTGCCACCTGTGCCTGCGCGGCGATACCAACTGGTGCGCCAACCGGGCCTACCCCACCGCCGGCGTTTACCCCTACTTCACCGGCACCTACGCCGACTTTCTCTACCTGCCGCCCCGCCATCCCTTTTTCCGGGTTCCTGACGAACTGCCCGACGACCTTTTGGGGCCGGTCAACTGCGCCATGGGCACCGTTACCACCGGGCTGATGCGGGCCAGCGCCCACGAAGGCCAGTACGTGGTCATTCAGGGCGCCGGCGGCCTGGGGTTGAACGCGACGGCAATGGCTAAAGATATGGGCGCCGACCGGGTGATTGTCCTTGACCGGCTGGAGAACCGCCTGCAACTGGCCGAGGAGTTCGGCGCCGACCATACCATCAACATTGAGGAGTTCAACACGCCGGAAACCCGCATCCGCCGGGTGTGGGAGCTGACCAACGGGCGCGGCGCTGACGTGGTGATGGAACTGGTGGGCCGGGCCGACCTGCTGGCCGAGGGCATTGATATGCTCAGCAACGGCGGCAGTTTCGTCGAAATCGGCGACATCGTCCGGGGCAAGGAAGTGTCCATTGACCCCTCCAAGCTGCTGTCCGGCAAGAACATCCTGGGTTCGCGAATGTACCGCCCCGACCTGCTGCCCACCCTGCTGGCCTTTCTGGTGCGGAATCAGGACAAGCTGCCCTTCCACAAGCTGGTCTCCCACCAGTTCCCCCTGGCCGAGGTCAACGCCGCCTTTGCCCAAGCGGAATGGAATCAGCGGCAGACGGAAATCACCCGGGCTATGCTGGTGCCTTAGCCTTACCCGGATGGGTCGGATTTTGTTGATTGCCGCGGGCTGATTTCGGGCTATTCCGGGATTGTCCCCATCAGCAATCAACAAAATCCGGTATATCCTGTCCATCAATGTGTGAATCAGGTCAAGGGCAGGGGCGGCTGCCACCACTTGCTGGTAGCGTTGACTTCAATGTGGTTCACCCACTTGACCCACTCAAAACCCCGCTTGCCCGGCGCGGCCAGCCGCAGGGGGAAACCGTGGTGGTGCGACAGGGATTCGTTACCCACCCGCGTAACCAGCAGATAGTCGTCGATTTCCTCAAAGGCAAAGCGGCGGCTGTAGCCGGTAATCGAGCGCACCGTCAGGCTGGCCGCCGTTGGCAAGACGCCGGCCCAGTCCAGCACTTCCCTTAACGGCAGGCCCTGCCAATCTTGCGTCGAGTGCCACCCGCCGGTGCAGTCCAGGGTGGCCCGCCTCTGCTCATCCCGCCCGGCCAGCGCCGCATAAGGCAGGGACAACTCCTGCTGCACCAGGCCGCTGACTTGCAACCGCCACGCGGCAACGTCCACCGGCGCCGGGCGGTCATTGAGCCAGGAGGTGGCGGGAAAGGCGTTGCCGCTATCGCTGCCGCTTTCGTAAGAGCCGGTGAAACGGCGGGATGCGCCGGGCAGTCCGGCCCACTGATTGACCAGTTCGCCGGTTCGCCACAGGACCAGCCCGGCCAGGGCCAGGCCGCCCAACTTCAGCACGGCGCGCCGTTCCGCCCAGAACCGGGGCCGCATACTCCAGCGGTGGCGGAGGGTGTGCCACAGCAGCAGGGGCGTCAAGGCCAGGGACAGGTAGATGTGCCAACTGACGCCGCTGAGTCCGAGGAAGTAGAACGGCCCGACGTGGCTCCAGGCCAGCCCCAGCCCCAGGGCCGCCAGCAGCAGGCTTAACAGCAGCAGGGACGCGGCGTAGGGCAACCAGAACCGCCGCCACAGGTGCCGCTGGGCCAGCCGCCCCAGGATGTTGCGCCCTTTCCAGATAAGCAGGACGACGATGGCAAAGCCGAGGATGCGGTGAACGTGCAGGGCCGCCACCCATTCCGGCGTCCCGTTGGTCAGGGCCAGGTAGCCGCTGCCCAACTCGACCGCGCCCAGCAAAAGCAGGAAAATGTTGGCCCAGGGGTACTTCATCCCGCCCCCGCGCAAAAGAGGATTTCAGCAACAACTACGCCCGGAGCGGCAGGGTGGATTGGGGACGGCGGCGGGACTATACCCCGGCCCTTTCCGGTGTCCGGGCCTCGGTTACGCCAATCATACTATCCCGCGTTACCAGTTCCGCCAATTCCGCCTCGGTCAATCCCTCCGTGCCGGCGGGACGGCGGGGCAGCACCAGGTAGCGCAGGTCGGCGGTGCTGTCCAGCACCCGTACCGCTACCGAGTCGGGCAAGTCCAGGCCGAACTCCCGCAGCACGCCCCGCGGGTCAACGACGGCCCGGGAGCGGTAGGCCAGGCTCTTGTACCAGTCCGGCGGCCGGCCCAGCAGGTTCCGGGGGTAGCAGGAGCACAGGGTACAGACCACCAGGTGATGCACTTCCGCCGTGTTTTCCACCACCGCCAGCTTGGGCGTAGTTTCGGGCAGGGTATAGCCCAACTCGGCCAGGGCGGCCTCCGGGGTGGACAAGAGCCGCGCCTGGTATTGGGGGTCGGCCCAGGCGCGGGCCACCACCCGGGCGCCGTCGGCCGGGGAGCGGGCGTCAATCCGCTCCACCATCGCCTGAATCTCGCCGGGGGTGCAAATTTCCTTTTCCACCAGCAGGGACTCCATTGCCCTGGCCCGGCGGGCGTAGTAGCTCAACTCGGCGTCGGCCAGCATACCGGGGTGGTCGTGGCCGTGGCCGTCGTCCTGATGGTTTTCGGCGTGATTGGAAGGGTTGGTCATCGCTGCCTCCTGTCTGCTGGTGGTGAGCCGGTCTAACCCCTATTCGCCGGGCGAGGCGGCCGGTTCCAGCCAGTGCTGGTAAATATCCACCAGAATCTTATCTGACGCCGGCCCCCGGTACTCCGGCCAGACCTGAGCCTGGTCAAACTCCACCCGGTAGAGGGGCTGGCGGGGCTGGCCGGGGCCGCCGTAGGCCAGGGATTCCGGGTTGGCAAAGACGCCGCACAACGCCGCTACCTGCCCGGTCTGCCCCTGGATGTAGGCCGGCGTGCGGAAGTGGCCGCCGGGGTTGTCCACCCGTACCCTTACCCGGTCGCCCGGCTGATATTCGGTTGGCGCGTCGGTCGTTGCGGTCATTGCGGTCATAGCTGCTACTCCGGCCTTTCCAATTCGGCAAAGCGGGCGTCGATTTCCCCGGCGGTCAGCACGCCCTTTTCCAGCAGCAGGATTTCCAGGGCCGCCGTCCACCGCTCGTAGTAAGACATCGTTTCGTACTGCTCCGGCGGCAGGCTTTCGATAGCCCGGCGCATTTCGTCGGTACGGCGCAGCCCCTTCTCGCTGAGGACATTGTGCATCGCGTCCACCCGCCGCTCCCAATCGGCGAGGATATGCTCCTCCCGGTCAATAGGTTCCTCGGTGGGCCACCCGCCCCGGTCATGTACCTGCGGCATCGCGTAACCTCCGGCGCCGGCTGGTTGGTTGGTGGAAGGTTGGTTAGAAGGTTTGCCGGTTGGGGCCTATATTAAAGGGCGGTTTCCCTGATGGCAAGGTGGGAGTATGCCCGGTTGTCTCCTGGATTTATCAATTGGGCGAATTTTGGTAGAGGCCCAGCCGGGTGCAAATAGGGCCATTCCGGGTTGCCGGGCTGATGTCGTTTCCAGTCTTTAGATGGTTACTGATGCCGTCAAACACAAGGCAATCGCATCTTAACCGGGAGAACCGGGGCAGCCCGGGCAACCGTCGTTCCGGCGAAAGCCGGAATCCAGGAAATTCTCCCGGAAAAGATCGTGCAGGTTACCGATCATCCTGGGTTCCGGCTTTCGCCGGAATGACGGGTTTATAGCCGGAATAACTGGTTTATGCTGCGATTACGATGAATTTCCCCGGCAAACTGCCAGTTTATTTGACAGCCCACTCCGATAGTGTTAGAAAGTGTTAGAAAAGGGTTGGAAAGATACCCTTTGCGCCACCAAAACCTTTACCAGAAGGTTAGGTTAGATTGTGTTGTCGCACTCCCCAATTTTCTGGTTGCTGGCCGCCGTTTTGGTGGGGGTGGCCGTGGTTGGCGGATTGACGGTCGTTAGTTCCGGGGATGACCCGATTGACCCGGAGGCCGGGGCAACCCCCGACATTATCCTGGGGTTGACCGCCGAGGCGCGGGAGTCGCTGCAAAACGCCAACCAAGCCTTCCCTTCCGACCAGGCCGGTTTCTCCGCCTACTACCGGGTTGCCACCAGCACCCTGGGCCGGATGCAGAAAGACACGATTGACAACTACATTTTCGGCCCGGTTCCGGCCGGCGTCATTTCCCGCAGAAACACGGCGGCCACCATTAAGGAAATGGGCGATAACTATACCGTCGCCGCGCTCCCCCTGCTGAACATCAACGACATCCCTTCCACCGTCAACCTCTATTATGACGATCAGGGCTGGGTGGTGGCCTATCTCCCCAAGGACGCCCCATCCTCTCAAGTCTGGCAGGCCCGGGATGTGGATGAGGATAACCCGAGAATAGAGGACGCCGACCTGGGCAATACCCTTCTTTTGGAAGCCATCAACGTCGCCCTTGAGGAGGCGTTGGAAGGCACTAAAATAGCGTCGTCCGACGCTAAGCTGGGCTATTACCACTTCAAGTACCCCAACGCCGACAGTTTCCTGATGATGGCCGCTGCCCAGAAACTGCAAGGTGAATACCCGATTTCCTTCACCGTTCCCGCTACCCTGACGGTAAAGGAAGTTTCGGTAACGCTGTGGATTACCCAGCTTGAGGGCGAAGTTGCGCCCTGCGCCAAGGTTGCCCTGGACGATGCCGACCTGATTGCGGAAAAATGCGCCAAAGGCATCTACCACGGCTCGCCCAGCCTGACTACCTTCAACGCCAAGACCGCCCATGCGATGAAGCTGACCCAATCAACCAGCGACCACGGCGCGGTCGGCGCGCTGCTGATGGTTGTCTATGACAAGCCCTGACCCGGCGGCCGGCAACCAGCCCAACCGAGGGGCGCAATTATCCCGCGTTATACTCATTGCCGCGCTGGCGTCCCTGGCAACCCTGCTGGCGGTTTCCCTTTCCACCGTGTCAGCCCTGGCCGACCGCCCGCTGCCGGCCGGCGGCGCTCCCGGCTCTCCACCCCAAACCGTTACCCGCGACGTAGCCGTAACCTCCATCGTAAGGGCGGGGCATAAACCGCCCTTCGCCACCCAGGGCGACGCAGTTACCATCAACGTGGGCGTGGCAAACCGGGGCAGCGCGGCGGAAACCTTCTCGGTCCGCCTGTATGACAACACCGATCTGGTGGAAATCGGCCGCCAGTCGGTAACCCTGACCGCCGGCGGCAGCCAGACTATCGCCTTTTCCTGGGATACCACCAGCGCTACCGGCGGCCCGCCGCCGCCCGGCCCGCCGGCCCCCGGCTCAATCCATAACCTTACGGCCACCGCGACCCTGGCCGGCGACTCGGACCGCAGCAATAACGCAATGGCCTTTATGCCGGGGTTCTGGATAATCGCTGCCGCCAAGCCCCCCACTGAAATTGTCTTTGGAGAATCAATCCCCCAAGCCAAGCGCGGGGCCAGCTTGTCCCGCCCCAACCCAACCATAACCACCCAGGCAGCCACTTCGACCACAATGTTCCTCAGCCCGGTCCAGGGCCGGTTAGACGGTACGCTGAGCAACCCCGGCATCAGCACCCGAATTCAGCAGTTGACCCGCATCCTGCTCAACCCGTCTGAGGCCCAATTTACCCGGATACTGGCCGGCCTCAACATCACCACCACGGCAGAGCCGTTAAGCCGCGTCCTGCCCGGTTGGATTGAGGCCCCCCATACAACTTACGGTGGGAACCGGTCGCTGGCGCTGCCGTCCATTGCCACCGGGCCGACTCCCTTGACCTATATTTTCCTGAAACCCGGCCCGGTCAAGTCGGCCGGCCGGTTAGCCAATCCCTCCATAACCACCGGGGCCGAGTTTCCGACTGAAATCGTCTTCGGTGAAGGCCAAGCATTGCCCCAAGCCAAGTACGGCGCCGGCCACTCCCTGGCCGATCCGACAATCGGCACCCAGTCTCAGGCATTGCCTGGAATGTTTATCAGCCCGACTCAGGCCCGAAAGTCCCCGGCGTTGGCGCAGTTCACCATTGCGACCCAAGGCGCGCCCCGTCAGGAGATTTTTGTCGGCGGCGCGGCGGCCTCGGCGCAACCCGGCCAGGGCTTGCTGGATCCCTTCCGTAATGGAGAGGTTGCCGGAAAGGTGCATTTGCAGCAGCGGGACAGCAGCTTGGGGGCCTACGTTCAGATAGGAGAGGCGACCCACTTCGTAGCGGCCGACGGGAGCTTTCGGGTAGAGGCGGCCGGTGGCGTAAGGGACATTTACATCCGCGCGCCGGGCTACCTGTCGGCGCTCATCCCGGCGGCGACCATCAACCCCGGCGAACTGCTGACCATCCCGGAACTGACCCTGCCCTTCGGCGACGCCAACGGCGACGGGCGTATTGACATCCTGGATTTAAGCATCGCCGCCGGCAACTTCGGCGACACCACCCGGCGGATGCCGGCCCCTTAAACCGGCAGCTATGGTTCGGGAGGAACCAAAACCCGGCTAAACTACCGCGTCCCGCAGCACCTCGGCCAGGTGGCGGGCCGGGCGGCCGGCGCCGTGTTCCACCTGCTGGCGGCAGGACACGCCCATTACCGCCACTTCCCACTCCGGCCCCTTGTCCCGGATGGCCGGGAACAGGGTTTGCTCGCCAATGGTCATCGACACTTCGTAGTGTTCCTTCTCAAAGCCAAAGGAGCCGGCCATGCCGCAGCAGCCGGAGTTAATCAGTTCTACCTCGTAGCCCGGCGGCAGGCGCAGGGCGGTCAGGGACGGGGCCGTTCCCACCAGGGATTTCTCATGACAATGCCCATGGAACAACACCTTCTTGGATAGGCCGGAGAACTCCAACTCCAACTCGCCCCGGTCTTGGAGCATCGCCAGAAACTCATCAATCAAATAGCTATGCTCGGCCACTTTACGGGCTTTGGCGCGGGTCTGGTCATCCCGGCAAAACTCCGGGTACTCATCCCGGAAGGTGAGCAGACAGCTTGGTTCGCAGCCGATTATCGGCACCCCCTGGTCGGCAAAGGCGTGCAGCAAGTCCACGTTGTAGCGGGCATAAGCCGCCGCCTCATCCAGCAAGCCCTTGGAAATCATAGGCCGACCGCAGCACTGGCCGTTAGCCAACTGGACCCGGTAGCCGGCGGCCTCCAGCAGTTCCACCGCCGCAATGCCAATCTCCGGGTAGTTGTAGTTCATAAAGGTATCGTTAAACAGGGCCACCGTGCCTTTGACCGTCCGGTGGGCCGGCCCGGCCGGGCGGGAATTGAACCATTGGGGCAAGGTCTGCCGGGCAAAGCGGGGCAGCCGCCGGTTGGGATGCACCCCCAGCAGCGCGCCGGACACCCAGCGGCCCAGGAAACTGCCGGCGCCCCAATTGGACAAGGGCGCCAACCGGCTGCCCAGCCGATTCAGCCGGGCGATGTGGGCAAAGAGTTTAGTCCGCCGGGGCATCTTGTTGGTCTTGTAATAGTTGTCCAGGAACTCATACTTGAGCTTTGCCATATCCACGCCGGACTCACACTCCGACTTGCAGGCTTTGCACTCCAGGCACAAGTCCATAGCCTCATACAACCGCTTGTCGGCCAGCGTCCCCTGGGGCAGGCGGCCCGACAGCGCGGCCCGCAACAGGTTGGCCCGCCCTCGGGTGGAGTGTTCCTCTTCCCGGGTCGCCATAAAGGAGGGACACATAGTGCCGGTCATTTTGCGACAGGCGCCCATGCCGTTGCACATCTCCACCGCCCCGGCATAGTTGGCGTCCAGGGAAAAGTCCAGGTGGGCCGGCAGGGACTCGGCCCGGTAGTCCCCGCCGTAGCGCAGGTTCTCCCGCATCGGGGGGCAGTCAATAATCTTGCCCGGATTCATAATGCCCTGAGGGTCAAAGGCGCTCTTCAAGTCCCGGAAAGCCTGGCAGATTTCCGGGCCGAACATCTTTTCCGTCCATACCCCCCGGACAATGCCGTCGCCGTGTTCGCCGCTCATTGAGCCGCCGAACTCCTTGACCAGGTCGCTGACTTCCTCACCGATGGAAAGCATCTTTTCAATGCCGGCGTCGCTTTTCAGGCTAATCAGAGGGCGGATGTGCAGGCAGCCGACGCTGGCGTGGCCGTAGTAGCCGGCCTGGGTGTCGTGATTGCGGACAATCTCATCAAAGCGGCGGACAAACTCCCCCAGGTTTTCCGGGTCCACCGCCGGGTCTTCGACGAAGGGTATGGGCTTGGCGTCGCCGTGAATACTCATCAGCAGGCCCAGGCCGCCCTTGCGGACGTTCCAGACCATATCCTGGTCGGCCCGGGCCAGCAGGTTGACGCAGGCGTAACCCAGCCGCTTATGTTCCATATCTTCTTTAAGCTGGTTCATCCGGGCGGTCAGTTCCGCCTCCGACTCGCCGTAGAACTCCACCAGCAGCATCGCCCCCGGATCGCCCTGAACAAAGGCCAGGTTGCGGGACTGGCCCATAGATTCCCGGGAGCGGGTCAGCACCATATCATCCAGCACTTCCACCGAGGACGGCCCATGCTTCAGGACTTCCCTGGTAGCTTCGCTGGCCTCGAAAATATCCCGGAAATGCAGGACGGACAGGGAGGTCATCGTGGGGCGCGGCACCAGGTTCACCTTGGCCTCGGTAACGACGCACAGGGTTCCTTCGGAACCCACCACCATCTTGGTCAGGTTGACCGGCTCCTCACCCAGGAAGGAATCCAGATTGTAGCCGCTGACCCGCCGCATAATTTTGGGGTAACGGGCTTCGATTTCCGCCAGGTTATCCCGGGCAATCTGCAAGACGCCCCGGTAAATGTCCGACTCCAGCCCGTCGCCCTTCAGCTTGGCCTCCAGTTCGTGAGGTTCCAGGGCGCTGAAATGGGCTTGGGCCGCATCGGACAGAACTACGTCCACTTCCTTGATGTGGTCCAGGGTCTTGCCGTAAATGACCGAATGGGCGCCGCAGGTGTTGTTGCCGATGCCGCCGCCCACGCAGGCCCGGTTGGAGGTAGTAGGGTCAGGGGCGTATTGCAAGCCATAGGGCAGCAAGTGGCGGTTCAGGGAATCCAGGACAATGCCCGGCTGCACCCGCGCCCACTGCTCTTCCCGATTGACCTCAATCACCTGATTAAGGTACTTGCTGAAGTCCATTACGATAGCGTGATTGATGGACTGGCCGGCCAGCCCGGTGCCGCCGGCCCGGGGCAGCACCGGCACCTGATTATCCCGGGCAATTTCCAGCACCGCCAGCACGTCCTCCACGCTGCGGGGGATGACCACGCCCACCGGCTCCATCTGGTAGATGCTGGCGTCGGTGCTGTAAAGGACGCGGGAAAAGGGGTCAAAGCGCACCTCGCCGGAAACCCGCTTTTCCAGTTCCGCCGCCAGTTCGGCCCGCTCCCGCCCCTGAATCCGCTGCGCCGCCGCAGTAGGTGTGGTGGTAGTGGTAGTGGTAGCCATAATTGTCCCTCCCGCCGCCAACGCCGTTGGCCGGATTGGCCGGCCCAAGCCGCCGGCCGGCAACATTACGGTTAGCTTAACCCAATCGGGGCAAGCCTTCAAGAAGGGGGGGCATTGCTCAGGGGCAGTCGCAAAGTCGGGCAAGTTGACTACCCCGCTCATCTTTAGCTTGTCGAAGGATAGTGTGCTGATGGTTCGACAAGCTCACCATGAGCGGGGGGAGTGAATTCCATCATAATACCGTTGCATAATACCGTCGTTCCGGCGAAAGCCGGAATCCAGAACTCCTTGTAGTTAGCGCGCTCTTTTCCGTGAGGATTTCCTGGATTCCGGCTTTCGCCGGAACGACGGTTGCTTGGAATGACGGTTGCTTGGAATGACGGTTGCCCGGATTGACCTAGTTAAGACGTAATTGCCCTGCAATCTAATCTTATCCATTTGTAGTTACCCCCCACTGGTGATAAACTGACCGGGAAACCGGCCCGGCCCGGCCCGGCCAATCCAAATTGCCAAATTGCAGGGGGAAATTATGACCACCCACTCCGAAAGCAGCGTACAGGACTTGCAGCGCACCGCCCTGGAAAACCTGTGGGTCTATCTGCGGGAACCCAGCGATATGGCGGAAAAGGGCGAGCCGCAGATTTTCGTCGAGGGCAAGGGCTGTCAGGTTACCGATGCCCTGGGCAACACCTACATTGACGCGATGTCGGGCCTGTGGCTGAAAAACGTGGGCTACGGTCAGACGGAAATCGCCGACGCCGCCTACCAGCAGATGCTCCAGATTACCTATATGCCGATGGGAACCACCACCGAGGCGGCGGTCCGGCTCTCCGAGAAAATCGCCAGCATCACCCCCGGCGACCTGTCCCGCTGCTTTTTCACCAGCGGCGGCTCCGAGTCGGTGGAAACGGCCCTGAAACTGGCCCGCGCCTACTTCAAGCGCATCGGGGAGCCGGAGCGCACCAAGTTCATCAGCCGCAAGGACTCTTACCACGGCGCTACCTTCGGCGCCCTGGCCCTGGGCGGCTCCTATCTCTACCCCAAGAGCGATTATGAGCCGCTGATGCCCGGCGCCTTTCACGCGCCCCAACCCAACTTTTACCACTGCGAGTTTGGCAGCAGCACCCCGGAGGAGTGCGCCGAGCGGTGCGTTGACGCCATTGACAACATCATCCGGTTTCAGGGGCCGGAAACGATTGCGGCGGTAATCGCCGAGCCGGTTTCCAGTCCTATGGGCGCCGTCGTCCCGCCGGAAAACTACTGGCCGCTGCTGCGGGAGTTGTGCGACAAGTACGGCTGCCTGCTCATCGCCGACGAGGTGATTACCGGCTTTGGCCGCACCGGCAAGATGTTCGCCTGCGAGCATTGGGACATCACCCCGGATATGATGACCGTGGCCAAGGGCATCACCAGTGGCTATATCCCTATGGGCGGCGCCATTCTCCGCAAGCCCATCGCCGACGCCTTCGTGGGCGGCCCGCGGGCGGCCTTCCGCCACGTCATTACCTTTGGCGGCCATCCCGTAGCCGCCGCCGCCTCGCTCAAGAACATTGAGATTATGGAGCGGGAAGGGATGGTTGAGAACTCGGCCACTATGGGCCGCTACCTGCTGGACGGGCTGGAGGAGTTAAAAGCCCAACACGCCATCATCGGCAACGTCCGCGGCCTCGGCCTGATGTGCGGCATGGAGTTGGTGAAAGACCGGCAAACTAAGGAACACTTCCCGGCCGACGCCGACCTGGGCCCCCGGCTGACCCAGGGTTTTGCCGAAGAAGGCATCCTGCTGCGGGGCGGCGACGTAATGAACATTATGCCGCCCCTGTGCGTTACCGCCGGGGAGATTGAGCAGATTGTTAGTACCCTCGACCGGGTAATTGGCAAGACCGCCCAGGACTTGGGCGTATAACCTGACCCGCGAATAAACGCGGGATCGGCGCTGATGGTCAATCATCCCTTCGTAACAATTCGTGGACTAACCTAAAACCGGGGGCAATCAAATGTCGATTAAAGTAGGGTTTATCGGATTGGGCCGGATGGGGCTGCCTATGTCCTACCAGTTGCTGAACGCCGGGTTCGACCTGACCGTCCACAACCGCAGCCAGGAGAAGGTACGGCAGATAGTTGACGCCGGGGCCAGTCCCGGCAACTCCGCCGCCGAAACTACCCAGGCCGCCGACATCCTGCTGGCCTGCCTGCCGGACATCGCTACGGTGGAGGAGGTGTTTCTGGGCGCCGGGGGCATCATTGAAAACGCCCGGCCCGGCCAGGTGCTGGTTGACCACAGCACGGTGGGGATGTCCACCACGCAAGCCTGCGCCGCCGCCGCCGCCGCCCAGGGCGCCCTGTTTCTGGACGCGCCCATCAGCGGCGGCACCGAGCGGGCCGCCAGCGGCTCCCTGACCATTATGGCCGGCGGCTCCCGGGAAGCCTACGAAAGGGCCATGCCCGTTTTCGAGGCAATGGGGGCTACCATCCGCCACATCGGGCCTACCGGCGCCGGCACCACGGTCAAGCTGGTCAACCAGCTATTGGTAGGCATCCACACCATAGCCGCCGCCGAAGCGATGCTGTTGGGGGCCAAGGCCGGGGCCGACCCTGCCCTGGTCTTTGAGGTAGTAAGTTCCGGTTGGGGCCAGAGCTTTATGCTGGACCGCAACGCCCCGGTAATGCTGGACCGCAACTTTGCCGGCGACCGGGTGCGGATGCCGGCAATGATTAAAGACCTGGGCTTGGTTCAAGACCTGGCCCGGAGCCTGGACTCCCCCATACCGGCCGGCGACCTGGCCTACCAGAAGTTCAGCGAAGCCGTAGCCAGCGGCCTGACCGAGCAAGACCCGGCGGCCATCGTCCTGCCCCTGGAGGAACAAGCCGGCTGGCAAATCCAACGAGGCGAGGCCAATACCGGCTAACCCCAAACCAGGTATTTTCAATGGATGTTGGCATTGCTATCGGTAAGGGCGGGTTGGAAACCCACCCGGTAAGTATCGAGGTAAGCCCGCTTTGTACCGCCTATTCTGAGCTTATCGACTTCGTACCTGTCATCCTGAGCTTATCGACTTCGTACCGCTCATCCTGAGCTTGTCGAAGGATAGGATGGGTGGTTCGACAAGCTCACCATGAGCGGCAGGGAAACCGAGTCTTAACTGGAGCAACCCAAGCAACCGTCATTACAAGCAACCGTCGTTCCGGCGAAAGCCGGAATCCAGAACCCTCGGTAGCCGGCTCGCTCTTTTCCTGAAGGATTTCCTGGATTCCGGCTTTCGCCGGAACGACGGTTCTATGCGACGGGTTTATGCTCCAATTGCCCCGACTCACCACAAGCGGGTTGGGTGGCTTGTTTGTATCTATGGTATTCTTAACTTGATGCCTATGGAGCGGGTTAGCAACTCCCCAACCCCGGCAGCAGGAGACAACATCATGCCCGACTCGGAGAACATAGTCTATTACAACGGCGCGCTGAGGCCGGAGCGCGAGGTGGGCATATCCATCCGCGACCGGGGTTTTATCTATGGCGACGCCGTTTTTGACGCCACCCGCACCTTTAACGGGCAGACTTTCAAGCTGCGGGAGCACGTGGCCCGCCTCTACAACTCCCTCCGCTACCTGCGCATTGACCCGGGCATCGACCCGGCGGAGCTGGAGCGGCGGTCGCTGGAGGTGGTCAACCATAACTACCCGCTGCTGCCGCCCAATCAGGATTTATGGGTGATGCAGCGCATCAGCCGCGGCGTAGAATCCTCGGAACCCGACGGGGAAATGTGCCCCACCGTCCTGATTGAAACCCACGCCATCCCCTTCGCCCGCCGGGCCGCCCTGTATCGGGACGGCATCAAAGTCGCTACTCCCTCCGTCCCCCGGATACCGCCCCGGTTCCTCAGCCCCCGGGCCAAGACCCACAACTACCTGAACCTGATTATGGGGGAACTGGAGGTGCAGGATACCGACCCCGATGCCTGGGCGGTGCTGCTGGACGAGGCCGGCAACCTGACCGAGGGCCGGGGCAGCAACATTTTCCTGGTCAAGGACGGCGTAATCGCCACGCCGCAGGGCCGGTTCGTACTGGAGGGCATCACCCGCAGCGTGGCGCTGGACCTGGCCGCCGGCCTGAACCTCCCGGTAGCCGAGAAAGACCTGGACTTGTTCGACGCCTATACCGCCGACGAAGCGTTTCTCACGTCCACCAGCTTGTGCATCTGCCCCATCGCCGCGGTCAACGGTGCCACCGTCGGCGACGGCCAAGTCCCCGGCCCGGTAACCCGCCAGTTGATGGCCGCCTTCAGCGACCTGGCCGGTATGGACTACGTTAGCCAGTATTTGGCGCATTTGCCCGGTGAAGGGTGAGGGGGCCGGGTGGAATAATCACAACCGGAACTACGGAGGGCAGCATGGCTGAAAGTCTGGAGCAAATCGTGGAATCCGCCCCGGCGGAATGTCTGGCTACCGGGTTCATCTTTACCGAAGGCCCCCTGTGGCATCCCGACGGCTATTGGCTGTTCGTGGACGTGCGCCGAGAGCCGGGGGCTATCTTTCGGCTCACCCCCGGCGGGCCGCCGGAAATTTTCCGGGAACCCAGCAACGGCTCCAACGGCCTGACTTTTGACTTGCAGGGGCGGTTGGTGATGTGCGAAGGCGACGGGCGGCGGATGAGCCGCCGGGAGCATGACGGCGCCATCACCACCCTGGCCGACCGCTGGGAGGGCAAACGCCTCAACCGGCCCAACGACGTGGTGTGCCACTCCGACGGCAGCATCTACTTCACCAATCCGGGTGGTCGCCTCGACCCGGCGGAACGGGAAATTGACTTCAGCGGCGTCCACCGCATCACTCCCGACGGCGCGGTAACCGCCGTGGCAACCGACATCGAGTACCCCAACGGCCTGGCTTTCTCCCCGGACGAGGGCATCCTCTACGTAACCAATACCCGCGACCGGATGTATATTGCCGCCTACGACGTGCAGCCCGACGGTTCGGTAACCGGCAAACGGGATTTTGCCGATCTGTCCTCCGATGAACCCGACGGCGTGCCCGACGGGATGAAGGTTGATTCGGAAGGGCGGGTCTATTGCACCGGGCCGGGCGGTTGCTGGGTCTTTGACGCCGCCGGCCAACGGCTGGGTATAATCCGGCTGCCCGAAATTCCGGCCAACTGCGCTTGGGGCGGGCCGGACAACCGCACTATGTTCTTCACCGCCCGAACCTCGGTTTACACCCTGCGAATGACTACTCCGGGCATCTCCCCCTGGCAGGGCGGCGCCCAATAACCGAACCGGGGAGAACCGCAATGAAAATAACCGGCGCTGCTGCCAAAGCCATTGCCCCGTTTCGGCTGCCCTGGGCGCAAGCATGATTTGGCTGCTGGTGGCAATTGGCGGCGCGGCCGGCTCGGTGCTGCGCTACGGGGTGGGACGGCTGGCGGTTCACTGGCTGGGGCCGGGAACCGTAATGGGCACCTTTCTGGTGAACGTAACCGGCTCCTTTGCCTTGGGGTTTTTCCTGGCCTTTGCCCTGGAGCGCACCGGCCTGTCTGCCGAAGCGCGGGCCATGGTCGCCATCGGCCTGTTGGGGGGCTACACCACCTTTTCCACCCTCAGCTACGATACCATCCGGCTGCTGGAGTCCGGCGAGGTGGCTCGGGCCGGATTTTATGTTTTGGGCAACTTGGCAATCGGCCTGGCGGCGGCCTACCTGGGCATCCTGTCCGGCCGGGCGGTGTGAGACAACTTTGCGCCCGGGGTGGTTTGTCCACGAAGGGGCACGAAGTTACACGAATATAAAATATAGGGAATTTCCTGGATTCCGGCTTTCGCCGGAACGACGGTTGCTTGGTTAAGACCCAACTGCCTTGACTATTTCCCCCCCGGTGGTGAAAAGAACCGGCAAATGCTAAACTAGGGGCGAAGCAGGGGATAAAATCTCCAGAAAGGGCCGGTAGATGAGCTACATAAACATCCACGGAAAACCGGACATCCCGATTGAACACTTGATTATGGCCTTTGCCGGCTGGCCCGACGCGGGGGAGAGCGCCACCGCCAGCATCAAGTACCTGATGCGCCGGTTGGAAGCCACCAGGTTTGCCGAGATTGACCCGGAAGAGTTCTATGACTTTACCCAGGAACGCCCCCGCTCCAGCCGCACCCGGGACGGGCGGCGGCGGGTGCGCTGGCCGGCCAACGAGTTCTCCTATTGGGTCAACCCGGCGCCGGGCCAGTCCGCCACCGCCAAGGGCGCCCTCTTTTTTGTCGGCGTGGAGCCTAACCTGAAGTGGCGCACTTTTTCCGAAACTATCGCCAACCTGGCCCTGGATTTGGGGGTCAAGACTATTATTCACCTGGGGGCCTTGCTGGACGCCGTTCCCCATACCCGGGAAATCCGGCTGACCGGCTCCTCCACGCTGCCGGAGTTGCAGCAGGAGTTGGATTCGGCCAGCATCGGCACCTCCAACTATCAGGGGCCGACGGGAATCAGCACGGCGGTAATGGAGACTTGCACCAAGCGGGGAATGGGCTACACCTCCCTTTGGGGCCACACCTCCCACTACCTCCAGGCGGCGCCCAACTACCGGGTCAGCTACACCCTGGCCCAAACCCTGACCCGCCTGCTGGACTTGCCGGTGAACCTGGCCGAACTGCGGTCGGCCGCGGAGAAGTTCGACCGGGAAGTGGTGCAGGCCATCGGGAAAGACGACCAGTTGGCAAGCTACGTCAAGAAGCTGGAAGACCGCTACGATGAAACTGTAACGACCAGTGAAATGCCGGAACCGGCCGACGTGGTACGGGAGTTAGAGCAGTTCCTCCGCTCCGAACAGCGGCGCAAACCCGGCGAACCGGGGTAGGCGGCTCCAGTGCCGCGCCCATTCCTGAAAAAATCGAGCAAGCAAGTGGCGACCAGAAAAGCGGCAACTAAAGCCGGGGCGACCGGCGGCAAGGAAACCAGGCCCGCCCCAAGGCGACGGGCCAGGAAAGCCGCGCCGCCGTCTATCGCCGTCGAAGAGGCCATCCGGCTGCTGACGGCGGAGTACGGGCCATTCCCCGAGGAACCCCGCCTCGACCCGATTCACGAACTCACCTTTACCATCCTCTCCCAGCACACTTCCGACATCAACTCGGAGCGGGCCTTTCGCAGCCTGATGCAGCGGTTCGGGACGCTGGAGGCGGTGGCCGCCGCGCCGGTCGAGGCGATTGAAGCCGCCATCAGCGTCGGCGGGCTGGCAAAGGTCAAAGCGCCCCGCATTAAGGAAGTGTTGACCCGGGTGCTGGAACTGAACGGCTCTCTTGACCTGTCCTTTCTGCGGGAGTTGCCCCTGGCCGAGGCCAAAGCCTGGCTGCGCCAGTTGCCCGGCATCGGCCCCAAGTCGGCGGGAATCATCCTCAGCTTTTCCCTGGGTATGCCGGCTATGGCGATTGACACCCACATTTACCGGGTTTGCCAACGGCTGGGGGTCATCGGCCCCAAAGTTTCGGCGGACAAGGCTCACGACCTGCTGGAGGCCGCCGTCGCGCCGGAACAGGTCTATCCCTTCCACGCCTCCTTTATCAATCATGGCCGCCAGGTATGCAAGGCCCAGCGGCCCCGCTGTGCGGCGTGCATTGTCGCTTATGGCTGTCCCGCCCGCGCCCAATTCCTGGAATCCCCCGCCGGCCCGGCTGCTGAGGCCGTCGCTACCAAACCCCGCCGCCGCACCAAACCCGAACCCCGCCCCTCAGTTCCTCACGCCTACCCGGAAGGGAAATAACGGCGGTTGGGGAAAACGCCGGTATCCCCAACACCAGGCTACCGTCATTCCAGCGCCGGAACGACGGAGTCTTGGGTTGTCCTGGTTAAAACGCGATTGCCCGGTATTTGGCGGGAGTGTATGGCGGCGCTGGTTCTCCCGGAGTATGATGTTACCCGCATAGGGGCAAGCCGGTACGGGCGCGGGGCCGGTAAGTTTCGGTAATATGGGGAATGGGGAGATACGCCTTGACCAGTAACGGGAACGGCCGGCCGGGCTTGGCGCTGACCATGCGCGGTAAGAACATTTTTACAGGAGACTACAACGCTACCTTCCGCCGGCTATTGCCGTTGCTGCTGCTCCTGCTGGCGCTGTCCACGGTGTTTCTGTTCGGCGGCGATCGGAGGCACTTCTACCGGGACGGTCTCCACGACGTGGCATCTGCGGAACACCTGTCGGTGGCCGTGAACTTATCCCTTGAACACAACTTCCTGCTGTTCCAGCGTCAAACCCTGGATAAAGACGGCGCCCCGTCTTATGCTCCCTACAGTCGCTTTCCGATTGGCGGCTATGGTCTGGTCAAGCTGTCCACCCTGCCTTTCGGCGACGGCTTGACGGCGAAAATCTATGCCGCCCGGATGCTGTTTCTGCTCTTTTTTGTCGGCAGCGCCGTGCTGGCCTACCTGGCCCTCTGCCGCCTTGCCGACAACCGCTGGATTGCCTTAACCGCCACGCTGCTGGCGTTCTCTTCTTACTACCTGCTGCATTACAACGATATGCTCGCACCCGAAAACAGCCTCTCCCTTTTCGGCGTGCTGCTGACTTTTCACGGCATGGTTCTTTTTGTCCAGGAAGGCCGTTTCCGGCAGTTGCCCATCAAGGCGTGCGCGGCGCTGCTGTTGGGCTGGCACGTCTATGCGCTGCTGCTGCCCTTTATCGTGCTTGGCCTGCTGATTGAGCTGAACCGGGCGCGCCGGCGGCCGGACTCTCCGCCGAGCTTGGCCGGTCAAATCGCCGGTCAAATCAAGGGCTGCGCCGCCGCGTTGCTGTTCAGCCGCTACTTGAGGCTGGGCGTCATCACCCTGCTTTTCGGAATAGCGGCGCTATCTTTCAACCTGGGCAACGAATATCGGGCGCTGGACGGGGCGGTGTCGCTGACGGAACTGCCTACGGTGCAATCAATGACCTATCGCTTTGGCGCGGATGACCGGTTCAATGACCGCTACGCCGCGGCGCTGGAATGGGGGAATTTCCTGGAAGATCAGTTCTACCGCCTCGCCAGGGCTACGCTGCCCTTCTCGGTCAGTCCCTTTGACAAATACGGCGTCGCTACGGACCAGGACTACCCCGGCGTAATTGTCGGGGTGTTGGCGGCCGGCGCCGCCGCCCTCGGGCTGCTGTTTATCCGCCAGAAAATGCTGCTGGCAACCCTGGTGAGCGCCGGCTTCTGCTGGGCCGTGCCGATGCGCCATAACACCGCCTTCCATGAATTTGAGAGCGTCTTTTATATCGGCGTTCCGTTGGTCCTCTGCTTAATGGCGCTGGGGCGCCTGCGCGGGTTATTCGGCGGCTACCTGCTGGTCGGTATCGCCGGGGCCGCGCTGCTGGTTTTCGTTACTTCCAGCATCCAGATGGGGAGCGTTGGCAACGACCGGCAGGAGTCAGAAATTCAAGCGGCCGTCGTTGCCGATTTTGAGCGAATCAGGACGATAGTAGAGCCGGGGCAGAGCGTTTTCGTCCCGGTATATGGAAGTACCCCCGCCCACAGTCAGTTTCACGGCATGGATCATATAGTGGATTACTACCTTGCCGGAAGAGTGATGGGACAAGGGTGGGATGATCGGTTCGCCTACAACTTTGTGGTCTTTGGACAAGGAATCGACATTCCCGCTATGCTGACGCCGGAAAACCGGCAGGTGTTTCTCTACCGCCGGAGTGATGACTACTCCGCGCAGATTGACGAACTGCTCGAAAAATCCGAACTGGTAATCCGTCGCGCTGGTCATTACGATGTGTATCGCAGCGGGAACCGGCTGATTTACGTCGGGAATGAAGGCGAGGACAGCGCCGCCCAATTCAGCCGGCAGGATATTCCGATAGTGGGTAAGCCTTTCAGCGTCTCGTTGTCCCCGTCCGTGCGCCGCGCGGGTGTCACCGACCGGGGCCGCTGGCAGTGGGAGCGGGGCAGCGACGCCGCCGGCTGGAACAACGTCCCCGGCTCACTCCCGAGTCCCACCTACCGCTACACGCCCACCGCCGGGGATGAGGGGTATCAACTGCGGGCCTCGGTGGACTACACCGACCCCCAGGGCAATCGGGTCAAGGCGATGACCGCGCCCTCCCTGCCGGTGCTGCCAGCGCCCCCGCCGGGGGCTGCCGCTGACTTCATATTTTTCTTGCAGGTCATCCCGGCTGACGGGGCCGACCTTCCCGACCACCGCCAGCAGTACGGGTTCGACAACCTCAACTTCCGCTTCGACGACTACGCGCTGCCGCTAACCGACCGCCCCATAGCCGTGCGCCAGCTTCCCGACTATGCCATCGCCTCCATCCGAACCGGCCAGTCCGTAACCGTGGGCGGCGTCGGCAACTACCTCTGGGAGGGGGAGTTTCCTTTTAATGGGGCAGAATGAGGGAGGCGGAAACCGCCGAGTTTCCCCCCGGCCCGGCCCGAACCCTGGGCAAGGAGGAGCACGTCATCCGCCTCATCACCCGGCTGATGTTCGTCTGGTTCATCAAGGAGAAGGGGCTGGTCGCCGCCGACCTGTTTATTGAGAATCAAGTAGCGCAACTGCTGAAGGACTATGACCGGGCACAGGGCGACTCCTACTACCGGGCCGTGCTGCAAAACCTGTTCTTTGCCACCCTGAACACCGAAATCCGAAACCGCCGGTTCAGCCGGGGAACCAACGCCGACCACCGCAACTTTTCCGTCTATCGCTACCGGAAGGAAATGGCCCAGCCGGAGCAGCTGAAGGAACTGTTCGCTCAAACCCCCTTCATCAACGGCGGGCTGTTCGACTGCCTGGACAGCTTTGACTCCACCAGAGACGGCGGCGTCCGGGTGGACTGCTTTACCGACGTCCCCGGGCAGCGGGCCGGCTACTCCATCCCCAACCGCCTGCTCTTTGGCGACCCCTACAATCCCGACGTTGACCCCGGCCTGATTGACCTGTTCCACGGCTACAAGTTCACCGTGGAGGAGAACACCCCCACCGAGCAGGAGGTGGCCCTGGACCCGGAGTTGCTGGGCAAGGTCTTTGAGAACCTGCTGGCCGCCGTCAACCCGGAAACCCGCCTCACCGCCCGCAAGGAGACCGGCTCTTACTACACCCCCCGGGCCGTGGTGGACTATATGGTGGACGAGGCCCTGGTAGCGGCCCTGGCTCAAAAGGCGGCGCCCGAGGACGGGGACGTTGCCGAATGGCATACCCGCCTGCGCGCCCTGCTGGACTACGCCGCCGCCGAAACCCGGTTCACCCCCACCGAGCGGGCGGCCATCGTCGGCGCCATCGCCGGCCTGCGGGCATTGGATCCCGCCGTCGGTTCCGGCGCCTTCCCGATGGGCATCCTGCACAAGCTCACCCTGGCCCTGCACCGCCTGGACTCCGGCAACAAACTATGGGAGGCCCTGCAAAAGGAACGGGCCGGCCAGCGCGCCAAAACCGCCTTCAACATCGCCGACCGGACGGAACGGGACGCCGAGTTGCAGGAAATCAGCGAAACCTTTGAGCGCTATCGCAACTCCGACTTCGGGCGCAAGCTCTATCTCATCCAGAACAGCATCTACGGCGTGGACGTGCAGCCCATCGCCATCCAGATTGCCAAGCTGCGGTTCTTTATCTCCCTGACCATTGAGCAGGAACCCAACCGCGACCCCGGCGGCGACCCCGGCGACCCCGACCGCCCCGGCTACAACTACGGCATCCGGCCCCTGCCCAACCTGGAAACCCGGTTCGTGGCGGCGGACACCCTGCGCGCCCTGGAAAAGCCGGCCCAAATACCGCTCCGGACCGCGGAAGTCCAACGCCTGGAGGGGGAACTGGCCGCCAACCGGGAGCGGCACTTCCACGCCAACAACCGGGTTGACAAGCTGGCCTACCAGAAGCAGTACAAACAACTCCGCCTGGAAATAGGGGAGGCCCTGCGAAACGTCGATTTCCCCGCCGCCGCCGCCGAACAGGTCGCCGCCTGGGATCCCTTCGACCAGAACGCCGACCCGGCCGGCTGGTTCGACCCGGAGTATATGTTCGGCGTGGCCGACGGGTTCGACATCGTGATTGGCAACCCGCCGTATATTCAGTTGCAGAAAGAGGGCGGCCGGCTGGCTAATCGCTACCAGGACGCCGGGTATCAGACCTTCGCCCGCACCGGCGACATCTACCAGCTTTTCTACGAAAGGGGCTGCCAACTGCTCACCCCGGCCCGGGGCCTGCTGGCCTACATCACGTCCAACAGTTGGCTCAAGGCCGAATACGGCAAATCCACCCGCCGCTACTTTGCCGAAAATCACCCGCCGCTGAGTCTGCTGGAAATGGGCAAGGATGTTTTTGAGAGCGCCATCGTGGACTCCTGCGTGCTGATTGCCCACGCCGGCCGGCGCAATGGGGTCGCCAGAGCCGTTGACCTGGACAAACTGGCGGTCAAGGACTTCCCGCCCGAGGAAAGCCTATGGGGAGAATTGCGTCCCGACGGCGAAAAGCCGTGGGTCGCACTGTCGGCCACCGAGCGGGCCGTAATGGACAAAATGGAAAAGGCAGGAACGCCGCTGAAAGAGTGGGATGTTTCTATCTATCGCGGAATTCTTACCGGCTACAACAACGCTTTCATCATTGATGATGACACCCGGCAGGCGTTGATTGCCGCCGACCCGAAATCGGCAGAGATTATCAAACCAGTCCTGAGAGGGAGAGATATTCAGCGTTGGCAAGCGCGGTGGGCGGGGTTGTACCTGATTGACACGAACAACGGCTACGGCGACGTTGCGGCAGTGAACGTCGCAGACTACCCGGCGGTGCAAGCTTACCTGGATGGCTTTTACCCCCAGTTGGCAAAGCGTCAGGACAAGGGGGCTACGCCGTACAATCTGCGTAGCTGCGCTTACTACGCAGACTTTGCCAAAGAAAAGTTAGTTTGGATCGAACTGGTTGAAAGCGGTAGGTTTGCCTATGACGACAGCGGGATATGTTGCGAAGTAAGCACGTTTATTATGACCGGGGGTAGTCTGAAATACCTTTGCGCGGTGCTCAATTCGACGTTGGTTCGCTGGTTTCTGCAACAGACGGCGCCGACGTCGGGCATGGGGGTATTTCGCTGGAAAAAGGTATATGTGGAGAGTCTGCCCATCCCAAGAATCAGCGGGGCGAGGCAGCGCCCGTTCATCCGGCTGGTGGAGCGGATACTGGCGGCGAAAGGGAGCAACCCGGCGGCGGACACCAGCGGCGAGGAGGCGGAGCTGGACCGCCTGGTGTACGCCCTGTACGGCCTGACGGCCGAGGAGGCGGGGGCGGTGGGGGGTTAGGGGGGGTGGGGGTGTATAATGGGGGGAGTGGGGGTAACCATGATAGAGCGTTCAATCACGATAAGGTACTGGTTAGCGCTCGCCCTGATAGCTTGCATGGGTTTAGCATTGGTCATCCTTGACCAATTCACACCGGTTGCGCCAGGAATGTTTTTGGAAATGGCCCTGTCGCAAAAGCATACCCTTTTGCTGGTGCTTGCAGCTCAGGCGGCGCTGATTTTCGTCCTGAAGTCAAATATAGCCGACGGGCCAATCCCGAAAACGGCTACCATCATAGCTGCGATGACGATCTTTGCTGCCGAGCTAGGCCAACTCGACCAAAGCCTCCCGACGGGAATACGGGTATCAGCAGTTATTCTGGTTCCCATCGGGATAGCCATAACCAACGTAATTCCACTCCCCAGGACTGTGCTGGCATGGTTAGTGGTGATTTTTTTAGGTTCCGTTGCATTACTTGCATTGGTCTGGATAGTAGCAAGTACAAGGTTAGGGCTGTTCTTAGCGATCTTTTTGGGCGGATACTTGGTAGTCCTGATACTCGCAGCCTTGGTGGTGGCATCGTTCATTCTAATTATGGTTACTGGATTCGGACTACTCGCAGTGGTGCAAGGGCGAAATACGCGGCCACGTCGTTATCTGAAGTACCCCCAACGCCCCGCCGTTCACCGGCCAGCACGGAACGCTGCTGGCCGGGGCCAACGGCGCCGGCGCCGGGGGTAAGGGCCAAAGCGACTTTCTGAAATGGATTTGACTAATGAGTTTGCAAAACTCTCTTGCATAACCCCGTCCGAAGTGATACGGTGGTCAGTGCCGTACCCCGGGTAATCCTCTTATCGCTTTCGGGTGGTAATGATCCCGGGGGGTTTTTTATCCCGGGGATTTTGACAGATCCTTGTACCTATGTTACATTCTGATGGTAAGCCCCGGGGTGTCCTCTTACCGGTTTTGCCGGTAATGATCCCGGGGCGGTGCTTTTCCTGGTACTTCTGATTGACATTTCAGCCAACTTTTGTTAGGCTGGCAATGTAGGCCCCGGATCGTCCTCTTACCGCTTTTGCCGGTAATGGCGCCGGGGTAATGTTTTCTACGGCTTCCCCAGACTATCGCCTACCCCCACCTCTACCCCCACAACTCCGCCACGTCCCCCACCCGCATAAACTTTACGTTGGGGTGGCTGCGGATGTAGTTAATCAGCCGTTCCAGCATCAGCAGGCGGCCGGGGCGCCCGATGTATTGGGGGTGCATGGTCAGGTGGAAGGAGCGGCCATAGCGGTATAAGCCGTCAAACTCCGCCGCCCAGGTCTGGTACACCTCCTCGGGACCCCGCATCGGCCCCAGCCGGTTGGCCGAGGGCGCATAGACGAAGTTGGGCGCGTCATCCAGAACCCAATGAATGGGGACTTCCACCAGCCGTTTCGCCGGCTCCTCCGGGCGCAGCAGGTAGGGCGCGTCATCCCCCATCAGGCTGCTGTCGTAGCGAAACCCGTACTCGGCCAGCAGGTCCAGAGACACCTCGCTCAACTCCCAACTGGGGGAGCGGTAGCCCTGGGGCGGCGCGCCGGTCAGGTCGGTGAGGATGGACAAGCCCTTTTCCAGGACTTCCCGCTCCTCGGCGGCGGTCATTGACGCCGGCGGTTCGTGCATATAGCCGTGATGCCCCACTTCGTGGCCCCGCCGGGCAATGTCCCGCACCAGGTCAACGTGGGTTTCCGCCACGTAGCCCGGCACGTAAAAGCTGCCCTGGATGCCGTAGCCGTCCAGCAAATCCAGGATGCGGGGGGCGGCGACGCTGGGGCCGTACTCGGCCATAGACATCAGGCTGGGCAGTTGGGCAAAGTCGGGATTGCGCCGCAGCCAGGAGGATACGCCGTCCACGTCAAAGGTCAGCATCGCCACGCACTGGGTAGCGCCGGGCCAGATACCGGACATAGTTTTTCCTCCCGTCGTAAGAGTTCACATAGATACGGAGCGGCGCAGAGCCAGGCGGAGAGTAGATTGCCCTCAGTGAATCCCGGCATAACTCGGTGGCTTTGGAGTGAGAAACCGGCGTTAAGCAAGAGTCGGGATTAAATCAAACCCGGTATAAGGCCGCAACACCTCCGGCACCACCACCGAGCCGTCGGGCTGCTGGTTGTTTTCCAGGATGGCGATAATCACCCGGGGCAGGGCCAGGCCGGAGCCGTTGAGGGTGTGGACAAACTCCGGGCGGGCGCCGGCGGCCGGCCGGTAGCGGATGTTGGCCCGCCGCGCCTGGAAGTCGGTGCAGTTGGAGCAGGAACTGGCCTCCAGCCACTCGCCGCAGCCGGCCGCCCAGATTTCGATGTCGTAGGTCATGGCCGAGGCGAAGGAGATGTCCCCGGCGCAGAGTTGCAGCACCCGGTAGGGCAGGCCCAGCCGCCGGCAGATTTCCTCGGCGTCGGCCACCAGCCGTTGCAGTTCGGCGTCCGAGGTTTCCGGGGCCACGAACTTGTACATTTCCACCTTGTTGAACTGATGCACCCGCTTGATGCCCCGGGTGTCCCGGCCGGCCGCCGCCTTTTCCCGCCGGAAACAGGGCGTCTGCGACACAAAGCAGCGGGGCAGGGAGTCGGGGGGCAGGATTTCGTCCCGGTACAGGTTGGTGATGGGAACCTCGGCGGTGGGTATCATCCAGAGGTCATCCTCATCATCGTGGTACAGGTTGTCGGCAAACTTGGGCAGATTCCCCGAACCCTCCATTACCTCCCGCCGCACCAGGATGGGCAGCGCCAACTCGGTGTAGCCGTGTTCCCCGGTATGCAAGTCCAGCATCCAGCCAATCAGCGCCCGCTCCAGCCGCGCCCCGTAGCCGGACATCGTATAGAACCGGCTGCCCGACAGCTTGACGCCGCGCTGGAAGTCAATGATGCCCAACTCCTCGGCCAGGTCCCAGTGGGGCTTGGCGGGAAAGTCCAGGGTTTGCGGTTCGCCCCACTGCCGGGCGATGATGTTCTGCTCCTCGCTCAACCCCTCCGGCACGTCGGGACGGGGCAGGTTGGGCAGTTCCAGCAGGATGGCGTGGATTTGCTCTTCCAGGTCTTTGACTTCCTGCTCCAGGCCGTTGATTTGTTCGCCGACTTCCCGCATTTCCCGAACCACGTCAGGCGGCGCATCCTGCCCGGCGGCGCGCAACTGCCCGATTTCCCGGCTGGCCTGATTACGCCGGGCGCGCAGTTCATCCCCCCGGCTGATGGCAGCCCGGCGGCGGGCGTCCAAGTCCAGCAGCCCGGCCAGAGAGCCGTCCTCACCCCGCCGGGCCAGGGCCTGGCGGACAAGTTCAGGGTCGCGGCGGATTAGTTCAATGGAAAGCATAGTTTTACCTGAATTAACGAATTAACATGGATAGACAGGATGGACAGGATTTTTTGGATTGGGGATTGGGATGTTGCCTTAATCCCGCAACCCCAATTCCGCAATATGATGCTGGGTCATTCTGAACACCCGCCCTGTCATTCCGACCGCAGGGAGGAATCTAAAATGCCCGCTACTGACTCCGCTCAAGGCTTTTAGATTCCTCGGCTACGCTCGGAATGACAGAGCAACGGGGCCGGTTGTCCGGGTGGTTGCTATGGAATGGGCATCCAATAGTGTACCGGCGTTTCTGGTCCTAAAGGACGAAATGAATTAGGTTCTTCGCCTAGGAAAAGGTCGCGCCATCCCGGCGCATTTTCGTGCATACACCAAGCGGCATACGCCGCTAACGTAGCGTCCCTTTCATGGTCAGACTTCCCTTCCCCTTCGGTTAGGGTCCAGATGTAGTTAAACCTGGCAGGCTTGAGCCAACTCAACGCCCCGGGATGGACTTCCGTAATCGGAGCCTTGAACTGTTGGTAAAGATAATCTCCTATCAGAATCCCTTGCACCAAGCAAGCGCCACGCAACGAGTTAATCTGCTGCACCCCGGGACTCTTTCTCCCGGGGTGCTTCATATTGCTGTGAATTTCCGCAGCTCTTCTAGCAGCATTTCGGATAATGGCGTCGACGTTCCTTTCCTCACCGGTTATATTCCAAAACATCGGAGCGTCAATCCCGACTGCCGAGACACAGGAGTTGGACGGCAACTCTTCCAGTATCTGATTTATTACTGCCGCGGCATTATCGGCTGTGCCAGTCTTAATCAGCTGGAGCCGCGCGGAATCGGCTTTGCACACACTCCAGCCGAAGTTTCTCCTCCCGCCCGGGTCAAACCCCAGAAAAATCTCCACCGGCTGATTCATTTTCCTGCCTTACTAATCCTGTATATCCTGTTCATCCATGTTAGCCCCGGCCCCCAGCCGCCGCATCTGCGGGAACAGCAGTACGTCCCTTATGCTGGCCTGGCCGGTTAGGAGCATTGCCAGGCGGTCTATGCCTACGCCCAGGCCGCCGGTGGGGGGCATACCGTATTCCAGGGCGGTGAGGAAGTCCTCATCGAGGCGGTCAACTTCCTCATCCTGGTAAAGCTGGCGGATGCTTTCCTGCTCCTCAAAGCGCGCCCGCTGCACCGCCGGGTCGTTTAACTCGGTGTAGGAGTTGGCGATTTCCATTCCGGCGGCGAAAGCCTCGAACCGCTCAACGTAGCCGGGCAGCCCCGGCTTGGCCTTGGCTAGGGGCGACATCACCTCCGGGTAGTCCAGCAGGAAGGTGGGCTGTACCAGGTTTGGCTCGATGAAGGTGGATACCAGCTTGTCAATGAGCCGGCCCCGGCTCTCCCGGGGGCCGACTTCCAGCCCCAGGTCGGCGGCCTTTCTGACCAGGGCCGCGTCCTCCGGGTAGGCGTCCAGGTCAACCCCGCTGCGCCGGTATAGCTCATCTTTCAGTTGCAGCCGGGGCCAGGGCGGGGTGAAGTCGATGACTTCCTCGCCGTAGGGGATTTGCATTGTACCCCGCACTTCCATTGCCACGGTGGAAATCATCGACTCCACCATTTCCATTACCTGATGATAGTCGGCGTAGGCTTCGTAGCTTTCCAGCAGGGTGAACTCCGGGTTGTGGTCCTGGTCGATGCCTTCGTTGCGGAAAACCCGGCCCAGTTCGTACACCTTGTCAAAGCCGCCGACAATGAGCCGTTTCAGGTAAAGCTCGGTGGCGATGCGGAGATAGAGCCGCTGGTTCAGGGCGTTGTGGTGGGTGTCGAAGGGGCGGGCGTGGGCGCCGGCGGCCACCGGCACCAGGATGGGCGTATCCACTTCCAGAAAGCCCCGGCCGTCCAGAAAACGGCGGATGCCACTGATGACCCGGCTGCGCTGGGCAAAAGCGGTCATTATCTCCGGGTCGGCAATCAGGTCCAGGTAACGCTGCCGGTAGCGGATTTCCACGTCCCGCAGCCCGTGCCACTTCTCCGGCAGGGGGCGCATCCCCTTGGCGAGCAGGGTCAGGGTATGGGCCTCAATGGAAACCTGGCCGGTGCGGGTACGCAGCATCGGGCCGGTAACGCCGAGGAAGTCGCCCAGGTCTAAATCCTTGAGCAGGTCATAATCCTCGCCCAGCAGGTTCTGGCGCAGCATAGCCTGAACCGTGCCGGAGCCGTCCCGCAGGTCCAGAAAGGCGGCCCGCCCCATAACCCGCATGGACATAATGCGCCCGGCCAGGGAGTGCTGCGGCGTCTCAACCGCCGCGTCGGGGTGAGCTATTCGAAACTCCACCCCCGGCGCGGGTTCTACCGGTTCGGCGGCCTCAAAGGCGGCGATGGCGGCAGCGGCGTCGGCGGTGCGCCGGAACCGGGGCGGATAGGGGTCAACGCCCCGTTCCCGCAGGCGATTCAGCTTGGTCTGGCGGCTGCCCAGCAGCCCATCTTCTCTTTCCGGCATGGCTGATAGTTTACCCCTTTACGGCCCGGAATTGAACCCCCAACGGCGCAGGCCGGGCAATCACGTCTTAATGGCAACCCACGCAACCCACGCAACCCGCACAACCCGCACAACCCGCACAACCCGCACAACCCGCACAACCCACGCAACCCACGCAACCCGCACAACCCGCACAACCCGCACAACCCGCACAACCCGCACAACCCGCACAACCGTCGTTCCGGCGAAAGCCGGAATCCAGGAAATCCCCCGGGAAAGAACGAACCGGCTACCGAGCGTTCTGGATTCCGGCTTTCGCTGGAACGACGGTTTTATGATGCGATTGACTTGACGGCCCCGGCCCTTCGCAACGGGGGTGGTATTCCTGGCCCGGTCATTTTCCGGTAGGGGCGGGTTTGTAACCCGCCCAGGCTCCAAGGCAAGGATATTCCAAATATGGCGACATCCGTTCCTCAAGATGACTTTGCCCCGGCGTGTCGGGCGGGTTAGAAACCCGCCCCTACCCGGAGCAATACCAACACCCGCTCACCCGTTGACCATACCCGGCCCCGGTCAACCCATTCTAACCGGGCCGGCGCCAGGCACAAAATCCGCTCACAGGAACCCAATCCGCTCATGGTGAGCCTGTCGAACCATCCGGCTCTTATCCGGCGATTCCCCTTTCAGCCCGTCCTTCGACAAGCTCAGGATGAGCGGGGCGGTCAACAATCCGCTCATGGTGAGCGGGGCGGTCAACAATCCGCTCATGGTGAGCGGGGTGGTCAACAATCCGCTCATGGTGAGCCTGTCGAACCATCCGGCTTTGCCAACAATAAATCCGCCGGGGGATGTAACAGAATGGCAAAACACTTTTTACACCATAGCAATAAATAGTTTACACCATAGCAATAAGTAATCGCCGGAGCCGCTATAAAATTACGTAAATCGTTTTAAGGAGGGTTCGTTCTATGTTTGCCCAAGGGTTCATTGCAGCTCCATCGCCCCTTGCCCTGCGCCGCTTTCTGCCCTACGTGCTGGCCGGTATGCTGGCCGCCGCCATAATGGTGGGCTGGAATATCGCCTTTGCCCAGGAAGCCGACCCGGTGGAAACGGTATCCAATGATTTAGGCAACCTGACCACTATGGTGGCGGCCTTCCTGGTGTTCTTTATGCAGGCCGGGTTTGCTTTTCTAGGCGCCGGGTTAATCCGGGCCAAAAGCACGGTCAACTATATGACCAAGAGCTTTATGGACTTTGCCATCGCCTCCCTGTCCTTCTGGGCCTTCGGTTTCGCCCTGATGATGGGGACTTCGGCGGCCGGCATCGTCGGCTCCAGCAACTTTTTCCTGGCCGATGGCATGGGTTCCGGCGGGAATTGGCAGGTCTATGTCGATTGGATGTTCCAGATGGTCTTTGCCGGCACCGCCGCCACCATCGTGGCCGGCGCCGTGGCCGAGCGCACCAAGACCCAAGCCTACTTTGCCTACAGCTTCCTGATTGGCGCCCTCATCTACCCCATTTACGGCCACTGGGTCTGGGGCGGCGGCTGGCTGAGCATCCTGGGCGCCCAGGACTATGCCGGTTCTGGCGTAGTTCACGCGGTAGGCGGCTTTATCGCCCTGGCCGGCGCGGCGGTAGTCGGCGCGCGCAAGGGCAAGTTCAACGCCGACGGCTCGGCCAACGACCTGCGCGGCCACAACGTGCCCTTTGTGATTATCGGGACTTTCATCCTGTTCTTTGGCTGGTTCGGGTTCAACATTAACAGCGGGGACTCCATTGGCTTGAACGCCATCAACACCCTGCTGGCCGGCGCCACCGGCGCAGTGGTGGCCCTCTACATCCGGCTGATTACCTCGGGCAAGGCGGACATCCTGATGGCCTGCAACGGCGCGCTGGCCGGCCTGGTGGGCGTTACCGCTCCGGTAGCCTTCATTGACCCCTGGGCCGCCGTAGTCATCGGCGCGCTGGCCGCCCCGATAATGATGTTATCGGTGTCGGGCCTCGAAAAGGTGTTCAAGATTGACGACCCGGTGGGGGCGGTGTCGGTGCACGGCACCTGTGGCCTCTGGGGGCTGCTGGCCCTGGGCATCTTCGCCAACGGCAACAACGGGGTAACCGGGCTGATTGGCGGCGACGCGACCCTGCTGCTGCCCCAGCTGCTCAGTATGGGGGTGGTGCTGGCCTGGGCCTTGGGCACCGGCTTCGCGATGTTCTTCCTGCTCAAGATAACTATGGGGGTGCGGCTGTCGGAGGAAGAGGAGGAAATGGGCATCGACGCCTCGGAACACGGCATCCTGGCCTACCCGGAGGAATCGCCGCAACTAGCCCAATAACCGCGCCCGGTAGGGGTAAAGGAAGGCCGGGGAGAATGTCTCCCCGGCCTTTTCTTATCTCTACTAAGGGCCGTGCAAAGTCAATACCAATAACACTATCCGCTTACGGTGTAACAAAGGTCGCTCATGGTGAGCTTGTCGAACCATCCCATTCCGTCCTTCGACAAGCTCACCATGAGCGGTGAGCTAATGTAACTCGACTTTGCGCCTCCCCTTTCAGACCCCGGCCATCCTTTCAGCGTCCCGGAGGTAGTCGATGGTTTCCCGGATGTCGGCAATCAGGTCCTCCTCCGGTTCGCAGATGCCGTCGTAGAAACAGGCCCCGTGCAGGAAAGACTGGCGGTAGCCGTAGCGCACCCGCATTTCCTCCAGGGTTGGGTCGGTCCGGCGCAGGGAGCGGATGCCCCGCATCGTCTGCCCGGAAGTGCGGGGTTCCTCGCCAGTGCGGGCCAGAATCAGGGCGTCGGTAGCCCGCTTGGTGGCGCCCCACGCCTTTTCCCCCGCGTTGCGGATTCTGCCCTGCTCCAACATTTCCAAGGCATCATCGTAAAGAGACCTGGCATCGGCAAAAATGGCGCCCACCCGTTCCGTTTCCAGCATATAACTAACCCCTAACTAACCCTGCCTGGTTGGTTTTGTTGCCCAATTCTACCACGTTTATGCTATGTTGATATTCCTTACCCGGTCATTTTCCGGTAGGGGCGGGTTTGTAACCCGGCCAGGCTCCGGGGCAAGGATATTTCAGATCTGGCGGCCTCCGTTCCGCAAAATGACCTGGCCCTGGCGTGTCGGGCGGGTTAGAAACCCGCCCCTACCCGGAGCAATGGCAACACCGGTTCACCCGTTGACAATTCCCGGCCCCGGCCAACCCATTCCAACCGGGCCGGCGCCAGGCACAATATCACGCCAGGCACAATATCCGCGCCAGGCACAAAGTCCGCTCATGGTGAGCTTGTCGAACCACCCACCCTACAAGGCAATTGCTCCATAAACCCGTCGTTCCGGCGAAAGCCGGAATCCAGAATTCTCGGTAGCCGACACGCTCTTTCCCGGGGATTTCCTGGATTCCGGCTTTCGCCGGAACGACGGTTGCTCCTGGTGTTCACGATAGTTCACACAAAATTTACATCAATGATATTTCTCTGTAACACCTGGTCGGCAGAATGGCTTACATAAACTATAACGCAGGAGCGTGAAGCATTATGGAAATCCTTATCGCCGGTGGAGCCTTCGTAGGTCTGTTCAGTCTCTGGGTGGTGCTGCCCAAGCTCCTGCTCAAGAAGTAAGTCAACCCCGGTCGCCGGGCCGGGCCGCCGGCCCCTCCGGTTTCCCCTAATCCCGGTCAGCCCAGGCCGCCGCGGCAATCAATCCGCCGGCGCCAGGGGCGGCGGGATGTAACAAAGAATTAACATCTTGTTAAATTGTTGGTAACACTTTCCCCCGATACTGCTGGTCAGTATCCAATCGGAGGAGCGAAAGGAATTATGGAAATCATCGCCGCCGGCGCCACTTTCACCGTCCTGTTCAGCCTGTGGGTGTTGCTGCCCAAGGTGTTCCTCAAGAAATAGGCCGGGCCGGGCAACCCCTCTTGACCACCGCCGGGCGGAGTCCCTTTATATATAGCAATGAGTCCATACTCGGAAGACTCTTTTGGAGTATGGGCTGTTTCTATGTCCGATGCCGGCGATGGTATTTCGGGTAGTATTTCGACCCTTATCCCGATCCCTTCCTTTTGCCGCCCTCACTTTAAGGGGAAAGGTAGCAAGCAATGAACACTGGAGATACAGCCTGGATCCTGGTCTGCTCCGCTCTGGTGCTGTTGATGACCCCGGGGTTGGCCTTCTTTTATGGCGGCCTGGTGCGCCGGAAGAACGCCACCGCCACCATAATGCACAGCTTGATGTGCATGGGTCTGGTGGGCGTGGTATGGGTGCTGTGGGGTTACAGCCTGGCCTTCGGCAATGACGTAATGGGGTGGGGTTTTGTCGGCGACCTGCAATGGTTCGGCCTGGCCGGGGTCAGCGCCACCGAACCCCAGGAGGGCAGCACCATTCCCCACCAGGCGTTTATGGTTTTTCAGGGGATGTTCGCCATCATCACCCCGGCCCTGATAACCGGCGCCTTTGCGGAACGGATGAAGTTCAGCGCCTTCATCCTGTTCACCGTCCTGTGGGTAACGATCGTTTACGCGCCGGTGGCCCACTGGGTCTGGCACGGCGACGGGTGGCTGTTCAAGCTGGGCGCGCTGGACTTTGCCGGCGGGACGGTGGTACACATCAACTCCGGCATCGCCGCCCTGGCCGCGGCGCTGATTATCGGCAAGCGCCTGGGCTTTGGCGAACAGCCGATGCCGACGCACAACGTCCCCATGGTGGTGCTGGGCGCCGGCCTGCTCTGGTTCGGCTGGTTCGGCTTTAACGCCGGCAGCGCCCTGGCCGCCGACGGCGTAGCGGTCAACGCCTTTGTGGTTACCAACACCGCCGCCGCCGCCGGCCTGGTATCCTGGGTAGTAATGTCCTGGATTTTCGGCAAGCGGCCCAGCATCGTCGGCGCGGCCTCCGGCGCCGTGGCCGGCCTGGTCGCCATCACCCCCGCCGCCGGATTCGTGGGCGCAATGCCGGCGATTATCATTGGCATCGGGGCCGGCGCGATCTGCTACGGGGCCATCGAACTGCTGTTCAAGCTCAAGGTTGATGACGCTCTGGCGGTCTGGGGAGTGCACGGGATGGGCGGCGCCTGGGGCGCGCTGGCGACCGGCCTTTTTGTCGGCATCGGCTTTGGCGAACTGGCCGAGGGAGTGAGCCGGGGCGAGCAGATTGTCGTCCAGCTGGTAGGCATCGCCGCCACCATGGCCTGGTCCTTTATCGTAACGGCGATTATCCTGCTGGCGCTCAAATACACCATCGGGCTGCGGGTGCCGGCCCAACAGGAAGAGGCCGGCCTGGACCTGTCCCAGCATGGCGAGGGCGCTTATACCGTGTAAACCCGGCGTCATATTCCCCCACCCCGGCCCGCTTTCCCTGGAGAACCGGCCGGGGTGGAGACGGCAAGGGCAAGAATGTTATAATAGTCCGGTAGCAAGGAAAAACCGGAAGGAAAAACCGGAAAGAGAGGTTGGAGTTATGAGTTTCTACAAGGCGGAATACATCTGGGTTGACGGCTCTCAGCCGACGTCCAAGCTGCGCTCCAAGGGCATGGTAATCCCCGTAGGAGAGGAGCCGCCCACTTGGGGATTTGACGGTTCCAGCACCAACCAGGCGCCGGGGGAAAACTCGGACTGCGTGCTGAACCCGGTCTTTATCTGCCCCGACCCGGTGCGCGGCGGCAACAGCAAGTTGGTGATGTGCGAGGTGCTGCTGACCGACATGACGCCCCATCCCAGCAATACCCGGGCGGCTTGCGCGGCGGCGGCGGAAAAGTACGCGGCTATGGACACCTGGTTCGGCATCGAGCAGGAATACACCTACTTTGACGGCGCCAAGCCCCTGGGCTGGCCCGACAACGGGTTCCCGGCGCCCCAGGGCGGTTACTACTGCGGCGTGGGCGCCGATGAGGTTTTCGGGCGCCCCATCGTAGAGGAACACATGGACGCCTGCCTGGCCGCCGGCTTGGCGATCTCCGGCATCAACGGCGAAGTAATGCCGGCCCAGTGGGAGTTTCAGATTGGCCCGATCGGCGCCCCGGCCGTGGGCGATCACCTGTGGGTGGCCCGCTGGCTGCTCTACCGCCTGGGCGAGCGGCACGGGGTCAGCGCCACCCTGGACCCCAAGCCGATGCGGGGGGACTGGAACGGCGCCGGCGCCCATACCAACTTCTCCACCAGCTTGATGCGGGAAGACTATGACGCCTGTGTCGCCGCGGCGGAGGCCCTGAAAAGCCGCCACGACCTGCACATCGTCAACTACGGCCACCGAATTGAAGAGCGGCTGACCGGGATGCACGAGACCTGCTCCTACAAGGAGTTCCGCTACGGCGTCTCCGACCGGGGCGCGTCGGTGCGGATTCCCTGGCAGGTGGCCCGAGACCGCAAGGGCTACATCGAAGACCGGCGGCCCAACGCCAACTGCGACCCCTACGTGGTAACCGGGCTGATCCTGGAAACGGTCTGCGGGGCCGCATCCTAGCCGGATGCTTTGATGCTTTGATTCCGTAATGGAACGCGGCGCCGCCCCTCCTGGCTTTAGAGGGGCGGCGTTTGCTTTCCCGGCAAGCAAATACCCCGCTCACGGTGAGCTTGTCGAAGGATGGGGGGTGAAGGGGTGGTTCGACAAGCTCACCATGAGCGGTTGGGCCTCTGGTTTGCCCCGCTCATCCTGAGCTTGTCGAAGGACGGGGTGAAGGGGTGGTTCGACCTATAAACCCGTCGTTCCGGCGAAAGCCGGAATCCAGAACACTCGGTAGCCGAATCGTTCTTTTCCGGGGGATTTCCTGGATTCCGGCTTTCGCCGGAACGACGGTTGCTTGGGTTGCCCTGGTTAAAATGCGATTGTCCTGAGAAGGGCGGGACTTTCTTATCGCCAGGCAATAGCATACAATAATCCGGTATCCGGTAGCTGAACCGGGATTCAGAATCGGGATTCCCGAACCTTACCGCAACTGCCTTTTCAATGGAGGGGCCGGCATGATGGGCGACCAAACCGCCGAACAGGAATATGTTCTGCGCAGCGCCAGGGACAACGACGTTAAGTTTGTGCGTCTCTGGTTCACCGACATTCTGGGCAACTTGAAGGGGTTTGCCATCAACGTGGACGACCTGGAAGATGCCATTGAGCGGGGGGTAGGCTTTGACGGTTCGGCCATTGAGGGGTTCGACCGGGATAAGGAAAGCGATATGCGGGCTTTCCCCGATGCGACCACCTTTGCCCTGCTGCCCTGGCGTCCCCGGCAGAACGCGGTGGCGCGGATGTTCTGCGACATCTACTCCCCCGGCGGCGACCCCTTCGGCGGCGACCCCCGCCTGGCCCTGAAACGCAATCTGGAACGGTTGGCCCGCTTGGGCTACACCTACTACGTCGGCCCGGAACTGGAGTTTTTCTACCTGAAAGACTCCCATACCCCGGAACCGCTGGACTATGACGGCTATTTTGACCAGCTATCCAGCAACCCGGCCGCCGACCTGCGCCGGGATACGGTGCTGAACCTGTCCGACCTGGGGATTCCGGTCAAATACTCCCACCACGAAGGGGCGCACAGCCAGCACGAGATTGACCTGCAATACACCGACGCCCTGACTATGGCCGACAGCGTGATAACCGCCAAGCTGGCAATCAAGGAACTGGCCCAACTGCGCGGCTACTACGCTACCTTTATGCCCAAGCCTTTCTCAGCGGTCAACGGGTCGGGGATGCACACCCACCAGTCCCTGTTTCAGGGGGAAACCAACGCCTTTTATGACCCGGAGGACGAGTATAAACTTTCCATAATCGGCAAGCACTTTATCGCCGGGCTGATTCGCCACGCGCCGGAGCTTACCCTGGTAACCAATCAGTGGGTCAATTCCTACAAACGGCTGGTGCCGGGCTACGAGGCGCCGGTGCATATTTCCTGGGCGCACAACCGCTCCGACCTGGTGCGGGTTCCGGCCTACAGGCCGGGCTACGAAACCTCGGTGCGGATTGAATACCGGGCGCCGGACCCGGCCTGCAACCCCTACCTGGCCTTCAGCGTGATGCTGGCCGCCGGGCTGAAAGGCATTGAGGAGGAGTACCCGGTGCCGCCGCCGGTGGAGGGCAACGTCTTTGCCATGACCCGCGAGGAACGGGAGGCCCGGGGCATCAAGGCCCTGCCGGCCAGCCTGGGCGAGGCCATTGCCCTGGCCGAGCACAGCGACCTGCTGCGGGAGGCCCTGGGCGAGCACATCCTCAGCAGCTTTATCCGCAACAAGCAGATTGAGTGGCAGCAATACCGTTCCACCGTTACCGATTACGAAGTAAGCCGCTATCTGCCGATGCTGTAGCCGGCGGCGGCGCGGGTAGCTGATACCGTTTCCCCGGTATTCTCAACCTTTGCCGGGATTCCTTAACCGGGCCGGTTCCGGTGGATTGGGTAGATTGTAATGGTAGGGGCGGTTCGCGAACCGCCCCTACGTCGCTGATAATGCCAACACCCGTTGCGAATACCGTTTCCCTCAATCCTACCCCAGCCTACTGCCCCGGCCCGGCGGCGCTTACCGGCAGGGCAATGCCTTGCCGGGCGGATTCGTAGGCGGTCAGGGTAAGCTCCAAATCCCGCAGTCCCTGGGCGCCGGACACTTCCGGCTCCCGCCGCTGCCGGATGCTGTCGCGGAATTCTTGAACCATAGCCGGCAAGCCCCGGTTGTCGGGAGGGAAATGCCAATGTTCTGCCTGGTCGCCCCGTTGCAGGGACAGCCGCCGGCTGCCGACCTCAAAACTGATGCGCCCGGCCTTCCCGGAAACGGCAACCGACGGCGGCAGCGGGGTCGCCGCCGTCCAGGAGTGGTTAATCAGCCCGACGGCGCCGCTTTGCCACCGGGCCACCACGATAAGGCCATCCTCTCCTTCCAGGTTGTCCATTGCCTTGGGCAGTTCCGCCGCAAAGATAGTTTCCGGGTCGCCGGCCAGATAGCGCAGGAGGTGGATTTTGTGGATGCCGCCGTCAATGAACACGCCGCCGCCGTTCTGCGCCCGGTCGCTGCGCCAGCCGCCGGTGGTAAAGGGAAATTCCTCCTGTAGCTGAATCAGCCGCAAGTCGCCGATGGCCCCGTCCCGGACCAGTTCCCGGCAACGGCGCACCTGGGCCAGAAAGCGGACGTTTTCCGCCACCATCAGGGTAACCCCGGCGCCGCCGGCGGCCTGGTCTGCCGCCCGGATAATTGCCGTTCCCTCGGCCAGCGTCCGGGCGATTGGCTTTTCTACCAGGATGTGCTTGCCGTTCCGGGCAGCCAGTTCAGCGTGTTCCCGGTGCAGGTAGTGGGGAGTGCAGAGGTACAGGGCCTCCACCCGAGGGTCGGCAGCGGCGGACTCATAGCTGCCGAAGTAGCCCTGTCCCCGGAAAAGACGGCAATAGTCCCGCGCCCGGCTAATGTCCCGGCTGGCAAAGAAAAGGTCGATTTCGCCCCGTACTTCCTGGATACTCCGGGCAAAGGTATGGGCAAAATTGCCGCAGCCAAGGACGCACAGGGCGAATTTTGGGTTTTCCATTTTTGCGGTCGGCCTTATTGCTGGTTGTTGTTGGTTATTGTTGTTGCGAGGTCTTTTAGCGGTGTTATTATCGTCGGCGTAGGGGCGGGTTTGTAACCCGCCCTGGCTCAGGGGTAGTAACAGGTCAGCTAGGGCAACCCGTTTCTTGAGATGTCTTTGCCCTTGAACGCAGGGCGGGTTAGAAACCCGCCCCTACCATTCAACCATCCCATCCTACGCCCCTACGCCGGAGTCGGTACGGGTGAGGAATACCAATCTCCCCGGCTCGTATCGCTCACCCTGAGCTTGTCGAAGGGCGGGAATCGGAATGGTTCGACAAGCTCACCATGAGCGGAGTTTAGCAATCTGTTTACTGTCCGGCCTCGGCTAATTCGAGCGTATAAGGCGCTTTGTGCCGCGTGCCGGGCGCCGTTGGCGATATTGCTACTACCGTGCGTTTCAGGCCCGGGTAGGGGTGAATTACCACCTCGCCGGCCAGGATGCCGGGGGCGGCGGCGGTCAGCGGGACGGCGGTTACCCGGTTTTCCGCTCCCTTCTGGATTACCTGGACGATGTAGTTCTGCTGTACCCGGTTGTCGGTGAGGATGAACCCGTTGGGCTGCCAGCCCCCGTCGCCGGGCGTTATGCCGGCGGCGGGAACCGCCAGGTCCCGCAGGCACAGCCCGATGTCGTTGAGGGCGTCATCGGTAACGTGCTGGAAACGCAGCATTATTTCCTGGCCGGCGTAGCGGCTCAGGTCGATACTCTCTTCCAGCCAGCCCCGGCTTTCCCCGGTGTAGCCCGGCCCGAAGGCGACGCCGATCGGGTTGTCCTCCGAAGTGTAGGGCGTCTCCAGAATGTCCCAGTGGTATCCCCCATCCTCGGACACTTGCAGGTAGCCGTAGTCCCAATCCTTCTCAATGCTGTACCAAACCTGGTAGGTCAGGGTGGCCTCGGTCAGGCCCCGCAAATCCACCGGGCGGGTCAGGGAGGCCGCAATGGAATCGCCGGCGTTGCCCCACCAGCAGCCGGTTTCCCCGCTGTCGGTGATGCCGGTGATGTCAGTAGGCAGCAGCCGGTTTTCCGCAATCCCCTCAAACCGGAGGCGCAGGGGCTGCTCCAGCAGCTTGGGGTCAAGCTCAATATAATCCGTCCCGTACTGGCTGACCTCCCGTTTCAACTCGCCCAACTTGTTGACCAGCCGGCTTTCCTGCACCAGGACTTGCAAGTTGGCGTAGCCGTAAAGGCCCCGGTCTTCGTCCAGGAAGTTGGCAACGATCCAGTCCCGGAACAGGTCATGAAAGGTGGCGGCGTAACCGGCCCCGGCCAGGTAAGCGTCAATGCCGGCGATGTTGTCCGCCGCCTCGGTTACCAGGGGCCGCAGGTCGCCCGGCCCGCCGTTGCCGGCGCTGCCAGCCTTGCCACCGTAATGCTCCGCCAGATAGTGCATAAACAGGGAGGCGCCGCCGTAGTGGGCGGTAATGTGGGCGAAGTCCAGGGGCCAATGCACCAGGGAAATGGTGGGCCGCCGCATAAACCGCCGCATACTCCCGGCGTTGTAGCCGGCGGCGGTTACGGCCAGTTCCGCCAATCCCTCGTTAACCCAGGTATCTTCCGAGGCGTCGTGATTCCAGTGGATGGCGTGCTGCAATTCGTGGGCCAACACCTCCTGATAGACGGCGGAACCCAGGGGCAGGATGCGGCTGTTGAGGTAAATCATCTCCCGCTGGTTGCTGCGGGGATTGATGCGGGCCGGATACTCGTCGGTGGAACTGAAATAGCCGGCGGCGCCCCGCAGGTTGCCGTGAATGATGTTCAGGTGGGGGTCATTATCTACGCCCGGCGTCCATTCCTGGCCGAAGTAGGCGCTGACCCGGGGGTAAATCACGTCCTCGAACTCGGTGGCGGCCCGTTCCAGCCGTTCCTGCCGCACGTTCAGCCCCTCCTCAAAGTACCAGTAGGCGTGAGGCGTCACCAAGCGCAACTCAAAGGTGGCCTGATACAACTCCGGGGCATCCAGGTCCACCAGCCAGAAATCATCCTTACGGCCGGCCTGGTAGCTGACCGGATGAGGGTTGACCACCCGGGAAACCTCATGGGAACCGGGGGGCAAGACCAGCTCTTTTGCCAGTTGAAACAGGTCCCGCTCCGGGGGCGGGGCCAAGCTGACGGCGGCCGGCGGCGCCTGGGTGAAAGCCTCCGGCGCCGCAGTAACGCGGGCCGCTTGGGGGACGGCCGGCGCCGCCTCGGGTTCCGGCGACAGCGTCGACTCATTACCCGTGGTTGGCGCCGGCACGGTGGCCGCGGCGGCCCGGGAAATTTCCGGCGGCGGCGTGGCGGGCTTCGCCCGGTGGGTTGGGGAAAGGCGGGAAGTCGCCGTTACAGTTGCAATTGCCGTCGGCGCGGCGCGGGCGGCAGTCTCCGGGCCGGCGCCGGTGGGAGTTGCCGGGTCGCTGCACGCCAACGCCAGGACGCCCAGGGCGCCGGCCAGCAGGCCCGCCAGGAACCGGGAAGTTATACGGTATCCGGTGGTCATAGCTAATTGTACCGGAAGTCAAGAACCGGGTGGGGAAAAGCGACAATCGTCAATACCGGCGGCAATACCAAGCTCGGAGCAAATACCGGTCAAGAAACTGGAGCCGGTGAAGGGAGTCGAACCCTTGACCTGCGGTTTACGAAACCGCTGCTCTGCCACTGAGCTACACCGGCCGGCCATAGTTCCGGGCTGGGTTATCCGGCCCGGATAGTATAGTTATATTATAGCACCGGCAAGGGCTGATTTTCAGCCCATAAACCGGTATTATCGGGGCAATCGCATCTCAACCCGGACCACCGTCGTTCCGGCGAAAGCCGGAATCCAGAACCCTCAATTAGCCGGCCGTTCTTTTCCGGGGGATTTCCTGGATTCCGGCTTTCGCCGGAACGACGGGGTTGTGCTGCAATTGACTTGGCTCTATGGCCGGTCGGATGCAAAGTCAACGCCAATCACAATAACCGCTCATGGTGAGCCTATAGCCGCTCATGGTGAGCCGGTCGAACCACCCGTTGCCCGCCTAAACCGTAGCCTCGCCCAACCCGCCAAAGTCGGCCGGCGGCGCCTCATCCGCGCCCGGCCAGGGTGGTAGGGTAACACACAGGAAGCGCAGGGCGGCGTCCTCGGCGGCGCGGAACTGGAACCGCCACCCGGTCGGGATGGTCAGGGCATCCCCCGGCTGCACCGCCACCGGCGCAACTAGGGCCGGGTCAATTTCCGACGAGTCGGTCGAACCGGCCGAATCAATTCCCGGCGGGCACCGCCAGACCTGCCCCCGGCCCTCCAGGATGTACCATAGCTCCTCGACGGTGCGGTGGTACACCGGCCGGGACACCTGGCCTGCCGGCAGAGTTACCTCGACCATACTGGCGCCGACGGCTTGGTGCCGGGCATCCAGCAGCAACCGTATCTCCGAACCGTCGGGCGCAACGGCATCCGGCGCCGGGGAACGCCGGCCCAGGGGCGGTATCGGCGGTGAGAACTGCGGTTCCGGCATCGCTGACCGGCTAGGAAGCCTGGGGTTTCCGGCCCTTGCGGTCCAGGAAGTCCTTGAAGCCCTCTTCCACCGTCAGGCCCCGGAAACGGCCCTGTCGGGAGTTGACCTCGTTCCAGAACTGTTCCTCTATGGGCTTGCCGGTGTGCTCAAAGAGCATCTGCTTGATGTTGGCGACGCCCTCAATGCGGTTCTTGGCAATGCCGGAGGCCACCTCGACGGCCTTGTCAATCAGCTCCTCTTTCGGCACCAGGTGGTTCAGCAGGCCGATGCGGTAGGCTTCCTCGGCGAAAACCTCCCGCCCGCTGTAGAGCAGTTCCTTGGCCCGGGGCCAGCCAATCAGGTTGGGCAGGCTCCAGGTGGCGTTCATCTGGCCGTAGTTGACCGCCAGGAAGCGGAAGCTGGACTTGTCGCAGCCAATCAGGAAGTCCATTGAGGTTGCCATCACCGTGCCGCCGCCGTAGCAGAGGCCGTTGATGGCGCCGATGATGGGCTTGGGGCTGGACGCCATGCGCCAGGTATATTCGGCCCGCTCGGCGGCGGAGGCGTCCCGTTCCTCGGCGGACCGCTCCCGGTTCTCGTGAATGTCGGCGCCGGCGGAAAAGGCCCGTTCCCCGGCTCCGGTGATGACGATGGCTCCCACGTCCTCATCCTGCTCCAGATTGGTCAGGGCCTCGTCCACCTCCCGCACCAGTTGAAGGTTCAGGGCGTTCAGCACCTCGGGCCGGTTCAGGGTAATAATGGCGACCCGCTGCACCTGGTCAATGTTAATGGTCTCATAGCTCATAGCGGCGTAACTCTCCTATCTCCGGTGTAACTGCCCCGGCCGCAACGCCGGGGCGCCGAAAGGGGTCGGTTGGCAGGGGTAATGATAAACGCAATGGCGGGGGAAAGTAAAGGAAGGGTGGTTCGACAAGCTCACCGTGAGCGGACTTTAAGCTCACCGTGAGCGGATTTTGTTCGTGGCGTTGGCTTGGCGCTGGCCCGGAACTCGGTAGCGGAACCGGTTGCAAGCCGGGGATTTGGTATATAATTCCCGGATGAATAGGCGCAGATTGCTAGGTGTTTGTCCGGGGGTAGGCTGAATAATGAAAGACTATCACATCAACATTTTCTACAGCGACGCGGATGGCGGCTATATTGCGGATATTCCCGACTTGAAAGCCTGTTCCGCTTTCGGCAATACCCCGGAGGAGGCGTTGGCGGAAGTGAAGCAGGCCAAGTCCGCCTGGCTGGAAGCCGCCACCGCCGCCGGCAAGCCCACGCCCCAACCCCGCTACCGCTACGGGGGAAAGTAAAGGAAGTTTCCTATGGGTCAGACCCTCCGCAACTTCCGCCCAATGCGGACAAGTTCGGGCAAGATGCCAGGTTTGCCACCTATACCGAGGAACTCCTCAACAATGTTCCGAACCTCATCGCGACCCCACGACTCGGTCGTTGTGTGTACGGCATCATTTCTGGATTCCCGGAGAGAGTCCAGGGCTTTCGGTAGGGTTTGGGTCAGGAACTCAACGTCTGCTTCGTCGATTTCACGTTGCGTCAGAAAACGCTTAAAGACTTGGCTATCACGTAACGCCTCAACGCAATCTTTAAGTTCGAAAAAACCCTGACCATTGGCAAGACGCACCACGCCCCTGAGCGGTTTCTCTAAACGGTCATTCGGCAGATCTTTCGGGATGCCGCCCTCCTCCATAGACACCCAAAGGGAATGGTGGCAAATAGCTCTGGTGGCCTGACTCAAGCCTTCCAGCATCGTATCCCATGCTACTTCCTCTGACGAATTCCAGATGCCATCCAGAGTTATCAGGCAATCTTTGGCACGTTTAGGGAGGTCGCCCCAATTCTCTATGCCAAAGACATAGTTCTTCAGCCGGGTTTCCGATGCGGTTCTGGCGTTCTCAGTGGCTTTCCTCTCTTCTTCCTGCTTTTCTGCGGCGCGCAGTTTCATAAGGTCGCTAGGGCTGAGTTGTGCGCTGGCCCACGCCTTGGCTGCATACCAGAATTCCCCCCAAGTTAAGAAGTAGCCCTCGTCATTCTTAACGTTCTCGAACCAAACGAAGGTTCCCTGCACCGGGTAATCGCTGTCAGAGAAAGTATAGGGTAACTCCGATGCTTGGATCAGATAATCGCAATCCTTGACAACCTGAGACCAGCTATCGGTTTGTCCACTTGCCTTGAGCGAGGAAAAAGTTGAGGCTATATCTTGCGGTGAGATGTCATCCAAGCCTTTGACCAAGTGGTCTTTCAAAGGAATGATTGTTGCCAGAGGGATGGCAGCGTCGATTTTGGCGGCAATAGATTCGTCGGCAATGTACCGCACAGCGGCGTAGTTAGTCTCATACACCGCCTCGGCCATATAATGCAAGGCGTCGGCATAACGGCCTTCACGGTGGCGGACACGACCGAGTTCTGCCAGAGCTTTAGCCCCTACAGCGTACGTTGACAACAGGAAGGTCTGAGAAAGGTCCCGGTTGAGTATCTCACTGATGCCCATTCCCCGACGGTCCAAATATCTAATGTGCCTATAGGTTCGCTCAGTTTCCTCCAGGCAAGTAAGGGCAACCTCGTCCAAGCCCCCGCCTTGCCTCAGTTTGATTCTGAACGCCCGGGCGGCAGCCACGTGCAGAAAAATTATCAAACCCTTGAGCTTGTCCGGGATTATTATATGCCCGGATTCCAGGGATTCTTGAAAATCATCTTCACTAATCACGTCTTCGTCGGGTTCGTAGGGGACATAGTATTGCTGATACAGATACTCCAGGAGATTCTGAACCAGTCCATCCAGTTCCTCTGAAACATCAGAGCGATTTTCACGCTTGGGAACATATTTAAGAGGATTGTACAATTCCCAAAACAATCCAATGAGATCGTTGCGACCAGACGCATACGAGAGTAATCCGCTAAAACCCGGATGGAGGACTTCATCCGGGTCTTCCTTGATGATATTTATTAGCCGATGTCGCATACGCTCCTGACTGATATTGCTTGGTACAATCATATTCATACCCACACCTCAGATTTCTTATGATTTATAGTATATGTTCAGGACGTTATATCAAGTCAAGTGACCAAAACCCTAGGCGTGATTACCCTAGGGTATGAATTATCCTAGGTTGCTAAACTCGTACCCTTGTTATTATCCTGTAAGGATCCCTAAACCGGGTAAGTATCCTTAAACCGGGAGCCAATCATCTATGCCCATCCCCCACCCGCTAACCCAATTTGCCCTGGAACAAAGCGCCTTTGACGCCCTGCCCCCGGCGGTGGTGGCGGTGGCTAAAGAGATGATGGTCAACGCCGCCGCCGTGGGCCTGGCCGGGGCGGCCCAGGCCGAGGGCCAGGCCCTTACCCGGTTCGTTCAGGAAATGGGGGGCAATGGCCGCTGCACCATCATCGGCAAGGGGCTGCGTACCTCTCCGGTCTATGCGGCCCTGGCTAACGGGGTGATGATTCACCTGCTGGATTTTGACGACGAAATAATCCCCTACCGCAGCCACCCGTCCAGCGTCATCTTTCCGGTGGTGATGGCGCTGGGGGAGATGCACGGCGGCGCCGGCCCGGACGTGCTGGCGGCCTTTGTCCTGGGCTGCGAGGTAATGTCTAAATTGGAGGCCGCTTTGGGGCCGGATGCCGCCTTTTCCGATACTGCCGGGGTCATCGGTGCCGCCGTAGCCGCCGGCCGGCTGCTGGGTCTGGACGCTGCCGGGTTGGAGCAGGCGGTCAACCGGGCCGGGGTTGGCGGGGTGGACGGGGTGGTTCGACAAGCTCACCATGAGCGTACCTTGAACCAAACCCATTACGAGCATACCTTGAACCAGGCCCACCACGAGCGTACCTTGAATCAGGCCCACCACGAGCATACCTTGAACCAGGCCCACCACGAGCGGGTATCGAACCAGGCTTACCATGAGCGGACATCGAATCAGGCGCACCAGGAACCGGTATCGAACGGGCCGGGGACGGCAGCCGGCTTGGCCGGCCCCGGACGGGCCTACCGGCAGGGGCGGGCGGCAATGCAGGGCGCAATGGCGGCGCTGCTGAGCCGGCCGGGTCTGGCCGAATCCGGCGGCTTAGCCGAGGGGCGGTCGGCTTGGGACGTTGACCGGATGACCGATTTCTGCGCCGGGTTGGGCAATCCCTACGCAATGGTCAACCCCGGCGTTTCCCTGAGACTCTACCCCTGCGCCGCCCCCGCCCATACCGCCATTGACGCCGCGCTGCAACTGGCCCAGCAGTACCGGATTGACCCGGACGGGATTGCGTCGGTTCAGGTGGCGGTAACGCCGGCGGCCCTGGCGGCGCTGCCCTTTCCGACTCCCGGCAACGGCGGGGAGGCCCGGTTCTGCCTCAGCTACATCGTGGCGGCGGCGCTGACCTACGGCCACCCCCTGATTGACAGTTTCACCGATGCGGCGGCGCAGGATGGCCGGGTCCGGGGGCTGATGGACCGGGTGGCGGTGGAGGCTACGGAAAGGCCGTCCGGGGCAATGCCCTACCCCTGCTCTCTGGCCCTGACGCTGCGGGATGGCCGCCAACTGCGCCACCGGGTCGAGGTTGCCCGGGGCCAGCCGGAACTGCCCCTGTCCCCGGAGGAACTGGACGCCAAGTTTCTCTACTGCTCCCGCTACATCCTGCCCCCCGACCACATCGAAGAGGCAATCACCCGCCTCCGCGACCTGGAAAACATCGAAAACACCACCGGCCTGTTTTCGGTGCTGGGGGGGTAGGGGGGTTGGGGGATGGCGGGTATTCTACCGGTATTCTCAACCTTTATTGGCACTATCTCAACGTAGGGGCGGGTTTGTAACCCGCCCTGGCTTATGCAAAGGAACCGGTCGGTAAGGGCACACCGGTTTTCCGGTACTCCCTTGCCGTTAAACGTTGGGCGGGTTATAAACCCGCCCCTACCAGCCGACTATCCACCGGGGCCGGTACGGGAATACCAACAGGTGTTGCCCCGGCCCGGGTTTTCCCCCGGAGACGGGGCGGCGCAGCTATCCGCAGACCCTTATTCCGTGTGCTATAATTTCCCGGAACATCGGCAAGGGGGTAGTCGGTTTTATGACGTTAAATAAAGGGCCGGTCATTGACGATTTGCGGATATTCAGCGGCAACTCCCACCCCGCGCTGGCTCAAGCGGTATGCGATTATCTGGATCTGCCCCTCGGTCAGGCCGAGGTTTTCAAGTTTGCCAACGACAACAGTTTTGTCCGTATCCTGGAGAACGTCCGGCAGCGGGACGTTTTTATCGTGCAGCCCACCGGCTCCCCGGTCAACGACAATCTGATGGAACTGCTCATTATGATTGACGCCTGCAAACGGGCCTCGGCGGGCCGGATAACGGCGGTGATGCCCTATTACGGCTATGGCCGCACCGACAAGAAAGACCAGCCCCGGGTGCCGATTACCGCCCGCCTGGTGGCCGACCTGCTGACCACCGCCGGCGCCGACCGCCTGCTGACCGTGGACCTCCACGCCGGCCAGATTCAGGGCTTCTTTAACATCCCGGTGGATGAGCTTACCGCTATGACCCTGATGGCCGACTACTTCCGGGCCAAGGAGATTGACGACCTGGTGGTGGTGGCGGTGGACATCGGCATCAGCAAGCGGGCCAGGGACGTGGCCGAGTATCTGGACGTGCCTCTGGCGATTATTGAAAAGCGCCGCCTGGACAACGCCGACCATACGGAAACCCTCAACGTCATCGGCGACGTTAAGGGCAAGGTGGCCCTGACCTTTGACGATGAAATCCTCACCGGCGGCACCACGGTCAACGCCGGCAACGCCCTGCTGGAATCCGGGGTAACCCAGGTTTACTGCTGCGCCACCCACCCGGTCTTTGCCCGCCGGGCCTATGAGATTATCGCCGACAGCGCCTTTAAGGAGGTGGTAGTTACCGACACCCTGCCCCTGATGACCGAGGGGAATCAGGACAAGCTGAAGGTGCTGTCCATCGCCTCCCTGCTGGGCGAGGCAATCCGCCGCATCCACCGGGGCCAGTCGGTAGGCGAACTGTTCAACGGCCATAGCTGACCGGTAGGGCAAGGTCGGGTAAGGGGAAGGCTAAAGCAAATCCCGGAATTCGGGAACGGTCAAACCGGCACGAACGATAATTGCGCCCATGGTAAAGGCATCTATCGGGTTGTTCCGCGGAATTACCAGGTTAATTTGTCTGTTGGTCATAATTACGTGCTTGCCTTCACGAAGAACCCAAAATCCGGCCTTGCCAAAGGCATTGACCGCTTGCTGATGTCTGACGCCGGGACAACGCGGCATCTAAACCACGGCCTCAGTTTCTACCAGGACTTGACATTCTTCCATCAAACAGCCTTCACGCCGGATTTCTTCCACCAACTCGGCTTTCCGGGCGGCGGTCTCTTCCGCAAGATAATCCAGGTATTCGGTGATGGCGTCGCGGATGTTCTCCAACGCTTCGTCGCGGGTATCCCCCTGCGACCAGCAGGCCGGTAGAGCCGGACAGTTGACTGCATAGCCTTCATCCGTCTTGATGAGAACAACTTCGTACCGCATTAAACGCCTCCGGTTTGCCAGACAGCTATTGCTCAATTGCTACTTTGGATAGCATAACACAATGTCGGGGTGAGTGGGGTTTGTTGATATAATCCACGAAGGGCACGAAGAATCACGAAGGGATTTAGTAGGTTATAATAGAACCTGCTTTCCACCCCATCCTGACCGGAGGCTATGTTTGCTATGTACGACTTGCTAATCAAGGGCGGCACGGTTATTGACCCGGCCCAGGGCATCAATGGCGCCAATGACGTGGCGATTGAGGACGGCAAGATTGCCCGGGTCGCTCCCGACATTCCGGCGGAAGAGGCCCGGCGGACGCTGGAGGTCAAGGGCAAAATAGTCGTCCCCGGCCTGATTGACCTGCATACCCATATCTACGACGGGGTCAACGGCAACGGGGTGGAGGCCGACATTGGCGGCGTCCGGGCCGGCGTTACCACTATGGTTGACGCCGGAAGTTCCGGCTGCGACACCTACGGCGGCTTTCCCCGGCACATCATCCCCAACAACGCCACCGAAATCATCCCCTTCCTGCACATCTGCCGTACCGGGCTGGCGACTACCCCGGACATTTTCAGTCCGGCCAGCATCGACCTGGACAAGACCATCCAGGTGGTGGAGGAGAACCGGGATACGATTTTCGGCATCAAGGCCCGTATGGTGTCCCCGGCCCTGGAAATTATGGGTATGGAGATGCCCCGGATGGCGAAACGCGCCGCTAAAGAGGCCGGCGTCAAGCTGATGGTGCATATCGGCGATACGGAGAAACGCTACGATGCCGGGGTAATCCACCAACTGCTGCCCATCCTGGAGGAGGGCGACATTGTTACGCACCTGTTCACCGCCAACCCCGGCGGGGTGCTTGACGCCGACGGCAAGCTGGCTCCCGAAGCTAAAGAGGCCCGGGAGCGGGGTGTCTGGCTGGATACCGCCCACGGGCGGATGAACTTCAGCTTTGACGTGGGCCAACGGGTGCTGGACCAGGGGCTGCTGCCCCACTGCATCAGCACCGACCTGACCCTCCCCGGCCGCCAGCTTACGGTGCACAGCATGACCGAGATGATGACCCGCTTTCTGGCTCTGGAGTTCACCCTGGAGCAGGTGGTGGAGATGAGCGCCCTCAACCCGGCCAGGGCGCTGGGGCTGGCCGACCGGCTGGGCGCGCTGAAGCCCGGCCACCAGGCCGACGTGTCGGTGCTGGAAATCAGGGAAGGCGACTGGGTGGTCTATGACGTGGTAGGCGGCGCCCGCAAAACGGAAAAGGCGGTAGTGCCGGTACTGACGGTCAAGAAGGGCCAGGTCTATGAGGCCGGCTGGGGGCCGCGGCCCTGGGGCTGGGAACCGGACGCCGGTTAGGGGATGCTGACGGGTCAGACCGCCACAAACGTATCAGGCTTTGCATATGAAATTATCCACGAAGGACACGAAGGTTCACGAAGGGTTTTAGAGTTTTATGACCGGGAACTTTCAATGGCGCCGAGTTTTTAATTTCCTATAGCAAATTAAGAACTTCCCGGCCTCCGGTTTTCACCGGAACGGCGGAGTTTTCCCTGCACGGCACGGCTCAACCGCCGGTATCCCTGCCGGGCCTTTGCCACCGGCCGGAACCGGGGGCGCATATTGTGGGCAATCAGCGGGGCTACCTGCTGGTTGCCGGCGACCAGGGGCGCTACCCAGCGGCGTAGTTCCTGCAAGGTGGGCGGCTTTTCCTCCCAGGCCGGCACCAGGGAATCCATCGGCTGCCACCGCTTTTCCCCGGTCAGGCGGGTCATCACCGTACCGCCGGCTTCCTGCACCGCCAGCGCGCCGGCCAGCATATCCCACATTCGCGGCGCTCCGATGATGGCGTATTGCAGCACCCCGCAAGCGGTCATCGCCAACTCGTAGGCGATGCTGCCGGTCGTCCGCAACTCCCCCGGATTTCGCCCCACCGCCTTGCCGAACCGGGTAGTCTGGACAAAGAAACCGGGCAGCCCGATGAGCCGGTTGCCTACCGGTTTCTCTGACGCATAGACCGCTACCGGCTCGGCGGCGGCGCCGATGGACCGGGTGGCAAAACAGCCGCCACCCCGCCGGCAGTGCAGCACAAACCCGCCGCCCGGCGTCGGCCAGGGGATATAGAGCGCGGCGGCCACCGGCCGGCCCCGGTACAAAACTCCGATGGATGAGGCGTAAACCGGCAGGCCATTGAGAAAGTTGGTCGTCCCGTCCAGCGGGTCCAGAACCCAGAGGAAATCCGGCGCCGGCCCCGGCGCGTCCGTCTCCGCCGAGCCTTCCTCGCCCAGCACGCCGTGGTCGGGAAACTGGCGGGCAATCTCCTTTACCAGGTACTCCTGGGTCGCCTTGTCGGCGGAGGTTACCGGGTCCAGCTGGTTCTTATCCTTATACTCAATGGATAGCTGGCGGCCAAACTGGCCGGACAAAATCTCCCCGGCGCCCCAGGCCATTTCCAGGGCGGCGGCCTCAATTTCCGATAGTAGCGTTTCTTGCAGCATAACCGCATTATACACGCTGGGGTTCTTTTCTACAGAGACGGCGGGGGTGGGGTAAAGTCGAGTGAATCACCGGACAGGAAGGCGTGCCACGTAGGGGCGTTTCGCGAAACGCCCCTACCGGATGTCTCACAGGGTAGGGTAGGGTTCGACCGGCTCACCATGAGCGGACATTATTCCTGGTGCAGACTTTGCGCCGGAACCGGCGTCCCCCAAGTCAATCGCATCACAAACCCGTCATCCCGCCTTTAACCGTCGTTCCGGCGAAAGCCGGAATCCAGAACGCTCTGTAGTAAGCCCGCTCTTTTCCGGGGGATTTCCTGGATTCCGGCTTTCGCCGGAACGACGGTTCTTTGGGTTGCCTTGGCTTGCCCTGATTAAAATGCGATTGCGCCAATGCAATCCCTGCGCCGTTGTGGTGAATAGGGGCCAGTCTGTTATAATCCTTCGGATATTGCTTATATAAAGGGGGAAACCGAGTATGGACCTGGAGCTTAAAGGCAAAGTAGCTATCATCGGCGGGGCCAGCAAGGGGCTGGGCCGGGCCTGCGCCGACGTGCTGGCCGAGGAGGGCGCCAAGCTGACCATTTGCAGCCGTACCGCATCGGACCTGGAGCAGGCGGCGGCGGAAATCCGCGACGCTACCGGCGCCGACGTGCTGGCCCTGCCCGCCGACCTGGAAGACTACGACAGCATCAAAGACCTGGTGGCGACTACCGTAAGCCACTACGGGCAACTGGACATTATGGTCAACAACTCCGGCGGCCCGCCGCTGGCCCGCTCCGAAACGGCTACGGAAGAGCAGTGGGAGACGGCGGTGCAGCGTTCCCTGTTCTTTTTCGCCCGGATGTCCCGGGAGGCCATTCCCCACCTGAAGGAGCAGGGCGGGGGCCGCATCGTCAACATCCTCGCCAGCACCGTTTACCAGCCCATCCCCAACCTGGCCCTCTCCGGCGCCACCCGCTTGGGCGCGGTGGCCTATATGAAGAGCCTGGCCGATGAGGTGGGGCGGGATGGCATCCTGATTAACAACGTCTGCCCCGGTTCCATCCTCAGCGAGCGGATGCTGTCCAACGTTACCTCCCGCGCCCAGGAGTTGGGCATTTCGGTAGAGGAGGGGCTGGCCGAGCGGGCCAAGGAAACGGCGGTAGGGCGCATCGGCGAGCCTAAAGAACTGGCCTACCTGGTGGCCTTCCTGGCCTCCGGCAAGTCCAGCTACATCACCGGCACCACCATCCTGGTAGATGGCGGCCTGGTAAGGTCGGTGATTTAAGGCGTCAACCCGGAACGGTGGCGGGTACGGTGGGGGCAAGGGCAAGGTTGCGTTGCCGCCTTTCCCCGCTCATGGTGAGCTTGTCGAAGGACGAACCGTTGGATTGGGCAGGGTGGTTCGACAAGCTCACCATGAGCGGATCTCGTTCTGATGAGCGGGTTTCGTTCTGATGAGCGGATTTCGTTCCTGTAGCGGACTTTGCTACTGGCGCAGACTGCGTATATGTCTTGGGGGATGCGGGCGATACCCGGCTCCGTTCCGGGCCGGCCAAAGGGCTGAGGGATGATTGAAACGGCGGAACTGCGGCGGATGGCAGAGGCAAAACTGGCGGATGCTATCGACTTGTACCGGCTGGGACGGTATGACAGCGCCATTTACCTGGGCGGGTACGGGCTGGAGTTAGCGTTAAAGGCGCGGATTTGTGATACGCTGAACTGGGACGGATTTCCCTCGGACACGCCGGGGTTTCGGGGACTCCAATCTTTCCGCACCCACGACTTGAGCATACTGCTGCGACTGTCGGGTATTCAAGGCCGTGTTGAGGATGACTTTCCCGACGAATGGGAAACCGCATCCTGTTGGAGATCGGAATGGCGCTACCTGGCGGTGGGCAGTGTGGATGAAGAGCAATGCCTGGAACTGATTGAGGCAGTAGCCGTACTAATGGAGTCGATATGAGAATAGGCGCGCTGAAGCGGCTGTTGCGGGGTATGGCCGACCTGGAAAATGAGCTGTCTGCCGCCAAAGGCGAGTTTTCCCTTTTTGCCTTGATTGAAAAGGAGGACTGGCCCGAGGACGGCGAGCCTGGCTCCAGTTGGCGATTGTTTGTCGCCGCCCCCTGGATTTGGGCCGACCGACGCGAGGCGGAGAAATACCTGCGGGAGCGGGTGCGTCCTTACCGGCAGGACATAGGGGTTTTCTCCCCGGCGCTCCGTGTCGAAGTGGTGAGGCCGGAAAGCTCTTACCTGGAGGAAGTGTGGGAGTATTGCGGCACCGAGGAGGGGATGGTGGAAGTGTACAATGTGGAGATTCTGGATGTAACGGCGTTACGCGGCTATATCTTTGCCTCCCGCCGGCCGGCTGAAATGCCCCAACCCCAACCGCAGACCGCCGCGTCAGTATGAATCGGCCCAACTTTACCCCGCCGGAAGAACCCACTGACGCCGCAGGCTATAACCGGCGGGGCAATCAATACAGCCGCAACGGGGCCTATGAGCAAGCCATTGCCGACTATACCCGCGCCCTGGAACTGGACGCCGCCTTTGCCGAGGCATGGTTCAACCGGGGCGTCTCCTGGTACGAGTTGGGCCAATACGCCGAATCCATCGCCGACCTGACCCAGGCCATCGAGTTGAACCCGGAGGACGACAACTACTACGGTCGCCGCTCCCTGGCCTACCTGTTTAACGACCAGCCCGATCTGGCCCAAGCCGACCAGGATAAGTGCGATGAGGTGAGGAATAGGGGGTAAGGGCGAGGGTAATAAAAAAACAAGAAGTTACAAGGTTAAACCGAGGGGATCAAGACCGGTTGTGCAGGAAACCCCATTCCTGACCGCAACTGCGCCACCAACTACCAAGCGATAGTGGGAGAACGAAACCGCCGGGGTCAGCGTTTCCAGATATTTCCCAAGTATTGGCCCCCTTTGCGCCTATCCACCGATAGCGCCACCTCTTCGATATTGGGAACCTTCCACTCAACGGTCAACTCGGCGACTTTTCCCTTCCGGCCGGCAAGGGGATAATCCTGAATGTTCTTGAAAGTATCCCTACCGCGCATACTTTTGCCGCGACTGGCAAATCCTGAGTTGATGGGCGAAACTTTAATTTTCTCCAAGTCCCGTTCAACTAGGGCGCGGGTGTCCAGTTCAAGCACCTCGTGGATCACGTCCTTGTATAACGGTGAATTCAGCATCTTGTTGAGTCTATCTTCGGTAACCCAAAGAAAGCACTTGCCGTTTAGAAGTTCGTACCAGTCTCGGGGACTCAGGCCATCTTTCAGGACTCTTTCCAGTGCCTCCGGGCGCAAACAATGTTGGTCCCGAACCGACGCGGCCCCGAAACTTGGATGTTCAATGGTAACGCTGTCGGGCCGCCACCGGGAATACAGCTCGCAATGCCGTTTCCCCTGGATCCCAAACCGGTCAAGCAACGCGGCAACACTCAAAAGGCCGTGTTGCTGAATGTTGGGCCAGCTCTCTGCCTCGGCCATGTGGTATAAGCGGGGATGTTTCTCGACAAACTTCTCGACCAGATCTTCCACTGTTCACTACTCTTGGCGGGGTTTCCCACGCTACGCCGGCGGGAGAACCCCGCAGATTCTTGTAGCCCCTACTCTCCCGCCGGCCTGAAATAAGGCACCGTTATCCGGTCGGTGGCCCGGACGAAAGTTACCTCTACCGCCATCCCGATGCTTACTTCCCGGGGGTTGCACTCAACGATGTTGGTGAACATCCGCACCCCCTCCTCCAGTTCCACCAGGGCCAGCACGTAAGGCACCTCCTCGGCAAAGCCCGGCGTCCGGTTCTGATAGGTTACGGTATAAGTCCACACCGTCCCCTTGCCGCTGGCTTGCACCCACCGGATACTCTCTGACCAGCAGTTGGCGCAGATGCCCCGGGGATAGAACTGGTACTCGGCGCAACTGTCGCATTTCTGGATTAGTAGCTGACCCCGGCGGCAGGACTCCCAGTAGGGCTGGGTTTCCCCGACGATGGTGGGCAGCGGCTTGTTCCATTCCGATCTCGCTTGCGTCATAACCTAATCCCTCCCCAATATGGCGGTGCCGCCGCTGTGCCGGGCGCCCAGCGACCCGCCGGTGCCGTGGCACAGGGCAATCCGGCAGTTGGCAACCTGGCGCGGCGTCCCGGCAAACTGGTGGCGAAGCTGGCGGGTGGCCTCCAGCAGCAGGAAAATGCCCCGCATCCCCGGATGGTTGGAGGACAGGCCGCCGCCGTCGGTGTTGATGGGCAGCTTGTCGGGCAGATCCGAATCGACCCGGAGCCGGCCGCCGGAGACAAAATCGCCCCCCTCTCCCTTCTGGCAAAAGCCCAGGTCTTCCAGGGTTTCCACCACCGTGATGGTAAAGGAGTCGTAAATCATCGCCATGTCAATGTCCTGGTGGGTAACGCCGGCCATGGCAAAGGCCGGTTCGTGGCTCTGCTTGGCGGCGATATACATCAAATCCCGCCGGCCGGCCCCCTGGTGGGCGATGGCCTCGCCGACGCCCAGCACCCAGACCGGATGCTGGCGGCAGTTGCGGGCCACCTCCGGCGATGCTACCACCACTGCGCCGCCGCCGTCGGTTATCACGCAGCAGTCGGGCAGGTGCAGGGGCGAGGAAATCACCCGGGAGTTCACCACGTCCGCCACCGTTATCGGGTCGCGGAAAAGGGCCTCCGGGTTCAGCGAGGCGTGCTGGCGTACCGCTACGGCCACCTCGGCCAACTGCTCCGAAGTGGTGCCGTAAAGGTGCATATGGCGTTGGGCAATCATCGCGTACAGGCCGACGGTGGTCAGGCCGTAAAGCTCCTCAAAGCTGTCGGGCGACGGGTCCAGGCGGGGATGCCCGTAGCGGCCCACGCCGCCGGTGCCGACCGACACCCCGCCGGAGCGGGCCAGGCTGCTGTAGGTGATGACGGCGCAGTTGATCCGCCCGGCGGCGATGGCGGTCAGGGCGTGAGACAGGTGAAACTCGAAGGAACCGCCGCCCACCGTGGTATTGTCCACGTACTTGGGATACATATTCAGGTAGTCGGCCAGGTTCATCCCGCTGTTGCGGATGCTGCTGGAGGCGGTAAAGAGGCCGTCCACGTCGGCTTTGGACAGGCCGGCGTCCGCCAGGGCCTTGATGACGCTCTCCCCCTGGATTTGCAGTTCGCTTTTGTCCGGGGCGTAGCGGGTAACGTGCTCGTGAATACCCACAATCGCCGCGCCGCGCTTCAGGTCAACCATACCAGGCGCCTCCATTCGGATCGGGGATAAGTTGATAAGTTAAGGGAGTCAGCAAGAAAGTTTGGGTAAGACGGGGGACATTATGCCACAGATTGGGGGGATGGGGTAGGGGGGACTTGGGGGTTAGCTATTATCCAGCCATCAATCCCTACTTGAACAGCAGGTAACCCGCATACACCGCCAAACCCAGAAAGAGCAGGCCAAATATGACCGGCACAAACCGCTCAACCCGGGTAAGCTGGAAATAGTTAGCCGGCCCATCCTTGGGGCGCAGCAATTCCCACTCGTCGGCGTAGGGGGCGGCGGGTAGCTGTTTCTCCATTTTGTTGATGATGTCAAACTTGGCCCGGTTCAACTGGCGGTAAGAGTTAAGGTTGACGAACCAAACTATCGACAATGCTATGCCAAATAACCCGCTAATCAGGAAAATAACCGGCCAAACCCCCTCAGTTACCTCTAGCCTTGCCGCCAGTATCAGCAACGCTGCGATAGCCGCCACCAGCGTAACGTAGAACCGGTTGGACTGCTCCCGCCGTTGACTTACCCGGTCGGTCAGCTCCACATAGAGCTTATACTGCTCCAGGAGATGGTCGGAGTATTTTCCGCCGTAATTTTCAGGTGTCATCAGGCGTATTTCCTGATTGCTGCGACGATGGATTTGGTGTTCCACCCAACCATCTCTTTTGCCACGGACTGAACTTCTTGAGGAATTCGCTTAGCACCCCAAGACTGGATGCCGATAATTGGTTTGGCATAATGCTCGGCAATGTCAATCTCGCACTGCATCCACTCCCGGTGATTGTAGTACATCCTGGAAATGACCAGCACGGCGTTGACCGGACGAATCTGACGGTCTAGGGCGGCTTGCAACTGGCTGTCCGTTCGAGTCGAAAGCGGCTCTTGCCGTGGAACACTGTAGTCTATCATCTGAAACCGCTTTGCCTTCTCTAGCAGGTTGATAAGCCTGTCATATTCATCTCCGTAACGCCAAGCGTGGCTAATGAAAAGGCGGTAACTTTTTAGGGGCGGCATAGAGCGATCTCCTCATGCTATCCTTGGGGCGCCCCAAGGATAGCATACACTTATCACAACAGTGTCGAAGGCGAACTTTCAGCCGGCCGCTACGGAGTCAGCGTCCTGCAGGATTTCCCGGCAATAGTAGCGGTTCTCTTGACGAAAGGCTTTGCCGGCCAGGCGTTGGGCTTCTCTGCTCCACCGGCAGCAGGGATAGCGGACGCCGCCACAGGCCGGGGAGGGTTGCTCACGGACGGGGGGCATAAGTTCCGGGCGTTGCATCAGGGACATCGCCTCTTTTAACCGGAATTGGGCAACCGGCATAGGGGCTGACCTTTTGACCAATGGCATGATTACACGGTTAACTGTAGCGCAACCCTTCTGTCCGGGTCAATTATAATGGTTGTATCGTTTCGCGATAATAAGGCGCCCGCCCCGCCAGCTTATTTTTCAATACTCTTACTGCGGCAACCCCAGCCGGATTAAGTCGGCGGCGGTCCACTCGGCTTGCAGTTGGATAATATCCCGCAGGGTGGCGATCCGAAAAGTATCCCCGGGGTTGCTGTAAGGCACCGTTACCCGGCGTCCGTCGGGGTGCGTGTAGCGGTGGTGGCTCCCTCGTTGACGAACTTCGGAAAACCCGTCTTGTAAAAGAGCCCGGTTCATACGGCCGGCGGTGAGAGTACGCAGACGGCTGAGATCAACATCCCTCACCGGTTCACCGCGACCATAGTATCCTCTTGGATGGTCAAAGTATCCGTAGCGGAGACCGGCTTGCCCTCCTCCTCAAACTCCTCCAGAATCATCTCTAGCACTTCCCGGATGTTCTGCATCGCTTCCTCCCGGGTGCTGCCCCAGGTAGAAGCGCCGATTTTTCGCCAGGGCGGGTAAAAGACGTGCCAGCCGTCTTCATCCGGTTCCAGTTCTACCTTAAAGACATAGGATTTCATACCCTTACCCCCTTTACCGCAGCAAGTGGGCGGCGGTCAATAGGCATTTCAGAAGGTTACCGCTACCTGAAGCTCATTAGAGACAAAACCCGATCCCTCCGGCAATTCCGGGATAGGGTCATTTTCTTCTGTCAAGTCTTCCAGCACCAACTCCAGAACTTCCCTGATGTTCTGCATCGCTTCCTTCCGGGTGCAGCCCCAGGTGGAAGCGCCGATATGTTCCCAAGCCGGGCAAAAGGCGCGCCAGCCGTCCCCATCCGGTTCCAGTTCTACCTTAAAGACGTAGGTTTTCATCCCCTTACCTCTTTCAAGCTGCCATCCGGGGCCAGTCCGTTCCTTGCCGGCGTTCCGGGGATGGAGTAGTTATGCTCCACCATAGTTTCCAGCACCATCTCCAGCACTTCCCGGATGTTTTTCTCCGCCTCTTTCCGGGTGTAGCCCCAGGTGGCCCCGCCGTACTCCTCTAACTCCGGGCAGTAAGCGCGCCAGCGGTCTTCGTCGGGTTCAATGACTACTTGTAAAACGTAGGTTTTCATCGTCTATCCTCTCATTACAACAGTCCGAGCCGGTTCAGGTCTGCTGCGGTCCATTGGGCCTGACCCTGGATTATCCGGCGGACGATGTCAATGCGGAGAGTTGACCCCGGACTGGGGAAAGCTACGGTGACTCTTCTACCGTCGGGATGTTGGTAACGTCGGTGGCTGCCGTGCTGCCAGCGCAGGTAAAAGCCGTCCTGCCTCAGCGCGCGGATGAGTTCAAGGGTAGTCAGGGTACGGAGCCGGCTCCAGTCGATAGCCAAGTTAGACCGGTACGATTACCCGATGTTCGGTAGAGCTAAACACTTCTTCTTCCGGGCCGTCGGGAATTGGCAGGTTGTCTTCCACCAACTCCACCAATACCATCTCAACGACTTCCCGGATGTGTTTCAAGGCTTCTGCCTCGGTAAATCCCCAAGTAGCTGCCCCGTACTGCTCCAACGCCGGGCAGTAGGCTACCCAGCGGTCTTCATCCGGCTCAACCACTACCCGAAAGGCGTAGCTTTTCATTCCTGCACCCGCCAGTGAACGACTTTAAGCATATAGCCAACTATAGCATAGGTTAGCTGCTATTTATCCTATGGCCGGAGACGCCCTTATTTTCCATCTCCGAATGTCGCCGGGTCAATAATCCTGCTGGCGTCCAGAATCTCAAAGGCTATCACCCGTCCGTCAGCGTCAAAATCGGCAATGACATCGGGCAGAATTTCCGCAGATTCTTTAACCGGCTTGGATACCAGGACGATGGATAAGGCGTCCGAATTGGCGTCGTAATTAACTTGTACCATTCTCTAACCCTACCCCAGCAACTCCCCCGCCACGCCGTCCAGCAATCCCTCAATCCGGCCCACCTGTTCCTGGTGGCCCAGGTTCAGGTGCAGGGGGGTGATGGATATGCGGTTGTTCTTGGCGGCCCACATATCGGTGCCGGCGCCGTTGTCGGCCATTACCGGGCGGTTGCGGGCAATCCAGTAGCGCTTCTGGTGGCCCGTACCCTCTTCCCGCACCGACTCCCCGTAGGAGCGGCCCCCGGGCCGGGTAACTTCCAGGCCGGTCAGTTGCTCCGGGGCCAGGGAGGGTACGTTGACGTTCAGCAGGAAGGGTTCTTTTTCGGGCCGTTGGGCCAGTTTTTGGCCGATGAGCCGGAGCAGGGCCGCCGCCCCGTCGAACCGGGGGTTGGTTACCGAGCCGACGGATATGGCGATGGTGGGGTAGCCTCGGACGTAGCCCTGCCAGGCGGCGCCCACCGTTCCCGACACCAGCAAGTCCCAGCCCAGGTTGGAGCCGGAGTTGATGCCCGAAACTACCAGGTCCACCGGGCCGACCAGCTTTTCCAGCGCCAGGATGCAACTGTCTCCCGGCGTTCCTTCCACCGAAAAGGCGGAAACCGGGTGCAGGGTCTCCGCGCCGGCGCTGGCGTCCGGGGTGTCGGCGGCGGCTACGGCGGCCCGGCCCAACCGCCCGTCAGTGGCGATGGACTGAACCTTGACCGGGGCGTGCAGGGTCAGGGACGCGCCTACGCCGCTCTGCTCCCGGTCCGGCGCTACGATAAATAACTCGCCCACCCGGGCCAGGGCCTGGGCCGCCGCCCACAGGCCGGGGGCGTGGATTCCGTCATCGTTGGTCAGCAGGATTTTCAGGAGTATAACCTCCGGGGAGATTTTTAACGCCGGGACGCAACGGCGGCGGAACTTCCCTGATATTACCGGAAAGCTCCGGGCCGTTGCGTCCCGGCGGTCAGTCGGCCGGCCAAGGCCGGCAGCCTAGTGATGCGCCAGGCCGATGGCGTGGAACAGGGCGTGCTTTACCTCTACCGGGGCGACGACGCGGCGGTACTCCGCCGAGGCGAATACGTCGCCGATGATGTCAGCGCCCAGGTCGTCGGCCAGTTCCTAGGCGGTAAGCGCCGCCTCCACCACCCGTGCCCGTACCGGCGTCAATTTTAAGTTGACTCAGCATTAGTCATAGATCCTCTATCTACTCAACGCGAGTCCATACTTCGCAACCGAATGAACGGAATCCTGCATCTGTGGGTTCAATGACAACGGGTGACCCCGCTGTAGCTAATCCGCCTGCGATTACGTCGGTTGATTCGTCCTTAAATCCACTGAGGCGACTCCAAAAGCAGTTTTCAGATGATTGGTAAACGCCAGGAGTTATCTCCTTACCCACTAGCCATACGCCTTCAGTGATAAAAGTTACAGGATTATTGATGTCAGCAATCGGACGCCATTCTCCACAGCCGAAAGTTTGGAAACCGACCACATGAAATCCGCGGTCTTCTGTTTCGATCGTAACTATCGGACGGCCAGAGCTAGAGCTCCCTACGCGCGCTATATCGTTTATTGTACCGCTAAACCCGGTGGCGAAGTGCCATAAACAATTCCGACCACCGGGAGCGGCATAGGTTCCCGGTATTATTTCCTCCCCGATTTTCCAAAGTCCATCTCCGAAGGGTTCAGGAGTTGCTGGGCTAGAGGTTGAGTCAGTCGTTATTGCGGCGACAATGACGATAGCTAGGCAAAGCCCTAGGATGCCTCCAACTCCGATCCCAACCCATTTCAGGATTTTCTTTGCATTACTACCCCGTTTTGAGAGCGGAGTGCCGCACCGAGTACAAAACGATGCTCGCTCGCTAACAGCACTACGGCAGTTTGGACAAGTCCTTCCTTGTTTTGAGAGCGGAGTGCCGCACCGAATACAAAACGATGCCCGCTCGCTAACAGCGCTACGGCAGTTTGGACAAGCCATTCCTTCCGTCCAATAGGCATCACGCCATACTTAAACGCTTCAAGCGTCTTGTCTTACCCGGTTGTTCTGTAAATAGAACCGCCCTCAGATTCGCTAATGATGCGCCAGGCCGATGGCGTGGAACAGGGCGTGCTTTACCTCTACCGGGGCTACGACGCGGCGGTACTCTGCCGAGGCGAATACGTCGCCGATGATGGCAGCGCCCAGGTCGTCGGCCAGGTGATTTACCGCGGCGGCGATGTTGTCGGCGGTAAGTTCCTGGCCGGTCAGCGCCGCCTCTACCGCCCTGGCCCGTACCGGCGTTGGCACCAGGCCGCCTACCGCCACCCGGGCCGATACGCAGCGGCTGTTTTCTACGTTGACGATTACCGCCCCGCCGACCACCGGGTAGAAGGAGGCGGGATGGGACATCTTGGCGTATTCGCCCACCTCGCCGTGCAGGGCGGCCAGGCCCCCGCCGCCGTGGTCATGCTCATGCCCGTGACCGTGGTCGTCGTGGCCGTGTTCATCATGCCCATGACCGTGTCCGTGTCCCGTATCGTGTTCGTGGTGGGTCAAGGTCGGCACCGTTACGGCGGTGATGATTTCGTTTTCCCCAACGGCGGTGGCAAAAGGCCCCTGAAAGAAATCGCCGATGGCAACAGTGCGGGAACCGTTGGCGCCCTGCACCTCAACGCTGGCCTCCAGGGCGGTCAACACCGTCCCCCAATCGGAGGCGGGGTCGGCGTGGGCGATGTTGCCGCCGATGGTTCCCCGGTTGCGTACCTGCGGGTCGCCGATGCCGCCGGCCACTTCAGCCAGCAGGCTGTTGGCGTGGCGGACATCGTGGGACGCGGCAATCTCCCCATGGGTGGTTAAGGCCCCGATGCGGATGGCGTCGCCGTGGACGCTGATGCTCTTGAGGTCGCCAAGCCCGCCGATGTCGATGAGGGTGGACGGGCGGGCCAGCCGCAGGCGCATCAGGGGCAGCAGGCTGTGGCCCCCGGCCAGCAGCCGGGCGTCGTCGTGAGAAATGAGCAGGGCAATGGCCTCGGCCACCGAACCGGCCTTGTGATAGTCAAACTCCGGCGTGTACATAACCGCTCCTCCCTCTAGCCTTGCTGCTGGTCTTGTTGCTGGTCTTGTTGGTGGTCTTGTTGGTGGATCGCCCGCCAGACCCGTTCCGGGGTCAGGGGCATTTCCAGTTTGGTTACGCCCAGGGGTCGCAGGGCGTCAATTACGGCGTTGTAGATGGTAACGGTTGAGGCGATGGTGCCGGTTTCCCCGATGCCCTTGACCCCCAGGGGGTTGTGGGGCGAGGGGGTTTCCGTCGCCAGCGTCTCAATGTCCGGCACCAGGTGGGCCCGGGGCAGGGCGTAGTCCAGCATCGTGCCGGTGAGGAGTTGGCCGCTGTCGTCATAGACCGCGCCCTCCCACAGGGCCTGGCCGGCCCCCTGCACCACGCCGCCGTGAACCTGTCCCTCCACAATCATCGGGTTAATCTGCGGCCCGCAATCGTCCACCGCCACGTAGCGTTCCAGGACGATGTGTCCGTTGTCCGGGTCAACGCTGACCACCGCGACGTGGGCGCCAAAGGGATAGGAGAAGTTGGGCGGGTCATAGAAGGCGGTGGCCTCCAGCCCCGGCTCCATTCCCGCCGGCATATTCCAGGCTACGTTAGCCATCAGCGCAATGTCCTGGATGGTCTTGCCCTGGTCGGGGGCGCCCCGGACAAAGAAGTTGCCGTCGGCGTACTCAATATCCGCCTCGGCGGCCTCCAGCAGGTGGGCGGCCAGGGTAACGGCCTTGTCCTTGATTTTGCGGGCGCTCAGGGCCACCGCGCCGCCGCCGACCACCGTGGTGCGGCTGCCGTAGGTGCCCCAGCCCATCGGCGTGTTGTCGGTGTCGCCGTGAATCAACTCTACGTCATCCACCGGCACCCCCAACTCGCTGGCGACAATCTGGGCAAAGGTGGTTTCCTCACCCTGGCCATGGGGCGAGGTGCCGACATAGACGTTGACCTTGCCGGTGGCGTAGAAACGCACCGTGGCGCTTTCCCACAGGCCGCCGCCAAAGCCCACCGCGCCGGCCACCTGAGAGGGGCCGAGGCCGCAGATTTCCGAGTAGCAACTGACCCCGATGCCGGTATAGTGGCCGTGTTCCCGCTGGTGGGCCTGTTCGTGGCGCAAATGCCCGTAGTTGACGTGCTCCAGGGCCATGTCCAGCGCCCGCTGGTAGTCGCCGCTGTCGTAGGTCAGGCCAATGGCAACGTCGTGGCCGTCGTCAAACTTGGGAATCAGGTTGAGGCGGCGCACTTCCACCGGGTCCAGGTTCAGCTCGGCGGCCAGCAGGTCCACCAACCGCTCCAGCAGGAAAGTAGCCTCAGGCCGGCCGGCGCCCCGGTAGGCTTCCACCGGGGTGGTGTTGGTAAAGCAGCCGTAAATGTCGGCCTTGATGTTGGGGATGTCATAGGGGCCGGAATACATCAGCCCGTGCAGGATGGTGGGGATGCCCGGCGCGGCGGTGGACAGGTAGGCGCCCATGCCGGCGTACACTACGCTGCGGACGCCGGTAATCCGGCCCTCCCGGGTGGCGGCCATTTCCACGTATTCCACGTGATCCCGGCCATGGGTGGTGGCTACGAAGTTCTCCGAGCGGGTTTCGGTCCACTTCACCGGCCGGCCCAACTTCATGGCGCAGAAGGCGGCAATCATTTCCCAGGGATAGACCGCGATCTTGCTGCCGAACCCGCCGCCCACCTCCGGGGCGATGACCCGAATCTTATGCTCCGGCACCCCGGTTACCAGGCAGGTAACGAACCGGGCGATATGGGGATTCTGCGAGGTGTTCCAGATGGTCAGTTCGCCCATCGAGGATAGGTAGCTGGCGATGGCCGAGCGGGGTTCCATAGCGTTGGGAATCAGCTTTTGCTGGATGATGGTATCCCGTACCACTACCTCGGCGCGGTCAAAGGCGGCGTCGGTGTCTCCCCCGGCGGCGACCCAGTGAAAAGCCTGGTTGCCGGGGGCGTCCTCGTGCAGTTGGGGCGCGCCCTCCTGCAACGCAGCCTCCGGGTTGACCACCGCCGGCAGCGGGGCGTAGTCCACGCTGATTAGCTCCAGAGCGTCTTCGGCCTGATAGCGGTTTTCGGCCACCACCACGGCCACCGCGTCCCCCACGTAGCGCACCACGTCCTTGGCAATCGCCGGGTAGGCCACCGCCTTAACGTCCGAGTCGGGGATGACCCAGGCGCAGGGTATGGGGTTCAGGACGCCCTCGGTGTCGGCGCCGGTATAGACGGCCAGCACGCCGGGGGCCTGGGCCGCGGCGGCGGTGTCGATGCTGGTGATGCGGGCGTGGCCGTGAGGACTGCGCAGGATGGCGGCGTGAACCAGCCCGGTCAGCTTGATGTCATCGGTATAAGCGGCCTGGCCGGTAATCAGCCGGGGGTCTTCCCGGCGGCGAATACCGGAACCAAACAGTCGGGTAGTCATAGTTTTAACCTCCCGTAGCTTCCGTAGCTTCCGTAGTTGCCGTAGTTGACGCCGGCGCCGCTGCCATAGTTTCGGCGGCGGCCAGGGTTGCCTTCACAATGTTATGGTAGCCGGTGCAGCGGCAGATATTCCCCTCCAGGCCGGCCCTTACTTCGTCGGCGCTGGGGTGGGGGTTGCGCTGCAAGAGTTCGGTAACCGTCATAATCATTCCGGCGGTGCAGTAGCCGCACTGGAGGCCGTGATTGTCCCAGAAGGCTTCCTGAACCGGGTGGAGATTGCCGTTCTGGGCCAGCCCTTCGATGGTGGTAACTGCCATCCCGTCGGCCTGGACGGCCAGGCAGGTGCAGGACTTGACCGTGGCGCCGTCCAGCCGCACCACGCAGGCGCCGCACTGGCTGGTATCGCAGCCAATCTTGGTGCCGGTCAGCCCCAACTCCTCCCGCAGAAAATGCACCAGCAGCGTGCGCGGTTCAACTTCCGACTCGCAGACCTTGCCATTGACCGTTACTTTTATCGGAACCTTCACTTCACGCCTCCCGTCCGTGAGATTTTGGGTTGCCCCCGGGGAACCGGACAACAGAAAAGGGAACCGGGTTATGCCGGGCAGTATATATGGGGGTGATAAGGTAGTCAACGGGATGATTGCGTTGGTATTCTCAACACGCGTCGGTGTTCCTTACCCGGCTCTGGTGCATGGTAGGGCGGGTTTATAACCCGCCCTGGTTCCGGGGCAAGGATAGGTCGGATACTCTGTCTCCGTTACCCAAACGATTCTGCCGTTGTCGCCAGGGCGGGTTACAAACCCGCCCCTACCGGCCGCTGGAGTATTCCGTCAGAACACCAACGCCTGTTGAGAATACCATTGCGTTCCCGTAACTCCCGGCTCTCACCGTCATTCCGGCCTACGCTGAAACGACGGGTTTATGCTGCGATTGCCTTGTAGGAGGTAGGGCAGTTGTAAAGTCTGCTCATCCTGAGCCGGTCGAAGGATGAACGGATGGTTCGACAAGCTCACCATGAGCGGCTACGGGACACCATAAGTGGTTACCGGCTCACTATAAGCGGTTATACCTTGTGATGAATCAATAACTGAAAGCCCCTGATCCCCTACGCCCCACCGCCCCATTGCCATACCCCCTTTCCGGTGGCACAATGTAGCCCTATGAGCGCCCACGCCTTGCTCCTTGCCGGACTTAACCGGTTCCTGCCCTCGTCGATGCGCTACGGCCAGTTTCGTTACTACTGGCTGGCCCTGCTGACCGGGGTAACCGGGCATCAGATGTTGTTCCAGTTCACCCTGGGCTGGCTGATGTTTGACCTGACCGGCGATGGCCGTTATATGGCCTATTTCGGGGTGGCGGTGGCCCTGCCGGCCCTGGCCCTCAACCTGCTGGGCGGCGTCCTGGCCGACCGCCTGGAACCCAAGGTGCTGGTGGCCGGCGCTCAGAGTATGTCGGCCACGGTGGTGGCCCTGCTGGCCGTGCTGGTGCTGCTGGACCGGGTGGAACCCTGGCACATACTGTTGACCGCCTGCATCGCCGGCGTGGCCCAAGCCTTTGACCAGCCCAGCCGGGCCAGCATCTTTCCCCGCCTGGTGGACCGGAATCACATCGTCAACGCCGTGGCCATGGAATCCGTCGTCTGGAACGGGGTGCGCATCCTGGCCCCGGCCCTGGCCGGGCTGGTCATTGAACGGCTGAGCATCGAGGCCTCTATATTCATCAGCGCCGCCTCCTTTTACGTCCTGGCCGTGGTGATGTCCTTGCTCAAGTTGCGGCCCCGTGCCCCGGCTACCGGCCAGGTGCTGCGGCAAATCGGCGACAGCTTCCGCTACGTGAAGAGCAATCCCCTGTTCCTGTATATAATGCTGCTCACCTTTTGCAACAGCCTGTTCGGTATGACCTACATCCTGTTGATGCCGATGCTGGCCGAGGAATCGCTGAAAGTGGGCGCGGAACGGGTCGGCTGGCTGCTGGGCGCGTCCGGCGTGGGCGCTATCATCGGCAACTGGATTATCGGCAGCCTCAAGCGGGACAGCCGGCGGGGACAGATAATCCTGGGCGGGGCGATGCTGTTCGGCGTGTGCCTGATTCTCTTTGCCCTGGCCGCCTGGCAGTCCCTTTACTGGGTCTCAATGGTCATTCTATTCGTAGCGGGCATCAACTTCTCCCTGTACCTGGTGGGGGGATTGAGTACGCTGCAAGAGTTGGTGCCTGACGGCATACGGGGCCGGGTGATGGGGCTGTACGGCGCCACCTGGAGCCTGGGGCCTTTGGGATTGGCGCAGGCCGGCCCCGTGGCCGAATACCTGGGCGCGCCGGTGGCGGTGGCCCTCGGCGCGGTGGTTATATTCGTGATGGCCCTGCTGATTTACCTGTTCCGGCCCGATGTCCGCAACTTCCGGGGCCGCCAGCCGGAAAGTACCCCGGCCAGCCAGCCGGAAACCTTGACTCCCGCAGTCCCGGGGCGAGGGTAGATAATTACGTTCTTACTTACCAAGTAGAGGGACGGGGTGGGGGATGGGGAAAGGCCGGTGTTCAATGCCGATAGATGTTACGCAGTTGGCTATGGGATATTGAAAACCCGGCGGCATTGAAAGTTCTATGTCATAAATTCCCAGGTCATTCCGAAAAGTTTCGTGTCATTACAGAAGGTTCTCTGTCATTCCGAGCGGAGCGAGGAATCTAAACTCCGGCATAAGCGAAATTTCTGCCGGAACCGGAAGTTGGCAGGGGCTTGGCATTTTAGATTCCTCCCTGCGGTCGGAATGACAGACTATCGGTCGGGATACAGAATAAGCGGTCGGGATACAGAATAAGCGGTCGGGATACAGAATAAGCGGTCGGAATGACCGGCCAACGGCGTAACGCATAACCGATTTGACCGGAGGTGAAACTTGAGTAATCAGGACTATAACCCGCTGTCGCCGGAGGAGCGGTACGTAATCGAGTTGAAGGGCACCGAGCGGCCCTTTACCGGGGAGTATGATGACTTTTACGAGGAGGGCGTCTATCTCTGCCGCCGCTGCAATGCCGAGCTTTACCGTTCGGCGGACAAGTTTGACGCCCACTGCGGTTGGCCGGCCTTTGACCGGGAAATACCCGAGGCGGTGAACCAACTGCCGGACCCGGACGGAATGAGGACGGAAGTAGAATGTTCCAACTGCGGGGGACACCTGGGCCACGTCTTCTTCGGCGAAGGCTTCACCCCCACCAACGCCCGCCATTGTATAAACTCCCTGTCAATGCGGTTTATGCCGGAGTAGCAGCCCGGTGGCCGGATAGTTGTCGGAGGATAACTGACGGGTGCGCCTGAGTGGGTGCAAAGTCTGCGACGATAACAAAATCCGCTCATCCTGAGCTTGTCGAAGGATAACGGGATGGTTCGACAGGCTCACCATGAGCGGGGCATTTGCTCCGGCAGCGAGAACTGAAATACCCCGGAGCCGGGGCGCGGCGGGATTGCTCTTTGCGCCGATAAGGTGCATACTGGCCCCTATTCCGCCGGTTGATGGTGTTGATGAACGTTAGGCGCACAGGCACCGAGCGCAAGCCCGTTTTCTATGGGTGGTATATCGTTGCCACCTGCATTTTTGTGGCCTTCGTTACCAACGGGGCGCGCAACAGCTTCGGCATTTTTGTCCTGCCGATGAGCGAGGACTTTGGGTGGAGCCGGGGCACCATTTCCTTTGCGGCGGCCCTGGGTTTCCTGATGAACGGCCTGACTCAGCCTTTTATGGGCAAGCTGCTGGACCGGTTCGGGGGGCGCAAGGTTATTATTTCCAGCCTGGCCTTGTTCGGATTGGCGACGGTAGTCCTGAGCCTCACCTTTCACCTGCTGTTCCTGATTTTCATCTTCGGCTTCGTCTCCTCGGTGGCCTTGAGTGGGATGTCGCTGAACAATACCGGCGCCCTGCTGTCCCGCTGGTTCCGGCGGCGGCGGGCCACCGTGGTAGGGCTGAACGCCTCCGGCCTGTCCCTGGGCGGGCTGCTGCTGGTGCCTTTCGGGGCCTACCTGCTGGACGCTACCGAGACGTTGCACATCCCCCTGTCCTTTTTCGGCCTGGACTTGCCGGCCCTGAACAACTGGCGCCTTACCTGGATTGTCTTCGGGCTGATGATTCTGGTCCTGTCGGCGCCGCTGGCTTTCCTGTTCCTGCGGGATGACCCCAAGGACCTGGCGTTGAACCCGGACGGCGACGAAACCCCGCCGGGGATGGCGGCGGGCGCAGGCGCCAGACGCATCGGCGGGGTATTGGATACCGACCGCTGGGCCGACTCTTTACGCTCGCTGCCCTTCTGGCAGATGACTATTGCTTACTTTGCCTGCGGCTACACCACCGCCGTCCTGTCGGTTCACTTCGTACCTTTTGCCGCCTCCCTGGACATCGGCGCGCAGGTGGCCGCCTTGATTTTCGCCCTGATGATGGGGTTGAACGTGGTGGGCAGCATCGGGGCCGGCATCCTGTCGGACAAGTTCAGCCGCAAGAATATGCTGGCCGTGGTTTATTTCGTGCGGGGCACCGCCTATATGCTGATGCTGGTGGGCGTAGAGGTGTTCGGCCTGGGGACGCCGGCCCTGCTGATCTTCGCTATGGTCGCCGGAATCTCCTGGATTGCCACCGCCCCGTTGACCACCGCGCTGATTGCCGACGTGTACGGGGTGCGCGCGTTAGGCACCATTTCCGGCGTAGCCTTTCTGGTCCACGCGGTCGGCAGCGGCATCAGCATCTGGCTGGCCGGGTTCCTCTTTGACTTGACCGGCTCTTACACCATTCCCTTCGGCATCGCCGGGCTGATGCTGTTCCCGGCGGCCCTGTTCGCCTTTTCCATCAAGGAGCGCAAGTATTCCTCCCGCTACCAGACCCCGGAGGCTACGGCGGCGCCGGTGCCGGTAGCCGGCGACTGATGGCGGGGCCGACTTAACGGCATAGCATAACGGACGTTGTTGGCCTAATGGGCCGGGCGGGGCTGAATGTTTGTTTTAGCATCCCTGCTGCTGTCGGCGGCGGGACACCACGATGACCTACCGGATCCGGAGTTTATGGAGTGGCTCAAGGTTCAGTTGGACCACCTGATAACGCTGGAGCCGTGGGTTATTGTGGCCGTAGTGGGGGCGCTGGTGCTGGCAATACCGGCGGCCTTAATCGGGTTTTACTTGTATCAGGAACGGCGGGCGTCCTCTTCCTGACCGGCGCCCCGGCAACGGCAACCGTAACCGCAAGGGATACCTCCTCATCCCCGGACAATCGCAGCAGCATAAAACCGTCATTCCCGCTTTAACCCGTCGTTCCGGCGAAAGCCGGAATCCAGAACCCTCGGTAGCCGGCCCGCTCTTTCCCCGGGGATTTCCTGGATTCCGGCTTTCGCCGGAACGACGGGTTAAAGCGGGAATGACGGTTGCTTGCAAATGTTGGGGACAGCGTCACAAAAAACCGGGACGGGGTTCAACCCCGTCCCGGTTTCCGGTATCTGGGAAAGTCCGGCGTTGCGCCTAGCCGGGATTGTGCTTTTCCACCAGGGGACTCACCCGGCCATCCACGTTGCCGATGGGCTGGCCGGCATCCACCCGGGCTACCGCCAGATGGGCGTCCCGCTGAATTTCCTCCCAATCCGGTTCCAGTTCGTACTCGTCCCGCAATTCGTCGAACAAATCGGTTAACGATTTTTGGTCAAACATAACGCTTTTTCTTGATACCTCCTCCCTTGTATCTCGCCGAAGCGTTCCTAGTCTATCCAATTTTGCCAAGACTGGCAAGACTTGACGGGTAGGGGATTTTGTTTGCCCTAAAGATACAGAGCGCGCCGGGGTTGTGCCGGGAATCAAAATCTCCCGGCATCGCTGCGTTACTCGGTGTCTCCGGGGTGAAAAAATGCCCTTGACGGATTGGATGACCCTTCTTTAGCGTAAGGATGGTCAGGACCGACCCGACGCTTTTGGGTCGGTCTTTCTTATTGGCGAGTTCACCGGTTTAGGGGATTTACCGGATTCGGGGAGGTGTTTCTTTGCGTTGCCGTCGCTGTAACTCGGTCCGGCTGGTGGAGCTGGACATTATTCATCCTAAAGACAACCGGATAATCCGCTGCCGGGAGTGTGGGTTCCTGTTCAGTCCCGCCTTGCCGGCTCCGTCTCCTTCCCCGGCGCCCGGCGGTGGAACCGACCGGCCGGGGCCGGGTAGATAAGCTAGATGCCAGGACAGCAAGGACGAACCGTACAATCAGGACGCCCCGTACAATCGGGACGGACGGGCCGCGCCGCCCGAACCGGGGGCCAGGCGCCGGCCAAAGTTCCCACTACCGGCCCGGCGGCCGGCGGCATTGACCCACTGCCGGCGCCCACGCCCGGCCGGTTTGCCCGGGAGGTGCTGGGCGTAGAACTGTGGGCCAAGCAGGAGGAGGTGCTGGCCGCCCTGCCGGAGCGCCGGCGGGTGGCGGTCAAGTCGGGCAACGGGTTGGGCAAGGGGTTCAGCGCGGCGGTGGCCGCCCTCTGGTTCCTGCACTGCCACGCCCCGGCCATCGTCCTCAGCACCGCCCCCACCTTTCGCCAGGTGCGGCATATCCTGTGGCGGCAGATTCACAGCTTGCACCGGCGGGCGCCGGAGACCCTGGGCGGCAAGCTGCTGGATACCCGTTGGGAACTGGCCGAAGACCGCTACGCTATGGGCCTGTCCGCCGACACCGCCGACCAGTTTCAGGGCTTTCACAGCCCCAATATGCTGATTGTGGTGGACGAGGCGGAGGGGGTCAGCGATGAGATTTATGAGGCCATTGAGGCGGTGATGACCTCCGATGAGTCGCGCCTGCTGCTTATCGGCAACCCCACCACGGCGTCGGGGGCCTTTCGGCGGGCCTTTTACCAGGAACGCCACCTGTACCACTGCATCACCATATCCGCCCTGGACAGCCCCAACGTGCAGTCGGGCCGGGTGGTCATCCCCGGCCTGACCACCGCCCGCTGGGTGGAGGAGCGGCGCCAAATCTGGGGCGCGGACAATCCCCTGTATCGGGCCAGGGTGCTGGGCGAGTTCCCCGACCAGGCCGCGGACACGCTAATCAAGCTGTCCGACCTGGAGGCCGCCGCCGACCGGGAAACCGGTTCGGTTTCTACCGGGGAGACTGTTAGGGAGACCGTCGGGGAGGTTGCCCTGGCGGTGGACGTGGCCCGTTTCGGCTCCGACCACAGCGTTATCCTGCGCCGCCGGGGGAACCGGGTGGAGGAGATTCGCACCTTTAACGGGATGGACACTATGGAGTTGGCCGGCTGGGTGGCCGCCGCCATCCGGGAGTTTCAGCCGACGCAGACCAGCATTGACGAGGTGGGTATCGGCGCCGGGGTGGTTGACCGGCTGCGGGAACAGGGCTACGGCGTGCGGGGCATTAACGTAGCCCACGCCGCCCGGCAGAAGGATATTTTCGCCAACCTGCGGGCCGAGGGTTACTGGCGACTGCGGGAACTCTTTGCCGCCGGGGAAATCAGCATCCCACCGGACCAGCAACTGCTGGGCGAACTGGCGGCCCTGCGCTACAGCTACGACAGCCAGGGGCGGATTCTAATGGAAAGCAAGGAGGCCATGCGCCAGCGGGGAATCCCCTCGCCGGACAAGGCGGACGCGCTGATGCTGGCCTTCGTGGCCCCGGTCAGCCGGGCGCGGCTGTGGATTTGAGGCTGGGCGTAACATTTCAGCGATTCCTTGCGCCATTGCGGTTAATTTCACGCCAAGAGGTGGCGTCAAATCGGCCCGTCATTCCGGCGGAGGATTTCCTGGATTCCGGCTTTCGCCGGAACGACGGTTGCTTGGGTTGCCCGGTTACAGGCCCGCCCCTACACCGATGAAAATACCGGGTATGCTCAACCGGTGTGGCGGTTCCTTGCCCGGCTCTAGTGGATGGTAGGGGCGGGTTTATAACCCGCCCTGGTTCCGGGGTAAGGATATGTCGGTACGATGTCTCCGTTACCCAAATGATTTGCCGTTGAGGGCAGGGCGGGTTACAAACCCGCCCCTACCGGCCGCCGGGGTATTCCGGCCATAACACCAACTCGTGTTGAAAATACCAAATACCAACAAGCGTTGAAAATGCCTGATTAAGGAGATTGAGGAGATAGTTGATGATGAACGTCAAGCGGTTAATGGAACTGGTACGGCCGGCGCCGCCGCCGCCAGGGGTGGCCGGGGAACCGGCCGGCCAGGGCAAACCGGTGCGGCGCAGCAGCCGGGCCGCCGCCGTTGACCTGGCGCCCCTGGGCGACACTTTGGGCGCCGGCGGCGGGTGGGCCAACCCGGAATACGGCGCCTATTACGCCACCTCGGTGTCGGTTTATGCCGCCGTCAAACTGCGGGCCGACGCGGTGAGCCGCCCGCCGGTAATGCTGTATCGCCGCAGCCCGGAGGGAACCAGAATGACGGTGGCCCCGGCCCACCCGGCGCAGCAACTGCTCAACCGGGTCAATCCCTGGTACACCCGGGGCGACTTGTGGCGGGCTACCGAGATTTACCTGAACCTGTGGGGCCAGGCTTTCTGGGCTTTGGAGCGGGATGAGGCCGGCCGCCGGGAAATCTGGCCGCTGCGCCCGGACCGGGTAACCATCCTGCCCGACCGACAACGCTACATCCGGGGATTTGTCTATCGGGGACGGGCCGGCGCGCCAGTGGCCTATACCGCCGACGAGGTTATCTGGCTGCGTTATTTCAATCCCCTGGAGGAGTTTGCCGGGCTGTCTCCCCTGGCCCCGGCCCGGCTGTCGGTGGATATGGGCGGCGACGGGCTGCGGTTCAACCGGAACTTTCTCCGCAACTCGGCCCAGCCCGATTTTGTGCTGCTGACCGACGCCCAGATGACCGACGCCGAGATTGAGGATTTCTATAATCGCTGGGAGGCGCGCTACCGGGGGCCGCAGAACGCCCACCGCCCGGCCATCGCCAACTTTGTGCGGGACATCCGAACCCTGGGGTTGAGCCACCGGGATATGGACTTTATCCGGGGGCTGCGCTGGAGCCTGGAGGAGGTGAGCCGGGCCTACGGTGTGCCCAAGCCGCTGCTGTCGGACCTGGAACGGGCCACCTTTGCCAACATCAACGCCGCCGAGCGCATTTTCTGGCGCAACACCATCGTGCCGGAACTGCGCTTCCTGGAGGAGCAGCTTAACCGCCTGCTGCTGCCCCGCCTGGGCTACCCGGACCTGGAACTGGAGTTTGACCTGGGCGCCATTGAGGCGATGCAGGAGGATGAAAACAGCCGGGTCAGCCGGGAGATGCAACTGCTGGACCGAGGCGTAGTTACAATCAACGAACTGCGGCGGCAGCGACACTTGCCGGAAGTGGCGTGGGGGAATGAACCGCGCCGGGGGTAGGGGGTGGGGGTTAGGGATTGGCAACGCTTGTTGGCCGGTAGGGGCGGGTTTCAAACCCGCCCTGGCGTTCAATGGCAAGGAAGTACCAGAAAACGGGTTTGCCTGGCTGACACATTCCTGCACCCGAGACAGGGCGGGTTACAAACCCGCCCCTACCGGCAATGACGATGCCAACCAAAGTTGAGAATAACGACGGTTACTTGGGTTGCCCTGGTTAAGACGCAATTGCCCTGATACCAGGTCATAAGGACTGACAACCACCCCAACATCTGCTATAATAATTGCACCAACCGGCGGGCGGGCGTAACTCAGTGGTAGAGTGTTTGCTTCCCAAGCAAAAAGTCGTGGGTTCGAATCCCATCGCCCGCTCCAGTTTCCAAGTCCACCTCTTTTGTCCCTGAACCATTCCTGTTCCCCCCGGATGACAATATCCCCCTTAACCGTTACCATAGCACCGGAATAACCCTTGCCGGGGAAGGGCCGGGAGTTTGGCGTGAACGTTGACCCCAATCAAGACAATCAGGACAAGAACCATTTTCAGGACGGCGACCTGGCCTTGCTGCTGGACCGGAAGAGCCGCCGTTACCTGATTACCCTGGCCCCGGAACAGGTGTTTCACAGCCACTTGGGGCGGCTGGCCCACGACGGGTTAATCGGGCAGAGTGTCGGGGGCTGGTATCGTACCGACCGGGGCCATACCCTGCTGGCGGTGCGGCCCACCCTGGGCGACTTTGTGCGGCAAATGCCTCGCGGCCCCCAGATTATCTATGCCAAAGACCTGGGCAACATCATAACCTTTGCCGACATTTTCCCCGGCGCCACGGTCGTCGAGTCGGGCCTGGGTTCCGGCGCCCTGACCGCCGCCCTGCTGCGGGCCGTCGGCGATACCGGGCGGGTCATCACCTACGAAATTGACGAGTCGGTAACGCCCCGCGCGATGCAGAACATCCGCCGGATCATACCCAATCCCGCCAATCTGACGGTAACTATCGGCGACATCTACCAGGGTATTGCGGAGCGGCCGGTGGACCGGGTGGTGCTGGACGTGCCGGAACCCTGGCAGGCGGTATCCGGCGTGGCCGAGGCCCTGGTGATGGGCGGCATAATGCTCAGCTTTTTGCCGACCATATTGCAGGTGCATCAACTGGTGGGCCAACTGCAAGCGGACGGGCGATTTCAGCTAATTGAGACGGTGGAAACCCTGCTGCGGCCCTGGCACGTAACCGAGCGGAGCGTCCGGCCGGCCCACCGGATGGTCGCCCACAGCGGCTTTCTGACCACCGCCGTCCGCTGCCAACCGCGCATCATCGGCACCGCCAGCAACCCGGCGCTGTGAAAATTAAAACATGGATTAACAGGATATACAGGATAATTTTTCTAAATCCGGTTAGGAATTACGCCCCCGGATACAAAACACGCCCGACTGCGTAACCCCTATCCTGTATATCCTGTTAATCCATGTAAGTTATAAAGGAAGTGGGCTATGGACGTTATGGAACGGGAACACACGATTGAGTTTCTCCATAAGCACGTGAAAACGGATATGCTGATGAAGCACCTGTTTACGGTGGAGGCGGCGATGCGGGGGTATGCCGGCAAGTACGGCGAGGATACCGACCGCTGGGGTATTGCCGGGCTGCTCCACGATTTTGACTGGGAAATCTGCCCGACGCCGGAATCGCACCCCACCTTCGGGGCGGAAATTCTGCGGGAACACGGCTACCCGGAGGACATTATCCGGGCGGTGCTGACCCATGGGGAGCATACCGGCATCCCCCGGGAGTCGCTGATGGAGCATACCCTATTTGCGGTGGACGAACTCTCCGGCTTTATCCGGGCGGTGGCCCTGGTGCGCCCCGGCAAAAGCCTGGACGACCTGTCCCCCCGCTCGGTACACCTCAAGCTGCGGGACAAGAACTTTGCCAAGGACGTGAACCGGGAGGACATCCGCAAAGGCGCCGAGGAGTTGGGCGTTGACCTGGATGAACACATCAGCTTCATCGTAGAAAGTATGAAACCCATTGCGGCGCGCATCGACTTGACCACCGGGGGCGATGCAAGCCACGAATGACGTGGCGGGGGCGCCGATGGCACGAATGGATGGTTATGAGTAATTCGTATTCGTAGTTATTGGTGTCATTCGTGGCTTGCCCCCAACCCTTCCACCGCCGGCCAGCCGGAGGGCAGGGATATGTGTCGGTCGGTCAACAAGGGGACCGACAGGGACTCGGTCAATTCCGCCCCGGCTGATGACGGCTCAAATCCCCATAGCTGGGGCTGCTCCACATTTTTACCCTGGGCCAGCACCTGGAAATCGCCCAGCCCGCCGGGGCGGGCCAGAGCGGTCAGCCCGGCCCGGTTGGCCGCCGCCGTTTCCGGGGACAGGGGCATAGCGGCCAGCCGCCGCCGGAACCGGTCTAACCCCAGGTTGCGGAGAAACTGTCCCTGACTGGTAAAGCCCAGAGGCGTCAACCCGGCCCGGCTGCCGGCGTTCACCACCGAGCTGAAGTCCACCTGGGCGGTCATATCCTGGCGGCCAATGTTCCGCAGGGGGGCGTCGGTCTGGACGTGCCGGTAATAGGTGGTCAGCGTCCCCCGGGGCCGTAGCCGGCTATCGTAAAGCTCCGCCGCCGGCCGGCCGTAGTCGATGGTCAGGACAAACCCGGCATCCAGGGCCGCCGCTATATCCCCGGCCCAACAGTCCAGTTGCAAGTTGATTTCGGCGGTCTGCCCCTCGGCCAAAGCAATGCCCAATTCCTCCAGCCGGGCGGCCAAAGCCGGGCTGCTCGGTTCGGCCAGCAACTCACTCAATTGCCCGGCGTCATTCAGCCCGATATAAACTTCCCGCAACTCGCCCTGTTCCTGCCGTACCTGATGCACCGGAAAAGCGTCCAACAGTTCGTTGGACAGGATAATGCCCCGCAGCCGGCGCAAAGGTGTGCCGGCCGCCGTAATACGCGCCACGCCGGGCCAGCCGGGTTCGTGTCCATAGCCGGGGGCGTTGTGCCGGTCAACGCATACATAGCGCAGGCAGCGGCCAAAATCGTCGGGCAGGTCGGCGGCGGCGGTCAGGATGTCCCGGCCCAGCAGTCCGTTGCCGGCGCCCAACTCGGCCACGTAAAAGGAAGCGGGACCCTCCAGCAGCCGCCAGCACTGGTAAAGTTGCGCCGCCAGCAGCGCGCCAAAGGCGGGGTGGGCCAAGGGGCTGGTGTAATAATCTCCCGCCGCCCCAAAGGGTTCGGCTTCGGGCAGATAGCTGTAGTAGCCGCCGTCGGGCCAATAGAGGGCCATCTCCATAAACTCGGCAAAGGTTATGGGGCCGGTGTCCCGGATACTGCGGCGGATTTCAGCCTCGGCGGTCATGGGGTCTATTGTACGGCATTGCGGCGCGGGTAGGGGCTTTCGGTTTTCCAGGTTTATCCTCTTCTATCGGGGAAACCGGTAGGAAGAAGCGGGAGACTGGAATGGCGCCGGACGAAAATCAGAGCAGGTTTCCTACCTGACTTGGTGGGTAGAGGGAATGGTAGGGGAAATGTTACTTGTCGTTCTTGCAGGGCAGGTCGGCAGGGGGAGGTTCGTCGAAGGGGCGGCCCTCCCGCAAGGCGTCCTGCTGCCGCTCATACCAGGACAGCCATCGCTGCCTTTCCAATTCTCGGCCCTCCTTGCGCCCCTTTCCCCGGGCCTCTTTCCGGACTTCTTCTCGACCTTCCTTGCGGCCTTCTTTCCGGCCCTCTTCCTTTAGCTGTCTGATCCTTGCCGGAATTAGCAGTACCATACGCCCCTGCCGTAACTCGGATTTGGTGAGTGGTGGGTATTCAGGGGTTTACTTGCCGTTCTTGCTGGGCTGGCTGGCCGGGGGCGGTTCGTCGAAAGACCGGTTCTCACGCTCGGCAGCCAAGCGGCGTTCATTCCAGGCCAGCCATTGCTGCCGTTCAGATTCCCGGCCTTCCTTCTGGCCTTCTTCTCGCCCCTCTTTCCGACCCTCTTCCTTTAGCTGTCTTATCCTTGCCGGAATTAGCAGTACCATATAGCCGATTACCTCCACGAAGATTGCCGACATCAGGGCGGTGCCGGCCGCCAGGCCGAAGATGGCCGCCAACAGGTACACGTAGGTTTCGTTATCCCAGCGCAGCGCGTTCCAATGACGCCAGAAGAGGAACGCGAAGGAGCCGATGAATACAATATAGTAAATTATCCAGTATTTTTCAACGGGTCTCACGGCGCGTCCGCTGCTGTAAACTGGCCGGAATTACAATGTTTGTAATGCCGGCCTCGTTGCTGCTGTCCCGCCTCCGGCGGGGTTTAGGCGTCCGCATCTGCTATCCCCGCTGGGCTATTGGCACGTACTCCAGGTCCATCTCGCCGGTGTATTCCAGCAGGGGGCGGATGAGGATGTTGTCGGCAAACTGCTCCACGCATTGCAGCGTCCAGCCGGGGATACGTCCTAGGGCAAAGATGGAAATGAACAGGTCGTCGGGAATGCCCAGCAGGTAGTAGATGGAGCCGGCGAAGAAGTCCACGTTGACGAAGATGCCCCGGGAACGGTAAGGCACCATGGCCTCTTCTTCCACGTAGGTCAGAATCTGGAACCAATGGGGTTGGCCCACCTTTTCGCTGAGGATGCGGGAGCGTTCCCGCAAGTGGCGGGCCCGGGGGTCTTCGGCTCGATAGACCCGGTGGCCGAAGCCCATTATCCTGCCGCCGTTGTCCAGAATGTTGCGGCAATACTCCTCGGCGTTCTCCGGCTGGCCGATTTCCAGGGCCATCTTCATCACTTCTTCCGCGGCGCCGCCGTGGGCCGGGCCTTTCAGCGTGCCTACGCCGGTAACCACCGCCGAGTGCAGGTCGGAGATGGTGGAGGCGGTAACCCGGGCGCCGAAGGCCGAGGCGTTGGCCCCGTGTTCGGCGTGCAGGATAAAGTCCACGTCCAGCAGCTTGGTAGTCTCTTCGTCGGGCAGTTCGTCAAACAGCATATAGAGGAAGTTGCCGGCGTGGGTCAGGTCCGGGTTGGGGGCTACCGGCTCCAGGCCCTGGCGCAGGCGATGGTGGGCCGCTACGATGGTCGGCCCCATAGCGGTCATTCGGATGCCCTTGCGCATCGTGGCCTCTACCGAGTTGTCGTCCACCTCCGGGTCAAAGGCGGACAGGGCGGAAATGCCGGTGCGCAGGGCGTCCATTGGGTGGCTGTTCTTGACCAGGTCCAAAACCTGGATAACCTCGTCGGGAATCCGGCGGTTGGCGCGCAGGAGGCCGTCGAACTCCTCCAATTCCTGGCTGGTGGGGAGTCGGCCATACAGCAGCAGGTAGATTACTTCCTCAAATGTGGACTTTTCCGCCAGGTCGTGGATGTTATAGCCCCGATAGAGGAGCTTGCCTTCCTCGCCGTCAATAAAGCTGGATTCGGTGGTATCCAGGTAAACATCCTTGAGTCCCTTCCTAATCTCCGGGGCCATTAACCAACCTCCTGCCAGGTGTTCCGGGCCTCCACCGGAGGACACAGGAAACTACCTGGACTGCCAGAATTCAATAGGGAAAACGCGAAAAATCGTAGCGGGATTTTAGCATTGGCCCCTAGGGGTGTCAAGCAAGGGGGCCTCACCGTGTTTCTTCACCACAGAGATGCAGCGGGTAACGCAGCGGGCCGCGAGAATCTCTGCGTTACTCTGCGCTCTCGATGTCTCGGGGCGAAAAATCCTTGCCCGTTTTACGGTATTCCCAACACGGGTTGGTGTAATAAAAATAGAAGGTAGTCGGGAGCGGGGGAAATCGGGATGACCCAACGAGCTTATCGGCATGACTTGCGCTGCCCCCATTACGGTTCTAACTGGATGCCCAAGCATGGCGCCTCCCGGGGCTAGCAGAACTATCGCTGCGGGAATTGCCACTACCGGTATATGCCCCGGGGCAACCGCCACTACCGGAGTAAACTGAACCGGTTGGTACGGTGGCCTAAGAGGTACAGCAAAAAGGAAGAAATGCTGACCGGCTTCCTGGCTTTACTCTCGCTCCATCAGGGTTGGATTTGATATACCAATTCTCGTTGAGAATACCGAAGATTCAGCCTATTTGTGAAGATTGGGAAACTGCAAGCAACTTCGGGTTCGACGGCGAGGGCTTGGCCCACACACCTAAACTAAAGCTTGGCTGGACAGCTAGAATGGCAGCGCCCAGACTTGGAAATCCGGTGGTCCGGCTGGATTTACCTCAAAAGACCCCGCCCCTATCTGACTTGATGAATCTCAAGGATTGGTGTGTGCTTGTCAGGGGGTGACGTCAAAGCAAGGATGGGATGATAAGTTGACATTCCAACCAGTGCAGCGGGATGGGTTACGCCAGCAGAACCAGAGTGCCGGCGTACCGGTGCCACGATGTTTCGGACCGGGTATGGGAACCCTGGCCCCTCTGCTCCCCGGTTGCAAGGGCAAGACAGGCCGGCTTAGCCCAGGACAACCGCCGTTTCAGCAACGCGGTGTTCTGGATCTTGCGTACTGGCGCCCCTTGGCGGGGCCTTCCTCCAGATTACGGAGACTGGAAGAACACCCACCGCCGCTTTTGCCGCTGGCGGGATTGAGGCGTATGGGCTATGTTGCTGGAGGCCGTGATTGAGGAGCCGGATTTTGAGCGGCTGATGCTGTACTCCAATGGCGTCAGGAAGTCCTTGACCCACAGAGCGGAGACCACGGCCTCCTCAAGGTGGCGTAACTCCCGTGCCAAGAACGCCTTCGCTTCGCGGGCTGCCATGGCGATACTGGATTCCAGAAAGTCAAGGGCTTTGCTAAGAGGCAACTCGCTAACAGCCCGGGCCTCTTGCGGGCCAGCACCGGAACTTTCGGTTCAGCGTTCGACGGGGCCAGTGATACAACCGGATAGGCTTGGCGGCCCTTCCGAACCTCCCCGAGTCTGCGCGGCTCAACCTTGCTTTTTGACTCACTGGCCGTAACAGATGGTAAGCAGGCATATTCTCAAGCTGTCGCAGGCTCACCGGCCGGTGAAGTCCATCCATCCCGTACTGAAAACGGATTCGGGACACAAGCATATTTAACTGGTGGTGGATGTTATCACTTTCGACCATCTGAAACCGTCAGCCGTTATCCCGACTACTGACGCGTAACTGCTGCCACTTCATCCAAGTGGCATCTCTTGTATTTTTGCCCACTCCCGCAAGGGCAAGGTTGGTTTCTGCCGGGATTGTTGCCGGCAAGCCGGAGAATCTCGACTTGGTACTCGCGTACACCGGCGTCCCCATGGGAATACTCTTCCCACAGGTCTGCTCTGGCCGCGCTCAACCCATACCGATCAGTGTAAGACAGACGGTAAAAGAAGGGAACCACCAGTTTGAGGATGAACCGTTCCAGGGTCAGATTTCTCTCTGCGGCGTATTTGAGACCCAGGCAACAAGCCCCATTATGGTAAAAGTGCAGGTCAAGCGTATCGCATCGGTTTTGTTCCGCAATGTCGATGTAACGCCCACCGATCTCATAAACTTGGGGCCACCCATTACCTCCCGGGCTGCCCAAGTCAATCCTGACCTTAAAGGTATCACAAAGAAAGGCGCCGATTGCCCGGTGTTCCTCGGTATCTCCCTGCTTCAACTGGCCGGAGTCCCGGTCAAATGCGGCGCAGAAGTGAAGTTCCCCGAGGATGTTCCGGTCTCTCGGAACATAGACCAACTCGGGGAAGTTAGACGCCAGCCATTCGAGGTCGGTATCTCGCAGGTTCATCTCGCGTAAGGCTTCCTCGGCGTGACGGTCGTGGGCGCCATTGCGACGCCGGACGACGCCCCGTTATCCTTGGATTTACCAAAGTCCTCCCCGAATAGCTTCTGCCACTTCTGTACGCTCTTCCGGGGATCGGTTTCACTAAAAGCTTCGTTTACCTGGCCGGTGTAAATCTCGAACTTTTCCCGAAAGTTGCGGTACTTGTTCTGGTCCCAATGCCGGGTGAAAGTCTCCTCGGGCAGTACCGGGTTGGGTATCTCCGGCTGGGAGAGGTTGTCCCGCAGAAAAGCGTTGATGCGGTTGCAGACGGTCTGCAACGTATCCGGGACGGTCTTAAAGTTCGCGTCATCTTCGTTATCCTGCACACTCATTCCGATGAGGGTGGTGAGCAGGATTGAAGGGGCGGTGAAGTTGCCTTTGTGATCCCGCATATACTTAAGGACCCTGGTGGCGCCCTTAAGATTGCCGTTGGTGATCCGAGTCTTCTCGTTGAACCAGTCCCGATAACCGGTTCCGTCCGTGATTTCAAACTCGTTGGTCCTGTTGTTGCAGATGTAGCGTTGGCCGTTAATCTCGACACAAGGAACTACGTCCAGGTGAAAGTCCCCGGCGTAATCGACCATCACGCACCGGGTCTTTCTGCGCACCATATCCCGGTAAGTCCCGTGCTGCCGAAGGCAGTTGTAAGCGTCGTTGATGTAGTCGGCCGCTTTCTTGCCTGGCTGATGCTTCATAAAAAGCAGGATGTCGGCGTCATACTCCCGATCTTCCTGCGGTTTGATGATCGTCCGCAAGGCATACGATCCCTGGCGCTCCACTTTCTCGAAGTCATCCAGGTGCCGGCTCAAATGCGTTCTCACCGCGTCCACGTGGCCGTTCAACTTGTTCAAACGGGATTGGTTGATGTTCACGTGGTCAGACAGGAACTCGTTGAAGTCTGCTACCCGCTTCATTCTTTGTCTCTCCTTATATGGGCCAGAATTGTTTTGGATTGGTAAGTGAAATCCCGCTCGGCGAGGGCTTTCAGGTTAGCCAGGTGCCTGGTATCGTCCAGTTCCCAGCTATCAATCTCCGGGTCAAGGCGCAGGTATCGGTCGCCCAAAATCAGCTTTGCCATGTTCGCCGAAGCCTGGGATTGAAGCCCCATAGTGTATAGGACCAGCTTTTTGCGTCCCCACCCGGTCAAGAGGCCCCAGGAACTCCGTTTTGAGTACATATTTGTCGTGTGGCCAGTGCCGATGGAAAAAATTCTTACATCTTCTATCCCTTTCCCGAATTTGGATATGGCTTCGCTCAAGGCGATGATTGACGGATTGTTAGCCCAAAGGCCGCCATCCGTCAGCAGATACGGCCCGACTGATTTGGGGTCGAAAAAGGTCGGCGCCGCGCAGGAGGCAAGAATGGCATCCCCAAGCAGCACATCCCCGTCCCGTTCATAGGGTTCGCCGAGGTCATCCAAGTAGCGAGACTTGAAGACGTGGACTCCACCCGTGGATATATCCGCGCTCGTTATCATCAATGGCGTTGATATGTCCCGCAGAACGGTTTGGGGCAGGTATTTTTGTAGTACCTTTTCGAGGCTGGCCCTGGAGTACCGACTACACCAGAGAAAGGATAGGCATGAAGGGAATCGTGCTTTCCCAAAGATACGCGCCGCCTCCCTCTCAAACAGACCGACTACTTCCCCCAAAGGAATTCCCGCCGCCGCTGCTCCCGCTATGATCGACCCCGTGCTCGTCCCGGCCAGCAGGTCAAAACAGTCTTTGACCTGCTGACCGAGAGCCTCTTCAACTTTGGCGAGGATTTGAGCGGCGCAGATGCCCCTTGTCCCGCCGCCATCCACCGCCAGGATACTGAACTTCCCTCCTTCGCTTGTCGAGTTGCTCATCCGTCCCTAAATAGCCGGCACGAGGTTCCTGAATACCGGCTTGACCCTGACACAGGATTTGATTATCATTCACTCACCACAAGTGAAACAGTGTCTTGCCTGGCTAACGACTAATGGTAATCGACGTTTGTGCCATTGTCAAGAATATGTTGCATTAGTGGAACACCGGGGGCGGTTTTGGCAAGAGTCACCCTACAAAACTTGGGAACAATTGTCCGGGAGAAGCGGGGTTCTCGAGGGCTGCGGACCGTGGCGAGCGAAATCGGCACCAGCGCACCGACGCTCTCTCGTATTGAATCCGGCAAAATGCCCGACCTCCAGACCTTCGGGAAATTATGTCGTTGGCTGGGTGTAGACCCGGGCGCTCTCCTGGACGTTACGCCCCAGTCAACGGCAACAACCCCTACGCATATTGCTGCGGCGCATCTGAAGGCGCATCGAGAGATCGACCCGAGCACCGCAAGCGCCCTGGCTAATGCCATCCTCAAGGCCCAGTTGATGCTGCACGACGCGCCCGGAAAGGTGGGAGGAGGGGATGGAGAGGGGATTTAAGACTCGCTGTGAAGAAATGTCCCGCTCGCTACGAGCGGAGCTGGGCTTGGAACCGGCTGCTCCCTTACCGACAGAACAACTTGCATCTTATCTGGGAGTATATCTGTGGTCGGTTGAAGACCTTGGATTAGATTCAACTGACGTTACCCAGTTAGTACACAGCGACGCTGATTCTTGGTCCGCCATAACTGTATCGGCGGCCGGTTTGGATGCCATTATCCTGAACCCGACCCACCGACGGGGTCGCTATTCCAGTGATGTGATGCACGAATTGGCTCACCTGCTGCTGGGCCACGAACCAAGCACTATGTTTTTCGCCGGGCAGGAGAACCTGGCCCTACGCGGGTTTAACCGAGCTGCCGAAGAAGAGGCCAATTGGTTGGCCGGCGCCTTGTTGTTGCCTAGAGACGCTCTTGTAAGGTGGCACCCAAGAAACTGTCCGCCTGAAACAATGTGCGACGAATTTGGAGTGAGCAAACAGATGCTGGATTTCCGGATGCGGGTTACCGGAGTAGAGCGGCAGTTCTCACGAAGAAAGCGGGCAGTTTCCAACCGGCGAACTGTTCCGGCATCATAATGCGCTGCCTACATCAGGGCGATACCCAAAGCCCTTAGTTTGGCTAATTTGGCGGCATCGCAGCGACAGAAACACCACCCGCTCAAAAGTTTGTATTAGAGTACCACACGGCCCACCAAAAATACTTGCCCCGGTCCGGGTTGCGATCAGTTTTACCAGACAAAACAAGACAAGGAGACAAGGAGGTACACTATGCGGCAGCTTACCAGTAATGTCTATGTGGAAACCGAGGTGCGGGGTTGCAATCACGGGTTCGTTACCACTTCCGACGGCGTGGTGATGATTGATAGCCCCCATAAACCTACCGACGCCCTCAAGCTGAAGGCGGAAATCGCCCGGCACGGGCCACTGCGCTACATCATCAATACCGAACCCCACGGCGACCACTGGTCCGGCAATGCCTTCTTTGACGCTCCGGTAATTGCCCACGAGGGCGTCCGAACCCGTATCCTGGAGACGGATATGGCGGAGCACGTGGAGCGGGTGGCTAACTTTGGCCCGGAGGAGGCGCCCCTGCTGGAGGGCTACACCCCCAACGTCCCGGTCATCACCTTCAAGAATGGTATGACCCTGCGGGTTGGCGACCATACTTTTCGGATGATTCATATGCCGGGGCATACCCTGTACCAGGCGGCTATCGTCATTGAGGAAGAGGGCGTGGTGTTCACCAGCGACAACATTTTCCACAAGGTGCAGACCTGGCTGCACGAGGCCAACCCCGACCTGTGGCTGAGCGCCCTGGAGTCGCTGCGCGGGCTGAACGAAGACATCTTTGTCCCGGGGCATGGCGACCTGTGCGACAAGAGTTACCTGGACGAGCAGGGTTCCTTCATTCTGGAGTGGAAGGAGTACGTCAAGGGCGCGATTGACCGGGGAATGACTAGGGATGAGGCCGCCCTGAACCTGAACGGGCTGATTGACCGCTACCCGATGGACGTGGGGCAGGCGGCCCTGGCGCCCATGGTTATGCGAATCAGCGCCGCCAACCTTTATGACTATCTGACCGGCGCCGGGGCGCCGCCCCAACCGCCCAGCTTGACCTTGCGGCCCCGGGGGGTGTAGGCCGGGGTATTATTTCATATAGAAATGCAGAAGAGACCCGGGGTTTCACAGAGGATTATCTGCGTAGCCCTGGGTCTCTGTGTGACAAGGGTTACGCAGTTAACCAAAATCGTTATCCTGCCGAAACTGTCATTCTGAACGAAGTGAAGAATCTAAAATGGTAAAGTTCTGGAATGTTTTCTGTGGCAAGGACTCCAAGTGTCATTACATTGGGAATAGCTACGGTTTGTGTCAGCAATCCCATAATTTTTGGCCGGTCGGGTTAACCGTGGGAAGCACTCCGGTCGTTGAGGCGATACAAAGCAGGGTAAGAGCTAATTTGTATGAATAGCTCGGTATTGCCACCGGGATTGCCGACGCGATGCTTGGGCAGGAAGGTGGATCCATAGGTTATCCCGAGGGCGATGTTTACGTCTTGAGGGCTGAACGGCTCTACCAAACACCCCCGGCGCACCGCCTCCCGAATGTTCCTGATCGTCTTTCCTTCACGTCTAATCATTTCTGCTCCTTAAAGATCTGCGATGCGATTATCCGTCCATCTGGCGACAGTCTTGGGGCGGTTTCCCAATCGCAAGCAGAGCCAACGCAGGCTCTCAATTCAGGTCAAGCCCAAACATAGTGAGGTGTCTTGCCAAAAAAGCAGGTGCGGATTTCAAACCCGCACCTGAATAGCCGCCGTCAACAAATACGTTAGGCTGGTTGGTATTGTTTATGCCGTCTTTACCTCCACCTTCTCCATATAGTGGGGCATTACCTCGGTGGCAAAGAGTTCAATGGAGCGCATGGCCTGCTGGTGGGTCAGGTCGCCCCACTGGAAGGAACAGACGAAGTAGTTGGCGCCGGTTTCCAGGTATTCGTCCATGTATTCCCGGATGGTGGCGGGGGAACCGGCGATGGCCCCGAATCCGGCCCCGGCCCCGCTATGACCGTCGCCCAGGCCGCCGCGCAACTGGGAGCGCCGCTGCTGCCGGTCCTGGTCGTCCAGCGAGGCGTCAATGTCCCGCCGTTGTTCCTGGGGAATGTCCCGGGGCGGCGCGGCGGCCGGCCGGGGGTTCATATTGGAGCCGTAGAACTGGGTCAAGCCCCGGCGTTCCGCCTCCAGCCGGCGCGGCGTCCCCAGGTTCCAGCGGTAGGACTCCCAGGCCGGCTTGGCGTCGGCCTGGGCTTCCGCATCGGTTTCGGCCAGCAGCAGGTGATTGACCAACCCGATTTTCGGCTCGGTGCCTTGTACGGTTAACGCGCCCTTGCCCTGGTGCCGCTCCCATTCCTCCCGGTAACGCCGGACGTTGGCCTCAAAGCCGTCCAGCGAGCCGACGATGATGGTATTCATCCCGTCAATGGCGGCGGTTTCCACGTTCCGCATATACCAGAAAGGCGGGAAGGGGGCCTGGATGGGGCGCAGACGCATCGGCAGTTCGTCGAAGTTGTAAAACTCGCCGTGATGAGTCAATTCCTCGTGGCTCAGCCCTTCCTGGATGCACTGCAAAGTTTCCACGTAGCGGGCCGCGTTAATTTCCACGTCCGAGTCCTGACCCCAGAAAAAGGCTTCAAACACGCCGCCGCGCCCAACGCCCAACTCCAGCCGGCCGTTGCTGAGATGGTCCAGCATACTGATTTCCTCAATCAGCCGGATGGGGTGATGCAGGGGCAGCACATAGACGCAGGGGCCAAAGCGCAGGGTGGTGGTGCGCTGGGACAGGGCCGCCAGAAAGACGTTCTGGGACGGGGCCAGGCTGTGTACCGCCGGCGTGTGATGCTCGGCCAGGTGGTAGGAGTAAAACCCGGCTGATTCGAGCCGTTCCAACTGAGTCAGCCGCAACTGGTAGATTTCTTGCAGTTCCATGCCGGGGCAGGGTTCGATGTGGTCAAAAACGCCGAATTGCAGGGCCATAAGTTGCTCCTTTTCCCGTATATTCCTTGTGTCTATTCTACTACAAGCGTCAATCGGATGTTGCGGGGTTTGGGTGGTCAGGGCAATCGCTTCTTAACCAGGGCAACCCCGGCAACCGTCATTCCAAACAACCGTCGTTCCGGCGAAAGCCGGAATCCAGAACCCTCGGTAGCCGGCACCCTCTTTTCCGGGAGGATTTCCTGGATTCCGGCTTTCGCCGGAACGACGGTTGCTATGGGTTTATGATGCAATCGCCCGATATGAAACCTCCCCGGCAACGGTAAAGCCCGGTAAGGACGGGTTATAAACCCGCCCCTACGCCGATGATAATGCCAACAAAGGCTGAGAATCTCCTGTAGTCTCCACGTTACCAGGCAATTCCGGGGTGAAAAATCACTGGCCCTCCCGGATGAAGTCGGCGGCGCGCTCGGCAATCATTATGGTGGTGGCGTTGGTGTTGGCCCGGGTTATCTCCGGCATTACCGAGGCGTCAATTACCCGCAGCCCGGCCAAGCCATGCACCCGGCAATACTGGTCCACCACCGCCAGCGGGTCCGCGGCCGGCCCCATCTTGCAGGTAACCGAGGTGTGGCCGGCGATGCCGGCGTTCTGCTCCAGCCAGGCGTCCAGGGCCGCGTCGTCGGTCAAGTCGGTGTCGGCCGGCGCCAGCCGCTCCCCCAGCAACTCGGCAAAGGCCGGATGCTCGAACAGTTCGGCGCACTGACGAATGGCGCTGCGCAGCCGCTCCCGATCCCTGGAGTCCGTAAGGAACCGGTAGTCCAGGCGGGGTTGAACCGCCGGGTCGGCAGAGGTCAGCGTCAACTCTCCCTGGCTGAAGGGCAGTTCCAGGCGGCAGCCGATGCGGATGTCCGGCGTCTCCCGGCTTTCCGGGTAGGAGGTGGTCGGCTGGACCTGGATGTCGTTGCGGGTAGCCGGTTCTCCGGCCAACCCGTCGGCGGTAAAGCGCAGTCCCACCTGGTTCCGGGGCGCGTCCGGGGCCGGGCGGTGGCCCGCCCGGGCGCGAAACCGCAGGGAAACCGAGGGATGATTTTTCATATTCCGCCCCACGCCGGGCAGGTTATGGACGGGCTTGATGCCCAGTTCAGTCAGCCCTTCCGCCGGGCCGACGCCGGAAAGCAGCAGCAGTTGGGGCGAGGCAATGGCGCCGCCGCTGAGGATTATTTCCGCACCCTCAACGACAAATACCTGTCCCCCACTCTCCACTTCGACGCCGGTGGCGCGCCGGCCGTCAAACCGAATCCGCCGGGCCGGCGCATTGGCCCGGATGGTCAGGTTCAGGCGGTGGCGGCAGGCGTTCAGGTAGGTCAAGGCGGTACTCATCCGCACCCCGTCCGGGTTGTTCAGGGGAAAGGCCCCGACCCCGGTGGCCTCCGGGTGGTTCATATCCGGGTCGTCGGGAAAGCCGGCGGCGATGCAGGCGTGGTAAAAGGCCGCCTGCAAAGGCAGCCAGGTCTCCCGGGAATGACGCCGCACCGGAATCGGGCCGTCAAAGCCGTGAAAGTCGTCCCGAATGTCCGTGTCCGTTTCCAGCCGCCGGAAGTAGGGCAGGGTCTTGAGGTAGCTCCACTCGTCGTTGCCGGCGGCGGCCCAGCCGTCAAAGTCCTCAGGCAGGCCCCGCAGGAGAATCTGGTGGTTGATGGCGCTGCTGCCGCCGGTTACCCGGCCCCTGGCGACGTGGAGCGGTTCCGGCCGTTGCGGTGTCGCTTGTCCGACAAAAGACCAGTTATAGGCCGCGCCTTCTTCCGAGGCGGCCTGATTCAGGTCAAACTTCAACTCGTCGGGCAACCCCGCCGGGTCGGGATAATCCGGCCCGGCCTCTAGCAACAATACGGAGCGGCCGGGGTCTTCCGACAGGCGGTTAGCCAGCACACAGCCGGCGGAACCGGCCCCAACGATTATGGTGTCGTACTTCATTGGCATCCTTTCTATACTATTGAATTACTCGCCCGGTAGTAGTTGTTCAGGTATTCTCAACACGAGTTGGTGTCCTGCCAGAATACTCAGGCGGCCGGTAGGGGCGGGTTTGTAACCCGCCCAGGTTCCGGTGCAAGGATAGGTCGGATACGATGTCTCCGTTACCCAAATGATTCTGCCGTTGCGGGTCGGGCGGGTTACCAACCCGCCCCTACAATGCTGGAGCCGGGCCGGTCAAGGAACACCAACACCCATTGAGAACACCGTCGTTCAGGGCAGGCTCCGGTGCCGGCCCCGCTCGATGGAGATTAGTATTTCACAGCCGGCGGCGGCGTCGCTGCCCTCGCTGCCGTTGCACTGGTCTTCCTCGCCGGGGCCGCCGTCCAGAAAATCATCCCCGTAATGCCCGATGAGGCTGTCGTTGCCTTCCCGCCCCAGGAGCAGGTCGTTGCCGCCAAAGGAAAGCAGGGCATCGTCGCCCCTGGCCCCAATCAGCACGTCGTCGCCGGTGCTGCCCAACAGCACGTCCCGCCGGTAAATGCCGAACAACCGGGCCAGCAGGTCATCCTCCTCCGGCAGCAGGGAGCCGCCGATGAGGATGTTGTTGCCCCGATTGCCGGAGAGAAAGTCGCCCCCGGCCTGGCCGATTAGTATGTCGTCAGAGTCATCCCCCCGCAGAAAGTCCTGGCCGGAGCCGCCAATCAACTGATCCTCGCCGTCGCCGCCCAGCAGGTAATCATCGCCGGCGCCGCCGATAATCAGGTTGTTGCCCGAACCGGCGCAAAGGATGTCATTCCCGCCCTTGCCATTGATGCGGTCATCCCCGGCCCGGCCCAGAATCACGTCATCCCCGTCGGTGCCCACCAGAACGTCATCCCCCGGGCCGCCGACCAGCGTCGCCAGGGCGCCCAGGCAATAGACGTGCTCCTGCTCATCAACCTCATCAGCCTGAGCCGCCGAGGTTACGCCGGCCAGGTCATCATCCAGCAAATAGCTGGGGATGCCGGCATCCCTGGCGTATTGCTCCCAAAGCGGCGAGTTGGACGGGCTGAAAGAATCGGCCTGAGTGTCTCCGGCGCCCCAAAGAAACACCCCGGCAACCAGAAATAGGATGGCCCCGGTTACCCAAATCAAGGTTCTTGACGGCATCAGCTTGTTTGACATAACCCTTCCCGGCTTGCTCTGGCGGCAGGCTGAGGTCATTATAGCTGTAAATGGCCTCAGGATGATAGAATCGGGGGGATTTTCCTGGGCAATTGCATATAACCCATCATTCCGGTCATAAACCCGTCGTTCCGGCGAAAGCCGGAATCCAGAACACTCGGTAGCCGGCTAGTTCTTTCCCGGGGGATTTCCTGGATTCCGGCTTTCGCCGGAATGACGGTTGCCTTGGTTGCCTTATCCGCTCATGGTGAGCTTGTCGAACCACCCACCCTGCGTTAGCAACTACGGTTTAAGCGGGGTATTCTCCAACACAAGGGAGAGGAAATGCTGGACTTGATGATTGAGAACGGCCTGGTAATTGACGGTAGCGGCAGCCCCGGTTTTCACGCGGCGGTGCTGGTGGAAAAGGAGCAGGTAACTATCCACCGGGGAGACACCGGCCACCTGGAGGCGGCCCGGCGGATTGACGCCGCCGGCCACGTAGTTTGCCCCGGCTTTATCGACCTGCACTCCCACGCCGGCCTGACCATCCTGGGCCAACCCCATCACGACCCCAAGGTGCGGCAGGGGGTAACTACCGAGTTAGTCGGGATTGACGGCATATCCCACGCTCCCTTCAAGTCTCAAGCGGAACTGCACCGCTACATCTGGCTGGACTCTGGCCTTAACGGTTATCCCCCCATGCCGGCCGACTGGCTGACTGTGGCGGACCTGCTGGACAAGTACGACAACACCGTAGCGGTGAACATTGCCTACATCCTGGGCAACGCCCCGGTTCGCATTTGGGGCGTGGGCTGGAACGACCGGCCGGCATCCGCCGCCGAGTTGGCCGATATGAAAGCGGTGGTGCGGGAGGCCATGGAGGAGGGCGCCTGGGGCCTGTCCACCGGCTTGGACTACCCGCCCGGCTCCTACGCCGACACCGCTGAACTGGCCGAACTGTCCGCCGTGGCCGCGTCCCTGGGCGGTTTCTACCATACCCACACCCGGGCCAGCCTGCGCGCGCAAGGGCTGCTGGCGCCCTGGGAGGAGGCAGTGGAAATCGGCCGGCGCAGCGGCTGCCCGGTGCATCTGACCCACTACCGCCAGAGCGCCCAGGGTTCGGGCAGCCACCTCGATTACCTGGGGTTGGTGGAGCGGGCGCGGGATGAGGGGCTGGACGTAACCTTTGACTGCTACACCTATCCCTACTCCGGCACCACCGTTACCATCGGCCTGCCCCACTGGGCCAAGGACGGCGGCCCGGAGCGGCTGATGGTCGCCCTGCAAGACGCCGATGACCGGGCCCGGATGAAACGGGAGTTGGCCCCCGACCGGCTGGAAAACAACTGGTTGACCAACTTCACCAAACCCCAAAATCGGCAGTATGAGGGACGCCGGATAACCGACATCGGCGAACTGCGGGGGCAGGAGCCGGCCGATGCCCTGTTCGACCTGCTGCTGGAGGAAAACCTGGGCATTTCCACGGTGGGGCTAGGCACCAACCCCCAGACCCTGCCGGCCTTTGTGTCGCACCCCTACGGGATGATTGCCAGCGACGCCATCCTGTTCGGCGAGTATCCCAACCCCCGCACCTACGGCTGTTTCCCGATAGTCCTGGCCGAGTTCGTCCGGGCGGAAAAGCACCTGCGCCTGCCGGAAGCCATCCGCAAGATGACTTCCTTCCCGGCCCAGCGGCTGGGCCTGCCCGACCGGGGCCTGCTGCGGGACGGTTTCAAGGCCGATGTAGTAGTTTTCAACCCGGACACGGTGAAAACCTATGCCACCCGGGAAGACCCCAAGCATTACCCCATCGGCATCGAGTACGTAATCGTCAACGGCCGGGTGGTTATTGACCGGGGCGAGAACACCGGCGCCCTGCCGGGCCGCGCCCTGCGGCGGGGCCGGGCGGCTACCTGACACGGCTCCTGACACGGCTGCGTGACATCGTTGGCAAGTTGTCGGGCAAGTTGCCGGGAATGATTAAAATGCGGCGTCCTCCGGGAAAATCGTACTTGACAGCAAATAAAGGCGGATTTAAGATAAATAAGCCCGCCGAGGTAGCTCAGGTGGTAGAGCACGGCACTGAAAATGCCGGTGTCGACAGTTCGAGTCTGTCCCTCGGCACCACCTTTCCCCATTCCTCCCCGCAAACCTCTCTTGTCCGCCCCTTGTTATCTATTAAAAACAAGGAGAGCGGCCAGCGTCCTGATGCGTTAGCAGTGTAATAAAGGGGTATCAGATGACCTTTCCATTGCCAAAGGGTTTGACCTACGCTGAGCTGAGGGAAAAACACCGGGAACTCGGGGATGGCTTCCCGGAAAACCTGAGCCTTCGGATGCGCCGCGCCATCAGTTGGCTGGAACGGGCCGAGCGGGAGACGGCTGACCCGGACGCCGCCTTTATCTTTTACTGGATTGCCTTTAACGCTGCCTACGCCGCCGACATAAATACTTATCAATCGGCGGAACGCCACCGATTTGATGATTATTTCCGCCAGCTTATCTCCCTGGATGCCGGACGGCTGATACACAACGCCATCTGGGACCGATTTCCCGGCCCCATTCGGTTGCTGATGGAAAATCAGTATGTGTTCCAGCCCTTCTGGGACTACCAGAACCGGGTGCCGGGTTCTGATGAGCATTGGGAGATGCAGTTCGACAGCAGCATTGCAAGAATACAAAACGCACTGCCCGGTCGAGACACCCGGCTTGTCCTGAACCCCCTGTTCGACCGGCTCTATGTTCTCCGCAACCAACTGGTTCACGGCGGGGCAACTTGGAGGAGTAGCGTCAACCGCGACCAAGTCCGGGACGGGGCCAGGATAATGGCTTTCCTGGTTCCTATCTTTATTGACCTGATGCTGGAACACCCGGAAATTGATTAGGGGCCGCCCTATTACCAAGTAGTGCGATAGCCGGGGTGAGGGCAAAGTTGAATTGCCTCCTCTCCCCGCTCATCCTGAGCCGGTCGAAGGATGAACTGTAGGATGGGTCAGGGTGGTTCGACAAGCTCACCATGAGCGAAATTCGTTCCGGTGAGCGGATTTTGTTATCTGAGCGGATTTTGTTCTCTAGGCAGGCTTTGCACCGGCCCCGGCGGTTGCCGGCCGTCCTGACCCCGGCGGGAATGGCGGGGCGATAAGGAGATGACCGGATGAACCGGATTGAAGCCTACAAGCAGGAAAAGAACGGCCTGGACGTTAGGGATGACCTGCCCCGCTATGCCGCGGAGGGCTGGGAGACGATTACCGAGGGCGACCGGGAGCGGCTCAAGTGGCTGGGCGTCTTTTTCCGTCGCCAGACCCCCGGCAACTTTATGATGCGCCTCCGTATCCCCAACGGTATGAGCAACTCGGCCCAGTTCCGGGCTATCGGCGGCCTCAGCCGGGATTTTGGCAAGGACTTTGTGGACTTGACCACCCGCCAGCAGATTCAACTGCGCTGGTTTCAGATTGACCAGGTGGCGGAAATGTGGAACCGTCTGGAGGCGGTGGGGCTGGTTTCCACCCAGACCGGAATGGACAACATTCGCGGCGTGGTGGGCTGCCCGGTGGCCGGCCTCACGTCCAACGAACTGTTCGACGCCTCCCCGGTGGTTCGGGAATACAACGATATGTTCGTGGGCGACCGGGCCTACACCAACCTGCCCCGCAAGTTCAACGTCGCCATCACCGGCTGCCTGGACAACTGCGTCCACGCCATTACTCAGGATATTGCCTTGACTCCGGCGGTCCGGGCAACGGCCGACGGGGAAATCCGGGGGTTCAACGTAGCGGTGGGCGGCAAGCAAGGCTCCGGCGGGCTGCGGCCGGCCTCGGATTTGGATGTATTCGTTCCCCCGGAGCAGGCCGCCCGGATTTGCAGCGAGATAACTCTGCTCTACCGGGACTACGGCCCCCGGGAGGATCGCAACAAGGCGCGCCTGGCTTTTCTGGTAGATGATTGGGGCGTGGCCCGGTTCCGGCAGGAACTGGAGTTGCGGGCCGGCTACCCCCTGTCCCCGGCGGGGCAGCCGGCGGCCAACTCTGCCGGCGCCGGCGCTGCCGACCATAACCGTCAGCCCGCCGACCATATCGGCATCCACGCCCAGCGACAGCCGGGGCTTAACTACGTGGGCCTGGCGGTTCCGGTGGGCCGGCTGAACGCCGCGCAACTGCTGGAGACGGCCCGGCTGGCTGATGCCTACGGCAACGGCGAAATCCGGTTGACTATCGGGCAAGACCTGATAATCCCCAACGTCCCCGACGCTTTGCTGCCGGCCCTGGCAAGGGAGCCGCTGCTGCAAGAGTTGCGGCCTGACCCTTCGGCGATAATGCGCGGCCTGGTTAGCTGCACCGGCATTGACTACTGCCACTTTTCCCAAGTGGATACCAAGACGCTGGCCCTGGACACCGCCCGCGACCTGGAAGGGAAACTGAAAGCTGACCTGGGACGCCTCGCCCCCCTCACCATTCACTGGTCCGGCTGCCCCAACGCCTGCGGCAACCACACCCTGGCCGACATTGGACTGCTGGGCAAGAAAACCCGGGTGGATGGCCGGATTGTTGAGGCGGTGGATGTATTCCTGAACGGCCGGCGAGCCGCCGCCGGGCCGGGCAACGGCGCCCCGGTCAAGACGTTGGAAAACGTGCCTTGCGACCAATTGTCCCAGGCGCTGGAGGGGCTGGTGGGGGTTAACAATTAGGAATTAAGAATTAAGAATTAGGAATTGTGGACTACGGGGATTGTTCTGCTTAATTGCTGGTTCTCAATTAACGCGGTGGGTGGCAATATCCGCTAACGTGGTGGATGGCGGCATATCCGCTAACGGGTGAATGGCAATACCCGCTCATGGTGAGCTTGTCGAACCACCGGTTTATCCTTTGATTGGATCAGGATGAGCGGGCTGCGGATTTTGCGCCGGCTTTGGAAAGTTGATTGCCGGCTATAGACAATTGGGGCCAGGGTCAATATAATGGATTATAGACTTAAGCGGCAGTGGCTCAGTGGTAGAGCATCTCCTTGCCAAGGAGAGGGTCGTGGGTTCGAATCCCATCTGCCGCTCCATTCTTTTTATCCCCGATTATTCCTATTCGCCTGTTGACCGTTGTTCCCCTCTTTAAGCCGTTTCCGGCGCCATTTCCACCGGCAGGTCGTCCCGGTTCATCCACTCCAGATAGGAACCGTCGTACAGGCGCACGGCGTAGCCCAGGTGTTGCAGGGCCAGATAGCCTACCGAGGCCCGGATACCGCTGCGGCAGTAGGCGATGACCGAATCCTCCGGGCTGATGCCCTGGGTCGCCAGCAGTTGGGTCAAGGCCTCCGGCGATTTCAGATAGCCGTCCTTGCCGTCCACCAGTTCCTGCCAGGCCAGGTTGACCGCGCCGGGAATATGACCCGGCCGGGCGTCCAGGTCGGGCATACCGGCATACTCGGCGGGACTGCGCAAGTCCAGCAGCTTAACCGGCCGGCCGCCGGCATCGCTGCCCGAACCGCTATCCGAACCGTTGCCGGTCAGGGCGTTGGAAACCTCCTCCAAGGTGGCCCGCGGCTGGGGGTTGATCTGGGGAGTGAAACTGTTGGCGGTGGGGCGCACCGGGCGGTAGAACTTGGCCCGGCCCTGGGCGGCCCATTCCTCAAAAAAGATGTCCATAATGTGGACGCCGCTATAGCCCAGGTATTCCAGCGTCCAGGCGACCAGGGCCGCATTTCGCCCGTCGCCCCCGTCGTAGAGGGTCAATTTAGTATCGTTGCCCAGCCCTACGGAGCCGAAAAACTCGGCCAGTTCATACACCGACAGCAGCTTGCCCTCCCGGTCGAACAGCCGAACGGCGGGCAGGTTTACCGCGCCCCGGAGATGTCCCTGGGTATAACGCATCGGCCCCCGGGGGTCAATCAGCAGGAAGTCCGGGGCCGGCGAGTCCAGTTGTTCCTGTACCCAATCGGCGGAAACGAAAACGGTCATATTTGCTCCAGAATGTTTTGGCCCTGGCGATGCCCTCACCCCGCCCCGCTCAGTTAGAGAGAGGGGCCGGGGTTGAGGGAAAGAAGTCCGGGTGAAAGGGGCGTTAGCCCACCATCTCAAAGTCGGTCTGGACGGAGGTGGGGTTGGCTACGGATTGAGTTACCGGGGAGCCTTCCACCGCCAGCCGCCAGATTTCCCGCAGGGTGGCCTCGTCGCCGTCGGCGCGGACAAAGCACTTGGCGGAGATTCGGCCATAACCGGGGTTGCCCTCATCCTCGACGCCGGCCCACTTGCGGATGTTGTCGAAGTAGCCTTCGACGGCCACTTCCAGGTCGTAGATGCGGACGCCCTGCTTGGTGGCGTTGACGACGAAACCCACGGTCATGCAACTGCCGATGGCCGACAGGAGTTGTTCGTGGGCGCTGGCCGCCACGTCTTTAGCGGTCAAGTCGCCGGGTTCATCCATATCAACCTGGTGGTTCCGCATATAGGCGGTGGCGTGCATCCCGTCCCGCCACACCACCCGGGATTTCCACGGGCCGGTGACGGCGTTGAAAACGTCGGGGTCTTTGAAAGAATTCAGGACTTCAGTCAGTTTTTCCCGGGGGAGACCGTTGAGGTCGCGTTCTTCTTCCGCCATTTTTTATTTCCTCCTTACTTGTTTCCGGTAATATCCGGGGACTTTCCAAACCCCGGCCCCTATCTTATTAGATGAGAAGGCCGGGGTTACGGAACCCCCCCGGCAGCCTAGCCGTATTGCTTACGCAGTTCCGCCGCGGCCTCGGCGATGACCCGCATTTTCTGAAAGGCGCCGTCCACCGTGTTGATGTTGCGCTCGGCAAAGGTGCCGAAGCCGCAGTCCGGGTTCAGGTAGATTTTATCCGGCTCGAAGTATTCCAGCATCTCCTTGACCCGTTCCACAATCAGCGCCGGCGTTTCCAACTCGTCGGTGCGGGGGTTCACCACGCCCAGGCCGATTTCCTTTTCGTTGGCGTATTCCTTGAAAACCTCCATCTCCCCGGCCCGGGGCGTAGCGCACTCCAGCACCAACTGGTCCAGGTTCATCTGCACCAGGTAGGGCAGCAGCGGGCCATAGTTTCCGGTGAGCAGCACGTCCTCCCGGCGGCTCCAGTTGCCCCGGCAGACGTGCACCCCCAGCTTGACGCCGGTAATGCCGTCGGTTACTTCGTTCATCAGGCGCAGGGCAAACTCCAGTTCCGTCGTCGGGTCCCGCCGTTGCGGGAGGGAGGCGCACATAAAGGTTTCGCTGGTCTCTTCCCCCAGCACCACCTGGGTCAGAATCGGCTCGTCGTACTGGATAAAGTCCACCCCTTGAGCCTTGAGGGCCAGGGTCTCCTCCCGCAGGATGGTTACTACGTCCCGGGCCAGGTCTTCCGGCGTAGGATAAATCTTGTCGGACAGCCCCTCGAACCAACTGGAGCGGGTCAGCATATAGGGGCCGGGCAGGGGTATCTTGATGGCCCGGTCGGTATGGTTTTTCAGGAAGGCCAGTTCGTCCAGGGACAGCCCCTCTTTGGCCGATATTTTTTCGGTTACAATCGGGCTTTTGATGGCGAAGGCCGGCACGTCCAAAGCCCGCAGCACCTCTTCCAGCCGGGCCCGGTCGTTGGCATAGTCCAGCAGTTCGGACACCTTCATCAACTGCATCCCGGCAATTTTGCCCACCACGTAGGAGTAGAAGTTGTCCCGCCGCTGCTCGCCGTCGCTGATGATGTCGGTTCCCGCTTCCTCCTGGTACTTCAACGCCTCCAGCACCGCCCGGTCGGCTACGACGTTGAACTCATCCTCGGAAATCTCATCGGCCTGGCGGCGGCGCAGGGCTTGAATCAGTTCCGGGGGCCGGGGCCAACTGCCCACCACGGTAACCGGAAACAAGGGTATGTCTGCCATCGTTTCACTCCTCAATTGAGAATTAAGAATTAGGAATTAAGAATCGGGAATGGGGAATCAGTAATCGGGAAGTAGCGCTTTCCAATTCCTAATTCTTAATTCTTAATTCCTAATTCAATTTATCCACTTGGGTTCGCGCTTGTCGAGGAAGGCGGTTATGCCCTCCTGGGCGTCGTAGGCCAGCAGGTTTTCTACCATTGTTTGCTGGGCCAGGGTGTAGGCCGCCGGCCGGTCCAGGGGCAACTGGCGGTAAAAGGCTTCCTTGCCGATTGCCAGGGTGTAGGAACTGGCCCGGGCGATGTGGCGTGCCAACTCCATAACCTGGTCGGTCAATTCCGCCTCGGGGACTACCCGGTTGACCAGCCCCCAATCCAGGGCGGTCTGCGCCGGAATGGGCTGGCCGGTGAGCAGCATCTCCATGGCCTGCTTGGGGTTGACCGCCCTAGCCAGGGCCACCGCCGGGGTGGAGCAGAACAGGCCAATCTGGACGCCGGGGGTGCAAAAGCTGGCCGTTTCCGCCGCCACGGCCAGGTCGCAGGTGGCGACCAGTTGACAGCCGGCCGCCGTCGCCAGACCCTGCACCTGGGCGATGACCGGCTGGGGCAGCAACCGGATGGCTTCCATAACCTCGGTACATTCGGCGAAAATTCCGGTGTAGCTTTCCGCGTCGGAGCCGACCAGTTCCCGCAGATCGTGGCCGGAACTGAACACCGGCCCCTGAGAGCGCAGCACCACCACCCGAACCTCCGGGTCGGCCTTGATGCCCTCCAGCCGGTCTTTCAAGGCGGCCAATACCTCACTGGAAAGGGCGTGGCGCCGGGTCGGGTTGTTCAGCGTCAAAGTGGCGATGTTATCCACCAGGTCATAGATGACTAAGGGCTGGGACATTGGCCTGCTCCTGTTCCGGTTTTTGCCAGTTTATCATCTGGCCGGGCAAGGGTCTAGGGGGCTTATTGGTGACGGTATTATCAACCGGTGTTGAGGTTCCTTGTCCGGCCCGACTTTAGCGGATTGTAGGGGCGGGTTTATAACCCGTCCATGTTTCGGTGCAAGGATGTGTCGGATACGATGTCTCCGTTACCCAAATGATTCTGCCGTTGCAGGCCGGGCGGGTTATAAACCCGCCCCTACAGGCCAACGAAGGGTGGTTCGACAAGCTCACCATGAGCGGATTTTGTTCTGATGAGCGGATTTCTTTCTTGACGCGGATTTTGTCTTGACCTGGCTTTTGTTCTTGGCGCGGACTTGGCGCCGGCCCCGGTGAACCCCGGTCAGGTTGCCAGGGCGTTGCCGATTATCCAGGCGGCGGCGGGGCAGCCGATGCCAAAGCCAAAGAACGGCCCAAAGTCCCGGGTGGCCGTCTGCCCGGTGAAGTATAACCCCGGAATGGTGGATTGAAAGGTATCGTCCAGCGCGGGAAAGCCCTCCTGAACCGCCAGGTGGGGGCGGAGGCTGGCGTCTTGCAGGTAAGGCTCCCGGGACAAGTCCACCCGGTAGCCGGTAGCCAGGATAACCTGGTCAACCTCTACCGACCGGCCGTTGTCCAGCGCCACGCTGATGACGCCGCCGGCCGGCCGCGCGCTGCCGGTGATGCGGGTTGAGGGCCAGAGGTGGACGTGGTCGCCCTGGATGCGGGGATAGAGCCAGGGTTCCAGCTTGAGCCGGCCCTCGCCCCAGAGCCGTTGGTAAATGTCGGCCTGCGCCTCCGGGGTCAGGCGGCGGAACCAGCCCGGCGTTTCTCTGGTGCGTTCCATCAGGGGGTCAATCCAACTCCAATCCGATTCGGTAAAGCGGGGCGTCTCGTGGCGGTAAATCAGGTGAATCTCCGCCCCGGCCGCCTCGTTAATCAGGGCGGCCCACTCAAAGGCGCTTTGCCGTCCGCCGATAATCAGGCACCGCTTACCCCGCAGTTGGCTGAAGTCGGTGTAGTCGCAGGTATGGGCAAAGCCGTTGGCCGGGAGCAGGGCGGCCAAGTCCTCCGGGACGTTCCCGTAGTTGGTCAACCCGGTGGCGACTAATACCTTGCCGGCGGCAAGAACCGAGCCGTCGTCCAGGGTGGCCTGAAAGGGGTAGGCGGCGTCCCGGCGCCATTCCAGGTTTTGGACGTAGTTTCGCTGCACCGCAACCCCGCTCTCCTCTTGAAACCAGCGGCAATAGTCCAGGTACAGGCCGATGGGGATAGGGGCAACCGATTCCGGGGCCACCGCTTGGCCGGCCAGGTAACGCTCAAAAGTCAGTTCTGCCAGCGGGTCCAGGTGCCAGTCGATGGGGGAGCGCAGCAGCATACCGCCGGGCATCCGGTTCTTCCAGAAACCCATCGGCTCACCCAGCGTCCGGCAGTCCAGCCCCAGCCGCCGGGCATAGGCAGCGGTGGACAATCCATAAGGCCCGGCGCCGATTATCAGCAGTTGCGTATATTCCATAGCAATTTCATAGCAGGATAATCCCGCCCCGTCAACTCCCCGGCGAAACGGGCAAGGCAACCGCATCTTAATCGGGGCAACCCCGGCCACCGTCAACCGTCATTTCAACCCAGGCCAGCGTCATTCCAACCCCTGCAACCGTCCTTCCAACTCAAGCCACCGTCGTTCCAACTAGGCCACCGTCGTTCCGGCGAAAGCCGGAATCCAGGAAATCCTACCGGAAAAGAGCGTGCCGGCTACTGATGGTTCTGGATTCCGGCTTTCGCCGGAACGACGGTGGTTAATGCCGGAACGACGGTGGTTAATGCCGGAACGACGGTGGTTAATAACGGTTTTATGCGGCGATTGCCCGGCGATACTCAGTAGAATCAATTGACAAAATCGGGATAACTGATATATAAGGGGCAAGACCATAGCACAAATTGCGCAGGGGGTGATAAGCGGCATAACCGGACCCACCCAATAGGTCGCCAAAATGATAACTTACGAGGGAGACTGTGAGAAACATAACTACGGGAAGCAATAGTTTATTGAACCGGTTTTTCAACCGGCGTCTGTTGGCGCTGCTGTCCCTGGTGGCGGTTCTCGCCGTAGCCTGCGGCTCGGCTACCGATCAGCCGGCGGCGGAGACCAGGACGGAACCGAGCGCAGCGCCTACGGCAGCCCCGGCGCCCACGGCAACCTTCGCCCCCCAGATGATTCCCCAGGCAACGGCGGTGCCGCCCACCGCGGCCCCGGCGACGAGCAGCGAGGCCGGACAAGCCCAGCCGGCGCCTACCGCCGCGCCCCAACCTACCGCCGTCCCGCCCACCGCCGTGGTCAGCGCCCGGGATACCGCCACGGTAGTTACCGAAGCGGAGCCGGCCAGCATCGGCGCCTGGAGCGACGGTTGCAGCGCCGAAATCCACAGTATGGGCTGCCAGGACTTCGTTACCGACTTCCTGACCTGGCTGGATGACCGGACCAGCGAGATTGTCCCGCTGTCCGGCGTGGAAAGTTGGAGTCAGGTGGGCCTGGACCGCTGGGAGTTCAAGCTGCGGGATGGGGTGAAGTTCCACAACGGCGCGCCCTGGAACGCCGCCGCCGCCAAGTACGGCATTGAATACAACGGCAAGCCCGACAACCCCAGCGCCTCGGTTACCTGGACTGGCCCGGATATGCTGGCGGAAGTGATTGACGACCTGACGGTGCACGCCGTTTGTCCCCAAGCCTGCCCCATCTACCCCCGCACCGCTTTGTTCGCCGACTTCCAGGACCCGGCGTGGTTTGAGGCCGCCGACGAGACGGAGCGGGCGCTGATGACCATTGGCTTTGGCCCCTACAAGATTGTGGACTACGAGCCGGGGGTGCATACCAAGTTTGAGGCGTTTGAGGACTATCTGCCCAACGAAAACTGGTTTGCCCAGGCGCCGAGCATCCAGTTCATAACCCATACTTACCGGGCTGAGGCGCCGGTACGCTCGGCGATGGTGCAGACCGGCGAAGCCGACTGGGCCGCCGACATCGGTTTTGAGGAAGCCGACAAGGTTCCCAAGTCGGTCAGCGGCAAGACGGCCGAGGTCTATACCCTGGTGTTCGACACGGTGTTCCACGAGGAACTAGCCAAGCAGAAGGTACGCCTGGCCCTGTCCCACGCGGTGGACTGCCAGACGCTGCTGGACTCCCTCTTTAATGGCCGGATTCCCTGCCACTCGGCCATATCAATGCGCGGCACTATCGGCATCAACGACGCCAACTCTATGGCTCGGGAATACAACCCGGAGTTGGCCCGTCAACTGCTGGAAGAAGCCGGCTACGACTCGGCTAACGAGATAAACATCAACACCCGGCCCGGCTCCAACATTCGCGGCCTGGAATTGATGGAAGCCACCATCAACTACTGGCGGGACATCGGCGTCAACGCCAACCTCAACTCCCACGGCGACCTGGGCGCGGCGCGGAACATCCAGATTTCCGGCTGTGGCCGCTTCACCGACGAACCGGGTTACCGGGAGGCGATGGACTGCTCCGACCGGGAGCCGCCCGGCCCGGCCTACGTTACCTCCCACGCCTATGAGGTGGCGACTTCCAACGAAATCCTGGATATGCAACGGTTCAACAACTCCCGCCTCAGTTGCTTCAGCCGCAGCAGTCGGGTCTGCATCCCGGAGTTTGAGGCTCAGAAGCTGGCGGCCAACGCCATCCCGGAGGGACCGGAACGGGTAGCGGCTATGGAGGAAATCGCCCAGATCGCCTATGACCAGGCTTACTTCCTCCCCTACTTCGAGGTGGTGTACGTTTACGGGCTGTCCGCCGATATGGAGTGGGAACCCTACTACGCCCCCCGCCTGAGGGGCAACACCATGCGGTTCAGCCAGTAACCCCGGTCAAAGTCCGGTCAGCCCAATAGTAGGGCTGGCCGGAACCAGGCCGGCGGGAACAAAACCGGGGCAGGTTGAAAAACCTGCCCCTTTTCTTTTCCCTTTTCCTTAACTCCCGCTCATCCTGAGCTTGTCGAAGGACGGGGCTGGGCTGGTTCGACAAGCTCACCATGAGCGGGGTTGTGCGCGGGAACGGTAGAAAAGGGCAGCAACAACCCCGGCTCATCCTGAGCTTGTCGAAGGACGGGGCTGGGCTGGTTCAACAAGCTCACCATGAGCGGTTGGTGTGTAGGAACGGTAGAAAAGGGCAGCAACGACCCCCGCTCATCCTGAGCTTGTCGAAGGACGGGGCTGGGCTGGTTCGACAAGCTCACCATGAGCGGGTTGTGTGTAGGAACGGGAGAAAAGGGCAGCAACAACCCCGGCTCATCCTGAACTTGTCGAAGGACGGGGTTGGGCTGGTTCGACAAGCTCACCATGAGCGGGGTTGTGCAAGCGGGGTTGTGCAAAGGTCTCCCCGGTTGAAGGGATCCCGCCTAATCAAACACGATGACGCTGCGGGCCACGTTGCCGCCCTTCATATCCGCAAACGCCTCGTTAATCTGCTCCAGCTTCATTTGCTGCGTTACCAGTTCATCCAGCTTCAGCCGGCCCTGGAGATAGAACTCCACGTAGCGGGGCATATCGGTGCGGAAACGATTGGAACCCATGCTGCTGCCCTGGAGTTTGCGTTCCCGGCGCAGGAACCCGCCGGCGTCAATCTCAATCATGGTGCCTTCGGGAATCATCCCGATGATGGTGGCCGTGCCGCCGGGCCGCAGCATCTGGTAGCACTGCTCGGCGGTCTCCTTCAGGCCGATGGCCTCAAAGGAGTAGTCCACCCCGTCGTCGGTCAAGTCCCGAATTTTCTGTACCACCTCGCCGCCGGAGGCGTCAATAACGTCGGTGGCGCCGAACTCCCGGGCCATGGTCAGCTTGGTTTCCACCGTGTCAATGGCGATGATGCGCAGGGCGCCGGCCAAAGCGGCCCCCTGGATGCAGTTGAGGCCCACGCCGCCGCAGCCCACCACCGCGACGGTGCTGCCCGGCTCGACCTGGGCGGTGTTCAAGACGGCCCCCAGGCCGGTGGTGGCGCCGCAGCCAATCAGGGCCAGCCGGTCCATCGGCACGTCCTCCCGCGCCTTGACCAGGGCGTGCTCGTGTACCAGCATTTGCTCGGCGTAGGAGCCAAGCTGAGCGAACTGGGTGAAGGCCTGGCCGCTCTGCCGGAGCCGCGGCGGCTGTTCCGAACTCCGCACCACGTCGGTGCGGGTGCAGAGAACCGGCTGACCCCGCAGGCAGAATTCGCAATGGCCGCAAAAGACGGAAAGACAGGTTATCACCGTATCCCCCGGCTTGACGTAGGTTACCTGCTCGCCCACCGCCTCCACCGTGCCGGCGGCCTCATGGCCCAGGATGGCCGGCATCTGGATGCTGTACTTGCCCTCGACAAAGTGCAGGTCGCTGTGGCAGACCCCGCTGGCCCCGGTGCGAATCAGCACCTCCCGCGGCCCCGGGGCGTCAACCTGTACCTCTTCCACTTCCAGGGGGACGTTTACCTCGCGCAATACGGCGGCCTTCATAACTTCACCTCCGGTATGTTGATTTGACCGTGATAATCGGCAAAGGCATACTTGGTTCTTTTCTGTAACGGGGTGAGCTGGTGGGGTAGGTTGGGGGTATTGTAGCAGAAAAGGGGAAACTGTAGGGGATGGTGAAAGGCCATACCGGTGCAAACCGGAATTGGGAAGTGTTGGCTGAATAAATCCTCTTTAACCCGGCCGGGCCGGTATTAAAGCGACCAACCCCATCCCGCGCTTAACCCGGATAAGAAAACCTAAAAGGGTGGCTTGAATCCGTCTTTGCCTTCGCCCAACTCCGGCAGTGTATCCCGCAGCACCTCAAACACTATTTGGTAGTGTTCCAGGTATTCCTCCCGGAACGCCGCCCGGTCGCAATCCAGCTTTTCGGCCATCAGGTCAAAGGCTTTGTCCTGGGTGCCGGCCAGGAACTTGCCCCGCTGAAAGTGGAAGGGTTGAGCGATGAACTTCTGCACCCCGGTCGCCAGCAGGCTGTCGGCGAAGGCGTAGGGACTGCTGACCAGCAGCAACGGAGTCATAGTGATACAGGCGTCAACGCCAGCGGCCTGCACCTCACCAATGGCCCGCAGCCGCACCGGATTGGCCGGGCAAAATGGCTCAAAGGTGCGCCGGATGTCCTCATCATCGGTAGTAACCGTCATATTCACTTGCACCCGCCCGCCGTTATCCTCAATACGCCGGAACAAGTCGCAATCCCGCACCACGTCGGGACTGCGGGTCTGCACCACCAGCTTGGGCCGGTGTCCATCGGCCATAAGTTCCAGCAGGTCGCGGGTAAGCTCCAATTCCCGCTCCACCGGTTGATAAGGGTCGGTAACACTGCTCATATAGATGAGCTTGTCGTCCAGAAAGTCGGGCCGGCGCTCCAACCGCTTTGCCAGCAAGTCAACAGCGTTCTCCTTGACGCTGACCCAATAGCCCCAGCTATCCCGCCGCTCCGTGTCCCGGCTGAAAAAGGCGGCGTAGCAATAGGTACAGCCAAAAGAACAGCCGGAATAGGGGTTCAGGGTAAAGTCATAAGCGTCCATAAACCCGGTGGACTTGGTGAGGATTTCCCGGGTTGGGGCGTAGGCGACTTTAGTTTCGCCGATGCGGGAGGGGCGGGCGGCAACTACCTCTGGCGACTTGGCAGAGGGGCCATTATAGATTAGAGGGAGTTGCGGGGTGTTGGCTGGCATAATTTTATCGCCTAACGTAGTGCCAGGTTGCAGCAGGGGCCCAGGCCCATGTTACGTCACCCCTCAGAAAGTTCGGTATCAGATCCTGATCTCCCCGAATTTCTGCATCTGCAATACTCTCATCTATCCCTCTTCGCAAGCTAGTGATATTTTCTAGGGTGCCGTCGAACTGAGGTGCAAAATGCCCGGTGCGACTAACATATCGACCATCGTTTTGGAAGGGAGAGGCTGCACGGACGAGACTCTCTTTGCCCCGAAAGGATGTGATGAAACCCAAATCCGGGTTCAAATCATCCTTATATCCTTTTAGAGCCTCCTTCACGTAGCCCGAATTGGTATCATAGACCGCGTGAATTGCACTGAGCCAGCAATCCCAGCTTGTATCTCTCTCAATGGCAGGTGGAGGTTCGACAAGGTAGGTGGCTGATGTTATCGTTTCAAAGGAAAGGGACAAATCATCAAGCAGTGGGTCTTCACGCACTAATCGCTGAAATTCGTTCCAAGTAGCTTGGCCCAAGTTTATCATGGCCTGACTCGGGTCTATTGAATCGATGTGAACAGCGCCGATTAGCTCTCCCATTTCGAGAGCATCAGTAACCACTAATGCCACTGCAAATTGCATCGCTAACGAACCGCAGCCAAAATCTACGATATGCAATCTGCCATTTTCTCGGTTCAAGAAAGAATTTCGGTCAGGCCTTTGCTCGATTACTCCCCTGATTATGCTGTAGGCAAGATTAACTTGCTTCGGTTGGTACCAAAGCATATAAAATAATGCGTTCCATGCTTCTTTGTAATCAGGCATACCTCCTGTTTGGAGTAAACTAAGAGACCTGAGTGCTCTCCCAATTCTGTCAGCTCTTTGATTCTCTGTCATCCCCTGTGCAAGACGTTCGTATTCCGCATTAGCCACATTCATTATTGATTGTTCCAGCGCGGCTATTCTAGCTTGCATGACCATGCTTTAATGCCATCCTGTTAGCTTTACTTCTATTATACTATAGGAGTTACGTAGTCGAGTAAGAAATTGCCCTGAACATAAGCGAATTCAGATGTAATAAGCCGCCCAACACCCCCACCCCCCAATGTGTTAAAATAACCCTCGGTTTTCCCCTGACTTCTCCATATCGTTATTGATTGTTCTTTGGGAGGCGGGTTATGGCTGGTAGCGGCAATCGGGTTACGGTGGGCAACGTGGAAATTATTTCCCTGTCCGACGGGATATTGGAGTTTGACCTGTGCAACTTTTTCCCCAACCATAAGTCGGACGATGAATGGCAGCCTTATATGCAGCACCTTACCCCGGAACATAAGGTGCGCTTTAACCTGGCCTCTTACCTGGTGCGTTCCCAGGGGCGTACCCTGCTGGTGGACACCGGGATGGGCGCCCGGCCGGCCGACGCTCCCGAAACTCCCTGGGGTGAACTGATGCAGGACTTTCAGGCCCACGGCCTCAGCCCTGCTGACGTGGATATGGTGGTGATGACCCACCTGCACCGGGACCACGTGGGCTGGAACCTGACGCCCCAAGCCGAGGACGGCGCCGACGCTACCGCCTTTGCGCCCACTTTCCCCCGCGCCCGCTACTGGCTGAGCGTCAAGGATTGGGCGGCCTGCCACGACCCGGAGGTAATGCCGTCCCGCTTTCCCAATGCGGCTACTACCGTCTGGCCCCTGGAGCAGTTGGGCCTGATTGAGTTTATGGACGGCGAACATTCCCTGACCGACGAGTTGACCGCCATCCCGACGCCGGGGCATACGCCGGGCCACATGAGCATCCGGATAAACTCCCAGGGCCAGCAGGCTATCATCCTGGGCGACGCCATTCACAACCAGGCCCAGGTGCAGGAAACTCACTGGGTTTCCCGGGCCGATATGGACCCGGAGCAGACCCGCATTACCCGCCGCTCCCTGATGGAGCAACTGGAGCAGGAGGGTATGCTGGGGATAATCGGCCACTTCCCCTACCCCGGATTTGGCAAGGTAGTGCGCCTGGAAGGACGCCGCTACTGGCAAGCCCTTTAATTGCGAATTAGGAATTAGGAATTAAGAATTAAGAATTAAGAATTATCGATTCCCGATTCCCAATTCTTAATTATTTAGAAGGTGGTATCAATGAAGTTTGGCCTTTTCCACTCGGTCCAGTTGCCGGACCCGTCCCGGCAGAACCAGTATTACCGGGATGCCCTGGAGCAGGTGCTTTGGGCGGAACAGTTGGGTTATGATTCCGTCTGGATGACCGAGCATCACTTTTCCCGGCACGGCATCGTTTCCGCCTCTCTGTCGGTGTTGGCCTATCTGGCCGGACTGACCAGCACGATTCGGCTGGCTACCGCCGTTACCGTCCTGCCCTTCCACAACCCCATTCAGATTGCCGAGGAGGCCGCGACCGTTGACCTGCTCAGCAACGGGCGGCTGGATTTGGGCGTGGGCCGGGGCTATCAGTGGGGCGAGTTCCACAAGTTCAACATTCCGATGGAGGAGGCCGACCGCCGGTTTCAGGAGTCTATCGGCGTGATGACCAAAGCCTGGACCGCCGCCGAACCCTTCGACCACCGGGGCGAGTTCTGGACTTTCAACGATATGACGGTGCATCCCAAGCCGGTGCAGTCGCCCTATCCGCCCCTGTGGGTGGCCGCCGCCAGCCCCGGCAGTATGGACCGCATCGCGCAAAACGGCTGGAACCTGCTGGTGGGCCAGGGTTTGACCTTTGACCAGGTGGGGGAGCAGGTGGCCTATTTCAAGGGCGCGGTGGGCGAGGCCGGCGGCGACTATGACCCCCACCGGATTAAGGTCGCGCGGGCGATGTACACCGCTCCGACCCCGGAGCAGGCCCGCCGGGACGCCGAGCAGCCCTTTATGTGGTTCAAGACCACCGGCGACGAGGTGGGCGCCCCCCCGGAACGGCGGGGCGAACTATTGCCGGAAAACTATCAGCAGTACCGCCGCCGCTTTGCCGCCGAAACCTCTTTTGACTACGACGATATGGCGGAAAAGGTCATCCTGTTCGGTTCCCCGGAGCAGGTGGCCCAACGGGTGGAACGGCTGCGGCAGTCCGGCGTAGAGAGCATTATCTTTTTCACCAACTACGGCGGCATCGAAAGCCAGAAGGTCAAGGATTCTCTGGAACTTTTCGCCACCGAGGTAATGCCCCACTTCCAGTAAGCGGGAATGACGGATTAACCCCCGCCCTTTTCCTCAAGGAGAAAGGCGGGGGTGAGGGGAGCGCCGGAATCGGGGTTCCCGGCCGGCCGCTTACTCGCCGGATTTTTCAATCATTTCCCGCAACTCCTCAACGCTTTTGTCGCCGAAGTCGGTTTCCCCGCCGTTAATCCGGTAGGTGGGCGTGCCGAAAATGCCCAGGTCTTTAGCGGCCTGGTGTTCGTCCAGCACGTATTGGCGGAACCGGCCGGCGTCCAGGGCGGCGGCCAAGTCGTTCCAGTCCAGGGCGCAGCTTTCGGCAATGGCTTGCAGCGCGTCCCGGTTGCCCAGGTTTACCCCCTGTTCCCAATAGGCGCGGGCGGCGGCGTGGTGAAACTCTCCGTCCCGGCCCTTTTCCCGGGCGTAGGCCGTCGCCTCGTGAACCAGGTTGGTATTGGGGGCAATGGCCGGGCGGCGCATCACAATCCCGGCCTGGCTGGCCCGTTCCCGCCAGGCGTCGCTCAAATCGGTCTCCGTTTCTCCCTCCCGGAGGGGGCGGGGTTCGCCCTCCGGCGCGCGGTCGGGAGCCAGCAGGTAGGGCCGGCGGTCAATGACGGCGCCGGTTCCCTCAACAGCTTGGTCCAGCCTGACCAGGCCGACGTAGCACCAGGGTCAAGTGTAATCGTACCAAACGGTTATATTGGCAGCATTGGCATTGGCGTTGACCATAACATCCTCCTGCAAACCGGTGTATTGGCTGGGGTTATTATACCAAAGGAATAGGCCCTTCACCCCTGGCCTTTCCCCGGCATTATCAACGTGGGTTGGGCTATCGCATTTTAACTATGGCAACCCAGGCAACCGTCATTCCAAGCAACCGTCGTTCCGGCGAAAGCCGGAATCCAGAACGCTCGGTAGCCGGCTTGCTCTTTACCCGGGGATTTCCTGGATTCCGGCTTTCGCCGGAACGACGGTTAATTGCGCCGGAACGATAGGTTTATGATGCGATTGCCCGGTTCTTGCCTGGCCCTTGTCAACGGAGGGTGGTATTCCTTACCCGTACTGGCTACCGTACCGGCGCCGGTGAATGGTAGGGGCGGGTTTGTAACCCGCCCTGGCTCAGGGCAAGAATAGGTGAACTACGGCAACCCGTTTTCCGGTATTTCCTTGGCGTTGAACGCCGGGCGGGTTATAAACCCGCCCCTACGCCGATGATAATACTCCCCGTTGAGAAATCCCGGATGCCGGCAAAACCGGGGTCAGGGTTGCCCGCGGCGCCCCTTCAGCCAGGCCCGGCCGTCGGCGGCTAGAAACTTATCCGACTCCTCCGGGCCCCAACTGCCTGGCGGGTAGAAGTATAGCGGCGGCGCGGCGGGGCCGTTAAACCCGGCGATAATTGGGTCGATAATGCTCCAGGCCCGTTCAATTTCGTCGGCCCGGGTGAACAGGGCGGCATCGCCGGTCAGCGCGTCCATCAGCAGCCGCTCGTAGGCGTCGGGGATGGCCTGCCCCGCAAAGGCCGACTGGTAGTGAAACTCCAACTCCACCTGGCGCATCTGCAAGCCGGCGTCCGGGGTTTTGGCCTGAAACTCCAGGTGGAAACCTTCGTCGGGCTGGACAAAAATTGCCAGCGTGTTGGCCGGGATGTCCTCATCATCGGCCAGCGGGAAAAGCATGTGGGGCGGGTTGCGGAACTGGATGATGATTTCGGTGGTCTTGTCCTGGAGGGCTTTGCCGGAGCGCAGGTAGAAGGGAACCCCCTGCCAGCGCCAGTTGTCCACGAACAACCGCAGGGCGGCGTAGGTGGCGGTTTGGGATTCCGGGGCCACGCCCGGCTCAGCCCGGTAACCCTGATACTGGCCGGCAATGGCGTGTTGGGCCACCGCTTCGGCGGGGATGCGCCGCACGGCGTTCAGCACCTTGACCTTTTCGTTGCGCAGCGCCTCGGCCTCAAAAACGTGAGGCGGTTCCATCGCCACCAGGGACAGCAGTTGCAGCAGGTGATTCTGGAACATATCCCGCAGGACGCCGGTATGGTCATAATAGTCGGCCCGCTCGGCCACGGTAATGGACTCGGCCACGGTAATCTGCACGTGGTCAATGTAGTTGCGGTTCCAGATAGGTTCAAAGATGGCGTTGGCAAAGCGGAACACCAACAGGTTCTGCACCGTTTCCTTGCCCAGGTAGTGGTCAATGCGGAATACCTGCTCCTCCCGGAAAACCGCGTGCGCTACGTCGTTCAGGGCGTGGGACGAGGCCAGGTCGGTGCCAAAGGGTTTTTCCACCACCAGCCGGCGCCAGCCGTTGCTGTCATCCGCCATCCCCGCCTCACCCAGGCAGGCAATGGCCCGGAGATACAGGGTCGGGGCAATCGCCAGGTAGTAGAGGCGGTTGGATACCTCCGGGTCAAAATCCTCCAGCCGCTCCAGATGTTCCTCCAGTTCCCGCAGGCTTTCCAGGGAGGTAACGTCGGCCATCAAGTAGGAAATGCGGTAGGCAAAGTCGGCCCATTCCTGGGCGTTGGGCTGAAAGCCGCCGGCCTCCTCCATTTCCTGGTGAATAAACTCCCGATACTCGGCGGTGGACAGGTCGGTACGGGCTACGCCGACGATGCGCAACTCCCGGCGGATGCGGCCTTTGGAGTAGAGGTTGCACAGGGCCGGCATCAGCTTGCGCCGGGTCAAGTCGCCGCTGGCCCCGAAAATTATCAGGCTGGTGATTCCGTGAGTAGCCGCCAGGGCCTCCGCCAGGGCGTCGATGTCCTGAGCCGTAACTGTCGCGGTCATCACTCTGACCTCCGCACGGCGTGGCCGCCGAACTGGTTGCGCAGGGCCGCCAGCAGCCGGGCGCCGAAGGGCTGCACCTGGCGGGAACGGAAACGCTCTTGCAGGGACAGGGTAATCACCGGCACCGGCACCGCCAGGTCCACCGCCTCCTGAACGGTCCAGCGTCCCTCGCCGGAGTCCTCCACGTAGGCTTCCAGGTGGGCCAGGCCGGGGTCTTCCTCCAGGGCCGACGCCACCAGGTCCAGCAGCCAGGAACGCACCACGCTGCCGTAGCGCCAGGTGTCGGCAATCCGGGGCAAGTCCAGGTCAAACTCCTCCTTGGCCGCCATCAACTCAAAACCCTCGGCGTAAGCCTGCATCAACGCATACTCGACGCCGTTATGCACCATCTTGACGAAGTGGCCGGCCCCGGCCGGGCCGACGTGACTGTAACCCCGGTCCGGCGCCGGGGCCAATGTCTGAAAAATCGGCTCCAGCCGCCGGAAAGTCTCCGCCTGGCCGCCAATCATCAGGGAGTAGCCCTCGGTCAGTCCCCAGATGCCGCCGCTGGTGCCTACGTCCATAAAGTCAATGCCTTGAGCCGCCAGCTTTTCGGCCCGGCGCATACTGTCCCGGTAGTTGGCGTTGCCCCCGTCCAGGATGACGTCGCCCTGAGCCAGCAACGGGAGCAGCCGGTCAATGGTGTCCTCGGTAGGCTGGCCCTGGGGCAGCATCAGCCAGACCGCGCGGGGCGGCGCCAGCAGTCCGGCCAGTTCCTCCAGAGACGCGGCGCCCTGCGCGCCCTGTCCCTGGCTGGCGGCCACCGCCGCGCTGCTGGCGTCATAGGCTACTATCCGGTGCCCGCCGCCGAGCAGACGTTGGGCCATATTGCCGCCCATTCGTCCCAAGCCAATCATTCCCAGTTCCACCGGTTTGCCTCCCAGTTTTACGGTTTACCCGGCTACCGCCCGGCGCTGAGTTGCTCCAATTCGGCGGCCGGCTCAGGCCCTAGGTGCACCCGGGCGGTGCGGCGGCCCAGATTTTGGAGGGCCTGCATATCCCCGGCGGCCTGCGCGTCGGCCAGAACGCCAAAAGAGAAAGGGTAGCCGGGTATCGGTATATCCTCGGGGTGGTCGGCGGTCAATTGCAGGAACAGCCCGGAATTGGGGCCGCCCTTGTGCAGTTGGCCGGTAGAGTGCAAATAGCGGGGGCCGAAACCGGCGGTGGTGGCAATGCCATACTCCTCAGCTACCCGGCGGCGCAGGGAATTCAGCGCGGCGGCTACTTCCGGCGTGTCCGGCAGGTAGGCCATAATCGCCAGATAGTCGCCGGGTTGGGCCTGGCGCAGCAAATCGGCTATTGATGTTCCGGTAGTTGCGCCGGCCGGCAATGCGCCGGTAGTCTGGTATTGTTCCAGCACCCGGTCGGTCATATCCTTGGCCCCCTGAACGTCGGGCTGGTCAAAGGGGTGCAGGCCCAACCGGGAACCGGCTACGGCGGTGGCAAACTCCCAACGGTAAAACTCGGCGCCCAGGTCGTAGCGGTCTGGCAAGTCCAGCCGCACCGCCGGGTGGCCGGCGGCGGCCACCGATTCCCACCAGGCATCCGGGGCGGCGTTGTCGTCCTCCTCAAGCCGCAGATAGACAAAAAGCCGGTCGGCGCCATAGCGGTCGGGCGTCAGGGCCGGCTCCCCAGCTACCGGCACGATACCGGAACCCTCCTTGCCCAGGCTTTCCGCCAATAGCTGCTCGACCCACAGGCCAAAGCCGGCCAGGGCTGGAGAGGCTATCAGGGTGAGTTTGTCCCGACCCTGCCGGGCCAGACTGCTCATCACCGCCCCCAGCCAGGCCCCCGGGTTGTCCCGGGCCGCGGTGGCGGCGCACTGCTCCCGCATCCCGGCGGCGCGGCTCAGCAGTTGGTTCAAGTCCAGACCGATGAGGGCCGCCGGCACCAGGCCAAAACAGGATAGTACCGAGTAACGCCCGCCCACGTCCGGCGGGTTCAGGAACGCCTGCCGGAATCCCTGTTCTCCGGCCAGCCTTTCCAGCCCGGTGCCGGGGTCGGTGATGGCGACAAAGTTCTCGCCGGCCGCCGCCGCGCCCCGCGCCGCGGCCACCAGCCCCCGGAAGTGGGCATACAAAGCGTTGGGTTCAAGGGTGGAGCCGGACTTGGAGGATACCAGAAAGATGGTCTTTGCCGGGTCGATAGTATCGGAAACGGCCTGCACCCAGGCGGGCAGGGTGGAATCCAGCGCCAATAGTTCCGGGAACCCGGCGGCGCTGCCGAAAGCGCGGCGCAGCACCTCCGCGCCCAGGACGCTGCCGCCCATACCCAGCAAGACCAGGTGGCGATACCCGGCAGCGCTAACCTCGGCGGCGAAAGTCTCCAAACCGTCCAATTGTCCCCGCATCGTGTCAGTAAGGGACAGCCAGCCCAGGCGGTCAGCAATCTCCGCCGGGTCATCCCGCCAGACCCGGTGGTCATGCTGCTGGATGCGCGCAACGATATTCTCCCGGTCCAGGGCGTCAAGGGCGGCTTCAACTGCCGGGAGACATTCGGCCGGCAGGTGTACCGCCGGGATTGGGTCGGACATCGGGCATCTCCTATCCTGCAATTCTGCGGATTGTACGATAGCATACTAAATTAAGCCCGGTTAAGCCACCGGTTGGGGGATTTTCTCAGAGCAATCGCATCTTAACCAGCGCAACCCCAACAACCGTCGTTCCGGCGAAAGCCGGAATCCAGGAAATCCCCCGGAAAAGAGCGGGCTGGCTAAAGAGGGTTCTGGATTCCGGCTTTCGCCGGAACGACGGTTTTATGACCGGAATGACGGTTTTATGATGCGATTGACTTGGGACTTTGCACAAGCCCTGCCCGGTGGTCAACAATCCTCAATGGGCAACCCCGCCGCGTGGTATAATTTCCCATCTCTTGTGCCGGAGGTTGCGCTTTGACTGAACCGGGCCAAGCCTTTAATCCCCCTGCGGAAAACCGAATCCGGGTCGGGGAGCTGGATGTCCGCTACCTGGAATGGGCCGGGCCAAGTCCCGCCGCCCCGGTGCCTATCGTCGCCCTGCACGGGTTGGCCTCCTCTGCTAACTGGTATGAGCGGCTGGCGGCGCGGCTCAGCGGGCAATACCGGATCGTGGCCCCCGACCAGCGGGGACACGGGCAGACCACCCAGGCATCCGGCGGCTATGACTTTCCCACCCTGGCTGCCGACGTGGCCCGCTTTATGGACGCGCTGGGACTGGAGCAAGCGGCGGTGCTGGGCCATTCCTGGGGCGGCAACGTAGCCATCAACGTGGCGGCCTACTTCCCCCAACGGGTAAGCCGGCTGGTGATGATTGACGGCGGGTTTCTCGACGGCCACCTGCTCCCCGACGCCAGTTGGGAAAACTTCAGCGCCCGCTTTGCCCCCCGCAACGTATCCGGCGACCGGCGGGAGTTTCTGGAGCGGCTGCGGGAACAGTTGGCCGACTGCTGGGGTGAGGACTTGGAACGAATCGTGCAGACGATGGTTTATGAGGACGGGGATGGTCAGATTCAGGACATCCTGCGCCCGTCCAACCATGCCCAGGTGCTGGCAGCGATGTGGGGCGAGCCGCCGTCGGTTACTCTGCCCCGGATTTCCTGCCCTACGCTAATCGTGCCGGCCGGGCCGCGCCCGGAGCGGGCCGGCGGCGAATTTTCCCGCAACAAAGAGGTAATGGTAGCGGCGGCGGCCCAGGCGGTCCCGGATAACCGGGTGCATTGGATCCCCGAAACCGTCCACGACATCGGCTACCACAAGCCGGACGAACTGGCCGGGGTCATCCTGAAGTTTCTGGAGCAGGGGACGGGGTTCAGCCAAGAGTGAACCCGAATAGCCCCAATTTCATTCCAGGCTGAAAACCCTTAATCGTTTAGTCGCTTAATCGTTGTCCGCCGGGGCCGGGACCAGGTTGCCGATGTCCAGCGGTTCCGGCTGTTGGCCGTCATGGGCCAGGCCGTAGTTGATGGCGTAGAGGCGGGCGTAAACGCCGTTGCGCCGCAGCAGTTCCTCATGGCTGCCCACTTCGGCGATGCGCCCCTTGTCCAGCACCACTATCTTGTCCGCGCTGCGGATGGTGGAAAGGCGGTGGGCGATGACAATGGAGGTGCGTCCCTCCAGGACGTGGCTCAGGGCCTCCTGAATCAGTATCTCGGTATGGGTGTCAATGTTGGCGGTGGCCTCGTCCAGGACAACGATGCGGGGGTCGCCGACAATGGCCCGGGCAAAGCTGATTAGCTGCCGTTGGCCGACGCTGAGGTTCACGCCCCGTTCCGCCAGCACCGTGTCATAACCCTCTTCCAGGGCCATTATGAAGTCATGGGCGCCCACCGCTTTGGCGGCGTTAATCACGTCCTCATCGGTGGCGTTCTCGTAGCAGTAGCGGATGTTTTCCTTGACGTTGCCGGAAAACAGGTACGGCTCCTGCAATACCATGCTCATCTGGCTCACCAGAGAGCGGCGGGTAACGTCCCGCAAATCGTACCCGTCCACGGTTATCCGACCCTTGGTTACGTCGGCGAAACGGTGTACCAGGGTTACCAGGGTGCTTTTGCCGGCGCCGGTGGAGCCGACCAGGGCGATGTTTTCCCCGGGGCGGACGTGCAGGTTGATGTCCTGCAAGACCTCGATGCCCTCAACGTAATGGAAGTTGACGTTCTCAAAGCGGATTTCCCCGCGCACCGGCGGCATATCCACCGCGTCCGGGGCATCGTTGACCTCCGGTTTCAAGTCCATCAACTCAAAGATGCGGACGCCGGCGGCCATTGACCGTTGAAAGACGCCGTACTGCATAGTCAGGTGGCGGATTGGCTCAAAGAAGCGTTGAATCCACAGGGCAAAGGCCACCAGCACGCCCCACTCCAGGCTGCCGCCCTTGGCGAGCATACCGCCCACCAGCACGATGCCGAAGCCCATACCGATGCCAATCAGGAACTCTACCATCGGCTGGAGGCCGCCGGAGAAGCGGCTGGCCTGCAAGTTGGACTCCAGATGCTCCCGGTTCAGTTCCTCAAAGTGTTGCAGGTTCTCATCCTGGCGGTTAAGGCTCTGCACCACCCTGACGCCGGTGATGTTCTGGTTATACTCGCCGTTGACCATGGCAATGGCCCGGCGGATGCGCATAAAGGAACGGCGGGCAAACCGCTGCCAGTACCCCAGGATGAAAAAGAGTACCGGTACGATGCTCAAGCTGACTACGGCCAACTGCCAGTCCACCGCCAGCATATAGATGATGATGAAAACCAGGGTCAGCACGTCGGCCAGGGCCAGCACCAGCATCTCAAAGGTTTCCTGAAGCTGGAGTACGTCGCTCTGGCTCCGGGACATTATCCGCCCTACGGCGGTGCGGTGGAAAAAGGAGGGCGACATATCCTGGAGATGGCTGAACATCTGGGTACGCAAGCTGTAGAGGATGCTCTGCCCCACCCGGGCCATAAAGACGAACTGGAGATAGTTGGCCCCGAAGTGAATCAGGGTAACTATCAGGAAGCCCAGCCCGAACAGGTGCAGCGGGTGCCAACTGAGGAAGCTCCCGGAACTGATGCCGTTATTGATGCCCAGCATTATGAACATCGGGATGCTGGCGTTGGCGATGGTGTAGGTCAACACCGCCAACAGGCTCCGAATCACGTCCGGCTTGTACGGCCCCATATAGGTAATGAGGCGCATCACCACCTTGTTGTTGTAAACGGAGCCTAGCGCGTTGTCGTCGCTCAGGTTGTCGGTGGTGGGGGAGTTCATGCCGCCGGAGTGCAGCCCGCGCATCCCCCCCATCATGCCGCCAAAGCCGCCGCCCATACCACCACGCATCAGTTATCACCTCCGTCATCGCCGGCAGCGGCGATGGCCGCATCCAGCAGCACCTCTTCCTGGGGCCGCAGTTGCAACTCGTAGATGTCCCGGTAAATGCCCCGGCGGGCGATAAGCTCGCTGTGGTTGCCCCGCTCCACAATTTCCCCGTCCCGCAGCACCAGTATCTGGTCGGCCTCCCGGACGGTACTGAGCCGGTGGGCGATTACGAAGGTAGTCCGCCCCTTCATCACGTTGACCATTGCCTGGTGAATCAGCCGCTCCGTCTCCACGTCCACGCTGGAGGTGGAGTCGTCCAGAATCAGGATGGGCGGGTTGACCAGCACCGTGCGGGCGATGGACAGGCGCTGCCGCTGGCCGCCGGAAAGGGTGCTGCCCCGTTCCCCGACCCAGGTATCATAGCCGTGGGCAAAGGCCATTATCTGGTCGTGGAGTTGGGCAATCTTGGCGGCGTTGATGATGTCCTCTTCGCTGGCGTTGGACACCCCGTAGGCGATGTTGTCCCGGATGGTAGCGTCGAACAGGAAAATGTCCTGCTGCACGATGCCCACGTTGCGCCGCAGGGATTCCAGGGTAAAGTCCCGGATGTCCTGCCCGTCAATGGTCACCCGGCCCCCGGTAACGTCATAGAAACGGGGCAGCAGGTTGACAATCGTGCTCTTGCCGCTCCCCGGGGCGCCCAGAATCGCCGTTATCTGGCCCGGAGAGGCTGTAATGTCCACATTTTTCAAGGCCGGCGACCGGGAGTCATAGGCAAAGGAGGCGTCCTCAAACTGCACCCGCCCGCCGGAGCGCCCCATAGGCCGGGCGTCGGGCTTTTCCTCTACCGGGGAAGTGGCGTCCAAAACGTCAAAGATGCGGCGGCCTGAGGAAATCGCCCGGGAAAAGCTGTTAATAATCTGGGCCGCCGAGCGTATGGGAAAGGTCAGTTGATTCAGGTAAAGCACGAACATCGCCAACTGGCCGGCGGTAAGGTCGCCCCGAATAATCTCCCAGCCGCCGTACCAGACAATCAGGCCCAGCGCAAAGGTGAAGTAGAGGCTCATCCAGGCGCTGTTGGTGCCTTGCAGCCGTTCCGACTGGAAGTATTCCTCCCGCAACTCCTGGGCCTTGAGGTTATACTTGCGCCGCTCAAAATCCTCGGAGGCAAAAGCCTTGACCACGTGGATTCCTACCAGGTTTTCCTGGAGGTTAGTAACCAGTTGCCCGTTGACCTCTTGAACGTGCAGCCACATCCGGCGCAGGCGGCCCATAACCAGGGTAGAGCGCACCACCAGGAAGGGGACGAAAACCAGGCTGAGCAGGGCCAACTCCCAGTTCAGCCAGGCCAGGATGCTGGTAACGGCGATGGTGCGTACCACCACTTCGGAGGAGCGTACCAGCCCCATATTCACAAAGCGGCGAACCGCCTCTACGTCGGCGGTGGCCTTGGACATCAGGTTGCCGGTGTGTTCCTTGTCGTGGTAGGCGAAGCTGACGTGCTGAAGTTTGTTGTAGATTTGGTTGCGGAAGTCGTAGGTAACAAATTGGGAGAGGGAGTCGGTGGTGTAGGTGCGGGCAAAATCGAAGAACCCCCGCATAATACTGGCGGCCAGGAGCAGGCTGGCTAAAATCACCAACTCCATATTTCCGGGGTTCAGGGGAGTTATTTCACTGCCGGTGATGATTACCAGCCGGTCAATGGATTCGCCGAAGAGCCGGGGAATCAGCAGGGAAAAGCCGATGGCGATGAAGAAACACAGGTAGGCCAGAATCAGGCGGGTTCGATAGCGGTAGGCCATACCGGTGATTCTAGCCAAAATATCCATCTAACAATCCCTATCCGGTGTTGGATAGCCGCAGCGGGGGCAACCGTCTCCCAAAACTGCGCCTGCCTGAAGTAGCCCGCCGGGGTAGCAAAAGCCGGGCCGGGCCGGTACGGAACAAGCGATAAGATGCGCTGGCCGAATCCTGGCCGAATCAAGGTGAGGATAGCCGGAATAAGCCTAAACCAGCGCCGCCGAACCGGGCGGTTGCCGCTATAATAACCCTTATTTCTGAATAATTCAAGTAATCTTTAATCACGGTTAATAATAAAGACACAAACAAACTACCTAACCCGCGCGTGGTGAGCTAGGTGCCGCTTATGGTAGTTCTGCAACCGCTCATGGTGAGCCTGTCGAACCATTAACCCCGTCCTTTGACCGGCTCAGGATGAGCGGAGTATTTACCCCGGGACTAGGATGAGCGGAGTATTTACTCTGACAGCGTGAGGGGGTAAAAGGCAATTGACCGGCGCAGCGCACTGCCACCGGTCAAATCCAACCAACGGGAAAGCAGGAAAGAATAACCCTACATCCGCTCCGGGGCGCTCAGGCCCATCAACTCCAGGGCGCGGCGGAACACGATTTGCGCCGACTCCACCAGCTTGAGACGGGCCAGGGTTATGGCGTTGTCCTCGGCGTTGGCCGATATAACCCGGCAATTCTCGTAGAACCAGTGGAAAGCGGTCGCCAGTTCCATGGCATAGTGGGGCAAGTGGTGGGGTTCCAGGCTGCGAGCCATCTGGTCAACCAACTCCGGCAGCCGGAGCATCGTCCGAATCAAGTTGAGTTCGTTGGGGTCGGTGAGCAGGGCAACCTCCCCGGAACTCCAGTCGATGCCCCGGCTCCGGGCCAGGTTCAGGATGCTCACGTTCCGGGCGTGGGCGTACTGGACGTAATAGACCGGGTTTTCCGAGGACTCCTTTTTTGCCAGTTCCAGGTCAAACTCCATTTGAGTTGACGGGGCGCGGGCCAGGAAAAAGTAGCGGCAGGCGTCGGCGCCCACCTCATCAGCCAACTCCCGCAGGGTAATAAAGTCGCCGGTTCGCTTGGAGGCCCGCACCACCTCCGAACCGCGTTTCAGCGTTACCATCTGAGAGATGAGGATGGTCAGTTTCTCCGGTTCAATCCCCAGGGCGGCGACGGCGGCCTTCATCCGCGGCACGTGGCCCTGGTGGTCGGCGCCCCAGATGTCGATTACCCGCTCAAACCGGCGGTTGATAAACTTGTTGTAGTGGTAGGCGATGTCCGATGCGAAGTAGGTTGGCTCGCCGGTGGAGCGGACTACCACGTTGTCCTTGTCATCCCCCAGGGCGCTGGAGTTGAACCACAGGGCATTTTCCCGCTGGGAAAGGTGATTCTGCGCCCCCAGCCGGTCCATCGCCTCCTGGTATTCCTGATTGGCATACAGGGAACGCTCGCTGAACCAGTTGTCAAAGGTAACGCCAATCTGCTCCAGGTCATCCTTAATCAGGGCAACCATCCGTTCCCGGCTCAGGTCTCCGATTTCCTTGACGGCTTGCGCCTCTGCCAGTTCCAGGAACCGGGGGCCTTCTGATGCCGCCAGTTCTTGGGCCAGGTCGGCGATGTAATCGCCGGCGTAACCGTTGGCCGGAAAGTCGGCTTCGTAACCCAGGGCCTCCCGGTAGCGGGCATAAACCGAGCGGTAAAAGGCTTCCATCTGGTTTCCGGCATCGTTGACGTAGTATTCCCGGGTTACCCGGTAACCGGCGGCCTCCAGGGTGTTAGCCAGGGCGCTGCCCAGCACCGCGCCCCGGGTGTGGCCCACGTGCACCGGCCCGGTGGGGTTCACGCTGACAAACTCGACCATAACCGGGCGCCCCTGGCCCACCTCCAGCTTGCCATAATCCCCGCCGGCCTGCCGTACCACTTCCACCTGGCGCTGCACCCAGCTGTCGTTGAGGTAAAAGTTGACGAATCCGGGCGGGGCGGCTTCCACCCGTTCCACTTCCTCGGCGCCGGGGATGTATTCCACCAGCGTTTCCGCCAGTTTCAGCGGGTTGATTCGGGTAGCCCGGGCCAGGCGTAGGGGCAGACTGGTGGCGAAGTCGCCATGTTCCGGGTTGCCCGGCCGTTCCGCCAGGATTTCCGGCATTGTCTCCAGTTGCAACGCCCCTTCCTGCCGCGCCCGGTTTATCGCCGCCGCCACCATTTCCTGAATTGTGTCCCGAACCAACGCTGACCCCGCCATACCAACAACCCTTCAACCCTTTCTAAATTGCCTTTTGTTCGTTGGAATATACTAGCACAAATTACCCGGCGGGAAAACGGAAATTAGCTCAAGGTATGCTCAATACCGGCCGGTGTTCCTCTCTTAACTATCACAACCCAAGCCACCAACCCAAGCCACCAACCCAAGCAACCGTCGTTCCGGCGAAAGCCGGAATCCAGGAAATCCCCCGGAAAAGAGCGGGCCGGCTATCGGAAGTTCTGGATTCCGGCTTTCGCCGGAACGACGGTTTTATGCTGCGATTGACTTGGGTCAGAGTCTTGGTAGGAACAAAGCCCGCACCGGGAACAAAATCCGCTCATCCTGAGCTTGTCGAAGGACGGGATTGCTGGTTCGACAAGCTCACCATGAGCGGTTTGGGTAGCTTGTTGGTATTTGTAGTTTCCTTAATCAGCCCAGCCGGGTCAATGCTAACCCGTGTTGAGAATGGCCGGCGCCCCGCCGCATAGTCCCCAACAGGCCGGTTTGGTAGAATAGCCGGGCGGCGACGCTGAAAGACGCTGCGGGGAGGATACAATGACCGGAATGACCGGATTGATTGCGCTGGTCGGCGGCGAGGAGTTTCGCCAGTATTGCCGGGAAATGGACCGGGAAATTATGCAGGCCACCGGCCAAACCCCGGCTAAGGTGGTGGTAATACCCACGGCGGCGGTTACCGGCCCGGCCAAGGCGGCCAACGACGGCGTTACCCACTTCGCCGCCCTGGGTGGCAACGCCGGGCAACTGATGATTCTGGAACGGGAGCAGGCCGAGGATGGGGAGTTGATTCAAGGCATAGCGGGCGCCGACGTTATCTACTTCACCGGCGGCAACCCGAACCACCTGCTGGATACGTTGCGGGACTCCCGCCTGCTGGAGGCGATTCTGGCGGCGGTGGCCCAGGGAACGATATTAGCCGGTTCCAGCGCCGGGGCAATGGTAATGGGTTCCTTAATGCGGCGGCCCCGGGCCGGTGAATGGTTGCCGGCACTGGGGATCGCCGACGGGACGGCGGTGCTGCCACACCATGAGCGCAGCGACCCGTCGGAAGTGGCGCCGCAACTGGAGAGCCAGCTATCCGGCGGCCTGACCGTGTTGGGCATTGACGCGCAAACCGGCTGCCTGGGCCGCCCCGGCAACTGGCGGGTAATCGGCTCCGGCAAGGTAACCGTGTACCGCCCCGCCGGCTGGCAAATCTACCAGGCCAGTGAAACCATCAGCGACGGGGAATAGCCGGAACTGCGAAGGACGCGAAACCCGGCCCGGCGCCGATGGGCCGGTGGATGGTAGGGGCGGGTTTGTAACCCGCCCTGGCTCGGGCGGAGGAACAGGTCAACTATGGCCCACCCGCTTTCCGGCATTTCCTTACGTTGAACGCAGGGCGGGTTACAAACCCGCCTCTACGCCGATTATAATGCAACAAACGTTGAGAATACCCAAAACGGTGACCTGCGTGGTCTATACCAAATCACCCCCGCCGTTGGCGCAGGACTTCCCAAACCTCCTGCGGTTTTACGTCTGAGGCGGCCAGCAGGGTCAGGGTATGGTATAACAAGTCGGCAACTTCGCCGGTCAGTCCGTCCCGGTCTTCCTGTACGGCGGCGATGGCCGTTTCTCCCGCCTCCTCAATGACCTTCTGGGCGATGCGGGCCACCCCTTCCTGGAGCAGGCGGACAGTGTAGCTGCCCTCCGGCTGTTCCCGCTGCCGGTCCTGAATCAGGGCAAACAGTTCGTCCAGGATGCCGGAGCCGGACTCGGTTACTTCGTATTCGTCGGGCAGTCCTTCCAGCTTGGTGTAGAAACAGGAAACCTCCCCGGTATGGCAGGCCGGGCCGTCAGGCTGCACCTTGAGCAGGATGGTATCGGCGTCGCAATCGACCCAAGCCTCCCGCAGGTTCAGGTAGTTGCCGGATACCTCGCCCTTGTGCCACAAATCTTCCCGACTGCGGCTGTAGAACCAGACCTGTTCCCCTTCCACAGTCCGTTTCAGGGAACCGGGGTTCATATAGCCCAGCATCAGCACTTCGCCGGTGTTAATGTCCTGGGCAACAGCCGGCACCAGGCCCTTGTCGTTCAGCTTAACCTTCATCGCGTTATCTCACTTCGTCATCAGTGTCATTGTATTTAGGCAGTGAACCCCGCTCCCCCTAATCGCCAAACAAGGCCGGCAATTCCAGCAGGTTGGCAATCCGGTAGTCCGGTTCGGGCAGCGCCGGGTTGAGTTCTGCGCCGGTGCGGTTTATCCAAACCGTACCCATCCCCACCCGGCCGGCGCCCTGCACGTCCTCATACTGGCGGTCGCCAACGTAAACCGCTTCCTCCGGGCTGAGGTTTAACTGGCGCAAGAGACACCGGAAAAGCTCCGGGTTGGGCTTGTAGCACCGGGCCGCCTCGGAGGATATGGCGGCGGCAAAGGGGAAATTCAGCCGCTCCAGCACCGGGTCAAGAAAGGCATCATCAGCGTTGGAAAGTAGTACCACCTGCCAGTTTCGGGACACCGCTGCCAACGCCGCCGCCGTTTCCGGGTAGGCCGGCCGCTGAGCCATATTTTCAATCCAGTAGTCGGCGGCGGCGGCGGCATCGCCGGGCAAGTTCAGCACTTGGAAAGCCTGGGCAAAACTTTCCCGCCAGGCCGATGCGTAGGACTGAAAGGCGGCCCCCGGCTCGCTGCGGCGGGCGCGGAAGTCGGCGGAGGCGGCCAACCATTCCCGGTCCAAATCCTCCACCGCCACCGCCAGGCCCTGCTGACCAATTATCCCCTCCAGCGCGCCGCGCCAGTGGTCGGGGCCATCCTGGAGCAGGGTGCCAAAAGCGTCGAAAACTACAGTTGTGATTTCAGCCATAGGGTAAGGGTTGTTCCTCCTGAGAAATTATCGCCGCTTGGCGCCGGAAAACGCTTATCCGGCCCAGTCGTCGGGTGGGGGGCGAACCGGAACGCCCCGCTGATTCAGATACTCCTTGGCCTCGGCGATGCGGTAGGCGCCATAGTGGAAAATGCTGGCGGCCAACACGGCGTCGGCTTGTCCCGTAGCCAGGGCGTCGTAAAGATGCTCCAACTGGCCGGCGCCGCCACTGGCGATAACCGGCACTGGCACCGCGCCGGAAATAGCGGCGGTCAGTTCCAGGTCATACCCGGCAAGCTGCCCGTCGGCGTCCATACTGGTCAGCAGGATTTCCCCGGCGCCCCGTTCCACCGCCAGCGCCGCCCACTTGACCGCGTCAATGCCGGTGGGCGTGCGCCCGCCCCGGGTATAGACTTCCCACCGGGAACCGGGATCCAAGGCCAGGGATTCGTCTATTTCATCAATCCGGGAGCTTTCCGCTGCCGGGCCGGCGGCCTCAGGAACAACTCGCTTGGCGTCAATAGCTACTACAATACACTGGCTGCCGAATTGGGCCGCCCCGTTGCCGATAATGGCCGGATTGTTGATGGCGGCGGTATTTACCGAAACCTTATCCGCGCCGGCGTTCAGCATCCGCCGCACGTCCTCAATAGTGCGGATGCCGCCGCCCACGGTCAGCGGGATAAAGACCTGCTCCGACACCCGTTGCACCACGTCAATCATCGTGTCGCGGGAGTCGGCGCTGGCGGTGATGTCCAGAAACACCAACTCATCCCCGCCTTCCCGGTCATAAAAGGCGGCCAGTTCCGCCGGGTCGCCCGCATCCCGCAGGTTGACAAAGCTGGTGCCTTTAACCACCCGCCCGGCGTCCACGTCCAGGCAGGGAATGATACGCTTGGTCAGCATAAACCGGCTGCACCCCCAAGGCTGATAGAAAGCGCCCCCAGCAGTATAACACCTTAAACCGTCTGCTGGACAATGCGGCGGCTTGGGGTTGGCCGGTCAACCGCATCATAAACCCGTCGTTCCGGCGAAAGCCGGAATCCGGAACCCTCGGTAGCCGGCTATTTATTTCCGGTAGGATTTCCTGGATTCCGGCTTGCGCCGGAACGACGGTTGCCATAGTACAGTTAAGAAGCGATTGCCTTGACTTGGTTGGCAGAGGTATTGCAATGGGCTACAATTAGCCATCCTTACCCAAGAGGTGCATTATGGCTATTACTCTGGAGGAAGCTAACCGGATGATTGAGGGCGCGCTGGCCCAGGCCGCCGAACTTAACATCAAGATAAGCGCGGCGGTCTGCGATGCCGGCGGGCGGCTGATTGCGATGAACCGGATGGACGGGGCCATCTGGGCCAGCGCCTACGGCAGTCAGGGCAAGGCGGTGGCCTCGGCCGCCTTTGGTCGGCCCAGCGGAGACTTGCAGGACCGGGCCGACCAGCCGACGCCTCGGGGCATCGCCGCCGCCGAGGGCGGACACATGATAATGGGCCAGGGCGCGGTGCCGATTATTCGCAATGGCGAGATTGAGGGCGCCTGCGGCGTGGGCGGCGGAACCAGCCAGCAGGATGAGGACTGCGCCCGCGCCGGAGTAGCCAAGCTCTAGCCGTCCAAACGCCCCTCGGACGCCGCCACCGCCCGGCGCGCCACGGACAAAACACCGCTAGGGCAGGAAAGCCATCACCGAGACCGGAGACCCGCTGCCTCCCGCCAGGCGCAGTACGCCGATGACCAGGGTGGCGCCGGTGGGAGGCAGTTGGTCCAGGTTAGCCAGGTTTTCCAGCACGATGCGGGGCTGTTCCAGCACCCGGCGATTCACCGCAAAGGTAGCGTCCTGCCCGCCGTCAACCCCATGGGTATCAATGCCCACGCCGGCGGCGCCCCGCTCGGTCAGCAGCAGATTCACCGCCGGCAGGCCGAAACCGGGGAAGTGCATTTCCCCGTCCCCGGCTTGACCCAAATAAGCCGCCGGATTGCTCCATTTCTCCGGCCAACCGGTGAACAGCAGCGCCACGCTGCCGGCCGGAACCGCGCCGTGCCGCCGCTCCCAAGCCAGGACGTGGGCGATGCTGAGCCGGTAATCCGGGTTGGCCCGGCTCTCTTCCCGCGCGTCTATCACCACGGCCGGTGCCACCAGGGAGGCCGCAGGATAGGCGGCAATGTCCAGCCCGCCGGGGTGAAAGCCGGCCGGCGCATTGATATGGGTGCCGCTGTGTTCGCCCAGGGAAAAGCGGCGCAGCAGGAACCCATCAGTTTCCAGTCCAGCCACCGTCTCAAACTCCACCGGCGGGTCGCCCGGCCAGCGGGGGATGCCGGGGTGTATCGGGTGGCTGAGGCAAACTACGCTACGGGAAAGCAAGAACCGGCATCCTCAGGCTGAAATTGGGGGCATATCTGGCAGGACAATCGCATCTTAACAGGGGCAACCCAGGCAACCGTCATTCCGGCATAACCGCTGTTCCGGCGAAAGCCGGAATCCAGAACGCTCGGTAGCCGGCACGCTATTTTCTGGTAGGATTTCCTGGATTCCGGCTTTCGCCGGAACGACGGTTTTATGACGCGATACAGTATCCGCTCATGGTGAGCCTGTCGAACCATCCCCGCACTATCCCTCAACTAGCTTAGGATGAGCGAGGAGATGAGGCAACTCGTCTTGGCACAACCCACACAACCCACTCATGGTGAGCTTGTCGAACCATCCCCACACTATCCCTCAACCGGCTCATGATGAGCGGTACAAAGCGGGATTACCCTACTCTTCCGGCGCGCCGGCGTTGACCCGGCCCAGGAAAACGTCGGTCAGGATGTTGGTGTCCCGAACCGATTGAGGCGTGCCGCGGTGGACGACCCGGCCTTTGTCCAGGACGTAGGCCCGGTTGGCGATGTCCAGCACCCCCTTGATGTTGTGCTCCACGACAAAGATGGTGGTCTTCAGTCTTTCGTTGATTTCCGAGACCTTCTGAAAGACCTCTTTCACCACGATGGGGGCCAGGCCCAGGGTAGGCTCATCCAGCAGCAGCGCCTCCGGGCCGGCCATCAGGCCCCGGCCCAGGGCCAACATCTGCTGCTGCCCCCCGGACATCTGGCTGGCAAAGTCGCGGCGTTTCTGATAAAGCACCGGGAAAAGTTCCATAACCGCATCCCGGCGTCGGCTTTGTTCCGCCCGGTCGTTCAGGTACAGGCAACCCATCTCCAGGTTTTCTTCAACGCTGAGGTGGGTGAACACGCGCCGGCCCTGGGGGACGAAGGCGATTCCCTCTTTCACGATTTCGTGGGTTGCTGCGGCCAACGGCCGGCCGCGCCAGTGAACCGTCCCGCCGACCACCGGGGCCAACCCCATTATGGCTTTAAGGACGGTGGATTTGCCGGCGCCGTTAGGCCCCATTACCGCCGCCAGTTCCCCCCGCTGGACGCCCAGGGAGACTTCTTCCAAGGCGATTACGGCCCCGTAATGCACCGACACATTCTGCAACGCCAGGAGTAGCTCCGGGCCGTTGGCTGCCGAGTCTCTCAAGGCATTAGCCGGTGCGGTTGGGTTTTCCATCATTTCCGTCCCCGTTTGCCGCCGATATATCCGATATATCCGAACATTCTCCGGTCAAGGCCGGCGTTAGGCGCCCAGGTAGGCGGCGATTACCTCTTCCTGGTTCAGGGCATCCTCCACTTCTCCGGCGGTGAGCAGCTTGCCGCTGTCCAGCACAATCAGGTGGTCCGACATCTCCCGCACTATGTCCATATTGTGGGAGATGAAAATGACGGTGCGGCCGTCATCCCGCATCGCCTTCATAATGTCCTTGACCCGCTCCAGCATTTGCGGGAAAAGGCCGGCAAAGGGTTCATCGAACAGGTAGATGTTCACGTCCACCGCCAGGGCGCGGCCAATTTCCAGCAGCTTACGCTGACCGTAGGACAAGTCCATCGCCAGAGAGTCCCGCTTTTCCCACATCCCCACGTTCTCCAGAATCCGCTGCGCCTGCTCCCGGTAGCGGGGCTTGGCCCGTTCCAGCATCGCCGGAAAGAGGCTGCGGTTGGTCAGGACGACCATAATGTTGTCCCAGACGGTAATCTGGTTGAACAGCCTTACTTCCTGAAAAGTGCGGGTGATGCCGTGAGCCGGCGTCTCATAAGCCTTTACCAGCTTGAGGCCCACGCCGTCAATGATGACCATTCCCCCGTCAAGGGGCAGGGTGCCGCTCAGCAGGTTCACCAGGGTGGACTTTCCCGACCCGTTGGGGCCGACGATGCTGGTCATTCCCTGGCGGGGGATGGCGATGCTCAGGCCGTCCACCGCCGCGACGGCGCCGAAGTGTTTGGAGATTTCCTCAGTTTCCAGAATGTAATAATCGCCCGAATTGGCCGGCGCAGCGGTCATAGCTTGAACCTCCCCACTAATCCCTGGGGCCGGAACAGCATCAGCAGCACCAGCAGGATGCCCAGGACTACCTGCCGGGCCTGGCCGACGTACTCGTTGGGCAGGAAGGGCAGAAAGCGCATACCCTCTTCCAGCAGAACGAAGGTCATTGCGCCCAACAGGGAACCCCAGATGGTAGCCAGGCCGCCGAGAATCACGATAGACACCAGGAGAATCGACTCCAGCAGGATGAAGGAGTTGGGGTCGATGAAGCTGGTCCAACTGGCGAACAGGCCGCCGGCCAGTCCCGCCATCATCGCCGATATGACCCAGATTGCCAGTTTGTAGTGAGTAACCCGGTAGCCAAAGACTGAGGCGGCTTGCTCATCCTCCCGGATGGCGGTAAGCACCCGCCCGAAGGACGAGGTTACGATAAACCAGGAAACAAGCATCACCGCCGCCAGAAATACTACCACCAGGGCCAGAAACGCCAAATCGCCGTCGAACGCCCAGCCGCCGATTTCCGGCCGGGATATTTCGTGGATGCCAAAGGCGCCCCGGGTGAGGGCGCGCCAGTTCAGGAAGACGTTGAAGGATATGATAGCAAAGCCGAAGGATACCAGAACGTAGATGTCATCCCGAAAGCGGTTGAAAACGATGCCCACCAGGATGGCGACCAGGCCGGCCAGGGCCACGCTGACCGGCAGCGCGGCAAAGAAGGGCCAGCCCAAGGTCGGTATGGCTTCCGTGCGCAGTTGTTCGTAGGAAGCATCGGAGGTGAGAATTGCCATGGCGTAGGCGCCGATGCCGAAGAAGCCGATGTGTCCGATGGACAACAGGCCGCTGAACCCTACCACCAGGTTGAGACTGACCGACAAAATCGCCCAGATAGCAAAGACGGTGCCCAGAGTAATGGCGAAGCCGACTCCCTGCCACAGCATAAACGCCACGGCCCAGGAAATAACCAGCAGGTTGGCCCACAACTCGATATTGCCCCCGGTCAGCCGCAGGGCCGCCCGAGGGTTGCGCGCCAGTTCTCTCAAGGATGCCAGTCCGGGAGGTCGCATTAACATACTGTCATTTATTTCCTTGGCAAGAGACCCAAGGGCCAGAAGGACAGGAAAAGAATCAGGACAACGAAGGAAATAACGTCTTTCCATTCTCCGGCCAGGTCCCAGATGCCGAACTGCTCGACTACGCCCAGGATGAACCCGCCAATTATGGCCCCGTACAGGTTGCCGATGCCGCCCACCACCGAGGCAATCCACCCCTTTAACAGGAGCAGGAGGCCCATTCGCGGCTGGATGGCGGTATCGTGCCCGCTCAACACGCCGGCCATCGCCGCAAATACCGCTCCGATAAAGAATACCACGGCGATGATGACGGTGGTGTTTATCCCTACTACCTTCGACACCTCTTCGTCATCGCCGATCGCCCTGACCGCCCGCCCGAAGGAGGTTCGCTTGAGCAGGAGCAGCAGGCCGAAGAAGCCGGCGAGGGCCATGCCGACGGTGAAGACGTTAAATCCCTTGATAGTGGCCCCGCCAATGCTCCAGGGGCGGCTGCCAAAAGGTTCCGGCAGCGGGCGGGGCGCGCTCTGAAATACGATGGTGGTGAAGGCGGTAATCGCCAGCAGGATGCCCAGGGAGGCGACCAGCATAACTAAAGGCGACCTGGCCCGTTGCCGCATATACATATACAGGCCCCGGTACAAGGCCAGGCCGACGGCGCCGGCCAGCAGGCAGGACACCGCCCAACTCAAGTAAAGTTTGGCCCCCGGCGCTTGGGCAATGAGCAGGCCGCAGTAGGCGCCCAGGATTACGGCCCCCAGGGCCGCGACCCATAGAAAAGGACGGAGGCCCCGGTTCCCGATAATGCGCCGGTAGATGAGCGACAAACCCCATAGTGCGGCCAGCGCCACCGCCAAACCGACGGCGGGACTGAGGATAACGTGGAGTTCTTTGGGGTAGGTGAGGATGATGCCGGTGTAGGCGCCGGCGCCGGCCGACAGCAAGCCGCCGCCAACCCGCAGGACGGTTGGGCTGAAACGGGAACGCAGCCGGTTATAGAAAGCGGTGTGCAGCGCCCACGCCACTACCCCGGCAACTACGGCGGCAAATACAACGTTGACGAAGGGGGTGTTGACCTGGTACTGCCCGCCCAGGGCCTCCTGGGAACGCAGGTAGAAAACGCCGTAGGCGCCCAGGGCGGCGGCGGCGCCGTAGTAAAGGTCAAAGAACCAAACGGTGCTGTAAACGATGGTGAACCCCATCGCCAGCAGCGCGTACACCGCGCCTACGGACAGCCCGTTGAAAGTGAACTGAAGGGCCTGTTCCGGGGACAGGATAACTTTCCACCCGATGTACGCCACGACAGCGGTGGTCAATACAATAGCGAGGAGCCTGCCGGGATTGGCGAGGAGCCTGTCCACAGTAAACCTCTCACAACAACCGGTCTTGAACGAGACCGGTCAGCCGGGGAACCGGCCGATTCGCTCCGCAACGCTCTGACTTACTGATGCGGGGATGACTAGGAAACCGGCCCGCCCATTCCGATCCGCTTACCCTGAGCCGGTCAAAGGGCCAAGTTGGGATGGTTCGACAAGCTCACCATGAGCGGGGTTTATTACCGACCAACCCACCATGAGCGGAGTTTAGGGCAGAACCGAATTTAGGGCATTATTCACGCCTGGTAACAACGGAACCGCCCGGTTATTCCGGCCCGGGCATTGCCGGGTGATGATGCCCGCAGGGTTGCCGGTCATACGGCTGGGCCAACCCTGCGGGCGCCGAGTCAGGGAAAGGGAAACTATTCGGTGGGGGCCGCGCCCAGCACCTTGTAACTCTGATTTTCCTCAGTCCTTTCGGCGGTGGGCAGAACCTCTACCAGCACGTTGGAAAGGCCGACTACCTCGCCCTTCTCATCAAAGCTGTAGTTGTCGCCGATGGCCCCGCTCCAGGTAATATCGTACAGACAGTCCCGGAATCCGTCGGCGTCCTGGTCGTCGCCGGTCTTTTCCAGACAGGCGGCGGTGATGTAAACGTCGTCGTAGGCCGAGCCGAGGAACCAGGGCAGGGTGACGAAGCCGTAGCGCGCCCGGAAGTTGGACAGGAACTCCGCGCCCTTGGCGCTGGACAGGTCCGGGCTGGGGATGATGGCTTTCAGGCCGGTGGCGGCATCGCCGGCTATCTCCAGGGCGGTAGTCCCGGTGGGTACAACTTCCGAGTAAATCGGGCCTTCGTAGCCCAACTCCCGGGCCTGCTTGACGATGGTGCCGCCGCTGAACTCCGACTGCGCGGCCAGGTGGATGCCGTCCGGGTCCTTGCCCAGCAGCTTGGTCAACTGGCTGCGGAAGTCGGTAACGTCGGAACCGTAACGCTCCTCGGCCACCACCTGGCCGCCCCGCTTCTCAAACTGGGCCACGGTAGTCCGCCGGACGCCCTCGGCGTAGTCGGTGGACTCGGTGATGGTAGCCAGGTTGCGGACGCCGTCGGCCCAGAGAACGTTGCCGGTATCCACGCCCAGCATATTGTCGTTGATGGCGGTTCGGAAAATATAGTCGCCGGCTTCGGCGATGTCCGGGTTAGTGGCCGACGCGGAGAACAGCACCACGCCGTCCGCCTCGGCCAGGGGAGCGGCGCCCAGCATTGCGCCGCTGCAAGTGGTGCCGAGGATGATTTTCACGCCATTCACGTCGGTCAGCTTCTTATAGGCGGTAATCCCGTCCTGGCCGCTGCATTTCGAGTCCTCAATAATCAGCCGCAGGGGGCGCCCGTTGATCCCGCCGGCCGCGTTTATCTCATCCACGGCCATCTGCTTGGCTTGAACGACTACCGTGCCATAGCTCTCGCCCGGCCCGGTTACCGCATCCATTGCCCCGATAACAAAGGGTTCCATTGACGGCATCGGGGTCGGGGTGGCGACCACCTCGACCATGACCTCCTTGACCACTTCCGGGCCAGGCACTTCTACCGTTACTTCTACCTCTTTAACTACCTCCGGCCCCGGCACTTCTTTAACAACTTCTACCGGTACTTCCTTGACTACCTCGACCGGCACTTCCACCGGCACCTCTTTAACCACCGCCGGCCCCGGCACCTCTTTAATCACTTCCACCGGCACTTCCTTGACCACTTCCACCGGCGCAGCGGTGCCGCAACCCATTGCCACCAAGGCAAGCAGGGAAACCAGTACCAGAAAAACCGCATAGTTTTGGCGCAATGCCCGCATCATAACCGCATAACCTCCATAGCGCTCCGGATGGCTTTCCCGCCCAGCCGACCGCTACTTGTCATTTGATTGGTACATTTTGGCATAAACCCTTAGCCGGCGCAAGAACGCCCGTCGGTTGGTATTCCCAACATTTGCTGGTATTCCTTGCCCGTACCGGCTCCATCGGATTGTAGAGACGGGTTCCGGGCCGGGTCGGGTCAGGCTACCACCGAGGCCCGGGCCAGGGAAAGCAGCTCCTGGAGGGAAACCTGGGTATCCCGCAACTTCTCCTCGATGTTGATGCGGGAATCCACCCACTGCATCGCTTCGCGGGCCGTGCCGGAGGTCGCCAACTCCACCCGGTCGGGGCGGCGGTCGTAAATGGTATAGCAAATCGACCGGACATCCTCATGAATCACGTAGCCCCGGTAGTAAATGTTCATTCCCCGTGCCATTGCTTCAATCATCAAAATACTCCTGCAAACGCCGCCGTCGGGATTAAGGATTGGGTCAAGAATGTTCTGAAACCGGCGGCTTGATTGGACATATGTTCTAACAGTTCCCGCCGATAGTCAACGGGCAAATGTCAGTAATTGCGATTTGGAAAATTGGGCCGGGAAATGGAGTCCTAACCAGGACAACCCAAGCAACCGTCGGCAACCCAAGGAACCGTCGTTCCGGCGAAAGCCGGAATCCAGGAAATCCACCGGAAAAGATGGAGCAGGCTACCGAACATTCTGGATTCCGGCTTTCGCCGGAACGACGGTGTTATACCGGAATGACGGGTTTATGCCGCCATTGTCCGGCCCGGAAACTACCACACCACGACGTAAGCCCCGGTCAAAGTTCCGGTTACGTTGGCGCCGCCGGAGACCGCCTTGCTCTGGCGGGGCGCCCGCAGCCGGGAAAAGCCGATGTACGTCCCCCGCGTCCCGGTAATCGACTTGGCTCGAAAGGTCACCGTCGCCAGGGTGAAAGGGTAGCTGACCGGATCGCCCACGGTGCCGGCGGCAAAATCAACCCGGCCAAGGGAGTTGTCCATTTTCCGCTGCAATACATACTCCAGCGCATCCCCGGCATCGAGGTACAAGACTTCCAACTCGTCGGTCTCAAACTCCAGGTACACCTGGGCCGCGTCCACCCGATTGACAAACCCGGCCTCCACCACTACCCGCACCTGAAACTGCTGCCCTACCGCAACCGCGGCGCGCTCGGAGGCCAGCCCAATCATTACGGTTAACTCCGGCAAGGGCGTGGGTGTCGGCGTGGGCGTTAGCGTGGGGGTAGGTGTAGGGGTAGGGGCTTGAGTTGGAAAGGGCGTTAGTTGGGGCGTAGGCTGTGGCACCGGCGTTGGCATTGGAACCGGAACTATCGTGGCTACGGGAGTCGGTGATGGAGTGGGCGCTATTGCGGCCAGAGTTGTAGTTACGGGCGTCGGAGTGGGTTTCACCGCCGCCTTTGCCGGAACGGTAGGTTCCGGGATGGGAGTGAACTGGAGCTGAGCCGGCGGTGTGGGCCGCGTAGGGGCGGTTGAGGCCTGACTCAATCCCTTGGGCCGCCCGTCTAGGGCCGGCGGTGGCGGAACTCCCTGGCTGACCGGCCCAACGCCCACCAACCCGGTTGCCGCTGCCTGGCTTGGGGAAACTGGCGGGCCGTCTCCAAACGGTGGCGTGTCAATGGCCTCTGGAGTGCAGGCCGCCGCCATTAGCGACAAGACCAGGAGAGTCAGCAGCGTTCCGAGGTACAAAGCGGTCCGGCGTCCCGGAGAACGTCGCCGACCCTTTCCCCGGCAGGGGATGGTCGGGCCGGTCGGGGCCGTGTGCGTCTGCGCCATGGGAGTCTATGGGGGTAAGTCGGGAGGCTATTCGGGGCTGGCGGTCAGTTTTTCCAGAAAATCGGACAGGGCCAGGGTTTCCTGGGTGGAAGTAAGCATATCCCGGATGACCACTTCGCCCCGGCTTATTTCGTCATCCCCCAGGATTGCCACGGCAGGAATACCCAAAGCGTTGGCCTGGCGCATCTGCCCGCGCAGGGCACGGGCGCCGCTGCTCAGGATGGCGCCAGCGCCGGCGCGGCGGATTCGGGAAGCCAACTCCAGGGCCGGGCCGCGGGCCGCCTCGCCCACGTTGGCGACCAGGTATTGGGGAGAGGGTTCCTCAGGCACTGCCACTTCGCTGCGTTTCAGGTTCAGGGTGAGCCGCTCCAGGCCGGAACCGAACCCGATGCCGGGGGTGGGCCGCCCGCCCAGTTGCTCCATCAGCCCATCGTAGCGGCCCCCGCCGCAGATGGTGGACTGGGCGCCGCCTTCCACCGCCGGCTGAATCTCAAAGACGGTGCGGCTGTAGTAGTCCAGCCCCCGCACCAGGCGGTGGTCAACCTGAAAGGGAATCGCCAGGGCCGCCAGGTATTCCCGCAGCTGGTCCCAGTGTTCCCGGCTGTCCGGGTCCAGATAGTCCACGGAGCGGGGCGCGGCATCGCCCAGAGAGCGGCAAGTCTCTGCCTTGCAGTCCAGCAACCGCAGGGGATTCCGTTCCAGGCGGTTGCGGCAGTCGGAGCAAAGGCTGGCGTAGTGGTCGCTGTAGTAGGCTTGGAGCGCGGCGACGTGTTGGGGCCGGCTTTCCCGGTCGCCGATGCTGTTGAGCAGCAGCCGGATGCCGGTCAAGCCCAGGGAGTGCATCAGCCGCCAGGCCAGTTCAATGACCTCGGCGTCCACCGCTGGGTTGGCATCGCCCAGCACCTCAACGCCGAACTGGTGGTGCTGGCGGAACCGGCCGGCCTGGGGCCGCTCGTAGCGGAACACCGGGCAGAAGTAGTAGAGGCGCACCGGTTGGGGCAGGTTGTGCATCCCGTGTTCCAGGTAGGCGCGGCAAACCGGCGCCGTACCCTCCGGGCGCAGGGTTACCAGGTCGCCGCCCCGGTCCTCAAAGGTGTACATCTCCTTTTCCACGATGTCGGTGCCTTCGCCCACCGAGCGAACAAAAAGCCCGGCATCCTCAAAAACCGGGCTGTCAATCCGGCCAAAGCCATAACTCTGAGCCAGAGCCACCGCCTTGGATTCAATGTAGCGCCAGTATTTCTGCTCTGCGGGCAGCCGGTCGGCAGTGCCCCGGGGGGCCTGGAACAAGGGGGCGCTCCTGATGGTGGATTGATGGAATTACAGGTAGGAATATGGGGGTATTATAGGGGGTTTGCGGGGGATTGCAAGGGGTTGGGGGGATTGGTATTCTCGACACGCGTTGGCGTGTCAAATCCAATCCTGATAGAGCCGGGAGCCGGGGCGGCACTTCCTGCTTTTTACTGTACCCCTTAGGGGGTGTCGTCAAATAGAGGGTTTGCTGGTAAGCTGATGGGGCAGGAGGTGGCGTATGGTAGCAGCCCATCGTCGGCATGATATGTCGGATCGGGTCTGGGCTCGTCTGGAACCCCATTTGCCGGGGGCTGGGGGTAAAGTGGGCCGGCCGGCCTTCGACAATCGCCGGTTTTTGGATGCGGTGTCCTGGATTCTGCGTACGGGCGCCCCCTGGCGGGACCTGCCCCCGGATTACGGGGACTGGAAGAACACCCACCGCCGCTTCTGCCGCTGGCGGGACCGAGGCGTTTGGGAGAAGCTGTTTAACGAGGTGATTGACGAGCCGGACCTGGAGTGGCTGATGCTGGACGCCAGTCATATCAAGGTGCATCCCCACGGAGCGGGAGCGGTGGGCGGCAATCAGGAGATGGCCTACACTAAGGGGGGCTGAACTCCAAACTGCACCTGGCGGTGGACGCGCATGGTATGCCAATCAGACTGCTCCTGACGGAGGGAACCACGGGGGATTGCACTCAAGCGCCAGCCTTGATGGAGGGCCTGGCGGCGGAGCATTTGTTGGCGGACCGGGGGTATGACAGCAACGAAATGGTGGCAGCGGCATTGGCCCAGGGGATGAACCCGGTGATTCCGCCCAGGAGCAACCGGAAGCAGCCGCGGGAATATGACCGGTATCTGTACCAATTACGGCATCTGGTGGAGAACGCCTTTCTGGACTTCAAGCAATGGCGGGGAGTGGCGACCCGTTACGCCAAAAGGACGGCTTCTTTCCTGGCGATTTGCCAACTCCGGGCCGCCTTCATCTGGAGTAAGTTATTTTGACGACACCCCTTAGTCCGCCGTACCAACCGATTCAGCTCCCCCGCAAGACCGAGGGCAATCCCTCGTTCTGGTTGGCTTCCCGCCCTTTACGCGCTTCGTGGCGGTCCCGGGGCAACCAGTTATATACCTCATACCGATCGGCGCTGTACCTATGGGCCTCCGGCAAACGCTGATACAACCGCAAGAAGGTCTGCTCATATCGATTTCCCACCTCAAAGTCCTGCCACTGCTGACCATCGGCTTCCTCAATTAGGCAGTCCAGATCCAGCAGGACTGCCGCCCCTCCCCCCCGACGACAGACCAGGTACGTCCATTGTTCATCCAGGGATATGACCGCAGCCCACGTCCGGTCGGCTTCCTGCTGTTCCCGGATCAGGGCTAGGGTCGCCCGGGCCTGAGCTGCCTTTTTGAACTCAGGAATAGAAGGTTTCCAGCTTGACCCACCGCGCCCGGCCGATGGCGGAAAGGCTGCTCCCCTCCAGATACATACTCAACGCCTGGCCCTTGACCCGCTCTGATTAGTAAATAGTGGTTTACTTGGGGCGTGTACCGGTAATGGAAGTATCCACAGCGATAGGTCTGCTTGCCCCGGGAGGTGCCATACTTGGGCGTCCAGTTGGAACCGCAGTGGGGGCAGCGTAAGTCATGCCGATAGGCTCGTTGGGGTATCCCGATTCCCCTCTCTCCCGACCGTCCCTCATTTTATTACACCAACGCGTGTTGAGAATACCAACTTTCGGAGTTCAGCTTCCCTACTTGCGCCGGTCCGGTGCTGGTACTCTCCTTCTTTGGTCTCTTGCCTGCTGCCCGGCGCCGCTTATGGTTGGCTGGCGGGGCCGGACCACCATTGCAGCCGGCCGTCGGCTAGTTGGTAGGCTTCGGGGTCGGTGGTTACGCGGACGGTGTGGCCCAACGGGTTGGTTACTTCCCAGTTCCGGCCGCCAACCGGTTTGACCGACCAGTTGGGGGGCATTAGCTCCGGTTGACGTAGCGGTTTTTCCAGGGCGTCCATGGTGATGCGGGGATTGAGGGGAGCATTGGGGGAGCGCCAGTCGGCGTTCAGCCGGTTTATGTCGAACTCCTTACGGGCGACCAGTTGGTCCAGCGCGGCGTCCGGGTTGGTCTCGTCGCGGATGATGCGCTGGATGCCGGCGGCGATGATGGGCGGATACTCGCCCACGTTGGCGCGGATGTTCTTAAAGCGGCGGGCCACGGCGGCATAGGCGTCGTGTTCGGCGGTATCAGTGTAGAACAGGTTCACCACCTTAACCTTCGGGCGTTCCTGTCCGATGCGGTCAATGCGGCCGGCGCGCTGTTCCAGCGTCATCGGGTTCCAGGGAATGTCGTAGTTGACTACGACGGAGCAGAATTGCAGGTTCAGGGATTCCGACGCGGTTTCGGTGCAGAGCAAAATGCCCTGGGACTGCTGGCGAAACTCTTCCAACCGGCGGCTGCGGTCGCCCAGGTGCCCGTCCTGCCCGTATAGCTGGGTCACGTAGTTGCCAGCCGATTGCAGGTGTTCGGCCAGCCAGCTTTGCGTGTCGCGGAACTGGGTGAACATCAGGATATGGTGGTGGTGGCCCTTTTTCCTCAGCTCCGGTATGAGACTGTTCAACCGGCTCCGCTTGCTGTCCTGATGGGACAGTCTTTCGGCTTCGGCGGCGGCTTGGAGCAGCGCGTCCAGGTTGGCGGTGGCGTTCAAGGCATTGGTGTCCGAATCGGTGAGTTCATCCAGGTCGGCGTCGTCCAGCAGGGTCATCCAATCGTCGGCGTCCTGGGGAACCCGTCCGGCGGCGTTGCGCAGGGTTTGAGCGTAGGCGTGGGTGGAGGAACCCATGCGCTTGCGGAAAATCGTGGTGATAAAACCCAACGCCTGCTGGTTGATGCGCGGCCCGCCGTAGCATTGCTGAACCAGGGGCTTGATGCCTTCGTACAGCCGCCGTTCTTCGGGCGTCATGGTGATTTCCACGTCCCTGGCCTGGCGTTGCGGCACGGGAGCGTTGAACAATTTCTGCTGGCGGTACTGGCGCAGCAGTTCCCGGGTGTGGCGGCTCATCAGCCGCCGGGCCGGCGCACTCTGCTGCATCGCGTCCAGCGTGGCTTGCCGCAGGGCGGGGTCTTCCAGTTGACTGGCGATGTAGTCATCATTTTCGCTGGCGAGCAGGAAGTTGTCGGTATCCGGCGGGTTGGTCTTGCGCCACAGGTCGCGCCGGTACTTCCACTCCGCCAGGTCGGGGGCTTCGTCCCGGTGAAAGCGGCGGTATTCGGCGTTATTCCAACCGTCGGGTTCCAGCAATTCCAGCAGCGCCCACAGTTCGACCTCATTAAGCTGCATCGGCGTCGCGGTGAGCAGCAGCAGTTCCTTGGTACGGTGGGCCATTTGGCGCAGCAGACGCAGGTACTGGTTGGGCTGGCGGCGGTTTTCCAGATCAACTTCGCGGAAACGGGCCCGGTGGGCCTCGTCCACGATGATTAAGCCATACTCGCCGGAGGTTGATAAGAACTGGTCGGAATTTCGCACCAGCCACTGGTGGCCGGCGATTGCCAGGGGAACGTGCCAGGGCGGGTTGGCGGCCGGCTCGGTTCGCCCGTTGCGGTAGTAGCGGCCCTGGGCGTCAATGATTGGCGCGTCAATGGCGAACTTCAGCAGCAGTTCACTTTGCCACTGCTTGGTCGCCGCCTTGGGGGCGATAATCAGGGCGCGGTAGTTGCGATTCCGGTTGCCATTCCGGTTCTGGTTGAGACGGGTTTTGAGGATGACGCCGGCTTGCAGGGTTTTGCCCAGCCCCACTTCGTCGGCAATCAGGCGGCGCACGGCGGCGCGGCCCACGTTCTCCTGGCGGAACCGCTCCTGGTGGGGCCAGAGCTTGGCCGGTATGGTGGCAACCGTGCTGTCCGGGTCTTCAGCCAGAGCGTCATAGATGCCTTGCCAGTAGTCGTTGACCACGTAGCCGGCGGGGGATTCCCCAATCTTCGGCGGCGGCGACGGCGGCGCCAGTTCCCGGATGTAGTCACGATAGTAAGCCGGCAGGTCAATGACGGTCAGGCCGGCGGCCTGGTTGCTCCAGAGGGCTTGAAACTCGGCCTCGGCGCCTTCCAGGTGTTCCCGGGTGGCGCCTTCGGTGAAAATATAGAGGGATTCCCAGTTGTGGCGCCAGCCGGAAAGGGTTTCGTTGAGACTGCCGTGGAAGGCGACCCGATTGCCCTGGGCGTCCTCGACGATTCCGCTCTTGGTGTGGAAAAGGTAGCTGCCGCGAATCGCCACCTTCACTTCCATAATGCCGTTGGCGACCAGCCAGTAGGCCAGTTCCAGGTGGTTGCGGTCGGCAATGTCGGCGGTTTCCGTCAACAGCAGGTCTTCCCGGGGGGCGGTTTGTTGCAGGGCATCTACCGCCGCCAACTGGCCGTCGTGGATGGCTTGCAGCACGTCATCGTGGACGGTGTGGTCGCAAATCAGGCGGATGCGCCCGCCGTTGCGGATGAGGCCGGCGGCGCCGGCCGCCGCGGCAATCAGCCCCTGGGCGGTGAAGGTGTAGGTGGTGCGGTCATAGCGCACCGCCCGTGCCAGCAGCGGCTCGTACAGGCCGGCCACCAGGTCCGGGCAGTTGCCGTGATTATATACCGCTTGCAGGTTCAGGTCGGTTAGGGGCATATCGTTGTTCTCTTTTGCTCGACTGTTCGGGTTCACTGAATTTTGAAGACCAGCCATCCGGATCGGCTTGATTCTCTCCACAACCGTTGTGGGGATGTGTTTACGACCGATGGATAGTAGATTTGCTCTGTGTTGTTGGGGCGTATCAATAGGGCAAAGGGCTGATCACCTGAGACTAATTGTGAGGCTGTCATTTCGTCTCCGGTCCGGTGGTTTCCCCAGTCCAAGCGAACCCGAAGGGTAGCGTCTTGGATGTGGTATTCGAGTTCTTCGTCTCTTGACACCATCGAAAACCACCCAGTCGGTCTGGATGTTAGTGAGATCATTGGGGCAGGTTGAGGGTTTTGTCCCCGAGGGAGCTCCGGGGTGTGGGCTGGTGCGATGTAGAACACGGCGAAGTTGGGACTGGAGTAATGGGCTTGGTGGATCGACTGAGGTGGTTCCACTGTAGTTTCAGGGATGGCTATGGCCTTGGCGATTTCGCAGGCGATTTCTTCCAATGTTTGGGTTGATGAATTCAGGCTTACTATGTCTGTGAGCGATGGTGCGTAGTTTAGAATATCGCTCTTCATTATCCGATGCCAGATGGGTAGAATGGCTCTCTCTCCTGCCGTCTGGCGAGCGATAAGGCCGTCCATCTCGTACTGAGTCCAGTGCTTCTTAAAAAATGTAGGAGAGAATACGGTTACCCCAAAACGACTTTTGGTCAAGCCCTCGTCGATTTTCTGTCTTAGGCTGTCGCCGACGCGAAGTTCGAATGCGTCGAACCAAACTTTGATTCCCATTTCTATCAGTGATTCGGCCAGTGGGCGTACAAAGTCTTCTTTGTCTTCCGTGGCGTGGGAGATGAAGACGTCGTAGGGTTTGTTGGGGAATGATTGTGGGTGTTCCTGCATTTGGGACTCCTTGCTTCGGTTCTTTCGTTGTGTCGGGCTGGGCGTTACAGCAGGCGGGACTGCACCGCCGCCGGCTGCGGCGGTTCTTCGGCGTAGAGGGCCTGCCAGAGGCTGCGCTGGGCCTGGTGGTCGTCGTGGCCCGGCTTGGTGGTGCGAATCAGGGCCTCCAGGGTGGCGCGGAACCGGCCGTCCTGCGGGTTGTGCAGGCGCTGGGTGAGCCACTGCTGGGCGTCCAGGGTGTTGCGGCGGTCGGTCAGCGCAATGGCGGTATGGATGGTGTCCAGCAGGGTTTCGGGGTTGAGGTCTTCGCCGATGCTGCGGGCCGCCAGGCGGTCCCGGGCGCTGAGCAGGGAAACCCGGTCATCCTGGAAGGCCACGATGCGTTTCAGCCCCGGGTCATTCTTTTCCAAGTGGACGCCGATGGCCCGGGCCAGCAGGTTGGCTTCGTCGAACAAGAGGGTATCGTTTTCGGTGGCGTCTTTAGCCAGGACGTAGAACTTGGTGCCGGTATCCATCGGGTTGCTATCCCATTCCCGGCTGATTTCCCTAGCCCGGTGGCGGCTGACTTCCCGGCGGGCCACCTGGAGGGCGTCGGTGGGCGTTACGGCGAATTGGGCCTCCGGGCGTTCCGGGTTGGCGCTCTCCCGCTCGCTGCCCCAGTGCTCGCTGATGACCCGCAGGGCCGGGCCGAAGGCGCTCAGGTACAGGTCAATGGGCCGCAGGTCGGCCGGGTTCAGGTTGTCCCGCAGGTCATCCCGCACGGCCTGGGTGATGAGTTCCTCCACCTCGTGCCAGGGTTTGGGGAAGGAGTTTTTCTCCCGGGGGCGGCAGACCAGCAGGATGGTGGTGCGGGCGGCGGCCTTGCCCTTGATGTGCAGGGAGGCCTCGGCCTCGGTTTTCACCGGCCAGGTGCGGGTGATGGCAAAGCCGGCCTCAATCAAGGCGACGGTCAGGGCGTCCCAGGCGGCGGTGGACTTGTGGTTGAACATCACCGTCATAATGCCGTCGGGCTTGATGACCCGGCGACATTCGGCGAAGATTTCGCCCATCTTTTCCTGATAGTCCCGCAGGGCCAGGGTTTTGACCGATTGGCCCTTGACCGCCCGGGTCTTGAACCGGGCCGGGCTGGCGATAGCCTCCTGGTCCTTCTCCGTCAGGTAGTCGGTGAAGTGTTCCGGGAACAGATAGCCGGCGGTGCGCTTGAGCCAGACGTAGAAGAAGTCGGACAGTTCGGCGTAGCAGACGTTCTCCTCGTAAGGCGGGTCAAAGACGACGCAGTCCACCGAGGCATCGTCCAGGGGCAGGTCCCGGGCGTCGCCCTGGATAACCTCGGCCGGCGGGGCCACCGGGCGGGACGCCGGTGCAGCAATAAGCGAGGCGGCGCTTTTGGCGTGGCCGGCCATTCCCACCATTTCGGACAGACAATCGGCGATGTCGTTGAGACTCCACTCCAGGCCGAGGCCGCGGCAGAGTACCGCCATTTCCGAATACGACCACTTAAATCCAAAGTCATGGCTGTCAAAGGTGCCGGCCACGACTTGGCGGTTTGGATGCCATCGGCTCAGTAGGCTGTTCGTGCTAATCAGCTTATCCATCGCCAGCGCGACATACCCCCACGCCGCCTTGCGGCAATCATCCAGCCGGCCGGCGGCCCGGTCGGCGTCAACGCCCTCGCGGAAGGCTTGGACGCAATAGCCATGGGCCAACTGCTGGCGGGGGTTGAACATCTTTACCCACTGCTCCATGCCGTAGGTATGGGGGCGTTGGTCGTTGCCAATGGGCACGGTTTCGGTGGGCAGCACGTCGGCAGCGTCCCACCGGGGTTGCAACCGGGCCAGTTCGTTGGCGACGCGGGCCTCGCCGTCAAGGTGGCGTTCTGAAGGCGCAGCGAACACCCGGCAGGTGGTTTCCCGCTTGCGCTCGGTGCCGTCCTTATTCTTTTCCCGCCAACTGTCCCGATAGATGACGCAGTAGAGGCGGTGTCCCATGCGGCCGGCCTGGGCTTCCTGGGCCAGGTAGCCTTTGGGGGTGGTGCTGCCGCAGGCGGGGCAGGTGGCGATGGCGCGGGTTACGGTGCCGCCGCTCACCCGGCGGTCGGGGTACAAGCCGGCCAGGTGGCAACTCTTGTCTTTGGCCCGGCAGTCGGCGCAGGCCGCGCGGTCGTGGACAATGTTCAGGTCAATGGCGTTCTCTATGGGTTCTACGGACATTCCGGTGCCTTTGCTGTCCAGTCGCCAGTTGGGGGACAGGGGAATTACGTTATGACAACCGGGACATCCGACGGTGCGCCCCCAAAGGTATGTTTGGGCATACCTTTGGGGGCGCACCGTCGCGTGATTTTTAGAACCTACGTTCTGATGATTGCAGGCGTCCGGGTCGGCGCAATCGGCAAGGCAGCGGTAGCGTTGGGGGTGAGGGCAGTCGCCGCCGGAACAGTCCGGGGCCGGCTCGTCGGGATAGACGTCGGCCAGCAGTTGGTTGACCCGGTTCTGGAAGGTTTTGGCGCACTCCCGGTAGGCGTCCAGCAGGGCATAGCCATACTGCTGGGGCCATTGGCAGGTGGCGCGCAGGATAAAGCAGGCCACCGGGTTCAGCTCGTTGGCAATGGCCCGCAGGCCCAGGCGTCCGGCCTCAAAGGGGATGGAACCGCCGCCAGCGGTAACGTCGAGGATGACCGGGGCTGCCGTTTTGTCAAACAGAAATTTCGGTTGGTGCAGGAAGGCCCGTTGATTGGGGAAAGTTACATCCGACCAGCCGCCTTCGGCTTTGATGGCGTCCATCTGCCGGCGGGCGACGACGACTTCAGTAGTTGTTCCAATGTTGTCAAGAAACCGGCTCCGGTCGGCGTCGCTGGGCAGCATAGAGGCGGCGACAGCGGCGCGGGAGGCAATGAGGGGACGCCGCGCCCACCAGACGTGGAGTTGGTTGACCGGCGGGTGGCCGGCCAAAGCGCCGCCCTCCCGGACGGCCTCAATAGAGACTTCGTTGATGGGCAGCCATTTTTCGATGAGGCGGGGTTGTATTCCGGTAGCAGCGTTGCTGTTGCCGTTGCCAAAAAAGTAAGCGTCTGCGGGCAGAAAATCGGTAGCTTCCAACGGGCCATCCTGCCGGTGTAGTTCCAGAGGCTGGTCGGGGGCCTTGCCGTCGTAGGCCAGATACCAGGGGTCGGCGGGGTTTTCCAGCAGCAGGCGGCGCAGGTCAACCCGGCCGTTTTCCAGGGCCATTATCCGCTCCGACGCGGCGCCTTTCACCAGGTAACGGTCGATTCCGTCGCTGGTGTCAATGATGGAACCGACGTACTGCCGGCCGTCGGCGTCGGCGCCGGTGAATACCAGCACCCCGTCATAGTAGTCCAGGACTTTGGTCGGGCGTATGGTCGTGTTCACTGCATCACCTTCACTGCATTACCTCGCAGTTTGCCAGAACGTCGAATTCCCGGTACGGCCACCAGGTATAGTGGCTTCTGTTCCCCGTTCCAGTTTGCTGAATGTAACCGGCGCCCTGGGTCAAGGTCAGCCGGGACACCTGCATATTCCGCAGGTTTCTGCTATGCCGGGCCGCTCTGGCGGCGTCGGTTGATTTCATAAATACCGACAACCCTCTGACCTGACACTCCAGCAGTCGGAAGTCCCGGTTCGGTTGAAGGGCGCGCTGCGACCTGAAATCGTCCTCTTGGGGTGGCGCATTTTGCACCAATCGGTAGCAGATTTTTAGGTCTATGATTTCCTCGGCTGCTTTGGGCGGACACCCTGGGGGCAGCTTTTCCCGGTATCGCCCGGTCTCATTGGAACTTCCAGAGGACATTTTCCATCCTTTACCGCTACTGCCGGAGATATTTCCTCAGCATACATCAGCACCAAGGCGTCCAGCCGGCGGCGGGCGGCGACGACTTCAGAAGGGTTCCGATGTTGTCAAGAAACCGGCTCCTGAGGGGCCGGTCTTATTCCATCGGCGGTTCGGCGCCGGGCGGCACCGTGGGCTTGCTGATCTGGCGGCTTCGGATTGGGAACTCCTTCGGGACTGGCATAGGCTTTTCCGCCGATGGGGGGAGGATTGGTCTTGGTGTCGGCGCTCTCGGTCTCCTGGATTTTCTGAACGGGTTTTTCATGATTACTCCTTTGGTGGAGTGGCATTTTACTATCCATAGTGCGCCGGCGACAATCAAGCTGACGACAGTCGCCGCGTCGAAGTTCCTATGTTGTCAAGAAACCGGCTCTTGAGGGGCCGGTCTTATTCCATCGGCGGTTCGGCGCCGGGCGGCACCGTGGGCTTGCTGATCTGGCGGCTTCGGATTGGGAACTCCTTCGGGACTGGCATAGGCTTTTCCGCCGATGGGAGAGAGGTTGGTCTCATTGTCGACGTCGGCGGTCTCCAGGATTTTCTGAACGGGTTTTTCATGATTCCTCCTTTGCTGGAGTGGTTATGTCGTGGTAGGCTACTGCGCTCCAGACCCAATCTCTCCCGGTTCTCTCCGGGATGAACAGGCGAATCTGCACTGCGGTGCAGTAGTACGGGACTATGAAGGTCACGCTGTCGTTGGTGGTTTCGTTTGGCTCGACTCGGATGTCCAGGTCGGTTTTGGTGATTCGCTGCTGAAGGTTCCAGGGAAACTCCGTGTTTCCTGTTTCGGTTCTGGTACGGTCAGCGTTGGATGAGAAGTACTCGGTAATCTTTGCTTCAATCTCATCCGGGTCATAGGTCGCCAGGCCGCGACATTCCCATTCCAGGGTATCGGCTCTAGCCAAAACTTTTGAGCCGTTATAGAGTCTTGCGGCTGCTCCGACTTGGATATGGTCTGAACTGCAAGGTCGGCTGGTAACGTCCAGGGTTACGGTGATAAACGGCTGGCCGACTCGGAATACCCGGTATTTTACTATTCCCAGTATGCCGGCCGCAATCAGGGTGATGCTGGTCACCAGGTAGAACAGGGTTTGCGCTATTTGCGGAATTGAGATGTCCATTCTTTCTTTTCACGCATACATCAAGGTCAATGCTTCCAGGACGCGGCGGGGGCGGTTGCGGTTTTTGTGGCAGGCGTACCACCAGCCGCTTTCGCAGGGGTGCAGGTCGGCGATGGCCCGGGCCAGCCGTTCCGCTTTGTCGGCCCGTTCCGTGCCGGCTACGGCGTCCAGCAGCAGGCGGATTTGCACGGCGGCCTCCTCGGTAATGGGGTGGTACTGGCGGCCGGCCTCCTCCTGGGGTTGCAGCCGCTGGTCATGATGGCGCCACAGGATGGTGGATACGTGCTGAAAGCAGCGCTGGTAAAGGGTTCCGGTGGCGTACTGGAGCCGGCGCCCGTTCCGGCGGGGCGACTTGCCGGCTTTGGTTACGGACAGCCGGCGGTTGCCCCTGGGGTCGTGGTCCAGCAGCAGGCCGTAGTCCTTGGCGGTTTTGCGCATCAGGGTCATGGCGGCTTCCTTTCAAGTCAGTGAATCCGGTTAGCGGAACGAAACCTGGATGTTGGCCTCGTCCCGGGTGTTCAGCTTTTCCAGCACCCGTTGGGCGTGTTCCGGTTCCAATTGTATGCTCACGTCGGCCGCGCTGACGCCGGCCTTGTTGAGCATCCGGCGGGCCGGCGTGGCATAGTCCTTGAACTCGCTGGGCGGCACGCTATGGATGCCCACCTGGAGCCGCTGGTTCTGGGCCCGCAGGGTAATGAGGATGCCGCTGTCGTCGCCCTGGGCGATGCTGGCAATCTGGTCGGCCAGGGCCGGGCTGGTTCCCTGAACCTGGCAGGAGACCAGGGTGGGCCAATCGTGGCCGTTGTCGGTCATAAAGCGTTTGACGGCTTCGTAGGCGGCCTTGCCGGGCAGCTTCCCGCTGGTAAACGCGGTTTGGCGGCTGGCTACTGCCGGGTGTGGGGGTTGTGGGCCGGGATGAGGTATCGGCGGCTCCGGTGTCGGCAGCGGTTCCGGCTTTGGTTCGTGGCCCTTGAGCCAGACCCGCCAGGTGGGGTCGTAGCCGGTGGGGTTCACCTCTCCGCTGCCGGTTACGATATGCAGGACATCGTTGCTGACGCCGTTAGCCACCACGGCGCGCCAGGCGGTGTCGTTGAGGATGATACGTACGTCGGGCGTCCGGGCGAAGTAGTCCCGCAGTTCGCTCAGGGTGCAACCGGCTTCGGTAGTGAGGATGCCCACCCTGGCCCAGGCGGTCCGGTTCAGCCCGGCGGCGGCGCCCCGCAGCACCCGGTCACCCAAGGCCCGGAGGATGCCGTCCTGCCCCTTGCCGACGGCGTCGGTGAGGGATTCCAGCGTGCGCTGCTCCAGATGGCTGTGGGGTTCCGGCCACTGGTGCTGAGGGCTGTTGCCGGCCGAAAACAGGTGGGTGAATTTGTTCTGGATACCGGTGATGGCATTCTTTTCGGAGGCGGCGCGGATGTTTGCCAGCGTGTCCCGGCGGTGTTGGAGCAGGGGCCGAGTGGAGTCTTTAAGCAGCCGTTCCGCTGCCTCCATGGTGGCGATGTCCTCGCGGATGCGGCTCAGGTTGGCGTCCTGAGCGGCCAGGAGCAGGGCATTGTTGGGGTACTGCCGCGCCGCCGCGCCGTCGCTGCTGCTGCTGTGTCGGTGCAGGTCCAGCAAGTCCTGGTTGCTCATGCCGTTGCTCGCGTTGCCGGCGTCGGTCCAGTTCCAGTGGTCGGGATTGACGATGCCCAGCACGGCGCGGTCGGGGTTGTCCGGCACGTTGGATTGACGGGAGGGGAAGAGCATAATCTCGAACTGGTCGCTGTGTCGGTTGCCGCTGTAGGCGCTGGTGATGGTCTGCCGGAGCAGGTCGGTCATTGTGTTGGTGTTGGCCAGGGTGGCGTCTCGGGCCGCCAGCAGTTCCTGCATCACGTTGGCGTCTTTGCTGAAACGCCGGCGCTGGGTGTCCGGGCTATCGTCCACGTAAATGGCCTGGCTCAGGAACTGTTCAACGGCGTTGGCGATGACACCGGAGTCAGCGTGCTCCGGGGAGAGCAGGGCATCGACAATCTCGTCGGAGTAGAGGCCGTTGCTGTTTTCCGGGGCGATGGTGCCCAGGAGCATGGTTATTGCTGCCGGTTCTGCCAGGTCGTTGCCGGTTTTCTCGGCGGTGCTGTTTTGTCCGATGATGTCGGTCTCAATGGCCGGGTCCAGGTCGGAAAAGCCGGGGCGGTTGACCACCTCGTCCCGGATGGGGGCGGCGCGGAGGGTAACGTGATAGGGATGTACCAATGCTGCCGGGCTGTCGTCGTTCTGCATTTCCAGCAGGGTATTTGCCAGCAGGCGGAGGGTGCCGCGCACCCGCTGGAAGTTGCGGTTGGCGGCCAGGCGGCGGTTGATGATGTTCAACAGCGCCGGATGGAAGGGGTAGGCGTTGTAGAAGTCCGGGTAGTCCAGGTTGCCGTTGGCGGCCCGTCCGTTGCGGGCGGCGACGGTGGCGTAGGCGTTAGCCGTGTTCTGTCGCGCGGCTTCGTCCACGCCCTGGAACAGGCGTTGGCGCAGGATGGCCGGCAGGTCGGCGTCTTGTGACGGAGTCATCGGGTAGATGACTCGCCCCAACTGGGAGTTGATTCGGTTCAGCATATTGGTCAACGCCAGCGCGTCGGCAGCCATGGCGTCGCCGGCAGCGTTGTAGCTACCTTCATTCAGCAGGTCATGGGAATCCTCCGGGGTGGTGATAACCAACACGGCTTTGGGGCTGTTGATCACGGCGTTGATGATGGCGCTGAGGGTGGTGAGGATGCCTTCTGAACTGATGCGGGAGTTGCTGGCGGCAACTTGCTGTACCCGGTTGATGTAGTGTACCAATTCGTCGATGACTATAATCACGGGTTGGTCGCCGATCAGTCGCTGGAAAGTTGCGGAACCGGGGTCGGCAAAAATGGCGTCGCCTGGGCCGAATTCGCGCAGGGCTGCCGGGCCGCCCAGGTGGTAGAGCAGGTAGCCGGCCAGGCTGTGGGCTCGGGTGCCTTGCTCGTCCATCGCAGCGCCGGAGACTACGTTGTGCTTTTCGCCGTCGAAGGCGATGACCTCGGCATGAGCCGGGTGGCATTGGTCGATATTCTGCCAGTAGGGCAAGTGGGGGTATTTGGCGGCGGCGGCCAACAGCAGCAGGTTGTGAGTCTTGCCGCCGCCGTAGCGACTGTATAGCTGGTACACGGCGGGGCTGGTGCGGTTCTGACCCTGGGCGATGCGGTCCAGGGCCATCCGCAGAAAGTCGGTAGTAGCCTTGGTCAGGTGAGTCGTTTCCAGAAAGTCCGCTGCGGCTTCGGGGTTGGCGAGTTCCGTTTCGAGGCCGCGTATGAGGTCGGCGGCGTACTGGTCGCCGGCTTGGTAAATGGGGCGTGGCGGACAGGCGGTCAGTATTGGTGTCAGGTTGTTCATCAGGACGGTTTCTCCAAGGTTTGCTGAATTGGGTCAAGCGTTAACTTGACGTGGCAGTTTGCCGTCCGGTTTCAAGGGAATCAGGTAGTTTTCTGAGTCCGCGTATGGTATTGGACGGCTTCGGGGTACAGGGGTACATAGGTACGAGTAGAGTTCGCACAGAAATTGTGCAAACTTGACGTATGCCATGATGCGTTATTTTGTAAGGATATGCTTGGTAATGATCTTATCAAACAGCATACCCTTTTCCAACCACTGTTTGACGGTTTCACGGGTAGCTGTATGCCTGGCTCCGGTTGACCGGGCGTGTCCTTCGGCATGGATTTCAAGCCCGGCAACAGCGGTAAGGCCGCCGGAGTTCGGATCTCCGACGGTCTCAGTAACCACCTGAAGACTGCAAACGCCGTCAGCAGGCAACTCGGAACGACCCTGTTTTGCGTCTGGCTGGGTCACTCCCCAAATTCGCCTAAAAGAGCAGAATTCGTCACTTAAATTGAGCCGGATTCGTGGATGTCTTTGGTCAACATAATGTCGGATTCAGGACTGGTTGAGGAAGGTTACCGAGTAGCGGAATTTTCTCGGAATTGGGTGGTTGATGGCTTGATTAGTATGTACGGACGGGATGCCTATATGCTGCGTGCTTGGCCGAGGAAATCAACGTATAGTATTTCGTCCATAGACTCCAGATCATCTGCCACTGTTCGTTCTGCAACCCAACTTCTTGAGCAGGCAAACCGGCGGCTATGGCGTCTCGGACACTAAAGCGCCGAATGGGTGCGGGGACGGTCGATTAGCGGTTCTGACAGTTTATTGATTAAGTCCGTTACCTCGGTTTCGGAACGGCTCGGATTACTGCTGAGGGCTGCCTGCAACAAGTCCGCAGTACTGTCCAGAGCAGCCCTTGCCTGTTGCAGCATAATTGACGATACATCGCTGAGCAACGAGACATATAACGGGTAAGTCTCCGGCGCCTCTTGGACTTTCTGGGCAGCGTTATCAACGGCGGCAATTATGTCCTTTGCCGCACTAGTCTATCATCAACAAGAAATTGGGGATCTATTGGCCCCAAGTCGCTCATTGGAGACATCAATGGGATCGCCCCCCTAAACCACCCCCTCCCCCTCCAGCCGCGCCAACTCCTCCGCGCTTACCCCGCCGATGCTGCACAGGATTTCCTGGTTGTGCTGGCCCAGCAGGGGCGGCGGGGCGGCGGCGGTGTCCGGCGATTCGGTCAGCTTGATGGGGTTGTTTACCGTGCGGAAGGGGCCGCCCAGGGAGTCGCCGCTTTCCACGAACATTTTACGAGCCTCCAGGTGGGGGCAGTTGTCCAGATCGGCGGCGTTCTGCACCACCCCCATGGAAAAGCCCAGTTCAATCAGCTTTTGGGCGATTTCCAGCTTGGGGACGTGCTGCGACCACTCCTCAATGGCCGGGACGATGTGGTCAAAGTAGAACTGGCCGCTGATGCCCTGACCCAGGTATCGAGGGTCGGCAATCAGGTCTTCCCGGCCCACCAGCCGCCACAGCCCCTCCCACTTGCCGCCGCCACCGCCGGAACCGGCCAGCACGGCGTACCCGTCCTGCGCCTTCAACACCAACTGGGCGGTAATCATATTCTCCCGGGCGCGGGTGGTAATCTGCCCGTTGGCCTGGTAAAAGGGCATAATGCTGGTGGTATGGGCCACCATGCAATCGTACATCGCCATATCCAGGTGCTGGCCCCGGCCGGTTTTGCGGCGGGTTTCCAGGGCCATCATAATGCCCAGAGCGGTCCAGACGCCGGGAACCGAGTCGCCGATGTTGTCGCCCACCATTTGCGGCGGGCCGTCCGGGGCGCCGGTAATCTCCATCCAGCCGCCCATACCCTGGACGCAGGGGTTGTTGGCCGGCCAGTCGGAATAGGGGCCGCGTAGGCCGTCGCTGTCGCCAAAGCCGGTGATGCTGGCGTAAATCAGCCCCGGATTCAGCCCCCGCAGCCGCTCAAACCCCAGCCCCAGCCGTTGCAGAGCGCCCGGCCCCCAGTTGTCCAGCAGCACGTCCGACTCCTTTACCATCGCCTCAAAAATTTCCTTGCCCCGGGCGTGGCGCAAATCCAGGGTAACGCTCTTTTTATTGCGGTTAATCGCCAGGAAACGGGCGCTGGCCTGCCGGCCGTCGGCGGATTCAACGAAGGGTTCGTTAAGCCGCGCCCTTTCGCCGACCCGGGTGCGCTCAATCTTGATTACCTCGGCGCCCATATCGGCCAGAATCATGGCGCAGAAAGGGCCGGCCACGATATGCGTCGCGTCCAATACCCGCAGACCCTCCAGGGGACGGGGCAGGCCGCCGTCGTTAGTAGTCATTATTCATACCCCCAAGTACGGAACTTTCCCGGAAACTTCAACCCGTAATATAATCCACTCCCGGCATACTGACAAATCCCTGTCTTTAGGGCAATGGCGTTTTAACCCGTGCAATCAAGGCAACCGTCATTCCGGTCAGGCAACCGTCGTTCCGGCGAAAGCCGGAATCCAGGAAATCCCCCGGAAAAGAGCGGGCTGGCTACCGAGGGTTCTGGATTCTGGCTTTCGCCGGAACGACGGTTGCTTGGAGTGCCATAGTAAATGCTCAATTGCCCCGGTCAGCCCGCCGGCATCTTGACATCACGGCGTAAAAAGTCATAAACTCAAAGGGTGGCGCTTAACTGCGTCGCTACTGATGGGTGGCCCGGTGGTGTAGTTGGCTAACATACTGCCCTGTCAAGGCAGAGATCGGCGGTTCGAGTCCGCTCCGGGTCGCCACCCTGAATATGGTAAAGTTGCCCTTGATGGCGCCGGGTGTCTTGCTCCCGGCGTCAATTGCTTTTGTAGCCGCCGGCTTGCTTAACGCATAGATAGCCCGACGGTGTTAATCAGGACGGAAAAAAGGGGAGCGGCCACGCCGGCCGCTCCCCTGACCGTTTCTCCCGTCGGGTTCTTTTCCGGGATTAGGGATTAACCCTGGCGCACGTACTTATCTACGCCCACGCCGTCAGGGACGCCGATGTAGATGTCGCCGTTGGGGGCAATCCAACTGCCGTGGCCGCCGCGAATTACCCAGCGGGCCAGCAGTTCCCCGTCCTGGTTCATCAGGCTGACCCGGGAATCCGTATCCTCGGTCCAGCCCTGCCGGGCGTCCCGACCGCCCTCGCTGATGCAGAAAACGCCGTTGTCATCCTGGGAAATGTCCATAGGCCGCAGCAGGTCGGTCCACATACCCTGGTATTCCCCGTCGGCGTTGAAAATCTGCACCCGGTTGTTTTCCCGGTCGCAGACGTAGAGCAGGCCGTCCGCGCCTACCATCATGCTGTGTACCAGGTGGAACTCGTTGGGCGCGTCCTTGCCCGGCTCGCCCCAGGAGGACTTGAGTTCACCGTTGGCGGCAAAGCGATGCACCCGGGCGTTGCGGTAGCCGTCGGCCACGTACATATCGCCGCCGGCGCCGGGCACCAGTTCCGCCGGGTAGTTGAAGGGGCCGGCCGAGCGGGGACACAGGGTGCCGGGAACCTCGCAGCCGGTATCCGAGTGGACGCCCCGCTCACCGATTACCTGCAAGGGCTTGCCGTCCAGGGTGTAGCGCAGGCAGACCGAGTCCTCCCGGTCGGTGATGTAAACAATGTCGTCCTTGATAAAAATGCCATGGGGATTGCTGATAGCATCCAGCCCCCAGGAACCGACATAGCTGCCATCCTGGTCGAAAATGACGATGGGCGGCTCTTTGCGCTGGAAGGCGTAAACCCGGCCTTGGGAGTCGGTGGCAACGGCGCTGACCATGCCAAAAGTCTCCCCCTCGGGCAGCTTGGCCCAACTCTCAACCAGTTCGTAAGTATATTCTCCGCTTCCTACAGTTGTCATCAGAAACTCACCTCTACAAAGTTTTGGCGGTACAGGGCAAGTATGAATACCGGCGGGCTAGGCGTCAATAGGGAAGTGTCAGCGGGGCCGGGGCTGGGTAGATCCAACATTTGTTAGTATTGTTTCGTATAGGGGCGGGTTTGTAACCCGCCCTGGCTTGGGCACAGAAACCGGTAGCTATGGCACACCGGTTTAACAAGCGGCCTTTGCCGTTGAACGTCGGGCGGGTTACAAACCCGCCCCTACCCCGGTGATAATACCAACAAAGGTTGAGAATACCGAAAAGCAGGGTGGGGGAATTAAGGCTGTAGGGGCGCCCAAGACTCAGCCGGGCAGCAACATTCGGCCACAGCTGTTGCAGAGAACGGTTTGACGCCCGGAGCGGACTCTCTGTAAATGCTGCGTTGGCAAAGACATCCGGCAAGCCTGGCAGAGGCCGCGCACCACCCGCGCTACCGCCTGCCCGCCCTTGCTTTTCCGCAGGCCCTCATAACGGGTCAGTTCAATAGTATCAACCCCGGCCGCCAGCGTTGACCGGTCTTTCATCAAGGCTTCCTGGCGGTCGGTCAACTCTTCCAACTGCTCCCAGAGTTCAGCCTGACGCGCTTCCCAGGCTGCTTGGGTGTCCGCCAGTTCCTGCTCCAGGGCGGCAATCCTATTTCGGGCATCCTCGGCCTGCAAGGAGAGTTCCAGGAGCCGGACATCCTGCTGCTCCAGTTGATGCCGGACGTTGGCGGCTTCCAACTGCAAGGCTTCCAAATCCCGCGGATTGGCGACGTCGCCGCCATACAATTGGGTGTCCAGGTGGGAAGACCTTTCCCGCTGGCTCTCCGTCTCCAATTGCAGGTCCCGGTGGGTGTTCTGGATTTCCTGCAATCTGGCCCGGGCCTGCTCCAGGGACTCCTCAATCAGACCCAGGGACAAGCGGGTTTCCAGTTCCCGCTCCGCCTCGGCAATCCGGCGGTTCACGCCGTCCAGGTCCAGGTCCAGCTCCTGAAGGGAATAGAGTTGTTTGATTGTGGTCATCCGGCCGCCTGATAATCTTGATGATTGTATGTTGTCTATCGACAAGCTGATTCTATTGACCTGGGCCAGCATTGTCAATAACAGGTACAGGGCCGGCGGGGTATGGACAAGTCCACGCCAGCAACAAAACCCGCTCATAGTGAGCCAGGGCAATTACGTCTTAACCAGGACGCCCCAAGCAACCCAAGCAACCGTCGTTCCGGCGAAAGCCGGAATCCAGGAAATCCTACTTGAAAAGAGCGGGCCGACTACCGAGCGTTCTGGATTCCGGCCTGCGCCGGAACGACGGGTTTATGCCGGGATTGCCCCGGTCAAGACACGATTGCCCGGCCCCCGGCGTTGCCGGTGATTATTCCCCTGCCCCATTCTGCTATACTGGCTACCAAATCAGGCGCCAGGCCGGGATTAACGGCCAAAGTCGGGTGAGGTCTGCAATGCGTATTCTCCATTTCTCCGACCTGCATATCGGGGTGGAAAATTATGGCCGGATTGACCCGGCTACCGGACTTTCTACCCGCCTGGGGGACTTCCTGGGTTCCCTGGATGAGGTGGTGGAGTTTGCCCTGAACCAGCGGGTGGAACTGGTGCTGCTGGCCGGCGATGCCTACAAGGGCCGCGACCCTTCCCAGACCCACCAGCGGGAGTTTGCCCGGCGGCTGCACCGCTTGTCCGCCGCCGGCATCCCGGTATTCCTGCTGGTCGGCAACCATGACCTGCCCAACGCCAGCAGCCGGGCCAACGCCGTAGAAATTTTCCATACCCTTCAGGTGCCCAACGTTTACATCGGCGACCAGTTGCAGACTTATACCGTTCCTACCCCGGCCGGCCCCTTGCAGATTGTCGCCGTCCCCTGGCCCCGCCGGGGCCGGCTGCTGACCCGGGAAGAATCCCGCGGGCTTACCATTGAGGAAATACGCGCCGAAATTGAAACCAGAATGACCGAGGCCATCCAGGAGCGGGTCAGCCATCTGGATCCTGACCGGCCGGCCATCCTTACCGGCCACGTTACCATCAACGGCTCGACGGTCGGCACCGAGCGCTCGATGATGCTGGGCAATGACCACGTGCTGCTCGCCAGCGCCGTCCACCGCCCGGAACTGGACTACGTTGCCCTGGGCCACATCCACAAGCACCAGGTATTGCGCCGGGAACCGCCGATCGTGGCCTATTCGGGCAGCTTGCAGCGGGTGGACTTCTCCGAGGAGCAGGACGAAAAGGGCTTTTGCGTGATTGACCTGGATGCCGCCGCGCCTCAGGGCCAGCGGTTGGTGGACTTTCAGTTTCAGCCGGTTCAGGCCCGGCCCTTTGTTACCATTGACGTTACGGTGGCTACCGGGGAACCGGAACCTACCGAAGCGGTGCTGCGCGCCATTGCCCGCCACGACATCGCCGAAGCGGTGGTGCGGGTTCGGGTGCGGCTGCCGGCCGAAGGGGAAACCCTGCTCCGGGAAGGAGAAATCCGGGAAGCCTTGCAGCCGGCCCACTTTATCGCCGCCATCAGCCGGGAGCTAACCGCCCCCCGTAGAACCCGCCTCGACCCGGCGGAAACGGGCGGAATGGCCGCGGCGGACAGCCTCCAACCGGCCCAGGCGCTGCGCCTCTACCTGGACAGCCGGGATACCGACCCCCAACGGCGGGAACGGCTGATGCACTGCGCCGAAGAACTGTTCCGGGCCGACGATACCGCCGACGCCCCGCCGACTCTATTGTAGTTGTTCGCAATGGCGCTACGCCGTCGGGTTTGCTTTCACCACGGAGACTTGGATGGCGTAGAGATACGTTGCAACCTCTTTACCGGCGCCGTCCCCTTTGGCTGTCCTTGGCTGATAGTCAAGGAAACCGCCCCACTCCCCTACCGAAAATTCTCATCCGGTTATTGTTCGGTTATACTGGTGGGGTAATCTGTAGCCGGGAGGCCGTGATGGAAATTTCCGCCAAGTATGTTTTTAATGCTCCCGCCGCTAAAGTTTGGGATACTTTGATGAATCCGGCGGCGCTGGCAAGCTGTATGCCCGGCTGTGAGAGTTTGGAGCCGGCCGGCGACAATGAGTACCAGGCGGTGGTCAACGTGGGCGTCGGGCCGGTGCGGGGTCGCTACACCGCCAAAATAGCTATTACCGAGGCCAACCCCCATCAGTCCTACCGCCTGGCGATTGGCGGCAGCGGCTCAATCGGGTTTGCCAACGGCGATTCTCTGGTAACCCTGGAAGAGCAGGACGGCAAGACCACGGTGCAGGTAATCAGCCAGGCCCAGGCCGGCGGCACGGTGGCCCGGGTCGGCCAACGGATGATGGAAAGCGTCGCCAGGAGTCTGCTCGACCGGTTTTTCACTTGCCTGCAAGAGACGGTCAACCGGGATTCTAACATGGATTAACCGGATATACAGGATAGGGCTAATCCCGGTAAAGGGAAAGGAGAAAGCTATGGAACGGCGCGTACCGGGCCGGGAGGAAGTCCTGGCCTACTTGAAGGAAGACCGCAACTGGGGGCGGTGGGGCGACGATGACCAGATGGGGGCAGTGAACCTGATTACCCCGGAGAAGCGGGTGGCCGCCGCCGGGCTGGTGCAGAGCGGGCGGGCCGTGTCCCTGAGCCGGGTTTATCCCAAGACGCCGGCACCCAACAACCCTAACCCGGCCCAACACTTTATGCGGCGCAACCCCCGGGAGCCGGGCGGCGGCTCGGCGGTGGATTACTACGGCGTTTCCTATCACGGCCAGGCCAATACCCACCTGGACGCCCTGTGCCACGTTTGGGACGAAAACGGGATGTGGAACGGTCGCCGCCCGGAGGACGTAATCACCTACGACGGCGCCACCTGGGGGTCGATAGAGCATTGGAAAGAAGGCATCATCACTCGCGGGGTGCTGCTGGACGTGCCCAAGCACCGGGGGGAACCCTTCGTTACCCTGGAGCAACCAATCCACGGCTGGGAACTGGAGGACATCGCTAAAGCCGAGGGCATTGCCCTGGAGCCGGGGGATGCCCTGGTGGTGTACGGCGGGCGGGAAAAGTGGGGCGAGGTCAACCCTATCTGGGGCGGCGACCCGGCGGGACGGCCGGGCCTCCACGCCTCCTGCCTCAAGTTCCTGCGGGAATCGGACTGCTGCCTGCTGGTCTGGGATATGATGGACTTTATGCCCAACGGCTACGAAGTCCCCTGGAGCGTTCACGGGGCCATCTTTGCCTACGGCATCGGCCTGCTGGACAACGCCCTGCTGGAACCGCTGGCCGAGGCTTGCGCCGCCGAGGGACGCTATGAGTTTATGCTGACGGTCAACCCGCTGCGGGTAGTCGGCGGCACCGGCTCGCCGGTAAACCCCATCGCCCTGTTTTAGCGGAAACCCGGCCCCCTGAACACCGCTCATGGTGAGCTTGTCGAACCATATCCTAATTTCGCCCATGGTGAACTGGTCAAAGGGTGAACGTATGGTTCGACAGGCTCACCATGAGCGGATTGGGTTCGGTGAGCGGATTAGGTTGAGCGGATTGGGTTCGGTGGGCGGTGTTTGGTCTTGGCGCGGCCTTTGCCTATACTCGGGCAGGGTGAATGAGTGGCCGGGCAATCGCGCAATAACACCGTCGTTCCGGCGAAAGCCGGAATCCAGGAAATTCCCCGGAAAATAGCGGGCCGGCTACCGAGGTTTCCGGGTTCCGGCTTTCGCCGGAACGACGGTGTTATGACCGGAACGACGGTTGCCTGGGTTGCCCCCCGGTTGCCCTGGTTAAGACTCAATTACCCTGCTGAAGGGTAAATAAATGGTTCACAGGCTCACCGCGAGCGGTTATACTTTATAGTTGGTTAATAACCGAATGGCCCCGGTTGCGCCGGTGGGTTAGATAACCCCGGCGGCGCCGGGTTGGGTCCTTTCACACAATAGCGGAGGAAATAACATAATGCGTAACCCTGTAATCCTGGGCGGGTCGGCGCTGGCGCTGGCGATAATTGCGCTGGTGGTGGCTGTCATCGCCCTGACCACCGGCGCGTCCCAATCTCCGGCAGCGGCGCCGGTCGAGGCGACGGCGACCAAAGCCAACCCTACCGACTATACCGTCCATCTGGTCAACGAGGCCATTGCCTACTATGAGGCCAACGGACGGGAAGCCACGGTAGCCTACTATAATTCGCCGGAAAGCGTGGATGGCTCTTGGTACGTTTACATCTTTGACGAGAATAACGTCCGCATCGCCCACCCCACGGTGCCGGCCGTCCTGGGCGTGAACGTTGACCACCCGATGTCGGTGGACATTAACGGCTATGATTTCGGCAAGGTGATGGCGGACACCGACGAAAACGGCCATTGGGTCGATTATGTTTTCCTCAACCCGGACACCGGCTCGCAGCAAAGCAAACATTCCTGGCTGATTCGCCACGACGGGCTGGTTTTCGGTTCCGGCTGGTATGAGGGCAGCCCGGTCCGGGCCACCGACAAGTCCAACCCCATTGACTACACCGTTTCCCTGGTCAATCAGGCCCTGCACCGCTACCGACTGGACGGGCGGGAGGCCACGCTGAAATACTACAACTCCCCGGAAAATGTCGATGGGGAATGGTACGTCTTTGTCATCGACGAGCAGGGCCTGGTAGCGGCCCATTCCAACCCGGCCTTGCTGGGCGAGGATTTGACCGGGCCGTTGGGCGTGGATCTCACCGGCTACCGTTTCGGGGAAGTGATGGCGGCCACCGACGAAAAGGGGCAGTGGGTGGATTACGTCTTTACCAACCCGGACACCGGCTTGCAGGAGAGCAAGCACTCCTGGCTGATTAAGCGCGACGGGTTGATTTTCGGCTCCGGCTGGTATCAGGACAGCCCGGTGCGGCCGGTAGCTAAATCCAACCCCATTGACTACACCGTTTCCCTGGTCAACCAGGCCACCGACCGCCTTGACCGGGAGGGACGGGAGGCTACCCTGAAATACTACAATTCCCCGGCAAGCGTCGATGGGGATTGGTTTGTCTTTATCATCGACGAGCAGGGCGAGTTGGTGGCCCATGCCGACCAGTCCCGGCTGGGCGGGGACGTGGCCGACGGGGCGGGAACCGACATTTTCGGCTATCAATTCAGGAAGGTGATGCTGACAATTGAGGAGGGCGAGGGCCGCTGGGTGGACTATTTCATCACCCGGCCCGAAACCGGCAAACCAGCCTTCAAGCAATCCTGGGTGGTGCGCCATCAAGGGCTGCTCTTTGGCTCCGGCTGGTATCAGACGGTTCCGCTGGAACTGGCCGGCGGCGGTGCGGTCAAGGCCGCCGACAAGTCCAACCCCATTGACTACACCGTTTCCCTGGTCAACCAGGCCACCGACCGCCTTGACCGGGAAGGACGGGCGGCCACCCTGGACTACTACAACTCCCCGGAAAGCGTCGATGGGGAATGGTATGTCTTTGTCATCGACGAGCAGGGCAAGCTGGCGGCCCATTCCAACCCGGCGCTGCTGGGCGAGGACTTGACCGGGTCGCTGGGCGTGGATCTTACCGGCTATCGCTTTGGGGAAGTGATGGTAGCCACCGACGAAAAGGGGCAGTGGGTGGATTACGTCTTTACCAACCCGGACACCGGCTTTCAACAGAGCAAGCACTCCTGGCTGATTAAGCGCGACGGGCTGATTTTCGGCGCCGGCTGGTATCAGGGCAGCCCGGTGCAGGCCGCCGGCAAGTCCAACCCCATTGACTACACCGTTTCCCTGGTCAATCAGGCCCTGAGCCGTTACCAGGCGGACGGGCGGGCGGCGACCCTGGACTACTACAACTCCCCGGAAAGCGTCGATGGGGAATGGTATGTCTATGTCATCGACGAGCAGGGCAACCTGGCGGCCCATCCTAACCAGGACTTGCTGGGCGAGGATTTGACCGGGCCGCTGGGCGTGGACATCACCGGCTACGCCCACGGCAAGGTGATGGCGGCTACCGACGAAAATGGGCAATGGGTGGATTACGTTTTTCTCAACCCGGACACCGGTTTTCAGCAGAGCAAACATTCCTGGCTGATTAAGCACGACGGGCTGATTTTCGGCGCCGGCTGGTATGAGGGCAGCCCGGTCAAGGCCGCGGACAAGTCCAACCCCATCGACTACACCGTTTCCGTGGTCAACCAGGCCCTGCGCCGTTACGAACTGGAGGGGCGGGAGGCCACCCTGGAATACTACAATTCCCCGGAAAGCGTGGATGGCAACTGGTACGTTTTCATCTACGACGAGAACAACATCCGCATTGCCCATCCCACCCGTCCCGACCTGCTGGGCAAGCCGGTGGACGGCCCCACCGGGGTGGACATCACCGGTTACGCCTACGGCAAGGCAATGGTCCAGACCACCGAGGCCGGCCAGTGGGTGGATTACGTTTTTCTCAACCCGGGCACCGGCTTTCAGCAGAGCAAACACTCCTGGCTGGTTAAGCACGACGGGCTGATTTTCGGTTCCGGCTGGTATCAGGGCAGCCCGGTGCGGGCCGCTGAGAAGTCCAACCCCATCGAATACACCGTTTCCCTGGTGCGGCAGGCCACCAGTCGCTTTGACCGGGAGGGGCGGGAGGCGACCCTGGACTACTACAACTCCCCGGAAAGCGTCGATGGGGATTGGTATATCTTTATCATCGACGAGGAGGGCAAGGTGGCGGCTCATCCCGCTCAGTCCGAGTTGGGCGGAGACCTGGCCGGCGAGTCGGGAACCGATGTTTTCGGCTACCAGTTCGGGAAGGTGATGCTGGCGATTGAGGAGGGCGAGGGCGAATGGGTGGACTACTTCACCGTCCGGCCCGGCAGTGGCACGCAAGCCTTCAAGCAATCCTGGGTGGTGCGCCACCAGGGGCTGCTCTTTGGCGCCGGCTGGTATCAGACGGTTCCCCTGGAACTGGTCGGCGGCGGCGCGGACAAAGCGACCGACCCGGCCGGCTACACGGTGACCTTTCTGGAAAAGGCCCTGAGCTACTATGACGATAACGGCAAAGCGGCGACGGTGGCCTACTACAACACGCCGGAAAGCATGGATGATTCGTGGTATGTCTTTATCTTTGACGCCGACGGGGTGCTGCTGGCCTCCGCCCCCAATCAGGAGTTGCTGGGGCAGAACCTGGACGGCGACGTGGGGGTTGACGTTACCGGCAAGCGGTTCGGCGCGGAAATCCTGAACGCCACTTCCGACGGGCGGTGGGTTGACTACACCTTTAACAACCCCGGCACCGGAGAGCCGGGCGTCAAACATTCCTGGGTAATCGAGTATCAAGGGCTGATTTTCGGCTCCGGCTGGTACGAATAGGGCCGGTTCCCGGCCCGCCGGGGACAACCGGGGCGCGGGCGGCTTTCAGGGTTTCCCGCGTATCCTTCCGGGCAATATGATTTTCGTTGTCAGAGTTACCGCCATTCCTGCGTAAGCGGGAATGGCGGTAGTTTTGTGTGGCGCATCCGGCAACGGGTTCAGGAAAGGAGATGCGGGAGTTGAGTTCAGGTCTCCCACTCCTCCCGCAGCAGGCCGTAAAGCAGCGTGTCCCAATAGCGGCCCTTGAAGTATTCGTTGCGGCGAAGGCGTCCCTCTTGCCGAAAGCCCAGCCGTTCCAGCACCCGGGCCGAGGCGGTGTTATCGGCAATGCACCAGGAATCAATGCGCTGCAACCCCAACTCCCGGAAACCGAAGTTGACCATAGCCCGGGCCGCCTCGGTGGCGTAACCCTGGCCCCAATAGTCCGGGTTCAGTTCGTAGCCAATGTCCGCCGCTAGATCCCCCTCTGCTATATCCCCCGTTACGCCGGCCGCCGGGTAGTTAGACGGTGGCTTGCGCCTTAGGCCGCAGTTGCCGATGAGCGGCCCGGCCGCGCCGTCCTGGGGCAAGGTGATGGCAAGCTGGAACCGGCGGCGGGGCCGTTCCTGCTGCCACGCCAGGAACCTCCCGACGAACTCCTGCGCCTCGGCCTCAGTGCGGTCAGTCCAGGGGTAAAAGCGTAGGTAGCGGGGGTCGCGCTGGTAGGCCAGCACCGCCGGCCAGTCCTCAGGAACAAAATCCCGCAGGATTAAACGCCGGGTGATTAGCTGCATAGCGGTATGGTGGTCATTGCCATTGAGAGTTTTAATGTCATTCCTACAATTCTAAGGTCATTCCTATAATTCTAATGTCATTCCGAGCAGAGCGAGGAATCTAAACTCCGGCCTAAGCGGGATTTTTGCCGGAACCGGAAGTTGGCAACGGCCGGCATTTTAGATTCCTCCCTGCGGTGGGAATAACAGACTAATCAGTCGGAATGACCTACAAAACGACTGTAATGACTTGGCAAGGCGGTCGAAATGACCCGGTCAACTGCGTAACCCATAAAACCAGAAAGCGGCGCGTCAGGTCAGGATTTGGGATAGGAACATTTGCGCCCGCTCATGCTGCGGGTTGGTGAAGAAGTTGTCGGGGGTGGCCTCCTCAATGATGACGCCCTCGTCGAACATTATTACCCGGTCGGCGACTTCCCGGGCAAAGCCGATTTCGTGGGTAACGGTCAGCATGGTCATACCGGAGCTTGCCAGTTCCCGCATCACGTCCAGCACCTCTTTAATCATCTCCGGGTCCAGGGCCGAGGTGGGTTCGTCAAAGAGCATTATGCGGGGCTGCATTGCCAGGGCGCGGGCGATGGCTACCCGCTGCTGCTGGCCGCCGGAAAGCTCGGCCGGGTACTTGGCGGCCTGCTCCGGGATGCCCACCCGGATCAGCAGTTCCATCGCCACTTCCTCGGCCTGGTCTTTGGACCACTTCCTGACCTTGGTGGGGGCCAGGCTGATGTTCTGCATCACGGTAAGGTGGGGGAAGAGGTTGAAGGACTGGAATACCATGCCCACTTCCCGGCGGATGGCGTCAATGTTGCGCACGTCGCCGGACAGCTCGATGCCGTCCACGATGATGTCGCCCCGCTGGTGATGCTCCAGCCGGTTGATGGTGCGGATAAAGGTTGACTTGCCGGAGCCGGAAGGCCCCAGGATGACCACCACCTCGCCCCTTTTGATGGTGGTGGAGACGCCGCGCAGGGCGTGAAAGTGGCCGAACCACTTATGCACTTCCCGGCAGATAATGATGTCCTCAACCTCATTGCCAGGCGCCGGTTGGTTGACTGCCATAATAGCCTCCCCCAAAGGGATTTTTTAACCAAGAGACCCGGAGAGTTCGAGAGACCGTCCCAAGCGCGTTTACGCCGATATTAAACGCTTGCCGGTGGGTTCCGGCACCAAGTCTCCGAACTCGCGGGCGGTATCGATCCAAAGCTCCATAGCATCCTGGATGTTTTTCAGGGCGTCCTCGCGGGTGTCGCCGTGGGCCAGGCACCCGGGAAGTTCCGGCGCCTCAGCAATGAAAACATCATCCTCATTGCTCCAGTAAAGGACTATTTCGTATTTATACATCACTCCATTTCCTCTAACTGATGCTCCAGGATAACTCGACGGACTTGCTGAACTTGATAGGGTTTAGCCTGGCTGCCTTGGCGTTGCAGGTTCACCTTTTCGGCCAAGCCTGCTTTCCTGAATATATGATGACTTCCCCGTATCCGCTCGTCAAACCCCAGTCTCCGCAGCAGGGAACGCAAATCGTCAAATGGAATGTTCGCATCTGAACCACCGGCGATAATTCTCTGTAACAGCCGGGAGCGTCGCCTCAAAATAGATCCCCGACCTCATTAACCCAGCAGAGCTGAGCGACCGGGATACCTTCCTACCGCCGGCCTACGCCCAGGTGTTCCTCAATCCGCTGGCTGATGTAGGACATTCCGTAGGTGAACACCCAGAAGACCAGGGCCACGAAGACGAAGACCTCCTTGGCGTTGGCCCGGTATTCGGCGTTGCCCTGGACGAAGACCCGGCCTATTTCCACGATGTCCAGCATACCGATGATGTAAACCAGGCTGGTGTCCTTGAAGAGGCCGATGAACTGCCCCACGATGGCCGGGATGACGTTGCGGATGGCCTGGGGCAGGGAGATGAGCAGGGTAGTTTCCCAGCCGGGCAGCCCCAAGGCGCGGGCCGCCTCCTCCTGGCCGGAGTGGAGGGCTTGCAGTCCCCCCCGGATGTTTTCCGCCATATACGCCGCGCTGAACAGGGTAATTACGATGCCGGCCCGCAGCAGGGAGTTCAGCGGGAAGTTCTCCGGGAAGGCCAGCGGCACCAGCACCTGGGACATAAACAACAGGGTAATCAGCGGCACCCCGCGAAATACCTCAATAAAGGTTACGCACAGCACCTTTACCACCGGCAAACTGCTGCGCCGTCCCAGGGCCAGGGCGATGCCGATGGGCAGGCTGAGGGTGATGCCGCCCACCGCCAGCACCAGGTTCAGCATCAGGCCGCCCCAATAGATGACGGAAACCGGGCGCAGGCCGGGCACCCCCGGCAGCCCCCGCAGCAATAACAGGGTTATCAGGAATACCGCCACCCCCAGCATGGCAATCCGGGCGCCGGTTCCCAGGGAGGTGTAGCGGGCCAGCGCCCAGCCCAGGGCCAGGGCCGGCAGGTTCGCCACCAGCAGCAGGCGCACGTCCAGCCCCATCGTTTCCATACTGTAGGGCAGCAGGGCCAGGGCCGCCGTGCCGCCGGCGGATACCAGGGCCATCACCCGGGCCACCCGGTTCCCGCTCATCCCCCAGGCCATGCCCAGCAGGGCCATGACCAGCAGCAGGGCCACCTGAGGCCGCCAGAAACAGTTTTGCCCAGGGCAGGCCGCCTCGGTGTTGTATTGGCCGATGATAAAGCGACCGCCCAGTTCCACCACCACCGTCCACTCGGCGGTGTTAAATACCCAATTCAGCCCGAACCCCAAAGCCAGCAGTATAATCAGGCCGAAAACCAGGGTCAGGACGGTGTTGTACCAGGCGCTGAACAGGTTGGCGTGCAGCCAGCCGGTAACGCCCACTTCCGAGCGGGGCGGCAGCACGGGATCCGGTATGGGCGCCGGCGCCGGGGGCGGGACGGTTTGGGCTGCCATCGCTTATCTCCTCCCGCCGAACTGGAGCCGCCGGTTATACAGGTTGCCGATCAGAGACCAGGTAAGGCTCATCGCCAGGTAGGCCCCCATAATCAGCATAAAGATGGAAACGGCCGGGGCGGTCTGGGTCATAGTCAGGGCGACGCTGGTCAGGTCGGAGTAGCCGACGGCGCCGGCCAGACTGCTGTTCTTGGTCAGGTTCAGGCACTGGCTGATCAGCGGCGGGATGATGACCCGCAGGGCCTGGGGAAAGACTACCCGGCGCAGGGTGTTCATCGGCGAGAGGCCCAGGGCGCGGGCCGCCTCGGTCTGGCCCCGTCCCACCGACTGGATGCCGGCGCGGACGATTTCGGCGATGAAGGAGGCGGTATAGATGACCAGTCCCAGCAGCATCACCAGCAGGCCGGTGCGGGCGGTGAACCCGCCGACTATGCGCCCAAACCGTCCCTGCGGTTCCGGCGTGGAGATAAAAAAGGGCGAGTCCCCGGTGGCAAAGCTCAGTACCAGCCAGGCTATCGCGCCCAGCAGCAGCGGGGCGGCGATGCCGATAATCAGGGGATAGGAGGGTTTGCCGGTGGTAGTTTCCCGGTAGGACAGCCATTTATTCAAGGCTACGCCGATGACTACGGCGACCACCGCCAGCGCCACCCAGGTCAGGGCCGCGGCATAACCGGATACGTGGGGCCAGGGCAGGGATATGCCCCCGTTGTTGACGTAGAGCATACCGCCAATAACGTAGCCCTCCCGCACCGGGGGCAGGGCCAGAATGATGAAGAACCAGAAGAGCAACTGCACCAGCAGCGGCACGTTGCGAAAGAACTCGATATAGACCGTCGCCAGCTTGGACACCAGCCAGTTGCCGGAGAGCCGGGCCACGCCGATGACGATGCCCAGCAGGGTCGCCAGGATGACGCCGGCTACCGCTACGATGAGGGTGTTGGTAATGGCGACGCCGAAGGCGTAGAGAAAGGTATCAGAGGATTCGTAGGGGATGAAGTGTTCGCCGATGGGAGTTTGGTACTCCCGGGAGAGAAAGCTGAAACCGTAGGGGATGTCCCGATCCTGGATGGCGTTGCCGATGTTGGTGAAGAACCAGATTACCAGCGCCACTACCACTACGCCGGAGACAATCTGCGCTGTCCACTGGATAATCAGGATATGCCGCCAAACGGGTATATCCTGATAGGTCAGGAGTCGCGGTACGGTTGCCATAGCCTAGCCGCCTTCCGCAGTTTCCCTGCGCCTCCGGGGTGAGAGTCTCTTTTCCACCCCGGAGACGCAGAGAACACGGAGATACGCAGAGATACGCAGAGCTTACCGCTTACCGCAAGGGAGCGGTGTAAACCTGGCCGCCCTTGGGGCAGTCAGTGCAGGGAGCCGCGCTCCAGAGGGCGTTGCGGCTGCCTTCCCGGGCCAAGCCCAGCGGGGTCAGGTGGCGGTCATAAATCTCGCCGTAGTTGCCGACGGCCCGGATTATGTCCTGGGCTGCCGTTTTGCTGAGGCCCATGTCTTCCTGGCCGTAGTCGCCTTCCAGCCCGAACAGCCGGTCAACGGCGCTGTCGCCGGTTACGGCGGTGGGGACGTTGCTCTGGGTGATGCCGTAAGCCTCGGCGTAGATGAGGATACCCATTACGGCGGAGACCAGGTCGTACCACTGCTCGTCGCCGTGGGGAACCACCGGGCCTAGCGGCTCTTCGGAGATGGTGCCGGGCAGGATGACGTGGTCCGCCGGGTTGTCTAACTCGGCCCGGGTGCTGACCAGACCGGAGCGGTCGGTGGTCAGGGCGTCGCAGTTCCCGGCCAGGTAAGCCGCGTTGGTCGCAATGTTATCCGCGGAGATTACGAACTCCAGGTTCATATTGTTCTGGTTGTCGAAATCCTGCACGTTCAACTCGGTGGTGGTGCCTTGCTGGACGCAGATTTTGGCGCCTTCCAGTTCGGCCAGGGTGTTCACGCCCAGGCTGGTCGGGACCATAAAGCCCTGGCCGTCGTAGAACATAGTGGGCGCGAAGTTGCCCCACTGGGCGTTGCGGGAACTGGTCCAGGTGGTGTTGCGGGACATAATGTCCACTTCGCCGGACTGCATCGTCGGCCCGCGCTCGGCGGCGGTGGTGGGGCGAATCTCCAAGGCATTGGCATCGCCCAGGACGGCGACGGCGACGGCCCGGCAGAGGTCAATGTCAAACCCGCCGACATTACCGGCGGCGTCAGCGGCACCGAAACCGGCCAGGCTGTTGTTGCCGGCGCAGATGAGGTTTCCTCGAGCCTTGACCGTCTCCAGACGGCCGCCCTCCATCATTTCGGCGGTCATGGACTCCATCTCGGCCATCCGAGCCTCCATCGCCGCCATTTCCGATTCCATGGTCGCGTTTTCCCTTTGCAAAGCCTCCATTGCCGCCGTGTTGTCCTCCTGACAGGCAATCAGGGCAACCATCGCGACGGCCAGCACTACAACCAGAGTAAGAACTTTCCTGCTCATAAGTATTTCTGATTTTCCTCCCGATAAATTATTGAGTTCTGAAATGCCAACCGAAAGTGTACCCCCGGAATATAGTTGGGGTCAAGCAATTATTGACCTTATAAGCATCAATTTAAGAGAATAGTTTGAGGGAATAGTCTGACCGCCCAACCCGGCAAAAGGCAAAAAATGGGGCAAGCCGGAATTGCCGGCCAATGGCATAGTCCGGGCGGTTGGTGATACGCTATACCCACTCCAGAGAAAATTGAACCGGAGGTTGAGCATGGACGTGCTGAGAATGGTGTTTGCGGTCATTCTGCTTTTTACCGCCGCCGCGGTGGCGGTGTATTTTGTGATTGTGCCGCTAACTGGCAGCAGTATGAGCAGCACGGTGATCTGGTATTACTTGGACATCCTGATGGCCGTGTCGCTGCTGGCTGCCCTGGTGGTGCAGTTGCAGCGCAAGCGGGCGGCAGAGGTGAACAAGGGCGAGGGCCTGAGCCGGGAATGGCTGGAGGCCAACGCGATGTTCTACTTGTCGGTCATCGTGTCCCTGTGGTTCTTCCGCAACTGGTTTGACCTGCTGACCTCCAATCCCCTGGGTAGCCAGTCGGTGCCGACCTGGGTTATCTGGGACATCCTGGACGCCCTCATCCCCGTCGTGCTGGGGGTTACCGGCTTCCGCCTGTGGCGCAATTCCTCCCCGGCCAAAGACCAGTCCCCGGAATAAGGGAAACCGGGCGGGAAGTCCGGGCAGGAAATAAGGAGGAGTTGCGGAGCTATGGATAATCTAAAGAAAGTGGTCGGGGTCATCCTGGCTGCCATTGCCCTGGCGGTGGCGTTTCACGCCCTGGTCGGGGAGTTTTACGGCAGCCTGCTGCCCCGGCCCGGCATGGTCTGGGACATCCTGAACTATTTTATGGCCGGGGGCGTGCTGGTGGCCCTGGTTCACCACTTCCGGGCCAAGCGGGCGCTGGACCGGAGGGAGACGGACGGGGGCGTCAATAGCGAATACCTGATGACCAACCTGTTGTTCTTTGCCGCCGTCATCCTGAGCCTCTGGTTCTTCCGCAACTGGTTCGACAACATCATGGTCGGCGATGCAAGGCAAGGAGACACCATTCGGTTCATCTGGCAGGTAGTAAATCCCCTCTTTGTCGTGGTAATGGGCGCAACCGCGTGCCAACTCTGGTGTGGCGCCAAAGCCGAACCGGAAGCCGAAGCCGAACCGGAAAGAGAGCCGGCCGTCGAGCCGGCCGTCGAACCGGAAAGCGACCCGGAAACTGACCCGGTAACCGACCCGGAAAGCGATACCGCCAAGGAATCCTGAACCGTTGTTAATGACGGGCGTATTGACCCCGGAGTAACGTAGGGGGCATAGGCAACCCAAACAACAACCGTCGTTCCGGCGAAAGCCGGAATCCAGGAAATCCCCCGGAAAAGAACGCCCCGGCTACCGAGGGATCTGGATTCTGGTATCCGCCGGAATGACGGGATTATGCTGCGCTTGCCCGGCGTAGTGAGATGGGCCGGGTAGGTGCAAAGTCGAGTTGCCTCATTTCCCCGCTCATCCTGAGCTTGTCGAAGGATGGTAGGATGAATGGATGGTTCGACAAGCTCACCATGAGCGGTTGGCTGACTCATCCTGATCGGTTGCCGAGGTAATTTCAAGAATCGAAAGACCCGGTATGTAATGGAACCCCGTAATGGATAAGGCGGGCTTTCAATGGTAAAATAATCCTGAATTCCCCAATGCGGTTGGCGTGTTACAATTACAACCGGCAGGGCAAACTGGCCGGGCGCCGCCGGCGGGTTTTCTAACGCGCTGGTGCGGGCGGTCGCCGCGCCCCACCGGGAGAGGTTTTCTTATGACCAGCAAGGTTTTTAACGACAGCAGCGTCAGAGAGTTTCTGGAGCTTACCGCCATGTTCGACGCCCTGAGTCCGGCCTTTCGGGCCGCCGTGACGCTGCGGGCCTTACGCGCCCGGGACCACGTCGCCACCGAAGCCGGCCGGGCGCTGGATTCGGCAATCCGGGGCAGTATCCGGTTAATCGGATATACCAACCCGGCCCTGGCGATTTCCTCAGTCCTGCTGGAACCGGTCGCCAATTCGGTCGCCAAGTCGGAAAAGCTGGCCGGAGCGACCTTGCGGGTCTGGGCCGAATCCCACGAAGACCTCCAGCGGTTGGTGTTGGAACACCTGGGAACCCAGGGCATAGCGGCGGACTACCCGGATTTTGCGGCCAACAGATTCCGGGGTTTCTGGGATGAGGATAGCTGGCAGCGGCAAATGGACTGGATTGTCGAGCTTACCGAGGACTGGGCCGAGGACGACATTGCCCTGATGCTGTGCTATGTGTCCGGGAAAACCATCCTTTTCCCGGACGACGATGATGAGGATGATGACGGGGAAACGGGCGAGGAGGCTTTTATTCCGGTGGCGAGTTTGCGGGATGGGCCGGCTGCCCCGGTTGCCCCTATCGAAGAGGACTTGCCGGTCAGAACCAGCGAACCGACCAACAGAACCGGCGAACCGGACAAGGCGATAGTTGCCAAGCCGCCGGACTTGCCCGTTGAGTTAGCCGGGGCCGCTATCCTGGCCCAATGTATCGACTATCTGGAATCCCTGACGCCGGAGGACTGGAATTGGGACGAGGCTATCCCCGATTTTGCCGAGGCGGTGGGCGCCCTCCGCGAGTTGAAGGCGGCCCAACGGGAACGTCGGACCAACCTGGCAACCGCCCGCGGCGAGATTCAGAATGAATTTGCCCAAGACCTGGAGTTTCTGGAGCAGGACATTTCCGTCTGGTCGCCGGAGGGCCTCACCGACCTGGGCGAACTGGACCGGACGCTGGAAATGGCGGCGGGCCTGAAACGTCTCCTGGCCGAGTACCGGGAGGTGCGCCGCACCGGCAATACCCTCAGCGAGGAAATGTCCCGCCGGGAAAGGCGGTTTGCCCTGGAGCCGCGGATCCTGGATACCATGGGCCTGCTGGCCCAAGCTATGTCCGGCAACCGGGGCCGCAGCAACGGCCCGGCCGCCGGGAGAGCAAGGGAATCGGAGACGGAATCGGCGGAACCGTCGGGGTTACGTTCTAGGCCCGGCCGGGAACCGCCCCCGCGCCGGGATGGTTATCAGCGGGAGTTAATCTACGAGCCGGTGGAGGACGCCCCGGTCGCCAGCGAATTTGCCGACAGCTAATCGGGCCGAGGCTATCCTTTTAACTCCGGTATCGGTTTCCCGGCACAACCCGGCAGAAAATTGGGGCGCAGCGTAAAATCGCTGCGCCCCTGGTGTTGCGGTGGTCTTTACCGGGGTCAGGGCAATTACCAAAACGGCGCCGGCAAGGGTCAAAGGTCAGACGCGGGTCAGCAGTTCCAGCACGTGGCCGTCCGGGTCCAGGAAGTAGAAACCCCGCCCGCCCCGGCGGGTGTTAGTTTCCATATCGTCCAGGCTGCGGGGGCCGCTGCCATAGGTAATCCCTTCGCCCTTAATCCGGCCGAAGATGTCGTCAAACTCGGCATCGCCCACGTAAAAGGCGTAATGGTGGCTCTCAAACTCGTCCCGGTTGTCAAAGCCCAGGGTGAGGGCCTCATTCACCTGCACCGGCGCGAAATGGCCGGCCGGCCCGGCGTAGGTGAGGCCAAAGATGCGGGCAAAGAACCTGGCCCCGGCCTCCTTGTCCCGGGAGGGTACGATGGTATGGTTCAACTCGATAGCCATGCTGCACCTCCGATCTAGCTGGGATACTCCCCATTATACGCCTTTTCACCACCGGCTACTAACTACGTTTTAAGCTGCGGTTGCCCCGGGTCCCCGGAATGAAAATCACCCCGCCCGCCGGAAACTCTCCCGACTCGAAAAGGGGACAATCCGATATAAGTAGTCGGCGGCCAAAAACCGGCTGAAAGGGGATAGTTTCTGCGTTGACTTGGCCGTTTATGGATACATAGACTGGAAAGCGATAAGTCCCTAATCAACCGCAGAGGGGGTGCCGAATTGAAAAGCAAGGTTGTCGCCGGTTTGCTGGCGTTTTTCCTGGGAGGCTTGGGGGCGCACAAGTTTTACCTGGGCCATCCCGGTCTGGGCATCGCGTACCTGGCAGCCGCGGTCATTGGAGCCATAACGTCCCTCTTCGTGGTAGGATTTATCATCTTGATGGCGCTGGGGGTAATCTGTCTGGTTGAGGCGATTATCTATTTTACCAAGTCTGACGAGGACTTTCAGCGCATCTACGTCCAGGAAAGGAAGGCTTTTTTCTAGCGCATATTTCCGCATCATTCTCGATTTTGCGGGAACCCACTAGGCGGCAAGGGCAGGTTTGCAAACCTGCCCTTCCTATTTGTGGTGGTACTATGGGCGGAACTACTGCCTGTTCTTCTCCCGAAGCAAGGCCGGCGGCGGTTCGTCAAAGGGACGGCCCTCGCGCTGGGCGGCCTGCATCCTTTCGTACCAAGCCAGCCATTCCTGTCGTTCCTCTCCCCGGCCCTTTTCCTCACCCTTTTCCACACCTTTGTAGTACCGCGCCTTGAGATACTGTTCCACCAGCATGTACCTACCCTCCCGGCAAGAAGGAACTACTGTCCTTTCTTCTCCCGAAGCAGGGCCGGCGGCGGTTCGTCGAAGGGACGGCCCTCGCGTTGGGCGGCCTGCATCCTTTCGTACCAAGCCAGCCACTCCTGTCGTTCCTCTTCCCGGCCCTTTTCCTCACCTTTTTCCTCACCCACTTCCATACCCTTTTCCACACCTTTGTAGTACCGCGCTTTGAGATACTGTTCCACCAGCATATACCTACCCTCCACAAGGAGTATGGTTGACAGGACAATCCACGGCACCATCCCGGAAGCCTCTCTCAGGGCGGCCAGTATGCTGTCCGCCGTCGCAGTTCCGGGCATGGCGTTGACCAAGCCCCGCCAGACGTAGAGACCGTTGAACAGGACAAAGAGCAGGCCGGACACGATGAAGTAAGCCGGAATTGAGGTCTGCCGGATACTCCAGACCGCCTGCGTTTCCTCGTCGCGGTTGAACCGGCTGCTTTGCACTGTACCATCACCTCCCGGATGTTTGCAATGTTATATACCGGAAAGTTGGTGGGTTGCGCTACCCCCAAGTGTCAGTAACTTCAGCCGGTGTAATCAGCCGGAGTAATTAGATAGATTACCCCCGCTCCTCCTCCAACGCCTGGCGCAGGGTTTCCTCGGCTACCCGCACCTCTACGCCGGCCCGTTCTTCCTGGAGCAGCATAGCTACCCGGGAATCCCGCTGGCCCCAGCCCCGGTTGATAGCCTCGGTCAGTTCGGCCAGGGCCATATTCGCCAGGCGCATGGGGACGTTGAACTCCCGGCCCACGCCCACGGCCAGGTCCACGTCCTTGCGGGCCAGTTGCAGGGCAAAGTCGGGCGGGTCAAAGTTGCCGGGCAGGAGGTGTTCGGCCAGCCCCTCAAAGGTTCCCCGCCGGCCCTGGGCGCCCCGGCGCACCGCCTGCCACAAGGCCAGCGGCTCCACCCCGGCCTTGACGCCCATAGTGAAAGTTTCGGCCAGGGCGCACTGGATGATGTAGCCGGAGCAGTTATGCACCAGCTTGGCTACCGCGCCGCAGCCGATCGGGCCGACGTAGTAAGCCTTGTCGCCGATGGAATCCAGCACCGGCTTGTAGCGGTCGAACAACTCCCGGTCGCCGCCGACCCAGATCGCCAGGTTGCCGGTGCGCGCCCCGCTTGGCCCGCCGCTGACCGGAGCGTCCAGCATATTGACGCCTTGCTCGGCGTAAAGCTGGTGGATGCGGCGGATGACCGTGGGGGAGTTGGTGCTGAGGTCAAAGTAAACCTTGCCGGCGCTCAAGCCCTCCAACATTCCCTCCTCGCCCAGGGCCACCGCCTCCACCTCCACCGGGCCGGGGAGCGAGGTAAAGACCACTTCGGCGGCTTGGGCCACCTCCCGGGGAGTGTCGGCCCAGACGGCGCCGGCCTCCAGGTGGGGCGTGGCCGACTCCCGCCGCAGGTCGTGGACAATCAGCTCATTCCCGCCTTGCAGACAGTTATAGGCCATACTGCCGCCCATAGTTCCCAATCCGATAAATCCGACCTTCATAATTTCCTCCAATGACTTGGCGTATCCCCGTGTCCGCTGCCGCTCGGTGGTGAGTAAATCTTTCACCACCAAGACACGGCGGGACGCAGAGATGCACGGAGATTTGTCCCCCATTATAATGGAATAAAGGAAGTAAAGGGTGAAAAGTATGACGATGGAAGCCCCGGCGTTGACCCGCACCGAGCGAAACCTGTGGAATGCGATTGTGGGCGAGGCGCTGGCCTACCTGAAATACAACGCCTACGCGCACCAGGCCCTGACGGAGGGACACCCGGAGGTGGCTCAGGTTTTTCAGGAAGTGTCCGGCGCGGAGACGATTCACGGCCTGAATCACCTGCGGGTGGCCGGCGAGGTGGGAACGACCCTGGACAACCTGCGCCAGGTTATCGCCGGCGAGTCCCGGGAGTTCAGCGTGATGTATCCCCGAATGATTCGGGACGCGCTGGATGAGGGCCGCCAGGACGCCGCCGACTCCTTTATCCTGGCCTTTGAGCGGGAACAAAACCACTTGGAGGTCTTTTCCCAGGCCCTGGCGCAACTGGAGGCGCGCCAAGTCGCTGCCGGGGCCACGCCGCCGTCCTCGGGCGCCGCCGCAGTTATAGACGCCTCTGCTGAAACCGGCGGCCTTCCCGGCCCGGCGAGAATTGAACCGGCCCCGGAGTTTTCAGCAACCGGGCCGGCGGCCGGCCCAAGCGGCCCGGACTTGCAGACCTACGTTGCCGCTACGATGGAAGTGGACCGGGAACGGTTCCGGGTAGCCAACCTGGGGCGGCTGCGGGAGGTGGTATTCGGCGCCCAGGACGGCATACTGAGCACCGTGGCCCTGACCACCTCGGTGGCGGTGGCGGTGGGCGAAGCGGCGACGGCGCTGCTGGCCGGCTTGGCCGCCGCCGCTGCCGGGATGATTTCCATGGCCGCCGGGGCCTATATGGGTTCCCGGGCCGAGCAGGACGTGCAGCAGGCCGAGATTACCCGGGAAGCCCGGGAACTGGAGGAAAAGCCGGCCGAGGAGTTGGCCGAGTTGGTGATTATCCTGCAACGGGAAGGCAGAACCTACGCCGAGGCCAACGCCCTGGCCGACGAAATTGCCCAGGACAAGGACTTGTGGCTGAAAACCCTGGTGGAAAAGGAACTCGGCATCAGTATGGAGGAAACGACCAATCCGCTCAAGGACGCCCTGGTTATGGGGGTGTCTTTCATCGTGGCGGCCCTGATTCCCATCGCCCCTTACCTGTTCCTGGACGGTGGGACGGCCATCGGGCTTTCCGTCGCCGGGGCCTTGCTGGGCCTGTTCATCCTGGGTATGGGCAAAGGCCGGCTGGTCAGCAAGTCGCCCCTGCTGCAAGGGCTGGAAATCCTGATTGTCGGGGCCATCTCCGCCGGAATCGGCTTTGCCCTGGGGGATTTGATACCCCGGCTAATCGGTTAGAAAGCGCCCAACGCTGGGCCGGAACGCCGGCTAACCCCCCGGCTTTTCCAGGAAGGCGGTAACGGCGGTCAGGAAGTCCGCCGGGTTGTCGCCGGCTACCAGGTGGCCGGCGTTGGGGATGGTTACGGTGGCGCAGTTGGGGATGACCTGCTGCATCTGCTGCATAGTCGCATCGGCAAAGATGTCGCTGTCCCCGCCCCGGACTACCAGGGTGGGGCAGGTGATTTTGCCCACCGCCTCCCATAGCTGTTCCGGCGACCAGGCCGGGCCTTGCCGTCCGGGGGTGCGCAGCAGCTTGTCGTATTTCCAGGACCATTTGCCGTCGGCGCGCTGGCGGATGCTGTATTTCAGGGCGCCCAGGGTCTGCTCCCGGGAACGGCCGGTATATTCCTGCACCCGGGCGGCGAACTCCTCAAAGGTGTCCAGCTCATCGGGCAGTTCCCGGAAGTTCTGAATCCGGTTGCGGCCCCGGGATTGGGCCACCGGGCCGGTATCTACAATCACCAGAGAGCGCAGCTTTTCCGGGTGGCGGGAGGCCCAGACGTAGCTGTTGCGCCCGCCCATAGAGTGGCCGATGAGGTTGAAGTCGGTCAGGCCCAACGCCTGGACAAAGCCGTCCAGGTCCCGCTGATGGGCCTCAAGAGAATAATCCCCGTCGGCGGCCCAATCGCTGTCGCCGTGGCCCCGCTGGTCCAGGGCAATGACGTGGTAATTTTCGGACAGGGGCAGGCTGACAAAATCCCAGCTATGGGCCTGCTGAGAGCCGCCGTGCAGTTTCAGGATAAGCGGCTTTCCCGGCGCGCCCCATTCCAAGTAGTGGAAGCTCATCCCGTTGACCTGGACCTGGTGGTCTGTCGGCTCATTCTCCTGGGTAAAAACGACGCCCTTCTGACGCGCCGCCTGGTACAGCGAAAGCCCCAGGGAGTGAGAAGCCATAGCAGGAACCTCCGAACCGAATGGGTAGTTGGATGGGATAAACACATTCAGCAATCATAATAACCCGGATAAGCGGGCTGTCAAGACGGGCGGCGGTAGGGGTAGGTAAGCGCGAAGTCAATATCAACTATAACATCCGCTCATGTGGCAACATCCGCTCATGGTGAGCTTGTCGAACCATCCGCCCAGGGCAATTGCATCATAAACCGTCGTTCCGGCGAAAGTCGGAATCCAGGAAATCCCCGGGGAAAGAACGGGCCGGCTACTGAGGATTCTGGATTCCGGCTTTCGCCGGAACGACGGTTGCTTGGGTTGCCCTAGTTGAGATGCGGTTGACCGGGATCGAAGCCCTTCAGCGTTTGCCATTGCAAAGTCGGTAGGGTAAAATATGCGCCAATCGGTATCAAATCAATCGAATGAGATGAGGAGCAGCATTATGGCGCAAACTACTGGACTGGGCCACGTGGGTATTTTTGCCGACGACTTTATGAAGCAGCGGGATTTCTATACCCGGGTCATCGGCCTGCAAATCGCGGACGAGAATATGGAACGGGGGATGTGCTTTATGTCCTCCGATCCGGTGTCGGAACACCATGAGTTTGTGGTGATGAAGGGCCGCAAGGCTGACACCGACACCAACGTAATCCAGCAGATTTCCTTCAAGGTTCCCACCATCCAGGATATGCGGGAGTATAAGGCCCGGCTGGAGGCGGAGAACATCACCATCGAGCGGATTGTCAGCCACGGCAACGCCTTCGGGATGTATTTCTTTGACCCGGAAGGCAACCGGGTGGAACTGTATTACCGGACCGGGTTCCCGGTGCCCCAGCCTCACGGCGACCTGATTGACCTGGAACGCTCCGATGACGAACTGCTGGCCGACGCCCGCCACCTCCTGATGACCAAGGAGCCGACCAAGTAACGGCCTTTCCCCATAACCCAGATCCATTGCTGGGCGGATACGGCAGATGTTTCAGGGGCGCATAACCGTGCGCCCCTGCGGGTTATAAGTGGTAATTAAACGCCCGATTAACGCCTTAGGCAGATTTATTGGCCGGTGGGCCTACCGTCTCTACTTGGGATTGGGGGCCTTGCTGGTGGCGGTTGTCGTCTTGTTTACGCTCTTTCCCCAGCTAACCACCGGATTTCATACGGCGCTTTTCGTCCTCCAGGTACTGCCGTCGCCGGTCAAGCCCCAGCCCTGGTTCACCAGCGCGCCGGTACGGGAAGAGATAACCTATGACCGCCCGGACGGGGAGGGCAGCGCCGACATTTACTACATTCCCGACGGCCGGCGACGGGCCGGGTTGTTGGTGTTTCTCGGCGCCAACGCCGCCGGGCGGGATGACCCGGACGTGGTAAACTTCGGCAACGCCCTGTCCCGGGCCGGTTTTGCGGCGATGTTCAGTTGGTCGCCCACTATGGGCCAGCGCAACAACGTTGACCCGGCGGAAATAGAAAATCAGGTTTGGGCCTTCCGGCACCTGCTGACCAGGGATTACGTTGACCCGGAACGGGTGGGCATGGCCGGCTTTTCCGTAGGCGGTTCCTTCATTATGGTAGCCGCCGCCAACCCCCGGATTCGGGATGACGTGGCCTTTGTCAACTCCTTTGGCGCCTATTATGACGCCCGGGAGTTCTTTATCCAGATAGCCAGCAATACCAAGTTCAGCAACGGCCCGGGCGGCGGCAGAACCGAACCCTGGGCGGTGGATGCCCTGACCCGGCGGATTTTCGTCAACGAGATTATTCAGGTGGTGGATGACCCGGCGGAGCGGGAACTGCTGACCCGCCGCTTTGTCGAAGGAGCTGCCGGCAATGCGGAAGTTTCCGATGAGGCCTTGGCCGGTCTCTCGGAGGGAGCGGACATCTCCCGGCGTCTCCTGGAGGGAACTACACCGGAAAATGCGGCGGCCCTCTTTGACCGGATGCCGGCCGACTTCCGGCGGGGGCTGGAGGATATATCGCCCAGCGTTCACCTGCCCAACCTGCGGGCGCGGCTGCTGATTATGCACGACGTAGGCGACCGGCTGATTCCGGTAGGCGAGTCCCGCCGCCTGGTGGCAGCCCTGAGGGAGTCGGGCCGGGCTGACCTGCGTTACACCGAAACCGCCATTTTCGACCACGTGCGGCCCGGCGGCGACCGCAACCTGTGGGAGTTGGTCAAAGGCGCCGGCAAGCTGTACCGGCATACTTACGGCATAATGGCAATCAGGAATTAAGAATTAAGAATTAGGAATTGGCAAAACCGGTTCCTCTCCCATCCTGCAATTGGTATATGAGTTACGCAGTTGGATAGGGAATACTGTCAGGGATATGTCATTCCGAGCGGAGCGAGGAATCTAAACTCTTTCATAGCCAGGTTTCTGTCGGAACCGGAACGGACAACGGCCCGGCATTTTAGATTCCTCCCTGCGGTCGGAATGACACAACAATTGCGTAGCCCTATGTTAATTCCTGATTCCCGGCTCTTAATTGCGAGGTGAAAGCGATGGCCCAACAGCCCGATGGCCCCGATGTATGCGATACCTGTGGGCGGGAGTTTGACGATGGGCCGTTTGACCCGGCTCAGATTCCCGTTACGGTGAACCCTACGCCCGACGAACCGAAAAACTTTGTAGAACGCAGCTTGAAGGAACATAACCAACTGCTGGATGCCCTGTCCCGCCAGTTGGCCGAGTTGCTGGAGTTGGCCCAGGCCGGGACGGTGGACAACGGGCCGACGCTGGAGTTGCTGGCAACGCTGCAACAGAGCTTGCAGCCCCGGCATGGCCTGTGCATTAACGCCAACTGCGCCCCCTGCCGGGTTCACGAAGAGGCCATCAAGGAGCACGTGCTGCTTTATATCGACTGGAAGGTGCCGGGCACGGTACAGAAATTGCAACAAACCCGGCATCGGAATTAGGAATTAAGAATTACTAATTGGGGCTTGCGCCTTATTCCTGATTCTCTGCAATGCCTGATTCCTGGTGGTTAAAGGGGGAGACGTATCCCTGTCCGGCGTCGGCGGCTACGGCGGCGCCCATGGCGGTAATTGCCACTTCAATCTGGTCATCCTCCGGTTGTCGGGTGGTCAGCCGTTGCAGCCACAGGCCGGGGACGGCCAGCAGCCGGGCTACCGGCCAGGTGGGATGTACGCCGCTGAACCGGATAAGCTCATAACTCATCCCGGCCACCACCGGAATGAGCAGCAGACGGGACAGGATTCGCCACTCCAAATCGGGCCGCCCCAGAAAGGCGAACACGATAACCGATACCAGCACCACGGTCAGCAGAAAGGCGGTGCCGCAGCGGGGGTGGGGCGTGCCAAACTTGCGGACGTTCTCCACCGTCAGGGCCAGCCCGGCCTCGTAGGCGTGTACCGCCATGTGTTCGGCGCCGTGATAGGCAAACACCCGCCGGATGTCCTTCAGCCGCCCAATGCCGCCGATGTAGCCCACCAGGATCAGCAGCCGGAACAGGCCCTCAATCAGGTTGCTGACCAGGGCCGAGGCGATAAAGGGGTCAATCAGGCGCACCAACAGCAGGGGTAGGATGAAGAATATCCCCACGCCCAGGGTCAGGGACACCGCCAGGGTAGCGGCCAGAACCCAGCCGGGCACTTCCCCGGAGGCGTCGCCCTGCGGGTCGGCCGAGGCCAGGCTGGCCGAGCGGTTCAGGGCCTTTATCCCCAACAGCAGGGTTTCGATGAGGACCAGGACGCCGCGCAGCAGGAGAACGCGGCGGATGCGGCCGGTAAAGGTGCTGTTCAGCCGCTCCTGGTAATGGTAGATGCTGCCATCGTAACGCCGCACCGCCAGGCTGAAATACTCCCGGCCCCGAATCATGACGCCTTCGATGACCGCCTGGCCCCCGTAGGTAAATCTCGGTTGCTCCGCCACTCTCTTGCTGCCTTGTATCGGGTAGGATGAGTAGGATAAAGGGGCCTTTCACACAGAGGCGCAGAGATTCACAGAGAGCATATTCCCCTCTGTAAGTCGCTGCGCCTCTGGGGTGAAATAAACTCTGGCCCGGAGCGGACTACTGGAGGTTGTAACGCCGCCGCAGCCGCTCAATGCGGCCCTGGGTGTCCACGATGCGCTGCTCCCCGGTGTAAAAGGGGTGGCACTTGCTGCAAACCTCAACGCGCAGGGTCGGCTTGGTGGCCCCGGTCTGAAAGACGTTGCCGCAGGAACAGGTTACCGTGGAGTTGTAAAACTGGGGATGGATGTCTGCTTTCATTATTGCTACTTCTCGTCGTTGGCCCGGCTGGTTGGTTACGCCGACCGGAGCTTGATTAGACCTCGGCCGGGTAAACGCTGACCTGGCGCCGGCCCTTGGCGGCCCACTCGAACTTAACCTTGCCGTCGGTCTTGGCATAGATGGTAAAGTCCCGGCCCAGGCCCACGTTGTTGCCGGGGCGGATGCGGGTGCCGCGCTGCCGGATGATGATGGCGCCGGAGCTGACCTGCTCGCCGCCGTACTTCTTCACGCCCAGACGCTTGGGGTTGCTGTCGCGGCCATTATTGGTACTGCCGCCGGCCTTCTTGTGCGCCATAACGGGTTAGCCTCCTGCCTGAATGTCCTGGATGACCAGGCGGGTATAGTTTTGCCGGTGGCCCCGCTTGCGGCGGTAGCGAGTCTTGGCCTTATACTTAAAGACCATCAACTTCCGGTCCTTGTAATGGGACTGAACCTGAGCCACCACCCGGGCGCCGGCCACGTGGGGCGCGCCGAAGTTGACCTCGCCGCCGTCGGACACGGCCAGAACCTCGGCAAACTCTGCCGCCTCGCCTACTTCCAGAGGCAGCAACTCCACGTCCAGCACGTCCCCCGGCTTAACCCGGTACTGCTTGCCCCCGGTCTTAAAAATCGCATAATCCATAATAAACCAAAACCTCAACCCGCCTATTTTAAGGCAGGGGAGGGCGGGGTGTCAAGGAGTTGGGGGGTGGGTACTGACTCAATTTGTGCGACGTATCTAGGGCGGTGGCAGTGTGGCATACTGATAGTAACTAATGGTACACAAGGAGGCTTGGCTACCGAAACCGAGCTCGATCCCGCCCTTCATCGCTGTGAATATGTGTCTCCAGGACGTATCTATTCCAATTTTGAAGTAATTCAGCTAAGGCCTGCCATATTTTCTTCGGTGCATCGTATGGCCCAACTTCAGGATGAACCGTATCGTCGTATAACAAAATTACTACATGATATGGCTCACAAAGGAACTTGTACTGGGTCGTGCGACCGTCCTCTAGCGGCTCCTTTCCGACAAGTGCAACTGTTGGACCCCGAAACTGTTGAGTCAATTTCTCTTCCTCACTATGACGCCCGGACGGACGAAATAAACATATTGAATGTATCACACTGAACAGGTAGCGTCAACGGATAATCAGAACAAATGTCCCAACATTTGTTGGTGTTTCTTGCCCGGCCACGCTCAGTTGGCCGGTAAGGGAGAGTTTGTAACCTGCCCACGTTCCGGTGTTATACAATGTAGCTATGGCGGCGTCGGTTCTCCGAGCCGAATTCACAGTTGCGGGTTGTAGGGGCGGTTCGCGAACCGCCCCTGCGCCGATGAACATACCAACCCGTGTGAAATGCCGATGCCTAGAACATGGCCCGGCGTCCTTCAACGTAGATGCGGTGAAAGTCCTCTTGGGACTTAACGGCAAACAACACCCCTTCCACGACCAGGATTACTGCCCAAGGTCCGAACAATCCTACTATGGCGAGGTCGCTCCCTCCCGAACCAACGAATATGCCGAACAAGATGAGCGTTACGGCTACGTACAAAACCCCCAACTTCCAATGTCCCAAGTAAAACTTGTGGGCGCCCCACTGCCCCAGGAGCACCGCGAACACCGCGGCTATCCACTTGTTCTTTTGCTTGACCGGCATATCATTCATGAGTGCCTCCTTCTACCTTACGTATGGAATGAAATCGTCGAGTATAACGCCCGTGCAGTTGCCGTCTTCGTCCGCCCTGCCGTCATACCAGACCAAGTAATCAGATTGAACGCCAAAGGCATTCTTAGACCCAAACACCATCATGGTGCGAATGTTCCAGCCCTTATCGCCAACCCTGGAGATTATGGATAGGTCGTCTCCCTTGCTGAAAGTGAGCATATCGTGTTCATCGAAGGTTGATGGGAATGTGAGATTTCTCTTTACTGCCTGCTTAGCTTCGTAACTGCACGCATAGAATGGAGGCTCAGACTCGCCCGTGCAGGCCGAGAAGATAAACCAGCCTACAGCAGCAAGTAGAGCAAGTAGAGCGATGGTGACTAGGGATGCGGCGCAGTGACAGCCAAGTTTTGCGGGGGTTGGCAAGCGGTCAATGGACTCGTCGCCAATGTTCAAGAAGGACAAGCCGGAACCCCCTTGTGGTGTCAGGATAGGGCCACTTGCCACGGCAGCCTGTTTCCACAAGAAAACCTACAAGGGGGCACGAATGTGCCCCTACCTGTGCAACCTTAGGTTTTCCTGTGGAGTGATTGGCAACTGCCGTGGCAAGGCAAGCATACCACTAAAAGGGCAGGTGTGCATAGTGGTATGACTGGCAGAGGGAAGTGCAAAACTAACCTGGTAGTCCAATATCTTTCTGAAGGGTTTTTATGGGGTTAGACAGGATGATGGGGTTGCGCTGCCCACCCTGACGTTTAACATCAAGGAGGCGGAGCTAGACCGGCTGGTGTACGGTCTGACGGAGACAGAGATAGCGGCGGTAGCCGGCAGCTAACTAAACGCCGAGGGTGCCGGAGTATTCCAGCCAGAATACCAATGTCCAGAATACCACCCCCCGTTGCAAATACCCGCTTGCCCCTTCCCTTGACTGAGCCTAGCTATGCCCTTAAAATCGGTTTCCTACAGCTACTTACAGCCACTTGGAGAGCGGTAATTATTGATGGTAATGAAAGTGGGCCGAATCCCCTATATGATTTGCGAACCCTTTTACTTTGACACCGAGCGCCGGGGTTTGGCGCTGGTGGACACGATGCCCCACCGGGCGGCGGCGGATATTGAGCAGGGAACCATTGACGCCGCCCCGGTTCCTATTGTTGACACCTTTGGGAAAGAGGAACATTTCCAGCCGGTCGGCGGTTTTTGCATCGCCAGCACTGACCGGGCCGGCAGCGTTTTCCTGCACTCCAAGCTGCCCATTGAGGAGTTGGGCGGCGCCCGCATCGGGGTGGCCGACGAAGCCCGAACCTCGGTAAAGCTGTTGCAGGTGCTGCTGGCCCTCAAATACCAGGTCGAGCCGCCAACCCTGGTAGCCATCCAGGAGGAACCCGACGCCTTCCTGGTGATGGGCGACCGGGGCCTGCGCCAGCGGCGGGGCGCCCGGGGGTTCCCCCACAAGTACGACCTGGGCGAGGAGTGGTTCGACTGGACCCGGCTGCCCTTCGTTTTCGCTCGCTGGATGGCCCGCAAGGACGTGGATGCCAAGGTCCTGGCCCTGCTGGAGGATACGCTTTACGTGGGCCTGGAGGATGGCGTGGACACCCTTTACCACGTTTCCGAGCCGCGGGAAAACCTGCTGATGCTGCCCCGGGACATTGTTGACTACGTGCAGGGCATCCGATATTACCTCGGTATGTCGGAGCAGAAGTCGATCCGAACCTTCCGCGAATACCTGGAAAAGCTGGAAGCCTGAGCGGATTAGCCCTTATACCGGGATAGGTTCTTGAGACACGCCAGGGCGGGTTATAAACCCGACCCTACCCGGATTGACCGTTACAAGGGTGAGTTTCACGCCGGCCCTTTGTGCCGTCAATTCCCCAATGCGCGGACTTGGGCCGTTGCTCCGGGCCGATATGGTAAAGATTACCGAACGCAGCTATGAGATTACCGGCCGCCCGGCGGTCATCTGTGATTTTTCGCCGCCCCGTTCCGGCGTCCCGGACCAGTTGCCCCCGGCGCTGCCGGAGGCCGATTTTCTGCTGGTGGCCTGCAATCCCGGCCGGGCGGTGCGAGCCAACTCCGCAATGCTGGCCGCCTACCTGCGGCGGCCGGCCGGGCCGGAAACGGCCTTTGCCCTGGTTACCCGGGATCTGAACCGCCTGGCGATTCAGTCGCAACTGCTGGGGGCGCAACTGCTGGGGCTGGAGAACGTGGTGGTGGCCCAGGGCGACCCCTTCTCCCCGGCGGAGCGGGAGCGGGTTAAAACGGTTGCCGATTACACGCCCACCGAGCTTATCGCCGCCATCGCCGCAATGAACCGGGGCCGGGACTTTCGGGACCGCCAACTGGCCGCCCCTACCGACTTTTGTATCGGGGCCACCGCCGACCTGGGGCGGGGATTGCGGCGGGAGGCGCGCCTGGCCCACCGCAAGGCGGCAGCCGGGGCGCAGTTCCTGATTACCCAGCCCATCTTTGACCCGCAAGCCGCCGACCGGTTCCGGGCCGCCGCCGCCGAAGTTGCCGGCCAATCCCTGACCCTGCCCATTTTCTACGGCTTGCAAATGCTGGAAGCCGGGGGCCTGGCCTTTGGCGCCGTACCGCCGGAGACTCTAGCGCAACTGGCCGCCGGGCGTTCCGGGGTGGAGATAGCCGTTGAGCTGTACGCCGGTTTTCGTGAGGCTGGCATCCACAACATCTACCTGGTGCCGCCCATCCGCCGGGGCGGAGGCCGCGATTACGCCGCCGCCCAGGAGTTCTTGGCTGCCATCAGGAAAATGTAGGGGCGTCCGGCCGGGCTACCGGGAGTCAAAGACTTCCTTGGCGACCCGCACGGCGTTGGCGGCGGTAGGCCAACCGGCGTAAAAGGCCATGTGAGTGATGACCTCGCCGATTTCCTCCTTAGTAACGCCGTTGTCCAGGGCGCGGTTGATGTGGCCGCGCAGTTGGTCGGTGCGGTACAGGGCGACCAGGGTGGCAACGGTAATCAGGCTGCGGTCCCGCTTGGACAACTCCGGGCGTTCCCAGACATCGCCAAACAGCACGTTGGCGCTGAGTTCCGCCATCTTGGGGGCTACTTCCAGGGCCGGATTAGGGGTAGTCATAAACTTTCCTCCTCAGTATTTTGCTAGGTGTTTTGGGATTGTTCCCGGCGTGAGGCCGGGTTACCGGTGGATTTGCCGGGGCCGCTCAACGCGGGTTGGATTGTATTGACTTGCCGGTGGGTGGTATTGAACTGGGTAGGGGCGGGTTTGTAACCCGCCCAAGCTCCAAGCGAAGGAAGTGGCTAACCTGCCGACCTACTTGGAAAAGGCCCCGGTGAGTCAGGACTGCCCGCCCCAGGTCAGGCCGAAATCGGCCCGCTCTACCACCTGGCCGGTGAAGGTCTCTGCCGATTGGCCGGCCAGCCATACCGCCGCCGGGATAACTAAGGACGGTTCCACCATGGGGATATGCGCCGTGCCGGGCCAGTCGCCCCGGCGGTTCATCCAGGTATCCACCCGGCCGGGGCTGAGCAGGTTGACTGCGATATGGCGGGGCCGGACTTCCTCGGCCAGACTCAGGAACATCCGCTCCAGCGCCGCCTTGCTCATTGAGTAACCTACCCGGCCTTCCCGGTAACCCCGGGCCGAACCGGAGGTGATGCCGATGATGGAGCCGGAACCCTGGGCCAGCATTGCGGGCAAGGCGTACTTGCACAGGAGCAGGGGCGCCCGCACGTTGACTGCCAGGCAGCGGTCCAGTAAATCCGGGTCCAGGTCAATCACCGGCGCTTCGCAGTCGATACCGGCGTTGGATACTACTACGTCTATTTTCCGGTAGCGGTCAAGGGTGGTCTGAACCAGGGCGCGAATGTCCCCGGCGTCGGCGACGTCGCATTTCACCGCCAGGGCTTGACCCCCGGCCCGGCGAATAGCGGCGGCGGTTTCGTGGATATTTCCCGAGGCGTAACGCGCAAACTCGGCCCCGGCCGGCGCCTCCGACTCACTGCGGGAGGCCACTACCACGCTGGCCCCGGCTTGGGCCAAGCCCTGGCACACGGCCCGGCCAATGCCCCGGCTGCCCCCGGTAACGATGGCTACTTTGCCTTCCAGTTCCATAGCGCCGGGTCAGGCGGCGGGCCGGAACTTGGGCAGGCTGATGCGGTCGGTCAGGTCGTCAAAGACCACTTGCACCGCCATTCCGCACTTGATTACCGCCGGGTCGGCGGCAATTTCCACCAGGTGGGTGCAGATGCGGGCGCCGCCCTCCAGTTCCACCACTGCCGGAACGTAAGGCACCATGTCCCGAAAGGCCGGCGTCGGGGCGCGGTGTACGATGCAGAAAGTGTGCACCGTCCCCCGGCCGCTGCTCTGAATCCAGTCGGTGTTGCGGGAAAAGCAGTCGGGGCAAATGTCCCGGGGGTAAAAGTAGGTGTTGTCGCAGTCCCGGCAATGGCGGAGCCACAACTCGTGTTCCTTGCACTTTTCCCAGTAGAAATCCGATTCCGGCTGGGGCACCGGCGGGGTAATTGGCGGGGCGGGCTGAGTCTGCTGGGTCATCCCTTTGCTCCTTAAAAGTTAATGGCGCGGCCACTTTACGGCCTGATTCTTTGGATAGTCCTGGACGGTCTTGGATAGTAGGGAAAGCATAAGGAGAAAACAATCCAGCGTCAAGCCAATGTTTTCACCATCGGGGCAATTGCGTCTTAACCATGGCAACCGCCGGCAACTCAAGTAACCGTCGTTCCGGCGAAAGCCGGAATCCAGGAAATCTTTCAAGGGTTGAAAACGCCGGTCATCAAGCCGGTTGCCACCGCTGCAATTAAGGGTTATCTTGACCTCAGACATTTCTGGTCCCGATTGTATTGTATTGATTGACCAGCTTGCCGGGGGTGGTTGGATATGCGGGTTGCCGTGATGGGAGCGGGTAGTATCGGGGGTTATTTTGGCGGGATGCTGGCCCGGGGCGGCAATGACGTTGCGTTGATTGCCCGGGGCGCGCATCTGGCCGCTATCCGGGAGCGGGGCCTGCAAATCCATACCGATACCGAACTGCTCACCATTCCCGGCGGCGCCGGCTTGTATGCCACCGATAACCCGGCTGAAGTCGGCCCGGTCGATTTAATCCTGCTCACGGTCAAGACCTACCAGAACGCCGAGGCAATTCCGGCAATGCTGCCGATGGTTGGCCCGGCAACCAGCGTCCTGTGCTTGCAGAACGGGATTGACAGTTACCAGACCGCCGCCCAAGCCGTAGGGCCGGGAAAAGTGCTGCCCGGCGCGGCTTACATCGAGGCGGCCCGGCCCCAACCCGGCGTCATCCGTCAAAGTGGCAGCGTAGTCCGCATTGTATTCGGCGAACCGGACGGCAGCGACTCGGAACGGGGCAATGTTGTCCGCGATACCTTGATACCGGCCGGGATACCGGCCGAGTTCAGCCGGGATATTCAGCAAACCCTGTGGAGCAAGTTCCTATTCATAGCAACTATGGCCGGGGTAACTTCCCTTTCTCGGGAAACTATGGCCCAACTGATGCCCCGTCCCGAATGGCGGACGGTAATTGTCTCCTGTATGCGGGAGATAGAAACGGTGGGCCGGGCCGCCGGGGTGAATCTGGACGCGGCCATCGTGGAGCACACCCTGGCTTACATTGAGGGTTCCCTTGACGATATGCACGCCTCAATGCACGCCGACATCATGGCCGGCCGCCCCCTGGAACTGGAGGCCCTGAACGGCGCGGTGGTAAGGGCCGGGCGGGAGGTTGAGGTGGCGACTCCGATTAACGAGGTGATTTACGCGGCGCTCAAGCCCTTTGCCCAGGGCGGCCAATGAAATTCCCCCAATGGCTGAAACGCGGCATCCCGTTGTTGTCGCTGTTGCCCCTGCTGGCGGGGCTGGCCCTGGTCGCCCCGGCTTGCGCGCCGGAACCGAACCCGCTGCCCCCGGCAACGGAGACACCCCCGGTTGCCGCCGGGAGAACACCGGCCACTGTCACCGGCACCGCTACCGCCGACAATTCCCGGCCAACGACCGGTGTAACACCGCTGCCGCCGACACCAACGCTACCGCCACCGACCCTGGCGCCGCCGCCGGAGGCTGAAATTGACGTGACCAATGCCGATACTCCCTTTTCCATACCGGCCGGCAAGGTGCCGCCGGAGTTGGTGGCGCGCCGGCCGGAGTACGATACCACCGCCGACTTTGCCGCCCTGCTCAAACCCCATTTCCTGGCCCGCACCGCCGGGGGAAACCTGGTGGAAGTGGACGCTCCGCCGGAGTTGATGCTTGAAATAGTTGAGTGGCAGGGGCGGGCTGCCCTGCGGTTGGCGGCCGACGGCGTTGACGCCTACGTTGACTTGCTGGCCCTGCAATCCGAACTGTTGGGGGAACATCCGGCCCATAAAATATACCGGCTGCTGGCAATGGGTATTCCAATTTCTGATGACCTGCGCCGCAAGCTGGCCGGCCCTGCGGCGGGGGAACTCTTTACCAACGTCGAGTTTGAGTATTTGCGGGGCCGGACGGCGGCGGGGGTGGTTGCCGAGGTTTTCCCCGACGGCACCCTGCTGGTAATTCCCTTTGACCTGCCCCCGGAATGGCAGAGCCGGGATGACCGGATTGCCGCGCCGACCCACCTGCACCTGAACCCGCGCGCCTTGAGCGCCGGGGTTTCCGACCTGGCCCGGGAGTATGAGCGGGAGATTCTGGCCCTGCCCTTTCCCGAACAGCGCTACCCGGCGGCGCCCCTGGCCCGGAAACAGTGCGACCTGTACCGGGAAAGCCTCAATCATCCCGGCTATGCCGACCTGATGACCTCGCTGGGGTTCCGGTTTACCCCGCAGCACGTAACCGGAGATTTGGCCGAGGCCGGCGCGCCCTTTGGCGAGCGGATACAGGCCCTGCTCTGGGGCGGTTCCGGCGCCGGAGTGCAGTATTTCGGGTTTGAGAGCGACTGGATTGCCGACATCCTGCGCCGGGAACAGGTTGACTGGTTGGGGGAGTGTGATACCGCCGGCGGTATCCGCCGCTACCCGGTAAAGGGCGATGCCGGCGATGCCAACGAACGGTATTACATTATTGCCCGCCGCTCCCTGGAACCGGACAAGAAACAGCGGTACAAGATTCTTACGCTGGACGCCGCCGGCGCCGGCGAGGAAATCTATACCGCGCCGGGGATTATCCTGCTGGCCCTGCCCCTGCCCTACGATGACCGGACCTGGCTGTTGAGTTCCGAGGGCTGGCCGGCTGCTGAGGGGGATGAGCCGGCTGACCCGCGCTGGCAGGCCGTCTATCTGGTGAACCTGGCAAGCCCGGAGGAGTATCAAAAGGTTCAGTATCCCATCGCCCAATTCCCTGACGCCCCGGCGGCCGGTCTGTACGGCGTTTCGCCCCGGCTGAGCGGCGACCTGAATTACCTGTTCAACACCCTTTACGGCTTTCGCGACGAAGGCGGCGGCATCTGGGTGGTGGATGTGTCGGCGGAAGGGTTCTACGCCAAAGGGGATAACTTCTCCCGGATTGTGGCCTGGGATCATACTTTAAGCTGGACGCTCCTGGACGGCCCCGCCGCCGAGGAGTCCTCTGATTCCTCGGCGCTGCACGTTTTTATGACCGGCAAGGAGGTGGCCGACGACTTTGCGATGACCGCCAACATCCTGCGGATCCGCGACGCCGGGCTGGAATCCTCTATTGAGCGGGAGGAACGGCTGTTGCAGATGGTGGGCTGGAACCCGGTGCCTTTCGGCTGGCAGCGGCTTTCCGACACCCGCTACCGGGTACTGGTGGAAACCCACTACAACTACGAAAGTTCCCTGCTGCCCCGGGCCAAGGGCGTTTACATCATCCCGGTGGACTTGGGGGATGCGGCCGGCGGGTAGCTTTTCCGGCCTCGGCCTCAGCCGTAGCCGGCGAATAACGCCCGGGCCTCCAGCCGGGCGGCCAGGTCGCCAAAGGCCATCGTGTAAAAACCCCGGTAACCTGAGGATTCCAGCCGCCGGAAAACGGCACGGAAATCTATATCGCCCTCCCCCGGATTCAGATGGACTTCCTTTTCTCCGGTATTGTCGGCCAGACGCACCTCACCGATACGGCCTACGCCAAAGGCGTCCAGAAAGCCGGCCACGTCCTCCGGCACCAGGTGGGCGTGGTTGACGGTGAAGGCCCAACCGAACCGGTCGGAGGCGATGGCGTCGAAGTAGTAGCGACACTCATCGACGGTGTGGGCCAGGTAGTGGATTTCAGCGTCATCCGGTTCCCGGTTCAGGTTTTCCAACAGCAGGGTTACCCCGGCGCCCTCGGCGTAAGCGGTGGCCCGCTTTAACCGCTCCAGGGAGGCCGCCATCCGCTCCGCCACCACACTGCTGAAGTGATAGCCGCCATGCACCACTACCCCGTGCGCGCCCAGCCGCCGGGCCAGGTCGATGTTGCCCTCCAGGTAGCGGTCAACCGCCGCGTCCACGCTGGGGGAAAACTCGGCCACGTTGACCGAGGACGCCGTGTGCAGGGTCAGGGTTACGTGGTGGCGGCGGGCGGCGGCGATAACCGACTCCACCCGCGCATCGTTCCAGTTATCCAGGCGATTCGGCCCCCGGTCGGCGTTAAAGTCCAGGTAGTGAAAGGAGTGGGTCGCCGCCGTTTCCAGGGCCTCTTCCAAGGAGGTGGAACCGGCGTCGTACCCGATGCGGTCTTGCAGGGTCTCTGGCAAGGTCATAGAACTTAACCTCATTTATCCGTCTAGCCGCCGGCGGCCGGCGCAGTTTCCAGGGTTGCCGGAATCCACTCGGTCAGCAGGCAGGCCAGTTCCTCCCGACATTCTGCCAACCGGTGCTCGGCGCCTTCGTAGAGTACCAGTTGCTTGGGCTGGTTGGCCCACTCGTAAATCTGCTGTCCGCAGGAGTAAGGGAGCCGGGTGTCGCTTTTGCCGTGAACCACCAGCAGGGGGCGGGGCGCCACCAGCCCGGCCATGTGAGCGCCGTAGGTTTGGGGAGACAGGGACACCACGCCGGCCACGTGGCGGCTCACCGCGCCGGCGGCGATGACCACCGCGCCGCCAAAGGAATGGCCCACTACCACCACCGGGTCATGGGCCAAATCCTCAAAATAGGTTACGCCGGCCAGCAAGTCCATAGCGCACTCGGCGAGCAGATTGGGCTGGCGATAGTCCAGGCGCAGCGAGGAAATACCCTGGCCGGTCAGGGATTGGGCCAGTTGAGCGTACAAGCCCGGCCCCGGCCCGCCGAAACCGCCCCGGGCGCCGCAGACCCAGACTACCCCCTTCCGGGACGCCGGGGCGCGATGCAGAATGGCAGTTATTTCCCCCCGGTCGGTGCAGAGGGCCAGCCCCTCCCCGGCATCGCCGTCGGGCAAGGGAACCGGCCGCACGTCCCTGACCTCTACCTTCAGGTAGCTGTCCTTCCGTTCCTGAGGGATGGATTGCTCATCGGTTGCCATAAGTTTCTCTCCTCGCGCCGGTTGGCGTTGCTCCCCTATCCTATTCCAACCCGGTCGCCCCTGTCCATTAAAACGTCGTTAAGCCGGGCAATCGCAGAATAAACCCGTCGCCATAAATAACCCGTCGTTCCGGCGAAAGCCGGAATCCCGGTTGTTTGGGTTGCCGACGGTTGCCTGGGTTGCCCTGGTTAAGACACGATTGCCCTGACCAAAACCCCTTGCCGGTTGTCAACCGCCAGCCTGCTGGTTATCATTTGTTTCTGCATCCGGGCGGGAGGGATAGAATGGCGCAAACTCCGATTGACGGTTGGCTTTCGGTCAACGGGATAAACCTGCACTATCGGGACTGGGGCGGTTCCGGGCAACCGGTGGTATTGCTGCACGGCCTGGCCTCCACTTGTCATATCTGGGACCTGGTGGCCCCGATGCTGGCTGAGGAGTTTGCCGTTGTCGCCGTGGACCAGCGGGGACATGGGGAGAGCGACAAACCGGATTACGGGTACGATTTCGCTACCGTGGGCCAGGACTTGCTGGGAGTAATTGAGGCGTTGAATCTGGATAAGCCGGTAATTGTCGGCCATTCTTGGGGCGCCGACGTCGCCCTGGAGTTTGCGGTGGCCCATCCCGCCTTGCCGCGCGGCATCTGTTTTGTTGACGGGGGCATGATTGAACCTTCGGCCCGGCCCGGCATGACGCTGGAACAGGCGCGGGTGGATATGGCCCCCCCGGTGTTCACCGGAATGACTTTGGAACAGTTCCGGCAGCGGTTCCGGGAACGTCCCCGGCCCTTTCCTCTGCCCCCGGAGTTTGAGGCAATCCTGCTGGCAAACTTTGCGGTGCTGGAGGACGGCACCATCCGCGCCCAGCTCAGCCGGGAGAATCACCTGCGGATTATCGACGCCCTTTGGGAGCACCATCCCCCCCAGCTTTACCCCCAGGTTTCCTGCCCGGTCTTGATACTGCCGGCGCGGATGCAGAACGATGACTCGGTGGCGGCCCGCACCCTGCGGCGGGAAAGCAGCGTAGCCGTCGCCGAACAAACCCTGCCGCACTGCAAGACGGTCTGGCTGGAGGACAGCATCCACGACGTACCGGTACAGCGTCCCCAACTGGTGGCCGGCCTTATTCGGGAACATATCGTTAGCGGGTTCTTTGGTTAGTATTGCGGGTTTTTCACCTCTGTAGTGAAAAGCCCTTCGCAAGCGGATATTCCCAACACTTTCCGGTATTTCTTACCGGTGTTGGTATTTTTGCCATACTTCGCTATTTTGGCCGGTAGGGGCGGGTTTGTAACCCGCCCACGTTTCGGTAGCGGCGTTGGTTCTCCGCACCGAATTTGCCGTTGAACGCAGGGCGGGTTACAAACCCGCCCCTACACCGTTGAAAATACCAACAAGCCGGGGCAATCGCATCATAAACCCGTCATCATAAACAACCCGTCGTTCCGGCGAAAGCCGGAATCCAGAACTCTCATTAGCCGGCACGCTCTTTTCCGGGGGATTTCCTGGATTCCGGCTTTCGCCGGAACGACGGTTGCCTGCGCCAGAATGACGGTTGCTTTCGCCGGAACAACGGTTGCCTGCGCCGGAATGACGGTTGCCTGCGCTGGAACGACGTTTGCCTGGATTGCCCCGGTTAAGGCGCGATTGCCCGGCCCGCAAGCTGCCCGGTTTGACAGCAGGTAGGGCCAGGTTTACACTGCCTTAAACTGCTACAGGGGGGACAAGCTATGACTACCGCCGGCACCGGCAAATATACCTATGAACTGATTCAGGACTGGCCCAGGCTGCCCGAAGGGGAATCGCTGGGCATCGTCAGCGCCGTAGCTACCGACTCCCAGGATCGGGTCTATGTTTTCCAGCGTCAGGACCCGCCGGTTATGGTCTTTGACTCGGAAGGGAACTACCTGAACTGCTGGGGCATCGGCGCCATTGCCGACCCTCACGGCATTACCATCAGCGACGACATCGTTTATATCACCGACCGCTCCGACCAGGTGGCGGTCAAGTTCACCCTGGACGGCAAACCCCTGCAAGTCATCGGTGAGCGGGGCGTCTATTCCGATACCGGCTGCGAACGGCCCGGCGACCTGGTTCCCCGCGCTGCTGGCCCCTTTAACTACCCGACGGAAATGGTGCCCAGTCCCTCCGGCGACCTGTATATCTCCGACGGCTACCGCAACAGCCGGGTGCATCGTTTCACCGGGGACGGCCAGTTGATTACCTCCTGGGGCCAGCCGGGGAACACGGAGCCGGGCCATTTCCACCTGCCCCATAGCTGCCTGGTAGATCCGGACGGCAAGGTATATGTCTGCGACCGGGCCAACCGGCGGGTGCAGATTTTCTCCCCGGACGGCGAGTTTATTACTCAGTGGACTGACGGGATGGGCGGCCCGGACGATATTTCCCGGGACAGCGACGGGGTATTCTACATTGCGGAGCAGGAGGTTGACGGCGGGCCGCCCCACGTCAGCATCTGGGAGGCCGACGGGACGCTGATAACCCGTTGGGAGATTCGCCACGCCCACGGTCTCTGGGTGGACTCCAAAGGCGACATTTACCTGGGCCTGACCACCAACCACAGCGTGGACAAGTGGGTGCGCCAGCGTTAGGCGGTGGGGTGGTTCGACAAGCTCACCATGAGTGGATTGTTGGCCTCACCACGAGCAGGTTTCAGAGAGCGGGTTTCAGACTTTGCGACAGCCCGCCCAGCCGGCCCAAGCCGGCAACTCAATTAAGCCGGGAGGTAAGCGGCAATGGTTTTAGTAAGTACGGACAAGCATGACTATGAACTGGTCCGGGACTGGGCCAGACTGCCCGAGGGGTGGACTTTCGGCGTAGTAAGTTCGGTAGCCAGCGATTCCCAGGATCGGGTCTATGTGTACCAGCGCAAAGACCCACCCATTGTGGTATTCGATACCGAGGGCAACTACCTTAACTCCTGGGGCATCGGGGCCTTTAACCTGCCCCACGGTTTTTGCATCGTGGACGACGTAATCTACCTGACCGACCGGGAGGACTCGGTTTGCCTGAAATACACCCTGGACGGCAAGCCGTTGATGGTGATTGGCGAGCGGGGCGTCCACTCCGATACCGGTTGCGAAGAGGCCGGCGCCCTGGTGCCGCGCGCCGCCGGCCCCTTTAACTACCCCTCGGAGATGTACCCGTCCCCCTCCGGCGACCTTTACGTTTCTGACGGCTACCGCAACAGCCGGGTGCACCGGTTCAGTGGAGACGGCCGGCTGATTGCCTCCTGGGGCGTGCCCGGCAAGGGCGGGCCGGGAGAGTTTCACCTGCCCCACAGTCTGCTGATTGATGAGGAGGGGCTGATTTACGTTTGCGACCGGGAAAACAGCCGGGTGCAGGTGTTCACCGGCGAGGGCGAGTTCCTGAATATGTGGACCGACATGACCCGCCCCAACGATATTTCCCAATCCACCAACGGCGACTTTTACATCGCCGAGTCCTCGCTGGAAGGCTCTACCCCCGGCATCAGCGTGCGGGACAAGGAGGGCCGCACCCTGGCTCGCTGGGACTCCCGTTCCGCCCATGGCCTGTGGGTGGACAATCAGGACAATGTTTACCTGGCCCTGACCGGCGCGATGAGCGTGGATAAATACGTCAAGCGGTAGGGTGAGCAACCGGGGCATTTAACGGCGTAGGGGCGGGTTACTACAACCCGCCCCTGGCATTTTCCACAACCGGGAAATGTAGCGGAAGGTAGCCCGGCTACCGGGGGAAAGCCTCTCTAACGCCGCCGTCCACCGGAATCATGGCGCCGGTGGTCTTGGCCGAGCGGTTAGAGGCCAGGAACAGCACCGTTTCCGCTACGTCCTCGGCAAAGACTTTGGCCTTCAACAGGTTGCGCTGCTGGTAGAACTCCTCCAGCCCTTCGACCGTTACCCCGTGGGCCGCCGCCCGTTCCTGCCGCAACTCCGTTGACCAGAGGCGGGAACCCTGGAAAACGGCGTCCGGGTTGACCACGTTCACCCGGATGCCGTACTGCCCGTTTTCCAGGGCCAGCACCCGGGCCAACTGCACCTCGGCGGCCTTGGCGACGCTGTAGGCGCCGAACTCGGCCCCCGGCGCCGGCACGTTCTTGGTGCCGATGAACACCAGACTCCCGCCGATGCCTTGTTCCTGCATCAGCTTGACCGCCTCCGCCGCCACCAGGAAATGGCCGGTGGTGTTGATGTCCAGGGAACGCTGCCAGTCGGCCAGGGAAAGGTTGTCAATGGTGCCTACCGGGGCGATGCCGGCGTTGGATACCAGGATGTCCAGGCCGCCGTAGGCCCGGCGCAGGGATTGAAAGGCGTCGGCTACCTGGCCGGCGTCGGCCACGTCCAGGGGAAAAGCCGCCGCCCGCTCCGGGCCGGCGGCGCGGTTAATCTCCGTCGCCACATCCTCCGCGCTCTCCGCGTCCAGGTCGGTAACAATCACGTGGGCGCCCTCGGCGGCCAACCGCTGGGCGATAACCTTGCCGATGCCGCTGGCCGCCCCGGTTACCAGGGCCACCTGCCGGGCCAGTTCCTTCTCCGGCGGGGCCAGGGTCAGCTTGTAGAGTTCCAGGGGCCAGTATTCGGCATCGTAGGCGTCTTTGGCGGTCAGGGAAGTATAGTCGCTGACCGATTGGGCGGTACGCAGCACGTTGATGGTGTGGTGATAGATGTCATTGGTTATCAACGATGCCCGGGCGTCCCGTCCGGTAGTCCACATCCCCACGCCGGGCAACAGGATTACCCGGGGGTAGGGATCCAGCATCGAGTCGGCGCCGGTAGTGTTTTCCTGATACCAGGTGGCGTATTCGGTGGCGTAGTCGGCCATTCCCTGTTTCAGCGACTCCCGTACCGCCGCCGTGTCCTCCGGGTTGGCCGCCTCCACCCACAGGGGCTTGCGCTTGGTATGGATCAGGTGGTCGGGAGTGGCCGGGCCGATGCCGCTGAGCCGCTGTCCCTCAGTGGAACCGATAAACTCCAGCACGTCCGGGGAGTCATCAAACCGCAGCACCGCCCGGCGCTGCTGGCTGACCAGGCCCCGCAGGGTGGGGGCCAGGGCGGCGGCCACCTCTTTTCTCCGGTCTGCTGCTAGGGGGTTGCGCTGCCAGCCGCCAAAGACGGCCCCGGAGCCGGTTCCGGAGACGGTGCCGGTTCCGGCGCCCTTTGCCCCGCCTTGAGCGGCGTACTCCTCGGCCTGGCTTACCAGGTCAATGTGCCGGTCGTAGGCTTCCTGAGCGCTGTCCCCCCAGGTGAACAGGCCGTGATTCACCAGCACTACGCCGTTGAGCTTGGGGGATTCCTTTACCGCCAGCCCGACCAGCTTGGAGAGTTGGAAACCGGGCCGCAGGTACTCCACCACCGCCACGTCGTCCCCATAGACCCGTTGCAGAATGGCGTCGGCCTCCCGGTTGTTGGTCAGCCCCACCACCGCGTCGGCGTGGGAGTGGGCCACGCACATAAAGGGCAGGAAGGCGTGGAGCAGGGTTTCAATAGAGGGCCGGGGCGAGTTGGGGTCAAGGACGCACCGATCCAGGTAGTCCACCATCTCCTCGTCGGACATATCGCCCCGCTCAAAGACCGGCAGCACCTCTTCCAGTTTCAGCCGGGGAAATTGCCACCGCTCCATCGACTTCAGGTCTGAGCCGGAGCCTTTAATCCGCATTACTTCCACGTCCCGGCCCAGGAAATCCTTTTCGGTCAGCTTGATGGAGGTGTTGCCGCCGCCCCAAACCACCAGGGACGGGTCGGCGCCAATCAGCCGGCTCATATAAACCAGTTTATCCAGTTCGTTAAGTCCCTGGGCTTCATTTTCCGACCAGAGGTTTTCCATAGCCAACTTCCTGCCTTGAACAAAATTGGTTCGCGGTGAGCTTATTGAACCCTTGCCCTGTATTCCCCCGCTCATCCTGAGCCTGTCGAAGGACAATCGAGGAGCAGCGACCAGAGCAGCTTGCCGATGCCTGGGGGCAAGTCCCTACAAGCCCAGCAACTCCTCCAGGTTTTTCCAGAGAATCCGGTCTTTCTCCTCCTGGGTCAGGCTTTCCAGCCCCTGCACCCAGCCGGCGGGCGAGGGATCCCAGGGTACAAAGGGGTAGTCGCTGCCCAGAACTACCCGGTCAATGCCTACCGAGTCAATGAGAAAACGCAGGGCCGTCTCACTCATCACCACCGTATCGTAGTAGAGGCGGCGCATATAGGCGCTGGGCGGCTTGCTGATGTTGACCCGCGCCTCGGAACGCACCTGCCAGCCCCGATCCAGCCGGCCCAGGCCAAAACAGGCCGGGCCGCCGCCATGGGCCACGCACACCTTGAGGTCGGGACACTTTTCCAGCACCCCGCCGAAAATGAGGGTCGCCACCAGCAGGGTATCCTCCAGGGGAACGCCGACGCAGTTGGGCAAGGCCAGCCGGTTAGTGCGTTCCAGCATAATGTTGTGCTGGGGCTGGGGGTGAAAGAAAAGCACCGCGCCCATTGATTCGGCGGCCTGAAACAGGGGCAGAAACTCCGGCTCATCCCAGTTCCGGCCATTGACCACGGTATCCAACTCGGCGCCCTTGAGGCCCAGGGTATTCACCGATCGGTCCAGTTCCGTAATGGCGGCGCCGACGTCCTGCACCGGCAGGGTAGCCATTCCGGCGAACCGTTGGGGCGCTTCTTGGACAAACTCGGCGATGTCGTCGTTCACCTCTCGGGCCTGGGCCAGCCCCGCCGCCGCATCCAGGTGGTAGCCGAATACCTGAGTGTGCAGCGACACCACCTGAACCTCGGTGCCCAGCCGGTCCATATCCTCAATCCGCTCTTCCGGGGTGAACCGCAGCTTGGGGTTGATGCCGACCCGCTTGCCTTCCTTGATAAAGAGGCTCTGCTGCCCCTCTCCTTCGTAGTGCATCCCGTACCAATCCTGGCCGGAATCCAGGGTAGTGAACATTGACCGGGTAAAGGTATGGGCGTGGATGTCTATGCTCCGCATCCGGTAACCTCCCAAGGGTGAGGGTAAGGTGATAGTGATAATTCTAATCAGAGATATGTCATCGTGCCGAATCAGGGATAGGTCATTCCGAGCGCAGCGAGGAATCTAAAATGCCCGCCGTCCTGAACCGTCCTTATTGCCAGGATTTTAGACCCTTCACTCCGTTCAGGGTGACAGATATACGTTCAGGATGACAGATAAAAGGGAGTGGCGCATTTGCTCCGGCGGCGAGCCAGTAAAGAACCGGGGCAACTACCCCCGCTTCCTCCCACGGTAAGCCTAAAGATCCAGCAACTTCTCCAGGTTCTTCCACAGAATCAGTTCCTTTTCTTCCTGGCTCAGGCTTTCCAGCGCCAGAATCCAGGATACCGGCCAGTCAAAGACCATGTCGTAGGGCCAGTCGGTGCCGAACAGCACCCGGTCGGCGCCCACCTGGTCAATCAGGTAGCGCAGGGATTCCTCGGTGTAAACGATGCAGTCGTAGTAAAAGCGGTTGAGGTAGGCGCTGGGCGGCTGTTCCGGCTTGGTGGGCGAGTCGGGCAGCCCGCGCCAGCCCCGGTCAACCCGGCCAATGCCGTAGCAGGTGTAGCCGCCGCCGTGGGACAGGCAGATTTTCAGGTCGGGGCAGGCGTCCATCACGCCGCCCAGCACCAGGGAACAGAAGGTAACCGCCCGGTCGGCCAGGTTGCCGATGGTGTTGGGCAGGTGGTAGCGGTCAGTGCGAAAGTCAACGATGGTGCCGTCGCCCTGGTGAAAGAGAATCAGCGCGCCCGACTGCTCCGCCGCCTTCCAGAAGGGCAGGAACTCGGCCTCATCCAGCAGCTTGCCGTTCACGTGGTCGTCAATCATCGCGCCCTTGAAACCGGCCTGCATAATGCGTTCCAACTCGGCGATAGCGGCCTTCACGTCCTGCATCGGCAGTGTGCCTAAACCGGCGAACCGGTCGGGCCAGCTTTTGACCATCTGAGCGATTTCATCGTTGGAGTCGCGGGAGGTGGCAATGGCTACTGCGGCGTCCAGGCCGTAGTTGTAGAAACCGGAGTAGGGGGACAGCACGTGAACGTCCACGCCCAGGGAGTCCATATCGGTCATCCGTTCCTCCGGCGTCCAGCGGGCCTTGGGGGGCAGCCCGCCGCGCCGGTCGCCGACCAGGGCGATTTCCCGCCCCCGGCTGTCCTGCTCCCGGCGTAAAGAGTGCCAGTCTCCCCCGTTTTCCGTAGCCCTCCAGAAACATTGGGGCGTAAGGTGGGCGTGAATGTCAATACTTCGCATTAGACCGTCCTCTCCCGGCAGATTTGTCCGGCGGTTTTTCGCCCGGCAAACGTAGCATAGGGATTAACCTGCTGTCAATTTGGCTGCTGTATCCCGCCGAGATGATTGAAAGCTAAATGTCATTCCGAGCGGAGCGAGGAATCTAAACTCTCTCATAAGTCGGATTTCCCCGGAATCGGAACGTGGCAACGGCCAGGCATTTTAGATTCCTCCCTGCGGTCGGAATGACATACCACCTGAGTAATCCCTAAAGCGGGAAAGTTGACAACATCCGCTCATCCTGAGCTTGTCGAAGGATGGTCGGCCGGTGGTTCGACAAGCTCACCATGAGCGGATGTTGTCAGATTGACGCTCCCCGGTCAGTCCCGGCCGGTATTTGCCGGATTGATGCCTATATCGTATATTGGGGGCGGAACAAGTCTGTCAGGGAGGATAGCCCGATGCGGATTCTCTTGATTGCCACTAACCGGCATCAGCGGTTGATGAGCCGGATGGACGCCCGCCCTTTGCCTATCGGCATGGCCTACATCGCCGGCCACCTGGACCCGGAACGGCATCAACTGAAGGTGCTGGACTTGATGTTCTCCGATGACTACCTGGCCGACGTGGAGGCGGCGGCGGCCGAGTTTCAGCCGGAACTGGTGGGCCTTTCCCTGCGCAACCTCAGCAATCACAGCTACCTGGATCCCCAATGGGCCTTGCCGATTACCAAGGAAGTGATTGACCGGGTGCGGGAAGTTTCCCGGGCGCCGATTGTCTGCGGCGGGCCGGCCTTCAGCCTGCTGCCCCGGGAGTGTTTCACCTACCTGAATCCCGATTTGGGCCTGGCCGGAGACGCCGGGGAAACCTTTGCCGAATTAGCCGGCCGCCTGGAGATTGGCGAACCCTCCTACCTGGACCTGCCCGGCCTGGTCTATCAAGAGGAAGGCCAGATACGCTACAACGGGATGCGCTGTTCCTCGGAGTTTTCCAAACCGCCCCGGTTTGACGAGTTGGATATGGATCGCTACCAGCGGGCCGGGTTCGGCATCGGTATTCTGACCAAGCTGGGCGATTTCAGCTATCCCACCGCGCCCGGCGCCGAGCCGGGGCCAAAAAGCGCCTGGCGGGTTATCCGCCCCATTGATGAAGTAGTGCGGGAAGTCCAGGAAATGGAGCAGCGGTACGGGCTGCGCAAGGTGTTCTTTATTGACAACGGTTTCAACGTGCCGCTGTCCCACGCCAAGGAGCTTTGCCAGGCCTTGGCCGGGGCCGACTTAAAGCTGCATTGGAATACCAACCTGGCCCCCTACAGTTGCGATGCGGAACTGGTGGGGCTGATGAAACGGGCCGGCTGCGCCCTGGTCTTGATGGGCAATATGCAGGGCGACGGCCACGACGGGCTGTCTTTGGGGGAGCGGCTGGAACCCCTGCTGGAGACCTGCCGCATCTGCGAGGAAGGCGACCTGCACTACACCATCTCCCAGCGTTTCGGCGAGCCGGGGGAAACCCGCCAATCGGTGGCGCAGAAGCTGGACTTTCTGCGCCGAATCAAGCCGGCTATGGCAAATCTCCGGGTGGGGGTGAGCATAATGCCGGGCACCCAAGAGGCCCGGCTGTCCCTGGACGAGGGCTTGATTGAGGATGAGAGCGACCTCATCCGCCCCAACTTTTACCTGGCCCCGGAAGTCCGGGACTGGATTGTGGATTACCTGCGGGAGCAGGCCGCCGGCCAGCCCCGCTGGAACCTGTTGTAGAGACCTGTTGTAGAGGAGGAACTATTTGGAACCGGAAAGCAAGTTTGTCGAGGCCAACGGGATTACCCTGCACGGCCTTTCCTGGGGCAACCCGGATAATCCCCTGCTGTTAATGACCCACGGTATCGGGCTGTGCGCCCAGGTCTGGAACCCGCTGGCCCAAGACCTGGCCCGGGACTATCACGTGCTGTCCCTAGACCTGCGGGGGCATGGCGATACCGATAAGCCGGGCGAATATACCTTTGACCAGATGGCACAAGACCTGGTGGGGTTGGTGCAGGCGTTGAACCCGCCCCAGCCGCCCTACGCGGTAGGCCATTCGGCGGGGGGGATGACCATAATTATCGCCAACTCGATGGTGCCGGGCATCATCGGCCCGACGGTGCTGGTGGATACCCGGGTCGGCCCGGCCCTGGAGGTGTACGACCCGGCGGAACGGGAGGAGCGGATGAACCGCACCCGCAACAAGCGCGCCGTCTGGGAAAGCCGGGAGGTGATGTACGACGCCTACCGGAACCGGCGGGTTTTCAGTACCTGGACCGATTCGGCGGTGCGCGATTACATCTACGGCGGCACCCGCCTGCTGGCGGACGGCCGGGCCGAGTTGAAGTGTCCGACGGACGTGGAGGCCATCTACTACGAGGCCCGCCATTCGCTGAACCCCACCCCCTACCTGAAAGACCTGGCCGGCCAATACCTGCTGCTGCTGGGGGATACCGGCAACTACCCGGATGCGGCGGCGCGGGACAGCGAGGAGATAAAGTATTTCCTGCGGGAGGCCAAGGGGGCGCAACTGGAAACCCTGCCTAAAGGTTCCCACTTCGTAGCAATGGAGTATCCCGACCTGGTGCTGGGGGCCGTCCGCCAATACCTGGACGGGCATCGGTTGGGCTGATTTCCGCTTATGCGTTGCAATGGGGAAAGCAGTGAAAGGCTGAGGGTTAGGACTTGGTGCCGAAGGTCGGATTCGAACCGACACGGGGTTGCCCCCACCGGTTTTTGAGACCGGCGCGTCTACCATTCCGCCACTTCGGCCCGGGTAACGGTAACATGGATTTACCGGATATACAGGGTTATTATAGCACGTTTCGGTGGTTGGGTTCACTATTTGGATAAATAACGGTAGGGCAATTGCGTCTTAATCAGGGCAACTCCGGCAACCGTCGTTCCGGCGAAAGCCGGAATCCAGAATCCTCGGTAGCCAGCCCGCTCTTTTCTTGGGGATTTCCTGGATTCCGGCTTTCGCCGGAACGACGGGTTTGTTACCGAGGGTTCTGGATGACGGGTTGCCGGAATGACCGGTTAATGCTGCGATTGTCCCATGTCTTGCCCTTGACGCATTTCCCCGCCCGCCCTATAATCCCTGCACTGGAGAATGGTGGAATAGAATAATGCCTAAACGCACTTATCAACCAAAGAAACGCCGTCGGGCGCGGGTGCATGGCTTCCGGGCCAGGTCGCGAACTTCCGACGGGCGGGCGGTACTGCGCCGCCGCCGCTTCAAGGGGCGGCATCAATTGACCGTTTAACCGCCGGTCTTTAGTAATGCAGCAACGGTTCCGGCTGACCGAAGGCCGGCGTTTCTCCCAGATTCATCAGGAAGGCCGCAGCGCCGCCAATCGGCTGCTGGTAATTCGGATCCTGCCCAACGGCTTGGAACAGAGCCGCTTCGGGTTTGTGGTCAGCAAGCGAATCGGTAATGCGGTTACCCGGAACCAGGTAAAACGCAGATTGCGGGAAGCAATTCGACAGACTCGGGTGAAGGGAGGCTGGGATGCAGTTTTCATCGCTCGACGGGGAGCGGAAAAGGCCGAATATCGCCAACTGAAACGGGCCACCGATAACCTTTTGCGGCGTACCAACTTGTTACTTGCCGACTCTGTACCGGAATAGTTCTCTGATGACACGCGCCGCGCTCCTGGTTATCCGGTTCTATCAAACGGCCATCTCTCCCTACCTGCCTTCGACCTGCCGCTACACTCCTACTTGTTCCAGTTACGCCGCCACGGCCATCGGGCAATACGGCGTCTTAAAAGGTAGTGGGCTGGGCCTGAGACGACTGTTAAGTTGCCGCCCCGGGGGAGGCAAGGGCTACGATCCGGTGCCATAAACCGGTGCCATAATTTTATGACTTTTGTTTTACCCTTTATTTTCTCGGAAACCGACACCGCAAAAGTTGCATCCGTTTCCCCGCCCCGCAACGGCAGCCCGCCGGCCAACCGGCACGGGTTCCGGCGGATTTCCTTTAGCCGGTGGGCCTTCCTGCTGACCGTTTTGCTGACGGTGGGCGTGCTGGCCTGCACCCCCAACCTGGCGGGCGACAACGTGGGCTGGGCGCCGGTCGCCGTCCAATTTGAGGGCGACTCGGCGTGGATATATGTCGCCTCCCAGATGGATGGAGACCTGAGCGGCCTGGGCGCCTGCAAGAGCCTGGACCTGGGCGATGACGAAGGACGGGTCAAGCTCCATGCGCTGAAGGAGGGATCTGATTCCGGGAAGCCTACGTTGAAGTGGACCTATCCGCCCCTGGGCGACGGCGGCGGGCTGGAAGGCGTGTTCGGCCCCCCGGCGGTAAGCCAGGAGTTGGGCCTGGTCTTTGTCAGCGCGGTGGACGGGCACGTTTACGCCCTTTCCACCAATACCGGCAGCGATACTGCTACCGGCAGCGATACTGCCGGCTGGAAAAAGGCGGCGCGCATCGACCCGGCTCAGGAACCCCAGCCCCTGATTAGCGCCCCGGTGCTGACCGAGGTTATCCGCAGCGACACCGGCCCGGAGACGGTGCTGTTGGCCGCCTCCGAGGACGGCAACCTCTACGCCTACCGGGCCGCCACCGGCGAGGAACTGCCCTGGTCTCCCTTCGTAACCGAGGGCAAAATCTGGTCCACCCCCACCGTCCTCAACAATGTTGCCTACTTCGGCTCTCAAGACCACCATATTTACGCCGTGGATTTGCGGGAAGGCCGGGAGCTTTGGCGGTTCAAGACCGGCGGCTCCGTGGTCGCCGACCCGCTCCTTTTCGACGGACTGGTCATCGTCGGGGCCTTTGACAAGAAACTCTACGCCCTGGACGCCGACGACGGGGAACTGGAGTGGGAGTTTGAGGGGAGCAACTGGTTCTGGGCCGGCGCCGTAACCGACGGGAAGACTATCTTTGCCCCCGCAATGGACGGCAACGTCTATGCCCTGGATTCCGACGCCCCGCCGCTGGGCGAGCCGAAAAATGCCCTGTGGCGGCACGATATGGCAAGTCCCGTTGCAGCTACGCCGGCCCTGGTGCCTTTGGGCTTGGTAGTAGCCACCGTGGATGGCAAGATGCGCCTGTTAAGCACCAGTCCTTCTAACCTTGAAGAAGGCGAGGTGATAGACCCTCTGCCCGAGCGGGAAGAGACGAAAATCAAGGCGCCCCTGGCCGCCGGCGCGCCGCCGGTTTCTCCCGGCGTAGGGACGGACTTGACCAACCTATCGGTTATCCGGCGCTATTCCGTGTTTGTCAGCAGTGACAAGGGGGAGGTGCGGCGGATTAGAGTAACCGAAGGCCAGGATAAAAAGGAACTCTGGCGTTACGACACCGCGAAACACGAACCGTGCAATTAGGCCCGGCAGCTAACCGCCGCTGAGTCAACAGCTACCGGATAGGAGCATCCTTGGATTTTTCGGCGTTTTCCGAGTTTTTCCAGTTTTTCAGTCTCATCTGGAACGAAGTAATAAGCCGGCCCATGCTCAACACCTTGATGGTGTTGTACGTGATTTTTTTCAACAGCACCGGCCTGGCGATTATCGTTCTCACCATCCTGGTTCGGTTAGTCACCTTGCCGCTGACCCTGAAGCAGATTCGCCAGATGCGGCGGATGAGCGAACTGCAACCCCGGATGCGGGAAATCCAGGAGCGGCACAGCGGCGACCGGGCCCGCATCTCTCAGGAAACTATGCGCCTCTACCGGGAGTCGGGGGTAAGCCCGGTGGGTTGCCTGGGGCCGCTGATTGTTCAGATGCCCATTCTGATCGGTCTGTTCTGGGTCCTGAGAGATACCCTGTTCGACAACCCGGAGCATCTGGTAAAACTTTCCGGGCAACTCTATTCCTGGATAACTTTCGTCCCGATTCACGCGGCGGCGCCCCTGAACGACCGGTTCCTCTGGCTGAACCTGGGGGAGCCGGACCCCTCTCCGATAATTATCCCCCTGCTGGTGGCGGCATCCACCTTTGTGCAGCAGAAAATGACCATGGCCCCGTCGCCGGACCCGCGCCAGCAGTCCAGCCAGAATATGATGCTTTGGATGATACCCATATTCCTGGGTTTCTTCTCCCTGCAATGGCCCAGCGGCCTGCCCCTGTATTGGATAGTCTCCAATTTAATCGGCATCGGCATCCAGTATTTCATAACCGGCTGGGGGCCTTTGTTCCCCCTGATTCCCCGGTCAAGGCCGGCGCCGGCCCAGACAGCCCAATCCGCCGACCGAGATGCGGCGTCCAAGGAGATGGATAGCGATGGAAACAGTGGAAACAGTAGTGCGAACCGCCAGAACCGTCGAAGAGGCCGAAGAGCTGGCGCTGAAGGAGCTAGGCGTCGACCGCAACGAGGTAGAGGTAGAAGTACTAAATAGAGGCAAGGCCGGTTTCCTGGGTATCGGCGCCGAATTGGCCCAGGTCCGGGTTACCCGTATCGCTCCGGGGGGCGCGGCCGGGGCTGAGGCCGAGGTAGCCGAAGCCGGGGCCGGTGATGCCGTAGCCGAAGCCGGTGATGCCGTAGCCGAAGCCGGGGATGCCGTCCCGGAAAGTCCGGTGCCACCACCGCCGGCAACTCCCGACCCAACTGCCGCCGAAGGGGAGGCCGACGCCCCGCCGGTTTCTGAAGCCAGCGCCGCTGCCCCAGTCCCGCCGGAAGTCGGCGAAGGCACGGCGGCCGGCCTGGGCCTGGCCGCGCTGCACAATATCCTATCCCTCTCCGGGGTCAACGTGGCCTGCACGGTCCGGACGGCTAATGACCCGGATGCGGGAGGCCCGATTATTGACTTGACCGGCGACGACTCCGGCTTGCTGATTGGACGCCGGGGGCAGACCCTTCAGTCCTTGCAGTTCGTCGTCAATATGATTGTCCGCAAAGAGTTTGGCGAAGGCACCCGGGTGGTGCTGGACGTAGAGCGGTATCGCCAGCGCCGGGAAGCCTCCCTGCGGGATATGGCAAACAAGGTAGCCGAGCGGGTCAGCCAGACCGGGCGCAGCATCACCCTGGAACCGATGTCCGCCGCCGACCGCCGCATCATTCACATATCCCTGGCCGAAAGCGAAGGGGTCAGCACCGAGAGCGTAGGCTTCGGCGAAGACCGCAAGGTTACCATTATCCCGAAACGGTAACCCCGGAATGATGGCCGGGGCGGTCAACGCATATTAACCGGAGTAACCCAGGCAACCGTCATTCCAAGCAACCGTCGTTCCGGCGAAAGCCGGAATCCAGAACGCTCGGTAGCCGGCTCGTTCTTTTCCGGGAGGATTTCCTGGATTCCGGCTTTCGCCGGAACGACGGGTTTGTGAGACGGGTTGCGGGAATGAGATGAAAATGCACTTTCCGCATCCCGAACCGGAAACTGGGCGCATAATTCGTTGACCTGGGATGTTAAGGGAATGTAAAATACCGGCGTGAGTATAGAGCTTGCGGTTCCCACGCTGCGGGCCCCTTTTGACCACCCTCGGGAAGAGTGTGGCGTCGTAGGTGTCTATATGCCGGGAGCCGAGGCCAGCCGGGTGGCTTTTTTCGGCCTCTTTGCCTTGCAGCACCGGGGCCAGGAAAGCGCCGGCATCGCCGCCGCCGACGGTGAGAACATCAACGTCCATACCGATATGGGCCTGGTTACCCAGATTTTCCGGGAGCGCGACTTCTACCCCCTGGCCGGCGAGTTAGCCATCGGCCATACCCGCTACTCCACCACCGGCACCAGCCAGCTTTGCAATGCCCAACCCCTGCTGGTTGAAGGTCAAGCCGGGCGGCTGGCCCTGGCCCACAACGGCAACGTCATCAACGCCCTCCAGCTCAAGCGGCAACTCCAGGAGCAGTGGAACTGCCGATTTACTACCACCACCGACTCCGAGGTAATCGCTTACCAGTTGGCTAACGCGCCCGGCCAATCCTGGGAGGAGCGGGTTTTCTACTGTATGCGTACCCTGGAGGGGGCCTTTTCCCTGGTGGCTTTGACCGAGGACACCCTGATTGCGGCCCGGGACCCTTTGGGTATCCGCCCGCTGTGTATGGGCAAGCTGGGCGACGGCTGGGTTATCGCCTCGGAAAGCTGTGCCTTGGACCACCTGGGCGCCGACTATGCCCGGGACATTAAACCCGGCGAGGTGGTGGTCATTGACCGCGACGGCGTCCGCGCGGCGGTGCGCAGCAGCGTCCCGGAGCGGCGGGCGATGTGCATTTTCGAGCATATCTACTTTGCCCGGCCCGACAGCGTGCTGGACGGCACCCTGGTCTATTCGGCCCGCCAGGATATGGGGGCGCAACTGGCCCGGGAGCATCCCGTTGACGCCGACCTGGTGGTAGGCATCCCCGACTCTTCCACGGCGGCGGCCGTCGGCTATGCGCGGGAATCGGGCATACCCTACAGCGACGGGCTAATCAAGAATCGCTACGTGGGCCGCACCTTTATCGAACCGGAACAGCGGTTGCGGGACTTGGGCGTGCGCCAGAAGTTCAACCCCCTGGCGGAGGTTATTCAGGGCCAACGGCTGGTGGTAGTGGATGACAGCATTGTGCGCGGCACTACTACCCCCCACGTTATCCGGGTGCTGCGCCGGGCCGGGGCCAAAGAGATTCACGTCCGCGTTTGCGCCCCGCCGATTAAGTTCCCCTGCTACATGGGCGTAGATATGGCCGACCAGGATGAGCTGATTGCCGCCAACAATACGGTGGAGGAAATCCGGGCGCTGACCGGTGCCGACTCCCTGGGCTTTCTGAGTGTCGGCGGGCTGCTGGGCGTCGCTAAAGGCGAGCAGGGCGGTTTCTGCGACGCCTGCTTTACCGGCAACTACCCGGTGCCGGTTCAACTTCAGTTGGGCAAGCTGGTGATGGAACCGGGGGAATGAGGCCGGTTAATCCTTTCTTGACACTTTCAACGGTGCAGGGGCGGGTTACAAACCCGCCCCTACCGGTCTCCTAGTAATGCCGCAACTCCACCACGTTGTCGTCCGGGTCGTAGATATACAGGGAGATGCCGTCGCCGTGGGAACCCCACCGCTTGCCCGGCCCGGCCTGAATTTCCACGCCCAAAGCCTCAAAAGCCGCCTTCAACTGCTCCATATCCGTTGGCTCGATGACCATGCAGTAGTGGTCCTGGTTGCGCGCGCCCTCCTTGCCGATGGGTTCCTGGTCCGAGGCAAAGAGGTCAATGATGGTGTCGGCGTTGAGCCTTACCGACGGGAAACGCACTTCCCCGGCCCGCCACTGCTCCACCCGTTCCACCGGCAGGCCCAGCAGTTCCGAATAGAACCGCAGCGATTCCTCGACGTCCTTGACCCGCAGGACAATGTGGTCCATCTCGGTAATCTTTACGAGGGGTTGGGCCACCGTTTGGGCGACCCTTTCGGTTTGTGTTGCCATTTCCTTACTCCCTGATGCTGAATTGGGGTGGGTGGTTCGACAAGCTCACCATGAGCGGGAGAACCGGGCCATGAGCGTAAAAGTCGTGCCGGGTAGGTAATCACCATAACGCAGAACCGGGCCGGGTAGGTAATCACCATAGCGTAAGAACCGGGCCGGCCTGATAATTGGTCAGACGCTTACCGTGTTGTATTCCGGGAACCGCCGCCATTGAGGGCTTTCGGAGTAGTGGGCCACTTCCAGCTTGTTGCCGTCGGCGTCCTCCAGCCCCATGGGGTGCTGTACCAGTTCAATCATGTTGCCGTCCGGGTCGTGGACGTAGGTGTAGCACCCGCCGCTATAGTCGCGATTGCCCCAGGATGACGCCTCCCCATCCCGGTTCCGGCGGCCCGGCGTGGTGGTATAAGGGACGCCCAGCGTATCCAGGTTGGCAATCATTTCGTCCCAGTCGTCGATTTCTACGGCGAAGTGTACCGAAGGCACCGGGGTGGGGTTGCGGGAGTCGGTGGTGTGAATTTCGCCGTTGCCAATCCGCAGTTGCAGCTGCCGCTGGTTCAGTTCCGGCCCCCGGTCCAGATACTCGGCGCCCAGGACTTCCTCATACCACCGCCGCGTCCGCTCCCGGTCGCTCACCTGGATGTTGATGTGCTGGATCAGGGTAACTCTGGACATAATGTTCCCTCCTTAACCTGATTCGGTTCCGAACTCGCTATTGCCCCTGACTTTACTACTGATTCCGGCAATTAGACAAGGGGGTAAGCCGATTGCCCGGTCGCCACTCCTGAATCAATTGACCCGTTTATGTTAGAATGTTCCCCGGTTGGATAACGATACCGGGCTATTAAAGAGTTGATGGAGCGGGAATCTTGACCGGCGACACTTATCAATCCTCCGGGGTCAACCTGGAGGTAATGGAAAACCTGAAAGACCGGATTAAGGCGTTTGCCTCGATGACTCACGGGCCGGAAGTGCTCGGCTCCGGGGGCGGCTTTGCCGGCCTCTTTCAGCTTTCCGGCTATCGGGAGCCGGTGCTGGTTGCCAGCGCCGACGGGGTAGGCACCAAGCTGAAAATCGCCGCCCAATTGGGCCATTACGAGTCTATCGGCCAGGATTTGGTTACCCTTAACGTCAATGACATCCTGACCCGGGGCGCCAAGCCTCTGTTCTTTCTGGACTATATCGCCTTCACCACGCTGGACGAGCAGCGGATGGAAACCCTGGTGCGGGGGATTGCCTGGGGCTGTCGCGAGGTAGGCTGCGCTCTTATCGGCGGAGAAACGGCCCAAATGCCCGGCCTTTACTCCGGCGATGACTTTGACCTGGCCGGTTTCCTGGTCGGCGTGGCGGAAAGGGACGGCCTGCTGGACAACGGTTCCATAACGCCGGGCGATTGCCTGGTCGGCATCCCCTCTAGCGGCCTGCATACCAACGGGTTCTCCCTGGTGCGGCAGGTTTTCAATACCGATGCCGACCCCTCGGCCCTGTTCCGGCAGTTTGGCGACTTGGGCCATCGGTTGGGCGAGGAACTGCTGGCGCGCCACCGCTGTTACTACCCTATGCTCCAGCCGGCGCTGGGGGTGATTAAAGGGTTGGCCCACATCACCGGCGGCGGGCTGCCGGGAAAGATGCCGGCCATCCTGCCCGGCCACCTGGCCGCCAGTTTTCAGACCGGTTCCTGGGAAATCCCGCCCATCTTTACCCTTATCCAGGCCGAGGGCCGGGTGTCCCCGGAGGAAATGTACCGGGTATTCAATATGGGCCTGGGAATGGTGGCAGTTTGCCGGGAAGAGGATATAGACCGCATCCGGGCCGCCGCGCCTGACGCCGTAGTGGTCGGGCGGGTGGTGGAGCGTTCCGGAGACCAGCAGGTTATTTTTGCCGATTAACCCCGGCCAGGTTGCCCATTGGATTAACCCAGGGAAGTCTGCCGGGGAATCAGACCTTACCGAGGATGGATAAGTTGAGAGCACTAATCAGCGTGTATGACAAATCGGGAATAGTCGAGTTTGGCCGCCGTTTGGCCGCCGCCGGAATGGAGCTAATCAGCACCGGCGGCACCCATCAAACCCTGTCCCAGGAAGGCGGTCTGCCGGTGCGCCAGGTGTCTGAGGTTACCGGCTCGCCGGAAATCCTGGAGGGGCGGGTCAAGACCCTGCATCCGGTCATTCATGGCGGTCTGCTGGCCCGCCGCGACTCACCGGAACACCTGGCCGAACTGGAAAAGCACGGCATTGAACCCATAGACCTGGTGGTCGGAAACCTTTACCCCTTTGCCGCCACCATCAGCAAACCCGACGTAACCCTGGCCGATGCCCTGGAGAACATTGACATTGGCGGCCCCACCATGCTCCGGGCGGCGGCCAAGAACTTCCCCTCGGTAGCCGTGGTGGTTGACCCGGCGGATTATGACTGGGTGGCCGAGAAAATCGCCGCCAATGCCCCGTCCGGCGCTTTGACTATGGAAGAGCGGCGCCACCTGGCGGCCAAAGCCTTTCGCCACGTAGCCGAGTATGACGCCACGGTTGCCGGCTACCTGACCGGGGCCGCAGCGGAGACGGCGGCCCTGCCGGAACAACTATCCCTGACCCTGAATCAGGTGAACACCCTGCGCTATGGGGAAAATCCCCACCAGCAAGGCGCCCTTTACGTTCCGGCCGGGGGGGTGTCCGGCGGCATTGCCCACGCCCGCCAGTTGCACGGGCGGGAGTTGTCCTTTAACAACCTGATGGATGCCGACGCCGCCTGGCGCACGGTTAGCGATTTCGACCGGCCGGCCGCCGTAGTGATAAAGCACGCCAACCCCTGCGGGCTGTCCAGCAACGATGACCTGGCCCAAGCCTATCGGCAAGCCTACGAGGGGGACACTGTTTCCGCTTTTGGCGGCATCGTTGGCTACAACCGCACGGTAACCGCCGCCGCCGCCGAGGCGATGAGTCCGGTGTTCTATGAGGTGGTGGTGGCCCCGGACTACGAACCGGCCGCCCTGGAACTGCTCAAGACCAAGCGCAACCTGCGCATCCTGGCCGTAGCTGCCGTAGATACCGGCGGAGCCGGTTCGGGAAAGGCGGCGCTGGATGTCCGGCCCATCACCGGCGGGATGCTGGTGCAAACGCCGGACGCCCTTGCCGAGGAGCCGTCGGCCTGGAAAACGGCTACCGACCGCGCCCCCACCGAGGCCGAAATGGATGACCTGGTTTTTTCCTGGACGGCGGTAAAGCACATCAAGTCCAACGCCATCGTGTTCGCCAAAAACCGGACGCTGGTGGGTATGGGCGCCGGCCAGCCCAACCGGGTGGTCAGCGTGCATCTGTCGGAACGGATTGCCGGCGACCAGGCTCCGGGCTGCGTCCTGGCCTCCGATGCCTTTTTCCCCTTCCCGGACAACATTGAACTGGCCGCCGCCGCCGGGATAACCGCCATCGTTCAGCCCGGCGGTTCCATCCGGGATGATGAAGTAATTGAGGCGGCCAACCGGCACGGTATCGCCATGGTCTTTACCGGCGTCCGCCACTTCCGGCACTGACGGCGATGCTGTCCACTCTTGACTATAGCGGTTACAGCAGCGCGCCGCGCCGGATTGTCCGGGGCCGGCCGGGCGCCGCCCCCTATCCCGTTTCCGAGGTATGGTAGCTATGGCCGCATCCGTGGACATTGTGGTGCCGGTTTATAATGAGGAGGACGCCCTGCCCGGCAGTATCGACCGGTTGACCGGGTTCCTCAACGCCAACCTGTCCAACCCCTGGCGGGTCATCATCGCCGACAACGCCTCCATAGACAATACCCGCCCGGTATCTGAGGAACTTTGCCGGCAATATCCGGGGGTCAGCTACTTTTACCTGCCGCAGAAAGGCCGGGGCCGGGCTTTGCGGGCGACCTGGTTGGCTAGTGAGGCGGACCTGGTCAGCTATATGGACGTGGACCTTTCCACCGACCTGGCCCATTTCCCCCAACTGGTGGAGGCCCTGGAGTCGGGCTGCCACGTCGCCGTTGGCAGCCGATTAAGCCGGGATTCCCAGGTTACCCGGGGCTTTAAGCGGGAGTTTATTTCCCGCAGCTATAACCTGCTCATCAAGTCGATGTTTTTCACCCCCTTTCCCGACGCCCAATGCGGGTTCAAGGCCCTGACCCGTGCCGCGGCCCAGGCCATCATTCCCCACATCGAAAACAACAACTGGTTCTTTGACACCGAATTGCTGATTATCGCCGCCAAGCGGGGCTACCGGATTAGCTCCATTCCGGTGAAGTGGGACGACGACCCTACCAGCACGGTCAACATAACCGGCACGGCCACCGAGGACATCAAGGGCCTGCTCCGGCTACGCTTTGGGGGTATCCCCCCGGCGCCGGGGCCGTGAAAAAGGGCCGGCCTAGCGGGGTGGTTAGCCGGCGGCGCGTCAGCGGTAATGGGTGGGCTACCCCATCCCACCGGCAAGCCGGCAACGGCGCTATGCTATAATCCAGCCAGGTCAGCGCCCAGCCGACCCCACTACGGGAGGCAACCATGACGACACGACAACCGGAGCAGGAACCCGCCGGTCAACCCGAACCCGGCGCCGTGGAAAATCCGCCGGAGACCCAGATAATCATTCTCTCCAACCAACTCAAGGAGTTGGAACAGGATTACAAGCACAAGACCGAGGCCCTCTTTGAGCGCGTAGCCGACCTGGAACGCTTGGACCACCGGCTGGACGGCCGGCTGGACAACCTGCAATCCCAATTCCAGACGTTTCAGCAGAGCATCGACGCCCGGTTCGACAATTTGCACCGGGACGTGAACGCCCGATTCGACGCCATGAATGGCCGGTTTGATAGTTTGCGCCAGGATATGGAAACCCGGTTTGACAATTTTCGCCGGGACATAGAAGCCCGTTTCGATGAGGTTCACCGCTTTCACAAGCAGCTTCTTATCGCCGTCATCGGAGCCGGCGTTACGATAACCGTGACCCTGATAGCGGGCATCATTAGTGGCCTGATTGCCATAACTAACCTGATACAAAACCTGCCCCAATAGACCAGTGGGTATAAATTCGGTCGCTATCGACAGACTCTGCGACAGCAGAAGGGCAGTTATTAGCTCTCTCTCATTCCGAGCCACGGCAACCCCGGCCAAAAAACCCAAGTCAACCGGCCTGAACAGATATGCGGTACAGCGGGCAAACCTCAGGAGGCAACAGCAATGGAACTGGGACTGAAAGGCAAGAATGTCATTGTAACCGGCGGCGGTTCCAACATTGGCCGGGCCATCGTACACGCCTTTGCCGCCGAGGGTTCCAACATCACCATTGCCGAACTGGTTCCGGCCCAGGGGGAGGCGGTAGCCGCCGAGGTGGTCAAGCTGGACACCGGCAGCCGGGTTAAGGTCATTCCCGCCGATGTTACCGACCGGGCGCAGGTGGGCGCAATGGTGGAGCAGTCCATCGCCGAGTTTGGCAGCGTGGACGTGCTGGTGAATAACGTCGGCTGGACGATTGACCGCCTCTTTATGGAAAAGCCCCGGGCAGAGCATGAAAAAGAGGTGCAGGTCAACCTGTGGAGTCCCATCAACTGCATCCACGCCGTCCTGCCCCACATGATAGAACGGGAGTCCGGGGCCATCGTGAGCATCAGTTCCGACGCTGGGCGTATGGGGGAGTACCGGGAGGCGGTATATTCCGCCTGCAAGGGCGGGGTCATCGCCCTCAGCAAGGCCATTGCCAGGGAAACCGGCCGGTACGGGTTGCGGCTCAACGTGGTCTGCCCCGGTCTGGTGGTGCCTCCGTCGGAGGAGGACATCAGCCCGGAAAGTATGTGGAATCAGATGCGGGACATCTTCACCGATGACGTGCTGGAGCGAGTACGGCGGGCCTACCTGCTGCGGCGCATGGGTACGGCGGCGGAGATTGCCAACGCCGTAGTATTCCTGGCCTCTGATGCGGCCAGTTTCATAACCGGCCAAACTCTCAGCGTCAGCGGCGGCTACACGATGATGTAGGCGGGAACCCTTTGCGGTCAGGCCCGGATGATTTAACTTATGCCCATTACACAAAGACGGCCCGGCACTGCTGCCGGGCCGTCTCATTTTGCCGTATCAGGCAGGGGTTGAGGGGAATTACAGGGCAGCTACGCGCTCCCGGAGAGTTTCAATCTCCTTCAGCAGCGCCGCTTTGGGGTCGTCGTCCCGGCCCCGGTTCTCCTCGACCAACTCAAGCGCCCGCTTCTCGATGTCCGGCATGGTGGCCTGGAGCAGGTTCTCGTCCACGTCGTTGGCGATGGTGGGGTAGCCGGCCCGGTCGATCATCTTCTTCATATTGCCGGCATAGAACTGGTCCAGCGTCCAGCGCAGGGTCTCGCCGGAGGTGGTGGTGTCCCAGTAGATGCGGATGTCCTGGTTGCGCGGGCCGTAGTGGTAGTGGGGGCCGTTGACGAAGCAGTCAAAGGCCAGCAGTTCCACGTTCTGGTCCGCCACGTCGGAAAGGACGTGAATCGCCAGGCCCTCGGTATTGGCCTGGGGGAGTATCCGGTATTCCAGCCCGATGCGCAGGTTGCCGACGGTGAAAACATCGTCTTCCAACATTCGCTCGAACTTATGGGCGACCGTCCGGCGCATACTGACGGCCATCTGGCGGCCCTTGGCCTCTACTTCGTCAAAGGTCGCGGCGGGCACCGGCTCCGCTTCCACGGCGGCGGCCAGGGCGTCGTAACCGGAGCGCTTAATCAGGGCCGGGAGCTTGCTCCGCAGGTTGTCCATAGTCCAGCCGAAGGGGTTGCCGACGGTGGTCTTGTCCATGTTCAGCCGGATGTTGTGGTTGGCCGGGCCATAGTGGTAATGGGGGGTCTGGTCAAAGCAGTCAAAGCGCAGGATCTCGACATCATTGTCGTCAACCTTGCCAAAGACCTGTACGCAAAGACCCTGGTCCGGCATCAGTTCCCGGTATTCCAAAGTAATGTCCACGGGGCCAGCGTTGAATACTACGTTTCCTCTGTCCACGGTTCTCCTCCTATAAGGTAGTTCTTGATGTAGCCGGGAGTTTGGGATTGCCTCTGATCAATCAACCCTTGTTCCGGGCTGAGCAATGCGGGCCGTCACACCAACCCCACCTCATCCGCCGCCGGCAAGGACTCCCAAGCTGCTCCAGGCTTTTCTCAACGGGAAAACCGGTCAGCAGTCCCGGGATTATTTGCCGACTACCGTGGCTCGCTTTCTTCAGTGGCACCAATTATAGCACGCTCAAGCCGTTTCGTCAAAATGGCAGTTGTCGCTGATCCGGGCAATCTTGTATTAACCAGGGTAACCCAAGCAACCGTCGTTCCGGCGAAAGCCGGAATCCAGGAAATTCCCCGGAAAAGAGCGAGCCGGAATGACGGGTTTATGATGCGATTACCTTGTTATCACCGGGCCGGGATAGGTGCAAAATCGCCGAAGTTGACCACGCCGCTCATCCTGAGCTTGTCGAAGGATGGGCGGAAAGAGGAACCGCCGGATAGGGAAAGATGGTTCGACAAGCTCACCATGAGCGGTTATCTCTTACAGTGAGCGGATTTTGTCAGTTGGTATTGACTTTGCCCGGCCCTGGTGGTGGAAAACCGCCCTTGCGTAAAACCCGGCTATGGGCTACATTTCGGTTCTCATGGCAATTCCCACCGGAAAACGTCCGGCTTTAGCCTCCAGATTTATTCCCTTGCCGGCGGTTGTTCTGGCAACCGCCCTGGTGGTGGGTTGTGGTTCGGCGGCCGTTTATGAGCCGGATAGTTCTGCGGCGGCGTTGCCGTCCAGCCGGGAACCGGAGTTGGCAACCGCCAGTCCGCCGGAGCCGGCCGTCATTCCCACTGCCCGTCCGCGCCTTTTGCTGATGCCTTCACCCGTCCCCACCGCCGCATCCCTGCCCCGGCCTACTCCGGCGCCGGTGATTTACTTAACTCCCGTTCCTGTTATACGGGAAAGCCGGGTTACACCCGCGCCGGCGGCTACCCTGGCCTTGGAGACTGGCGTTACTCCGTCACCGACCTTTTCTCCCGTGCCTACTTCTGCGCCCACGCCACCGCCCACGTCCGAACCCACGCCGGCACCGGTTCCTACGCCTACACCTACTCCAACTCCAACTCCACCGCCCACGCCTGAACCCACGCCTACCCCAATTCCAACCTCAACACCCGCGCCCGAACCCACGCCAATCCCCTTGGCCCAGGACATAATTATTGAGTGCATCTTTTTCGACGGGGTAATCCCCCGGAGCGAAGCCGATGAGTACGTGCAGTTGCGGAACAACGGCGGCGGTGTGGTAGAACTGAAGGACTGGAAACTGACTGACCTGAGCGATGAAACTCCCGAATTTACCTTTGGCGCTTATGCCCTGGAACCGGGAGGGCGCATCCGGGTTTATACCAATCAAGTCCATCCCGAATGGGGCGGCTTTTCCTTTGGCCGGCGGAGTTCAATCTGGCACAATACCGAACCGGACACGGCGGGGCTGTTCTCCCCGGACGGTCGCCTGGTTGCGCAGCGGACTTACCCGCCGGGCTGTGAATAGTCGGGCCGGGCTTTATCTTGTGCTATACTACCGCTCGGCGATGTTCCGGGGATTTGAGACGGGGGAGTGGTGGAAACGGGACACCGTTTCCCGGTTTGCTTGACTTAATTTACTTGGGGAGAAGTTGGGGGTATGAACATAGGACTTAGCATCCCGCGCCTGCCCGATGCGCCGGGGATTCGGCGTTTCGTGCAGCGGGCCGAGGAATTGGGGTTTGAGTCGGTGCTGGCCGGCGACCACCTGTTGCTGCCCACCGGCGGCACTAATCAGTATCCCTATACCGCCGACGGTTCCTTTTCCCGGCCGACCGATGAGCCGTTCCTGGAAACGATGACCCTGCTGGGCTATATGGCGGCCTGCACTGATACCATCAAGTTGGGCAGCACCGTAATTATCCTGCCCTACCGCAACCCCCTGGTGCAGGCCAAGATGTTTGCCTCCCTGGACGTGCTGACCGGGGGCCGGATGATTTGCGGCGTGGGCGTCGGTTGGCTGGAGCAGGAGTTTGATACCCTGGGCGTTCCCTACGCCGAGCGCGGCCCGATGAGCGATGAGTTCCTGGAGATTTTCCGGGTTTTGTGGACGCAGGCCAACCCGGAGTTTCACGGCAAATACTATGACATTGCGGGTATCCAGTTTTACCCCAAGCCGGTACAGCAGCCTTATATTCCCATCTGGGTCGGCGGCCACAGCCGGCCGGCGCTGCGCCGGGTGGCCCGGTACGGCGATTGTTGGCATACCACCCGCCAGACCCCGGACTTCGTAGCCCAAAACCTGCCCTACCTGAGGGCGCAGACCGAGCGGGCCGGCCGCGACCCGGCGGCCATTTCCATATCTCTCAAGCGCAGTCTGCATTTTACCGACCTGGACGCGACGCAGGAGGCTTCAGTCCTTACCGGCGGGGCCGTCATCGCCACTACCCAGGAAGTTATTGACGACGTTTATTATTGCCGGGAGTTGGGCATCGACCAACTCACCTATGACTTCCGGGTGGAAGGGCTGGAGGCCGGCATCCGGGTGATGGAACACCTGGCCGCCGAGGTTCTCCCGGTGGCCCGGCGGTTGGGCTGACGCCGGGCGTTGGCATTGTCACGGGTAGGGGCGGGTTTGTAACCCGCCCTGGTATTCGGCTAAAACGGTTATGGTGGCAAGGATTGGGCGGGTTATAAACCCGCCCCTACCATACCCTTGGGCCGGTTAAGGAATGGAAACTCCCGTTGAGGATGTCAACCCTGGCCCCGGTCGCCCAAATCAATCGCGCCTTAACCGTGGCAACCCAAGCAACCGTGGCGACCCGAGCAACCGTCGTTCCGGCGAAAGCCGGAATCCAGGAAATCCTCACGGAAAAGGCCAGCCGGCTACCGAGGGTTATGGATTCCGGCTTTCGCCAGAACGACGGGTTTATGCTGAGATTGCCCGGCCCCGGTTGCCGCGCCGGGAGGCAAGGTTAAACTCTACAGCCCGCTGGCCTTGAACTGCTTGCTCCGCTCTACCAGGTGGCCGGCGGTGCGTTTCATATTGGCGACCTGCTCCTCGCTGACTTCCCGCTTGACCGTGCCGGGAATCCCGGTGATGAAGGAGCGGTCGGGTACGCTGGTGTTGGAAAGCACCACCGAGTTGGCGGCGATGAGACACTCCTTGCCAATGGTTGAACGGTGCAGGAAGGTACAATTGTTGCCCAGCAGGGAGCCGGTCCCGATGCGGTCGCCGTGCACCACCACGCTGTGTCCCACGGTCACGTAGTCCTCGATAACCAGGCCGTTGCCGTGAATAACCGCGCCCTCCTGGACATTGACGTAATTCCCGATGACCACCTTTGCCTCGCCGTCGGCCCGAATCGTTACCCCCGGCCAGATACTGCTATACTCGCCAATCTCCACGTCCCCGACCACGTAGGCAAACTCGCTAATCCAGGCGGTTTCGGCCACCTTCGGGGTCTTATCTCCCAGGCTCCTGATCAAAATAGTCCTCCTTACAATAACTATAAAACTAGGGTGGGGATTTTCACCGGCCAATCGCGTCTTAACTATCCCAACCCAGGTAACGCCAACTCCAAGCAACCGTCGTTCCGGCGAAAGCCGGAATCCAGAACACTCGGTAGTCGCATCGCTCTTTTCCGGGAGGATTTCCTGGATTCCGGCTTTCGCCGGAACGACGGTTTTATGCTGCGATTGACTTGGGGCTTTCACCACAAAGGCGCAGCGCGCGCCCATGTTTACCAAGTTCTCCCCGCATCCCGGCGCCTTCCCCGTATCGGCGTTAAAAAACCGAGTCCGCCTAGCGCGCGGCCCGCATTGACTGGCGCGCCGCCAGGTCCAACTCCCGGTCCCGAATGGCCCGCCGCTTGTCGTACTGGCGTTTGCCCCGGGCCAGGCCCAGTTCTACCTTGGCGACGTGGTTCTTGATGTAGAGGCGCAGGGCCACTACGGTCAAGCCCTTTTGGGCCACCTCGGCGGTCAATCGCTGAATTTCGTCCCGGTGCAGCAGCAGCTTGCGCGGCCGGCGCGGGTCATGATTATTGATGCCGGCCGGGTCATATTGGGCGATGTGCGCGTTGAGCAGCCACAACTCCCCGTCCATGGGCCGGGCGTAAGCCTCCCGCAAGTCGGCCCGGCCGGCGCGCACCGACTTAATCTCCGTGCCGGTCAGGGACAGGCCGGCTTCGTAGCGTTCCAGGATTTCGTAGTTGAAGAACGCTTGCCGGTTGGACGCGATGGCCCGGTTGTTTGGCTGCTGCTTTTTGGCCGTTTTTTTGTTTCGGCTGGTCATTATAGAATTGTCCTGCCTGTTCCTGATGCCTTATTGTTGTCTTACCGCGATTGGGCGGTGCGCTGCTGGAGCAGTTCAATCGCCCGTTCCAACTGCACGTCGGAGTTGGCGTCGGGCGGAATGGCTACCTCGTAGGTCGGAGTGATGCCGGCGCCCTCAATCAGGGTGCCGTTGGGCGTGTACCACCGGGCGATGGTAAAGAAGATGCCGGAGCCGTCAGAAAGGCCGCGCATCGTATTGACGCTGCCTTTGCCAAAGGAAGTTACCCCGATTACCGGCGCCCGGTTGTGGTCAATGATGGCCCCGGCGAAAACCTCGCTGGCGCTGGCGCTGAACTGATTGACCAGCACCACCATAGGAATGTCCAGGCCCTGGCCGCCGGAGGACACCTGCCATTCCCGCCGGTTGCCCTGGCCGTCCAACTCATAGGTTACCAGGCCGTCGGCCAGGAATTGGCTGGTTACATCGACTACCGATTTCAGCAGACCGCCGGGGTTGTTCCGCAGGTCAACAATCAGCCCGGTGCCATTGGCCTGGCGGAACTCCCGCAGGGCCGCCTCAACCTGCTGATTGGTGGTGTCGGAAAAGCTGGAGATTCGCAAGTGCCCAATGCCGTCGGGCCGCAGGGCGAACCGCACCGTTTCCAGGGGAATGACGCCCCGGGTTATGGGAATCAGGGTCGGCTCCCGGGAGTTGAGGTGCATTACCAGCAACTCCACCGTGGTGCCGCGCTCCCCGCGAATCCGGCTCACGGCTTCCAGCAGGCTGAGGCCGTCGGCGCTTTCCCCGTCAATCGCCAGAATCACGTCGCCGGGACGGATGCCGGAATGTTCGGCCGGCGTATCCGGCAGCGGGGCGATAATCGTCAACCGGCCCTCCTGGATGCCCACCTGGGCGCCGATGCCCTCAAAGAAACCGCGAATTTCCTGAGACTCCGCGTCAAACTGCTGGGCGTCGAGGTAAGAGGCATAGGGGTCATCCAGCGCCTCCAACATTCCCTGAATGGCGCCGTCGCTCAGGGTTCCGGCGTCCATTTCCAGCCGGTCAATATGTTCCTGACTGAGCAGTTCCCAAGCCTCGCCCAGCCGGTCAAACTCCGGCGGCAGGTCCCGAGCCGAGGACTCGCTGCCCATGCCGGCCGGCAAGCCGCTCTCCACGACATAATTAACCGCCAGCGCCAGGGCCGCCCCCATCGCCAGTACCACCAGGTAAGTGCCGAAAATACGCAGTTTGTTCAACGTCGCCCGCCTCGCTTGACTCCCGCCTACATTGTAACATAGCGGCCCGGCCTTTTTTCACCAGAGAGACGCAGCGTCCGGGCCATTGCGTCTTAACCAAGGCAACCCAGAGAACCGTCGTTCCGGCGAAAGCCGGAATCCAGAACGCTTGGTAGCCGGCACGCCCTTTTCCCTGAGGATTTCCTGGATTCCGGCTTTCGCCGGAACGACGGTTGCGTTGGAATGACGGTTGCGTTGGAATGACGGTTGCGTTGGGGAATGACGGTTGTGCTGGAATGACGGTTGCTCTGGTCAAGACCCGATTGCCCCGAGGGAAAATCCCCATAATTGACACCCTAACTTGACGGCTGATAGCATAGCCCAAATTTCGCTGAGGGAAGGGCCGGTTTTGGCTGGAATTGTCGCCTGTGGAGCTTACGTCCCTAAATACCGATTAGGCCCGGAAACGGCCGGTTGGGGGGCGGCCCATGAGCGTTCCGTAGCAAACTTTGATGAGGACAGCGTTACTATGGCGGTGGCCGCCGCCCTGGACTGCCTGCGGGATAGAGACCGGTCGGCGGTGGACGGCCTGTTTTTTGCCAGCACCACGGCCCCCTACGCCGAGAAACAGGGCGCGGCCATCATTGCCACCGCCCTGGATTTGCGCCGGGACATTTTCACCGCCGACATAACCGACGTGCTGCGGGCCGGCACTACCGCCCTCAAGTCTGCGCTGGACGCGGTGGCCGCCGGTTCGGCCAATCAGGTGCTGGTGGTGGCGGCCGACAGCCGCCAGGGGCCGCCCCGGAGTGAAACGGAGCGCAACGCCGGCGACGGGGCCGCCGCCTTCCTGGTGGGCCGGGAAGGCGTCATTGCCGAACTGGCCGGCTCTCATTCCCTTACCGAGAATATGCTGGACAACTGGCGCTCGGCCGGCGATTCCTTTGTTCGTTCCTGGGAGGATCGCTTTGCCGCCGAGGAGGGTCTGGAACGCATTGTACCGGAGGCGCTGGCCGGTTTTCTGGACAAGCATCAATACCGCCCCCAGGATTTTGCCAGGGTCGCCCTCTATGGGCCGGACGCCCGGCGACAGGGCCGGCTGGCCCGCCGCCTGGGATTCCAGCCGGAACAGGTTCAAGACCCCCTCTTTGGCCGGCTGGGCAGCGCCGGCGCCGCCTTTGCGCCGCTGCTGCTGGTGGGCGCCCTGGAGGAGGCCCAGCCGGGGCAATTGCTCCTGACCATTTCCTATGGCGACGGCAGCGACCTGCTGGCCTTCCGCACTACCGAATCCCTGCCGGATACGTCGGGTGCTCCGCCCGGCTGTGGTGGCCTGGCCGGTCATCTGGCGGCGCGGCGGACGCTGGAAAGCTATGAGACCTACGCCCGCTGGCGGGAGTTGTGGACTACCGATGACGCCGCCCGCCGTCCGGCCCCGGCGTCCCCCTCGGTTTCGGCCCTGTGGCGAGAGGCGGACAAGAACCTGCGCCTGTACGCCGGGCAATGCAACGGCTGTGGCTACGTGCAATACCCGGCCCAGCGGGTCTGCGTCAACTGCCGGGCCAGGGACGATTGCGCTGCCGTGCGCTTGAGCGACCGGCCCGGTGAAGTTTTCACCTACTCCATGGACTACATCGCCGGGGCGGTGGACACTCCCCTGGTGGTCAGCGTGGTGGATTTTCAGGGCGGCGGGCGGATTCTCTGTATGATGACCGATCGGGAGTTGGCTGAGGTGCGGGTCGGGATGCCGGTAACGATGAGCTTTCGCAAGCTGCGGGTAGTCAACGGCATCCATAATTATTACTGGAAGGCGATTCCCCGCCGGTTCGGGGATGAGTAGGGGCGATTCGCGAATCGCCCCTACGGTTCAACCTTCGACGGTTACCCTGTCCCCGCCGGTTCGGGGCTGAGGGTTAGCCGGATTACATAAGGGGCATAAGGGGGCAGGGCGATGAACGGCATCAGGGATCGGGTTGCGATTATCGGGATGGGCTGCACCAATTTTGGCGAGCGGTGGGAGGCCAACGCCGCCGACCTGATGGTGGAGGCGGCCTATGAGGCTTACGCCGATGCCGGCATTGAACCCAATGAGGTGCAAGCCGCCTGGCTGGGCACGGTCAGCAGCTTTCGCACCGGCCAACCCCTGGCCGAGGCGCTGAAACTGGATTACATCCCCATAACCCGGGTGGAAAATGCCTGCGCCACCGCCACCGACGCTTTCCGCAACGCCTCCTACGCCGTCGCCGCCGGCATTTACGACATCGTGCTGGCGGTGGGGGTGGAAAAGTTGAAGGACTCCGGGTTTTCCGGCTTGGCCGTTCCGGAGGCCCCCGGTTCCGACGTTACGCCGCCAACGCCGCCGCCGTCCCAATTTGCTATGGCGGCGACCCGCTACTTTCACCAGTATGACATTCCCTACGCCGAGGGTAAGCATACTTTGGCCCGGATTGCGGCCAAGAATCACCATAACGGCGCCCTCAACTCCCGTGCCCACTTCCGGCAGGAGGTCAGCCCGGAGCAGGCCGCCAACGCGCCGATGATTGCCTGGCCCCTCGGTCTGTTCGACTGCTGCGGGGTCAGCGACGGCGCGGCGGCGGCCATCATCACCACCCCGGAGATTGCCCGCAGCTTTCGGCGCGATTACGTGCTGGTCAAGGCCCTGGCCCTGTCCGTCGGCGCTTTCGGCGCCCTGCGCAGCGACTGGGACTTTACCCACTTCCCGGAAAGCGTCCGGGCCGGCCAGTCCGCCTACCAGGAAGCCGGCATTGCCAACCCTCGGGCCGAGCTGGATCTGGCAATGGTTCACGACTGCTTTACCATCACCGAGTTGATAATCTATGAGGACCTGGGGTTCAGTCCCCGGGGCCGGGGCAGTGATGACGTAGCCGCCGGAACCTTCACCCTGGAAGGGGAACTGCCGGTCAACACCGATGGCGGCCTCAAGTGCTTTGGTCATCCCATTGGCGCCAGTGGCATCCGAATGATTTACGAGGTTTACAAGCAACTCCAGGGCAAAGCGGAGGCCCGCCAGCTAAAGAAGGCCGACCTGGGCCTGACCCACAACCTGGGGGGCCGTCCCGGTTCCTTCACCTGCTCCGTGGCAATTTTCGGGGCGGCGGAATAAGCGGTTGCGCCGGCCGTTGTGCCTAGTCGGTAATCCGGTATTCACAAAGAGTGTTGGTATTGACATTGGGTAGGGGCGGGTTTCAAACCCGCCCTTTGCGCATCAAGTAAAGACACCCCAGATACAAAAAGTTGTCCAAACCGCTCATGGTGAGCCTGTCGAACCATCAATTCCATCCTTCGACAAGCTCAGGATGAGCGGTACAAGAACTACCTTACTTTGACGTGCAAAGGGCGGGTTGGAAACCCGCCCCTACCCATAACAATGACAATACCCTTTGACAACACCCGTTGCGAATATCCCTGATTTCTTAACCTTCCCCATCCCCGGCCGCCGCGCCGCAATCGCCGCTTTTCCGGTTGCGGCTAATCTCCCTCAAATCGTATCGGCGTGAGCCTTGACTTACCCGAAATTGCCCTGTTATAAAGCCTTTGGAAGCTGGGCAGAGGCGTAAGTGAGGCGGTGTTCCACCCCGGTTTGAGTTATTTACTCCGGCCCCGCTTTGCCCCTTTCCGGGGGCGCTTGGGCCTGACTTACTGCCTTTAGCCCCCTGCGCCGGCGTTGGCTTGCCTGCGTTGTTCCCGTTAAGAATCCGGCGGCGCCTGGCGCAATCTCCCGGTACGAAATTCTTTGATGGCTGAGTGAAGAAAGTCTGATGCCGGAAACCGCTACCATACAAGTTTTGGGACGGGGCACCAATGTGGATTTTACCATTGATGACACCGTTCCTTATGAGACCGCGGCGCGGAACTTGCGGGCGTACCTTTCGGAGTGCCGGGGCTTGTACTCCAAAGGCACCGTTTCGGTCAACGTGGGCCGCCGCATCCTGGAGGCCGAGCAGCTTTCCGGGATAAAACGGATTCTGGATAAAGAATCCGGCCTCACCGTGTCCCGTTACTGGTGCGCCCCGGAAATCCTGGAAGATGCTTTAATCCATAATGGAGAAGCCGGAACTTTTCTGCCCACCCCCGGCGACCATTCTCCCGTTGAAGACCTGCTCCCGGTGAGCGATTTGCCGGCGCCGGCGGTGGAACCTCAGGAAGTTGAGTCGCCGGCGGCGGCGGTTGCGGTTGCCCCGGCTACTGCCGAACCGGTCTCATCCGAACCGGTCCCGGTTGCCGAACAACCCGAACAGCTTGAGGGACAACAGCTTGCCCTGGCGATTTTCCAACCGGAAAACGCTTTGTCGCAAACCGGCCCGGCGGAAGATGCCCCGGCGGAAAACGCCCCCTTTGCAATAAATCCTGAGAACGCTGCGCCGGAACCTGGAGAAGTAAAGCCGGCAACGCCGGAAGAAATACCGGATGGCGACAGCACCGTCAGCCAGCCCCCGGTAAGCGCGGTGGAAGAAACGAATTCTGAGCCGGTTCCCGCCGACGGTTTGGCGGCTACAACGCAGGATACAACCGAGGAAGAGCCGGCGCCACCGGAAAGCGGGACTGATGCAGACTCCACCCCGCCTTATCCCATTGCCGGCGACCGGGCCATCGGGCCTTATCGGGGCAGCGAAGCCCTGATTATCAAGACCACCTGCCGCTCGGGAGAGGTCATCCGTTACCCCGGGGACGTGGTGGTGCTGGCCGATGTCAACCCCGGCGCCGAGATTATCGCCGGGGGGGACATCGTGGTGCTGGGCGCCCTGCGGGGAATGGCCCACGCCGGGGCCGGCGGAAACCTCAAATCGACTATTTTCGCCATGAACCTGGAGTCTTACCGGCTGCAAATCGGCCCGCATATTGGCGAGGCTCCGAGAGAAGTGCGCCGGGCCAAGTCCCCCCCGTCGGCAGCGCCCAAGATTGCTTACTTACGCCGCCGCTCTATTTTCGTGGCCCCTTTCGTGCGGCGGTACGAAGAATACCAGGGAGGAATACTATATGAAGGGTAAAACCATAGTCATCACCTCGGGCAAGGGAGGTGTGGGCAAAACTACTACCACCGCCAACATTGGCACCGGCCTGGCGATGCGCGGCCACAAGGTGGTGGTAATCGACACCGACATCGGCCTCCGCAACCTGGACGTGGTGATGGGACTGGAGAACCGTATCGTGTACGACCTGGTGGACGCCATTGAAGACCGCTGCAAGCTGCACCAGGCGATGATACGGGACAAACATCTCCCGGAGCTTTACTTGATTCCCGCCGCCCAGACGCGGGACAAGAACTGCATCAACCCCGAACAGTTGACCGGCTTGTGCCGCAAGCTGGAACAGGAGTTTGACTATGTGATAATCGACTGCCCGGCGGGCATTGAGCAGGGTTTCAAGAACGCCATCAGTCCGGCCCAGGAGGCCATTCTGGTTACCACCCCGGAGGTGTCGGCCATCCGGGACGCCGACCGGGTGATTGGCTTGCTGGAGGCCGCCGAGTTGTACCGGCCCCGGCTGATAATCAACCGGGTGCGGCCCGGAATGGTCAAGCGCGGCGATATGCTGGATAAGGACGACATTGTAGAACTGCTGGCGGTGGACGTATTGGGGATGGTGCCGGCCGATGACCGGCTGATTACCGCCACCAACCAGGGGGTTCCGGTGATTCACGACAAGCGGGCGCCCTCCAGCATGGCCTTTTCCCGAATCGTGGCCCGAATTGACGGGGACGACGTGCCCATGCTCGACCTGGAGGCCAAGACCGGGTTGATGGACAAGGTGCGGGACCTGATGGGCATTAGTCGAAGCGAGTATTCTCATGCTTAGTTTGCTGCGTCGGACAATGAGCCGAAAAGAAACCGACCGAACTACCGACCGGACCAGGGATTACACCAAGGACATTGCCCGCGACCGGCTGCAAACGGCGATTATGCGGGATCGGTATGACCTGGTGGCCCCGGACGTAATGGAAGCCCTGCGCCGGGATATGCTGGCGGCGGTCTCCCGGCACCTGGAAGTCGGCGACGGTTTCCAGGAGTTCGAGATTCGGCGCCTCAACCAATCCCTGCTCCTGGTTTCCAATATCCGGGTTAAGGGAATGGCCCGGTGGGCGGTTACCTGATTATCTGGCTGATTACCGGAAATGCTGACCGCCAACGGGGTTTTGCGCCGCAGAGATGTCGGGGGCGCTGTGGTATCCCGGTGAACTCCGGGGCGCGCTTAGGGTGAAATGCCCCGTAGGGTATTCTCAATAGGTATTGGCGTTCCTTGCCCGGCCTTAGTGGCTGGTAGGGGCGGGTTTATAACCCGCCCGGCCCGCAACGGCAGAATCATTTGGCTAACGGAGTCATCGTATCCGACCCATCCTTGCACCGAACCAGGGCGGGTTACAAACCCGCCCCTACCAGCCGTTAGGGTATTCCGGCCAGAACACCAACTTGTGTTGAGAATACCCCCCATAGCTGACGCTTTCCTAAACCGGCCGGCGGGTATATAATCCACCAATGCGGGCGGTTCACTTCCGATTCACTTCCCAGCTTAAACCCCGGCGCCGGTGGGGGGCAAATTATGGCGGGTAGCATCGGCGACTTGCTGACTACGCCCTTCAACCGTTTCCTGCGCGCGCTGGAACACCGGGACTATCTGACCCTCTGGATTGCCAACCTCTGCGCCGGCTCTGCGGCCTGGGCCTTAATCGGGGCGCGGGCGGTGCTGACCAACGAACTGACCGAACTCTACCTGTGGGTGGGCATCGTTACCTTCGCCGCGATGATTCCCCGGGTCTTTTCCACCGTCATCACCGGATTTCTGGCCGACCGATTCAACCGCCAAACCGTCCTGCAATGGACTTATACCCTGAACCTGGCCCACAACATCCTGCTGGCCGTGCTGGTGATGCTGGGGTTTGCCAATATCTGGTGGCTGGTCTCCCTGTCCCTGCTCAACGGCACGTTGCGCTCGGCGCAGATGACCACCACCCAATCCCTGGTGCCCAACCTGGTGCCTAGGGAACTGCTGCCCAATGCCATTGCCCTCAACGAGGCCACCCAGCAGGGTTCCCGCTTTGTCGGCGGTCTGGTCGGCCTGCTGGTGGCTAACTACTTCGGCAATGAGCCGGTATTCTGGGCCTGCGCCGTTCTCTACGCCATTGGCCTAATCCAGGTATCCCGCATTACCACTCGCTCCACCGGGCAGATTGACGCCGGGCGCAGTTTCCTGGGCAACCTGGCGGCCGGGTTCGGTTACGTCTATTCCCGTCCTCGGGTGCTGGCGATGATTCTCATTGTGCTGGCCCACTGTTCCCTTACTATGTCTTTTGAGTCGGTGCTGCCGGCCATATCCGCCGAAAAGCTGGGGATAGAACCGGACCGGGGGACGCAACTCCTGATAATGGGCGTGGGCATCGGGGCCTTGCTCACCGCCGTTTGGCTGGCCGGCGTGCGCGACGAAAGAACCCGGGGCAAGCTGTTCCTGGCCTTTGGCCTTTCCAGCGGCATCGGCCCCATTATCCTGGCGGTGTCGTCGGATCCATGGCTGTCCCTGGCGGCCACGGTGGCGATGGGGGTGAACCAGGGCGGCTTTATGACCATCAGCCATACCATTATCCAGTCTATAGTTGATGATTCGGTGCGGGGCCGGGTGTCCGGGGTTTACTCCTTCCACGTAGGCGGCAGCATGGCGTTGGCTAATGGGGCCAATGCCGGCTTGGTGGACGTTTCGTTCCTCAATGCGCCGTTGGTGCTTTCCGTTGGCGGCGTCCTGTTCATCATTGCCATCGCCCTGAGCCTCGGCAATCGTCCTTTGCGGCATATCTACTTCCCCCGGGTGGCGGCGCCGGCCTCGGCCTGACCCTGGACTCCTGACCATAGATTGACCATAGATTATAGATGTTGACTCATCCGGCAGCCGAAGGAAAGGAGACCGGACAATGGAGAAAGTTACAATCCGGGAAGCATCCCAGCGGTTAAGGATTTCTACCGCCAGCGTCCGGGAGTGTATCCGGGGCGGTGAGCTTAAAGCCTACCGGGAAACCGGCCCGGACGGACGGGCCGGCTGGGTGGTGGAGTTGCCCGAGGAGGGTTGGGTCAGCGCCGCTACCGCGCAGGAGTTGGGCCGGGACTTTTCCCCCTGGTGGTGGGGCACCCTGGAGCGCACCGGCCGCATCCACTACGTGGAATCCCTTTCCGCCTCTTCCTGGGAGGAAACCGTCCCTCAATTCCTCTGCGGCGAAATCGGGGATAACATCTGGGCCGCTACGGAACTGCCGGAGGAATCCCTGTGCCTGGAGTGCCAGATGGTGGCCCTGGAACGGGGCCTGCCCCACGCCACGCCGGAGTAATTTCCCCCTGAAATAGCCGGAGCAACCTTACGGCAGGAGGCAGCATTATGCCAGCGATAAATACGGCGCTTGGGCCGGTGGAGGCCGCCGACCTGGGTTATACCCTGAGCCATGAGCACGTCGGCACCAACGCCGCCGGGCTGCGGCACACCTACCCGGAGTTTATTGACCGGGCCGGCATCATCGAGCAGTCCACGGCGGCCCTGAAAGAAGCCTACGCCGAGGGCCTGCGGACGATTGTGGACGTAAGCACCTTTGACCTGGGGCGGGACATCGGGATGATTGCCCAGGTTGCCCGTCAAAGTGGGGTCAACATCGTGGTGGCTACCGGCAACCACCTGGCGGTTCCCCGGCCCTTTGGCGACGTGTCGCCGGACGTGATTGCCCCGATGTACGTCCGGGAAATTGAGCAGGGCATTGAGGATACCGGGGTAAAGGCGGCGGTAATCAAGGTTGCCAGCGACCGGGGCGGCATCACCCCGCCGCAGGAGGTGGTGCTGCGCGCAGCGGCCCGCGCCCACTTGCAGACCGGCGCGCCCATTTCCACCCATACCTGGTCGCCGGACCGGGTGGGCGAGCAGCAGGTGGCGATTCTGGAGGAGGAGGGCGCCGACCTGAACCGGGTCTATATCGGCCACAGCAATGATGACACCGACCTGGATTACCTGCTGGGCCTGCTGAACAAGGGCGTATGGCTGGGCCTGGACCGCTACCCCGGCGGGCGCGTCCCCGGCACCCCGGACTGGGAGCAGCGCACCGAGGTAGCCAAAAGGCTGATGGACGCCGGTTATACTCATCGGATAATGCTTTCCCACGACTATTCGGTGCCCAAAGCCCGCCACGGGGCCGAGGTGCAGGAGGAACGGCGCCGGGCCAACCCGGACGGCTACAACTTCATCTCCCGAATGGTGCTGCCCCGCCTGCGGGAACTGGGCGCCACCGAGGGGGATATTCAGCAAATTATGGTGGAAAACCCGCGGCGGTTTTTTGGCGGGGAGTAGGGTTAAGGCGTCAGCGGGATATAAAACAGGATATAAAACAACCGTAGGGGCGGGTTGCAACCCGCCCCTGTTTTATTACCGGATGCTTACCAACATATCAGAATATCGTTAGACAATATAAAAATATATGTTGACACGATTGATATTGTTGTTTATACTCACTGGTAATACATTAGTATATGCATATTACAACGATAACGATAGCGCGGACGTAGCGGCAGCCCGGGCAATTGCCCTGCACCTGGGCTTGTCAATCTTTATGGATGGTATGCCAGCCCTGCGGGAAGACCGGCCGGAGCCGGTAGCGGCGCCCAACGAGACCCCGGCGGCCGTTCCCATCCCCCAGGCGTTCCGGGAAGTAATCGAAGCCCTGGATATTACCGACCCCCTGGAGGGGGAGGAACCGGAAGGAGGAAATCGCAATGAGTAAAATGGCGGACAAACTTACTCCCGACAGCGTGGCTATTCCGGCTACCGACTTGTCGGTGTACGCAGCAATCTACCAACGGCGGATGGCCTGGCGATTCCGGGACGACCCGGTTGACCGGGAGGTTATCGCGCGCCTGCTGGATACGGCGGTCTGGGCGCCCAACCATCGCCTTACCGAGCCATGGCGTTTCTTTGTGCTGGAGCGGGACGGCGAGACCCGCCACAAGGTAGCGGAGTTGTGCTACGAACACTCGTTGGAGAATGGCGGCAAGTCCCGGGCGGAGGCGGCCCGGAGCAAGGTTATGGCGCCGCCGGTTTTGATTTACGTTTACAGTCTCCCCGGCGACAAGGAAGAGGTTACCCGGGAAAACTACGCCTCGGTGGCCTGTGCGGTGCAGAATATGTCCTTGGCCGCCGTGGCCGAGGGCTTGACGGTAACCTGGGAAACCGGCCGAACCACCCGGCACCCCAAGCTGCGGAAAGTCCTGGGGGCTGAAAAGGACTGGTTGATGGTCGGCGCCCTGTCCATTGGCGTCCCGGATGAAACGCTGAACCCGCCGCGTACCCCGGTGGGCCAATTCACCTCCTGGCTGTAGCAACCATAACCCGGTTGGGGGATACCGCCGGTTTCCCCCTACTTCCCCTTCCCCGCCGCTACCCACAGCAGGGCGTGGGACGGGCGTTGCCGGTCGTGGTACACCGTGTTTTCCGCTGTAATTCGGAGGGCGGAAAAGGCCGGGTTTTCCCCGGTGTTGCCGTTCACGTCCAGGCGGGGGAAGTTGCTGGAGGAGATGTCCAGCCGGAGGCGGTGGCCCCGGGCAAAGAGGTTGGCGGTGGGGTATAGCTGAATGGTAATCGGATAGACCTGCCCCGGCGTCATTAGCTCCGGCTCACTCCAGGAGTTGCGGAACTTGGCCCGCAGTATCCCGTCGGTCAGGTTCAGCGCGTAGCCCTCCGGGTAGTCCCGCGACGGGGGATAAACGTCCAGCAGCTTGGCGGTAAAGTCGGTATCCACCGCCGTTGACGCTATCCACAGGTTCACCTCCACCGGGCCGGTAACTTCCAGGCTCTCCGCCAGTGGCTCCGTCTGAAAGACCAGCACGTCGGGCCGGGAGGCCAGGGGCAGGTAAGGGGCTTTGCAGCCATAAAACTCCGCCGATTCCCGCTGGTCAAAGCCGCCCGGCTCCATAATGGGCAGGCCCGACGATATATTGCCGCCGATGGTCGGCACCGGGTTGTCCGGGTCGAACCGGTAGCGGGTGGCGGCCTGGTCAATCCGGGGGGCGTTGTCCGACAGGCTGCCGCCGCGCTGCAAGTAGAAGGGCGTAGCGGCGGCCTCGGCCGGCGGCCATTCCGGGGCGACCCGCCAGCGGCCCCCGTGCTGGAGCCGGCCCTCGGCGTTGCGCCGGCCGTTGCCGCCGCCCATTACGAAAATCTGCACCGCCGGCCGCTGCTCCCAGCCGTTTTCCAGGCCCTTGAGCCAACGGTCAAAAAAGCGCAACCGCTGCTGGTTGAAATCCCCCTCAATCCGGTTGTCGATGGTGGCGTTGGGGCCGAAATCCACGTTGCCGGAGTAGGTGGTGGAACGGGCGCCGTGGGTCCAGGGGCCTATAATCAGCGAAACCGGGCTTTCCTTCAATTGGGACAGGTTCCCATAATTTTCAATTGCACCGGCGACGTAGGGGTCGTACCAACTGCACTGGTGTACCTGGGGCACGTCGGAGAAGGGGCCGTAATGGGCGGCGGCGCAAAGCCCCACCTGCTGCCAATACTCGTCGAAGGCGTCGTGTCCCCAGATTTCCAGTAGGTAGTTTTCGTAGTCCGGCGTCCATTGCAGGGGGGAATGGCCCGGTTTCCAGGGCATCCGGTCAAACCATTCGTGGATGTTCTGTTTTGACATCGCCGCGCGGGTCGTCCGGGGGTTGCGCCGGGCCTCCGGGCTTTCCAGCGCCTCCCGGAAGGCCCAGGTTACCTGGCGCAACTCAAAGGCCCCCCCGTTGCGGCAGCCGCTGTGGTAGGCGCTGGCGAATCCGCCGCACTCCAGCCACATGGCGCCCAGGTGGGGCGGGTTCAGGCAGGCCAGCGCCGCCTGGGTGTGCGCCGCGTAGGACAGGCCAAAGGTGCCTACCTGGCCGTTGCACCAGGGTTGTTGGGCCAGCCACTCGACGGTATCGTAACCGTCCCGCCCCTCATCCACGTACTTGGTGAACCCGCCCTCGGAGGCGTAGCGGCCCCGGCAGTCCTGCATCACCGTTACGTACCCGTTGGCGGTAAAGAAAGCGGCCTCTTCCACCCGGGCCGGGGTCGATTTGTTGTAGGGGGTGCGTTGCAGCAGGGCCGGCAGCGGCTCTTCTACCGGCTTACCGTTCCCCTTCCCGTTTTCCCGGGGGCGGTGAATGTCCGCCGCCAGGTTGATCCCGTCCCGAGTCGGAATCAGGACGTTTTCGTCAATATGATGCTTTATTCTCCGCCGGTTATTGCCGCTTCTGTTCCGTGAAGTCATCTCCTATCCCCTCCCCACTGGTGGAATAACTTTAGCATAGCTCCCCGGTTAATCCTATTGCCCCGGCCCACAAATTTTCTTGACATTCCCCTATCCGCATACTACACTTTTCCCACTTATCAGGTGATTGGCCGGTTCCCGCCGCCAATCGCCGAAGTCGTTTATTCAACCGGGATTTTGCGGCTGAAATCGTAAAGTTCCCGGCCCGGCGCGAACAACAGCGCGGCGGTTCGGTCATCTAAAGAAAGTCGGAGGGAAAACTATGGCGCTACTACGGCTTCTCCAGCCTCGCTGGTTTATCTATACCGCACTTATGGTTGTTTTGATTGCGGCCGTTGCTTGCGGCTCTTCGGCGCCGGAATCGGTGACGCCGGCCGAACAGCCGGCCCAGCAAAGCGCGGCGCCGGCCAGCCAACCGGCTCAGCCGGCCGCCCAGTCCGCCGCTCCGGCCGCGGCGCCGGCCGCAGCGGCCCCGGTACAACCGGCCCCCACCGTCAGCGCCGTGGTAGGCCAGGGCGCCATCGGCACCGGAGCCAAAGCGGCGCCTACTCCCGTACCTACCGCCGTCCCCCAGGCGGCCGTTATGGTTGAACCGGCCGAGCCGGCCGTCTCCCGGTTGGAAGTTGCCCGTGGCCCCACCACCAGAGACCTGGCCGACCCGGTGGCCGGTCGCGGCGACCTGCCGGTGATTTTGCCGATGTTTGAGGGACTGGTTCAGTTTGACCAGTACACCGATTCCCAGCCGATGCTGTCCCCGGAATGGGAAGTCAATGATGACTTCAGCATCTGGACCTTCACGCTCCAGGAAGGCATCCCCTTCCACAAGGGTTGGGGTGAACTCAGCGCCAAGGACGTGGCCCATACGATGGGTCAGGAACGGCGCCTGGACCACTTTGACGGACGGGCGGCGACCTGGCGGGACTTGTTGAACCGGGTGGAGATGCCCGACGGCCCCGACGGCTCCACGGTGGCACTGCACCTGAACAAGCCCGAACCGATTATGACCACCTATATGAGCACCAACTACACCACCGTCATCCGAAGCAAAGACCATTGGGATGAGAACGGCGGCCAGTTGGGGGCGGACTTTGAGGCCAATGACGCCGGCGTCAGGCTGATGGCTAACGACCCCATCGGCACCGGCCCTTACCAGTTCGTGGAACACGCCGAGGCCCAGCACCTGCTTTATGAGGCTACCGATTATCAGCATTGGCGCAAGACGCCGGACTTCCCGGAACTCAAGATTAGCTTCGTCCGGGAACCCTCCACCCAGTTGGCGATGCTGGTAGCCGGCGAGGTGCACGCCGCCGAGATTCCCCGGGACCTCCAGGTAGGCGCGCAGGCCGTCGGGATGAAGGTAATCTCCGGCACCACTCCGGCCATCCGGCTGGTGGGCTTCTTCGGTGGCAACTACCTGCCCGACCATGAAAACTATGACCCCAAGGAGCCGATGACTATGCCCCTGGTGCGCCAGGCGATGAACCGGGCCATCGACCGCCAGGAAATTAACGACGTCTTCTTCGGCGGGCGCGCCGAGTTGATGATGCAGACCCACTCTCACGAAAAGTTCCCCGGCTGGCAACCCGCCTGGGAAGGCCGTTTTGAGTCGGAGTACGGCTATGACCCGGAACTGGCTAAGGAACAGTTGGCCGAGGCCGGCTTCTCCGAAGGGTTCGAGATTACCCAGCTTTCCTACCCGCGCCCCGGCCTGCCGGAGATGCTGGACATCGCCGAACTGGTCGCCGACTACTGGCGGGAAATTGGCGTTGAGGTGAACTTCAAGCCGGTAGAGGGGGCGGTTTACAGCTCCCAGCTGCGGGCCAAAGAGGTGAACAACACCGCTTGGCTGCACACCGGCAGCTTCACCGAGCCGACCCGGGCCATCTTCGTTTATCACTACAGCAAGGCCGCCAGCCCCCGCTACGAGTCCGAGTTCTTCACCGAGAAGTACGAGGCCCTGGAGGTTGCGGCCACTGCCGAGGCGCGGGATGACCTGATTCGGGAAATGGGCGAGAACTGTTTCGACACCTATTGCTCCATTCCCCTGTTCTGGGTGCCTTTCGAGTTTATGATTGACCCCGAAGTCATCGACGAATGGCTGACCCCCGGCGTCTTCGGAGTGCGCGACTTTGAGTACGTCAAGGCCGCCAAATAAGGGCGCCGGTTCGCACCACGCGTTGGTATCGTTATCGGCGTAGGGGCGGGTTGGCAAACCCGCCCCACCAGTATCAAGCAAAGGTACGCCGGATAGGGACAAGTTACCCTGTCCGGTCATAAGTTACCTGGTTGGTTCCCAATCCGCTCACGGTGAGCAACCCGCTCAGTTACTCGATCCGCTCATGGTGAGCAACCGGCTCAGTTACCTAACCCGCTCATGGTGAGCTTGTCGAACCACCCCAGCCAATCCTTTGACCGCCTCAGGATGAGCGGCGCAAAGCGGGATTGGCTTGATAGGTATAGGGCCGGTTTCAAGCCGGCTCAATAGCCCCAAACCCCTGAATGAGATAACCCTGGCTCAGATAGTAGATAGTAAAGGTTAGCAATGCAGCGATACATCATCGTCCGTTTGGCCCAGAGCATTATAGTGCTGTTCGCGGTGAGCATTATAATCTTTGGCCTGGCCCGGGTCTCCGGCAATCCTATGGACGTGCTACTGCCCGACGACGCCGGCCCGGAAGAATTCGAGTTGATGGAAAAGAAGTGGGGTCTGGACCGGCCGCTGCATATGCAATACCTCGCTTTCCTCGGCAACGCCCTGGTCGGCGATTTTGGCCGCTCGGTGCAGCACCCCACCCGGGAAGCTATGGACCTGGTGCTCAAGCGGTTTCCCGCCACTCTGATGCTGGCCGGGCTGGCCCTGATAATCTCCATTGTCATCGCCTTTCCCGTCGGCGTACTGTCGGCGGTCAAGAAAGACAGTATGCCCGACTATTTAGCCAAAGTTTTTGCCTTGATGGGCCAGTCGGCCCCTTCCTTCTGGGTAGCGATTATGCTGATGTGGATTTTCGCCGTCCAGCTTAACTGGCTGCCCACCTCCGGCCGGGGCGATCCGGGCTGGGACCGGGTGGTGCACCTCATCCTGCCGGCGCTGGCAATCGGCTGGTATCAGGTAGCCGCCCTGATGCGGTTGGTGCGTTCCTCCATGCTGGAGGTGCTGGACAGCGAGTTTATCAAGCTGGCCCGGGTCAAGGGCGTGTCCGAGGCGCGGGTAACCTGGAAACACGCCCTCCGAAACGCCTCCATTGCCCCGGTAACCCTGTTGGGCCTGCTGGTGGCCCAGTTGGTAACCGGCACGGTAGTTACCGAGACCGTATTTTCCTACCCCGGCGTGGGCCTGCTGGCCGTTGACGCCATCCGCAACCGCGACTTTCAGGTAATGCAGACCATTGTGCTGGTCTTTGCCGTGATTTTCGTGGGCATCAACCTGTTCGTGGACATCATTTACGCTTACATTGACCCCCGTATTCGTTATGCCTGACCGGCCAGGCCCGGCGACAAGGCCGGAGCCGCCTCAAGAGGTGTCTTATGGATATTGGTAGAATCGCCGGGCCGGTGCCCCGGCTGGCCCCCACCGGGGTGGCCCGAATCGTGGGCGAAGCGCGGCGTTATCCCGTAATTCCGCTGTTTATCCTGATTGCGCTGCTCATCATACCGGCGATCTTCGCTGAGGTTATCGCTCCCCATTCTCCTTACGAAGTCAATCCCCGGGAGCGGCTCACCCCGCCGGCCTGGTCCGGCGCCCAATACCTGAACGGCGTTCAAGTCCGCCCGGAGGGTAGCTGGAACAACATCCTGGGCACCGACAAGTTGGGCCGGGACGTGTTGAGTCGCATTATGCACGGCGCCCGGATTTCCCTCAGCATTTCCCTGCTGGCAATCCTGGCCGGCGGGGTGGTCGGCAGCGCCCTCGGAGTGCTGGCCGGTTACTTCGGCGGCTGGCTGGACCACATAGTAATGCGCCTGGTGGATATTTTTATCACCATTCCGGGCCTGCTCTTTGCCCTGGTGCTGGCGATAGTGTTAGGGCCAAGTTTCGGCACCATTGTCCTGGTAGTGGCGGTGATATTATGGCCCCGCTTTGCCCGGATGTCCCGGGCCGAAACTTTAAGTATGCGCGGGCGGGACTTTGTCAGCCGGGCCAAGGTATCCGGGGCCTCCAACACCCGCATAATGCTCCGCCACATCTTCCCCAACGTAGTCAACCCGCTGGTGGTACTGGTTACGCTGGAAGTGGGCCACGTGATACTGCTGGAGGCCACCCTCAGTTTCCTGGGGGCCGGCATCCCCCGCCCCATACCGGCCTGGGGCCTGATGGTCTCCGATGGGCGGGACCTGATTATCGGCGGCAACGGCTGGTGGGTATCCCTGTTCCCCGGCCTGGCAATCCTGCTGGTGGTGCTGTCGATGAACCTCTCCGGCGACTGGCTCCGGGACAAGCTGGACCCGAAGTTGAGAAACCGTTAGCGGGGTGGTTCGACAAGCTCACCATGAGCGGATCGGGCAACTTGCGGAGTCGGAGTCATCCCCCCGCTCATCCTGAGCCTGTCGAAGGATAAGGGTTAGGCTGGGGTGGTTCGACAAGCTCACCATGAGCGGTTTGGGCAACTTGCGGAGTCGGAGTCATCCCCCCGCTCATCCTGAGCCTGTCGAAGGATAAGGATTAGGCCGGGGTGGTTCGACAAGCTCACCATGAGCGGGTTGAGCGGGAGCGGATTAGGTATGAGTGGGTTGGATGGCTTGCAGGGCTGGCGACCGGCTCATCCTGGGTCAACCCCCGCTCATCCTGAGCCTGTCGAAGGACTAGGATAAGGCTGGGTGGTTCGACAAGCTCACCATGAGCGGATTGGGCAACTTGTGGAGTCGTAGTCATCCCCCCGCTCATCCTGAGCCGGTCGAAGGATTAGGGTTATGCCGGGGTGGTTCGACAAGCTCACCATGAGCGGGTTGAGCGTGAGCGGATTGGGCAAGAGCGGGTTGGACAACTTGCGGGGCCGGTAGCCCGCCTACCCTGCACCGGCCCCCCGCTCATCCTGAGCCTGTCGAAGGACGCCCCCGGGGTGAAAAAATCTCCGCCTGCGGAGACTGTTATGCACTTTGGAGTTTTCCTCGAGTTCCCCCGGCGCGCCGAGGGAACTTATCAAGATGCTTTTGATGCCTCCTTTGCCCTGGTTGACGCGGCGGAGCGGCTGGGGGTGGAATCGGTCTGGTTGGCCGAGTATCACTTCAACCCCGGCCGGGTTCTCTCCTCCCCGATAATGATTGCCACCGCCATCGCCGCCCGCACGGAACGAATCCGAATCGGCCTGGCCGTCCAGTGCCTGCCCCTGGGCCACCCGGTACGCCTGGCGGAAGAGGCGGCAACGCTGGACCAACTTAGCGGCGGTCGCCTGGAGTACGGCGTGGGCCGCGGCACCTTCCCCAATGTCCACGAAGGCTTTAACACCCCCTTTGCCGAAAGCCGGGGCCGTTTCGACGAGAGCCTGGAAATCATCAAACGCGCCTGGACTGAGGAATCCTTTACCTTTGAGGGTGAGTATTACCAGTGCCGGGACCTGTGCGTAGAACCCAAGCCCCGGCAGACCCCCCACCCGCCCATCCGGGTTGGCATCACCTCGGCGGAGTCCTTTCCCATCATTGGCAGTATGGGTTATCCCATCCTCATCAACCCGTCCCGCGTGTTCACCTTCCCGGAGTTGGCCGGCCACATTGCGGAGTACCGCCGGGCCTGGCGGGAGGCCGGTCATAACGGTGAGCCGGAGGTGGGCTTGCGGGTTCCGGTCTATGTGGCCGAGACGGTCGAGCGGGCTTATGCCGACCCTCGGGAAGGCGCCGAGTTTATGGCCCAGCGTTTGGGTTTGCGGGTCGCCAGCTACGCTACCTATGGCGGCACCACCGGCGACTGGCAGTCCCAAGGCGACAAGATTCTGGGTATGGACTACGACGATTGGCTGCGGGATAAGGTGGCCTATGGCACGCCGGAAATGGTGGCCGACCGCCTCCGCCAACTGCAAGAGGAACTGGCCCTGACCCAAATCATCTACGAGATAGACCTGGGCAACCACCTCCCCTACGACCTGCAAATGAACTCGCTGCGCCTGTTCAATGAAGAGGTAGTACCCAGGTTTAGTTGATTGCGCCGGCCGTTGTGGGTAGGGGCGGTTCGCGAACCGTCCCTACCTACCCCGACGAAAACACCGACAAGGAAAACACCGATGCTGGTATTTGTCGCCAGGCCACGCCGCACTGTTCGGTAGGGGCGGGTTTATAACCCGCCCTCGTTCCGGCGTCAGTACCGTTCAGCTATAGCGGCGCCGGTTCTCTGAGCCGCGTTTGCCGTTGCGGGTAGGGGCGGTTCGCGAACCGCCCCTACGCCGATGAAAACACCGATGCTGGTATTTGTCGCCAAGCCACGCCGCACTGTTCGGTAGGGGCGGGTTTATAACCCGCCTGCGTTCCGGCGTCAGTACCGTTCAGCTATAGCGGCGTCGGTTCTCCGAACCTAACTTGTCGTTGGGGGTCGGGCGGGTTATAAACCCGCCCCTACACCGACGAAAATGCGGACAAGGAAAACACCGACAAGCGTTGAAAACCCCGGCCAATCCCCAATTACGGCAATGGCCTGGATTTCCGGCATCATTTCCGGGCAAGGCAGCCATTAGCGGGTTAAATCGGCGGCCTAGCTCTGAAACTTGGTCTGTTTGTTGAAAACTTGCCGTGCCAGCCCCCGGCTTTGTCTGGCAATCGGCGCCCCGGTGTAAAAGGTCAGGTGGAAGAACAGTTCGTTTATTTGTTCCTCGGTCAGTCCGACCCGACGCGCGCCCCGGATGTGATTGGTCAGGGCAACTTCGCTGCCGGTTATGGTCAGGGCGGCCAGGGTGCAAATCATCCGGCTTTGGGTATCCAGGCCGGGCCGGGGCCAGACCGATCCCCACAGGTATTCCAGCAAGTAACGCTCCCAGTCGTCATCCACCGGGTCGGCAGCAGTGCCGGCAGTGTCGCCAGCACCGGCGCCGGCAGCAGCGCCGGCAATGCTTACGTCGCCCAAAACCTCCTGCCGTTTCGCCAAACCCCGGCGGTACAACTCCTCCGGGTCTTCGGTGGGGTCAAAGACTCGGTAGGGCTGCACCACAATGGCGCGCTCCTGGAAAACGTTGTTGGCAATGTCCAGGGCCGTGGTGCCAATGGGAGCGCCGGCGTAGAAAAATATCTGAAGGATTATCTCCACAATCTGGGCGGGGGAAAGGCCCAAGTCCAAGCCGCTTTCGATATGCCCTTTCAGGTTGTCGTCCCGCCGCAGCACGGCGATTATGGAGATGGTAGCCATACTGCGCTGCTCAATGTTCAGGCCCGGGCGGTTCCACAGGACGCCGAAACAAGCCTCGCCGATAATCCGCCACAAGTCCGGCGCAATCGTGCTGAGCATCGGGTTGACCACCGGCACGCCGTCGGCGTCGGCCCGGCCCAGCCGGGACAAAATCGGATAGCCGGATCGAAACCGCTCATCTAACGTAGCCATTTTCCCGCCCCCGCTCGTTGCTGATTGGTATTTGCTGATGGGCAAATGATACCCTAACCGGCTGGGCCTGTCATTCCGCCCGCCGGGATTTTCCCGCCTGCGGTTAGGGTATTGCAGTTGGCATTGTCAGGTTGCTGACACTCAATAGGTATGATGTTATAATTGCCCCCGTAAGGAGGTGGGCATTTGGAAGCTATTGAATATACCACACCGAAAACTTTGGCTGAGGCAGTGCAGGCGATGGCCGACAAGGGAGACCGCGCCCGCGCCCTGGCCGGCGGCACCGACCTGCTGGTGCAACTCCGGGGCGGGCGGCGCAGCGCCGACCTGATTGTTGACGTTAAAGATGTCCCGGAACTGAATCAAATATCCTATGACGCCCAGGACGGGCTGACCATTGGCGCGGCGGCGCCCTGCTACCAGATTTACCAGGACCCGGCGGTGGCCGCCAACTATCCCGGCCTGGTGGACTCGGCATCCCTGATCGGCAGCATCCAGATTCAAGGGCGGGCCAGCCTGGGCGGGAATCTATGCAACTCGGCCCCCAGCGCGGACGCCATACCGGTGATGATTGCCCTGGGCGCCGTAGCCAACATTGCCGGCCCTAACGGAACCCGCCAGGTGGCGGTGGAGGATTTCTGCACCGGCCCCGGCCGCAACGTGCTGGAATCCGGCGAAGTCCTGGTATCCGTCACCATGCCCGCGCCGCAAGCCAATTCCGGCGCCAGTTACCTGCGTTTTATCCCCCGTAACGAAATGGACATCGCCGTGGCCGGCGTGGGCAGTTCAGTGGTACTGGACGCCTCCGGGCAGAACTTCGTTTCCGCCCGCATCTCCCTGGCCTCGGTGGCGCCGACGCCGGTGTTCTGCCGGGAGGCAGGGGCCAGTCTGTCCGGTAAGGCCGTGTCTGACGAAGCCGTCGAAGCGGCGGCGCAACTGGCGATGGCCGACGCCGTACCCATTAACGATATGCGCGGAACGGTGCGCCAGCGAATACACCTGGTTGGCGTCCTGACCCGCCGCACTTTGAATATCGCTATCCAGCGAGCCAGGGGAGAGGAGTAACTATGCCTGGAGTAGTCCACGTACAAACCACCATTAACGGCAATCCCACCGATTTTCTCTGCGAACCCCGCCAGAGCCTCCTTGAGGTGCTGCGGGACGTGCTGGGCATGACCGGCACCAAGGAAGGCTGCAACGACGGCAACTGCGGCGCCTGTACCGTCGTGTTCGACGGCCGCATTGTTACTTCCTGCCTGGTGCTCGGCGTTGAAGCCCAGGGCAAGGAAATAACCACCATTGAGGGCGTGGCCTCTCCTGAGGGGCTGCATCCGGTACAGCAAGCCTTCCTGGAGAACGCCGCCCTGCAATGCGGCATCTGCACCCCCGGTTTCATCGTCGCCACCAAGGCGTTGCTGGAGCAGGAACCCGACGCAGACGAGGGGCGCATCCGCCACTGGCTGGCCGGCAACCTCTGTCGCTGCACCGGCTACGACAAGATTGTCCGCGCCGTGCTGGACGCCGAAACCAAGCTGAACGCCTAGGAGGTGCGGTATGACCTCCAACATTGTCCTTTCCGAGGTCGAATATAACGTCGTCGGCAAGCGGCACCTGCGCCCCGACGGCGTGGACAAGGTTACCGGACGCGCCCAGTACGGCGCCGACATCCGGTTGGCCGGGTTGCTGGCGGGGAAGGTTCTGCGCAGCCCCCACGCTCATGCCCGGATTAAGTCGATTGATACCACCGCGGCGGCAGCCGGTCCCGGCGTCCACGCGGTGGTTACCGCCGGGGACTTGCCCTTCGCCGCCTTGACCCGGGAGGAATTGGGCGGCGACTACCAGCGGCTCAAGTTCGCCAACAATCACGTCCTGGCCGCCGACAAGGTGCTCTTCAAGGGCCACCCGGTAGCGGCGGTGGCCGCCGAAAGCCAGCACCTGGCCGAGGAGGCCGTCAAGCTCATCCGGGTAGAGTACGAAGTTCTGCCGCCGGCGATGACGGTGCGGGAGGCAATGGAACCCGACGCCCCCCTGCTCCACGACGACCTCTACACCTCGGAACTGGGTCAACTGTCCGAGCGGCCCAGCAACATCGCCGCGCACATGGCCTTTGCGACCGGGGACGTGGAACTGGGCTTGACCCAGGCCGACCTGGTGGTGGAGCGGGAGTATCAGACCGCCTCGGTGCATCAGGGGTACATCGAACCCCACAACGCTACCGCCTTCTGGAACGCCGACGGCCAGCTTAACATCTGGTGCAGCACGCAAGGGCCTTTTGTGGTGCGTACCAACGTGGCCGACATTCTGCGCCATCCGGTATCCAGGGTTAAGGTTACGCCCATGGAAATCGGCGGGGGTTTCGGCGGCAAAATCACGGCCTACCTGGAACCCATTGCGGCCCTGCTCTCCCAAAAGTCGGGCCGCCCGGTCAAGCTGCTGATGAGCCGCACCGAGGTGTTTGAGGCTTCCGGCCCGGCCCCCGGAACCTGGATGAAGGTCAAGCTGGGGGTTACCCGGGAGGGCCGGATTACCGCCGCCGACATCACCCTGGCCTTTGAGGCCGGCGCCTATCCCGGCTCCCCGGTGATGCAGGGCGCCGCCTGCGCGCTGGCCTGCTACGACGTTCCCAATGGCCGCATCAACGGCTACGACGTGGTGGTGAATAAGCCCAAGACCGCCGCCTACCGGGCGCCGGGGTCTCCCCAGGCGGCCTTTGCCGTGGAGTCGGTCATCGACGAAATCTGCGAGGAGTTGGGACTGGACCCGGTAGAGTTCCGCCTGCGCAACGCCGCCAAAGAGGGTGTCCGCCGGGTGGAAGGCCCGGTTTACCGGCGGGTGGGCCTGGTGGAATGTCTGGAGGCCGCCCGCAACCATGACCACTACCGAACGCCGCTGGAAGGGGAGAACCGGGGCCGGGGCGTGGCCGCCGGGTTCTGGTTCAACCGGGGCTTTCAGTCCAGCGTCAACCTGACCGTTAACCCGGACGGCACGGTAAACCTGATTGAGGGTTCGGTGGACATCGGGGGCAGCCGCGCTACCATTGCCCAGCAAGCGGCGGAAACCCTGGGCATCGCCTACGATGAGGTCAAACCCACCGTGGTGGATACCGATTCCATCGGCTACACTATGGTTACCGGTGGCAGCCGCACTACCTTTGCCACCGGCTGGGCCGCTATCGAGGCCGCCGAGGACGTAAAACGTCAACTGGTGGAGCGGGCCGCCAAAATCTGGGATACCCCGATAGAGGACGTGGAATACGCCGACGGTGTTCTGTCCCACAAGTCCGACCCGGAACTGCGGATGACCTTCAAGGAGTTGGCCCGCCAACTGCTGGGCACCGGCGGCGGCGTTACCGGAGTCTCCAATGTTGACCCGGCCGGCGAAGGCAACAGCTTCGGAGTCCACATCGTGGATTTGGAAGTTGACCCGGACACCGGGAAGGTTACCATTCTGCGCTACACGGCGGTTCAGGATGCCGGCAAAGCGGTCCACCCCAGCTACGTGGAGGGCCAGATGCAGGGCGGCGTAGTGCAGGGCATCGGCTGGGCGTTGAACGAGGAATACTTCTTCAACGACCAGGGCCAGATGATGAACTCCAGTTTCCTGGACTACCGGATGCCTACGGCTTTGGACTTGCCGATGATTGACACGGTAATCGTCGAGGTAGCCAACCCCGGCCACCCCTACGGCGTCCGGGGCGTCGGCGAGGTGCCTATCGTGCCGCCGCTGCCGGCCATCGGCTCCGCCATATCCCACGCCATCGGCAGCCGGATGCGCCGATTGCCGGTTACCCCGGGAGCCATCCTGGAAGCCCTGTGATAACGCCGTCTCGGGCTTCCAATAGCAAGGTATGACGGAACCGGAACGGCAGCGGTGGGTCCCGCCCCGGTGGGTCATCCACCTGAGCGTGGCTTGGTTCGCCTCAGGAACGGTCATCGGTCTGTTGCTGGCGACGCCCCGCGATACCTGGCAATTGACCGCTTATTATGGTCTGGCCGGCGGAAACGCTCTGGGCCTCATCGCCTACGTTCAACTGGCAGCATTGGGAATAATGGAGGAAGTTCACATGGTTATATCCCATCTGAATAACCTGCGGGACAAAAGAAGGGTAGAAGAAGCTCGAGCTAAAGAGCTTGCCCAAGCCAAGGCTGAAGCAACGAAGCAAGGCCGCGAACGGGGTTTGGAGCAGGGCTTGGAACAAGGTCTGGAACAAGGCCGCGAGCAGGGTTTAGAGCAAGGTTTGGAACAAGGTTTGGAGCAGGGCCGACAGGCGGAAAGGGATGCTTGGCTGGCTTGGAACCGTCGGCGATTGGAGGCCGAGCAGTCCGGGCAGGCTTTTACCGAACCCCCGCCGGGGGAATCGAACTGAACCGAACCAGGCGCTCTGCTGCGGGCTAACCGGATATGCTGGAAAAGCATACCGCCCAACGGAATTAAGCCATAACCTTGCCGGGGCGGGTCTTGTACCCGCCCCTCATCGCAATGGACAATCATGCAACTGGAAATCGGTGAGTGGCAACTACGAAGCTGGCAACCCGACGATGCCGCGGCTCTGGCAAAGTACGCTGATAACCGCCGAGTATGGCTTAACCTGCGGGATACTTTCCCTCACCCCTACACCAGAGAAAATGCCGTTGCCTGGATTAGCCAATGCGCCGGTCAAAACCCGGAAGCAAATTTCGCCATTGCATCCGACCGGGAAGCCATTGGCGGCATTGGCCTGCGCCTGGGGAGTGGCGTTTTCCGGCGTTCTGCCGAATTGGGCTACTGGCTGGGCGAACCCTGGTGGGGAAAGGGAATTGCTACCAGGGCGGTAGTGGTTCTCACCGCGTATGCCTTTACCCGCTTTGACCTGTCCAGGATTGAGGCTGGCGTTTATGAATGGAACCCGGCCTCGGCCCGGGTGCTGGAGAAAGCCGGCTATAGCTGCGAAGGCCGGTTGCGGAAAAGCGTAATCAAAGATGGAAAGACTATTGATGTGTTCTTGTATGCCACTGTGCAGGAATAGCAGCGGTCAATAAGGAGCGGCAACCGTGGTTACAGTGTACGTACCTACCATGCTCCAGTCCATGACCGGCGGCGTAAAGCAGGTGCAGGTTGAAGCCGCCAACGTCCGCCAGGTTATTAACCAACTGGAAGAGCAGTTTCCCGGCATCAAGGACCGGTTGATGGAAGGCAATCAGGTGCGCCCCAACCTGTCCGTGGCGATTGACGGGGAAATCGCCCGCATGGGTCTCCTGGAACGGGTGCGGGAGAATAGCGAAGTCCACTTCGTCCCCGCCATCAGCGGCGGCTGATTTTCAATTTGGAATTAGGAATTAGGAATTACCAATTGCGGCGTCGGCTATTTCGGACACCCGCAGACTGATTCCAGGAACTCCTGATTCTTAATTCCTGATTGACTACCCTATCCTGCCACCCTAAAATAGTACCAACTGGATTGTTGCAAAGTTTTATCCCAGGCCCGGTAAGGGGCAAGAGGAGATTAAGGTATTTCCATGGCAAAGAACACTCCCCCCAGGGGGAAGAAGCCCCGGCTGGAAGAGCCGGTTTCCTCCGGGGGCGTGGTTTATCGCAAAACCGATGGCCGGCTTGAAATCGTACTGTGCGGGCGGGACAACCCGATACGCTGGAGCCTGGCTAAAGGCACCCCCGACCCGGGGGAAACCTTGGAGCAAACGGCTTTGCGGGAAGTCCAGGAAGAGACCGGCTTGGAAGCAGTTATTGAAGAGCCGATTAAGAGCATTGATTACTGGTTTTCCGATAAGGATGGCGCCGTCCGCTACCACAAGACGGTGCACTTCTACCTGATGGCGCCGATTGGGGGCCATACCGGACTCCACGACCCGGAGTTTGACGTGGTGCAATGGTTTCCCTACGACGAGGCGCTGCACCGTTTGACCTACGCCAACGAGGCGGAGGTGCTGCGTCAGGCGCGCGGGTTGATTTCCCAGCGGGAGAAAGGCGGCTGAATGGCAGAGTTGCGGGGCGCCCGGGTTATTCTGCGGGACAAGAAGCTGGAAGACGCCGAGCAAGACTACATCTGGCGTTGCGACCCGGAACTGGCCCAACTGGATGCCGCCTATCCCCTGACCATGAACTACGACCGCTACCTCAAGATGTTCCAGGACCAGTTGCGCTATCCCACGCCCGGCTCCCACCACTTCGGCATTGACGTGGACGACGGCAAGCTCATCGGCAACTGTATGTACTATGACCTGGACACGATAAACCTGGAAGCGGAACTGGGCATTGTCATCGGCAACAAGGATTATTGGAACAATGCCTACGGCTACGATGCGGTGGTTACCCTGCTGGACCATATGTTCAACGAGCGGGAACTTCGGCGGGTGTACCTCCACACCTTGGAATGGAACCAACGAGCACAGCGCAGCTTTGGTAAGTGCGGCTTTAATCCGGTGCGGGCAGTGCGGCGCATGGGCCGCGACTTCATCCTGATGGAAGTGCTCCGCGACGACTGGTACGAAAAGGCCGAGGAACGCCTCGCCAACCGCTGGGCCTTCGCCCCTCAAGAATAGCCGTCAGCCCCGGCACTCTCTCCGGCCGGTTGGTGGCGAGTTGTCGAACCACCGTTACCACAGGGGGCAACAACCAGAGTTGCGTCCCTGTGCGACCCTCTAATTCCAGAATTGACTGGCCCTCATCCTCTATTTAAGTAATCTCCATAGTTCTGCCAGAAATTCTTTAGTCCGTTGCTAATCGCGCTATCGGGAATGGAGGCGAACAGCTGGTCAAAAGTTTGCCAGCCAAGTCTCAATGCGTTGATTCGTTCAGACGCGTCGAAATTATTTCGTGGCTTGAGCCTACAGTTCTTGAGGTCTTCCAGAACGCTGCTGTCGTTGGTTTCGTATTCTTTGAATTTGGACTGGTATAGCCTGGTACAATCGGCTTTGTCCTTGAAAACTGCGGGGGTAACAAGGGCAACATAGACTTCGGCGGCAAATGCGCTCTTGCTTTGGAAATAGAGTGCGCTCTCTATTACTCGGATGAGCTGATTCCGGTTCGGATCGTTAGTGACTCCTGGAGATATGTCCGATTCCCACTTCATTTCGCAGAAGCAAATCCAGGGACTTTGACCTGAATGTCCTGCCAATTCTATCCCGCTCTTGGTCCCTTTTTCTGCAACGATTGTCCCCAAGGCCATATCGAGGCGGGTCCGGCTTTCACCAATTCTGGGTGTCATAGGCCGGAACTCCAACCAGATTTTGGAATCCGCTGGCGGATGCAGGTCGGAGCGACCGGTAAGCAATTGGGTTAGTTGCGCCACGCCAGCGGTTCCGCAAATTGCATAGCCGCACGCGGCAAGAAAGGTCCAGGTTTCCTCTTTGTTGAGTTTGCCCGGACTGTCAGGTAGCGGGTTAATAGTTTGGATAAGAGCACGCCAGTTATCTTTGCCTAAGCGAAGGGTTAGACATATTGCATCACGGTGGTCGGTAAGTAAAGAAGCAAGAGTTGTCATCATTTCCTGGTGAGCCTGCTATATAACCCGCTCATGACGAGCTTGTCGAACTATGCCCCTTTATCCTGTGGGCATCCTCCGACAAGCTCAGGATGAGCGGGGAGAGCCAGTTCGCACGACTTTGGAATTGCCTTGGGGCAGCCCCTCATCCCCAGCAGGCTCAGGATGAACGGGAATAAGGAAATACTCCCCTACCCCCCGCCGGCGGCGGCTATCGCCTCCCGCAAGTCAATAGTCTGCCGGTAAAGCGCGGTGCCGATAATCACGCCCTCCGCGCCGGTTGGGGCCAGTTGCCGGATATGCTCCAGGGAGGCCACGCCGCCGGAGGCCTGCACCCGCAACCCGGTCTTTTCTACCAACTCGGCGTTGGCGGCAAAGTTGGGCGCGGTCAGCGTGCCGTCCCGGGAAATGTCGGTATAGAGCAGGCGGGGAACGCCCAAATCGGCCATCTGCCGCGCCAAGGCCAGGGCGGTTATCCGGCTGTCCTCAGTCCACCCCTTGATGGCGACCATGCCGTCCCGGGCGTCCACCGCCACTATGACCCGCCCGCCGCCGTACTCCCGGCAAAGGTCGGCTACCAGCGCCGGATTTTCAATCGCCGCCGTACCGACAACCACCTGGCTGACCCCGGCATCCAGCAGGGCAGTGGCGGTATCCCGGCTGCGGATGCCGCCGCCCACCTGTACCGGGATGGACAACTCGGATACGATGGCCTCAATAGCCGGCAGGTTGGCCGGAATCCCCTGGGCGGCCCCGTCCAGGTCCACCAGGTGCAGCCGGGGCGCGCCCTGTTCCTGCCAACTCCGGGCCACTGCCAGCGGGTCATCGGAAAATACCGTTTCCTGGCGGAAATCGCCCTGAAAGAGGCGCACACACCGGCCGGCCTTCAAGTCTATTGCGGGGATTACTTCCATTGCGACCCTATTCCGGGGCAGCAGTGGTGGCGGCGCTGTTCTGACTGCGGGCAAAGTCCAGGAAATTGCGGTAGATTTGCAAGCCGACGGTCCCGCTCTTTTCCGGGTGGAACTGAGTGGCCGCCAGGTTGTCCCGGGCGTAAACGCTGCAAAAGGGTATGCCGTAAGACGTGGCGCCGACCACCCCGCCCCGTTCTGCCGGGTCGGCGTAGTAGCTGTGGACAAAGTAGAAATGGCTGCCCGGCGGTATGCCCTGGAATACCGGATGACTGCCCTGGAACTCGACGCTGTTCCAACCCATGTGCGGCACCTTCAACCCGGCGGGCAGCCGCCGCACCGGGCCGGGGACGATGCCCAGGCAGGGCGCGTCTCCCTCCTCGGTGCGCTCCAGGAGCAGTTGCAGGCCCAGGCAAACGCCCAGGAAGGGCCGACCGGAGGCAACGTAACCCTTGAGGGGGTCAATCAGTCCCCGCTTTTCCAGGGCCTGCATCGCCGCCGGCCCGGAGCCGACGCCCGGCAGTATCACTGCGTCGGCAGAGTCCAACTCCGTTGCATCCTCGGTTACCACCGGAGCCGCCCCGACCACCTCCAGCGCCTTGGCGACACTGCGCAAGTTGCCGGACTGGTAATCAATTACTACTATTTTCAAGTCGCTGGCGGTCCGATTCATCAAGGCTAACTCCGCTCCCCGGTGGCCCGTTCTATGGGCAGTTCCCGGTCCTGGTAGCGGGCCAGGACGAACAGCAAGTCGCCGAGGCGGTTCAGGTAGTGGATTATCAGTTCGTTGGTCAGGCGGCCGGCCTCGGCCAGCGCCACCACCCGCCGCTCGGCGGTGCGGATGACGGTGCGGGCCATATCAATGGCCGAAGACGCCGGCGACCCGCCCGGCAGGACGAACACCGTCGGCATCTGAAACTCCTCCTCCAGCGAATCGATCGTCCGCTCCAGGTTCTCCACCATATCCCCGGTTACCGGCGTAAAGTGCTGCTGGAACAACTCGTACTTGTCCGGCTCGGTAGCTAACTCGGCGGCAATGGTGAACAGCTCCCGCTGGGCGTCCCGCAGAATGTCCTTAACCCGTTGATTATCGGACAAAGACCGGGCCAGGCCCATCACGGATACCGCCTCGTCGGTTATCCCGTAAGCCTCGGTGTGAGGGTCGTTCTTGGAAACCCGCCCGCCGTAGAGCAGGCTGGTCTCCCCCTTGTCGCCAAACTTGGTATAGACCCGTTTCCGGTAGGAAGACGATGATGAAGTCACGTCAATTCCCCTGATTGTCGCCCTTCCCGCAAAAGCGGGAATGGCGGGATGGATGCCCTTGTCTGGACTGAATGGGTTTGCCTAAACCGGATTGCGACCAGGCAATCCCCGGCAGTCAAGGCAATTGTAGCATAGAGCCAAAGGTAGGGCTATACTGGATGAGACGTTGCCGCCGGGTCTTTAGGGTTCTTGACCCATTGCAAGGTATAACCCCACTGGTCAGCAACATATAATCGCTCATGGTGAGCTTGTCGAACCACCCGTTTATCCTTCGACAGGCTCAGGATGAGCGGGGCATTTACTCCTGCTGAGACTAATCTACCGGGGAGGTACTACTGTCATGTCTGCTATGCCACCGGAAATCCGCGTTATCGGTATTGAAGGGATGCCTGAGGCCCAGCCGGGGGATGACCTGGCCGGGCAACTGCTGGATGCCGCCAACCGGCAGGGTACTCCCATAGAGCCGGGCGACGTAATCGTCGTCACCCAGAAAATAGTTTCCAAGGCGGAGGGACGGGTGGTGTCCATTGACAGCGTGGCGGCGTCGCCTCTGGCTTTGTCCATTACCGAGGGGCACCGCCGCGATCCCCGGCACACCGAACTTATCCTGCGGGAGAGCCGGCGCATTGTCCGAATGGACCGGGGGGTGATTATCAGCGAGACCTATCACGGGTTCAACTGCGCCAACGCCGGCATTGACGCCTCCAACATCCCCGGCGACGGCACGGTGGCCCTGCTGCCGGTGGACCCGGACGCCTCGGCGCAGGGCATCCGGCAAGCCATCCGGGAACGGGCCGGGGCTGAGGTTGCGGTGATTATCTCCGACACCTTTGGCCGGCCCTGGCGCAGCGCGGCGGTCAACGTCGCCATCGGGGTGGCCGGGTTCAACCCTTTGCTCAGCTACGTGGGCCAGGAGGATTCCCACGGCAATCTGATGTTCACCACGGTAATTGCGGTGGCCGATGAACTGGCGGCTACGGCGGAACTGGTAACCGGCAAGGTGCGGGGCGTCCCGGTCGCCATAATTCGCGGCTACCGCTACGAACCAATGGAGGGGGCCACTAACCAGGCCCTGATTCGAGACCCGGACAAAGACCTTTTCCGGTAGGGGGGCCGGCGCCTGTCCTTATCCTTCCGCCAGGGGCAAGGCCAACTGCTGCCCTCGCTCCGGCGCCTCGCCAAAGGTTGACATTCCGACGCCCAGCAGCCGGAAGGCCAGCCCCGGCGACAACTCTGCCGCCAGCAGCCGCCACGCCGTTTCCAGAATGACGCTTTCGGCGGCGGTGGCGTAGGTCAGGGTGGTCTGACGGTTGAGGGTGGTATAGTCGGAAAGCCGCAGCTTTACCGTTATGGTACGGCCTTGCAGTTCCTTGCGTTCCAGGTGCCGGGCTACGTTGGCCGCCAGCCCGGCCAGTTTCCCCCGCAGTTCCTCCGGCGCGCTGATGTCGTTGGGGAAAGTAGTTTCGGCGCTGATCGACTTGGGGGAGCGTTCCGTCTGTACCGGGTCGTCGTCCTGGCCCAAAGCCCGGGCCCGGACGCTCTCGGCCCGCTTGCCGAACCGCCGGGCAAACCAGTCTCCGGGTTGCCCGGCCAGGTCTCCGATGGTGGTGATGCCGTCCCGGCGCAGTCGCTCCGCCGTCTTGGGGCCGATGCCCCATAACTTTCCCACCGGCAGCGGCGCCAGGAACTCCCGTTCCTGTCCGGGGGCTACCACCACCAGGCCGTCGGGCTTTTGCAGATCCGAGGCGATTTTGACTACCGATTTGGCGGTGCCGGCTCCTACCGACAGGGCCAGGCCGGTTTCCTCTTTAACCCGGCGTTTCAAGTCTATTGCCACGCCCAGGGGCAACTGGCCGGACGCCACTACCGCGCTGATGTCCAGGTAAGCCTCGTCCAGGGAGAGGGGTTCCACCAGGTCGGTCAGGTCGTGAAAGATGTCCATAACCCGGCGGGACATTTCCCGGTAGCGGTCGAAACGGGGGCGGACAACTATTCCCTGGGGGCAGTGGCGCACGGCGGTGGACATAGGCATAGCCGAGTGGACGCCGAAAACCCGGGCTTCGTAGGAGGCGGTGGCTACCACGCCCCGGCTGCGGGGGCTGCCGCCCACCAGTACCGGTTGCCCCCGCAGTTCCGGGGCGTCCAGTTGCTCGACCGCGGCGTAAAAGGCGTCCAGGTCAGCGTGAATGATGTGGCGCATCGGCCCGCCCCCTCCGGCAGTAATCCCCTCGGCCACCCCGCCGCCCGGCGATTCTAGCTCCCCTGGATTATCTGGGTTATCAGCAAGCCCACCAGGGTTACGATTATCCCGCCGCCCACGCTCCAGGTTGCCAGGTGTATCTTGTCAAGTCGGGCGTTCATCTGTTGCCGGAAAGTGTCAAACCGGGCGTCAAGGGCGTCAAATTGGTCATTCAGCTGCTGCTGCAAGGCATCAAACCAGGCGTCATCTGCTGCCGTTACCATCCCGCCCCTCCCAAGATGTATTGATAGAATGATGCCATACTGCCAGAAAATCCTGCCGGTTATTATTCTAACCCCCCAATTCGCCTGACCGCTACACCCTGCTGTCAGTAACATTTTCAAGGCCGGATAATGCTCTGGCAGCGGCTTGAGCCGGAATTAACTTGGCCGGGAGTAAATTGGGCCGCGCTATGGCGAAAAGCGTTGTCCAAATCACTATTTAACGATAGACTAGACGTCGTAACGATCGACATTTCCTTTCCACGGATTGCCCACCCACGGTGGTGGTTCTCAACCGGCGACCGGTCTTGGGGGCGAGTCTTTTCCGGTGGAAAGGTCGGAAAGAAAGGTTTACTTGGCGCCAACCCCGGAACAAACCCCACGTCCTCCCATTTTCTACGGCTGGTGGATGCTGACCATCACCTCGGTGATGTCCTTCTTTGCCAGCGGTATTTTCTTTCGCGGCTTTACCGTCTTTGTGCCGGCCATCCGGGACTCGCTGAATATCAGCCAGGCCCAGACCAACCTGATTTTCTCTCTGGCCCGGGCCGAGGGCGGGCTGGAAGGCCCTTTCGCCGGCTGGCTTATTGACCGCTTTGGCAACCGCAAGCTGCTGATTCCCTCCTTGATGCTGTCGGTAGTGGGCTACTTTGCCCTGGCCCAGTTTGTCAGCGGGTTTTGGAGCTTTACCCTGGTGTACCTGCTGATGGTGTCTCTGGGCAACAGCATCGCCTTTCAGCACGCTATGTTCGCCGGCATCAATCAGTGGTTCCGCCGCCGCCGTTCCCTGGCAATTTCCATCCTGGCGGCGGTGGCCTCCCTGGGTGGCCTGTTCATCGTTCCTTCTATGAACGGCGTAATCGAAAGATGGGGTTGGGAGACGGCTTCCCTGGCCGCCGGTTTAGCCTACCTGATATTCCTGGTGCCGCTCTCCTTTCTCTTTCGCAACCGCCCGGAGGACATGGGCCTGCTCCCCGACGGGGATAGCACGCCCCCGGTGGCCGGCGGCGGTAGGGGCGCCGGCCGCCGCCGGGTGCTGCGGGACTACACCGTGCGCGAGGCCCTGCATACCCGGGCTTACTGGCTCCTGATGCTAGGCACCGGCCTGCGGATGATTGCGACCCTGGGCATCCTGGTCAGCATCGTGCCGATCCTGGAAGACAAGGGGGTCAGCCGGCAGGCGGCGGCCAACCTGACCGGAGCCATGTTCGGCATCAACTTCCTGTCCCGCCTGGCGCTGGGTTATTTCGGCGACCAGTGGCCCAAGGGACTCATCCTGGCCGGCACCCTGGCCGCCGAGGCGTTGGCCCTGGTTTTCCTCTACTATGGCGATTGGAACGCCGGGGCCGTTGGCGTAGCGTTGATACTGATTTTTATTGCCCTGGAGGGCTTTGGCGACGGCGCCGGCATCATTGTCTGGGCGGCGCTGGGCGACTACTTTGGCCGCGACCGGTTCGCTACCCTGCGCGGCTACATCACCTTTTCCCATAGTTGGGCGTTGGTGGCCTCACCGGTTTACGTCGGCTGGGTCTTTGACCACTTTGGCAACTACAACTGGGCCATCGTGCCGGCGGCGGTCTGCGCCGGTGTAGCCAGCCTCTGCTTTCTGCTAGTCAAAAAACCGCCGCAACTAACCCATGCCGCTGGCACCGACGGCGCGGCGGCCCCGGCCCAAACCGGCGCCTAGCCGCTGCCGGTTAATCCCCGCTAGACACCCGCATAGCAGGGCCGGTACAAAGTCAATACCAATAACAACATCCGCTCCTGCAACATCCGCTCATCTACCAATACCCGCTCATCTACCAACATCCGCTCATGGTGAGCTTGTCGAACCACCCAGATTGTCCTGGGGTTCACCATTCGACCGGCTCAGGATAAGCGGTGAGCGAAGGTAACTCCACTTTCCACCGACCCTGACCTGCATAGCCTTACCCTGTTCTAATGGTATATCATAAGCGGAATCGGCCAATGGATTATAAGGAGGAATTGCAGTATGGCTACCATCCTGGAAGAATACATCGCCAAACATTCAGGGTCGGCCCAACGCTACGCCGAGGCTACCCGGATTTTCCCCGGCGGCGTGACCCACGACAATCGTTACGCCCAACCCTTTCCCCTGTATTTGACCCACGGCGCCGGCTCCCGGAAGTGGGACGTGGACGGCAACGAATATATTGACTACGTATCGGGACACGGCGCGCTGCTCCTGGGCCACTCCCATCCCGCCGTGGTCGCCGCCGTGGCCGAGCAGGTTGCCCGGGGCACGCACCTGGGGGCCTGCACCGATGAGGAACTGCGCTGGGCGCGGGCCATCCAGGCCTTGATGCCCTCCATTGAAAAGGTACGGTTCCACAGTTCCGGCACCGAGGCTACCCTGATGGCAATGCGCCTGGCCCGGGCCTATACCGGCAAGAATAAGGTCATCAAGCTCCAGGACCATTTTCACGGCTGGCACGATTATGCTATGGCCGGCTCGGATCGTCCCGCCCCGGGAATACCGCCGGAAAGCTGGGGCAGCATGGTTATCCTCCCTTCCGGCGACTTGAAGGCGGTGGAGGATACGCTGAACCGGGACTCGGACATCGCTGCACTGATTCTGGAACCCACCGGCGCCCATTACGGCCAGTTGCCTTTCGACACCCCCAACTACCTCAGGGGCCTGCGGGAATTGACCAGCCAGCGCGGGGTTGTCCTGATTTTCGATGAGGTGGTTACCGGCTTCCGCGCCTCTCCGGGCGGCGCGCAGGTTTTGTATGACGTGGCGCCGGACCTGACCACCATGGCCAAGATTGTGGCCGGCGCCCTGCCCGGCGGGGCCGTCGGCGGCAAGGCGGAAATCGTGGATATGATTGCCCACCGGGGCGACCCGGAATGGGACAACCGGAACCGGGTTTACCATCCCGGCACCTTTAACGGCAACCCCCTGTCCGCCGTAGCCGGCGCCGTCTGCCTGGAAATGATTGCCAGCCAGCCAATCAACCAACAGGCTGACGCCAGGGCCGCCCGGCTCAAGCGGGGCCTGAACGACGTGTTGGGCAAAATGGAGGTGGCCGGTCATGCTCACGGCATTGCCTCAATGATTCACCTGGTACTGGCCGATTGCGACTGCGACCGGGAGCTTTGCCGGATGTCCCACCGGGAAATCAAGGAGGCCATCGGCGCGCCGGCGGTTACCGCCCTCAAGCGCAGTATGCAGAACAACGGGGTGGACATAATGGGTCGGGACTCCTTCCTGGTTTCCGCCACCCATACCGAGGAGGACATAGACCAAACCCTGGCCGCCGTAGAAAAGTCCCTGGCCGCGGTGCGGGCGGAGGGCCTGGTTTAGGCGCAGGAGTAGTTGGGGACTTACTACACGGATGGACCGGATACGCCGGATAATCTATGCCTTATCCGGTCCATTCCCGGGTAATGACCGGATGGCTTGGAATGAAAGATGAATGAACCCCAGAAGTGGCCCATACTGCACATCCTGGTTGGCATACCCATCGTCCTGACCATTGCCTTTATCATTGGCGCTGCCCTGGACGGATGGAACGCCAGCAGAACCGCCCTACTGTACGGGGCAACAATGACAACCCCGGTGGGGATGGCTTATACTTTCCTGGTAACATTGTTCGAAAGGAGCTACTACGTGGTGTTTTGGGCAAGGGAAAAGATAAGGGCAGAAATGAGACAGGCCCGGGACTTGGCCCGGGCTGAGGGTGCCGCTGAGGGCAGAGCCGAGGGTGCGGCTGAGGGCGTGGCCCAGGGTCGAGCCAAGAGCCACGCCGAGTGGCGCGCCTGGTACGAGCGGATGCAAGCCGCGCAACGGGAAGGCCGGCCCTTTGATGAGCCGCCCCCGCCCCCACCGGAAAACCGGAACGGTAGTTAGCCCGGTTCGGGGGTGAGTTGCTCCGGCAATAACATACTACCACTGAGCAATACATTGACCGAACCCCGGCCGAGGCGCGGGCGGAGGGGGAGTGTAGCTCTGGACTGAAATAACCGGGGGGGCGGGCTTCAAACCGGCAAGGCTGGCCTATACCAAAGCCCAGGCAGACCGGTGCCTCACCCCACTGGACGCTTGCCCCTGAACTACCGCTTCGGCAAGCTGAATTGGCACGGCATCAGCTTTCCCACCGGCCCCGGTGGAACAACCGGAAACCCGGTTGTATGCCAAATCCCCCTTATCTGTTAAAATCCCCTCAATACGAACCTACAGGAGGTAACCGCTATGCCATCCTTTTGGGAGAAGGTTCAAGTAAACGGCCAGGATATGGATTTGTACGCCAGCGTTCCCAGCGGCTCCGGCCCCTTTGCCGCCATCGTAGTCAGCCAGCACGGCGGCGGAGTTGACCGGTTTATCCAGACCATTTGCGACCGCTTTGCCGAGTCCGGCTATGCGGCGGTGGCGCCCAACCTTTACCACCGGGTCCCGGACGAAACCTTGAACGGCGACCCGCGCCCCCGGCCCTGGGACGTGCTCAGCGATCCGGACATCGTAACCGACATCAACGCCACGGTGGACTTTCTGCGGAACCACCCGGCCATCGACGGGGAGCGGTTGGGCATCACCGGGTTCTGCATGGGCGGCCGGGTAGCCTGGCTGGGCGCCGCTACCAACCCCCACATCAAGGCCTTGGCGCCCTATTATGGCGGCAACCTGCTGGTAACCTGGGGCGCCGGTACGGAGCCTCCCTTCGACCTGGCCGGCGGCATCAACTGCCCGGTGCTGTTTCACTTCGGCGAGGTTGACCAGAACCCTTCTCAGGACGATATGCGCAAGTTTGACGCCGAGTTGACCCGGCTGGGCAAGGCCCACCAGTTTTATACCTACCCCGGCGCCGACCACGCCTTTATGGACTTTACCTCCGACCGGTTCCAGCAGGCCGCGTCGGATGCTTCCTGGCCGCGCACCCTGGAGTTCTTTGCCGCCAATCTGGGGTAACTAGAGTTCATACGGAGACATGGAGACGCCGCGTTACACCGAGATTCTCTATCCAACGCCGCATCTCGGTGTCTCCCCGGGAAAGTAAGACCTGACCGGTAGATAGAATTGCAGACAAGTAAGGAGGATACCAATGGCAAGAGTATCGCTGGATTTGGACAATAAGGATGATTTGCAAGTCCTGGGCGCCACCGGCTGGCGGCGGGGGATGGGCATGGTGCCCGGCGAGGCGAATCAGGGTTTGGTGGCGGAAATGCGGGGCGTTCCGGCCCGCCTGCCCGACTATGACGATTCCGGTTGGGAGCAGCCGGACAGTATCCAGGAGCGTCTGTCCGTAGGCTTCACCTTTGCCTGGTATCGGCTGGCCTTCACGATGCCCGACAGCGTTAAGGGGCAGGCGGTGGCCGGCAACCGGGTCTATTTCGAGTGCAACGTGGACAACTACGGCGAGGTCTATGTGGACGGCGCCATTAACCGGGATATTGGCGTGATTACCGGCAACAATACGTCCAAGCGGGTGCTGGTGGAAGACCCGGGCGCTCCCGGCGGCCAGCACGTCATCGCCGTCCTGGTAGCCAACGCGCCCCTGGGCGACCCGGTGGGGTCTATTTTCTTCCGGCACGCCACCCTGGCCTTTGAGGAAGGGGCACCCCGGTAGGCTGAGTCAGCCAGGGCAATTTATATCGGATGGCGGTTGCCTTTTTCCTGCGCCCTGAGCAGGTCGAAAGGTGGAATCGGGGTGGTTCGACAGGCTCACCATGAGCGGATTGTTGACAGTCCTGCTTATCCTGAGCTTGTCGAAGGGTGAAGTGAAAGAGGAACCGCCGGATACGGTAGGGTGGTTCGACAAGCTCACTATGATCGGATTGTTGACCACTCCGCTCATCCTGAGCTTGTCGAAGGATGAAAGAAGAGGGAATCGCCGGATGCGTAAGGGTGGTTCGACCAGCTTACCATGAGCGGACTTTGGGCTTTGCACCGGCCCAATGCTCTGGCTATGCTGTAGTTATTTCCTTGCCCTGCGCCTATGGGCAGCTTGAGAGGCCCGACCCGGAGACAGATAGAGAGGTAGCTATGACGAGTTCCTTTGCCGGAAAGGTTAATGCCCCGGAGTTTCCCGCCGGGTTGGAGTGGGTCAATACCGACCGGCCCCTGACCCTGGAGGAGTTGCGCGGAAAGATTGTGCTGCTGGATTTCTGGACTTACTGTTGAATTAACTGTATGCACATCTTTCCGCAGTTGCGGAAGCTGGAACGGAAATACGCCGCTGAGTTGATGGTTATCGGCGTCCACTCGGCCAAGTTCCCCAATGAAAAGGACAAGGAAAACCTCTACCAGGCGGTCAGGCGGTACGAACTGGAACATCCGGTAGTCAACGACGCCGAGTTTCAGGTCTGGCAGGAGTACGCCTGCCGGGCCTGGCCTACCTTGATGTTCATTGACCCGGCCGGCAAGGTTATCGGCAAGCACGAGGGCGAACTTCCCTACGAGGACTTTGACCGGCTTTTGGGCCGAATGGTGGAGGAGTTCGACGGTCAGGGTCTGTTGAATCGCCAGCCGGTGGCCTACGCGCGGCAACCGGAGCCGGAGACCGCCCTGTCCTTCCCCGGCAAGGTGCTGGCCGACGGGGAGGGCAACCGGCTGTTCATCGCCGACTCCAACCACAACCGGATTGTAGTTACCTCCCTGGAGGGCAGTGTAAAGGCGGTAATCGGTTCCGGCGCCGAGGGGCTGGCGGACGGAGACTTTGCCTCAGCCCGGCTGAACCACCCCCAGGGTATGGCGCTGGTGGGGGAGATGCTCTACGTGGCGGACACCGAGAATCACGCCATCCGCCAGGTTGACCTGGCGCAGGGCAAGGTGGCGACGATTGCCGGAAATGGCAACCAGGGCCACCGGCGCAGTGGCATTGAGCCGGGCCGCAGCGCAGAGTTGAACTCTCCCTGGGATTTGGTACACCACCAGGGCAGTCTTTACATCGCCATGGCCGGCTGCCACCAGCTTTGGAAAATGAACCTGGCCGACGGCACTGTGGGGCCTTATGCCGGTTCCGGCGCCGAGTCTATTACCGACGGCGCCCTGGACCGGGCGACCCTGGCCCAGCCCAGCGGCATCACTACCGACGGCGACCGTCTCTACTTTGCCGACAGCGAAACCAGTTCCATCCGGTCGGCGGAACTGGACCCCAACGGCAAAGTCCGCACCATCGTGGGCCTGGACCTGTTCGTATTTGGCGACACCGACGGAGAGGCGCACCTGGTACGGTTGCAGCACCCGCTGGGAATTGTCCATCAGGACGGGGCGCTTTACATCACCGACACCTACAACCACAAGGTTAAGGAGATAATGCCGGTTACCCGCAAGGCCAGGACTTTGCTGGGCGCCGGGACGGCCGGCAGCCGCAACGGGCCGGGACTTACGGCGACCTTCGCTGAACCCAGCGGCCTGAGCATCGCCAACGGCAAGCTCTACATCGCCGACACCAACAACCACCAAATCCGGGTGGCTGATTTGGATAGTATGGTGGTGAGTACGCTGGAGATAACGGGGTTGTAGGGGCGGGTACTAAAAGATGATAGAAAATGACCTAGCCGTCTGCGGGGAAGTTGTGTAGCTTATTCGCCAACTCCGGGCGTGAGTACCTAGTTGAGACGCGCTTCTGCGGACTTGGCCCGCAATCGGGCAAATACTTCCTCGCCGGGGACGGGAGGGCCGCTGTCCAGCCCCTCTTGAATTGCCTGGCGCAGCTTTGACAGCTTTGCTGCCTCTTTCCGGTTGATTATCGCTGCCGCTTCCGGTGGCAGGTTAATTTCCATTGCCGCGCCTCCCGGCTGGGGGCTAAATGCTTTTAATGGGGCGCCGGTCTAATACTCCCCCATACCCCGGTTGATGACAAAGATGCGGTCCCGTTGGGCCAGGTCTTTCTCTACCGAAGTTTCCGCCTCGGGGAATAGTTGGCCGGCCAACTCGGTTACGGCCGGCACCTGTTCCGGGTCCAGCTCCAGCAGGATTATCCCGTGTTCCTTGAGCCGCTCCGGGGCCTGGGCCAGCAGGCGGCGGATTAAGTCCAGACCGTCGGGGCCGCCGTCCAGGGCCGCCGCCGGTTCCCACCGGACTTCCGGCTGCAAGTCCGGGATGCGGTCGGTGGGGACGTAGGGCAGGTTAGCCAGAATCAAGTCCACCGGCTCCGGCAGGGGTTCCAGCAGGTCGCCCTTAGCCAGGGTAATCCGGTCGGCCACGTTGTGGGCGCGAATGTTGTAGGCGGCCACGTCCAGCACCGGGTCGGCATTATCCATAGCGTAGATGCGGGCGGCCGGCAGGTGCAGGGCCAGGTTGACGGCAATGGCCCCGGTGCCGGTGCCCACGTCGGCCACCACCAAATCCGGCGTCTCCATCCCCATCAGGGCCATAAACAGGGCGTGTTCCACCATACATTCCGTTTCGGGGCGGGGAATCAGCACGTCCGGGTTGACCAGCAGATTGACGCCGTAGAACTCCCGGTATTGCAGGATGTAGGCCAGCGGCTCCCGTTTCAGGCGCCGCTCCATAATCCCGGCCAGGGCCTGCTCCTGTTGGGGGGAAACTACCGTTTCCTGTTGGGAAAAGAGGTCGTGCCGCTGCATCCGCATCACGTTCATCAGCATCACCTCGGCCTCCAGGCGGGCGTCGGGGATGTGGCACGCCTCCAGGGTGCGGTGGGTTTGCTGAACGGCTTCGCGGAGCAGGGCCATAGCAGGCGGGTATCGGGCCGGCCGGGTTAGGCCGTTACCCCTTCCAGCAGTTTTCCCTGTTCCCAGGCAATCAGGGAGCCGATAATTTCGCCCAGCCCCACCCCGTCCATAATGTGGGGGATGCCGTGGAAACTGGCGGGAATCCGGTGGTCGGTAATCCGGTCCTGGGGATAGTTGTAGGTGCGGATTTTCTCGGAGCGTTCCGCCGTGCCGACCTGAGAACGGCGGTTCTGGGAAATCTCGGCATCGTGGCGTTCCTGCTCGGCCTCGAATAATCTGGCCCGCAGCATCGCCATCGCCTTCTGCTTGTTCTTGTATTGAGAGCGCTCGTCCTGGCAGACCACCACCACCCCGCTGGGTTCGTGGACGATGCGGACGGCGGTGGCGACCTTGTTGACGTTCTGGCCGCCATGGCCGCCGGCGTGGAAAATGTCAATCCGCAGTTCGTCCGGGTTCACCCGAACCTCCACCTCATCGGCCTGGGGCAGGACGGCAACGGTGGCCGTGGAGGTATGGATGCGGCCCTGGGCTTCGGTCTCCGGGACTCGCTGTACCCGGTGGACGCCCCGCTCGTACTTGAGCCGGCTGAAGGCCCCCTTGCCCTGGATTTCAATTACTATCTTGTTATACCCGTCCAGGTCGGAAGGGTTGGAATCCATAATGTCCACCCGCCAGTTTTGCAGTTGGGCGTAGCGGGTGTAGAGGCGGCACAGGTCGGCGGCGAACAGGCCGGCTTCCCGCCCGCCGGTGCCCGCCCGCACCTCGACGATAACGTCCCGGTCATCGTTAGGGTCTTTGGGCAGCAGGGCAAAGCGCAGGGATTGGGCCAGTTGCGCCAGCTTTTCCTCGACGCTTTCCAGTTCCTCCCGGGCCATCTGAGTTATTTCCGGGTCGCCGCCCTCGGACACCAGTGCTTTCAGGTCGGCCTGTTCCTGGAGCAGGGCGTGGCGCCGGTGGCCGATTTCCACCAACTCTTCCAACCCGGCCCGTTCTTTAGCCAGGGCCTGGAGCCGCTCGATATTGGCGGCCACTTCCGGGCGGCCCATCGCATCTTCAATTTCCTGATTGCGGCGGATGATGGAATCCAGCTTGTCAAAAATGGAACTCATTACTGTCCCTGGCGGATAGGATTGGGGAAATAGAATCAGCGCCGCAAAGAACCCCCGGTTCAGCCAGCCCCCCAAGTTTATAACAAACCCGGTGGCGGGACAAGGGGGGCAGCGAACCGGCATTTTTAGCCAGTGCTGGCCTTTGCCCTTGTCGAGAGATTGGAAGATTTACTCACCTTTGGGAATTACGGGGGTCAGAACCGCAGTTCTTTGCTCAACCGTTCGGACAGCACCGCCAGCTCTTTGGTCTCACATTCCCATACAGTGATGACTTGCCAACCCAAGTTGTTCAGTTGGTTATGCTGGCGCGCATCACGACTTACGTTCTCATTGAACTTGGCTTCCCAGAACTCACGGTTGCTCTTGGGGGTATATGTCAGGCGGCAACCTGGATGTCGATGCCAATAGCAACCGTGAACTAATACTACGGCTCGGTATTTCGGGAGAACGATGTCCGGGCGGCTTGGCAAGTCTTTCCTGTGCAGTCGGAATCGGTATCCCATACGATGCAGTAATGAGCGCACCAACCTCTCCGGGCTGGTGTTTCCACTTTTGATACGGGACATATTCCAACTACGATGTTCAGGTGTCAGGTTATCCACGTCGTTGCGACACCACCTTATTAGATGTGTGCTGCAAGGGTAGGCAGGTATTGCCCGGTGCAATGATATGAATACACCGCAATAATTATTGCTCTATATCTACTTGTCTTTCTCTGACGAGTCCTATAAAGCCGGCAACATCCATAAGCCAATCCTGCTGTGCTTGGTGATAGGAAGTAAAAAGTGATCTTGGGACAATCAACTGAAGTTTGGCAGACTGCATCTCATCCGTCTGAGACGCCGATATTGCCGGCTCGAGGGTCAGTAAGTGCTTGTTTTCGATCCTGTCGGCTTCTGTCAGGACTTGGCGCCAGCGGTCTTTGCAAGTGCGTTTGGCACCCAGCATGGTCAACAAGGTAGCGTCATAGCCTATATTTCCGTATTCCGCTTGCCCCGGAAATAGAAAATCTGGCTTCTTTCGACCTTCGGTAAAGGCTTCACGGGCGTAACGAATCCCATGATCCTTTAGGATTATTTCAAGATGGTGGCCTAACGCCCATCCTGCGCGCGACTTGCGGCGGTTATGAACACTCAGGGAAAATTCCGTGAAACCATCCACATCAACTGCGCCGTTTTTAACAAACCCGGCCTTTAGTCGGGTGTCAACAATGTGCCGCTCAAGATGACGAAAAAGCGCTTCCTCATGGTCCATCCACGCTATTAACGCCTCGTCTGGAGATTCCAAAGAATTGATGCCCGGGAGTGTGTCTCGCGCAAACTTGGAGAACTCGCTTGTCTTGGGGAAATTATTCCCGTAAAGGGAAATCAGTTCTTCAAATGCGCTTGGTTCAGGTTCTACCAACCCGATTCCAATGTCATCAAGCAATGACCGAGCCGCAAATCCAAGACGTGTGCTGTCAGGTTGAAAGGGTTTTACATCCACTTTGTTATCACGCGGGTTAAGACCGAACAGCCAGAGAAGTTGTTGCTCTACTGTTGTATTTACAGGACATAGGATGATGAGCAACTTCTGCTCTGGGGTTTTTGCTATAACCAGCAGGTCGCCAGCCACTGCCCGTTGCACAATTGGATCGGCCGCAGCAGGATAATAGAGTCGGTACTCCGGGCTCCGGTCTGGTTGGTTCAAGCGAGCGTCGTACCAAGTGCAGGACGCTTCCAGGAAGGCTGGATCAGCGTCCTCATCGTCGTCAAGCCAATAAAATGTTGCTGGAAACTCCACTCTTTCAGCAGGAGTTCCCAGCAGATTGCGGAATTCGCTTACCCCTTGGAATTCATGCTGGTTGGAAAAAAACCGATTGACCTCGACCTCCGACAGATACTTGGCACCGGCACTTTCAAAAAAACTGGAAAGAATACCAGACTGCATATCTTCACCTTCCTGATCCACTTACGGCAGGCTCCAGTGGCTAGTCCAGCCAGGGTTTCATATACTTGGCTATCGCTGTAACAGTAGGAACAGCTACAGCGTTTCCGAACTGGCGATAGGCCTGGGTATCAGAGACCGGTATCTTGAACTGTGCCCCCGTTAAGCTGTCAAAACCCATTAACCGGGCACACTCCCTGGGGGTCAAGCGTCTAGGTAGCCTGCTCTCCTGATTTATCAGAATCTCGGAGCCGTCCTTGTAATAACGTGCTGATAGAGTCCGGGCAATGTCAGAGCGGCCTACCAGCCCATAGCCAAAGCCATTGCCGCGAGCCTTGTGCTTCTTGGCATAATCAGTAAGGTAGTTCCACAGATGCTGTGTTAGAGTGTATTTGTCTGCGACGTTACCCATCTCGCCACAAGTATAAGGTGGCTCAGCTGATTCAGTGCCATTCTCTGGATGCAGAATATCGCCCAGAACAGGACCTGATTCAGGATCTGGTAAAGGCATAGCGTTCAAATCAAAGTCATTGGCATCTCGCAGCCCGACGATGAAAATGCGCTCGCGATGCTGTGGCACCCATCTTCTAGCATCAATTACCCGGTGACTGATATGGTAGCCCAGCTCATTTTCCAAGATGGAACACATGATGGAAAATGTACGGCCTCTGTCGTGGCTGACCAGATTTTTCACGTTCTCCAACAAGAACGCCTTGGGTCTATGGTAGGCAATCAGCTTGGCTAATTCGAAAAACAATGTCCCTTGTGCTTGGCAAGCGAACCCGTGGGGGACACTGAGTGCGTTTTTTTTGGAAACGCCAGCGATCGAAAAAGGCTGACATGGGAAGCCGGCAAGCAAAACTTCGTGGGGTGGAATCGCACCCAGCGGGATCTCTCTGATGTCGTCAGCGATTTCCTCTTCGCCAAAGTTAGCCCGGTAGGTTTGCTGACAATACTTGTTCCATTCGCAGGTGAACACACTGGCACCACCAGCTGCCTCGAATCCCAAGCGCATTCCACCGATGCCGGCGAAAATATCCACGAAAGAGAATTGCTTATTCTTCCCGTCGCTACTGGAATGTGACGCCCAGTAGAAGGAACGTTGAATATCAGATATGGTCATGGCCCCTTTTCCAATAACTCGTATTGGGACTCATCGGACCTTAGTTGGCAGATACTATAGTGGGGATTGTAATGTCCCGACAAAGCGTTAGCAACCCCGATTAACCGTCTCCCTTCCTCCCCCAATGCACCGCCACGGTGCCAAACCCCAGCTTGCGATAGCCCACGTCCGACAACCCTACCTCCCGGAAAAGGGCGGCCAGGCGGTCGGCTTGCAGGAAGTAGTCCACCGATTGGGGCAGGTAGGTGTAGGCGGTGCGGTCGCCGGCTACGGCCTGGCCGATTAGCGGCACGATCCGGTGAAAATAGAGGCGGAACAGGCTGCTCTTGACTCCCCGGCCCTCCATAGGAGTCAGTTCCAGGGTGGCTACCCGCCCGCCGGGGCGCACTACCCGCGCCATTTCCGCCAGGGCCTGGGGCAGGTCGGGCATATTGCGCAGGCTGAAACCGGCGGTGGCGCAGGCAAAGCTGTTGTCGGGAAAGGGCAGGGCCAGGGCATCCCCCACCAGAAAGCTGACCACTCCGGCGGTTCCCTTGGCCCGGTTTTTGCTCCGGTTCTTGCTATCGTTTTTACTCTGGCCCAGGGCAATCATTTCCGGCAGCAGGTCAACCCCCAGGGCCGGGCCAATCCCCGGCTGGCCGGCCAGGGCAAAGGCCAGGTCTCCGGTGCCGGTGGCGATGTCCAGGGCCGGGCCGGTCAGGCCGGCGGCGGCGATGCCGGCAGTGCGGCGTTTCCAGCGGTGGTGCATCCCGCCGGTCATCAGGGAGTTCATCAGGTCGTAGCGGCCGGCGATCCGGGCAAAGAGATCGGCCACGTAGAGTTGCTTGGCGTCGCCTTGCAGATTTGCCATCGGGTTCAGGCTTGCGTCATCCGCATCGGTTGCAGGGTTCGGTTGAAAGGGTTGAGCGTCAGTCCCAGGATTTCCAGGGTAACGACGCCCAGCAGGGCCAGGTCTCCCTCCTCGCCCAGGATGACCGGGCTGTGGGCCTGTCCCTGAGGCAGCATCAGGTAACACTCGGACACGCCCCGTTCCACCGTCGCGCCGTCGGCCAGCACAAAGGTCAACTCCCGGCTTGGCCGCAGGCCCAGGGACTGCCAAACCGGCCGGGGCAGCAAGGAATATCTGGCGCCACTGTCCACCAGAAACCGCACCGCCTGCTCCGACCCGTCGGCGCCCCGCGCGACGCCGTCAACGTAAGTTAATCCCATAGCGTTACCTTCCACCGGTTATTGCGGGCATACTACTCCCCCAAACCCTCCTCCCGGTACTGCAAATCCGGGGGCAGTTCCTCGGCCACGCCCAGGGCGACCAGCGCCCGCTGCGCCACGAAACGGGCAATGTCCTCCATATTCCGGGGCTTGAGGTAAAAGGCCGGTTCCGGGGGCAGGATGACCGCGCCGGCCCGGGCCAGGGACAGCATATTTTCCAGGTGGGTGGCGTGCAGCGGCGTTTCCCGGGGCACCAGCACCAGGCGGCGCCGCTCCTTCAAGCAGACGTCGGCGGCCCGCAGCAGCAGGTTGCCGGCCAGGCCGTGGGCGATGGAGGCGATGCTGTTCATACTGCACGGCACGATGACCATGCCGCCGGTGGCGTAGGTGCCGCTGGCGATGGCGGCGCGCAGGTCGCCCAACCGGTAGTGGGTGAAACGGGGATGCTCCCGCCACTCGGACAGGGTTTCGTCAAAGGGCACGTCCAGCTCCTCTTGCCAGACCAGACGGGCGGCGTTGCTGCATACCACCAGAGTAGGCACGTCCCGGCGGAGCAGTTCGTCCACCGTGGTACGGGCCAGAATGGCGCCGCTGGCCCCGGAAATGCCGACTACTATCGGTTTGACCGGTGGCTGAACTGGCGGGTTTACCGGCAAGGCTGTCATACTACACGACCAAAGCAAGGATGGTGAAGGCCAGCAATTGCACCGAAATATACCCGTTGACCCGGAAAAATACCACATCGACTTTGGACAGGTCTTCCGGGTGTACCTGTCTATTTTCGTAGATTAGCAGGACGACGGCAATGGCCCAGCCGATGTAGTAGGGCCAGGCCAGGCCCAGCAGGACGCCCAGGCCCAGCAGGGCGGCGGCGGCGCAAAGGTGCATCAGCCGGGCCAGCCAGAGGGCCTCGGCAATGCCGATTCGGGAAGGGACGGAACGGGTGCCAAACTCCCGGTCAAACTGGTAATCGGTGCAGGCGTAGATAATGTCGAAACCGCCGGCCCACATCGCCACCGCAAAGCTGATGAGCAGCGGCTCAAAGGAAAGCTGCCCGGTAACGCCAATCCAAGCCGCCGTCGGCGCAATGGCTAAAGCCCAGCCCAGAAAGAAGTTGCACAGCCAGGTAAAATACTTGGCGTAGGAGTAAAAGACCACGTAGGCGGCGGCAAAGGGGGACAGGAACAGGGCCAGGCCGTTGAGTTGCGCCGCCGCGTAGAACAGGATGAGCAAGCCCAGGGCGGCCATAACGGCCACTTCCCAGGATTTGAGCAGGCCGCTGGGCAGGTGGCGGTTCACGGTGCGGGGATTGGCGGCGTCCTCTTTGGCGTGAACCAGCCGGTTGGCCGCCATCCCCAGGGTGCGCGCCCCGAACATCGCCACGGTAATCCAGATAAAGGCGTGCCAGCCGGGCCAACCCCGGCCATTAACCGCGTCGGAGGCCAACACCATGGCAATGTAGGCAAAAGGCAGGGCAAAAAGGGATTCCCAGATGCGGACGGCGCCGAAGTAGAGCGAGACCTTGCCAATGACGGCCCTGGCCCCGCCCTGATACCGGTTCCGTTGAATGTCGGCGTTTTGCATAGAGTCAGTATAATCCACCAATAGACACGAATATACGGGAACAGGTCAGGAGTCAGGCAGTTGACAGTGGAACATTAAGAGCCGGTGTCATCGGTGGCTCTAACCTAGCCCATACTCGGCCCACTTACTATCCACTAACGCCTTGATTTCCGGCGACATTTCGATGTCCGGGGGCCAGCCCCGGGTGTAGCCTTCCCCCGGGCCTTTGCGGGTGGCGTCTATGCCCACCTTGCCGCCGAACTTGGGGGTGGGCGAGGCAACGTCCAGGTCGTCCAGGGGGCCTTCCACCACCACCAGGTCCTGGCTGGGGTTAATGTTGTTGGCGACCCGCCAGGCTACCTCGGAGGGGTTCTGCACGTCCACGAAATGGTCAACGACGATGATGGTCTTGGTCAGGTTCATCAGGCCCATACCCCACAGGCCGTACATCACCTTGCGGGCCTGGCCGGGGTACTCCTTCTTGATGGACACGATTACCAGGTTATGGAACACCCCCTCGGCCGGCATATTCATATCCACCACTTCCGGTAGAATCATCTTGATGACCGGCATAAATATGCGTTCCGTTACCTTGCCCATCCAGTAATCCTCCATCGGCGGGCGGCCCACGATGGTAGCGGGATAGATGGGGTCTTTCCGGTGGGTGATGGTGGTAACGTGGAACACCGGGTAATCGTCGGGCATCGAGTAGTAGCCGGTATGGTCGCCGAAAGGCCCTTCGCTGCGCTGCTCGTCGGTGAAAACGTGCCCTTCCAGCACGATTTCCGCCTGGGCCGGCACCAGCAAGTCCACCGTTTTGGCCTTGACCAGTTCCACGCCCTCCTCCCGGATGAAACCGGCCACGGCCATCTCATCCATATCCGGCGGCAGGGGAGCCGAGCCGGTCCACATCGTCGCCGGGTCGGCGCCGATTGCCACCGCCACCTCCAGCCGGTTGTCCTGCCGTTCCTGGCTGACCCGGTAGTGGTGCGCCCCCACCTTGTGCGTCTGCCAGTGCATCCCGGTGGTGCGGGCATCGTACACCTGCATCCGGTACATCCCATAATTCTGGGTGCCGGTGGTGGGGTCTTTGGTGATGACCAGGGGCAGGGTGATGTAGCGCCCCCCGTCCATAGGCCAGCACTTGAGAATCGGGAACTTGAACAAGTCCACGTCATCCCCTTGCAGCGTTACCTCCTGGCAGGGGGCGCGGTTGACCGTCTTGGGCTGGAAGGAACCGATCTGGATTAGCTGGCCCAGGGTGCGCAGCTTGTTAATCAAGCCTTCCGGCGGCCCCTGGGTCAATTGCAGCATCCCCTGGAGCCGGGCCACCAGGTCATCCACCTTTTCCACGCCCAAGGCCCAGGCCATTCGCTGGTCGGAGCAGAACATATTTATCAACACCGGGGCGTTGTAGCCTTCCACGTTCTCAAACAGGAGGGCCGGGCCGCCCCGCTTGACCATCCGGTCGGCGATTTCGCTGATTTCCAATTCGCAACTGACTGGGGCGGCGATGCGGCGCAACTGGCCGCGCGCCTCCAGAAAGGCGATAAATTCGCGCAGGTCTTTGAAGTTCATTACCACGTCCTGGCGGGGCGAAGGATAGATAATAGATACCTGATGCTATTTGAGGGCCGGGCGCTTTCACCCCAGAGATACAGGGTAACACAGAGACGCACAAAAATTCTCTGTGCAGCCCCCGGTTCTCTGCGTCTCAAGGGAAAACGCCCCGCTTAGCAGTCGCCCGTCGGCAAAGAGGAGATGCCAGGCAAAGAGGGGTTCAGGCCGGAAGTCCCGGCCGAACCGGTTTAGAACTGGGACATAGTATTGCGGTTCCTGCTGAAACAGTCGCTGCAATAGACCGGCCGGTCGCCCCGGGGCCGGAAGGGAACCGTCGCCTCGGCGCCGCACTCGGCACATTCAATCTGGAACATTTCCCGGGGGCCGGAAGAGAAGCCGCCGCCCCCGCCCCGCTGCTCGGTGCGGCGGGTGGAGCGGCAGGACTGGCAGCGCTTGGGGTCGTTCACGAAACCCCGGGAGTTGAAAAACTCCTGCTCGCCCACCGTAAAGATAAACTCGCCCCCGCAGTCCACACATACCAATGTCTTGTCAGCTAGTGCCACCGGTTGGCCTCCTTTTGGGTAGGTATATTTGGCGTAGTAGGTCAACCAGTGCCGGAGTTGGGGACTCCAATAGAGGAAAAGGGAGCACCTTGGATAACCTGACTTTCACCTTACCGCAACAATATATACCTGGAAAAACCCAAATGCAAGCAAATGGAGACGAAACGGCAAAACTTGTTAGTTTCCGCCGATAATCAGGATATATATTACGAATTACTGCATATTATCGCGTTACTCTGTCGCCAACGCCTCCGGGCTACCGGCTTTCTCACCCCGGAGATGCGGGGAGACGCGGAGAAACCCGGAGGGGCGCGGCGATTCCTTGCGTTTCGCCGCGCCCTCCGGGTCTCCGGGGTGAGCAAGCCCCTTCCCGCCGTTACCGTCGTTCCATAATAACCGGGTTGCTCAGGTTGCCGATGCCGGCTATCTCCACCTCAATCAAGTCGCCGGGTTTCATCGCCTTGGACTCGCCGGAGGTGCCGGTGAAAATCAGGTCGCCGGGGAAAAGGGTGGCGTAGCGGCTGATGAAGCTGACGATGGTAGGCACGTCGTGAATCATCTCCCCGGTGTTAAAGCGGTGCTCTACCTGGTGGTTAAAGCGGATAGTAACTGCCAGGTCTTTGGGGTCAACGTCGGTGGCGATGCACGGGCCGACCGGCCCCCAGGAAGGGACTCCCTTGGAACGCCAGTGGGAAAAGTCCTTCTCCCAGCTACCCTTTTCACTCACGTCGTTGCCGCAGGTGAAGCCCAGCACGTAGTCCATGGCGCGCTCCGGGCTGACGCTCCGGGCCTTGCGGCCCATTACGATGACCAACTCCCCCTCAAAGTGAACCTCCTCGGCCTCCGGGGTCAGAATGATCGGGGAGCCGCTGCCGGTCAGGGAGGCATTGCTCTTGGGAAAGGGCTGGATTCCCATAGAACCGAGGGGGCGGCCACTGGTCTCCTCGGCCTGGGCTACGTGGTCCTGGTAGTTGGCGCCCACGCCGCCAAAGACCTGCACCGGCTTGCTCACCGGCAGCAGCGTCACGTCGGCCAGGGCGTGGCGGCGGGCCGTAGGCTGCAACTCGCCCCGAAAGGGACTGCCTTGCGCCTCAATGATCGTGTCGCCTTCCACCAGGCCGTAGCGGGGGCGGCCTTCGCTGCGAAAACGGGCTATTTGCATAACTCTATCCTCCCGGTTAAACGTACGGTTAAACGTAAACGGATTGCCCCGGAGCGATAATTCAGGCGCTGGCTGACCGGGGTTAAGTCATTATAGCGTCAAGGTAAAGGGCAAGCTATCAGGCTGGCGCAAAACCGGGCAATCGCACCAAACCTGTCATCCGCAGATAAACCTGTCATTCCGGCCATAAAACCGTCGTCCCGGTCATATAACCGTCGTTCCGGCGAAAGCCGGAATCCAGGAAATCCCCCGGAAAAGAGCGGGCCGGTTATAGAGGGTTCTGGATTCCGGCTTTCGCCGGAACGACGGTTGCACGGGTAGGAATGACGGTTGCCTGGAATGACGGTTGCCTGAATTGCCCTGGTTAAAACACATTGCCCGGTATCAGACCGGACGAACCACGCCGCCGGTGGACGGGTAAGGTACAATAGATAACCTGCCCTTTCACCGGGCGGTGGACAACAGGGGGCGGTAGCCGGAGGTTGGCCGACTTTGCGATTCAGTGGCGGCGGTAGTATCCCGGTATTTTCCGTGCTGCAAGACCGGGACTTCCGGGCTATCTGGTACGTGGGCAGCCTGCGGGAGATTTCCCGCCGGATGGAGTTGCTGGTACTCAGTTGGCTCATCCTCCAGGCTACCCAGTCGCCCTTTCAGTTGGGCCTGGTGCTGGTATTCAACAACCTGCCCCGGCCGGCCCTCTCCCTGTTCACCGGGTTTATCGCCGACCGGTTCAACCGCTGGCGCATCCTATTTATCTCCCAGCTAATCAATACGGCGGTGTCGGTGGCGATTCTGCTGCTGATTGCCTTTGACGCTATCGAGGCGTGGCACGTATTTGTCGCCGTGTTCCTGGAGGGCGCCACCAAGTCCCTGGAAGACCCTTCCCGCCGTACCGCCATCCTGGACATCGTGGGGGAGCGGCGGCTGGTCAACGCCCTGTCCCTGGATACGATGAGCAACACCTCCGGCAAAATGATTGGCCCCCTGCTGGGCGGCATTATGATTGACGCCTCCGGCGGCCTGCTGGCCCCCTGGCTGGGCGGCATCTCCCCGGAAAAACGGCGGCTTTGTCGGCGCTTGCGGCCTGATTGTAGCGGTTCACCTGCTCAACGTGGGCCTGCTGACCCGGGTGCGAATCCCCAACGTGGAACGGACGACCAGTCAGCGGGAACCCATCTGGCGCAGCCTGGGCGACGCTATCCGCTTTGCCCTGCGTACCCCGCTGCTTTGGGGAATGTTGTACGTTACCATCGTGATGACGCCCTGGCCTTTCCGATGCAGCAGTTCATCCCGGACATCGGCCTCAACAACCTGGGGGTCGGGGCAACCCTGGTGGGCCTGCTGGTGGCGGCGGAGGGAATCGGCCAACTGGCCGCCGCCGGCACTATGGCCTTGACCCGCAACCTGGAACGGCACGGGCTGGTCTTTCTGGTCGGCTCTACCGTTGTCCTGGTGATGGCGATTCTTTTCGTCTGGTCGCCCTGGTATATGCTGGCCTTTGGCGTGCTAATTCTGGGCGGAGTGGGGGCAGGCCGGATTCGGCACGATGCAAAGCACCATCACGATGTTGTCGGCGCCCCGGGAAATGCGGGGCCGGATGGTAGGTTTGATGAGCGTCTGCATCGGCTGGGCACCGCCCCCTGGGCGCGCTGGAAATCGGGATTATGGCGACGCTGTTCAGCACCTCCTGGGCCATATCGGTCAACGCCTTTGCCGGGCTGCTGCTGTTGCTGCCGGCGCTGGCCTTTACCCCGCTGGCCCGGGGCGCACCCGGCGGGTTGCCGCTGCTGCTTAGGCAGAAAGGCAGCTTGCCCAAGGGCTTATCCGGGGTATATTCTGAATAATCTGAAAGTTGAGGAGACGTTTATGACCAGGGTATTGGTGATTCAAGGGGCGGGAATGAATATGCGGGGCAAGACCCAGGTGGAGATTTTTGGCCCGCTGACGCTGGAGGAAATCAACGCGCAAGTTCAGGGCTATGCCGACCAACTGGGCCTGGAGGTAGAGTTTGTCCACTCCAACGTCGAGGGCGAGGTAGCCAACGCCCTGTATGCCGGCCATGACGGGGATGTGGCGGCGGCGGTGATTAACCCGGCCGGCTATACCAGCCTCAACGGAGTGCTGCGGGCCGCCATCGCCCAAGTACGGTTTCCGGTCATTGAGGTTCACGCCTCCAACCCCACGGCTAGGGGTGCCGTGTCCGCGGTGCAGCCGGTATGCCGGGGTTCGGTGTACGGGTTCGGCGTTTACGGCTATTACCTGGCCTTGGAAGGGGTCAAGAACCTGTTGGGTTAGAGGGCCGGGCGTTCCTGAGTTCGCTGATTCAGGGGCTGTTTCCCGCAGATACGCCGAGACTCAGCGACCCACCGGTGGCTGTGGTCTCGGCGTATCTAGGTAGGAAAGTCCCCGGCCTACCCGCAGCGGAGGCAGCGCGGCTCGCTGAACACGGTATCGTGTACCTCCGGGTTGGTGATGAGGTAGTCCATAATAATCCGCATTACCTTTCCCTCATCGGGCAGGTTGTATTTCTCCCTGGTCGATTCCACAAAGGCCATCTGGTCCGGGTTCAGGGCAATTTCGTAGGTCTCTTTGTCTCCTGCCATTTGCTTGACTCCTTTGCTGGCTGGGATGCGGTCTGGCCGGGAATCAGGATAGCGGATTATGGCCCGGCCTTCAACCGGCCGGCGGTTTTGGTATCCCAAATGCTGGTTGATATTCCTTACCCGTACCGACTCTGGTGAGTGGTTGGATGGTAGGGGCTGGTTTGTAACCCGCCCTGGTTCTCTATGGTTAAAGGGTGGGCTAGTCAAAGAAGGTGTACCCGTGCCGGTTGAGGGATACGGTGGTTTCGATGCGCCAGCGGTAGGCCACTTCCATTGGCTGGGGGTCAAACTGGACGGCCCGCAAGTTGCGCGCCAAGTTGTCCCGTATCGTGGATTCCGCGGCCCGCGCTCTCTGGTACAGGGCCGAACCTTCCTCGGCCCGGTCCTGGTCCCGCACCAGCGCCCAGCGAATCCATTGCCAGTTGGAATGAATATACATATAGGCGGCGTCCAACTCCCGCTGGCGCACCTGCTTTTGCAGGGCGGCGACGGCCTCCTTTAACTCCCGATTGTCCCGCTCCAACCGTTCCAACCGCTCCACCAGGGCGGCCAATTGATGATCGGGCATATCAGCATCGCCTCCTGATTCACCGGCCGTTGGGCCGGGGCCGGGAAACCCTTGCTACCGGCGGCGGGAATCCTACTCGATGGCGTGCAGCCGGCCGTCGTCAGTGCGGAAATAGAGCCGCCCGTCGGCCAGGGCCAGAGGCTGATTTATGGGAGACCCAAAGGACATTTCCCAGAGGGGTTGCCCGGTGTTCCGGTCCACGGCGTAAACCTGGCCCTCCTGGGTGGCGATATAAACCTGGCCGCCGGCGACAATGGGCGAGGCATAGATGCCACCCTGGGCCTGGAATTGCCACCGCTCCTCGCCGCTCAAAGCGTCCACGGCGTACAGGCGGCCCTGCAAGTCCCCCACGTACAGCAAGGCGTTGGTCGCAGCCGGGGCGGCGACAATGCTGGAGTCAGCCCCGTCCGGGGAGAAACGCCAGCGTCCGCCCTGCTGTCCGGCCGGCCGGGGAACGCCGGCACCTGCCAGAGCCACAATTGTGCCCACACCCGCTTGAACTGATACTGGCCGGGTATCTCCTTTTCGGTGGCGTCAATGGCGTACAAGCGACCGCCGGCGGCAAAGGTAAACCAGATCCTGGGCCATAACTGCGGCGGCGTGGGCCGACTTGGGCGTGCGGAAAACCAGGCGGTTCTGCCCGGTGCGGGCGTTAATCAGGTGCATCCGGCCGTTGCGGTCGCCAATTGCCAGCACCCCCTCCCCGGAGGGCCGGATGCGTCCCGATGGATTCGGTGGCCGCATAGGTCCAGATTTGCGCGCCGGTAGCGGCGTCCAGGGCGTAAATGTTGCCGTCCCAGGAGCCGAAATAAACGATGCCTTGATGCACCACCGGCGCGCCGGTGATAAAGTCCTCGGCCTTGAACTCCCACAGAGTTGTGCCGGTAGCGGCATCCAGGGCCAGCAGTCGGTGGTCCAGCAGTCCCATAAACAAGCGGTCGCCGGCGGCGGCCAGGGAACCCTGCACCGGCCCGGTGGTGGGCTGCTCCCATAAAATGGCGCCGGTCGCGGCCTCCAGGGCGCTGACCTTGAAATGGCCGCCGAGGTACACCCGCTCGTCGGACACGATCGGCCCGGAGCGGCTGGGGGAACCCAGGGGAACACTCCATAGCGTCCGCCCGGCCGGCTGCTGATCCGGCAAATCGGCGCCCCGGATTACCTTGCTTTGGGCAATGTCGCCGCCGTTCATCGACCATTGACCGGCCAGGGAGTTGGAGGAAAGCTCGGTAGTAGGCTGATTGAACAGGAGAATCCTGACGTTGGGCAGGAAGGGATAGTTGAGCCAGAGGATAAAGGCGGCGGCCAGCAGGGCGATGCCGGCCATAATCAGGCGGCGGCGGGTGAAAAAGCGGCGGTCGCGCCCGGACAGCGCCCACCGGGGAGCGCGGAAAAGGAGCCGGTTGCAGGCTTGGCAGCGGCCCAATGCGCTGGCCTGGTCATTCCCGCACCAGGGACAGGTAACAATGTTTTCGGCAGCGTTGCCGGCAACGGGCAGCGGCCCTTCCGGCGCCAATTCGTTCATCCGTTGGCTGCCCACCCGCCGGCTGCGCCAAAAAGCACCGAGTTTCAGGGATTCACCCCCCTATAGGGATAAAAGGATGGCGGAGGCCGGTAAGGAGACCATATTGCCGACCGGCGGAACGCCGCGACGGGAGATTGGGTTCGGGACAAGGCGCCCGATACTACAGTCTATAAACTGACTATAGGAAGGTGGTACCCCGGATGGGCTTCGATCCCATGATCTCCACCTTGAAAGGGTGGCGTCCTAACCTGGCTAGACGACCGGGGCACAGGGGCATTGTACTACACTTGCCGCCGATGCGCTACTGGTAGGGCGTTATTGGTATTTCTAACATTTGTTGGGATTTCTTGCCCGGCTAACAAACGGTGGCCGGTAGGGGCGGGGTTTCAACCTAGCCCTGCATCATTTCCTCTAACCCGTCTCTTCCGAGGCCGGTCTGTTTGGGGCCTGGAATTTGTCCCAGCACCCTGCGCCCTAAAACCCGGTTGTTATCGGGGATAACCGTTGTTCTTGGTCTGGCTTCTCCCGGAAAATGACGGGACAGAAATGCTCCGTGATTACTTCTCCGGTGATTCGTCCAACCATTTTGTTCCAGCAAACGAATCAGGAAACGTCCGGTAATTGCCAAGTCAGGCGCCTGCCGCTGCGGTGGTCAAGGTAAAACTCGATTTCTGGTTGCCTGAGCTTTCCGGCTCCATTATGGCTACTCCGTTTTCTGCCAGGTAGTCATAGAGGTTGGTCAACTCCTCTATACCGTTCAATTGAAGCAATACCAAGTCCTTGAGTATCCCTTTGGCGCCGTCCAGAGTAGCAGCATTAGCCGCTACTCCCAATTCCTCGCAGACCCCCACCCATTCGCCGTCGTCCATACGGTAGTCAAGAAACAATTCGATAGTGAAGTCTTGGGCTTCGTTGGTCTGATGCGCGAGGATGACTCGCTCGCGTACCTCGTCAGCCATAGATTTCCCCCTTTGTTTAACCGGTATATCTTTAGCCGGTGTACGAAACGGGTTGAAGCTCCCACCTAACGCCGAAATTCCTGAGTAATTCTGGGTCATTTCCCCCGGAATAGCAAGCGATTCCCCAAGGCAGGCACCCCCCACCCCTAACTCACCGGGGGCCGCTTGTCCTGCCAGGGGCGGGCCTGCTCGAAGGCGGCGGCGGCGCGCAGGACTTGGGCCTCGGCGCCCCGGGGGCCTACCAGGTGCAGGCCAATGGGCATCCCGGCGCTGTCGCTGGCTTGGGAGAAACCGCAGGGTACGCTGGCGGCGGTCTGGCCGGTCATATTGATGGGGAAGGTGAAGGGCAGGTAGCCCCAGAAAGGATCCACTTCCTTGCCGCCGATGACCGAGGGACGCTGTTCTACGGGAAAGGCGGGAACCGCCATTGTCGGCGTCAGCAGCAGGTCATAGTCGTCAAAGAAGGTTTCCATCCGGCGGCGCAACTGGTCCACCCACAGCAGGGCGCGGGACAGGTCGGCGCCGCTTACCGTGGCGCCATGCTCAAAGGCGCGCCGGCCGTACTCGGTGAAGTCGTCCCGATGCTCCGCCAGCAGGTGGCCGTAGGAGGTGTAAGAGGCGGTGGCGAATACGTCCCAGAAGGCGGCAAAGGGGTCTTCCAGGGCCAGCGGGGGCATTTCCACCACTGCGCCCAGTTCCTCGAAAACCCGCGCCGCCGCCTCGGTTATCCGTAATACCTCCGGCTCCACGCCGGCATAGCCCAAGTCGGGACTCCAGGCGATGCGCCAACCTTGGACCCCATCCGACAATTGCGCCGAGAAATCCGGCGGCGTTTCCCGCATAGAAACCGGGTCGCGGGGGTCGGGGCCGGCCAGAACCTGGAGCAGCAGGGCGGTGTCCGCCACGGTGCGGGACATCGGGCCGGACTGGGAGAAGTGATTGGCGGCCGGAAAGCCGTAGCCGCCGTATCGGGGCACCCGGCCCTGGGAGGGCTTGATGCCAAAGACGCCGCTGAAGCTGGCCGGGATACGAATGGAACCGCCGCCGTCGCTGCCGGTCGCCAGGGTGCAGAGGCCGGAGGCCAGGGCCGCCGCCGCGCCGCCGCTGGAACCGCCGGGGGTGCGTTCCGTATCCCAGGGGTTGCGGCAGGCATCGCCCAGCCGGTTCTCCGTAGTGCCGGACAGCCCGAACTCCGGCGTGTTGGTCTTGCCCAGGATGATGGCGCCGGCCGCCCGCACTCGCTCCACCACCACCGAATCCAGGTCCGGTGTCCGGTCCCGGAACAGGGCCGAACCCAGGGTAGTACGCAGGTCTTTGGTCATTTCCAGGTCTTTGACCGACAGGGGGATGCCGTGCAGCGGCCCCGGCGTTTCACCTTGCTGAGTGGCGGCATCGGCGGCGGCGGCGGCGACCAGGGCTTGCTCCGGGCAAAGGGTAAGGTAAGCGTTGAGCCGGGGGTTGAACTCCTCAATCCGGCGGTAGAACAACTCGGTCAGTTCGACGCAGGAGACCTGCCTGGAATCAATAAGTTGGCGCAATTCGGTGGCCGGCGTAAAGGCCAATTCCTGGCTCATAATCACTTCTCCTCAGTTAGATACCCGCCAAAACCGCAATTTTTGGCGTTTATCCGAATTATTTTCCAATTGACGTTACATAAGTTGCGTGGCTACAATCCGGGCTATTATAGCAAAGTCGAACCGGTATTTTTCATCATAGAGGCACGGATGCCGGGCCGGCGCCAAGTCAATACCAATAACAATATACATCCGCCCCGATAACAATATCCGCTCATGATGAGCCTTTCATTCGCTCATGATGAGCCGGTCATCCGCTCATGGTGAGCTTGTCGAACCATCCATACCGGCTTGGAGCGCATCCTTCGACAAGCCCAGGACGAACGGTGAGCGAATGTAACTGAACTTACACCGGCCCGGCCTCAGAGCAATGGCCGGGTAATAACAAGGAAGCAACCATTGACCAAAGTGGGGATAATCGCTAATCCGGCGGCCAGCAAGGACATTCGGCGTCTGGTGGCCCAGGGCCGAGTGGTTCCCGATTGGGAAAAGGTCAACATCGTCCGCCGCGTGCTGCTGGGCCTCCAGGCCGTGGGGGTTGAGCAGGTGGTAACGATGCCCGACGGCTCCCACCTGTGCGAGCGGGCGCGGGACGATTCCCAGCTTACCCTGGCCCTGTCCCCGCTGGATATGCCCACCTACTACACCGAGGGCGACACGGTCCGAGCCGCCGCTCGGATGGCGGAGTTGGGGGTGCGGTGTCTGATAACCCTGGGCGGCGACGGCACCAACCGGGCGGTGGCCCGCGGCTGCTGCGCCCTGCCCATTGTGCCTATCTCCACCGGCACCAACAACGTCTTTCCGGCGATGACCGAAGGCACCCTGGCCGGCCTGGCCGCCGGGCTGGTGGCCCGGGGCAGCCTGGAACCGGAGTGGGTAACGGTGGTAAGCAAGACCCTGGCGGTGTACGTGGACGGGGAGTACCGGGACCTGGCCCTGGTGGACGTGGCCCTGTCCCGGGAGCGGTTTGTCGCGACCCGCGCCATCTGGGATTTGGAAACGCTGTACGAAGTGTTCCTGACCCGCGCCGAACCGGCCGGCCTGGGCCTTTCCTCGGTGGGGGCGCGGTTGCAGCCGGTTTCCCTGAATGACGCCGGCGGGCTGCATTACGTCCTGGGGCATAACGGCAATGCCGGTGGAAATGAGCCGGGGGAGCGGCGGGAGACTCAACCGGTCGCCGGGGATGCCCGCGCCGCTGCCGCTATCGCCACCGTCCTGGCGCCCATCGCTCCGGGTATGGTGCCGGCGGTGCCGATTGCCCAATGGCGCCGGCTACCCGAGGGGGAGCGGGTCGCGGTGGAACGGCGACACAGCGCCATTGCCCTGGACGGCGAGCGGGCCTTTACGGTAACCCCGGAGCAGCAGGTGGAAATATCGGTGCAGCGCAACGGCCCGCCGGTGGTGCAGGTGGAACGCGCCCTCACCCTGGCGGCGGAGCAGGGTTTGTTCCGACGGTAGCTTGAGCAGCCCGGATAGCAATTTGACCGGTAGCAACAAGTAACCTGGTTCTCATATCAGAGTGGTGAAGGGTGGTGAGTGGTAAATGGTAGTTATGCAAGATCCCGGAGTTCTGACCCTGGATAACGAGCGGTTATGTTCCTGTCCCTCCAAGCACATCAACTGTCTGACCGCCAAGGAGTGGATAAAGTCCCAGTTGGGCGTTTGGCAGTTCTACTACGAATCCCGAGACATTCGCGACAAGAGCGCGCATCCGGCGACTTTTCCCATCTCTCTGGCCGCCCGTTGCATCTCCCTGTTCACCCACGAGGGCGAACTGGTCCTTGACCCCTTTGTGGGCAGCGGGACGACTCTGGTGGCGGCGCAGGACTTGAACCGCAACGCCGTCGGGTTTGACCTGAAGGGCGAGTACGTGGAGTTGAGCGAGTCCCGGCTGGACGGCGCCGGCCGGGAAGGAGAGGCCCGGCAACTGGCGATTTGCGCCGACGCCCGCAACGTCGCCGATTACCTGGAACCGGAATCGGTCAGCCTGATTCTGACTTCGCCGCCCTATGCCAACCTGCTGAACCGTCCCCGGTTGAACAAGAGCCGGCGCGGCGTTGAGCGGAAAAACGGTCAATACCTCAAGAATGAGCAATACAGCCAGGACGCCCGGGACTTGGGGATATTGTCCCTGGATACCTACCAGGAGGCTATGGCGGAGATTTATGGCGGGCTGTTCCCGTTGCTCAAGGAACGGGGCCACTGCGTAATCGACGTACCCGATATGTGGCTGGACAACCGGCGGGTTACGATTCACACCGCCGTGGTTGACGCCCTGCGCGCGGTGGGGTACGAACTGCGCAACACCATAATCTGGGACCGCACCAACATCGTGAACCGGGTTGGCATCTTTGGCTGGCCGTCCAACTACATAACGATGGGCACCACCTTTGAGTACCTGCTGGACTTCTGGAAACCCCCGGCTTAAACCGGGTAATTGGGTCTTAACCAAGGCAACCCAAGTAACCGCCGCATAACAACCCGTCGTTCCGGCGTAGGCCGGAATCCAGAACCGTCGATAGCCGGCCCGCTCTTTTCCGGGGGATTTCCTGGATTCCGGCTTTCGCCGGAACGACGGTTGTTTGCGGCGGTTGACCTGGTTAAGGCGTGATTGCCCGGTTGACCTGGTTAAGACGCGGTTGCCCGGCCCCGGCCGGTTCCTGGAAAGCCCCCTAACCGGCTTGATGGTATAATCCGTTCAGTTTCGGCGGGATAAGTTGCCGGGGCGCCATCAGGCACAGGACAGGACAGGATAGGATAGGGAGGGGCGTTTGCTTTCCGGGCCGGAACTGGTGATTGTCCTGGTTGCCGTTGTGGTGGGCGCCACCATTATGGGCACGGTCAGCTTTGGAATGGGCCTGGTAGTGGCCCCGGTTTTGCTGTTGTTCCTGGCCCCCAAGCCGGCGATCGTTACGGTCAACGCCATTATTCCCATCCTGCTGTCCTTGGTACTGCTCACCACCTGGCGCCACCTGGAGTTTCGGCGGCTGCGCGGGATGGCCCTGGGCGGTATCCTGGCGGTGCCTTTGGGCGTGCTGGTACTGGCATCGGCCAACCCTGCCGTCCTGAGAATAATCATTGGGCTGGCGATCCTCGGCCTGGGGCTGCTCAACCTGCTCAATATCCAACTGCCCTTGGCCCGGCGGCGGGGCAGCGGCCTGCTGACCGGCTTCCTGACCTCCCTGTCCATCACCACCTTGAGCATTGGCGGCCCGTTGGCGGCCTCCTACGTTATGGCGCAGCACTGGCGCCGGGAACAGATGCGGGCCGCCCTGGCTTTCTATTTTCTCTGCACCTACATTGTCGCCTTTGCCCTCTATTCCCTGACCGGCCTGGTTGACCGGGATACGCTGGTGAACATTGCAATGCTGATTCCCGCGATAGTGGTGGGTTTTGGCCTGGGCGCCCTGCTGGTGCGCCGAATGAATGAAGGCGTGTTCCGCTACGCCGCGATCGGGGTGATAATCACCGGGAGCCTGGTGCTGCTGGGGCAAGAGGTGTTCCGGGCAGTGGGGGGCTGATTCACCGGGATGGGCCGGATCTACCGGATCGGTCTGTATTCCGAATTATCCGGTAGATCCGGCCCAGCCCGGTGAGAATAGTTTGCCGGGGTTACCCGCTCAGGTCGTGGTAGGCGGCCAGGGCGGCGGTGATGCCGTCGCCGACGGCGGCGCCCAACTGACGGGTGGAGTCGGCGCGGGCATCGCCGCAGGCATAGACGCCGGGGGCCTTGGTGCGCATCTGAATGTCGGTGTAAATGTGGCCCAGGGCATCCATATCCACCTGCCCTTTCAGGTACTCGGTGTTGGGGTGAAAGCCCACGTAGATAAAGGCGGCGGCGGTGGGGTACTCATAGACCTCGCCCGACTTCAGGTCTTTGACCCGCGCGTGTTCCAGGGCCTCGTTGCCGGTGAACTCTTCCACCACGTGGCTCCAGAGCCACTTGAACTTGGGGCTGGCGAAGGCCCGTTCCTGGAGCACCTTGGTTGCCCGCAGTTCGTCCCGGCGGTGAATCACGGTTACCGAGTTGACGATGCCGCTGAGGTAGTAGCTTTCGTCCATTGCGGCGTCGCCGCCGCCCACCACCACCACGTCCTGGCCGCGGAAAAAGTTGCCGTCGCACACGGCGCAGTAGGAGACGCCCCGCCCGGCGTATTCGTCCTCGCCGGTTACGCCCAGCTTGTTGTGCGCCCCGCCGGTGGCGATGATGACGCTCCGGGCGGTGTATTCCTTGTCGTAGGTGCGGATAACCTTCACCGGTTGATCCAGGGCCTCAACCTCTTCCACTTCGGCGTAGTCAATGGTGGCGCCGAAACGGGTGGTCTGCTCCTCCATCATCTGGGCCAGTTCCTGCCCTTTGACCCCTTGGGGAAAGCCGGGGTAGTTCTCAATTTCGTCGGTAATCAGCAACTGGCCGCCCGGCCCCAGGGACTCGAGAATCAAGGTCTTCATCATCGCCCTGGTGGTGTATAGCCCGGCGGCCAGGCCGGCGGCGCCGGCGCCCAGGATGATGGCATCGTACTCCGCTTCCATTTATCGCTTGTTCCTCCTGGTTCAGGTTTATTTGGGTTGAATTAAGTTAAGCTGAACGGCCCGACGCCGGACGGCTCGCGGACGGTTCGCCGGATTGGTTGATTTCCCGGAAGTATTCTACCGTCCGCTGCAAGCCTTCTTCCAAGCCGACTTGAGAACTCCAGCCCAAATCCCGCAGGGACTTGGCGCAATCCAGGGCGATTTTATGCACCTCGCCGGGCCGGTGGGGCCGGCGCTCGGCCTCCCAGCGGTATTGCAGGGCTTCTTTTATGGACTGAAAGATGTGGTTGACGCTGCTGCCTTCCCCGGAACCGATGTTCACCGTCCGGTGGTTGCCCCGGTCGATGGCCCGCATATTGGCCTCTACCACGTCGGCCACGTATATAAAGTCCCGTTCCTGGTCGCCGTCGCCGAAAATCAGGGGCTGCCGGCCCTCCAGCATAGTCTGGATGAAAATGGCGATGACTCCCGCCTCGCCGTGGGGGTCCTGGCGGGGGCCGTAAACGTTCCCGTAGCGCAGGGTAGTATAGTTCAGGCGATAGAGGCGGTGAAACAACTCGATGTATTGTTCGGCCATATACTTGGACAACCCGTAGGGAGAGGTCGGCGCAACCGGGGTCTCCTCGCTACAGGGGTTGCTTTCCGGGTTGCCGTAGATGGCGCCGCCGGTGGAGGAGAAAATGAACTTGTCGATACCCTTCTGGCGGGCGGCGTCCAGCAGCCGGAGGGTGCCGATGACATTGACTTCCGCATTATCGACCGGGTTCTCGGTGGAATAGGTTACGCTGACCCGGGCTGCCAGGTGAAAGACCAGGTCCGGCTGCTCCCGGTTAAAAATATCCTGCACCGACGTCTGGGTGATGTCGGAGTGGTAGAAGGTGGCGGCCGGGTTCAGGTTCCGCAGCTTGCCGGCGCTCAAATCGTCAATGACGGCTACCTTGTAACCCTCGGACAACAGCCGGTCAACCAGGTGAGAGCCGATAAACCCGGCGCCGCCGGTAACCAGGGCCTTTCTCGAATCGGACATAATGGCCTCTTGTGAAAAGTAACACAAACATAATACGCCTAACCGGGACGCAACACAACGGGTTGGCGGTGGGTCGGCCAGGGCAATCGCATTTTAATCCGGTCAACCCGTGCAACCGTCGTTCCGGCGAAAGCCGGAATCCAGAACCCTCGTTAGCCAACCCGTTCTTTTCCGGGGATTTCCTGGATTCCGGCTTTCGCCGGAACGACGGTTTTATGCTGCGATACAACATCCGCTCATGGTGAGCTTGTCGAACCACCTGCTCATCCTTCGACCGGCTCATGGCAGTTGCATAAATCTGGTACAGCCCGGCTTTGTGTGGTAAAGTTGCAATCGCCAAATCGCCGGATTTCCCCGGCCGGCTGAACCGGCTACCGGGGGAGCCACTTTTAGGGAGATGGACATGGCAGAGCAGATAGGATTTATCGGATTGGGAATTATGGGGAAGCCCATGGCCCGCAACCTGATGAACGCGGGTTATTCCCTGACGGTCTATGACATTGTGGGCGAGCCGGTGGAGGAACTGGCAACGGAGGGGGCTACGGCGGCCTCATCCGGCGCCGAGGTAGCCGCCGCCACTAACAAGATTATTACTATGCTGCCCGATTCCGCCGACTCGGAACGGGCGATTCTGGGGCCGGGCGGCGTGCTGGAAGGGGCCAAGCCGGGGTCAATAGTGATTGATATGAGTTCCATATCCCCCATTGTGTCCCAGAAAATTGCCGCGGAGTGCGCGCAAAAGGGCGTGGAGCTGCTGGATGCGCCGGTCAGCGGCGGGGAGCCGGGGGCGATTAACGGCACGCTGGCGATAATGGTGGGCGGCAAGCAGGAGATTTTTGACCAGTGCGTGCCCCTGCTCGACGTGATGGGCGGCAACGTGGCCCTGACCGGAGACGTCGGCGCCGGCAACACCACCAAGCTGGCTAACCAGATTATCGTGGCCCTGAACATCGAGGCCCTGAGCGAGGCCCTGGTGCTGGCCCAGAAAGCCGGCGTTGACCCGGAAAAGGTGTTCCAGGCCATCCGGGGCGGGCTGGCCGGCAGCGCGGTAATGGAGGCCAAGGCCCCGATGATGCTGGACCGCAACTTCCGGGCCGGGTTCCGCATCCGGCTGCACCAGAAGGACTTGCGGAACGTGCTGCAAGCGGCCCAGGAACTCAACGTGCCGCTGCCGGCGACCGCCCTGGTGCAGCAAATGCTGGGTTCGTTGGTCAACGACGGCGACCAGGAGGCCGACCACTCCGCCATCCTGCACTTTGTGGAGCAGTTGTCCAACATTGAGGTAAGGCGGGGCGGTTAGCGGGAATTGCAGTCTCTCCCGCCTTGAGCCGGGCCGATGGCTGGGCGGGCGGTGGGTCAGGGCAGTTCTTGGGGAAATTGCGTCATAAACCCGTCATCCTCATAGAACCGTCGTTCCGGCGAAAGCCGGAATCCAGGAAATCCTCCCGGAAAAGAGCGAGCCGGCTAACCGAGCCTTCTGGATTCCGGCTTTCGCCGGAACGACGGTTGTAAATGCCGGAACGACGGTTGTAAATGACGGTTGCCTGGGTTGCCATAGTTAAAATGCGATTGCCCGGGGTCAGTCCCCGGTTACTTCAATGACGCACTCCACGATGACGGCGATGTTGCCGGGCAGGGCGCTCATTCCGGGGGCCGAGCGGCTGTGGCGGCCGGCATCGCCAAAGAGGTCAACGAACAGGTCGGAAGCCCCGTCCAGGACTTGGGCCTGCCCGCCGAAGTCCGGCGCGCTGTTGATGAACCCCACTACTTTCAGGATGCGGCCCACCCGGTCCAGGTCGCCCAGTTCGGCCTTCATCCGGGCCAGCAGGTTGAGGGCGCACAGGCCGGCGGCTTCGTAGCCCTGTTCCACCGTAAGGTCGGCGCCCAGCTTGCCGGCGATTCGGGAGCCGTCGGCCCGGCGGGAGCCAACCCCGGCCAGCCACATCAGGTTGCCGCTGCGGGTCGCCGGCAGGTAATTGCCGGCCGGGGCCGGCGGTGGGGGCAGGGTATAGCCCAGTTGGTTCAGCCTGGCTTCGATTTGAGGCATAAATTAACCCCGGCGTTCTAATTTGGCTGCTTTAGCTTTGACGATAATATATCCTAATCGGCGGGCTTTCACCACAGGGGGGCTGAAGAACCGGGCAGTCGCATCTCCAATATGGCAACCGAGGCAACCGTCGTTCCGGCGAAAGCCGGAATCCAGGAAATCCTACCGGAAAATGGCGAGCCGGCTACCGAGGGTTCTGGATTCCGGCTTTCGCTGGAACGACGGATTTATGACGCGCTTTCTGCGTATCTGTGGTGAAAAAACCTGGTAGTGATATAATCCTTGTCGGAAAGACAGGAAGGATAGGGAGCCGTTGGTGATTGAATTTGACCTGAGCCGGGCCGTCCTGCTGACCTACGTGGGGGTTAGCGCTGCTTTTGTCGTGCTGGGTTCTCTTATCGTATTCACCGTGCTTTTGGGTTGGTGGGGCCGTTGGCGGCGGCGGGTGGTGGCGGCCCGGGATGCCGAGGCAGCGGAGGCCGGCCCCGTTGCGGTGGAGACCGCAACTCAGGAGGAACCGGCGGCCGCTGACCCCCGACTGGCCGCCGCCATTGCCGCCGCCGTTGCCCTGGCCGTGGAAGAGGAACGGCGGGAGCGGCGGGAAATGGAACGGCGGTCGCCGGAACATCCGGCCGCCGACGGCGAGGGCTGGAAAGGTCAAGGCCGGGTAGCGGCCTTCGACGCCCGGCGGCTGCGGGACCGGGAACGGTAATTTCAGCCACTCAATCGCAGCATAAACCCGTCGTTCCGGCGAAAGCCGGAATCCAGGAAATCCCCCGGAAAAGAGCGTGCCGGCTACCGAGCGTTCTGGATTCCGGCTTTCGCCGGAACGACGGTTGCCTGGGTTGCCATAGTCAAGATACGATTGCCCGGCAAAGGCCAGGCATTTTAGATTCCTCCCTGCGGTCGGAATGACAGACTAAGTAGCCGGAATGACAGAATAAGCGGGCGGAACGCCCGGCCAACTGTAACTCATACAACAAAAGGTCTTATGGAGTTTCTTTTAGAATCCGGGTTTGCCAACCTTAGCTGGGGTAACGCGCTCCTGTTCCTGTTGGGGGGAGCGTTTATTTTGGCGGCAATCGTCAAGGGTATGGAGCCTTACGTGCTGCTGCCCATCGGCTTGGGCATTGTCCTGGGCAACCTGCCGGGCACCGGGCTGGTGGACTTTGACAGTTCCGGGGAATTGCAGGCCTCGGGAATCTTCGGGATTGTCTTCCACTTTACCCTGTCTTCCTGGAACATCCTGCCGCCGCTGATTTTCCTGGGCCTGGGCGCGCTGACCGACTTCGGCCCGATAATCGCCAACCCCAAAACTATGCTGCTGGGGGCGGCGGCGCAGTTGGGCATCTTCGTTGCTTTCTGGCTGGCCCTGGGCCTGGGTTTCTTCACGTCGCCGGACCTGTTCACCCTGGAGGAGGCCGGGGCCATCGGCATCATCGGGGGCGCCGACGGGCCGACTACCATCTTCGCCTCGGCCAAGCTGGCCCCCGACCTGCTGGGGATAACGGCGGTGGTGGCCTACTCCTATATGGCAAGCGTGGTATTTGTCCAACCCCCCCTGATGCGCCTGCTCACCACCCGGCGGGAACGGCAGATTGAGATGAAAACGCCCCGGGAGGTGTCGCGGACGGAAAAGCTGCTCTTCCCCTCCGGGGCGATGCTGATAATAATTCTCTTCGTCCCGGAGTCGGCCCCGCTCATCGCGATGTTTATGATTGGCAACATCTTCCGGGAGAGCGGCGTAGTGCCCCGCCTGAGCAACGCCGCCTCCAACGAAATCCTGAACATTGCTACCATTTTCCTGATGATAACTATCGGGGCGGAGTTGTCGGCGGAGCGGGTGTTTGACCTGAAAACCCTGGCGATACTGGCCCTGGGGATTGTGGCCTTTTCCTGCGGCACCATTGGCGGCCTGCTGTTCGCCAAGCTGATGAACCTCTTTGTCAAGGACAAGGTGAACCCGCTGATTGGTTCGGCGGGAGTGTCGGCGGTGCCGATGGCGGCCCGCACGGCCCATACCCTGGGGCAGGAGGCCAACCCGCGCAACTTCCTGCTGCCCCATGCTATGGGCCCCAACGTAGCCGGGGTAATCGGCTCGGCGGTGGTGGCCGGGGTATTTATCTCCCTGCTGGGCGGGTAGAGAGACTTTTCTGCTACCCCAACTCCCGAAAGCGGGCGTCCCGCCAGTCCAGGGCGGCGCGGAGGCCCCGCTCCTGCCGGATGGCGTTGAACTCTTCCTGCTCCGGGGTAACGCTGGTGTCGAAGTGGGTCATCAACTCCAGGTTGTGCTGAATGGCCGACAGAAAGCCCATGCCTTCCAACGCCCGGTTCACCGCGATTTTGGTCATCTTCACGCCCACGGCGGAAATCAGGGTAATCTTGCGGGCAATCCGTTCACACTCGGGCAGCAGGTCATCGTGGGGAACGACCCGGCTGACCAGGCCGACCCGGGCCGCTTCGTGGGCGTCAATGGTGTCGCCGGTCAGCAGCAGTTCCTTGGCCGTCGCCAGGTTGACGCTGAAGGGGGTAATCAGCAGGGGCGGGCCGACGCCGGCGCGAATTTCCGGCTCGCCCATAATCGCCCGCTCCGAGGCGATTTTGATGTCGCAGACCTGGACCAGTTCGCAGGCCCCGGCCAGGGCATAGCCGTTGACCGCCGCAATCACCGGCTTGCTCAGGTTCCAGACCTGCATAAAGGTATCTATGTGGCTTTTGAGATGGCCCCGCCAAACGTCCGGCTGCATTTCCTGAGGGTCGGAGTCGCCGGGTTCCCGATTGATGTCAAAGCCGGCCGAAAAGGCGCGCCCGGCCCCGGTGAGGATAACCGCCCGGATGTCCGGGTCGGCCTCCACCACGTCCAGCGCCTCCCGAAACTCGGCCAGCAGAGCGGCGTTAAGCGCATTAAGCCGCTCCGGCCGGTTCAAGGTCAGATAGGCGATGGCGCCCTGCTTATCGTAAAGGATGTTCTGAAAAGCCATATATTCCCCAGTCCCCCGGCTGATAACTCCCCCGCCGTCCGGTGAGGGCATTGGCAAAGTCTGCGCCAGGAACAATATCCGTTCACCAGAACAAAATCCGCTCATGGTGAGCCTGTCGAACCACCCTGCCTTTCCGGTAGGGGCGTTTCGCGAAACGCCCCTACGTGGCTCCGCATCCAACAGTCCATCCTTCGACAAGCTCAGGATGAGCGGGGAGGTCTAGCTGGTTAAATCCGCTCATGGTGAGCTTGTCGAACCACCCTGCTTTTCCGGTAGGTCATCCGGTAGGGGCGTTTCGCGAAACGCCCCTACGTGGCTCCGCATCCAACAGTCCATCCTTCGACAAGCTCAGGATGAGCGGGGAGGTCTAGCTGGTTAAATCCGCTCATGGTGAGCCGGTCGAACCACCTTGCCTTTCCGGTAGGTCATCCGGTAGGGGCGTTTCGCGAAACGCCCCTACGTGGCTCCGCATCCAATAGTCCATCCTTCGACAAGCTCAGGATGAGCGGCGATAGGCGGCAACTCAATCTTGCACCTACTCCCCGCCTCCTAGCCGCCTTCCTTGATTTCAATGTGCTGGATTACCACTTCCTCCATTGGGCGGTTGTTGCGGTCGGCGCGGGCCGTTGATATGGCGTCGGCGATTTCCTGGCCGGCGATTACCTTGCCGAATATGGTATGCCCGCCGGTCAAGTGAGGCGTGGCGGCGACGGTGATAAAGAACTGGCTGCCGTTGGTATTGGGGCCGGCGTTAGCCATCGCCAATATGCCGGCGCTGTCAAAGCTCAGGGAAGGGGCAATCTCATCCTGGAACCGGTAGCCCGGCCCGCCGCCGCCGGTGCCGGTGGGGTCGCCGCCCTGAATCATAAATTGGGGGATGACCCGGTGGAAAACAACCCCGTCGTAAAAGCCCTGTTGGGCCAGGAAAACGAAGTTGTTTACCGTAATCGGGGCATCTTCAGCGTACAGTTCCACGCTGATGGTGCCCTGGTTGGTCTGAATGTCGGCGGTGTAGTCTCCTTCCGTGTCAATGGTCATTTGCGGCGGGGCGGCGTATTGGCGGACGATGCGACCGCTGGCCGACTCCTCCCTTTGCGGCGTCGGGGTGCCAATGACCGGGGGCGTCGGGGTATCGGCGATGCGCGGGGTGGGTATCACGTCAGGAATTGCCGTCGGCGTCGGCTCCTCTTCCGGCGTTGAGCAGGCGACCAGCGACAGCGCGATTAACAACAGGCTCAGGCTAACGAAAATTATCCCTTTCATCGGTTTTCCCGGACTCCTCGATTGAATATACCTGAATGTACCGGCTTTTATCCCCTACCCGAACCGGCCGGCGGCCGGAACGGGTAAGGGGATGCGGACTAACGGCTGGGGCGGGGCAGGCGCAATACTTCCTTCAGCTTTTCCGGGGTGAAGTCGGGAGACTTGCACAGGCTGATGGTCTTGTCCTCGTAGTCGGCCAGGGTTTGGTTCATCGCCGGGATTTCCGCGGCGATTTCCAGGGGGATGTTGGTAACGCCGTGCTTGTCCCCGTGCATCAGGTCGCCGGTGTGGACGGTCAGGCCGCCGACGTTGACCGGGATGCCGATTTCTACCAGGTGGACGTAGGCGCGGGAGGGGGAGATGCCCCCGGCAAAGAACTGAAAGCCCAGGTCATGCACTTCGTCGATGTCCCGCACCGTGCCGTCGGTGGCGGCGCCCACCGCGCCCAGGGCCTTGTGGATGTTGCCCTGCACCTCGCCCCAGAAGGCTCCTCGGGAGGGGCTGTCGATGTCGTGCAGGACGATAAACCGGGGCGCGGGCACGGTAAGAATGAAATCGACCCAATCCTCCCGGGAAAGGTTGCGTCCTTCGGGCCGGTCGGCGCTGATGACGCCGGTAACGGCGTAGCCCACCGCCGGGGGCAGGTCCCGGAAAATCCCCTGGATGCCGGCCAGCATAAACCCGGCGTTCCGGGGGCGCACGTCAAGCGCTTCAATGGCGTTACAGATGCTGGGCGTGTCAATTTGGCCCAGGGCGGCCATAGTTTCCTCGCTGATGGTCTGGTACACGGAAAAACCTCCTGATTTTGTTGGCAGGGTGATTATACCCCGCCGGGTAAAGTTCCGGTTGCCAAGCTCCGGTTATAAAGTTCCGGGGAAAGGCGGAAAGCGCGGCCGGCGCGCCCTACGCCGAATCCGGCGGGGCCGGCCGGAAGTGGCTGATGTCGGACATTGCCCCGGTGCGCGCCTCGGCCCATACCGGTTGCACCGCCATACCGATGCTTACCGCCGCCGGGGTTACGTCGCCCAACCGGTGGATGAGGCCGCCGCGGACGCCGGCCCAGCCCACCAGGGCCACAATCTCCGGGGCCGCCAGCGGTTCCTCGTCCAGGGATTGGTGCAGCACGGTAAAGCTGCGGACGTAGCCCGGCCCGGTCAGCGTTTCCCACTCGGCAGCCGTTTCCTCAAAGCACCGTTCGCAGTATATTTTAGGCGGCAGCAGTCGGGCCTGGCATCGGGGGCAGGGGGATACCAGCAGCCGCCGTTCATCCCGCAGCGCCTTAAAGAACCGCTCGCCGGCCACGCCCAGGGTATAGCGGTGGTGAATGGGAATCTCCCCGGCCACCTGGCGCGCCCGGCCCGGTTGGCTAATCTTGTTCAACATTGATTCGGCCTCTTTCCGCCCTTGTCCTGCCCCGCAGCAAACAATTCTCTAGTCTTATACCAATTCCGGCGGGAAATCTCAAATCCTGATTGCCCTACCGGGGCAGTCGCGTCTTAACCGGCGCAACCCAAGCCACCGCCATTCCAGCGCAACCGTCATACCAACTTAACCGTCGTTCCGGCGAAAGCCGGAATCCAGGAAATCCTCCCGGAAAAGAGCGTGCCGGCTACCGAGCGTTCTGGATTCCGGCTTTCGCCGGAACGACGGGTTGGTGATGCGATTGCCTTGCTGTCCTTCCCCGCAATGTACCCTGAACGGCCTCCCCAACAATGTCGCCCTGAACGGAGTGAAGGGTCTAAAGTCCTTGTCATTAAGAAACGTTCCTGTCATGGGCATTTTAGATTCCTCGGCTACGCTCGGAATGACAAACTACGCTTGAAATGACCAGCAGGGAATTGCTGAGCAATTTTGCCCGAACCACCCACCGCTGACTACCCCTCGGCCAGCCGGAAGTAGCGGATGTCGGTAATGGCGCCCTCCCGCTCGGCGGCCGGTTTCCAGACCGGTTGCACCGGAGCGCCGATGCGCAGCTTGCCGGTAATCTCCTCCAGCGTAGTTCCCACCTCGCCCATCAGATGGAGGATGCCGATGCCCGGACTGGCGCCGTCCAGTTCCACCACTACCGGCACCTCCGGCGTGCGGCGGCGGGTGGCGTCCCAGTTGACGTAGGATACCGAGTAGGTGTTGATAGTGCCGGCGCCGGGCAGTTCCACCCAATCCCCAATGGGCCGGAAGCAGAGTTCGCAGAAAACCCGGGGCGGCGCCAGCGTCCGGCGGCACTCCGGGCAGCGGGTCGCCAGCAGCTTGCCCGCTTTCAAGCCGTCCAGAAAGGCGCTGATGGCTACCCCGGCGTCCCAGCGATACAATGCCTTGGGCTGCCAGAAGGAAAGCAGCACTTCGCCGCTAACCAGGGCGTGGTCGGTGAGCGATGTGCCACTGAAAGGTTCCATTTTCCCGGCCCCCCGTTTTCAGGATACTGCGGTTACCAACAAGTTGCTTGACCCGCTCCAACCTACTCCAGGCTGTTTAACCCGCTCTGGCTGCCTGACCTGCTCCGGTTGCCTGACCCGCTCATGGTGAGCCTGTCGAACCACCCCGTCCACCCTTTGACCAGTTCAGGATGGGCGGTTGTTTCAGCCGCAGCCCGCCCGCCTACCGGCCCATTATTACCACGGTGCCTACTTGCATCAAGTCGCCCCAAGCCTGGGCCAGGCCCCGGCGGACTTCCCGTTTTACCTGGCGGGGGCCGGCTTGTCCCTGCAACTGCCAATAGATTTCCGCCAACTTCATCATTCCGGCGGCGGCGATGGGGTTGCCCACGCCCAGCAGTCCCCCGGAGGGGCTGGCCGGGATGCCCTGCGCCGTGTCCCGTTCCCAGAATCCTTCCTCGGCCAGCCGGGGCGCCTGGCCCTTGTCGGCCAGCAGCAGCCCCTCCAGGTGGTGCAGTTCCTTGTAGGCGAAGGGGTCATACGGTTCTACCACGTGAATGTCCCGGCGGGGGTCGCTGATTCCGGCCATTTCGTAGGCCATCCGCGCCGCCTTTTCCAGGTAGCGGGGATAATACAGGTCGCGGTTAGTCCAGTAGGAAGTGTCCAGATTCCAGCCGACGCCCTCAATCCAGACCGGCGGGCGGCTCATTCGGCGGGCGAACCGTTCCGAGGCCAGCACCATGGCCCCGGCCCCGTCGCTGATCGGGGAGACCATCAACCGCTGCACCGGCCAGGCCATCACCTCCGAGGCCATAATCTGCTCAATGGTAAAGTCGCCGGCAATGCCCGGTTGGGCCGAGGGATGGTCGATCCCGTTGCGCTTGTTCTTTTGAGCGACCCGGGCAAAGGTTTCCATCGGGATGCCGTGGGTCTGCATATAGCGGTTCATTTCCAGGGCGAAAATCCAGAGCAGATTGACCCCCAGGGGCCGCTCGGTGAACTGGTCGTAGATAGCGTTGAACGCGCCTTGCGGATGAGGCAGGGCCGGGGACATTTTCTCTTCGGCCACCACCAGGCAGGTGTCGAAGTGGCCGCTGGCGATGTGATACCAGCCGGCGACCAGGCCGAAAACGCCGGAACCGCCGCCGACGTAGGTACGCATATAGGGCTTGCCCCAGGCGCCGGCGCCGTCGGCCAGATACTCCCCGTTCATGTGGACGCCGTCAAAAGCCTCCGGCGCGGTTACCGAAACTACGCAGTCAATATCGGCAATGGTCAGGCCGGCGTCCTCCAGGGCGGTTTTCGCCGCCTCAAAGGCCAGTTCTTTAGGCGTTTCCAGGGCGCGGCGCATAAACCGGGTCAGCCCGGCGCCCAGGACGGCAACTCGATTCTGGTAAGGCATAGCTATGGCCCTTTGCGGCGGCTCAAAATTGACTCCCGATTGACTCCGGATTGACGCTCATTGCCGGCTCAAAACCGCGACGGCGCCGGTGGCGGTGGGCAGGCCCCGCCAGGATTGGGCCAGACCCCGCCGCACGCCGTCAAGCTGGCGTTCCCCGGCCTGCCCGCGCAACTGCAATGCCGCCTCCAGCACGCTGCGCAGGCCGGACATATCGTAGGCGTAGCCGCAACCCAGGTGGCCGCCGGACGGGTTCACCGGCAAAGCGCCGCCGGGGGAAAACCGGCCCTCTGCCAGCAGCCGGCCCGACTCCCCGGACCGGGCCAGGCCCAGGCTCTCCAGGTGTTGCAGTTCCTTGTAGGAAAAGGTGTCATCCACTTCGGCAAAGTCCAACTGGGCCGTCGGGTTGGTGATGCCGGCCCGGCGGTAGGCCATTTGCGCCGCCTTTTCCGCATAGACGGCCCTAGACAGGTCCCGCTCCTCAATGTTGGGCGTGTCCTGAGTCCAGCCGATGCCGTCAATGAACACCGGGCGGCCGCACTTGGGCGCCAGTTGGGGCAGCCGGGACTCCCGGGCCAGGACCAGCACGATAGCGCCGTCGGCCGGTTGGGCAATGTCGCCCCGTTTCAGCGGTTCCGCCACCGGCGCCGAGGCCAGGGCATCCGCCGCCGTCAGGTTGGCCGGGTAGGCCGCCAGGGGGTTGCGGAGGGCGCTGCGGCGGTTGACGGCGGCCACCAGCGCCGCCTGTTCCTCGGTATTCCCGGTGGCCTCCAGAAAGGCCCGCATCTCCAGCCCGGCCACGTAGCGGGGATGAAAGGCCAGGGGGCGGGCGTAAATCGGATCCAGGGCCAGGGCCTCAATATGGGCCGGGTGGACAATGTTGGACGCCTTGCTGTGCCCCTCGATAACCCCGATGTCCAGTTGTTCCGTTGCCAACTGCATTACCAGGGAGGCGATGCCGGTGATGCCGTCGGTGGTGATGGTGTGTACCGGCTTGAGCACCGCGCCCAACTGGTCGGGGACGTATTCGTCGGCAATGGCGGTGCCTTCCACGTAGTCCTCGGTAACCGACACAAAGGTGCTGACCTGCCCCGGTTCAATGCCGGCGTCGGCATACGCCTTGACCGCCGCCTCAAAGATTAGTTCCCGGAAGGAGACTTCCGGCGAGACGGGACGCAAGGGCGTATAACCGATGCCGATAATGGCGGCCCGCTCCAGCATAAAATCCTCCTGTCCAACCTCGACCAGGTTCGGCCCAAAGCATACCAGAAAGTGGCGTACCGGTGAAGGCCGAATGTTTCGGTATCAAGGCCGGCGCCAGGTCAATACCAATAACAATATCCGCACAATACCCGCACAATACCCGCTCATAACAATACCCGCTCATGGTGAGCTTGTCGAACCATCTATCCTTTGACAAGCTTAGGATGATCGGGAAAAGAGGCAACTCGACTTACACCTACCCTGCCCCGGCGTTCCCTTGAAAATCCTACGGTAAGGACGCCAACCCTTGTTAAGAGCGCCCATACCCCGGTAAAACAAGGACAACATAATCCCCCGTAATCCGTCAACAACCCGTAGCGGGCCGGTTCTCCCGCCCGTGTTAAACTCCCGGCGTCCTCAGGAAAACGGGGATAGCATCCTGACCGACCCGCGTCCATTTATTCCTAATCTTATTCTTACTTTTATCGGCGCGGCGGTTATAGATATAAGGAGTTAGGTCTATGGAAAAGGCGATAGAGGGATTCTTACAGCATCTGGTAGTGGAAAGGGGCTTCTCGCAAAACACCCTGGAAGCCTACCGCAACGACCTCAACCAATTTCAGGGGTTCGTCCACAGCCGGCTTAACGGGGCGTCGGAGCGGGAGGATGTGTGGCGCGTGGTGGACCTGAACCTCTTGAACGACTACATCGCCGACTTGCGGGGTCGCAAGGGCTACCGGGATACCACCACCGCCCGCAAGGTGGCCGCCATCAAGTCTTTTTTCACCTTCCTGGCCCAGAACGGCGACATCGACGAACCGCCTACCGAGTCCTTAGGTTCGCCCCGGGTGGGCCGGGCGTTGCCCAAGTACCTGTCGGAAGAGGAGGTTGCCCGGCTGCTGGAAGAGGCCGGCCAGCCGGGCACCGCCGAAAGCCAGCGGGACGCCAATATCCTGGAACTGCTCTACGCTACCGGCCTCCGGGTCAGCGAGTTGGTATCCCTGAACGTGCAGGACATTGACTTTCAGGAGTGCTACATCCGCTGCTGGGGCAAGGGTTCCAAGGAACGCATCGTTTACGCCCACGACAAGGCGCTGGGCAGCTTGAAGCACTACCTGGGCGACTCCCGGCTGACGCTGCTGGGGTCGAACAAGGATGAGACGGCCCTGTTTGTGAACCACCGGGGCGAAAGGTTGACCCGCCAATGGGTCTGGAACATCCTGAAGACCTACAGCAAGAAAGCGGGGATTGACCAGAAAATAACGCCCCACACCCTGCGGCACAGTTTTGCCACCCACCTGCTGCAAAAGGGGGCCTCCCTGCGGCACGTCCAGGAACTGCTGGGCCATTCCAGCATTTCCACCACCCAGGTCTATACCCACCTCACCACCGGACACCTGCGGAACGAGTACGAAAAGAGCCACCCCCGCGCGGTGTAGTTAGTTTATTTCAGGGCCGGCGGGCAATTGCCGGTAAGGGATTTTCGCTATAATGGCGCAGGGATTCGCGGAGATGTACCGAGGCCGGACTTTCTCGGTGCATCTCCGCGTTCTTTGTGTCTCTATGATGAAAACAGGGGCGTGGTTCGACAAGCTCACCATGAACGGATTGGGGAATGGGTTAACCGCCCCGCTCATCCTGAGCCTGTCGAAGGATGGACTGAAAGAGGAACTGCCGGATACCAGCTATAGGGTCGTGGTTCGACAGGCTCACCATGAGCGGACTTTGTTCGGTGAGCGGATTCTATTCCTGACGCCGAATTTGCAATCGTCCTGGCTGTGGCCCGGCAACCGCAACATAAACCGGTCATTCCTGAACCCGTCGTTCCGGCGAAAGCCGGAATCCAGGAAATCATCACGGAAAAGAATGAGCCGGCTACCGAGGGTTCTGGATTCCGGCTTTCACCGGAACGACGGTTGCCTGGGTTGCCATAGCCCCGGTTGCCCTGATTAGGCCAGTTAAGACTGGATTGCCCGGCTCCAGGGTGAAAAAAACCTGCATTTGCGTTGATTTGCTGGTATAGTAGATAATCTAATCAGAACAGGAGGTACGTCACCATGCCAGCTAAGGGTCGTCGGGTGGCGTCGCGTCAAGCCCAACTTGGTCGGCGGAGGCGGCGCGCGGCCCGTGTCGCCGATGATACTTCCCCCGTTGCCGCCGTTGCCGTGGATGAGGAGGCGCCGGGGAATACTGCCGTTGGCGTCCCGTCCCCGGCGGCGGAGGGAACGGCTGCCGCTCCGGTCAGTGGCGCGCCGGCCCCGGCCCGCGCTACGGCCCCGGGGCGCGCCGTCCGCAACCAGACCCGGAACCGGGCCGACCTGCCATTGGCCTATACTCACCTGAGTTCCGAACTGCGCCGGATCCTCATAATGGCCGGGGTATTGTTGGTGGTCCTGGTGGTGCTGGCCGTGGTTCTTTAGGCCGGACGCCGGAACACCGGCCCGGCCGGTTCCGGTTACGATTCCGGTTGCCGCGCTGCCTGCTCCGTTGTTCTCCAGTCGCTTTGCTTGCCGGTAGGAAATATGCCCCAGGCCCTGTTTGAACACCGCCTCCGGGTTACGCCGGAAAAACCGGGCGTCTATTTGATGAAGGACGCCCGCAATGAAGTTTTGTACGTGGGCAAGGCCAGCGTCCTGCGGAACCGCCTGCGCTCCTACTTCGGTTCTCCCCACGGTCTGCCGCCCAAAATCCGCCGGATGGTGGCCCAGCTTGAGGACTTCGAGTTTATCGTTACCGATACCGAGGCGGAAGCCCTGATTCTGGAAAACACCCTCATCAAGCGCTACAAGCCCCACTTCAACGCCCGCCTCAAGGATGACAAGACCTACCCGTACCTGAAAATTGACCTGACCGAGGAGTTTCCCCGGGTTTACATCACCCGGCAGGTGGCCCAGGACGGCGCCCGTTACTTTGGCCCCTTTGCCACCGCCAGCAGCGTCCGCCAGACCATGGACTTAATCAAGAAACTCTTTCCCTACCGTTCCTGCACCAAGGTAATCACCGGGCGCGACCCCCGCCCTTGCCTGGAATACTATATCCACCGTTGCGTTGCCCCCTGCTCCGGCCTGGCAAGCAAAGAGGATTACGCCCAGGTCATCCAGCAGGTCATAATGTTTATGGAGGGCAATACCGAGGCGGTTACCCGGGAGTTGCGGCAGAAGATGGCGCTGGCCGCGGAAGAATTGGAGTTTGAGCGGGCCGCCGCCCTCCGGGACCAGATCCGGGGCATCGACCGGGTGGCCGAAGAGCAGCAGGTCAAGGTAGAGTCCAACCCCGGCGGCGATCAGGACCTGATTGCGCTGGCCCAGGGAACCAACGAAACCTGGGTAGAGGTGTTTTTCGTCCGGCGGGGCAAGCTGATTGGCCGCGACCACTTCTTTATGGAAGGCACCCAGGACGACAGCGTGGAACTGGTAATGGGCCACTTTATCCGCCAGTTCTACCAGTCGGCCCTGGTCATCCCGCCGACCATCCTGCTCCAGCACCCGCCGGAAGACCGGGAGTTGATTCGGGGCTGGCTCAAGGAACGGCGCGGCGGGGCCGTCAAGCTGACCTGTCCCCAGCGGGGCCAGAACAAGAAACTGCTGGACGTGGTGGCGGAAAACGCCGTCCAGGGTCTGGCCCAGCACCGGGTCAAGTGGCTGAACAACTCGGACGTTATCCAGCAGGCTATGACCGAATTACAGGAGGAACTGAGCCTGCCGGCGCTGCCCCGGCGAATGGAATGTTACGACATTTCCCACGTGCAGGGAACCAACGTAGTGGGCAGTATGGTGGTGTTTCAGGATGGCCGCCCCAAGCCGGCCCACTACCGCCGGTTTCAGATAAAGTCGGTGGAGGGCGTGGACGACTACGCCAGTATGCAGGAGATGCTGCGCCGCCGTTTCAAGCGGCTGGCCGACGCCAGGGCCGAAGAACAGCAATTCCCGGTTCCCGGGGAGCCGGCGGAAGAGCCGCCGGCCGGGGATAAGCCGGGCGGCGGTTCCGGCGCAGCGTGGGGCATCGTCCCCGACCTGGTAATCATCGACGGCGGCAAGGGGCATCTGTCGGCGGCCCTGGAGGTGCTGCTGGAGTTGGGGCTGGACGATATTCCCCTGGCGGCGCTGGCTAAGGAAAACGAATGGCTGTTTCTGCCCCACACCTCGGAACCGATTGCCCTGCCCCGCAACTCTCAGGGCTTGTACCTGGTGCAGCGGATTCGGGATGAGGCCCACCGGTTCGCCATCACCTATCACCGCAACCTGCGCAGCAAGAGCAGCCTGCGTTCCTCCATTGACCTGGTTACCGGCATCGGCCCCAAGCGCAAGCGGATGCTGCTGCGCCGCTTTGGTTCCATTCAGGGCATCAAGGACGCCCCGGTGGATGAAATAGCGGCGGTGCCGGGCCTGACCCGCTCCCTGGCCCTGCGGCTGAAACAGACTTTGTAGCCGGTGGGTGGAATAAACCCCAACTTGCTAACCCGCCCCTTGCCGGGTAACATAAAAGCACGATGCTGAAGATTTCCATTACCCTGCCCAACAACGCCCAGATAAACTTGGAATCGGAAGATGAGCTAGTCATTGACAAGATTCTGGGGATGGTCTTGCTGGACATCACCAGGGATATGCTGGTTTCCCCGCCGGCAGCCAACGGCAACGCCGCTCCGGTTCCCCCGCCGGCGGAACCCACCGCCCCCGCCGTAGCGGCCCGGCCGGCCCCCGCCGTGTCCCACGAACTTGCCCCATCGCCGCCCCCGAATTCGGTGCTGCCGGACGCCGGGCTTGCTCCCCCGGCGGTGGATATGACTCCGGCGGCAAACCCGGAAACCAGCCCGTCCGCCCCGCCTATGTCCCGGCCCGCCGGGGTTGCCAACAACCCGCCGGGCGCCGGCTACGGAGCCGGGTTCTACCGAGCGCCGGGCGCGGAACCGGGCCAGGAACCGGAAGCGGATTGGCCGGGCGATGAGGAATACGAAAACGAATTCGAAGACGATGCCGAACCGGAAACGCCACAGGTGGCCGGGTTGGTGGGAATGGGTATGGCAGTCGGCAGCGGAGTTGCGCCGGCCCGTCCCATCGTGTCCTCGCTGGCGGAGCAGGCGTTCATCGACTTCTGCCGGGCCGCCAACCCGTTGGGGGATATGCGCCGGGTGGTGGTCGCCGCCGAGGGCGCCAGCCGTTACCTGGGAATGGATGGCGTAGATGCCGAGGAACTGGGCCGGCTCTTTGACCTGGCCGCCTGGCCCCGGCCCCACAACTTTGTCCAGACCCTGCGCAACGCCGCCCGCAGCAAGTTCGGCTGGCTGGAACGCGTCCCCGGCCGGGCCGGCCATTATTCGGTAACTGACTTGGGGCGAGCCACGGCGTTGGGGCGGTAGGGGGTAATTTCATACAAATCATACGGTCTGCTTTGCCAAGGTCTGAGTGATAGTTGAATATGACGCGTAAGAATCGTGACAAGCTCTCCAAACTTAACCCTCAAAAGCCTTACCTGCTCAGACGCTGGAGGGTGGAAACCGAGACCGGCCCCAATTATTTCTTTACGTGTGCAAGACCGGGACGTTCAAGTCGTGAGAGCAGCAAAACGGCCCTAGTATCAGACGAATCGGTACATCGCTGGGTCCTTGGCCTTTGTGGTTCTGACATCGCCATAGTGTCGCTTTTGGGCCGCAAGAATGGGCCTGAAGGGAAGAGCGAATTCTCGTTTTATTCCTTTTGCGGCGGGCTTGACAAGCCTTCGGAGCGTGAAGGTCGTCCGACTTTCCAAGAGTGGCTGAACCTACACCACCAGAATCCCAACATTCTGGTTATCGAACACCCGACTTATGACGGTAAAACTATATCACTAGAGACCCTTGACGCCATTAAAGCGGACATTGAACGGCTTATTAAGAATGGATGTAAGGTAGTAGTGGTGGATTCTGGAGGGCTGCAACGTACCGGTAAGGTTGGTCGTTATATGGGCGCTAAGGAAGACTTTTCCATCAAGATTTAAGCTCTAATTTCGGACTATCTCTGTTCCCCTACCCTTCAAACCTCTATAATGAAAATACTAGGCCACATAGTGAGATTGCAATATGCGGGAAAAGATAAAAGCAGAAGAAGTCGAGACCCGCGGCCACGCCCGCTACTTGGAACTGCGGGAACAACTGGAAGCTGAGTACTACGGTCAAGTCGTTGTCATCGACATCTACAGCGGGGACTACGAAGTGGCCCCGGATGACCTGACCGCTACCCTGCGAATGTTTGAGCGGCGGCCGGAAGCCCTGACTTGGGGGGAAAGAGTCGGCGGTGGCGCCGTCTATTACCTAGGGGAAAGGATAACCCTTGAACATCTCAAATAATGGGCGAGTTGTCCTGGTGGGGAGAGTAGCTCCGGTCAACATTCTGGAACCCCGCATTTCTTTGGAAGTCGCTGGCCCGGCTCGGCAAGTTATCACCCTTGAGGCTACGATTGACACCGGATTTTCCGGGTGGTTGACTCTACCCGAAACTCTCATTGAAGATCTCAACCTCACTTCCTACGGGCCGAGGCCCAATCGACTGGCTAACGACAGTGTAGTTCTCATCCAGACCTACAGCGCCCTGGTGCAATGGTGCGGACAGCTGAGACCGGTTATTGTCAGTAATGCCAGCAACGTCAGACCGTTAATCGGTACGGCCTTGCTGGAAAACTTCCGCCTGACTATTGATATGTGGGAAGACGGCGCAGTAACCGTAACTCCCCGTTCCTGAACCAAACTTCAGATATTGCGTTATGAATTTTTCTCAACGCCAAGGCAATCGCATCATAAACCCGTCATTCCGGCTTTCGCCGGAACGACGGTTGCTTGGAACGACGGTTGCCTGGGTTACCATAGGCCATAGTTAAGACGCAATTACCCGGCCCTCAACCCCCTTTCCCCACCCCAACCCCCATAATGTGCTAATATATCCCTTGACGCCTTACATAAAGGAGAAGGAACGCTATGCGAATGTATATCAACGGCGAGTGGGTTGACCGCGCCGCTACTATGCCGGTTTATAATCCCTTTGACGGGTCGGTGATTGACACGGTGCCCCGGGGCACCGCCGCCGACGTGGATGCCGCCGTCGGCAGCGCCGTGCGGGGCGCGGAAGCTATGGCAAAGCTGCCGGCCTATGAGCGGTACGCCATCCTGCGCCGCACCGCCGATATTATGGCGGAACGGGTGGAAGACCTGGGCCGCACTATCACTATGGAAGAGGGCAAGGTCATCGCCGAGGGCCGGGGCGAAGTGCTGCGGGCCGTCCAGACCATCACCCTCTCCTCGGAAGAGGCCAAGCGGCTGCACGGCGAGACGGTGCCGCTGGACGCCGCCCCCGGCAACGTCAGCCAGTTCGGGTTTACCATCCGGGTGCCGGTGGGCGTGGTGGCGGCGATTGCGCCCTTCAACTTTCCCCTGAACCTGGTCTGCCACAAGGTAGGCCCGGCCCTGGCCGCCGGCAACGCCGTCATTCTCAAGCCGGCCGGGGATACTCCCCTGTCCGGCCTGAAACTCACCGAGATACTGCTGGAGGCCGGGTTGCCGCCGGAAGCGATCCAATGCGTTACCGGCTCCGGCGCCGAGATTGGCGATGCCATCACCGGCGACCCACGGGTGCGTAAAATCACCTTCACCGGCAGCATGGAAGTGGGCGACCGCATCTGCCGCAACGCCGGCATCAAAAAGGTAACTATGGAGTTGGGTTCCAACAGCCCGCTGATTGTGATGTCCGATGCCGACATTGAAAAGGTGGCGGCGGCCACCGTCGCCAGCGGCTTTGCCAACGCCGGCCAGGTCTGCATTTCCACCCAGCGGGTGCTGGCCGACCGGCGGATTTACGCCGACTTCCTGGATGCGATTAAGGTGCCGGCCGAGGCTTTTGCCACCGGCGACCCCCTGGACGAGTCCATCAAAATGGGGCCGATGATTCGCGAGTCCGACGCCTCCCGGGTCAGCCGGTGGATTAGCGAGGCGGTGGAGCAGGGCGCGCGGGTGGTGGCCGGCGGCGACCAGGAAGGCACCATTCACGCCCCGACGGTGGTGGCCGACGTTAAGCCGGATATGCGCCTGTCCCGGGAGGAACTGTTCGGCCCGGCGGTGGCGGTAAGCTCCTTCAACGACATTGACGAAGCCATTGCCATGGCTAACGATACCCGGTTCGGCCTGTCCGCTGGCATATTCACCCAAAACGTGGACTGGGCGATGCGCTTTGCCAAAGAGGTACACTCCGGCAACCTGCACATCAACTCCCATCCCCAATGGCGCGCCGACCTGATGCCCTACGGCGGCCTCAAGGACAGCGGCATGGGCAAGGAAGGCCCCGGCTACGCCATTGAGGAAATGACCGAGTTGAAGATGGTAGTGTTCCACCTGTAGGCCCAACGCCCTCACCTCCGGCTCTATCCCTTTGGAAAAGGGCCGGGGGTGAGGGCCTACCGAATCAAAGAAGGAATGTAATCAGGAATGGAGATTATTACCGACCCGCCGCGCAGCGCCCTGGTGGTTACCCCTCATCCCGATGATGCTGAGGGGGGCTGCGGGGCAACGATGGCAAAGTGGATTAAGGAAACCGGCACCGAGGTGGTGGTGCTGATGTGTACCAATGGGGACAAGGGTACGTCCGACCGGGAAATGTCCCCGGGGGAGTTGGCCGAAATTCGGGAGCAGGAACAGCGCAACGCCTCGGCCTCCCTGGGCGTGAAGGACGTGGTGTTTCTGCGCCACCCGGACGGTACACTGGAGGACAATAGGCAGTTCCGGGGCGAGGTGGTGCGGGAAATTCGCCGCCACCGGCCGGAGCTGATTTTCTGCATTGACCCCTACCGCATCAAGAACCATACCCACCGCGACCACCGGATGAGCGGCCAGGTGGCCCTGGATGCCGCCTATAGCTATGCCTGGAGCTATCACCACTTCCCGGAACAGCTTACCCAGGAGGGGCTGCAACCTCACATGGCTAAAGAAGCCTACCTGTGGGGTACGGAAGATGCCGACGTGTTCATTGACGTAACCGGCTACCTGGAAATGAAGGCCGATTCGTTGAGCCACCACGTCAGCCAGATGCGGCGGCGCAGCCCGGAGCAGCGGCTGGAGCGAGTAGAAAGCGGCTCGGCGCGCCAGGGCGAAAAGGCGGCCCTGGCCTACGCCGAAGGTTTCCGCCGTATCCGCTTTGACCTGGGTTCCCTGGATTGGCGGTTTCTCTACTCTTGAAAGGGTTAGAGCGCGCCCTTACCCCCCGATTGGGGGCTTGATATATCCCAACTATCAGGAGGTCAAACTATGCCTATAACCCGACTTTACACCGGCAGCGACGGCCAGTCCCACATTGAGGAACTGGACCCGGCGACTCACCCGACCTTGACGGAATTGGAGGCGGCCACTGGAATATCCTTCAGCGTGGCTGAGCCGGGCCGTATGAGCGACTGGCATAATGCGCCCCGCCGCCAGTACGTCATTACCGTTTCCGGGGAAGGAGAAATCGGGCTGGGCGACGGTTCGGTGCACAAGTTCGGCCCCGGCCACGTCAGCCTGGTGGAAGACCTGACCGGGCAGGGCCACACCACCCGGGTCTCCAGCGACGTGCCTCGGGTTACCGCCACCGTCCGCCTGGAAAACCAGACGCCGGGCAGTTAGCCGGGCAATCGGTATTCCCCAACATTTGTTGGTATTCTCAACACGAGTTGGTGTTCTGGCCGCATTACGCCAACGGCCGGTAGGGGCGGGTTTATAACCCGCCCAAGTTCCGGTGCAAGGATGTGTCGGATACGGTGGCTCAGTTACCTAAATGATTCTGCCATTGCGGGCCGGGCGGGTTATAAACCCGCCCCTACGCCGCTGAAAATGCCAACAAGCGTTGAAAATACCGGGCAATCAGTCCCGGCCCGGCTCAAGTAGCCGGGTTCCGCTCGTTGGGAAATACCACCCCATCCTCGGTGAACTGTACTCCTTGGGCGCGCATCATTGAGGTGGCGCCGCTGGAATTTGCCAAGAAGTCGAGACAACTTATACCCTTAAAGAGTTTAGGGGGTTGGATGAATTGTCGGCATTGTAGCGCTACGTTGGGACGAGACGCCAAATTTTGCATTTCCTGCGGCAGACGTGTTGAAGAGATAGGTAGCGATTTGTCCTTCTTCCAAAAACTCAAGTGGTGGCACTGGACGCTTCTATCTACTTTTGCTTTTTTTTGCACATTAGCTGCTTGCGTTGCCTTCATTAGCAACGTCGGGGGAGAGATGTCTGATTGGGAAGTTGAGCAGTGTGGGTCGTCTAGCCTCATCTGGAGTCATCACAATATGCTTTATGGAGACTCTGACTTGCTTGGTCACAATGGACGTAATGGGTGGGAGTCGGAATCTGCTGCCCGGTCGGCTTTTCCAAAGTGGTACTACATCACTGTTAGCCCAAAGAACGCTTTTGGCGTGGTGGCTACAACTGAGTACGGTACACTGTGGGATTATAACTGTAACTTATTGCAGGAGAAGAGCCGTTTTTTGGGGTATGAGTAAGAGGCTGGCGGCTTCCAATTCGGGGTGAAATTGTTGTATCTCCTTGGGAGAGAAAGCCGTAGAGAGGGCCGGCCCGGCTCAGGTAGCCGGGTTCCGTCCGTTGGGAAATACCGCCCCCTCCTCGGTGAACTGCACTCCTTGAGCGCGCATCATTGAGGTGGCGCCGCTGCGGGCGATGGCCCGTAGTACGTTAGCCACCAGGCCGGCGTTCTTGCGGACTTCTTTGTGGGGAGCGGGAATTACTACTTCCGGGGTCTCATCAAGCAAACCCCATTGGGGCGGCATTTTCCGGTGGGCCACCAGTCCCCGGGGCGCCATTATGTAGTGGTAGTCAGCGATGTTCAGAAAACGGGGGTCATGGAACTTGATGCTGAAGGCGGCTACCCGCTTCCGGTAGGCGCTTTCCTCCCGGCGGAGGCGTTCATAGTCGGCCAGGGCCAGTTGGTAGGATAGTTCCTGCTCCCAACCTTCGGGACTGACCTGTTGGGCGTACTTGGTGGCCTGAGTCAGAGTTCGCCGGGCCAGCCGGCCCCGCCGGAGCAGCGGCTCACTCCGCTCTTTCAGGGCGTCCAAGTCTGCCGGCGTATGATTATCCTGGGCAAAGTCGGCGCGGCTGGCCTTAACCTCGACCAGGTAAATCACATTGCCCGGCCCGACGCCTACCAAATCCGCCACTCGACCGCCGGGGCCTTCCAGCCGCACCTCCAGGCCAATACAGCGGCACCGGGCCACCGAATAGAGCCACTCCCAAGCCGCCCACTTCAAGGAGTAGGTGAGCTTGCTTTCGTTGCCGCGCTTGAATATCTGCCTATCCACATCCCCGGCGCTCATCGGCCCTTTTCTCTATCCCCTTACCCCGGCATCTCTCTTGGGGAGAGAGCCGGATTGAGAGCTGAATATCTCTGGAGAGCCAATCCGGGGGCGGGGAAAGCCTAACCCGCTGCTTGCAGGCGGCGGATGATGCGCCGCAACTGTTCCTCGTCCGCCTCCCCGGCGGTGGCTACCGACAGGCCCACCTCATCCACCAAACCGCCGTAGCGTTCCAGCAGTTGCTCCGCTACTTCGTCGTACTCGCCGACTACGGCAAAGGCGTCCAGCATTTCGTCGCTGACCAACTCTCCCATCTCCTCCCACCGTCCTTCCAGGGACATTTGATGCAGCCGCTGCCCGATTTCCTGAAAGCCGTGACATTCCAAAACCGGCAGGTAGGTGCGGGTGGAGGCGTAAAAGGCGATGCGGCGGCGGGCTTCCCGGTCGGCTTCCCGCAGGGCGGCCCGGTTGGGGCCGGTAACGATGAAACCGCCCCCGTTAATCTTTACCTGCGCCGGATTGCGTCCCGTCCTTTCCGCGCCGGCGGCAATGTTGGGCCGGACTACCCGGCGCACGTATTCCGCCGAAGTAAAGGTATGCAGCGTCAACCCGTCGCTGACCTCGCCGGCGACCCGGCAGTTGTAGGCATTGACCGCCGCGTTGAACACCGGGGGCGGTTCGTGTTGGCCGGGGCCGGGGCTGAAAAAGGGCGTCATCAGAGAAAATTGGTAGAACCGGCCCCGGAAATCCAGCCGCTCCCCGGTGTCCCAGGCCCGCCAGATACTCCGCAGGGATTGGATATACTCCCGCAGCTTGGGGCCGGGCGACTCCCAGACGGTGGAAAAGCGCCGCTCAATGTGGCCCTTAACCTGCGTCCCCAGACCCAGCCGGAACCGGCCCCCGGACAAGTCCTGCAAGTCCCGGCCGGTGTAGGCAACCACCATAGGGGAGCGGGGAAAGGCAATCGCTACGTGGGTTTCCAGGGTAACCCGGGAGGTAGCGGTGGCGGCCAGGGTGAGGGCCACAAAGGGGTCATGGGCCGTTTCGCTGCTGGAAACGCCGTCATAGCCCATTGCCTCGGCCCAGGCCGCCTCGGCAGCCACGGCTGGCATATTTTGAGAACTCAAGTGGTAAGTTACCCGCATACTTATCCTCTACCCGGAGGCCAGTTCGCCGTAAAGCTGGTCGGTCTTGGCGGCCATGATGAAGTCGTTGCGGTGCAGATTGCGTATCTTGTGCGTCCACCAGGTTACGCCCACCCGTCCCCACTCAGTTACTAGCTTGGGGTGGTGGCCTTCGGACTCGGCCAGGTCGCCGACGGCCTGGGTGAAGTCCAGGGCCTGCTGGAAGTTGGAAAACTTGAACACCCGGTCCAGCTTGGGAACCCCGGCGTCGTCCAGCATTTCCCACCCGGCCACGGTGGGGCGCAACGCATCAATTTCCGCAGTAGTTACCGCCGGCGAGTCCCGGCGGCAGGCAACGCATTTCTCCTGATAAAGCTGGGTCATTGCAACCTCCTGTATTCAGGGCAATGGGGTTCACATAAAGTTTATGCCGATATTGTAGCATATAAACGGCGGGGATTTGTTCACCGGGAGCGTGGGCATAGACCACCGTCGTTCCGGCGAAAGCCGGAATCCAGAACCTTCGGTAGCCGACTCGCTCTTTCCCCGGGGATTTCCTGGATTCCGGCTTTCGCCGGAACGACGGTTTTAGGGCCTTAATCACGGGTTTATGAGGTTTGACGGTTTTATAGCCGTAATCACGGGTTTATAGGGTTTGGCGGGTTTATGCCGGAAAGACGGGTTCACAAAGTTTATAATGGGGTTGCCCGGTCTCGGCGCAAGCCTTGAGCAATCCCCGGATTCAGGATATAGTCAGGGTTGAGAATGATGCCCCCGGTGGAGGTGAGGAACTATGATATTTGGCGCGATAACCAACTCCTGGCGCAATCAGCTAATGGAGCAAAGTCTGGCGGAACTGGTGGCCGAGGCGCAGGCCCGGGGTTCCCGCCACGTGGAACTGCGGCAGACCTGCCTGGGCGACTGCGAAAGCGGTCAGGGGGCCGACTGGCGGCCCAACCTGGCCGGCCTGCAAGCCATTGCCGACGGGTTTCCCGACCTGGCCTTTGACCTGGCGATGGCCCTGCCCTGCCTGACCGGCCAGGTTGACCCGGCCGGCGAGCAGTTCCAGATGGCGTTGGAAGGGGCTAAAATCGTGGGCCGGGAAACGCCGCACCTGCGGGTAGTTGACCCCGGTTCCTTTGACGCGGCTTGGGAGCAGGCCGCAGACTTGCCGGAATCGGCGCTGGGCCTGGCCGACCTGGCCCGGGAAGCGGCCCGGCAGGGGGTCATCCTGTCCATTGAAAACTCCGGCCAGCCCATCGGCAGCATGGCGCTGCTGGTTGGGGAGTGCCGCGCCCGTCTTACCCCTGCCGAGGGCGACTACCTGGGCCTGTGTCCCGACCCGACCAATCAACTGCGCCGTTTCCCGGATCGGGACGCGCTGGGCGATTTGGACGCCCTACCGATGGATATGCTCAAAATCGTCCACTTCAAGCAGGCCCGGGACGGGAATCCCCACCCCACGGTGGATACCGGCGACCTGGATTGCGGGCAGATGCTGCGACTGCTGGAGGCCAAGGATTACCAGGGGCCGGCGATAATGGAAATTCCGCCCCACCCGGAGGTTTTTGACAACCTGACGGCCAGCTATGACTTTCTGCGCGCCGCCTCCGGGAGTTAGCCCAATTTTCCAGCCAGAGGAGGGCAGCAACCGCCCGTGACCGACTATAGCAATTACACCGTGTCCATCCATTACGACCGCCGCCTGTACCGCCAGGACATTGCCGGTTCTATTGCCCACGCGCGGATGCTGGCCCGCCAGGGCATCATCCCCGCCGAGGACGCCGAAACCATCATTGGCGGGCTGAAGGCGGTGGAGGGGGAGATTGAATCGGGCGAGTTTTCCTGGGATGCCTCCCTGGAAGACTTGCACATGAACATTGAACGGCGGTTGACCCAACTGGTCGGGCCGGTGGGGGGACGGCTCCATACCGGACGCTCCCGCAATGACCAGATAGCCCTGGATTTGCGTCTCTATACCCGGGAAGTCATCCGGGACACGGTCCGGGGCTTGCGGGAGTTGCAGCTAGGGCTGGTTGACCTGGCGGAACGCTATGCCGGCGTGTTGATGCCCGGCTATACCCACTTGCAGCGGGCGCAGCCGGTACTGTTTGCCCACCATTTGCTGGCCTACTTTCAGATGTTCAGGCGGGACGTGGCCCGTTTCCGGGACTGTTACCGCCGCGCCGACGTGCTGCCCCTGGGCAGCGGCGCCCTGGCCGGCGTGCCGTACCCCACCGACCGGGAGTTTCTGGCAAAAGAGCTGGGGTTCCCGGCGATAACCGCCAACAGTATGGACGCCGTTTCCGACCGGGACTTTCTGTTGGAGTACCAGTCGGCGGCCTCCATCTGCATGATGCACCTGTCCCGGCTGTCTGAGGAAATAGTAATCTGGTCCAGCCGGGAGTTCGGCTTTATTCGCCTGTCCGACGAGTTCACCACCGGCAGCAGCATAATGCCCCAGAAGCGGAACCCGGATTTCGCCGAGTTGGCCCGGGGCAAGACCGGCCGGGTTTACGGTCACCTGATGGCCCTGCTGACGATAATGAAGGGGCTGCCCCTGACCTATAACCGGGACTTACAGGAGGACAAGGAAGGCTTTTTCGATACGGTGGACACCCTGCTGGCTACGCTGGGCGTGTTCCGGGGGATGCTGGCCGGGCTGACCCTGAATGAGGAGCAGGTAACCCGGCTGGCCGGGGAAAGCTATATGCTGGCTACCGACCTGGCCGACTACCTGGTGGGCCGGGGCGTGCCCTTCCGGGAAGCCCACGGAATAATGCGCCGACTGTGCGACTATTGCGAAACCGAGGGTAGAGAATTGCCTGAGCTTTCCCTGGAGGACTATCGCCGGTTCTCCGCCCACTTTGACGCCGGCGTTTATGAGATAACCGCCCTGGCCGCGGTCACGGCGCGGGACAACCCTGGCGGAACCGCGCCCAACCGGGTGGCCGATGCGTTGGGCCAGGCCAGGCAACTGTTGGAGGCAGAAGGGGATGACCTCTGATCTGACCGCTGAATCAAAAGGCGAGGCACACATCCAGATTGCGCCGTCAATTCTGGCCGCCGACTTTGCCAACCTGGGCCGCCAGGTATCCGAAGTTACTGCGGCCGGCGCCGACCTGATTCACGTGGACGTGATGGACGGGCGGTTCGTACCCAACATCTCCTTCGGCGAGGTGGTGGTGGACGCGGTGCGCCAATACACTCACTTGCCGCTGAACATCCACCTGATGATTGAAGAGCCGGGCAACCTGATGTCCTCATTCCTCAAGGCGGCCACCGACCAGGTAATTGTCCACGCCGAAGCCTGCACCCACTTGCACCGCACCGTCTTTCAGGTCAAGGAGCAGGGCGGGCAGGTGGGGGTGGCACTGAACCCCGGCACGCCGATAGCGGCGGTAGAGGAAGTGCTGCCCTTTCTGGACCTGGTGCTGGTGATGACGGTGAACCCCGGCTTTGGCGGCCAGAGCTTTATACCTGGCGCCCTGGACAAGGTGCGGCGGTTGAGCGGAATAATCCGGGCCAACGGCTACGCCGCCCAGGTTGAAGTGGACGGCGGGGTCAAGGCAGACCAAACGGCCCAGGACTCGGTGCGCGCCGGGGCCACCATCCTGGTAGCCGGCACGGCCATCTACAACCGGGAAGAGCCGGTGCCGGCGGCAATGGAGAAAATGCGGGCCTGTGTGCGGGGGTTGGGGGTAGCGAAGTGTTGAGATTGGTATTAGGCCGTGACCAACATAAACATCAGCTAAACTGGCTGTGCATAGTTGCTCCGGTGAGGTAAGAGAGTCCTGCCGAGGACATTTATCCGAATAGACGACGGCCTCCTTTGTTTACGCCCACGTCCAGCCTCCATGCCCCGACACGCTTACGTCGACTGTAAGGTTTCTTGCCAGCTTTCGTAGCCTCTTTGTATAGCTCCTCGTCTATAGGTATCGTCTGGACTCTTACCGATATAGTAGGCTTGTTGACACGGTTTCGTTTTGGCATGGTGGAAACCCCTCTCTAGGTTTTCGCTGGAACAGGGGAAATCAGGCCATTTGAGAGATTATTCTGCGACAGAGACGCAGAGATTCACAGAGGAAAGCTACTACTCTCTGTCTCCGTTTGCCCCCGGTTAGACCCCGGTAGAGTGTCGTCCAGATTACCACACCGGCGGATGGCAGACAAGCAGGGCTGGCCGTCAATCATGGCCGCTGCAATGCGGGCCTGTGTGCGGGGGTTGGGGGCAGAGTAATAGTTGTTGCCGGCCGTCAGGGATAGCTCCGCTGGTTCGTGCTACTCTAAACTGATGACCCCCTGCCATCGCTCGCCCCGGCCGGTCCTGACAGTGATAATGTCGTATTCGGGCAATTGGCGTACCGCGATGCAACGGTCACCGATGCGCTGTCCATAATTGCCAAAAATGAAGTCCAGGTTGTCAAAGCCGTGCTCCTGGCGAAATTCCGGCAGGTCATTCCGGTCAACCGGGTCTATGTGCACAAAGAATCGGGACTCCAGATCCTCCTGCTGGCAGGGATTTTGTACGTAGATCAAGTTTCTTTCCGCATCGCTTTCCTCAATATACACGGCATAGTTAGAACTGATTACCGGCTCCTGCCCGCCAATTATTTTATCCATCCTTGCCGTAAAAATTTCCTGTCTGGCCCGGCGCTCCGAGTCCAGAATGTCGGTGTGTTCTGGATTGATGATTTGGATTTGTCCTGAAAACGTAACCAGGTAAAGCAGCCCGTCCCGTTCCAGGATAGCGGTAACGTGGCTGGGAGTGTAGTTGAATATACGAGTTGGGGTAAAGGTTTCGTAGTCGAACCGGTCAATCACAAAACCGGTTTCGTCCGCGCTGATAGCGAGGTGGGCTACGTAAACGCCCTGTTCGTTGGCATAGGCAACGGTGGAAATGGTGCCTTGCAGCACGGCCACCGGCTCGATTACCTGCGCTTCCGGGGGCGCTTGATTAGTGCCGTAGTAGGGAAAGCCGTAGAACCCACCCTCTACTATGGCGTTCACTTCCTCCAACTGGCCGCCCTTAGCCAGGCCGTCCTCGGTGTCATTGTCCGCTCCGTAAATCACTCCGTCCGGGCCGATCGATATGCCGTAGATATTGCGGAAGCCGGTGGCATAGACCTCAACCGCGTCGGTTAGCCCGGCATCGTTGGGACGGAAGCGGGCGATTGTCCCCATCAATTCAGTGCGCCCTCCGTTTGCGGCGAGTTGGTCCACCGCCTGCATAATATGTCCGCCATCCAGTCGAGGCCCACCGCCATAGGGATGCCCAATGCTGACATATACGTACTCGCCATCATTGACCAACCCGTTGGGACTATGGTCGTAAGCATAACTCAGCAGCTTGTCCACCACCACTTGCCGGTCAGTGAGGGCGCCGTCCTCGCCGATGCGGTAAGACAAGATTTGAGCGCTGGACCGACTTAACAGATCATGCTGAAGATGGTCGGCGGTCACGCAGGGCCATCGGGTCATTTCCTGTTCGGCCTCGATCAATTCACAGACGTTGCCCATATCCGACAGGTAAAGCCGTCCGTTCAGCGCCGTCAAGCCCTGGGGAATGGTCAATCCCTCCAGCACGGTTTCCACTTCACCGGTTTCCACATCCAGCAAACGGATGCGGCCTTTGAAGTCGGCCAGATACATCCGGTCATCGTCCAGCCAGGCCGCCGCCGTCAGTTGACCGCCCGGCGCCAGCCGCCCGCAATCGCCGTATTCATCGCAAGGCCCGGCCGGCTCCGGGGTAGCAGCCGGTTTTAAGGTAGTGTCGGTAGGGGCATCCGCATCAGATATTAGAACGGAGATCGTCGGGGGGGCGGGGGTAGAAGTAGGAGCAACAGGAATCGTTGCGGTGGGGGTGGCAACGATGGGAGCAGCAACGGTCGGGGTGGGTTGCGGCGGCGTTTCAGTCAATCTTACCGGAGTAGGGACGGCGGTAGGAATCGTTGCGGTGGGGGTAGCAACGATGGGAGCGACCACGGTCGGGGTAGGTTGCGGCGGCGTTTCAGTCAATCTTACCGGAGCAGGAGCAGGTTCCGACTCCGGCGTGTCGGTGCACCCTAAAGCAAAAGTGGTAGCGGCCAACGCCAGCAGCAGCAGAAATTTCTGCCACCGCGCCGCTCCTGCTTTTCCGGCCCACCGGCCTTGCAATTCAGCCGGCCCCAACTTACTCGTGCTGTTCTAAACTGGCCCACTGCCGCCATCCCTCTTGTAGGCCGGTCCTGATTCTGATAATGTCGTACTCTGGCAATGGGCGTACCGCGATACAGCGGTCACCGATGCGCTGTCCATAATCGCCAAAAATGAAGTAAAGGTTGTCAAAGCCGTACTGCTGGCGATAGTCCGGTAGGTCATCCCGGTTAACCGGGTCTATGTGCAGAAAGAACGTGGACTCCAGATCCTCCTGCTGGCAGGGATTTTGTACGTAGATCAAGTTTCTTTCCTCATCGCTTTCCTCAATATACACGGCATAGCTAAAACTGGTTACCTGCTCTTGCTCGCCGATTATTTTGTCCACCCTCTCCGCAAGAATTTCTTGTCTGACCCGGCGCTCCGAGTCCAATATGCCGGTGTGTTGCGGATCGATGATTTGGATTTGTCCTGAAAACGTAACCAGGTAAAGTAGCCCGTCCTTTTCCAGGATAGCGGTAACATGGCTGGGAGTGTAGTTGAATATACGAGTTGGGGTAAAGGTTTCGTAGTCGAACCGGTCAATCACAAAACCGGTGTCGTACGCGCCGATAGCTAGGTAGGCTACGTAAACGCCCTGTTCGTTGGCATAGGCAACGGTGGAAGCAGCGCCTTGCAGCATGGCTAACGGCTCGGTTACCCCGGCTTCCGGCGGCGCTTCGCCAGTGCCGTAGTAGGGATAGCCGTAGAACCCGCCTTCTACTATAGCGTTCACTTCCTCTAATTGGCCTTTCGTCGCCAACCCGTCCTCTACGGCATTGTCGGCTCCGTAAATCTTGCCGTCCGGGCCGATAGATATGCCGTAGGTATTGCGGAAGCCGGTAGCATAGACCTCGACGGCGTCGGTTTGCCCGGCATCGTTGGGACGGAAGCGGGCAATTGTCCCCATCAAGTCGGTGCGCCCTCCGGCGGCGGCAAGTTGGTCCACTGCCTGGATAATATGTCCGCCATCCGGTTGAGGCTGACCTTCAGCGGGATGCCCAATGCTGACATATACGTACTCGCCATCATTGACCAACCCGTTGGGGCTATGGTCGCGACCGACGCTCAACAGCTTGTCCACCACCACTTGCCGGTCAGCGAGGGCGCCGTCCTCGCCGATGCGGTAAGACAGGATTTGTGCGCTGGAGCGACTTAGCAAATCGATACGGGAGCGGTCGGATGCCCGGCATTGGGTTATTTCCTGTTCGGTCTCGAACAATCCACAAACATTGCCCATATCCGATACGTAAAGCCGTCCGTCCAGCACCGTCAAACCCTGAGGAACGCTCAAGCCCTCCAGCACGGTTTCCACTTCACCGGTTTCCACATTCAGCAACAGGACGCGGCCTTCCCAGCCGGCCAGATACATCCGGTCATCGTCCAGCCAGGTCGCCGCCGTTAGTTGACCGCCCGGTTCCAGCAGCCCGCAATCGCCGTATTCCTCGCAAGGCCCGGCCGGCGCCGGGGTAGCAGCCGGTGTTAAGGCAGTGTCGGTAGGGGCATCCGTATTGGATGTCGGAACAGAGGTTTGAGGGGAGGGGGTAGAAATAGAAACATCAGAAACCGTTGCGGCGGGAGGGGCAACGACGGAGGAGACAACGGTCAGGGTAGGTTGCTCGGGAGGGGCAACCATAGGAGCAGCAACGGTCGGGGCGGGTTGCTCAGGAGTGTCAACGATGGGGGCGGCAACGGTCGGGGCGGATTGCTGCGGCGTCTCAGTCAATCCTCCCGGAACAGGAGCCGGTTCCGGCGTGTCGCTGCACCCTAAAGCAAAAACGGTAACAGTCAACGCCATCAGCAGCAGAAATTTCTGCCACCCAATTACTCTGGCTTTTCTGGCCCACCGGCCTTGCAATCCGGGCCGCCTCAACTAAACCCCCGCCCGGTCGCGGTTCCGCGGCGGCTTATGGAGGGTACGCAGGCAGCGGCTGCAAATCTTGACCCGCTGCACCTTGCCACCCAGAACTATGGTCTGCTTGTGAACGTTAGCCTTGAACCGGGTCTTGGTATGCCGGTTAGAGTGGCTGACGTTGTTGCCGGTCATCCCGGCCTTTTTGCAAATCTGACACTGCATAGCTGTTAAGTACGTCCTTTAGAGTGCCATACAGATTACCACACCGGCGGGCAGCAAACAAGCGGGGCGGGCCACCAACTTCTCCTGGCTTGACCTTCTTTTTTATCCACGAATTTATCCACGAAGGGCACGAAGGGGCACGAATAGTTTTTACTGATGGGTGAACGATGTCCAGGCTGTCGCTCATGGTGAGCAGTGGTTAGGTCTGGCTTATTCCTTTACCCCTATCGGTAAACAAAAAAAACCTTCGTGCCCCTTCGTGCCCTTCGTGGATCCCTTTGTGCCCTTCGTGGATAAAGTTGCGCCCTACCGGTGAATGGGGCATAATGCCCCGGAACCGCTGCGGTGGTTGCCGTTACTTTTGCCGGGAGGAAAGGGACTATGCCGGGACAGATTCCAACGGAAGAGGAAGTGCTGGGCTATTTTCAGAAGTTTTCCAACTGGGGCCGCTGGGGTGATGATGACGAACTGGGCACCCCGAACCTGATTACGCCGGAAAAGACCCGCCGCGCCCTGGCTACGGTGCAGGAAGGGGTTACCGTTTCCCTGGCCCGCACCGTTCAGTTCGAGCCGAGCCTGGACGCGCCGGCGCCGCCGGTTCACTTTATGGTGGAGAGCGGCGAGGGCTGGGCCAGCGGCGACAAGGTCAGCAATCGGCCCAACGCCGCCGCCATTGACTACTTCGGGATGATTTTCCACGGCTACACCGTTACCCACGTGGACAGCCTGGCCCATTTCTTTTGGGACGGGAAAACCTACAACGGCAAGCCGGCCCACCTGGTTTCCACCGGCCTGGGGGCCACCGTCTGCTCGGTAGAGGCGGCCAAAAACGGCTTTATGACCCGGGGCGTCCTGGTGGACGTGCCAATGGTGCGCGGCGTGGACTGGCTGGAACGGGGCGAAGGGGTAATGCCCGAGGACATCCTGGCCGCCGAAGAACGCTGCGGTTTCCGGGTGGAAGAGGGGGATATTCTGCTGGTACGCACCGGCCAGTTGCATCGGCGCAACGTGGAAGGCCCGGTAGAACGCTCGGCCGGTTCTACGGCCTGCCAGGCCGCCTGCCTGCCCCTGTTCCACGAGCGGGGCATCGCCGTCCTCGGCTCCGACACCGGCAACGACGTCAGCCCGGCCCAATACTCCCGGGTGCTGCAACCCATCCACCAAGTAGGGATTACCGCTATGGGCCTGTGGATTCTGGACAATGCCAACCTGGAGGACGTGGCGGAGGCGTGCCGCCAGCGCAACCGCTGGGATTTTCTGGTGTCCATCGGGCCGCTGCGCCTGCACAACACCACCGGCTCCCCGGTTAATCCCATTGCCGTATTTTAGGCCGGGATTCCCCCGGAGACGCCGCAACCCGGATGCTGGTGGTGAAAAAAGGAGGGCATTATGACTTCGTATCCTGACGCCATAACCCTGGACGACTTTCGGGTAATTGCCCAGCGGGCCGGGCTGGAACTGAACCCGGAGGAACTGGAACGGTTGCTGCCAATGTACCAAAACCTGGTAGGCCAGTTGGCCGCGCTCCACGATCCGGAACTGCCCCTGGCCGAACCGGCGGACATCTTTGTCCCCGACTGGTCGGAGTAAGGGTATTCCCAACATTTGTTGGTATTCCTTGCCCGGCCCGGCTCCGGCGGATTGTAGGGGCGGGTTTGTAACCCGTCCTGGCCGGGGCGCAGGAAGGTGCAGGAATAGATCAGCTATATTGCACCCGTTTTCCGGGCGGTCTTTGCCATTGAACGCCGGGCAGGTTACAAACCCGCCCCTACCCCGATGATACTGCCAATGAATGGGGTGATACCGGAATAAGGCGGGTCGGGATAGATCGGCTGATGGTGAATTTGCCGAACCACCCGGCGCAAACTGGTCAATAATCAACGATAAACGATAAAGGAACGCTAGAGGGAGGACGCCATGACCGCAACTCCGACGGAACTTTGTTATATGACCATCGCCCAGGCCGCGCCGCTGCTGCGGGACGGGCAGTTGTCGCCGGTAGAGTTGACGCGGGCCTTTCTGGAGCGAATTGAGGCGATTGACGGCCGGCTCAATTCCTATGTAACCCTGCTGCCAGAGCGGGCCTTGGCCCAGGCGCGGGCCGCCGAGGCGGAAATTCTGCGGGGCGACTATCGCGGGCCGCTGCACGGCATCCCCATTGGCCTCAAGGACCTGTATGATACCGCCGGCATCCTGACCACTGCTATGTCCCGCGTTACCCCGGACCGGGTGCCGACCGAGGACGCCACCACCGTGGCCCGGCTGAACCAGGCGGGAACCATCCTGCTGGGCAAGTTGGCAATGCACGAGTTCGCCCTGGGCGGCCCGGACTTTACCAGCCTCTTTCCGCCGGCGCGCAACCCCTGGAATCTGGCCCATATTCCCGGCGGTTCCAGCAGCGGCTCCGGCGCGGCGGTGGCTGCCGGGCTTTGCATGGGCGCCTTGGGTTCCGACACCGGCGGTTCCATCCGCGGCCCGGCCTCGATGTGCGGCATCGTCGGCATCAAACCCACCTATGGCCGGGTCAGCAACTTCGGCGTAGTTCCCCTGTCCTGGTCGCAAGACCACTGCGGCCCGATGACCTGGACGGTGGCGGACAACGCCCTGATGCTCCAGTCCCTGGCCGGGCATGACCCCAAAGACCCGACCACTTCCACCGCGCCGGTTCCCGACTATTCCGCCGCTTTGCGGGACGGCATTGCCGGAATGACCATCGGCGTGCCGCGCCGCTACTTCTTTGAGGCCGGGCCGGACGTGGAACCGGAAACCCTGGCCGCCATCGAAGGGGCGCTGGAGGTTATGGCCGAGTTGGGCGCCACGGTGCGGGACGTGGACCTACCCCACGTAGAGCAGTCCCGCGCCGCCAATCAGACCATTATGATGGGCGAGGCTTTTGCCTACCACGAGCATAACCTGAAAACCCGCCGGCAGGACTACGGCGCCATGGTGCGCGACCGTTTCCTGCTGGGCGGGATGCTGACCATCAGCGACTACGTGCAGGCCCAGCGGGTGCGGAGTCTCATCAAGCGGGAGATGGCCGATGCGCTGCGGGAGGTGGACGTGCTGGTAACTCCGACGTCGCCCAAACCGGCGGCGGCGCTGGAGGGCTACTCCGGCGGGGCCACACTGACCGGCCCCAGCTTTACCGGCCCCTTCAACGCCAGTGGAATCCCGGCTATTTCAACGCCCGGCGGCTTCTCCTCCGACGGCCTGCCCATCGGCCTCCAGATTGCCGGCAAGCCTTTCGACGAAGCCACAGTGCTGCGGGTAGCCTACGCCTACGAACAGGCGGCCCGCTGGTTTGAGCGAAGGCCGGAGGTTTAGGAGAGATTACTGGATATTAGGTGTGAACAAATGTGCTTGCCGGCTATTCGCAGTGGTGATATTCTTTTGTTGGTGAAAGAGTGTGGAGGTGGTTATGGCTGGACCTGTTTGCATTTCGGTAATCAATATGAAGGGTGGTGTCGGCAAGACTACTATCGCGGCTTTGGTGGGGTGGCACGCCGCCCGGAATCGTAATTGCCAAGTTCTGGTTATCGATTTAGACCCGCAAGCGAACCTGTCTCAAGCTCTGCTGAGGGATGGCTATAGACAGTTCCTGAACAACAAATCGCCTTCGATAGTTGAGATATTCCATGGGTATCAGCCTCCGACAACCGGTACGGCGACAACAAGTGCGCTGGATTTGAGTGAAGTAGTTCGGAATACAACCCATAGGAACCTGAAAGTTATACCTTCGCGGTTTGATTTTTCTGACAATCTCGTCAGCGCAATTAAACCTGACTCACGAATCCTGGCGAGACTTATCGCCAATAACTTTCAGGACAAAGACCTTATCATCATAGACTGCGCCCCGACGGAATCGGTGTTTACTCAGGCAGCGTATCATGCCTCCCGTATATACTGGTTCCTGTACGCCCTGAGTTTTTTGCAACCATCGGTTTTCCATTGCTAAATGATTCTCTGAATACCTTTAAGAACGCCAATCGAGGACATCAAATTGACGTGCTTGGTGTAGTAATAAACAATGCGACCTACAACGGAGGGAACGACGGAGGCCCGGAGAAGGCGAGGGCTATGGGAGAGATAAGGGAGGAGGCGGGAAAGAACGAATGGCACATATTTGAGAATGAACTGCCTTATTCTCGGGGGTTCCCGAAAATTATGCGAGGTGATACTAACTGGCTTGGAAATTCCCGGCGCTCGTTTGATCGATTTGCAACAGAGTTATTTAATATGCCCGAACTTGGCGAACTTCATATTGGGTAAGAGTGAAAGCAAATGGCTATAATTCAAGATGCACTTAAAGATACGTTGCGCTTTATGGTCCACCAGTATGGATTTGAGGAGGTTGATCGCTCTTTGCGGGAGATTAAGCTCGCCGACAGTCAACTGGAAAGCTCCGGGCAAAGTGAAGGGCTGCTCAATAAAGTCGTATTGGCAAGGGCTGCCAGCCAGCGCGCTAAACCCACTGCGCCGGTGTACGTTGCCAAGATGGAACTGCCGGCCGATACAGTGGCAGCGGTATCAGAGTTGGCCCAAAGGTTTGAGGATAAGGCTTTCCTGCCTTCCTTTGGCGATGTTGCCAACTTCTGCCGGATTTATGGCATTGACGAACCGGTTTCCAGATCTCGCGCCAGTGCCATTCCCAGGGTTTTCAAGTTCATGGCAACAATGCAAGCCGATGAGCTTCAGGGGATACTGGATGACGGTATGTTCTCCGGGCCAGCCCGTTTGGGGCCTATTGCGGACGCAATTCGGCGCAACGGCAGGGCCAATGCTGTGTGAACCCTGATCCCTTACCCTTTTTCTATATGTAGTCCGCCGGCCGCAGGTCAACCCCCAACGCCCCCTCACACCAACGGGCTACGCCCAGCAGCTTGCCTTCCTCGAAAGGCGGGGCGGCGAACTGGACTCCTAACGGCAGCCCGTCCTCGCTCAGTCCCGAAGGTATGACTACCGTAGGCAGGCCGGCGGAAGTCCAGGGAGCTTGAAAGGCGGCGTCGCCGGTGGTGTTCAAGTCCCGGGGCGCTGGCGCGGGGGTGGCTGGGGTCAGCAGGGCATCCACCCGTTGGGCCAACCCGGTCAAGTCCTGCCGGAATTGACGGCGCAGACGCTGGGCTTGCAGGTAGGTTACGCTGGGGATGAGCAGGCCCATTTCGATGTTGGCCCGCAGCCGGGGGCCGTACTCGTCAGCCCGGTGGCGGAAAAACTCCTCGTGAAAGGCGGCGCACTCCACGTTCATTATGATGCGCTGGCAATCGGGCGCGGTGGCAAAGCTCTCCGGTAATTCCAGCTCTTCAATAACCGCCCCGGCCTGGGCCAGTTGCCCGGCAACTGCCTCGGTGTGCTGGCGCACCTCCGGCGTGGCCCGGTCAAAGAAGTAGCCCTTGTTCAGCAGACCCAGGCGGGGCGGCCCGGCGTTGCTGTCCATTTCCCGCCGGTAGTCCGGTACGGGCCGGTTAGCCGAGCCGGGGTCGTTGGCGTCGTACCCGGCCATGGCCTGGAGCAGCAGGGCGGCGTCGGTTACGCGGCGCACCAGGATGCCCACCGTGTCCAGCGACCAGCTAACCGGAATCACCCCGTAGCGGCTGATGCGTCCGTAAGTCGGTTTCAGCCCCACAATGCCATTGTAGGCGGCGGGGCGGCAGGTGGAACCGCCGGTCTGGGAACCCAGGGCGGCGGGACACATACCGGAGGCCACCGCCACCGACGACCCGCTGCTGGAACCGCCGGGCGTGTGTTCCCGGTTCCAGGGGTTGCGGGTCGGCGACGGGTCCGAAGTGGCGAACTCAGTGGTTACCGCCTTGCCCAGGATGACGGCCCCGGCCTCTTTCAAGCGGGCAACGCAGGTGGCATCGTAGTCGGGAACAAAGTCGGCGTAGATGCGGGAACAGGCGGTAGTCTTCATCCCGGCGGTGTAGAAAATGTCCTTCAGGCCCACCGGCACGCCGTGGAGCCAGCCCGGCGTTTCCCCCGACTCCAATTGCAACTCCCGCTGCCGGGCGGTATCCAGGACCTCCTCCCGGTCAATAGTTACCCAGGCTTGCAGGGCCGGTTCGTAAGTGTCAATCCGCTCCAGCAGGGCCTCGGCGTAGGCGCTGGGGGAAAGTTGGCCCTGGCGTATCTGCTCGGCGGCCTCGCTGACGCTAAGGGTGTGAGAGTCGGCCATGATTTCCTCCGAATCTTCTTGGTTTGAGAAGGGATAGAAAGCTATTGGTAAAACCCCGGTTCGGTTTCCGTATCCGGCAGGTTGTTGGACACCAGGGTCGCGTACTCTGCCGCCAACTCTAAGAGGGCGCGGTTCCGGTCAACATAATCCGCTCCCCAGCGGGCCTCGGCTTGCGCGGTCAGTTGGCGCAGGATGGATTCTTGGGAAATATCCGGCGTAGTATCCGCCATATCAACCTCTTTCATAGCAACTGGTCTTTACGTCCCTAGTTTACCCTAAATCGGGCCGGGCCGGTGCAAAGTGGAGTTACATTGAAAGTTCAATGTCATTCCTAAAAATTCTGTGTCATTCCGAGCGGAGCGAGGAATCTAAACTCCGGCATAAGCGAGATTTCTGCCGGAACCGAAAGATGGTAAGGGCTTGGCATTTTGGATTCCTCCCTGCGGTTGGAATGACCGGCTAAGCGGTGGCATTGACTTGACGCCGGCCCGGCCCCGATTGACCTTGCCCCATATACTTGTCATAATCGGGGACGAATCCCCGTACATCCATATCTGACGCAAGAGGAGGCCAGCCTTGACTACCAGAACTATTGTCGGCAGCGGCAAATATACCTACGAGATGAATACCGATTGGGCCAAGCTGCCCGAGGGTTGGGCGATGCCCGCCGCCGCCGTTTACGGCGATTCCCAGGATCGGGTCTATTGTTTCAACCGGGACCCGGACCATCCCGTAGTCATCTTCGACCGGGAGGGCAACTATCTCAACTCCTGGGGCGCGGGACTTTTCCTGTTTCCCCACGCCATCATCATTGACTCCGAGGACAATGTATGGCTGGTGGAGCGCAACGACGGCCAGATTATGAAGTTCACTCCCGACGGGGAACTGCTGATGACCATCGGGACCAAAGGTTACCGCTCCGACACCGGCGTGGACAATTCCGTGTTCAGTTCCAACGCCTGGCCTGACGTGGTGCGAGGCGCCGAACCCTTTAACCTGCCGGCCGGAATCGCGGTCAATGACGCCGGAGAGGTGTTTATTGCCGACGGTTACGCCAACGCCCGGGTTCACAAGTTTACCCCCGAAGGCCAGTTAATCAAGTCCTGGGGCGGCCCCGGTTCCGAACCGGGCCAGTTCAACCTGCCTCACGGCGCCTGGATTGACCGCAAGGGCCGGCTGCTGATTGCCGACCGGGAGAATGACCGCATCCAGGTGTTTGACCAGGAAGGGGAGCATCTCACCGACTTTCCTACCAAGCTGATTGGCCCGGCGGTCATCTATGTGGATGACGAGGATATTGTGTACGTGGCGGAGCACAACGGCGGGCTGGTGAGCATCCTGAACCTGGACGGGGAATTGCTGGCCCAATGGGGTTCCATGACCCACCGCTCCTGCCACGGCATCTGGGTGGACTCCCACAAAGACCTGTACGTGGTGGAACCCTACGAAGGCAGCCAGGGCCGGACCGTGGTGAAGTTCGTCCGCCAGGGCTAGGGGCCGGCTTGTAATCAGAGTGAGCAAAACCGGGTCTTTTAATGGTCAGACTGAACGGAGCGAAGGGTCTAAAATCCATCGGGCAAGTCAACGCAGGTTCCGTCAGGATTTTAGATTCTTCCTACGCACCGCTCTATCAGGATGACGATTAAAAGGCCCTTTCTTTGCCACCGGCAGCCGGAAGGAAAGGCCCGGAGTTTCCCCTGCTGACACCCATCAGTAAAGACAAACATTTACGCCCATTCGTGTCCATTCGTAGTTAAACCAACCGCCCCTCTACTGACATTTGCCGATAGACAACCGGCCAGTGTTTCCTATATACAATGTTGCCAAAGCCGGGGAGGTGATGGTACATTGCAAGATAATCAATCCGGTCAAATGCGCCCGTCCCGGGAAAGTATCTGGAGCATCCCCCGGCACCTGCGCCGCTGGTATGCCGGGGTTTTCATCCTCCAGTATTTCAGCTTCCTGGGGCTGACCATCTGGGAAAAGGTACAACAGCAGCAACTTGGGGCAGACCTGGCCGAAATGGTACTAACGGCCAACCGGGGCATGGGCCCCCACATCCCCAACATAGTAGCGAGCGCCTACGTAATAGTGGAGGGAATCATGCTGGCAGAATGGCTGAGAGAATGGGACCAGCGCCGGGTAGAACGGGCGGAGGAAAGAGGCCGGGGAGAGGGCTTGGAAGAGGGCCTGGAAAAGGGCCGGGATGCAGAGCGTCAACTCTGGGAAGCCTGGTACGAACGACATCAAACCGCCCTCCGCGAAGGCAAACCCTTTGACGAACCGCCCCCGTCTGGCCCGGCATCCGGCGCCAATAGCAGGAACGGCCAGTAATAACTTACCTCAGGGAGTAATCAGGAGGGAATTATGCTGGCAGAATGGCTGAGAGAATGGGACCAGCGCCGGGTAGAACGGGCGGAGAAAAGGGGCTTGGAAGAGGGGTTGGAAAAGGGCCGGGAACAGGCCCGGGAAGAGCGCCGGCTCTGGGAAGCCTGGTACGAACGCCAGCAGGCCGCCTTCCATGAAGGCAAACCCTCCGACGAGCCGCCCCCATCGCCGCCAAGCCATCAACCCACTAATAGGCCCCAATGGTTTTACTGACGGGTGGATGAGTCGCTAAACTCCGGCGCCTCCCCACCCATTTAATCCAACCTCCATAGTTCCCGCTGTCTCCCCACCACCATTCCCGTGAAAACTGGAGCGACGGGCGAGGCGCAAGTCCGCACGCCCCCGGCAGGCGTAGCATGCATATATCAATACCTGATCGTACCCGGCGCCTCAGCAGGAAAAAATCCCCGGCCCGGACTATAATGTGGGAATACTCTGCCCCCTCAAGGACTTTGTTTATGCGCTTGCTTATGACCCTTGCGACCCTGGTAGCCATCGCCGCCCTGTTGCCGGCCCTGTTCATCCTGCTTGGCCCGATACATCCGGCCCAGGCCCAGGAGGACGAAATACGGCTGCTGTCCCACCGGGTGGAAAGCCATTTCCCGGACCGCGTCCGGTTCTTTGTGGAAGCCGCCGGGCCGGACGAAATCAACGACATCCGGGTCTATCTGAAAACCATCGGCCAGACCAGCCGCAGCTCTTACCGGCAGGTGGAGTTTGACCCCGGCGCCACCATCAGCGGCGAGGCCGAACTGCTCAGCGGCGGCAACAACTACTTCCCCCCCGGCACCCGTATGGCTTACTCCTTCGAGATTCGGGACGCCGCCGGGCGCGTCCTCCGCACCGAGGAGGAGGTCTTTGTGTACCTGGATACCCGGTTTCAGTGGCTCACTGTCTCCGACGGGCTGATTACGGTCTATTACAACAACCCGATAGTGGAAAATCGGGCGCAGCACGTCCTGGAAACGGCCCGCGCTACCCTGGAACAAATGGGGCCGGTGCTGGGCATCAACCCGGAACATCCCCTGCACATCGTTACCTACCACAACTACCGGGATATGATTGGCGCCCTGCCCTTCCGCTCCCGGGCCACCCAGGAACAACTGCAAACCTCCGGTATGGCCTTTGATGAGGAACGGGTGCTGCTGGTTTACAGCGGCGGGTCGGGGGTAACCGGCACCACGGCCCACGAGTTCACCCACCTGCTGGTCGGGGACGCCGTAGGGCGGGCTTATGCCCGGGTGCCGGCCTGGTTGAATGAAGGACTGGCCGAGTATGGGGATTTTACCGGCGATGACGACTACAACAACTTTCTGATACCCGCCATCCGCTCCGGTGAGGTGCGCCCCCTGTGGCACCAGGGAACTTTCAGCGGCACCCCGCGGGAAATCCTGGTGGCCTACGGGCAGGGCAAATCGGTGGTGGAGTACCTGGTTTCCACCTATGGCGAAGGCAGAATGTCCGAGTTGATGCAGGCCATCACCATCACCCTGGACATAGACAAAGCCCTGAAACAGGTATATGGCCTGGACCAGTACGAACTGGACAGCGCCTGGCGCCGGTCGCTGGGCCTTGAGCCGTTGCCCCGGCCTCAGGAGGCTACGCCGGCGCCTAGACCCACGCCGCGACCGCCCCGGCCCACGCCCACTACCCTTCCGGCGCTGGCCGCCGCCCCGACGACGGCGCCCACCGTACCACCGGCGCCCACCGCAGCGTCGGAACCGGCCCCGGCCCCGGCACCAACAACTATACCCACCTTGGCCCCGCCTCCAACCGCTACGGCTGAGCCTTTGGTGGACGCTGCCCAAGCCCCCGCAGCCGTACCAGAAAGCCCCGACACCAACGCCGGCTCAACCGGAGCGCCGGCAGCCGGGACTTCCCCGGGCGGATGCAATCCCCCGCCAGCGCAAAGCAGCCGGCACGGTGAAATATCCCTGCTGGTCCTGCTGGTCAGCCCGTTGGCAATGCTGGCAACTTTAAGGGTTTTGGGAAGGCGACGGGCGTAGTGGAGGATAGTCAGTTCTCCCTTCCGGTATTCTCAACGCCATTGAAAATTCCATGTCATTCCGAGCAAAGCGAGGAATCTAAACTCCTGCATAAGTGAGATTTCCGCCGGAATAGGCATTTTAGATTCCTCCCTGCGGTCGGAATGACAGGCTAATCAAGCGGTCGGATGACAGACTAATCGGTCGGAACGACGTACCAACTGCGTAACCCATAGACATTCCTTGTCAGGTCATTTTCAGGCAAACGTAGGGGCGGGTTTGGAACCCGCCCCTACTCGTGGCGTAGTGAAAAAACCCTGGCGGCGTCAACGGGCGCGGGGGTTGAAGGAATCGTTCACCCCGTCCCCCAGCAGGCTGAAGGTGAACAGGAGCAGCACCAGCACCCCGGAGGGAACCAGGGTCAGGTGAGGGTCGCTGCGCAGCACTGAAATGTTGCCGTTCTCGAAAATCATCACCCCCAGGCTGGGCGTGGGCGGCTGGATGCCAATTCCCAACCAGCTGAGCACAATTTCCGCCCCGGCGATGGCCCCCAGTCCCGCCGAAATCGACACTATAACCGGGCTGATTACGTTGGGCAGCAGGTGGATGCCCAGGATCCGGCGGGTGGACGAACCCATGGAACGGGCGGCCTCGACGTACTGATTTTCCCGGGCCTGCAACACCTGGCCCCGCACCAGCCGGGCCATCCCGAACCAGGAAAAGGCGGCCAGGGCCAGGGAAATTACCAGGTAGTCCACAATCCCCAACCGCACAATCCAATCAATTCCCGAGGCGTCCTCAAAGTCCCGCACCCATTGCAGGATGCGCGGCTTGACCGTGGCAACGATGATGAGTACCAGGAAAATGTCGGGAAAGGCGGAGGTTACTTCGCCCACCCGCATTATGACGCCGTCGGCCCAGCGCCCGAAGTAGCCGGCAATCAGCCCCAAGGCAATCCCCAGCACCAGGGCGCCGGTAACCAGGGAAATTACGGTAATAATCACCGTAGTCCGCAGGCCGTACATCACTCGGGTCATCAAGTCCCGGCCCAGCCGGTCGGTGCCCAACGGATGGGTCAGGCTCGGCCCCTCCTTGGCTACCGCCAGGTTCTGGTCATTGTAGCCGTAGGGGGCCACCAGCGGGGCAAAGATTCCCGACCCGTACATTATGGCGATGATGCACAGGCAGACCACCGACAACTTCTTTCGCAGCAGCCGCCGCAGAGAGAGGTAAAAGTAGCCTCGGGAGCGCGGTTCGGCGTCGGGCAGGGCCAGCCGTTGGGCTTCATCCCGCAACGTAGTCACCTCCCAAGCGGATGCGGGGATCCAACACCGGGTAAATCAAGTCCACCAGCAGGTTAGCCAGCACGAACAGGGTGGTGCCCAGCAGAGTTACCGCCATAATGATGGGGTAGTCGCGGGCAAACAGGGATTCAATGGTCAGCAGCCCCACGCCGGGGATGCCGAAGTAAAGCTCGACGATGAAAGAGCCGCTAGCCAAGCCGGCCAGGGAAAAGCCCAGGGTAGTTACTACCGGAATCAGGGCGTTGCGCAGGATGTGGCGCGCCCGCACCAACCGCTCCGGCAGCCCCTTGGCCCGCGCGGTGCGGATGTAGTCCTGTCCCACCACGTCCAGGGTGCTGGCCCGGGTCAGGCGGGTTACGATCGCCACGCCGGGGATGCCCAGCACCAGGGCCGGCAGGATGATGTGGGTTGAGAAAAACCCTTCCCACCCGTGACTGGGCAGCAGGTCCAGTTTCAGGGAAAAGATGAGCAGCGCAATGGGTATGGTCAGGAATACGTGCATGGACTGGCCGACCAGGGTAAAGGCCACCGTGGCGCTGTCCCACCAGGTGCCTTGCCGCAGCGCGGCAAAGAGGCCGGCGGCGATGCCCAGCGTTACCGAGATTATCAGGGCGGCAAAGTTCAGTTGGGCCGACACCCAGATGCGCTTTTGCAGCAGTTCGGTTACGCTCCGGCCCCGGTACTGGTAGCTTTCGCCAAAGTCGCCGTGGGCGACGTTCCAGAGGTAGCGGGTATATTGGGTTACGATGTCGTCATCCAGCCCCTGCTGCGCCCGAATCCGCTGGGCCACCTCTTCGTTGAAGTGCTGGCCCAGCAGGATTTCTACCGGATCCCCTGGGCCGAAACGGCCCAGGGCAAAGGTAACGAAGGACGTAATCACCAGCAGGAAGGGAACCCACAGCAGCCGGCGCGCAATGTATGTACCCACAGCCTTGCTCCCCTTGCCTCAGTTCAGCCGGGCTATCCCTGCTCCAGGTGGATGTAACGGAACTTGGGAATGGTCATCGGTAGCAGCAGATAGTCCTTGACTTGGGGCTTAACCAGGAAGTACCAATCCTCGTCGTTCCAGAGCAGCACCCAGGGCGCATCGGCGAGAATCATCCGCTCAGCCCGTTGGTAAAGCTCGATTCGGGTGGTCTGGTCCTGCTCCACCCGGGCCTGTTCCAGCAGGGCGTCCACCTGCGGGTTGCTGTAGTTGGTGCGATTGCCGTCGCTTTCGCTGTGGAACAGCAAGTCCAGGAAGTTCTCCGGGTCGGGATAGTCGGCGCCCCAGGCAATGGAATACATCTGGAAACGCTTGTCGTTCACGTCTTGCAGGAAGGTAGCCCACTCGGTGCGCTGGATGTCAACCTGGATGCCCAACTCCCGCTCCCAGCTGCCGAGGATTACCTCAAAGCCCAGGGGAGTGGCCGCGCCCAGGCTGCCGGACATACTGAGGGTCAGCCGGGGCAGGTTATCCAGGTCGCCGCCATACTTGGACTCGGCCAGCAACTGGCGGGCGCGGTCCGGGTCATAGGGATAGGGGTTCAAGTCCGGGTTGTACCCCGGAAACCGGGGGGGCAGGATGCTCCGGGCCGGTCGAACCGCTCCCTCGTAGGCTACCTCGGCAATCTGGTCCAGGTCAATTGCCAGGTTCAACGCCTCGCGGAACTTGGGGTCGTCCAGGGGCGCCTCGTTGACGTTCAGGCCGATGTAACTGGTGCTGAAACGCGCCGGGTAGTCCTGCACTTGGGCGTTCAAGGGACTGGACGGATCCAATACCCGCTCCAGGTCGGCCAAGCCGACGCCGGTAACGTCGATCTCGTCATTCTCGTAGAGAATCATCGCCGAACCGCCGGCCAGAATCATCTCCACCTCGTCCAGGTGGGGCGGCCCCAGGTGGTAATACTCGTTGCGGGCCAGCCGCAGCACCTCGCCTACCGTGTATTCGGCCAACTTGAACGCCCCGGTTCCGTTGGGTTCGCGAATCCAATCCTCGTTGCCCTCCACGTTGGCCCGGTCCAGGACAAAGCCGGTGGGATAGGTCAGCTTGGCAAGGAAGTAGGCTTTGGGCGCGTCAATGGTGATTTGCAGGGTATGGTCGTCAATGACCTGGACGCCGGCAACTTCGGTGGCCGTACCATTCAGTTTTGCCTGAACGCCTACGATGTCGGTGAGGTACTGGTCAACTACCGGGGACACGGTCTCCGGGTCGGCCACCCGCTCCAGCGACCACTTTACATCGTGGGCGGTAACCGGCTTGCCGTCATGGAACTTGGCGTTGGGCCGCAAGTGGAAGGTGTAAACGGTGCCGTCCGCGCTGATGTCCCAGCTTTCCGCCAAGTCGGGGGCCACCGAAAAGCCGAAGGGTTCAATGGTTACCAGCCCGCCGAACATCTCATTCACCAGCAGGCCGGAGATATTGTCCTCGGCCAGGTGGGGGTCTAAAGTTGGCGGGTCGCGGAACAGCAGGGTTAAAGTTCCGCCGTCGGTAGCGGTGCCGCTGCCGCTGTTGGCGGTGCGGGTGCCGGGAACGAAGGGTTCACCGCTGGTTGAAGGTGAGACGGCCGGGGCGCCCGGAGCAACCGGGGCGACGGTAGCGTCAGGAGTATTCACCGATGACGCCGGGGCCGCTGGCGCCGCCGTGGCCGGCATCGTATCCGGTTGATTCCCCGTTTGGCTCGCCGGTTGATTCCCCGGTTGATTCATCGCGGCCGGCGGCTCGGCGGCGCTGCCGCTGGCCTGGCCCGGCTCGGCAGCGGGAACCGGGGCCGCCGTTTCAGTATTTGCCGGGGGTTCGGTCGAGTCGGCGGGAGTAGTGGAACTGCATCCCACCAGGAAAAGGCCAAGAACGGCCAGGAGTATCAGAGTCTTCCAACCCATACTTAAATCTCCAGTGCAAAGTTATTCAGGATGGACGTGGTTAGGAAATCGGCCTTTACTTCCGTTTCAGGGCCGGTTCAGGGCTGGCGCATAGTGGTTCACCTCCGGCATTATATTAGCTGGCCCCTCCGATAGCAACATCAGCCAGGGACACAGAGAGGGCAGAGAGTATCTTTCACATCGGTGTTGCTTGGTGGCTCTGTAACCCGTCGTTCCGGCGAAAGCCGGAATCCAGGAAATCCTCCCGGAAAAGAGCCTGCCCGCTACCGAGCGTTCTGGATTCCGGCTTTCGCCGGAACGACGGTTCCTTGGATTGCCCTGGTTAAGATGCGATTGCCCGGCTAAACCGGCTTGAAAGGCGCCCGCTTTTTTGATACGATATAGACCGTACGATTTTCGTACCGGGAATAATCCCGCGACGCGGCGAGCGTAGCCAAGAGGCCTAAGGCGCCTGTCTGTGGCACAGGAGATCACGGGTTCGAATCCCGTCGCTCGCCCCACCTACCGACATTTACCCGACTCCTTATTTGCGCCTGTAGCTCAATGGACAGAGCACTGGGCTTCGGACCCAGGGGTTGCGGGTTCGAGTCCTGCCAGGCGCGCCACTCTCCACCGTTGCGTTGTATCTCAACTAATCTTACGCATCAGGCTGGCCCCCCGGATGTTTGCCGGAGTTTTCAGTCTATATATCCGCTCATGGTGAGCCTGTCGAACCACCAATCCCCTCCTTCGACAAACTCAGGATGAGCGGGGTATTTGCCCGGCGGCCTAAACCTGAAAGGGAAAGAATCTGTTGATGAACCGGACTATCTGGCTGCTCGGACACCGCTTGAGTATGCTGGGCTACCTGGATGAGGCTTGACGGCTGCGGGAGATTGCCGGCCAGGTTGGCCGGTCGGAGGAGGACGCGGCGGCAGCGGCGTGGGAAGTGATAAGAGAGCTTTATCGGAGCGGCGGATTTAACCAGTACAAACAAGCGGCCCAACCCGCTCCTGGTGAGCTTGTCGAACCACTAATGCTTGCTCGGGAAGGAAGGGAGTAATTAACGCCCGTGGCACCGCTTGTATTTCCGGCCACTGCCACAGGGACACTTCTCGTTCCGGCCGATTTTGCGGCCTTCCTGCCGGGCAATGGCCCGTTTCTCGGCACAGTTATTGCAGGTACACGCCGCCGGATGTTCGGCGTACCAGTTAGCTCTGACCATTATTCACCTGTGAATAGTGCGGATGGTGGGGTTGGGATTGGCCGGCCGGGTTAGCGAACATCCAGCAGTTCCACCTCGAACACCAGGGTTGCCCCCGGCGGGATGACGTTGGCGGCGCCCCGGTCGCCATAGGCCAGTTCCGGCGGGATGGTCAATTTGCGTTTGCCGCCGACTTTCATCGTGGCAACCCCTTCGTCCCAGCCCTTGATGACCTGTCCCTGACCAATAGTGAACTCAAAGGGTTGGCCCCGGTCCACCGAACTGTCAAACTTGGCGCCGTCGGTCAGCCAGCCGGTATAGTGAACCACCGCCGTGGCGCCGGGCCGGGCCGCCGCTCCGTCGCCTACCACCAGTTCCTCAATCTGCAAACCCGATGAGGTAACGGTGGCGTCCTTCGATGCGTCTCCCGACGAACAAGCGACCAGCGCCAAGGCGAGCAAAAGAATCGACAGAAAGCATTTCATAAGCGCCTCTTTCTCTAGTCCGGCCGGGTTCTACCGGGTTCGATCGGTCAGATTTACTACAATGGCCTGGGATGCGGCAATCAGGTTGGCCGGCGTCATAATAATCTCCTGCCCCCAGAGGCCGGCGCCGACGCCCAACTCCGCGTACTCGGTCAGGGCCGCGTCCAAGAAAGAGCGGAACCGGGGCGGCTGCCAGTGAAAGGGTGGAATCGACCCTACCGGGTAGCCGGTAACTTGCAGCACCCTTTCCGGGGCCGCCAGGCGGATGTTCCGGGAGCCGAGGGCCGCCTTGAGCCGACCGGACACGGCGCTGCGGTCGCCGCCCAGCATCACCAGGGCCAATTCCCCGGCGCCGGTCTGGAACAGCAGCGTCTTGACCATCTGGCCCTCCTGAAACCCCAGGGCCTGGGCGACGTTGGCCGCTCCCTTATCGGTTTCCGGTGGAAACGCCAGCCGGCGATAGGGTATCCCCCGCTCCTCCAGGTAAATGTGGGCCGGCAAAGTCATAACGGGAGTAGATTAGGGTATATCCGGCGGCAGGTCAATGGCGGGTTGTTGCCGGGCGGGGCAATTGCGTCATAACCCTTCATTCCGGCTATAAAACCGTCGTTCCGGCGAAAGCCGGAATCCAGAATCCTCGCCTGCCGGCCCGCTCTTTTCCTGGAGGATTTCCTGGATTCCGGCTTTCGCCGGAACGACGGTTGCTTGGGTTGCCTTGGTTAGGATGCGATTGCCCGGATTATCCGGGCAATCGCATCCGCCTACAGCGAACCCGGTCGGACGCCCAACTTAACCTTGATTTCTTCCCGCCCGCCGTCCCGGAGCACTTCGAGGGTGATTTCCTGGTCGGGCCGGGTGTTGCTGACCAGGTAGGCGATGATGTCGTCGATTCCGAGGATCGGGTTGCCGTCAATGGCAACTACCACGTCCCCGCCTACCGGCATTTCCAGGCCCTCCATCATCGTCGCCCGGTCGCTGCCTTGCAGGCCGGCCCGGTCGGCCGGGCCGTCGGGCATAATGTCGATAATCAGCGCCCCCCGGGTTTTCCGGGGCAGGCCCATCTCCTCCGCGATGTCCGGGTTGAGGCTGGAACCGCTGATGCCCAGCCAGGAGTAGTCGAAGTGGCCTTCGGCCAGCAGCGCCGGAATAATCTGCTTGGCGATGTTGATGGGCACCGCAAAACCGATGCCGGCGCTGGAGCCGGTGCGGCTGATAATCTGGGTATTGACCCCAATGACCCGCCCGTTGCGGTCCAGCAGCGGGCCGCCGGAATTGCCGGGATTGATCGGGGCGTCGGTCTGCAAGACCTCCGGGATGGAAAAGGGGCTGTTGCCGCTGCGGATGGTGCGCCCCACGCCGCTGATGATGCCGCTGGTGATGCTGAATTGCTGCCCGAAGGGATTGCCCAGAGCGGCGGCCACTTGCCCTATGTTCACCTGGTCGCTGTCCCCCAGGGCAACCGGCACCAGCACGCCGTCCGGGTCTTGAACTTTCAGCACTGCCAAGTCCGAATCCGGGTCGGTGCCGAGAACCTCGGCCTCCAGTTCGGTGCGGTCGGCCAGAATTACCGTCACCCGGTCGGCGTCGCTGACCACGTGATGATTGGTAACGACGTGTCCTTCGTTGTCCCAGACAAAGCCGGAGCCGCCGGAGCGCTCAAAGAAGTCGTCGGGAAGGCCGGGAATGTCCCGCAATTCCGGCCTTTCCGAGCCGGTGCCGAAGTTTCGAGACACCTTTACCAGCACTACCGAGGGCAGCGCGGTGTCGTAAATGTCCTTTAACACCTGCTCGTGGGCCGCCACAACCGACATAGGGTCCAGCCCGGCCCAGCCGGCGGCGGTTCCCGACCCCTGGTTATGCTGAGCCGCCGGTACGCCCTCGTTCTCATTGTTAGCGGTATCGAAACTATCCAGCGATACCGCGTCAACTTCACCGGCCGGGTTCGACGGGTGCATCGGAGCGGTATTGCGCTGCGGGGCGTCTCCCGGCGACGGCGACTTTGTTCCGTCCTCCAGGTTCGCCGGAGCAACTACCCGGGCCTGGGACTCGGCCGGGGGCGCCGGAATAAGGCTGCCGTTCCGTTCCGCCGGGGGCGGCCCTTCCGAAAGCGCCGAGTAAGAGAACCAATCGCCGGCGCGCTCAGCGTTCCCCTGGGAAAAGTCGGGCTGAAGGAAGGAGCAGCCGGCCAAGGAAAGCCCCAACACCAGGGCCAGGGCCAGAATCGGGAAAACCCGGAGCCGCCGCCGTAAGCCGCCGCTCCCTTTTATCGTTGAACTACAAAGCAATGCGTCAGACCGGTGCTGCACGATTATCCTCCTTTACAAGTCAATGAATCCAAGTTAATCGAGTTAATGCACTGAGGCCCCGGATGGGTATATTTTCAGTATAACCCAGGGCAATCCCATCTTAAAATCCTGGTTGGCGATGAGACTTTTAACCACCGAGGTATAGAGTAACGCAGAGATCCCCCCGGATTCCCTGCGTAGTTACGCGCGCTCCGGGTATCCAGGGTGCAAAATCCCCGCTTGTTTATTGTTACGAACCGGCGGACGGGGGTGGATTTACCGCCCCCGCCGTGATTGAAAATCCGGTGTAGCTATGCTACCTTAATCCAGCGAATCCGGCGATTGGGACGCCGGCGCCGCTCTATCGGGAGCGCGGGGAGAGAGCAGACTAATGGCGGAAGGTTCCCTGAACGGGGGCAAGGGAAATGGTATCGAGTGGCTGCCCTGGAGCAAGCCGGCCTTCGACCGCGCCCAGCAGGAAGACAAGCCGGTGCTTTTATCCATTTCCGCCGTTTGGTGCTATTGGTGCCGGGTGATGGAAGAAACTACCTACGTTGATGAGGACGTGGTTAGCCTAGTCAATAACAACTTCGTGCCGGTGCTGGTGGAGAATGACCACCGGCCCGACGTGAACGCCCGCTACAACGTAGGGGGGTGGCCCACCACCGCCTTTCTGACGCCCCACGGTGGTTATATCGCCGGGGCCACCTATCTAGCGCCGGACCAGTTGCTGGCGATGCTGCTGGAGGTGCAACGGGCTTACGCTGAGGACAAGCCGGGCCTTTATGACCAGGCCGCCCAGTTGCAGCGGCAGCGGCAGGACTATGTGAATCGAGTTGCCGCCGGCCCGGAACTGACCCACCGGCAGGTTGACCTGATTGCCCGGCGAATGACCGGGGCCTACGATGCCCGTTGCGGCGGTTTTGGCGAAGAACCCAAGTTTCCCTCGGCGCCCATTCTCCAATTCCTGCTGCACCTGCTCCGCACCACCGGGGAGGACTTTTACCGGGCGATGCTGGTAAAAACCCTGGACGGCATCATCGCCGGCGAGCTTTACGATGCGGTGGACGGCGGGTTTTTCCGCTACTGCGCTCAAGCCGACTGGACTGAGGCCCAGCACGAAAAGATGCTGGAGGACAACATCAACCTGGCCCGGGTTTTCCTGGATGCCGGGCTGCTGTTGGACAACGGGGAATACCAACGGGTCGCCGCGCAGACCATTGATTACCTGCGGTTCGTCCTGTATGACGCCGGGGCCGGCGGGTTCAGCGGCAGCCAGGGCGCCCATTCCGAGTATTTTGGCCGCTCCGGGGAAGACCGCCGGGGGCAAGCGGCGCCGGCCCCGGACAGCTTTTGCTATACCAACTGGACTTGCCAGGCGGTTTCCCTGCTGCTGGAGGCTGCTTGGAAGTTGCCTTGTCCCGAATTGAACGATTTGGCCCTGGGGATATTGGATCGAATCGCCGGCGACGCAGATCGGGGCCGCTTGCCCCATGCCTTTGACCGGGCCGGCCAACCCTCGCCCCAACTGACGGTGGCAGGAGACCTGTTGTGCGATTGGGCGGCGCTGCTCAACGCCCTAGTGGACGCCTATAACTGTTGCCCTGGTCGGCCCGATTACTTGCAACGGGCAACGGCGGCGGCGGCGGAACTGGAACGGCGCTTTTACGATGCCGGCAAGGGCGGTTTCTTTGACACAGAGCTTGACCCGGAAGCCGTCGGTTACCTGCGGGTGCGGGAAAAACCGCTCCAGGATAACGTCCTGGCCGCCCAGGCCCTGCTGAAACTCTACCAGGCCACCCAGGACTCGCAATACCAGTTGCGGGCGGAGAACGTCCTGAGCGCCTTTGTCGAGGCCAACCGGGACTATGGCGAACACGCCGCCGGGTTTGCCGCCGCCATTGACTATTTCCTGCACCCGCCGGTGGAGATAACTATTGAGGGAACGCCCGGCGCGGTTGATACTCAAGCCCTGGTGGGCGCGGCGGCCCGGCTGGACTACCCCAACCTGATAATCAAGCCGGCAATAACGGAAACGGAGCCGGGCCGCGGGGCGGCGCTGGCCCACGTTTGCCTCGATACCGTCTGCTTTCCGCCGGTCAGCCAGCCGGCCGCCCTGGCCGAGTCGGTAGCCGAGGCGCTGGAGGGCCGGGAAAGCCCGGTAGAGAACATATTTGAGCGATTTGCCGGCTTTTGACCCGGCCCGCTATACGTCCCGGAAACACCGGGGCCGGAACTCCCAATACCGGAACTAAACTGGAACACAGGAGGCCACCGCTGAAAAGCGCAAGTTGTAACGACCTTGGTGAAGCCCATATTGACCGCCGCCATACCCTGGCCGGCTGGGTAGGCCGCCGCCGCGACCATGGCGGAATAATTTTTGTTGACCTGCGCGACCGTTCCGGCGTGGTGCAGGTTGTCTTTAACCCGGAACTGGCCCCGGACGCCTACCGGACGGCTGAACAGTTGCGCTCCGAGTGGGTCATTGAGGTGCAGGGCGACGTGGCCCGCCGTCCCCCCGGCTCAGAGAACCCGGCCCTGCCCACCGGAACTATTGAGGTCATTGCGCGGGAAGTCCGAGTGCTCAATTCCTCGCTGACCCCGCCCTTCTACATCACCGATGAAGTAGAGGCCGATGAAAGTCTGCGGCTGAAATATCGCTACCTGGACCTGCGCCGCCCTGAAATGCAGCGCAACCTGATCCTGCGCCACCAGGTAGTCAAGTATATCCGCGATTTTCTGGATTCCCGGGGATTCCTGGAGATTGAGACGCCCATCCTGATTAAGAGCACTCCTGAGGGCGCCCGGGATTACCTGGTGCCCAGCCGGTTGCAGAAGGGCAGCTTTTATGCGCTGCCCCAGTCGCCCCAGCAATTAAAGCAGTTGTTGATGGTGGCCGGGGTGGAAAAGTATTTCCAGATTGCCCGCTGTTTCCGGGATGAGGACTTGCGCGCCGACCGCCAGCCGGAGTTCACCCAGCTTGACCTGGAAATGAGCTTCGTTGACCAGGAGGACGTGCTGGCGCTGACCGAGGAGCTTTATACCGGGATGATAGAATCGCTGACCCCGGAAAAGAAGCTGATTAAGCCTTTCCCCCGCTTGCCCTACGCCGAGGCGATGGCCCGCTACGGCAGCGACAAGCCCGACTTGCGTTTTGGCCTGGAAATGACCGACGTTACCGACCTGGCCGGGGAAACCGAGTTTCGGGTGTTCCGCTCCACCATTGAGCAGGGGGGCATCGTCAAGGGGCTGGTGGCGCCGGGGCAGGCCCACTATACCGGCTCGGATCTGCGCCGGCTGGAGGAAACCGCCCGGGAGTTCGGCGCCGGGGGAATGAGCCACCTCCGGCTGCAAGGGGACGGTTCCTTGGAGAACCTGTCTGAGGAAAATATCCTGCTTTCTCCCGGCTTGCGGATGCCGGCCGAATGGAGCCGCCGCCTGGCGGCGCGAATGGGCGCCCAACCCGGCGACCTGATACTGCTGATGGCCGGCCCGGCCAACCGGGTGAACCTGTGGCTCAGCGCGATGCGCAACTACCTGGGCGAGCGGCTGGGGTTGATTGATGACCAACTCCTTTCCTTCGCCTTCCTTACCGGCTTTCCCCTGTTCGATTGGGATGAGACCAACGGGCGGTGGGATTCGTCCCACCACCCCTTTACCGCGCCGGCGGACGGCAAAGAGCCGCTGCTGGACGGCGCCGAGTTGGGCAACATCGAATCCAAAGCCTACGACCTGGTTTGCAACGGCTCGGAACTGGCAAGCGGCAGCATCCGAATTCACCGGCGCGAACTCCAGGAGAAAATCTTTGCCATCCTGGGTTACAGCAAAGAGCAGGTGGAGGAGCGGTTCGGCCACATTCTGGAAGCCTTTGAGTACGGCGCCCCGCCTCACGGGGGCATTGCGCCGGGGATTGACCGCCTGGTAACCATCCTGGCCGGGGCCGACTCCATCCGCGACGTAATCGCCTTCCCCAAAACCCAGAGCGGGGCCGACTTGCTGTTTGGCGCGCCGGCCCCGGTGGATGCGGCACAGCTTAGAGACTTGTCCCTGCGGTTGGTGGAATAACCGGGGCAAATCTCGATGCCAGAACAATGTCGCTCATGGTGAGCTTGTCGAACCACTCATCCTGTCCGGGATTTATCCTTCGACAAGCTCAGGATGAGCGGTAAGCAAATGCAACTCAACTCTGCGCCGGCCCTGGCAGAATAAACCGGCTCACCCGAAATAAACCAGGCACGATAACCAAGCGTTACTGAGGAGGTAACCGCATGGCAACCTCGAATTCCTTCAGCTACGATGACCTGTATTCCCGGAACTCTATCGCCATTCCCCGGGCGGAAAACCGCCACGCCAAGTACGACTTTGCGGTGGCCTACCCTGACCCGGAAACTTTGCCCCTGGACGGTCTGGCCGAGTCGCTCAAAACGGCGTTGGAGCGGGAAGGCAAGGGCCTGGCCCTCTACCCGGTTTCCGCCGGCCTGCCCTCGCTGCGGGAATGGGTGGCGGAAAGGCTGACCCGGGAGCGGAATATGCAGGTCAGCCCGGAGGATATTGTCCTGACCTCCGGCTCCGGCGAGGCCATATCAATGCTGATTGCCGCCCTGACCGATCCGGGCGACGTGCTGCTGACCGAGGAGTACGTTTACCTGGGAACCCTGCGGGCCATGCGCCGGTTCGGGGCCGACGTGCGCAGCGTCAAGTGCGACAACGACGGCATCATCCCGGAGGAGCTGGAAACCACCCTGTCCGGGCTGGCCGCCGAGGGCCGGAAGGTAAAGTTCCTCTACACCATTCCGGTATTTCAGAACCCCTTGGGCTGGACGATGAGCCTGGAACGCCGCATCAAGACCCTGGAAATTACCCAGAAGTACGGCGTGCCGGTGCTGGAGGATGACTGCTACGTGGACTTGCGGTTTGAGGGTGAGGACGTTACCTCTTTCCATTCCCTGGACGACACCGGCCGCGTCCTCTACGTCGGTTCCTTCTCCAAGATAGTGGCGCCGGGCGTGCGGCTGGGCTATATGGTGGCGCCCCCGGAGGTTATCCAGCGGGCGATGAGTTTCAAGGGCGGCGGCGGCGTCAACCAGTTCGCGGCGCTGGCGGTCCAGGAGTACGCCGCCGGCCACATGGATCGGCATATCGAGGAGCAGAACCAGGCCCTGCGCGTCAAGCGGGACGCTATGCTTTCCGCTTTGGGGGAGAATTTCGGCGACGCCGCCCAGTGGAGCAAACCGGAAGGGGGCCTGTACGTCTGGCTGGAAATGCCGGAAGGCACCGACCTGGCCGGGTTGCAGGAGCCGGTCTTTAATCAGGGCGTGGGCTACTACAACGGCACGATGTTCTCCCCGGAGGGGCGCGGCGCCAACTGCGCCCGGCTCTGTTTCGGCCACCCCACGGCGGAAACCGTCTCCGAGGGAATCGCCGAGTTAGCCCGTATCCTGGAGGGACACGGCGTTTTGCGGGCCTAACTGGCAAGGGGCGTTTTGGGTATTCTCAACAGGTGTTGGTATTATTATCACGGTAGGGGCGGGTTTGTAACCCGCCCCTACCGTACACCGAAACCGGGGGTGAAACCCGCCCCCTTGACCGGTTTCCCTAATCGTCGGCGCTGGCCGCCTTTTCCGGTACGCCGGCCTCGTGGCCGTTGCGGAAGGCAAAGCGGGCTACCAGGTCGCCGATGCTCTGCCGGAAACCGGAGTATTCCAGTTCGCCGTAGGGCAGCATGGCCGCGCCCGACCAACCCTGAGAGCGCATCTCAATGCCCTTTTGCTGGGCCAGCAACCGCACGTGATCCCAGGAGGGATTATCGAAGAAGTCGATGCTGGAGTCGGCAAACGTCCCGTCGGCGGCAATGGAAAAGCCTACGCAGGACACCAGGGGCAGGCAATACATCCCGGTTACCGGGGTATTGATGGGCACCGGCATCAGGGGCATTACGTGGGAACCCCGGGCGTCGCCGCCGATGTAGTGGGCCTTGGCGTAGGGAGAGGTAAGCTCCTCGGGCGCCGGGAAGATGCCCTGATTCCGTACTACTGCCACCGGGTCATCCTTGCCGGTATAGCTGCCGGCGATGTTGTGCAGGCGGGTGGCGGAGATGGCCGCCGCCGTCTGGCCGGAGTAGCGGGAAACGATGGAGTCAATGCCGAACCGCTCGTTGTCCCGCAGCAGCACCGCCAGCTTGTAGTAGTCCTCCGGGGCATTGAGGGCAATGATGCTGTCGCCGCCGGTATTGTCCATATCGATGATGTTGAAGGTAAAGCCCTCGCTCAGCCGGGGCAGCATCAGCCCGGCGCAATACATCGGGTCGGCAAAACCGAGAAACATCGGCAGGTTATAGGCGCCGGGGCCGCACTTGTCCGCCGCCAGCACAAAGAAAGACTCGGCCGGCCGGAGCGGGTTGGTCTTAATCGGGTCGTGGTCAAACTCCACCTCGGCCACCGCCGGCCCGGCGCCCCGGATATTGCCCGAAGGAGCGTCGGCCAGCAAATCCTGGCCGGCGCCGTAAAGGCCGTACTCCCGCGCAATGTCGGTGGCCTTCAGGAAAGTAGTCCAGGCAAACTGGTGAACGTCGGTGTCGTTAGGCCCCCGGGTATGGGTGGTAGTCATGCAGATGTCGTCGCCGGTATGCCCCACGTAGCCGTCAATCAGCAGGCCGCTGCTGATGGCCTCGGCTACCGCCTCCGCCACGGCGTCCATCATCCGCTGGGACGGTTTGGTATGACCGCCTATTGAGCCAACGTCAGCCTTGAGGACAGAAATGGTAAGTTTCATAACCGTCTCCTTGTTGTGTGAACCCACACTGTATCGGGTTTACCGGCTGATTTAAGGACATCCATCAAGCAGTTTTACAGCCCCGGATTATAGCAACATTGCGGTAAAGGGTCAAACGGGACAGCTACGGCGGGGGGCAAGCGCGTCTTATTATGGCAACCCAGCTAACCGCAACTAACCGTCGTTCCGGCGAAAGCCGGAATCCAGGAAATCCCCCGGAAAAGGGCGTGCCGGCTACCGAGGGTTCTGGATTCCGGCTTTCGCCGGAACGACGGGTTTGTGCTGCGATTGCCTTGAGCTACCCCGCGGGGCCGGGGCAAAATCCGTAGTCCGCTCATCCTGAGCTTGTCGAAGGATAAACGGGTGGTTCGACAGGCTCACCATGAGCGGTTGCATTGGGGTAAATACTCCGCTCACCATGAGCGGTTGCCTGATGTAATTTCGGGAATTGAAAGCCCCCGTCTGGTTCAGTACCGGGGGCGGAAGATGCCGAAGGAACTGGTGTAGCCGTGCAGGAAGGTTACGCCGCTGACCGGGCCGATTTCGCCGTTGCAGAAGAAACCGCCCAAAGGCACCGCGCCCAGCTTGTCCCGGAAGATGTCAGTGTCGTGGTTGGGCCGGCCGTAGAGGTACTGGCCCCGGCCCAGGCAGGAAAAGAGCAAGGCCCCGTGAATCCGGTTCTCCCGGTTGTCCCCGGCGTAGCGTTCCAGCACCGCCGTCAAGTCCTGGGCCGAGGTTTCCGCGTCCCGCAGGTGAAACTGCACCAGTTGGCCCTCCTTGAGCATCTCCCCGATTGCCAGGGCGCCGCTGCGCTCATCCATGCCCATCACGTTGCGGATGAGAAAGTCGCCCTGCTGCGGCGCGTCGATAAACTCATCCATCACCACGCCGAGGAACAGGGAGTTGCGCATCAGCCCCTGGTCCCGCTGGCTCAGGGTGGGGAAAAGTTCCCGCAGCACGTTCAGGGGCGTCTCACTGTCCAGCCCCTCCAGCAGGTTGCGGCGGCTCTGGGTAATCCGCATGGGCTTGCCGATGGGACGGCAGCCCTGGGCCACCACCGTATCTACGGCGATGTTGCCATGCAGGGCCACGCCGACGGCGCCGGAATGGTGTACCCGGTCGCCGAGGAAAAGGGCATTGCCCTCCTGCTGCTGCCCGCCGCTGGCTAGGCCGCCGATTTTGGCCGCCGGCGCATAGGCAAAGTCCAGCCCCAGCAGCAGGTTCTGGACTGGGAAGGAAAAGGGGTCGGCCAGGACGACGAACTGGGGCGCATCGGCGGCGTTGACTTGCAGCAGCGACTCCCAGGCTTGGGGGCCGGCGTCCAGGTCGGGCAGTTGGTCACCCTCCAGGTGAAAGGCGTCCAGCGTTACCTCGGGCAGGCTGGCGGCGGTGATGGACAGGGCCGCCCGCTGCTCCACCTCCAGCCCGTTGCCGATGATGCCCCCGCCGGAACAGCCCAGCACCAGGGGCGACTTGGACAGCGAACCCAACCGGTTCTGCACTAGGCCGGGGATAGCGTCGTAGGCTTCCCGATAATGGAAAGAGGCAAACACCACCGCCAGGTCGGGGGTAACGTCATCCAGTTGCTCCTGCAAGGCGGCGACACATTCGGCGATGGCCGGTTCCAGGGACGTATTTTCCGATAGCGCAGAGGCCCACTTCATCCTGACACCTCTCAATACATTGCATTACATTACGTTGCGTCCCGTCCCATTGGGTTAAGTGGCGGGACGGTGATTCTCTCCAGTATAACAACTATGCGCAACCCTGGTGCGTGCATCCCCAAGGCTTGGAAATCCGAAACCGCTCATGGTGAGCCTGTCGAACCACGTTTGCGTATCCGGCGGTTCCGCTTACGGTGCGTCCTTCGACAGGCTCAGGATGAGCGGAGAAGTCAACTCGGAGACCTTGCGCCTACCCTGTCTCCGGGATGATCCCCCCATCGCCCCCTCACCCCAACAACTCCTTGCTCCGTTCTATGGCCGGCGTAGGCGACGGGTTGAGGCCCCGGAGCAGGGCCAGGTAGTAGCTGACGTAATCCCCCAGCAGAATCATATCCAGCAGTTGGGCCAGGGGTGGGCCGTCCGTCCCCGGCAGCAGCCGGTGGTTGACCGGCCCCCACCGGAGCATTTCGGTCAGCACCCGGTAGCGTTCCTTGAGTTCGTTGTCGGCGGCCATTGGCTCCAGTACCAGGGCCATCAAATCCGGGCCGGCCGGCGATGGTACGGCGTAGGGTTCCACCGAGTTATGGAGGGATTCGGGGAGGCTCTCATAGAAGGCCCACGCCTTGGCGTTTTCGTTCAACTGGGTTTTCCAGCGGCGGGCCACGCCGGAAAAGATGCCGCCGCCGTACACCACCACCAGCTGGTCCACCAACTCCCGGGCCAGCAGCTTGGCCGGGTTATCCGGGGTGGGCGTTGCCGCGCCGATGCCGGCCAGCCGCCGCTCCATAGCATCGACGGCGTCGGTCACGTCGGCGTCGGTCAAGCCGACCAGGCCCAGGCGGTTAAGGACGCCCAGCAGCAGGATGAGGTTGCAGCCGACGGCGCTGCGCGGCTCGCCGTTGACCGCCACCGGCAGGACCGGGACGCGGCCGGCCTGGGCCGCCTCAGCCAGCGCGCCGCCGGCGGTAACGGCCAAAGTACGGGCGCCGGCAGCAACGGCCTGCCGGAACAGGGACAGGGTTTCCGCCGTGTTGCCGGAGTAGCTGCAAGCGATGAACAGGCTGCGCGCGTCCAGGGCAAAGGGCAGGTGAAAGCTGCGCGCCACGATGACCGGCACGGTGGGCCGGAGCGCGGCCAGGTCGGCCACCAGGTCGCCGGCGATGGCCGAGCCGCCCATCCCGCCGATAACTACCCGGTCATAGTCGCCGCCGGCCAACTCCGCCGGAAACGCGGCTTGAGCCTGCGCCCAGGCGGCCCGGCACTGCCCCGGCAGGGCGCGCAGCCGCTCCCCCAGCCCGGAGGGGTCAAAGGCGTCATAAACCTCCGGCCCGTCCAAGTCCGGCAACTCCAACCCCGGCGGTTTGACTTCCCTGTTGGTACTATTGGTCATAAAAATGAATAACGTCTCCTGAATAGCCGGCCTATCCCCCGCTCATCCTGAGCTTGTCGAAGGACACCCCCACAAGTCAAGGCAACTCCAACAACCCCCGCCGGTCATCCTGATGCAGGGCAACTATGTCGGCGTAATGCTCCCGCAAGAGAGACCCTACCGCTTGCCAGGGGCAGTTGCCCAGGCGAATCAGCACAACTTTGGGCGGATAGCCCCGGGCGTGGCTCAAGTCCCGATAGTCTTTATCCTTGGTTGCGATGATTAAGTTTTGGTCTTTGGCATAATCCCAAATCGGGTTGTCGCTGCCGGCGTCCAGGTCGATTTCCTGTACGTGAATCGACCCCGGGTAAAGGTCGGCCAACTGCCGCAACAGACGGGGCGACAGGTTCTGATTAAATAACAGCGTAACGGAGTTTGCTGTAGTCATCGTCCATCTTTTCCGCCGCCGCAAAGGAGAGGCAGACGTACAGGTCGGCCTCGGTTAAATTGTCAAAGCCCTCCAGCAGGCCGGCCCAGGTATCGCCCCCGGCCAGGTACTCCATCACGTCCTGGACCGTCATTCGGATGCCGCGGATGCAGGGTTTGCCGAAACGCTTGTCCGCCTCGATGGTGATGGTGCCTCGGTAGTCCACCCCCTGGCCCAGCAGGGCTGCTACCGCCGCCTCGACTTCCTTGCCCTCCGGCGCTGACCGCAGCCAGGCCCGCAACTCCCGCCGGGCGATGGCTACGGTGAACTTGTCGCCCCGTTCCTTGCGCACCTCCGCCAGCTTTTGCGCCGCCCCCAACGCCGCCCTTTCCCCGGCTTTGGCAATGACCACGTGCAACTTCTGCTTTGGGTCAAACTCCGGTATCGCCAGCCGCCACAGGTGCTTTTGCAAGTCCCGCGCCCCGAATTGGCCTTTCGTCATTAGAGGTTGCACCGCTTGGTATAGCGCATTGCTGTTGATGATTGCCAGGAGGTAGTTTGCTTCATCCGTGTCCTTGCAGGTAATCCAAAATAGCTTGTAATCAACGACAGAATCGTTTTCCTCAAGCCGGGCGGCGGTAGGCTCGCCGGCACTGGTATATACTACCCGAACCGGGCGGTTGCCCGATTTCTCTTGCCTAGACAGTTGAGACGAAAGTTCACGGTTGTAATCCAACCGCTCCAAAAGGCTCAACTTGTTGGCCGGCGCTTTATTGTCCTCCCATAACTGGCTGACGGTTTGCCAGCGTTGCCGCATCCGTTGTTCCAGCCCGCCCAAGCGGATACCGCCAACGCCGCTATCATCGGTAGGTATGGCGTGGTCGCCCTGCTTCAACGGCAGCAAGGCTTTCAGCGGTTCCAGGGTAACGTAGGGCGCAATCGTTTCCCCCAAATGCACGTCAAAGAGGTGGGTTTTCTCAATAGTCTGGTTGCTGAGGGCGGTCAAGTCCAGGTCTTTCCAGGGCGCTTTGTCCAGGGAACCCCGCCGGGGATTTACGGTAATGGTCTGGCCGGCCTGAATAATGGCCGGGTTTTCCGTTTCGTTGACAAAAAACAGGCAGCGGGGAACGATGGACGATCCTTGCCGGGAATAACCGTCGTAAGGTGAAACACTGAGGTCTCTGGTGTCGATAATTGCTCCGGTGTCGGTAATGGCGACGGATTCCCGTTGCACCTCAGGCGAACCGGCTTTACCCAACCACTGTTGCACCGAACCGGCCAGGGCTTTGCCCGGTGTATCCGGTTGACATTTGCGGGCAAAGGCTACCGATGACGCTACGGGAAAGAAAGTGTTAGGCTCCAGTTTCTCTAAGTCCCAAGCTGACTGGAGGGTAAAGTCCACGTGGACGCTTTGGCCGGAATTGCCGGCCCGCCATTGACCGGTGCGCCACTTGGTATATTGCCCGGTCTGCAACGCGCTGTGAGGCATTACAAAGCCGATGACGCCATTGTCCTTGAGGTACAGGTCAACGCTGCGGGCAAAGAAAAGTCCGGCCACGTCCTGGTGGGTGGTGTAGCGTCCCCCGGCCCAAATGTCGTAGCGGTGGCGGCTCAAGTTCTCCAGTTCAACCCGCAGTACGTCTTTAGTATTGCGGTAATTCAGCCAGGGCGGGTTGCCGATAACTACGTCCACTTTATCCCGGGACAATACCACCGGGCGCACCATATTGCGGGTGTAGTAGGCCCAGACGTGGTCCCGGCCGGCCTGGTGCAATCGCTGCAAAGCGGAAATAGTTTTCTGAATGGTCTGCCGCTCCGCCGGGTCGGTCAAGGAGTAATCATCCAGGACAAAGCTGGGGTCGTCGCCCTGCTCAATAGCCTCAGCCACCTGGCTCAGCATTGAGTCAAAGTTTTCGGCCCGGTTGACCAGGCTGACCGGAAAGGCCAACTCGGTATTATCGTCATCATCCACCGGGATAGTTACGTTCTGCTGGGTGAACATATCCCCGGTGCGAAAGCGGAGTTGGAGAGAGTCGCCCAGATATACCGGGATTGACAGGGAATCGTAAAACCCGGCTTCGCTGGCGGCTTGAATCGCGGGGCGGGCGGCCAGAGTCCAGGAGGCCCGGGCCAGGTGAACCGCTACCGGGTGAATGTCAATACCGGTTACGTTTTCCCGCAGTTTGTTGAGGATTTCCCGGGGATGCAGTTTCGGCTTTTTCCCGGCGGGCAGGGCCGCCTGGATAAAGTGGGCTACGCCCTCGGCGATAAAGGCGCCGGAACCGCAGGACGGGTCCAGCACCCGTTGGTTCAGCGGGTCGGTAACCAGTTCCTGTACCATCGTCCGGGCCAGCCAGGCCGGGGTGTAGTATTCGCCCAACTGCCGCCGCTCCTCGGGCGGAATGACGCTCTGATAGAGGATAGCGCCGATGTCGGCCGGGGCTTCCCGCCAGTTGAACTTGGCGACCCGGCGGGCCAGGGTTTGCAGCAGGGGCCGGCCGCCCACTTCGGCCGGCCAGGTGAAAAAGTCCGACTCCACAATTCCGTGCAGGCCGGTGTCATTGCGGAAACGGCGTCCGTAGAGTAAATCCTCCGGTTCACTAGCCGCCAATGTTCGCAGGTCAATGCCAAAGGATGCCTGCACCACCATACCGATAACGGCGCTGAGGTAGGTATGGCGGATGAACAGGTCGTCCATTTGCTCCGGGCTGTGGGCGATTTCCCCCAGGGCGGTGCGCAACAGGTCGTGCCAAAGCCGCCGCTTGACCTTAACCGTTTCGTAGGCTTCCGCCTGCCGGTACAGGGTGGTCAGGGCGCCTACATCCCGCTGGTAGTTGGGGCTGTTGGGGCCAAAGTGTTTAGCGATGCTGTCCCGGTCCGAGGGCAGGTTTTCCCTGGCTTCCAGGGCATTGTCCCGCAGCCATTCGTACAGGGGGAACCAACGGTCGGGAGTGTCCAGGGTAAAAGCGTAGGGCGGGGCTGCGTTGATCGGGCCGGCGCCGGGCCAGCGCAGCAGCCAATACTTGCCGTCGGTGAGGAGGCCCATGCGCACCCGGCCCTGTCTTTCCGATTGGGCCAGGTAATCATCCAGTTGGGCTACGTACTCCGGGTTGGGTCTGAAACCGCTGTCCGTTCCGATGCGGCGCTTCATTTCGATGAAAGTATCCAGGGCGGTCAGGTCAACGGCCCGGCGGGAGGCATCGGCCGGCGGGTTTTCCTCAACCATCTCCTCACTTTTGACCAGCCCGGTCGCAATCAGGAAGTCGCGGACGGCGGTAGTGATGTTGGCCTCGGCCTCAAAGTTGTCGTGCCGCCGCAGGATCGCGGCGGCGGCAGCGGGATATTTGGGGTCGTCATAGTCGATATGTTCTCGGGTAGTCATCAAAACTCTCTTTGCCGTAGCGGTATCGGTTGCCCCGCCAGTATAACATTTCCCGGCCCTTGCCTTCCCCGGCCCCTACTGCGCCGTCCAGCCGCCGTCGATTACCAGTTCGCTGCCGGTCATAAAGGATGACTCGTCGGAGGCGAGGAACAGGACGCCGTAGGCTACGTCTGCGGGCTGTCCGTAGCGGCCCAGGGGGATGCGGGAGACGGTGGTGCGGTAACGCTCCGGGTCGGCGCGGCCGGCTTCGGTCATCGGGGTGGCGATGGGGCCGGGATGCACCGAGTTGGCCCGGATGCCTTCCCCGGCGTACTGAATGGCGGTGGCCTTGGTGAAAATCCGCACTGCGCCCTTGGACGCTTGGTAGTGGGGGCCGCTGTTGTCCACGCCGACCAGGCCCAGTTGCGAGGAGATGTTGACGATGGCGCCGCCGCCGGCTTGACGCAGGGCCGGCAGGGCGGCCTGGGTGCCGAGGAACACCCCCTTGGCGTTAATCGCCAGCACCCGCTCCCACTCGGCGGCGGTCAAATCCTCCACCCGGCCGGCGCCCCGGACGCCGGCGTTGTTGACCAGAATATCCAGCTTGCCGAACCGGGCCACGGTGGCGGCGACGGCGGCCTGCCATTGGGCCGGGTCGGTAACGTCCAGGGGCAGAAAGAGGGCCGGGCCGTCCGGCTGGTCGGCCAACTCCCGGTTCAACTCCGCCGCCAAGGCCGTCCCGTCGGCCTCCAGCACGTCGCCGATAGCTACTTGGGCGCCCTCGGCGGCAAAGAGGCGGGCCGCCGCCGCCCCCAAGCCCCGCGCGCCGCCGCTGATTAAGGCCGCCTTACCCGCTAACCGCCCAACTGATTGCATAGTTCACCTTCCAAATATCCGCCGTTTGACCTTGGTAGGATGAGGATTATTTGGGGATAGTCTAACATACCGGCGCCTTCACATTCCCCGGTCAATGGCAGCATAAAACCGTCGTTCCGGCCCGGCTAACCGTCGTTCCGGCGAAAGCCGGAATCCAGAACCCTCGGTAGCCGGCCCGCTCTTTTCCGGGGGATTTCCTGGATTCCGGCTTTCGCCGGAACGACGGTTGCTTGGGTTGCCGGGTTGCGCTCTGGCCGGGTACGTGCAAAGTCTGCGCCAAGAACAAAATCCGCTCATGGTGAGCCTGTCGAACCATCCCCCCGTCCTTCGACAGGCTCAGGATGAGCGGAGTATTTAGCCCATATAACCCTCATGGTGAGCCTGTCGAACCATCCCACCCCCATATCCTTCGACAGGCTCAGGATGAGCGGCTAAAGGGTCGCCATGAGCGGATTGTCCCGGTGCGGATTGCCCCGGTGCGGGTTGTCTTGGTGCGGATTATCCCGATGGGGATTGTCCCGGCGCGGTTAGCGGGTTGTCCCCGTCATTCCCGGCCCGTTTTACCAGCCAGCTCTTTTTTACCAGGACGGTCAGGGCGAATATGGCGGTGGCGACCAGGGCCATGGCCGGGCCGGAGGGCAGGTCGGCGTGAAAGGAGAGGTAGAGGCCGGTTACTGCGGAGAGGGCGCCGATGAGGGCGCCGATGACCATTACTCCCACAAACCGCCGGGCCAAGAGGTAGCCGGCCGCCGCCGGCGTTACCAGCATCGCCATTACCAGGACGATGCCGGCGGCCTGGATGCTGATGACGATGACCAGGGCGAGGATGGCAAGGAGTACGTATTCCACCAGTCCGGCCCGGATGCCGACAACTTTGGCCCCTACCGGGTCGAAGGTGGTATAGACCAGTTGGCGGTGCACGGCGTACAGGACGGCCAGCACCAGGGCGGTCAGGCCCAGGGATACGAAAACGTCGGTTTGAGAGACGCCCAGCACCTGGCCCAGCAGCAGGTCTTCGATGTTGACGTTGATGTTGTTGGCCTTAGCCAGCATCACCAGGCCCAGGGCGAACATACCGGCAAAGATGACGCCGATCGAGGTGTCCTCCCGGATGCCGGTGCGCCGGCTGACCGAACCCATCAGCAGGGCGACGGCGATTCCGGCCGGCACGGCGGCAAAGAAGGGGCTGATGCCCAGCAGGAAGGCTACTACCATCCCCGGCAAGACCGAGTGGGCCAGGGCATCCCCCATAAAGGAGAGGCCCCGGGTGATGACGTAGGCGCCAAGGATGGGACACATCACCCCCACCAATACCGAAACAATCAGCGCCCGCACCATAAAGCGGTACTGAAAGGGGCCAATCAGGTAGTCGGCCAGGGATTCAATCATTGTCGCCGCCGGCCGGGTTCGGGTGGTTCGGGTGAAGGTGAGTGGGGGCGAACTCGATGCGGTGGGAGCCGTAGAGTTCTTCCAGCACCTGGGGCGTAAAGGCCTGGTCGGGCGGCCCGCAGGCGCAGACGTGGCGGTTGATGCACAGCACCTGGTCGAAACGCTGGGCCAGGTTGGTCAGGTCGTGGGTTGCCAGCAGCACGACTCTACCCTCGGCGCGCATGGATTGGAGCACCTCGATGATGCCCTCCTGGGCGCCGACGTCCACGCCGCTGAACGCCTCGTCCAGCAGAATGATGCCGGCCTCCTGGGCCAGGGCGCGGGCGATAAAGACCCGCTGGCGCTGACCGCCGGAAAGCTCGTTCATCAGGGAGGCGCGCCGTTCCCACAGCCCGACCCGCTCCAGACAGCAGCGGGCCAACGCCCGGTCGCGTTTGCCGGGGCCGCGGAACCAACTGGTGCGGCAACAGCACCCCATCATCACCACGTCGAAGACCGTGGCCGGAAAGCGCCAATTGATGCTGTCCCGCTGGGGGACGTAGGCCAGGGCGCCGTTGCGGGACTCGGCGCCGTGCAGGTTCACCGTGCCCTGGGTGATGGGCAGGATGCCGACCAGGGCGTCGAACAGGGTGCTTTTGCCGGCTCCGTTGGGGCCGACCACGCCCACCAGCGTCCCCGGCCCGACGGCAAAGGTGATGTCGAACAGCGCCCGGTAACCGTTGCGTTCAACGGCTACGTCCTCGACGGTTATACTCGGTTTGTCAGTCATTGTCATTGCCATCCCCATCCCTTACCCCAGCCCGTCCAGACATTCCCGCAGCGGCTTGCTCAGGCAGGTGAAAATGGGGGTGTCCCGCAGGGTGTAGGGGCGGGCCTCCGACTCCCGCAGGGCCATCACCAGGTCCAGGAACGTCCCCGGGCTGTCCGTCTCAAAGCCCAGCACAAACTCCTGGTCGTCCAGGCCAAAGGAATAGGAAGTGCTGATTTTCACCTCCGGGTAGCGGTGGCCGATGGTGAAGTGTTCGCTCATCAGCCGCTGCCGTTCCTCCGCCGAGCATTGATACCAGTCGTGGGTTTTGACGAAGGGATAGACGAACAGGTACTTGCGCCCGATGATGCGCATGGTGGTGGCGGTTCCCTCCTGCCCCTCGTGGCGGTGCTGGTCCACGTAGGGGGAGCGGCGGGTCATCGCCAGGTAGGAATGGGGCGTGTGCAGATAGCCGGCCAGTTTGGTGCGGTTCAACTGGGTGGTTAGTTCGTCAATGGCCTCCAGGGTAGGGCTGATTTTCCAGAGCATAAAGTCCACGTCGCCCCGGGTGGCCCCCAGGCGGTAGCTGGACAGCGCCACCCGGTCGGTGAACTCGGCCAGGGTAGCCACAAACTCATCCTTGCTCCGCTCCCGGTCGGCCCGGGGCAGCCGCCGCCACTCCGGGGCCACCTTGTAAAAGGAATACTTGACGAAATCCCGCGCCTCTTCCTGAACCATCCAGCCCGTCCTTTGCTTAATTTAATTGCCAACCATTGATGATAACACAGATGGGATGGGATAGCAAGGGGGGGTTATTGCCTTGCGCTGCCCGGCCCGGCGCATTACACTACCTCTAACCTCTAACCGAACCCATCGGGCCAACAGCTAACGACGGAGCCGGCCAATGGCTACAACCTCCGAAACCCGGCAGGACAAAAAGGCTCGCCAAATCCGCCAGGCGTACCGGAGCCGCATTGCGGAACTGCGGGAGTTCGGGGAAGCGGAGGGCGTAACCATCAACGCCGCCTCGGAAAAGGATTTCTGGGACTTTGTCAAGTCGCTGCCGGCCACCCGCAAAGGGTCGCTGATATTGATGGAAAACGGCAATCTCCGGGCGGTTTGGGAAGCGTCCGACGATAGCCATTTGGCCTTGCAGTTCCGCGGCGACCGGATGGTACAGTACGTGATTTTCAAGCGTCGCCCCCGGGCCAGGCAGGTCTCTCGAGTGGCCGGCGCCGACACTTTCGACGGGATTAAACGGCAGATTGACACCTTTGCGTTGCAAACGCTGGTGTTCCGGTGATTGGGCCTGACCTGCCGGCCAGCGCCAATGTTGTTCGCTATGTTGGATTCGCCCGGATCCGGGGAGACCGGGTAGATGGTTCGGCCTTTTGTCTGCGCCCTGGTGAGGGCGGGCTGTCAATTCACTGGCTTGACTACTACTCTGATCTCACTAAAGAGCAGCAACTGATTCAGGTCAGGCGGTTACTCCGGCTGAATGTTGGAGCCAGAGCCGGGCTTGCCGAGTTAAATATCGGGGAAACCCGGCAATATGTCGCCAGCGAACTGCCAACGTTGCGCTTTGTCCATTCCCCGTCGCCGGCTAACGACCGGTATCCGGCCGACCCGGCGCACAGCGACATTGTGGGTCTGCCCCCGGCGGATGCCGAGGATCTGGCGCTGCTGATTGGCGATATGATTGCCCAGCGGGTGAAAGCCGTTCACCCGATAGCGGACGCATAGCAGACACCAACCGCCTTTAACCGTTTATGCCTTCGAGTTTCGGTATTCTCAACCGGTGTTGGGGTTCCTGGCCCGGCCGGTCTCTAGTGGATTGTAGGGGCGGGTTTATAACCTGCCCGGCCCGCAATGGTAGAATCATTTGGGTAACGGAGACATCGTATTTGACCCATCCTTGCACCGGAACCTGGGCGGGTTACAAACCCGCCCCTACCGGCCGTTGGAGTATTCCGGCCAGAACGCCAACTCGTGTTGAGAATACCCAAGTTTCCCGCTGTCCCTACTCTCCCTCAATTTAATGTTACAATCTCACCTGACCGGGCATTAAAGCCGGACTCCCAAACTAATTACCATAAAGAGGTTGCGATATGGTGGAACTGGGTACGGGCGATTATATTTATGAGGTGGCCGAGGGCTGGGGGGCGCTGCCCGACGGCTGGGCTTTCAAGGAAGTGGCGGCGGTGGGCGTGGATGCCAACGATAATCTGTACGCCTTTAACCGGGGCGAGCATCCGATGATTGTTTTCGACAAGGACGGCAACTTTCTCCGCTCCTGGGGCGAGGGCATCTTTCCCCGGGCCCATGGCATAACTATGGGGCCGGACGATACTATCTACTGCACCGACGACGGCGACCATACCGTCCGCAAGTGTAGGTTGGACGGAACAGTGCTGTTCACTCTGGGCATCAGCGGCCAGCCGGCGCCCTTTATGAGCGGCGACCCCTTTAACCGCTGCACTCACGTTGCCATTGACCCGCGCAACGGCGACTTTTACGTTTCCGACGGCTACGGCAACGCCCGGGTGCATAAGTATTCCCCGGACGGCAAGCTGCTCTTTTCCTGGGGCGCGTCTGGCACCGACCCCGGCTGCTTTAACATCGCCCACAACGTCTGCACCGACAAGGACGGCTGGGTTTACGTGGCCGACCGGGAAAACCACCGGGTACAGGTCTTTGACTCCAACGGCAAGTTTGAAACCCAATGGGTCAACATGGCCCGGCCCTGCGGCCTCTACATCGACCAGGGGCAGGAACGGGCCTACGTCGGCGAGTTGGGCGTACCCATCGGCCCGAACTTTGAGGCGACGGATTTGGGGCCGCGGGTCTCCATCTACGACACTCAGGGCAACGTGCTGGCCCGCCTGGGCCGGGAGACCGAGGGAGAAATCCCCGGCCGGTTCATCGCCCCGCACGGTATCTGCATCGACTCCCGGGGCGACATCTACGTGGGCGAAGTATCCTGGACGCACACCCGCAGCTACTCCAACCCCCCGGACGCGCCGCGCACGTTGCAGAAGTTGGTTAAGAAGTAGCCCGGGGCGATTGCCCTAGCGGCTCCGGGCTTGCAGGTGTTCCACGTGATGGTCTTCGGTGCAGCCCTCCAGGGACGTTTCCAACTGGATGGTAATGTGGTGCAGACCATGGTCATAAGCGATCTGCCGGACCTGGCTCAACATCTGGGCCAGGTCTCCCCGGTAGTCCGGGTCGGCCAGGACGTGGGCGGTGAGGGACTCATAGCCCGAAGAGATGGTCCAGGCGTGGACGTCGTGAATCAGGGTTACGCCCTCTACGTCCTCGATGTCGCTGCACAGGCGGTACACGTCCAGGCGGGTCGGGGTGTCCTCCAGCAGCACATGGAGAACCTTGACTATCAACCGCCAACTGCTGAATACGATAAGCAGGCCAATGACAATGCTCATAATGGGGTCAACCAGCGTTACCCTGGGGTAGGCGTCGGCGAAGAAAAAGACCAGCAGGCCGGCAATCACCACGGCGACGGAACCCAGCAAATCGCCCAATACGTGGAGAAAGGCGCCCTCGACGTTAAGGCTGTGCTGGGACGACCGGTGCAGCACCAGGGCCACCACGATGTTGACCACCAGACCGATGGCGCCCACCGTCAGCATCAGCGGGCCTTCCAACTCAACCGCCCCGGCGCTTAAACGCCGGTAAGCCTCAAAGAAAATATAGGCGGCAATGAGCCACAGGCTCAAGGCGTTGAACAGCGCCGCCAGCACCTCGGCGCGGTGATAGCCAAAGGTGCGCTCCACCGAGGCGGGACGGGCGGAAAGCCACAAGGCGAACAGGGCCAGGGCGATGGCCGCCGCATCGGTAATCATGTGTCCCGCATCGGCCAGCAGGGCCAGGCTGCCGGACAGGATGCCGCCGATCACCTCGGCTACCATAAAGCCGGAAATAAGCACCAGGGCAATGACTAAACTCCGGCGGTCGGCGTCCCGAAAGTCGTGGTCGTGGTCATGCTCATGGTCGTGGTCGTGGTCGGAATGTCCATTTTCCGCGTCGTGGTCGTGGTCGTGCACTTGCTCGTGCTCTTGGTGCTCGTGCTCTTGGTGGTCATGGTCATGGGCGGAATGGTCATGTTCCGTCGCGCCTGAACCGGAGGAGAGGGAATCGGAGGGATTGGGCATAATAATCTCCAGCGATTAAGCAAAGTAGGAGTAGCATTAGTAATTCCCGATTTTACCCCGGAAATCACTTAACCGAAACCCAGGGCGAGGGGCTATTTTCAGCAGATTTCCTTATCGGGTCTTTTACTGATTGGTGAATGATTAGCTGAACTCAGCGATGGTGGGCTGGTTAAGAAGTGGTGAGCAGGTGACTGTTTGGGTTAGCCAGCTCGCGCCGTCCGAGTTGATTAGACCGGCTGGGAGTTCAGGGCGGTCAGCAGTTGTTCTAAGGCGTGGCATAACCGGCGAAAAGAGCGGGAATTCTTTTGGGCCGGGTCTAAATCAATGAAGCTGCTAAGGGCCGCCTGGTGGCTGGTCTCTTTGTAAGCCTGGCCCGGGGGCCTTTGGTCATTAAGCCAACGCTTGGGGTCTGGGAGGCCCTCAGCATCGTCAGACAGAACAGCGGTGTGCGGTATGATGCTCTTTCCCTTGATACTCTCCAGGCTTGCCAGAAACCAGGACTCGTATGACCGACGCGCGCATACTACCTGTACCGGGCATTTTGTGCCGATTTGCTCACAGCGTTGGGATAGCTGTTGGCCTAAAGTTACCGGGCAATCATTGTCCGCGTCTAAAAGAACCAGAATTGCGTCGCAGTCAGGTTTGTTTTGCGCGTGTTGCAGGAATTTTTCCAGCTTCTTTTCCAGATTTGGCCGGCCTTTGGCATTAACGACGCCCCTTTTCCCCCGAGCAACAACGACATCGGGTCTATTGTGTTTTTCCAGGAGAATCTGGCTCAACAATCCTGGGAACGCGGCAACTTCCCCATCGCCTTCAACCACCGGCACAATGGTGGGCATTTCGTCTATTCCCTGACGCCGGCTGGTTGAAGACCTTCCATGCTGTGCAACTCCCCGGGCAAAAACAGTTTGTCTCGCACGGACTGCATTTGATGTTCCACGACTTTCCCCACCTTGGTCGAGCCGTCTTCCGCAGTTACCGCCCGAATGCTTTCGATGGGTAGCAGGTTGATTAAGTCGGGGCTGTGGGTGGCTACCAAGACCTGCCCGCGCAGCGCCGCTTCCTGCATTGTGTCTGACAGGACGGTCATTGCGCCGGGGTGAATTGCCAACTCAGGCTCTTCCAGGCAAATCAGCGACGGCGGGGGATCTTGGAACAAGGCGGTCAGCATAGCCAACAAGCGGATAGTTCCGTCGGATTCGTGGGATAGGTCAAACCAGGAACCTCTTTCAGTTCCACCATCCCGGTCGTGTTTGAGCTCTACTACGTAGTAGCTGCCAGCGGAGCTTACTCTAATGTCCCGGACTCCCGGGACGGCTAAGGTTAGGGTGTCCTTCAAATCCGGGAGAAAGCGGCTTTTCTTCTGGATCATATCCCGCAGGTTAGATGCCAAATTTTCTCCGCCCGACGCCAAAGGATGGCTGTCCGCCCCCTTCTGGGGGTCCCGCAAAGAGTTGGGAAAGATGTGGTATAGTCCGATTTCACCTAAACTTCCCCTTGCCCGGACCAAGGCGCTGTGCAGATGAAAACCAGGACTATCCACCGCTGGATTCGAGCGGGATAGCATAAAACTCAGCATCATAGTAAGTTGTGAGGGTTCTGGAGAAATTAGATTGAGGTTTTGGTCGTCCAATTCCGCTATGATTCGGTGGATTATGCTGACATAGTCAATCAGGTGTCCGTGGTCTTCGGTTATTGCGGATTCCACCGGTTTCAATATATTTTTAAGGTTAGGCTTGGTAAGGCGTCGGTTAGTAATTTCGAAAGCAAATGGGTCAACGCCTAAGTTGGCAGCGCACAGCCTGGCAAACTCCCGCTTGACCCGGTACTCGCCCCGGCCCTTCCGTACTAATGAAACACTGTACTCAAGCGTTCCCCCTGGAAATTTATACTGGAATCCAATTTCAGGGCCGAGAACCCTTCCGGTTGGTAACTTGCGACCAATGGAGTCAATCCCTCCGCGCCGGGCGATGGCCGTTTCCAGACCATGTTTGGACGCATCAGCCAGGAAGCCGAGTATATCCAGCAAATTGCTTTTACCCGACGCGTTTGGCCCTACGAGGACCGTCAGTGGATCCAACTCCAACTCGGCATACTCAACGCTTCGGAAATTCCTGGCCCATATCTTGGTTATTGATGACTGGGGTTCCGGCTCTACTACCATCAATATCACCCTGGAAAGCTACATATCGGTTGCCTGTATGGTACTATGACTAAACCCTGAAAGTAAACGAAACCCTTACCCCCATATCCGGCGGTGCATCTTTTGATGGGATCAGGACCGAAAGAAAAGGTCAACCAGCGCTACCTTGCAAACGTTCCAATCCAAGGTCGCAACGCCGGGACAGATACAGTCGGTTAGTCCGTGTTCATTGCCAGGGACAAACTGACATTTCGAGGAAATTAAATGGAAATACGCTTGGGCAGCCTGGTGCGGGACGCGCGGGAGGCGGCGGGAACGGTAATTGTCATTGACGTTTTTCGCGCCTTTACTACGGCGGCGATTGCTTTCAGCAACGGGGCCACCGAGATTACCCTGGTGGCCGAGGCGGAGGATGCCCTGGCCCTGCACCGCAGCGGCGTCGGCGACGTGCTGATGGGCGAGGTGGACGGCAAGCGGCCTCCTGGGTTTGACTATGGCAACTCGCCCTACGAAATATCCGGGGTGGACTTGACCGGAAAATCGTTGGTGCAGTCCACCCGGGCCGGCACGGTGGGCGTGGCCGCCGCCTTTGACTCGGCCCAGGCCCAGACCATTTACCTGGGTTCCCTGGTGGTGGCCGAGGCTACGGTCCAGGCGGTGCTGCGGGACAACCCGGACTTGGTAACCATTGTGGCTATGGGCGACCAGGGGGTAGTGCGGGCCGATGAGGATGAACACTGCGGCATCTACCTGCGGAACCTGCTGGAGGGCCGCCGCCCCGACCCGGACGCCCTGCGCCGCCTGATTATGGCCGGCGGCGCCACGCAGAAGTTCTTTGACGACAGCCAGCCCCAATACCATCCTCAGGACGTGGAACTGGCCCTACAGGTGAACAAGTACCCCTACGCAATGAAAGTCAGCCGCGTTGATGGGCGGCCGGTGGCGCGCAAGGTGGAACTGGCGTAGGGCGATTGCAGCTTAAACCGTGGCTGCTGCCGGGGTTTTTTCACAAGGAGACGCAGAGACGCAGCGGCGTACCGAGAATCTCTGCGTAACTCCGCGCTCTCTGCGTCTCTGTGGTGAAAAGATCCCCCGCATTAGATACGGCTTGAGGCGTGATTGCCCGGCCCGGCTGCCTGACGCCGACCAACACTTAATCCGCATAGAGGCTGGCAACATCGCGGACACGGCGGGTTACTTTCAGGCCGATTAACGCCCCGGTAATACTGATCGGTTCCCGCCAACGGCGCCGCCAGATGGACAGGCTGCGCCACTTGAAAAAGCGCCAAAGGGGCAGTTCCTGGTTATCGTAGAGGTCGAGCAGTTGAAGGAACAGTCCTACTTTCCACAAAGGCGTCCCTGACAACCGGATGCGCAGCCGTTTCGAGGGAGTCCAGACCGAGAACATCCGCTTTCGGACGCAGTCGTTGATGACCAGGGCCGGCACCGTGATGACTATTTGCCCGGCGGCGGCGTCAGATTGTTCCGACACCCGTCGGGCCACCGGGTCGATCAGCCAATAGCGTTCACCGGCAGCCTCGGTTACGGCAAACACTATGGTGGGAAGCAGCCGGCGCATCGGCCAGCCGATGGCGGATAGAAAGTCATTGGCCCACTGCTCAAACCGGGGGAAATGCCCCTTCGCGGCGGCTTCCCGGCGGTATTGAGTTGCCAGCCGACCGGAATAGCGTTGGGTCAGACTTTCCACATAATCGGCTTGTCGGGAGTAGTCAAACTCGCGCAGCTGAAAGCCCGCTTCAGGGCACCAGGAACTGCCCGGAGCCATCACCACGCAATTGGGTCCGGCATCCGGTTCTGCTTCCAAAGTCGGGGGGGACATATAAGCGGCAACCAGGTTGGGCAGCACCGCAGTGTCGTTAAATTGGCGGGTTTCCTGATGTACGAAACAATGATTGCTGGCAAAGGGAATGGCGTAGCGGGCGCCTACGGCCCGCGCAAAGGCCGCAAAATCCCGGACATAAGCCTCCTTGCTGCGAAAGTCGTCCATATCGTATCCTTCCACGCAGGGCCAGGGGTTGGCGCTGGAATGGCTGCGCAGGACGAAATCGATGCGGGGGAAACGGCGAGTAATTTGCCGCAGGCTGGCCCCGAATATCTTGCAGTCGTTGGCATTGAGGAGCGTCGTGCCGCTATCTTGCAGCACCACCGCCGAATCGGTAGTGAAAGGCCCGAACTGAAAGCTGTGGACGTGAAAATCCGGCGCCAACTGCACCCGCTGGCCGTGAGGAATCTCCCGAATATCGGTAAAGCCCAGGTCGGCCAAGTCCTGCACCATCCGAGGCGAGGGTATTTGCGGGACCAGGACCGGGGTTTGGGGGTCGAACCGCCGCAGGCTGGGGCCGTGAAAGTGATCCCAATGCAGGTGGGTCAGATAGATATAATCGGGGTTCAAGTCCCGAATCAGCCGGCGGTCAGGTTCGGGGAAATTGAACCAACTCCGCCAGTAGCAGGAACCCACCAGCCAGGGGTCGATAACTATGGAAACGTCCTCTCTCCCACCCGATTCTGCCAGCATCCCGGCGTGGGACAGGATGGTAAACTTCATTCGATACCTCAGAGACCGGGCGATACCTCAGAGACCGGGGAAATAAGCCGGGTTTTGTATATCGAGGATAAACCGATTACAAAGGGGATGCAAGGTTGGCAAGGTACGGGCGCCGGACAATCGTATCATAACTATCAGCAACTTGGATAACCGTCGTTCCGGCGGAAGCCGGCACCCGGGAAATGCTGCGGCCGGAGAGTCGGTAAGAGTCGGTATAGGTAAAGACGCTCTGGCTTCCGGCCGGCGCCGGCCCGCCGGTTTGTAATGCGATTGTCCTGGGTCCGGTTGCTTGATTACCGGCGTTGCGCCGACTCGCCCCAATCACTCCCCGAACCGGGACAAATCCAGGGCCGCCAGACCGGGAACCGCGGAGCGTCCCTCCAGTATCAGGTCAGCCAGACCCTGGCACTGTCCGGTACTCCACAGAATACCCTTGCGCCCGCCGCCGGAGTTCAAGTACAGGTTATCCCAGCCGGGAACCTTGCCGACGACGGGCATACCGTCGGGGGTGAGGGGGCGGAGGCAGGCGGTCTGCTGCACCAGTTCCGCCTCGGCCAGGGAAGGCGCCATTTTCAGCAGGTCGGCCATCACCTTGTCCCGTCCCGCCTGGGTAATTTCGGCGTCAAACCCGGCCTCCTCCTCGGTGGTGCCGGCCCAGGTGAGGCCGTCGGGCTTGGCTGCCGCGTAGCTGCCGGCGTAGTTCAGAGAGGCCGCCATCGGATTGTCGGGCAGTTGCAGCCGGAGTATCTGACCCTTCAGGGGCCGCACCGGGAGGTTCCACCGGCACCAGTCGGACATCTTTCCCGTCCAGGGGCCGCCGGCCAGCACTACCGCGCCGGCCTCTATTTCTCCCGACTCCAGCGTAACGCCCCGGCAGCGTTCCCCCTGGCGGAGCAATCCGGTAACCATCCGTTGCCGGATGGTGGCGCCCTGCTTTTCGGCGGCCTGGGCGACGGCCAGGTTGTAGCGGTAGGCTTCCACCGCGCCGCTGCCCTGGCAATAGGCCGCCCCCAAGCAGGCCGGGTTGGTACGCGGCTCTACCCGCACCGCCTCCGCCGGTTCCAGCCACTCTACCTTGAATCCGGCCACTTGCCGCTGCCACTCCAGGTCAGACCGGTAGCGGGCCACCTCCTCCGGGGTAAAGGCCAGGTTCAAGCGGTCTCTAAACTGGAATTGAGTGTCGATGCCGGTAGCCTCCTGTAGTTCCGCCGCCAGGGTAACGTGGCGGTTAAAGCACCAGACGCTGAAATCCAGCAAGGGGTCAGGGATACCGCTACCCTCTAGTGGCCCCAGGCCGCCAAAAGCAAAACCGGAGGCGTGGCTGCCTACCGCCTCAGCCTCCAGCACGGTTACCGATGCGCCCCGGCCGGCCAGCAGGTAGGCAGTGAGACAACCGGCAATGCCGCCGCCCACCACGATAACGTCCGGCCTGGAGTTGGAACCGCTGCTGGGGTCATTCCCGGAACTGGTAGGTAAATCGGCCACAGTTTACTCCTGCTAAGGGCCGGTTTGGGTGGCCCGTTGAAAGGTCTATGTCATTCCGAGCGTAGCGAGGAGTCTAAACTCTTTCTTAATCCGGGTTGCCGTCGGAATCGGAACGTGACGACGGCCCGGAGTTTTAGATTCCTCCCTGCGGTCGGAATGACAAACTAACTGCGTAACTCCGGTATATAATACATTATGCGAGGGCCAGAGGCGTAGGATTCTCCGGCGCGGGTAGAGAATACCATTTTCCTGGTGGTGGCTAAGTGGTAAGGTACGGCTGTTTGATTATTGGAATACTGCTGGGGCTGCTGTTCCTGGTTACCTTTTTTTATATCCGGTTCAGCGGCGGCGGGTTGTGAGTCAAACCCGGTTCAGCCGGGTCAATTAAAACTGCACGGCGTGTTTCAGGTGTTCAATCCGGGGGGCTGAGGCGCCGGCGCCAGCGGCGTCAAAGCGGATGCTTACCAGGTCGATGCGCCACTGGAGTTCCGAGCGGCCCGGCTCCGGGGTGTGGTTTTGCAGATAGTCCTGGGCGGTTGCCTGGAGGCGTTCAATCTTTTCCGCCGTGATGGATTCCTGGGGTGAGCCGTAGGCGGAACTGCGGCGGGTGCGTACCTCAACGAACACCAACTCCTCCCCTTCCTGGGCCACCAGGTCTATTTCACCCCAGGGGCAGCGGTAGTTGGACGCCAGGATTCGGTAACCGGCTTGCAGCAGGTACTGGCGGGCCAGACTTTCCCCTTGGCGTCCCAGCCGGACCCGGGACATCGACACGCTAGTCGCCTCCGAGGAGCAACGCCGCCTGCCGCACCGGGGCAAAGGAGCGGCGGTGCAGGGGACAAGGCCCCAGCTTTTGCAGTTGGCGGCGGTGCTGCGCCGTCGGGTAGCCCTTGTTGCGGGCAAAAGCGTAGCCGGGATACCTGGCTTCGGCCTGCTCCATACCCTTATCCCGGGTAACTTTGGCGACAATAGAGGCGGCGGCGATGGAGTAACTGCGCCCGTCGCCCTTGACCAGGGCCTCAAAGGGATAGGGGCACTCCTTGATTGGCACGTAGTCCAGGAGCAGGTGCTGGGGCGGGACGGTCAGGCCGGCCACGGCTCGCAGCATCGCCCGGATGACGGCGCGGCCAATGCCCAGGCGGTCAATCTCCGCCGGCGATTCCTGGGCGACGGACACGGCCAGGGCGTGCTGCTCAATCAACCGCAACGCGCCTTCCCGCTGCCGGGCGGACAGCCGTTTGCTGTCGTCCAGCGCGGTCAGCCAGGGTTCGCTGCCGGACAGGTTGGGGGGCAGGACGACCGCCGCCGCCACCACCGGCCCGGCCAGCGGCCCGCGCCCCGCCTCGTCCACCCCGGCCACCGCCCGCAGCCCCCGCCGGTAAAGCCGCCATTCATTGGACAAGTCCGGCATCCCTCTCCTTCCTCTCCAAAGGATAATTAAGAATTAAGAATTAAGAATTAGGAATTACGAATTGAGAGAAAGCCTACCCCGGTTGGTGATAGCGGGACATCAAATTCCTGATTCTTAATTCTTAATTCCCGCCGCGCTGGAGTCGATAAATCCGCCGCCCAGTACTGTGTCTTCCTGGTAGAACACTGCTGCCTGGCCGGGGGTGATGGCCCGCTGGGGTTGGTCAAAGCAGACCAGCGCGCTGTCCGGTGGTGAGCCGGGCCGGGTGCCGGGAGCGACGGGATGCAGCAGGGCCGGCGCCGGCGCAAACTGGTAGCGGATTTTCACCGTTACCGGCGTCGGCCCGGTCGGGGGGACGCCGGAGACGTAGTTGACCCGGGAAACTAACATCCGCTCCTGGTACAAGCCCGATTCCGGGCCGACTACCACCCGGTTGGTCTCCGGTTCCAGCCGTAGCACGTACATTGGTTCCGGGATGTTCAGGCCCAGCCCCCGGCGCTGGCCCACGGTGAAAAACTCAATGCCCCGGTGCTGACCCAAAACCTGCCCGGCCTCATCCACAATGTCGCCCGGCGCCGGCGTAACCCGCTCGGCCAGGAAAGCCTTGTAGTCGCCAAAGGGAATAAAGCAAATGTCCTGGCTGTCCGGCTTGCCGGCGTTGGGAAAGTTGGCCTCCCGGGCCAGTTGCCGGATGGCGTCCTTGGGGTAGCCGCCGATGGGCAGCAGGGTGCGGCCCAACTCCTCTTGCCCCATGCCAAAGAGGACATAGGACTGATCCTTGCTGGAGTCCACCCCCCGCTTGAGGGACAGCCCGGCCGGGCCGGGTTCAATTCGGGCATAGTGGCCGGTGGCAACGTAGGCGGCATCCAGGATCGCGGCGCGGGTTGCCAGGAAGTTGAACTTTATCTTGTCGTTGCAGGCGATACAGGGATGGGGGGTACGGCCCTGCTGGTACTCGGCGCAGAAGTAGTCGATAACGTGGGCCTGGAACTCCCGCTGCACGTTGAGGACGTAGTGGGGAATGTCCAGGCGGTGGCAGACCCGGCGGGCGTCATCCACGTCATCCACCGTGCAGCAGCCCCGGTAGTAGTCGGGCAGGTCGGCCTGCTCCAGGCTGTAGAGCTTCATCGTAACGCCCACTACGTCATAGCCCTGCCGCTGCAAAAGCAGGGCGGCCACCGAGGAATCCACGCCGCCGCTCATCGCGACGACAACTCTGTTGCGGTTCTTGGTTTCCATTTCCATAGTGAAATCAGCGTAGCATATCGGGGATAGGCGGGCAACCGGGGGGCGGGAAATAGCGGGGGCAATCGCGTCTTAATCCGGTCAACCCAGGGAACCGTCGTTCCGGCGAAAGCCGGAATCCAGGAAATCCTCTGGGAAAAGGGTGAGCCGGTTACCGAGTGTTCTGGATTCCGGCTTTCGCCGGAACGACGGGTTTATGATGAAGGGAGTAATCGGGGTAGGGGCGGGTTTGTAACCCGCCCTGTCTTGGGCGTAAGAATGAGTCGGATACGGCGTAACGTTTCTTGGGATGTCTTCGCCTTGAACGCAGGGCGGGTTACAAACCCGCCCCTACCATCCATTGGAATCGTGCCTACCGGAACCGGGGCGGGTAAGGATTACCACCCCGCCAGAGACTCGGCGGGTAATGCCGGCGGTTCCCGGTAGTAGGGACTTAAAACCGGCCGTCCCCTTCTGCCAACCCCATAGCGCCCCCGGACTTTTGGCCGGCGACCCCTACCCTAGCCGGGGCATTACCTCCTGGCTGAACAGTTCCATTGACCGCATTACCTTGTCCCGGCTCATCCCGCCGAAGTCGAAGTTGCAGCCGAAGTAATCTATGCCGTGAGCTTGCAGTTCCTTTATCTGGGCAACGCACTGGTCGGGGGTGCCGATGACGGCCCGGTTGACGGAGAGGTAGTCATAACTGTCGGGCAGTTGCGTGCGCTGGCGGCGCCAATCGTCCATCCGGCGATAGACCTCGCTGCCGGTGTCAATCTGGCGGCGCCACTGCATAATGTCGGCGACCCAGTTAATCCGGTCTTCCGTATCCCGGCGCGCCTGCTCCTCGGTTTCGGCCACGTAGAAGTAGCGGAAGAAGGGGATTTCCGACATAGGCCGGTGGTCGCCGGCGGCGGCGGACAGTTCGACGAAACGGTGGCACAGGGCCAGGGCGTCGGCGGTGTCCTGAACTACGGCGATGCAAAGGTTGTGGCCGGTGGAAATCAGAAACTCCAGGGTGGCCGGGGTGCGGGTGGCGGCGATGTAGATGGGCGGGTGGGGTTGTTGCAGTGGCGGCGGCACCAGGTTGATGTCGTCCAGCTTGTTGAACCGGCTTTCGTAGCTGAATCCGGGGGTAGTCCACAGGCCCTGCACGATTTTGATGGAGTCCTGAAACCGCTCGGCGCTCTCCGCCGGGTCCAGTCCATAGCCGTAGTATTCGTAGCCGCCGGAGCCGCGGCCAAAGCCCACGTCCAGCCGGCCGTTGCTGACCAAATCCAGCATCGCGGCGTCCTCGGCCAGCCGCATAGGGTTGTGCAGGGGGGACACCAGCACCGCCGTCCCCAGCCGTATTTTGCTGGTGCGGGCGGCCAGGTGGGTTGCCAGAATCAGGGAGGAGGGAACCATACTGTAGCGGGTGAAGTGATGCTCGGCCAGCCAGGCGCTGACAAACCCCAACTCCTCGGCATACTGAATCTGCTCGGTAGTTTCGGCCAGAATCTGCGCCGGTTCCGTCCCTTCGGGCCAGGGAACATGGGTAAAAAAGGCGAATTTCATGGGCGGTTGTTTCCTTGTCCTTTCCTTGTTTGGAATACCGGTTATCGGGTAATGGGACGTTCACCGGGAGACGCAGAGCAGGGGAGATACACCGGGATTTCCCCGGCGTAACTCCCGGTCTCTGTGTCTCTGCATTAAAGACGCCGCCGGCCCTAGCCCGGTATCCAGGTTACCGAGGAGATTTCGCTGAACTCCCGCCACAGCTTTTGCCAGGAGTCGCCGCCGTCATCGCTGCGGTACAGGTAGCCGTAGCGGCTGCCGGCCAGTACCACTTGCGGGTCAAAGGGCTGGACGTTGACTACCCACATGGCGGTATTGGGGGCCACCGGCAGGGGCAGGCTTTCCCAGGTCTTGCCGGTGTCTTTGGAGCGCATCACTGCGCCTACCCGGCCGGGGGTGGTGTCGCCGATAGTTACGAAAATGGTCTGCGGGTCGTCGGGCTGCACCATAATGCCCCGGGGATAGGTATAGGGAAAGGCCTCCCGGACGCCGACGGCGTTCCAACTGGCGCCGTCATCGTCGCTGGTATAAACGTCATTATTGACTACTACCACCACCGTCTTGGGCGGCCCGGCGGCCACCGCCACGTTGTGGATGTCCAGGTTGGGGATGGCGCCGTGATTGACCTTTTCCCAGGTATCGCCGCCGTCGGTGCTGCGGCGCACACCGTCCACCTCAAAACCGACCCAGATGTCCTGGCGGTTGGTGGGATCGATGGCGATGCCGGTAACCCGGGGGATGCCCACCGCCGGGCAGGTTTCAGCCACCTCTACCGGCCGCTTTTCCCAGGTCTGGCCGCCGTCGCCGGAGCGAAAGATGGTGGCCGGATTGGGTGTGCCGGTGCCGGCGTACATCGTCTGCGGGTCGGCTGAGTCGATAGCTACCGACCAGACGCAGTAATCGCTGAGGGGCGAGTCCACCAGGTTCCAGGACATACCGGCGTCCTCGCTGCGGTAGAGGCCCTGGTCGGTGCCGGAAAAGAGGATTTCGGGCCGGTCGGGGTGGTTCACCACGGTTCGTACCAGCGCGTCGGAGTGGAGACCCTGGTTGATGCCCACCCGCTGCCAGTTCTCGCCCCCGTCGGCGCTGCGGATAATGCCCTGGCCCACGGTGCCTACCAGAATAGTCATCTTGTCTGCCATAGCAACAACTCCTTTCCTGTGCTTTCCTGCCACAAGTTACCGGGTATCATACTATCCCTGGCCGGGGATTGCCACCGGGCGAACTTGGCGGCGGGGGCAACCGCGTCTTAACCAGGGCAACCCAGGCAACCGGCATTAGCAACCGTCGTTCCGGCGAAAGCCGGAATCCAGGAAATCCTACGGGAAAAGAACGTGCCGGCTACTGAGGGTTCTGGATTCCGGCTTTCGCCGGAACGACGGGTTTATGGTGCGATTGCCCTGCTTTCCCGGCATCTCAACATTCGTTGGCGTTCCTTGCCCGGCCCGGCTCCGGTGAATTGTAGGGGCGGGTTTGTAACCCGCCCAGGTTCCGGTGCAAGGATATGTCAGAGATGATGTCTCCGTTACCAAAATGGTTCTGCCGGTAACGGCAGGGCGGGTTAGAAACCCGCCCCTACCCGGTGATGATACCAACGCCCGGCGATAATGCCAACGTAACCCGGTGATGATACCAACGCACGTTGCGAATACCGGCGCAAATCCCCCCCTTTCCAACAACCGGGTTTTTTTGATATAATCCCCGTTGGTGTCCGCCTCATACGCGGGAGGCGGGCCAGGTTTTGTAGGTAAAGGGGGAAAACAATGCCGGCTTATGCCGTGATTGGCGGACAATGGGGCGACGAGGGCAAGGGTAAGGTTGTTGACTACCTGGCCGAGCGAGTGGACGGCGTGGTTCGCTACGCCGGCGGCAACAACGCCGGCCATACCGTGGTCAACGACAAAGGGGAATTTCACCTGCACCTGGTTCCCTCCGGCATCTGCTGGCCCGAGGTTTACGGGATAATCGGCAACGGCGTGGTGGTGGACCCGGAGGCGCTGCTGGGCGAGTTGCGCGAACTGGGCGACCGGGGCATTGATACCGAGCGGCTCTGTATCAGCGAGCGCGCCCACGTAACTATGCCCTACCACGTGCTGTTGGACGCCCTGGACGAGGAGTCCCGCGGTGAGCTCGCCATTGGCACCACCGGCCGGGGCATCGGCCCCACCTACATCGACAAGACCGCCCGCATGGGCATCCGGGTGGGCGACCTGCTTGACCCCGATTCGCTGAAGCCCCGCCTGGAGCAGACCCTGGACTACAAGAACAAGGTAATCACGGCGATTTACGGCGGGGAGGCCCTTTCTCTGGATGATGTTCTGGCAAAGGCCCTGGCCTGGGGCGAGGAACTGCGTCCTTACGTGCGCCCCACCGAACAGATTGTCCAGGACTTGTTGGCCCAAGACCGCAAAATCCTGCTGGAGGGTGCCCAGGGTACGCTGCTGGACCTGGATCACGGTTCTTATCCCTACGTTACCTCATCCTCCCCGTCCATTGGCGGGGCCTGCACCGGTCTGGGCCTGAACCCCCAGGCGATTGCCGGCGTGTTGGGCGTTTACAAGGCTTACTCTACCCGGGTCGGCGGCGGCCCGATGCCTACGGAGTTGTTTGACGATACCGGGGATAAGCTGCGGGAGAAGGGTCACGAATACGGCGTAACTACCGGGCGCACCCGGCGGGTGGGCTGGTTCGACGCCCCGGCCGGCCGCTACAGCCAGCAGGTCAACGGCTTTACCGGCATGGTGCTGACCCGCCTGGACATCCTGGACGGCTTTGCCTCGGTCAAAATCTGCGTTGGCTACCGGGCCGGCGGCGAGGAAATCGCCCGGTTCCCGGCGGATACCCGGCTGCTGGAAAAGTGCGAGCCGGTGTATGAGGAAATGCCCGGTTGGAAAGAACCCACTGCCCGCGCCACCGACTTGGCCCAACTGCCGGAGAACGCCCGCGCTTACGTCCGCCGCATTGAGGAACTGGTGGGCTGCCCGGTGCAGATAATTTCCACCGGCCCCGGCCGGGAGGAAACCATCCTGGTGGATACGGTAATACCCTGACCGGACGCCCTCACCCCGGTCTTAATTCCAAGAAAGAGAGCCGGGGGTAAGGCGGAATGACCTACACCCTAGCCGGGAAACCGGAAAGAAATTATGCAGCAGACATCCAAATTCGGCATCTACCTTAACCCGGCGGAAAGCCGGGTAGTCCGCATCAACTCCCCCTACTGGATTCCGCCGGAACCGGAGTGGGTCTTGCTGACCCCGGAGGTCAACGCCACCCTGCTCCAAATCCGGGAACTGGCCCGGGAGCAGGGCGCCTCTCCCGACCCCGACGCCATCACCTGGGGCCGGATACCCTTGCTGGACTAACCGGGCCGCCGCTGGGCAATGCCGGGCTGGTGCAAACCCCGAAATCCGCTCATCCTGTCATACTGAGCGGAGCGGTCAACAGTCCGCTCATAGTAAGCCTGTCGGGTTTCCGCTCATGGTGAGCCTGTCGAACCATCCTTACCAATCTGGCGACTTTGCCCTACCCTGAGGCACAAAACGCCCGGTTGCGTCCTCTTGCCCGGTTCCTCTACAATGTCCCCAACTATCCAAGGTCATTACAAGGTCATTCAGTACCGGGAGGTGGCTGCCGTGCTTGTCGATTTGATAAACCTTGCCAGCGGTGATGGCGTAAACCTGGACGGGATCTTTTTTGCGCCGGCGCCCGGAGTTTCCCCGCCGGGACCGGTGGACGCCCTGCTGTTAATCCACGGTTCCGGCGGCAACTTCTACCGTCCCGCCACCAAGGCGATGGGAGAGGACTTGCGGAACCGGGGCTATGCCTGCCTGGCCCTGAATACCAAGGGCCACGATACGATCTGGGCGGAACAGGGCGCCGGCCGTTACTATGGCAATGCCCTGGAGATTCTGGACAACAGCCGGGCCGACCTGCGGGCCGGCATTGATTACCTGGAGCAGCAGGGCTACCGCAGCATCGGCATCCTGGGCCACAGCATGGGCGCCGTGAAAGTCGGCTACTATGCCGCTACCGAGGTCGATGACCGGGTGGCGACGGTTATCCCCATTTCCCCGGTGCGCCTGTCTTACTCCTACTATATGGAGTCGGAGGACGCCGCCGAGTTCCAGGGCATCATTGAGCGGGCCGACCAACTGGAGGCGGCGGATAAGGCCCAGGAGTTGATGACGGTGAACTTCCCCATCGCCCAGATGTTCAGCGCCTTTTCCTACCTGGACAAGCACGGGCCGGCCGAGCGGTACAACCTGGTTGCCCTGGCCCCCCGCATCAAAGTACCCCTGCTGGTCATCGGCGGCGAACTGGAAACCCACACCCGGCTGCGCGACTGCCCCCAGGACATGGTAACGGCGGCGGTGAACAGCCCCCGGGCCGAATACGTCATCATCCCCGGCGGCAACCACTCCCTGACCAACAGCACGGGTAAAGCCTCGGCCACCGTGCTGGACTGGCTGGCGTCCCTGGCCCCGGTGTCGGCGGGGGTGTAGGCCGGCCCACCCGGAAACCCGGACTGGCCCGGAGGAGTGTTATGGGCGCAACCCATGTAACCGTAACTATCCGCAACCCGGCGGAACCCCACCGGACTTGGGAGGGCCTCTTTCTGGTGGACACTGGCGCCACCGACTGCCTGGCCCCCCGCAAACACCTGGAAGCTATCGGTCTGGCCCCCCGAATCCAACGGGTGTACGGCTTGGCCGACGGCAGCGAAATCCGTATGGATGTAACCGTCGCCGAAGTGGAGTTTATGGGCGACCTCACCGGCGTGGCTATCGTAATGGGGGATGATGACGCCGAGCCGCTGTTGGGGGTAACCGCTCTGGAGTCGGTAGGCATTGAGGTTGACCCGGTGAACCAGACCCTGAAACGGATGCCCTACGTCCGCCTGCGGGGATTGCGGCCTCGGGCCTGACCCGAGCATTGCCCCGCTTGGAGAAAAGGTTGATGCGCTCTGCCGAACCGCCGGTTGACTCAACGGTAACCTTCACCCCCATCGGGCGGGTGGAGAGCGAGTTTGCCGGGTATGCTCCCTCGGAGGAGATGCGGGAGCGGCCGGCGCGCATCGTCCTGCGCCCGGAACTGGCCCCCGGCCTGATGGGTCTGGAAGCGGGGCAGTATATCCTGGTATTGTTTCACCTGCACCGGGCCACCGAATACCAACTGCAACTGCACCCCGGACACAACCCGGAGCGGCCTTTGCGGGGCGTGTTCGCTACCCGCAGCCAGTACCGGCCCAACGGCATCGGGGCGACGGTGGCGCAAATCCGGTCGGTGGTGGATAATATGCTTGACGTTACCGGGTTGGACGCCCAGGACGGCTCGCCGGTGCTGGACATCAAACCCTACTCCGCCGGCTTTGACCACCCGCCGGAATTATCAATTACGAATTAGGAATTACGCATAAAGATTCTGCAATTGATAATTCCTAATTCTTAATTCCTAATTTTTCATTGTTAATTGTATGGACTTTGGGGTTGGTTAGGGCTTATTATCCTTGAAAAGTGAAGAAGATGTAAGGGTATGAAATATGGGGTAGAAGCAAAAGACGCTGAAATCCTGATTGAGAAGGTACGCCGCTACCTGCCCGACGATATGGTGACCCTGGTTGAGCAGGCATATACCTTTGCCGACGCGTGTCATCAGGGGCAGGTACGCAAGTCCGGTGAGCCATACATCGCTCACCCCTTGCAAGCTGCCGTGTTTCTGGCTGACCTGAACCTGGACGGCCATACCATCAGCGGCGCCCTGCTCCATGACGTGATTGAGGACTGCGCCGTCACCTTTGACGATATTCAGCGTCGTTTCGGCCCCGAAGTCGCCAAGATGGTGGACGGGGTTACCAAGCTGACCCGGATGGACTATCGCCTGCCTGGAACCGACACCAACGGCGTCAACCCCCTCGACGACCCGGACAAGCTCTACGCCGAAAGCCTCCGCAAGATGCTGGTGGCGATGGCCGAAGACATCCGGGTAGTTCTAATCAAGCTGGCCGACCGCCTCCACAATATGAAGACCCTGGACGCCCTGCCTCCGGCCAAGCGCAAGTCCATCGCCCAGGAAACCCTGGACATTTATTCTCCCCTGGCCCACCGGCTGGGCATCTGGGATATTAAATGGCAACTGGACGACCTGGCCTTTCGCCACCTGAACGAAGACCGCTACCGGGAAATTTCCAAGATGCTGGCCTCCCGCCGCGCCGAGCGGGAGGTGTACGTGGAGCAGGTTTGCGACCGCCTTAGGCAAGTGTTGGCGCAAGGGGAATTGAAGGGCGAAGTGAATGGTCGCCCCAAGGGTATCTACAGCATCTACAACAAGATGCAGAAGTACGCCGCCCAGGGCGATGAACTGCGGGACATTCTCGACCTGTACGCCCTCCGGGTGGTGGTGAATTCGGAAGGCGACTGCTACAAGGCCCTGGGCCTCATCCACCAGATTTGGAGTCCCATCCCCGGCCAGTTCGACGACTATATCGCCAACCCCAAGGAAAATATGTACCAGGCCCTGCATACCACGGTCATCTGTCAGGGCGGCCAGCCCTTGGAAGTGCAGATAAAGACCAACGATATGCACCAGGTGGCCGAGTACGGGGTAGCGGCCCACTGGCGTTATAAGGAGGGCCGGGCCAAAGACCTGCGCTTTGAGGAAAAGATGACCTGGCTGCGCCAACTGCTGGAGTGGCAGCGGGAGGCCGCCGGAACCGACGACTTTATCGAGTCGGTAAAGCAGGATATTTTCCACGACCAGGTGTTCGTTTACACCCCCAAGGGGGACATCGTGGAACTGGCGGCCGGTTCTACGCCCATTGACTTCGCCTACAAGATTCATACCGAGTTGGGCCACCACTGCACCGGGGGCAAGGTCAATGGGCGCTTGGTGAGCCTGGATACTCACCTGCAAAACGGCGACACCGTCGAAATTATGACCACCAAGTCCAACCGAGGCCCCAGCCCGGACTGGCTGAACTCCAACCTGGGCTACGTCAACTCGGCCAGCGCCCGCCAGAAGGTGCGGCAGTGGTTCCACCGCCAGGCCCGGGGCAGCAACATTGAGCGGGGCCGGGACAAGCTGCGTAAGGAACTGCGCCGCCTCAACCTGCAACTGGATGACTCGGAAATTCTGAAACTGGTCCGGTTCGACAGTATGGAGGATTTCCTGCTCAACCTGGGTTCCGGCGGCCTCAGCGAAGGCCAGTTAGCCCACCGCTTGTCCCTGGCGGTCAAGCAGGAGCCTGACCTGCCTCAAATTAAGTCCAACCTGCCCCTTTCCAGCCCCAGTTCCGGCATCTCGGTGCTGGGCGTGGGCGACTTGCTGATACGAATGGCCCGTTGCTGCAACCCCATCCCCGGCGATGAGATTGCCGGTTTTGTAACCCGGGTCCGGGGCGTAACCGTCCACAAGAAGGACTGCGTCAGCCTGCGCAACGAGGATGAGCCGGAACGCATCGTCAGCGTCTCCTGGGGTGAAGCGAAGGAACTGTACCCGGTGCGCGTCTGCATTGAAGCCTATGACCGGGTGGGCCTGCTGCGGGACGTTACCGTGCGGGTATCCGAGGAAAAGGTGAACATCGCCTCGGTAATCACCGATGAGAAGTCCGACGGCACGGTGACTATGGAACTTACCCTGCACACCACCGGCCTGGACCAGTTGGGCAAGCTGTTCGCCAAGCTGGAGGGCATCCGCAGCGTCATCCTGGTAACCCGCGTGCGAGCGGCCAGCCCCGGGGTGGGGGTGTAAGAGCGACCTCCGCAGTTTTGGTCTTACCTGCCGAGTTGAACTTATCGGTTCACCCTTGCTGTTTTTGCGCCCACCCCCGCAGCAACTCCTCCGCCTCCCGGCAAATATCCTCCACCACCTGGGCGGCGGGACGGAGGGCGTTGACCTGGCCGGCGCCCTGGCCCATATATACCGATGCTATTTCCGGGTCGTGGCGGGCGCGGGCCGCCGCCACGTCGGCGGCCAACTCCGCCCGCTGTTCCTGCATCTCCCCTTCCCGGCCCTCCCACTCCCGCACCAGCCGGTTACGATAGACCCGTCCGGCGATGCCCGGCGGCCAGGGCGTATCGCCCAGCCGGTCATACAATTGGGTATAAGCCGTGTCCTGCCCGTCGGAAAGGATAATGCGATCCTTGAAGGCCTGGGGAACCTCCACCGCTTCCGGCGTCGCCAGCAGCGCCGTACCCACTGAGGCGCCGGCGCCGCCGGCTGCCAATACTGCGGCCAGCGTCCGGCCGGTAGCAATGCCGCCGGCGGCCAATACCGGCAGTTGGGGAAACCGCTCCACGATGTCGGTGAGCAGGGGCAGCAGGTTCAATTGCCCGGTATGCCCGCCCGCCTCGTTGCCCTGGGCGATCAGCGCATCGGCCCCGGCGTCCACCGCCGCCTGCGCGCCCTCCCGGGATTGTACCTGGCAGATGGTAACCGCCCCGGCCCTTTTGGCCCGGCCCAGCCAGGGCTGGGGGTCGGTGAAAGAAAATATCACTACCGGAACTCCCTCTTCCAGGACAATCTCCAGGTTCTCCGGGTTGGCGGCGATGAGTTGGGTGATGAAGCCGACGCCAAAGGGCCGGTCGGTCTGCGCCCGGAGGTAAGCGATTTGCTCGCGCAGCCAGTCGGGGCCGAGATTGTTGCTGCCGCCAAAAGCGCCCAAGCCACCGGCCCGGGACACCGCCGCAGCCAGTCGCCCGCCGCTGTGGTTGCTCATCGGGGCCGACATTATCGGGTGTGTGATGTTCAGCAGGTCGGTGAAGGGGGTGCTTAACATAATTCTCCTGTCCAGTATTGGCAAATCTGAAAAAGGCCGGTAGAGCGGTCGCAGCTTAAACCGTGGTCAGTGTTCGGCAGGATTAAGCTGCGATTGGCCTGACCGGGCCAATGATATTCTCAACCGGTGTTGGGGTTCTGTGTACTGCCCGGCTCTAGTGGATTGTAGGGGCGGGTTTATAACCCGCCCGGCCCGCAACGGCAGAATCATTGGGGTAACGGAGCCATCGTATCCGACCCATCCTTGCACCGGAACCTGGGCGGGTTATAAACCCGCTCCTACCGGCTGCTGGAGTATTCCGGCCAGAACGCCAACTCGTGTTGAGAATACCGGGCCGACGGACCTATGGCGCGAACCGGGCCGGTGGGTTTATAATGAAAGTGAAAGGGTAGCATAACCTCCCCTGCCGGCGGGTGTAGCTCAGTGGTAGAGCTCTAGCCTTCCAAGCTAGCTACGTGGGTTCGATTCCCATCACCCGCTCCAAGTCCTCTAATCCCAGGCCGGTCTTGACCGGCCGGACGGCCCGGTAGCCGCCTCTCTATTTTACAGCACGGAACCAGTGGGGAATGGACTGGTTCAGCTCCCGGCCCAGGTATCCCCCAAAAGTCCCTGACCGCCTTTACATTACATTGACAAAGATTAAATGCCAATGTTAAACTCAATTCCGGTTATCCGAAAGTTGGGTTCTACGTTACACTACACTTCAGGACATAGGGATTCGTCCCGCCGTTTAGAAATGACAACCACCGGGAAAACCTCACGCCCCACCCTTCGGGGTCTTCATTTTCTTGAATTACCCCCTTTATTAGCCATTTCCGGCGTTGAGCTTTCCTTTGAGAGAGACCTTGAAGAGGTTCTCCTGTAGCGTTGCGCCGGCGGCCCGGTTGCTCCAGGCAGCCGGCTATAACCCGGCAACGAACATCCGATAAACCAGTAAACCAGCAAGACAACAAAAGGAATTGTCCTGAGCAATCAGGTCGGGAGGAGATTGGCAATGCAGATGCGTGACTTCGTTGTCCGCTTCGCCGGAGAAGGCGGGCAGGGGGTAGTAACGTCGGCCGAGGGCCTGGCCCAGGCTTCCACCCAGGTGGGCTATCATGCCCTTACCTATGCTACCTTCCCTTCCCAGATTCTGGGCGGCCCAACCTGGACCCAGGCCAGGATTTCGGTGGAAGGCATATTGAGCGCCGGGGATGACGTGGATGTCCTGGTGGCCTTTAACCGGGAGGCTTACGACACTCACCGGGAAGAGGTGCGGGAAGGCGGGTTGGTCATATACAACTCCAACGACTTCCAACTGGAAGGCGACGAGCGGAGCTATGGCCTGGCGATTGACGAACTGGCCCGCTCCACCGGCAATAACCGGGCCGCCAACATGGTCATTATGGGCGCCCTGGCCCACCTGGTGAATATGCCCCAGGAGTACCTGGAAGAGTTCGTCGAAAGCCGTTTCCGGCGGGGCCGGGCCAACGATGAAGAGATTATCCAGTCCAACATTCTGGCTCTCAAGCTGGGCCGGGAGGAGACCGCCCATAGCGGCTTTGTTCTGGGGGAATTGGCCCCTCCCCGGATGCCGGACTACTCCCAGGTGATGCTCAAGGGCAACGAAGCCATCGCCCTGGGCGCGCTGGCCGCCGGCCTGGACTTTTACGTCGGCTACCCCATCTCCCCGGCCACTACCATCCTGATATATATGGAGCGCAACCTGGTCGGCCCCAACAAGTTTGCCTATCAGGTAAGCTCGGAAATCGAATCCATCACCACCATTCTGGGCGCCGGTTACGCCGGCAAGAAGGCGATGACCGCCACTGCCGGGCCGGGCTTTTCCCTGATGAGCGAGGGCCTGGGCCTGGGCTGGATGGCCGAGATTCCCCTGGTGGTGGTTGACGTGCAGCGGGGCGGCCCGGCCACCGGCCTGCCCACCAAGACGGAGCAGTCCGACCTGCTGGCCTGTATGTACCCGGCCCACGGCGACGTAAAGCTGCCGGTCATCGCTGTTGGCACGGTAGAGGAATGTTTCTACGGGGCGATCAAGGCCCTGAACTGGGCGGAACGCTACCAGGGGCCGGTTATCCTGATGACCGAAATGGCCCTGGCGGAGCGGGTGCAGAACATCCGCCGGCCCGACCTGTCCCAGATAACCCCGGAGAACCGGGTCGTTTACCAGGGCAACAACGGCTATCACCGCTACCAGGGTTTTGAGCTTTCCCCCATGCCCCTGCCCGGCGGCCCCGGCGCCTACGTCGCCAACGGCAGTGAGCATGACGAAATGGGCGATACTACCCACCTGGCGAGCCGCCACATTCAGATGACCGAGCGGCGGTTCGGCAAGCTGAAGCTGCTGGAAGAGAATGAGTACGAGCGGGACAACGCCGACGAGTCGGTGGTAATTATGCCCTGGGGCGGTTCCAAGGGGCCGACTCAGGAGGCGTATAACCAACTCCGGGAGGCGTGCGTCCCCATCGGCTGGTACTACACCATGCAGCTCAGCCCCCTGCCGCCGGCGCTGCTGGAAGAATTGCAGCAGAAGGAGTTGGTAATTGTCCCGGAGCTTAACTACCAGGGGCAGTTCTCCGGCCTCCTCCGCTCCCAGGGGGTCAAGGCCGAGTCCATCACCCAATACACCGGCCTGCCCTTCAAGGTGCGCGACTTGGTGGAGCGAATAACCGAGTTGAATAATTCCCGTCGCAAGGAGATGGTCCGAGCATGAGCAAGAAGAATCCCGAATACGATTTCAAATGGTGCCCCGGCTGTGGCGACTTTGGCGTGCGCCGGGCTTTGGAGTTAGCCATGATCAACCGGCTGGAAGAGACCGGCCGGCCTATGGAAAATAACGTGGTCGTCGCCGGCATCGGCTGCTCCGGCAACCTGGTGCACCTGCTGGAAGGGCAGCAGCCCTACGGCTTCCACGGGATTCACGGGCGCACCCTGCCGGTGGCGCTGGGCGTCAAGATGGGCCGCCCGGAACTCAACGTGATTGTAGTCGCCGGCGATGGCGACTTTCTCAGCATCGGCGGCGAGCATATCGGCCCCCAGGCCGCCCGCAACCTGAACATCTGCGCCGTGGTGATGGATAACGGGGTTTATGGCTTGACCAAGGGCCAAAGCTCCCCCACCACCAAGCTGGGCGAAGTTACCAGCTCAACCCCCTACGGCAAGATTGAAGCGGAAGCCGACCCGCTGGAACTGTACCTTACGCTGGGCGCCTCCTTCGTGGCCTCCGGTTTCTCCGGGCAGCCCCGGGAACTGGCTAAGCTCATCACGCAGGGAATGGAGCATGAGGGATTTGCCATGGTGCACGTCCAATCTCCCTGCACCACCTACAACGACACCTTTGAGCTAATCAAGGGCAACCCCCGCAAGGGCATTGAGCCGCTGCTGTTTGAGGTGCCGGAAGACCACGACGCCTCGGACCGGGGCGCGGCTTTCAACTTGTTGCAGCGCCGGGGTGTCCCCATGGGCGTCCTGTACCGGGATGAGGCGCGCCCTTCCCTGGAACAGCGTATGCAGGAAGTCCGGGGCAAGGCCCGCCAACGCACGGTTGAGGAGTTGATGGATACCTTCGCGTTCTAAACCCGCCCGGTTTCCCCCGGCGCGCCAGTTCCCGTTAGTTGATGATGGGCTTTTTCACCACAGCGGCACCGAGTTTCTCTGCGCCGCTGTGGTGAAAAACCGGCGGGGTGATGATACGATGGGGCAGCTTTAATCCGGGTATTGAGGATACCTCAATGGTAAGCAGGGAAGAACGCGCCAGCCGGTTGGAAGACGCTTTTGAGCAGTTCTCCGTCGTGGTGAACAACATGGCGACCAAAGAGGAATTGCGGGCCAACAAGGATGAGTTGCAGGCTTCGATTGAGGGCCTGCGGACCGAAATGCAGGCTTCGTTTGAGGGCCTGCGGACGGGAACTCAGGTTTCTGTTGAGGGCGTGCGGACCGAAATGCAGGCTTCGTTTGAGGGTCTGCGGACGGAATTTCAGGTTTCTATTGAGAAGTTGCGCGTCGAGATGGTGGCCGAAATACGTGCGGCGGAGTTGCGTATTACCCGATGGACGGTTGGCTCCATTTTCGCCGCCTCTGCAATCATCATCGCGGCAATGAAGTTGCTGCCGTAGTTGCCCGGTTTCCTTCTATTCCCTTCTGATGAGGTAGCTTTAATCCGGGTATTGAGGATATTTCAATGGTAAGCATGGAAGAACGCACCAGCCGGTTGGAAGGCGCCTTTGAGCAGTTCTCCGTCGTGGTACATAACATGGTGACCAAAGAGGAATCGCGCGCCAATAAGGATGAGTTGCAGGCTTCCATTGAAAAGTTGCGCGCCGAAATGCGCGCCGAAATACGAGCGGCGGAGTTGCGTACTACTCGGTGGACGGTTGGCGCCATTTTCGCCGCCTCTGCAATCATCATCGCGGCAATGAAGTTGCTGCCGTAGCCGCCCGGTTTCCCTCTATCTATCCCCTTCTCCTGCTTTTATTTCTTATTGAGTCGGTCAACCCCCCTAGACCACCCCCTTATTCCGGTTGCAGAGCCGAATCCGGTTCCAGGATTTGCTGCGACCGGCTGCGGGCGATAATACCCTCCCAGTTATATTCCATAGGAACCATCTGCACCTGCCGCCAGGCATCCGACTGGTCGTGATAGTGGGGGCTGGCCGGGTGGCCTGAGGCGCCCAGGGGGATGGCCCATTGGGAGTTTTCCCAGTCGGCCAGGTCGAAGACGTAGCGGGCCACCGACAGGCCGCCTACCGTCGCCAGTTCCGCCGGGGAATAGGCTCCGGCCAGGGGCGTATCGCCATCGCCGGACATGGGGATAGCCGGCGGGTCCAGCAATCCGGCCAGTTCCGGGAAGGCGCCGGACAGGGTGTGCCGAGGGCGGGCCTGATGCACCGCGTCCCAACGCCATTGCTCTATGTCGCCGCCCAGCTTTTCCCGCAGCGTTGCCACCCCTTGGCTCAGGGCCGCCGACAGCGCGGACGGCCAGGTCTCCCCCGCCGGCAGCAACCGACGGTCATCCTGCGGCAAGTGGGCCGTCAACAGGGTTTTGACCCGGCCCAGAAAGACGCCGACGCCCCGGTTGGCCGGGTTCCAGGCTTGTCCGGTCAGTTCCTCGCCCAGATGGTAGTGGAACAGGCGGTAGAGCAGGGCATCCCGGACGGCGCTGTAGATGGTCGGCTCCACCCGGTCGGCGTCCATACTGCCCGACCAGGCCAGCAGTTTTTCCAGGGCCTGGGCAGTCAACGGGTCTGCTGCCGTCAGTTCTTGCAGTTGCTCCCGGTTGGCCCGCAAGCAGTCAACGTAGGCCCGGGCCGGGATGGAAATGCGCTCGGCGTGGACTTTAGCCATATCCGCCGCGGTGGGATTTTCCAGGGCCAGCAAGCCTTTGGTTACCCGCTCGGCCCGAAAGCCGGGGGTAAACTCGGTGGAGATGTAATAGGGGTAGTCATCGCCCACCGGCTTGTTGTTGGCGGTAACGATGTAGCCCTCGGCCGGGTTGATGGAACGGGGCAGTTCCGCAAAGGGGATGTTGCCTTTCCACCCGTGTTCTCCAGTCCAGCCGGGCACCGGCAGCCGGGCGTTCTGCATCGAGCGTTGGGGTATTTCCCCCCGGCACAGGTAGCCGATATTGCCGTCCACGTCGGCAAAGAGGAAGTTGTTGCAGGGGTCAACCCAACCCTGCATCGAGTCGGCCAACTGGTGGCTGTCTCCGGCCCGCAGCATCACCGGAATGACCTCCGGCCAGGGCTTGGCGCCGTCGGTGGCGGTGTACCGGAAGGCAATGCCGACCGTATTATCCGCCCGTTCATCCGGGCCGCCGGAGATTACCGGCCCGTGCCGGGTAACCCGCACCGACCGGTTTACCGGGTCGCCGCCCCGCACTTTGACCGTCTCCTGAAAGACCTCGGCCCGGAGCCATTGCCCCCGGTGCCGGTAGTATTGGGGGTCATCGGCCTTGAACCGCTCGATATACAAATCCTGGTAGTCGGCGCTGGTGTGGGTAATGCACCAGGCCACCCGGTCATTGTGGCCGAAATGGGGAAAGCCGGGGACGCCGGGCAGCGCCAGCCCCACCACGTCAAAGTCCGGGCAAGCGATATGGCTCTGATAGTACACGTTGGGCGTGTCCAAAGCCCGGTGAGAATCGCCGGCCAGCAGGGGTTTGCCGGTGGCGGTACGGCGGCCGGACAAGGCCCAGCTATTGCTGCCGCTGTCGGTTTCGGCCAGGTAATTCAGGGCGGCGGCGCCCCGGCTCACCTCGGCCAGCCCGTCATCCACCAGCCCATCGTTCAACGCGGCGGCGTAGGGCGTCCCCGGCGGCAGGATTTGCAACTGGCCGGGTTGATAGCCGGGCGCCAGGGCGGCGGCCTTTTCCGGCCCCAACCGCCGTACCAGTTGCGCCCGCCACACCTTGGACTCGAACACGCCCATCAGGATGTGGCGCACCTTGAAAGCCACCAGGCCGTCCCAGGGCTGCCAGGGTTCGGGGGCCAGGCCGGTGATGGCGTATTCGACCGGCAGGGAGCCAGAGGCCGCAGCGGTATCAATCCAGGCGTTGACGCCTCGGGCATAGGCGTCCAGCATAGCGCGGGTAGGGTCGTTGACCGCCTGATAATCGGCCCGGGCGCTGGCCTCCAGCCGAAAGCGGCGCATCGTCAAGTCCTGTTCCAGGCCCGACTTGCCCACCGCCTCGGCCCAGCGGCCACTGCCCCGGCGCCGGTCATACTCCATCTGCCACAGCCGATCCTGGGCGGTAACGAACCCCTGGGCAAAAAAGGCGTCCAACTCGCTGGCGGCCTGCACATGGGGAATACCCCAGGCATCGCGGTACACCCGGGCGGATGCGCCCAAGCCTTGGAGGGAAAGTTTGCCGTCAACTTGAGGAAGGGATTTGCTCAGGTCAGCGGGGGTAAGCATCATTAAATCTCCCGAAATCTCCCGGTTGATAAGGTCATTGCCTTTAAGTGAATCGTCGGATAGCCAGCGCGGTGGATGGGATAACAGCTACATCCGGCATAGTGGTCATTATAGATACCAAGCTCCCTTGCCGCAACGGGGCCGGGTCATCCCCTACCCCAAGGCACGATTGCCCGGCCCTCCGCCCTTGACTACCCTCAACGCCAATGCCACAATCGGGGATATTCAGGCAAGGGCAAAAGGGGGCCGGTTATGATTTGGTGCCGCTTTCAACGGGGAGAAACTATCGGCTATGGCCGGGTGGTGGATGATGAGGTTATCGAGGTGGAGGGCAGCCCGGTTACGGCGCCTGACTATAATCCGAAGGAAACCGGAACTACTTACGCGCTGGGCGAGGTACGCCTGCTGGCGCCGATTATCCCGCCAATGCTCTACGCCGCCGGCCCCAACCACCGGGGCCACGTAGAGGGCATGGCCCGCCGCCGGGGGGCCGAACCCAACTACCCCAAGTTCCCCGAACCCAACTTCCGCTCGGTACACGCCATCATCGGCGCCGAGGCGAATATCGTGGTGCCGGCGGACAGCACCGGCGCGGTGCAGCCGGAGGGCCAACTGGCGGTGGTGCTGGGCAAGCACGCCCGCAAGGTTTCCAGCCGGGATGAGGCCCTGGACTGCGTGTTCGGCTATACCATTGGCAACGACATCAGCGAGCGGGTTTGGCAGGGCGGCGACCGGACGATGTTCCGGGGCAAGAACTGCGACACTTTCAAGCCGCTAGGCCCCTGGATTGTAACCGGCCTGCCCTATGACGGCTTTCGGATTATCGTCCGGCACAACGGGGAAGTGTGGGAGGACTTTACCTCGGCGGAACAGATTTGGGACGTGCCGACCTGGATTATGGAGCTGAGTAAATACACCACCCTGCACCCGGGCGACGTGCTGTGGATGGGCACTCAAGGCGCCGACGGTGATATGTTCCCCGGCGACACCATCGAGGTGGAAATCAGCGGCATCGGCACCCTGCGGAATTACATCGTGGCCGAGTAGGGTTGTTTCGTGGCTAATCCGGCCGCCGGACGTTATGTTGCTGGTGAAAGGGGTTTGCGGGGTTCTACGCCGTCCTCGGCGCACGAGGCTAGGTACTCGTCCACCGACAATTGGAACTCCCGGTGCAGTTGCTCAACATCGGCCGCCTCACAGGTAATTATGGAATAGGGGCCGGAGTTGACTACTGACCCGCAATATACTTCCGCTATGTCATCGTACTCTATTTCTGCAATGTAGCCCCGGTATTCCATCATGGCGCGGCTCCTATAGTGTCCAGGAATATGGCAATGTTACGGATAGCTGGTCTGGTAAAATGGGGACTCGGATGGGGGCGGTGAACGACAATCCGCTCCATCCCCTTTCTGAAAATAACCCGGGAACCGGCCCGTTCCAGGACTTCAACTTCAAGCGCTCGCATCAGCGACTCTACTTCGACCCAACGAATATCCGACGGAGTAGGTGTCGCAAAGATTCGCTCAAGTGTGCGCTGATGCCTTGACCTCATATCCTTATTATACCAGACTATGCAAGCGGGAAGGCCCTGATATTGAGAGGATTGCCATGCAAATCACCCAGCACGTTTACAGCACCCACATCCGGGAAGACCCCGGTTCCTTTGGGGTGATGCACCCCGGCGGCACGCAGATTTACTTTGTCGGCGACCCGAATGATCAAATGGTATTGGTGGACTCCGGGGAACCGTACCGGGTTTGGACTCGGCAGATACTGGACTACTACGCGGAACTGGGCCGGCCCCGAATGTCGGCCATCCTGATTACCCACGGCCACGGCGACCACATCGGCGGCCTGGACCGGCTGCAAGAGGTCTTTGACTGCCCGGTGCGCTGCCATCCCCGACTGGCGCCAACCCTGGCCCAACGGCTGGGGGAAGGCTGCGTGGTAAAGCTGCGCTCCCGGGAGGTGGTGCCGGTTGGCAGCAACGGCAACGGCGGCGGCGTATCCCTGCGGGCCTTGTTCACTCCGGGCCACGAGGATGACCACGTTTGCTACTACCTGCGCGCCGACAATGTCCTGTTCAGCGGCGACAACATCCTGGGCAACTCCTCCTCCAGCGTCCGCAACCTGAAACAGTATATGGCCTCGCTGGAGTTGATGGCCCGGCAGCGGCCGGCAATCATCTGTCCCGGCCACGGCCAGGTGATTCAGGGCGGCGAGTCCCGTATCCGGTGGTACATCCGGCACCGGCAGGAACGGGAAGAGCAGGTATTATCCGCCCTGGCCGACGGCGCCGGCACGGTGTCTGAAACGGTAAAGGCGGTCTATCCCCGCAACCTGCGCAAGAACCTGCGGCCCGCCGCCGCCCGCAACGTCAACACCCACCTGACCAAGCTGCTGGAAGAGCAGCGCATCGCCGAGCAGCCGGCCACGTACACGATTGCCGACACTATCACCGAGGGTTGATTGCAGGTCGGCATTTGCGTTGGTGTAGGGGCGGGTTTGTAACCCGCCCGGCGTTTAACGGCAAGGAAATACCGGGGAAACTGTACGCCGTGCCGACCGGTTCTCGCGCCTGAGCCAGGGCGGGTTAGAAACCCGCCCCTACCGGACGGTGAAGGGTGGCCTGGAAAGAAATAGCCGGGGCAACCTAATCAACCGTCGTTCCGGCGAAAGCCGGAATCCAGGAAATCCTCACGGAAAAGAGCGTGCCGGATACCGAGCGTTCTGGATTCCGGCTTTCGCCGGAACGACGGGTTTATGGTGTAATTGCCTGGCAAGAAATACCGGTGAATGTTGGGGATACCGGCAAATCGTGGGATTCACTTTTCCGCTCATGGTGAGCCTGTCGAACCACCAAACCCGTCCTTCGACAAGCTCAGGATGAGCGGTCAGGGTTAGAAGTTACGTAGTTGCCTATAGGACGTTGAAGGCCCGGCACGATTGAAAGTTATATGTCATTCCGACCGGAGGGAGGAATCTAAACTCCCGCATAAGCGAGATTTCTGCCGGAACCGGAATATGGCAAAGGTCAGGCATTTTAGATTCCTCCCTCCGGTCGGAATGACAGGATAAATCGGTCGGAATGACCTACTAACTGCGTAACTCACAAAGGTTCACCAACACCCCCCTAATTTTCAATCACCAGCTTGCCGTAGAAGTCCCGGGACTCCATTACCCGGTGCGCCTCGGCTACGTCGGGCAGGGGGAAGGTTTGGCCTACGATTCCCCTTAACTCTCCCTGGTTGACCAGCTTCATCAGGTCGCCAAAGCTGCGGCGGGTGCGGCCACCGCTGCCCATCAGGTGCAGGGGGCGGCCTTGCAGGATGGACAGGTCCATATTGGTGCGCGCCCCGGACGTAACCCCGGTAATCACCAACCGCCCGCCGGGTTTCAGGCAGAGCATACTCTCCTCCCAAACGTCGGCGCCCACCACGTCAAACACCAGGTCAACGCCCTTGCCGTCGGTAAGCTCCCGGACCGTTTCGCTGAGGTTGGGGGTTTCCCGGTAGTTGATGCCGGCGTCGGCGCCCCACTCTTTGGCCCTTTCCAGCTTCCAGTCGCTGCCGGCGGTGGTGATGACCCTGGCCCCCACCATCTTGGCAATCTGAATCGCCATACTGCCGACCCCACTGCCGGCGGCGTGAATCAGCACGTCATCCCAGGAACGCACCTGGCCCTGGACTACCATGCACTGCCAGGCGGTGTGGCCGGCCAGAGGCAGGGCGGCGGCCTCGGCAAAGCTCATAGCGTCGGGGATGCGGTAGGCGTTGACCGCCGGCGCGGTGATGTATTCGGCGTGGCCGCCGTCCAGGTCAACGCCGATGCGCTGCTGATTGGCGCAATACTGGTCCAGCCCCTGCACGCAGCTATCGCAGATTTCGCACTTGACCCGATTTTCCAGCAGCACCCGGTCGCCGACTTGCAAGTTGGTACGGGCCTCCGGGCTGATGGCGATAATCTCGCCGGCCACGTCCATGCCCAGGATGCGGGGCGCGCCCCCGCGCTGACCCCGGGAGCGCAGATTGAGGTCGGCCCGGTTCAGGGCGCTGGCGTGAACCCGCAGCATCACCTCCCCCGGGGCAATCTCCGGCTCCGGCAAGTCTCCATAGTTCAGCGCCTCCGGCCCGCCCGGTTGGTCCAGATAAACGGCTTTCATCAGCAAAACCCTCCCTGCAACTCAATAAAGTAAGCAATCAGTACCGGCATTTTACCGGAAGTCCGGGGTTTTTCCTATGGATATGCCGGGATGGGCATGGCCGGCGCAAAGTCAATGCCAATAACAATATCCGCTCATGGTGAGCTTGTCGAACCACCAAACCCGTCCTTCGACAAGCTCAGGATGAGCGGTCAAGGTTCACTACAAGCTACCCAACCCGCTCATGGTGAGCTGGTCGAACCATCCTTGATATTCCTTACCCGTACCGGCTTCGGCGGATGATTTGATGGTAGAGGCGGGTTTATAACCCGCCCTGGCTCAAGGTCAGGAACCGGGCTGCCCTGGCTGACCGGTTTCCGGTACTTCCTTGCCGTTGAACGCAGGGCGGGTTATAAACCCGCCCCTACCTTGATGGCCCTACGTTGGTGATGATGATAATGCCAACAATCGTTGCGAATGTCTGAAAGGAACCCCGCATTGACGGGGTTTGCGCCGGCTATTAAACTTGCCCCTAAAGCTGACATTGCCGGTTTGGAGGGGCGTGATGAGTCTTGCGGAGTTTGACGTTACCGGACAAAAGGTATTGATTACCGGCGCGGGCCGGGGTATTGGCAAGGGCATTGCCCTGGCTTTCGCCGAGGCGGGCGCTGACGTGGCGATTACCGGCCTCACTGACGCCGGCGTAAACGCGGTGGCCGAAGAGGTGCGCGCGCTGGGCCGCGTCGCTCTACCCCTGACCGGCGACGCTACCCAGGCCGCCGATATGGAACGGGTGGCGGCGCAGGCCCTGGCCGAGTTCGGGCAGATTGACACCCTGGTAACCTGCGTCGGCGACGCCATCCGCAAGCCGGTGGTCAAGCTGCCCGGCATCGCCGTAGATGGTATGAGCGAAGAGGAATGGCACTTTATCGTGGACGTGAACTTGACCGAGGCGTTTCAGGGTTGCCGGGCTTTCGGCGGCCACCTGCTGGAGCGGCGGCAGGGCTGCGTGGTGAACATCTCCGGCTGGGCCGCTTTCCGGGGACGGCAAGGCTCGGCGGCCTATGATGCCGCCAAGGCCGGGGTGATGCGCTTTACCGAGTCCCTGGCCCAGGAGTGGGCGCCCTACGGGGTACGGGTCAACTCCATCGCCCCCGGCAGCTTCCCCGACCCGGCCCAGATGTCGGCAGAGGCGTACCAGGCCCGGCAGGACGCCGCCAAAGAGCAGGTTCCCCTGGGTCGAGTGGGCTACCTGAAAGAAATCGGCTACCTGTCCGTCTTTCTGGCATCGCCGGCGGCGGCCTACGTAACCGGCCAAACCTGGGCAGTGGACGGCGGCGTAAGCATCAAGTCGGCCTGAAGCAATTAACCATTGGGAATTGTGCGGATGCTCACCGGGGTTATGCAGTTGGCTGCAAGGCTATTGAAATCCCGGTGTCATTGAAAGTTCCAGGTAGTCCCGAAAAATTCCAGGTCATTCCGCATAGTTCTATGTCATTCCGAGCGGAGCGAGGAATCTAAACTCCTGCATCAGCCGGATTTCTGCCGGAACCGGAAAATGTCAAAGGCCGGGCATTTTAGATTCCTCCCTCCGGTCGGAATGACAAACTAAACGGTCGGGACAGCAGACAAGGCGGTTGGAATGACTGACTAAACTATCTGAATGACTGACTAATCAGCCGGGATAGCCGACTAAACGGCCGGAATGACCGACTAATCGGTCGGGATAGCAAACCATGCGGTTGGAATGACCGGCTAATCAGTCGGGATAACGGACTAAGCAACCGGGACAGCAGACTAATCGGTCGGAATGACCGGCTAATCAGTCGATATAGCAGGCTTAAACTGTCGGAATGACCAGCCAACTCCGCAACTCACAACCCAATTCCTAATTCTTAATTCCTAATTCCTAATTGAAAAAGGTGGTTCAGCGATGACAATGCACTATCCGCTGTTGGTTTCCCGAATCCTGGAGCGGGCCAGGACGGTCTTTCCCGACAAGGAGATAATTACGCGGGTGGAGGGGGGCGTCCACCGCTACACCTACCGGGAACTGGCGGCGCGGGTGGCCCGCCTGTCCAACGCGCTGGCCGGCCTGGGCGTAGGCGAAGGCGACCGGGTAGGCACCTTTGCCTGGAACACCTACCGCCACCTGGAAGCCTACTTCGCCGCCCCGGCTATGGGCGCGGTCAATCACACCATCAACATCCGCCTGTCCGCCGACGACCTGGTTTACATCATCAACCACGCCGGCGACAAAGTCCTGTTGATTGACCCGGACCTGGCGCCGATTATTGAGGGGCTGGCCTCCCGGCTGGAGACGGTGGAGCATTACGTCATAATGACCGACGACCCGGCCTTTGCCACCACCCTGCCGGCGGCCCATAGCTATGAGGAACTGCTGGCCCAAGCCTCGGACCAGTGGGCGCCGGTGGAGTTGGACGAATACGCGCCGGCCGGCCTGTGCTACACCTCGGCCACCACCGGGCGGCCCAAGGGCGTGGTATATAGCCACCGCAGCTTATACCTCCATTCTATGGCCGAGTGCATGGCCGACGTGATGGCCTTTTCCGAGCAGGACACTACAATGGCGATTGTGCCGATGTTTCACGCCAACTGCTGGGGCTTTCCCTACTCCAGCGCTATGGTGGGGGCCAACCAGGTGATGCCCGGCGCCCGGCCCGACCCGCAAGTTATCTGCGAACTTATCGACCGGCATCGGGTAACCCTTACCGCCGGCGTACCGACTATCTGGGTGGGCCTGCTGGACTACCTGGAGCGTTCCGGCCAGAGCTATGACTTTTCGTCGCTGCGGGCGGTATTCAGCGGCGGCTCGGCCATACCGGTCAGCGTTATCCGGGCCTACCAGGAGAAACTGGGCGTGAACCTGGTCCACGCCTATGGAATGACCGAGGCCACGCCCATCGTAACGCTCAACCGGCTGAAGACTGGCCTGCAAGACCGCTCCGCTGAGGAGAAGTTTGAGCTGGCCGGCAGCCAGGGTTTGCTGGTGGCCGGCCTGGAGATGAAGTTGGTGGACGATGCGGGGCAGGAGTTACCCTGGGACGGCGAGCAGCGGGGCGAGTTGCTGTTCCGCGGCCCCTGGATTGCCCGGGAATACTACAACGACCCGCGCAGCGCCGAGACCTATGTTGACGGCTGGTATCACAGCGGCGACATCGCCTCGGTGGACGCCGAGGGTTATATCCAGATTGGCGACCGGGTGAAGGATATGGTCAAGAGCGGCGGCGAGTGGATTTCCTCGGTGGATTTGGAAACGGCCATTATCGCCCACCCGGAGGTACTGGAGGCGGCGGTCATCGCCATCCCCCACCCCACCTGGCAGGAACGGCCCCTGGCCTGCGTAGTGGCTAAAGAGGAGTCCCGCCAATCCCTGGACAAGGCCCGGATAATGGACTTTATTCGAGACAAGTTCGCCCGCTGGTGGCTGCCCGATGACGTAGTGTTCATCGACGAAATCCCCAAGACCAGCGTCGGCAAGTTCGACAAAAAGGTACTGCGGGAACGGTTCCAGGACTACGTGGTGGGGGAGTAGGGGGCCGGGGGGATTTAAGGGCTAATAACTTGCCGACGCCTTAATTGTGCCGGCGCACTGACCTTTCAGATTCCTCACCGCGTTAGGAATGACCCTTGCGGCAGGGATGGAAAACGCCGGTGGTCTGCTGGCCGGGAAGTTGCGCCTCAGCCCAACCGGATCGCCAGGGTTATCGTGCCTCCGATTACCGCCAGAATCAGGGTTGTGCCTAACCCGACAATGGTCAGCATCATTTGTCGATGGGCGGCGTGCAGACTACCAATCCGGGCGTCAAGGGCGTCCATCCGGGCGTAGATGGCATCCATGCGCGCCAGAATTTGCCGTTGGCCCTCCTCCAAGCGGTCAATCCCCTCTTCGAGTCGGGTCAACAGGATGTCGGTGGATTCATTCGCCGGCGTGGTCATTGCTCTCTCCTGGCGTTAGTAATGACCCTTGCGGCAGGGATGGAAAACGCCGGTGGTCTGCTGGCCGGGAAGTTGCGTCTTAGCCCAACCGGATCGCCAGGGTTATCGTGCCGCCGATTACTGCCAGAATCAGGGTTGTGCCTAACCCGGCAATGGTCAGCATCATTTGTCGATGGGCGGCGTGCAGGGCGTCCATCCGGGCGTCCATCCGGGCGTAGAGGGCATCCAGCCGGGAGTAGAGGGCGTCCAGCCGGGCATCGAAGGTATCCATGCGCGCTAGAATTTGCCGTTGGCCCTCCTGCACGCCGTCAACCCGCTCTTCCAGGCGGGCCAACCGGATGTCGGTGGATTCATTCGCCGTCGTAGTCATTTCTCTCTCCTGATTGCCGGCTCTGGATGCTCTTGATAGCCACGGTTGCTATTCGGGAAAGTATATCCTGCTATGCGCTCATCATATCCCTATTCTCCGGGGTATTCAAGCCGGGCGCAAATCCTTGCGGAACATTGCCGCCGCTATTATCATTGCGGGACAAGTCGGGTTTCGAGGTCAGGCGTGGCAGATTTTTCCTACGGCGGTTCCGGCAGCCAAGTTCCGGCAGTTCCGGCAGCCCCGGCTTATGGCAATGCGGTTGAGGTGCAAGGGCTGGAAAAGGGTTTTGGCGCGGCGCCGGTGCTGTGGGACTTGGATTTGACGCTGGGCTGGGGCGAGTTTCTGACGATTTTCGGGGCCAACGGCGCCGGAAAGACCACCCTGCTGCGCATCCTGTCCGGCCAGACCCGGCCCGATGGCGGCGCCGTCCGCATTGCCGGCTTTGATCTGCGCCGCCAGTCAGAGGCGGCCCGCCGCCGAGTGGGGGTAGTGTCTCATAACGGTTTTCTCTACGACGACCTGACCTGCCGGGAAAACCTCTCCTTTTATGGTCGTCTCTACGCCGTTGCCAACCTCAAGGAGCGGGTGGCCGAGGCGCTGGAAAGGGTGGGGCTGTCCCGTCGGGCCGACCGGCGGGTGCGCAGCCTGTCCCATGGGATGCAGAAACGCCTGTCCATCGCCCGGGCCATCCTGCACCAACCCTCCCTGCTGCTGCTGGATGAGCCGGAGTCCGGGTTGGACCGGGATTCGGTATCGGCCCTGGCCGCCCTGCTGCAAGAGTGGACGGCGGCGGGCCGGTCGGTGGTGATGACTACCCACAACGTGGATTTGGGCCTGGCCTGGGGCCACCGGGCGGCAACCCTGTCCGGCGGCAAGCTGGACTTTGACCGGGCGGCGGATTGCCCGTTACCCGGTAGTGGGGGGGCGGCAGTAGGTTCTTGACGGCGGGGGCAGGACGACGAATAAACGGAAGTTAGGCCTTTTCCTCTGCTTGGATCTGTTTCAAGGTGGGGATAGCGGCGACAATAGCAGCCGAGTATTTCCTGAAACGGCAATTGTCCAGGTCTTTTCCCGTGGCCGGGCGCAACTGCTCCGGCCCGACGGTGGTAATGGCAACCGGGTAACCGTAGGTGTCCGGCACAAGAAACTCAACGGTGAAGGCTTTCCCCTTGCCGAGGACATCAACAATCGTGCCAACGTCGCCGGGCAACAGCCCCTCTCCTGATTCGCGCAAAGGACTCAATTCGAGGACGTGCTCAGCTTGCTCAAAGGGGATCGGCCCCGTCAGAGCAACTTGATCATTTTCATTAAACATAATGGCTCCTAATTTGCCGGGTATAGAGAACCGGGCTTTGCTCATACCCGCTGCACCGGTGTGGGGTAGCTATGCCACACCCGTTTTCTGGCATTTTCTCATTGTTGAACGCAGGGTTGGTTACAAACCGGCCCCTACGTCGGGTAACGCCAACGAATGTTGAGAGTACCTACTATTGATTATAGCACCCTCAGCCCTGGCAACCGTTTGCTACAATTAACCCAAGTCAATCGCAGCATAAAACCGTCGTTCCGGCGAAAGCCGGAATCTAGGAAATCCCCCGGAAAAGAGCGTGCCGGCTACCGAGGGTCCTGGATTCCGGCTTTCGCCGGAACGACGGTTGCTTGGGTTGCCAAGGTCGCTTTGGTTGCCAAGGTTGCCACGGTCTCCTGGGTTGCCTTGGTTAAGACGCGATTGACTTGGCAACCGTTTGGTACAATTAACCCGGCACTCCCACATCTTCCAACCCCTCAGGCAAGGTGAGCGTATGCGCTTTTGGCGTCCGATGGCGGCATTGGTCTGGAAGGACTTGCTGCTGGAACTGCGCTCCCGGGACATAGTCGTTTCCGCCCTGGTGTTCGGGTTGCTGGTGGCGGTGGTGTTCAACTTTGCCCTTAACGTCAGCCCCGGGCGGGTCGCGGAGCTGGCGCCGGGGATTCTGTGGGTGGCCTTTGCCTTTGCCGGAACCCTGGCGATGAGCCGGGCCTTTGTGCGGGAACGGGAGCAGGGCGGGCTGGAGGGCTTGCTGCTGGCCCCGGTCAGCCGGGACGCCATATTTCTGGGCAAAGTCCTGGTCAGCTTTATCTTTATGCTGATTATCGAGGCGGCCCTGCTGCCGGTCTTTGCCGTCCTGCTCAACTTCTCCGCCTTTTCCCTGACCCTGGCCCTGACCATCCTGCTGGCGACCCTGGGGTTCGCCACGTTGGGGACGCTCTTCTCCGCCATTGCGGTGCAGACCCGCTCACGGGAGATAATGCTGCCGGCCCTCTTCTTCCCGGTAATCCTGCCGGTGCTGATTGGGGCGGTGGAGGTTTCCGGCACGGTAATGGGCGGCGGCGGGTTGGGGGACGGGGGAACCGCCCGTTGGCTGCCCCTGATGGCGGTATTTGACGCCGTTTTTCTGGTAATATGTCCGTGGATTTTTTCCATAATCGCCGAGGAGTAAGCAGCGTGAACCCGTCCCTTGAGCCTGCAACTACCAAATCAATCCTGGCAGGGAGCCGGAAAAGCTGGTTCGGGTTCCCCGGATGGGCCGGCGGCCTGCTGCTCCTGACCGCCCTGCTGATGCTGGTCAACCTGTACCTGATCTTTATGGTGGCGCCCACCGACGCGGTGTTGGGCCAGGTGCAGCGGATTTTCTACTTTCACGTACCCATCGCCATCGTGTCCTTTCTGGCCTTCTTCGTGGTCTTTGTCGCCGGCATCGGCTACCTGATTACCCGCCGCCGGAGATGGGACAGCGTGGCCCACGCCGCCGCCGAGGTGGGGGTGGTGTTCATCACCCTGGCCCTGCTTACCGGCGTCATCTGGGCCAGGCCGGTATGGGGCGTCTGGTGGACTTGGGAGCCGCGGCTGACCACCACCTTAATCCTGTGGCTGATTTACGTGGCCTACCTGATGCTGCGGGCCTACGTCCCCGACCGGAACCGGGCGGCGGTCTATGCCGCCGCCGTGGGCATCATCGGTTTTGTGGACGTTCCCATCGTCTATTACTCGGTGCAGTGGTGGCGTTCCATTCACCCGTCGGCGGTGGTCGGCCCCCTGGCAAACGCCGGCGCGCTGGAGCCGATAATGCAGGCAGTCCTGTTTTTCTCCTGCGGCGTCTTTCTGCTGCTGTTCCTGTATCTGCTGCTGGAGCGGACGGCTTTGCGGAACGGGGAAGACCGGCTGTCAAGCCTGCGCTTTGCCCAACGCCGGGGAGTAACTGACCCGGATTAACCGGTATATCCGGCTAATCCAGGTTTTAATCCGAATACTTGAAGAGAGAGTATATGCCCTTTATCCTGTTACAGAGCCAGCCCCCGGTCAACCTGACCTACCTGTTCGCCGCCTTTGCGGTAACCTGGCTGGTATTCTTCATCTACGCCTTCTTCGTCTCCCGCCGCCGCCAGGAACTGGAGCGGGAAATCCGGGAACTGCAACAAGCCCTGGAGGGACGGGGGGGCGATTCCAACGGGGATTGACCGGCATATCCGGTTAATCCTTAATTCCCGAATCCGGCATATCCGGTAATCTACCAAGTCAATCGCAGCCTAAACCCGTCATCATAAACAACCCGTCGTTCCGGCGAAAGCCGGAATTCAGGAAATCCTACCGGAAAAGAGGTAGCCGGCTACCGAGGGTTCTGGATTCCGGCTTTCGCCGGAACGACGGTTACATTGGCGCCGGAATGACGGTTGCCCGGGTTGCCCTGTTTAAGATGCGATTGCCCCGGTTAATCCATATAAGTTAATGATTGAACCGGGTTTTGGTGGTATTATAAATACGGCATAAGCCATTCATACACTCACCAAGAGGCGATTTGTGGCAGAGGATAAACTTAACCCGGCGGGGTTTCCGCCGATAGTAGAACCACCAACCGAGGAATCGGCAGCAGCGGATTCCGGGCGGCGCACCCGGTTCCGGTTGATAATTCTGGGCGTGGTGTTGGCGCTGGCGGTGGGGTATATGATTTACGCCGCCTTCCCCGGCAACGCCCTATATTTCCTGACCGTCAGCGAGTTTATGGGGGGCGCGGAGTACCAGGATGGGCGCGTCCTGCGGGTGTCCGGCAAGCTGGCGCCCGACTCCTTCCAACGGGAGGGGGACGGAACCCTGGCCTATTTCCGGCTGGTGGATAAGGAGTTGGCGGATAATGCCGGCGCGGATGCGGCGGTGGTCGCCGGCCCCAGCCTGCGGGCTTCCTACGTGGGCGTGATGCCGGACCTCTTCTTCAACCCCCACTCGGAAATCATCCTGGAGGGCAGCTACAGCGCCGAGGGGGTTTTCCAGACCGACAACATCCTGGTCAAGTGTCCCTCCAAGTACCAGTCCCTAGAGGACGAACCGCCGGCCGACTACAACAGCCCCGGCTACAGTTCCTAATACAACCCCGCCGCCGGCGCCTGACCGGTTGGGAGGGCGGGTTAAGCCTCAATTCGCTCACTGTGGGCTTGATCCGCTCATGGTGAGCCTGTCGAACCACCCTTCCCTATCCGGCGGTTCCTCTTTCCGCTTATCCTTCGACAAGCTCAGGATGAGCGGAACGGTCAACACCCCGCTCATGGTGAGCTTGTCGAACCACCCTGCCCTGTCCGGCGTTCCTCTTTCCGCTTATCCTTCGACAAGCTCAGGATGAGCGGATTTTGTTCCCGGCGTGGAATTTTCACCTACCCGCCCCGCTATCCTCTCCGGTTGACATTGACCGGCCCGGGGCTATAATCAGGGCAATCAAAGCTGACCCCAGTATAGGCAGGTAAGGATATGACGCAGCAACAAGAACAGGAGGCCCAACTCAGCCCGGAAGTGGTGCTGGGGGAACTGCTGAAAAACGGCGTAACCCACGTGGTTTGGCTGCCGGACAGCGAAACCAACTGGCTCTATCTGCTGATGCAGGATGAGCCGACCCTGGACCTGATTCCGGTCAGCCGGGAGGGGCAAGCCTTCTCCACCGCCGCCGGGCTGACGGTGGGCGGCAAAAAGCCGGTCATCCTCATTCAGAACACCGGGATGATGGAATCGGGCGACTCCCTGCGCGGTTGGGGGTTGAGCCTGAACATTCCGGTGGTGATGATGGTGGGCTACCGGGGCTGGACGCGCCACGGGGTCAACACCGACACCGCCGCCACCTATACCGAGCGGTTCCTCAACGCCTTTGGCATCAACTATTACCTGGTGGAGAACGGCGAGGACGCGCCCCGCATCTCCGTCGCCTTTGCCGAGGCGGAACGCACCCGCCGCCCGGTAGCGGTGCTGGTGGGCGATGAATACCACGGCTTTAACCGGTAGTCAAAACCGGGGTTCACCTAACGGCGCATTGAAGCAGAGCTACCGGGGGCAATCCAAATCCCGGCGCAGCTCCGTGTCTCCAGTGAAAAGAAAGCGCGGACGCAATCATCCCAAAAGTGAGGCGATATGATAAACACGGCGGATCTGCTCCAGGTTTTCCAGCAGTACCGGGGGGATGCGGTGGTAATTCCCGGCCGGGGCGGGAAGCACTGGACCAACATCAGCGACCAACCCAACCGGGATTTGCCGGTGGGCGACCCGGCTATGGGCGGCCATGCCTCCTTTGCCCTGGGCGTGGCCCTGTCCCTGCCCGAGGAAAGGGTGGTGCTTTTCGACTCGGAGGGGGACGTGCTGATGAACCTGGGCGCGCTGCCCACCATTGCGGAAAAGGCGCCGGCCAACCTCTACCACTTTATGCTGGACAACGAGTGCTACGCCACCACCGGCGGCCAGCCGGTGCCCAACGCCAAGAACATCGCCTACGAGGTCATCGCCAAAGGGTCGGGCTATCCGGCGGCCTATGCCTTTGATAACCTGGAGGACTTTACCAACCACATTGAGGAAATCCTCAATCAGCCAGGCCCGGTATTCGTGGCCCTGAAGGTGGACCCGGAGATCGAGAACGAACCCATCGGGAGCCGCGTCCGCTGGCAAACCCGCTCCCGCACCCAGGTAATTGACGATCTGAAGCAGGAGTTGGGGGTTAGCGGGCCGTAATGACAATGCGGCGCCATAACCCCTCAGACCGGGTGATGGTTTTCATCGACGGCAGCAACTTCCTGAACCGGCTCCGGGGTTTGGAACAGCGGATTAACCTGGAATATGGCCGGTTCGTTGCGAAACTTGTCGGGGAGCGTCGGCTGGTACGCGCCTACTATTATGCGGCGCGGGTTGACCAGACCCGCGAACCGGAACAGTACCAGCGACAGCAGAGTTTCTATTACAATCTGAACCGGATTCCCCGGTTTGAAGTGCAGTTCGGGCGACTGGTCTATCCCCTGGACAATGCCGCTCCTTACGAGAAAGGGGTGGACATCCGGCTCGCCACCAATATGCTGCTGCACGCGGCCCGCGACAGCTATGATGTGGCTATACTGGTCAGCAGCGACACGGATTTTGAGGATGTGGTGCAGCGAGTAAAAGACCTGGGCAAAATCGTCGAGGTAGTTCTCTTTGGCACGGGCAGTTCCCAACTCCTCAGGACGGTGGCGGACGAAGTTATTGAAGTTGATGCCCCATTCCTTGCCGATTGCCAGCGTCAATAAAGTGAGGGGCTGCGTGAGCAGCCCCTCGGAGTCTTATTTACCAGCGTTGACCAGCAACTCTGGTGGGGTCTTATTTACCAGGGTTGACAAGCAAACCTGGGGAGGTGTTTGAACTAATGGTAACAACGTGCCAACCCTTTGTCAACCTCTATATTGCCCCGCCCCCACACTACCGCAACCCCTCCACTATGACAGTGGTGTTGAAGCGCATCAGGTCCAGGTAGGTTCCGGCCTCGCCGCCCGGCTGGCCCAGGGGGAGCCGGCGTAGAGTTCGCCAATGAGTTTTGCGGCGGCTAGTTGCGTCAACCGTTCCCGGAAAGCGGTCCGGAGCGGGTGGGGGAAAGTTACTGCACCCGCGGCCGGATGCTCCGCTACGTGGACGAACGCGGGACGCTGTTGGTAGAGGTGTTTCAATACTTGCGCCCCGACGGTTCGCTGGGGGCCAGTCCGCCCTGACCCCCAGCGTATGCGAATCGGCAACGAAATCTGGCGAGTTGAACGCCGATAACTCCGCCAATCCACCCTGGAAAGCGCCGGTTTCCGTCAACCTCCCTGCCGCCCCGCCCTCCGGCGCTTCCTGGCAACTGCCCGCCCTGCCTATGGGCGCTGGGCGGGCATCCCCACACTACCGCAACTCCTCCACGATGGTAGTGGTGTTGTAGCGCATCAGGTCCGGGTAGGTTCCGGCCTCGCCGCCCGGCTGTCCCAGGGAGCCGGTGTAGAGTTCGCCGATGAGTTTTACGCCGGTTTCCTCGGCGACGCGTTGCGCCAACCGGTTGCTTTGGGTATTCTCGGCGAACACGGCGGGTGCGCCGGTGTGTTCGATGGTCTCGATGAGTTCGGACAACTCCTGGGCCGTGGGTTCAACCTCGGTAGTGGTGGAGGGTATAACCGCCCCGACCACCCGGAACCCGTACCTTACGGCGAAATACTGAAAAGAATCGTGAGAGGTAACCAGCAGCCGGCGCTCTTCCGGCAGGGTTGCCACCTGTTCCTGAATCCAGGCGTGCAGGGCGTCCAGTTCACGGTTGTAGGCGGCGGCGTTTTCCTGGTAGTAGGCCTGCCCCGCCGGGTCGGCCCGGGAGAGTTCGGCGGCGATAGCGTTGACCGCCTGCTGCACCCGCAACGGGTCGAACCAGATGTGAGGGTCAAGCGCCCCGTGCTGATGGTCATGGCCCCCGGCTTCTCCTTCCCCGTCGTGGTCATCGTGTTCCTCATGACCATCGGCTTCCTCTGCCGAGTCGTGGTCATCTTCTTCCTCATGACCATCGCCTTCCTCTGCCGAGTCGTGGTCATCTTCTTCCTCATGACCATCGCCTTCCTCTGCCGAGTCGTGGTCATCTTCTTCCTCATGACCATCGGCTTCCTCTGCCGAGTCATGGTCGTCATGTTCCTCATGTTCCTCGTGGCCGGCCGCTTCCGCTACTGCGTCATGGTCGTCGTGTTCCTCGCCTTCCTCGAACATTTCCACGAACTCCAGGGGGTTTGCGGCCTCGCCCAGGGCGACGATGGTGTCCGGGTTCCGGGCCGCGTTCTCCAGCAGCTTGTCCATCCATCTCGCTTCCAGGGACAAGCCTACGCTCAGCACCAGGTCGGCGTCAGCTACCTGGGCCACGCTTTTTGCCCCCGGCTGGAAGGCGTGGGGGTCGGAGCCGGTGGGCACCAACGAAAAGACGTTCACCCGGTCCTGCCCGACGGCCCGCGCCCAGTCGGCCACGATGTTGGTGGTGGTAACTACGTTGACCACCGGGGCGGGAGCGGTCGGGGTGTCAGGAGCGGCGGTAGTTGACGCCGCCGGGGCTTCGGTGGCCGCCGACTCCGGCGCAACGGCCGGGGACGGCGAGGCCGGCGCAACTGCCGGGGCCGGCGGGGCCGGCGCAACATTGGCCGCCTCGCCGGCGCAAGCGGCCAGCACAAAGACCAGGGCCAGCGCCACCGCCAGGAAAGCGGCCCGCGCCGGGTTTATCAGGTGGGTTATGGTACTCAGTATCATTTGATTTTACTATCCTTTCCGCCCGGCATTTCCTTGAACCGGGCTTAACTAGATTAGGCTCCAGGCTTGATTACTCCAGGCAGGTTATTGGTATCCAGTATCATTTTGGCTTACCCTGCTTTCCTGCTCTCTCCGGGTGGGCCGGGTACAGTTGAGCATCGGCGCTACAAACGATATTCAGTATCAATAACCGCCGTAGCGAACCGGCGGGGCAGTTCCCCAGGGCGGCTAATCGTCGGGGTTACCGGTACACCGGTCGCAGACGATATAGAGTTCCAGGCGGTGGCCGACGATGTTGCCGGGGATGTCATCGGACAAGCCCCGCATCAGGCGCTCCACCGTGGCGGCGCGGAACTCGCCGACGTTCCCGCACCGGACGCAGACGGTGTGATGGTGGTGCTCGACGCTGGACAGGCTGTACTTGGGGGCGCCGTCCATCAGGTTCAACCGGCAGATGACGCCGGCCTTCAGGAGCAGCTTGATGGTGCGGAAAATGGTCGCGCGGCCCACCGCCGGCAGCTCATTGCCAATCTCCTCGGCGGTAAAGCCCTCCTGTTTCTCCGCCAGGATATTGATAATGGCGCGCCGGGGCGCCGTGGCCCGGTAGCCCTCATCCTCAAGGACGGCCATAATGTCGGGGCGTGCAGTCAAAGGCGTTGTCATGGTACTTGGTATCAAAAACTTGGGAGTGCGTTTATCCTAACAGGGTTTCCTTCACCCGTCAACCCCGGCGACGGGACTGGTAGGCTATATGCAAATTCCCACCAGGAACAAAACCGCTCATGGTGAGCCTGTCGAACCACGTCCCTCTGCCCGGCGGGCGTCCTTCGACAAGCTCAGGATGAGCGGGAATCTACAATATCCGCTCATGGTGAGCCTGTCAAACCACGTCCCGCTACCCGGTGGGTATCCTTCGACAAGCTCAGGATGAGCGGGGAGATATGCAGAGAATCCTGGTAGCCACATTCAGGGCAATCACAGCATAAACCCGTCGTTCCGGCGAAAGCCGGAATCCAGAACCCTTTGCTGCCGGCCCGCTCTTTTCCGGGGGATTTCCTGGATTCCGGCTTTCGCCGGAACGACGGTTGCTTGGGTTGGAATGACGGTTGCCTGGGTTGCCCTAGTTAAGACGCGGTTGCCCGGCGGCCATATTGGACTGACCCAAGGTTTGGTGTTATTGTAGGGCCAACATTCAAGAGGCGGAGGGAAAATGACGCAGGCGCAGCAGGGCAACACCGTAAAGGTTCACTATACCGGCCGACTGGACGACGGCAGTGTGTTCGACTCCTCGGCCGGCGGGGAACCCCTGGAGTTCACCATCGGCCAGGGGCAGATGATTCCCGGTTTCGAGCAGGGCGTCGTCGGTATGGAGCTTGGCGAGTCCCGCACCGTCATCATCGCCGCCGACCAAGCCTACGGCATCTACCGGCCCGACGGGGTAATAGAAATAGCCCGGTCGGAGATTCCCCCGACGATTCAACTGGAAGTGGGGATGCAGTTGCAGGCCACCGGACCCGACGGCCGCCCGGTGCACATGACGGTTCTGGAGCTGTCCGAGGACACGGTAAAGATGGACGGCAACCACCCCCTGGCCGGCAAAGACCTGACCTTTGACCTGGAACTGGTGGGAATAAGTTAAGGGCGGATAACGTCAACTAACACTACGCAAGGAGCGAAACCCATGCCGGAAAGAAGTCCCCGGTTGGCCGGAAAAGTAGCCATTGTTACCGGAGCCGGTTCCAGCGGCCCCGGAGTGGGCAACGGCAAGGCCGCCGCCGTCCTATTTGCCCGGGAGGGGGCCAAGGTGCTGCTGGTGGATGCGGTGCGGGACCGGGCCGAGGAAACCCTGTCCATCATTAAGGAGGAGGGCGGCGAGGCCGAGGTGTTCGAGGCTAACGTCATCAACGCCGACGACTGCCGCCGCATGGTGGAGGCCGCCATTGACCGCTACGGCCGGCTGGACGTGCTGGACAACAACGTGGGCATATCCCGCCGGGGTTCGGTGCTGGAAATCAGCGAGGAGGACTGGGACTTTGTGATGGCGGTCAACGTCAAGAGCATCGTCCTGTGCAGCAAGTACGCCATTCCCCGGATGATTGAAAGCGGCGGCGGCTCCATCATCAACATATCCTCCATCGCCGGGCTGCGCGCCCACAGCAGCACCCCCTACACCACCTCCAAGGCGGCAGTGCAGGGCCTTACTATGTCTATGGCCGCCGACCACGGGCCGGACGGCATCCGGGTCAACTGCATCGCGCCGGGGCTGGTCTATTCGCCGATGGTGGCGCCCCGGATGGATTCGGACTTGCGGGAAATCCGCCGCAACGCCGCCCCCCTGCGTACCGAAGGCGATTCCTGGGACATCGGCTACACCGCCCTGTTCCTCGCCAGCGACGAATCCCGCTGGATTAACGGCGTTACCCTACCGGTGGACGCCGGCCTGACCTCAGTAACGCCGGTAACCTACCAAACCCTGGCCCAACAACAGGGGGTAATTAGGAATTAAGAATTGGGGGAGTTGCTGACTGCGTAACTCGTGTATGCGTTACGCAATTAGTATGTCATCCCGACCGCCTTGCCAAGTCATTCCGACCGCTGCAAATTGGAATTGAGAATTAAGAATTAGGAATTAAGAATTGGGGGAGTCGCTAACTGTGTAACTTGTATATGCGTTACGCAGTTAGTATGTCATCCCGTCCGCCTTGCCAAGTCATTCCGACCGCTGCCAATTTACGAATTAGGAATTAAGAATTGGGGGAGTCGCTAACTGCGTAACTCGTGTATGCGTTACGCGGTTAGTATGTCATCCCGTCCGCCCTGCCAAGTCATCCCGACCGCTGCCAATTTACGAATTAGGAATTAAGAATTGGGGGAGTCGTTAACTGCGTAACTCGTAGATGCGTTACGCAGTTAGTATGTCATCCCGACCGCCTTGCCAAGTCATTCCGACCGCTGCCAATTCTTAATTCCTAATTCTTAATTCCTAATTGCCTTCACTCCGTTATGGGGCGGGAGATTATCCACAGGCTTACCACTGTGTAAAGTACCATCAGCGCCAGCATAGGCAGTTGGCTCCGCAGGGCCTGGCCCCGGTCGCGGTAGATGGCCCCGGCCCGCAGGTGGGCCAGATATACCGCGATGATGTGTCCGGTTACTATGGTAATCAGGGCAAAGAACCACACAAACCGGGCGTTGGTGATGGTAATGTTCACCAGGTAGCCGGCGCCGCCGAACAGGTTCCAGCCGGCGCCAAAGGGGTCGGAGGCCAGCGGGATGATCAGCTGTCCCTGGATGAGCAGAAAGCCCAGGTAGTGGGCAAAGTGGTAGGCCAGAGCAATCGGCACCAGGGAAAAGACAAAAGCCCCCATCAACTGCTCCGCCGCCGGCCCCCGGCCCCCCACCATTCGCCGCATCAGCACGGCAAAGCCCCCGTAAAGCGCGGCAAAGGCCAGGGGAAAGGCCACCAGCCCCAGGGTATTGGCGATGACCAGCCCGTTGAAGTAGGGGGAGGTCAGTCCGGGGGTCTGGGTCAGAAAGAAACCCAGCGTCGCCGCCCACTCCGGCGTGTCGCTGAAACCGTCGAAGGTCACCGTCGCCAGCGTCAGCAACACCAGCGCCGTCATTCCGGGGATAGTTGCGCCGCCGGCATTGAGGCCAATGGCCGGCGGGCGCAGGTTGAACTCCTGATTCTCGGCATACTCAAAGCACTCATAGCAGTCGATACACCCGGCGCCGTCGGCCGACTCCATACACCCAGGCGCGGCGCACTCCCGGCACGCCGCCGGGTCAACGGCGCGCACCTCGGTAATGGAGAAACGGGTCAGAAAGCCGTAGATTACGGAAAAAGCCTCGCCATGCCGCAGCCATTGCTGTTTGCCGAAAAGGTACATCCCGCCCAAAGTAAGGATGCTGTAGGCGATAATCAGCCAAGCCAGCAGCGCCGGCGCGGCGTTGTCCGGCAGGGCGTTTTCCACCCAGGCAAAGGCCAGGAACAGGAACACCGCCGGCCAGACGCCCAGCCGGGCCGGATAGTCCCAACCCGGCCCCGGTTCCCACTCCGGCCAAACGCGGTGGTACAGGGCCTCGGCCAGGGTAAAGAGGGTTTTCCAGGGGTTGATGACCGCCCAGCAGTTGCCCAGCAGGGACACCACAAAACCCATCCCCACCCACCAGATAATCCAGACAAAGGTAGGGGTCAGGTTGTCGGCGGGCCGCGCCGACCCGAACAATCCGGTGGCGATGACCAGGAAAAAGAGGAACAGGGCGACCAGCCGCAGCAGCCATAGGGTCGGCCCGCCCAGCAAGGCCCGCGCCGGAGCGTAGCGGAACAGGTTGAACCGGGGGTAGCCGGCGGCGGCCCCGGCCTGGGCTTCGGCCCGGACAAAGAACCCGATGACGGCAAAGGACAGGATAACCGCCGCCGCGCCGCCCACGGCAAAGTAGCTCAAGGGCAGGGGCAGGTCATACCGCTCGCCAAAGCCATGGGCATAAACCGGCGCCGCGCCCCCGGCAGCCAAGGCAAGGAACAACAGCCCCGCCCCCAACGCCAGGGCCGGCAGGAGTACCCTTAACCGGAACATACAGCTACCGCATCTGAATCTGAAATTGACATAGGAAATAGTTTACCATACTGGCCGGCCATCCTGGACTTGGCAAACCGCAAAGACTACGGGGCGGCAAGTATTGGGCGATTGCCCGGTGGCTGAAGATCGGGCGATTGCGTATTAACCAGGGCAAACCAAGCAACCGTCGTTCCGGCGAAAGCCGGAATCCAGGAAATCCCCCGGAAAAGAGCGGGGCGGCTATCTAGCCTTCTGGATTCCGGCTTTCGCCGGAACGACGGTTTTATGGTGTGATTGCCCGGCCCGATTGGAGAAACTTGTTGATACGGGGAATTGTTGCTGTTATAATGTAATGCAGTAGCAACCTGATTGGTTGCCCCCGCTGGAGTGGGCCTGTAGCTCAGGCGGTTAGAGCGCGGTCCTGATAAGACCGAGGTCGTTGGTTCGAGTCCATCCAGGCCCACCATTTCCGGCTCAAGTCTGGAATTGGAACGGGGCCGCCGGGGAAATTTCCCCGGCGGCCCCGTTTTGTTGACCCTATTCCTGCCGCAGTTCGACGACATCTCTTAACGTCAGCGTGTCCGTTCCAGTAACCGAGACCTTGTGCTCATCGACCGTTACGACTGTGCCTTCAAGAACAGATGCGAATTCGTGGTTTACTTCAGACGGGAGTTCAACCGAGATTTCATCCCCTGGCTTTATACCGTGCTCGACATTCCAAAATTCCAGATCGTAAGTTGGAGTCATTGCAGGTAGTAGAAAGAAGTCCCTTTCGGTGACGATACGCAGTTGGGTTGACTCTCCATTGACCGTGACATTGACTTGCCTGGTGAGACGATTGACCAAGTAAGCCTTGGCATCTGCCAAAGTCCAGGCGGTAGCCGCAACCCGCACCAATCCTTCTTCCTGAGGCACGATTCCCAATGCGCCGTCCGCGTACTTTTCCAGGTAGCCCAGACCGGTGCCGGCTGGCGTCACTACCTCCTTTGGGGTACTGTTAATCCACCGAACTTCAGGAACGGCGTCGGGGTGTCGTGTTTGGGATCCTTTCGGTAAATATGTCAGGGTGTTTAGGAAGTAAATGACTGCGGGGTCCCTAGACTGGCGGAGGTCAGCATGGGCGGCGACCAAGGTTTGCTTGACGAATTCATCACCGTCTCTAATGGCAAAGTCCCGGTGCACCGCCTCTTCAAGGGCGCTGCGGCGAGTCTTATGCTCCTTGAGTAACCAGTCCAAGTACCAGCAGACGGACTGCTTCTTGCTTATGTCTTCGTCGGAGTAACTGATATGCCTACGTTCGAACATCGCATCTCTGACTTCTCTCTCTACACGTTCCGACACCGTCTCGCGGCGGGTAGGCAAGAAGAGACACCAAAGAGCGCAAAGGAGTTCTCTATGTATTGGGGGTGAAATATACTGGATCGGGCTTTCCCTTTTGTCTTTGTCGGTTTCTTCTATCGCCCAATATCGCAACAACCCAAAGGCTTTTTCCGTGCCGACCTTCGACAAGTAATCGTCGAGAGAGCGGAAATGTTTAAACCCCTTCCGGTTGACGTTGTACCCGAAGAAACTGACGGCATCCGCGAAAGCCGTCGCCAGGTAGTCTGCTGCCTCCTGGTCACATTTCTTCAAAATCTGATATAGCTTGTTTAGACCATGAACATGAATATCTTCCGGAGGCCCGCCGGCCCTGGTGATAAGGGCTTTTAACCCCCTCTCTATTGCAAGGTGAGCGATGGGCAATCGGTTGGTTAGTTGTACCAGGTTCGTCTCCGGATTCAGGTCTCGGCGGATCGGCGCAGAGTCGAGGATGGCGATTACATCCTTTATCGATTCCGGAACCCGGTATTTCTCCATTTTGTACATACTATTCACCCACTACTCCCTACTCAAACTCCCCCATCTACCCCACCCTTAACACCTTCATCACCTCATCCCCCAGGTGGTTGATTACCTTTACCGCTATGCGGCCTGACGTTGGTTTGGGGAAGGGGCGGGACGTGGCCCGGTGCAGGGTGGCCCAGGCTTCGGCGTCGATTTCGGCCTTGAGGGTGGTTTTCAGCGACTTGTACGGGTCGCTGGCCCCCAGAAAGTAGGCGTGGCGCACGAAAAAGCTCTCCTGGTTATAGTCGGTGTCGATGAACCAGCAGGCAATCCCCTCCGGCCCGTCGCTGCGCACCTCCCCGCTGTTGGGGTGAAAAACGTCCACCCCGTTGACCCGCACCTGCACCTGCCCGTCCCCGGCCGCCAGCAGGTCAATGTCCGGCTCGCCAAAGATGACGAACAGGTTGCCGCTGCCGGTGTTCTTCAACTCCCCTGCCATGTGCAGGTCCGCGTTCATCCGCGCCTTCAGCACCGGCACCCGGCCCAGGCTCTCAAACTCGGTGGTATGGGCATCGTAGTTGAAAGCGCAGGCAATCAGCACGTCAAACCCACATTCCGCCGCCTCTCTAGCCGCCTCCACCAGGTCGGGCCGGGAGACGGTGCCAAACTCCGGGCCAACGAAAATCGCCGCCCGTTTCTCCGGCCCGGCCCCTACTCCGTCCCGGTCTCCGTCCCCGTCCCCGTCCTCAGCCGCCGCGCCCGCCGCGCCGCCGCTACCCTCCACGTACCGCCCCTCGGCGCAGACCAACCGCCCCGGCCAGGGCGTCAGGGATGTGAAGTTTATCCGGTCTTCCTTGTGGGCCTGCTGCACGCCGGAGCGTTTCAGGTTTTCCAGGATAACCTGGCCGAAATCGTAGCCGGTTTCGTAGCCGTTCCGCGCCTCGGCCACCCGGTCGATGACCTCCCCGTTCTCATCCACCCCCAATACCCGGTGGGGGGAGATGCTTTCGACGGTGAAGGGGCCGGCCACCCGCACCCGGCGCCGGTCTTCGTAGGGCTTGTCGTACAGGTATTCGTAGTCGGCCCGCGCCGCAATGGAGGCATCAATTTCCTTTTGCCGGGCAATGCGCCGCTCCCACCAGCCGGCGTGGAGCGCGGCGGCCTCTTCCGACCAGGATTCTTCGGCCTCCCGGGGAATCTCCCACTCCTGCCAGGTTTGGCCCAGGGCCTGGTTCAGGGCTTCCCGCAGCGGTTCCAAGTCTTGCTGCGCCGTCTCATAGATGACGTCGATTTCCGCGTTGTTGGCGATGGCCCGCAGAGTGATGTGGGGCACCCGCTCATAGACGAACCCCTGCCGCACGTTGCCGTAGCTGGGCCGCTCCGCCGGGGCGCGGCGGCTGATTTCCGCCTCCTTCAACTGCCCCTCCGGGCTGTCGGCCAGCAGGTAGTAGGGGTAGCGGGCGCCCATTATGCGGGCGCGGGCCAGGGCCAACGCCACCCGGCTGGTGTCAATAGTTATCCACCGCCGCCCCCACTGCTCGGCGACATAGGCCGTAGTCCCCGCCCCGCAGGTGGGGTCCAGCACCAGGTCGCCGGGGTCCGTACTCATCAGGATGCAGCGTTGGATGGGTGTCAGTGAAGTCTGGACTACGTAGGATTTATCCTGCTCAGGGCCGGTATCATCCCAGGAGTTAGTAATCTCAAATGCCGGGTAGTCGTCATTGTAATAGATAGTGCGCAGGGCAGTCCTATCCGGTTGAATTCTGTTAGCCTTCTCAAGGCGAGCAAATCCGTCTGGCGCATACCGCCAACTTCGCATTGGCGGTATGCGCCAGACGGATCCGAAAATTTTTCTTTCTGAGTGATCTCCTGAGGCCATCGAGTGCATCGGCAGTTTTTGATACGGCCTCGACCCCTCTGGGCAAAGGGACGGATTATTTCTCTCAGCCGTACTCATCGGCCTCATGCTGCCGTCTTGGAATTGGAGTTGATTATACATTTTAGTATCAACACCCTTACTCTCAAGCAGCCGCCGGAACTTAATCTGGTTTATGCCTTTGCAGTACCAGATGATATAGTCGGAGATACGTTTTACCGAGTTCTGTTGAGTAGTCCCGCTGCTGGTGCGATAGGTGATTAGAGAGACAAAGTTATCATCCCCAAACACCTCATCCATCAAGGCCCGAACCCGGTGGACGTTCTCATCGCCAATCTGGACGAAAATGGAACCGGAGTCGGCCAGCAGGTCCCGGGCCACGGTGAGGCGGTCGCGCAGGTAGGTGAGGTAGGAGTGGATGCCGTCGCGCCAGGTGTCGCGGAAGGCTTTGACCTGTTCCGGCTCCCGGGTGATGTGCAGGACGTTGCCGTCGCGCACGTCCCGGCTGGTGGTGGACCACTGGAAGTTGGAGTTGAACCGGATGCCGTAGGGCGGGTCGAGGTAGATGCACTGCACCTTGCCCTGCAAGCCCTCCCGCTCGGCCAGGGAGGCCATCACCTGGAGGCTGTCGCCCAGAATCAGGCGGTTAGCCCAATTGACGTCGTGCTGGTAGAAGGCGGTGCGGTCGGCGCCTTCGGGCAGGCCGTTGAAGTCGGCGAACATATCGGTTTGATGATGTGGCGCGTCGGCCTCCCGGCTCTCTTTAGACTGGCGCAGCAGGTCGGCGACCAGGGCCTTGGGGTGCACCTTTTCCTGGATGTAGAGGGGCGGGACGTTGACCACCAGGTCGGTCAAGTCCTGCTCATCCTTGCCCCGCCAGACCAGTTGGGGGTCCAGGTCCAGGTTGCGCCGCTGGTAAGCCACCCGCAGGGGCGACTCCTCTTGCAGCATCGACTGATACTCGGCGGTAGGCTGGTAGGTGCGGGTGTCCTGCTCGTGGCGCAGGGCGGTTACGGATTTGGCCGGGGACTTGCGGGGCTGGCGGGGCTGTTGGGGCTGAGTCATGGTTACTCCTCCTCAGGCGGCCGGGCGGTGGGGGAACGCCCGGCTATCGTACTGCTATGGTATTGCTATAGTATCGCTGGTTATCGTACCACTTCCAGCGCCGAACCGTCGGCCAGGCGGTAGATGTAAACCGGGGTAACGGCGTCTTAACCGGGGCAACGGGGGGTGACCCGGTATCAGTCAGAATCATCCGGCCATTCCTGATACTGGTCTTTGTAGGGCCGTTCATTTTCCAGGAACTGGAGATAACGGTTGCGCCCTTCCTCGCTCAATTGGCTCTCCTGTTTCAGGAATAGCAGATAGCGTTCCCGTTGGCTCAATTCCCGCTGGCTTTCCGCCAGCCCGCGCTCAAACTCCCGGAACTTGGTCATACCCTCGCCCTGGCGTTGGTGTTCCTCTGCCAGGTAGTCCGCATACTCTTCGCTTTCCCGCGGGAAATCCCGCTGCCTGGTAAGGTCAATTCCTTCCAGCGGGGCCACCGCCAGCAACTCCTTGAAGTTTAAGCCGGCGTAGTTGTCGGCAGCGGCATTTTCCCCCGGCCCGGCCAACGCGTCAATCAACGCTCTTAAACCGGAATCAATGCCATAAACGTCGGTAAATTCGGCAAAGGCCCAGCGTCCGTACTGGCCCAGGGCGTTGACGCCGGGCAGCCAGTAGGCTTCCATCGTGTTCTTCTTTTCCTTGGCGTCCTCGCCCCGGTAGCCCTTGATTTCCACAATCAGGTTCAGCAGATCCTCCCGGCCGTCGTCCACCAGAACAATGAAGTCGGGGATGTAGGTGCGCGGGGTTGAGCCGTAGAGGTAGGGAACCTCCAGGCCCAGGTTGTCGTTCTTCACGTAGGCTTTCACCAGGGGGTGGGACTCCACCGCCCGGCAGAACTCGCCTTCCCAATCGCTGTCCAGCACCGCCAGGTTGACGTGGCACTTCCGGGCGTCGGTAGTCCAGAGGCCGGGCTTGGAAGTGGTGAAGTTCACGTGCCGGGTGGAGCCGGTGGGATTGTAGGCGTCCAGCAGCGCCTTGACGGAACGCTCGCCCCGCTTGCTGGTGATGGCGGCGGCGATGCGGTTGCAGGCCAGATCCGCCAATTCCTGGTACATCAATTGGGCCGGAAAGGTGTTGCCCCGGCAGTCCAGGCAGGTGTCGAGCCACTCCCTGACCACTTCCTTCAGCTTGTTGAACAGGTGAAACTTGATGTCCTGGTTATGGTCCCGCCACTGGGTTTCCAGCAGCCGATTGGTCAGGTGAAAGACCAGGGTAGCCAGGCGCATTTTGCGGGTGTGTTCCAGGTTCAGGTCAACCCCTTCGCCAATGATGCCTTCGTTGCGGGTCTGCGTCGGCCCCACCAAATCCGGGGTCAAGTCCAGCCGGGAATCCGGGGTGAATTTGGCAATCAGGTCTTCCCGGGGCGGGTCTTGCCGGTAGCCGGAAACCCGGGGAAAGGTTATCTCCAGAGAGTCCCGTTCCGGGCGCATCGCCCGGACGTGGGCCGTTTGGCGCGGCGGGCCGGGGGCGACCACCACCGGCTGGGCGGTGAAGTTGAAGGGGATGCCCAGCACGTCGGCGTACTCGACGTTGAACTTGTTTTCTTCGTTCAGGTCGTAGGATTGACGGCGCAGCGCCCGCCCCACCACCTGCTCGCACAGCAGTTGGGTGCCGAAGGCCCGCACGCCCAGGACGTGGGTCACGGTATTGGCGTCCCACCCCTCGGTGAGCATCGACACCGACACCACGCAGCGGATGGACTGGCCCAGCCGTCCCTCTTTGCCGACGGTGTTCATCACCTCCCGCAGCAGTTCCTCCTCGGTGATGTTGTCCGCCTCCTCTCTATTCCCGGAACGATGCAGTCGTTCCCGGCGGAACTGCTCGATTTGCGCGGCGGCGGCCTGGCGAAAGTCGCTGCTGAGCTTGTCGCCCGACTCCAGTTGCTGGCTGTCAATCAGCAGGGTACGGGGTATCGGGTAGCGGTTGCCGGCTTCGTCGAAGTTGCGGAATAAGGCCAGCCGCCCGTTTTGCAGGGGGGCGGTGGAGCCGTCGGCGTTCTGCGGCTCAAAGCCGGAGATGTAGTCATAGACCAGCTTGGAGGTCGCCGTGTTGTTGCAGACCACGATGAAACAGGGCGGCGGCTTGATGCCGCCCGCTTGCCATTGCTCAAAAGTCTTCTGGTATTGCCCGTAAAGGGCTTCCAGGGCCGTTTGCAACCGGGCCGGCAGATTGAGCGGGTTCAGGCTTCCGGCCCGGCTCCGGCCGGCTTTGGGCATAGCGCGCCCGATGTGTTCCCAGAGATTGCGGAAAACCGGAACCTGTTCGCTGGGGATGTTGTCGGATACCGGCACCCGGGGCAGCTTGACGATGCCGCACTCGATCGCGTCCATCAGGGAAAAGTCGCTCACCGTCCAGGGGAACAGAGTGCCCTCGGCGTAACCGGAGCCGCGCAGAAAGAAAGGTGTAGCCGACAAGTCCACCACCTGGCGGAGGCCCAGCTTTCGCTGCACCATTTCCAGGCCGGAAATCCAGACGCGGGCCTCTTCCGAGTTCTGGTTGGCCTCCTGCCTTTCCTCCGGGGTCAAGGGCCTTTCCGCGTCGTCGTCCGGCTTGCGGCGGTAGCAATGGTGTCCTTCGTCGTTCAACACCATCGGGTTCCGCATACTCATCAGTTCCGGCATAACCCGCCGGAGCATCTGGCCCTCGGTTTCCTGGGTTTGGATCGGGTCGCCCGGTCCTTGCAGCAGGGCTTTCCCACCACTGGAAATTTCAAGGCGCTCCCGCTGGCGCAAGGCGTGGTAGTTGGTGATGACGATTCTGGCCCTCTGGAGGTCGTCCAGCATATCGCCCGGCACCAGTTCCCGGTGGAGGTAATAGTTGTCGGGGTCATTGGGCTGGAGCACCCGCAGGCGGTCTTTGATGGTGATGCCGGGGGTAACCACCAGGAAACCTTTGGTGAACCGGCGGCTGTTGGGGCGCCGGACGGCGTTGATGGTCTGCCAGGCGATAATCATTGCCATAACGGTAGTCTTGCCGGCGCCGGTAGCCAGTTTCAACGCGATGCGGGACAACTCCGGGTTGGCCTCTTGATTAACGGCGGCCAACCGATCCAGAACCCTTTGGCCGGTCGCGCCCAGCCGGGGCGCAACCTCGGTAAGCCAGATTAAGGTCTCTACGGCCTCAACCTGGCAAAAGAAGGGACGATAGTTGCTGAAGTTGTGCTGCCGCCAGTGCAGCAGCAGCCGGGCCGTCTCCGGCGTAACCCCCCAGTTGTTGGGGCCGGGGATGTTGCGCCATTCATCAACGCGGCGGCGAATCTCATTAACCGCCGCCGTAACGTCGTACTGCTGCTCCTGGGTGGAGAGATCCAACCCTTCATTGATGACAAACTGCTGCTGTACGCCCTTGGCCTTCCCCGTTTGCCGGGGCTTGGGGATGGGCGTGAGAAACTCGGCCCCGCGCCGACTGTCGATAATTCGCTGCGTCGGCTGGCCGTCTTTCTCCAACTCCCAATGCCGGGCGGGATATTCGTAGGGCGAGTTAAGTATGGGCCGGTCATAGAACGGGTTTTCCATGATTCATCCCTTTAGCGTGGCTTTGAGTTAGCTTGGTTTCAAGGCCACTGTTTGTTTCGTTGAACTTAAGCATAACTTGTGCTGAAAGGCAACACTGGTATGGGTATCGGGAAAACGGGGTAGGAGCAGTTCGGCATTGAGTACGATGACTTTACCCGCCGATACACCTTACAACGCGACTGCCAGCGCAAAGGTTTTCAGCACTGTCACCTTTGCCCCACCATTTCCGGCTCAAGTTTGGAATTGGAACGGGGCCGCCGAGGGAAACTTCCCCGGCGGCCCCGTTTTGTTGACCTCATTCCCGCAAAGGTTGGGCCGGCTAACCAGCCGCCGGCGACCAGTTGTAAATCTTTGCCAGCGTGCCGCCCATCAGCGTGGCCCGCTCTGAATCCGATAGCTGGCTGGCCACCCGGAACGCTGCCACCCCCTGCTCGTAGGTCAGGAGTCGCACGGCGCGGGTCCAGTCGGTGCCCCACAGGCAGCGGTCGAGGCCGTAGGCGTCGAATACCCGGCGCAGCGGCTCCCAGATGTCCGGGTAGGGGAAGGGCTGGTGCGACAGGGTGCAAGCCCCTGAAATCTTGATAGCTACGTTGTCCAATTCCGCCAGGGCCAGCACGTTGTCCAAGTCGGCGAAGGGTTCCGGCGGGGCCGGCGGCACGTGGGGTTGGGCCAGCCCTACGTGGTCAATAATAATCCGGGTGTCGGGGTTGCGGCGGGCCAGCTCGCCCAGGAGCGGCAGCTTGCCGGTCGCCATTACGTTGACCGGAACGCCGGCCTGGGCACCGGCGGCGAAGATCGAGTTCAGGCCCGGGTGGTCGGCGGGGTAGTCCTGGGCGGCCAGCATAACCCGCGCGCCGACCACGCCCGGCGTAGCGGCCCACTCGGCCACCTCTGTGCCGACGGTTTCCGACTGGGGGTCGAAGGGCCGCACCAGGCCGAACTTGCCCGGATGCCTGGCATATACCTCCAGGATGTAGCTGGCATCGTAGCGGTACAAGGAAAAGGGCGAAATCAGGATAGCCCCATCGACACCGACGGCGTCCATCGCCGCCACCATAGCGTCGCCGGTAACTTCGTCCGGTCCCTCCAGGTGTCCCTGCCAGGGGCGTTCCGGGCGGTTGCGCTCGTAACAGTGCACTTGACAATCAATTGTGAGCGGTGGAGTTGTCATCGTTTTGCTCCTTTTTGTAATTTGTGGTGGGGGTTGGGCCGGAGTTCAGGCGGTCGCTGTCGAGCAGGATGCCCGCCGAGGGTGAAAATCCTGGACAGGTAAGCAACTTCAACGTAGGCTTCAGTGAGTGGTCATATCACATAATCAGGCCGAAATTCCAACGAGTGAGAGGACAATGACGCCTCCCAAAACTACATGAAGGACAGCAAACAGGATAGGGATCCACTTTTCTATAGCGGTGACAGCGCGATATGACTTGCCCCGGCCATATTCCGCCAACCGCCATTCGTACTTGTACATTGCCGCTGGCAAGTGCTGCTCAAGCTCATGGATAACTTTGAACTTCACCCGGTTAAGGTCCGCGTGCGACTTTATGATTAAGCACCATAGCAGAGACACGAGTATCCCTATAATCGGAACAACTAGCGTCCAGTAACTCTGACCGAAGCCCGCGAACTGGAAACCGTACATAGCAACGAGGGCGGCATTAAGGGTAAGTAGGTAACGGCTTGAATGGACTCGACGGGTACTCACGTTCTCCGCCGACTGCACGTAGAGCTTGTATTGCTCCAGCAGGTCAGCCTTGAACGAGCCTTCGTACGCCTCGCCCGTGAATTGGAATAGGTTATTACCCGATTCCCCGGACATCAACTACTTTACCCCGCTATCAGTTGCCTCAGATTATCCCAAGTCCAACTGTGCATTTCGTCTGTGCTGAGGGTCATCTTCGGTTTGGTGCAAGTCTTCTTCCTACGTCCCTTCAACAAAAAGTATGGCTTCCGCTCCTCACGGGCGATGGTAATTTCAGCCGCTACCCCAGGTGCATCGTGTGTATGCTCCCCGCAAATCACGATGGTCAGGTCTGCCCGGCGGATGCGTTCGCGGACTTCCCTTCTCCAGTTCTCGTCTATCCTGTGCTTCACTGACCAATCCGTGATGCTGAATGGAGATTCTGGCTTTCTGGCTTGCGCGACCAAATTACCCCGAAGGTCATTATCGTGGTCGTAGTCAAAACTGATGAAAACGCCTTTTGTGGTCATCTTCAATCTCCTTTCCATTAAGTATTATGCCCTCTCTCCGAAACCAGCCTCAGCAAAACCGCATCCCGCAAAGTGGCGAGAGTGCGGGATTCCGTTCTGTCCAGCCGAACCTGTTAATCTAATAATAGCCCCAAAGTTCCAAAGGAATCAACTACTCCCACTGGTGGCGGTAGAGCCGTCAGTGCCTCAAATGTCCTTGTGTGTTCGTATTGCCCGATTTTCTGTTGCAATGCCTCAACTGCTTAGTGGGTGAATGAACTCGAACCTGATTTATGCCGCAGCGCAGCAATGCCCCGCCCGATGCAGCATTTCTCCCAAGCCATGTTGATGTCGCCAACGGGCGCTCTGACACTGACCAATGTATCACCGGGCGGGGCAATCCGCGTTAGAGTTGTGAAGGACTTCCAATTTCCAGGATACCGAAATCCAAAATCAGTTCGTACCGGAAAGAACGGTAATCCTTCTCCTCGGTCGTTGCAGGTGCTGCCCGGTGGTGATTGCTCCATCGTAAGATTGAAAGAATCCCCCACGCCTTTACTCCTCTCCGGCGCCTTCCCCAACTCTGAGGCGGCCAAGTGTTCAGGAACAGGGGGCCGACCTCCGCTCCCGGTGCCTGCTGTATGCCACCGCTCCGGTAGTCTGGGAGTTGCTGGACAGCCCCGGGGATGAGACCCGGAAGTTCAATTTTCCTGGGGAGCAAGCCCTGATGACCTATCAGCAGGCGGTGGATGAGGCCAAGGGAGCCGGACTTCCCTGGCTGGACCAGGAGATGGTCTTGAAACCGTCGTCCCAACTTATAGCCCTGGTGCGCCAAAGCCAATTGCTGGCCGCCGAAGTAGCGGCGGATGCTGGGGAGGAGTAATTATGATTGCAATTGGCATACGCTATCTTATGGGATGGTCAATGGCGAGCAACTCCGCCGACCGGGAGCGTCCCGAATGGCCGCCCCATCCCGACCGGGTATTTATGGCATTGACCGCCGCTTACTATGAGGCGGGCGACGACGAAACTGAGTGGGAGGCGCTGCGCTGGCTGGAACGGCAAGAAGCCCCGAATATGTGGGCCGGCGACGCCACAAACCGGGAGACCATGACCACCTACGTTCCGGTCAATGACTCCGCACCACTCAGCCGTAGAGCGGGCAGCCGGCCATCGGTGCAGCAAGCCCATGCCGGGTTGCAGCTCCTCCCGGAAAACCGCTCCCGCCAGCCACGCCAGTTTCCGGTAGCCATTCCCCACGACCCCAGGGTGTACCTGGTCTGGACAGCACGGATCGGTATGTGGACTAAGAGGTACAGCAAAAAGGAGGAAATACCGACCTGTCCTCTGGCTTTGCTCCGGCCCCATCAGGGTTGGATTTGATACACCAACGCGTGTTAAGAATACCCATTTAACCTCCCCTTAACACCCCCCCGGCCGGGATGGTGTATGATGTACCCATCCCAATTCTACGGACAGGATTGTTTTATGGCTAAAGTTTTGATTTCCGACCCCATCGCGCCCGAAGGCCGGGAACTGTTGTCGGCCCGGACGCAGGTGGAGGTTAAGACCGGGCTGCAACCGGAGGAACTGCTGGAGCGTATCGGCGAGTATGACGCCCTGGTGGTGCGCAGCGAAACCAAGGTAACCCCCCAGGTCATCGAGGCCGGCCGGCGGCTCCGGGTCATCGCCCGGGCCGGCATCGGCGTGGACAACATCGACCTGCCGGCGGCCACCGGCGCCGGCATCGCCGTGGTCAACGCTCCCATCGGCAACACCGTGGCCGCCGCCGAACATTCCCTGGCCCTGATGCTGGCCCTGGCGCGCAACATTCCCCAAGCCTACCAGTCGTTGAAGCAGGGCGAATGGCGGCGCAGCGCCTTTATGGGCATCGAAGTCCGCAATAAGTACCTGGGCGTGGTCGGCCTGGGCCGGGTCGGCTCCGAAGTGGCCCGCCGCGCCCAGAGTTTCGGGATGCACCTGCTGGCCTATGACCCCTTCGTTGGGCCGGACTACGCTCGGCGGCTGGGCGCCGAGTTGTTGCCTCTGGACGACCTGCTGGCCCGGGCCGACTTCGTAACCCTGCATACGCCGCTGACCCCCGCCACCGCCAACCTGATTGGCGCGCGGGAGTTGGCCTTGATGAAGCCGGACGCGCGCTTGGTGAACGTGGCGCGGGGCGAGTTGATTGACGAGGCGGCCCTGCTCCAGGCCCTGGAAGCCGACCGGCTGGCCGGGGTCGCCCTGGACGTTTTTGTCCAGGAACCGCCCCAGGACCCGGCCCTGGTCGCCCACCCCAAGGTTATGGCGACTCCCCACCTGGGCGCCTCGACCCAGGAGGCCCAGCGGGAGGTGGCGATTGAGGCGGCGGAGCAGGTGCTGGCAGTGCTGGAGGGACGCCCGGCCCGCAATACGGTCAATGCCCCCTTCCTGGCTCCCGACGCCCACGACCTGCTGGCGCCCTACATTCCGGTGGCCTCCCTGGTGGGCAAGCTGCTGACCCACCTGGCCCAGGACCAGTTTGTGGGCGTTACCATTGCCTACGAGGGAGAAATCGCCCAGCACGATACGATTATGCTCAAGTCGGCGGTGCTGGCCGGGGTGCTGACGCCGGTAAGCTCCGAGCAGGTGAACCTGATTAACGCGCCGGTGCTGGCCCAGCAGCGGGGCCTGCGGGTCATCGAGCAGAAAAACTCGGTGGCGCCGGAGTATGCCAGCCTGCTTACCGTTACCCTGACCACCAGCAACGGCAGCGTTACCCTGGCCGGCACCTCCCTGCGCAACGAGCCGCACATCGTCAAGGTCAATGACTACTGGCTGGACCTGGCCCCCTCGGTGCCTTATATGCTGTTCGTGGACAACCCGGACCAGCCGGGTTCCATTGGCGCCGTCGGCACGGTAGCCGGCCGCCACAACATCAACATCAGCTTTATGGAAGTGGGCCGCCTGAGCGCCCGGGGCCAGGCAATGATGGTGCTGGGGCTGGACGACCCGGTGTCGCCCCAAGCCCTGGCGGAAATAAAGGCCCTGCCTCAGATACACGATGCGCGGTTGGTGAAGTTGTAGGGGGAGAATGGGGTCGCCTTGAAGTTGGTTTGCTAATTCATTAGACCGAGGCCGGGGGCCGGGCGCTCAATGGAATGAGGCCTTACCTGATTAGACTCAGGCAGTGATTCGCCGAATTCAGTTCTTGGCTCAAACAATTCGCCAAGCTGCTGGATTTTCGCATCGTTCCATTGCCAAACCCGGCCTTCGCGCGCCTCCGCAATCATACCTTCTACGAGCTTGATAATTACACATCGATCATACGAATTTACCCACCAGGGATACGGCATACGCTCGAAGTCTTTACTTTGTATGTTCTGCGTGTGATTGATGACCGTTTTCAGTATCCGGTTGGCTAAAGGGGACAACAGCCAGCCCAGGGTGAAAAAGAGTTCTTGCCGGCTCACGCCTTCCCGGAGGAAGGCGCACGGCGCCCCGCTGTCTAAAATATAGCCCTCCGGGATGTACCGGGAGACGAACCGGGAAGCAATAAGCTGCCAGGTTAAGCCTTCTCTACCGAAATAAGGCTGTCCGCCTACGCCACGCAAATACCAGTTTCCGGTCTTCTTATACGTGAGAACCGCGTCGCCGTCATCTTCCCAAAATATATAATGGGTTGGATTGGAGAATACCAGATGATTATTTGCCTTGTTGTAAGGACGATACCGGTCGTCCGGGAGGGGAACAGTGAGCGGATTGTCTAGCGGCAGTATCCTGACCCTGCGCTCAGCATCTCCCCGAGCTTCAGACTCTTCCAGCAACTGACGGCGTTTAACCGGCAACTTTCCGAGGCGCGCCCGTTCCAGTTCGTAGTTTACTGTGACGGGGGCATCGTAGAACTCGAAACGGTATGGCTCTACGATTCTTTGACTTTCATCTACTTGGCGAACAAAAAACTCGTTCTTGCCCGTGGTCATACCGCTGGACGCTACAAAGTAGTCTCCCAGTAGTGGGCCGGCGAAAAACTTTGCAAACTTATCAGTAATGCCCCAAGACAGATTTGGGGTAGTGTTGATAATTTTATTATCTATCTGCCGGGAGTTTCGCAGCACACGGCCAGGCTGTCCGCCTTTCCTGAAATTGAGAACCAGCATTGGATAGGACGTTTCGTTGGAGAATTCTTGAATATCTCTGAGGGTAACCTCGCCATGTTCCATCAGCAACTTCCTCAGGCCGGTCATTGTAGGAATGGTTAGTATCGTGTTGCTGCACACAAACACTAATTGGCCGCCCGGTTTGAGCAAATCGAGGGAGGCTACGATAAAGAACGCATAGGTCTCTTTTTTGATTTTCTTACCTAGACGCTTGCCGAGAATTTTATCCAGGGAATCTTCAATTGAATGGTCAAACGTACCCCCAAAAGGCGGGTTTCCGATTATCAGGTCAAAACTTTCCTTCATTAAGGTTCCCGTCCGGTCGGTTGCCCAGCCATTAGCGACACCTGATAAGTAGTCTCGGAAAAAGTCAGCCTCGCGCACTTCCCATTGGAAACAGCCTTCAGCCTGGGCCGATTTGTTCTCCATCAGAATACGCGCTTGATGCGCCAAATGTGAATCGACCTCAATGCCGAGCAACTCAACGCCTTGACTGCTTTGGCTCAGGTCATTGCCGGTAATTCTATTGGCTATGGCCGATAGAAATGCGCCGTCTCCACAAGACGGTTCAAGGATACGGTTACATCCATCAAGCCGAATGTCCGAAACTATCTGCCGAGCAAGCCAATCGGGAGTCATATATTGGCCGGCTTGTCGCTTGAGTTCTCGGTGATGTTTTCGCTGCCTCACAACACGAACCTCATATTGGACTGATTTACCACAAACTCGGTACGGAGAAATTCGTTAAGCATATCCCGTTGGCCTTCCACACGGGCTTCTCGATTGGTTATCAGGACCCGCACTTGGGCCTCAAACAACGCAAAGAGGCTACGGGTTTTCGCTTGAATGGATTGCTCCTCAGGGATATGTCCAGAGTCAAAAGCATCATAAAAATCTTGCTCGCGGAGCATAATCTGGCCTGGCCCGGCGTCGTAGGTTATGAATTCCGTCCAGTCCAGCAAGTCGAAAAGATAGGCTTTGTGAGTTATATCATTGGATACGTTGAACTTGATGATAAGCAAGTAATAAGAATCAATCAAATGTTGAAACAGGTAGTTGAGGAGTTTTTGCATTGACACCACATTGGGCAGTCCGTTGCGGGCTTGCAGGCCGGATTTTACATTAACCGGGTTGAAAATGCCTTGAGAGTGTACCCATATATCTCCCATTGACCGCTTCCTGATTCCGCCCTTCCGGTCCCCTTCATACCGGGTATCTAAATGGACTTTCAAGAGGGAACTGGTCCGGTCGTCAACATAGTCGGCCATTCGATGCCCGGGTTCTTTGCCGCTTATCAACTCGGCAAATCCTTGATCCTGCGTATGGGCTGACCAGTGTTCGTCAACTAGATTCAATATCTGACTTTGCAGTTCTTTCACCAGGGCCATAAAATACTCCCTTCAGGCAAACTTCGCAGCCGAGCATAGCACAGGGCCGGTTTTGCTCACAATGGGCAATAGTCATCACTGGGATAAGATACTCCATCGTCCGGCCGGCAGAATACGGGGTTGACGCTAAAGATTCAGCGGGCTATGCAGACGATGCCGGTGAATATGATATGCTATAGCCCGTGAACGCGATACTTGACGCAAAGGAGAGCAACCAAAATGGCCGAAAAAATTGCGATTATGGGGGCCGGCGCCCTGGGCAGTTACGTTGGCGCCTTTCTGGCGCAGGCCGGCGAGGATATTACCTTCGTTGATATGTGGCCGGAGCACGTGGAAACTATGCGCGCCCAGGGCCTGCGGGCCAGCGGCAGCCAGGGCGACTTTACCGTCCCGGTTAAGGCGATGCACCTGACCGATGCCCAGGCCATTACTGAAGCCTTCGACTTCGCCTTTATCGCCATGAAATCCTACGATACCGAGTGGGCGACCCACTTTATCAAACGCTACGTCAAGCCGGAGGGGTTCTTTATCTCCCTGCAAAACTGCTGGAATGACCCGCTCATCGGCGAGATTGTCGGCCATGACCGGGAAATGGGCTGCATTGCCTCCCACATTGAGGTGGCTTTGTGGGAGCCGGGCCACGTGCTGCGCGGCGGGCCGGTGGGCCGGGAACACGGTCACGTAGTGTTCCGGGTCGGCGAGCAGAACGGCCAAATCACGCCCCGCAGCGAGGGCGTGGCCCAAAAGCTGGACACCATTGACGCCGCCTACGCCACCGACAACCTCCAAGGGGAACGCTGGGCCAAGCTCTGCCAGAACGGGATGGGCAACGCCATTTCCGCGATGTCCGCCCTGGGTTCCCAGGACATGGCCGAGGACTCCCGCTGCCGCCTCATCCGCATCCACCTGGCTAAAGAAGGGGCGCAGGTAGGCCTGGCCCAGGGGCTGAACGTGGTGGACATCAACGGCATCTCCGTCAACACCTGGGCCGACGCCGACCGGGGGGATGTGTTTGAGGAGTTGGACGGCATAATGACCGGACGGGGCGGGCGGGTCAACTGGCTGGCCTCTATGGCCCAGGACGTGCATAAGGGCCGCCATTCGGAGATTGACTTTATGAACGGCCTGATTTGCCGCAAGGGGCAGGAGACCGGCGTGCCGACTCCCTTCCACGACGCCATCGTGGACGCCATGCACGGCATCGACGACGGCTCCCTGAAACCCGACCCGGCCAACGTTGACCGCATAATGCGGGCGGTGGGGCGGTAGAGCACCGCCGGCAGTTCACCAGGAGTTGGGCTTGGTGATGATGCCCCGGGCATCCCGGAGTTGGTCGGGGAATTGGCTGGCGCTCAACGGGCCGCGGCGTATCGGGCGGTAGAAGTCGGCGGCTTGGGACAGCGCCCAGCTACGTCTTTCCCGTGGGTTGAAAACGCCCACCTGGATAGCAAGTTGGCTGCGGATAAACTCTATTGGCGTCTTGAAGTCGGAGTCGTTGGATAACAGGACCGCCATTTCGCAGTCGCGGTTAAAGGCGTCAATCAGCAGGTAGGTGGCAAGGTTGACGTCAGTACCCTTTTCCTCGGTTCTCGACACCTCTACGGTTCGCGGGCCATCAGCAGGGGGCTGCGTCAGGGACATTCTCGCCGGGTGGGACAGAAAATGACCGTAGTGAATTGACAGGTTCGGTATGGTTTTCAATGCCCGCAAGTAGGTAAGTTGTCGCTGGGGTTGCGACGGATTGTCCGGCCTGGAATTAACCAGGGCGGTAAAATACCTTATCCGGTTAATTTGCTGGTCGGGAAGCAGTAAGCTGCATAACTTTGCTAAATCCAGCCAACGGTAAGGAGTTTCTCGTAGGCAACCGTAGTAAAGGTTAAACCCGTCGACGTAAATGTTGGTCTTCACGCATAAGTCCATAAAAAGCTGAAGCCGCCCGGAGGCGGCCTCGCGCTCTGCCGTCGAATCGACAGAGGTTGTATATAAATGATATGCACCGAATTGGAGTTTGTCAACCCCTTTTGCCAGTCTTTCCTAACCGACTGTTACCCGATAAGGAGGGCCGATGCTGATAAAAGTTGAACCGGCCGGGTTCTTTATGTACACCGTCCAGATGATTTTTGACGTGGAAAACCCGGATGCCGAGGACGGGACGGTGCGGGACTACCTGGCGGATAACGAGCTGGAACCCCGGTATCAGTCCACCGGCAAGTACGAAGGGCGCCAATGTGAGGTGATGCAGTTCGGCGGCTGTTACCTGGGCCGCCACCTGCAAAGCGTCGGCCAGATTCAGCGCCGGGCGGTGGAAGTGGAGTTGCTGACCGCCGAGGTGGAAAGCCACCTGACCGCCCTGGCAGTGGAGTTGCCGGCGGAAACGGTGGCCGCCCTGGCCGCCGACTTTCACCAGGAGTCCGCCTTCCAAGCCAACGAAGCCGGCGAGTTGACCGCCGTATTAGACCGGGAAGCGGTCAAGGAAGCGGCGCTAAGGCTGGGGGGCGGCGGCGGCCGGTAATCCCCCTACCGCTGATACCGATACCCCGCCGCCGTCCGCTCGCAGTTCAGGCGGCGGTTCAGGTGCAGCCCCTCCAGCACGAACTCGATTGCCGCCGCCAGGGTTTCCGGCCGTTGGTCGTCGGTCAGCCGGGCCACCGCCGTCGCCAGTCCGTCCACCCGGTCCGCCAGGGCCGGATACTCGCCGGCCGGTTTCTCGCTGCCGGTTTCGGCATTGTTGCCCAGGTCAAAGGACGTTACGATGTCATCCAGGGACTCCACGTCAAAGTAGCGGCCAAAGACCCGCAGGACGGCCCGCCGGGTCAAGTCCTCCATCACCCGGCCTTCCCGACCCTCCTCAAAAGTTTCCAACTCAATCTTGCCCCCAAAGGAGGCGGTGATGTAGGGCAGGTCGCTGATGCGGGGGCAGGCCGCCGCATCCCCGGAGCGAATGGCCCGGCGTACTGCGTTGCTCAACAGGGTCTCATAGTTGGCGATGGATACCCGGACGCTGACCCCGGAACGCTGGTTGATTTCGTTGCTGCTCCGCGCCTGGGCGGTAATCTCCGCCAGGATTTCCTTCATATACCGGGGGATGACCAGGCTCTCCTCATCGAACAGGGGGGAACGCTCCTGGTCCATAATGGTGATTTCTTCCTCAATGTGCCGGGGGTAATGGGTGTGAATCTGGGAGCCGTAGCGGTCTTTCAGAGGGGTAACGATGCGGCCCCGGTTGGTATAGTCCTCCGGGTTGGCGGTCGCCACCACGTAAACGTCCAAGGGCAGGCGGATGCGGTAGCCCTTGATTTGCACGTCCCGCTCCTCCATCAGGTTAAAGAGGCCCACCTGAATCCGCTCGGCCAGGTCGGGCAGTTCGTTGATGGAGAAAATGCCCCGGTTGGTGCGGGGCACCAGGCCGTAGTGAATCGCCAGTTCGTCGGACAGGTGCCGCCCCTCGGCCACCTTGATGGGGTCAATTTCGCCAATCAGGTCGGCGATGGAGATGTCCGGGGTCGCCAGCTTTTCCGAGTAGCGTTCCTCCGGGGTTATCCACTCGACGGCCGCCCCGTCGCCCACCTCATCCACCAGGTCGCGGCAGGCCCGGCAGATGGGGTTGAAGGGGTCGTCGTTAATCTCACAGCCGGCGATTTTGGGGATGGCTGCATCCAGCAGGTTGACCATGCTGCGGATGAGGCGGGACTTGGCCTGCCCCCGCTCGCCCAGCAGGATGACATCCTGGCCGGCCAGAATCGCATTCTCCAGTTGGGGAATTACCGTGTCCTCAAAGCCGACAATGCCGGGGAAAACGATTTCCTCGGCGCGCATTTTCGCAATCAGGTTTTTGCGCAGTTCCTCCCGTACCGGCAGCACCCGGTAGCCGCTGGCGCGCAACGCGCCGACGGTGCCGGGCCGGTCGGGTTGGCCGGGTTGAATCGTATCGGGCTGGGCGGTAGCGGTCATCATCCCCCTCCATCGTCAACTATTGGGGCCGGCGCCGGCCGGTATCCCTGGCAGGCTCGGCCGGCCGCCGTTTAGTGCCGTTTAGTATAGCACAGGCCGGGGCCGGTTCAGCCCAATCGGGGCTATTCCCAACATTTGTTGATGTTAGCACCGGGGTAGAGGCGGGTTACAAACCCGCCCCTACAAGTTCGGCCCCGGCGGTAGCCGGATGGGAAAAGGCACGTCGGGATACCGTTGCAGCAGCCGCTGCCAGAGGGAATGACCGATTTCCTCGGCGCGCCGCACTATGTCCCCTTCGTCAATGGTCAACACCCGGCCGTCCCGCATCAGCCACTGGCCGTTGACCATCACCGCGCTGACGTCGGCCGGCTGCCCGTTGTGGATAAAGGCGGAGACGATGCGCAGGGTCGGCACCAGGTGGGCCTTGCCGGTGTCAACGATGAACAGGTCGGCTTGCTGGCCCACCTCCAGCCGGCCCACGGTGTCGGCCAGGCCCAGCAACTTGGCGCCGCCGGCCGTAGCCCACTCCAGCGTATCCTCCGGCTGGGGCCACAGCTCATCGTTGCGCCGCACCCGCTCCTGGAAAAGCCCGGCCCGCATCACCTCCACCATATCCTCGGCCATATTGTCCGAACCCATGCCGATGGCGCAGCCGGCGGCCTGCAACTCCCTTACCGGAGCGGCGGCGCCCCGCCGGGCGGCGATGGCGGCGTTGTTGGCGATGCCCACCCCGGCCTGACCCAGCCGGGCAATTTCCGGGGGAGTAACGTAGCGGCAATGGGCGGCGACCAGGCGCTGGCCCAGCAGGTCATTGGCGTACAGGTAGTGGGTTGGGTCAACGCCCCGCAGCCCCATTACCGCCGCCACCTCCGCCCGGCTTTGGGACAGGTGGATGGTATAGCCCACGCCGTATTCCTCGGCTAGTTGCCGTACCTGGCGCAGCAGGGCCGGCGAACAGGTTTCCGGCGCGTGAGGGGCCAGAAAGCAGGTTACTCGGCCCCGGTCAAAGTTGTGCCACGTAGCTACCAGGTCGGCGCTGCTCTGGAATCCCGCCTCCCGCCGGGCCTCCTCGAACTCATAGGCCCCTTCCCGCAAACCGGCCGGGTTGGCGTCGCTGATGCTTTCCGCCAGCACCAGCCGCAAGCCGGTGGCGGCCAGGGCTGGGGCGTAACCGGCCACGCCGTCGGCGATTTCCAGCAGGCAAGTGGCGCCGCTGCGCAGGGACTCCAGCGCGCCCAGGGTTGCCATAACCTGCCGTTCCTCGGCGGTCAGCAGCGACCGGGCCGAAACGGGAAACCGCAGGGTGGTGGGAAACCCGAAATCCTCGAGAATTCCCCGGTCGGCGGTAGCCAGCAGGTGGGTATGGCAGTTAATCAGCCCCGGAAAGACGGCCTTGCCCCGTCCGTTGACCACCTCGGCCCCGGGGAACCGGGCCAGCACGGCGCCGGTTGGCCCCAGGGCGGCGATGGCGCTCTCCCGTATCGCCAGGGCCGAATCGTAGAGGATGGTACGGGCCGGGTCGCCGGTTACGATAGTCGCGTTGGTGATTACCGTATCGGTCGCCATTACTTAAAACCTCCTGGTCAAACCGGCGGATATAAAAGTATAGGCGACCCGGTATTGTGAGGCTACCCTCCTTTAACGCACCCGGATAGACCGGCCACGCATGGCGAGCCATTCCCCTAGCAAGAAGGAACCCCCCGCCAATCCGATGAATATGGCGGCCCAACCTACTACAACTTCCATTTCCATACTCATCTATAACCCTCCCGTCTAAAACCGGTTCCGCAATTAAAGGCAAACCCTCTAACCCCGGACGGGCAGCGCACTGAGCAACCGGGGTTGCCCCGTGCGCTACCCGCCTGGTGGATTACTCGCACCACTTCCTAACGCCAAAGGCGTAAGGATCAAGGCGTCCCTTAACGGAAACCTTTAAGCACTCATTTTCCTGGTCAACAAAGTTGAACTGGTTACCCGCAAGGTTCACCTGTTCAAGAGATTTAAGCCAGTTGTCCAACTCCGCCGGTATCTCCCCGCTCAACTGGTTACCGTAGAGTTCCAGCTTGGTAAGGTTGGACAGATTGCCCAACTCCGCCGGTATCCCCCCGCTCAACCCGTTAGTGCCGAGTAACAGCCATTCCAGGTTGGTCAGGTTGCCCAACTCCGCCGGTATCTCCCCGCTCAACTGGTTACCGTAGAGTAACAGCCATTCCAGGTTGGTCAGGTTGCCCAACTCCCCCGGTATCTCCCCGCTCAACTGGTTCTCGAAGAGGCCCAGCGTGGTAAGGTTGGACAGGTTGCCCAATTCCCCCGGTATCTCCCCGCTCAACTGGTTACCGCGGAGGGACAGCTCGGTAAGGTTGGTCAGATTGCCCAACTCCGCCGGTATCTCCCCGCTCAGGTCTCCGCTGAGGTTCAGATAGGTCAGGTTGGTCAGATTGCCCAACTCCGCCGGTATCGCCCCACTCAGGTCTCCTCTGAGCCACAGCCCGGTAAGGTTGGACAGGTTGCCCAACTCCGCCGGTATCGCCCCACTCAGGTCCTTGAGTTCCAGTTCAATGACGTAACCTTTATCGTCAGTGGTGACGCCGTCCCATGCTCCTATCGGATTGCCGGGTACCGGATCGCGGCTCCGCCAGCCCTCACTTTCCCTCCACTCCAGACCACCGGTAGCGTTGTAGAGGGCAATCAGGGCGGCCCGATCCGGTTCGGGGCAGAACGCAGTCCCCCGACTTCTTAGTTCACTACGACCACGGTCGTCAAGTGGGTATAAAAGGCTGGCTGGGATGCAACCGCTCAACGGGTTTGCCAAGAGGAACAGCTCGGTAAGGTTGGACAGGTTGCCCAACTCCACCGGTATCTCCCCGCTCAACTGGTTATCGGCGAGGTTCAGACTGGTAAGGTTGGACAGGTTGCCCAACTCCGTGGGTATCTCCCCACTCAACAGGTTAGTGCTGAGGTTCAGAGCAATGACTCCGCCAGTGGCGTCAGTGGTGACGCCGTGCCATTCGCCTAACGGGGCATCGCTCAGCCAGCCCTCATTTTTCTTCCAGTACGGGCCGTCGGTGGCGTTGTAGAGGGCGATCAGGACTGCCCGGTCCATTTCCGCAGGGGTAGGTGTAGGCACCGAGGTTGGCGTGGGTATAGGCGTTGCGGTAGGTACAGGGGCATCGGGTAAGGGTGTAGCCGCCGGCGCAGCGGCATCGGTAGTAGCGGCCGGCTCAACGGCCTCGGCAACTACAGCTACCTCAGGAATAGCGGTAGGCACGGCGGCAACCTGGTCGGTTACCGGCGTGGCGGCCGGCATTGCCGGGGTGTTTTCCGCGGTTACCGGGGCGGCAGCGCTGGCGGTGGAATCCGGGGCGGCAGCGGCTGCCGGCGCGGCTGGTTCCGGTTGAGGGTCAGCGGACGGGGCGGCGGGGGCTTCCCGGGCGGCCGGTTCCGGTTCGGGGTCGGCGACCGGGGCGGCGGAACTACAGGCCAGCAGCAGGGCCAGGGTCAGGGTTAGTAAGGCAAAGACGCAATTACGGGCTAAAAGTCGGGGGGGGGGGGGGGGGGTAAAATTCCTGGCATTTTAAGCGCTCCTTAAACTTTGATTGAGGCAGTCCGGGTTGGCCCAATGCTATGCCGGTTCCGGGCGGTTGTCAAATTGGGTTAGGGCAGCGCCGGGGTTTTTCCCTTTCAGCGCCGGTCGCCGTCGTTCCGGCGAAAGCCGGAATCCAGAACGTTCAATAGCCGGCCCGCTCTTTCCCCGGGGATTTCCTGGATTCCGGCTTTCGCCGGAACGACGGTTCTTAAGGATACAATTCCCAAAATCCCCGCCAGCGGTTATTATTCTGCTATGTCCCGCGCCCTTGTCATACGCCATTCCGCCGCGGAAACTTTGGGCGGGAACTTTACCGCCCTGCTGGAGGCGCGGGGGTTTCAACTTGAGGCTCTCAACGTCTTTGAGTCGGCGCCGGATTATGACCGTTTCCCGGCCCCGGAGCTTGCCCAGGTCAGCCTGATAATCGCCCTGGGCGGCCCGCTGTCGGCCAACGATGCCTTTCCCGCCTTGCGCCAGGAGCAGGCTTACCTGCAAGCCGCCGTGGCCCGGGGGACGCCGGTGTTCGCCGTCTGCCTGGGGGCGCAGCTTTTGGCGGTGGCCCTGGGCGGCCAGGTGGAACCGACCGGCGGTTACCAGTTTGGCCTGCGCCGGCTCTCCGTTACCGCCGCCGGGGACGCCGACCCGGTATTCGGTCAAATCAGTGTGCCCCTGGTTCCCACCCTGCACGGCGACTGCTTTTCCCTGCCCAACGGCGCGGTAAAGCTGGCCGAAGGTTACATACTGCGCCGGGACGGTAGCTACCGGAAAATAAATATGGCCTATCGTTTCGGCGATTCCTACGGCTTTCAGTTTGAGCCGCAATTGACCCTGTCGGAGTTGCAAGTCTGGAACCGGGACTTGTTTGACGACTATAAGCTGATGGGGGAGCGGTTCGACCCGCAGGAGGAGGCGTCCCGCCACCGGCGGGAGTTTGCCAAGTACGCGCCCCACTATGAAGCCCAGATGCGGGATTTGCTGCTGGCTTTTCTGAATAACGCCGGGCTGATTGCCGCAACGGAGACGGCAACGGCAACGGCAACCGAATCCGATAAACGGCTCAACCCGGAGGCGGCTCAATGACGGTGATGACCGGCGCCCGCGCCTTGCTGGAAATGCTCCGGGCCGAGGGGGTGGAGTTTATCTTTGGCAACCCCGGCACCAGCGAAAGCGCGATTATGGCCCTGCTGCCCGAATACCCGGATATTGCCTATATGCTGGCGACCCAGGAGGGTACGGCGATGGGTATGGCCGACGGCTACGCCCTGGCCTCGGGCCGGCCGGCCCTGGTCAACCTGCACATTGAGACCGGGCTGGCTAACGGAATCAGCCTGCTGCACCACGCCCGGGACGGCGGCGTTCCCCTGGTGCTGACTTCGGGCAACAAGGACATTCGCAAGCTGGTCGAGGGCCGAACCGACCTGGCGGAACTGGTGCGGCAGTTCACCAAGTGGAGCGTGGAAGTTACCCACCCGGAGCAGGTGCCCGGCGTGGTGCGGCGGGCCTTTCAGGAGGCGATGACGCCGCCCACCGGCCCGGTTTACGTGGGCTTTGCCGCCAACGCCCTGGACGATTCCGCCGAGGTTGAGGTGATTCCCTCCCGGCCGGGCTACCCGCGCCCGGCCCCGGACGCGGCGGCGGTGGCGGATGCGGCCAGGTTGCTGGCCGGCGCCGCCCGCCCGGTGCTGGTGGTGGGCGACCGCCTGGCCCAATCCGGCGGCGTGGCGGCGGCGGTAAGGCTGGCCGAGGCAGTCGGCGCCGGCGTGTACGCCACGTCCCTGGCGCGGCTGAACTTCCCCTCGACGCATCCCCAATTCCTGGGCCGGATTAACCCGACGCTGTCGGCCGGCCGGCAATTGCTGGCTGATGCGGACATGGTATTGGCGGTGGGAACCGACGTTTTCTCCGGTTTTTTCTACCGGCCGGGGCGCAGCCTGGGGCCGCAAACCCGGCTGATTCACCTGGACTCGGCCTATAGGGAAGTGGGCAAGACCGAGCCGACCGACGTGGCCCTGCTCGGCGACCCCCGGGCCGGCCTGGAGCAACTGGAGCCGGCCGTGTCCGACTTGATGACTGCGGCGATGCAGGATGCCGCCCGGACTCGCCGGCTCGACTTGGCCCACCGCCAGGCCGGGGCGCAGGCGGCGTGGGAGCGGCGGTTAAAAGAGAATTGGGATACCTGCCCGATGTCCCCGGAACGGATGATGTATGAGATAGCCCAGGCCCGGCCGCCGGAGACGATACTGGTTGACGATTCCCTCAGTTCCAAGGACGCCCTGCACGGGGCGATGCGGTTCGACCGGCCCGACAGCATTTTCGGCGAGCGGATTGGCGCCATCGGCTGGGGAATGGGCGCGGCCCTGGGCGTAAAGCTGGCTTGTCCCGCCCGCCCGGTGGTGGCAGTGGTCGGCGACGGCAGCGCGATGATGACGGTGCAGGCCCTGTGGACGGCGGCGGCGTCCAATATCCCGGCGGTTTACCTGATTTGCAACAACCGCTCCTACCGCATCCTGAAACTGAATATGAACCTGCACCGGCGGGAAATCCTGGGCGAGGAACCGCCGGAGAACCCGGCCGGCTACGTGGGGATGGACTTCCCCCTGCCCCTGAACCTGGCCGGAATCGCCAACGCCATCGGGGTGTACGGCAAAACGATCCAAGACCCGGCGGAAATCGGCCCCGAACTGACAAAGGCCCTGAACTCCGGCAAGCCGGCGGTGCTGGACGTGGTGATTGACGGGAGGGTTTGAGGATGGGGACAAGGAGGGCCGGCGGTGGGGAACGCTGCGGAAAGAGACCGGGGCTACCGGCGGTCCCTATAGATGCGCTTATCCTGTTCTTCGCGCCACCGCTTAAGCTCGGCCAGCTTTTTGTCAATCCGTTCCACCCTTTGCCCGGCGAGCTTCGCAAGTATCTTAAGTTCTTGATACTTGGCTTCGCTGATATAGGGCATACTATTCCTCCTCTTCCGCCTCCGCGGCGTCGAAAGATACTTCCTGTCCATAATATACCATCCAGGCGCGTACTTCTTCAAGTTCCTCTTGGAATGTTGATAGTCGGGAATGTGCTTCAATGCGCTCCTGCTCCGCTTCCTCGGCCTGTCGCTGCACCGTCCGCAGTCTGGCCCGGTTGAAGTAGTAGCCCAGGATTACCCCGGTGATACCGGACGTTACCGAGCCGACGGCAGCCAATATGTCCGGGTTGAACAGGACGGTGTAGGTAATCACCACGATAGCCATAAGGCTGAACCCCAAGGCCAGGGTGTTGGTTACAATTTCCGTCCAGTTAGCTTCTCTAGCCAGAAAATCCCACATTCAAGCCTGCCCCTCGGTTAATTCACCATATCATTTTGGCAGATCCGGCGCCCCGTTCGCATCGGGCATTGCCGCAAAACCGGAATCATTCTGAATATAACAGGGCAATATAAGGTTTGGCTATCGGCTGCTGTCATCCCCCACAGGACTGGTGCAAAGTCTGCGCCAAGAACAGAATCCGCTCATGGTGAGCTTGTCGAACCATCCCCGTATCCGGTGATTCCGCTTTCAGTTCGTCCTTCGACAAGCTCAGGATGAGCGGAGCGGTCAACTTGGGCGACTTTGCCCACGTCCCCGTCATCCCAATACGGCACAGTCCCCCTTTTGGCTATATTGCCCGGTTGGGCTATAATGGGCCGGAGTTACCGCTACATTCACTTATCCATTCATCGCCGGAGCCGGGAAATGAGCGCCATTTACCTGGACTATAACGCCACTACGCCTATTGACCCGCAAGTGGCTGAGGCTATGCTGCCCTACGTCCATGCCCATTTTGGCAACCCCTCCAGCGGCCACTCCTTTGGCTTGGCCGCCCGGGAAGGGGTTGACCTGGCCCGGGCCCAGGTGGCCGGGCTGCTGGGCTGTGCCTCTACGGACCTGATATTTACCAGCGGCGGCACCGAGGCCAACAATCACGCCATCAAGGGAGTTGCCGCCGCCTACCGGGACCGGGGCAACCACATCATCACCTCGACGGTAGAGCACCCGGCGGTAACCGAAGTGTGCCGCTACCTGGAAAGTCAGGGTTGCCGGATTACCTGGTTGCCGGTGGATGAGTACGGGCTGGTGGCGCCGCGCCAGGTGGAGCAGGCCATTACGCCCCAAACCCTGCTGGTTACCATAATGCACACCAACAACGAAGTCGGCTCCATCGAACCCATCGCCGAAATTGCCGAATTCGCCCACCATTACGGGGCCTTGCTGCATACTGATTGCGCCCAATCCGTAGGCAAGATACCGGTACGGGTGGACGATTTGGGCGCCGACCTGCTGTCCATTGCCGGCCACAAACTCTACGCCCCCAAGGGCATCGGCGCCCTCTACGTCCGGCCCGGCGTTCACCTGGAAAAGCTGATGCACGGCGCCAATCACGAAGGGAACCGCCGGGCCGGCACCGAAAACGTCATTGAACTGGTGGGCCTGGGCGCCGCCTGCGAACTGATTGACCGGAACCTGACCGGCTACGCCCGGCGGATGCAAGAGATGCGCGACCGGCTGGAGTCGGGCTTGCGGGACTGCGGGGCGGACTTACGGGTGAACGGCCACCCGGAAAGGCGGCTGCCTAACACCTCCAACGTCAGCTTCAAGGGTCTGGAGGCCGACCGCATCCTGGCCGGGCTGGAGCAGGTGGCCGCCTCCGCCGGCGCCGCCTGCCACAGCGACCGGGTAGAGGTATCCCACGTGCTGGCGGCAATGAACGTTCCTATGGAATACGCCATGGGAACCCTGCGCTTTTCCACCGGCCGCTACACCACCGCCGCGGAAATAGACCAGGCAGTGGCGGAGGTAAGGGGCGCGGTGAACGCCTTAGCCAACCCTTAATTCCCCTACACCCCTTCGTGCCTATTCGTGTCCCTTCGTGGACAAAAAGGAGAAAAGGGTGCAGATAACCAGCCCTGAGGGAAATGACATAGCGACTATGGAAGACTGGGGCGCCTGTGTGAGGGGCGGCCATTTCAAGGAAGGACGCAGCGCTTATTCCCTGGCCGATTTTATCCTGAACCGGAACGGCGCCGCCATTCTTGAGGAGCGCATATCAGCCGTATGCGTAGAGTCGGTTATACTCGAGCGAGCAACGCCGGAATTTCGAGCGAGTTTTGACTCCTACCGAGGCCCAAGCAACCCTGACCTGGGGATTTTTGGCACTGTTGGCTCCAAGTCCAGCCTGTTTGTGAGTTTGGAAGCTAAAGTTGATGAACCCTTTGATAGCAAAACCGTGGGTGAAAAGTATCAAGACGCTATCCGGGAGAAAAGCCGTGAACCGCAATCACGAGCATACGCCAGGGTAGAGAATTTATTATCGAGTTACTTTGCGGAGTCTGCTGACCCCGGCGTTTCCAGGTTCTCCGACGTTGGCTACCAACTACTGACCGGAACTGCCGGGACGGTTGCCCAGCAGAAAGACAGATCAATCTTTTACGTTCTGGTCTTTAAGACTTCGGAGTATGATGAAAGGAAGGGGCAAGTTAATCGTCAGGACTATGAGAAATTCATAGCAGCCGCCAATGGCAAACCCCTTACGCAGTCCCTGGAAGGCCCGCGTGTTCACGAAATTACCGCAGTGGGAAAGCGACTAATCTGCATCTATGATTACTTTCAATTCCCTTGACGCCATACCATTATCCGAGTCGCCAAAACTGCTTACTGGCGACCCCCTTCGTGCCTATTCGTGTCCCTTCGTGGACAAATAAAGGAGAAAACGATGACCGCACCTACCACCAACCCGGGCGCCCTCGACCCTGCCGCCCTGACTGCCTTTCGGGAAGACTTTGCCGCCGAGCCGGCCCACCGCCTGATGCAGAACGTGGTTACCCAGCATGACGTGAACGACGTGGCGCTGAACCGCCGCATCGTTACCGAGGCCACCCATTCCTTTTCCACCGTCCTGGATGATTGGGGCGTAACTAATCAGGCCCGCTCCGGCCGCTGCTGGATGTTCGCCGGCCTCAACCTGTTCCGGGCCGAAACCCGCAACCTGCTGAACGTCAAGGAGTTTGAGTTCAGCCAGAACTACCTGATGTTCTGGGACAAGCTGGAACGGGCCAACTACATCCTGGAGGCGGTTATCGAGACCGCCGACCGGCCCATTGACGACCGGGTGGTGGCCTGGCTGCTGCACCAACCCCTGGGCGATGGCGGCCAGTGGGATATGTTCGTCAGCCTGGTGCGCAAGCACGGGGTAGTCCCCAAGACCGTGATGCCCGAGACGGAAAGCTCCGGCAACTCGGCCCGGATGAACGCCGGCCTGAATTACCAGGTACGCCAGGGCGCCCGCAACATCCGCCAGCTCTTTGCCGAGGAGTCCGGGCTGACGGCGATGCGCCAGGCCAAGGCTGAGGCGCTCCAGGCGGTGTACCGGATTCTCTGCATCCACCTGGGCAACCCGCCCGACAACTTTGACTGGCAATGGAAGGACAAGGACGGGGAGTTTCACCGGGACGGGGCGATGACGCCGCTGGAGTTCGCCGAAAAATACATCGCCACGCCGATGGAGGAGTACGTCTGCCTGGTTCACGACCCCCGCCAGGCCAACCCGTCGGGCCGCACCTATACCGTCCAGTACCTGGGCAACGTGGTGGACGGCGCGCGCATCAAGTACCTCAACGTGGACGTTGCCCTGATGAAGGACATCACGATGCGGCTGCTCCGGGACGGCCAGCCGGTCTGGATGGGCTGCGATACCGGCAAGCAGATGCACCGGGATAAGGGCCTGTGGGATGCCGACCTGTTCGACTATGCCAGCGTGTACGGGGCCGAGTTCGGCCTGAACAAGGCGGAACGGCTGGAGTACCACCAGACGGCGATGACCCATGCCATGCTCTTTACCGGCGTGGACGTGGTGGAAGGCCAGCCCCGGCGCTGGCGGGTGGAAAACAGTTGGAACGACAAGGTGGGCGACAAGGGTTTCTGCCTCATGAACGACTCCTGGTTCGCCGAGTATATGTTCGAGATCGCCGCCCCCAAAAGCTACCTGCCGGAGGATTTGCAGGCCGCCCTGGACTTGGAGCCGGTAGTGCTGCCGCCCTGGGACCCGATGGGGAGTTTGGCGGGGGAGTAGCCGCCGGGCCTTGCGGTTCCCGCCGCCGGAACAAACACCCCCGCTCAGCCTGAGCTTGTCGAAGGACGGTTAGGTGGTTCGACAAGCTCACCATGAGCGGCGGTATGCGGCTATGGGCGACTATATGCGTATATGCGCGGCTATGTGCGGTACGTTGTAATCGGCCAGGAATCGGAAGGTATTGGGAGTAGTGGTAAGTCTTGCAGCAACTTCAACCAGACTGGCAGCCATTCCTGACTAATAACGTTATCATCCCGCCGGTAATCCCGGTGGCGGTGATAAGTTGTCATTGACCGGCGGGGTTAATAAAATGGTGTCAAGCGGCGCTGCTGCGGAACGGCTGGAACAATCTGTGAGGGACCTATGAGCGACCCTTCGGGCGAAAATGGCCTTGCCTTTTGACTTTACCGTCCTGGGGCCTCCGGTGTCTCAGCAGGCCCGCCGCGCTGAGCGGATAGCGGAATGGCAGCAGACTGTGACCCACGCTGCCGCTCAGTTATGGAATGGGTCGCCGCCGGCTGAAGGTGCGGTGACAGTGTCCGTGATATACTTCCATGACGGACGGCGGTTTGACCTGGACAATATACCCAAGCCAATTCTGGATGCATTGAAAGGCTTGGTCTTCAGCGATGATAATCAGATTACTACCCTGGTTTGCCGCAAGCTGAATCTGGATGCCTTGCCGCGGGTCTCCAGTACTTCCCGGGCGCTGAATGAGGCGATAGATAACGGCCGGCAGTTTCTCCACATTACGGTGGAAAACGCACCGGAAGGAGAGGCAATATCATGGTATCAGACACAACTCTTACCGAAAGCCGTCTTGCCACCCTGACGGCAGAGGAACTTCGCGCCCAGGGTTATGAAGTCGAGCAGGAAGTTCTCCTGGATTTCCTGCCCGGATTCCGCGCCGACGTGGTGGCCCGTAAGGAAGGGCAGACCCGAGTTATTGAAGTAAAGTACCGTTCCTCTCTAACGGCCAATCCAATAATGAGCGAACTGTCCCGGGTAGTCAACGCCAAGCCGGGTTGGAGCTTTGAGCTGCATCTGGTAGGGGAACCGGAGCGGCGGGAGCCACCGGCGGGGGCCAAGCCCTTTGACGCGGAAAGCATCCACCGGCGGGTTAAGGAGGCGGAAAAGGCCCGGGACGCCGGTTTGAGCGATGCTGCTTTTCTGCTGGCTTGGTCTGCCGCCGAAGCAATCCTCCGGGAATTGGTCGCCGCCGAAGGCGTCGCTATTGAGCGCATTACTACTGCGGCCTATGTCCTCGACTATGCGGTCTATCAGGGAGTTATCTCCCGGGATGATTATAACTATCTAACCGATATGATGACCTACCGCAACGCCCTGGTTCATGGGTTTGACATTGACGACTTTGACTCCGAAACGATGACGGCCGGCTTGACGCAGGCGATCAAGAACCTGATGTCCTCCGATGAATGGGCGTCCCGGCGTTCCGATTGATGCCATCCGGGGCTGGTAGTAATGACTTATGCCTACTGAAGACAGCCCAAAAACTTCAACCCATTCGGAGGCAAGGCAGAGTTTGTATGACCGCTTTGCCTCCCGGATCTGCGCCCGGGATAATTTGAGCCGCCGGCTGGTCTCTTACCAGGGGAACAAGCAAGCGCCGGGGTTGCGGTGGCTGAAATACAAGGAAGGGTTTTCTGCCGAGTTGGTTCAGGCGCTCCTTGCCCGTACCGGCGCAAAGACTGTCCTTGACCCCTTCTCCGGTTCGGGAACCTCGGCGCTTACTGCCAGCAGTTTGGGTATGCACGGCACTGGCATTGAGCTTATGCCCCTGGGCAATATGGCGGCGCGGGCGATTATCACGGCTTCCAACGGGCTGCAATACGATGAATATGCGCGGGCCTCTAACGGCCTGATTGATGCGCTGTCGGCCGACAGCTATGATGACGCATTGCTGTTTCCCCACGTCCCGATTACTGAACACGCCTTCCCGGAACATACCGAAAAGGACTTGGCTAAAGCGCGGGAGTATATTTCAGGAATTGCCGACTCCTCGCTGAGTACTATTCTGACTCTGGCGTGTGTCAGCGTCCTTGAAGAAGTCAGTTACACCCGCAAGGATGGGCAGTTTCTGCGCTGGGATCCCCAATCGGGCCGGAAAGTAAGCCGTAAGCTGCATAAAGCATCTCTGCCCCGTCTCGCTGAGGCGCTGCGGCGGCGATTGGACGAAATAGCTGAAGATCTGCCCTCCCTGAAGCAGAAGTACGGCGGTTCTATTCCTGAGTTTATCGATGGCTCCAGTCTCACGGAACTCCGTAAGATGCCGGCCGAGAGCTTTGACGTGGTGGTTACTTCGCCGCCCTATGCCAACCGTTACGATTACACCCGCATATACGCCTTGGAGTTGGCCTACCTGGGATACGACGGCGCGCGTTTCAAGGAACTGCGCCAGGAACTGCTGTCCGCAACGGTGGAAAACCGTTCCAAGCGGAAACAACTGGCCCGGGAATACGGGAACTCGCCCCAATTTCTCAAGGCGCTGGCGATGACCGACAATCAGGAGGCTTTGCAGGAAGCGCTGACCATCCTCAGGCTGAACGCCGACAGCTTGAGCAACCGGAATGTGATAACCCTGGTGGAAAATTACTTCACGGAAATGGCGTTGGTGGTCAGCGAACTCACCCGATTGCTTAAACCGGGCGGCAGCGTGTTTATGGTGAACGATAATGTTCGTTACCACGGCCAGGAAATTCCGGTTGACCTCATTCTTTCCGACTTCGCCGAACAATCCGGTCTTGACTGCGAATCTATCTGGACCCTGAACCGGGGAAAGGGCAACTCCAGCCAGCAGATGGGGCGGTTCGGCCGGCAGGAGCTTAGAAAGTGCGTCTATCACTGGAGGAAACCCAATGGTTGAGCGGGAAGCCCGCCTTGAAGAGGCGCGGCAACGGGCGCTCATAATTTCCGAACATATACGGGGACGTTCCGACCTGGAAGCCCGGCAGACAATCGGTAATTTTACTGAGCCGCTGGAATTTGAAAGGCGGTTAGCAGACCTGGCGATCGCGCCGGAGGCTTGGGGGCATATCGTTAATGCCGGGATTGACCCCAGGTTGGTATTCGCGCACCCGGCCCTGCTCCAGGCCCACCCGAAAACGTCGCTCCACTACCGGGGAATCGCCACCTTGTCCCTCAAAAGGGTGCAGTCTATGGCCGGCCAGGTCAAGAGTTGGGAAGACGGTACTTTGCGCCGGCCACCTACCCGGGCAAGGTGTCTCGAGGTAGCGCGCACTTACAACGCGGTCATCTCGGTCATAATCACCGGCGCCGACGGGTGGACTCTCGAAAATGGCTACAGGAACATTCTGGCGACCATCGGAATTACCGAAGATGGGGCGCTGCGGAACATTGTTGGGCAAGAGGGCGAGGCGGCAGTCAAAGACCGCATAGCCGAGTGGCTTGCGGCCAACGCTGCAATCACCGCGCAAGTTGACGGGGCAATCACGCTGCTGGGCGGCGACGGCAATCTACGAATGATTTACGGCGCTGAACCCGACATCAGCTTTGAAAGCCGCAACGCGAGTGGGGAATGGCAAATTATAGCCACGGTGGAAGTGAAAAGCGGGACTGACTCGGCCGGCGCCCTGAAGCGTTTGGGCGCCATCCAGAAGAGTTTTGCCGAAACTCCGGCCCGGTCGAAAAACTTCGCGGTGCTGGGAGTGGTAACTCCTGAAATGCGGAGAAGGCTGGACGAAATGAATGTAGCAAGGGACTTTTCGCTCTACCGCATCTTGAACGAAGAAGACGCTTGGAACGATTTCGTAGGTGAGATATTTCACCATACGCTTCGCATTGTATAGTTTTACTTGGCCTACCCGAAATCATCAATCATCCCACCGCAACCGTGCCGCTATGCCGACTGAATCACAAGCCGCCAAAGCCGACCCGCAAGCCCTGGCGATTGCCCGGGCGGCTCAGGACGCCGTCGGGCCGGATGCTGCCGTCATCCTGTTCGGCTCCCGGGCCACCGGGCGGCACCGTCCCGATTCGGACGTGGACCTGATGGTGCTGAGCGATGCCAAGGACCCGCACATTGCCGCTAAGCAAGCGGGGCGGGCCGCCGTAAAGTATATGAAACAAAATCCCCCGGGGCTGCCCGTCAACCCGGTCGGCTTTACCTGGTGGGAGTTCCACCATTACAGCAAAGCCGGCCTGCACGTAACCGGACAAGCCGCCCGCTTCGGAGTTTTTATGAGTAAAGAAGGAGAGGAGCGCTCCGGCAGTTACGCGCCGGAACCCGAAACCGGCTACCCGGCTCACTGGCCGGCCACCAGCCAACGCCTCCGCAACATCCTGCGCCATAAAAGCGACCTGAACTTTCTGGCCGGCCACTCGGAACCCTCCCAGGAACTCTTTGGCCGAGTAGTTCAGCAAGCCATAGAAAACGCCCTCAAAGGCTGGCTTTCCGCCTACGACTTGCAACGGGATTTCGGCCACGATCTCTTGGAGTTATGGAGCGCCATTCGGGAAGTCGAGGACTATGCCGCCGAATCCGCCCGTCTGGCGATGGCGGAAACTCAGGCCCTCTTTGACTATATCGGATTCCAGGATAACGAGGGGCCGGCCGACTGGCTGACCCGGTACGCGGTACGCTACCAGTACGGTGGTATCATTTCCCAAATCGACCAGGCCCAGGTTCACCAACTGGTTGAGCTAGTCAACCGGGCTTTGGATGCCATCGTAGCGCACATCTACCAAGTCAGCAGGGTAGCCCCGGATGACCCGCAAGCCCTGGCCCGCCGGCAGCCCCCTTAACATAACCCCAATTGACACCTCACCCGCCCCGTAGTAATCTGCTACCAGGAGCTGAGCCGTCCCGATGGCGGCAAGCTCGCGGTGAAATGGGAAACGCAACCTTAATTCTGGAGGGTACATTTATGCCTTATGAAGGTTTGATTGCGGAAACGGTCAACATTCGCGGACACAACGGCGACCTGATTGACGCTTACCTGGCCCGGCCCCTGGGTTCCGGCCCCTTCCCCGGCGTGGTGATGATTCACCATATGCCCGGCTGGGACGAAGCCACCAAGGAGATGGCCCGCAAGCTGGCTCACAACGGGATTGTCTGCATCTCCCCCAACCTCCACTTCCGAGAGGGCCAGGGCGACCCTACGGCCAACAGCGCCAGCGTCCGGGAGGCCGGCGGGATGCCCGACGACCGCACCCTGGGCGACGTGGCGGGCGCGCGGGACTACCTGCGAACCCTGCCTTACCACAACGACAAGGTTGGCGTCATCGGCTTCTGCTCCGGCGGTCGCCAGACCTACCTGGTGGCCTGCCGCCTGGACGGGATCAACGCGGCGGTGAACTGCTGGGGCGGCGGCGTAACCACCGTGCCGGAAGGGGAACTGGAGCGCAGCCGGCAGCCGGACGCGCCGGTGGACTTCACCTCCGGCTTGAACTGTCCCCTGCTGGGCCTGTTCGGCAACGAAGACGCCCGACCCTCGCCCCAGGACGTGAACGACCTGGAGGCGGCGTTGCAGGCGGCGGGCAAGGTGGAGGGCGAGGATTACGAGTTCTTCCGGTACGACAACGCCGGCCACGGCTTCTTTGCCGTTGACCGCCCCAGCTACCGGCAGGAAGCCGCCGTAGATGGCTGGAAGCAGGTGCTCCGCTTCTACAACACCCACCTGGCCGCCGGCGCCCGGGAAATGGCCGGGGTAGCGGACGACGACTAGGCTGCCCGACCGGTAACCGGTAAACCGACAGCAAAAAAGACGCCCCGGGCCGGAAGGCCCGGGGCGTTTCGTTGGTTACGCTACCAACTCAATTGCTCTAGCGCACCAGAAAGGGCCAATCCCAAGAATATCCACTGGCTCAAGGATTACTTGAACGATGCGTCCTTTGGTAATGTTCTTATCTACCTGACCTCGAGGACACAAGAAAGTATAGCTCAAGTAATCAATAGCGGCCGGGTCACCTGACAGTTCATCTACAAGCACGGTGAATTGTAATGGGTCTGGATCGCCAATTTGCTTGGTGAGCAAGCCGTAACCGATAGTCCCCCTCTCTATATTGTGGCGTCTTGACAGATTAGGCTGCACCCAGTCTTGAACCTTCCCGAAAATCTCTTCGGCTCTGGTTCCCATAGGTTCGATTCTTATTATCTCTCGACTTTTGCTCTGAGCTTCGCGAACTCGCCGAATGATGTTAGAGTCGATGGACTGCCGGCCACTTCTAAACTCCGGGAGTAAGTTGCTCGAACCTTGACCACCTCGGTAGATAGAGACACCGCGGATTGACACCAAAGAAGAAGGCGTATTATCCATCGGCACTTTCTGGGTACTGCTGGTTCCTCTGTTGGTCTGACAATTATGCTCAGGCCAGGGAGGGCCAAGGTACTCAAAAAGCACTTTGCAACCGCAGTCGCAGGAGAAGTAGAAAATTGTCGTGCCGCATAAGCGACACGACAACGGAAATGTCCTGGCATTGCACCAAGCCCCGTGAATCATCCCGTCCCCGGTAGTTGCCGGCTAATCGTTGGTCAGAAAGGGGGACTGGCTGATGATGCCGAAAACCCGGGAGTCTTCCTCGTCCCGGTATTGCTTGTCCTGTTCCAGCTTGTCCCGCAGGTGTTGCGCCTGTTCCCGGGTTTGCCAGGGGGTATCGTCAATGACTACGAACTCTTTGGCGCCGGCATTTTTCGACCGTTGCTGCACGGCCACCTGCCCGAACAGGTCAATCACCAGCCGGAGGCGGGAGCCAATCAACCGGGTATTGATTTTGGGGTCAACCAGGCATTGCGCAAGGACAATGTCGTCCGGCGTAGAGACGGTTACCTCGTACCGTTCGTTGCTGTACGGGTCGTCGGGTTGCTCCGACAACTCCTCCCCGGACACGAAGGCGTCAAAGGGCCGGTGCAAGGAGGGGGCAAAATGCTGGTAAGGTTCGTACTGAACCTTCGCCCCGGTTCTTAAATCCTCCAGCGTAACCCGCACCGGCAGCCGGTTGACGTACAAGGGGGTATATTCCCGTTTCGCCGACTGGTCGAAGTCGGCTTCCGCAGAATAACAGGCGCCGATGCTGGCGCCGGTCAGCGCCGCTTCTTCCACCCCTTCAAGCAGATCTTCGGCCAGGATTACCTTGCCGGCTCCGAACAGGGCTTCCAGATACTCCTTAAAGAAAGGGGATTTGGTAGGCCCACCGAACAGGATGATGCCGTCCACGTCTGCCGCCAGGTCATTCCACTTCAGTTGCCAGACGAAACTCACCTCTCCGGTGTCCCGGTTTTTATGCAGGATTTCCCCCAGGGGCGGGGCGCCGCCGCCGCCATCCCGTTTCCACAGGGTCTTGGCGCTGATGTAGGAGTCGCGCAGCACCGATACCGACTTCTCGGCAAACTTGATTTCCTTCAACACGGCGTTGACGCTTTCCAGCGTTACCACCGTCCCGTCCCCCAGGGTCTCCGATGGACTTGCCGGAGTGCGGTCTTCTTTCGCTTTCCGCAGCACCTTGGAAAGCCCGGAATGGCTCAGCTTTTCCTTGAGCCTTTTATCTATATCCGTTCCGCCCAGCAGCGGATGCCCGTTGGCTCCGTAAATCAGCATCTGCTGGTCCGGTTCGGCCAATTCCACCAGGGCGCAGTCGAAAGAGCCGCCGCCAATGTCGTAAACCAGGTAGGAACCCTCCCGCAGGTCGCCCAGCTTACGGGCGGCAATCAGGAACAGTATCGGCTCTTCAACAATCCACTTGGCGCTGCCCTTGCCCGTTATGCGGGACAGGACTCCCGCTAGTTCCGTGCGGTAGCGAAAGTCCGAGTGTACCGGGCAACCGGCGCGCCATTCGTACTCGCCGGTGATTTCGGCCCGGCGAAACGCCTCGGCCAGGATGGAATGAATCAAATCCCAAACCGGGAACGCCTGCCCCCACTTTTCTACGCAGAGGGTTTCCGGGTTCCACCACTCCGGCGGCCAACCCTTTTCCTCATCCTGGGCGTTAAGGCAGTCCAGGTGCCACCGCACGTACTGGTCGGTGGACATAGCAAATCGCTTGGCAATGTCAACTACCAGGGTCGTATCTTTAGGTTCCTGCTCCAGGTCTTCGGCGTCCTCGCCCACGATAATGGAAACCTCGCCACTGGCCTGACGCCGGAGCGCTACCACCGCCGGCATCAACGTGGGATTCTCGGAGAATCCGATGTGTTTAGATTGAGGCGGCAGGTCTTGTTCGGAGTCCCAAGTGGCAATCCGAACATTGGTAGTCCCGAAATCTACACCGACGATTTGCATTAGTTATCCCCTGTTTTTTGCGTTACTTTGGCCTTGAGCAGTACCGGCGCGCCAGCAGCGCCGCCACTGGCAATTACCCCCGGGGCCACCAGGCGAACCGGACTGCCGGCGGCGACGGTTTCCGGCGAATGGTGAAACTTCGGGTCATACGGCACGGCGTCGCCCACCTTGCCAAACAACTCGGCGTCCCCGTCATTCAGCACCATGGGGAGCCGTTGCATCACGTCCGCCAGGCGGGCCTCCGAACTTTTCTCCAGGTGGTAGGTTCCCTGAATAATGTCGCCGATCCGCAGCAGCATACCACTGCGTACTTCCAAGTTTGACTTCTGCCGTCCAGCCACCATTTCAGCCCGGAGGGTTTGTAGCTGATTCCGCAACCGCTCCGCTTCCCGTTCCTTGCGCTCCAAGTCGGCGGCGTAGGCTTCCCGCTGCTGTTTCAAGTCGGCGGCGTGGTTTTCCCGTTGCCGTTCCAGGTCGGCGGCGTAGGCTTCCTGATGCTGTTTCAGGTCGGCAGCGTGGGCTTCGCGCTGCTGTTTCAAGTCGGCGGCGTGGTTTTGCCGCTGTTGTTTCAAGTCGGCGGCGTGGCTTTCCCGCTGTAGTTTCGAGTCAGCATCGTGGTTTTCCCGTTGCTGTTGCAGGTCGGCGGCCCGTTCCCTGGCAGGGGCGGTTCTTGTTCTGGTAGCGCCGATAGTCTTGGCCGCCTTAGGCTCTGGCAATGGCTCGACCGGGATGTCTATAACCGATACTAGCTCGATAGGTTTGGACTGTTTGACCAGAAAATGGTCGCTGGCCTTGCCTACGCTGGGCCGAACCTTGTCCCACCAGGTCTCCCAGTTGACCTTCTTAGGCACGTTGGCGGCCAGCCGTTTCTTCACGTCGCCAGCCTTGCCAGCGCCGCCCAAGTCAACCAGGGTTGTGCTTACCAGTTTCAGCGGGTGGTTATAAACCCAATTCAGAACTTCTTCGGTGTCGTTGTAAAGGAATTCGCCAAGTCCCTCCGCCGGGAGTGATTTAAGGGAACGGAGGGCCGCTGCAAAGCTCATTCGTTGTTCCGGCTCGGCCCGGAAACTTACTACTACTTGATTCTCTTCCCGCTCCAGCCGGACAATTTTGCCGACACCCAATTCCGGGTGTTCTACCAGGGTGTCAGGCTTTAGTTCCGATATTTGCATAAAGATTCCTGGCGGTGATTTTTTGCTCGACTACCAGTATAACTTTCCGTCTCATTCAAGGCAAGAATACTTGTTGAAGTTTAACATAACTTTTGACTATATTGTGGCTATATCGCAGTTGACATTCACCTTTTCCTGTGCTAACTTTCACACACAAAGGCGTTGATGGAGACGAGTAGGCAGGGAGCGGCGCTCAAGCGAGCCTGGTACGGTGTGAGCAGGTAGGCCAACCTTGTTGAAAATCCCTCCGGAGCTGCCCGCCCAACAGCCCGTTGGTTTCGGTTTCTTGAACCGACCGGTTCAACTGACCGGTTCCACTCCAACGGCGCCCAGTAAGCCCGGCCGAGGTTCGTCGCTCGTTATCCCTGACGGGGCATGATAGTGCCTGCTTAGAGAGGTCCGGTTCGCCGGATAAATAGGGTGGTACCGCGGGAATGTATTTGTCCCGTCCCTATGGGGGACGGGGCTTTTTTATTTGGCCCGAGGGCAGCTTTCCCGATACCTTTCGCGGCGGGAGAAGGCTGATGACGTATTGGAGGCTGCTGTGAAACTCAAAGGTTCGGAAATCATCTGTGAGAGTCTGCTCCGGGAAGGGGTGGACGTGCTTTTCGGGCATCCCGGCGGGGCGATTCTGCCCTTCTACGACGCCCTCTGGGGCTATCCCCAACTGCGCCATATCCTGGTGCGCCACGAACAATCCGCCGCCCACGCCGCCGACGGCTACTCCCGGGTTACCGGCAAGGTGGGCGTCTGCGTCGCCACCTCCGGCCCCGGAGCTACCAACCTGGTTACCGGCTTGATGGGCGCCAAGGCCGACTCGGTGCCCATGGTCGCCATCACCGGCCAGGTGGCCCGCACCGCCCTCGGCTCCGAGGCTTTTCAGGAGTGCGACATCTGCTCCATCGCCTCGGTCTGCACCAAGCGAACCTACTTGGTGATGTCCGCCGCCGACCTGGCCCCCACCATCCGGGAGGCTTTCCAGATTGCCCAGGAGGGCCGGCCCGGCCCGGTGCTGATTGACGTGCCCCGGGACGTGCAACTGGAACTGGCCGAGTTTGAGTACCCGGAGATTCCCCTACCGGCGCCGGCGCCGCTGCTGCCGGAAACCGCCGGGCAACTGGAACGGGCCGCCCGTCTGATTAACGATGCGGAACGTCCCGTGCTGATCGCCGGCCACGGTATCCTGGCCTCTCACGCCTGGAATGAGTTGATGGAGTTGGCCGAAACTACCGGGATACCGGTCATCAACACCCTGCTGGGCCTCAGCAGTTTCCCCCGCAACCATCCCCTGAGCCTGGGGATGTTGGGGATGCACGGGATGTACTGGTCTAATATGGTGGTGGACCAGGCCGACCTGGTGGTGGGGCTGGGGATGCGCTTTGATGACCGGGTTACCGGCAAGGCATCATCCTTTGCGCCTCACGCCCGCATCATCCACCTGGACATCGAACCCAGCCAGGTGGGGCGGAACGTTCCGGTGGAGGTTCCCCTGGTGGGCGACGCCAAGGCGGTGCTGCAAGCCCTGGTTCCCCTGGTGCGGCGCCGGGAGCGGCCCGAATGGATGGCCTACATCGCGGACTTGAAGGTACATCATCCCTCCCTGGCGATTCCCAAAACCGACTCTCTGCTGGCCCAGCACGTCTTGTCGGAGATGAACGAACTGATTCAGGAGAACCCGGACACGGTGGTAGTTACCGGCGTCGGGCAGCACCAGATGTGGGCGGCCCAGTTCCTCTTTTTCAACGGTTTCAACACCTTTGTCTCCTCCGGCGGCCTGGGCGCTATGGGGTTCGAGCTGCCGGCCGCCCTGGGCGCGCAGGTTGGGCAGCCGGGTGTGCCGGTCTGGAGCATTGCCGGCGACGGCGGCATCCAGATGACTTCTCAGGAATTGGCGACGGTGGCCCACGAAAACCTGCCGGTCAAGATTGCCCTGATTAACAACGGCTACCTGGGCATGGTGCGCCAGTGGCAGGAAATGTTCTTTGAGAATCACCTGAAAGAGGTGCCGATTCCCGGCCCGGAGTTCGTGAAGTTGGCCCATGCCTACGGGATTCCGGCGCAGCGGGTAACGCATCAGGAAGACGTTATGCCGGCCCTGCGCCAGGCCCAGGCCCACGACGGCCCCTACCTGGTGGAGTTCGTGGTGGACCCGTCGGTGAACCTGTACCCCATGGTGCCCCCCGGCGGTTCGCTGGGCGACACGATGGAAGACCCCCTGACCGCCGTCAGCCAACCCTGACCGGGTGCGGTTTAAGAAAGGAAAGGAAGTTTTGGAAGAAGTAACCATTCAGGAAGCGTCGCGGCGGCTGAACGTCTCTCAGGATGTCATCCGCCGCTGCATCCGGGAGGGGAAGCTGCAAGCCCGGCGGCAGACCGGCGCCGCCGGCCGGGCCTGGCTGGTGGAATTGCCCGAAGACGGCTGGCAGGACGACGCCAAGAGTCAAATTAACGGCCTGGCCCAGCAGTTGACCCCCTGGTGGTGGCCCAACCCCCGCCAGGCCGGGGAAGTGCATTACGTGGACAGCCTGGGCATTGAGGAAGTGGCACCCCTGTTCCTCTGCGGCCTCACCGCCCCGGACTTCTGGCCGGCGGTAGGCCATTCCCCCGAACAACGCTGCCCCCGCTGCCTCCAGGAGGTACAACGCCGGGGCTGGCCTTTGGAAACGCGGGAGTAGCGGGCTTACTCCCGGCAAGTTGGTATTATTGTTATAGGCGCAGGGGCGGGTTATAAACCCGCCCCTACCCGGTTCAATGATAAGCCACGTTGGGGATACCGCGAATAACGTCCCTACCCCCGGCCCCTTTCCCCTCACCCCCGGCCGGTTGGCATTACCGTCATCGTAGGGGCGGGTTACAAACCCGCCTTTCCCGCAAAAGTCGGGGTAACTTGTGGGAATGGTGTTGCCGTATTTGACCGATCCTTGCCTTGAGGCCAGGGCGGGTTACAAACCCGCCCCTACCAGATAATACCAAGCCACTTTGAGGACTCACCCCTACCGGGTAATACCAAGCCGCGTGGGGGATACCGCTCATCCAGAGCTTGTCGAAGGATAGGTGAATGGTTCGACAAGCTCACCATGAGCGGTTATAGGTGTCTTGGTCAAGTGTAAGGGCGGGTTTGTAACCCGCCCTTACCGGTGATAATACCAAGCCACGTTGAGGAATCACCCCTACCGGGTAATACCAAACCACATTGGGAATACCGCTCATCCTGAGCTTGTCGAAGGATGGGTGAATGGTTCGACAGGCTCACCATGAGCGGTTATAGGTGTCTTGGTCAGGCGTAGGGGCGGGTTACAAACCCGCCTCTACCCGTGATAATGACAAGCTATGTTGGGGATACCTTGAATAACGCCCTTACTCCCGGCCCCTTTCCCTTCACGCCGTCAGGTTGGCATTACCGCCATCGTAGGGGCGGGTTTGTAACCCGCCTTTCCCGCAAAAGTCGGGGTAGCTTGTGGAAATGGTGTTGCCGTATTTGACCTATCTTTGCCTTGGAGCCAGGGCGGGTTACAAACCCGCCCCTACCAGATAATACCAGGCCACTTTGAGGAATCACCCCTACGGTGTAATACCGATCCACGTTGGGATACCGCTCATCCTGAGCTTGTCGAAGGATAGGTGAATGGTTCGACAAGCTCACCATGAGCGGTTAATAGGTGTCTTGGTCAAGTGTAAGGGCGGGTTACAAACCCGCCCCTACCCGGATAATGACAAGCCACGTTGGGGATACCGCGAATAACGCCCTTACCCCCGGCCCCTTTCCATTCACGCCGTTAAGGTGGTATCACCGTCATCGTAGGGGCGGGTTTCAAACCCGCCCTTCCCGCAAAAGTCGAGGTAGCTTGTGGAAATGGTGTTGCCGTATTTGACCGATCCTTGCCTTGAGGCCAGGGCGGGTTACAAACCCGCCCCTACCAGATAATACCAGGCCACTTTGAGGAATCCCCACTTACCCGTGTTGGAGATACCGCTCATCCTGAGCTTGTCGAAGGATGGGTGAACGGTTCGACAGGCTCACCATGAGCGGTTGATAGGTGTCTTGGTCAAGTGTAAGGGCGGGTTATAAACCCGCCCCTACCCTGATAATGACAAGCCACTTTGGGATACCGCGAATAACGTCCCTACTCCCGGCCACTTTCTATTCACGCCGTCAGGTTGGCATTACCGTCATCGTAGGGGCGGGTTTGTAACCCGCCCTGGCCGCAAAAGGCAAGTCAACTTGCGGTAGGGGCATCACCGTATTTGACCTAACTTACCTGGTACACCCATACCTGGTGCAGAACCTCCGGCTCTCCCTTGGGCAGGGGTTGGAAGGTATCGGTAACCTCGACCAGTTTCCATAGCCCCGCCGCGTCCAGGGCCTCCTGTTTCTCCTTGAACCCGTTGTCCCGGTGGGTGTCGGTGCGCAGGCTGAAAACGATGTGGCCGCCGGGCTTGGTAACCCGCACCAGTTCGTCCAGGGAGCCGGCCGGGGCGTGGCCCTGGGTGAACACCCCCACCACCACGGTGGCGTCAAAGGCATCGGTGGGGTAGGCCAGCGTCTCCCCCATGGTCATCTGGTCAAAAGCCTGGTAGATATTCTTCCGGCGGGCTACCTCCAGCATCCCCTGGGACAGGTCCATCGCGGTCAGGCGCCGGTAGCCCAGGTCGTAGAGGCACTGCCCCACCAGGCCGGTGCCGGCCCCGGCGTCCAGGATGGCGGCGGCGGCGGGGACGTGGCGGGCGAAGGTCTCGGCGGTGCGCTGGGGAGAAATCCAGCCGAAGTCGGCCTCCAGGTCGGCGTCATACTCCTCGGCCCAGCGGTCGTAACGCTCCTCCAGTTCCTGCTCATTTTGAGAGGAATAGACCCATTGCACCCGGTTTTGCTCAGTCATAAGTCCTTCCTTTCGGGGTTTGGCTCACCATAGAGTAACCGATACACAAAGCGCGCGGCGACCGGCAGAGATTCACCGGGAACCTCTGCCGATCGCCGCATTTCGGTGGTGAGAAACCCCCAAGCAACTAGGGTTTCCGGCAGACAAACAGCGCCCAGCCCACCTCTTTGCGGTCCACGGAGCGGGCGGTTTCCTGATAGGCTTCGGCCAGGAAAGCGAACCGTTCCCGGTGTTCCTCGTTGCCCCGGGAGGCGGCGTCGCTCAGCATTTGATAGCTGGTCTTCAGGTGGCGGGAAATGTCCTCCGCCTCCAACACCTCAAACCCGGCCGCTTTCAGGGCTTCCTGGTAGGACTCAAAGCTGAAGTCCGTATCGTAAAGCAGCCGCTCATAGACGAACTTCCGGGCTTCCTCGCTGATGTTGGGCTGGGGCTTGAGCAAATCGTCAAAGACGAAAATCCCGCCGGGTTCCAGCACCCGGTAAACCTCCTCCAGCACCTTCACCTTGTCCGGCACGTGGTAGATGGTGGCCTGGCTCCAGGCGTGGCTGAAGGTTCCCGCCGGAAAGGGCAAGTCGGTGGCCGAGGCTTTCTCAAAGGCCACCTTGTCCTGGACGGGCCTCGGCTCCTCTTCCAGGGAGTCAATGGCGTTGGCGATGCGGACGCCGCTCAAATCGACCCCGGTTACCCGGCAGCCCAGGGCGTGGCAGAGGGCGATGGCGGTAGTGCCGCTGCCGCAGCCGACGTCCAGCACGTGGGAATCGGCGGCCAGCTTACCCCGGCGGCGCATCACGGCGTTCAGGTTGGCGCCGGCCTCCAGGAAGGTCATATTGGCCCCGTCCTCAAACAGGCCCCAATGGACGCTGCCGTCCTTGTCCCACAGGGCGCGGTAAACGGCATCCTCGTGGTCGTAGTATTGCTCGGTTTGGGCTTCGCTAAACTTTGACAGCATTTTCTACCCCCGAAAGGTACTCTACGAATTCGTTGGCCCGGTTGACCAGGATGGCCCGGGGTTCCACCGGCACATCGGTAACCTCAAAGGACATAATGATGACCTTGTTGCCGGGGTTGGTCAGCTTGGCCGCCGCCCCCTGGACGGAGACGATGCCGCTGCCCCGGGCGCCGGAAATGGCGTAGGTCTCGAAGCGGTTGCCGTTGTCGATGTCGCAGACCAGGACCTTCTCGTACTCCCAGATGTCCGACCGGTCCATCAGGTTCTGGTCGATGACGATGCTGCCGATGTAGTCCTCATCGCAGTTGGTCACCGTGGCCCGGTGAATCTTGGACCGCATAAGTATTCGCATTTAGTTTCCTCCTCTACTTGGCTGGGCCGGCGGCAAGCCTGCCCCGATTGGGTTTATCACAGACAAACGGAAAGACACGGGGTTTTCCAAAAATACACAAAGGTATCCTGGTGTCGCAGCGTCTTGGGTGACAGATAGCCTGAGGCGGCGGCATTAGCCCAAGGCAATGCCTACGTCGGCGGAGAATTTACTCCAACCGGAAGCTCAGGCGGCAGGCCGCCCGGAGAGACGCTTAACGCTTAAATTGGCAAGCGTAAAGAAGCTAAGGCTCGCAGGGGAGTTGGCGGCAGGGGAGGGAGGCGGTGCTCCCGGTGAAGCTGGGCGAGTCGTCGCGGTAATAACTGAGCCAGGAAAGGCCCCTACTGGAACGCCCGGCGCGTTTCGGCTGACTAGACTCCGGTTCAACCGTCGCTTTCCGTGATAAACTTACACGCATCCTTAATTACCTCCTTGTTGGCTTAGGGTGCGTCTGGTCAGGATGTTATCGGTATTCCAAAGGCTTGTCAAACCTGGCAATGCACGGATTACACCGCCTAATGCCGATATATGGCAGTATTCATTATTGTATGGCAGTATTATTCCTTATTACGTTGACATAATCCTGAAATACAGCCGATTGCATCTAATACAGCCATACAGAGGCAAGATTTTCACTATAGATACGTTGGGGCCGGGAGTTAGGCCGGGGCCGGGAATTACACAGTTAACCGGGAATTACACAGTTGGCCGGGCACTCCGACTGATTAGTCTGCTATCCCGACCGCTTACCCTGTCATTCCGACCGCAGGGAGGAATCTAAAATGCCCGGCCCTTGCCAACATCCGGTTCCGGCGAGGATCTCGCTGATGCAGGAGTTTAGATTCCTCGCTCCGCTCGGAATGACAGAGTAAGCAGTCGGGATAGCAGACTAATTGGTCGGAATGACCGGGCAAGCAGTGGAATGACCGGGCAAGCGGTTGGAATGGCATAGACTTTTCTCAGAATGACCCGGAACTTACAATGACAATGGCGCCGGGCTTTCATATAACTTGCAATGGCGCCAGGCTCTCAACGTCCTGTACCGGGGCAATCGCAGCATAACCCGGTCAGCATAAACAACCCGTCGTTCCGGCGAAAGCCGGAATCCAGAACGCTCGGTAGCCGGCGCGCTCTTTTCCGGGGGATTTCCTGGATTCCGGCTTTCGCCGGAACGACGGTGGCTTGGGTTGCCGCCGGTTGCCTGGGTTGCCGCCGGTTGCCGGTTGCCCTGGTTAAGGCGCGACGGCCCGGCTGTTCTATAGCCAACGGCGCAACTCCTGAACCTGATAGTGAGGAAGGGTTTATGTTTGATTTGTTGATACGGGGCGGTCGAATTATTGACGGTACGGGTCAAACCTGGTTCCGGGGTAGTGTGGGCGTGGCCGGGGATACCGTTACCGTGCTGCGGGGCGATACGGCGGCGGTGGCTGCCGGCCGGGTGATTGACGCCGGGGATGCGGTGGTCTGTCCGGGTTTCATTGATATGCACTCCCACTCGGATCTGATGCTGTTGTCCGAACCCCGGCACGAGGCCAAGCTGCGACAGGGGGTAACTACCGACGCCCTGGGAATGGACGGTTTATCCTATGCGCCCACCTCGCCGGCCCGGTTGGAGGAACTGCTGACCTACCTGGCGGCGGTCAACGGCGCCCCGCCGCCGGAGGTGCGCTGGGGCAGCGTCAAGGAGTTTCTGGACCTGCTGGACGGGCGGGTGGCCTGCAACGTAGTTTACTTCGTGCCGCACGCCGCCATCCGGGTGGAGGCAATGGGCTGGGCCGACCGGTTGCCCAATCCGGCGGAACTGGCCCGGATGCAGGAACTGGCCCGCCAGGGGATGCGGGACGGCGCCTTTGGATTTGCCACCGGCTTGACCTACCCGCCGGGGGCCTACAGCGACACCGATGAATTGGTGGCGGTCAGCGAGGCCATCCGGGACCTGGGCGGGTTCTATATGACCCATGCCCGCTACAGCCTGGGCGACCGTCTCCTTGACCCCTTCCGGGAGGCGGTCAACATCGGTCAGCGCAGTGGCGTTCCGGTGCATATTTCCCACTACCACAATCCGGTGGACGGCATGGGGGAGCGGATGACGGCCCTGGTGGATGAGGGGCGCAACGCCGGGGTTGACGTTACCTATGACCAGTATCCCTATGCCGCCGCCAGCACCGTCCTCCATTCCCTGCTGCCCTACTGGGTACACGCCGGCGGGCCGGCCGCCCTGCTCAGCCGTATTCAGGACCGCCGCATCCGGGACGAAATGGGGGACTCGGTGGAACCCCAATGGGGCTTGACCCTGGATCACTACATTTTCAGCCACGTCGGTTCGGAGCAAAACAAGGAGTGGGAGGGCCGCTCTCTGGTGGACCTGGCCCGGCATCAGGGTAAAAGGATGGTGGACGCCATCTGCGACCTGCTGATTGAGGAGAACCTGGACGTGGCCTTTGTGGCCCGCACCGGGAACCCGGACAACATCCGCGCCATCGCCCGGCATCCGGCGCAAATGGTCGGCTCCGACGGGCTGCTCACCGGGAGCCAGCCCAATCCCCGCACCTACGGCACTTTCCCCTACGTCCTGGGCCAGTTCGTGCGGGAGGAGGGCCTGCTGCGGCTGGAGGAGGCGGTGCGGAAAATGACCGCCATCCCGGCCCAGCGTTTGGGCCTGGCCGACCGGGGCATTATCCGTGATGGTATGAAGGCCGACCTGGTAGTCTTTGACCCGGCGCGGGTGGAGGCCAAAGCCACCTTCGAGCAGCCCCGCCAGTACCCGGAAGGCATCGACTACGTAATCGTCAACGGCCAGGTAGTAATCGACCAGGGCGCCCACACCGGCGCCCTACCGGGCCGCGCCCTGCGCTCGCAGTGAACGGGGGGTTGTCCACGAAGGGCACGAAGGGGCACGAAGGTTTTTTTAGTTTTATTAGTTAGGCAGTTGGCCGGTCATTCCGACCGTTTTGCCAAGTCATTCCGGCCACGGTTCTATGTCATTCTGACTGCTTTGCCAGTCATTTCGACAGACTAATATAAAACTAAAAAACCCCTTCGTGCCCCTTCGTGCCCTTCGTGGATTAACCCCGTCTAACGCCCCTGCCAGACCGGGGCGCGCTTTTCGGCGAAGGCCCGGACGCCTTCCTGGGCGTCTTCGGTTTGCAGCACCTCGTCCCGCTTGTTCTGGGCGAAGGCTACCCGCTCTTCCAGGCCCATTTCGGCGCCCTTGATGGAGGCTTCCTTGATGGCGGCCAGGGACAGGGGGGCGTTGGCGGTTATCTGCCGCGCCATTTCCTCGGCCCGGGGCAGCACCTCTTCCGGGGCTACCACGTAGTTGACCAGCATCAACTCCAGGGCTTTCTGCGCGTTCACAAACTCGCCGGTGAATAGGAACTCAAAGGCGATGTTGCGCGGCACTACCTGGGAGAGCAGGGCCGGCCCGCTGACCGAGGAGATGCCCCGCTTGGCCTGGGGCCAGCCGAAACGGGCCTCGGTAGAGGCGATGCGGAGGTCGCTGCCCAGGGCGATGCCGCAGCCCTGGGCCAGGCAGATGCCGTTGATGGCCGAGATGATCGGCTTCCAGATTTTGGACTGCTCCACGTAGAGGTCGCCGGTGCTGGGGCCTTCGTTGGCCCGGTCATTAGCCATCGCCACCAGGTCATGGCCGGTGGAAAAGGCCCGGCCCCGTCCGGTAACGATGGCGCAGCGGACGGCCGGGTTGTGCTTCACGTCCTGAAAAGCGTCCCACAAAAGCTGCCGCATCGCCGGGTCGATGGCGTTCAGCTTCTCCGGGCGGTTCATGGTGATGTAGGCAATGCCGTCCTTGATTTCGTAAAGGGCTTCCGGTTCGGTTTGGGTGGTCAAGGTGGTTCCTCCTTATGGAATTAGGAATTTACGTCTTGATTTTATCGGCGTAGGGCCAAACTTTTATCGTTACTTGGCAAAGCCGCTTGGCCCGCTCATGGTGAGCTTCCTGGCCCGCTCATGGTGAGCCGCTTGGCCCGCTCATGGTGCGCTTCTTGGCCCGCTCATGGTGAGCCGCTTGGCCCGCTCATGGTGCGCTTTCCTGGCCCGCTCATGGTGAGCTTGTCGAACCACGAACCCCGTCCTTCGACAAGCTCAGGATGAGCGGGGTATTTGCTCCGGCGAGGAGAGTCGAAAAACCCGGCCCCTCCCTAGATAATCCGCGACCCCGTCGGTTTCGTACCGATAACCCCGCCTTCCTCCAGCCGGTCAATGTCCCCGTCGGTCAGGCCCAGCAGTTCCCGGTAGATTTGGCGGTTGTGCTGGCCCAGGGTGGGGGAGGGCCAGTGAACCTGGCCGGGGGTGGCGGACATCCGCCAGGCAAAGCCCTGATACCACTTCGGCCCGGCCTGGGGGTGGTCAACGTAGTTAAAGGTGCCGCGCTCGGTGTAGTGTTCGTTTTCCAGCAAGTCCGGCCCCCGCAGCACCGGGCCGGCCGGTATCCCCCGCTCCTGGAGTTGGCGGGTGATGTCCCACAAATCCCGATCGGCGGCCCATTCCCCGATAATCCGGTCCAATTCCCGCTGATTTTCCAGCCGGGCCGCGTTGTCGGCGTACTGCGGGTTATCGGCCAGTTCCGGCCGGCCGATGACCTCAGCCAACTGCCGCCACTGGTCATTATTGGTAACGGCGATGGTAACCCAGCGGTCGGCGCCGGCGCAGGGGTAGGCGTTATGGGGGGCAAACCAGGGAGAATGATTGCCCCGCCGCTCCGGTTCCTGGCCGGTCATCTGGTAGGCCAGCACCTCGCCGCCGATGAGGGCGACCGCCGATTCCTGCTGAGAAACGTCCACGAACATTCCTTTGCCGGTGCGCCGGCGGTAGCGCAGGGCGGCCAGCAACACCCCGGCGGCGTGGGAGCCGGTGATGGGGTCGCCGTGATTGATGCCCGACTTCATCGGCCCGTCGTTGGCGTAGCCGGTCATGTGGGCCATGCCGGAAAGCTGCTCCTGCCCAATGCCGTAGGCCACGTAGTTCTGCCAGGGGCCGCTGTTGCCAAAGGCCGGCATGGAGGCGTAAATCAAATCCGGGCGGATTCGCCGCAGCGTCTCATAGTCATAACCCAATCGGGCCAGGCTGCCCTGGCGGAAGTTTTCAATCACCGCGTCGGAGATGGACACCAGTTCCTCAAAGACCTGCCGGCCTTTCGCCTCGGTCAGTTCCAGGGTGATGCCGTACTTGCTCATGTGGAGGCAGTTGAACCAGCCGTTGCGGTTCCAGGGTTCCGGCCCCGGGTCGGAGTCGGGGTAGGCGGCGATGCCGGGCGCCGGGCTGACCGGCCCCCGGTGGGAGTCATAGACCCGCAGCGACTCCAGCTTGATGACTTCCGCGCCCATATCGGCCAGCAGCTTGGTGCAGTACGGCCCGGCCCAGATGCGGGACAGGTCGAGGATGCGATAGTTTTTCAGCGGTTGTGCCTTGCTCACCTAAATGACTCCTTCCGCGTGGAGACGTTCCACCTCGGCGGCGGAATAGCCCAGGCCGCCCAGGATTTCCAGACAATGCTCGGCCAGCAGCGGGGCGCGGCGATAGACCCAGGAGGCAATGTCGCCGCTCTCCGGGCTGATGGGCGGGCCGGGATACTGGAGGGTTCCCGCCACCGGATGCTCCAGGCTGACGAAATAGTCCCGGGCCGTCAACTGCTCCATCTCCAGAATGTCCCGCATTTCGGCGACGAAGGAAAAGCCCAGGCCGTGTTCCTGGCCGGCCTTGAAAATGTCCACCTTGTCGTGTTCCAGCAGCCAGGGCAGCATCAGGGCGTCCACCTCGTCGGCGTTGAGCAGGCGGCCCTGGCGGGAGGCGAACCGGGCGTCGGCCAACTCCTCCCGCTCCATAATGTTTGCCACCTCCGGCCAATTCTGGTCCGGGCCGGCGATAATGCCCACAAAACCGTCCTGGCAGGGGTAGATGCCCCAGGCGGCCCGGCCATAGCCCCGGTTGCCGACGCGGGTGAACTCCCGGCCGGAGTAGCTGTATTGCATCAGGGCATTTTCCAGCACGTTGGTGGCGTACTCGGCGATTGCCAGGTCAATGTGCTGCCCCTCGCCGCTGTCCTCGGCGTGGAGCAGGGCGGTCATCGTGGCGACAAAGGCGTTCTGGCCGGCGCCCAGTTGGGCCAGGGGCGCGCCCTCCTTCAGCGGCGGCTGCTCCGGCTCCCCGGTAATGTTCATCAGCCCGCCGGCGGCGTACAGGTTTATCTCCGACGCCTTCCAGTCCCGGTAGGGGCCGGTCTGCCCGTAGTTGGAGATGGAGGTCATTACCAGGGCCGGGTTTTCCCGGCGCAAGGCCGGGTAGTCCAGCCCCAACTTTGCCATCGTGCCGGGGGCGAAGTTCTCCACCAGAATATCGGCGGAGCGGGCCAGTTCGAGGATTATGGCCCGGCCCTGGTCGGTTTTCAGGTCCAGGGTCAGGCTCTTTTTGGCAGTGTTCAGGTAGAGGAACCAGGCGCCGCTTTCGCCGGGCTGCCGGGGGTTGGCGAAGGGCGGGAAGTGGCGCAGCGGGTCGCCGCCGCCGGGCCGCTCCACCTTGATAACCTCGGCGCCCAAAGTCGCCAGCAGCTTGGCGCAATAGGGGCCGGCAAAGTAATGGGTCAAGTCGATGACCTTGACCCCCTCAAGCAGTCCGGGCATAGGCCGTCTCCTGGAGAAACTTGGCGCCGCCCGTCCCTAACCGGGTTAAAGAAAACCGGAATCCGGGAGGCCGCCAATCCAATCGCAGTGTATTGTTGCATTGGCCGGGTAGGAAATGCAAGGGGTGAAGGGCCGGCGGTGGCCGGTGGGCATCCTTCGACAAGCTCAGGATGAGCGGAACAAACCAGGCCCCCAACCCGCTCAGGATGAGCGGAACAAACCAGGCCCCTAACCCGCTCAGGATGAGCGGAACAAACCAGGCCCCCAACCCGCTCATGGTGAGCCTGTCGAACCACCCACCCTACGTTGTCCGGTAGGGGCGGGTTTGTAACCCGCCCTTCCTCAGGTGCAGGAATGGTTCAACAAGGGCATAACCTTTTTCCGGCATTTCCTTGCCGTTGCGGTGTAGGGGCGGTTCGCGAACCGCCCCTACGTTCACCCGAAAATGACCGGGTGAGGAATACCAACCTTGCCCCTGAGCCAGGGCGGGTTACAAACCCGCCCCTACCATTACCAACCCGCCGGTGCCGGATAAGGTTCTCTGTCATTCCGACCGCTCATCCTGTCATTCCGACCGGAGGGAGGAATCTAAAATGCCGGCCCTTGACTTCTCTCAAGGTTTTTAGATTCCTCCCTGCGGTCGGAATGACATTGGGGGGGTCATCGGTGCAAGGGGCGGTTCGCAACCTAATTCCCAATTCCTAATTCTTAATTCTTAATTCCTAATTCCCCGGTTGACCTTGACTTTCACGGGATACTATAATAGGCCCCGCAACCCGTAACCCTTACCTCAAGGATGGCAGGAACGTTATGCGGAAAATCCCCCCCCCCCCCGACTTTTATGGACGGGCAAATATGCTGCCCAACGCCGCCGGCTGGACCGGGCTGGTGGTGGCAATGGTGGCGCTGCTGGCGGGGCTGGCCCTGCTGTACGGGGCGGGAACGGCGGCGGCCCAGTCCACCGTCGATTATGACGCGAATGACAACGGCCTCATCGACATCGCTACCACCACCCAGTTGAACGCCATCCGCCACGACCTGGACGGCAACGGCGACGCCACCCACGCCGACTACGCGGCCGCCTTTCCCAACCGGGCCACTACCACCGGCGGGCGGATGGGCTGCCCGTCGGGGGTCTGCACCGGCTACGAACTGACCGCGAACCTGACCTTCGATGACGACGGCAACAGCAACGGCAGCAGCGCCGGCGACCGCTACTACAACGGCGGGTCGGGCTGGCTGCCCCTCGGCGACAGTACCAACAAATTCACCGCCACCTTCGACGGCAAAAACAACAGCATTTCCTACCTGTATATCAACCGCACCACCGGGGCCGGGTCAGAGCTGACCGGGCTGTTCGGCAATACCGACGGCGCCACCCTCCGCAACGTTCAGTTGCTCAACGTCGACATAAATGCGGGATGGCGCGCCGGCGCCCTGGTCGGCGACATGAACGAAGGAACCATCACCAACAGTTACTCCACCGGCCAGGTATCGGTAACGGGGAGCCGGGCCGGCGGGTTGGTCGGGCTGCTCCAGGCCCTCGGAACGAACAGCGGAACAATCAGCGGCAGTTACTCCACTGCCGACGTCTCCGCCGCCGCCGGCGAGGCCGGCGGCCTCGTGGCGGCGCTGTGGGGCGGCGGAAACGTGAACGCCAGTGTAACCTCCAGTTACGCCACCGGCGACGTCACCGCAACCACCTATGCCGGCGGACTGGTGGGACGAACGGACCCCGGAAACATATACCAAAGCTACGCCACCGGCGCCGTTACCGCCAGCGGCATTAGTGGCAGGGCCGGCGGCCTGGTGGGTTGGTTCCGTAGTGGCACTAGCGGCAGCGGCGGCAGCGCGGTACAGCTAACCAGCAACCTGACGGCCAGTTACGCCACCGGCCCGGTCAGCGTTACCAACACCGGCGCCGGCGCCGGCGTCGGCGTCACCGCCACCGGCAAGGCGGGGGGACTGGTGGGGGAAATTAACGCCTTTCTGACGCTGGATGCCTACGCCGCCAACCGGGCCAACGCCAACCTTACCGCTTGCTACGCCACCGGCGCGGTGGTCGGCGCTGGTGCCGACAACGACCTGGGGGGACTGGTGGGCTTAGCCAACAGCCAGCGCACTCCTTCAACAGGCGGGACCGAGGGAGCCGGGGTTCATGGAATTACCAACGTGAACATCATCGCCAGTTACGCCACCGGCCAGGTAACCGGGGCCAGCGGCGCCGAAATCGGCGGCCTGGTGGGGGCCGAAATCGCCACCGCTACGCCCAATAATCCCGGGGAAAGCAACACCGGGTCCAGCAACATCGGTATTCTCAACAGCTATTGGGACACCGGAACCACCGGCATCGCCGACGACAGCGACATCCTGGCCCCGGAGGGCAAGACCACCCGGGAACTGCAACGGCCCAACGGCTACTCCGGCCTCTACGCCGCCTGGAACGTGAACCTGGACAGTACGACCGGCGGCGATGACCCCTGGAGTTTCGGGATGCCCTTCCAGTACCCCAAGCTGAAGTACGGGACGCATCAGCCGGTAACCCAGGGCAGCCAGGCAATGGGCGAAACGGATCACAAGAACTTCCCGGTGGTAGGGGAACCCATCTGGGTCTGCCTCGGCGACACCAGCCTGCGGGGGGCCAGCGCCTCCTGGCAGTGGCAGCGTTCCGACAACGGGTACTCCGGCTGGACCGACGTCACCAGCAACCGGGGAGCCAACCGGGGCAGCGGCTTTCCCACCTACGCCTACATCCCCAACAACGGCGACCTGAACAAATACTTCCGGGCCAGTATCGCCCTGACCGACGGCAGCACGGTTTACACCCGGGTTTTCGGCAAGGTGCGCGCCGCCGATGCCGCCACCGCCGGGACGGCGTTGACCTTTGGCAGCGGCAATACCAGCCCCTCGGTGAGCGCCGGGGTAGTTACCGTAGCCGGCAACTGGCAGCCCAGCGGGGCGGTCATGGACACCGTGCGCTGGGGCTGGCAGCGCTGCGACAACGCCGACGCCACTTATACCGACTGCCAGAACGTCATCCGTTCCTTCGCCATCTGGGGTTCCGGCGCCGAGACCCTGAGCTACGACCCGGTGGTCGCCGACCAGGGCAAGTACCTGCGGGCCTACGTCTATTACGAAAGCAGCAGCGGCGTGTGGACCAAGGCCGCAACGCCTTTTACCGGGGCGGTGGGGCCGTAGTTAGGAGTTAGGAATTAAGAATTAGGAATTAGGAATTAAGAATTAGGTCGCGAACCGCCCCTACGTTGGGCTGAGGCATACCAACATCCATACCAACATCAGTTGCGGAGTACCAACATCCGGGTAGGGGCGGGTTTATAACCCGCCCGCCGTTCAACGGCAGGAATGTACCGGAAAACGGGTAGGCCATAGCCAACATACTCCGGCCCCCGGGCCAGGGCGGGTTATAAACCCGCCCCTACCATACAATCCTTTGGGTGGTTCGACCGGCTCACCATGAGCGGATGATTAGCTCACCATGAGCGGGGTTTGTTCCTGGCGCAGTCTTGGCACCCGCCCGGCATCCCGCCCCAAGGCAACCGCCGCATAACACCGTCGTTCCGGCGAAAGCCGGAATCCAGGAAATCCCCCGGCAAAGAACGCGCCGGCTACCGAGGATTCTGGATTCCGGCTTTCGCCGGAACGACGGTTGCTTGCGCCGGAACGACGGTTGTTTGGGTTGCCATAAATAAAAGATGATTGCCCCGGATAATGGCGGCGCCGGCGTTACCCCTTCCGCCCTTTTGTGCTATTCTGCCTGAATAGCAACCGTTCAAGCGAGGCAAGCGAGGTTTTAGCCGATGGAGCGACCGATTTTTCAGCCGGTAGGCACGGCTCAAGAGGAACTGGATACCCCGGCCCTGGTGGTGGATTTGGCGGTGATGGCCGGCAACATTGCAACCCTGCATCAGGCTTTCTCCGGTTCCGGCGTGGCGGTGCGGCCTCATATCTCCTGCCACCAGTGTCCCGACGTGGCCCGGCGGCAGGTGGCCGGCGGCGGCGGCATTGCCGTAAGTTCCCTGGGGGAGGCGGAAGTGTTCGCCGGGGCCGGTTTCGACGACATCCTGATTGCCGGCCGGGTAGTTACCATCCCCAAAATCCGGCGCCTTTGCGCCCTGGCCGGGAGCAGTCAAATCACCCTGGCGGTGGACAGCCGGCGCAACCTGGATGATTTGTCCGCGGCGGCGGCCGGTTCCGGCGTTTCCCTGGGCATTGTAGTTGACCTGGACGCCGGCTATGGCTACGGGGGCGTGGCCCCGGGGCCGGATGCCGTTGCGTTGGCCCAGGCCGCTGCCGCCGCGCCCGGCCTGGAGTTTCGGGGGCTGATGGCCTACGAAGGGCCGCTGCCCCTGACCGACCGGGCCGCGCGGGAGGCCGAAACCCGCCGCCGCTTGCAGCCGGTGGTGGACACCCGGGAACTGGTGGAGCGGGCCGGCCTGCCGGTGGCGATAGTCAGCGTGGGCGGCACCCATAACTACGACAGCGCCGCCGCCCTATCCGGCGTTACCGAGGTGCAAGCCGGGGTCTATCCCCTGATGGACGCCAGCCATTGCCGGGTGCGCCCGGAGTTGGCCCCGGCGGCCCGCATCCTGGGCACGGTCATCAGCCACCCGGTTGCCGGCCGGGCCGTAGTGGATGCCGGCCACAAGGCCACCGGGCCGGACTTCGGTTTGCCGGCGCTGGACGGAGTGGCCGGCGCCGCCGCGACCCGTTTCAGCGCCGAGCACGGCATCCTGGAATTGGAGGAGCCGGCGGCGGCGCAACTGCGGCCCAACGACCAGGTCTGGCTGATTCCCTATGACCTGGCCCTGTGCGTCAATCAGTTTGACTACCTGCGGGCGGTGAGTGATGGCAAGCTGGTGGGCTATTGGCCCATCGCGGCCCGGGGCCGGCTGGACTAGGGGCCGGAAGTATCAAGTCGGCATTAGTTGTCGGAAAATGTGGGAGGTCTTACGATGCACCAACTCTATCGTCCGCCGCCGGGCACCCCGGTGGCCGAACTGGATACGCCCTGCCTGATTCTGGACCTGGACGCCCTGGACCGCAATATGGGGGTGATGGCCGACTACTATGGGGGGCGGAGCAGCAAGCTGCGGGGCCATAGCAAGAATCACAAGACGCCGGCGTTGGCCCTGCGCCAGATTCGGCGGGGCGGCACCGTCGGCGGGGTCTGCGCCGCCAAGGTGGCCGAGGCCGAGGTGATGGTTCACGGCGGCATCGGCAGCGTCTTTATCACCAGCGAGGTAGTTGCCCCGCTGAAAATCGACCGCCTCTGCACCCTGGCCGGCCAGGCGGAGCTGCTGGTGGCCTGCGATGACCCGGAGAACGCCCGCGCCCTTTCTCAGGCGGCGGCGGCCCAGGGCGTCAACCTGGGGGTGGTCATTGAGCAGGAGACCGGCCTGATTCGCTGCGGCGTCCAGGAAGCGGCGGCGGGGGTGGCCCTGGCCCGCCTGATTGACGCCCTCCCCGGCCTGACCTTTCGGGGTATTATGAGCCACCAGATGATGGCCCAGCCCTCCGCCGACCGGGAGGACCGGGCCACCGAGGCCCACCGCCTGATTCAACCGGTGCTGGACTTGAAGGACGCCATCACCGCCGCCGGCCTGCCGGTGGAAATCGTCTCTACCGGGGAAACCTGGAGCTATGACGTGGCTGGCGACATCCCCGGCGTAACCGAAGTTCAGGGCGGGAGTTACCTGGTGATGGAAACGGAGTACGAGTATATGCCGGATTTCCAGTTTGCCGGCAAGGTGCTGACCACCATCATCAGCGCGCCCCGGCCGGGGGTGGCGGTAGGGGACGCCGGCGCCAAGGCGGTAGGCGGGCTGAAGGGCCTGCCCCGGGTGGAAAACCGCCCCGGCGTAACGGCGGCGGAAATGGACGCCGACCGGATCGTGTTCCGGGTAGAGGACGGGGCCGCGCTGGAAATCGGCGACCAGGTAACGCTAATCCCCGGCCAGCAGGACGCCATGGTCAGCCGCTGGGACCGGTTCATCGGCATAAGGGACGGCGTGGTAGAAGCAGTCTGGGACATCCAGGCCCGGGGCTGCCATAACTAGGCATCAGATAAGGATACCGCAGCTACCAACCAGTGGCCCAACCCGCTCATGCAGCAACCCAACCCGCTCATGGTGAGCTTGTCGAACCATCCCAGCCCCGTCCTTCGACAAGCTCAGGATGAGCGGGTTGGGTTGCTGCATGAGCGGGGTATTTACATTGCGGCCTATGCCGAAAAGGAAAAAACCCCGGCGTTGCCACAACCCGATTTGACAACTGCCCGGAACCGGCATAGCATTGGGCCAACCCGGACTGCCTGAATCAAAGTTTAAGGAGCGTTTATAATGCCCGGAATTTTACCCCCCCCCCCCCCCCCCCCCCCCCGACTTTTAGCCCGTAATTGCGTCTTTGTATCACTGATACTGACCCTGGCCCTGCTGCTGGCCTGTAGTTCCGCCGCCCCGGTCGCCGACCCCGAACCGGAACCGGCCGCGCGGGAAGCCCCCGCCGCCCCGTCCGCCGACCCTCAACCGGAGCCGGCCGCGCCGGAAGTCCTGACTGCCCCGGTAACCACGGAAAACACCCCGGCAATGCCGGCTGCCACGCCGGTAACCGACCAGGTTGCCGCCGGGCCGACTGCTACTCCCGAGACTGTCGCGCCGGCGCCTACGCCCTCGCCGGTAGTTGCTGTACCTACCGCAACGCCAATACCCGCGCCGGCGGCGACGCCCGTGCCCGATACCCCTGCACCTACCGCAACGCCGGTACCCACGCCAACCCCGGCGCCTACCCTGACCCCTTTGGAAAGAGACCGGGAAACCCTGATAGCTATCTACGACGCCCTTGGCTATAGCCTTGGGCACCGGGTGTCCGACGATTCAATACAATTTTGGCCGGGTGTTGCCGGTTATGGCGATGCCGGGGTTACTGAACTGGACCTTAGCAACCCGGCTGATGATGGCTCGAGCGTGATCACGGGGATGGGGATACCGGTAGAGTTGGGCAACCTGACCAACCTTACCGTGCTGAACCTCGGTGGAAACCGTTTGAGCGGGGAGATACCGGCGGAGTTGGGCAACCTGTCCAACCTGACCGTGCTGAACCTCGGCCGCAGCCGGTTGAGCGGGGAAATACCGGCGGAGTTGGGCAACCTGTCCAACCTTACCACGCTGAATCTCAGCCGCAGCCGGGGGGGCGAAAGTGCTAACCGGTTGAGCGGGGAAATACCGGCGGAGTGGGGCAACCTGTCCAACCTTACCACGCTGAACCTCGAAGGTAACCAGTTGAGCGGGGAGATACCCGCGGAGTTGGGCAACTTGACCAACCTTACCGTGCTGAACCTCAGCGAGAACCAGTTGAGCGGGGAGATACCAGCAGAGTTGGGCAACCTGACCAACCTTACCGAGCTGCACCTCGGCTGGAACCAGTTGAGCGGGGAGATACCGGTGGAGTTGGACAACTGGCTTAAATCTATTGAAGTGGTGTTACTTCGTGGTAATCAGTTCAACTTTGTTGACCAGGATAACAAGTGCGTAAAGCGTTACATGGAGGAGCGCTTTGATTACCCTGGGTATTTTGGCTTCGCTCAGTGGTGCGAGTAATTCCGTCGGGCGGGTAGCGCACGGGGCTGCCCCGGTTGCTCTGTGGGCTGCCCGTCCGGGGTTAGAGAGTTTGGCTTTAATTGCGGAACCAGTTTTCGACGGGAGGGTTATAGATGATTGCGGAAATGGAAATTATAGTAGGTTGGGCCGCCATATTCATCGGATTGGCGGGGGCTTCCTTCTTGCTAGGGAGAAAGTTTGCCATGTGTGGCCGGTCTATCCGGGAGCATCGGTGCAAAAATCTAGATTTGTACCAGAAGTGGGGTTTGTGTCAAGAACTTTCTGATGAGCCGCTCTTACCCGGCAAAGCTGTGATGATATGCGTTTCCATTGTTGCGCTTTTTGCTTTTCTTAATTTTGTTCCTGTCGTGTCTCTGGTTTGTAAAGTGGGGTTGATAGCAGCAACGTGGTCCATTTTGTGTGCTGTGAAACCTTACTGGATGAACGTCATTATTATTTTGTTTCTATTTTTTGGGTCGGCGGGGTGTGGCTTCTACATTCGAAAGAGACAGTTCGGTGACCTCAAGACAAAAATGGAGGCATTGAAGGACTTCAGCAAAAGTCATTTCAAGTATTCTCTGGTCAAGTATCCTCTGGCTGATCGTGCCGTGGGACTCGCAATGTATGAGGCTTTGCGTACTGCGCCTGGATGTTGGGAAGCGTATGTCAAATTGAATAATGCTAATCCTGATGCAGCAACCGACCGGGAGTTCCGGGAGTTGGCTGCGACTTATCACCACAGCCGGACCAATCAACATACGCGGCTGGCGATTCTAATCAGCCTCGTTGGAGTGGCTGCGTCTTTGGGTATATCGGTGGGCATACCGTTGCTCAAGGCGTTGCATGATCTGGGCTAGTTGTTGCGGGCCTCAATCAGGCCAGCCCGACCGCCCACTGAACAAGGAGAGTGGTTCAGTGGGCGGTTCCTGTTCAAGGGTTCCACCAAGCACCGCCGGGTACGGCAAATTTACCGGTGAGCGGGGCATTTACTCCGGCGGCGATAGCCGAAAGGCCCGGCGATTGCCCGGCATCATACACCCGCTCATGGTGAGCCTGTCGAACCACCAACCCCGTACTTCAACCGGCTCAGGATGAGCGGTACAAAAAAGCGGTATTACCGGGGCATACCCCTAATCGTTCAGCCCCGGCCAGGCGGGGACGGACAATAGTTCCTTGAGCTTGCGGGCGCTGCTGTGGGGGCCGGAGAGGACCGGCGCCGGGCAGCTGGCCTGCAACCGGGTCAGGGCGGTAGCCATAGAGAACTGGCCCAGCAGTACCGCGTCCACGCCGGCGGCCAGGCCGTTGACCAGTTCCTCCAGCCGGGCCTCAAAGGCCGCCGCCCCCTGGGTACGCAGCAGGGGAATCAACTCCTCGGCCAGGCATAGCTCCGGCTCCACCGTCCGGCCCTGCTCGGCGGCGGCGCGGCGCAGATAGTAGTCCGAGTCCCGCAGGGTGGCGGGAAAGGCGGCGATGATGCCGATGCGGTTGCCGTGTTTCAGGGCCTCCTCCATCACCGGGCTGTAGGAGGACACCACCGGAATGTCCACCAGGTCCCGGGCCGTCTCCACCACCGGGGCGAAAAAGGAGCAGGCCAGCCCAATGGCGTCGGCGCCGTGCTCCCCGCAGTAGCAAATAAGCTGGCTCATCCGGCGGCGCAGTTGGGGGGTAAGCTGCCCGGCAAAGTCGAGGGACAGCCCCTCATCCAGCAGGTTCACCACCTCCGCCTCGGGAAACTCCTCGCGAAAGGCCACCCGCACCGGGGGCACCGACTCGGCCAGGGCGTGAATCATTACAATACGCATTAAACTTAAACTTCCGGCCCCGTCCGGCGGGCGGGGCAACATAAAATTGGCGCCAATCAGTTCAGCGGTTAATAGTTAATTTTAGCATTGATTGGCGCCGGGTGGGTAGGTGGTTGGGGGGATTATCCGGGCAATCGCATTATAACCAGGGCAACCCAGGTAACCGTCGTTCCGGCCCCGGAACGACGGGTTTATGCTGCGGTTGCCTTGGGGGGATGGGGAGGTCAAAGGGCAAGTCTGCGCCAGGAACAGAATCCGCTCATGGTGAGCTTGTCGAACCACATCCCCGGAGTTACCAATCGTACAGGCCGCCCCTTTCCCGGAACCGTTCGGGTATCAGTTTGACTTCCTGGAGCGCCGCCGCTACGCCGGTTTCCAGGATGGGCTTGCTGTAGTTATGGGCGCCGGTAACGTTGTCGAAAAACCGACCTGCCGGGTCAACCATGATGTAACTGCCGGTTATCAACTCGGTGCTTTCCGGCACGACCGTTATGCCCATTTCCGCTACGTTCCGATTCCGCTCGACGTAGGCGTCGAACTGTTCTTTGGTGGTGATGAACTGGTCAACGAACTGGTCATTCTGGCCCTTGACCGGGAGAGCTTGGAGTAACTTCCAGCGCTCAGGCCGGGCGCCGGCAATAAATCCGGTAAAATCCTCTTCCCAATTCAAGGGATTTACCACGGTGTTAATCTTCAACCGAATCCCGCGCTGAATCACCATATCGGTGATTTGCCGGTAATCGGCTTCCGACATAGGCCCTTGGGGAGCTACGCGCCCAATCCGTTTCAGCTTTTCCGGGTCGGTGGTGTCGATGCTCAAGGTAATCCAATCCAAGCTGCCCTGCATAGAGTCCAGATAGCCGGAAGTGAGCTTTGAGCCGTTGGTAACGATGGCGGTAGTCATCCCTTTGGACTTGGCGGTTTCAACCAGGTCAGGCAGCCAGCGGCAGAGGGTAGGCTCGCCGCCGGCGAAGTTGATTTTCTGAAATCCCGCTTCGGCCAGCCGTTCTACTACCGCCACGCAGTCATCCCGATTCAGATGACCTTTGGGCAGTATGTCTTGCCTGACATCCAGAAAAGTGGCGAAGCAGAACCCGCACTTCATATTGCAGGGTTCCCACAGGTGGAAGTTGACCGAAGGCACTTCCTGTATGATATTCAACAAAATGTCCCCCCTTTATCGGAGACCAGGGTATGGGGATAGGGCCGCCCTAATCCTGCGGTCGCTCTTCGGGTTGCTCCTCCTCTTCCAGCAACTTTTTCAACTCATCCTTGGCCTTGCGTATTTCCGCCACCTTGGTGGCGATAGCGTCAAAGAGGCTTTGCCGGGCCTTAATGCCCTCGGTTATGAGGTAGGCGGCGGCTTCGGAGCGGCTGCCGACTACTTCCGCCTCTACCAGTTCATCCATCCGGGCCAGGCTGTCCTTATCGACCCGCACCATTACCACGTTGTCGCGGGTCTGGCGGTTGCCGGCAGTTTTGTTGCGGATGGCGCCGATGTTTTCCATCACCGTGCCGGCGGCGGCCTCTGCCGTTTCCGTTACCAGATTGACGGCCTCCCGTCCTACTTCAATGGCCCGTTCCCGGCGCCCCTTTTCCGATTCAGTCATTACTTACTCCTTGCTGTGTATTGAAATTACGAATTACAAGTAATATAACTGGAGCATTACAGGTTGTCAACCCCTGCTCATTTCTTTGCAGACCGGAGCAGTTTCGAGGATTGACAACCTGATAATGTATGCGTATGCTTTATATAAGACATACGCATACGGAGGCGGGAATTATGCGAATCGGTATTAACGTACCCAATGACTTGCTCAAGCGGGTCAAGACTTTGCAGCCTGACGTGAATGTGTCGCAGGTTTGCCGGGAGGCGCTTGAGCAACTGGCGGCAAGGCAGGAGCGGGCTGTTGATTGGCTTGCTACCGATGGGTCGGTAGAGCGTGTTCTGGAGTTCGCAGAATCACGGGAGCGGTTTCTTCAAGGGCCTGATTGGGAAAGTTACGGTCTGGATGATGCCCGGGAGTGGGTGGAAACGATAACCCCGGAGGCTTGGGATCGTTTCTTGTATTTGTATCACTTCCTTGAATCCAAAGGACGGAATGACTTTGAGATGCTAGTGGGAGGGACCCACCCTCACTATGCTGTGAAAGGGTTTCATTATCACGAACAGGAGAATATGAAATGGCGTGAGAGTATGTACGACTATGAGGATAACCACGGTATAGGTACTGGCTTTATGACGGAAGCCAAGCAGCGGTACGAAAAGGCTTGGTTGGCCTATGTGAAAGAGATACGGCGAAAGTTTTTAGAGCATAGCCAAGCTAAAGGGGAGAAGTTGCAGGCCGAGCGGGAAAAGGCTTGGCAAGCCCGCCCGGCGCCGCTACTGCCGCCGCAATTACTGCCCTGAACCCGCCACTTCCCGCTCCAACCGCTCAATATCCCCCTCGCTCAGGTTGAAATACCGGGCGTCCGGGTGGTGGAATACCAGGGCCGATACCGAACCCTCCGGGTCCATCATATAGCCCTCGGTCAGTTCTACGCCGATGTTGGCGGTAACGTCCAGCAGGCGGAAAAGCGGTTCCTGGTCTTCCAGCCGGGGGCAGGCCGGGTAGCCGAAGGAGTAGCGGCGGCCCCGGTACTGGGCGCGGAACAGGTCGGGGTAGCTGATGCCTTGCGGGTCGCCGAAGCCCCACATCTGGCGTATCTGCTGGTGCAGCAGTTCGGCAAAGGCTTCCGCCGATTCCAGGGCCAACACCTGCAAAATGTGGGAGTTGAGAAACTCCCCCCGCTCTTTCCACTCCTCGGCCAGGGCGCGCACCCCGGGGCCGACGGTGGTGGTGAACATCGCCACGTAGTCGGGCTGTGCCGAAGCCAGCGGGCGGGCGTAGTCGGCCAGGCATAGCCCCTCCCGCTGGGATTGGCGGCCAAAGTAGAACCTTTCCAGCACGGTTTGGCCGTCCGGCCCGTAAATCAGCAGGGTCTGGCCGTCGGAACGGCAGGGAAAGAACTTGAACACGGCGTTGGCCCGGATGTCGGGCCGGGCCAGCATCAAATCCTCCACCCGGCGCACCGAATCCCGCAGTTCCAAAGCGTCCGTCTCCTCCCTTTCCAAAGCCTCGGCAAAGCGGCCCTGGTAGCCCAAGTGCCGGACGTAGAGCATCTGGGGGTTGATGTAGGGGAAAATCTCGGCCAGGTCATAGTCTCGGATTACGTGCAGGCGCAGGTCCGGCGGGTTGGGCAAGTCAAAGTCGTGGCGCACCTGGGCCGGCGACACGGTTTCCGCCGTACCGGAGGCGCCGGCGCTTTCCGCCGCGGCCCGGGCCTGGGCCGCCTGGAACAGTTCGTCGGTTTCGGCCTCGATGCTGGCCGCCAGCTTTTGCCGCTCGTCGGCGTCCTGGAGGGTGTTCGCCAGGGCCAGCCCGCTCATAGCGTCTTGAGCATAGGCCACCAGGCCGGCGTACTCCGGGGCGATGCGCAGCCGAGTGAAGCGGTTGGACAGGGCGGCCCCGCCGACCAGGATGGGCGGGTTGACCCCGGCCTGGCGGAAGTCCCGCACCGTCTCCACCATCATCTGCGCCGACTTGACCAGCAGCCCGGACAGCCCCACGATGTCCGGGGAATGTTCCTGGCAGGCGTCAATCAAGTCCTGGGGCGGCACCTTGATGCCCAGATTGATGACCTGGTAGCCGTTGTTGGAAAGGATGATGTCCACCAGGTTCTTGCCGATGTCGTGAACGTCGCCCTTGACCGTCGCCAGGATTACCTTGCCCTTGCTGGCCGAGTCGGCCCGCTCCATGTGGGGTTCCAGGTGGGCCACGGCGAACTTCATCGCCTCGGCAGATTGCAGCACCTCGGCGACAATCAGCTGGTTGGCGTTGAATTGACGGCCCACTTCGTCCATTCCCGCCATCAGGGGGCCGTTGATAACCTCCAGGGGCGCGCGGCCGGCCAGCGCCTCATCCAGGTCGTCGGCCAGCCCCTCCTTGCTGCCCTCGATAATCGCCAGGGCCAGCCGCTCATCCAGGGGCAGATTGAGCCGCTCCTCGGCGGTGGCCTGGGGCGGCTTGTCCCGGAAATGGGCGGCAAAGGCGGCCACCGGGTCCGCTCCCCGGTTCCAGATCAGGTCTTCCGACAGCTTGCGCTCCTCTTCCGGTATGGAGGTGTAGCGTTGCATCATCTCCGAGTTGACAATCGCCGTATCCAGGCCGGCCTGGACGCAGTGATACAGGAAAACCGAGTTGAAAACCTCCCGCCCGGCCGGGGGCAGCCCGAAGGAGACGTTGGAGATGCCCAGGATGGTCTTGGTGTTGGGCAGGGCCTCCTTAATCAGCCGCACGCCCTCAATGGTTTCGGCGGCGGAACCGACGTAGTTGGCGTCGCCGGTGCCGGCGGGAAAGACCAGGGGGTCAAAAATCAGGTCTTCTTCCGGGATGCCGTACTTCTCGGTGAGCAGGCGGTGGGAGCGGATGGCGATTTCCAGCTTGCGCTGCCGGGTGATGGCCTGGGCTTGCTCCTTGTCGTCGTCGATGCAGCCCACCACCAGGGCGGCGCCGTAGGCCCGGGCCAGGGGCGCCACCGCCTGGAACCGGGCCTCGCCGTCCTCCAGGTTGACCGAGTTGATGATGGACTTGCCTTGCAGCCGTTTCAGGGATTCCGCAATGACCGACGCGTCGGTGGAGTCAATCATTATGGGACTTTTGACCTTTTTGGTCAGCAGGTCCAGGAAGGTAATGATGTCGGCCATTTCGTCCCGGTCCGGGTCTTGCAGGCATACGTCCAGGATGTGGGCGCCGTTGCGAACCTGGCGGCGGCCAATTTCGGCGGCCTCCTCAAACCCGCCCCGCCCGATCAGGCGGCGAAAGCGGCGGCTGCCCAGCACGTTGGTGCGCTCGCCCACAATGGCCGGGCGGGTGTCCTGGTCAATTACCAGGGCCTCGATGCCGGACACCCGGGTTTCCGTCCCGTGTACCGGCAAGCGGGGGGAAATGCCGGCCGCCCGTTCCGCCAGCAGCCGGATATGCTCCGTGCCGGTGCCGCAGCAGCCGCCCACCACGTTGAGCCAGCCCGATTCCATAAACCGCCCGATGGTATTCGCCAGCATTTCCGGGGTTTCGTTATACTTCCCGTCCTCGTCGGGCAGCCCGGCGTTGGGCAGGCAGGCCACCGGAAAGCGGGACAGGCCGGCCAGGGTGCGGACGTGGTCGGTCATAAACTCCGGCCCGGTGGCGCAGTTAAAGCCCAGCCACAGCAAGTCCCGGTGGGCCAGTGAGGTATAAAAGGCTTCGGCGTCCTGGCCGGCCAGCAGCGTCCCCATCGGCTCAATAGTGCCCTGCACCGCGACGGGGACTTCCTGCCCCAACTCGGCCAGAGCCTGGTCAATGCCAATCAGCCCGGCCTTCAGGTTGATGGTGTCCTGGGTGGTTTCCAGCAGCAGCAGGTCAACGCCGCCCTCCACCAGGCCCAGCGCCTGCTCCCGGTAGGCGTCGGAAAGTTCATCAAAGGTAACGCCGCCGGTAACGGAGATGGTCTTGGTGGTCGGCCCCATGGCCCCGGCGACGAAACGGGGGCGTTCCGGCGTAGTGGTGGCAGCGGCAGTAGAGTCGGCGGCCTGGCGGGCCAGTTGGGCCGCCACCCGGTTAATGCGGCGGGCTTCGTGGGCCAGGTCATACTCGGCCAGGACGATGGAAGTGGCGCCGAAAGTGTTGGTCTCGATAACGTCGGCCCCGGCCTCCAGATAAGACCGGTGAATGTCGGCGATGACCTGAGGGCGGGTCAGGGTCAGGTACTCATTACAGCCCTCAAACTCGGCCCCGCCAAAGTCCTCCGGCCCCAAATCCCGGGCCTGAATAGCCGTCCCCATGGCCCCGTCCAGGACAACAATCCGCTCCCGGAGCAACGATTTAAGTAGAGTAGCGCGGTTGGAAATAGTCATAAAACCTACATACCTTTGCAAGGATACCAGGGTCAAGGTTACTTGCTGGGGGCGGGAGTGTCAAATTGGGGGGTGGGGTGTTTGACAAAATCAACGAGTATAGATAGGCTGGTTACATTACTTATCAGGTGGGGTGCCAAGATGGTATCGGCTGAATCCCGAATTGATGAAATCCATTACGACGACTACGCCGAGGGTGAAGAGGAAGTATCTGGCGTTGAGGATTACGACATTTCGACGGCGCCCAATGACTTTAACGTCTCGACGATGTATAACTTCATCAAGTCGGGCGTTCTGGTCATTCCTGGGTTTCAAAGGAACTACGTTTGGGATGTTAGGCGGGCTTCCAAGCTGGTGGAATCTCTCATTATCGGCCTACCGGTTCCTCAAATTTTCCTGTATGAAGCCGCTCGGAATCAATTTCACGTGATTGATGGGCAACAACGCCTTATGTCCCTCTACTATTTTAGAGAGCAACGGTTCCCCCGGATGGAAGCACGTGCTGATTTGAGACGAATTTTTGCTGAGCAGGGGCACATTCCCGACGAGGTGCTGCGAGACGACAAGTACTTTACTAACTTTCGCCTCAGCTTGCCGGCGAGAGTCTCTGGAATTCCCAATAAATTGCACGGACTTGATTATGAGAGTCTGGGCGATGATCAGTTACAGTTCGACCTGAGGACGGTTCGGAATGTGATAATTCGGCAGAACTCGCCTAAAGGTGATGACTCGTCCGTCTATGAGATTTTTAGCCGTCTCAACTCCGGGGGAGTAAACCTTAGCACCCAAGAAATCCGCAGTAGCGTTTTTCATTCAGGTTTCTACGATACTCTGATGCGGATTAACTATGCCGATGGTTGGCGGCATATCTTGCACGATACCGTGCCAGATCTCCGCTTAAAAGACGTGGAGCTTTTGCTGCGGATGTTCGCCATATTGATTGACATAGATAACTATGGTTCATCTATGTCCAAGTTTCTCGACGGGTTTTCCGAGAAGTGTAAATCCAACACTAAAGAGGAAAACCAGTATCTGGAGGAATTTTTCCGGGCTTTCCTTAACTCTACGGCCCACCTTCCCAACAACGCCTTTCTCAACAAAGTCAACAATCGGGTCAACATAGCGTTGATAGAGGCAGTGTTTTCGGCAACTTGTCGGCAGAAATACTTGGAAGGCGGCCTGGCAGAGGGTAAAGTCGAATTGGAAGAGTTAAGGACTCTGGAGACCGACGAAGCTTTTGTAGAGGCTACTCAAAGGGCAACAACCCGGAAAGATAATGTCCAGAATCGTCTTGACCGGGGTTATGCCTTGGTATCTCCTTTGTAGAGAGGCGTTTGGTTGTGGCTGACCTGCCCCCCGTGGACCAGCTCTATCGGGACTTTCAAGAACTGATAGCCGGGATTGATGTCCTAGAGCTTTCTCTACAGACAACGTTGAGGATAACATTCAGCAAGTCTCTCTTGATGGCAGCAGCCGGCTATTTCGAGGAGCAAGTTCAGCAACAAGTTATCGACTTCGTAGATGGTTGCACCTCTGGCAACGAGTTAGTCAAAGAGCTAATCCTGCATAGGGCTTTTGGGCGTGAGTATTCCAGACTGTTCAGTTGGGATGCCAAAAACGCAAATCAATTCTTTGCACTTTTTGGCCGTGAATTTAGACAGTCTATGCAACAGTATGTTAGTGGGCATGATGAATACCAAGAGGCTGCTCGATCGTTCTTAGAAGTCGGCAATGCGCGGAACGAACTGGCCCACGGAAGTTATGCTCAGTTTCCTCTTGATAAGACCATAGATGAGATTTACCAGAGCTACCAGTTAGCGCTCCCATTCGTCAACAGCATCAGTGACCACTTGACCAGGGTTAGCGCCGACATTGCCGGCACTGTATCTAATGACGGCAACTAACCCAAAGGCCGCCCGAGTTTAACTCCGTGGGTGTTGGCTTGGAATTAACCTGAGTAAATCGAACGTAATAAGGTATGTTGAAACAGCTTGCGACATAGTTGGCGTAAAGTATGGATCTCAATTAACATTAACGGAGAAATAGCAGTTCGGGCGACTTTGCCCTACCCTATTTGGTGGGGCTGTCGTGAAATGCGACTTTTCGGAGTGTGCTTTATGTAAGCACACTCCCTACATTCCTCCGAATGTCGGAATCCATAACTATAAGGGATTTGCAATATGAGTGAACCCGCAGTACCCCCGCAGCCGATAGAGAACTGTTACTGGGTGGTTCCCGGCCAACTGCTGGCCGGCGAGTACCCAAGAAACCTGGATGAAGAATCCTCCTTGCAAAAGCTCCAGGCCCTCACCGACGCCGGAATTTCCCTCTTTATTGACTTAACCGAGGCGGGCGAGCCGACTCCGGGTAAAGGATTACAGCCCTATGCCCACTGGTTGGACTCTGCTACTCAAACGCATCAGCGGTTCTCGATTCGGGATGTGTCCGTGCCGGATTCGCCGGCGCTGACCACGGACATTCTTGATGCAATTGATAATCACATGAGTGAGGGTAAGACGGTCTATGTTCACTGCTGGGGCGGGGTGGGACGCACTGGCCTGATTATTGGCTGCTGGCTGGCGCGGCACGGTTACGCTGGGCCGGCTGCTCTGGAGCAACTGCACGACCTTTGGCGGCAATGTCCCAAATCGAAGTGCCAAAAATCCCCGTCAACCGCCGAGCAGGAACGGTACATCCTGCGCTGGAAAGAGGATAATTAGTCATGACTGACCCCACCATCATAACCGACGCGCCTAACCTGGTTGCCTTGCTGTCCACCGCCGACCAGTCCCCGTCGGGCTTGGTTGACCGCGCCCGGGGCGTAATCCTGGGGTTGGCGGCGGGCAACTTGCTGGGCTTGCCAGTGGAGGGCGACCCGTCCGATTTTATTGCCGACCAGTACCCCGACGGCGTTACGGAAATTGATTCAGCGGAACAGTTTCGGCCTATGGATGATGACCTGGCGCAGGCGGTGGAGTTGGGGGAGGCGCTGTTGGGCGGCGGCGATTACGTTGCGGACTTTGCCCAACGGCTGGTGCGCTGGCGGCGGGAAAACGGGCGGGGGATTGGCAATACCACCAACGCCGTTATTAACCTGCTGGAGCAGGGTCACCAGCCGCCGGAAGCCGCCCGCCGCATCTACGCGCGTAACCAGATTGCCCCCAACGGCGGGCTGATGCGTTGCGCTCCGATAGCTTTGGCCCGCCATTCCAACCCTGCTTTGCTGGTCAAGGACAGCGCCGCCACCTGCGCCGTTACTCACTATGCCCCAACCTGCCAATGGTCTTGCATCATCCTGAATACCGCCATCGCTTTGCTGCTGAAGGGAGTTACCCCGTCAGTGAAGGAGTTGGCGGAGGCCGCCGTTGCCGACGGCGCGCCGGCCGAGGTGCGGGAGTGGATGATGGCGGTGGGCGATGATATTGGCGACTTGCCCCTGGATGATGGACTTATCGGCCATACCCTGTTGTGCTTGCAGGCCGGGATTTGGGCCTGGCAGACGCCGTTGAATTTTGAGGATGCCCTGGCGCCGGTGGTCAGCGCCGGCGGCGATACCGATACCAACGGGGCGGTGGCCGGCGCCGTGCTGGGGGCGCGCTACGGCACAGCAGCCATACCGCAACGCTGGCTGAACTGCCTGCCCCAACGGGAGCGTTTGGAAAGTCTGGCCGATGACCTGCTGGCCGCCGCCCCTTAAAGACGGCGGCCTTTCCCTCCCCCCTTCGTGCCTCTTCGTGCCCCTTCGTGGATAACCCCCCCGGCCTACCCGAACCGGCCGGCCAACTCCCCCCGGTTCAGTTCCAGCCACTTTGCGTTGAGCCGGATGCGCTCCAGGGCCTGGCGGATGGTGCGCTCGGCGGCCGGGGCCGGGTGTTCCTGGAAGAACGTCTCCACCTCGGTCAGCTTGGCGGCGTCCACGAAGTTGCTGCAAATGGAAACCAGGCGCATCAGCCCGAACCCGCCATCGCCATAGCGCCGGTCGAACTCGCCCCAGTTGTCCTGGACAAACTGCCAGGCTAGTTGCCGCCCCCGCAGGTTGGCGGCCACGGCGGTTATCACCGTGATGGTGTCCTGGGAGCGCACCGCGTCGGTCAGGGCGCGCCGCAGGGTCTCTTGCAGCAGTTCCGGCTGGGTAAAGCGGGCCATGGCAATCAGGAGCCGAATCTTTTCCTCCTGCAAGTCCGTGCCGGCCTCCAGCGCCCACAGTTGTTCGTAGGTGTTGGCGTCGCCGTTCTGGGCCGCCAGGCTGAACACCAGCCCCCGCAGGTCGGGGTGCAGCGTGGCGGCGTCTTTCCGGTAGGCGTCGAACCGTTCGGTAGCCTGGGCCAGAAACTCGGCGTCCCCGTAGCTACCCACCTGGCTCAGCACCGTGCTGCGGAGCAGGGCGTCCAGGTGTCCCTCGCCGCTTTGGGCCGCCCAGCCAATCCGCCGGGCCGCCGGGCGGAACAGCTCCCGGGCAAAGGCCCGGTAGTTTTCGTGGTACGGCTCATCGGCCACCAGCAGCTCAATGTCCCGCAGGTTGCTCGCCAGGTCGCTCCATACTGAGGCGTCATCCTCATTTTCGTAGGCCCCGGCCAGGTCCAGGAACTGGGTAACCGGCAGCAGGCCGGCCTTGGACAGGGCGTAGGCATCGTTCTGGACGCCCAGCCGGTCGGTGGCCGGCAGGGTCAGGGCGTTGACCGCCGGAATCAGCCGCCGCCAGTCCTCTTGAGCGTAATTCACCCGGAAGAACCCGGTCTGCTGCGGGTTCACCTTGAACCAGCCTTCGGCCCCGGCCGGCCGGGCCAGCCGCAGCCGGGTCTGGGGACGGTCCATAACTATGGATTCGGTCGATTCGGCGCCGTCGCTGTCGCCGCCGCCGCTTTGGGCCACCCCCACCGGCACCTGCCAGACCGGCGGTTCCGATTCCGATTCCGGCGTTGTCTCCGGCTCCCCCAGCAGGTTGTCATAGACAAAGCGTTCCTGAGACAGGGCCAGTTCCAGATGGTCGGCGGCCGGCTGGGTTTCCACCCGCAGCACCGGGTAGCCCATCTGCCCGGTCCAGGTGTTCATAATGGCGGTTACCGGCTGTTGCGAGGCCTCCTCCAGGGCGGCCCACAGGTGTTCGGTGCGGGCGTTGGCGTACTGATTGGCGTCCAGGTACTGGTGCAGGCCCTGGCGAAAGACCTCCGGGGTCAGGAATTGTTCCAGCATCCGAATGACCGATGCGCCCTTGCTGTAGCTGATCGCGTCAAAAAGCTGGCTGATCTCCGCCGGGTCTTTCACCTCCTGCTCAATGGGGTGGGAGTTTTTCAGCCCGTCCAGGCTCAAGGCCCGGTTGGTGTCCATATTCACGAACTGGGTCCACATCTGCCAGTCCGGGAAGGCCCAATCCGTGGCCTTGGTGCCCATCCAGGAGGCAAAACTTTCGTTCAGCCACAGGTCATCCCACCATTCCATCGTAACCAGGTCGCCGAACCACATGTGGGCCATTTCGTGGGCCACCACCTCGGCCACTCGCTGCCGGGTGCCGGCCGAGGAGTTTTCCGGGTCCACCAGCAGGGCCGTTTCCCGGTAGGTGATGGCCCCCCAATTCTCCATCGCGCCGGCGGCAAAGTCGGGTATGGCGATGTGATCCAGCTTTGCCAGGGGATAGGGGATGCCGAAGTAATCGTTGAAAAAGGACAGCATCCGCGCCGAGGTTTCCAGGGCAAAGCGGCCCTGCTCCTCCTTGCCCCGGGTAGTCCAGACCGCGACCCGGGTATTGTTGACCGCCTCCTGCTCAATGGAGGTCAAGTCGCCGATTATAAAAGCCATCAGGTAGGTGGACATCACCGGGGTTTGGGCGAACATCACCGACTTGTAGCCGGCGTCCAGCCCGGCCTGGTCGATTATCGGCGTGTTGGATACGGCGACCAGATTGGCCGGTATGTTCAGGGTCAACTGAAAGGTAGCCTTGCAGGACGGCTCATCCCAGCAGGGGAAGGCCCGGCGGGCGTCGGTGGCCTCAAATTGAGTGGTCGCCAGGTAGCTGACCTCCCCCTCCGGGTTGACGTACTGGCTGCGGTAAAAGCCCCGCAGCTTGTCATTAAGGACGCCGGTAAAGGGCAACTCCAGTTGGGCCGGCCCCGGACTGATCGGGTCGGCGAAGGACAGGGTCGCCGTCTCCCGCTCCGCGTCCAGGGTGATGGCGGCAGCGCGGGCGCTGCGCCCGTCCTTAGTCAGAGTGGCCGAGTGGATTTGCAGTTCGTCGGCGTTGAGGACAATCTCGGAAGTAGTTTCCGCGATCGTAATGTCGATAGTTTCCAGGCCGGTGAAGGTGAAGTTAGCCAAATCCGGCTGCAAAGTAATCCGGTAACTAACGGGGCGAACAGTAGCGGGCAGGACAACGGCATCGGTGGTGGGCATAGGGAGTTCCTCCGGGCAATTAAGGGTTGGCGTTTAGTCTTTCGGTTTAGTCGGTTTGGGATGTAGTTTACCATAAAAGCGGGCGGGTGTTGGGCCTTGCCCGGTAGGAACTGATGCTATAATGCTTTACAACGTGATTGGAGCCTGGAGGAAAGCAATGGACACCGTAGCTGAGGGTGAATTTGACCGGTCTCAACTGCTGCCCGAGGACGGCTTGAAGGTAGAGCCGTCCGAAACCCCGGAGGATTCTAAACCGCCGGAACCGGAAATAGCCATATTGACCTCCGGGAAATTGTTGATTATCCCGGAGTCCGTTTATGCCGATTTCCCGGGGGTAAAAGGCTTTAAGGTTGACCGGGAAAAGGGAAGGATTGTTCTTACGCCCATTCGGGATGCAGTAGTAGTGCCGGTAATTCCCGGTAAGGCGCTGACTATTCCCGAGGAAGTCATCGCCCAATACAAGGACATTGACTCCTTTGAGGTGAGGATTGAAGGCCAGCGGATTATCCTTGAACCGATGCGGGACGGGCAGTTTGTTCGTACTGCTGAGGAGTTGCCGGCTATTGATGAAATACGCCGCCATATCGCGGCCCAGGGTATAGCGGAGCAGGATGTAGCTGACGCCGTAAAGTGGGCGCGGGCCAGGAGACGCAGATTCCGCCGTTGCCGGCCCGCCGGCAGGCCCGGACTTTCTTAAATCAAGGAGCACTTAAATGCCCGGAATGTTACTCCACCGCCGAGTTTTACCCCGTGTTTGCGCCTTTGCATTACTGCTGCTAACCCTGGCCCTGCTACTGGCTTGTAGTTCCACGGAGCCGGTTGTTGACCCCCAACCGGAACCAGCCGCGCCGGAAGTCCCGGCCGCCCCTGATTCCACCGCCAGCGATGTCGCCCCGGTAACTGCGGAAAGCACCCCGGCAATGCCGGCCGTCACGCCGGTAACCGACCAAGTTGCCGCAGTGCCTACCGCTACTCCCGAGTCTGTCGCGCCGGTGCCTACTCCCTCGCCCGTAGCCGCTGTACCTACTGCAACGCCGATACCCACGCCAACCCCAGTGCCTACACCGTCCCCCGCTGAAAGGGACCGGGCGGCTCTGACCGCCTTTTACAACGCCACCGGTGGCCCCAGGTGGGGAGACAAGACTAACTGGCTGACCCAGCGACCAATTGGCGAATGGTATGGTGTTACCACTAACGACAGTGGCGAAGTCATTAAGCTGGACCTCCGCAATAACCAGTTAAGCGGGGATATACCGGGAGAGTTGGGCAACCTGTCCGACCTTACCGAGTTGTACCTAGACTATAACGATTTGAGTGGGGATATACCGGTGGAGTTGGGCAACCTGTCCAGCCTTGCTTGGCTGTACCTCAGCCGAAACCAGTTGAGCGGGGAGATACCGGCGGAGTTGGGCAACCTGTCCAACCTTACATTGCTGAACCTCAGCCGAAACCAGTTGAGCGGGGAGATACCGGCGGAGTTGGGCAACTTGACCAACCTTACTATCCTGCGTCTTAACGGGAACCAGTTGAGCGGGGAGATACCGGCGGAGTTGGGCAACCTGTCCGACCTTGTTTGGCTGTACCTCAGCCGAAACCAGTTGAGCGGGGAGATACCGGGGGAGTTAGGCAACTTGTCCAACCTTATCCAACTGAACCTCCGCGATAACCAGTTGCGCAGGGAGATACCCGGGGAATTGGGCAACTTGTCCAACCTTACAGTGCTGGGCCTCAGCGGAAACCAGTTGAGCGGGGAGATACCGAGGGAGCTGAGCAACTTGTCCAACCTTACAACGTTGTACCTCGGCGGGAACCGGTTGAGCAGAGAAATACCGACGGAATTGGGCAACCTGTCCAACCTTGTTTGGCTGTTCCTCGACGAAAACCAGTTGAGCGGGGAGATACCGGTGGAATTGGGCAACCTGTCCAACCTTGCCAGGCTGTCCCTCAACGGAAACCGACTGAGCGGGGAGATACCTGGGGAGTTGGGCAACCTGTCCAACCTGCGGTCGCTGTCCCTCCACGACAACCAGTTGAGCGGGTGCATTCCGGGCAACCTGCCTCTCGAAAGACCCGTAGCTAGAGAAAACCATATCTATACCAAGTCCTGCTCGGCAGCGCCGGCGCCCATATCTGGAATAGAATCTGAAAAGGAAAAGCGAGCGGTGGCCGCCCTCCGTAATTACTCCAGGGACGCCTACGGTGACGTGCCGGTAGGCGAATGGGGGGATGTTTTCACTGACGACAAAGGCTACGTCATTGGACTATACATCCAAGGCGGTGGGAATATACAGAGACTGGTGGAGTTGCCCTACTTGAGATCCCTCGGCATTGTTGGCGGCTCAATCGGCCCGCGCTCGGACATACCGGCGACGTTGAGCAATCTACCCAACCTTACCACGCTGAACCTCGTCGGCATGAGCGGGGAGATACCGGGGGAGTTGGGCAGCCTGACCAATCTTACCGAGTTGCGCCTGGGCCGAAGCCAGTTCAGTGGGGAGATACCGGCGGAGTTGGGTGACCTGACCAACCTTACCAGACTGACCCTCCGCGATAACCAGTTGAGTGGGGAGATACCGGGGGAGTTGGGCAACTTGACTAACCTTACTTCGCTGGACCTAAGCTTAAACTACTTCAGCGGGGAGCTACCGGCAGAGTTAGGCAACCTGACCAACCTGAAACTACTTGGACCTCAGCCTAAACCTGTTGAGCGGAGAGATACCGGGGGAGTTCGGCAACCTGACCAACCTGAGCTACTTGAGCCTCAGCGTAAACCTGTTGAGCGGATGTGTGCCAAGCAACTTGAAGATGGCTTTAGAGGAGTATGGGTTGTATCAGGGTTCTCCGCCGCTTTGCTAATCCGCCGACACACTGGGTCGTCAACCCATTAAGCCGGCCAGCCGAACCGCCCACTGGACAATGAGAGTTGCTCAGTGGGCGGTTCCGGTTCAGGGGTTTCACCAAGTACCGCCGGGTACGGCAAATTTATTGGTGAGCGGGGCATTTACTCCGGCGGCGATAACTGAAAGCCCCGGCATTGCCCCACCCCCGGCTGTCAACCTTGATAGGGGATGTTATAATGGGCCAAACCTATTGAGGGGAGAGCTGTATTTATGCCGCCAAAGACGATGTTTGAGAAAATCTGGGACGCCCACGTGGTTCACGAGGAGCCGGGGCAGCCCTCGGTACTCTACGTTGACCTGCACCTGATTCACGAGGTAACTACGCCCCAAGCCTTTGAGGGCCTGCGCCTGGCCGGGCGGGGGGTGCGCCGCCCCGACCTGACCATCGCCACCGCCGACCACAACACGCCCACCTGGGACTTGTCCCTGCCCATCACCGACGAGGTTTCCAAGCGGCAGTTGGACGCGCTGACTGAAAACACCCGGGACTTCGGCATTACCCTCTATGACCGCTACAGCCCCAACCAGGGCATCGTCCACATCATCGGGCCGGATTTGGGCTACACCCAGCCCGGCAAAACCGTAGTGTGCGGCGACAGCCATACCTCCACCCACGGCGCCCTGGGCTGCTTTGCCCTGGGCATCGGCACCTCCGAGGTGGAGCACGTGCTGGCAACCCAGACCCTGCGCCAGTTCAAGCCCCAAACGATGGAAGTACGGGTCAACGGGCAACTGCCCATGGGGGTGGTCGCCAAGGACGTTATCCTGGGCATCATCGGGCGCATTGGCGTCAACGGCGGCGTCGGCCACGTCATTGAATACACCGGCGAGGCCATCCGCTCCCTTTCGATGGACGGGCGGATGACCGTCTGCAATATGAGCATTGAAGGCGGCGCCCGGGCCGGAATGATTGCCCCGGACGATACCACCTTTGAGTACGTCAAGGGCCGCCAATTCGCTCCTAAAGGCGCGGAACTGGAGGCGGCGGTAGAGGAATGGCGCAAGCTGCCCACCGACCCGGGCGCCGCCTTTGACCGCCTGGTGGAGATTGACGGGGCCTCCCTGGAACCCTTTGTTACCTGGGGCACCAACCCCGGCATGGTAGCCAAAGTTACCGACCGGGTTCCCGACCCGGCCTCCTTTGCCGAGGCCGCCCAGCGGGAGGCCGCCGCCCGCGCCTTGACCTATATGGGCCTGGAACCGGATACGCCGATTCAGGACGTGAAGATTGACCGGGTGTTTATCGGCGCCTGCACCAACGCCCGGCTGGAAGACCTGCGGGCCGCCGCCGAAGTGGTAAAGGGCCGCCAGGTTCACCCGGATGTTTACGCTATGGTGGTTCCCGGCTCGGCCCTGGTCAAAAAGCAGGCCGAGGAGGAGGGTCTGGATGCCATCTTTAAGGACGCCGGCCTGGACTGGCGGGTGGCCGGCTGCTCGATGTGCCTGGGGATGAACCCGGACATTCTGGAACCGGGGCAGCGCTGCGCCTCCACCTCCAACCGCAACTTTGAGGGCCGCCAGGGCAAGGGCGGGCGCACCCACCTGGTCAGCCCCGCCATGGCGGCGGCGGCGGCCATCGCCGGCCACTTCGTAGATATTCGCGACTGGTAGAAATGTTTTCGATCCGGTTCCTGGGATTGATGATATGAGCGCTCTGTCCGGCACTTCCCTGGGCGGCTACGGTCACCCGATATTCAAGCGGGACGGATACCGTTGCGTCTTTTGCGGCTTTGACGGCAACGGGTTCAACCAGTGGCGGCAGTTGACCATCCATCGCATCCGTCCCAAAAGGGAGGGCGGCCAAAGATCTGCCGACAATCTGGTTACCGCCTGCCAATTTTGCATCTCGGTTACCGGCAGGATGGAGTTTTCCACCGACTTGAGCCGGGACGAGGTTTTGCGGCTGAAAAAGGAACAGGTGAAGGAGCGGCTCAAGGATTTTCGCTGCTTCTGGGCTGATAAGGTTGCTCCTCGGGATACTGCGCTGACCCCGGAACAAGGCGGCACTTATCTGCCTCACCCCCTTTTGCTGGATGTTAGTTCGCTGGAGTTGACCGACTGGCAACTGGCGAAGATTAGCTCTGACAACGGCGACCTGCGAATTGAGCTTACGGCGAAAGGGGAGTTAGTGATTATGCCGCCAGTTTCTACCAGAACCGGATGGCAGGAAGGTAGGCTGTTTTACCAGTTGACTGCCTGGGCCGACCGGGACGGAACCGGCGTTACCTTCAGCCCGTCGTCGGGCTTCCGGCTGCCCAACCGCGCCGTGAAAGCCCCTGATGTTTCTTGGATGCCCCGGGAGCGGTGGGAGGCTTGGTTAAGGGAGCAGGAAAGCGAAGAGGAAAAGGACGGGGAGACCTTCGCCAGTTTCTGCCCCGACTTTGTGCTGGAACTGCGTTCCTCCCGGGATACGCTGGCAAGCGTGCAGCGCAAGCTGGAGGAGTATCTGGAAAACGGCGCCCGGCTGGGCTGGCTGATTGACCCCATCCGTAAGCGGGTGCACATCTACCGGCCGGGGACGCCGCCTCAAGTGCTGGAAGACCCGGCGACGGTGTCGGGAGAGACGGTTTTGCCGGGGTTCGAGTTGAACCTGCGGGAGATTTGGTAATTTAGAGGAGATTGAGAAGATTATGGAACCCTTTGTGAGATTGACCGGGGTGGCCGCCCCTATTGACCGGGTGAACATCGACACCGACGCCATTATCCCGGCGGTGCATCTGAAGCGTATCGAGCGCACCGGCTACGGCGAGTTCCTCTTTTCCAGTTGGCGCTTTAATGAGGACGGCAGCCCCAAGGCCGACTTTGTGCTGAACCAGCCCAGCTATGCCGCCGCCAATATCCTGGTGGCCGGGCGCAACTTTGGCTGCGGCTCCTCCCGGGAACACGCGCCCTGGGCCTTGAACGACTATGGCATCCGCTGCGTCATCGCCCCCAGCTTTGCCGACATTTTCTTTAACAACTGCTTTCAGAACGGCCTGCTGCCGGTCGTCCTGCCCGAGGAGCAGGTGCAGCGGATAATGGCCCTGACCACGGAAAACCCGGGGCTGCAACTGAACGTGGACCTGGAGGGCCAGCGCATCTGGGACGAAAACGAGGAACTGGTCCTGGACTTCGACGTGGATCCCTTCCGCCGTTACTGCCTGCTCAATGGCCTGGACGACATCGGCCTGACCCTTCAGCAGGAGGACAAAATCGCCGCCTTCGAGGCCGGCCGGAACCGCTAACCCGGTGAAACTCGGCGCATCCCAGTGTTGTGTCTTGGCAGTTAAGAGGGTTTCAACCCCGGAGACGCCGGGAACACGGAGTTGCGCCGGGTTATTCTTATATTTGGGGGTATGCAATTGAATACTATTGAGGCAATATCCGAAATCCTGAAACGGGAAGGGGTGGAGTATCTCAGTTGCTTTCCCACCACCCCGGTAATTGAGGCGGCGGCGGCGGCCGGGATTCGTCCCATCGTTTGCCGCCAGGAACGGGTGGGGGTGGGCATCGCCGACGGCTACAGCCGGGTTACCGACGGCGAGCGGCCCGGCGTGTTCGCCATGCAGTACGGCCCCGGCGCGGAGAACGCCTACCCCGGCGTTGCCACCGCCTACTCCGACTCTACGCCCATCCTGCTCCTGCCCCTGGGCGAGCCGCGGGAACGGCAGGGGATTCTGCCCCACTTCAACTCGGTCGCCAATTACGCCGGCGTTACCAAGCATATCGAGCAGATTAACACGCCCGCCCGCACTTCCCAGATTATGCGCCGGGCCTTTGCCGGCCTGCATCAGGGACGGGTCGGGCCGGTGATGGTGGAGATTCCCTCTGACGTGGCCCTGGAAGAGGTGGATGAGTCGGCTTTTTACTGGAGCCGGAAGGTTCGCCGGCTGGCCGCCCAAGGCAACCCGGCCGATGTTGAGGCGGCGGCCCGGGTCCTGTGCGGCGCGCGCTTTCCGGTGATTCACGCCGGCCAGGGAGTGCTGTACGCCCAGGCTTACGCCGAACTGATTGAACTGGCGGAACTGTTGCAGGCGCCGGTGATGAGCACCCTGCTGGGCAAGAGCGCCTTTCCCGAAACCCATCCCCTGGCGTTGGGCAGCGGCTCCGGCGTAATGTCCGGGCCGGTGCATCACTTTGTCCGCCGCTCCGACGTGATCTTTGGCATCGGGTGCAGCTTTACCAAGCACGGTATGTCGATGAACATTCCCCCCGGCAAGACGCTAATCCACGCCACCAATGACCCCCGGGACATCAACAAGGACTATGACGTGGATTATCCCATCGTCGGTGATGCCCGGCTGGTGCTCCGCCAGATGATTGACGCCTGCCGGGAGCTAGTCGGCGACCGCCGCCAAGCCAACCGGGACACGGCCCACGAAATCCGGTCGGAACGGGACGCCTGGCTGGTTCAGTGGTCGCACAAGCTCAATGACCCGGGAACGCCGATAAACCCTTATCGGGTTATCCGGGACTTTATGCAGACCGTACCGCCCGGCGAGGCCATCGTTACCCATGACTCCGGCAGCCCCCGGGACCAGTTGATGCCCTTCTACCGCACCGAAGGCCCCCGCAGCTACCTGGGCTGGGGCAAGTCTCACGGGTTGGGCACCGGCCTGGGTCTGGTAATGGGCGCCAAGCTCGCCAAGCCGGAAAAAGTCTGCGTCAACTTTATGGGCGATGCCGCTTTCGGAATGACCGGCCTGGACTTTGAGACGGCGGCCCGCTGCGGCATACCCATCATCACCGTAGTGTTGAACAACTCCACCATGGCGGTGGAAACCGGGGCAATGGCGACCTCCCATGCCCTCTACGGCACCAGGGACCTGGGCGGCAACTACGCCGACCTGGGCCGGGCTATGGGCGGCTATGCGGAACGGGTGGAGGACCCGGCGGAAATCGCCCCGGCCTTCCAACGGGCCAGGCGGCAAACGGAGGAGGGCCGCGCCGTGCTACTGGAGTTCATCACCAGCGCCGAGACGGAAACCTCGCACAAGCGGGCCTTTTAAGCGGTATTACCAACCGGTGTTGGTATCAGCATAGACGTAGGGGCGGTTCGCGAACCGCCCCTACAATTCGCCGGAGCCGTTCCGGGTAAGGCATACCAACAAGCGTTGAAAATGCCTTTTAGCCGATTAGCCGATGGCCCGGATTCCCGCCGGCGGGAAGCTGCCGGCGGCCCTCAGGAGGAAAAGAAAATGCCCAATCGTTCCCGATACCTGTTTATTGCCAGTATGGACGTGGAGCCGGAGCGGGAAGCCCGGTTCAACGAGGTTTACAACACGGAACACTGCCCCCTGCTGTCCCAGGTTCCCGGCGTCATCTCCGTAGCCCGCTTTGAGACCCAGGAATTGGTGATGGTGATGGGCGGCGAAACCCGCCGAATCGTGGTGGAGAATGAGCCGAAACACCACGCCCTCTACGAACTGGAATCCCCGGAAGTATTGACCGGCCCCGGCTGGAGTGAGGCGGTGGACGCCGGGAGTTGGCCGGAACAGGTACGCCCCTACACCCGCAACCGCCGCCACACCCTGCTCAAGCTGACTTACCCGGAAGGGTAGGGAAGTCGGGAACCGGCCCTTGTTGCCTGATATGCCAAGGATAAACCGGGAATGACACGAACCGGCGCGGATTTCCGGTTGGCTGGCGTCTGAAAGGGCAGCACATTTTTAATGTCATTCCGATTTAATGTCATTCCGAGCGGAGCGAGGAATCTAAACTTCCGCATAAGCCGGGTTTCTGCCGGAACCGGAAAATGGTAAGGGACAAGGGTTTTAGATTCCTCCCTGCGGTCGGAATGACAGACTAACGCGGTCAGAATGACAGACTGGCCGGTTGGAATGGCATAATAATTGGTCGGTATGACTTACCAAGCGGTTGGAATGACCTACCAACTGAGTAATTCAGATACACTATTGAATTGATTGGGAGGGCATAACCCCTCCCAATCTCATTTATCCCCTACCCGGCCAACGGCACCGTGGCCGTTATGCACGGCACGTCGCCGTAGGTGGCGGTGGTGTGGCCCTGGCCGGTGGTGTCGGCTACCAGGCGGGCGTCGCCGGGGCCGAATACGTGCTTGCTGCCGTCGCCCAGGCCAATCTCCAACTGGCCGGACAGGATGATGACGTACTGGGCCCGGGGCGCCGGGTGCCAGTCCTGGAACCGGCCTACCGGAGCCTCCCGGAAGGAAATGGTGGTCGCCGCCTGAGCCTCGGTCCATTCCGGTGTCTGGGCCAGGTCAATGGTTTCTACGTGGGTCTGTCCGTCGTCGCCGGTGTACATTCGATAGGTTCCCATAGTTGCGCCTCCTTTAGCGTTTAGGGTTAAGTTAAATACTCATCACCACCTTGATTATGCCATCCTGCTGGCCTTCGTACAGCTCAAAGGCCCGCTGCACCTCGGCAAAGGGCAGGCGGTGGGTTACCATTTGGCCGGGGTCGCACCAGCCCCGCTGTTTCAAGTCCACCATTGTCCTGATGGGCGCCATCGGGTCAATCAGCCGGCCGCCGGTGGTGGGAATGAGGGTCGGCTGCCGTTCCATCAACAACTCATGCTCCACCGGGATGAACTCGTCGGACTGGATGCCGAATACCATCACCTTGCCGAACTGGGCCACCAAGCGGAGGGCGGTGTTGAAACTGTCCGGGTAGCCGGCGGCCTCCGCCACCACGTCAACGCCCCTTCCCCCGGTCAACTCCTCTACCGCCGCAACTACGTTGTCCTTGTCCGGGTTGATGGTGTGGGTTGCGCCCATCCGCTTGCTCCAGTCCAGCCGGTAGTCCAGCGGGTCGATACCGATGACCCGGCGCGCGCCCAGCTTGGCGGTGAGCATGGTGAAGGAGAGGCCGATAACCCCCTGGCCCACCACCGCCACGTCCTTACCCAGCAGGCTGCCCATCTGCTGCACCGAGTAAAGGACGGTGCCGGAGGGCTGGCACAAGACCCACTCGGCCAGGTCGCCCTCGTCGGGCAGGGCGCACATCAGGTTGGGGCCGGAGGTGATGTATTCGACCAGCCCGCCGGAGTCGCTGCCTCGGCCGGGGTAGATGATGACCCGCTGGCCCTCCTGAAAGTCCTGGCAGCGGCTTTCCACCACCACGCCGGCGCACTCATGTCCGGGCGCTCCCAAGCGGCCGGGGTAGTGTTCCTCCGGGAACAGGTGGCTGTATTCGTGGCGGATGTCGCTGCCACAGACGGAGAGTTTCTCCAGCCGGATGAGGCACTGGCCGTCCTCCGGCGTAGGGACTTCCGCATCAATTATCTCAAACTGTCTGGGGCTAACGAGTCTGGCGGCTTTCATTTGCAGGTGTCCTCCGATTTAGGTATTTTCAACTTTCGTTTGATATTATCACCGGGTAGGGGCGGGTTACAAAGCGGCCCGGCATAACCGTCGTTCCGGCGAAAGCCGGAATCCAGGAAATCCCCCGGAAAAGAGCGAACCGGCTACAAGGCGTTCTGGATTCCGGCTTTCGCCAGAACGACGGGTTCAGGGCAGGGTTTAAGCCTCCGCCGCCGCCTCAATCCGGTTGGCCCAGGGCTTGAGGATGGCGTACAGGGTATCGTTGATGGGCGTAGGCACCCCTACCTGGCGGGCCATTCGGATTGCCGTGCCGGTCAGTCCCTCCAACTCCACCGGGCGGCCCTCCAGGAAATCCTTGCCCAATGAGGACATACCGGCCGCCGGGAAATTGTCCAGGGAGGTCATGGCCCACTCCAGGGAATCGTCCATTATCGGCGCGCCCCAGGCCCGGCCCACGTCCAGAATCTCCGCAATGGCGCCCTGAATGACGGCCCGGGTTTCCGGGATGGCGCGCATCTCGCCAAAAACCGAGTTGCTGGCAGCCCCCACCGCCGCCGAACCGGCCAGGTAGGAAAACTTTTTCCACAACATCCCCGGCATATTTTCCTGTAGATCGACCCGCCAGCCGGCCTCCTGAAAGACGGCCAGCAGCCGTTGGCACCGTTCGGTGATGCCGGGTTCCAGTTCGCCAAAAGAGGCCATGCCGGGGCCGCCCTGAGTTACTACGCCCGGCTCCCGGATTCGGCCCTCCAGGTAGCAGGAGCCGATAAGCGTCCGTTCCCGGCCAAAGGCATCCACCAACTGCTGGCCGTTGTCGATGCCGTTTTGCAGGGTAAGCACCAGAGAATCCGGCCCCAGCAAGGGCCGAGTCGCCGCTATCGCCGCGGCGTTGTGGTACATCTTGACGGTGAAAAGCACCAGTTCCTGCGCGCCGGCCCCGGCGGTATCCTCCAGGGCTTGGCCGGCAACGGTAAAGTCGCCGTCATTGACGCTCTCCACCCGCAGCCCCCGTTCCCGGATGGCCTGAAGGTGGGCGCCCCGGGCCACAAAGGTTACCTCATGCCCCGCCCGGGCCAGCAGCCCGCCAAAGTAGCCGCCCACCCCCCCGGTTCCCATTACCGCTATTTTCATTCCTTACCCCTCTACCGACCGGGGTTCTCAGGGAAACCCCGGTTTATTCCTCAATCTTAATAGAATTATGAGTTACTCAGTTGGCAGGTCATTCCAACTTACCGTTATGCCATTCCGACCGTTTATCCGGTCATTCCTGCCGTTTAGTCTGTCATTCCAACCTGTGTAATGCCACTCCTGCCGTAGTCTGTCATTCCGACCGCAGGGAGGAATCTAAAATGCCTAGCCCTTGCCATCTTCCGGTTCCGGTAGAAATCTCGCTTATGCCGGAGTTTAGATTCCTCCCTCCAGTCGGAATGACACAGCATTAACATCCCATAGCCAACTGCGTTACTCAACTCACTCAACAGGATAACCGTATTCTTCCCGCAAGTCCCGTTTCATCACCTTGCCCATAACGTTGCGGGGCAGTTGGTCGATAAAGACCACCGAGCGGGGCCGCTTGAAACCGGCCAGGTGGCGGGAGCAGTGGTCAATCAACTCGGTAGCCAGGGCGTCGGCGCTGGCCGGTTCCGCTGTACCGGCGGGGCCGGCTGTACCGGCCGCCGGGCGGCGCACTACCAGGGCGCGTACCTCCTCGCCCCATTCCAGGTCCGGCACGCCGATAATGGCGGCGTCCTCTACCTGGGCGTGGGCCATCAACACCTGCTCCACTTCCTCCGGGGAAATCATTTCCCCGCCGCGCTTGATAAAGTCCCGGGCCCGGCCGGCCAGGTAAATATAGCCGTCCTCATCCTGGCGGGCCAGGTCGCCGGTGTAAACCCAGCCGGCGCGGACGGTATCGCCGGTGGCCTCCTGTTCCTGCCAGTAGCCCTTCATCATCCGGGCGCCCCGGGCCACAATTTCCCCTACTTCTCCCGCAGCGACCGGGCTGCCGGCCTCATCCACAATCATCACCTCCACGTCGGCCAGAGGCTTGCCGATGGAGGAGAGGCGGCGCAGCCGGGTTTCCACCACCTCCGGGCTGCCCTCCAGCACGTGGTCTTCCGGGGGCAGCATGGTGATGGTGGAGGCGGTTTCGGTTTGGCCGAAGGCGTTGATGAACCGGACGCCGGGAAACTCGGCAATGGCCTGGCGGATTACCGGCAGGGGCATCGGCGCCGCCCCGTAGGTGATGACCTTCAGGGCGGAAAGGTCAAAGCGGTGAAAGTCGGGGTGGTCCAGCAGCCGTTTCAGCATCGTAGGCACCAGCATGGCCCGGTTGGCCCGGCAGTCCTGGGCCAGGGTCAGCCACTCCAGCGGGTCGAACTGGCGCATTACCGCCAGCGTGCGCCCCCCGTAGATAGCGGCCAGCGCCGCCTGCAAGCCGGCGATGTGATAGAGCGGCACGGTCAGCAGGTTGGTTTCCGCCACCTCCGGGTCGGCCGGCTCCACGGTGGACAGCAGGTAGGAGGCAAAGCTGTCATGGGTTAGCTGCACCCCTTTGGGAACGCTGGTGGTGCCGGAGGTGAACATAATCACAGTAGTGTCGTCGTCCTCCCCCTCCGGGAAGTGCAGTTCGTCCGGCGGGGACTGGAGTAAGGTGTCATAGGCGTGTTGACCGGCTTGGGCCGGGCCGTCCAGGACGACCACCTGCTCCGGCGCAAGGCCGGCTACGTCCTGAATCAAGGGCAGATACCGCTCTCCGATACCGAGCAGCCGGGGCTGGGCAATTTCCAGCATCTGGGCCAGTTCCGCCGCCCTGGCCCGGAAGTTAAGGGGGACGTAAATGGCATCCAGCAGCGCGGCGGCAAAATAAAGCTCAATCCCCTGAGGGCAATTAACCTGCATCGTCGCCACCCGGTCGCCGGGGCCTACCCCCAAGTCGGCCAGGGCATTAGCCAGCCGGTTCACCCGCTCCTGCAACTGGGCAAAGGTGAACTGCTGCCCCTCGAACAGCACCGCCGGGCGGTCGGGGACAATGGCCCCGGCGATGGTAAGAAACTCGGTAGTGTTCATTTAAGTTTGTTCCTCCAGGACAATCGCGTCTTGACCAGGGCAACCCAGGCAACCGTCATTCCGGCGCAACAGTCAACCCGGCATAACCGTCATACCGGTACAACCGTTATTCCAAGCAACCGTCGTTCCGGCGAAAGCCGGAATCCAGGAAATCCTCAACGACGGGTTGTTTATGATGCCGGGTTGACTGGTTTATATGCGATTGTCCGGTTCGTTCCTCTGTTGCACCCCGAAGGGACTGCTTTTATAGGCTTTTCACCGGGATACGCAAAGCTATAGATTGATAAGGGCTAATCGCCGTTCCAACTCCAACCCTTCCGGCAAGGTTAAATCCAGCCCGCCGCGCAGGGCCGACTTGATGGCCGGCCCAATCCGCCCATTTGTCGCCAAGCCGGCCGGCGCGCCGGATTGATTGACCAGGTTAAGGGCCAAGTCCCATGCGGCGCCCAAAAGTTCCGACCGGGGCGTTATCCGGGTTATCAAGCCCAACTCCAGCGCCTCCTCCGCTCCGATGCGGCGGCCGGTCAATAGCAAGTCCAGGGCGGCGGCGGCGTTCCGGTTTCGGGGCAGGGTTTGGCTGCCGCCGGCCGCCGGTATCATTCCCAGATGCACCTCTGGCATCGCAAAAACCGTGTCAGCGGCGGCCAGGCGCAAGTCGCTGAGCAGGGCAATTTCCAGCCCGGAACCGATGCAGTAACCGTGTACCGCCGTAACTACCGGCTTGGTCAAGTTATTCAGTTGGCCCCAAACGTCCCGCTGCCACCGGACTTGACGGGCAATAACCTGGGACGGGGCGGCGCCGAACTCGCTCAAGTCGGCCCCGGCGCAGAAGGCCCGGCCCTGGCCGGTGATGAGCAGCGCCCCGATTTCCCCGTCCTCGGCCACCGCCGCCAATGCCTCGGCAAAGTCGTCGCGCATTTGGATATTATAAGCGTTCAAGGCGTGGGGCCGGTTCAGGGAGATCTGGGCTACCCCGTCGCCCTTCTCAAACAACAGCGTCGCATAGGCCGACATTAGTTAATCAACCGCCCCATTCGGACAGGGGCATCGCCCGCCGGTATAGCTCATCCAGCTCCACCTCGGTATAGCGCAGGCCCACATTTTCCAGCACGTGGGCGTCGCTGACTTCTACCGTCATCAGGGAATTAGCCTCCGCCACCTCCTGCACCTGCGCCTTGCGGATGTGCCAGTTGTGGATGTAGTTGTCGATTTCAATGGCGTGGACGTTTTCCTCGATGATGATGTTGGGGGAATAGTAACCGGGGTGGCAATAGATACGGAATACGCCGCCGCCGGGCAGGAACAACTCGCTCACCTGGTATTCGTCAAAGGGACTGTGGGGCGGGCGGATTTCGATTTCCCAGCCGGGAATGATAATGACCTCGCCGGGGAAATTAGCCTCCACCAACTCCCGCAACTCGGCGCCCCACTCCCGGTTGTGGTGGTCGGTGATGGCGATGCCGTCAATGCCCTGGGCCTTAATCTGCCCGATGACCTGCTCGGCAATGGAGAGGGACGGGGGCTGGAAGTTGAAGGCTTCCCAGATGTGGGTATGTAAGTCCAGCTTAACTTTCAATGGTGTTGTTCCTTTTCGCTATTCCTTGCCACTGGCCCCGCTGCTACAAGGATAAGGCCGGGGGCAAGGTGTCTAACTGCCGCCAAACCGGGGCGGCCTTTTCTCCCGGAAAGATGCAATGCCCTCGGCCCGGTCGGCCGTGCTTTGCAATATGATACTCAGGTCGGCCTCCAGCCGCAGCCCCTGGGCCAGGGACAAGTCCATTCCCTGGCCGACGGCCTCTTTGGCGTAGCGGGCGGCGACCGGCCCGCCGGCCAGGATGGTTTGGGCCAGCCGCGCCGTCTCCTCGGACAACTGCGCCGCCGGCGCCACCCGGTTGACCAGGCCGAGGCGCAGGGCGGTAGCCGCGTCCACCAGCCGGCCGGTCAGGGCCAGGTCCAGCGCCCAGGCCGGGCCAATCAGCCGGGGCAGGCGCTGGGTGCCGCCGTCCCAGGGAAAGGAGGACCGGCCCGGCTCGGCCAGCCCGAAACGAGCCGGGGCCGCCGCGATGCGCAAGTCGCCGGCCAGGGCCAACTCCAACCCGTGGCCGATGGCGTCGCCGTTCAGGGCCACCAACGTCGGAATGGTCAGGTTTGCCAGGGCATCAGCCACCCGGAGCCGGGACAGCCTGGCCCGCAGCTGCTCGGTCGGCGGCTCATCTTGGCCGGTGCCGGCCCCGCGCTCCGGGGATTGCCGGCCTACGGAAAAGCAGTCGCCGGCGCCGGTTACCACTACCAGGCCGGCTTGCTCATCCTCGTCTATGCGCCGGCAGGCATCGCGGAACTCCTCGGCCAACCCCTCGTCAATCCGGTTGTCCGTGTCCGGTTGGGCCAGGGTGATAGTTGCCGTCCCTGAGTTTTCGGCGGCGGCCGGCTGGTAGGTGATGAATCGGTAAGGAATGGTTGCTACCCTGTTCTACCCGGTTATAGACGTTATGGACGCCGGATTCTGTTGCGCCGGGCGGCGGTTGGGTAAATAGTAAGTGGCCGGCAATCACTTGACAAGTGCTTGTGCCTTGATTAGGATGAATTAGCACTCTCCTGGCGAGAGTGCTAAAATGGTGTGCAAAATACGTTAGGAGACCGAGAAAGGAGGAAATACGTGGTAACCCAAACTAAGTTTAATCCGCTGGGGGAGCGGATCATCATCAAGCCCATTGAGCAAGAGCAGACCACGCGGGGTGGGATTTACCTGCCCGATACCGCCAAGGAAAAGCCCCAGGAAGGGGAAGTTATCGCCGTTGGCCCCGGCCGGGCCACCGATGACGGCAGCCGGATTCCGATGGAATTGAGCGTAGGCGACCGGGTCATCTACTCCAAGTTCGCCGGCACCGAGTATAAGGACGGGGAAGATGAGTACCTGATTATGCGGGAGAGCGACGTTCTCGCCCGGGTTTCCTAGCCGTTCCCCAACCGGCCGGAACCGGTAGATACCGTAGATCCCGCGCTGCCCCGCCGCCCTTATCGGGAGCGGGGCCGACCCCGGAAAATTGAACCAATAGAACCGATTGAACCGATAGATTGACTTCAGGAGGATTAGGATGCCCCCAAAGAAAATGGCCTACTCGGAGGAAGCCCGTAAGACGCTGCGCGTAGGCATCGACACCCTGGCCGAGTCCGTAAAAGTTACCCTGGGCCCCCGGGGCCGCAACGTGGTGCTGGACAAGAAGTTTGGCCCGCCCCTGGTTTGCAGCGACGGCGTTACCATCGCCAAGGAAATTGAACTCCCCGACGCTTTCGAGAACATGGGCGCCCAGTTGCTCAAGGAAGCCGCTACCAAGACCAACGACGCCGCCGGGGACGGCACCACCACCTCCATCGTGCTGGCCCAGAGCCTGATTAACGATGGCTTCAAGAACGTTACCGCCGGCAGCAACCCCATGGCGATCAAGCGCGGCATTGAGCAGGCCGTCGCTTCGGTAGTCGAGGAGTTGCGCAGGATGGCCCAGACCGTGGAAACCCGCGACCGCATCAGCCAGGTTGCCAGCCTCTCCGCCCATGAGGAAGCCATCGGCGAGACCATTGCCGAGGCGATGGAAAAGGTAGGCAAGGACGGCGTTATCACCGTCGAGGAATCCAAGGGCCTCTCCGACGAGATTGAATACGTCGAAGGGATGCAGGTTGACCGGGGTTACATCTCTCCCTACTTCATCACCAACTCGGACCGGATGGAAGCGGTGATTGAAGACGCTTCCCTGATTATCACCGACAAAAAGGTGTCCGCCGTTGCCGAACTGCTGCCGGCCCTGGAAAAGCTGCTCCAGATTGGCAAGAAGAACGTAGTGGTCATTTCCGAGGACGTGGACGGGGAAGCCCTGGCGACCCTGGTGGTGAACAAGCTCCGCGGCACCCTGAACATTCTTGCGGTCAAGGCCCCGGGTTTTGGCGACCGGCGCAAGGCCATGCTGGAAGACATCGCCATCCTGACCGGCGGCACGGTAATCAGCGAGGAAACCGGCCGCAAGCTGGATTCGGCGGTGCTTGAGGACTTCGGCCAGGCCCGCCGGGTCAGCTCCACCAAGGACGAGACCACCATCGTGGAGGGCCGCGGTTCCGAGTCGGACATCCAGGCCCGCATTAACCAGATTAAGACCCAGATTGAAGAGACCACCTCCGAGTTCGACCGGGAGAAGCTGCAAGAGCGGATGGCGAAGCTCTCCGGTGGTGTGGCCGTAATCAAGGTTGGCGCCGCCACTGAGATTGAGTTGAAGGAGCGCAAGGCCCGGGTTGAGGACGCCCTTTCCGCCACCCGTTCCGCGGTGGAAGAAGGCATCGTCCCCGGCGGCGGCGTCGCCCTGGTGCGCGCCCAGCGCGCCCTGGATGACATTGGCGGCCTGAACGACGACGAGACCATCGGCGTCAACATCATCCGCCGTTCCCTCGAACAGCCCCTGAAGCTCATCGTGGAAAACGCCGGCTCCGAAGGCGCCGTCGTGCTGAACCAGGTCAAGCAGCAGGCCGACGACTACGGCTATGACGCCGACATCGGCGAGTACGGCCCGATGCTGGAGCGCGGCATCGTTGACCCGGTAAAGGTTACCCGCTATGCGTTGCAGAACGCCGCCAGCGTCGCCGCCATGGTGCTGACCACCGAGTCCATGATTACCGAGATTCCCGAAGACCGGGCCGCCGCGCCGGCCATGCCGCCCATGGACTACTAGCCGGGCCGGGCAACCGGCCCGCAACCCCGACCCCGATTACCGCCCCGATGTATGTCGGGGCGGTTACTGTTTGGGAAAAATCCGCCAGAGCCAATGCAAAGTCGAGTTACCCTACAACCGTCGTTCCGTCGAAAGCCGGAATCCAGGAAATCCCCCGGAAAAGAGCGTGCTTGCTACCGAGAATTCTGGATTCCGGCTTTCGCCGGAACGACGGGTGTGCCGGAATGACGGGTGTGCCGGAATGACGGTTGCCCGGATAACTGGTAAAATCCCCTGAAAACCGGGTATTACCAACATTCGTTGGTATTGCTTGCCAGGCCACGTTTCGTTGGCCGGCAAGGGCGGGTTACAAACCCGCCCCTACACGATGAAAACATCAACAACCGGGAGAGATAACCTTGGCCCAGGAAAAGGTGTACGCATCGCCGGAAACGGCATTGGCCGACGTTTTTGAGGGAGCGGTAATCCTGGTAGCCGGGTTTGCCGGCTGCGAGGTTCCCCGCCTGCTGTTGCGGGGCCTGGCCGACCGGGGCGTCGGCGGCCTTACCTGCATCTTTTCCCACGACGCCCCGGCCAATGAGCCGGCTAATGCGTCAGCCAACGAATCGGCGGTTCATGGCAGCGTAGCGCAACTGGTGGATAAGGGACTGGTTCGCAAGCTCATTTCACCGCTGCCCTTTGCCCCCGGCGCCGGCGGGGTGGTCGAGGAACGCTGGCAGTCCGGCGCGTTGGAAATAGAGATAGTTCCTCAGGGAATCCTGGCGGAACGGCTGCGGGCCGGCGGCGCCGGGCTGGGCGGCGTTTTCCTGCCCACCGGCGTAGGCACCCGGTTCGAGCGGGGCCGGGAAAAGCGCTCATTCCAATGGGGAGAGGCCCTGTTGGAATCGCCGCTGAAAGCCGACTTTGGGTTGCTATCGGTAGCCGCCGCCGACACCCTGGGCAGCGTGGTATATCAGGGAACCGGCCGCAACTGGGCGCCGGTGATGGCAATGGCGGCCCGCGTAACCATCGCCGAGGCCGACCGGATTGTGGAACCGGGCGGGCTGGACCCGGAGGCGATAATCACCCCGGGCATCTTTGTCAACCGGGTTATCGCCGCCGAATAAATAACCTTACCGCTTGTTGGCCGGTAGGGGCGGGTTTATAAACCGCCTACGTTCCGGTGTCAGGACAGTTCAGCTATGGCGGCGCCGGTTCTCCGAGCCTGACTTGCCGTTGCGGTCTGGGCGGGTTACAAACCCGCCCCTACACCGATGGAAATGCCAACAAGTGAAAATACCAACAAGCGCTGAAAATGCCAATTCAGGAAACGGAAGGACTATGCCGGAAAGACTGGATGAACTGACAATGGCCCGCCGGGTGGTGGCGGAACTCCGGCCGGGGCAGGTTGTTGCCCTGGGCGCGGGTCTGCCCGGCCGGGTGCCTGAGGCAATGCCCCCATTTGCTACCGGAACAGCACCGGTGCAATTCCTGTCGGAAAGCGGCGTCCTGGGCTATGTCGGGCCGGGCGAGTCCAGCCGGCCGGGAGCGGGGGCGTTGGTGGATTCCGGCGGCAATCCGGTGGCTTTAGGCCCCGGCGGTTCCCTGCTCAGCCTGGGCGACCTGGCCGGGATGCTGCGCGGCGGCGCGGTGGACGTGGCAGTAATTCAGCCGGCCCAGGTTAGTTCCGGGGGCGATTTCATCAGTTGGACTACGGCGGCCACGCCGGGGATTTTCGCCCCCGGCGCCGCCGTCGATTTGGCAATGGGGGCGCAAAAGGTAATCGCCCTGCTGCCCCATACCGGCTCCGACGGCACCCGCAACCTGGTGGCCGACTCCTCACCCCTGACCGACGGCCGGAACTGCGTCAACCTCATCGTAACCGACGTGGCGGCGCTCCGGGTTACGGAGCAAGGTCTGGAACTGGTCGAGGTGGCGCCGGGCTGGACGGCGGACGACGTAGCCGCCCTGACCGGCGCGCCCCTGACCGTAGCGCCGAATCTGCGGGAGATGACCCTGGCTTGGAATGACGCTGACGCTGACGCTGCCACGGCCGGCAAGGTGTATCCCGACGGCCCCGCCGCCATTGCGGACTTGCCCGAGGGGGCCACGGTGATGATTGACGGTTTCGGCGGCCCCGGCGGGATGGCCCATTACCTGCTGGTGTCCCTGCGGGACCAGGGAACCGGCAACCTGACCATCATCAGCAATACGGCCGGCATCGCCCGCTCGGTCAACTTCGGCACCCCGCCGGGCCGCCTGGCGATTGACCATTCCATCCTGATTGACCACCGGCAGGTACGCAAGGCCATTGCCACCTACCCGGTTTCCCCCTCGGCCTCCCGGCCCAGTTCCTTTGAGCTGGCCTACCGCCGGGGCGAGGTAGAGCTGGAGTTGGTGCCGCAAGGCACTCTGGCGGAACGGCTGCGGGCCGGCGGCGCTGGCATTGCCGCCTTCTATACCCCCACCGGCGTTGGCACCCTGATTGCCGAGGGCAAGGAAACCCGGACGATTGACGGCAAGGACTATATCCTGGAGGAGGGGCTGCGGGCCGATTTCTGCCTGATCCGCGGCCACAAAGCGGATACTCTGGGCAACGTGGTTTACAAGGGAACCTCCCGCAATTTCAATGCGGTAATGGCCCCCGCCGCCCGAATAACCGTGGTAGAGGTGGATGAAATCGTAGCGCCGGGCGAACTGGACCCGGAGTTGATTGTTACCCCCGGCATCTACGTGAACCGGATAGTTAAGCGGCCTGAGGACTTTTCGGCTTACGAATAGGGATGTTGGGGAATATGGGGGGCGATGGTTCGACAGGCTCACCATGAGCGGGGTGGTTGGTTCACCAAGTCAAGGCAACCCAAGCAACCGTCGTTCCGGCGAAAGCCGGAATCCAGGAAATCCTACCGGAAAAGAGCGTGTCGGCTATTGAGCCTTCTGGATTCCGGCTTTCGCCGGAACGACGGGTTTATGACGGGTTCGGGTTTATGCTGCGATTGCCCGGCTCACCAAAGTTGTTAGGTTTGTAGAAAAGGGAATAAACCCGGCGGAGGGTTCAATATATGGTGGCGGAAAAGGAACGGCTGGAGCGGGAAGTGGTGGCGATGCGGGTAGCCAAAGAACTGCCCGACGGCGGCTACGTCAACCTGGGCATCGGCATACCGACCCTGGTTTCCAACTTTATTGCCGACGAAAGCGTGGTCTTTTACCACAGTGAGAGCGGCGTCCTGAACTGCGGCCCCCTGGCCGAGGAGGATGAGCAGGATATTGACTTGATTAACGCCGGCGGCCAGTTTTTACAGCCGGTGGACGGCATGGCCTTTTTCAACACGGTGGACGCCTTTGCTATGATACGGGGCGGCCACGTGGACGTTACCGTCCTGGGCGCCCACCAGGTTTCAGCCCGGGGCGACCTGGCAAATTGGATGCTGCCGGAGCGGGGCGTCGGCAACATCGGCGGGGCTATGGACCTGGCCGCCGGCGCCAGGCAGGTCATCGTGGCAATGGAGCATACCGACCGGCAAAACCGGCCCAAGATTGTCGAGGACTGTACCTACCCCATCACCGGCAAGGGCTGTGTATCCCTGATTGTTACCGACCTGGCGGTGCTGCAACCCACCCCGGAAGGGCTGGTACTGAAAGAGGTAGCCCCCGGCTGGTCCGCCGCTGAGGTACAGGAACTAACCGACGCCCGGCTGATAATCGCCCCCGACTTGAAAGAGTATGAGTTGTAGGCCGGGCCGGGCCAGGAACAAAATCCACTCACTGGAACCCACCCGCTCATGGTGAGCTTGTCGAACCACCGGCAAACCATCCTTCGACAAGCTCAGGATGAGCGGGGAGAGTCGTTGCTAAAATCCGCTCATGGTGAGCCTGTCGAACCATCGGCACACTATCCTTCGACAAGCTCAGGATGAGCGGGGAGAGTCGTTGCCAAAGTCCGCTCATGGTTAGCTTGTCGAACCACCCTACCGTCCGGGCAAGCGCAGCATAAACCCGTCGTTCCGGCGAAAGCCGGAATCCAGAACGCCCGGTAGCCGGCCCGCTCTTTTCCAGGGGATTTCCTGGATTCCGGCTTTCGCCGGAACGACGGTGGGGGGGAATGACGGTGGGGGGCGGAATGGCAGTTGTGGGGGGATGACGGTGGGGGCGGAATGGCGGTTGTGGGGGGATGACGGTTGCTTGGGCTGCCATAATTAAAGTGCGATTGCGGCGATTGCCCGGTTGGAAATGCCCGCCGGTTTGACTTACCGCCTGCTCCGTGCTAAAGTTTCTCCATAAGTTAAATAGGAAATGTTCTGGCGGGAGCTTGGGTAAGCCAGGCTGAGAGGGTAGCCGGGAGTCGCTACCGACCGTCTGTACCTGATCCGGGTAATGCCGGCGCAGGGATGAGACGCCGGACTTGATGCAACCGCCAGGTAAGCCAATGGTGGTTGCCTTTTATTTTGCGCCGGATTATTTTGGGTCGGCAAAGGAGCAGCAGCGATGTCGGATGACTTGGTAATCGGGGGAAAACACTTCAATTCCCGTCTGATTGTGGGCACCGGGCGATACCGCACCAATGAGGAAATGGTGGAGGCAATCGCGGCCTCCGGCACTGAGATGGTCACCGTAGCTATTCGGCGCCTCAACCTGGAAGACCCTACGGAAAAAACCATCCTCGATTATATTGACTGGAGCCGCTACAACATCCTGCCCAACACCGCCGGCTGCGCCACGGTGGAAGAGGCCCTGTTTGTCGCCCGGCTGGGGCGGGAAGTAGCCAGGACCGACTTCGTAAAGCTGGAAGTCATTCCCGACCCCAAGTACCTTTTCCCGGACCCGGCGGCTACCCTGGAGGCCGCCAAACTCCTGGTTGCCGAGGGCTTTATCGTCCTGCCCTACATCCACGCCGACCCGGTGCTGGCGCGGCGGTTGGAAGAGGCCGGCTGCGCCACCGTAATGCCCCTGGGTTCCGCTATCGGTTCGGGCCAGGGAATCCACACGGTGGAAGAGGTACGCATCATCATTGAGCAGGCCAACGTGCCGGTGGTGGTGGACGCGGGCCTGGCGGTGCCTTCCGACGCCTCAAAGGCCCTGGAAATGGGCGCCTCGGCGGTGCTGGTCAACACGGCCATCGCCCAGGCCGAGCAGCCGGCGCTGATGGCCGAGGCCTTCCGGCTGGGGGTCGAGGCCGGGCGCAAGGCTTACCTGTCCGGCCGGATTCCGGTGCGGGCCTATGCCGCGGCCAGCAGCCCCACCGCCGACGTACCCCAACCGGCCGCCGCCCGCAGCTAGGCCCCGGATGCCGGCCCGGCTGCCCGACCCTTGCCTGTGCCTCGTTACCGACCGGCGGGTTGGCGGTGATGCTGCTGATGTTGCGGCCCTGGCTGACCGGGTCGCCGCCGCGGTGGCCGGCGGGGTTGACCTGGTGCAGTTGCGGGAAAAGGACTTGCCCGGTCTTCGCTTGCTGGAGTTGACCATCGCCTTGAAATATGCCATTGGCGAGGCGGCCCTGCTGGTGGTGAATGAGCGGGTGGACGTGGCGGCGGCCTGGCCCGCCGATGGGGTGCAGTTGGGCGAGGAGGCGCTGCCGGTGGCCGCCGCCCGCCGCCTTTTGGGGCCGGATGCCCTGATTGGCCGCTCCGTACATTCCGTTGACGGGGCGCGGCAGGCCATTGCTGACGGGGCGGATTTTCTGGTGGCCGGCACAATGTACGCCAGCCGCTCCCATCCCGGCGAGGCGCCGGCCGGGCCGGAGTTGATTCGCCGCATTGCCGCCTTTTCCGACCTGCCGTTAATTGGCATCGGCGGCATCACCGCCGCCAATGCCCCGGCGGTTTTGGCCGCCGGTGCCAGCGGCGTGGCGGTAATTTCCGGCATTTTGGCCGACCCTGATCCCGGCGAGGCCGCCCGCCGGCTGAAAGACGCAATGCGCGCCGTCCGTTCCTGATTTGCCCGGCGGCCCAACCGCCCGCCGGGGTTCCCCGAGGTGAAAATGGCCGACACGATTAACCTGATAGTCAACGGCAAGTCCCGAGCCGTGGCGGAAGCAACTAACCTGGAAGCCTACCTGACTTCCTTCGGCCTCAACCTGCAATTTGTGGCCGTCGGGTATAACGGCGAAGTCATCAAGAAGGAAACTTTCTCTCAGGTGGTGCTGCGGGAAGGGGACAACCTGGAAATTGTCCGCCCGGTAGGTGGCGGTTGACCGTTCCCCCGGAGCCGCCGGCTGAGGAAAACCTGGATTCCCTGCTGGTTGGGGTAATCCGGGACAACCGGGAAAAAGTGGCCGGCTGGGTTCGGGATGAGCCGGGGAGTTGGGGATTTCTAGCCGGCAAAGCCGTCCTCTCCCGCCGGGAACAGTTGGGCCGCCCTTTGACCGACGGGGAACGGCGGGCGGTCTGGCACCGCCTGTGGCAACTGTTGTCCCAGCTCAAGGCACAAATCAACCTTCAACCGTAGTTGGTGATGGCTTTTCACCCCGGAAACCCGGAGGGCGTGGAAAAACGCTGATACTCCCGGCCACTCCGAGTTACTCCAGGGCCAGCGCCAAGTCTGCGCCGGGAACCCAATCAACGCACAAGAACCAAATCCGCACACCAGGAACCCAATTCGCTCATGGTGAGCCTGTCGAACCACCACCCTGCCTTATCCAACGGTTAATCCTTCAACCGCCTCAGGATGAGCGGGGATAGGGCAACTCAACTTTACCCCCGCCCTGGCATTACCCCGTGTCTCAGTGGCGAAAGGATGGAATGACGAAATGATGGATATTCCGACATCAACTAAAATCTGGCACGACATACACTTTCGCCATACCACGCCGGAAAGCCACCCCAAGCTGTGGCGGCCCTTTATGGATATTGACCCTCTCAATCCCGACAACAAGGTGGCCGGCCAGATTCAGATTGTCGGCGGCGACGAGTACGGCGCGCTGTCTATTACTCAGGTCAACGACCGCCCGGCGCCCCAGTTTATCAAGGTAACGCCCAAGGCGGCTTACCCCTTTCACAAGGACGGCTCCTGGGTGCTGTATGACGCCCAGGAGGTAGAGTCCTACCTGAAGCTGGACGGCACCAACATTTGCCAGTACGGATACCGGGATGCCGACGGCCGGCCTTTTACTACTTTCAAGCTGCGGACGCGGCCCTTTATGTCGCCCTATTTTCTGAACCTGCTGGAAGAGGCTTTGACCCGGTATCCCCAAGTGCGGGAGCATCAACTGCAACCCGGCGAGGCTCTGGCCTACGAACTCTACGGCTATGAAAACCGGATGCTGATTCGCTACGCCGAGGCGATTAACCTGGCCCTGCTGTTTGGGCGGGACGCGGCCGGCAATATCCTGGCGCCCCACCCGGACCATCCCCGGTTTGCCGGCCTGGACTGCCCGATAGCCGAGCGCCGGCCCATCAGCCTGAGCGATGACCTGTCCCAAGCCTATCGGCAACGGCAGCAGGAAATAAGCTCCCGCCTGGTTCGGCTGGAGGATGAATACTTTGAGGGTGAGGAAGGGGAGATGCTGTACGTCCGGTTTGCCGACGGCGCCCGGGAGCAGCCGGGCAGCTTTACCCGGCTAATCAAGCTCAAGCCGCCGGAAATCGAGGAAATCCACTGGGCCAGCGACCACGTGCCGCGGGAGGAATTAGTTGTCGTAGCCCGCAACGTCTTTGAGGTTTCCGATACGCCGGACGTTGCCGATATGGTGCAGTTGCTGGCCGAGGAGTGGAGCGACGACCAGATCTCCCGCTCCCTGGAAACTATCGAGCGGGTGCTGGCGGAGGCCAAGGAGCGCCGGGCCTTTCAGGAGGAGGTGCTGGCGGTGTACGCCCAACTCCACGCCCCCGACGCCTTCCGAACCGACCGGGCCGGAGTAATGCGGGAAATGAGCCGCCGCTTTCCCCGCGCCGCAATGTCAAAAGTATATTCGGTGCTGGTGGAACGGGGCTACGGCTAGGGAAATTCCAGCGTGGTGTTCTCAACGGGTGTTGCCATTATCACGGGTAGGGGCGGGTTTCAAACCCGCCCTATCGCATTAAGTCAAGCCCGCTTTCTGCCGCTCATCCTGAGCTTGTCGAAGGAGTCGAAGGATAGGTTGGTGGTTCGACAAGCTCACCATGAGCGTGTTGGGCAACTTGTTTGTATCTAGGGGATTTTGGCCTGATGCGTACAGGGCGGGTTATAAACCCGCCCCTACGTTCACCGGAAAATGACTCGGTAAGGAATGGCAACACCCGTTGGATATACCGGTAAGATTGGATATACCAGTAAGAAACGTGGTGTTCTCAACAGGTGTTGCCATTATCACGGGTAGGGGCGGGTTTGTAACCCGCCCTGTCGCATTGAGTTAATCCCGCTTTGTACCGCTCATCCTGAGCTTATCGAAGGATGGGTTGGTGGTTCGACAAGCTCACCATGAGCGGTTTGGGTAGCTTGTTTGTATCTAGGGGATTCTTGACCTGATGCGTACAGGGCGGGTTATAAACCCGCCCCTACGTACACCTGAATCGGTACTTTCTCCTCAATTGCGTCCAAGTTTTACCCCGCCATTTTAGCAACTAGGGAGTCAGGATTACCTTGCCTTGGCTGCCCCGATTTGACAGGTGTTGGTGGGCTTGGGCCGCTTGGGACATCGGCAGCACCCGGTCCACCACCAGCCGAACCTGTCCCTGGGCCAGCATCGGGAATAATTCCGCCATCGCCGCCGGGTGGTCCAGCCGGCCCATAGGCGACCGGCCCATACTGAACCCGATGACGGTGCGGTTGGCGGCGAAAATGTCGCCAGAGGGCAGGGCCGCCGCCGTGCCGGAGGCGTTGCCGAAGGAAATCAGCTTGCCATAGGATGCGACGCAGCGCACGCTCTTTTCCAGCACCGGGCCGCCGACGCACTCCAGCACCAACTCCACCCCGTCGCCGTCGGTAAGCTGGCGCACCTCCTCCTCAAAGTCCTGGGCCGCATAGTTGATAGTTTCGTCGGCGCCCAGGGAGCGGGCCAAATCCAGCTTTTCCGGTGAGGAGGCGGTGGTTATCACCCGCGCGCCCCACGCCTTGGCTAGCTGTATCGCCACCGTGCCGACGCCGGAGGCGCCGGCCTGAATCAATACCGTGTCCCCCGGCTGTAGCTGGCCCCGGGTCTTTAACAGGTGATAGGCGGTCAGAAAGACAATGGGCATCCCCCCGGCCTGCACCGGGTCAACGGTCTCCGGGTAGGGGAAAACGTAGTTGGCGTTCACCGCCACGTACTCGGCGTTGCCTTGCGGCCCCATCGCCATTACCCGCTGGCCCACGGTGAGGCCGGTTACTCCCTCGCCCAACTCGGCTACGGCGCCGGCGGCCTCCAGCCCCAGGGTGGCCGGCAGGTCGGGGCCGGGGTAATTGCCCTGCCGCCGCATAATGTCGGCGTAGTTGACGCCGGAGGAATCCACCTTGATTAACACCTGGCCGGGCCGGGGCTTTGGCTCAGGCACCTCGGCCCACTGCAATACATCCAGCCCGCCGAACTCATTGATTCTAACCGCTTTCATTCGTCAACTCCGTTTATTTGCGTTGGTGAACCGGATATACCGGGGTTTTACTGAACCGGTCCCACCCGTCCCGTACTCCTCATCCCTGCCTTGTCAAAGGCGGAATTGGGATGGTTCGACAAGCTCACCATGAGCGGAGACTACTTACTCTAGTCAATCGCGTCTTAACCAGGGTAACCGCAGCAACCGTCATTCCCGCACAACCGTCGTTCCGGCGAAAGCCGGAATCCAGGAAATCCTCCCGTATATCCGGTTAATCCCGGTTCAACTGCCGCCGTTGGGGGGCGTCCAGGACTGCCGGGTTAATCACCCGCACCGGTTCTCCGGCGGTGTAGGCGCGGATGTCCTCAATGGCGCCGGCGTAGAAGGCCCGGTAGCCCTCCTCGGTTACATAACCCAAATGGGGCGCAATCAGCGTGTTTTCCAGTTGCAGAAAGGGATGGTCGAGGGGCAGGGGTTCTACGTCAAAGGTGTCCAGGGCGGCCCCGGCGATGGCGTTCCGGCGGAGGGCGTCAATCAGCGCCACCTCGTCCACGATGGGGCCGCGGGAGATGTTTACCAGGTAGGCGGTGGGTTTCATCAGCGCCAGTTCCCGGGCGCCCACCAGCCCCCGGGTGCGGTCGCTGAGCCGCAGATGCACCGAGGCAATGTCCGAGTCCCGGAACAGGGTATCCTTATCCACCAGGGTGGCCTGACATTCGGCGGCGCGCGGGGCGGTCAGGTTCTGACTCCAGGCGATTACGTTCATATCGAAGGCGTTGCCCACCCGGGCCATCAGCCCCCCGATATGGCCCAGGCCAATGAGTCCCAGGGTCTTGTCCTTGAGTCCCACGCCGATGGTGGTCTGCCAGTGGCCGGACCGGGTCAGCCGGTCTTCCTGGGGTATCTTCCGCAGCAGGCCGATAATCAGGCCCCAAGTCAATTCGGTGGGGCCTTCCCCTGCGCCGCCGGTGCCGCAGACCACGATGCCCAACTCGGTGGCCGCCGGCAGGTCAAAGGACGCATTGCCGCCCCCGGTGGTTATCAGCAGGCGCAGTTCCGGCAGTTGGGACAGCACGGAACGGGGGAAGGGCGTGCGCTCCCGCATCCCGATTACGGCCTGAAAATCCTTGAGCCGTTCTACCAGGCTTCCCTCATCGGCCAGGTGGTCGGGGAAAACCTCAATTTCCCAGCCGGGGGGCAGGGCCGACCAGTCGGCCATTTGCCGGGCTACTCCCTGGTAATCGTCCAGAACCGCTATTTTCACCGGAAAACTCCTGCTGAATCAGGTATTCACCCAGACTTTGCACATACTATTTCTATAATCCAAACGACCGTCGTTCCGGCGAAAGCCGGAATCCAGGAAATCCTCCCGGAAAAGGTCGAGCCGGCTACCGAGTGTTCTGGATTCCGGCTTTCGCCGGAACGACGGTGTTATAGCCGGAATGATGGGTTTATGATGCGCTTGTCTGCCAGTAACATCCCCTTCCCCATCATCCTGAAATAGGGCTACTTGAAGGCAGGGGCCACGTCCTTAGCCAGGATTTCCATGCTGTGCAGCACCCGTTCCGGCGGGATGAGGCCGCCGGGGTTAAGCTCGGCGATGATGCTCTTGAGTCCCAGCTCCGTATCCAGTTCGGTTATCCGTTCAATCAGGCCGGCGGCGGAACCAAAGGCTACCTTGGTTTCCAGCATTTTCTCAAAACTCAGGTCGGCCAGACGGTCGCCCCGGCCCCGGCGCAATTCGGTGGCTTCGGTGCCGGCGCTGCCCGCCGACTCCCGGTACATGGAACTCATGCGGTTAAAGTAGGCCCGGATGCTTTCGTTGGGTTCTTCCAACGCCGCCTGTTCGGTGTCGCCGGCGTACACCGGAATACGCAGCGACACGTCGCCGTCGCCCGGGTGGCCGGCGGCGCGCCAGGCTTTACGGTACTCCTTGAGATTCACCCGCAGGTCGGGTACGTCCATTCCCCGCAGGCCCACAAATATGGGCATACCCCGCTGCCCCATCCGGGGAAAGGTCTCCTCGGTAGTAGCGGCCACCCGCAGCGGCGGGTGAGGCAGGCTGTAGGGTTGGGGGGATACGCTGGCATTATCGAACTGGAAATACTCGCCGTGATAGGAAAAGGCCTCGCCCTTCCAGGCTTCCAGGATAATGTCCAGGGCCTCCTCAAAACGGCCTCGGCTCTCTCCGTAGGGGATGCCGTACACATCATAGGCGCGGGGAAAGGCGCTGCGGCCAATGCCAAAGTCAAAGCGTCCCTCGGCAATCTGGTCCACCGTTGCCACTTCCTCGGCGATGCGCAGGGGGTTGTTCAGGGGCAGCACCGATACCGCCATGCCGACCCGCAGCCGCCGGGTCCGGGTGGCAATGGAACTGGCAATGACGGCGGGGGAGGACAGGACGGAACGAGTAGGGGCGAAGTGAATCTCGGCCAGCCACGCCTCGTCCATTCCCCACTCCTCGGCGGCGTCCACCAGGCTGAACCCTTCCTGAAAGGCGGCGGTTTGACTGGCGCCCTCCCGCCGCTCAAACTGCATAAAAATCCCGAAGTCCATATTTCCTTTCCTCCTGCGCTGCCCGGCTTCCGGCCCGGCGCTTGGCCGGCGCCCCAATCCGGGGTCAAGCCGAGTCATCGGGTAAACGGCAAATTATCGGAAAATCCAGCGCCGGGGTGGGCCAGGTGTCAGGCAAGGATTGGCGCTGCGGGCTATAGTTAATCACACGCCGGCTATGGGGTCAAGCTGAACCGGCGGGGCGGTATGCTCAACACGCCGGCCCGCCGGTTAACGGGGTGAGGTGAAAAAGGGTGAGCCACCCACGAAAGGGTGGCCCACCAAAGGCTTTGACCAGCCGGGGGGATTACTTCCCGCCGGGGACGCCGGTGGTTTGGCCGGAGAACCCGGTATCGTCCTTGTGGGACTGGTCAATCCACATATGCGCCCAGCGCAGGTGGCTGGAAGTGGGACCCGGGAAGTGGGAATAGCCGCGCACTTCGGGCCAGAAGGATACTGCCTCCTCCTCCCATAGCACCGGGAAGTTCCAGTACAGGGACATCAAGCGAACCTGGATTTGATCGCCCACCCGCTTGCGTTCCGCCGGCTCGGTGAGATTGCCCAACTCTTCAAACAACGCCTCTGCCTGGGGGTCGCACTCCGTACCGGGGGTCTGGAAGTTGAACAGGCTGGCACAGCGGTGGTTGTGGCCCAATCCCAGGAAGGGGTCATCCACGCCGGCCACGCCGCCGGTGGAACCCATGAAGTCGCCCCAGTCACCGGCCTGCCGCGATTTGCGGTAGGCGACGGTTTCGACCGTGTCGAACTCGGTTTGGATTCCCAACAGACGCAGTTGTTCCTGCATAAAGGTGGCGCGATTCACCCGCTGCGCGTCGCTTTCTACGGTTAAGACGTAGTTTCGGTTGAAATCGAAACCCTCTTCATTCAGGATTTGGATGGCTTCCGCCCGCTGCGCTTCCATGTCCGGGGGATGGCACCAGCCCGGAACGGAGCAGGCATCGGCCTCGGACAGCGCCCAGGGGCTGCCCGGAGGCATCAGGCCCAGACCAACGGAACCGTAGCCGTCCAGGATGACGGCGATGCCGCTGGGCCGGTCCATTCCCATGGCGATGGCCTGGCGAATCCGCACGTTGTCCAGAGGCGGCTTGCGGGTGTTTATCCACAGGTTTTCGCTGCTCCGGGTGGCCCGGATGACGGTTTGGATTTGGTCATGCCTCACGTACTCGTCGTACTGGCCGAAGTTGCGTACCCAGTGCCAGTCGGTCTGGTGGGACAGCATCGCCGCCTGCTGCGCCGACTCGTCCAGGATGCCAAAGATAACCAGGTCGTCCACGTAGGGCAGCCCCTCAGCGTGATAATTGGGGTTCCTCTCGAAATTCTGCTCGTCAATCCCTACGCTCTGGCCGTCGGCCCACATAAAAGGCCCGGTGCCGACCGAGACATCCTGGAACATGACTTCTTCCCCGCCGGCCAGGAACCACTCCTTGTTGAAAATCATTGAGGCGGGGTTGCCAAAGTTGATTAGCGGGACGGCGGAAGGCACGGTAAACCGGAACTTCAACGTGGTGGCATCCACGCACTCCAGCAGGTTCAAGTCCACGTCGGAAAGCCGGCCTTTCATATAGGAACCGGTAATTCCTTCCTCGGTAATCATAATTTCGTAGCTGAACCGGGCGTCTTCACAGGCGAAGGAAGTTCCGTTGTGCCACTGCACCCCGTCTTTCAGGAAAAAGGTTACTCCCTGGAGGTCGGCGTCAACGGTCCAGCCCCGGGCCAAACCCGGGATGAACGGCGCGCCGGCGTCATAGGGATTGTTCTGGATCAGGCTGTCGTGGGTGGGCAGACGGTAGCGCATAGCGGCGCCGGTGCGCGCTCCCCAGGCGTTGGCGTGCTCCAGCGGGTCCTCATAGTTGATGCGGAGCGTGCCGCCATAGATCGGATCGCCGTAGAAGTCCGTAGCCGGTGTCCAATATGACTCAAACGCGGGGGCTTGCTGCGGCCCGCTTACCGACTCGGCGGCCGGCGCTATCGCGGCCTGGGCTACGGTAGTCGGCGTGGGTGCGGCCGGTGCGGCCGGCTGTTGAGCGGGCGCGGCCGGTTGTTGGGGCGCAGCGGCCGGCGCTTGGGCCGGTGCTGCCGGCGCGGCGGCGGGCGCTTGAGCCGGGGCCGCAGCCGGTTGTTGGGCCGGCGCTGCTGGCGCAGCCGGCGCTTGGGCCGGCGCGGCGGCGGGTTGCTCCGCCGGCGTTTCCGCCGGTGCCGTGGCTGACCCGCAGGCAATCAGGAACAGGGCGCTCAACGCCAACGAGATATACACCACCGGCCCAGGGTTTGCGGATTGTGTGCCATTTCATCGTCAATCCTCCCATATTGTGGGATTGCGGGTATCGCGGGTTCGGCGGCCTTTGACCGTGTTCGGAAACTAATACTCAATAGGTTAAATCAGGCTGCTGGCAAGGCAACGGCTCTGACTTGCGCCACCTCCCGCCGGAATTCGGGTTGGTTTCAACAACGACATTCCCTATTCCATCACCTCCTGTTTAGTTTATCCACGAAAGGACACGGATAATCACGAAGGCGCTTATTTGCTGATTCAGGAATACTGATTTCGTAACCGGATATGATCGGTATTAGTTGTATTGTTCAGTAATTCTGAAACATTATATTGAGGGAATTATATTTCTTGTGTCCCAATACTGGAGTATTTACGCAGCATTAGGAATATATCGGGACGTATTATATTATTCAATTCTATAAATCAATTACGCTAGTATAATCCCGTATTTTTGCTGATGTCAAATACTTATCCCTGAATGACGGGGTATTTCGGTTTATGGCCGGAATGACGGGTTAATAAAGTGATTCCCCTGGCTGCCGCCCGCCGGCGCATTTACACCCTTTCCCGCCAATGCTACCATTAGCCTGCTGTATTTACCGGCGCCCGATTGCGGGCCGGGTGCAGGACGCTTAAACTCTCAAAAGGTTGGGCTGGGGCGGAATGGGGTGCAGAGACGGTGCGGGACGCCCGGCGTTCCGCCGGAGGTAAGGATGAACTCCCAGGAATACGACGTTGTAATAATCGGTGGCGGGATTATTGGCCTGTCCACTGCGATGCAGTTGGCCCGGCGGTTTCCCCAGGGCGGCAAGGTGGCGGTGCTGGAGAAGGAGAAAGAGCTGGCGATGCACCAGACCGGCCACAACAGCGGCGTGATTCACTCCGGGATTTACTACCGGCCCGGCTCTCAGAAATCCCGCTTTTGCGTCGGCGGCGCCCAGGCCCTGGTGCAGTTTTGCGAAGAAAACGAGATTGAGTTTGAGAAGTGCGGCAAGACCATCGTGGCTACCGACGCGACCGAGTTGGAGCGGCTGGACACCCTTTACCAGCGGGGCGTTGCCAACGGCGTGGCGGGGCTGGAGTTGATTGGCCCGGAACGCCTGCAAGAAATCGAACCCCATACCCAGGGCGTCCGGGCGCTATGGTCGCCGGAAACCGGCATAATCGACTACGTCAAGGTGGCGGCGGCCTACGGCTCCCGGTTTCAGGAGTACGGCGGGGACATTTATAACGAAGCCGCCGTGCGGGCCATTCACGGCTTTTCCGGCGCTATGACCGTGGAAACCGACCGGGGTTCGCTGCGGGCCAAGCATATCATCAACTGCGCTGGCCTTTACGCCGACCGGGTGGCCGAAATGATGGGCGAGGCCACCGGCGTCCGCATCATCCCCTTCCGGGGCGAATACTACACCCTGCGACCGGAAAGTCAGCGCCTGGTCAAGGGCCTGATTTACCCGGTGCCCGACCCCCGTTTTCCCTTCCTGGGCGTTCACTATACCCGCAACATTCACGGCTACGTGGAGGCCGGGCCTAATGCGGTGCTGGCCTTTGCTAGGGAAGGCTACCGCAAGAGCAACGTTGACCTGACTGAATCCCTGGGCACCTTTACTTACCCCGGTTTCTGGAAAATGACCGCCAAGCACTGGCGCACCGGAATGGCGGAAATGCACCGCTCCTACCGCAAGCAGGTATTCGTCCACGACCTCCAGAAGTTGATACCGGAAATCAAGGAAACGGACCTGGCCCCCGGCGGCGCCGGCGTGCGTGCCCAGGCCGTAGCCGCTGACGGCGCCCTGCTGGACGATTTCTCCATCCTGCGCGGCCAGCAGGCTATTCACGTATTGAACGCCCCATCGCCCGGGGCTACCTCATCCCTGGCGATTGGCGCGCATATCGTTGACCTGGCGGTGGAATCTTTTGCCCTGGCCTCTTGAGGCAATCCGGGCGGGGCAACGCCGAAAATGTAAAGTGGCGGTTGCCGGCCGCCGCAGATGTTGTCCTGCCCGGTTCAAGGTAGGTATAATCGGTTAAGTCGGCCAGCAGAGGCAGCGCAAAGGTCAGAAAGGGACAGGGATAGGATATTCGGGTGGAAAGCGGCAAGGAAAGCGGCAAGGAAACCGGCATTGACCTGGGCAGTTGGAACCTCACTGAGGAAAAGGTGCGGCAGTACCTGGAGGCGGTGGGCGATTCCCCGGAACTGTATTTTCAGCATGGCCTGATTCCCCCGTTGGCCCTGTCCGCCTACGCTCTGGGTTCGCTGCTGGAGAAACTTGGCCTGCCGCCGGGGACGGTGCACAGTGTTCAGGAAATGGATACGGCGCGGCCGGTGGCCGTCGGGCAATGGATTAGCGGCGTGGCGGTTACGGAACGGCCCCGCCGCCGGGGAGCTTTGCAGTTCACCACCGTAACCTACACCCTGAAAGACGCCGGCGGCGCAACGGTGCAGACCGGCAAGACTACGGTGCTGGTTCCGGTGGGTGATGATGCCGAATAATAATTGCGATAGGGAGTTTTCCCTCACAGATAGCAAGGCGTGGGCAAAATCGAGTTGTTCTCTCTCTCCGCTCATCCTGAGCCGGTCGCAGCCCGCTCATCCTGAGCCAGTCGAAGGATGCGATGGTTCGACAAGCTCACCATGAGCGTATTCAGGACTTTCTAATATGTCCGAGCCAGCAGAAAACCGAACCCTGCCGGTGGCAGCTTTGACGATTACCCAGGAGCGGCTTAACGCTTATGCCGCCGCCGCCGGGGATTTTAACCCCCTGCATTGGGATGCGGATTTTGCGGCGGCGACCCAGTTCGGCGGGGTTATCGCCCATGGTATGCTGACCCTGGCCCTGGTTTCCCGGATGCTGGCCGCTGCCTACGGGCGGGCCTGGCTGGAAACCGGCAGCCTGCGCGTCCGTTTCAAGGGCGCCGCTTACCTGGGCGACCTGGTGGAAAGCCGAGGCCGGGTAACCCGGCAAGAGGAGTATCCCGACCACCGGCTGGTCGTCTGCTCCGTGGCCGTGGTCAACCGGAACTCGGAGCAGGAACTGATTACCGGCACGGCCACGCTGAGACTGCCGCCGGACAACCGGGGGCCAGCCGTCGATTGACGTATATATTGACGTTCAGGTTGATGCTGCCGCCGCCCATTCCGGTTAGATAATCGGGGAAAGTTGAAAGTTAATGATGCAAAGTAATGAGTCGCCACCGCCGGTTCGCGTGGCGGTGGATGCTATGGGCGGCGACTACGCCCCCCACGAAACGGTCAAGGGCGCAATGGCGGCCCGGTCCGACCATAACCTGGAACTGCTCCTGGTCGGCGACCGGGCGGCGGTGGAGGGAGAACTGGCCGACTATGACCTGGCCGGCCAGCCGGTTACCTTCGTTCCGTCGGTGGGCAAAATCGGCGACGACGAACACCCCATGTACGCCTTCCGGCACAAGCCCGACGCCTCGATAATCGTCGGAACCAAGCTGGTCAAGGACGGGCGGGCCGACGTGCTGGTTTCGCTGGGTTCCACCGGCGCCTCGATGGCGGCCTCCGCCCTGATTCTGGGGATGATGGAGGGCTTGGAGCGGCCCTGTATCGGCGGGCCTTTCCTGGGGTTGGCGCCCCGCACCGTCCTGATGGACCTGGGCAGCAGCGTGGACTGCCGGCCCTCTCAATTGCTTAACTTCGCGGCCCTGGGTTCGGTATTTGCCCATAAGTTCCTTGAAATTCCCAACCCCCGGGTGGCCCTGCTCAGCGTAGGTTCGGAAAAATCCAAGGGCAACCGTCAAGTTCAGGAAAGCTACCAACTGCTGGAGCGGAGCCACCTGAACTTTGTCGGCAACGTGGAGGGTATGGACTTCTTTACCGACAAGGCCGACGTCATCGTTTGCGACGGCTTTGTGGGCAACATCCTCATCAAGTTCACCGAGGGAATGGGCAGCGCCCTGGGCGGCTACCTGTCCAGCCAATTATCCCCCTTGATGCCTCAGCAAGAGTTGACCCGCGTCCTGTCCGAGCTATGGCAGACCACCAACCTGCCCCGGACGATGGGCGGCCCCCTGTTCGGCGTCAACGGCGCGGTGCTGGTGGGGCATGGTTCCTCTAAAGCGGCCGGCGTGGCCGGGGCCATTGACACCGCCGTGCGCTGCGTCCGGTGGAGCCTGGTGGAAAGTATGCGGGAAGAGTTGTCGGCAGTTCGGATTCGCGGCTTGACCGGGGGTGAAAAATAATGGCGGCGGCCGGCCTGGAAGGGCAGGTAGCCCTGGTAACCGGGGCGTCCCGGGGCATCGGCGCGGTCATCGCCCGCCGCCTGGCCCAGGAGGGAGCTAGTGTAGCCGTCAATTACCAGTCCTCGGAGGAGGCCGCCCGCCAGGTAGTTCAGTCCATCACCGACGGCGGGGGCGAGGCCGCAGTAATGGCTGGAGACGTTTCCCAAGAGGATTCGGCCAATACCCTGGTCAAGCAGGTACTGGAGCAGTGGGGCCGCATTGATATTCTGGTGAACAACGCCGGCATCACCCGCGACCGCCTGCTGCTGCGGATGACCCCGGAGGACTGGGATCGGGTGCTGGAGGTGAACCTGCGCGGGGCCTTTCTCTGCACCAAGTACGTTATGCCCCACCTGATTCGCCGCCGCCAGGGGCGCGTAGTCAACATCTCCTCGGTAGTCGGGCTGGGCGGCAACCCCGGCCAGGCCAACTACGCCGCCTCCAAAGCCGGGCTGATTGGCTTTACCAAGGCGGTGGCCCGGGAGGTGGCCTCCCGGAACATCACCGTCAACGCCCTGGCCCCCGGCTTTATCGACAGCGGCGGGATGGTGGACCAGATGACCGAGGAGGCCCGCAACCTGGCCCTCAGCCGTATCCCCATGGCGCGTTTCGGCAGCGCCGACGACGTAGCGGAGGGCGTAGTTTTTCTGTGCAGCCCCGGCGCCGCCTACATCACCGGCCAGGTGTTGACTATTGACGGGGGGATGGTTGGTTAAGCTATGCCTTGTCATTCCGAAATGGTCTATGTCATTCCGAGCGTAGCGAGGAATCTAAACTCACGCATCAGCGAGATTTCTGCCGGAACCGGAAGTTGGCAAGGGCCGGGCATTTTAGATTCCTCCCTGCGGTCGGAATGACAGAATCACTCGGAATGACCTACTAACTGCGTAACTCATATACCGCTACCGCTAACTAAATCCGCTCATCCTGAGCCTGTCGAAGGATGATTGAAGGGAATCGCCGGATAGGGAAAGGTGGTTCGACAAGCTCACCATGAGCGGATATTGTTCCTGACGCAGACTTTGTGCTTGCCCTGTTGTCGGCTAATCCCCGCCGGTTCGTGGATTAACCATTGGAATTGGTTTATACTTACCCGGAGATATAGGGGGATAGGATGATGGAACGCGCCTCCTCCAGGTTGCGGCAAATGCTCCGGGAGCCGGGGATAATTATGGCCCCCGGCGCTTATGACTGCCTGACCGCCGGAATCATCCGGCAGGCCGGTTTTCCCGCCGTTTATATGACCGGGGCCGGCACCTCGGTGGCCCGGCTGGGCTACCCTGACCTGGCCTTGGCTACCATGACCGAAATGGTCGCCAACGCTGCGGATATTGCCGCCGCCGTTGACCTGCCGGTGATTGCCGACGCCGATACCGGCTACGGGGGAATCCTCAACATCCAGCGCACCATCCGCCAATACCAGCGGGCCGGCGTGGCGGCGGTGCATATCGAAGACCAGGAATTTCCCAAGCGTTGCGGCCACCTGGACAACAAGCGGGTCATCCCCACCGGGGAAATGGTGGGCAAGATTCAGGCGGCGGTGGCGGCCCGCACCGACGACGATTTTGTGCTGATTGTCCGCACCGACGCCCTGGCGGTTACCGGCTGGGATGACACTATGCGCCGCTGCGAGGCTTATACCCGGGCCGGCGCCGACGTGCTGTTTGTAGAGGCCCTCCGGTCGCCCGAGGAGGCGGAACGGGCCGCCGCCGCCCTGGAACTGCCCTTGCTCTACAACTTCGTGGAAACCGGCAAGTCGCCCTTGATTCCCGCCGGGGAGTTGGAGCGGCTGGGTTTCAAGCTGGTAATCTTTCCCGCCAGCGCCCTCTTGACCGTCAGCCGGGCGGTGGCCCACCTGATGGGGGAACTGATGCGGGAGGGGACGACCGCCCACTTGGTAGAGGATATGGTCAGCCTGCAAGACTGTTTCGAGTCGGTGGGCCTGTCGGCGATGCTGGCTCAGGATTCCCGGTATGGCGGGCAGAACGGCGATGGCCGGTAGCCCGGCGGCGCCCCGGTGAGGGCCTATGAATGACGAACTGCGGAGATTCATCAAGGAGTCCCTGGAGCGGGGCCAGGACCGGGAATCGATTCGGGCCGTCCTGCTGGAAGCCGGCTGGCCGGAAAGAGACCTGCGCAGCGCCCTGGCGGCTTTTGCCGACGTAGATTTTCCGGTGGCGGTGCCTCGGCCCCGGCCTTACCTCTACGCGCGGGAGGCGTTTCTTTACCTGGTTTCCTTTATCGCCCTCTACGTTACCGCCTTCAGCTTTGGCGCCCTGGTCTTTGGCCTCATCGACCGCACCTTTCCCGACTCCCTGGACTACGCTGGTTCCTACCCTTCCCAGGCGCAGGCCACCGCCATCGCCTCGGTCATCGTGGCCTTTCCCTTCTACCTGTTCCTGATGCGGCGGCTGGCTGCTGAGGTGGCCGCTGACCCGGAGCGGCGGCAGTCCCTGGTGCGCCGCTGGTTGACCTACCTGACCCTGGTGGTGGGTTCGGGCATCATCCTGGGCGACCTGATTGTGCTGCTCGCCAGCCTGCTGACCGGCGACCCTACCCTCCGGTTCATCCTGAAGGGCATTATAATCCTGGTGATTACCTCCGTCATTTTGGGGTATTATCTCTGGGATATGCGGCAGGCCGAGGGCAAGGTGGCCGATGAGCGGGCCGCTCCCGTATTGCGGGTGCTGGTGGCCGGCATCGTCGTCATAGTCGTCGCCGGCGTGGGCTACGGGATTTTCCTGATGGGTTCGCCGGGCCAGCAGCGGGACTTGCGATTGGACGAAAGGCGCATCGATGACCTGAGCAACCTGTCCAGCAACATCGATACCTACTGGAAAATCAACGGGGAGTTGCCGCCGAGCCTGGCGGAGATGACCGGCCCCCGGTACTTTGTCCGGTCGATAGAGGATCCGGAGACCGGCGCGCCCTACGAGTACCGTTTCACCGGCGCCGGGGCGGGCGAGGAGGCCAAATACGAACTGTGCGCGGTGTTCGCTACCGATAGCGCCGAGCGCCGGGAACCCAACCGGCCCTTTTCCGAGTCGGCGTGGGATCACGGCGCCGGCCGTACCTGCTTTGCGCTGGAGGCCAAGGCCAACCCCAACACCGACCCTTAACGGTAAATGGGGTAAATCCGGTTCCGCCGAAAGCTGTAAAAGCCGGCGTGGTCAGGAGCGGCAGTCCGCAGACAATCCGCGAACCGTCCACAGGGAGGCGATGATGGCAAACGTAGTCCTGGTGATTGACATGGTGCGGGGTTTTCTGGAGCCGGGCCATAACCTCTACTGCGCCGGCTACCGGGCGCTGATTCCTAACATCCAGTCCCTGCTGGCCCGGGAGACGGGGGAGGGGGCCGCCGTCCTTTTCGTGTCCGACCACCACGAACCGGATGATTTGGAGTTTCGGATCTTTCCGGTACACTGCGTCAAGGGAACCGAGGAGCCGGAAGTGATTCCCGAATTGGCCGGCTACCTGACCGGGGATAACCTGGTTGCCAAGAACCGTTACAGCGGGTTCTTTAATACCGACCTGGCCCAACGGCTGGAAAGCCTGCGCCCGGACAAGGTAATCATCTGCGGGGTCTGCACCGACATCTGCGTCCTGCATACCACTTCCGACGCGCGCAACCGGGACTATGCAGTGGAGGTGCCGGCCGACTGCGTGGCAACTTTTGACTCGGATGCCCATAGCTGGGCCTTGGGCCACCTGGAAAAAATCCTCGGGGCGCAGGTGGTTTGACCGGGTGCAACCGCCAGGAAATACCGGGGAACCGGTGGGCCGTAGCTGGCCGGTTCCGGCGCCCAAGCCAGGGCGGGTTATAAACCCGCCCCTACCAGCCAACTATCCAACCATCCGCCGCAGTCGGTACGGGTAAGGCAATACAACAGAAATACCACAAAGGTTGGGAATACCCGCCAACTCCGGGGTCAAGGACAAAGGAAGGGGGAAGGCCATTATGTTTTACCGCTCTTACCGCTACTCCCAATGGGACGGCACCCAGGAAGTTTTTGATATTGACGCCAACGAACTGATGGACCGTCTCTCCGAAGAACTGCTCAAGCAGGGCGACGTGATGGAGGCCCTGCGGGAACTGCTGCGCAACGGGATGCAGAATCGGGAGGGCCAGCAAATGCCCGGCCTCCGCGAGTTGATGGAGCAGTTGAAGAACCGCCGCCGTCAGCAGCTTCAGCAGCACAATATGGATTCGGTGGTGGATGACCTGAAGGAACGGCTGGAAAGTATCCTCCAAGCGGAACGGGAGGGCATTGACCGCCGCCTGGCCCAGGCCCAGGAACAGTTGGCCCAGGCCGCCGAACCGGACCGCGCCCAGCAGGAGAGCCTGTATAACCTGCTGGAGCAGCGGGCCGACCGGAACCGGGAAAAGCTGGACAACCTGCCGGACAGTCTGGGCGGGCAAATCCAGGAGTTGATGGAGTATGACTTTATCGACCCGGACGCCCAACGGATGTTTCAGGAACTGCTGGATTTGCTCAAGAGCCAAATGGCGCAAAATATGTCCCAGCAGATGCAGCAGCAGCTTCAGGGAATGTCCCCGGAGCAGCAGGCCGCGATGCAGGAAATGATGCGTCAACTCAATGAGATGATGCGGGACAAGCTGGCCGGCCGGCAACCGGACTTTGACGGCTTTATGCAGCAGTTCGGCGGGATGTTCGGCCCCAATCCGCCGCAAAGTTTCGACGAGTTGATGGAGTTGCTGCAACAGCAGTTGGCCCAGATGCAGTCGCTGCTGGATAGTATGTCCCCGGAAATGCGCCGGGAGTTGGAGGACGCCCTCAACGCGGCCCTGGACCCGGGGATGCAGCGGCAAATGGCCGAGTTCGCCTCCCTGATGGAACAGTTGATGCCCATGGACGACCTGCGCCGCCAATACCCCTTCCTCGGCGACGACAGCCTCACTATGGAGCAGGCCATGGAGATGATGCGCCAGTTCCAGGACTTGGACCAACTGGAACAGGCCCTGCAACAGGCGTTGCGTACCGGCAACCTGGATGACGTGGACCCGGAGCAGTTGGCCGAGTTGTTGGGGGAGGAGGCCCGCCGGGCCTGGGAGGAACTGGATCGGCTGCGCCAGCTGCTCAAGGAGGCCGGCTACGTTACCGGGGACGACAACCTGGAACTGACGGCCCGGGGCATCCGCCGCATCGGGCAAAAGGCCCTGCGGGAGGTCTTTATCCACCTGAAAAAAGACCGGGCCGGCAACCACGAGTTGGACACCCGCGGGGCCGGCGGCGACCTGCTGGGGGAGACCAAGCCCTACGAATTCGGCGACCCCTTTCAACTGGACTTGCAGGCGACGGTCAAGAACGCCATTGTCCGGGGCGGGCCGCAGGTGCCGGTTAAAATCACCCCCCAGGACTTTGAGATTTACCGCAACGAGCACATGACCCGGGCGGCCACGATAGTGCTGCTGGACCAGAGCCGTTCTATGGGGTTGTTCAATAATTTCCAGGCCGCCAAGAAGGTTACGCTGGCCCTGTTCGCCCTGATTCGCACTCAGTACCCACGGGACACGCTGCACGTGGTCGGTTTCTCCGACTACGCCCGGGAAATCAAGGAGGAAGACCTGGCTAAGGTCAACTGGAACGCCTGGGTGTCCGGCACCAATCTGCACCACGCCCTGATGCTTTCCCGCAACCTGCTGGCTAAAGAGAAGGGCGGCTCCCGCCAGATACTGGTGATAACCGACGGCGAACCGACGGCCCACCTGGAGGGCGGGCGCTCTTACTTTAACTACCCCCCCAGCTACCGCACCGAACTGGAAACCCTGAAGGAAGTCAAGAAGTGCACCCAGGAAGGCATCGTCATCAACACCTTTATGCTGGAGAACAACTACCAACTGGTGAACTTCGTTGACCGTATGACCCGTATCAATCAGGGTCGGGCCTTCTACAGCAGCTCAGAAAACCTGGGGGAGTATATCCTGGTTGACTATATGACCAACCGGAGAAAGCGGGTTGCTTAGTGGCGGTGGTTGCCTGGGTTGCCTAGTTAAGACGCAGTTGCCCTTATGCCGCCCCCGTCTGGACGGCGGCCCAACCCTGGAATAGAATAGATAGGCAAGCCCCACCGGGGAGGGATGGCAGAGTGGACGATTGCGGCGGTCTTGAAAACCGCTATACCTCCGGGTATCGTGGGTTCGAATCCCACTCCCTCCGCCAGCGATTCAGCATAGAAAATGGGCAGGGTCAACTAACCCTGCCCATACTTATTGCAACACCGGTTGGTAGCTATGCCGAGTTAATCGACTCGGCAGAAACGGCTCCCAGCACGCTTATCTCACCGGCCCGTGCCGCCTCAAGGGTCGGGGCGTATTTCAGTTCACAACCCCGCCGGCGCAGTATGGTGTCGATAAGTTCGGTGGTATAGGGCTTGCTGCCGGTGAAGATGATTCCCTCCCCTAGCAAGCTGTTCACCCCATCGGAACAAACCAAGCCGACAAACTCATCAATAAAGGATGGGCTGGCCGCTTTCACTCCCCGCCAGTCCACAATCGCCTCGGTCTGCCCGGTCGGTTGCCCGTCCAGCATACCCTGGAAACTCTCGAACACCGCCTTACCCTTTTCGCGTGTAGCGAAGGCCCGGCCAAATTCGCTCAGCTCAAACACTTTCATTTCTGTCATATTCCCATTCTCCGCAACGGCTCAAAGACTTGGCTATATCACTAACTCCAGTGGTATGGTTACATTTATAACCGTGCCTGGATACTCAACGGCAGTATTCTCTTCCTTAATTTCACCGTCTCCTGAAAGGGTAATTATACCACTCCCGGAGCGTATCACCATTCGGCGGCTTTGTTCCAGTTGTACGTTGTGCGTCAAATGGGCTAGGCCATATCCCCGGTGGCTATGACCAATGGAGGTTACGCCTTCTTCCAGCGCTTTCCTGATGGCGCTGCTGTCTCGGTCAATACCGGCCAGTTCCCGGTTCTTACTCAGGGAGTTTCGAATTCCGATACCGGAGTCGGCAACGGCAATCTCAATCGCCGGTCCGGAGTCATAGTCGTACTTTTGCGCTAAAACGAATCCGCCATTACTCTCGGCGTGATACAAAGCATTGGTCGTCAACTCGCTGAATATCTCATAACACTCATCCAACAGGCTGGAGTAACTCGACAGGGCCGAATCGAATTTCAGCTCCATTTCCTCAGACAGTCGGTCTATATCCGGCCCGTTCCTGAAATGGAAACACGACACTAGCGGTTCTACCGGGTTATATTCCGGCAATGCTGCTGCGGTCTCCACCACCTCAAAATCGCAAAACTCCCCTAAGGCGTCCATTATCCCGGCCCGGCGCCAGTAAGTCCGCACTACGTTGCTATGGGGCATAGTCAGGGCGATTCTGCGGTTGTCCCCTGCCCGGCAGATCCGATCCATAACCGCCAACAGGCTGACCATTCCCGCCGGCCGGGTGAAAGTGGTGGCGGAGAAGTCAAAAGCCAGCCGGCCGGCGCCGGTGGCCGGCGGCATAAATGGGTCAACGGCATAGACCGTTTCCACTTGGGCCGGCGCTTTCAGAACATTCCGGTTCACCGGTTGGCCGCTCCTTTACCCTTGACTCTACCCCTGCCCCTCATTCGCCAGGGGGCGGGAAATCAGGTCTTTGATGCGCCGGGTGGTCTCGGCCTGGTCATAGGCCCGGAGCAGGTTTATCCGGTTGCGGTTGGGGTCGCCGCCGTGCCAGTATTCGTACACCTCCTGCCTCATCCCGAAATCGGAAATCGCCAGGTCGTGGGCCAGGCGGTAGAGCCGGGACTTATACTCCACGTCCACGTCCTTGCCGCGCATATACTTATCCAGGTAGGCCCGCAGTTCCGGGTTAGCCAAATCCCCCTCGCTGGGCTGCATAATGATGCCGGAGCCGGCAATCTCCCGCAGCAACTGCACCATCCGGGCCGACATCTGGGCGAAAAAGATGTTCATTCCGTTCAGGTCGCCCAGGGACAGCAGGCTTTCCCCGGCCCCTACATCCACCATAAAGGCGGTATGCTCCAGGCCGTCCAGGGCATGGCGCCACATCTCGGTATAGGTTGCCATCTCGCCCAGCTTGGCGGCCACCTCCCGGTACTCAATGACGCCGATCGCCTCGGCAATCAGGGTCGCCACCCCGGTCATCAGTTTCATCCGCTCGTGGATGCGGCAGAGGTTGGGCCAGCCTTGGAAGTTGGTGCCGCTGCCCAACTGACGCAGCAGGGGCGTGGAATCGTAGAGCATAAATAGCCGCTCCCAGGGCACCAGCACCTGCTCAAAGAAAAGCATGGCGTCCTGCTCGTCGTAGCGCCGGCCCAGGGGATGGCCGAAACCGCCGTAGCCCCCGGACACCGGCTCCCGGCAGAGAATTTTCAGGCCGGGGCTGGCGGTGGGAATGGCAAAGGCCAGGATGCAGTTGGGGTCGGAGCGGCGCAGGAAGGTGGCGGACAGGGAGACGTAGGTTTCGTTGCTGATGGGGGCGGCGGTCGCCAACTGCTTGCCGCCGGAAATGATGATGCCGTCGGACGTTTCCTCGACCACGTGCAGGGCCAGTTCCTCCTCAATAGGGTTGCGCGGTTCGTTCTGGGGCTGCTGGCTGCGGTCAACCTGGGGGTCGCCCAGGGCGTGGGTCAGGAACAGGTCATTTTCCTGGCAATAGCGGTGATAGTTGACGATGTTCTCGCCAAAGTCGCAGCGGGGATGGGGGACGGCGCCCAGGGCGGCGCGCAGGGCGTAGAGGGCGATGATGTGGGGGGCCAGGATGTCCGGGCTGCGCCCCAACTGGCCCCAGCTTTGTTCGTTCCAGATTTCGCTGTTGCGGCGTTTGCGTTTCAGGTCGGCGGCGGCCCGGGGCAGCAGCCAGGAATAGCTGCAACGATTGCCGGTTTCCGGCGATCGGAAGGTCATTTCCTCCCGGAAGGCGTCGGAGTCCTGCAAGTCGTAAATGCGGGCCAATTCCTGCACCATTCCGGCAAAGGCCGGGTGGGTCGGCACGTCGGCCACCCTTTTCCCGTCCAGCCAGACCTCCCGGCCGTCCCGCAGGCTCTCAATGTAACGGGCGCCGGTCATTGCGCCCTGGGCGGTAGAAACGTCCAACGTCATTACAATCCTCCTGGAATCGGTGGTGGAGAAGGAAAAGGTAAGGGGCAGGTTATTGCAACCCGCCCCCGTACCAGCGTAACCGGTAAGTCTCCCTAGTCGGCCAGGCCGACGGGCAGCTTGGCGCCCTGGAACGGCCCCTCGGTAGCCTCAAAGCTCTGAGAGAAGGCCAGGAGTTCATCATCGGACTGGGTATCCAGGTCAATGGGGCGGCCAAAGCCCTGCTTGACCACGTAGCCGGTCTTGTAATAGACCTCGCCCACGTTGCCCTCCGGGTCGTGGAAGTAGATGCTGTGGGAAATGCCGTGGGTAACGGTGCGGATGATGGGCGTCCCCTCGGCCTGGAATCGGCGGTTCAGTTCCCGCAGGGCGGCCATATCCGGCACGATAAAGGACACCTGGCCCACGTTCTGCGTGCGGGGCCGGTTCTCGTTGGCCTGGCCCAGGTTCAGTTCGTGATGCTCATTATCCGGGTCGGCGCTGAGGAAGCAACTGCCCCGCTCCGGGTCCTCGTCGGTAACGGTCAGGCCGAGGACGCGGGTATAAAAGTCCCGCATCGTCAGAAAGTCGTCGCAGATAATCCCTACGTGGCCCAAGTTAGAAATCAGAGACATAGCCTTACCTCCTTGCTGTAACGTGGCGTTAATGGTATCACCACCAGGTAGCGGTGGCAACCGGGGTTAGTTGGCCGGGCGGGGCAATGGCACCTTAACCGGGGCAACCCAGGCAACCCAACCTAAACAACCCAACCCGGGCAACCGTCGTTCCGGCGAAAGCCGGAATCCAGGAAATCCTACCGGAAAGGGGTGTCCCGGCTACCGAGGGTTCTGGATTCCGGCTTTCGCCGGAACGACGGGTTTATGCAAAAATACACTGAGATAATCTCTGTGTCTGTGGTTAAAAACGTCCTTGATGCGCTAACGAGTTTCAGCGGTTCCACTGCTTATGACAAATTCGCCTTCGCTCTTGGTATCGGCGATGTCAAAACCAACGCCTAGCTCAATAAAGTCGGCCACCTCGTCATAATCATCGGCAGCCGTTTCCGCCGCCCGCTCGCTACTGAACAATAGCACAAAGTCGGAATTAATCTTCTCCGCGGCGACATCGTATCCGGTGAATGCGGATCCGTAGCCTTGGCAACGCTTTATCGCCTTGCAGGGGTCATCGACGGAGGCGACAACGGTTGGTGCTTCTCCCAACTTCTCCAAGATGCGCTTCAGGTCGCTATCCTCCCCATCCGTCAGCGAACCGGAACCCCGGTACAGATTATTGAGCACACCTTCAACGGCATCTTCCGACGGAGACACGATGATATATCCGGTTGCTCCTTTTTCTATAAGGGCGTAGTTCATCCAGCCGTCCCAAAACGGAATGTTCCCATCAATCACCACTGGAGCCGGGGCATAGTTCGTCCAGCCTTCCCAAATCTCGTACCCCCGGTATGAGTTCTTCTCGTAACCGGCGTCCATCAAATCGTCTCGCGTGTCTTCGAATTGGAAAGCACCTTTCAGCAGCAGAACCTCTGAATCTATTATCGCAAGTATGTATTCGTCCACTTCCTCAAAATCTATTTCCACATCTAGAATCCGAGTATCTCCGTCCAGATTCAGGTCTTCATTCAGGAACCCCTTCACGGGAATACCGTATTCCTGGTGATACTCATCCAGCATAATCGCTGGAATATCCCAGATGATTATCACTCCGGTATCCTCCGGAACCAGTTCCAGTGTTGAGTCGGGCATAGGCAGCCCGCCGCCCAAAACCAGTTTCAGCGCCACCGCTATGATGATGACAATCAAAACCACGCCGGCACCGCCGCCGATGAGGAACCACTTGTTGATGAAGCTCGGCTTACCGGAAGATTGGATAGGTAGGGAGGATGAGTATTCTGAGGTTGATTCGGGGGCTTCACCGGGAGTTTCGTGCGTTGCCATTTTGTCATCTCCTTTTATAAATATACCGTTCTGAAAGAGCGGAGCGCACGAAGATACACCGGCCTTGGCAACGAATATGTTACTCTCCGTCCAATCGTCCTGTAAATCCCATTCTCATTTCGGAGGCCAACAGACAACCAGCTCAAATCCTCCTATCCCTTTATCGCCGCGGTGCTCAGCTCGTCCAATTTTTCCTAAAAACCCGGTGTAATTCGGGCGGGCCTCCGGCACCTGCTGACGCATCCATTGCATCTTAAGCAAACCTAAACCGCCCCCAGCACCACCTGAACTATTTTCTTTTCCAGCGCCAGGGCCAGTTGCCCGGCCAGTTCCAGGCGGTCATGGTCGCCGACGGTGCCGACGAAGGCTACGCCCAGGATGCGCCCGACCCGGAAGTCGATGACGGTGGAGGATACTACTCCCTGGGGGCCGCCCTGCAAAACCTTCAGGGCCACCGACTCGTCAAAAAAGCCGGACGGCTCCAGCCGTTGCACCGAAATTAGCTGGGCGCCATCCCCGACGCTCTCCCCTACGTTGTCCTCAAAGTCCTTCAGGAAAATATCGGTCATCCAGCCGGAAACCGACTCCGGGCGGTCGAACAGGTGGGCCACGGTGGAGCCGACGAAGTTGAACCCGTCGTAGATGTTCATCTCGGCGGTGGGGCCAAACTCCCGCATATAGCCGTTAATCCGCCCGGCCCGGCGGAACCGGGCCTCGGTGCTGCCGGCGAACCCGTGTTCGGCCATATTGGTGTTGTCCAGCACGCCCACCCGCACCGGTTGATACCCCTGGAACTCCGGCGGCAAGTCGGCCTTATCCAGCGTCATATACTCCAGGTCGCCCTCGGCAACCCGGAAAGTGGCCCGCTCCAACGCTGCGCTCGTCAATGGAAACCTCCCTGAACCTTTTCCCGCGCCCCGGCCCACTCTCTAATGAGAAGGCCGGGGCGCCGGCGTAAACTACCCGCAAACCATGGGGTAAACGTGGCGACCGCGGAACATCTCGCCGGGAACCCGGCTCTTTGACCAGGTTTCGCCCCCGTCCTGGCTGCGGAAAACCAGGCCGTCCCGGTCGCAGCAAAAGACGTGGGCCGGCGCCGCCGGGTCAATGGCAATCTGGAACATCCGGCTGGGCGCCAACTCGCCCAAATCGACCCGCTCCCAGGTCTCCCCGGCGTCCCGGCTGCGCACCAGGACCCCGGCCTCCTCGGTGCCCGGAGGCGCGCTGCCGCCGCCGGCGCCGGCCGCCAGATACATCGTATTGGCATCATCCGGGGCCACCACCAGATCCCGGCAGTAGCTCCCGCCCGGGAACATCTCGTCAATGTTGACGAACTCCCAATTGGCCCCCCGGTTGCGGCTGCGGAACATCGCCAACTGGGTGATGATATAGACCAGGCCCGGCGCCGTGGGGTTCACCTGCACCCCGTGCAAATCGACCGGCCCGGTGCGGGTATAGTGGCCGTCGGTGATGGACTCCCAGTTGTCGCCGCCGTCCCGACTGGCGACCAGGCCGCCCACCTCGATGGCCCCGTAAACGTCCTGAGGGTTGTGGGCGTCCAGGGCCAGGCCGATGACCCGTTTCACGATGGGATAGGGGTTCATCGTGATGTGGGGAAAAGAGATGTTCTTGGTGTTGGTCTTTTGCCAGGTGGCCCCGCCGTCCTCGGAGCGGGAGATGACGCAGCGGTCATAGCCGGCGTACATCACCTGCGGGTTCTGCGGGTGGGCCGCCAGGGACCATACGTCGCCTTGGGGTGAGTCGGTGGCCTCCCAATTTTCGCCCCGGTCGTCGCTGCGATAGACGCCGGCCTGAGTGCCGGCGTAGAGCGTCGCCGGGTTTTGGGGATGCACCAGCAAGGCCCGCACTTGGGGGTCGGCGGGCAGGCCCCGGGTAATCTCCTGCCAATCGTCAGCGCCGCCGGCCTGCCGGTAGAGGCCGCCGCCGCCCAGGGGCGTACCCTGCGCCCCCACAATCAGCGCCCCCTCGCCGGCGATGCCTACGTAAACGTGGGTTTGGTGCTGTTCCGTTGTCATTTTTATCCCTCCCGTATCAATCCTTTTCCCGGCTAAGGCCCGGGGCGGATAATACCCCTGGATTGTTCTGCTAATCGCCCGGCTTGTCAAGGGGTAAGGGGGGCCGGGCGGTGGCGGGATTACTTTTAATCAGCGTGTTTTCCTGGTGCAGAATTTCTTTGCGGAGCTGAAACAGTTTCGGGGAATAGCTACTAGATACACCAAGCTCTGTATTAGCTACCAAGTTTAGACGCCGCTATCCAGTCTATAAGAACGCACTGACTGACGGTACTGGACAGACTATGCTAATATAAAATCAAGCCATTCAGAGGAGTAAGAAATGGACGGAAAGCTGAACTTTCAGAACCGGACGCTCTACCACGGCGACAACCTGGAGTTCCTCCGGGGAATCAACAGCGGAACCATCCACCTGATAGCGACAGATCCCCCTTTCAACAAGGGTAAGGACTTTCACGCTACACCGGACAGCCTCTCGGCCGGCGCCAGCTTTCCCGACCGCTGGAAGTGGGATAAAGACGTTCACCCAGAATGGATTGATGCCATTGAAGACAACTGGCCCAATGTTCAGTCGGTCATTCAGTCAGCCCGCGTCTCTTACGGCAACGATATGGGGGCTTTCCTCTGCTGGCTTGGGGTACGCCTTCTTGAAATGCACCGGATTCTCCGGGACGACGGGAGTATCTACCTGCACATAGACCAAACAGCACACGCCTGGGTTAAATGCCTAATGGACGCCATATTCGGCGCCAAGAACTTCCGCAACGAAATCATCTGGCGCAGATACGGCTCCCACAACGACGCCCGCAACTTCGGACGGGTATATGACTGTCTTTTGTTCTACGCCAAGAACCAAAAAGGGATTTGGAACGGCGTCTATTCCGAATTGGATGCCGAATACATAGAAAAGTCCTACCGGCACAGCGACGAAAGAGGCCGATATACCACAGCGCCACTACACGCCGGAGGCTTAACCGGCGGCGGTTACCAGTTCGAGTACTACGGCTACAACCGGACTTGGAGATACCCCAAAGAACGGCTAGCCGAATTAGAAAACCAAGACCGCATACACTTTCCAGAAAAGAAAGGCGGTATGCCCCGGCGCAAAGTCTATCTGGCAGAGAACAAAGGTAAGCCCATATCCAATCTATGGGACGATATTGGAGGTCTTACAGGAAATCACGACGAGCGCACCGGCTACCCTACGCAGAAGCCGTTAGCCCTGTACGAGCGCATTATCCAGGCGTCCAGCAACCCCGGAGACATCGTACTCGACCCGTTCTGCGGCTGCGCCACTACACCAGTCGCCGCAGAAAGACAAGGCCGCCGGTGGCTTGGTATGGACATTTGGGACCAAGCCCACCAGATGGTACTCGACCGCCTGGAGAAAGAAGGGCTTGCGATTCCCCAAGCAAAGAAACGCCCGGGGCAACTCAAGCTAACCTTCGCCGACATCACCTATACCCAAAGCGCACCCAACCGAACCGACGGCGACGAGATACCGGTGCCTGACCTCAAACTACGAATCCAAAGGCCAAAGGAACCTTGGGAACGGATGCTTAACCGAGAAATCCGCTCCATATTGGAAGGCGCCCAAGCCATTGACGGACTAATCGGCTGCGCCGGGTGCGGCAGAACTATGGAACCGGAGTTCATGGAGCTTGACCATATCCTGCCAAAGTCGGAAAACGGAGCAGATAATCTGACCAACCGCATCCTGCTCTGCCGTCCCTGCAACGGGTGGAAAAGCAACACCCTGACTATGACCGGGCTACGCCGGCGAAACAGCCAGGCAAAGTGGATGAAAGACCGCAACCTGGCCGAGCAGGTACAGTCCAAAGCCTTGCTCAAGGCAACCAACGTCCGGGATAACTGGAATGAGTACGTTAAGGAGAAACAAGGAGTTTAACCAAGTTTTGAGCGGCATCAATGAAAATCAGACCAATCATTGAAATAGCCGACAAAGGGATTCGCACCCAACGAGAAGGAGAGGCTATAACCGCTAATGCAAATCCAACCACAAGAAATAATCAACAGCTTCTTAGGAAGTCTTATGGCTGGACTCCTAATCTCGTTAGCAATAGCCTTTTACAAATGGGTGTGGGAAAAAGCAATCTGGAGAGCTACCCGAGTATATAGAGCAGAGAAAGCAGTCTCCAGGATCCACGAAATAAACAAACGGAAAAACCCGGAAGACTACGATGAGTTACAAAAACTCTCAAGAGAAATATGGGACGCCATAGAAGCAATCCCCGGCGCTTACTGGCGATTCCTGTTCAGAGACGAACACCCAAACGAAATGCTGATACAATATCAACCTAAATGGCGTCAAAGCGTCAGGTCTTGCTCCAGGAGAAAACGACCTTTCCTATACTCAACAGGAGTAAACTGGCTGCTACGATACGGGATATTCCGCAACCTACCGAGAAGATTCTGAATGTAAACAGCCCCTAGAGCGTGGCGGCAAACTCCGCGCTGGAACCGGCACGCTGACCCGGAAACCTATCCTTTCCTGGCGGCCTCCCCCGCCGTTCCACCCAACAACCCCGTCCCCCGGGTCATCCGGCCCGTCCCTTACCACCCCGTAGCGGCGCCTACCATTATGGCTAGGAACAGCAGGCCCACGTAGAGCAGGGAGAAGAGGTAGAGTTTGCGGGCGTTGGTCGCGCTTTCGTCCTGTTTCAGCCGCCAGGCCAGCCAGATGAATATGCCGCCCAGGGCCAGGGCCGTTGCGGTGTAAATCCAGCTCACCCCCTCAATCCAACCGGCAACGGCGGTCAGGGCGAACATCACCGTCAGGCCCACCAGCACCAGCGAGTAGAGGAAAATGTTGGCGACGGTGAAGGTGCGGGTGGATACTACCGACAGCATCGGCACACCGGCCCGCTCGTAGTCCCGCTGGATGAGCAGGGACAAGGCCCAGAAGTGGGGCGGCGTCCAGAAGAAAATGATGGCGAACAGATAGACCGCCGGCAAGTCCACCGTGCCGGTTACCGCCGCCCAGCCCACCATAGGCGGGATGGAACCGGCGGCCCCGCCAATGACAATGTTATGGGGCGTGCTGCGTTTCAGCCACCGGGTATAGACCAGCACGTAGAACAGGCTGGCCGCCAGGGTCAGCGCCGCCGGCCACCAGTTAGTCCAACCGGCCAGCACCCCCAGGGCAAATACCCCCAGGGCCAGGGCGTTCAGCCCGACGCCGAACAGCGTCCCCTTGACCGGAGAAATGCGTCCGGCGGCCACCGGACGGCGGCGGGTGCGCTGCATCAGGCCGTCAATGTCCCGGTCATAGACGTGGTTCAGGGCGTTGGCGCCCCCGGAGGCCAGCGCGCCGCCCAGCCAGACCAGGCCCATCAGGGTCAAAGAAGGTACGCCGCCGCCGGTCTGCCCCTGGGCCAGGAACATCCCCCCGGCCGCGGTTATCAGCAGCAGCATAATAATGGTCGGCTTGGTCATGGTGACGTAATCGTTCACCACGTCCCGCCAGGCCGAAAGCCGCCGGGTTTCCGGCGGGCCGGCGTACTGCTCCGGCGTTACCCCGGCTGGGGAGTCAATTAGGGACTGCGGTTCAGCCATCAGTTGGCTCCTCTAACAAACCTTCAGGTCTCCGGGTGTCCTGGCCGGCTGGCCTGCCGGCGGTCAATGGGCCAAAACTCACCAGGGCCAAGGCCGCTATTATAGCCCAAACCGCCGTTGCCAGGGCGATGTGCAAGGCCCTCAATTCTACCGGGAAGTTGGTCCAGATTGCCGCCGCGCCCACCAGGATTTGCGCCGCGAACAGCGCGACCCCGGCCAGCGACAGGTGGCGGATTAGCCGGCTCCCGCCCGGTTCCGGCGCCCCGGCCCGTAGCCCCAGGTGCAGGGTATAGAGAATCAGCGCCCCGACCAGGAGGGCCACGACCCGGTGCAGCGTATGCACCGCCGGCAGGTAGTCCAGGGGCAGGCTGAGGCCCCGGCACAAGGGCCAGTCCGGGCAGGCGGCCAAAGCCCCCGGCGTGGCGGTAACGTAGGCGCCGGACAACAGCAGCAGGTAGGTGGCAAGGGCGGAGATTAACGCCAGGCGGGGAAAGCGGTCATTGGCCCGGCCGGCCGGTCTTGACTGCCCGGCCCCGGCATTGTAAGCGGCGGCGTAGGGGCGGGTTTCCAACCCGTCCGGGGTGGCCGGCTTTAATGGCGCCGCCGTCCCCGCTATCCCCGGTCGCCAGGCCGCCACCAGCACCACTATCAAGCAGCCCAGCAGGGCTTGGGCCAGGGCCAAGTGCGCCGCTACGATGTGGCCGGGCAGTTCAGTCAACACCGTTACGCCGCCCAGCCCGCCCTGGGCCAGCACCAGAACCACCGCCAGGGTGGCGGGAATTACCAGGGAACGCACCCGCCGGTAGCCAATCCAGGCGATGACGCAGGTAATGACGATTAACGGGCCGACGATGGCCGAGGCCACCAGCCGGTGGCTGTATTCGATGATGTCCGCCTGAGTCAGGGGCGGGATGAGGCTGCCGTCGCACAAGGGCCATTCGCCGCCGCAGCCCATACCGGAGCCGGTAACCCGCACGATACCGCCGAGCACAATCAACGCAAAGGTCGATAGCACCGAGGCCAAGGCAAACCGCCGCAGCCAAATAGGTCGCTTGCCGGAATTGCCGGAGTTGCCGGAGTTGCCGTCCAAACCGCCCCTTTTCGTAATTAAGAATTAAGAATTAGGAATTAAAAATTGTCCCGTAAACCGTCGTTCCGGCGAAAGCCGGAATCCAGGAAATCCCCCGGAAAAGAGCGGGCTGGCTACCGAGCGTTCTGGATTCCGGCTTTGCCGTAGCGACGGTGTTATAACCGGAACGACGGGTTGATACTGCGGTTGCCCTTAATTCCTAATTCTTAATTCCTAATTGATTCACCTTTGTGATATAATTCTCAATGTTATCATGTCTGAGGCAATCCGGGTAGAAGGTCTGGTTAAGCGGTTCGGTTCCTTTACGGCGGTGGATGATGTTTCCTTCGACGTGAGGGCCGGCGAGATATTCGGTATTCTGGGGCCTAACGGCGCCGGGAAAACGACTACCCTGGAAATTATTGAGGGATTGCAAAAGCCCTCGGCCGGCCGGGTCAGCGTCCTCAACCTGGATTCCCCCGGAGAGGCCAACCGGATTAAGGCCCGCATCGGCGTGCAACTCCAGTCATCGGCCTACTTTAACTTCCTCTCCCTGCGCGAAATTCTCAAGCTCCTGGGCAGTTTCTATCCCCGGCGGATTGCCCCCGACGAGCTGCTGGAGCAGGTGGGCCTGGCCGACAAGGGTTCCCAACGGGTCAATCAGCTTTCCGGCGGCCAGCAGCAGCGCTTTACCGTGGCGGCCAGCCTGGTCAATGACCCGGAGTTGGTGATTCTGGATGAGCCGACTACCGGCCTCGACCCCCAGGCCCGCCATAACCTCTGGGACTTGATTCGGGAGATTCACCGGCGGGACGTAACCGTGGTGCTGACCACCCATTATATGGAGGAGGCCCAATCCTTGTGCCACCGCCTGGCGATTATGGACCACGGCAAGATTGTCGCCATTGACACCCCGGCCAACCTGATTAGCCGAATCAAGACTACCTACACCGTCAAGCTGGTTACCGATATTCCCCTGACCACCGACCAGTGCCTGGACTTGGGACGGGGGGCCGCCGTCCTGCCGGTGAGCCAGGAGCCGGACGCCGGGCCGTCCGACGGCGGCCAGCCCTACCTGCTGCGGCTGGACAACACCCCGGAGGCCCTGAACGGCACCCTGGAGGGCATTGTCCGCGGCGGCATCACCCTCAAGCACCTGGAAATTGTGCCGGCCACCCTGGAGGACGTTTTTCTGGAGTTGACCGGCAATGAACTGCGGGATTAGTTGAGCCGGGTTAGGTGAGATAAGAAATGCTGGCCCTTACCGTCGCCAACCTGAAAATGCTGGCCCGCAACCGCCAGACCACTTTCTGGGCCTTGTTCTTTCCCCTGATTCTGGTGGTGGTATTCGGGCTGTTCGACCTGTCCTCCGTCGGCGCGGCCGGCCTGGGGGTCGTTGACCAGGCCCGGACGCCGGCATCCCAACGGCTGACCGCCGCCCTGGAGGACATAACAATGCTGCGACTCCAGGACGCGCCGGCTGACCCGGCTGCTGCCCGCCAATTGGTTGCCGCCGGAGAACTTGACTATCTGCTGCTCATCCCGCCCGGCTTCACTACTGCCGGCCCGGCTGCCGGCCCGGAGGGAACCGGAACGCCGGAACCGGCCGGGGCCGGCGCCCAAGCCGGCAGCGAAATCCTCCCGGTTACCCTGGTGCTGAACACCGAAAACGAGGAACGCAATCAACTGGTGCAGGGCATAGTCCGGCGGGTTTCCGACGGGGTTATCCTGGGCGAAACCGCCGGGGAGCCGCCGGCCACCCTGGTTACCGAGCGGCTGGCAACCCGGCAGGTATCCTACTTCGACGTGGTGCTGCTGGGCCTGGTGGGGATGGGCATAATGACCAACGCCATCATCTCCATCGCCGTGCGAATCAGCAACTACCGCAACCTGTCCATCCTCAAGCGGATGCTGGTTACGCCCCTGGCAATCTGGAAGTTCTTTGCCGCCGAGGTAGCCGCCCAGTTAGTGCTGGCCCTGGTGCAGGCCGTCATCATCCTGGCGGTGGGCGTGTTCGTTTTCAATGCCCAACTGAACGGCAACGTCCTGTACCTGCTGCCGGTGGTGCTGCTGGGTAGCCTGATTTTCCTGAACATCGGCTTTATCCTCTCGGCCTGGGCCAACAGCCCGGCGGCGGCCTCGGGAATGGGCAACGCCATTGCCTTCCCGATGATGCTCTTTGCCGGCACCTTTTTCTCCACCGCGACCCTGCCCTGGCTGCTGCCCTACGCCGCCGACGCCCTGCCCCTGGCGCCGATGCTGTCGGCCCTGCGGGACATCGCCATCCACGAGGCTTCTCTGGGGCAGGTGTGGCCGGAACTGGCAATAATGGCCGGTTGGGTAGGGGCCACTTCCCTGGTAGCTATCCGGGTATTCCGGTTCAGCTAACCGGTTAATCAGCTTGACCGGCCCGGCCGGGACTGGCGCGCCCCGGACTTTCGGAGGGATTGGGGTAGTATGGGCAAGATTCCTCCCGGCGCCGCCATTGCCGCTATTGCTGCCATCGCGGTCGCCACCCTGGGCCTGCTGTTGTCCCTCGGATGCGGCGACGCCGGCGCCCAACAGGTGCGGGGCCAGGTAATAGAGGTAGTGGCCCGGAACTTTACCGAGTTGGAAAGCCTGCGGATCCGGGATAAGGCGGGGCAGGAGTACGTCTTTACCACCGAGGGGTTCGTCGGTTTCACCCCCTCCCACGTCAAAGAACACCAACTGTTGGGCCAATCCCTGCTGGTAAGCTACATCCGGCGGGGCGATACCCTGGTGGCGGTGTCCCTGGCCGATTGAGGCGGTTTGCCGGGGCCGGCGGTTCGATCCGGTGGTTACCGGGGAAACGGGAATTGCCGGTAAGGGTAGGGCGGACGGGGCGGGGCATAATCAGGAAAAGATTTCTTTGACCGCCAATCGCCAGCCGGGGACTACCGCGCCGCCGTCCAGGGTGTCTTGTTCGGTCAGGATAACCGGGTCTTTTCCGGCGCGGCGCAAGCCCACGGTGCGGTTGCGCGGGTTCACCAGAATCACCAGCAGCGTGCCGGCGTCCAGCCAGTCGCTGACCTTCTCTTCCACTTCGGTGTAGCGGTCGTTGGGGGAAATGACCTCTACGGCCAGGTCGGGGGCGCCGGGCCAGTACCCTTCCACCAATCCCGCCGCTTCCACCCGCTCCCGCCGGATAAAGGCGACGTCGGGAGCGCGCACGTGGTCGGGGTTGGCGCCAATCCTGAACCCGGTCTCGGCGGCATAAACCTTGCCCAGGTTATTAGCCATCACGTGGGCTTTCAGAGAAAACGCTACGTTGAGCGCCAATTCTCCGTGATATATTCCCGCTGGCGCCATCTTTCTCAATTCTCCGCGCACCAACTCGTAACGATAACCGTCATCGGGCAAATCCAGGAGTTCCTCGGCGGTTACCAGTCCGGTCTTTGCAACCATCATCTGCGCTCTCAACGGGTTTAGCCGGGTTTGGAGAAATACAGCATACCGCCCTTGCGGTAATTCTTGCAACTCTCTAAAGCGTGTCCTTTAAGGCCGCCTCTATTTCCCCCTCCGGGGTGAACTGCTCGAACTTGGCGCTGACTCGGCCCGCCTTATCCACCACAAAAGTCCAGGGTTCGGTGGGCAGGCCCCACTCTTCCACGGCCGGAACCCGTTGGGCGGAGAAACGGTCGCCCTGAATCAGGTGGGGGTCGGCAAAGACCTCTACGTGGATAAAATTGGCCTGGTCCTGGTATTTGTCCTGCAACCGGCCCAATATCTCCAACTGGGGGCCGCAGGTGGCGCTGACGCAAAAGGCCGGGGTGGAGAATAGCACCACCAACGGTTTCCCCGACTCCAGGGCCTGATGCACCGAAAGGCGGTAAAGCTCGGCATCCGGCTCCGGCGCGCTGGTGATGGTGGACAGGTCGGTGGCCGGGCCGGCGGTGGGCGTTACGCTGGCGGGAGCCGGCGCGCCGATGGCCGGCGTGGACGGGGCAGCGGCTACCCGGACGGCGGTGGTGGCCTCAATCTCGGTTCCCGCCGGGGTGGTGGCGGTTACCTGTAACTCCCAAAGGCCGGGGTTGGCCCGGGTGGCCTCGCCGGCCTGGTCAAACTCCAGGTCAGCGACGAAAACGCCCCGGTTGCTGCCTTCCGGGGGCCAGGGCAGGAACCGGGCGGCGACGGTGGGGCGGGACACGGCCTCGGCAGCGCCGGGCGGGGTATATAGGGGGCGCACCTGGGCTTCGGCGGCGCTTACCGGCACGTTGTCCCGGTCCACCAGCCCGAAAACCAGCCGGTTAGACCCTTGTGCCAAGTCTGAACTGACCATAATCGCGCTGTATTCCGGGCCGCCCGGCGGGAGCGTCGGCGCGCCCCCGGTTCCGGGAGTAAAGCAGGCCCCGGTAGCCACCATAGCGACCAACAGCAGCGCCCCGACAATGGCCTTGACCCCGTTCCTTACCATGTTCTTAACTACGCTGGCAAGGCGCGTCATCGGACGCAGAGGGCGACCAGGTGGTCAATTCTTTGCTCAATTTCCAAGCCGGTAACGATTTGAGAAATGCCCTCCAGCTTTTCCCGGGGCCAGGGCAGGTCGTCAAACAGGGCGCGGAGCCGGCGGGTTTCGGTCGCCAGGTTCCACTCCAGTTCGTCGCCCCGGTACTCCCCCTGGTACTCCGTACCGCCGCGCAGGGACACGGTAATGCGGGGGGCAAAGGCCGGCCGATCCTGATGTCCGACAACCTCCACCAACTTCATCAGGGCCATTACCGCCGCATCCTCATTGGCGGACTCGGCGCCGGGGTCGATGCGGGCCTTCAGGGGGGGATAGCCGCCGTTGACGCAGGTATAGGCGGTGAAGTAGTGGGTGCTGCCTACGCCCGGAGCGTCGGCGCTGCGGGCCGGATTGGGGAAGGCCGGCGACGGATAGGTCGTTTCCAGCCAGTTCAGATCCACCGTGATTTTCTCAATCTCGGCGATGGGCAGGTTGTGGGCCGACCGCATATCGGTCATCAACTCGATTACCGGGCAGTTGTAACCGGCCGTCGGGTAAATCTTGGGGGTAACGTGCAGCAACTCCCAACGCTGGCCCAGTTCGGCGACCACGCTGTCCAGGGATATGTGATCCGGCCCGCTGAACACATAGGAAAGGTCGCCCCGGTTGTTGCCGGTAAAGGCGTTGTAAAAGCCGGCCGCGCCCTCCAGGGCCGTCTCCGAGCCGCGTACCTGCTGCCGGGCCAGCAGCGCGGCCATTATGCCGTTGCGGGTGGCGTTGGGTTCGTGGAACAGCATCTCCCGCCCCCCGGCCCGGGCGCCCTCGGTAGTGCCGCCGGTAAAGGTGCAGGCCAGGGCCAGCGCGGTTACCAACTGGTCCTGGGTCAGGCGCATCAGCTTGCCGGTGGTAACCGCTGCCCCCAGGGTGCCGTACACCGGGCTGGAGCGGAAACCCCGGGCCTGGGTGGAGGGGATAAAGTCGCCGGCAATCCGGGCCTCCACCTCATAGCCGGCGGCCAGCGCGGTTATCAGTTCCCGCCCGGTGCGCCGCTCCAACTCCACCGAGGCCAGGGCCGCCGGAATCAGGCAGGGGCCGGGGTGAATCAGCATCCGGTAGGAGTCGGACTGGTTGGTGGCGTGCATCAGCTTGCTGTTGGCAAAGGCGGCGCCGTAGCGGGTGGCCTTGGCGCCGTCCACCAGGATGGTCGCCCCGTCGGGCTTGCCCTCCTCTTCCTTGACCAACTCAATGGACGCCTTGGCATGGTCGGTTTCCGCGCCGACGAAGGAAACCGCCAGGGCGTGGAGCAGGGATGCCTTGATTTTGTCCGGCACCTCCGGGGGCAGCATATCGTACTGCAATGAGTCAACGTAACGGGCAAAAGTGCGGCTCAAGGAATCCGGCATATTATCTTAACCTCGCTGTTGGTTTAGACCGGTGGGGTGGTATGGGGTGTCAATCACCCTTACATCTATACGGTTATTCGGTCTGCTGCTCCTTCTCCTGGCGCAGTACCGCGTCCAGAAAGGGTTTGAGCAGTAATTCGGCAGCGTCCAAATCAATGGCGACCAAACTCCCCTCTTTGTCATACAGGGCAGTCAGTCCTTGCGCCACCTCTTCGCCATCCTCTACTTTCACCGGGCTGCCGGCCTGGATGGACAGCCTGTGTATGTCCGGGGAATAGGAAACTACCACCTCAGGCAGAGACAACCCTTGCTGATGACTTGCTAGTCGTTTTCCCATGGCCTTCCTCCGTATCTCCTTTCCAGCCGTCTGTCCTGGTACGCCGTAAGCAACTCACCGGTGTCAGGGTATCCGATGAACACTACTTTAATCCACTGGCTAATTTGCGGAACCCGCCCAACGAGAAAGGTCCTGATTTGCCCATCCAGAGTAAGCTCTGACCACCGGTCATAGGGGTGTTCAATAACACGCATAATATACTCCGGCAGCAGCGAGGAATGGCGCTCCGTCGTGGATTGCCCATGCCAATAATGTTTTGGCAATGCAGCGTATTCACGGCGTAGCCGACGTATTTCCGGGGAAACGCCGTGGCTGTCTCCCATTCCGTAATTATGCCCCGGTCAAGTCAGATTTCGTTAGCCGCAAACCGGCCTCTTGCGTTAAGCACGTCAATACCTTACCGAATTACTCCCCTGCGATTACCGGCTCAGGCTCCGGGCAAAGTCCAGCCAGACCCGGGCGCAGGGCACCGGCAATACGTGCTGGACGAACCCGTGAACGCCGGGGAAAACTACCCGCCGCCCGTTGGGGAACAAGTCGGCGGCGTCCCGAAAGTCTCCCAGCACTTCTTCCCGCAGGTTGGCCGCCGCCAGGATCAGGGCCGGCGTTTTGACTGCCGGCAGCAGGGGGCGCAGGTCGCCGGCGGCGTTGCGCTGAAACCCGCCAACGACGTGGGCCGGCGTTACCGACATCTGCGCGGCGTACCAGCGGGTATATTCCGGCGGTACGATTTGCGGGTCAAGGCGCCGGCCGATGGTGTTCTCCACCCAGGCGGCCACGCCTTCCCGTTCAATCAAGTCGGCGCTCTCCCCGTGATGGGGGTCATCAAAACTGGTGGGCGAGGTGCAGGCGGTCAGAGAGAGCAGCCGTTCCTGGTGCAGCGTAGCAAAACGCATCGCGATGGAGCCGCCCACCGTCTCGCCAATCAGGTGTACCCGTTCCAGTTCCAGCTTATCCAGAAACTCCAGCAAATCCCCGGCAAAGTTGTCCACCGACCAGGGATAGCCCGGCTCCGGCACTGAGGATTGGCCCATGCCCCGCATATCAAAGCGCACCACCCGGTAGTGGCGGGCGATGACCGGCACCCAGGCGTACCAGAGTTGGTGGTTCTTTGCCATCCCGTGATGCAGTACCACCGTCTCAGTCTGATCCGCGGCCCAGGGGTCGGTAAAATCATCGACCCGGTAAAACAGTTCCGCCCCGTCGTCCAGTTTAACCCTCATCAAACCCCCGAAACCTCCGATTAGCGTCCGGTGTAAAACCTTCCCGGCAATCTTCCCGGCAATCTTCCCGGCATAGGTTCCGCTAGTCCCCGCTGGCGGAAACCCCTTCTTCGTTGAACACGGAGCGGGCGATGCGCATAGCGGTGCGGGTGTTGAAGTAGCCGCCGTAAAGGGTAAGCATAATAAAGACCTCCATAATCTCGGCGGGGGTGATGCCCACCCGCAGGGCGCCGGAAATGCGCCGCCGCAGTTGCCGGTCATAATGGCCCATTACCGTCATCGCCACCAGGGAACACATAGAGCGGTCTTTGGCGTCCAGGTGGGGCCGGGTATGGATGGCGCCCCAGTTATATTCGTTAATCAGCCGCTCCAACTGCATCTCTTCCGAGTCCGGGTCTTCGGTGTGGTAAACCGTGATGTCGCCCATGTGTTCTTCGTGAGTCGCGCTGCCCAGTTGGTGCAAGTCGTCGGCCGATATGGTGGTATCGTAAACCCGGGTGGGGGTGAACTGGATGCCCCGCTCGTCGAAAACATCCTGGGCAATTCCCAGGGCGGTTTCCACCGAAGGCACGCCCACGTAGAAGGTCATCTGAATGAAAATCTCAATGACCTGGTTCGGGGTCAACCCCACGTTCAGGGAGCGTTCAATGTGGCGGCGCAGCAGGCGCAACTGGCGCAGGGCCATCAATGCCGCCACGGTGCAGATACAGCGTTGCTTAACGTCCAGCCCCGGCCGGTTCCAGATAGAGCCGAACAGGGCCTCGTCCACGATGCGTTTCAAGTCCGGGGCCAACCGGTCGATGCCGGGCAGGGTGAAATGGCTGGGGTCGCCCGCCGCCATTGTCGCCCGCATCGCCTGGCCTTGTTCAAACCGCTCGTCCAGTGAAGACATACCAACTCCTTGTTGACGGTTAGGTGCCGGATTATTCCGGGTTCCGGCAACTATTATATTGCCTGGCCCGGTGTCTTGATAGTCCCCGCCGCCCGGACAATTAAACCTGGGCCATCACCTCGGCGGCGAACCAGTCCAGCCGTTCCAGGGCCTGGTTCAGGTCGCTGCCCCGGATGTCAAAGATTATATAGTTGACGCCGGCGTCGGCATAGGTCTGAACATCCTGAAGTATCTGCTCGACGGCGCCGGAAAAGCGGCGGCGGGGGCCGGCGCCGGCATCGCTCACGTCATAAAGGGGGGCTTTCATCGAAACTTCCAACTCGGCCGGGTCGCGGCCGGCGGTTTCCGCGTAGCGGTGCAGGACGGCCACGTTTTGGGCCAGTTCCTCCGGTTCCAGCGGGGTGGCGGGAATGGCCCCGACCGGATGCCAGCCGTCGCCCAGTTCGGCGGCCCGTCGCAGGGCCCGGCGGCTCTGGCCCCCCACCCAGATGGGCGGATGGGGCTGCTGTACCGGCTTGGGCAGAAAGTGGATGCCGGAGAAACGGCAATACCGGCCCTCAAAGGTCGGGTTGTCGCTGGTCCAGAGTTCCTTGAAGGCCCGCAGATACTCATTGGTAACCGCGCCCCGCTCGGCAAAGGGCGGGGCATCCAGGGCCTCAAACTCCTCTTCCATCCAGCCCACGCCGACGCCCAGAGTCAGCCGGCCTTGAGAAAGCACGTCCAGCGTCGCCAGGATTTTGGCCGCCAGCAACGGGTTGCGGTAGGGGACAATCATCACGCTGGGCACCAGGCGGATGTTTTGGGTGATGCCAGCCAGGAAGGTCAGCAAGGTAAGCTGCTCCATAAACTCGGCGGCGTTGCCCCCGTGAAAGCGGCCGTCGGCGGTGTAGGGATAGGCCGAGTTGACCTCCCGCGGCACCAGGATGTGGTCGCCGGCCACCATGCAGTGGAACCCCAGCTCATCGCCCCGCCGGGCAATGGCCGCCAGAGGCTCCGGCTGGGCCGTCGGGCCGTTGTTGGGCAAATAAAATCCAAACCGCATAGGCATAGGCGCCTCCCCGTTCACTGCCGGTTGCTATGGCAATTGCTGTGGCCCTTACTATAAACCGATAAGGGAAGGGTGTCCAACGGGGGTTTTTCCCGGTATTTTCAACGGGTGTTGGCATTATCGGTGTTGGTATTATTATCGGGGTAGGGGCGGGTTATAAACCCGTCCCTACATACACCGGAACCGGGCCGGCGGGATTATCGACGCCGGTTGAGAATACCTTTCCCCGGGTATCCGCAACGGATGTTGGTATTATTATCGAGGTAGGGGCGGGTTTATAACCCGCCCTGCGTTCAAGGGCAAAGACATCCCCGGAAACGGGTCTGCCGTATCCGACCCATTCTTGCACCCAAGCAAGGGCGGGTTACAAACTCGCCCCTACCATACACCGAAACCGGGCCGGCCGGGCAATCCAGGCAACCGTCGTTCCGGCGAAAGCCGGAATCCAGGAAATCCGCTCAAGTAACATTATCCGCTCATGGTGAGCTTGTCGAACCATCCTACCGGCAGGGCAATCGCATCACATAAACCGGTCAACCCGTCGTTCCGGCGAAAGCCGGAATCCAGGAAATCCGCTCAGGTAACAGTATCCGCTCAGGTGAGCTTGTCGAACCATCCTACCGGCAGGGCAGTCGCATTACATAAACCGTTCAACCCGTCGTTCCGGCGAAAGCCGGAATCCAGAACCCTAGTGTAGCCGGCCCGCTCTTTTCCGGGGGATTTCCTGGATTCCGGCTTTCGCCGGAACGACGGTTGCCTGGTGCCGGAATGACGGGTTTATGCTGTGATTGCCTTGGGACCATCCGGTTCCGGGATTCGTCCTTCGACTGGCTCAGGATGAGCGGGTAGGGAAGGCAACTCGACCTGGCGTAGGCCCGGTTTTCCCCAACAAAGACGCCCGACCCACCAACCGGGGCCGGGCATCGGTAACCGCATCAGGATTGGGCCGGCAGCAGGGGCCTACTGGTCGCTGGAGCTAATCTCGAAGTGCTTGACCCAGTATTCGCCCCGGTAGAGGTGTTCCATCTCGCGGGCTACGTTTTGCCGGAACTCTCCGGTCTCGTAAGTCCGCATATCCTCCAGGGTTTCCCAGATGGATACGCTGATGCCTTCGTCCGCGTCCTCGGTACTCCGCAGCAATTGCCGCTCCTTCAGCCCCGGAATGTCGCCGCCGGAACCGGCCAGCCGCTCGTGGTAGTACCGCTCATATTCGTCCCAGGTGCCGGGACGCAATTTACCCCAAACCATTCGTATGAACATTGATTATCTCCTGAAAACCCGGATTTTGTCGCCGGTCAATGGTATCCCGGCCGGCTTACATCATAACACTTTACAGGGACTTGTGGCGTAGCGGCCCCGGGTAGTGGTATTCCCGACATTTGTTGGTATTTCTTACCCGGCACGCTGCGTTGGCCGGTAGGGGCGGGTTTCTAACCCGCCCACGTTCCGGTGTCAAGCCAGTTCAGCGATGGCGGCGTCGGTTCTCCGAGCCTAATTTGCCGTTGTGAGCAGGGCGGGTTACAAACCCGCCCCTACCAGATGAAAGTACCCGGATCAGCGGCGTATTTACCCCGGCGGCAAGAACCGCAAAACCCTCAGGCCAGTACCCGGTAGCGGTAGCGGGAGGAGAGCAAGTCTCCTTCGGCAAACCGGCTGAACCGCAGGGGCGACAGGTCAACTGAGGACGCCCGGCCCTCCAGGATTAACTCGGCCATGGCCTGCCCGATGGCCGGGGCCAGTTTGAACCCGTGGCCGCTGAACCCCACCGCGCAGAACAATCCCTCTACGCCGGGCACCCGGTCCAGGATGGGGTGCCAGTCCGGGGTGGTGGTGAACAGCCCTGACCAGCCGCCGCGAAAGTAGGACTCGGCCATCCCCGGCATCCGGCGCGCCAGCCGGGACAGGGCGCTGGCCGCCTCCGGTTGGTCAATCCCTTCGTTGTAGTTATCCAACTCCACCTCATCCTCGCCGAACCCTACCATAGTCAGGGTGGGGCTTTCCGGTCGGAAGGAAAAGGACTGGGCAATGTCGCCGACAATGGGATGGTCGGGCAGTTGGTCGGTGGGCCGGGTCGCCAGGGCAACCTGGTGGCGCACCGGGACCAGGGGCAGGTCAACGCCGGTGCCGGCCATCAGCCGGTTGGCCCAGGGGCCGGCGGCCACCACCGCTACCGGGGTTTCCACCCGTCCCTGCCCGGTAACTACCGCCTGCACCCGCCCGCCGGAAATTTCAATCCCGGTGGCCTCGGCCCGCGTCCCAATCTCGGCGCCCAACTCCCGGGCCCGGGCGGCGTAGGCGGTAGTTACCAGGTAGGGGTTGGCGTAACCCGACTCCGGTTCCCAGGCCAGCCCCTCCCCCTCAAAGGTCTCCAGCATCGGGGCCAGTTCCCGCAGTTCGGCGGGGGTTACCAGCCCGGCGTTGATGCCCAACTCCTGCTGCATCGCAATGTTAAGCTCCAGGCTGGGCCGGTCAATGTCCTCGACCACCACCAGGTAACCGGTCTTGACAAAGCCGGCGTCGCCGCCTACCCGGTCGTCAAAGTTGGCATAGACCTGGAGGCTGTCCCAGGCCAGGGCGGCGGTTATGGGGTTGGAGTAGTGCATCCGGCAAATGGCCTGGGAGCGTCCGGTAGAGCCGGCGCCCAACACCGCCCGCTCCAGCAGCAGGGCGCGGGTGGCCCCCTGCCGGGCCAGATGATACAGCATACTGCAACCCATTACTCCGCCGCCGATGATGACAATGTCGGCCGTCGCTGGCATCCGTGTTTCACCTCCCGGTTACCGGTTTGGATAGTTCGGATTTGGATGTTGGTATAGTCCGGCCTTTCCCCTCACCCCGGCCGGCTCCGTAAAGGGTAGGGGGCTTTTGCCGCCCCGCTCCCGATGGAAGTGGATTGTAGGGGATGGGCGATTAACCAGCAAACCCCCGGCTTGATACCGGGGGTCGGCCAGGGTTTTTGCGCCTTATGATGTCGGCCAAGGAGAGAGCAACCACCTTTTTTGATAGCGCTCCGCTCCGTTTTAGCCGGGTCCGGCGACCGGGTTTAGCGGTAATTGCTTTCCCGCATCGAGCTGAAGCAATCGCTGCAATAGACCGGCCGGTCGCCCCGGGGCCGGAAAGGAACCATGGTATCGGTGCCACACTGGGCGCAGACCGCCGGGTGCATCTCCCGCGGCCCGCCATCGAAGGAACGCTGGTTCCTTCGGGACTGGCGGCACTCCGGGCAGCGCCTCGGCTCATTGGTGAACCCCCGGGAATTGAAGAACTCTTGTTCCCCTACGGTAAACGTGAACTCTGCTGCACATTCTGCACAGACCAGAGTTTTATCTGACAGCGCCAACTGTCGACCTCCATATAATTGTATTTGGCCTGGTCGAGGTCATCCGGCGTCAGCGCAACTCAAGAAACGACCCACGGGGAACAACCTTAACTCATACCGGCGTTTATTGTAACAGATTGCGCCATCATTTGGAATAAGTTGCGCCACCCAAAATAAAATCCGGCCTGGAATGACCGGATTCGGGAAAAATCAGCCGGGAAAAGGGCCGGCGGAGGGCGGCGGCATCCCGGCGGCTACGCCCCGGTTGGATAATTCCCGGTCTAAAAGCAATAAGTCGCTGCTGCTGTCCCCAATCATTTTCAGCTTGGCTACAATGTCCCCGGCGGCCTTTTCCTCCTCAACCTGCTCGGTGATGAAGACTTGCAGATGCACCTGGGTGGGGTAATCGCCCTGCTGAATCGCCAACTCGTAGAGCCGGTTAATCAGTTGGCTAACCTCCCGCTCGTGGGCCAGGGTGCTTTGCATTACGTCCAGGACCGACTGGAACTCCAGGGTCGGCTGGTTTATGGGGTGCAGGGTAACCCGCCCCTCCCGGGCGTGGACGAAATCGTACAGGTTCATCGCGTGGGCGTATTCCTCCTGGCTCTGCACCCGCAGCCAGTGGGCAAAGCCGGGCAGGTCCAGGGACTCGCAGTAAGCGGACATAGACAGGTACAGGTATGAGGAGTAGAACTCCTCATTGATATGCCGGTTCAGCGCTTCCTCAATAATCCGGCTCAAAGCCATTTTGTCCCCCTTGGGCGCCGGGCGGCGCATTGGGCGAATTCATTGTAGCCCAAGTTAGCACATCCGGCGGCAAAGTTCCGTTGATTTGCGGCGCGGGTTAGGGCATTTTCCCGGCCCGGTTAGCCGGGGAGTTGCCACAGGGAAAGAGCCGGGATGACGGTTGACGGGGAAAGGCTAAAGGGCGGCGGCGCGGATTGCGGCGGCCACCCGTTCCTGTTCGGCGGCAATCTGCTCCGGCTCTACCGGGTTGGGCAGGGCGGCCAGCAGTTCCAGGGCGGTTGTTTCCAGCAAAGCCCGCTGCCCCTCGGACAACTCCCAGCGTTGGGCAATGTCGGCGGCGCCGTACAACACCGCCAGCCGGAACCCGTAATCGGCCACTGCCCGGTTGCTTATTTCGATAACCTTATCCATCTGCCTTATCCACCGGCGTCCCGGGCGTCCCGGTCATACTAACCTTGCGCCCTTGCCATTCTACCAAGGGAGAATGGTAAGAGGATGTTACGTTGCGCTGGCCCAGCCGCCGCCGTCAATGATGTACGTGCTGCCGCTGACGTAGGATGCCTCATCGGAGGCCAGCCACAGAATCAGGTTGGCGATTTCCTCCGGGCGGCCCACCCGTCCCATGGGGTGATTGGCCTCCCGTTCCTGAAAGGTCTGAGAACTGGCGGTGCTGCCCCGCATCTGGGGCGTATCCACGCTGCCCGGGGCCAGGCAGTTGACCCGCACGCCCTGGGCGGTGTATTGGCTGGCCGCCACCGTGGTCAGGTGAATCACCCCGGCCTTGCTCACGGCGTAGGGGGTGGAGTAGCCCGGCCCCCGTATGCCGGACATTGAGGCGATGTTGATGATAGAGCCGCCGCCGCTGTCAATCATTGCCGGTATGGCGTATTTGCAGCAGAGGAACAGCCCCTTCAGGTTGGTATCCATCGTCAAGTCCCACTGGATTTCATCCACCTCGGCCAGGGGCGGAGTGCGTATGAGCATTGCCGCCCCGTTGACCAGGATGTCCAGCCGGCCAAACCGGGCGACGGTTTCCTCTACCATTGCCTGGACTTGAGCGGCCCGGGAAACGTCGGTGATGGCGGCGGCGACGTTCATATCGTCCGTTTCGGCATCGCCCAGCAGCCGGCAGGTTTCCGCCACGCCGGCCGGGTTGCGGTCGGCCACCACCACCCTGGCTCCCTCCTGCCGGAAGCGGATAGCGGTGGCCCGCCCGATGCCGGAGGCGCCGCCGGTAACGATAGCAACCTTGTTTTCCAGCCGTCCGCTCAATTTTGTCAGTCTCCTTTAGCGGGCATTATAGCATACCGAACCGGGTTCACTAGAGAAATGGAGAAAACATTGAACTGTAACGGGCGGGATTGGGACGCATCAGCCGAACCACCCTACCCACTTGTGGGCCAGCAAGGCGGCATAGGTCAGGACAATAGCGCCGCCAACGATGAAGGAAAGCCACTGGTCGAACAAGCGCTGCCTGGTGTCGAGGAATCGCGCCAGATAATTCCGGTACGCCGCGTGTGAATCCAATGACTCCAACTTGCTGCCGTCGCGCTCCCGTTGCAGGTCTTGAATGTGAACCAGCAGGAAAATTATGACGGCGGAGATTAGCATCGCAAATAAATCGACCAGCAGTCGGGTCCAGCCCTCCACTTGGGGAGGCAGGGTAAGCAGGGCCAGCCCGACAGTAATCGCTCCGAAAATGCCCAGGGCGAACTGCTCACCCAGATGGATGTCCACCTGTTTGGAACGGGCCAGTGCGTCCAGATTGGCCTCCGCATCGCTCAGCAGCTGACTATCGGCTTCGTTCAGGGGGCGAGGGTCAACGTCGGCAATTAACCGCCGGGCTTTGGTATAAGCCTCTTGCTCAACGGAGACATTGTTATTGGCTTGGTCAATTTGCAGAATGTAATCACAGACCTGGGGGTTGATGATACCCCGCCGGGCCAGCAAGTCCAGCTTCCGGTAAACTATGAAGGTGCGGTTGTCCTCTTCGCTGGTACGGCTGACCAGGCGCGCTACCCGAAAGGCCAACAGTAAGGTGAACACCGTCGCCGCCAAAGTAAGCGACTCAAAGTACCCGCTCCCCGTCCAATTCCATTTGACAACGCCCAATAACTCAAAAACTCCATCCCGCAAGTAAACAACCGCTCCGCAGGTTCCCAAGGCAAGGAGTAAAGCCTTGAACCCCCACCGGATTTCGGCCTCAAAGTTAATCAGTATGTTGGCGGTGATGATAGCGGCGGCGCCGATTACGAGGTAGTCAAACCGGGCTACTTCAGCCAGCGAAAAAGCGAAAAGCCATAAGAGGCTCATGATAGGAATGGAATAGGCTATTGCATTGATCCCGAGATTGTCAGTCGTAAAATTAGCTTTGCCCCAAGCGATATTCCCAAAAGTCAGGACAATACCAAAGCTAATCGCTATTATCTTTCCCGGAGAAGTTATGCCTTCATTTTCAACTAACGCCACACCGGCACTGATAACAGATGATACTATGCTCGCAACTAAAAAGGCCACAACTACGTAGCAGAGACCAAGGGCCTTATCTTCTGGGGCATCGGATACTTCTTCGCTTAAATTTGAACCCCATTTCCAAGCGGAAGTAATGAAAGTAGTGGCGACAATCGCAACAGCGACTAAACCTACACCTGCACGAGATTCCCACAGCAGGTTATAAAAACTGTTGATACTATTAACGTCAGTAGTTTGGCTGGCGATAGCAAGAATAAAACCTGCCAAGCTCAGCATCGTTAGACCCAAGATGATGAAATTGATTTCGCGATAACGTCTCTCTTCCCGGAACAGTTGGGACGTAAACAAAATCATAAATATGGGCCAAGTTTCAAATAGGATAGTAGCTACCGCAATGTCTATGAATTTTACCGCCCAGGCAAGCAACGCAAAGTCGAATGTGCTTATAATCGTGCCAAGGATAAGCTGATTGCTGGGCCATTTGACTATCCGAGCCCATATTAGTGGCAGCGTGGTTTTGCTAATTGCGCCACTTCGGTAGAAGGTCAAGAGGAACAGCAGACATCCTATGGCAGTGCCTACACGAAACCAGAAGTTAAAGAGGAAAGGGGATTCAGGGCCTCCGGCCAAATTGATAGCCAATGGTATGAGCGAAAAGGCTAGGACTGCGACAAGCATATAGCCCACCGGGGATAAATTATTTACCCCGCGGTTGGCAGTTTGTGAAGTAGTTGTCCGTTCAGTAGCCATAGCAAGCAACCTTATAGCATATAGCGGCGCTATTTTCCACCTGCTCCCCACCCGCTCCGTCCACGCCCCCCCGCCCCCAATCGCGATGGTGTATAATGTCCCGATGAACTTGCAAACTACCCTCTACCAAACCCACCTGGATTCGGGGGGGCGCATCGTGCCTTTTGGCGGCTGGGATATGCCGGTGCAGTATTCCGGCATCCTCAACGAGGTCAAGGCGGTACGCACTGGCGCCGGCATCTTTGACGTTTCGCACATGGGCCGCCTTTACATCTCCGGCCCCCAGGCCGCCGCCTTTCTGGACCGGATGCTTACCGGCGCGGCGTCCACCCTGCGCGTGGGCCGGGCCCGGTATTGTATGATTTGCAACGAAAGCGGCGGCGTCATTGACGACACCATCTTTTACCGCCTGGCCGCCGACCGTTACCTGCTGGTGCCCAACGCCGGCAACCGCCCGGCGGTGCTGGCCTGGTTCCGTCAGTGGCTGGACGCCGAGTTTTCCGGTGGCGGGGCCGGCAGCGTGTCGCTAGATGACCGGACGGTCGAAACCGCCCTGATTGCCCTGCAAGGGCCGAACTCCCCGGCAGTGCTGGATACCCTCTGCACTCTGGATGACGGAGAGCCGGCGTCGGCGACCCGCCCCTTCAGTTGGCGTAATGGTCTATTCCAGAGCCGGGAAGTCTTTATCGGTCGCACCGGCTATACCGGCGAGGACGGGTTTGAGCTGGCGCTGGATGCGGCAGACGCCGTTCCGGTCTGGCAGGCCCTGGTGGACGCCGGAGCGCTGCCCTGCGGCTTGGGCGCGCGGGACGTGCTGCGGCTGGAGGCGGCCCTGCCCCTGCACGGCCACGAAATTGACCCGGATACCTCGCCCATTGAGGCCGGCTTGGAGCGGTTCGTCCGCGCCGAAGGAGACTACCTCGGCCAGCCGGCCCTGCAACGGCAGCGGGAACAAGGCACGGCGCGCAAGCTGGTCGGTCTGAAACTGCCTGGCCGCAGCGCCCCCCGGGCCGGCTATCCCATCCTGTCCGGGGGGCAGGAAGTGGGCCGGATTACCAGCGGCAGCTACTCGCCTACCCTTGACACCAGCATCGCTATGGGCTACGTTTTGGCGGGCTACACCGACCCCGGCTTGACCCTGGCGGTGGACATCCGGGGCCGCGCTACCCCGGCGGAAGTTGCCCCGCTGCCCTTTTACACCAGGAGCTGACCCAGCGCTAACCGGACTATAACGGACTATAATCGGAAGTCAGGAGGCCCGGAAAAAGTGAATCCCGAAGACCGCAAATATACTCAGGAACACGAATGGGCCAAAGTGGAAGACGCCGCTGCCCGGCTGGTGGCGGTGGGCATTACCCACTACGCCCAGGACGAACTGGGCGACATCGTATATTTTGACCTGCCCCAGGTTGGCGACAAAGTTGCCTATATGGAAAAGATGGGCGAGGTGGAGTCGGTGAAGGCCGTTTCCGACCTATTCTCCCCGGTAACCGGCCAGGTTTCCGCCGTCAACGATGCGCTGATTGACCACCCGGAACTGGTCAACGATGACCCCTTTGAGGCCGGCTGGATTGTCCGGGTAGTCCTGGAGGACTTGGCCGAACTGGACAACCTGATGTCCGCCGCCGATTACGAGGCTTATATTCAGGGGACGCATTAGCCGGGAGCGGCAGGATAGGGCAGAGTTAGAAACCCGACTGAACCCCAAACCCCTTCAGGAGTAACACCTTTGACCACCGGGCATTTCCAGTCCCACTACATCCCCAACACCGAGCTGGAACAGGCTGAAATGCTGGCCGCCCTCGGCCTGGCTTCCGTTGATGAGCTGTTCGCCGACATTCCCGCCGCGTTCCGCAACCCGCCGCTGGACTTGCCGGCGCCCTTGTCCGAACTGGAAATTCAGCGGGAACTGGCGGCCCTGGCCGGCAAAAACCGGCCCCTGGGCAGCGGTCCCTCCTTCCTCGGCGCCGGCGCCTATCACCACTTCATCCCGGCCATTGTCAAGGCGCTGATGACCCGGGGCGAGTTCCTGACTGCCTATACCCCCTATCAGCCGGAGGTCAGTCAAGGGACTTTGCAGGTAATCTATGAGTTTCAGACCCTCATCAGCAACCTTTATGGGATGGAGGTCGCCAACGCCGGGATGTATGACGGCGCGACCAGCCTGGCCGAGGGGGTGCTGATGGCCTGCCGGGTTACCCGCCGCAGGCGGGCCGCCGTAGCCGACACCCTGTCCCCGGCCTACTTGCAGGTCATCCGAACCTACTGCCAGGCCCACGGCATTGACCTTTACCCGGTGTCCCCGGCGGCAGACTTGGAGGGCCAACTGGATGGCGACACCGCCGGCCTGATTGTCCAGTACCCCAACTTTTACGGCGGTATTGAGGACTTGGCCCGGTTGAGCGCCGCCGCCCATGACCGGGGCGCCTTGCTGGTGGTGTCCGCCGACCCGCTGGCGATGGGAATGTTCCAGCCGCCGGGCCATTACGACGCCGACATCGTGACCGGCGAGGGCCAGCCGTTGGGCATCCCGGCCAGCTACGGCGGGCCTTACGTGGGCCTCTTTACCACCAAGGAGCGGTATATGCGGCAGATGCCCAGCCGCCTGGTGGGGCGGACGGTGGACGCGCAGGGGCGCAACGGCTACGTGCTGACCCTGCAAACCCGGGAGCAGCACATCCGCCGGGAGCGGGCCACCAGCAACATCTGCACCAACGAAGCCCTCTACGCCCTGGCCGCCACCATCTACCTGGCAGCGTTGGGCAAACAGGGCTTGCGGCAAATCGCCGAACTCTGCTACCACAAGGCCCACTACGCCGCCGCCCAAATCGAACAACTTTCCGGGTATTCCCTGCCCCTGGAAGGGCCGTTCTTTCAAGAGTTTGTGGTGCAATGCCCCCAACCCCCGGCGGAAATCAACCGCCAACTGCTGGAGCGGAACATTCTGGGGGGGCTGGATGTGAGCATTTCCCCCTATAGAGACCCATTGCCCCCGGAAGTGGACCGGGGCATTTTGCTTTGCGTTACCGAGATGAACACCCGACAAGACATTGACGCCCTGATTGCGGGGCTGGCGGAGTTTAGCTAATGCTCAAAGGTGGAACCCGCGATACTACCCGGCTCCTGATGGAGCGCAGCGTCCCCGGCCGGGTGGGCGCCGTTGCCCCGCCCCTGGACGTGCCGGCCCAACCCTTGCCTGATGCCGCCCTGCTCCGCGCCGGCCTGGCCCTGCCTGAGGTTTCCGAGCCGGAAGTGGTGCAGTATTTTACTGGCCTCAGCCAGCTTAATTTTTCCATTGACACCCAGTTTTATCCCCTGGGCAGTTGCACGATGAAATACAACCCCAAGGTCAACGATGAGGTGGCCTTTCTGCCCGGCTTTGCCGCCATTCATCCCTTGCAGCCCGAGGAAACGGCCCAGGGCGCGCTGGAACTGCTCTACCGCTTGCAGGGGTTCCTGGGGGAGATTACCGGAATGGCCGGGGTCAGCCTGGCTACTTTGGCCGGCGCCCACGGGGAACTGGCCGGCGTCCTGATGATGCGGGCCTACCACCAGGCGCGGGGCGACTTCCGGCGTACCAAAATGGCGATACCGGACAGCGCCCACGGCACCAATCCGGCCTCGGCGGCCATGGCCGGTTTCGACGTAGTTACCCTGGCCTCCGACGCCGACGGCAACGTGGACCTGGACGCGCTGCACGAACTGGCGGGGCCGGAACTGGCCGGGGTGATGATTACCCTGCCCAGCACCCTGGGCCTCTTTGACCGCAACATCGTTGAGGTCTGCCGTATCGTGCATCAGGCCGGCGGCCTGGTGTACGGCGACGGGGCCAATATGAACGCCCTGCTGGGGCGGGTCAAGCTGGGCGACCTGGGCTTTGACGTGATTCACCTGAACCTGCACAAGACCTTCAGCACGCCCCACGGCGGCGGCGGCCCCGGCGCCGGCCCGGTCTGCTGCGGCCCGGAGTTGGTTCCTTACCTGGCGGCCCCGGTGGTGAACGTAGTGGACGTGCCGCCGGACGACGGCAAGGCCGACCCGGAATGGGATGAAACGGCCTTTTACATCCTGGACACGCCGGAACACAGCATCGGCAAAATCAGCGGGTTTCACGGCAACTTCGGCGTCCTGGTGCGGGCCTACACCTACATCCGCACCCTGGGCGATGCCGGCATCAAGTCCATCAGCGGCAACGCCGTCCTGAACGCCAACTACCTGCTGAACAAGCTGCGGGATGACTACTATCTGCCTTATGACCGCCCCTGTATGCACGAGGTGGTCTTTTCCGCCGACTGGCAGCGGGAGCGGGGCGTCAGCGGCCTGGAGGTAGCCAAGCGGCTTTTGGACTACGGTTTTCACGCCCCGACGATGTATTTCCCGCTGATTGTCCACGAGGCCCTGATGATTGAGCCGACGGAGGCGGAAAACCGGGACACCCTGGACGCTTTCATCCAGGCCCTGCAAGCAATCAACCGGGAAACGGACGAAAACCCGGAGCTGGTGCGGCAAGCCCCCCACACCACCCCGGTGTCCCGGCTGGACGAGGCCCGGGCGGCCCGGCAGCCGGATTTACGGTGGCGGGGGGAGTAGGGGGCTGGCTCCTGTATCAGGTTAGCCCAGGTCCGGCACGATGAATTCACAAGTGGGGCCGTTGGCACGGCTGAGCCGGCGGTCCTGTTCCCGGGCGCGCAGAATATCCGACGGTTGTACCTGCGTTTCGGTCGCCGCCTTGCGGTTCCGTACTCTTTGCAGCCACGCCTCGACGGAGGGGCGCGCTACTATACGCTCCAATTCACCACGCAGAAATTCCTGCATCGACTGGCGTTGGAGCGCCGCGCGCACGGCAAGCTCGTCCCGGACTTCTTCGGGGACATTTCTTATCGTAATCTGTACCGACATAACTGCATTATGCCAGCAGTGGCGTCAGTTTGCAAAACATCCCCTGCAAAGAACAGAGGGGGCGCGGCAGCCGGATTTGCGATGGCGGGGGGAGTAGGGGAAAGCGGCTTTACCGGGCGGCCCGGGCGATGTCCACCAGATTGCGGATAATCGCCCGGGTATGTTCCTCGGCCCCCGACCAGTCATCGCCCCTTTCCAGCAGGGTCAACAAATACTTGTCGTAGCTTATCGACTTGGCCCGGAGCCAGCGGGCTACTTCCCGCTGGTCTCGGGTGCCCGGCGTTTCGGCGATTTTGACGCAGTGTTCTATTGCCTCATCCATCGTGGGGTAAAACAGATAGCCGTTCAAGGCCAGAAACACCGAGACGGTAGCCAACCCGGTGCGCTTGTTGCCATCCACCAGGGCATGGTTCTTGATTATAGAGCAGAGGAGGGTGGCCGCCTTGTCAAAGACGGTGCGGTACAGGTAGAGGCCGCCAAAGGTTTGCCGGAGCTGGGCCAACGCCGACTCCAGCAGCCCCTTTCCCCGGTCGCCGCCGAGATACAAAAATGCCGGCATTGGGTCGGGTATTCCGGGTAGAGATTAGCTGCCAGTCGGTGGTCAGGCTTTCGACGGTGGATATGTCAGGAAACCAATACGCCGCCTAGTGATTAGCCAACTCCCGCAGGGTGTCCCGGTTAAGCTCAATGACCAAGTCGATGACCTTCAGCACGGTTTCCTCGTCCACTTCGCGAACCGGAAACAGTTCCTTTTCGGACTTGGCCTTTCCGTTGACCGGCGCGCCCTTCTCTCGGTTGGCGTTGACCGTAACTTTTTTGCTGCTCATCGCAGACCTGCCTTAACTGGCTTTCCTGACAATGCTGGAATACTACGATACCCGCTCCGGCGCCAAATATCAATATGCCCTTCCCGCCGGCGCCGTTTGACCGGTTAAAATCCGCATACCCCCAAAAGCAACCTCATCCCCCTAAACTGGCAATCCCCCGCCGTTACCGTTACAATTGCCCGCAGTCTGCTACCCGCAGTCTGCCAAACCCCGCATCCTGTAATTCCCGGAGGTGCAGTTATGCCTTTAGACCCGCAAATCGTGGCGGTGATGGAAACCGTGGCCGCCCTGGGTTTACCCGCTAATCACCTGGTTTCGCCGGAGGAGGCTCGGGCCAATGGCCGGGCCAGGCCCAAGGCGCCCGGCGCGGCGGTGGCCCAGGTCATCGACCGAACTATTCCCGGCCCGGACGGTGAACTGCCGGTGCGTATCTATACCCCGGAGGGCGCCGGCCCCTTTCCCGGCCTGGCCTGGTTTCACGGCGGCGGTTGGGTGGTCGGCGACCTGGATTCCGCCGATTCCGCCGCCCGCAATCTCTGCGCCGGCGCCGACTGCGTGGTGGTGTCCGTGGACTATCGCCTGGCCCCGGAGACCAAGTTCCCCGGCCCAGCCGAGGACTGCTACGACGCGACCCAATGGCTGGCCGCCAACGCCGCCGCCCTCAACGTTGACCCCGGCCGCATCGCCGTGGGCGGGGACAGCGCCGGCGGCAACCTGGCCGCCGCCGTGTCCCTGATGTCCCGGGACCGGGGCGGCTGCTCCCTGGCCTTTCAACTGCTGGTCTATCCCGTTACCGAGCGGGACGTTGACAACGGCTCTTATCGGGACAACGCCGACGGTTACCAGTTGACCCGGGATGGGATGATTTGGTACTGGGACCACTATCTGGCCGACGCTGCCGACGCCGCCAATCCCTACGCTGCGCCGCTGCAAGCCGCCGACTTGAGCGGACTGCCGCCGGCCCTGGTGCTGACCGCCGAGTATGACCCGCTGCGGGACGAGGGGGAAGCCTACGCCGCCGCCCTGCAAGCCGCCGGCGTCCCTACCGAGTGCATCCGCTATGACGGGCTGATTCACGGCTTTTTCGGGATGTTCGCCGCCGTTGACCAGGCCCGGCAGGCCGTGGCCCACAGCGCCGCCGCCCTGCGGGAAGCCTTTTCCGCCGTTCCCGTCTGACCGGCGGGGGGGCAAGGAATTGTCGGGTGGGGCGGGCCTTGTACCCGCCCCACTAGGTAGGAACGGCAAGCAAGAGAGGGTAGTCAATTTCTGGTTCAACGGCCTACTCTTCTGTCATTCCGACCGCAGGGAGGAATCTAAAAACCTTGAGCAGAGTCAAGGGCCGGCATTTTAGATTCCTCCCTGCGGTCGGAATGACATAACGGTGGTGCGGGCTATTGGAATGACATTAAGGGCGGCGCGGGCCATTCAGGCCGGCGGCGCGGGCTTTCCGAGACAGAGACAGCCAACTCTTGGTAATATCATTCGGGTAGGGGCGGGTTTGTAACCCGCCCTGGCTCGGGTGCAGGAATGGGTAGCCAGGGCATACCCGTTTTCCGGTACTTCCTTGTTGTTGAACACCAGGGCGGGTTACAAACCCGCCCCTACCATGTACGGCTCACACCAAGGCCAGACCCAGGGCCAAGCCGGGGCAAAAAATACCAACAAATGTTGGGAATACCCTGGGAGATTGCCTATAGTCAACCGGGCCGATTTATGGTAGTATCCCGCAAAATCAGGAATGGCCGGGCCAAGCCGGATGAGACGGCGCCGCCGGCAGGGTCGGAGAGGGTTTGTTGCATCCGGTTATCGGTTACCTGGGACGGGCGGTTTTGGGCCTGGGCTTGGCCCTGGTGCTGGCGGTGGTGGGGGTAGTGCTGGCCCGGATGGGTCTGGTGCTTTTTGGCCTGATTTCCTGGACGGCCTGGTTCACCCTGTTCGTCGCCGGGGCCGGCTTGGGCGCCGGACTGGGCGGCTGGCTGGCCTGGCTGTGGCAGAAGGGCGCCGGCGCCGGTTTCACCGCCCTGCTGTTGCTGCTGTCCCTGGCCGCCGGGATAATCGGGGCCTGGGGCGGGTATTACTACGGGGCCAGTCAGGTGCCGGAGTGCTGCGCCTCGCCCGCTATGGGGCCGGTGGCCTACACCGTGCTGGGCGCGATGGTGGGGTCTAATCTGGTCGTCCTGCTGATCGCCGCCTTGCGACTGTTGCTGCGGGCATCATCGGGGCGGGCGGATTCCGTAAGCCCCTTGCTGCGGCCTTATGACGGTTAGAGGGTGGTTCGACAAGCTCACCATGAGCGGGTTTGAGCACTGACCGGCTTACCCTGGTATGAGCGGATTTTAGCATTGGCCGGCTCACCATGGTATGAGCAGGTTTTAGTATTGACCGGCTCATTATGATATTGGCGATATTAGCGAATTTTGTTCCTGGCGCGGACTTGGCACTTACCCTGTCGGATACTCGACAAATCTTGACTCGGACGGATGCGGCGTTATGAGCTTTCAGCTAGTCAAAGATACTCTCTCGGTTACGCTTTCCCGCCGGCGGGCTTGGGCGGTGGCCGGCCTTTTGCTGATGACTCTGGGCCTGTTCTGGTTCTGGCCTTCGGCGGCCCACGCCGCCGGCATTGACCCGGAAACTCAGTTCGTTTTCAACACCTTTTCCTTCCTGATGTGGGGTTGTCTGGTGATGTGGATGTGCGCCGGCTTTACGATGCTGGAGTCCGGGTCGGTGCGGACCAAGAACGCGTCGATGATTTGTCTCAAGAACATCGGCATCTACTCCATTGCCGGGCTGAGCTTCTTTTTCGTCGGCTACAACCTGATGTACGTGGGCGTGGACGGCGACCGGCTGTTGGGCTTAATCGGCTCCCTCCTGTTTTTCTACGGCCCGTCGGCGGCTGAGGTTGCCCTGGTGGGCGGGGCGGACAACGCCGCCGCCGTCGCCGCGGAAAGAAGCTACTCCACGATGTCCGACTGGTTCTTTCAGATGGTATTCGTCGCGACGGCGGCGTCTATCGTTTCCGGCGCCCTGGCGGAACGGGTCAAGATGTGGAGTTTCTTTCTCTTTATCCTGGTTCTGACCGCCTTTATCTACCCGGTGGTGGGGGCCTGGACTTGGGGCGGCGGCTGGCTGACCGAAATGGGGTTCAGCGATTTTGCCGGGTCAACTATCGTCCACAGCACCGGCGGTTGGGCCGCGTTGGCCGGTATGCTGGTAATCGGCCCCCGGCTGGGCAAGTTCCGCCGGGACGGGTCGGTGCGCCAGACGCCGCCCTCCAACGTGCTGCTGGTAACTTTGGGCGTGTTCATCCTCTGGTTGGGCTGGTTCGGTTTCAACGGCGGCTCTCAACTGGCCCTGGGCGGCGTGCTGGACGTGGTGCAGATGTCCCACATCCTGGTCAACACCAACCTGGCCGCCGCCGCCGGGGTGCTGGCCGCCCTGTTCGTCTCCCGCCCCCTGCTGGGCCGTATTGACCTGTTCGCCGGCCTGAACGGGGCCATTGCCGGCCTGGTCGCCATTACCGCCGGGCCGACCTTTGTGGAACACTGGTGGGCGGTGATTGTCGGGGCTATCGGCGGCGTTATCTGTACCGCCGGCCTGAGACTGCTGGAAAAGCTGCACCTGGACGACGTGGTAGGCGCCGTGCCGGCCCACTTGATTGCCGGCATTTGGGGTACGCTGGCGGTGGGCATTGCGCCCCTGGTCGGCATATCGCTGGAGGGCAACCTCCTGGTCCAGCTAATCGGCGTGCTGGCGGTCGGGGCTTTCGTCCTGTCGGTGTCGTGGGTGGTCTGGAAAGTGATGGCGGTCATTCCCTTCATCGGCGCGCGGGTATCCAACCAGGTGGAGCGGCTGGGCCAGGACACCGCCGAGTTGGGTATGGAGTCCTACCCGGAGTTCGTGTTGATGCCCGATGCGGCGGAAATGGATGACGATTAACCGGCAGCCGGGGCCGGGCCGACCATTGGCCCGGCCCGGTTTTCCCGGGGCTGACCGGCAGAGGGTCTCAACCGGTAGCAGCCCGATTGCGTCCCGGTAGCAGCCCGATAGCAGCGTGGTAGCAGCCCGGTAGCAGCGTGGAGGATTTAGGCAGTGCAGCGATTCATCGCCCGGCGCCTCGTAATTACTATTTTTACCCTGATCCTGGTGTCTCTCATCGTATTCGTGATGGCCCGGGCCTCCGGCGACCCCCGGACGCTGCTGCTGGACGACTACGCCAGCACGGAGATGTACGACGAACTGGGGAAGCAGTTGGGTCTGGATCGGCCCCTCTACGTTCAGTACGCCATCTTTCTGGGCAACGCCCTGACCCTGGACTTCGGCGACTCGGTGGTGGACAAACAGCCGGTAACCGACACCATCCTGGAACGGCTGCCGGCCACCCTGCAACTGGGCCTGGCCGCCTTCATTTTTTCCCTGGTGGTGGGCATCCCCCTGGGCATCCTGTCCTCAATCAAGCGGGACAGCTTTTGGGACCAGATTGGCAAGGTGGTGGCGCTGCTGGGCCAGTCCACGCCCCCCTTCTGGCTGGGGATAATGATGATTTTCTTTTTTGCGGTGATGCTGGGCTGGGTGCCGCCCTCGGGCCGCTGGGAATGGAACAGCTTTATCCTGCCGGCGGTTACCCTGGGCTGGTTCACCGTGGCCGCCAATATGCGGATTGTCCGCTCGTCGATGCTGGACAGCCTGGACACCGAATACATCAAGCTGGCCCGGGCCAAGGGGGTGTCGGAGACGCAAATCATCTGGAAACACGCCCTGAAAAACGCGGTCATTCCGCCGCTGACCTTTATGGGTATTACCCTGGGCACCCTGGTAACCGGCTCAATTGTAGCGGAAACGGTCTTTGCCTGGCCGGGCATCGGGCTGCTGGCCTTTGACGCCCTGCGCCAGTCCGACTACTCCCTGCTCCAGGGCATCGTGATTTTCTTTGCCCTGATGTACCTGGGCATTTCCCTGCTGGTGGATATACTCTACGCCTATCTGGATCCCCGGATTCGCTTTAGCTGACCGGCCCGGCCGGTACGGTATGTTGTTAAGGTACGTTAAGGAGGCATCCCCCAATGGCTGATACGGTTCTGACCACCCGCGGGGTGGCGGCCCCGGTCCGGGTTCTGCGGGCTTTCCGGGGACTGCGCCAGCGGCATCTGGCCTTGGGGGTTTCCATTTTCCTGTTGCTGCTGGTGGTGGGAACCGGCCTCTTTGCCAACTGGATTGCCCCCCACGACCCCCGCAAAGGCAGCCTGGAAGACCAGCGGCTGCCCCCGGCCTGGATTGGGGAAAAGACTACCCCCAAGACCGTGGTGGAGTTCCCCGAGCCGGGCCTGAGCCACCAGCAAATTTCCATTGCCCGCGCCCAACGCCTTACGCCGACGGCTCAATTGGGCGATACCGTCAACGTCGTCCTGCGGGAGGGCGGTACATCCAAGTATCTGCTGGGCACCGACGACCTGGGGCGGGACACCCTCAGCCGGATAATCTACGGAGCGCGCATTTCCCTGATTATCGCCGTTATTACCCTGGGCATCGGCGGCGCTATCGGCACGGCCCTGGGGCTGATGGCCGGCTACTTTGGCGGGCTGATTGACGAACTGGTGATGCGGGTGGTCGATATTTTCCTGGCTCTGCCGCTGGTGCTGGTGGCCCTGGTGCTGGTGGTGTCCGTAGGCCAATCCTTCTACATCATCGTCGGCGTTCTGGTGCTGTTCATCTGGGTGCGCTTTGCCCGCCAGATCCGGGGCGAGGTGTTGCAGTTAAAGACAATGGACTACGTGGCGCTGGCTAAAGTGGCCGGGGCCTCTACGCCCCGCATCCTGGCAATTCACCTGTTCCCCGGAGTAATCAACACCCTGATTGTGGTGGCGACCTTGCAGGTCAGCATCGTCATCCTGGTGGAATCGACCCTCAGTTTTCTGGGCGCCGGAGTGCCGCCGCCCACGCCGGCCTGGGGTTCCATGGTGGCCGACGGGCGGGACTTCCTGGCCGACGCCTGGTGGATTTCCACGATGCCGGGGGTTGCCATCCTGCTGACGGTGCTGTCCCTGAACCTGTTTGGCGACTGGCTGCGGGACCGGCTTGACCCCAAGTTGCGGCAGTTGAATTAGGGGTGGTTGCCCTTGCTTTCGGGTCTTTCCGGTAGTGGTATTTACAGCGGTGTAGGGGCGGGTTTGTAACCCGCCCTACCTGCAATGGCAAGTTTGGTTCGGAGAACCGGCACTGTCATAGTTGAAATGTCCTGACACCGGAACGTGGGCGGGTTAGAAACCCGCCCCTACCGGCCAACGAAGCGTGGCTTGGTAAGAAATACCAACAAATGTTAGGAATAATCCGCTTGTCCAAGGCAATCTCAGCACAAACCCGTCGTTCCGGCGAAAGCCGGAATCCAGAACCCTCGGTAGCCGGTTCGCTCTTTTCCGGGAGGATTTCCTGGATTCCGGCTTTCGCCGGAACGACGGTTGCCCGGTAAGACACGATTGCCCTGCCCGCTCATCCTGAGCCTGTCGAAGGATGAACCGTTGGATAGTGGAAAGGTGGTTCGACAAGCTCACCATGAGCTGATATTGTTATCGCCATGAGCGGATATTGTCATCGGTATTGACTTGGCGCCGGTCCTGATTTTCCCAAATAATTACTTGACACCGGCCGGCGACTAGGCTACAAATGAATTATACAGGCTGGTCCCGAAAGGCCCCCTACATGGGGCGCCTGCCTCTACCGAGGCTAGGGGCCAGTCTTTATTTGGGCTGAATTTCGTTGCTGTCCTCTTTGGCATTTTATTGGACGATTATGGCGGGTCAAAGTCGGCGGCGCAACCGGGCCGGGTCAGCCGGGCTTAACCCCCGCCCCTTGCTACGGCCCCGGCGGTTTGCTACACTGCAAACCCAAAGTCGGCACGGCATAATGGGAGGGCAGCAATGCAGCAACTAACCAGCAGCGTCTATGCGGAAACCCAAATCCGGGGTTGCAATCACGGTTTCGTCGTAACTTCCGAGGGCGTGGTGATGATTGACAGTCCCCAGAAACCCAGCGACGCCCTCAAGCTGAAGGCGGAAATCGCCAAGCATGGCGAACTGCGTTACATCATCAACACCGAACCCCATGGCGACCACTGGACGGGCAACGCCTACTTCGACGCTCCGGTCATCGCCCACGAAGGCGTGCGGCAGCGCATCCTGGACACCAACCTGGAGGAACACGTCGCACGGGTCGCCGGAATGGGCCCGGAGGAACCGGCCCTGCTGGAAAACTACACGCCCAACGCCCCGGTAGTTACCTTCCGCAACGGCATGACCCTCCACCTGGGCAACCATACCTTTCAGATGATTCATATGCCCGGCCATACCCTCTACCAGGCGGCCATCCTCATCAAAGAGGAGGGCGTAGTTTTCACCAGCGACAACATCTTTCACCAGGTGCAGACCTACATCCAGGAGGCCAACCCGGACCAGTGGCTGCGGGCGTTGGAGTCCCTGCGGGCGCTGGAGGAGGAGATTTTCGTGCCGGGGCACGGCCGCTTGTGCGACAAGGGCTATCTGGATGAGCAGGGCGAGTACATTATGGAGTGGAAGGAGTACGCCCGCAACGCCGTCGAGCGGGGGATGACCCGCGATGAGGCCGTGGAAAACCTGACCGACTTGACCGACCGCTACCCCATGGACGTAGGCCAGGACGGCACCTCGCCCCGGGTGATGCGGATGAACGCCGCCAACCTGTGGGACTACTGGACCAAGTCCGGCATCCACACCGACCGGAGTTAAGAATTAGGAATTAAGAATTAAAAATTAGGAATGGGCGAAACTTTACCGGGGCTGGCCCATTCCTAATTACCAATTCCTAATTCTTAATTCGTAATTCCTAATTTCCCCCGGCCCACAGCCAGCCCTGTTCCCGCGCCGGGCCGGTTACCCAGCGGGACATAGCCTCCTGCCGTTCCGCGCCGATGTCCACGCCCAGGCCGTCGGCCAGGCGGTTCATAAAGTTGAACAGGCAGGTAATCCCCACTACGGATAGTATCTGCTCGTCGCTCAGGCCCAACTCCCGCAGGGCTTGTACGTCCGACTCCTGCATCTCCGCCGGGCTGCGGGTCAGCTTGACCGCAAAGTCCAGCATCCCCCTGGTGGCCGGCTCCAGGTCGGCGGTGGTGTAATCGTGCAATATGTGGCTGGCATATTCCGGGTCGTCGGAGTGTTGACGGAGGAACCCCCCGTGCGAGGAGGCTCAATAACGGCAGCGGTTCAGCACCGACACGGCGACGGCAATGGATTCCTCCTGCACCCGGGTCAGCGCCGAGCCGCCAAAGCTGACCGCCTGGTTCAGGTTCCGCACCGCCTCCATCATCCTGGGGTTGATGGACATTGAGCTGATGATGCCGGGCAGCCCCACGTCCTCCTGTCGAATCCAGGTCATACCCTTCCTCCTACGGCCGGCCAAGCAGGGTTGGCAGCGTTTGCAGTTCAGTATAGCAGACCGGACAAACCGTAAATTAAAGTATGCTATACTGCTACATCTTACTTAATCTACCGGCCTTTGCCGGTTCAGGAGGCGGATATGACTACGCCAGCGTCCCAGCCCGAAACCGACCGGGTTTCCCGCGCCTTTACCATCCAGGGCGATGCGATGACCCTGGACGGGATGAAAAAGCAGGCCGAGGCCCGGGGGTTCACCATTATGTGCGACGAGGGGCCGCCGATGGGGGACAATACCGCCCCTTCGCCGATGACCTACTTCGCCGTGTCCATCCTCTTTTGAGAAATGACCCAGCTTGAGCGGTACGCTCAGATGATGAAAGTCAACCTGGGTCAGGTCAAAGCCTCCATCGGCTTTTCCGTGGCCTCCGAGGGTTCGGTGCTGGCCCAGACGGTGCAGGCTCGGGCCGACAAGATAGTCATCCACTATGACGTGGAATCCACCGACGGCCCGGAGCAGGTGGCCGGCTTGCTGCGCAACGCCCGCAACGGCTGTTACGCCCGCCAGTCCTTTGGCCGCCCGGAACTGTTTGAGGATACCATTAACCTGAACGGCCAGCCCTTTGACCTGGCGGACTATCCGGCCCCGGGGCGGTAGGACGAATTAGGAATTAGGAATTGGCAATTAAGAATTGGGTTGACCGCCCCGGCCGATACTGGCCGGGGTTTTTCCACCCGGATCTGCCACGATTCTTTGCATACCTCTGCATATCCGGGTGAAAAGCTCGGCGTAAAAGGGATTCTATGACATCTTTGGAGACAATGGAAAGAGCGGCGGTAACTGGCAATGCCGTAACTACTGAGGGGCTGACCCGGCGGTTTGGCCGGGTTATCGCTCTGAATGGTGTGAACTTTACCGTGCCGACTGGCGCCGTCCTCGGCTTGTTGGGGCCGAACGGTTCGGGTAAAACTACCCTGCTCAGCATCCTGGCCGGGTTTATCACCCCTACCGAGGGGAGCTTTAGCCTGTTGGGGGAGAGAAGCCACCGGTTGGCCCTGGCCCGCACCGGCGCCCTGATTTCCCGTCCCCTGCTGTGGCCTCACCTATCCTGCCGGGACAACCTGCGCGCCGTCCAGGGCCTCCTGACCGGCCGGACAGACCAGGAGGAGGTGGAGCGGCTGTTGGGCCTGGTGGGCCTGGCCGGCCCGGCGGCGGAGCGCAAGTTCGGCCAGTGTTCCACCGGAATGAGGCAGCGCCTAGGCATCGCCGCCGCCCTGCTGGGCGACCCGGAGTTGTTGCTGCTGGATGAGCCGACCAACGGACTGGACCCGGAGGGTATGTTCGAGGTGCGGGAGTTGATTCGTCAACTGGGCCAGGCGCCGGGCCGTTCCATCATAATGTCCAGCCACCTGCTCAACGAAGTGGAACGCACCTGCGACTACTACGCCATTATCCACCGGGGCCGCCTGGTCGCCCAGGGCCGGATTGGCGACGCCCTGGCCGATTCCGCTACCGCTACTTCTGAGCCGGCCCCGACTGATGCCCCGGCCACCCGCATCGCCACTACCGACAATCCCGCCGCCCGCCGCCACCTGCAAGCGCGGGGTTGGGCCTTGTCCGCCCCGGCCGCCGGCGCTGGTGGCGATAGTACGGCCCCGCTAGATAGCGATGATACGGCCTTGACCGTCGCCACCGCCCCCGGCGAGGCGTGGAAACTGGCCCGGGATTTGGCGGAAATCGGCGTATTCCCCACCACGATGTACCCGGCGGCGCGGCGTCCGGCTCACCGGAGCGCGCCGGCGGGAACCCTGGAAGCTACCTACCTGGCGGCCGTCGGGCCGCCGCCGGAGAACTGACCTATGCCGGAGATTCTCAACATTGTCAACCTGGCCCGCTGGGAATGGTTCCGGCTGCGCCGCCGCACCGCCTTTCCGGTGCTTTTCGGCCTGGCCCTGCTGGTTCCGGTTGCCGTCCTGGTGGTGGGCGTCATCCTGAACTCCCTGAAATTGGACTTTCTAGGCCCTACGGATGGTTTGGACGGTGGTTATCTGGAGGTCGGTTACTTCAGCCTGATAGTTGGCAGTCTGGGGACGGTTGCCCCGATGCTGGCGGTGGCGCTGGCGGCCCTGCTGCACGCCGGCGACTTGCAGGGCGGGCATTGCCGTACCCTGGCCGCCCGGGGCGCGCCCCGCAGCAGCATCCTGTTTGCCAAGCTGCTCACCGCCGCCCTGCTGCTGCTGGCTTACCACCTGCTGGCCTATGTAATGGCCGGCTTGACCGCCCTGGCCTTTCCACCTAACTTTGACGGTTGGGCTGCCGGCCTGGTGGATACGGCCACCGCCTTTCAGAACTCTCTGTTGTATTTGGCATTGGGGGTTGCCCTGTCCCACTGGCGGCAGTCCACCGCCTTTACCGTGGGCGTGGGCATTGCGCTGATTGCCTTTGAGGCCACCGCCTACCCCATCGCCGGGCTGATTGGGGATGCGCTGCAATGGCCCTTGGCCGAGGTAACCGCCTGGACGCTCCGGGGCGTGGCCCAGGGTTTGCAGGGAAATAACGAGGTTATCGACCGGGCCTGGTACATACCCATCGTCGCCGGCTACGCCGCCGCCTTGACCGCCGCGGCCCTGGCCCTGTTCCGCAAATACGACCTGCGTTCCGGCGGCGAGTAGGCGGGGGGAGTATTCTGGCAAACCTACCTTGATTGCCCCGTGTATCCCGATGGCCCCGGCATAAAACCGAATTGCCGGTTGTTGCGTAATAACATAAGACAGTGTCATCACATTGGGGAATTGAGAAATTGATGGCTATGGGGCCGGTTTGCCCCCGGCCCCGGCCAATCCGGGTAGGGGCGGGTTTCAAACCCGCCCTGGCGCAACGGGAAACATCGTTGATGCCCGGAGCTACTCTCATCCGTCGTTTCCGTCACGCACCGGCATAATGGTGAGGCAGGGCGGGTTACAAACCCGCCCCTACCGGTGCATAAATATGGTTGGGTTGAAATGCCGGCCCCGTGGGGAATACCCTGAGCCAAGCCAGATTGACATTGCCTAGCTGCCCAAGTATCATCCAATAAGCCGTCAACAAGCCGTACCACTAGAGTTGGCAAACCCTTCCCCAACCTAATCGGCGCACATTGTTAAGCGCAGGCAGGAATGGATAAACTTCGCGCCTTGGGGCGCATCCTGGTCAGTTGGTACATCGCGGGGCCGGTGCTGGCCGTGGCGGGTATCGTCATTGGCTACGCCCTGTTCTTTAACGCCTTTCCCGGCAAGCCCAAGATTGGCGTTATCGATATACCCTTTACCGGCTTGAACGAGGACGCCGCCGCCATTATCACCGCCTACCTGGAATACTGCCGCCGCAACCCGGAAATCAAGGGCGTGGTCATCAAACTTTCCTCTCCCGGCGGGGGCGCGTCGCCCAGCGAACAGCTTTACATTGAGACCCGCCGCCTCCGAGAGGAAAAGCCGGTAGTCCTGGTGATGAACGGCATCGTAGCCAGTGGCGGTTATATGATGGCTATGGGCGCCAGTCATAGCTACGTCAAAACCTCCTCTCTTATTGGCAATATCGGCGTTGTTGCCGGCGCCGGGACAATTCTGCCGCCCCGGTTCTCGGAAACGGTTACCTTCACCGGCCCCTACAAGCTGACCGGCGTTTCCCGTCGGGATTGGATTGCCTCGATGGACCGGCTCAAGGCGGCCTTTGTTGAGATGGTGGTTCAGGAGCGGGGCGACAAGCTGAAAATCACCCCGGAGGAACTGGCCGACGGCCGGCTTTATTCCGGTATGGAAGGGGTGGCCCTGGGCCTGGCCGACGAGGTGGGCAGCGACGCCCAGGCTTACGACAAGGCCGCCGAACTGGCCGGCATCTCCAACTATGACCTGGTGAACGTCAACATCGAGGTCAACCGGATGTTTGTTCAGCAACTGCGCCGGATCTACTCGGCCAGCGGCGAAGGGGATACTCCCCTCACCGAAGCTGATCTGCGACTGCTCAGGATTTTGACCAGCCGCCAATCATCCCCGGCGCCCCAACTCCCCGATGATTTGCTCATTGACGCTGCCGGGGCGCTAGAGGGCAGTGATGCAACGGGCGCGGCAACGGCGGATGACGCCGGCCCGGTTAATCTGGAGGCCCTGAAACGGCCCCTGGAACACGGCGTTATCGGCGTGCCGCCGCAGGAAGCGTTCCCGGACTTTCCCGTGGAAATAAATCAGCCCCAGTTCTACTATCTATATGTTGGAGCCACCCCCTAGTGTGGAAACTTCTCCTCCTTCCCGCCTGTGCCGTTGCCTTTTTTCTGGCAGCGTACTTTTTCTTTTACCAGGGCGGTTACACCCCGCCCGACTCGCCGGACATTGCCTTTGCCGAATTGACCACGATTCCCGCCCGCCCGGTGGACTTTACCGACCAGCCGGTCTTTTCCGGCAACCCCATTGGCGCCACGGCCCGGGGCATCCTGCTGGTTGACACCGCCCACCGCAACGCCTTTACCCGCCAGGAAATTGTTACCCTGCTGTCCCGGGTGTCCGACCGGGGCTACGCCGTCGAGTTTATGGACGATGCCGGCCCAACTCAAATGGAGGAAAAGCTCCGGCAGGCCGACGCCTTTATGGTCATTTCTCCCCTTGAGTCCTACCAGCGGGACGAGGCCGACCTGGTGGTGGATTTCGTAGCCCAGGGGGGCAAGCTGCTGCTCATCGCCGACCCCGGCCGCCCCAACCAGTTGAACGGCCTCTCCGAAAGGGTGGGCATATCCTTCCAGCCTGACTACCTGTATAACCTGGCGGAGTACGATACCAACTTCCGGGAGTTCTTTGTCCGGGACTTTCAGGCCGATGCCATCACTTCCGGCATTGGTGAACTGGCCTTTTACTATGCCGGTTCCATTGAATCGGCCGGGCCGGGGCTGGCCCTGACCGACGGGAACACCTATTCCAGCATTGCGGAGCGGGTGATTCCCCGTTCCCCGCTGAGCATTGGCGCCCACCGCAACGTCCTGGCCGTCCATGACCTGACCTTTATGATTCCGCCCTACAACTCGGTGCGGGACAATGACCGGCTGGTTGCCAACATCGCCGACTTTCTGACCGAAAGTGAACGACAATACCGGCTGACCGATTTCCCCCGCTTTCTTGATGGCCCGGTGGACATCCTGTTGGGGCAGCCCGACTTGTTTGACCAGGGCACCCGACTGAAGCAGGCGCTGGGCGCGCAGGGGTTATCCGCAGATTTGCAGGGCGTGGAGAACGGGAGCCGGGATCTGGTTTTCCTGGGCTTGTATGAGGATTCCGCCGCCGTGGCCCGCTATCTGGCTTCGGCCGGCGTCCGTATCGGGGATACCCTCACCGCCCCCTTTACTCCGGGCATAGCTTTGGAAGGCACGTCGGTCATTCTGCTCCACCGCTCCGGCGACCGGGACGTGCTGCTCATCCTGGCCGACACGCCCGACGGCCTGGGCGAAATGGTGAATCAATTGGAGACCGGGAAGTTCCGAAACGGACTGGCCGATGACTTTGCAGGGGTGTATAAGTACTGAATGAAGATAAAGCTGGGCGCCTACCTCGCTCCGGTAGCGGCAACACTTTTGCTATTCCTGGTGGCCTGTACCTCGGCAGCCCCAACGGACTCTAATGCCGGGGAGAGCCGGGCCGCCGCAGACCCGGCCGCCGGGGCCGCCGCCGCCAGTTCCCGGCCGGCCGCGATTGACCGGGAAACGCTGGCGGCCTTCGCTGCTGACCAGCAGGCCATCAACGCGGAGTGGGACAAGTTTCACGCCGACTTTGATACCTGGCGGGCCGGCTTGACCTCCTGCGACCGGGACGCGGCGCTGACCGCCGCCCGCGAGTTCTCTGGTGACTTCAACGCCATTGCCCAACAGGCCCGGGACCTGCCCGGCACCGGCATCACCCGCAAGCTGGCCTACGATGCGATCCATGCCGCCGCCGTGGAGGAAGCAGCCCTGCGCCAGCTGTGGGATAACTGGCAGCCCGGCAGCGTCAACCTGCTGGACGAGCGCAACGCCGCCGCTATTATGTTGCGCGAGACGGCTGACCGCCTGGATGAGTTGGGTGAACTGGACAAGCCGGAAGAGCGGGCGGCGGCGGAGAACTTTGCCCAAGCCTTTGCCCCGATTGACGCCGACTGGAAAGCCTTTCACGATCGCTATGACGCCTTGCGCCAGGAGCAGGCCGAGCTTTTCCCCGCTGAAGTAATACCGCGCCTGGAAACCCTGCTCAATGATTTCGACCTGATTATTGAGGCGTCGGATAAATTGCCCGACGCCGACGCCACCGAGGACATAGCCCAGGCCCTGGCCGAAGCCGCCGATAGGGAGCAGGATGCCCTGCTTGGCCTGCTCGAAGCCTTCAACGACCTGGCCGCCGCCGCTGCCGCCGAAGCTGAGGCTCAAACTCAAGCTGTTGCTGAGGCAACCGAATCCACTAATGGGCTGCCCGATTTCGGTCAGATTGAGGAAATGGAAAAGGAGGCCGCGGCCATTGATGACGGGGCGCCGGCAGATTCGGAAGGACGGGGAGACGATGCTCCGGCAGAACCGCCGCCTCCGGAACCGGTAGCCGAACCGGAACCGGAGCCGGAACCGGTGCCGTTGGATAATTCCCACCTTTTCCAGGATATGGACGGGGAGGTGGAGAACAGCGACGCAGTCCGCAAAGACGCTCGCCTCGACCTGGAAAACCTGATTGAGAAAATCAGCGAAGAAGACCTGGCCGCCTTGGACGATTTCGAGGAAGCCCTGACCGATTTGCGGCAAAACTGGGACGCTTTCCACCAGGACTATGATGACTGGATTAGCGCCGAGGGCGGTTGCGACCGCGCCGCCGCGACCCAGGCTCTGGCCGGGTTCAATCAACGCTTTAACGAATTGGGCGCCCAGGTTCGCGGGCTGTCTCAAGCCGCCGCCCTGCGCCCCAGTTCCGACCTGCTGGTGGAAGCCCTGGCGGGAGAAGCGGCGGCCCTGCGCAGCCTGCACAACCTCTGGCGCCCCTTTGAGACCGACCTTTACCGGGACTTGGACCAGCAAAGGGTCAACGCCGACAACCTGCGCCGTCTAGCCGACCGCCGCACCCAGGAAGTAATGGAGCGGTTCGGGGCCACGCCGTAGGGGTGTAGAGTTACCTCATTTTCAACGCTTGTTGGCATTGCCATTTTCCCGGCGTAGGGGCGGGTTTGTAACCCGCCCAGCCCGCAACGGCAAGTTAGGCTCGGAGAACCGCTGCCGCCCTGGCTGAACTGTCCTTACACCGGAACGTGGGCGGGTTACAAACCCGCCCCTACCGGCCAACGAAGCGCGGCGGGAAGGGATGTCAACAATGTTGGGGATGTCGCTTATTCCAAAGCCGTCCGGGAGCTATGCCATCAACCCCGGAAAGACCGCAACCAGAACCGCTTAACTCCGGGTAGGGGCAAAATGGTTCGACAAGCTCACCATGAGCGGATTGTTGACCGTGCCGCTCATCCTGAGCTTGCCGAAGGACGAACTGAAAGAGGAATCGCCGGATAGGGCGAAGTGGTTCGACAAGCTCACCATGAGCGGATTGTTGACCGCTCCGCTCATCCTGAGCCTGTCGAAGGACGGACTGAAAGAGGAATCGCCGGATAGGGCAAAGTGGTTCGACAAGCTCACCGTGAGCGGATTGCGGGCTTGGCGCCAAGCCCCGGCTTAAACCCCGGTTATGACCCGTTCACACAACTCCGCCCCTTGCAGCACTTCGGGGATTACCGCCGTTTCCTCTTTGGTGTGGAAGGAGCGGACGCCGATGCCCACCGGCAGGGCGGCGATGCCATGCTCAAAGAACACATTGGCATCGGAGCCGCCGCCGCTTCCTTCCAGTTGCGGCTCCAGCCCCAGCCCGGCCAGGGCCTGCGCCAGCATCGCCACCGTCGGGTGTTCGGCGTCAACCCGGTAGGTCTGGTAGCTGTTGGTAATGTCCAGGGACAGCCGGGCCTCCGGATACATCGCCGCCACCTGGTCAAAGACCTGCCGGAACTCCCCGGTATAATGCTCCAGCTTTTCCCGGCTGCGGCTGCGTATTTCTCCGTCCAGGAAAGCCCGCTCCGGGATGATGTTGCGCTTCAGGCCACCCTCCAGGTAACCGATGTTGGCCGTAGTTTCCGCGTCGATGCGGCCCAGGGGCAGGCGGGTCAGAATGTGGCCGGCGATAACCAGGGCGGAAATGCCCTTTTCCGGCTCCACGCCGGCGTGGGAGGCCCGCCCCCGGATTTCCGCCTTGACCACGTTCTGCGACGGAGCGGCCACCGTCAGGCGGTTCACCTGGCCCTCGCCGTCAAACACCACCCCCCGTTTGGCGCTAATCCGGTCAAAGTCCAGGTGGTGCGCCCCCACCAGCCCGCCCTCCTCGGCCCGGGTGAACACCACCTCGACGGGCCGGTGGGCCGCCCCGGACTCCTGCACCGAAGTCAGCGCCTCCAGGACAATCGCCACGCCAGCCTTGCAATCCCCGCCCAGGATGGTAGTCCCGTCGGAGCGCAACAGGTCGCCGTCCAACTGGGGCCGGATGCCCCGTCCCGGCTCCACCGTATCCAGATGGGCCGAAAGGATTACCGGCTCCCCGGCGCCGTCCAGCTTGGCGATGACGTTGTTGAAGGAATCGTGTTCCACCCGGAAACCCAGGGCCTGGAGCCGGGAAGTTACCTCCCGGTCCATTGCATCCTCCTCCCCGGTGGGGCTGTCGATGCGGATTAAGTCCATCAAGGCGCTTACCAGTCGTTCGCGGTTAGCCACGGCTGCCCTCCTGTTCATATCGGCCGGTTTATTCCGGTTGGCGGCGGTTGCTTATTAAAGGCAATTGCGGTTTGATTGCCCCGCATTATACAACAGAGCCGGGGCAATGGCTTCATACCGCTCACCCTGAGCTGGGCAAGTGCATCATAAACCCGTCGTTCCGGCGAAAGCCGGAATCCAGAACCTTCTGTAGCCGGCTCGCTCTTTTCCGGGGGATTTCCTGGATTCCGGCTTTCGCCAGAACGACGGTTGCACGGGTTGCCGTGGTTAAAACGCGATTGCCCCGCTCACCTTGAGCTTGTCGAAGGGTGGAAATTGGATGGTTCGACAGGCTCACCATGAGCGGCGCCAAGCTCACCATGAGCGGCGTTTAGATGTGAGGGGTGTAGGTATGAGGGGGGTAGATTGTCATTCCCGTATCAATAAAACATGATTTCTCTGGCAATAGAGAGACATACATCCCTCCGGTGTATATACTGGTAAGAAATCGGGGGGAGCGAAGCAGTATGCAGCTATCCGTCAGGTTCTTTGCCCTGTATCGTGAGCGGGCCGGCTGTGGCCTGGCGTCGGTGGAAGTATCCGACGGGGCTACGGTGGCCGACTTGGTCGGCGCCGTCCGGCAGCGGTTCCCCCGCCTGGCGCCGCCCGAAGTGCAGATAGTAGTGGCGGTTAATCAGGAGTACGCCGAGCCGGATACCGTGCTGCGCGAGGGAGATGAAATCTGCCTGATTCCGCCGGTTAGCGGCGGGTAAGCGTCGGCGGAACTGGCGGCCCGTTTCTTGACGGAAAAGCTAATCATTGGGTAGTATCGGGATGATTGAAGAACACTATACGCGCCGGGCCTCGGCGCAAGGAACGCTATGATTGAAATTACTCACCAACCCCTGAACCCGGAGGAAATTACCGACCGGGTGCGCCGGGACGCTAACGGCGCAGTAGTTACCTTCCTCGGCACTACCCGCGACTTCTCCGAGGGTAAGCGGGTGATACACCTGGAATACGAAGCCTACGAGGATATGGCCTACAAGAAGCTGGAGGAGATTCGGCAGGAGTTGCGGGTCGAGTTCGGCGTGGAGGACGTGGCTATTGCCCATCGCATCGGCCCGGTGGACATCGGACACATCAGCCTGGTCGTGGCGGTGGCCTCGCCCCACCGCAAGGAAGCCTTCCTCGCCTGCCACGAAGCGGTCAACCGCCTGAAGCAAATCGTCCCCATCTGGAAAAAAGAGGTCTTTGAGGGCGGCGCCCATTGGGTAGCCTGCGAAGACCACGAGTTCGCCGCCAGGGAGTCCGGCCTCCAACCCGCCGACGGATAACCGGGCCGGGAGGGGAATATGGCAAGGAATAAAGCCGGTCAGGTTGCGGCCTCCGCCCCGCAGCGGAAACCGGCGCCGGGGATTATCCTGCCCGGAACTACTATCGGAGGGGAAGTGGGGACTTTCAGTGTCGATTTCCTTATTTGGAACCGGGACAAGACCGAGTCCCGCTTGCTCAACGGGTTGGTGGACACCGGCGCCTCTTACACGATGATTCCGGCGTCGGCCCTGGAGGAATTGGGCATAGAACGGGACCGAACCAGAACCTTCAGCCTGGCCGACGGTTCTAAACAGGATTTTGCTATCGGGTGGGCGCAAATGGAGTTGCAAGGCGAGACCAGCCCGGTGCCGGTCATCTTTGGGCCGGAAACTGGCAAGATACTGCTGGGCGCAATGGCGTTAGAGGCGTTTGGCCTGGCTGCCGACGCCAAGAATCGCCGCATCATCCCCGCCGAACTGACGATATAGACATATAGATAAGCAGTTTGTTTTCCGCCTGCCTGAAACTGCTGCCCCTTTGCGCCGTATTGCTCATCCTGCCGGCCCTGCCGTTCTCTACTGCTCTGCTCCCGGCCCATTCGGTCAATCCGGCCGCCGCCTCTGTAGCCAATCCCGTTTCCAGCCCGGCGGCTACTTTCCAAATCTGCCGGGTCGATGTAACGCCCTGCCAGCGGGAAGTGAACTTACCGGTGGATGGCGAGGTTGCGCTGGATTTGTTTCTGACCCCCGCCGCCGGCTGGAACCCGCCGGAGACCCATTTTCTGGTGGCTTGGGAGAGTCATTTTCAGTTGACCGGAGACGCCGGGGTTGAACTGGTCAACGCCGGACCGGCCGGCGCCCCGGTGCAGGAACAAGGCAGTCGCCGGCTAATACTGGACGGCTTGGCTCGCCTGTCCCGCAATAGCAGAACGTCGGCAACCCCGGCGGGCCGCTACTACCGCGTACAGAACAGTTACGACCAAGCCACCGGACGGCTGGATTTCAGTGTAACTATGGCCGGCTTTTCCCCGGACAACCCGCCCGCCGACTTGATGGCCCTGACCCCGGAAACCCGGCTGCTGCTGGGTATCATCACCATTCGCGGCGCGACACCGGGCCGCGCTGAATTGGCCGCCGCCAACTCCGCCGGCCGGCCTTTCCAGATAGTTACCATAACCGGTGCTGGCAAGGCGACGCCCCGGCCGGTTGACGCCGGTATGCCGCTAGTGGCGGTGAACGTGGGGCCGGCGGCAGAGCAGGCACGGCTCCGGGGCCGGGTATGGGCGCAGAGCCTGGCCGGTGAGGAAAAGTCCCATCCCTTTGGACAGCAGTTTACGCTCACTTTCTGGAAGGAAGGGGCCGTACCGCCCTGGCGGGGTGGAGAGGCCGCGCCGGTGATTGCCTTTAGCAGTTTGACCGCCGACCGGCGCGCCGGTTTTATCGTCAAAGACCTGCCCGGGGAACTGATTCCCCCCGGCGTCTATGACTTGCGGGTTAAGGGAGTTGGCGCCTTATCCCGCCGCGCGCCGGCGGTGAGCGTTGACCTTTCCGGCGCGGCCCCGGATAACCGGCCGGTGATTGTGGCGGTGGACTTCGGCGCCCTGCCCTACGGGGACATTAACGGCGACAACGGGGTGGATCGCGCCGACCTCTCCGCTTTCAAGCCCGGTTTCGGCCAGACCGGAAAGGGCGGCGCCTTTAACCCCGCTGCCGACTTTAACGGGGACAAGATAGTGGACAGCCAGGACTTTTCCCTCCTGGCGGCCAACTTCAACCGTATGGGGGAATAGGCCGGGGGCGCTTTTCCCGCCGGCCTAGCCCCGGTTGTGGGTCTTGGTCTCGGCCCAGGCGACAATCTGGGGCAGGGCCGCGTTCACGTCCCGCTGGTCAACGCTGCGGGCGATGGAATCGGCCTGGCACCGGATCAGCATTATGGGCAGCCGGTTGCGGATTTTGTCGAGAGTCCAGGCCAGGGGGTCGCCCTCGGCGGTGAAGTCCAGTTCCAGCCGGTCGTTCTTGTCGGCCGGCTTGTTGCGGTAGTGGTAGTGGGGGTTCATCCGAAAGCAGTCGAAACGCAGCAACTCCTTGTCGTTGCCCTCAACTTCGGTCCCGTAAACGTGGATGCAGATACCCTCGTCGTTCATAGCGCCCACGTTGGTGCGGTACTCCAGCCCGAAGGTAACCGCTCCCGCCGGGATAATCTCCTCCGAGCCGCCGGTGGTTCCTCCCATTTGAGCGTGCATCGCTTGCTGAGTCATCTTTCCGACCTCCCTTTTCCGTTGGCCGATTAGCGACGGTGTAGTCTATCGGCCGGATTACCCCAATTATACTATCAGAAAATGCCGGCGCAACCTCATTTACCACTATTATCCAGCGTCCCGGTTTGTCGGGATGTTCTCATTCCCCGGCAAATGGGGTATAATCCCGCAAACTCGTTATGTAATCTAGCGGGCGCGGCCCCGGAAAATGTACCGGTTAAAGCAGACTGATGTTAAACCTGATGACATCGCGAACCTTGCAGACGGCGGCCCTGGGGCTGGTCGCCGTGCTGTTGCTGCTGGGGTTCTTTTTCCTTTATCTGCGGAACAGCGGGGGCGCGCCGCTGGAGCTTACCGACAGCCTACCGGACGCAGCTAATCAGCCGGCAACGGGAGACAGTTCGGCGGCAATGGGCGCGGCCCCGGAATTACAACCGGTGGCGGCCCCGCCGTCCCTGCGGGTTTACGTCGCCGGCGCAGTTCAGGAACCGGACGTATATACCCTCCAGGCCGGCGACCGGTTGGTGGACGCGGTGCAGGCCGCCGGGGGCGGAACCGCCGCCGCCGACCTGGAATCGGTCAATCTGGCCTTGCGCGTTCAGGACGGGGGTTATTACTTTATACCGGCCAGAGCAACGGACTCAGAAAAGCCGGCCGCCGGCGATTCTATCCCTGAACAACCCGCCGCCGCTATCGCCCGCATTACCGCCGACCCGCTGAGCGGAGAACTGCCCCGCGCCGCCGGCCAAGGGGCTGAACCCGGTACGCTGAACGGGCTTATTGACCTTAACACGGCCACGGAGCGGCAGTTGGAAAGGCTGCCGGGTATCGGCCCGGCCCGCGCTCAGGCGGTTATTGCCTACCGGGAGCAGCACGGGCCTTTTACCGCCGTTGCTGAGATTACCGCCGTATCCGGCATCGGCCCGGGCGTTTTCGACAACCTGCGGAGTCTGGTAACGGTGAGGACTGCGCCATAGCCGGGAACCGCCGGATATGAAACTGACCTTGTTGGCGGCGGCCTGGCTGGGCGGTCTGGCCCTGGCTTACCGCTGGTATGATGCCGAGCCAACGCCGGCGCTCTTGCTGGCCGGCGCCGCGCTGACCCTGGCCCTCTTATGCCGCCGGCTGCGGCTCTCCCCCTGGCCGGCCCTGCTGTTGGCCTTGCTCCTCCTGGGCCTCTGGCGCTATGAGACGGTCAACGTCGCCCCGCCCGACCTTTTCCCGCCGGGCGGCGGTGCGGCAACGGTGCGGGGGCGCATCGTCAACGACCCGGAGGCCACCGCCACCCGCATCAAGTTCCGGCTGGACTTGTCGGAGATTAACCGGGGCCGGGAGTGGCAACCCCAAGCCGGCCGGATTCTGGTTTACGCCCAACCGCCGGCCGCGCTGGTTGGAGCGCGGGAACATCCCTGGTTCCGCTACGGCGACCGGCTGGAACTGTCGGGGACATTGCAAAAGCCGGAACCCTTTGACGGGTTTGACTACCCGGCCTACCTGGAAACCCTGGGCATCTACGGAATCCTCTGGTCGCGGGACGCGGTATGGCGGGACGCCGGGGAGACGGGCGGCAACGGGCTTCCGTTTACCCATCGTCTGCAAGCCGGGATTTACGACCTGCGCCGCCAACTGGCCGGCGGCATCGACTCCGCCTTACCGCCGGCTCAGGCGGCCCTGGCCCAGGCCCTGCTGCTGGGGCTGCGGGGGCAACTGCCCGATGAAACGGTGGCGAACTTCCGGCAGACCGGCACATCCCACCTGTTAGCCATTTCCGGCCTGCACCTGGGCATCCTGCTGGCCCTGGCGGTGGGGCTGTTCCAGCGGCTGTTGGGGCGGCACACGTCGCTGCCCCTGCTCCTGGCCCTGGCGCTCACCTGGCTGTACGTGCTGGTCAGCGGGGCGTCGCCCTCGGTGGTGCGGGCGGCGATTATGGGCAGCATCTACCTGGGCGCGCTGGCTTTGGGGCGGCCCCGGGATACGCTGCTGCCGGCCCTGGCCCTCAGCGCCGTGGCGATGACCGCCCTGGAACCCCGGATCGTAGCGCAGGTTTCCTTTCAGCTCAGCTTTGCGGCGATGGCCGGCATCGTTCTGGTATTGCCCTGGCAGGAAAATGCCGCCGCCGCCGTAGCCGACTCGGTCACCGACGGCATCCACCGCCGCCGACTCCATTGGCCTGAGTGGGTCAGCCCGGCACTGGGCGGGGTCGCCGGATTCCTGGTGTCCGGGGTCATAGTTTCGGCGGCGGCTACCCTGGCAACCTTTCCCTTGGTGGCGTTCCACTTCCAGCAGTTGCCCCTGCTAGGCATCCCGGCCACCATTCTGGCGGCGCCCCTGCTGCCCTTTGCCCTGGTGGGCGCTTTGGTATCCGCAATGGCCGGCTTGGTACATCCGGCATTGGGGCAGGTTATCGGCTGGCCCGCCTCAGTTCCTTTGACCGCCCTGCTGGAACTGGTGGCGTTGATTCCCGGCTGGACCGTAGCCGGGGACTGGAATGACTCCCGCTTGATTTGGGCCTGGTATGCGGCCCTGGTAGTTATCCTGCTGCTGGCCGGCGGTAGGGGAAACCGGCTGGGCCGGCGCTTTACTTTCTTGAGAAACCGGGGTGAAAGCCCTGACGAACCGGCCGGGAGCCGGGCCGCGCGCCGCCGGCCGGCGGTAAGTTCCTACTTCGGAATAGTTGCTGTTGGCCTCATCATCACGGTATCCGGCATCTACCTGGTAGCGGCAACCCTGAGTGGCTCCGACGGCAAGCTGCACGTTTACTTCTTTGACGTGGGGCAAGGCGATAGTACGCTGTTGGTAACGCCCCGGGGCCGGCGGATTCTGGTGGACGGCGGGCCGGACATTGGCGGCGCCACCCGCGCCCTGTCCGGCCCGCTGGCGCCCTGGGAGCGGCGGCTGGACCTGGTGGCCCTGACCCACCTGGACGCCGACCACAGCCGGGGCCTGTTGAAGGTGCTGGAAACCTATCGGGTCGAGCGGGTGCTGGTGGGCGCGGAAGACCCGGATAACCCCCTCTACCCCCAATGGCAGCGGACGGTGGAGTTGGGAGAGCATAAAGTTACCCGCCTTTCCGCCGGGCAGACGCTGACGCTGGAAGCGGGCCTGACGCTGGAGGTACTGCATCCCCCCGCCGTGCCGTTGCGCGGCCCGGTCTGGGACTCCAACAACAACAGCCTGACCCTGCGGTTGGTCTATGGCGACCTGAGTTTTCTGCTGGCCGGCGATATTGAACAGGAGGCGGAACGCTACTTGATACGCCGGGCGCGGGCCGGGGAAAATCGGCCGGAACTGGCAAGCCAAGTGCTGAAAGTAGCCCATCACGGCAGCAAAAGCTCCACCACCGCCGCCTTTCTGGAGGCAGTAAATCCCCGGTGGGCAGTCATTTCCGCCGGCGCGGATAACCCCTACGGCCACCCCCACCCGTCAGTAGTGGCCCGGCTGGAAGCGGCGGTTGGCAAAGACGCCATCTACCAAACGGCAACTCAGGGAACCATAGCCTTCAGCACCGACGGCCGCCGCCTGTGGGTAAAAACCGAGCGTTGACCCTATTCCGATTCAAACATGGATGGACAGGATATACAGGATATTTTTGGTATCTTAATGTAAATATCCCGTGTATCCTGTAAATCCTGTATATCCATGTTAGTTAAACTGGAGGGGTATGGCGGTGGTTCGAGTTGACCGGAACCAATTGCATAGTGAGTTGACGAGTTCAATTATCGAATGCTCCTTTGATGTCATTAACGAACTGGGCAGCGGTTTTCTGGAATCGGTTTACGAAAATGCTATGGTGGTTGCGCTCTCTCAAGTCGGGTTGGTAGCTCAGGCGCAGCAGCCCATCGCCGTGCGCTTTCGCGGGAAGTCGGTCGGCGACTTCTACGCCGACCTGCTGGTAGCCGAAAAAGTGCTGGTGGAACTCAAGGCAGTAAAAGCGCTGGCCCCGGAGCATCAGGCGCAGACAATCAACTATCTGAAAGCGACCGGTATTGAAGTAGGGCTGCTAATCAACTTCGGCAACCCCAAGTTGGAGTTCAAACGTTTCACCAGAAGCAGGGATTGACGTTACTAACCTGAACCCAACGGATGCACCAGATACTTACATAAAGACAAAAACATCCTGTAAATCCTGTATATCCATGTTAGCCAAAAAGGAGGGGCAGCCTTGACCAGAAGCGACGGGCGGCGGTGGGACGAACCCCGCCGGGTAACGATTACCCCCGGCTACCAGCGGTTTGCCGAGGGTTCGGCGTTGATTGAAACCGGACTTACCACGGTGCTTTGCGCTGCGTCCCTGGAGGAACGGGTGCCGCTCTTTCTGCGGGGCCAGGGCCGGGGCTGGGTTACCGCCGAGTATAATATGCTGCCCCGGGCCACCAATACCCGAACCCCCCGGGACCGGGACGGCGGCGGCATCAGCGGTCGTTCTCAGGAAATCCAGCGGCTCATTGGCCGCTCCCTACGGGCGGTTACCGACCTGGAGGCCCTGGGGGAGCGCACGGTTACGATTGACTGCGACGTGATTCAGGCCGACGGCGGCACCCGCACTGCGGCGATAACCGGCGCCTACGTTGCCCTCTACCAGGCCCTGAAAATGCTGGTGGACAACCGGGTTTTGCGCGCCATTCCCTTGCGCGGCGCCGTGGCCGCCGTCAGCGTGGGCCTGTTGGACAACGGGCTGCTGTTGGATTTGTGCTACCGGGAGGACTTTAACGCTCAGGTGGATTTCAACGTGGTGTTGACCGACCGGGGGGAACTGGTGGAACTGCAAGGGGCAACCGAGGCGGCGCCCTTCCCCCGGCAGCGGGTGGACGAAGTGCTGGCCCTGGCCGCCCGAGGGATGGAACCATTATTTGCCGCCCAACGTCAGGCGGTCAGACAATTATCAAGGTAGGGATTCCCGTCGTCCATCCCCCAGCCCGCTCATCATCAACCCGCTCATCCCCCAACCCGCTCATGGTGAGCTTGTCGAACCACCCACCCAATCCTTCGACAGGCTCAGGATGAGCGGTATGGAACTACTCAACCCGCTCATGGTGAGCCTGTCGAACCACCCACCCAATCCTTCGACAAGCTCAGGATGAGCGGTACGGAACTACTCAACCCGCTCATGGTGAGCTTGTCGAACCACCAACCCAATCCTTCGACAGGCTCAGGATGAGCGGTACGGAACTACTCAACCCGCTCATGGTGAGCCTGTCGAACCACCCACCCAATCCTTCGACAAGCTCAGGATGAGCGGGTTGAGGTGGCAACTCTAAAACCCGCTACTCCCCCGCCGCGCCGTTGCTGTCCAGGATGGTCAGGGGCAGGCCCAACTCCCGCAGGCCCGGCTCTACCTCGGCCCGGTCGCCTACTACCAGCACCTTCAGGGCGTCGGGCCGCACCCGCTCGGCGCCGGCCTGCCGCACTTCCTCCAGGGAGACGGCGGCCACCCGCTCCGGCACGGTGCGGAAGTAGTCGTCGGGGAGTTGGTGCAGGATTAGCTGAATCAGGTGGCCGAGAATCTGTCCCGGCCGCTCAAACCCGGCGGGGTAGCCCAACAGCATCCCGGCCTTGGCCCCGGCCAGTTCCTCAGCGGTAACCGGGCGGGCGCCGTGAATGTCCTGAAACTCCTGGAGGGTTTCCACCACCGACTCCCGGGTTACCGCCGTCTGCACGCTGCCGCCGGCCACCAGCAGGGACGGCTCTCGGAACCAGGAAATGCCGGAGTGGAAGCCATAGCTGTAGCCCTTGTCCTGCCGCAGGTTCTGGTTCAGCCGGGCGGAGAACTGCCCGCCAAAGGAGTAGTTGAGCAGGCCCAAACGGGTAAAGTCGGTATGACTGCGTGGTACGGTTTGATGGCCGGCCCGGATTACCGATTGGGCCGCCCCCGGCTTGTCCACCAGGTAGATGGTCGTCGGCTGGGCCGGTATGTCGCCGGCCGCCCCGTCCAATGCCGCAACGTCATTACCGTTTTCTAGGGAATCCGGCCCGGCGGCGTCAACCGATTCCACTGCCGGATTGTCCCACCGGCCAAAGGCGGCCTCGGCCTGCTCCATCACCTCCGCCAGGCTCACGTCGCCCACCACTACCAGGTTGGCGGTGGCCGGGCCGTAGTGTCGGCGGAAGTGCTGCTCCAGCCCTGCCCGGGTGAAGGCGGCTACCGATTCCTCAGTGCCCAGGGAAGTATGGCCGTAGCGGGACTCCCGGCCAAAAATCAAGCCGGGGATCAGCTGCTCGGCGATAAAGGTGGGGTCGTCCTTGCCCCGCCGGATGTCGGTCAGGTGTTCCCGCCGTACCCGGTCTAACTCATGCTCCGGGAAGGTGGGGTGCTGGGCGACGTCGGCCAGCAGGGCCAGGGCCTCGGCCCAGTGCTTGGTCAGGGTTTCGGAGGATAGCAGGCTGATTTCCCGCCGGGTGTCGGTGGACAGGCGCGCGCCCATAAACTCAAAGGCGTTGGCTATCTCCTGGCTGGAGCGGGTTGTGGTGCCTTCGGCCAGCATCTGGGCGGTGAACAGGGACAGGCCGGGCAGTTCCGGCGGGTCGGTGATGGCCCCGGCCTTGAGCATGAGGGCAAAGGATACGATGGGCAGGCCCCGCTTTTCCAGCACGGTAACCTGGAGGCCGTTGGGCAGATGGCGATGCACCGGAATCGGCGGGGTGAACGCCGGCTCCCCGGCCGGGTCGGGCATCGCCGTGCGGTCGATTACGGTGGAGTTGGCGGCGGATTTCAGGGACGCCTCCGGCAGTACCTTCATCCGCACCTGGCTCCGGTCTAACACCGCCCGGCCCACCCGCAGGATGTCCTCTTGCCGTACCGCCAGGTAGGGGTTGATTCCGGTATTGATCCGCTCCGGGTCGCCGTAAAAGACATTGTAGTAGTTCAGGGTGTCGGCCCGGCCGCCAAACCCGCCGATGCGGGAAAGCTGGCGGAAGTGGGAGCTTTCCAGCCGATTCTTGGCCCGCGCCAGTTCCTCATCGGTGGGCGGCTCCTGCCAGATGCGGGCAATCTCCGCATCGGTGGCGGCCTCCACTTCCTCCAGGGAATGGCCGGCGGCGGCGGTAACCTGAACGACAAACTGGCCGGAGATTTCCGCCGAGTAATGGCGGACGCCAACGCTCTGGGCAATCTGCTTTTCATAAACCAAGGCGCGGTACAGGCGGGAGCTTTGCCCGTCGGCCAGTACCGACCGGAGCAACTCCAGGGGCGCCTCATCCGGGTCTGCATCGGGCAGGGCGGGCCAGGCGATGTAGAGGCGGGGCAGCGACACCTTATCCCGCAGTTCCAGTTCCACCCGCCCGGCCAGGCCCGAATCGAACCGCCCGATGCGGCGCACCGGCGGGCCGGGGGGCAGGTCGCCGAAGTAGCGGTTCACCAGTTCCAGCGTCTCCGCCCGGTCGATGTCCCCGGCCACGGCCAGGCTGGCGTTGGACGGGGAATAATAGCTCTGGAAAAAGCTCTTGATGTCCTCCAGGCTGGCGGCGTCCAGGTCTTCCTGGGAGCCAATGGTCATCCAATGGTAGGGATGGGGTAGGGGAAAGAGGGCTTGCTGAATGTTCCACTGGGCCATCCCGTAGGGCCGGTTCTCATAGCTTTGCCGCCGCTCATTTTTCACCACGTCCCGCTGGATGTCGAGCCGCTGCTGGTCCAGGGCGTCCAGCAGAAAGCCCATCCGGTCGGCCTCCAGCCACAGGGCCAGTTCCAGGTAGTTGGAGGGCACGTCTTCCCAGTAGTTGGTGCGGTCGGAGTTGGTGGAGCCGTTGAGGTTGGCCCCCACCTTTTGCAGCGGCTCAAAGAAGCTGCTGTTATGGTGCTTGGAACCCTCGAACATCACGTGCTCAAAGAGATGGGCAAAGCCGGTGCGCCCCGGTTCCTCATTCTTGGAACCGACGTGATACCAGAGGTTGACCGCCGCCAGGGGGATGGAATGGTCTTCGTGGAGAATCACGTCCAGGCCGTTGGGCAGGGTAACTTTCTCATAGGCGATAGAGACCATAAATAATTCCGTTCCTTTCCAATCAATGCGGTAGTTAAGACGGGGTTTATTCTACCACAGCGGCGCAGCGACGGGTTTTCCAGGGTATTCCCCACATTTGTTGGTATTCCTTACCCGAACCGGTTCCGTGGCTGGTAGGGGCGGGTTTGTAACCCGCCCGACGTTCAACGGCAAGGAAATACCGGGAAACGGGTGAGTCATAGCCGACCGGTTCTTGCCCCCGAGCCAGGGCGGGTTACAAACCCGCCCCTACAGGAATTTCCTGGATTCCGGCTTTCGCCGGAACGACGGTTGCTTGGGCGCCTTGCCGATACTCCCCAATCCCCCCTGCGTTCCCGGCATCCCTGTGGTAAAATCACCCTACCACACCAATAACCGGGAGTTCCCCTTGCCAGTAATACAAGTAGTATCCAACCGGCCCGGGGCCGGGAAAACCTGCCTGGCCGGGGCCTTGCTGCTCCGGCTGAAAGCGGCCGGCCGGAGCGTTGCCTATTACAAACCCCTGTCGCCGACGCCTGAGGCTGACCCGGACGCGGCCTTTATGCGCCGGCTTCTGGTGTCCTCCGCTGACCCGGCGCCGGTTGACCCACCGCCAGCTCTGGCGTTACCGGAGGGCGCCGGCTTGTCCGATGAGCAGTTGGGGGCCATCGCCGGGAACGTGGCCGAACTGGACGGTAGCTTTGATGCAACCCTGGTGGAGTGGGCGGTTCCCCCTGGTGGGGAGAGTTCTCCGCCGGTGTTGGCCGGGTATCCCGCACTGCTGCTCTACGACTACACCGGGGAGGCGGACGCCGCGGCAAAGGCGGTTCAGGCCGCCGAGTTGGCCGCCGCCCTGGGGGATGACCTGGCCGGGGTAATCATCAACAAGGTAACCCTCCACCGGCAGATGCAGGTGGAACGGGAAATAGTCGCCGTCCTGAAAGACCGGGGGCTGCCGGTGCTGGGCGCCCTGCCCGAAGACCGCCGGATGCTGGCCTTGACGGTGCAGCAGGTGGCCGATTACCTGGGCGGCCGGTGGGTTCAGGAGCCGCCGGAACCGGCAGATGCCGGGGCCTGGGTGGACCGTTTCCTCATCGGCGGCAACATTATGGACTCCGGCCCCAACTACTTTGGCCGCTACTCCCACCAGGCGGTAATCACCCGGGCCGGCCGGCCCGACATTCAGATGGCCTCTCTGATGGGGGATACCCGGCTGCTGGCGCTGACCGGCGGGGAGGAACCGACGGAGTATATCCGGGTAGAGGCGCAAAAGCGGGCTACGCCGCTGCTGCTGGTGGACGGCAATACCCTGGACACCGCCGAGGCACTGGCCGGCCTGCTGGAACAGGCCAACCCCTACAGCGAGCAAAAGCTGGCCCGTTTCGCCGCACTGATGGAACAGAATTTTTCAATTAGGAATTACGAATTAGGAATTAAGAATTGGCATTTCCCGGTGGGTCATTCGTAATTCCCGAGTTTTGTTCGTTAGGGGTTACGCAGTTGTCAATTAGGAATTAAGAATTAGGAATTAAGAACTGGCTTTTCCCGGTGGGTCATTCGTAATTCCCGATTTTTGTTCGTTAGGAGTTATGCGGTTGGTATGTCTGGTGTGTCATTCCGACCACTCCGCTAGGAATGACATATCTCTGATTCGGAATGACATAACTGATAGTGTTCCCTATTCAAGGCGTAACTCTTATAGGAATTACGAACTATCTCCCCGGTTGATAATTCTTAATTCCTAATTTTTAATTCGTAATTCCGCCCCCTAGCCTACCTCAAACCGTTCCGATTGAGGTGGTTGCGCCCACAGCTCTTCGGCCCCGGCCATGGCGACGGAACGCTCCGGGCTGGCCCGCCAGGCGTCGTAGATTTCGTTGCTATCCCAGGTTACCAGGGTGGTGATTTTGGCCGGGTCGGCCAGGGAGTAGAGGGTTTCCCGGCTGCCGAACCCGGGGGCTTTGCTCTGGGCCAGGCCGTTGCCGTCCAGCAGCTTTTTAGCCTCCTCAATCCGGTCCGGTTTGGCCCAATGGTGGGTCAGGACGCCAATCATAACGCTCGTTTCTCCTTTGCTGTATGCCGCTGTAAATTCTCTTGCTGAGTGGTTGCCCCGGTGCAGTGGGCCAGGTCAGGGCAATCGTGTATTAAATAGGGCAACCCAAGCAACCGTCGTTCCGGCGAAAGCTAGAATCCAGGAAATCCTCCCGGAAAAGAACGAGCCGGCTACCGAGCGTTCTGGATTCCGGCCTTCGCCGGAACGACGGGTTTATGGCTGGGATGACGGGTTTATGCTGCGCTTGACCGGCCGGCCTGCGGACTAATCATCCGTAGCCTCTGCCGACCGGTTCCGGTTGGCCGGTTCCGGCGAGTCCGCCAGTTCGTCCTCTTTCGGATTGCTGAGGCCGCCGCCGCCCTTGCTGAACAGGGGAACCAGGGCAATCGGCGCAATCAGGGTGGTCAGGACGGTCATCATTATGCTGACGCCGAACAGGTCTTGCCCGATGATGCCCTGGGACAGCCCGATGCCGGCGATAATCAGGGCCACCTCGCCCCGGGGCATCATCCCCACGCCGACCCGCATACTGCCCCGCGTATTAAATCCGCTGAGCCGGGCCGGCACCCCGGAACCGATTACCTTGGACAGCACCGCCAATACCGAAATTATCAGCCCGAAGACGATGCCATTCTGCATTGAGCCAACGTCCACCAGCATCCCCATCACCACAAAGAACACCGGCACCAGAAAGTCGATTATTCCGGTCATTGCCGCTTCCACCAGGTTGCCCAGCCGGGTAGTGGACAGGGCCAGGCCGATGGAAAAGGCGCCGATGATGAAGGCCAGGCCAAAGACCTCGGCCAGGCCGGCCGCCAGCAACGCCAGGGCCAGGGGTATCCCCATCAAGGCTCCGGCAGTGCGGAACTTCTCAAGGAACTTCTCAATGTAGGGAGCCGCCAGAATACCGACGGCGGTCAGCCCCAGCCAGAAGCCGATGGCCTTGAAGCTGATCCAACCCAGGCTGCTCAGGGAGAAAGTCCCGGCGGCGCTGATGCCCACCACCACGGTCAGCACCAGGATGCCCAGCACGTCGTCCACCACGGCGGCGGCGATAATGGTAACGCCCTCCGGCTGGTCCAGTTTATTGAGGTCGGCCAGCACCCGGGCGGTGATGCCCACCGAGGTGGCGGTCATAATGGCGCCCATAAAGAGGGCCTCCGGCGACAGCCAGCCGTCCGGCCCGGCAAAGCCCAGCAGCACGGTGGCGCCAACGCCGAGGGCAAAGGGCATCACCACGCCGCCAATGGCAACGGCGGTGGCCGGGCCGGCGTAGCGCAGGAACTGGCGCAGGTTGGTTTCCAGCCCGATGGCGAACAGCAGGACGATGGAGCCGAGTTGGGCTATGGCGTATAGTTCGTTGCTGACCGGAATGGCGGCCGGCTCCCCGTCCACCAGGGGCAGGGGAAAGAGGGGGGGCAGCTCATAAAGCCCGAAAAAGGAAATGGCGAAGCCGCCCAGGGCAAAAGGCCCAATCAGGACGCCGGCGCCCAATTCGGCCAGCACCGACGGCAGTTTAAGAAACCGGGTCGCCAGTTCCCCGGCTATCTTGGCGGCAAAGAGAATCACCGCCAGTTGAATCAGCAGCCGGATGATGACATCAGAAATTTCGCTTTCCCCGGCCTGGAAAAGGGACAAAAGCAGTCCCGGCCCAATAATCCCGTCAACCATAGTATCAGTGCAAGTCCACCCTGATGATAATTTTCACCAGCCAGTATAACACCAGGACGGGCGTTTTTCACCCCGGGGATTATTTGCTCTGATTCTTTGCCTGGCTCTTCGCTCATCCTGATCTTGTCGAAGGATGAACGGGTGGTTCGACAAGCTCACCATGAGCGGGTTTTGGTACATGAGCGGAGTTTGGTATCAGTATAGGAGTTACGCAATTGTTAGGTCATTCCAACCGCTTAGCCTGTCATTCCGACCGCCTAGTCTGTCATTCCGACCGGAGGGAGGAATCTAAAATGCCAACCCCTTGCCAACTTCCGGTTCCGGCAGAAACCCCGCTTATGTCGGAGTTTAGATTCCTCGCTCCGCTCGGAATGACCTGGAACTTCGTGGCTTGGAGCTTTCAATGTCCGCTGGGGGTGTCGTCAAATAGAGGGTTTGCTGGTAAGCTGATGGGGCAGGAGGTGGCGTATGGTAGCAGCCCATCGTCGGCATGATATGTCGGATCGGGTCTGGGCTCGTCTGGAACCCCATTTGCCGGGGGCTGGGGGTAAAGTGGGCCGGCCGGCCTTCGACAATCGCCGGTTTTTGGATGCGGTGTCCTGGATTCTGCGTACGGGCGCCCCCTGGCGGGACCTGCCCCCGGATTACGGGGACTGGAAGAACACCCACCGCCGCTTCTGCCGCTGGCGGGACCGAGGCGTTTGGGAGAAGCTGTTTAACGAGGTGATTGACGAGCCGGACCTGGAGTGGCTGATGCTGGACGCCAGTCATATCAAGGTGCATCCCCACGGAGCGGGAGCGGTGGGCGGCAATCAGGAGATGGCCTACACTAAGGGGGGCTGAACTCCAAACTGCACCTGGCGGTGGACGCGCATGGTATGCCAATCAGACTGCTCCTGACGGAGGGAACCACGGGGGATTGCACTCAAGCGCCAGCCTTGATGGAGGGCCTGGCGGCGGAGCATTTGTTGGCGGACCGGGGGTATGACAGCAACGAAATGGTGGCAGCGGCATTGGCCCAGGGGATGAACCCGGTGATTCCGCCCAGGAGCAACCGGAAGCAGCCGCGGGAATATGACCGGTATCTGTACCAATTACGGCATCTGGTGGAGAACGCCTTTCTGGACTTCAAGCAATGGCGGGGAGTGGCGACCCGTTACGCCAAAAGGACGGCTTCTTTCCTGGCGATTTGCCAACTCCGGGCCGCCTTCATCTGGAGTAAGTTATTTTGACGACACCCCCTAGGGATACCACCTCGGTCCCTTCCAGTTCTTGGCAAACCTAATGTGTGAATTATCCGGGTTGATTCGCTTCCGGCGCTCGTAAGCTGCATCAATCCAACCAGCCACCTCTTGCGGAGACTCACTCCAGTAGTACAGTTTAGCAAAACCGCACTCAACGTTGTCGTGGAGTCGAGGAGGTATCGTGTATGGGTCGTAGCCATCTTTACCGCAAGAAGGGCGTGACGGCAAGAGGATACCAAGCAAACCCGACCTCGGATTAGCCTCGGTGTCACGAACCGTCGCCGCAATTTCCCAATCGACGTGCTTCCTTCTCCATGTATCATTCCCAACGAGAACCACAGTCACGGTCGCATCTCTCAGGTAATTGTCACGTATCCGGCGGCTGATTTCGTCTAAATTCAACCCATTAGGGATGTCACCTACCCTGACCGACCTAGAGTCCATGATGTCGTAATGGTCAGCAAACATTCTCTCGAACCTGTCACGGATCCCTTGGTCTTTCTCGTGGTGATAGCAGACAAAGACTTTATGCCGTGGTGCTGGTCGCATCCGATTCCTCCATTAATTCCGGGATCTCCGCGACTTCAGCGAAGAGGCTCGCGTATTGACGAAGTTGATCTTCTACTTCGTTGAGAGCCATGAGGAAGTCGCGGCGGCCCGACCATTCCTTCTCGCTCAAGCTTGGGTTATCCCGTTCCCACACTTGCAGTCTCGGGTGCCAAGCGGTAAGTAGCGGTCGCAGCACGAAATTGAGCATTGAGACGGCGAGATACCCGAAGGATAGCTCCTTTCCGCTCTTGGGCCGGGCTACGGAAGGGCCATAACTCCTTAAGATACCCCTGGTGGTGTCGAACAACGTGTAGATTGAATTCAGGGCTTCCCGGACCGATCCGTCCTGCGGTGAAAAGCCGCCAAGAGGCGTCCGGGTCACTATCTCCACGTACAGTTCCCAGGCAGCCTTTATCTCCGACTCGTCCGGTTCCCACGTTCCTGAAATACCACCGATACCAGGCAACTTGAGGTCGAGCCTTACGCTGATTAACTTGGGCATATCAGGTGTCTCCAACGCTGAAGAACCTCACGGCCTGAGCGGTAACAAGGCCGTCAGGCCGGATTCCAGAACCCACATATTGCCGGGTGGTAGAGGGAATGCCGAGAAAAGCAAAGGTTGTCTCGAAGGCTTTGGACTACGAGCGACGGCCTCTATCGACTACCCACCTATTCGCAGTCACAGGGTCTTGTAGCCGTTCCAACTTCTGGAGGTAGGCCGGAAGTGGTCGGCTTACCATCGGCTTGTACATAGCCCGCGGTTTCCAGGAGGAGGTCGATACACCAATCTCCCAAGGCACCCACCATGAGCTTTGGGTTTCGTCCGATACAACTATCACCATCGTGTCTGCGTTTGCGATGGCTGTCGTCAGTGCATCGTCTAGGTCCCTATCGCCGGGTAGTAGGGTATCGTCGCAGACGTCGATGAATACGTAACGCCCACGTTGGTCAAGGTATGCCGCGAGTTGCAGTGCCGTGTGTTTGTCAGAGTGCTGGTACGACAAAAATACCTCTGATTTCTGGGTGTGGGGTACGCAGGCCTTCATCAGGACAGTGCCGCTCATGCGCTGCGGTCCCCATGATTTAGCCAAAGTCACTCCGTATGTGATTGGCATTGTATCTAATCCTCCTACTTAGACGGAAACCGGACCCCGCCCCGGGCTAAACCGTAACGGAGTATCCTAATAGTATATCTGAACCGGCATACGCGCGCACCTCTAAGAATTGGCTCTAACCTAACTCTATCATAAAACAAGTTTGAATGTTCTATCTCAGGCAGAGAAAACAGGGCAATGGCGTCTTAAATTGAGGGTGGGAGTGGGTTAAACTTGGGTTATTTCGGGGGGTTGCCAGACCCCAGGATCGACCGCAGCAAACGCCACCAGTTGCTGGACAACCTCGCTATCTCTAGCTGAGCTACCAGCTGCGGAGCCGACTCTTGGGTGTCTATATCGAACTCTTCGGCAAGAGCAAACTGGAATGGTTTCAGACCTTTCTGGAACTGCTCCACGACATCCCGTCCCACGACACCTTCAGCGACGTCTGCTCCCGGCTGGATCCAGGGCAATTCCAAAAGTGTTTCATGACCTGGCCCCCGGCAGTGGCCGACCTGACCCCCGGGGAAGTGGCTGCCATCTACGGCAAGACGTCGCGCCCTTCCCACGACCCGCACGCGGACAAAGGGGCCCTCCCCCTGGTCAGCACTTGGGCCTCGACCAACGCCCTGACTCTGGGTCATGTCAAGACCGGGGAGAAGTCCAACGAAATCAGCGCCATTCCCCGATTGCTGCACTTGCTGGCGCTGAAGGGTAACTGGTGTCAACAGCACGAGGAGGTGCGGGACCGGCTTGCCGGAGCGGAGGAGTTCGGCTTCGCTGGGGTGCCTCGCGACTAGCCACTACCTTGAACTAGGGGCACGGACGGGTTGAGCGACGGGAGTGCTGGGTTATCAGCGACCCCTCCTGCCTGGAATACCGGCGCGCCAGCCAAGACAGGCCCAATCTGCGCTCGGTGGTCAAAGGGGTGAGCCTCCGGGAGACCCCCGAGGAGGCCACGGTGCAGTCCCGATACTACGTTAGCAGCTTGGCCCTTCCGGCGGAACGGCTGCTGGCGGCGGCGCGCACCCACTGGAGCATCGGGAACCAGCTGCACTGGAGCCTGGATGTGACCTTCCGGGAAGACCAGTGCCGGATCCGCAAGGATCACGCATCCCAGAACATGGACATACTGAGGCAGACGGACCACAATCTACTCAAGAACGAAGCCGGCCCGGAGGCGGTTCTCCAGGGGAAATGTCTCCAGGCAGGCTGGGACCGGGACTACCTGCTGAAAGTCCTCCGCAGTTAAGACGCGATTGCCTCGACCCCGCCACCCCCATCAATTGACACCCTTCCCCCCCAGTGATATTATGGCATCGCTAATTTTGGGGCGGGTTCGGCCCGCCGGATGTTGAAAGATTGCCAGCTTTTGACCCTAATGTATTCGCCGGCAACTGGACTATGGTGGCTCTCTCCGCCATTGTAGCGGTGGTGGCTATTGGCGGGATGTTCCTGGGTTCCCGCATCCTGTCCTCCCGCCGGCCCAACGCCACCAAGCTGACTACCTATGAGTGTGGCATTGCGCCGGCCCGCTATTCCTGGTCCAACATCAACCTGCGGTTCTACATTTTCGCCATCCTCTTCCTTATCTTCGACGTGGAAGCCGTCTTTCTCTTTCCCTGGGCGGTCATCTTCCTGGAGCAGCGCGACCTGGGAAACTCCATACCCTTCTATGCTATGCTGCTGTTTCTGGGTATTCTCTTCTTTGCCATCATCTACGGCTGGAAAAAGGGAGTTCTTGAATGGCAGAAATAATCCTCGGCCCCGGCAATCAGCCGGCGCCCAGCCTCCTTAATCAAGCCACCGCCGGCAAAGTTCCCGGCGTGATTACTACGTCCACGGAGCAGCTATTCGGAATGGCCCGCAAGTCCTCGCTGTGGATGTTGAGCTTTGGCCTGGCCTGCTGCGCCATTGAGATGATTTCCACCTATATGGCGCACCATGACTTTGACCGGTTCGGCGTGGTTACCTGGCCCTCGCCCCGCCAGTCGGACGTGATGATTGTGGCCGGCACGGTGGTCAAGAAAATGGCCGAGCCGATTCGCCTGCTCTACGAACAGATGCCGGATCCCAAGTGGGTTATCGCCATGGGCAGTTGCGCCACCAATGGCGGGCCGTACTACCGCTCCTATTCGGTAGTGATGGGCGTTGACCACGTCATTCCGGTGGACGTTTATGTGCCGGGCTGCCCGCCCCGCCCGGAGGCCCTGCTGTTCGGCATCCTTAAACTCCAGGAAAAAATTATGCAGGACGCCAGGAACAGTGGCGGCAAATAGGCATAGCGCCGGCAGCGAAGCCGAGGCCGAACAGCCCGATTACTCCCTCCTGACCGAATCGGGACGGGAGGCGTTGGCGGTGGCCGAAGCCCTTTTCCAGGAGTTCAACCCCCAGCCGGGACTGCTGGCGGACTTGCCGCAGGTGACCGTTGACTCAGCCTCCATCGACCGGGTTTGCCAACTGGCTAAAGATGACCCCCAACTGGCCCTCAAGATGCTGCTCTGCCTTTCCTGTGTGGACTATGAGGAATACTTTCAGTTGGTTTATTTCCTGCACTCGCTTGACCAAGAGCGGACGCTGGTAATCAAGGCCAACGTCCCGTATGATAACCCCCGCCTGCCCTCGGTGGCCGGGGTGTGGGCCGCCGCCGAGTGGTATGAGCGGGAGGCCCGGGACCTGTTCGGCGTGGAGTTTGACGGCAACCCGGACGCGGCCCCGCTGCTGCTCTATGAGGGTTTTGAGGGCTTTCCGGGACGCAAGGAGTTTCCTTTCTACGAGTACCGGGAGTTCTAGCCGCAATGGAATCGGAAGCGCCGACCGTCTTGACCGCGCGGGTGCATTGGGATGACGACCGTTATATCGCAACTATTGACGGCCTGGATCTGGCGGCGGAGGGGGAAACGGTGGGCGAGGCCCAGGACGGGTTAATCAACCTGATGCGCAACTGGATTGAAATTCAGGACGGCAAGAGCGCGCTGGAGGAAACCCTGGCCCAGGCCGGTTTCCCCGGGGTGGCCGAGGACACCGAACTACAGTTAGAGTTTGTGGAGCTTGTGGAGTAGGTGGTTGAACCGGCAGAGATTCCCGGCCCCGTCCCGGACCGCGTAAAGCAGGATGCGTTGGACAAGATTGTTTACCAGATAGAGGAGTCCAGGGAGGGGAGTAATTGCCTGGCCTATTGCCCGGAGTTGGTGATTACCGCCTTTGGCGATAGCCCGGAGGAGGCCCGCAATGCGCTCCGCGCCGAAATCTCTGCCTATTTAGAGGATTGCGAAGAGCTGGGTATTCTGGACGACGTGTTGATTGACGCCGGTTTCTACGATAATGATGAGGTCTGGATGAGCAGCCTGGTTACCCCGCCCAAGGAACCGCGCATTACTTTTCTGTAGGGATAGTGGACAGGGACAAAGTGGTAGAAAGCCAGATTGACATAACCGCCGGCCCGCCGCCTGATGCGCCGCCCAACGCCGAACCGGTGGAGATGCTGCTCAATATGGGGCCGCAGCATCCCTCCACTCACGGGGTCTTTCGGATGGTGCTGTGGGTTGACGGGGAGAAAATCGTCGCGGTGGAACCCCATATCGGCTACCTGCACCGGGGTTCGGAAAAGCTGTGCGAAGGGGAGCAGTACCACCAGGTAATTACCCTCTTTGACCGGCTGGACTACGTTGCCAACTTTAACAACGAACTGGTCTATTGCCAGGCGGTGGAGAAGTTGATGGGCTTGACCGTGCCGGAACGGGCCGAGTACGTGCGGGTGATTCTCTGCGAGTTGAACCGCATCGCCAGCCACCTGCTTTACGTCGGCACTATCGGCCTGGACGCCGGGGCAATGACGCCGACGATGTTCGCCTTCCGGGGGCGGGAGCGGATTCAGGCCCTCTTTGAGGCGGTCTCCGGCGCCCGGATGATGCACAACTATTTCCGCATCGGCGGCCTGAAAGAGGAACTGCCGGATAACTTTGAGCAGCTAATCCGGGACTTGCTGCCCCTGCTCCGGGAGGACGTGGCGGAGAGCGACAAAATCCTGACCTTTAACGAGATTTTCCTCTCCCGCCTCAAGGACGTGGGCCGCATCAGCGCCGAGGACGCGATTGATTTCGGCTTTACCGGCCCTTGCCTGCGGGGCTGCGGTGTTGAGTATGACGTGCGCAAGGCGCAGCCTTACTCGGTGTACGACCGCTTTGACTTTGACGTCCCGGTGGGGCTGGACGGGGATTGCTGGGATCGGCACTGGGTACGGATTCAGGAAATGTATGAATCCCTGAGCATCGTTGAGCAGGCTCTGGCGCAAATGCCCGGCGGCAGCGTGGCGTCATCCCTGGGCCGCCGTCTCATCCGGCCCCCGGCCGGGGAGGTCTATGCGCGGGCGGAAAACCCCCGGGGGGAGATGGGCGTTCACCTGGTCAGCAAGGGCGCCGACCGCCCCTACCGCCTCAAGGTACGCCCGCCCTCCTTCTGCAACCTGTCCGCTATCAAGTATTTGCTTAAGGACTCGTGGATTGCCGACTCGGTGGTAATCCTCGGTTCCCTGGACATTGTGCTGGGGGAGGTGGATCGGTAATGCCTCCCGTCGGCTGGTATCAGATTTTCTGGATGGTGGTCGGGCTGCTGGCGATGTTCACCGCCCTGGCGACGGTGGTGCTTTCCCTGGTCTGGCTGGAGCGCAAGACCCTGGGCCGGTTGCAACTCCGGTTAGGCCCGACCCGCACCGGGCCGATGGGCCTGTTGCAGCCAGTCGCCGATGCGGTCAAGCTGATTCTGAAAGAGGACATCATTCCCGATTCCTCGGACAAGGCCATTTTCTGGGTGGCGCCGGTCATCGTGGTGGTTTCCGCCTTTATGATTTGGGTCACCATTCCGGGGAGTGAGGGCCTGGTACTGCGGAACCTGGAACTGGGGCTGTTCTACATCACAGCCTTTGCCGTGTTAGGCATCCTGGGCCTGGTGCTGGCCGGCTGGGGGTCGGCCAACAAGTACGGCGTGCTGGGGGGCCTGCGGTCGGCGGCCCAGCTAATCAGCTATGAGATACCGGTCATAATGGTGGTGGTTTCGGTGGGGATGCTGGCCCAATCCCTGGACTTGCGGGTGATTGTCGCCAATCAGGCCCAGATTCCCTATGCGCTGATTCTGCCCCTGGGTTTGGTGGTATTCTTTATCGCCGGGCTGGCCGAGGTGGGGCGCACGCCCTTTGATATTTATCACGCCGAGTCGGAGGTGGTGGGCGGCCCCTTTGTGGAATACAGCGGCGCCCACTGGTCGGTTTTCTTTCTGGCCGAATACATCAATACCTTTGCCATTGCCGCGCTGGTGGCCCTGCTTTTCCTGGGCGGCTGGTCGTGGCCCTGGCAATCCGCCGCTTTGAGTTGGCTGCCGGCCCTGCCCCCGGTGGCCTGGTTGGGGCCTTTGCTGAGCGTAATCTGGTTCCTGATTAAGGTTTATGCGGTTATACTGGTGGTGTTCTGGATCAGGGGAACCTTCCCCCGGCTCCGCATTGACCAGTTGATGGCCTTTGCCTGGAAGGTAATGGTTCCCTTGTCCTTCTATTCCATCGTGATTACGGCCCTCTACCTGTTCTATGACTGGCCGGCCTGGACGCTTACCCTGATGTCCCTGGCCGGGCTGGCCGTGGTGGGTTATCTGGTTTACCGGCGGATGATGGCCCCGGTGCGGCGGGTGGCCGAGGTAAAGGCCCGGCAGGCGGCGCAACTGGCGGAACGGCGCGCCGCCCGGGAAGCGGCGGCCCGGCAAGGATCTCGGTAAACATAAGGACCGTGGTAAACATTAGGAAGTGTGAGCAATGCTGAATAGCGTTAAAGGGATGTTGTTGACCCTGGCCTCTACCTTCACCGGGCTGCGCCGTCCGGTAACCCGGCAGTACCCCACCGTGCCGACGCCGGTGCAGCCCCGCTTTATGGGCTTTCCGGCCCTGACCTGGGACAACGGGGTGAATGAACCCTACTGTACCGGGTGCATGGTCTGTATCCGCAACTGCCCGACCCAATGTATGTCGGCCAGTATGATGGACAACCCGTTGAACGCCGAGGGGCAAAGCTCCCGCCGGAAAATAGTTGACTACTTTGAGATTAACCTGAACCGCTGTATCCTGTGCGGGATTTGCGTTGAGGTTTGCAACTTTGACGCCATCGTGATGAGCCACGAACACGAGATGAGCACCTATGAGCGCAACGGCGACCGGGTGAATCTGCCGGCCCTCTTGGAAATCGGCCAGAAGTACCAGCGGGAAACTACCTGGATTCCCCCCACGGTGCTGGCGAAGGCCAAGAAGGACGCCGAGGATGCTGCTAAAGCAGCGGAGGCCGCTAAAGTGGAGGCCGCCGCGGCGGTGGAAGGCGGGGAGTAAACCGCCGCAACGCAGGGGAAGAGAACCATTCCGAAACGCGAAGACGAAAGAAACCTGAACTTGTCGGGCGACCACCCGGCCTACTGTACCTGCCAGAATTGCGCCGACAGGTTCCTGAAAAAGAATAAGATAAAGCCGGGCCGGCGGGCGCGCGCCGCCCCGGAGAAAGTCAGGCCCCACCCGGCCGGCTGCGACTGCGCCACCTGTCGCCTGCTGGGTTCCGTCGGCGACTTGCCCCGGTTGGAACGGCAGAAGAAGGGGTTGCTGGGCCGCTTGTTCGGGAAAGGTAAGTAGTCGGGGCCGGTTCGTAGCGCAGTCCACCAAAAGCGGGACTGACAATAGTTACAACAGAGTAATCATAGGAGTTATGCAGTTGGTATGTCATTCCGACCGCAGGGAGGAATCTAAAACGCCTGGCCGTTGTCCCGTTCCGGTTCCGACAGAAACCTGGCTTATGCAGGAGTTTAGATTCCTCGCTCCGCTCGGAATGACATTAAATAGAAATGACGGCAAAGCTCCGCTCGGAAAGGCATAGAGCTTTCAATGGCGCCGGGCTTTCAATGTTCCATAGGCAATTGCGTAACTTCTACGGCGGTTACGAGGGAGAAACAAAAGGCAAGGTTATGAACACTGACTCCAACGGCATCAGAGTTGCGCCGATTTTGGCGATACCCGGTCGAAGCCGTCATCCTGTCGGCTCCCGCTTTGGCGAGGTTAGCTAACCGTGTCTTGGTTCCTGTTTATCATATTGGCGGTGTTCACCCTGGGCGGCGGCCTGGGCGTGGTAATTACCCGCAATGTGGTGCACGCCGCCCTGTTCCTGCTGGTCTCCCTGGTGGCGGTGGCCGGCGTGTATCTGATCCTCTTTGCCGAGTTCCTGGCCCTGGTGCAGGTGCTGATTTACGGCGGGGCCATCATTATCGTGCTGCTCTTTGCCATAATGCTGACCCGCACCGCCGAGTACCCGTACATTTCCGACAACCGGCAGTGGCCCCTGGCCGCCATTGCCGCCGCCGGGGTCGGCGTGGTGCTGGGCGCCGCTTTCTGGATCAACGGCGTCTCTCAATCCACCCCCAACAGTCCCACTTTCAGCGAATTATCCAACTCTCTCTTTACCCGGTGGGCCATCCCCTTTGAGGTGGCCTCGCTGGTATTGCTGGTGGCCCTCATCGGGGCCATCATCATCGCCCGCGCCGGGGAGGACAGCCGGTAGCTTATGGTTCCGTTGGTTTACTTTCAACTGTTAAGCGCGGCCCTGTTTATCATCGGGCTGTACGGGGTGATGGCCCGGCGCAGCGCCGTGCTGATTATAATGTCCATTGAGTTGATGCTGAACGCGGTCAACATCAACCTGATTGCCGCCGCCTCTCACCGGGAGGGCTGGGGCAGCTTTGTCAACTTTGACGGCCAGATAATCGCCATTTTTATCATCACCGTCGCCGCCGCCGAGGTGGGGCTGGCTATGGCGATTATCCTGCGGATGTACCGGAACCGGGCCACGGTCAACGTGGACGAAATAGACTTGATGAAATGGTAGCGATGAGCGCACTGTTTTACACCCGGAGGCACCGGGACACGGGAGAGCGCAGCGATGCCCCGGTGTCCTTGCGTGAAATAAACCCCGGTGGCAAAAGGGAGGGCAGGGCTTAATTATGCAATGGGCCTGGCTAATCCCGGTATTCAGCTTTGCCGCCGTTCCGCTGATTATCCTCTTTGGCAAGTATCTGCCCGGCAAGGGTTCGCCTTTGGCAATCCTGGCGATTCTGGGCGGCTTTGCCCTGTTCTGGGTAACGCTGTTCGGTTTTCTGAACGCTACGCCGGACACTGAGGGCTGCCAGACCGGGGAGGAGACCGGCGCCCTGACCTGTTCCTACCAGCGGACCTGGTTCGAGGCCGGGTTCCCCGGTACGGACAACGACGTAGATAAGCGGGTGCGCCTCACCTGGGGCATCATCATTGACCCGCTGGCGATTGCCATGCTGGGGCTGGCGACCTTGGTGGCCCTGATGGTGCAGATTTACTCCCTGGGTTATATGCGGGGCGATGCCCGTTTTGACTGGTACTACGCCTTCCACGCCCTATTTATCGCCTCAATGCTTACCCTGGTGCTGGCCGACAACTTCCTGCTGCTGTACGTGGCCTGGGAACTGGTGGGGCTGTGTTCCTACCTGCTCATCGGTTTCTGGTTTGAGCGGCCCGAGGCCCGGGAGGCGGCCAAGAAAGCCTTTATCGTGACCCGGATTGGCGACGTGGGCCTGCTGGTCGGCATCCTGCTGCTCTGGTCTCAGGTGGGCAGTTTCAGCATGGCCGACGCTTTTGCCGCGGCCCAAAGCGGCGCGATTGACCATGGGGTTGCGACGATGGCGGCCCTGCTGCTGTTCCTGGGCGCCATGGGCAAGTCGGCCCAGTTTCCCTTTCACGTATGGCTGCCCGACGCGATGGAAGGCCCGACGCCGGTCAGCGCGCTGATTCACGCCGCCACGATGGTCGCCGCCGGGGTCTATCTGGTGGCCCGGGCCTTCCCCATATTTGTCGCCTCCGGTGATGCCCTGCTGATAGTGGCGATTGTCGGGTTGGTTACCGCCCTGGGCGCGGCTACCATTGCCCTGGTGTCAACGGACCTGAAACGCATCCTGGCCTATTCCACCATCAGCCATTTAGGGTTGATGATGCTGTCTCTGGGCGCATTGGGCTATACCGCCGCCATTTTCCACCTGCTGGCGCACGGGTTTTCCAAAGCCCTGCTGTTCCTGGGGGCCGGCAGCGTGATGCACGGCACTGATGAGCTGGACATCCGCAAAATGGGCGGCCTGCGCAAGGTGATGCCGATAACCGCGATTCTCTTTTCCATTGGCGCCTTGTCGCTGGGCGGCATCCCGATTCTGGCCGGTTTCTGGAGCAAGGACGAAATCCTGATTGCGGTCAACGAACATCTGAACCCGGTATTTATCGTGCTGACCCTGCTTACCGCCCTGCTCAGCGCCTTGTATATGGCCCGGGCGATGTTCGTGGTCTTTTACGGTCGGTTGGCCGAGTCGCAGGAACACGCCCACGAATCCCCGCCGACGATGACCATTACCATGTCCCTGCTGGGGGTGCTGGCCCTGTTCTTCGGGTTTATGGCCTTTAACTGGCCGGGGGACTACGAAGGCATTGGCTCCTTCCTGTTCTATGACCACCCGGAGGGTTTTCACTTCACCTGGTGGCTGGGCATCCTGTCCACCGTGCTGGCGGTGGCCGCTTTCGCCTATGCTTACCTGGCCTACGTGAGAAAGAGCTACCCCCTGGCGGGTATCCGGGGCCGCTGCTCCGGTCTGCTCAAGGTTGTGGAGAACAAGTATTATCTGGATGAGGCGTATCAGTGGGGCGTTGACCGGGTGGTGCTGGTAGTTTCCGGGTTTGTTGCCTGGCTGGACCGGGCAGTGGTGAATGACGTAGGGGTGAACGGCCCGGCCAACCTGGTGCGGCACTTGGGCGTGGCCCTGCGGCTGCACGTTACCGGCCACGTTTACAGCTATGCCCTGGCCATGGCCCTGGGGCTGATTGGTCTGGCTATCTTCTGGTGGATTCAGTCCACCTGATCTGATTGAGAGACCCCGATTGCAAGCCGATGAGTCTTTAACCGATGACTAACTTTGACCAGGCAGTCCTGCTGCTGATTATCCTGGTGCCGCTGGCCGGCGCCCTTTTGTCTATGTTCCTGCCCCGGGGCCGGTCGGAGGACGCCTGGTACTTTGCCATTTTCGTGTCGGCCATCACCCTGGTATTGTCGGTCGTGGTCTTTGCCCGGTACGACTTTGGCGCCGGCGGCTACCAGTTCGTCCGCACCTATGAGTGGCTGGACGCTCCCCTGAACATTGACCTCTCCCTGGCGATGGACGGTATCGCCGCTCCCCTGGTGCTGCTCAACGGCATTGTCCTCTTTGGCGCGGTGCTGATTTCTCAGACCATCAAGCACCGGACGCGGGACTTCTTTGTGCTGCTGCTGGCCCTGGGTTCCGGGGTGTACGGCGTCTTTGTGGTTCAGGACTTGTTCTTCCTCTTCTTCTTCTACGAACTGGCCGTGCTGCCGATGTATCTGCTGATTGGCGTGTGGGGCAGCAGCACCGACTTTGGCAGCTTTATGCGGACCAAGGAATACGGGGCGATGAAGCTGATGCTGTTCCTGGTGGCGGGCAGCGTGCTGATCTGGATTGGGATTCTGGCCCTTTACGTGGCGGCGGGGCAGGCCGGTTCCCCCACCTTTTCCATTGAGGCCCTGGGCGAGCTGGCCCGGGCCGGGCATTTCAGCCCCGCTTTCCAGAACTGGGTCTTTCCCCTGTTTATGATTGGCTTCGGCGTGCTGGCCGGCCTGTGGCCCTTTCACACCTGGTCGCCCGACGGCCACGTAGCGGCGCCTACCGGGGTCAGTATGCTGCACGCCGGGGTGCTGATGAAGCTGGGCGCCTTTGGCATCATCCGGGTGGGTATGGTGCTGCTGCCGGAGGGGGCCGCCGCCTGGATGCCGGTATTGATTGTGCTGGGGACGGTCAACGTCATCTACGGCGCCATCGCCGCCCTCTCCCAGCGGGACTTGAAGTATATTATCGGCTATTCCAGCGTCAGCCACATGGGTTACGTGCTGATGGGCATTGCCACCCTGCACCCGGTAGGCTTGACCGGGGCGGTGCTGCAAATGTTCTCCCACGGCATTATGACCGCCCTGATGTTCGCCATGGTCGGCGCGATTTACGAGCGTTCTCACATCCGGGACATCACCGTGCTGAACGGGCTGATGAAGCGGATGGGCACGGCCAGCTTCTTCTTTGCCGTGGCCGGCCTGGCCTCGCTGGGCCTGCCCGGGTTGAGCGGGTTCGTGGCCGAGTTTATGGTCTTTACCGGGGCCTTCCGCACCTACCTGCCCCTGGCGGTGCTGGCGGTAATCGGCGCGGCGATAACGGCGGTTTATATCCTGCGGCTCCTGGCCCGCACCTTCTTCGGAGAGGCCGATCCCCGATGGGAACACCTTACCGACGCCAGCCCGGTAGAAAAAACGGTGGGCGCCGCCTTTGCCCTGATTCTGCTGTTCGTGGGCGTCTGGCCGGCCCCGCTGACCCGAGTAATCAACACCGGCGTGGAGTCGGTGCTGCTACTATTTTAGTTTTAGCGTTCCAGGAAAATAAGGCCCTGTGATTTACACGGATTTACACAGAGGGATATGCCGGGATTAACCGATAATCTTTACCTGCTGACACCGGAGTTTGCCCTGGCTGGGCTGGCTTTCCTGGTGTTCATTATTGACCTGCTGCTGCCGGAGGAGCGGAAAGACCTGCTGGGCTGGTTGTCCGTGGCCGGGCTGCTGGGCGTGGTGGCGTTGTCCCTGGTGATGCTGCCCGGTAAAGAGGCGACGCTGTACGGCGGCCTGCTGGCGGTGGACGGCTATTCCCTGTTCTTCAAGGTGTTCTTCCTGGGCCTGGGCGTGTTTATCATCCTCAGTTCCATTGACTACGTGAAGCTGCACCTGAACCACCCCGGCGAGTTTTACGGGCTGCTCCTCTTTTCCATCCTGGGGATGAACCTGATGGCCCAATCCCGGGAGTTGCTGACCGCCTACATTTCGCTGGAGTTGCTCAGTTTCAGCCTGTACGTAATGGTGGCCTACGCCCTGAACAACGCCAAGTCCAATGAGGGCAGCCTGAAATACATCATCATCGGGGCCTTTTCCTCGGCCATCCTGCTCTATGGCATCAGTATGGTTTACAGCGCGTTGGGGGTAACCCGGTTTGAGGGAATCAGCGCGGCCCTGTCCAGCATTACCGACCTGCGCCCGGCCCTGTGGGTGGGCCTGGCCCTGATTATGGTGGGCTTGGGGTTCAAGCTGGCGGCGGTGCCCTTCCATATGTGGGCGCCGGACGCCTATGAGGGCGCGCCCCTGCCGGTTACCGCTTACCTGGCGATTGCTTCCAAGGCGGCGGCCTTTGCCCTGGTGCTGCGCCTGCTTTCCGAGGCTTTCGTGCCGGCCGCCGACCGCTGGGACCAGTGGCAGATAATCGTAGCAACGCTGGCGGCCCTGAGTATGCTGGTGGGCAACCTGGTCGCCCTGGCCCAGCGCAACCTGAAACGCCTGATGGCCTACTCCAGCATCGGCCACGTAGGATACATTCTGGCCGGCGCCGTAGCCCTGTCCACCGACTCCCTGCTGGGGGCCAACGGGATAATTTTCTACCTGGTGGGCTATTCCATCACCAGCATCGTAGTATTCGCCGCCCTGATTGCCTTTTTTAACGCTACCGGACAAGAGGAGATTCCCGACCTGGCCGGGCTGGCCGACCGGCAACCCTTCCTGGCAATGGCGATTGCCGTCAGCTTTTTCTCCCTGGGGGGACTGCCCATCTTTGTCGGCTTCACTATGAAGTTCTACCTGTTTACCGCGGTGGCAAATGCCGGCTACCTGTGGCTGGCAGGGCTGGCGATTTTCACCAGCCTGGTCTCGCTCTACTACTATTTGCAGGTCATCCGGCAGATGTATATTCAGCCGGCGTTGGCGGCGCCGGCAACGGATGCCGCCGACGGGCCGGGCGAACACCCACCGGCGGAACCGGAGTCGGAACATACGCATACCCCGTCGCATCACGAACCGTCCGGGGACTATGAACCGCTGCCCCGGCCCTCGGCGCTGCTGCTGGTGGTAATGGTCTTGGGCCTGGTGGCGGTAGTCGGTTTGGGGGTCTATCCGGCGCCCCTGCTGGAACTGGTGGAAGGGGCCAGCGCGGCGATATTGCCGGGCGGGTAGGCGCCGGGTTCGAGTTGGCAACTGGAATAACGCCGGGTATCTGCGAATTGCCGGTATTAGCAACGCTTGTTGGCATTAACATCACGCAGGGGTGGGTTTGTAACCCGCCCGGCGTTCAACGGCAAGGGAATCCCGGAAAATGGATAGGCGATAGCTGACCGATTCTTGCCCCGAGCCAGGGCGGGTTAGAAACCCGCCCCTACCATCCAACTATCCACCGGAGCCGGTACGGGTAAGGAATAGCAACAAATGGTAGGAACATCCAACTATCCACCAGAGCCGGTACGGGTAGGGAACACCAACAAATTTCGGAAATACCGAATCTCCGGGGTGAAAGAACTCCGTTAAGGAAACAAGGAAAGAGGGTATGATTATTTCGGTCATCGGGAGCAGCAGCGCCAAGCCGGAACATCTGGAGTTGGCCGAGGCGGTGGGCCGGGAACTGGCCCGGCGTGGCGTGATGGTGGCCTGCGGCGGGATGACCGGGGTAATGGAGGCGGTCTGCCGGGGCGCTAAGGCCGAGGGCGGCACGACCATCGGCATCCTGCCCGGGCGGCGCGGTTCTGCCTTCAACCCCTACATTGACATACCGGTTTTCACCACCCTGGGCTATGCCCGGAACATCATCGTAGTCCACACCGGCCAAGCCTGCATCGCTGTCGGCGGCGCCTTTGGCACCCTGTCGGAGATTGCCTACGCCCTGGACGCCGGTATTCCGGTGGTGGGCCTCAGCACCTGGTCCCTCACCGTCAAGGGCGACGGCGACCCGGTGGTGGACGGCATCATCCCGGCCCGCGACCCGGCGGATGCGGTGAACCAGGCCCTGGCCGCCGTCCAAAATGCGCCGCTCCCGGAACCCCGCCAATCCTAGCCAGCAGGTAGATTATATGACCAGTTCCGACGCCAACGCCGTTATCGCCGAAATCCGGGGCCGGGAGGTACTGGACTCCCGGGGCAACCCTACCGTGGAAGCCGAGGTGAGGCTGTCCAACGGGGTGCGCGCCCATGCCGCCGTGCCTTCCGGGGCCAGCACCGGCAGCTATGAGGCCCTGGAACTGCGGGACGGAGACGCCGGACGTTTTGGCGGCGCCGGCGTCCGGCAAGCGGTGGGCAACGTCAACAACGTCATCGCCCCAACCCTGGCCGGCCGGTCGCCCTTTGACCAGGCCGCTATCGACCAGGCTATGCTGGATAAGGATGGCACTCCCGACAAGAGCAATCTGGGGGCCAACGCGATTCTGGCGGTGTCGATGGCAACGGCCCGGGCCGCGGTGCTGGCCCACCCGGAGGCCGGCGGCGAGCTTTGGCGTTACCTGGCCCTGAGCGGCGACCGGGAAAGCGGCCCGGTCAGCCTGCCGGCGCCGATGTTCAACATCCTGAACGGGGGACGGCACGCCTCCAACTCCGCCGACATCCAGGAGTTTATGGTGTCCCCGGCGGGACTGCCCACCTTTTCCGATGCGCTGCGGGCCGGGGCGGAGATTTATCAGGCTCTGAAGAGCCTGCTGCGGGCCGGGGGACATAACCTGAACGTCGGCGACGAGGGCGGGTTCGCTCCCTCGCTGCCCTCCAACCGGGACGCCATTGAAGTGGTGCTGCGGGCCATTGAAACCGCCGGTTATACTCCGGGCCGGGAGGTTTTCCTGACTCTGGACGTGGCGGCCTCAGAGCTTTACGACAAAGGCCAGGGCCGGTACGTGCTGGAGCGGGAAGGGACGGCCCTGACCGCCGGTGAACTGGTAGAGCTTTACGCCGGCTGGCAGCAAGCCTATCCAATAGTCAGCATTGAGGACGGGCTGGATGAGGATGATTGGGAAGGCTGGGCCGAATTGAGCCGCCGCCTGGGGGATTCGACCCAGTTGGTAGGCGATGACCTGTTCGTTACCAACATCTCCCGGATTCGGCGGGGGATCGATTCGGCGGCCGGCAATGCGGTATTGCTAAAACCCAACCAGATTGGTACTCTTACTGAAACTTTCCAGGCGCTGCGGATGACCCGGGAGGCCGGCTGGGGCGCGGTGATGAGCCACCGTTCCGGGGAAACCGAGGATACTACTATCGCCGACCTGGCGGTGGCCTGGAACGTGGGGCAAATCAAGACCGGGGCGCCGGCCCGCTCCGAACGCGTAGCCAAGTATAATCGGTTGCTCCGAATCGAATCCGACTTGGGAGCCGAGGCCGAATATGCCGGAAACAAAGCCTACGCCCACCTCGGAAAAGTCTAACTATTTTCTGGCCTGGCGGATTTTCCGCTACCTGGTGATTCAGGGAAGTCGGGGCCTGGTGCGTTTGACCTGGTGGCTCTTGGTGCAGAGCGTGCGGGTCATCATCGGGCTGGGGCGGTTAATCTCATCGCCCACCCCCTCCCACGTCAACCGGGCCCGGTTGGGAATGTACGGCTGGCTTTTCTGGAGAAGATAGGCCCTTTAACCGGGCCTGAAATCGAGGCAAAGTTCCCCGCCGGCCCCCGCTTTCGCGGCGGGTCAGAGCGGTGGTAGGGTAGAATTGCGGCTGAATCACCCCCGGCAAGCTAACTGCTGGATTGATGGAGAAGGGAATAATGACTACTCGCATTGGAGTCAACGGCTTTGGCAGAATCGGTCGGCTGGTAACCAGGGCTACCCTGGAACGCTACCCGGACAAGCTGGAGGTGGCGGCGGTCAACGACCTGACCGACGACAAGACCAACGCGCACCTGTTCAAGTACGATACCAGCTACGGCGTTTATCCGGGCCAGGTGGAGGCCAACAACGGCGACCTGCTGATTGACGGGCGCAGCATCAAGGTGTTTTCCGAACGGGACCCGGCCCAAATCCCCTGGTCGGAAATGGGCGTTGACCTGGTGGTGGAGTCCACCGGTATTTTCACCGACGGGGAAAGGGCGGCCGGCCACCTTCAGGGCGGGGCCAGCAAGGTCATCATTTCCGCGCCGGCCACCAACGTGGACTTGACTATGGTAATGGGCGTCAACGACAGCGTGTACGACAAGGAAAAGCACAACATCGTCTCCAACGCCTCCTGCACCACCAACTGCTTTGCGCCGATGGTCAAGGTGCTGCACGAAGCCTTTGGCATCGAACACGGGCTGATGTCCACCATCCACTCCTACACCAACGACCAGGCCATCCTGGACCAGCGCCATTCCGACCTGCGCCGGGCGCGGGCGGCGGCGATGAACATAATCCCCACCAGCACCGGCGCGGCCCGGGCGGTGGGCCTGGTACTGCCGGAACTGAACGGCAAGCTGCACGGCATCGCCTTCCGGGTGCCCACTGCCACCGGGTCGGTAACCGACTTTGTGGTGGATTTGGGCCGGGGCGTTACGGTGGAGGAGGTCAATCAGGCGTTCCAGGCCGCCGCCGCGGGCGCGCTCAAGGGAATCCTGGAATACACCGAGGACCCGATTGTCAGTTCCGACGTGCGGGGCAACCCCCATAGCTGCATCTTTGACGCCCTCTCCACCATCGTGATGCAGGACAACATGGTCAAGGTGATGGGCTGGTACGATAATGAGTGGGGCTACTCCTGCCGCACCGCCGACCTTTGTTCCTTTATGAGCGACCAGGGAATCTAGCCCGCAGTTGCGGCGGATGAGCCGGTTAATCACTCAATCGTTTTTTCAATCGCTTTTTCAATCGTTCTTTGGGGTTGTTTTCGCTACGGAGACGCAGAGACTTGTCGGGGAACACAGAGAAGGAACTATCCTCTGTGAAACTCCGGGTCTCTGTGTCTCTTTGTGAAAAGGGCCGCTGAGCGATTATCCCCGGTTTGGCTCGTGAACCCCTTGTTTATAAAGAATTTTCCCCGCCTTTCCTGGCCCCCGGTTTTGCTGGCGCTGATTCTGGTGGCGGCCTTGGGGTTGCGCCTGCACGGGATTGACTGGGATTCCGGGTATGGCTTTCACCCGGACGAGCGTTCCCTGTATCTGCGGGCCGGCTGCGTCTATGACCTGCTGACGGAAAGTCCGGGCTACCGGAGTTGCCTCAACGAATACCCGGAAACCCGGCCGGGTCTGCCCGGCCTGACGGTGTTCCTGGACTTTGACCGCAGCCCCCTGAACCCCCACTGGTTCCCGCTGGGCAGCGTCCTCATCTACCTCCTGGTGCTGTGCCGCTCGATAATTGAGCTGTTCACCGACGTTACCGCCCTGGATTTGCGCTATGCCGGGCGCGCCCTGTCCGCCCTGGCCGACGTGGGCGCAGTGTTTTTTGTGTACCTGCTGGGCCGCCGCATTTACGGCCAGGGCTATGGCCCCTGGGTGGGCCTGCTGGCGGCGGGCCTGACCGCGCTGGCCGTCATTCACGTTCAGAACAGCCATTTTTTCCGGCCGGAAACCTTTTCCGCCCTGTGCATCCTGGCCGGGTTCTGGGCCGCGCTGCGAATGGTGGAAAGGCGCCGGCTGCGGGATTCCCTGCTGCTGGGCCTCATCGTCGGCCTGGCTTTCGCGCCCAAGGTGAGCATCCTGTTGATCGCCCTGCCCCTGCTGCTGGCCTACATCTACCGGCTGCTGGACGGCGGCAACGGGCGTTGGGCCGGCGTCAACCGGGAGGGCCTGGAGCAGACGGCGCTCCACGCCTTGGCGGCGCTGGCGGTGGCCCTGGCGGTATTCTTTACGGTCACGCCCTATGCGCTGCTGAACCTGTCAAACTTTCTGGGTGAACAGGCGGCGCAGGCGGAAATGGCCCGCAACGCCGGAATGTGGCCCTTTACGATTCAATACTTTGGCACTTCGGCGTTCAGCTATCAATTCCACCAGACGGCGGTTTGGGGATTGGGCCTGCCCTTGGGCCTGGTCGCCTGGGCCGGCGTCGCCTTCACCGCCTTCCTGGTCTGGCGGGGAACGAATACCTGGCGGGGCGACCTGCTGCTGCTGGCCTGGGTGGTTCCCAGTATTCTTTTCCTGGAGAGCTTTGAGGTCCGGTTCCAGCGTTATTACTTTGTCCTGATACCCTTTATGGTGTTGATGGGGGCGCGTCTGCTGTTGTGGGCGCCCTTTTACCTGCGCTCCCCGGCCGGGGGCGGTGGTCGGTCGGCCGGCCGGGGGGCATTTCCCGGCGGCGTCCGGTTTCAGAACACTTGGGCCTACCTGCGTCATAATCCCCAAGGGCGGCGTTATTTAATGGCGGCGGCGTGGCTGCCGCCGGCGCTGGTAGTGGCGGCTACCGCCTTCTACTCCCTGGCCTTCCAGCAGGTTTACGCCAACCCCCACCCGGCGGTGGCGGCGTCCCGGTGGATGAACGATAACCTGCCCGGCGGCACGGTCATTGTCAGCGACAATCACTGGGATGAATTTCTCCCCGGCCTGCACCGCTACGCCGTCTGGCAGTTCCCGGCCTACGAACCGGATAACGTGGCAAAGATGGCGGTGCTGGGCAAGCAACTGGCCGAGGCCGAGTACCTGGTCTTTTACAGCCACCGGCCCTACGTCAGCGTTGCCAGCGACCCGGAGCGGTTTCCCTTCAGCGTCAACTACTACCGGCACCTTTTTGGCAGCGGGTTGGGCTACCGGCTGGAGCGAACCTTCACTTCCTACCCGACTCTGGCCGGCGTTGCCTTTGTGGATGACCCGATCAGCCGGGCCGGTCTGCCCCGGCCGGCGCCAATGGTGGCCGAGGAATCGGCGCCGTTGACCCTGAACCTGGGTTATGCCGATGACAACGTGGTGGGTTATGACCATCCCCAAGTCCTGCTGTTCCGCAACGTGGAGCGGTTGCCGGCCGAGACCCTGCTGGCCCAACTGGTCAGCGTCCCGGCATCGCCGCCGACCGGCTTAAAGCTGTCGGAAGCTGCGAAAGCGCGGCAGCAGGCGGGCGGCACCTGGTCGGAACTGTTCGACCGGAACGGGTGGGTCAACCGGCTGCCGGCGTTATCGGTAGTGGCCTGGCTGCTGGTGGTTGAGCTGATTTACCTGGCGGCCCTGCCCCTGGCCCTGTTCCTGTTTCGCCCCCTGGCGGATCGGGGGCTGGTGCTGGCGCGCATCCTGGGACTGCTGGGCGCCGGCTACGTTACCTGGTTGGTGGTCAGCCTGGGCTGGGTGGAGTTCTCCCAAACCGCCATTGTCCTGGGCATCCTGGTGGTGGGGTTGCTGTCCGGGTTGGCGCTGCTGGCGCGCTGGCGGGAGATGACGGATTTCCTGTCCCGGCGGTGGCGGTTGCTGCTGACCGGCGAGGCGCTGTTCCTGCTGGCCTTTCTGGTCTTTGTCGCCATTCGCGCCCTGAACCCGGACTTGTGGCACCCTTACCGGGGCGGGGAAAAGCCGATGGAGTTGGCCTATTTCAACGCCGTTATCCGGTCAACCCTGCTGCCCCCTTATGACCCCTGGTTTGCCGGGGGATACCTTAACTATTACTACTGGGGCTACTTCATCCTGGCCCTGCCTACCCGGTTGGCCGGCGTCGTGCCGACGGTAGCGTTCAACCTGGCGGTGCCGCTGTTCTTTGCCTTGACCGTTACCGGAGCCTACTCGGTGGTGTATAACCTGGCCGAGGGAGTCCGGCGTTCCCGCCGGCCGGCCCTTTCCGGCAGGCCCGGAGGGGCTGAGGTGGTGGCGGATGAGGAGTACGCCGGGGATTTTACCGAGGACTTGCGGAAGGCGCCGGGCCGCGCCGAGCGGATTGCCCGCAGCCCGCTGACCGCCGGGTTGACGGCCGGCCTTTTCGTGGCGGTTATCGGCAATCTGGACGGCATTATCCAACTGGCGCAGGGCCTTTGGGCCAGACTGTCCGGCAGTGGCGGGGTTTATCCCTTCTTTGACTTCTGGCGCAGCAGCCGGATGTTGCCCAACCTGGAAAACTTTGACGCCGGGCTACTGACTTTCTGGGTGCCGGAGAGGATTGCCGGCCACCCGGAGGTGTCCTGGCACATCACCGAGTTTCCCTTCTTTACCTTTCTGTTCAGCGACCTGCACGCTCACCTGATGGCGATACCCTTTACCCTGCTGGTAATCGGGCTGGGGCTGAACCTGACCGCCGGTTGGCGCCGGCTGGGTTGGCTTTGGGACGCAACGGCGGTGGCCCTGCTGGGTCTGGCGGTAGGCGCGTTGTGGCTAATCAACAGTTGGGACTATCCCGCTTACCTGGCGTTGGCGCTGGCCCTGGCCGGTCTGGCGGTTTACTGCCGGCCGGGGACGGCCCGGACTAGGTTGGCCTGGTGCGGCGTACTGGCTGTTGGCATCGGGCTGGTGAGCCTGTTGGCCTACTGGCCCTTTCACCAGGCCGTAGAGACTTTTGACGCCGGGATTGAGGCTACCAAATGGCGGACGCCCTTCGTCAACTATTTGGGGATTCACGGTTTGTTCCTGTTTATCATTGGCACCTTCCTGGCTTGGCAGGCCCGGCGGCCCCTGTCCATCATTTGCGGCGGTTGGTTCGGGTTGGGTTACCCGGACGGGCCGGCCGGCCGGGGAATGGGTCAAAAGTGGCTGCGCCTCTACTTCGCCATGGGTTTGCTGGCGATCCTCTATCTGGCCTTGGCCGGCTACACGACCGGGGCAATTCTGCTTTTCCTGCTGGTAATCACCGGGTTGGTAGTCCAAGACGGGCTGGCCGGCGGGGGGAGCGGGCGGGCCTACGCCGTGTTTCCACTGCTGCTGCTGGCTCTGGCCCTGGCCCTGGGCATCGGCGTTGACCTGGTGCGGCTGAAGGGGGACATTGGCCGGATGAACACCCTTTTCAAGTATTACCTGGAAGCCTGGGTGCTGTTCAGCCTGGCGGCGTCCTATATGCTCTGGCGGCTGGGCTACGACGGGCGTTTCCGGCCGGTGAACCTGAACCCGGCGCGCCTCTTGTGGCTGGGGATAGTCGCGCTGCTCATCTTTTCCAGCCTTATCTATACCGGATTGGGCACGTGGGCGCGGGTGGGCGACCGCTTTAATGACTTGCCGCCAACCCTGGACGGGACGGCCTATATGGAGCAAGCGGTTCACCTGGAGCAGGGGCAGCCCATCGAGTTGAAGGGAGACCGGGAGGCCATTCGCTGGTTGCAGGATAACGTCGCCGGCTCGCCGGTAGTGCTGGAGGCCCATACCGAGCAATACCACTGGGGCGGGCGCATCGCCACTTATACCGGGCTGCCCACGGTGCTGGGTTGGCCCTGGCATCAGATACAGCAGCGGGGCGTCTATTCCCACGAAATACGGTTCAGGGCCAGGCAGGTCCGGGATTTGTACGAAACGGAGGATTTGCAGCAAGCCCGGTTGTTGTTGGGCCAATACGATGTAAAATACGTGGTGGTCGGCGAGTTGGAACGCATATACTATCCCGGTGCGGGGCTGGCGAAATTTGATAGAATGGTTGAACAGGGCGCCGCCGTCCGGGTGTTTGACAACGGCCCCGTAACCATTTACGAACTGGTTACGAACTAGCCGGCCAAAAGGCGCCGGCAGTCAATCCATAACGGTTAATCCATAACGGTTAATCCATAACAGTCAATCCGTAAAAGGATAATTCCTATGGGAGTAAAGGCATGGACGAAAGCACGCTAATCCTGGTTACCTTCATAAAGGACTTGATGACTATCATCTCCATAGGAATTCTGATAGTTCTCCTGTTGCTGGCGATTTATATCGCGATAAGCCTGATTGGGTCGCTCAAGTCAATCAAGCGAATCACCGCGAACCTGGAGGAAGCCTCCGGGGTTATCCTCACCTCGACCCAGGACATTTCCAAGACCCTCGGCTTCTTTGGCGCCATCAACCGGGTGGTGGAGCGGGTAAGGGAACGGTTCAACCGGGAGCGGGGATAACCGGGAAGGAAGGAGTTGGCCGGGGCCGGTAGGAATGACCGGGTTGGCGCCGGTTCCTGACCGGCCGCCAGCCTTTGGCGGTTTGCCGGCTTTGCCGGTCTTAACCCCGGTTCTCTTGGCCGGCGTTCCAGCGTGGGTAGGAGCCGAACACTTTGAGGTGGCTGACTTGCCGGGCCAGGACTTCCAAGGCCTCTTTAACCGCCGGGTTTTCCCGGTGGCCTTCGCAGTCCACCAGAAAGTTGTAGCGGCCCAGGGACTCCTTGGTGGGGCGGGATTCGATCTTTACCAGGTTCAGGTTGCGCTGGGCAAACACGCCCAGGGCACTGTAAAGCGACCCCGGCGCGTCCTGGTCGAAGGAAAAGCAGATAGAGGTCTTGTCCTGCCCGGTAGGGGGGTGGTCGGCGGGGGCCACCACCACGAACCGGGTAACATTGTTGTCCCCGTCCTGGATGCCCCGGTCGATGATTTCCGCGCCGTAAAGCTCGGCGGCGCGCTGGGGCGCAATGGCCGCCGCCGGCACCGGGCTGGCCTTCATATCGGCCACCGCGGCGGCGTTGCTTAAAGAGGCAGTGGGCTGGGCGTTGGGCAGGTTCCTTTCCAGAAAGTGGCGGCACTGGCCCAGCGATTGGGGATGCGAGTAGATTACCCGGATGTCCGGTATGCTGGTGCCCGGTTCAATCATCAAGCAATGCTCAATGGGCAGCACAATTTCCTGATAAATGGATAAGTCCGATTCGTTAATCAGGAAGTCCAGGGTATAAACTACGGAACCTTCCAGGCTGTTCTCAATGGGAACCACCCCTTCGTCGGTCAAGCCGTCGGAAACGGCCTGGCACACGGCGGCAATGGTGGGGAAGGGGCGCAAGTCGGCCCCGGGATCGTAGAGGATCGCCGCCGCCTCAGTATAGGTGCCGGCCGGGCCGAAATAGGATATACGCTTGACCACCGCTAAACTCCGGTCAGTATCTCGTACAAAGTTTGTTCCTCATCCCGCATCGTAACGGCGTACAACTCATCCTGCTCAACCAGCACCAGGTCAGCCCGGGGCGTCATCACCCGGTCTTGGCGGATGACCAGGGATACGAAACTGCGGGGCGGCAGTTCCACCTGCTCCAGGCGCTGGCCCACTACGGCGGCGTCCTCCGGGATGGTAACGCTAATCAGGACGGCGTTGGGGACGCGCAGGCTCATCAGGTGGTGGAGGTTCTGGTCGGCAATGCTCCGTTCCAGAGCGCCCAGAATCAGGTCGCCGGAGTTGACCACCACGTCCACCGCCAGCACCCGGAAAATCGTCTGATTCCGGGGGTCTTTGATGGTGGCGATGGTGCGTCCCACGGAAAAGATATGCTTGGCAAGCTGGCAGGCGACCAGGTTGGTTTCGTCCCGGTCGGTAACGGCGACCAGGGTGTCGGCCCGGGCGGCGCCGGCCCGTTTCAGGTCCTCCTGGTCGGCGCCGTCTCCCTGAATGACCACGCTGCCCAACTCCTCCCACATCAGTTGGCAGCGGGCCAGGCTCTTTTCGACTACCACCACCTCATGGCCGGCCACCATCAGCAGCTTGGATAGGTGATAGCCGGTTTCGCTGCAACCCACGATAATTATAAACATCGGCTTATTCCGGCTCTCCGGCGATGGCTTGCCGGGTCTTATTGAGGAAATCCGGCCCGGCATCCACTATTTCCAGGCCCAAACCCTGGTAAAACTCGCCCAGTTGGGGGTCGGCCAGCCGGCAGAACACCTTGGGCACGTTAAAAATATGGTGGGCAATCTGGCAGACCAGGATGTTCCGGTGGTCGTCGTCGGACAGGGCCAGGAACGCCCGGGCGCCGCTGATTCCCCCCTCCTGTAAGTAGTCCTGCATCGACGGTTCGGCGGTCAGCAGGGCGGTTATCGCCGCCTTTTTCCGCAGCAGGGCCAGCCGGTCGGCCGACGGGGCCAGGACGGTTACCCGGTGGCCGTCCGCAACTAAAACCGGGGCCAGCGCATCGGTGAGCCGGGTGCAGCCAAAGATGAGAATGTCCATCGGGTTATCCTTAACCTATCCTTAACCTATCCTTAACGCGCCAGGGCGACCGGGGCCGGTTCCCGGGAAATTACCACCTGGCAGGGGGTGTTCTTGAGAATGTAGTCCGAGGTTACGCCCATACTCCGGGCGTCGCCCCGGCTGTCAAAGGGCAACCCCAGGACTAACAAATCCATCTGCCGCTCGGCGGCCTCCAGCACGATGGCCGGCCCGGCGTTCCGGGCCTCCAGCAGGCTGGCGTTCACCCGGCACTTTTCCGAATTGGCGATGTCCTCCATCCGGGTCAGGATACCCTCGCCCTCCTGGTGGTCCCGGCGCACTTCCACCGATTCCAGGGGAAACTCCAGCGGCACCTCAAAAACGTAAATGGCGTTCAATTCGGCGCGGAAGTGGCGCGCCAGTTGGCAAGTCCAGCGAAAGGCGTGTTCACTGGCCGGCTTGCCGTTCACCGGGGTCAGGATGCGTAGTTTATGGTGTCGCAGCATCATCGGATTGGGGGCCGCTCCTTGCCTAGTCTGCCGCCGCCTGGGGGAGTTGCTGGGCCAGGGATGAGATGCTGGCGACGTGTTCACTGCGCCCGGCCACCAGCAGCACGTCCCCCGGCTTTATCTCCTCATCCTTGGCCGGATTCAGGATGTAGCCGCGACCCCGGCGGAGGGCCAGCACGGTCAGGGAGTGGCGGTTGTTGGCGCCGGCCAGCCCCGCCTCTTCCAGGGTGCGGCGCACCATCCGTTCCGGCGGGCGCATCTTGCTGATGCCGACGTTGGCGACAATCTCCATATAGTCAATGACCCCGTAGTTGAAATCCACGTGAGACACCCGGCGGGCGCTTTCCTCCTCCGGGTACACCACCCGGTCAACTCCGATGCGTTCCAGGGTTTCCCCGTGCAGTTCGGTGGCGGCCCGCGCGATGATGAAGGGAATCCCCATATCTTTAAGCACCATGGCAATCAGGATGCTGGCCTGGACGTTCTCATCGCCCAGGGTCAGCACCGCCACGTCGTAATCGGCCACGCCCAACTCCCGCAGGGCCGATTCGTTGGTGGCGTCGGCCCGGACCGCATAGGTAGTGAGGCCCAGCATACCCTGGACTTTCTGTTCGTTAGTATCCACCACCAGCACGTCATGGCCCGCCTGGTACAACTCGCGGGCAACGCCAATTCCGAACCGGCCCATCCCGATAACGCAGACCCGTTTTTTCATTAGTTCCCTCCCGTTCCCTCCGTCACCCTATTTTAACCCGTTCCTGGGCAAAACGATATACCGTCCGTTCCTGGGGGGCCAGGGCCAGAGCCAGGGTCAGCGGCCCGATGCGGCCCACAAACATAGCGGCGATAAAGATTAGCTGGCCGATTAAACTCAAGTGGGGAACTACGCCGGTTGAGGAGCCGTTGGTGGCAAAGGCGGAAACGGTGTCAAACAGCAAGTCCGGGAAGGCTAAAGTGCCGGCCCGCAAGGCGGCGGTTTCGGTAATGGTAAGGATTGGCACCGTTACCAGCACAAAGGCCAGTACCAGCGCCGCAATGGTTATCGCCCGGAAAACCTGGGTTTGGGGTATCTCCCGGCCAAAGGCTTCCGTTTGCGGACGGGCGCGGATTGAGGATATGACTACGGCAACGATTACGGCCAGGGTGTTCACCTTAATGCCGCCGGCCACCGACCCGGAGGCCCCGCCGACGAACATCAGAAAGGCAAAGACCAGCTTGGTAAAATCCTCCGCCTGGCCGAAGTCGGAAATTATAAACCCGGCGGTCCGGCCACTGATGGAATGGAACAGGGCCGCCCCCATCCGTTCCAGGGCGGTGCGGTAGTCATCCATTCCGACGCTGACGTATTCGGCGAGGAAGTAAGCGCCAAAACCCAGCAGCCACAGCACCAGGCTGGCGGTGATGACCAGCTTGGTGTCCAGGGAAAGGCGGGAGAAACGCCGCTGCCGGCAAACGTCCACCAGCACCGTCCAGCCGATACCACCCAGGATAATCAGCGCGGCCATTATCCCCTGAATGGCCCAGCGGTTTTCCAGAATCGCCAGGGCGCGGCGGTCGGATATTTCCGGCAGTATGGAGAACCCGGCGTTGTTGAAAGCCGAGACGGAGAGAAACATTGATTGCCAGAGGGATTCGCCCCAACCCAGCCCGGTCATATCCCGAATGGCGGAAAACATTATCCCGGCCCCGGCCACGTAGATGAGGAACACCACAATCACGATGTTGCGGGTTATCTGCCGCAGCCCGCCCAGGTGGTCGGTGCCCATAGTGTCCCGCAAGACTAACTGCTCGGAAATGCTGGAGCGCTGCCCAATCAGCAGCAGCACAAAGGTAGCGGAGGCCATAAACCCCAGCCCGCCCACCAGCATCAGCACGAATATAACCGCCTGCCCGAAGTAGCTCCAGTGGTGGGCGGTGCTGACTGCGGTATGCCCGGTAACGGTAACCGCCGAGGTTGCGGTGAACAGGGCAATGACCGGGGAGGTAAACTCGCCTTGGTTGCCGGAAATCGGCAGGGCCAGCAGAACGCCGCCCGCCGCGATGAGGGATATAAACCCGTAGAGCAGGATAAAGGGGGGAGTGAAAATGCGCCGGGGACGCCGTTCCGTTATCTCACCGGATACGGTCGGCTGCAATTCGGCAAGCCGGGGCTGGCGAATAACGCTGTCTATCGGCCGACGGGGTCGGTTAAAACTCACCAGTAGCCTCGGCGCAAGCCAGGATAAGCCCCCGGCCGGCTACAGGGATTCTAATTTCTGACCGGGGGCGTGTCAATCAACGGGAGTCATTGGCAATCACATCATAAACCCGTCGTTCCGGCGAAAGCCGGAATCCAGAACTCTCTTGAGCCGGCTCTCTCTTTTCAGCGAGGATTTCCTGGATTCCGGCTTTCGCCGGAACGACGGTTGCTTGGGTGGTTGCCCGGGTTAAGCCGCGATTGCCCTGATAGCTACGCAGGCTCTATTACATCGTAGGGGCGGGTTTATAACCCGCCCTGGTTCTGGTGCAAGGATATGTCGGATACGATGTCTCCGTTACCCAAATGATTCTGCCGTTGTCGCCAGGGCGGGTTATAAACCCGCCCCTACCGGCCGCCGGAGTATTCCGGCCAGCAAACCAATGCCCAGGACACCAACGCGCGTTGAGAATACCTCTACGCAGATAGTCTCTCTATTTACCCGTTTCTGTGCTAATATATGAGGCAGCGACTCTTTCTTGAGGTGACCTGAGATGACCACCCCGTCCCGACCGGTTGAACTGCGGTTCAATCCGGTAGAAATTGACCGCAAGTGGCAGGAACGCTGGGCCAGGGATGACCTTTACCGGGTGCCGGACGACGATCCCCGCCCCAAGTGGTATGACCTGACCATGTATCCCTATCCCTCCGGCGACCTGCATATCGGCCATTGGTATGCTATGGCCCCGGCCGACTGCCATGCCCGCTTTCGGCGGATGCAGGGCTACAACGTGCTGCACCCCATTGGCTTTGACGCCTTTGGCCTGCCGGCGGAAAACGCCGCCATCAGCCGGGGTATCCACCCCTACCACTGGACGATGAGCAACATCGAGAATATGCGGAGTCAACTCCGCTCCATTGGCGCAATCTATGACTGGGATCGGGAGCTTATCTGCTGCCTGCCCGAATACTACCACTGGAACCAGTGGTTCTTTCTCAAGTTCTATGAGCAGGGACTGGCCTACCGGGCTCAGGCCCCGGTGGTCTGGTGTCCCTCCTGCCAAACGGTGCTGGCTAACGAGCAGGTGGTGAACGGCGGCTGTGAACGTTGCGGCGCCACCGTTACCCGCCGGGACTTGGAACAGTGGTTCCTCAAAATCACCGATTACGCCGACGAGTTGCTGGACTTCAGCACCCTGGTGGAGTGGCCCGAAAAAATCCTGATGATGCAGCGCAACTGGGTGGGCCGCAGCGAAGGCGTAGAAATCAGCTTCGACATCTCCCACCAGAACCTGGAGGAACGGGAGCTTCGCACCTTCACCACCCGCATCGACACCATTTTTGGCGTAACCTTTATGGCCCTGGCCCCGGAGCATCCCCTGGTGCCGGCCCTGACTACCGAGGGGCAGCGGGCCGCCGTCGAGTCCTACGTCAACCAGGCCCGCCGGACTTCGGAGATTGAGCGGATGTCCACCGACCAGGAAAAGACCGGCGTACCCCTCGGTTCCTACGCGGTCAACCGGCTGAACGGGGAACGCATCCCCATTTTCACCGCCGACTACGTCCTGACCACCTACGGCACCGGCGCGGTTATGGGCGTGCCGGCCCACGATGAGCGGGACTTTGCCTTTGCCCGGAAGTACGGCCTGCCGGTCCGCACGGTCATTGCGCCCACCGGCTGGGACGGCAGCGAACCGGCTGAGGCTTACCTGGGCGAAGGCTTTATGACCAACTCCGGCAAGTATGAGGGGATGACCGACGAGGAGGGGATGGCCGCCATTGCCGACGACGTGGAAAAGAACGGTTGGGGCCGCCGTACCACCTCCTACCGCCTGCGGGACTGGCTGATCTCCCGCCAGCGTTACTGGGGAACCCCCATACCGATGATTTACTGCGACGCCTGCGGCATCGTTCCCGTGCCGGAACCGGATTTGCCGGTGCTGCTGCCGGAGGATGCCGAGTTCAAGCCCACCGGCGAGTCGCCCCTGGCGGAAAATGCGGCGTTCCGCAATGTTGCCTGTCCCCGCTGCGGCGGCCCGGCCCGGCGGGAAACGGATACGATGGATACCTTCGTCGATTCGTCCTGGTACTTGCTGCGCTACGTCAGCCCCCGCTACGCCGACGGCCCCTTTGTCCCCGAACTGATTAAGGAGTGGCTGCCGGTTGACCAATACACCGGCGGCGCGGAACACGCCGTCCTGCACCTGCTTTACTCCCGCTTTTTCATCAAGGCCATGCGGGATATGGGCTTGGTGGATTTTGATGAGCCGTTCCTGCGCCTCTTTAATCAGGGGGTAATCCTCGGTTCCGACCACGAAAAGATGAGCAAGAGCCGGGGCAACGTGGTCAATCCCGATGACGTGGTGGGACAGATGGGCGCCGATGCCGTCCGCTGTTTCCTGATGTTCATTGGCCCCTGGGATCAGGGCGGCCCCTGGAGCGACGTGGGCAGCAACGGCGTGGCCCGCTGGCTCAACCGGGTCTGGGCGCTGGTGGAGCGCGACCCTCAGGAGTTGGCAGCGACGCCCACCGACCCCCAAGCGGTGCGGGACACCGTGCGCACCCTCCACCAGACGGTGCGCAAGTGCCATAACGACCTGGATCGGTTCAAGTTCAACACCGCCATCGCCGCCCTGATGGAGTTGGTCAATCACCTCAGCAAGGTATGGGCCGAGGCCAGCGTTGACCCGGACACCTGGCGGGAGTGCGTAGAAAAGTTCCTGCTGCTGCTGGCCCCCATTGCGCCCCACCTCTCCGAGGAGTTGTGGGAGCGCACCGGCCACGCCTACAGTATCCATCAGCAGCTTTTCCCGACCTGGGACGAGGCCCTGGCCGCCGAGGACACCATCACCCTGGTGGTGCAGGTCAACGGCAAGGTGCGGGACCGCATCGAGGTGCCGGCCAACATCGACGAGCCGGCCGCCCAGGACTTGGCCCTGACCAGCGCCAAAGTCCGCCCCTACACCGAGGGCAAGGTGATAAACAAGGCCATCTACGTCCCCGGCCGCCTGGTAAACGTGGTGGTGGGGTGAGTGGGTAGGGTGCGTTTAGGAAAACCGCCCTGCTGTGGTATAGTGGTACGGCATTGGCCTATGCGTCATCGTTCCGGCGGCGACTGCGTAGAAAAGAGAACCGAAGTGAGGAATGTTCCCATTGCAGTCCCCTGAGTCAGTGATATTCGTTAGTGGCCGGGAGCTGAGGTTATCACGCCATATCCTGGATAATATGGCCCAGCGCAAGATTCTCAGGGAATGGGTTGTTCAGGTTTTGACCTCTCCGGTTGCCGTAGTAGATGATGAAACCAATAATTCTACCAACTACTATGGTGTGATTCCGGGGAGAAATCCTTTGCTCAAGGTAGCTGTTTCCAGAGAAAACGACGGGCTGGTTGCGACGACTTATTTCGATAGTAGCGCAACCGCACGGTATCGACGAGGTGAATTATGAAACCCGCTGTAGCACTCGGCGCTCATCTGAAAGTTACTTACGACAAAGAGACGGATATTCTCTGGATGCGGATTCCCGGTCAGGAAATCCAGGTATCCAGAGAAGTCGCCGCTCCCCTGGTCATTGACTTTGACAGTGAAGAGGAAGGTTGCGGTGTGGTGGGGGTTGAGTTGCATCGGGCTTCGGAATATCTGGCCCCGATGTTGGAATCCCTGAAGGCCGAAGTTGGTTAAACCGGCCATTCCCGCCGGCGCGCCAGTCCCCGGCAATGGAAATGCGCCGGAAGGTTCGTTCTTATCCCGTAACCCTTGGAGAAATCCGGTAAATGTCGCTGGTTGAACAATACGCTCTCCTGCCCGATGAGATTGACCGGGAGAGCCTGAAAATGGTGCAGGCTGACCTGCCCCGGGGCTTGACGCTGAACCCCCGGGAGCATTACGTCCTCTGCCGCATTGTGCGGGCCGAGGGCGACCCGGCCATTGCCGAATCGGTCCGGTTCAGCCCCGGCGCGGTGGAGCAGGGACTGGCTGCTTTGCGGGCCGGCGCCGACGTCGTTACTGATGTTCGTATGGTGGAAATGGGTATCTCCAAAGCCCTGCTGCACCGCCGCCAGGTGGCTACCCGTTGCCGGATTGACACTCCCGAAGTGGCGGCCCGCGCCCAGCGGGAAGGCACCACCCGCTCGGTAGCCGCCGTCCGGGAGTTGGCCCCCCACCTCAACGGCGCCGTGGTGGCCGTGGGCAATGCCCCTACCGCGCTGCTGGCCCTGCTGGACTTGGTGGACGCCGGGGCGGTCTCGCCGGCGTTAATTATCGGGATGCCGGTGGGCTTCGTGGCCTGCGCCGAGTCTAAAGATGAACTGGTGCGCCGTTCCGGTTCCGTCCCGTGCATTGCTATCCTGGGCCGTCGGGGGGGCAGTTCCGCCGCCGCCGCCACCGTCAACGCCCTGCTGGAATTGGCCGGGGAACCGGCCCAACAGGAGGCCCGGTGAGCGAAAGCAGCCCCCTTGCCAACTCCGCTACGGCCCAATCTACTGACCACCCCGCCGGCTCTGCATGGGGAGTCATCCTGCTGGGCCACGGCAGCCAGCGCGGGGCCAGCCCCCGGGAGTGTTCCTGCGCCTGGCAACTGCCCCCGGAGGATACGGATGCGCCGGTGGCGGTAGAATCGCCCGCCGAACTGCCGGACTGGCCCGCCTGGTGCCTCCGCTGCCCCAGCACGCCGCAGGGTTTGGGTGAAGCGGCCCGGCGCCTCCAGTTGCAACTGGAATCGGAAACCGGGTCGGAGTCGGGACGGGCGCAGGTGCTATTATCCTGCCTGGAGTTTATCGAGCCTTTCCCCGATGCGGCAATCAGGATGTTGTCGGAGCGCGGCCTGGATAAAGTGGTAGTAATGCCCTACCTGCTGGGGCATGGCAAGCACGCCACCATTGAAATGGACGAAATGCTGGATGAGGTGCGCGCCCAACTGCCCCAGGTGCAGCTTTACGTGGCCGACGGCTTGGGCGCCGACCCCCGGCTGGCTGCTTTGGTGGTGGAACGGATTGGCGACCTGGCCGCCGCCGCGCCGGTGCCCGGCCCCGGCCAAACCGTCGGCGTATTGCTGGTCAAGGCCGGCACCCGAACCCAGTATGATGATTGCTTATGGCTGGCTGAGCTGGGCCGGATGGTGGAAAATCGCCTGGGGTTGGGCTATGCTGTTGACGTGGCCCAGTCCCATTACGGCGACCCGACGATGGAGTTCGCCGCCGCCCGTTTGGTGGAAGAGCGGGGCGTATCGGCGCTAATCTGCGTGCCGTACATCTTTTTTCCGGGGCTGATTCTGACCCGGAACGTTTTAGGCACGCTGAACCGGCTCCAGGAGCAGTACGCGGACGTGGTAATGACCGTCGCCCCGCCCCTGGGGGTGGATGACCGGCTGATAGCGGTAGCCGCCGACCGCATCCGGGAAGTCTGGAACCGGGTCTGAAACCGGCGGTGGCCTCTTAATGCCGGCCGGGATGCTGAAAATATGGGCTGGCAAGTTTAATGACTGAGCGGTGGGAAATGGAAGAAAGGCCGGAAAGTGATTACAGTCGCCAGACGGTAAAGCGGCGCCAGTTGCGTACCGGCTACACCACCGGCTCCTGCGCCGCCGCCGCCGCCAAAGCCGCAACTCAGGCCCTGCTCACTGGCCGCCCGGTGGCCGAGGTTACTATTCACCTACCGGTAGGCCGGGACGCAACCTTTCCGGTTAATCGCTGTGAATGGTCTGAGGGAGGCAGCGCCGTAACCTGCGCCGTTATCAAGGACGGCGGCGATGACCCGGACGTTACTCACGGGGCTGAAATCTGCGCCACCGTCCAGCGGGACCCGGATGCCGCCGGCGGCCAGGTTCGCAATGTTCGCATCATTGGCGGGCCGGGGGTAGGCACGGTAACCCGCCCCGGCACCGGCATTACGGTGGGCGAGCCGGCAGTTACCCGCGTCCCGCGCCGGATGATAACCGACTCGGTAGCCGAGGCGGCGGCGGCCGGGGATGACTCCGGTTTCACCGTGCAGGTTTCGGTGCCCGGCGGCGCGGAAATCGCGGAAAAAACTACCAACTCCCGCCTGGGCGTCCTCGGCGGCATATCCATCCTGGGCAGCACCGGCGTAGTCCAGCCCTTTTCCACCGCCGCCTGGCGGGCCAGCGTCCACCTGGCGATTGACGTGGCGGCCACCAACGACCTGTCCCACCTGGTTCTGTCCACCGGCACCCGCAGCGAGGAGTATGCCCGGCAGTGCTTGGACTTGCCGGATATGGCCTACATTGAGGCGGGGATTTTCAGCGGGCCGGCCTTGAAACGCTGCGTGATGCGCAAGGTGGGCCGCGCCGCCCACGTGGGCATGGTGGGCAAGCTGTCCAAGATGGCGATGGGCTACTTTGTTACCCACGTAGCCGGCAATCAGGTGGATACCGGGTTTCTGGCGGAGTTGGCGGCGCAATGCGGGGCCTCCGAGGAAGTGCAGGCGGAAATGCGCCAGGCCAGCAGCGCCCGCCACTTTCAGGAGATTGCCCAGGCCAACGGGCTGCTCTCCGTCTTTCCCCTGATGTGCCGGATGGTCTGCGACGAAAGCCGCAAGCTGTTGGGGGAGGACGCCGACGCCCTGATTGTGGACGTTCTCTGTTTTGACTTTGACGGAACGCTGTTGGGCCACGCCTCCACCGCGACGGAGGGCGTCCCCCTGGTGGCCGGTTCCGGGCTGGCCGGGAATGGTTAAGCCGGTGGCGGCGTCCGCGCCGGCAATTGCCCCGGCCGGTGGGGCCGAACCTGCCGGCCGTCCCTGGGGCCTGAGTGATGACGCCTTTGCCCAACGGCGTCCCTTGCGGGGACAGATTACCAAGCGGGAAGTCCGGGCGGTCAGTCTCTACTCTTTGGGCTTGCGGCCCGACAGCATCGTTTGGGACATTGGCGCCGGCACCGGCTCCCTGTCCGTTGAGGCGGCGGTTATCGCCCACCGGGGCGTGGTGTACGCCATAGAGAGAGAGCAGGAACGGGATGACGGCGGGTTGACCCGGCTGGAACGCAACGTAGCCGCCTACAGTCCGGGCAACGTGCGGATTATCCCCGGCACGGCCCCGGAAGTATTGCCCGGCCTGCCTGACCCGGATTCCGTCTTTGTCGGGGGCAGCGGCGGCAAGCTGGCCGACATTCTGGAGGCCGCCGCCGGCCGGTTGAACCCCGAAGGCCGGATTGTAGTGAATCTGGCGGCGCTGGAACGGACTAACGAAACCCGGCAACGGCTCCGGGGCTGGGGTTTCCACGCCGATATTACCCTGGTCAACGCCGCCCGCAGCCGGGAAATGGGAGATGGCACCGTGCGGCTGGAAGCGCTGAACCCGGTATTCGTCGTAACCGCCTGGCGCGCGGCTACCCCGGAGGACTGATTTAATGAGCAGTGGAACCCCTACACCTAACGCCGATTACGGCTGCCTGTACGGAGTGGGCGTCGGCCCCGGCGACCCGGAACTGGTTACTATCAAGGCCCGGCGGGTGCTGCAAAGCGTCCCCATCATTTGCGTACCCCAGTCCGATACCAGCCAGGACAGCTTTGCCCTGTCCATTGTGCGGGAGTTTATCGACACCGACCGGCAGGAAATCCTGCGGTTCGGTTTCCCCACCGATGACGCGGAGGCCGCCGCCGAGGTTTGGGAGACGGCGGCGGAAACTTTGGCCGGCCGGTTGAAAGAGGGCCAGGACGTGGCCTTTATCACCGAGGGCGACCCCATGCTGTTCAGCACCTTTTCCTACGTGCTGGAGAGTATCCGGGCCAACTATCCGGAGATTGCCGTAGAGATTATCCCCGGCGTTTCCTCGGTGATGGCGGCGGCGGCCCGGGCCAGTGTTCCCCTGGTTACTCACGGCCAGCGGCTGGCAATCCTGCCGGCGGTGTACGGCATTGACGACCTGCGGGAGGCCATCGCCAACTACGACACTATCGTCCTGATGAAGGTAAACCGGGTGCTGCTGGATGCCCTGGCTAACCTGGAAAGCCTGGGGCTGGCCGGCAAGGGCATCTACGTGCGCCGGGCCACCACCGACCGGGAACGGGTGGTACAGGACTTGCAGCAGCTTACCGAGGAAGACCTGGATTACTTCTCCCTACTCATTATCAAAAGGTGAAAAGATGGCGCAAGGCAAAGTTTACTTCATCGGGGGCGGCCCCGGCGACCCGGAACTCCTGACCCTCAAGGCCAAGCGGCTTATCGAGTCCGCCGACGTGGTCATTTACGCCGATTCCCTGGTGCATCCGGCCATAGTTGAGTTCGCCAAGCCCGGCGCCGAGGTACACGGCAGCAAGGAATTGAACCTGGATGAGATTATGGAGTTGACCTTGCAGGCGGTGGCCGAGGGCAGGACGGTGGCCCGGATCCAGAGCGGCGACCCGTCGATTTACGGCGCGATGCTGGAGCAGATGCGGGTGCTGGAAAGCGCGGGGGTGGACTACGAGATTATCCCCGGCGTCAGCGCCGCCTTTGCCGCCGCCGCCAAGCTGAAGGTCGAACTTACCGTCCCGGACGTTTCCCAAACGGTGATAATGACCCGCGCCCAGGGCCGCATTGCAATGCCCCCCAAGGAGCAGTTGCAGGACTTGGCGGCTCACGGCTGCACCCTGATTATTTTCCTGGGCATCACCCGTATGCCCCGCATTGTCCGGGAATTGAAAGCCGCCGGTTACCCTGAGGATACGCCAGCCGCCATTGCCTACCGGGTGGGTTGGGAGGACGAACAGATAATCCGGGGAACCCTGGCCGACATCGCCGACAAAGTGCGGGACGCCAAAATCACCCGCCAAGCCCTGGTTCTGGTGGGCCGGGCGGTGGACCCGGCCCTGCGCGACCCGGACTTGGCCGAGGCCGCCGAAGTCGCCACCTCCCACCTTTACTCCGGCAGCTACACCCACCTGTTCCGCCGCTCCCGGGAACGGGCCGGGGCGGGCGCCGGCAACAGTGCCGGCAGCGCCGATGCTGGGTAACTTTGACCGGGGAGTCAAGGGGTGAGCCAAGTCGAGTTGCCTACTCTCCCGCTCATCCTGAGCTTGTCGAAGGATGAAACGTCGGATAGGGAAGGGTGGTTCGACAAGCTCACCATGAGCGAACATTGTTACCCCTATGAGCGGATTTTGTTCCGGTGAACTGACATTGTTCTGGTGGGCGGATTTTGTGCTTTGCGCGGGCTTTGCGCGTACCCTGATCGGTGAGCAGAGGTAGAGGTTAATGGCGTTTGTGCCTTTGGAAACCGGTCAGGAAACCGGCATCGTAGCCATCTCTCGACCTGGGGCTGCTTTGGCCCGTACCCTGGCCGGCGCCCTGGCCGGGGGTAGTGTTCTGTACTTGGAACGCCGCTTGCTGGGCGCGGCCGGCGCGGTTCCGCCGGATGGTGATGCTGCCCCGGACAATGCCGCCGCCTTTGACCTGCCCCTCCGTCCCGTGCTGGCGCAGTTGTTTGAGCGGCACCGGCGGCTGGTGCTGTTTATGCCGGTGGGCGCGGCGGTGCGCCTGCTGGCCCCCTGCTTGCAGCACAAGCATAATGACCCGGCGGTGGTCTGCGTGGATGACGCCGGACGCTTTGCGGTCAGCCTGCTGTCCGGCCACGTCGGGGGTGCTGATGCCCTGGCCGGGGAAGTGGCCGGCATTTTAGGCGCGACGCCGGTAATCACCTCGGCCTCGCACGTGATGGATACCCTGGCGGTGGACTTGCTGGGCCGGCAGTTCGGCTGGCGCATTGAGGCGTCCGCAGAGACGATAACCCGGGTCAGCGCGGCGGTGGTCAACGGCGCGCCGGTGGGCATCTGTCAAGAGGCGGGAGAACCGGACTGGTGGCCGCCGGATAAACCCCTGCCCGGCAACCTGACGCGGTATCCCTCTATATCGGCCCTGGCCCAATCCGCCGCCGTCGCCGCCCTGGTGATAACCGACCGGCTGCTGTCCGGTGCCGGCGAATCAGGCGCCGAACCGGACTCCCTGAATGGTAAGCGGATGATTATTTACCGCCCCCGCAGCTTGGTCGTGGGCATGGGCTGTCGCCGGGGTGTCCCCCGGGAAGAATTGGAAAAGCTGCTGACCGGCGTTTTCCGGCAGCACAATCTTGCAATGTCCAGCCTGGCTTGCATTGCTACGGCGGAGTTGAAGCAGGACGAACCGGGCCTCTTGGAGTTAGCCGAGCAGTACGCCGTACCGGTGCATTGCTACTCGGCAGAGGAACTGAACGGCGTCTTTGCGGCGGAAACTACTGCCGCCGGTGGGCCAACCCGGTCGGCGGTGGCGCACCGCCTGCTGGGGATTTGGGGCGTATCCGAACCGGCGGCGCTGCTGGCCTCGGGCAGCCCGGAATTGCTGGTAACCCGGCAGAAAACCGACCGGGCCACGGTGGCGGTGGCCCGGATGGCTTACCCGGGACGGTGAGATTCAGACATGGATGGACAGGATATACAGGATTATTTTTTTGTATTGCGGGTTTCTAATTCTTAATTGACAATCCCTGATTTTCAGTAATCCGGTACATTCTGCGACCCCGGTGAGTTGCATTTGAGGAAAAGGCAATGAGTAACAGCGACGGCGGCAAACTTTTTCTGGTTGGCCTGGGGCCGGGCGACCCGGCGTTGCTGACGCCCGGCGCCGCCGATGCCCTGGCCCGGTGCGACGCGGTGGTGGGCTTTCGGGGTTATCTGGAGTCTATTGCCCCTTTGATTCAGGGGAAAGACCTGGTTTCGATGGAGTTGGGCCAGGAATTGGAGCGGGCGCAGCGGGCCGTTGACCTGGCCTATGCCGGCAAGTCGGTGGCGGTAGTATCCTCCGGGGATGCCGGCGTGTACGGCATGGCCGGCCCGGTATTCCGCATCCTGACCGACCGGGGCTGGGACGGCGCGGCGCCGCCGGTGATTACCCTGCCCGGCGTGTCGGCCCTGCAAGCGGCGGCGGCCCTGCTGGGTTCCCCGCTAATGCAGGACTTTTGCGCCATCAGCCTCAGCGACCTGCTCACGCCCTGGGCGGCCATCCGGCGGCGGCTGGAAGCAGCGGCCCTGGGCGATTTCGTAGTGGCCCTCTACAATCCCCGCAGCCGGCGGCGGGACTGGCAGTTGCTGGAAGCCCGCCGTATCCTGTCGGAGCAGCGTTCCGGGGAAACCCCGGTGGGCCTGGTGCGGGAAGCCTGGCGGCCCGACCAGAAAGTTACCATAACCAACCTGCAAGAACTGGAAAGCCGCTGCTCGGAAGTGGATATGTTCACCACCGTAATAATCGGCAACTCCACCACCTACGTTCACGGCGGGCGCATAGTTACGCCCAGGGGGTATGAGGAAAAGGGGCGGGGGTGATGGCGGTGGTGGGGTTTTGGGGCAAGTATTCAAGGGGAGTATAATGTTATTCAACTTGAGACGTAGGCCCGGCGGCACTGAAATCTGCGTATGAGCTTGGAAGGTAATGACCGTATAGAAAGGCAGCAGGCCGCCCGGCGAATAATGGCTAACCCAACCGGGTACTACGTCAATACAGCTAGATTCAGAGTATTCTCAAGGTGCGTTGGTATAGTAGCTGGGGTAGGGGCGGGTTTGTAACCCGCCCTGCGTTCAACGGCAAACACCGTCCAGCAAACAGGTCTGCCATAGTTGCCTATTCCTGCGCCCAAGCCAGGGCGGGTTATAAACCCGCCCCTACAATTCACTGGAGCCGGGCCGGGCAAGGAACACCAGCACGAGTCGAGTAATGAACTAGGACAGCAGTATCAGATAAGAGGAACTGAAATGCCACCAATCAGAACCAACCGCGTCAAGGAAAAACTTGCCAATGGTGAGGCAACCGTTACCATTTCCGGGGTGCTCAGCAGCGAGATGATTGACTTTCTGGGGCCGCTGGGCTTTGACGGCGTGTGGCTGGAGTGCGAACACGGCGGCGTTACCTGGGAGCAGTTGGGGGATATGACCCGCGCCTGCGACCTGTGGGGCGTTACGCCGATTACCCGGGTCAACGCCAACGAGCCGTGGCTGATTACCCGCACCCTGGACCGGGGGTCTATGGGCATCGTTACGCCCCATGTCAATACCCGGGCCGATGCGGAAAAGGCGATGCAGTCGGCCAAGTATGCCCCCTTAGGCTACCGGGGAATGTTCGGGGGCCGCCAATCCTACGGCGTCGCCGACTACTTCCCGGCGGCCAACGACCAGAGCATGGTGATTGTCCTGCTGGAGGAGGCCGAGGCCCTGCAAAACCTGGACGAAATCCTGCGGGTGGACGACATTGACGTATTCTTTGTGGCCCCCACGGACCTGGCCCAGACCATGGGACACCTGGGCAACCCCGGCCATCCTGAAGTGCAGGCGGCCATCGATGCGGCCATCGCCCGGATTGTGGCCTCGGGCCGAACCGCCGGCACCCTGGTCAACGACGGCAACGTGGCCGGCTACCTGGAAAAGGGCGTAACCTTCCTGATGACTTCCTTCAACGCCTGGCTGGCCCGCGCCTCCGCCGACTTCCTGGGCCAGGTATCCGGCAAGGCGTAAAACCGGGGTCATCCCCTCACCCCGGCCCTTTCCCTCAGGGGGCGGGTGCGGAATTGTCTCCTTCTCCCCCGGTTAAAGAGCCGGGGTGAAGTAGGGTATTCTCTTCCTCCGGGCGGGATACCGGGCCGGACTTCAGGGGCAGCAGCAGCAGTCCGCCCAGGACGAACAGGACAGCGCAGCCGAAAAGCAGGGCGGCGTAGCCCGTACCGGGCGCCACCAGGCTGTTGAACAGGTCCACCACCGGCCCCAGGGTCTTGGCGCTGGCGGCCCCACCAATGGTCGCCAGGTTCACAATGGCGATGTGCTGCCCTTCTCGCCCCGGCGTTGCCAGTTCGTTGGCTAAAGCCCAATTGGCGGAAAACACCACGCCGAGGCACGCCCCGATAACGCTGGCGATGGCAATGGCCTGGACGGCGTTGTCCGCCCAGAAAATCCCCACCGAGCCGATTGCGGCGCCGGCCGCCCCGGCCAGCACCACCGGCTTGCGGCCAATCCGGTCTGAGAGCCAGCCGGCCGGGTACACGCTCAGGGCCAGCGCCCCGCCAATGGCGATTACCGCATTGCCCAGGGTTTGCGCCGGGTTGGTAACCAGCACCACGTCCCGCAGGAAAAAGAGGCCGTAGGTGGGGAAAATAAAGATGGCGGCGCTTAACATAAACCGGGAAATCAGAAACCAGGGCAGTTGCGGGTGCAGGCCGCTGGTGGAATGGGACAGAGAGCGGAGGCCCTGGCGCAACATTCCCGACGCCCGTTCCCGGGTTACCACCGTGGTGGCGCTGATGGCGGCGGTCAGGAGCAGGGTCCCGCCCAGCGCCGCCAGGGTAATCCGCAGCCACATTATGGATTCCGGCCCGGTGTAGCGGCTAATCAGGAAGCCGCTGAGGGCAACCAGGGCGACCGCGCCGCTGGCGTCGGCCAAAATTTTCAAGGATGAGGCCACGCCAATCCGGTTAAGCGGCACCAGGTCCCGGATGAGCGCCAGGTACGGCCCGTAACCGATGCTGGCGTTGGCCTGAATGAAAATCCAGATGATGAGGAGGGAAAAGAAGGTGAGGGTGAAGGACAGCCCGGCCAGTCCCAGGCAGACAAAGAACACTCCCCACAGCATATAAGGCACCCGCCGGCCCAGGGGCGAGCGGGTCCGGTCGCTGTAGGAGCCGACGATGGGTTGAATCAGGGCGGCCACCAGCAGGCCACTGAACCCCAGCACCCCCAGCAGGGTGTTCTTGGCCCCTTCCGGCGCCACGTCCAGCACCAGGGTCGGCAGAATCATGGTGTCCATCACCACGAAAAAGCCGGTCATCCCAAAACTGAAAGCCCCCAGCCGCATCAGGGCCAGGTTGCTCCAGCGATTGTTGGTTTCAGGTGGCGATAGTTTCATCAGACTGAGGGGGAATCGGGATGGTTCGACCGGCTCACCATGAGCGGGGTTGTGATGCTGTTGTCCTGCTTGGGTTGCCCTGGTTAAGATGCGATTGCCTTGGTATGCCTGTCAGTTTTGGCTGGTATTATAGCCAATAATGATACAATAATGAGCCGAGGCTGCAACCCGTTTTACCCGCTCTATCTCCAATTCTCTCCCGATGGCAAGGGGACTATGCACGGTATTCCCAACATTTGTTGGTGCTTCTTGCCGGGCCACACTTCGTTATCCGGTAGGGGCGGGTTTCAAACCCGCCCACGTTCCGGTGTCAGAACAGTTCAGCTATGGCGGCGCCGGTTCTCCGAGCCGCGTTTGCCGTTGTGGGTCGGGCGGGTTTCAAACCCGCCCCTACGCTGATGAAAATACCAACAAAGGTTGAAAATACCTATCGCGCTCCCTTTCCCCGTGAGTGGTAGGAACGCTGGAGAATTGCCTTTATGGACTTGAAAATTTGCTCACTGCTGCCCAGCGGCACCGAAATTCTCTACGCTTTGGGGCTTGGCGACCGGATTATTGGCGTAACCGACCTGTGCGACTACCCGCCGGAGGTGAAGGACAAGCCGGTGGTCTGCCGCAGCCGTATTGACGTCGCCACTATGTCCAGCGCGGCGGTGGAGGAAATGATGCGCCGCATCCTGGCGGCCGGCGAAAGCCCCTATGAGCTGGATGGCGAATGGCTGGCCCACCATACGCCCGACGTGGTGCTGACTCAGGACTTGTGCTATTTCTGTGAGGTCGATGCCGTGACCGTGGGGCGGACGGTGCAGCAAATGCCCTTGCCCCCGGAGGTAGTGGTGCTGCGGCCCCGAACCCTCCGGGAAATCTTTGATTCTATCTCCCAGGTTGGCGCTGCCTGTGGCGCCCCGGCTAATGCCGCCGCTTTGGTCGCGGCCCTGGAAAGCCGGGTTCAAGCGGTGGAGGATGCAGTGGCCGGCGCCGTCCGGCCGCCCCGGGTGTTCTCTCTGGAGGGCATTAACCCCCTGGTGGTCGGCGGCCATTGGATACCGGACTTGCTGCAACGGGCCGGCGGTGGGCAGGATCTGTTCCCGCCCGGCTCCCCGGCGACCCGTCTGACCTGGGCGGAAGTGGCGGCCTACGCCCCGGAAAAGCTCTTTATCGACCTCTGCTCCTCCGACCTGGCCCGGCAGCGGGCGGAAATACCCTGGCTGGCGGCGCAAGCGGGCTGGGCCGACTTGCCGGCGGTGCAAAGCGGCGAGGTTTATCTGATTGACCATGTCTATTTCAGCGTACCCGGCCCTAGGGTGGTAACCGGGCTGGAAATCCTGGCCCAGCTGACCTGCCCGGAGGCGGTCTCCGGCCTGATTCCCGCCGATACCGTCCTGAAACTGGACGCTAATCAGGCGGCCGGCTGCCCCCCTGATGCTATTGGTCGTTGTTTTTTGCCCTGGCCGCCGCCGTAGCGTTGCGTTCCGGGTTTGCCGGGCGATGTAAAGTCGAGTTACCTGCTCTCCCGGCTCAGGATGAACCGGTCGAAGGTTGAATAGTGGTATCGGGAAAGGTGGTTCGACAAGCTCACCATGAGCGGATTTCGTTCTGGTGAGGAAATTTTGTTCCTAGCGCAGACTTGGCGCCGGCGCTCCGGGTCTGCTCCGGGCAGTAGCGGGTTGCCCGGTAAGCGGTTATAATTGGGCCAAACCTTTAGGGAAGGGTAACACTTTGACTAGCAGAGATGATTTCAGGTCGGCTATGTCCCTGTTCGCCACCGGCGTTACCGTGGTAACCTCGGTGGACGACGAGGGCAACCCCCACTCCATGACGGCCAATTCCTTCACCTCCGTTTGCCTTGACCCCCCCACCGTCCTGATTTGCGTGGCCCATGGCACCCATACCTATGGCTACGTAGAGCATAGCGGGAAGTTTGGCATCAACATTCTGGGGGAAGACCAGGAGGACTTGGGCATATATTTCGCCAAGCGCCCGGAAGACCGGCAGGAAGGAACCGAGTATAACTACACCATCTCCGATGACGAAATCCCGGTGCTGGATAATTCGATGGTTTTCTTTGGCTGCCAGGTGGTCGGTTCCCACGTTTATGGCGACCATACCGTTTACATGGGAGAGGTGAAAGAGGTGCGCCGCAACGAGGCCGGGGCGCCGCTGATGTTCTACCAGAGCCGTTGGTATCATCCCGGCGCCGCCGGACGGGAGTAAGGCCGGGTTGGGCTTACCCCTGGTATCAGCCGAAGTCAGTTGAGGGTTTGCAGAAAATCGGCGATGCTGGCGTTGACTGCCTGGGGTTGCTGCAACTGGACGAAGTGAGTAGCCTGGGGGATGATGGCTTGCTGCGCCCCGGGGATCTGGCCGGCCAAGTAGTCGGCGTACCGCACCGGCGTCATCGGATCCTCAGCGCCGCAGATTACCAGGGCGGGTAGCCGGATGTTTTGCACTTCGGCCATTACGTCAAACCGGTCGCAGGCCAGCAGGTCGTTCAACTCCACCGCCGGGCCAATCTCCGCAGAACGCTGCCGCATCGCCCGGCAAATATCCTCGGCTACCCCCGGATAGTAAGCCGCCATCCGCCGCTCCAGCCAGTCGGCATTGTTCGCGCCGGGTTCCCGGCACTGCTGCAAATAGTCCGGGTGAACCCGCAGGCGGGTGCCGGTGCCCACCAGGATGATGCCCTGCAACTCCTCCGGGTAGCGCAGGGCGTAGAGCAGGGTAATGGCCCCGCCCATTGAGTGGCCGCACAGCACCACGTCCTGGTAGCGGCGCGCGGCGATAAATCCCCGCACCCACTCCAGATAACCCTCAATGCTGTCGCACGGCCTCAAGTCCGGGTGGCCCGGCAAGTCCAGGGCCTCGGAATCGGGAAAGCGCTGGGACTGGTAATGATAGGCCAGGCCGGAACTGCCGGCCCCGTGGATATATAAGAGTTTCACTGGCTGCTCCCGGTTATCCCCCCTAGCTGATTTAGGTGGTCAATCTTTTCCCCGCCTGGCCTGAACTTCTGCTTTTGCCGGAATAGGAGAGTGGGCCGGATTGACCGGCCCACTCTCCCGTTTCCCTATACCTCTCCATCCTCCGCTACTCCCGCATCGCCCGCCGGCTCTTCCGGCGTTTCGGCGTGTTGGCCGTTTGCCGAGGCGGTGGGGGCCGTGCCGTTTTGGGCGGACGGGGCGGCGCCGTTGGTTGCTTCGGCGCTGCCGCCGCTGGAGTAATCGTTTTCCTGGAAACAGGCTACGGAGGCCACGAAGTCATCCGGCTCCCGGTCGCGCCAGATAATGACCCCTTGAGTGTAGCGACCGTGGGTTACCTTCACGTCCTCCAGGTTGATGCGGACTACCTGGGCTTTGGCCGAGATGATAAAGATTTCCTGGCCCGCGTCCTCGGTAACCACCCGGGCCGCGGCCACCGGGCCGGTCTTATCGTTGACGTTGAACGTCTTGACGCCCTGGCCGGTGCGCCCGTGTCGCGGGTAGTTTTTCAAGGGGGTGGACTTGCCGTAACCGCGCTGGCTGACCACCAGCAGGTGGCCGTCGGGGGTTACCGGGGACATTCCGACTACCTTGTCGTCCCCCAGCAACCGCATCCCCTTGACCCCGCCGGCGCCCCGGGAACGGGGCGTCAAGTTCTTTCGCTCATCTTCGTTATTCCTTATGCGGAACAGGATGGCCTGGCCCTTTTCCGAGACCATAACTATCTCATCGGCGTCGCCAATCCGGGCCACGCTGACCAACTCATCCCCTTCCTCCAGGTTCATCACAATCAGGCCGGAGGGCCGGATGTTGGTCAACTCGCCTTCCTTGAGGGCTTTAACCTCGCCCAGGCGGGTCGCCAGAATCAGCATGGCGCTGTCCCGGGCGTTCTTGACCGGCAGCATCGCCTGCACCTGTTCGTTGCGGGCAATGGGTATCAGGTTGACCAGCAGGGTGCCCCGGCTGGTGCGGGAGGTATCGCCCTGGATCTGGAAGGCCCGAAGGGGATACACCCGGCCCCGGTTGGTGAAGAACAGCAGGGTATCGTGGGTGTCCACCACCACCAAGTCCATCAGGGCGTCATCTTCCCGGGTGGTCATACCCCGCACGCCCTTGCCGCCCCGGTTCTGCGTCCGGTAGGTGTCGCAGGGAATCCGCTTGATGTACCCCTTCTGGCTCAGGGTAATCATCACGTCCTGGTGGGGGATGAACTGCTCGGCGGACTGCTCGCCCACTTCGTCCGGCTCAATGCGGGTGCGGCGGGCGTCGCCGAAGTCCTTCTTCAGCTTGCGGGTTTCCTTCTTGATTTCGTTCAGTATTTTGGCCGGGCTGGACAGCAACTCCTCCAGGGAGGCGATGGTCTTGAGCAGGTCGGCGTGTTCCTTTTCCAGCCGTTCCCGTTCCAAGGCGGCCAGGCGGCGCAACTGCATATCCAGGATGGCCTGCGCCTGGATTTGGGTCAAGTCCAGCTCATCCATCAAGTTGGTGCGCGCGGTTTCGGCGTCGTCGGAACTGCGGATGATGGTGATTACCTGGTCCATCACGTCCAAGGCCAGGAGCAGCCCTTCTAGGATGTGGTCCCGGTCTCTGGCCCGCTGGAGCAGGAACTCGGAGCGGCGCCGGATGACCTCCTGGCGGTGTTCTACAAAGAGGGTGAGGGCGCGTTTCAGGGGCAAGACCTGGGGCTGGCCGTCCACCAGGGCCAGCATAATGGTGTTGAAGGAACTGCGCAGGGCGGTGTGGCGGTACAGGTTGTTCAGGACGATATTGGCCTGGGCGTCCCGGCGCAACTCGATGACCACGCGCATCCCCTGGCGGTCTGATTCGTCCCGGATGTCGGAGATGCCTTCCACCCGTTTGTCCCTTACCAAGTGGGCGATTTTCTCCACCAGATTGGCCTTGTTCACCTGGTATGGCAACTCGGTAATCAGGATGCGCTGGCGACCGCCCCGCAGTTCCTCAATCTCGGTAACCGCTTCCATTACAATGCGGCCCCGCCCGGTGGTATAAGCGTCCACAATGCCCTGGGTGCCCCGGATGACGCCGCTGGTGGGAAAGTCCGGCCCCGGCACCAGTTTCAGCAAATCCTCGGTAACGCAGTCCGGGTGGTCAATGACGTGGCAGACGGCGTCGCAGATTTCCGACAGGTTATGGGGCGGCAGGTTGGTCGCCATTCCCACGGCGATGCCGGTGGCCCCGTTGATGAGCAAATTGGGCAGGCGGCTGGGCAGCACCTGCGGTTCGTGCAGGGAGTCGTCAAAGTTCAGGCTGAAGTCAACGGTGTTCAGGTCAATGTCGGAGAGCAGTTCGTCGGCGATGGCGGTCAGCCGGGCCTCGGTGTAACGCATCGCCGCCGGCGGGTCGCCGTCCACGCTGCCGAAGTTACCCTGCCCGTCAATCAGGGGGTAGCGCATGGAAAAGAGTTGGGCCATCCGCACCAGGGCGTCATAGACCGGGGTATCGCTGTGGGGGTGGTACTTGCCCAGCACCTCGCCGACTATGCGGGCGCTCTTGCGGTGGGCCTGGTTGGGGCGCATCCCCATTTCGTGCATGGCGTAGAGGATACGCCGCTGCACCGGCTTCAACCCGTCCCGCACGTCGGGCAGGGCACGGGACACGATGACGCTCATCGCGTAGCTGAGGTAAGAAGTCCGCATCTCCTCTTCGATGCGAATGGGCTTTATCTGTCCGGACGGCGGTGGCGGTGGCGCTGCTGTTACCATTGCTGTTTACTGCTCCTCTTAATACTCTGCGTTTCTCCGTGTCCTCTGGTCTTGGGGTGGCGCTTTTCACGGGAGAGGGTTGGAGAAAGGTAGAGGACTATTTACTGGTTTCCAAATACATCTCGGCCCGCTCATAGAAAGCGGCGAATAAATTAGCGAAACTGCGCGGCACTTCGTCCTGCCGCTCCGGGTGGCACTGCAAGCCGATGACCCAGCTATGGGCCGGGCTTTCCAGCCCCTCAATCAGCCCGTCCTCCACCGAGTAGGCGCTGGTCATTAACTGGGGAGACCGCTGGGCTTCCCGCAACCCCTGGTGGTGCCAGCTATTGACTCGGAAAAAGCCGGCGCTGCCGACGATGGCGGCGGTCTTGGCCCCCGGCGCCAGGTAAATCAGGTGCCGCTCCGGTTCCCAATGACCGTCCACCTGCGCGCCCTGATGCCCTGGCAGGTCCTGGATTAGCTGCCCGCCGCAAGCCACGTTGAGCAGTTGCATCCCCCGGCAAATCGCCAACACCGGCATATCGTGGCCCAGGGCATAGTCCAGCAACCCCAGTTCCAAATCGTCCAGGGGCCGGCACAACTCCAGCCCGGCTTGCGGGTCGGGCGTTGCCCCGTAAAGGGCCGGATCCACGTCCGGGCCGCCGGGCAGCAGCAAGCCGCCCACGCCGGCCAGCAAACGGTGGGCCGGGCCGGTATTTTGCGGTGTCAACAGCCGGACTTCCGCCCCCAAGGACTCCATTACTTGAAGGTAGCGGCGGGCGCAGCGCTGGTCTGTCGAGGTGATGGCTACCGTTGTCATAGTGTTTACATATTATAGCTGAAATAGCTTTAGATTTACAGGGAATTAAGGGCTTTAATCGGTGTCTTTAGGTTCTTGACCGGTTACAACACATAACCGGTTATAGTAGTTAATCGGTCTTGGTGAGCCTGTCGAATCATCCGTTTATCCTTCGACAAGCTCAGGATGAGCGGAGTATTTGTAAGTGAGCGGGGTATTTGTTTGTGATAGCCTCTGCCCGGTTAGGGCAACCCCAGCACAAACCCGTCGTTCCGGCGAAAGCCGGAACGACGGTTGATTGGGTTGGAATGACGGTTGCCTGGGTTAAGACGCGATTGCCCGGCATATCCATCCTTCGACAAGCTCAGGATGAGCGGGGTATTTGTCGGTGAGCGTACTATTTGTTCGTGATAGCCTCTCCCCAAGCAAGGCAACCCCAGCACAAACCCGTCGTTCCGGCGAAAGCCGGAATCCAGAACTCTCGGTAGCCGGCACGATCTTTTCCGGGGGATTTCCTGGATTCCGGCTTTCGCCGGAACGACGGTTGCTTGGGTTGCTGACGGTTGCCTGGGTTGCCCTGATTAAGACGCGATCCTTCGACAAGCTCAGGATGAGCGGGGTATTCGTTAAGCTCATCATAAGCGGGGCATTTATTTGCGATAGCCCTCTCCCCTATCATCCCGTTTGTTTCTCTAGGGAAAATCTGATAAGCTGAACGCAGAGAACAGTTAACATTCAGCCGAAATTAGATAGCCAGGACTTACGAGGAATTGGCGATGAAGGAAGTTATACAGGAAGCGGTTAAGCTGCTTCAGGAAGAACAGCCCTGCGTGTTGGCTACGGTGGTTCGCACCAAGGGTTCTACGCCCCAGAAATCCGGCTCGATGCTGCTGGTGCGGCAGGACGGCAGCGGCGTCGGCACGCTGGGCGGTGGCTGCGTTGAGGGAGACATCTGGTTTGCCGCCCGGGAGATGCTGCGCCACCACGGCGGGCCGGAGTTTAAGGACTATTTCCTGAATGAGGACATCGCTGCCCGGGACGGCCTGGTCTGCGGCGGCACGATGTATTTTTACCTGGAACCGATGTGGGAACCGGAGGCGTTTCTCGACATTGGCAACAAGCTGATTGACGCCTACGAGGGCGGGGAGCCGGTGGGCTTGGCGACCGTGGTCAATGCGCCGGCCAGTGCCGGCACCGCCCTGGGCGCCAAGCTGCTGCTGCTCCTGGACGGGTCGGTTTCCGGCAGCCTGGGCAACCCTGAACTGGACGCCCGCGCCATTGAGTCGGCCCGCCGGGTGGCCGACGTAGGGTCAACGGACAGCTTTATCACCGAGGAAGGCGTCGAGGTATTCATCGAGGGATTCACCACGCCGCCTACCCTGGCGGTCATCGGCGGCGGGCACGTGGGCAAGGCTACCGCTGACCTGGCGAATATGCTGGGTTACCGGGTTTTCATCGCCGACGACCGGGAAGAGTTCGCTAACCCCGACCGCTTTCCCTATGCTGAGCAGACGGTAGTTACCAAGTATGACGAATGGGCCGAACACCTGCCGATTAACGTCAATACCTTTGTGGTGGTGGCGACCCGGGGCCACCGCTTTGACGATATGGCCCTGGAATCGGCGCTGACCACCCGCGCCCGCTATATCGGGCTGATGGGCAGCCGCCGCAAGAACCTGATGATTTACCAGCGTCTGCTCCAGCAGGGCGTTCCCCTGGAACGGCTCAAGGAGGTACACGCCCCCATCGGGCTGGACATCGGCGGTTTGCAGCCGGAGGAACTGGCGGTCAGCATTATGTCCGAGGTCATTATGACCCGGCGCGGCGGCCAGGGCGGCCCGATGCAGATGGCCGAGTGGTACATCGACCGGGTAGCCAGCCGGGTTGAGGACGCCATCAACGTTTAATACGGATTCAAACATGGATGGACAGGATATACAGGATAAAAAATTATAGAAAATATCCTGTATATCCTGTCCATCCATGTAAGTTAAGGTCAGAGTATTTTCGTGGTTACTGAAACCGCAGCGATATTGTTGGCCGCCGGGGAATCCCGCCGGATGGGTCAACTGAAAGCCCTCTTGCCCTGGCCGGGGGGAACCCTCCTGGCGCACCAGCTTGCCGCCCTCTCCGATGCCGGCGTTGACCGGATTGTGGTCGTGCTGGGCCACCGCTTTGCCGAGTTGCAGGCGGAATTGGCGCCGGAACTGGCGGCCCGGCCCGGCGTTGCCTGGGTGGTCAACCCGGACTATCTTCAGGGGAAAACTACCTCTATCAAGGCCGGGCTGCGGGCGTTGGAGCCGGCGGCGCCGGAAAGCCTGCTGCTGCTCAACGTGGATCAGCCCCGCAGCGCCGGGACGCTGGATTACCTGCTCCGGCAGCACCGGGCCGCTGACGCCCTGATTACCGTCCCCACCTACGGCGGCAAGGGCGGCCATCCCGTCATCCTGGACGGGGCGCTGCGGGACGACCTGAGCCGGATAACCGAGGAAACGCAGGGACTCCGGGCGGTGGTGCAACGGCACAAGGCGTTCACCCAAAGGGTGGAAGTAGATACGCCGGAAGTCCTGTGGGACTTGAACACCCCGGAACAGTACCAGGCCGCCCTTTCCGCTGAGCCGCCGGCTGACGGGGGTTAAAGACCGCCGCCGGTAGTAGTAAGCCCCTTGACCGGCTCAGGGTGAGCCGGTTGCAGAAACGCCCCGCTATACCGGCTATAGCCGGCTTGGAATATGCCCCAAACACAATCAGGGCCCGGTACGCCTACCAGGCCCTGACTTGCTTTCGCTTTGTAGCCCCGCCGTTCCGGTAATCACTACCGGACGAACCCTTCCTAAGCTCGGCTGCCAAGGTTGTCGGTTCGCTTGGCAAAATTGCGGGACTTACGTTTTCTGGCGTCTCCCTGCCGGTGGAGCATCGGTTTCACTTCCGGGTTGCCCCGTCCACCGGCTTACCGGCAGGGATGTTACAAGGGAAAATCCATTGATGATCCAGTTCGAAAACCTTGACCACTTCCCACCTCCCTTACCGTATTTCGGAACGATACAGGCTCTTGCGTCCTGGTTGCTCCAAAATCAGACTAACAGGTTGCGGAACCCTTGTCAATACCTTTTAGAGCCGATTGGTCTGCTTTGCGAACAATTCTCCCGTCCTGGCCTTTTCCCGAACCTGGGGGCCGGCGTCCCGCTTTAAGCCGGTTGCAGGCGTTCCTGGGGACGCCCCGGAATCAACAGGGATACCAGGAAGCCAATGAAGTAAATCCCGGCGGTGATGTAGAAGCCGTACTGCCAGCCGTTGCCGTCCTCAAACCACTCCACCGAACCGAAAATGACCAGCGCCGCCGCCGCGCCGAACAGGGTATTGTTGCCCCACATCAGCCCCAGGAAGCTGGACTCCAGCCGCCGGCCGGCCGCGATGTCCGCCGCCGCCGCCTGGGTCAGGTTGTTGACCGAGAAGTTCAGCACTCCGTACAGGGCGACGAAAATGGTTATCCAGTAGGTATAGCCGCCGGCCTGCTGCCCGCTCCAGATTATCCCCAGGGTCAGCAGGGCGGTGATGAACATAACCGAGATGATGATGGCCCGCCGTCCAATCAGGTCAGACACCACCCCGATCAATAGGCCGAAGATAATGCCCGGCAACACCATTAGAACAACGTGAACCGCCGCCTGAAAGGGGGCAACGTCCAGTGCTTGAACCAAGTAAAGGGGCACCAGGAATACCAGGGAGCGGTCGGCCATCCCCCGCACCGCCGAAACGGTGAAGATAGCCCACATCCCGGTGCCGCGAAAAGCGTCTTTCAAGCCGGCCCAGTTGGTTTGCACCCGCTGCCCCAGATTCACCCCTTCCGGTTTGGGCTCCCCGGCGTGGCGCAGCAGAAAGAATATGATGATACTGGAAAGGAACAGAATCGGCGTACTGGCGCCTACCACCCAGCGCCAACTGATGCCTTCCCAGGGGAGATTCCAGGAAAACAGGGCGCCCTCAGTGGAACCGCTGCTGACGGTCCAGACCAGGCCGCCGCTAATGAGCGCGCCGGCGACCAGCGGCCCCAACACGTCGCCGAAGCTGCCCATAGACCGGTGCAGAGAGATGAATAACCCCCGCCAATTCGGAAACCGCCGGGCCAGCAAGCCCAGGGCCGGCGGGTGCCACAGCGCGCTGCCCATAGACCCCAGGGCTAAAGCCGCCAGAATCAGCACGTAAGTCGGCGCAATGGACATCAGCAGATAGCCTACGCCGATGCTGAAGGCGCTGATGGACAGCACCCAAGCCACCCGGTGGTGAAACAGGTCCACCAGGAAACCGCCCGCGGTGCTGGTGATGCCGCCAAAGAGGGAGCGCACGACGACAATCAGCCCCACTTGAAAGGCGCCTAACCCCAAATCGGCGGCAATAAATGGCGCCAGAAAGGGGATGGTATGGGCGTAGTAATGCTCAAAGGCATGGGCGCCGATTACGGTGGTCGCCATGACCCAGTTTTTAGTGCGGCCTTCCTGCCCTCCTTCCTGTCCGATGGGAGGAGCGGCGGCGGTAGATGCTGCCACTGTCATTCACCTGCCTTTTCCGGTTCAACCGGTGGTGGATCGGGTGATTGCGGATAACCGCCCGGATACCTGGGTTGTCGCCGATTATACACCCGGCGCCGGAACGGGGAAACCTTACTTGACCCCTATACCGGGCAATTGCGTCTTAACTATGGCAACCCCGGCCACCGTCGTTCCGGCGAAAGCCGGAATCCAGAACGCTCGGTTAGCCGGCTATCTCTTTTCCGGGGATTTCCTGGATTCCGGCTTTCGCCGGAACGACGGTTTATAGTCGGAACGGCGGGTTACGGGTGGCGGGTTTATGCTGCTATTGCCCCCCTAATACTCCCCGAACATCTGCTGAATCTCCTGCCGGTCGCTGGTTATGGATAGGGCCAGCATCAGCAGTATGCGCGCTTTCTGCGGCGGGAGATTGTCGGAGACGATGAAGTTCTGCTCCGCTTTGCGGGGCGTCATCACCACCCGCCCGGCCAGGGAACGAGAGGCCAGCACTACCGGAATACCCTCGGCCACCGCTTGGGCCGCCGCGTCAATCACCAGAGGCGGGTAACTGCCGCCGCCAAACCCGGCCAGAATCAGCCCGTCCGACCGGTGGCTCCGCACCGCATTTACCAGCAACTCATCGGCCCCGGCGTAGGAGTAAACAATATCCACTCTCGGCAAGGCAGTATATCCGGCCACGTCAAAAACGGTGGCGGTAGTATGCTTGCGCAGGGGGGCGCGGTAAAGGACCACTGTGCCATCGGAGTCGGCGTAGCCCAGGAACCCCAGTTCGTTGGGCTTGAACGTCTCCACCCGGAAGGTGTTGGTCTTAACCACGTCCCGGGCGCACTGGATTTCGTTGTTCAGGACGGTCAGGACGCCCTTGCCGGCCGCCTCCGGGCAGGCGGCTACCCGGACCGCGTCCAGCAGGTTCAGGTCGGCGTCGGTGCCCAGGGCCGTCGGCGGGCGCATTGCGCCGGTAACCACTACCGGCTTGGCCGACTTGACGGTCAGGTGCAGGAAATAGGCCGTCTCCTCCAGGGTGGCGGTGCCGTGAGTAACTACTACCCCGGCCGTGTCCGCCTCGGCCAGCAGTTGGTTGATGCGCTGGGCCAGCCGCAGCCAGTCGGCGGGGCCGATGGCAGTGCTGCCCACGCTTACCAAGTCTTCCGCCTCCACCTGGGCAATTCCCTCCACCTCCGGTATCCGGGCCAGGGACTGCTCGATAGTCAGGTGCTCCCCCAGTTCGGGGTAAAGGATATAGTCCAGACGGTCGGGGCCGATGCCGGCAATGCTGCCTCCGGTGGCTACTATACGGACCTTGGGCTTGGGCGTTGTCATTCGGTCTCCTTTCTGCGCCAGGGCAAGCGCAGCATAAACCCGTCTCATAAACTCGTCGTTCCGGCGAAAGCCGGAATCCAGGAAATCCCCCGGAAAAGAGCCAGTCGGCTACCGAGCGTTCTGGGTTCCGGCTTTCGCCGGAAGGACGGTTGCTTGGGTTGCCCGATGATTGAATTGAGTCGGAACAAGGTTCTGCTATAATGACTTCAGCTTAAAGGTGAGGGTAATATCCCCCGCCCGGCCTGTCAATTAGCTTGGGGATGCCCCGGCGGCGTCCCGCGCCGGGAAACTCGGAATAGAATAAATAAAGGAACCGGAATTGCGCGCCTTAATCCTTTCCGACGTTCACGCCAACCTGGCCGCCCTGGAGGCGGTGCTGGCGGATGCCGACCGGAGAGGCGGCTTTGACGTGATTTGGTGCTTGGGCGACCTGGTGGACTATGGCCCGGAACCGGGGCCGTGCCTGGAGTTGCTGCGCCGGTTTCCCCTGGTGGCGGTGGCCGGCAATCACGACCATGCCGCCCTGAATCAACTGGACATCGCCGACTTTAACCCGGACGCCGCTACTTCCGCTATCTGGACGGCCCGGCAGCTTTCCCCGGAGGACGTGGCAATGCTTTCCGGGTTTCCCCTGGTAGTGGTCGCCGCGCCTTTTACCCTGGTTCACGGCAGCCTGCGCGCTCCCCTGCGGGAGTACCTGCTCAGCCCGGAGGCGGCGGTGAACACCCTGGCCCGGCTGACCACTCCCTACTGCCTGGTAGGACATTCCCATCTGCCATTTTTATGCCTGGAAAACCGGAACGGCCCGGAGTTCGCGCTATTCGCCGAGGACGAAATCTACCCGCTGGACGGGCGGCGCTGGATAATAAATCCGGGCAGTGTAGGCCAGCCCCGGGACCACGACCCCAGGCCCAGCTACGCCATCTACTCCAGCGAACCGACCGGCGGGGCCTCAAACGGGAACGGGAACGGAACGGTGGAACGACACCGGGTTGAGTATGATATTGCCGATACTCAAGAGAAAATGCGCCGGGCCGGTCTGCCCCAGGGCTTGATTGACCGGCTGGATTACGGCGTATAGGCGGGGGGCCGGCGGCGGCGGGTGTTTTTTCAGATACAGGCAACAGCCGAAGCCGGATGCCAGCGCCGGAACCTCCAACCTTTGGTGACACTAGCCCCTATACTGCTTGCCGGCCGGCGGGCTACAATGACCTACGCCATGTCAATAGCCCGAAAAGAGTACGCAGAACCGCCGGAACAGCAGCAATCACCACCAACGAAAACGGAGACCAGGAGGCAAATGCCATGACCACCGTCCTGGAACGCGAAACCGAAACCCGACAGGGGGGCGGCGGCGCCGGCCGAAGCTGCGACGGCTGTCCCCGGTGCCAGGACGCCGGCGCCGGGTTCTGCCCCCAACAGCACGAGAAATTCGCCGGACGCCACCCGGTATGCAAGCGCTGCGGCCACTGCGTCCTTCGGGGGCGCCATGACGACGACGCGAGCGACCTGGACGACCACCCCGGCTTTGGCCGCCCGGGCGGCCGGGACGCTTTCTCGGCCAACTGAGCCGCAACGCCGCCCCACCGGCGACTACTACGGCAAAGAATACTGGCAACGAACCCGCGGCTCGCCCCAAAGAACGCCGAGCCGATTTGCCGTTGGGGAAAGTCAGCTTGACAATCCCTATTGCGGAATTGATAATGTCAATCGCCCGGTGATATTGGGCATCTATCCCGGCTTGTGGCCCTAAGGATAGAGATTTGTACGGAGAAGGCGCATTGTGCGTCTCCTCACCGGATTGCGGGTTCGCCTTGGCGCTCCTATCTGTCGCTTGAACAAATAGCCCAACTGCTGCCGGTTTCCGCCGGGGAAGTGATAGCATCTGTCCGGCCTTTATCGCCGAAATCTTGTTCGCCGCCGATACGCTCCCCCGTTGCAGCATAAACCGGCGCCAACTCGACTAACGCCAACAAGGATAGACACGACGATTCACCTTCCGCTACGGCTCACACGGCTCACGCACTTTTGCCCCCTGCTTTTGGAGTGATGAGAGGGATGCTCCGGTTACAGTCAGTCATTGGCGGGGTAGTGGCCCGGCCGTTTCCCGGTCTAGGCGCCGGCCTTAGGCCCTGCCTCGGCGTTAGTGCCGGCCACCTGAACCGGCGCCGTCCCGCCCGGCCGGCATCAGGGATCGATAGCCGGACTCGATACTTAACCCGGGACCAAATCCATGCCCTTGAAATCGCTCCTGGCAAAGATGCTCCCGGAATCCGACCGGCGCGCGGCCCGGCAGACGCTGTGGCTGGGCGCGATAACGGCGGTTCAGGTACTGGCCGGCCTGATTCAAGTGATGTTCTCGGCCCGGATTCTGGGACCCGAAGGCTTCGGCATCCTGGCGATCGTCATTGCCGCCGCTTCCCTCGTTTTCGGAATCGCTACAATGCCGGGTGAAGAAGTTATCACAACCTATGCCACCCGAAGCATCGCCGGCGGCAAACCGGAGGAGGCAGGGAGAGTATTACGGCTTGCCCTGGGCGCCGCGCTGAGTATGCGGCTGCTCGCCTACGGCCTGATTGCGGCGGGGACGTTCATTGTTGCCGAACTGCTTGGCCTCGTCAACAGCGCCTACGTGCTGCCAATGCTCCTCTACAGTGTTACGGGAGTTTTTACGTCCGTATTCGGGGAAAGCGTCGCGGTGCTGCGGTTAGCCGACCGGTTGCAGCTTGGTTTTGCCGTCATGGTGGCGAGTACGCTCTCCGGGGTGGTGGTGCTGCTGTGGGCCTGGTCAACCGGCGGCGGGCTGCTGATGGTCATAATGTCGTCCGTTGTGAGGACCGCCGTCCTTGGGGCGGGGATGGCGTTGTTGGTAGCGCTGTCGGCCAGCCGGGCCGGCATACCGGGACTGTTGCGCTCCCGGTCGGTCCGGGTTCCGCCGGATGTCCGCAGATTTCAGGTTGCGTCCTTCGGCAAGTCCTCAGCCGAGACGCTGCACCTCCACGCTGACGCGCTGCTGTTGGCGGGATTCACCGGCGCCGCCCAGGTTGGGCTGTACCGGGCGGCCCGGCACATCATCGACGCCACCAAGTTGCCCTTCCTTTCCCTGGCCCAGGGGTTGCAGGTTGAATACAGCCGGCAATGGTTCGGGGGCAATGGCGCCGGCGTCAGGAACCTGTCGCGCCGCTTCACGCTGCTGGCGGTGGCGGTGGCCGCATTGGGGTATGGACTGCTCTTTATATTCCACCAACCGGTCATCCGCATCCTGCTCGGCCCGGACTTCGCGGAGGCGGGCAGCCCCTTGCTGTTTATGCTGCCCGGCGCCTTCGTATTCACCAGCATTGCGGCTTTATACGTTATGCCTACGGCAACCGGCCGGGCCACGCCGCACCTGATAGCGATGTCGGCTGCCGTGGCGGCCCAGGCGATTGTCATTATATTGCTGGCGCCAAGCTACGGGGCCAGCGGCGGGGCGTGGGCCGTCACCGTCCATTCCCTGGTCTTTGCCGTGGCAATGATTCCCTTCGTGGTTCCGATACTCCGCCAAACCTATAAACTTTCCCCGGCAACCGAGACGCTTCAATAATGACAACGATGACCACCTGGCTGAACAGCGACTTCATCCAATCAACCCGGGAAAAATGCCGCCGGGCCAGGCTGTTGCCGTGGCTGCTTTGCTACGTCCTCCTGGTGGAAATCGCCTTTCAATTTCTCCTGAAAACCTGGTCGGAAGTCCTGGAAATTCTGCTGTTTGCGGCGATCCTGGCGGTCTTTCTGGCGCTGAAGTTCGTCGCCGAAGGGCCGCGGGGCTGGCTGCGCATATTGACCGACACCTGGACGCAGCGGCTTGCGGCCCTGTTCATCCTGGGCATTATGATTTCCTTCCTGTGGGGCGACCATTCGACGCGCTCGATTTTGGCGTTTTTACGCCTGCCTACCTATCTGGTAATCATCGCCATGGTGGTGGAAACCCTCCGGGAGGAGAAAAGAATACCGTCCTTCGCCTGGACGATCCTGGTCGGCATCACCCTGGTATTTATGCTGGTATTGGTGGAGTTTTACTTCGGCAGCGATGCGGTGGGACTGAAATGCACGGACGTGCCCAGGTGCGAGCACTACAAGATGGACGGCTGGCACTGGGAGGGACTGCTCGACCGCTCGACGGATATTGAAGTGTTCACCCGGCACGGGGGAAATCTGAACGCATCCGTAATCGCCGAAGCCTATGGACTCAGCCGATTGGGGCTGTTCTCCATACTGGCCTATGCTTTGGGCATCGGCCTGATTATAACCTCGGGACGCTGGCGCTCCCGGTTGATTGCCGGCAGCCTGCTGGCGGTAGTCGCCTTCGGTATATTCATCAGCGGGTCCCGCTCGGGCACCCTGGCCCTGCCCATTGTGTTGGCGGCCTTCCTGGCGCTGAGCGCGGTTTCGCTGCCCCGCTCGGTAGTTCGATTGACGGTTGCCGGCGTAGCGGTGCTGGCGGCGGGTTTTCTGATGCTGCTGGTGCTGCCCACCGGCTTCACGACATTTGACCGCATCTCCCAGGAGGAGGCGCCTAAATACGAGATCGGCGAGGCCGCAGTCAGGGGTGAGGCGGCAGAGCAGCGGGTGGGAACGCCGGTCATCGCCTACCTGGTGCAAGACGAGTCTCACCTTGCTGACGACGATCCGATTCAGCCCTGGTATTGGCAGCGGGCCAACGCCCAACCCAACGATGCCAACGCGCCCGACGAGGCCACCTGGACCCAGGTTAAGGGCGCCCCGACCGGGGAATACAACGCGACCGGGAATGACCGGGGCAAGTTCCTGCGCAGCTACGTGTACTATGAAAAGAACGGCTCCCTTTACCGGGCCGAGACGCCCGCCATTGGCCCGATACAAGAGGCGTTGGTACCCGTCGCGGAGTTGCCCGTTGTTGAGCCGGTAGAGGAGGAACTACCCGCCGTTGAGTCAACAGACTCAGAATTGCCAACCGTTGAGACGGTAGAAGCGGAGCCGCCTGCCGTTGAGTCGGCAGAGGAAGAGTCGCCCGCCGGTGAGTCAACAGAGGAGGAACTGCCCGCCGGTGAGTCAACAGAGGAGGAACTGCCCGCCGGTGAGTCAACAGAGGAGGAACTGCCCGCCGGTGAGTCAACAGAGGAGGAACTGCCCGCCGGTGAGTCAACAGAGGAGGAACTGCCCGCCGGTGAGTCAACAGAGGAGGAACTGCCCACCGTTGAGCCAGTGGAGGAGGAACTGCCCACCGTTGAGCCAGTGGAGGAGGAGCTACCCGCCGTTGAGTCAGTGGAGGAGGAACCACCCGCCGTTGAGTCAGTGGAGGAGGAACCACCCGCCGTTGAGTCAGCAGAGGAAGAACTACCCGCCGCTGAGCCAGTGGAGGAGGAACCACCCGCCGTTGAATCAGCAGAGGAGGAGGCACCCGCTGTTGAGTCAGCAGAGGAAGAGCCACCCGCCGTTGAAGTTAATCTTACCCTGGATCAACCGAGAATCAGCAATTGGATGCTGGCTCTGGAGTTATTCACCGATAACCCGGTGGGAGGCAGTGGCTTCAGGACCTTCCAGCCGGAAGCACTCGATCGGTTCCGGGGCGCCATCGACGTCGCTGTCCACGACGTCGGTGTCCACAACGGCTACCTACAGGTACTCTCCGAATCGGGATCGATCGGAACACTCCCGTTGCTGGCGGTCCTGGCGTGGTCTTTATGGATGATGTGGCGGCTGGCGCCCGGCGCTTCTACCGATGCCATTTTGTGGCGGAACGCCTTTCTGAGCGCCTTCGTCGCCTTCCTGGCTATGAATGTGGTTGATACTCATACCGAAGACCGCTTCTTTTGGACGGTGTTGGCCTTCGCCGCCGTGGTTGAGGTCTGGAACCGTCAAAGAAACTCGCCGGAGCAGCAACCTGAGGACAAACCGGCGGAACCGGGGCCGGCGTCCGCCGGGGCGGGGAGCGCCGGGCGATGAAAGTCATCGTAGATTTGCTCTTTATCGTGCCGGGCCGCAACCGGGGGACGCAAACCTATGTGGACAGCCTGCTGCCCGAGCTGGCCGCGCTGCCGGACGTAGATTTGGTATGCATCACCAACCGGCTGAATCACCGCTATTACGCGGAACAGCTGGGCCTGCAATGCTGGGCGGCTCCCGTCGCCGGCTCCCGTCGGCCCTTCCGCGTCCTCTACCAGCAGTTCCTGATGAGCGCCGCGGCGAAAAGGCTGGGGGGAGACGTGCTGTTCTGCCCCGGCTATCTTTCGCCCGCTTTTCCCACACTGCCCACGGTGGTTGTCCTCCATGACCTGAACTTCCGGGATATTCCGCAGGTCGTTTCGGCCACCCGGCGCCTGCTCTTCAACCTGCTGGCGCCGCCCGCCGTCCGTCGCGCCTCCGCCGTCATCACTATTTCCGCGTTCAGCAAGGAACGCATCGCCGGCGGGCTGCGCGGCGCCGGCGAAAAGGTTGCGGTCGTGCACTACGGGCCGTTGGCAAACCCCGAAATCGCCGGGGCCGACTGGCCGGCCGTAAAGGCGAAATACGGCGTCCGGGGCGATTACTTTCTGTCGGTTTCCAGCGGCGACCCGCACAAGAACATCCAACGGCTGGCCCAGGGCTTTGTCGCGGCGCAGCGCCGAAGTCCCGGCACGGAACAACTGGTACTGGTCGGCCACCGGTTGGACGCCGAACTGGACGCCTGGCTGCGCCGGGAGGGTTTCAGCGACGCGGTGGTCGCCACCGGATTCGTATCCGAGGCGGAGAAAATCGCCTTTTTGCGAAACGGCCTGGCCTATTTTTTCCCGTCCCTGTACGAAGGATTCGGCTTGCCGGCGCTGGAGGCTCAGTCCTGCGGCCTGCCCCTGGCGGCGTCAAGATACGGCAGCCTGCCGGAGGTCTGCGGCCAGGGGGCCGTCTATTTTGACGCTATGTCCGTTGAGAGTATCGCCGACACCTTCCTGGAACTGCGCGATGACGGCGAATTGCGCGATAGCCTGATTCAGGCCGGATATGATAACGTGTTACGGTTTTCCTGGCGGCGCGCGGCGCAAGAAACGCTGGCGGTTCTCCAGGACGCGGTGGCGCGCCGAGCGGCCCTGGCTGGTGCCGGATGATGGATTACGAACGCATTAAGGCGGAAACCGCCGCTTACGATGACCTGGCGACCGCCCGGATGCGCGCCGGCATCGGCGCGGTTGCCCGAGACCTGGTGGGAGCGGACCTGTCCGACCGCTTTCGGCAAGGCATCAATGTCGGCCAATTTCCGCAACCGGTTTCCCGGTGGATCGATTCGGCCACTGACGCGGTCGCGCATCTGGCGGCTTATAAATGGCTTAGCCCAATTGAGGACAGCCTCTTTGTGCAACTGGGTGGTTCCGGCTCCCACGCCATCAAGGCTCTGATGGCTGGGGCGCGTCGGTCCGTTCTGATTACTCCTTCAGTCGAGGAGGGCCAACTGGCCCGCGAGATGGGGACATTCCTGGGCCTGGGCGGCAAACTCGAGGTCGTAATCGGGATCGGGGAACGTCTCCCTTTTGCATCCGGCTCGGTAGATAGGGTTTTCGGCGGCGGCACCCTGCACCACGTCAATTTGGCAGAAGGGATTACCGAATTGTCCAGGGTATTGAGCGCGGGAGGACGGGCCGGCTTCGCGGAACCACGGCTCAATTTCATATACCGGCTTTTTGAAGTAACCGGAATCAGGCAATTCGTCAGAGAGCCGGGGGCACAGTGTTACCCCTTGAACGTTTCCGACATCATGGAAAATGTAGAAGGCCGTTTCAGAATAGCACAATGCCAGGCGTCCGGAGGCCCCACCCGCTATGGTATCGTTGGGTTGACGCGAGGACTAAAGATAAAAGTACCGGTCGTAGCAGCTCTAACGGCGCAAACTTGCGAAACCCGAATACTATCGGCGCTCCGGCTGGATTCCATGCTTGGCGGCCTCGCCGTTTTGCTGGAAAAGTGATAACTTGGCGCGTCCTGTTCTGTGCCTTATGGGGTATTATATGGTAGATTAGAGGGGCCAACGCGGCGGCAGGCCGCCAAGCCCAGCGTCCCGGAGTTTGCCCGGAATGAAAATATCCATCGTTACGCCGGTACTCAACGACGTTCGCGTCGGGCGTACTATCGAGTCCGTACTGGCGCAGCAGCATAAGCACGAGGTGGAAGTCATCGTGGTGGACGCCGGCTCCACCGATGGCACGCTGGCGATTCTGGAGCGATACCGGGGCCGGATTGACGTACTCATCAGCGAGCCGGACCAGGGTATCTACGACGGTATGAACAAGGGCATCAGCTACGCCACCGGCGAGGTGGTCGGGATTCTGAACAGCGACGACCGCTACAACGACCCGCTGGTGCTGCGGGACGTGGCCGACACCTTTGGCGGGGATGAGGCGGTTGACGCCTGCTATGGCGACATGGTGTATATTGACGAGGCCGGCAAGCTGGTGCGAAGCTGGAAGGCCGGCCGAAATCACCCGGCCGGCTGGTACTCCGGCTGGATGCCGCCGCATCCGACTTTCTTTGTCCGGCGGCAGGTCTATGAACGGTACGGCGCCTTTGACTTGCAGTATCCCATCGCCGCCGACTATGAACTGATGTTGCGCCTGATGCTCAAGCATAAAATCAGCGTAAAATACCTGGACCGGGTGATGGTGGAAATGGCGCCGGGCGGCACTTCCACCAAATCCCTCAAGAACATCATCAAGGCCAACCTGGAGGTGGGCCGGGCTTGCCGCCGCCACGGCCTGTGGCAGATGTTCCTGGTTCCCGTATTAAAGCCTTTTCGCAAGCTGTTCCAGCTCAAGCTGACCTGAGGGGGAGCGCTCAATGAACATCGTTGTTGCCGGGGCCGGGGGCTTTATCGGCCACCACCTCGTCAAGCGGCTGAAAGCCGAAGGCCACCGGGTCCGGGGCGTGGACCTCAAGCATCCTGAGTTCGAGGATACTCACGCCGACGAGTTCGTGATTGCCGACCTGCGTAATTTTGAGGGCTGCCTGCAAGCCACCGACGGCATGGACGACGTGTACCAACTGGCCGCCGATATGGGCGGCATCGGCTACATCAGCGCCAACTACGCCTTCCTGACCCGCAACAACACCCTCATCAACAGCCACATGCTGGAAGCGGCGCGGGTTTCCCGGGTGAAACGCTACCTCTACACCAGTTCCGCCTGCGTCTATCCCAGCTTTCTCCAGGACTCCGAGGACGTTAAACCGCTCCGGGAAAACCAGGCCATCCCCGCCGACCCGGAGAAGGGCTACGGGTGGGAGAAGCTGTTCGCCGAGCAGTTGACCGCCTATTACCAGGAGGAATGTGGCCTGGACGCGCGCATTGTCCGTTTCCACAACATCTACGGCCCCTTGGGAACCTATGACGGCGGCAAGGAGAAGGCGCCGGCGGCCATCTGCCGCAAGGTGGCCCTGGCTGCGGACGGCGCCGGCATTGAGGTGTGGGGCGACGGCGAACAGACCCGCAGTTTCTGCTACATCGACGACTGCATTGAAGGGTTGCGGCGCATTATGGAATCGGGCTACACCAGGCCGGTGAATCTGGGCACCGAGGAACTGATTACGGTCAACCAGTTGGTGGATGCCGTGTGCGCCGCCGCCGGCAAGAAGCTGTCCCGCCACCATGACCTGACCAAGCCCCAGGGCGTCCGGGGTCGCAACAGCGACAACACGGTGCTGAACGAAGTCATCGGCTGGCAGCCGGAAATCACCTTCCAGGAAGGCATCAAACCCACCTACCGCTGGATTGCCGGGGAACTGGCGAAGTGGTAAAAATCCTTTTGCTGAGCGGGCCGTTCCCCCCGGCCCGTTTTCGTCCTACGGGGTAAAAAGGAGCTACGGTATTGGACTCAGGGAAAGTTACGGTTATCGGAGCGGCCGGGCACGTTGGGCTGGCAATGTCCCTGGTTCTCACCCACGCCGGCTATAAAGTCAACGGCGTGGACCTCAACACGGAATATAATCAACTGATTATGTCCGGGGTAATGCCGTTTCAGGAAAACGGCGCGCCGGAGCTTTTGGCCGAGGCTATGGACACCGGACGGCTCACGATGACCGGGGGGCTGGACGATGTACCGTCGTCGCGCTATGTAGTAATTATGGTCGGCTCGCCCACCGACCAGCACCTGAACCCGGTCTTGGACAACCTGTACCGGCTGATTGAAAGTTTGGCTTCGCGCCTGCTGCCCGGGCATATCGTCATACTCCGCAGCACGGTGACTCCGGGTACGACCGGCCGCGTACGCAACAAGCTGGAAACCCTGACCGGCTTGACCGAAGGCCGGGACTTCCATCTGGTTTATGCGCCGGAACGGGTGGTACAAGGCCGAGCGATTGAGGAGACGGCGGTTCTGCCGCAGCTGATTGGAGCTTTTGACGAAAATTCCTACCATTTGACCAGCAGCTTTTTCAAGACATTTTCGTCAGGCGAAAACATTATGCTCACGCCGGTTGAGGCTGAGCTGGGCAAGCTCATCACCAATATGACGCGCTACGTTTCCTTTGCATTGGCTAATGAATTCTATCTGATTGGCAACCTGTATGACGCGAATATAAACCGCATTATAGACGCTTGCAACTATGACTACCCCCGTCTAAATCTGCCAACGCCAGGCCCGAATGTGGGCGGGCCGTGCCTGTACAAAGATGGGTGGTTCCTGGTTGAAAGGATTCCATTCCAGGAGTTAATTAGCACCGCATTTCACATCAACGAAAGTATGCCGATGCAAATTGTACAGCAGTTGGAGAAATTTGATGGAATTTGTCGGGTAGCTATATTGGGCATGACTTTCAAGGCCGATTCCGACGATATCCGTAACTCGTTGAGTTTCAAACTGCTGCACCAGTTGGAGCGGTTGGGTTATGAGTGTATAACCGTCGAACCGCATCTGAAAAACTACGCTCCCCTCTCTGACCTGAAAGGGTGCGACGCCGTCGTTCTGATGACGCCCCATCGGGAGTTCAAAAACCTGCCAGCGATTACGGAAGCGGTTGACAATGAAAATTGCGTTTACGTGGATATATGGGGCTTTTGGGATGAGATGCGCTACCGTTCCGCAAACGGCATTTTCCGCAGCGGGCCGAGGGAGGGAGAACCCGGATGCGTGTTCTGATTGCCGGCAGTGAGGGTTCGCTGATGCAGCAGGTAATCCCCGGCCTGCTGGCTGACGGCCACCAAGTCCGCGGCGCCGATAACCTCGGCCGCTATGGGGCGGTCAACCGGCGGCGGGATTACGAGTTCTGCGAGGGAGACCTTTGCGACCCCGGTTTTGTTGCGACGGTGTGCCCCGGCATAGACGCCGTCATCCAGTCCGCCGCCCAGCTTTACGGCATACGGGGCTTCCATTCCAAGTCGGCGGACATTCTATCCAAAGATATGCAACTCCACATTAACCTGCTCCAAACGGCGTCCGCCCTTCCGGTTGAGCGCTTTGTGTATATATCCTCCTCGATGGTTTATGAGCGGAGCGAGGAACATCCGTCCCGCGAGGATATGGTACGGGATATGCCGGCGCCGCTGACCGACTACGGGCTTTCCAAACTGGTGGGGGAACGGCTTTGCCAGGCCTTCGGACGCGACTACGGCCTGCCTTACACCATCTGGCGGCCCTTCAACATCATAACCCCTTATGAGGCGGCGGAGAGTGAACCCGGCATATCTCACGTATTCTCCGACTTCATAGCCAAGCTGCTGGTGCAGCGGCAAAACCCCATGGACATCCTCGGCGACGGGGAGCAGGTGCGCTGCTTTACCTGGATTGAGGAAGTGGCCTCCGCCATAGCCAAGTTTTCCTTTGACCCGATTACCCTGGGCCAGGCCATCAACCTGGGGAACCCGGAGCCGGTAACGATGAAAGAGCTGGCCCGCCGGATTTTCCGAAAAGGCCAGGAACGGGGAATAATTGACCCCGGCGCAACCCTGAGTTTCAACTTCCAGAGCATCTATGACGATGACGTGCGGCGGCGCATACCCGATATTGGGCTGGCGGCGCAACTCCTGGGCTGGCGCCCGTCCGTTACGCTGGATGAGGCGCTGGATCGGTGCATCGACCACGTAACGCAATAAGCCGGCAACCGGGTTCAACGGGAGACGTTGCTTGAAAATAACGGTGATTGGCTTGGGTTACGTGGGGGCGGTGGCGGCCTCCGGGCTGGCGGCGGCGGGCCATGACGTGCTGGGCATCGACATCGACCGGCAGCGAGTTGATGCCCTCCAGTCGGGGGTGGCGCCGGTGTACGAGTTCGGGCTGAACGAGCGGGTAGCCGCCGGCCGGCGCGAGGGCAATCTCCGCTTTCTGCACCGGGACGAAGTGGCTGAGCCATTGGGCAAGGCCGCCGTCATCACCACCGGAACGCCGCCGGCGGACAGCGGGGCCGTGGACCTGAACCAGGTAAGGGCGGCGCTGGAGTGGATAAAAGCCCGTCAGCCCGATGACCTGGTGGTGGTGATGAAAAGCACGGTGCCGCCGGGGGCCGGCCAGCGGTTCCTGCAACAAGGCTTGCAGCAATCGGGCATCCGTTACGCGGCAAATCCCGAGTTCCTGCGGGAAGGCCGCGCCCTTGCCGACTGGGACGCCCCCGACCGGATCGTGGTGGGCGTCGAACCGGGGGACGACCAGGCCCTGGCGGTGGTGCAGGGGATGCACGCCGGAATCGACGCACCCTACCTGGTTACCGACATTACCAGCGCGGAGATGGTGAAGTACGCCAGCAACGCCTTCCTGGCGACCCGCATTTCCTTCATCAACGAAATCGCCTCCCTTTGCGACCGGGTGGGCGCGTCCATTGACGCCGTGAGCGACGGCCTGGCGTTGGACGGGCGAACCGGCGTCCGAATTCACGCCGGCGTGGGCTACGGCGGCTCCTGTTTCCCCAAGGACGTGCGGGCGTTGGACTATCTGGCCCTGACCAGCGGGGTGAACGTGGAACTGCTCCAGTCGGTAATCAACGTCAACAACCGGCAACGGCTGTCGCCCCTGTACGCGCTGCGGGAGCAGTTCAACGGCGGGCTGGCCGGGCTGCGGGTTGGCGTCCTGGGCCTGGCCTTCAAGCCGGACACCGACGACGTGCGGGATGCCCCGTCGCTGGCGTTGATTCAGGCGCTGGTGGACGAGGGCGTAGCGGTGCAGGCTTTTGACCCGCAGGCCCGGGAGACCGCCGGCCGGCGGCTGCCGGCAACGGTGCGGATGGTTGATAACCCGGTGCAGGCTTGCGACCAGGCCCAGGCGGTGGCGCTGCTGACCGAATGGCGGGAGATAGTCGAGGCCGACTGGCCGGGCATCGCCGGGAAAATGCGCCCGCCCCGTTTCGTCTTTGACGGCAGAAACGCCCTGGACGCCGGGGAAATGCGCCGGTTGGGCTTTGACTACGTGGGCGTGGGCCGGCGCGCCCTGTAACGCTACCTCAGCGCCGGGATTGCCGACCGGTATCCGCAATCTCCACCCCCGAATCCGGCGGCGGTTAAAGCGCGCCCCGATTCCCGCCGGTTCGGGCGTGGAGAGAGGAAAGGGAAAGTGAAGCGGTTTGGGCGGCAGTTCCTCTTTTATTGGGCGCCGCTGCTGGTCTGGATGGCGGTTATCTTTGCCTTGTCCAGCCTCAGCAAGGACACGATCATCGCGATTCTGGGCGGCCCGGCGCCGGGCGAATCTTTTGACCTGTCCCCACTCCACCTGGTAGAGTTCGCGGTTCTGGCGGCTTTGGCTTATTGGGCCTTTCGCACCATTGAGCGGCTTTCCCGGCCGGCCTTGGGGGGCCTGGTTCTGGCCTTTACGATGCTGTACGCCCTTTTCGACGAGGCGTACCAGGCGGTCATTCCGGGGCGCTCGCCCAGCATGATCGACCTGGGGCTGGACTTGGCCGGGGGAGTAATCGGGCTGGTATTGATTGACCTGCTGCTGCGCCGGCTGCGCCGTCATTCGCAACGGCTCAGTGAGGCGGTAGAATAGGGACTAGGCCGGTTAGCGGCGCTGTTTCCTGACCGCGCATAGGCCGGGCCGGGAATCGTGAAGGTGGGGATGGTGGGGATGTTATCGAAAAACGGCGCCGCCGCGCTAATCCGCCGACTGCTCCCCCAATCCGACCAACGGGCGGCGCGGCAGACGCTGTGGATTGGCGCGATAACGGTTGCCCAGATTCTAGCCAGCATCGTCCAGGTGGCGCTTTCGGCCCGGATTCTGGGGCCGGAGGGCCTGGGCGCGGTGGCGATAATTATCGCGCTGACTTCGCTGCTCTACCGGTTCGTGTCCCTGCCGGGCAATGAGGTCATCACCACCTTCGTTACCCGCAGCCTGGCCGAGGGCCGGATTGACGAAGCGACCGGCACGCTGCGTTTCACCATGCTGGTAGCCCAGGGGCTGGCCCTGGTTTCCTACGCCCTGCTGGTGGCGGTAACCCTGGCGGTGAGCGGTCTGCTGGGGGAGGCGGAGGGCTACCGGTCGGCGCTGCTGGTGTACGGAATCGGGGGCATTGCCGCCGCCACGGTTCGGGAAAGCCTGGCGGTGTTGCGCTTGGCCGACCGGTTGCAGTGGGGTTTCATCGTTGCCCTGGTTAGTTCGGCGGCCCGGACGGCCTTCCTGGTGGCGGCGTGGATAGCCGAAGGTGGGCTGATTATGGTAATATCGGCCTATGTGGTGGGCGACGTGGTAACCGGGGTCGGGATGTTCGTGGCCGCCGCGTCAGCAGAGCGGCAAGCCGGCCTGCCGGGGTTTCTGCGCTCATTGCGGGTTAAAGTACCGGGGCGGGACGTTATCGCGTTTCAGGTTGGCTCCTTCTGGCGGGCGTCGGTGGAAGCCGTCATCCTGCATATTGACATAATCCTGCTCGCCAACGTCCTCAGCCTGCACCAGGTTGGGCTGTACCGGGCGGCGTACCAGATTGTAGATGCCACCAAACACCCTTTCCGCTCCATCTCCACCGGGGTACAGGCCGAGTACAGCCGGCAGTGGTACGGCGGCAATGCGGTGGCGGTGCGCCGTATTGCGCGCCGCTTTACGCTGTTATCGTTGGCGGTCGCCGTTGCCGGATATGGGCTGCTGGTGATAATTCACGAACCGGTAATCAGCATAATGTTTGGCCCCGGTTTTGAGGCGGTCGCCTTTCCGCTGCTGTTCCTGCTGCCCGGCGCCCTGGCCTTTGCGATTATTGCGCCGGTGTACGTCCTGCCGGCAGCGACCGGGCGCGCCCTGCCCCACCTGGCGGCCTATTCGGTGGCGTTGGTGGCAATGGTGGCGGCGATACTGGCGCTGGCCCCGACGTATGGCGCGGAGGGGGCGGCGTGGGCCAACTCCATTGGCTGGATTGCTTTCGCAGTGGCTTTCGTCCCGTTTATAATCGCGGCGCTGCGCCAGGGGCATAGCGGCCGGCCGGTAGAAACATAAGGTGCGGGACAAGGTTAAGCGTGCCGCAAATCGGGATACTTCGTAGCTGTATGAGTTGCGCCGTTGGCTATGGAACATTGAAAGCCCGGTGTCATTCAAGATTCTATGTCATTCCAAGAGAGTTCCCGGTCATTCCGAGGGGAGCGAGGAATCTAAACTCTTTCCCAAACCAGGTTCCCGTTGGAACCGGGACTTGACAGCGGCCAGGCGTTTTAGATTCCTCCCTGCGGTCGGAATGACACACCAAGCAATTGGAATGACCGGCCAACTGGGTAACTCCTAATCTGTCGTAATGTTGTAATCAGGTAGCGCGGTGAACAGAGTAGCAACGGGAATTGCCTCGACCCGCTTGACGCTGGCGGCGTTGCCGGCCAAGGCGGCCGGCGCCGACGGGGGCGTCCTGGCAATGTATTGCGCCGCCGTCGCCCTGGGCCTGTTTGCCTTTGCCTACACGATACGGGGCGGAACGCTGGTGTTCGGAGTCATCAACCTGACGCCGGTGTTCCTGCTGGTGGCCGTCTTGTGCCTTGGCGTCCACTGCCGGGCCGCCCGGGAAATCCGGTTCCAGCTTATTTGGGCGGACGTGGCCCTGATTGGCCTGGCCCTGGTTCTGCTGGCTAACAGCAGTTCCGCCGCCGGGCTGGAGAAGGGTCTGCGGTTCGTGGCGCTGGTATTGGCGCCCTACTTCCTGGCGCGGCTCATCCTGGTCGATTTCCGGTGGGTGAAGTGCTTTCTGATTACGGCGCTGGCGGCGGCAACGCTTATCGGCGTCGGGGCCTTTGCCTTCACCTTCCTGCCCGAGGGGGTCGCCCGGCTGCTGCCCTATGAGGTAGTAGAATGGAATGAGCGGCTGGTGTTCCTGAAGGCCAACCCGATTCAGTTGGGGATTCTGTGCCTGGTCGGAATAACGCTTTACGTCGGGCTGATGTCCGGTTGGCGGCGCATCTGGATTATTCCGAGTCTGGCCGTAGCCGGGGCGCTGCTTTACACCCTGCTGATTGTCGGCACCCGCGCCTCCCTGGTGGCGCTGGTGGGCGCCTTGTCGATTGCGTTCCTGCTGTCGCTGATTACGCGCCGGTTCAGCAACTTCCCGGTTCTGCTGATTGCTTTCGGCGTAACGGCTTTTCTGCTCTACGAGATTTTCGTCAGTGGCTTGACCACGCCGGTTTTCGTTGCCGGCGACGCCGCTATCCGCCACGCCGCTGAACCAAAGCGGGTGGGCGAGGCCGTCTCCGCCTACCTGGTTCGCGATCACCACCACCGGGCCGACGACGACGTAGTTACTCCCTGGCATTGGGAACGGGCCAACCCCCGGCCCGACGCTCCGCATCTGCCCGACGAATCTACCTGGGCCTGGGCCTACACTGACGAAAGAGAGGTGTACGGGTCATTCAATTACACCCCAACTGACGTTGACCGGGGCAAGTTCCTGCGCGCCTACGTGTACTACCAGAGGGGGGACGATGCTTACCGGGCGGAGACGCCGGCCATCGGCCCGATAGTGGCGGCGTCCGCCGATCCAACCCTGGTGAAAATCGGCGAGGCCGGGATTGACCAGGGAGCGGAACCAAAGCGGGTGGGCGAGGCAGTCGCCGCCTACCTGGTCCGCGATGGCCCCCACCGGGCCAACGACTCCCCGGTTCAGCCCTGGTATTGGGAGCGGGCTGACCCCCGGCCCGACGACGCTAACCGGCCCGACAACGCTACCTGGGCCGCCACCGGCGGGGCCGGGTCATTCAGTTACATCCCCACCGACGCCGACCGGGGCAAGTTTCTGCGCGCCTACGTGCATTACGAAAAGGTGGGCGAGACTTACCGGGCGCAGACGCCGGCCATCGGCCCGATTGGAGCGCCGGCCGCCGCCGCAACCCAGGAGAAAATCGGCGCGGCCGGGTTCAGAGAAGCCGCTCAGCCAAAGCGGGTGGGACAACTCATCACCGCCTACCTGGTCAACGATCGCGCCCACCGGCACGACGACAACCCTATGAGAGCCTGGCAGTGGCAGCGGGCTAATCCCCAATCCGGCGCGGCCACCCTGCCCGACGCCGCTACCTGGGCCGACATTGACGGTGCCCGGTCCTACCAATACTCCCCGACCGGCGCGGACCGGGGCAAGTTCCTGCGCGCTTACGTGGAATACGAAAGGGAGGGCGCGACTTACCTGGCGCAGACCCCGGCCATCGGCCCGGTAGCGGCCGGCCTGGCCCGGGAAGGTACGATCTCCAGGTACAACCTCCCCCGGGCCGGAATAACCCTGCCCAATCAGCAGCGTTTTGAGACCCTGGCCCTGCCGGTGAACCCTAATGCGGAGAACAGTAAACTGGCCGAAAACGTGATACAGAATCGGGTTGATTTGACCTCAGAAGCCCTGACCAGGTTCAGAGACAACCCGCTCCGGGGCGCCGGCACGGCGGGGATGGACATTTACGCCCACAACATTTTTCTGGAGACGGCCGCCGAACTGGGTTTAATCGGGCTGGTTTTCCTGGTGGCCTTCCTGATACTGGCCCTGGTGAGCCTTTGGAAGGGCTTTATCCGGCTCGACCAGCGAAACCCCTACTTTCACCTGATTACGGCGGTATTCCTGGTAGTGGCCGCGCTTTTCATCCAAAAGCAGTTTTCCACCAACCTGGCCGACCATAAGGACTTGATTATCTTTGCCGCCATAATCCTCAACCTGCCGCTCCTCCTGGGTATGCCCGGCCGGGCGCGCGGCGGGGGCCTCCGGGAGAAGGTTCCGCCCCGGTTCCGGTTACTCATGCCGGCCCGGGACAGCGGGCCGGTAGGGGATGAGGCAGGGAAACCCTGACGCCGGCCCCGAACACCCGCGCCCTACGCCGGAGAACCGGGGGTAGCCGGGAGTTAATGGCTTGCGTTGCCGGTCAGCCCAATACTATAATACGCCCCGTCCGGCCGGTAGCGGGTTCGGGTCAATGGTGGTCGGGCAATCGCATCATAAACCCGTCATTCATACCACCGTCGTTCCGGCGAAAGCCGGCAGCCAGAATGTTCGGTAGCCGGCTCGCTCTTTTCCGGGGGATTTCCTGGATTCCGGCTTTCGCCGGAACGACGGGTGCTTGGAATGATGGGCGCCACCGCCTTTTGATGAGTTCAGCATGAGTTCAGTATGACTTCACGCAACCGCCAGGTAAGAACGGCGTTATTGGGCTGCGGGTATTGGGGCAAGAACCTGCTGCGCGTCCTTATGGAGTCCGGCGACTGCCAGGTGCAGCGGGTGGTGGACTCGTCCCCTGCTGCCCAGGAATACGTGAAGTCTCAGTACCCGGAACTGCCCATCTCCGGCAATGAGTCGGACATATTTGACTCCGATTCAATTGACGCGGTGGTAATCGCTACTCCGGCTAATGACCACTACCGGGCCGCCCGGCTGGCCTTGGACGCCGGAAAACACGCCTTCGTTGAGAAGCCGCTGGCTACCAATACCGAGGAAGCCCAGGAGTTGGTGGACTACGCCAACGCCAGGGGTCTGGCGCTGATGGCCGGCCATACCTTCCTGTTTAACTCGGCGGTCAACTACCTCAAGGATATGATTGATTCCGGCAGTCTGGGGGACATCAACTATATCTACAGCCGCCGGCTCAACCTGGGGATTGTGCGCTCCGACGTGAACGTGCTGTGGAACCTGGCGCCTCACGACGTATCAATCATCCAGTATTGGCTGGAGGCCGAACCGGAGAGCGTAAGCGCCGTGGGCGGAAGCTACCTTCAGCCCTCCCTGGAGGACGTGGTATTTTCGACGCTGCGGTTCCGCCGGGGACAACTTGCCAACATTCAACTCAGTTGGCTGGATCCCCACAAGGTAAGAACGGTGACCGTGGTGGGCAGCCGGAAAATGGTGGTGCTGGACGATGCCTCCCCCGATGCGCGAGTGGTGATTTACGATATGGGGGTGGATATTTCCCGGGGCACCAAGGACACCGACAACCCCGGCGGATTCCTGGTATCCCACCGCTACGGCGACACCACTATCCCCAAGATTCCTTACCCGGAACCGCTGGCTAGGGAGATGCAGCACTTCCTGGACTGCATCCGGGACGGTTCCGAGCCAATCAGCGGCGGGCAATCCGCGGTCTCAGTGGTCCGAACCATCGAGCGGATACAGTCGGAACTCAGCAAAGGCCGGATGCCAGCGGCGCCCGGCGTACCCGGACGGAGCAGCGGGGGCTAAGGGGCCACGTGCGGGTTGCGCATATCACCATCAACTACCAGGAAGGGTTGGGGTATGAGGACAATCACCTCCCCTTCCAGCAAGCCCGGCTGGGCGCGGACGTTTCCCTCATTACCCACAATTTACCCCTGGCCTGGTGGCAGGGGTTGGCCCACTTTCAGACCGAGACCCGCCCCGGGGTGTACGAAGACCGGGGGGTTCGGATACACCGGCTCAAGGCCAGGTTCCAGACCAGAAAGGGAACCCAATTTCTGCTGACCGGCCTCAAAAAGACCTTGCAGGAAATCCGGCCGGACATTCTGCACCTCCACAGCCCGGTCGGGGCGCCGACCGTGCAGGCCCTGGCGGCGGCCAAGTCCCTGAACCTGCCAGTGGTCATAGATTGCCACCTGTGGTACTTCTGGACTTATCCCCGAGGCCCGGTGCGGCGGGCCTACTACCAGTTGTTCCGGCGCGGGTTTCTGCCCTACTATAGCTCCGTCATCAAGCGGTACATACCCCTGGGGCCTGAGCCGGAAGACCTGCTGCACGATTTGTTCGGAATCCCCCACTCCCGGATGACCCACTCTACCCTGGGGGCCGATACCGGCTCTTTCAAGTACGATGAGTCGGCCCGGCGGGATACCCGCCGGTCGCTGGGAATCCCCGAGGGCGCCCCGGCCCTGCTGTTTGCCGGAAGGATTAGCCCCGGGAAAGAGGTGGACGTGTTGGTGGAGGCGTGGAATACCCTGGCCGAAAAATACGATTTACACCTCCTGGTGATTGGGCCGGCCGTGCCCGGTATCGCCGAGAGGCTCGCCGAGTCAGCCCGTCCTGAGGTGAGAGACAAGCTCATTTTGACCGGCCTGGTTCCCTACGCCGAGTTGCCCAACTATATGTCGGCGGCCGACATCGCGGTGTGGCCCGGCGATCCGGGCATCAGTATGAACGAGGCGATAGCCTGCCAAGCCGCCCTGGTTCACTCGGACGCGGTGGCGGGCCGGCATCTTACGCTGTACGGAAACGGCGCCGCTTTTGAGCGGGGCAACGCCGGTTCTCTGGCCGGCGTGCTGGACTCGATTCTTGCCGACCCGCTCCGGCTGGCCGATATGCGGCGGCGCTCCCGCCGACTGGCGGAGGAGGTTTTCGACTGGAAGGTAGTCGCCGCCCGGACTTTGGGGATTTACGAAGACGCTTTGCAGGGGACGGATACGGCCCCGGCGATTTGGGGGCCGGCGATTCACCGGCCAGAGTTGGAAACGGCGGCCTCGATCAAGGACGGGGCCAAGGACGGGGCATGAGCCAAGACCGTTCCTCAAGAAACAAGCGGATAATTCAGACGCGGTTCGATAAGATAGCCGCCACCTATGAGGATACCATTGGGGCGCGGCGGCACGCCTTCAATGACGCGGTGGACCAAATCGTGTTGCAGTATGCCAGGGCCGGGGCGCGCCCCCTGTCGGTGCTGGACGCGGCCTGCGGAACCGGCTCCCGCTGGCGCAAGCTGCGGGAAGAATTGCCCGATATTGAACTCTGCGGGTTTGACGCCAGCCCCCAAATGGTCGAAATCGCCCGGGCCCGGGGCGGGGGATTCAGTGAAGTTCAGGTCTGCGATTTGACCGGCATTGCCTTTCCCGACCAGTCCTTTGACCTGGTTACCTGCCTCTTTTTCCCCTTCTCCTGTCTGACTTCCGCCGTTGACCGGCGGAAAGCGGCGGCAGAGTTGAGCCGGATGCTGCGGCCCAACGGCCTGTTGTTCGTGGACGCGATAAATCGCTGGCATTTGGGCGAAGGTGAGGGGTTCCACCGGAGTTGGCCCACCGCGATTTGGGAGTATCTCCGGTCGGTGGTTGACCCCAACCTGGACGTGGGCGACAAGCTATACTCCACCCAACTGGAGGGCAGCCCCCTGGCCGGGTTTATGCACGGGTACTCCAGGCGTTCCTTCCGGCGCTTGTTCACCGAGGCGGGGCTGACCATTGAGCGGGAGTACGTTATCGGCTACAATACGGGGACAATCCACGCTAAGGCCACCCGGGGCAATTTGCTGCTGGTCTGCCGCCGCCCGGCTTAAACCGGCCCGGAAAGCCGATGCGGCCGGCTCCATTATCGGGAAATGAGGTTTACGCCTAATGCGCTCCATCCCCCTGGTGGACCTGAAAGCCCAATACGCCGCCATCAGGCCGGAAATGCGGGCGGCCATTGACGCAGTGCTGGAACACGCCCAATTCATCAACGGCCCGGAGGTATCCGACTTCGAGCAGCGGTTCGCCGCCTTCTGCGAGACCGAGTTCGCCGTTGGCGTCGGCAACGGCACCGATGCCCTGGCCCTGGCGCTCAACGCCTTGGGGGTCGGCCCCGGCGATGAGGTAATCACCACCGCCAACACTTTCATCGCCACCGCCGAGGTCATTGCCACCGCCGGGGCAACGCCGGTCTTTGTGGACGTGGATCCGCATCACTTCAATATGACCGCCGAGGGCCTCAGCGCGGCGATAACTCCCAGGACCAAGGCGGCCATCCCGGTTCACCTGTACGGGCAACCGGCGCCTATGGCGGAAATAATGGAGGTTGCCCGGCAGCGTTCCATCAAGATTATTGAGGATGCGGCCCAGGCCCACGGTGCCGAGTACCAGGGCAAACGGGTGGGGAACTGGGGCGACTTGACCGCCTTCAGTTTCTATCCGGCCAAGAACCTGGGGGCCTATGGCGACGCCGGGGCGGTAGTTACCAACGACGGGGAACTGGCCGCCACCGTGCGGATGTTGCGGGATCACGGACGCACCGACAAGTACCTACACGAATACGTAGGCGTCAACAGCCGGCTGGACACGCTCCAGGCGGCCATTCTGAGGGTCAAGCTCGGCTATCTGGAGGAGTGGAACGCGGCGCGGCGGGCGGTGGCCGCCAAGTATGACGCGGCCCTGGGCGAGTTTCCCTGGCTGACGCTGCCGGGCCGGATCCCCGGCGGCCGGCACGTCTATCATCTCTACGTCATCCAGACCGACCGGCGGGAAGAACTGCGGCAGCATCTGTCGGATAATGGAATTGGCGTCGGGATTCACTACCCGGTCCCCCTGCACCTTCAGCCGGCCTTCCGGTCGCTGGGGTACGGCCTGGGCGATTTCCCGGTCGCGGAACGGCTGGGCGACTCCATCCTGTCGATTCCAATGTATCCGGAAATAAGCGACGCGCAAGTGGCCCGGGTCGTGCAGGCCATCGGGGCCTTTGCTGGATAGCGGGGGTGGAATCCGTCCAAGGTTGCGCGCGTCAATAAATTGGAAGTTCGCTAAACTGAAAATTCGCTGCCGTTCCGAGAAAAGCCAATGTCATTCCGACCGCAGGGAGGAATCTAAAAACCTTGAGCGGAGTCAAGGGCCGGCATTTTAGATTCCTCCCTGCGGTTGGAACGACAGGGTAATCGGTTGGAATGACCTGCCAAGCGGTTGGAATGACCCGGCAAGCAGCCGGGATGACCGCCAGCATGGAACATTGAAAGTCCGGTGGCAGCTATAAGACCCTAGCGCGCTCTGGCCGGTCTATTGACAAGAAAGGGAAACTATTGATAGGCTTGGGCAACCTGGAAATACTTAAAATCAGGTTTTGTGCAGGTTGGCCCGCTAGCTCAACTGGCAGAGCAACGGACTCTTAATCCGTAGGTTCTCGGTTCGACCCCGAGGCGGGTCACCAATTCGCATAATTTTGCATTTGCCGGGTTTCTGCCGACCGGGGGAGTGTCGGAATTGGTAGACGAGCATGACTTAGGATCATGTGCTGCAAGGCGTGGGAGTTCGAGTCTCCCCTTCCCCACCACTCGAAGAACCTGGGTATGGCGGGGTTCGCGCCATAATTACATAAGCCGGCGTCAGGAATTGAATACTACTCATTCGGTTCCCTTGTCGGAAGGGAGGCCAGTTGGCTACGCTGCTGGAAGTTAAAGACCTTAGAACCCATTTCTACACCTTTGAGGGTGTGGTTAAGGCGGTTGACGGAGTTTCCTACGAAGTTGAGGAGGGCGAAACCCTCGGCCTGGTGGGAGAGAGCGGTTGCGGCAAAAGCGTCAGCGCCCTATCCCTGATGCGCCTGATTCCCGACCCGCCGGGCAAAATCGTGGACGGCGAGGTTCTTTTCGAGAGTGAAGACATCCTGAAAATTGATATGGACGATATGCGCCGCATCCGGGGCGCCAAGATGTCCATGGTATTTCAGGAACCGATGACCTCGCTCAACCCGGTGCTTACCCTGGAGCGGCAGCTCAGCGAAACGCTCCAGTTGCACCGGGGTATGAGCCGGGAGGAGGCCCGCCAAGAATCGGTTGACCTGCTGTCCCGGGTCGGCATCCCCGACGCGGAACGGCGAGTGCGCCAGTACCCCCACCAGTTCAGCGGCGGTATGCGCCAGCGGGTGATGATTGCCATGGCCCTCAGTTGCAACCCCAAGCTGATTATCGCCGACGAGCCGACTACCGCGCTGGACGTTACCATTCAGGCCCAGATTCTGGAACTGATGAAGTCGCTGACCAGCGAGTTCGGCGTTTCCCTGATTGTCATCACCCACAACCTGGGGGTGGTGGCCCGCTACGCCAACCGGATGAACATAATGTACGCCGGGAAAATCATTGAGCGCGGCGCGGCCGGGGAGGTTTACAGCAACCCCCGCCATCCCTATACCGTCGGTCTGCTGAAGTCGGTGCCCCGGCTGGACCTGCCCCGCCGCGCCAAGCTGGACCCCATTGAGGGCCAGCCGCCCGACTTGATTAACCTGCCCGAGGGCTGCGCTTTCCGGGACCGCTGCCGGTGGGCGGTGGATAAGTGCGCCACGGAGGAGCCGCCCCTGATGTTGGTCAACGAAGGCCACTGGTCGGCCTGCTGGCGTTCCGACGAACTAGGCCCGTCGGCCCTGGACTTTCTGGCTGACCTCGGACTGTACGCCGACGACAGTAGCAATGGAGCAGCGGCCTCCGAATCGGATGCCGAAGTCGAATAAGTTAAAGAAAACCGGCCTGGGGAGAGATAGACTATGACCACAATGACTGAAACCGGGACGCAGGGCAGAGCACCGGCGGAATCCGGGGAAATTCTGCTGGAGGTCAAGAACCTCAAGATGCATTTCCCGGTAACCGCAGGGATTATCTTTCAGCGGGCCGTAGCCCACATCAAGGCGGTGGACGGCGTAAGTTTCTTTGTCCGGCGCGGTGAAACCCTGGGGCTGGTGGGCGAAAGCGGCTGCGGAAAGACCACTACCGGACGCTGTATCCTCCAGTTGTACCGTCCCACCGACGGCCAGGTAATTTTTGACGGCCAGGAACTGACCGGCCTTTCCACCCGCCAGATGCGTACCATGCGGCGGCGGATGCAGGTTATTTTCCAGGACCCGTACAGCTCCCTCAACCCCCGGATGACCGCCGGCAACATCATCGGCGAGCCGCTGATTGTTCACGGCCTGGTGAACAGCAAGGATGAATACAAGGACCGGGTGGCGGAACTCCTGCAAAACGTGGGGTTGAATCCCTATATGGCCGACCGGTTCCCCCACGAGTTCAGCGGCGGCCAGCGCCAGCGCATCGGCGTGGCCCGCGCCCTGTCCGTTGACCCTTCCTTTATCGTGTGCGACGAGCCGGTGTCGGCGTTGGACGTTTCCATCCAGGCCCAGATTGTGAACCTGCTGGAAGACTTGCAGGAACGGTTCGACCTGACCTACCTGTTCATTGCCCATGACCTGTCGGTGGTACGCCACATCAGCAACCGGGTGGCGGTGATGTACCTGGGCCACATCGTGGAGATTGCCGACCGGAACGAAATTTACCGGAGTCCCCTGCACCCCTACACCCGCGCGCTGCTTTCGGCGGTTCCGATTCCCGACCCGATAATTGACGCCCAGCGGGAGCGGATTCTGCTCAGCGGCGAGGTGCCCAGCCCCTTGAACCCGCCGTCCGGCTGTGTGTTCCACCCCCGTTGCCCGATTGCCATTGACAGTTGTTCCGAGGTAACCCCGGAACTGCGCGAGGTGGACTCGAATCACTGGGCGGCCTGCATCCAGGCCCCCGGCTACGGTTCTTACTAACCTATTGAATTGCGGCGGTAAATCCTTCAGTTTTAACCAGGGCCGGCTTGATGCCGGCCCTCTTTCTTGGGCGGCCCCGGCCACATTCCCGCCCTTCTCCCTATAAGATGGGATTTCCCGCCCGGCGTCCTTTGGTATTATCACCAGGTAGGGGCGGGTTTGTAACCCGCCCGGCGTCAACGGCAAGGAAATACCGGAAAACGGGTGTGCCTTGTCTGACCGATTCTTGCGCCCAAGCCAGGGCGGGTTATAAACCCGCCCCTACCGGAGACGGTACGGGTAAAAGGAATACCAACAATGTTGGGAATAACCCCGTTCTACCGTCCCAGGGCAAGCGCATCACAAAACCGTCGTTCCGGCGAAAGCCGGAATCCAGGAAATCCTCCGGAAAAGAGCGGGGCGATTACCGAAGGTTCTGGGTTCCGGCTTTCGCCGGAACGACGGTTGCTTGGAATGACGGTTGCCTGGGTTGCCCTGGTTCAGACGCGATGCCTTGGGTTAAGACGTGATTACTCCGCTCTGCCGTCCTTGTTACTGCCGGGCTGCCGTGTTACTATGGAAAGGTTATGAATCCTCAACTCATCCGCAACTTTTGTATTATTGCCCATATTGACCACGGCAAGTCCACCCTGGCCGACCGCTTTCTGGAGATTACCGGCACCGTGCGCCCTCAGGAAATGAAGGCCCAGTTTATGGACCAGATGGAACTGGAACGGGAGCGGGGCATCACTATCAAGGGCAAGGCCGTGTCGATGCAGCATCAGGCGCGGGACGGGCAGGTCTATCAGCTTAACCTGATTGACACGCCGGGCCACGTGGACTTCAGCTACGAAGTTTCCCGCGCCCTGGCCGCTTGCGAAGGCGCGCTGCTGGTGGTGGACGCCAGCCAGGGAATTGAGGCCCAGACTATTGCCAACACGCTGCTGGCAATGGAGTACGACCTGGAGTTGATTCCGGTGGTCAACAAGGTGGACTTGCCCCAGGCCGAGCCAGAGCGGGTGGCCGGCGAACTCCGGCAGGTCTTTGGGTTCCGGGACGAGGAAATCCTCTTTGTGTCGGCCAAAGAAGGCACCGGCGCCAATGACATTCTTGACGCCGTCGTGGAACGGCTCAAGCCCCCCGGCGGCAAGTCGGAGGAAACCCTGCGCGCCCTGGTATTCGACTCGGTCTATAACTCCTACAAGGGCATCATCGCCCACGTCCGGGTTGAGGACGGCCAGGTATCCAAGAACGACAAGATAATGGTTATGTCCTCGGGCCGGGTTGCCGAGATTATGGAAGTGGGGCTGTTCACGCCCTTTCCCACCCCGGCGCCGGCCCTGCACACCGGCCAGGTGGGTTACGTTGCCACCGGGTTCAAGGACGTGCAGGAGTGCAGCGTTGGGGATACGCTGACCAGCCACAGCCGGCCCGCCGAGAATCCCCTGCCCGGCTACGTCGAACTGAAGTCAATGGTCTTTGCCGGCCTGTATCCTTCCGACGGTGAGGAATACAACAGCCTGCGGGCGGCCCTGGACAAGCTGCGGCTGAATGACGCCTCGCTGACTATGGAACCGGAGAGCAGCGGCGCCCTGGGCTTTGGCTTTCGCTGCGGTTTTCTGGGGCTGATGCACCTGGAAATCATCCAGGAACGGTTGGAGCGGGAGTATGACCTGGACCTGATTGTTACCGCCCCCAGCGTGGCCTACCAGGTCATCCTCCAGGACGGCAGCGCCCTGCGGGTGGACAATCCCTCCAGGCTGCCCCAACCTCACGAGATTCGGGAAATCCAGGAGCCGGTGCTGGGACTGACCCTGGTGGCCCCCAACCGCCACGTCGGGGCGATAATGGAGTTGATGCACGCCCGCCGCTCCGATTTCAAGCGGATGGAGTATATCCAGGGGATGCCGGCCCGCAAGGGTGAAGAGGATAACGATGATAACCGGGACGGGCAGACCCGGGTGGTTATGGAATACACTATGCCCCTCGCCGAGATGCTGGCCGACTTTTACAATCAGCTCAAGTCCCGCACCCAGGGGTACGCTTCGCTGGATTATACCTTTGAGGGCTACCGGGCGGCGCCGCTGAGCCGGGTGGACATCCTGATTAACCACTTGCCGGTAGAGGCGCTGTCGATGATTGTCCACCGGGACCTGGCGGTGCCTCACGGGCGCGCGCTGGTGGAAAAGCTGCGTACCACCATACCCCGCCAGCTATTTGAAGTGCCGATTCAGGCGGCCATCGGCAGCCGGATAATCGCCCGGGAAACGGTGCGGGCTATGCGCAAGGACGTGCTTGCCAAGTGCTACGGCGGCGACATCACCCGCAAGCGCAAGCTGCTGGAAAAGCAGAAAGAGGGCAAGAAACGGATGAAAAGCGTGGGCCGGGTGGAGGTTCCGCAGGAAGCCTTCCTCAGCCTGCTGGGCATCGGCGGGGAAAGAGGCAATTAAATCCCCAGGGTATCCCGCAGTTCCCGCAGTTGCGCCAGATGCTCCCGCCAGTGGCCGGCAAACAGCCGCTCCACCAGCCATTGGGCCGTCCGCGGCTCATCCCAAAGCCGGTTGCGCTGATGCACCATAACCGAGGTATCGGTCAAATCGGACTCGGCAGCCGGCGCCAGGCTCTCCGCCAACGCCTCAAAATAGTTGCCCAATTGCTCCCGAACCTGCGCCAGATCCCAGTCCTGGGCTTCCGGGGTCAGATACTTCTGGTCGGCCCACAGGTCATACTCCTCAATCTCCCCGGCCAGCATACCCCGCAGGATGGCCGGCACCCCGGGCGGCGGCGTATTCAGGATATGGGTAATCACCTCCCGCGCCGACCAGGACTCCGGGTCGGGCCGCCAGTCCAGGCAATAGTCCATTCCCTCCAGGATTTGGAACAACTCGGCGCGAATGTCGCTGATATTTTCCAGGTGCTGCGCTTTCTGATTGGTCACGGCAACTCTCCAAGTTTGCCTCCTACCGGGTCATTCCGGTGAAGGCAGGGATAATTAAAATTGGCGGCCGGTGAAAGAATGTTATTCGCAATTGGTGACGGTATTAGAATCGGCGTAGGGGCGGGTTTGTAACCTGCCCTTACCATCCCGACTAGGCGGGCCGGCAAATACCAACCCGGTCAAGAATACCGAAAATCAGGGCTTGAAAACCATCAGGAACAGGATGAGTATGGGTATCAGGGTAACGATGCCGCCGGCTATGTTCCAAATCTTGCTGGCCCGTTGGTAGTCCGGCTGCGGGGAGCCGCTGTCCGCTCCTGCCCGGGCCAGCCGGGCCATGCGCCGCTGCTGGGGCATCAACAGCGCCAGCCAGAGGATGGCGATGACGATTATCAACACAAAGGAAAGGCCCAGCCAGAGTTCCTGGAACCGCTCCCAACCGGTCAGCCCGGCCATCCAGATGCCGGTCAGCAGCAGGCCGATGATGCCCGGCCCGGTGAAGGTGTAGTCGGAGCGCACCAGGGATTGGGTGGTGGCGGCGATATGCTCCAGGTTGCCGGAGCGGTCGGCCCGGGCCTTCCAGAAAGCCGCGCTGATGAGATGGCTCATCAGCCAGACGGCAAAAAAGATGTGCAGGGTCAATAGAATCTGAAGCATCAGCGTTCTCCATTTTCGGTGTTATCAGCATTATCAGCGGCGGCAACTGCGCCGCCGGTTCCCCGGAACATCAGCCACCCGGCCAACAAGGCCAGCCAGAGCAGATATGCGCCGCCGCCGATCCGGTGCAGTACCGGGATGGCGTCAATCCAGATATAGAACATTATCGCCCCGACCACGATGCCCAGCCCGCCAATCCAGCGGGGCAGGGCGCCGCTCCAGGCAATCAGGCCGCCAAAGGCCAGCAGTCCCAGCCCGGCAAAGGTGAAACTGGTCTTGCCGGCCAGGGCGCGCAGGGGTTCCAGGGCCTGAATACTGCCGTAGTCAACCGCCTCCGGCACGGCTTGAGCCGGAATCAGCAAGCTGTATTCCCGGGCCAGGGTCAGCCCGACGACGCCGGCAAAGCAGGATAGAAAGGCCGCACCCAGGAACATAAAAGCGCCCAGCAGGGCCAGCGTCCGGTCATAGCCCCGGAAAACCCGGTAGCTGACGGCGGCCAGGGCCACCAGGATAACGGCGGCAATCAGGCTGGCCGCCTGGCTTGCCGTGTAACTGCTCGCGTTCAGCACCGGGGTTGTCCGGGCGTCGGCCGGGGTTAGGGAAGCCGGGTCGGCGGCGCCGCTCCCTTGCTCCATCATTGAAATAACCGCATCGGCGTTGCTGGACACCCGCTGCGACACCGAAACCGCCACGGTCAGGACGTAGAGAATCAGCAGGACGGCGGCGGCCCGTTCCAGTCCCCGCCGGGAAAGGAGGCCGGCGCCGGGGGGCCGGGATTCCTGGTTGGTTGGCATTGGCAACATTCCTCAAGCGGTTGGTATCGGTAGGGAGCGGGATGCTTACGGCGTTGACAGCGTTTTGAGCAGGACCTGGGTCGCCGCACGGGTATCCTCCCGGGCCAGGGCAAACTCCAGGGAGGCCCGCAGCAGCCCCAAAGGATTGCCGCCATCATAGCGGACGCCCAAGAACTCATAGGCGTAAATGTCCCGGCTTTCCAGTAGCAAGCTAATCCCGTCGGTCAACTGAATTTCTCCCCGGGCGCCCGGCGGGGTGCGCTCCAGGCAGTCGAAAATCTCCGGGGGCAGGAGGTAGCGGCCCACGATGGTCAAGTTGGAGGGAGCCTCATCCAGCGGCGGTTTCTCCACCAGCCGGCGGACCTGGTGCGTCCGTTCCTGAACCGGGGCGGCGTCCACCACCCCGTAATTGGGTATTACCTCCCAGGGCATCCGTTCCACCGCCACCACGCCGGCGTCAAACTGCTCGGCGACCGCCAGCATCTGGGCGATTACCCCCGGCGTGTGGGCCACGATGTCGTCGGGCAGAATCACCACGAAAGGCTCGGCGCCCACCGCCTCCCGCGCGGTCAGCACGGCGTGGCCCAGACCCAGGGGTTGCTCCTGAATCACAAAGGATACCTGGGCCAGCGAGGCGGCGTGTTGTATTTTCTCCAGCAGGGCATTGTCCCCGGTTTCGGCCAGCCGTTCCTCCAGCTCCGGGCGGGGCTGAAAGTAGGCGGCGATCGACTCCTTGCCCCGGGCGGTAACGATAATGACTTCCTCGATACCGGCCTCGGCTGCCTCTTCCACCACGTACTGGAGCATCGGCCGGTCCAGGATGGGCAGCAGTTCCTTGGGCACCGACTTGGTAATGGGCAGGAACCGGGTGCCCAGCCCGGCGGCGGGAATAACCGCTTTTCTGATCCGCATAGTTTGCTCCTTTCCGGTCAATTTTAACACCAAGCCCCCATTCCGTCATTCCGGGCAACCATTTATCCTGGGCGATTGCAAAGTTGATGCCAGGGGTAAAATCCGCCTATCCTGAGCAAAATCCGCCCGTCCTGAGCAAAATCCGCTCATGGTGAGCTTGTCGAACCAGGTTCCTCTACTTGTAAGCATCCTTCGACCGGCTCAGGATGAGCGGATTTTGTTTATTTGCATTGACTTTACACTGGCCTTGCAACCTGGCGGCGCCGGTATTGGCATTTGACAGGGTAGCGGTACTACCCTAACATTGAATAGGAGGCCGTGCTAGACGGGGAGCTAGCGGTGCCCTATACCCGCAATCCGCTACAGCGGGGTGGAATCCCTCCCTTAGGCTGGACTTTGTGGGCCAATATCCCGGGACGGCAGCGTTGAGGGCTGGGTCCCACGCGGCGCAAACCTGTGAACCCCGCCAGGTCCGGAAGGAAGCAACGGTAAGCAGGAACTTGCGGGTGCCGTGGGAAAGCCTGGCCGGAGCTGTGGCCCGGGACAAGCTCAACGAGTTCTTGTCGAAGGGGGGTGCGCGGTCTCTAACTACTAACTATCTGGGTAGGCGCAAAGCCGCCCGCGTTGACCTTTCCGCTCAGGATGAGCGGATTTAGCGCAAACTCGGTCTAACTTGAGAACTGTTGACATCGTGAAGGCTCCTTTGATTGCATCCTCCCCGCCGGCGACCAAGCCCCGCAAATCCCTTGGGCAGCATTTTCTGGTAGATGACCGCATCCTTGACCGCATTTTGGCGGCGGCGGACTTGACTGCCGAGGACGTGGCGCTGGAGATTGGGCCGGGCCGGGGCGCGTTGACCCGGCGGCTGCTGTCCCAGGCGGCCCAAGTGGTGGCGGTTGAACTGGACGACAACCTGGCCGCTGCCCTACCGGGACGGTTGGGCAACCCGCCAAACTTGACGGTAGTGGCCGCCGATGCCCGGACGGTGGACATCGGCTCTCTGGTTGGCAACGGGGCGAACCCGGAAAGGGGCGACCGGCCGGCGTACAAGGTGGTGGCTAACCTGCCTTACTATGCGGCCAACCCGATTATCCGGCGCTTTCTCGAATCGGAGTGGCGCCCCCGGCTGATGGTTTTGATGTTGCAAAGGGAGGTGGCCGATAGTATGACCGCCGTCCCCGGCAAAATGTCGCTGCTTTCCGTAGCGACCCAATACTATGCCACGCCCCGGCCGGTCTGCATCGTACCGCCCGGCGCCTTCCGCCCGGCGCCAAAAGTTACTTCGGCGGTAGTGCGGCTGGACTTGCGGGAGCGGCCGGCGGTGGCAGTGTCGGATACGGAGGCGTTCTTTGACCTGGTGCGGGCCGGCTTTTCCGCTCCCCGCAAGCAGTTGCGCAACTCCCTGAGCCACGGCCTGGGGTTGCCTGGAGGGACGGTTGGCGAGTTGCTGGATTCCGGGGGAGTGGACGGACGGCGGCGGGCGGAAACCCTTGCCATTGAGGAATGGGCGGCAGTCTATACCGCTTGGGAGGCTTGGCGCCGGGAACTCACCCCGGAGCATAGCGGAGAGCTGGTTTGAGAGTTTCGGCCTTTGCCAAGCTGAACCTCACCCTGGAGGTTTTGGGCCGCCGGGAGGACGGCTACCATGAGGTTCGGACGGTCATCCAAGCCATTGACCTGGCCGATGAACTGGAAATCAGCGCCGGCCCGACGCTCCGGGTGGAGTGCAATGACCCTTCCCTGAACGGCAAAGGCAATTTAGTGTGGCAAGCGGCCCAGGCTTTAGCTCAACATTGCGGCCGGCCTCCCCGAGCGCACATTCACATTAAGAAGGGTATTCCGGTAGGTATGGGCCTGGGCGGGGGCAGCAGCGACGCGGCGGCGGCTCTGCTGGGCCTGAACCGCCTTTGGGGGTTGGGCCTGCCCTTGTCCGAACTGTCCCGGCTTGCGGCGACTCTCGGGTCGGACGTGCCTTATTTCCTGCGGGGAGGCGCTGCCCTGGCCCAGGGACGGGGTGAGTTGGTTGAACCCTTGCCGTCCCTGCCCGACACGGCGGTTACCCTGATCTGCCCCCGGACTACGCTGGAAGGCAAGACGGCCCGGCTCTACGCCGAGCTAACCCCGGCCCACTACGGCGACGGAGGGGCAACCCGCCGGCTGGTGGAAAATCTGACGGCCGGCCGGGACGTAGCGGATTCGCTGCACAATGTATTTGAGGCAGTCGCCTTCAGGATGTTTCCCATGCTGGAGGATTTGTACGGTCTGGTGGAACGGGTTACCGGCCGGCGGCCCCATCTTTCCGGCGCCGGCCCGGCCCTGTTTTGCCTGCCCTCCGGCGAAGAGGAATACTTCCGGTTGGCAAGGGCCTTGCAACCTTGCCAAGCCGAGGCGTATTTTGTACGCACTTTGTCCCGGCCGCAGCAAGATTAGTGAAAACTGCTATACTACCGTCATTCTTGGTTACCGTCGTTCCGGCGCAAGCGGGAATCCGGTGGGCATCCCGCTCATCCTGAGCCGGTCGAAGGCTGGGAATGGTTCGGCAAGTCCACCATTGAGCGGGGCAACCGAGGCATAGTAAACATAACTGCAATCTTACAATCTTAACCCCTGGGTGAGAGCAAACCGATGAGCATACTCGGCGCTATCAGTATCCCCTTCAATCCCTACATCGTGGATTTTGGCCCCTTTCTCCTGTCCTGGCACGGCTTCCTTACCTTTGTCTCCGTAGCTACGGCGGTAATCCTGACCGTCCGTTGGGGGCGCCGGGAGGGTATGGACGGCGACGCCATCCTGTCGGTGTCGGTATGGTGCATCATCGGCGGCATCATCGGCGCCCGGCTGCTGCACGTCATCGACTTTTGGGCGGTATATGCCGCCGACCCGCTGCGGATACTGATGGTCTGGACTGGCGGCATCGCAATCTACGGCGCAATTCTGGGCGGTTTTGTCGGCGGCGCCTGCTATATCCTGATGCGCAACTCCAACTGGTTCCTGACCCTGTGGGGCCGGTACTTCCGCTTTGCCGGGGAGCCGGATCTGGCCCCGCTGCCCCAGATTGGCCGCCTGGCTGACGTAGCGGCGCCGGCTCTGCTGATTGCCATGGCTATCGGGCGCATCGGCGACGTTATCAACGGGGAACATTGGGCCAAGTTCACCGACCTGCCCTGGGGGGTGGTCTATACTCACGAGCTCAGCCCCGGCGCGTTGCGGGCCGCCAGCCACCCGGCGGTGGCCTATGAGTTGTTGTTTGACCTGGTAATCTTGGCGGTTATCTGGCCGCTGCGGAACCGCCTGCGCCCCCATGGGATGCTGTTTGTTCTCTACGGCGCCCTCTACTCCATTGGCCGCTTTTTCCTGAGCTTCCTGCGTGTCGAGCAGAACACCTACTTCGGCGGGGCGTTGAACGAGGCGCAAATCGTGGCCCTGATTATCATTGCAATTGCCATACCCCTGCTGGTATATAAAGCCCAGTTGGTGAACCGGGGCCGCCGGGAAGGGAGCCAGGCGTAGAATTCAAGTACCTCTGTCGCTGCCGTCTATGGAGTGAAATTAACTACAGAGGTACGGAGACGCAGCGAGATTTGGCGATGAACCAGTCAAGACGCTACGTTGAATATGATGAAGTGAGAGAGGGCATTATCCGGTTGGGCCAGCGGATTCTAAACTCGGCTGACGGCTGGAGTCCCGACCTGATTGTTGGCGTGTCCCGGGGCGGGCTGGTGCCGGCGACCCACTTGAGTTATCTGCTGGAACGCCCGTTGCTTTTCATCAGCGACGGTGTATTGCTGGGCAGCGTCGGCAGCCATCGCCGCCTGCTGGTGGTGGACGAAATCAACGATAGCGGGGACTCCCTCCGGCGCATCCGGGAGGATACTTTCGGCGGTCCACTCTACCGCGAACTGGATGTGCGGTATGCCGCGCTTTACACCCGCGCCACCAGCAACTTCCTGGCAGATTACTTTCTCGACTACCCGCCCTATTTCATTGCCGACGCAAGCTATCAGCATTTCCCCTGGGAAAAGCCGGGGAATGGGCGCGGCGCTGCCTGAAGCCTGACCGCCGTTGGGCGTGCCGGGGTTTGGCTAACGGGCTTCGTTGCCGTTATTGCGGGAAGGTGGCGGCGTTTGGGGTGGACGGCCATTTGCCAGGTCGTCTTTTACCGCCTCATACCAGGCTTGCCATTCTTGGCGCTCTTCTTTTCGGCCCTCGGCCCTCCCCTCAGCTCTCCCTTCAGCCCTCCCCTCAGTAGCAGCCTTGGCCGAAGCTTTAGCGGCGGCCTTTTCTACTTCGTACCGATTTCTCCGCAAAGTCAGGATCATTATAAATACCTCCGAAGTCAGGTAGCTGCCCAATATCATCCAGTAGGACACGCCGCTGGCGTTGCCGCCGATAGCGCGCCACAGGGTAAGCTCGATAGTTTGGTCCGGCTGGGTAACCCTTTCAATCAGGATTGCAACCAGGGCTATGGCGATGAATACCAGCCAGGATGCCAGGAGCAGGTTCCGGGGTACTATGGGCACCCAGGCCCAGGGATTTTCCCGATTACTACTTTCTTCCATTCTTACTTTATCACCTCTTTGTGCGATTGTCATTGCAGCGGCCGGCGTTGGCCGGCCGGAAATCCAGCAGCAACAGGCTGGTTCGCTCCCGGCCTTGCCAGCGGTCAACGTTGACGGTATAAACCAGGTCTATGCTGTCTGCGGTTCCGTCCCAATCCGCGGCCCGGTTGAAGGCCAGCACCGGGTAGCGGCAGCGGCCCTGTTGAACCTGCAATTTCAAGTGCTGACCCAGGCGGCCCATACGCCGCGCCGCAATAACCTGTAGCCCCCTGGTCAGGAAAACCGGTTGCGGATTATCCGGGCCAAAGGGTTCCAGTTCAGCCAGCCGGCGGAGAAAATCGGCCGTCAGGTCAGCTAAGGAGATTTCCGCGTCAATGGACAAGGTTGGCCGCAGGTCGGCCTCGTCCAGCCGCTCCCCGGCGATAGCGGTCAGGCGTTGTTCCAGTGGCGGCAAGTTCCGCCGGGCGATGGTGAACCCGGCGGCCTGAGCGTGTCCGCCATAGTGTTCCAACAGGTCTTGGCAGGCGTCAAAAGCCTCTTTCAAGTGAAACTCCGGGATGCTCCGCCCACTAGCCATTAAATAGTCTCCGGCCAGCGGCGCCAGGGCTATCGCCGGGCGGTGGAAGGACTCGGCCAGCCGTCCGGCGACCAGGCCGGCCACGCCGGGCGTTAGCTGCGGGTCGGTTACCAGGATAATCGGCGGCAAGTTTTCCCGGCTTTCCACTCGGGCCTGGACTGCGGCGTAAACCTGTCGGGTCAGTTCCTGACGCTCCCGGTTCAACCCTTCCAGTCGCTGGGCCAGGTTATCGGCCTCCTCGGGGCAGTGGGTAGTCAATAGTTGCAAACTGTCCCGCGCATGGCCCATCCGGCCGGCCGAATTGAGGCGCGGCGCAATCTGAAAGGAGACGGTTTCGGTGTTAATCGGGGCGGCCTGGATGCCGGATAGCCGGTACAAGGCGCGCAGCCCGGGGCGCCGGGTTCGGGCCAGTTCCCTTAATCCCTCCCGAACCAGGTAGCGGTTTTCGTCTTGCAGGGGAACCAGGTCTGCTATCGTGCCCAGGGCCGCCAGTTCCAGCAGGCGGCGCGGCCAGGGCTGCCCGTATCGCTGGTAAAGTCCCTGCATCAGCTTGAAGGCCAGTCCCGCCCCGCATAGCTGGGGGAAGGGATACTCATTGCCCGGCATCCTGGGGTTGATGATTGCCACAGCTTGGGGCGGGTCGGCCGGGGGGATGTGGTGGTCGGTGATAATCACGTCGATGCCCCGTTGGCGGGCCAGGGCGGTCTCCGCTTTTGAGGACACTCCGCAATCCACGGTGATTATCAGGTTCACTCCCCGGCTTGCCAGGTAATTTACCGCCTCGGCGGACAAGCCGTGTCCTTCCGCTACCCGGTGGGGCAGGTAGGGAATAGTTTCTACGCCGAAATCGGCCAGACCCTCCATAAGAATCGCCGTGCCGGTTACTCCGTCCACGTCAAAATCCCCGACGATGCCTACCATTTCACTTTCACTGCCTTCACCGCCCGGAACGCCGGCCCCGGTTCCCTTGATGGAGCGGTGGAGCCGTTGCAGGGCCGGTTCCATACCGCTCAAGCGGAGGGGGCAGTAGGGCAGGCGGTGCGGCGGCTCGGTGAAGAACCGCAGCTTTTCCGCGCTGTCGATTCCCCGGGCCAGTAGCACCCGGACTAATGCCGGGGGCAAGTCGGCGGGGAAGTCTCCGGTTAGCGATACGCTGTCCTGGGCCGGGGGCAGTTGCCAATAGCGGCGGGGTTCAGTCATAACGGGTTAATCCTCTGCCGGCGTCTCGGTATCCCGGTGTTTACATAAACCGGGAAAGGTAGAGGCGCAGCAATGCGGGGAGTTTCTGATGGAGAATCTTAACCCGTAGCGACGGAGCGGGGACAGGGGCAAGTGTCAGTAGTTATTCGGGGGGCCGCCGCGCCCTTGCTGGCGGCGCTCTTGCCGCCGCAGGTTGGCGGCGATTATCCGGTCAACGAAGTTGCTGATGAGGATGTAGCGGAAATCGTAGCCCCAAGCGGTATCCCAAGCCGCCCAGAGAGTATAGAGGAACAGCAGGAAGGCAGAGACCGACACCACCAACTCTACTTGTGACGGCAACCCCCCGGCCAGAAAGAGGGCGACAAAGACCAGAGCTACCAGCAGCATCTGGGCCAGGGCGGCCTGCATCCCCTGAAAGGCGCCCCACACCAGTTGGCGGCGCCGGAAGTAGCGGGAAATGAAGTAGGCCACGATGGGGCAGGGAACCATTGCCATGAAAAGGTCGCCGCTTGCCAGGAGGAACAGGAAAATCAGGGGCAACCCCACCACCAGGGGCGCGGCGTGGGCGATGGCGCTGCCGATGCGCTCCCCTTTGCTGAAAGAGGGGCGTTCTTCTTCCAGCTCATCCGGGCGTGGCCGCCGAAACAAGGGGGGCCGCCCGGCTAGTCGGCCCAGGCCGGATTGGTCAGGACCAGCACCGAGTTGTGGCCGCCGAACCCGAAGGAGTTGCTCATGGTAACGTCCACCTTTTCCCGCCGGGCGTTAAGCGGGGTGTAGTCCAGATCACATTCCGGGTCCGGGTCCACCAGGTTAATGGTGGGCGGCATAATGTTGTCCTGAATCGCCATTACGCAGATGGCCGCCTCCAGCGCGCCCCCGGCGCCCAGCAGGTGGCCGGTCATGGACTTGCTGGAGCTTATCGGCACCCGGTAGGCTTCTTCGCCCAGGGCCAGCTTGATGGCCTTAGTTTCCTGCCAGTCGTTGAGCGGCGTCGAAGTGCCGTGGGCGTTGAGATAATCGACCTCGGAAACGTCAACCCCGGCGGCTTGCAGGGCCAGCTTAATGGCGTTGGCCGCGCTCTGTCCGGTAGGGTTCGGTTCGGTCAGGTGGTGGGCGTCGGAGGTGGCCCCATAGCCGCGCAGTTCGGCCAGGGGAGTAACGCCCCGTTCCCGCAGGTGTTCTTCGCTTTCCAGCACCAGCACCGCCGCCCCCTCGCCCATCACGAACCCGTCCCGGTCCCGGTTAAAGGGCTTGCTGGCCCGGGGTGGGTCTTCGTTGAAACGGGACAGGGCGCGCAGGGAGTTGAAACCGGCTACGGCAATGGGGACAATCGGCGCCTCGCTGCCCCCGGCCAGCACCACGTCGGCCTGGCCCCGGCGAATCATCTCCCAGCCCTGGCCCAGGGCATCGGCGCCGCTGGAGCAGGAGGACACTACGCAGTAGTTGGCGCCCATCGCGCCGGTAACCATAGATACCTGGGCCGAGGCCATATCGCCCAGCATCATCGGTATCAGAAAGGGGGTAACCCGCCGGGGGCCGCGGTCGCGCAGCACGTTGTATTGCTGGGACAAAGTGAGGATGCCGCCGATGCCGCTGCCGATGATTGCGCCCACCCGGAACGGGTCTTCCGCCTCCAAGTCAATGCCGGCGTGGCGACAGGCTTGCTGCGCGGCGACGGCGGCGAACTGGGCAAAGCGGTCCATCCGCCGGCTCTCTTTGCGCTCCAGGTAGTTCTCCGGGTCGAAACCCCTTACCTCGGCGGCAAAAGTGGTGTCAAAGCCCTCGGTATCAAAGGCGGTGATGAAGTCTATCCCCGACCGGCCATCGACGATGCCGGCCCAGGTTGACGCAACGTCCAGTCCCAGAGGGCTGATTATTCCCAGGCCGGTAACAAATACGCGGTTCGTAGCGCTCATCTTATTCCTGAATATATGGGCTGACCGGCGGCAAGCTGGTCAGCCCCGCGTGGTGAACCCTTTGACCGGCCCAAGGTGGGCAGGATGCTGCCAAGCACAACCTGCTATCCGCTCATGGTGAGCTTGTCGAACCACCCCGTTTCCATCCTTAAACAAGGTTAGAATAGGGGGATGCCGCCAAGCTCAAGATGAGCGGGGACGTTATTCCTTGGCCGTGCGGCGGCGGGGCGAGGACTCGACCAGCACGCCGTTGATCATCTCCGAAAGTTCGTTGATGCGCCCGGAAATGTTGTCGGCCAGATCCTTGCTGCCGGCGCTGACCGGGTCCGACATCGTTTTCAGGGCGTCGGTCAGTTCATTTACCTTGCTGTTGATATTCTCGGCCAGGTCGCGGCGGGTATTAGCCAACGGCTGGGATACCGTCTTCAGCGTATCGGCCAGTTCGTCCACCCGTTGGGAAATGTTCTGGCCGAACTCCTTGCCGGTAATGGACACCGGGTCGGACCAACTGCGCAGGGTGTCGGAGGCTTCGCTGAAGTGGGAACTGATCGAATCCCCCAAGTCCCGGCCGGTGGCGGCCAGCCGCAGCCGGTAAGACCGCAGGATGCGGAAAATCCGCCCGTACAGGTTATCCACCGAGGTCAGCTTGGCCGAGTAGCGGTCAAACAACTCCCGGCTCTCCTGCATCGACCAGCGCTCGTCGTAGTGGACGAACTGGCGGCCGGTGTAGAGGTGGTAGGGGCGCATTTCCCCTTCCTGCAACAACTCGCCGTACTCATTCAAGGGCGTCAGCGAGTCCCAGTTGGAGGTGGCCGGCAGGGGCGTCAGCAGGTTGGCCGTCTGGTAGCGGCTGTGCTGGGTTACCCATTCGGCCAGGTTCATAATGTCTTCCTCGGTGTCATAGGGCAGGCCGATAATGGTCATTGCCACCACGGAGAAATCCATTTCGTTCAAGGCGCGCAGGTCGGTCTCCATCTGGCCCACTTCCTGCCGCTTGTTCACCGCCAGGAGGTTGGCGGCGTTGTTGGACTCGACCCCCAGGTACAACATTCGGATGTTGGCGTCGTACATCGCCTGGGCCAACTCCGGATCCTGGCCGATTTCGGCCCGGGCCTGGCAAATCATATACATATCGTCGGTGTGGCCCTGCCAGTTCTTCAACCGCTCCAGCCGCTCGTTCCGGTACTTGACCGCCCGCAGCGGCGGGGTGTGCAGGTCGTCGGAGATAAAGACGTTCACTTTGCCGTTGCGCGAGGTATGGAACAGCCCGTCGGCGGCCAATTCCTGCAACTGCTTCAGCCGCTTGATTTCCGTTTCCTGGGGGATCATCCGGTAGCCCAGGAATTGCTGGATTACCTGGCAGTAGGTACACTTCTCGGTACAGCCCCGAACCGTCTCCAACACGCCGCCGGGCATCGGGTGTTGCGGGGTCAGGTCTTTGATGGAGCGGAAGTCGGGAAGTTCGGCGAAGGCCGGATCCACCAGGCCCTGCCGCCGGGTCTGGACTACCTGCCCGTCCCGGCGGAAACTGATGCCGGGAACCTTTTCCAGGTAGGCTTCCCTGGCGCCGGCCGGGTGGGTGAGCAGCAGGTCGCAAAGCGGGGCGACGATGTCCTCGGCCTCCCGCTGCACGATAACGTCAAAGTTGCCCATCGCGAAGGCTTCTTCGGGCAGCGGCCCCATCTGCGGCCCGCCGCCGATGGTAACCAGGTTGGGGTGGTGCAATTTGGCGTAGCGGGCAATCTGATAGGCCCGGGGCGCCTCGTTAATCAGCGCGGTTACCAGCAGGACATCCACCCCGTCCAGGTCTTTGTCCGGGTCCATCAAACCGCAGCGGTCCTCGAACCAGATTTCCCGTTCGTAGAGGAAAGGCCCGTCCTCCCATTGCCCCAGGGCGGTGGAAAGGAACAGCATCCCCTGGCGCGGAATCGCCATATACTCAAAATTGCCCCCGGCCGACGCCGGCTGCACCATAACCACCCGCTTGATTCTCGACATCGTTACTCCCATTTCTTCACCTGACCAACTAGCGCTGTTGACGCCTTTGCTGTAGTCCCCAAGCAACCGCCCGGATTTCACCGCGTACCAGCTACTGAAACCCAAGCTACCGATAGACATTATACACTAAACCGGGGAATGACAATACATAACTGGAATGACTTTCCGGGCAATCGTAGCTTAACCGGGGCAATAGGGAGAAAAGGGGCCGGTTTAAGCCGGGCCGGCGAAGTTCCAACTGCTGCTGGAGCGCATTATCCGCAGATGGGTCAGTAGCGGTTCCTCCTCCAGCCCCAACGCCTTGAGGTGCATCCGGTCCAATTCGGCGATTAGATCGGGCTTGCGGTGAAAGTTGACATTGCGCCATACCTTCTTATGAATAACTATCTCCACTTCGCACTCGGGCATAGCGTCAATAAGCCGCTGCCCGATGTCTATAGCTGGTTGTGGATTTTCACGCCACGCGTCGGGAATGGTTAGAGCGGCAAAATCACTCAATTTGACGTGAAATCCATCGCCGTACATCCACCACCAAGCATAGGCAATATGCCCGTTGAATACTGACATCAGGAGTCGCAAATCATCTTTATCTGCTGCATTGAGAAAATTCTCGGTCCTAGGTGATATTGTCCCTGCCGGGATTGCGCTGACAAAGTACTCTGCCGCCACTGGCAACGCCAATTTTAAGCTGCCGCTACTTCCGCTCTCCCGGACAGTTTTATTTTGGCCGATAATAGTCTGAACCATATCCGCAACTTCCTGAGTCGGAATGCGGGGCCACTGTTTAGCTGTAGGGCTATGGATACCGGCACTAAAATGAGGCAGACATACCGATTCCCGTTGGGCCAGGCATTGAGTCCTTTCATCGGCCGGCCAACGCTGCAATCCGGTTGACCGGATTACTGATTTTGACTCTCCTAACCGCGCCGTGATTACGGTTACCCTCTGTCGATTCCGGGGGTCTTTCGTTGTAGGCGTAGTATGAAACATCATACTGGGATTGTTGTTGTATTGCCGCAAGTTGATTGCGCTGCCCTTGCTCTCAAACACGCTCCGCAAAGATTCTTGTTGACGCCCAAAAGCAATAGATAAAGGCACTACCAGCGTAACCACTCCGCCGTCCGGTTTAGCTAAAGCCAAGGCCGTCTCGCAAAATAGGGAGTAAAGGTCGCCGACGTTGGTGGTCTTATACCTCTTGTTGGCCTTCAGTCCGTTGACGGTATCCTCGGACATAGACTTGGACAAGGCTTCGTAGGGCGGGTTGCCAATAACCACGTCAAAGCCTTGCCAGGGATTTTCGTAGAATAGCAGGCGGGCGTCGGTGCCGGCCGGCGTTTGATTGACGTTGTAAAGGGGCGCTTGGGCAAACCCAATCAGTTCCGGGCTTGCCAGGTCAACCCTTTGTTGGAGCAGAACTTCCAGTTGGCTGCGCAACTTGGCGTCTCGTACCAACAATTCCTGCTTGGTCTCCTCAGTATGGGCATTGAACCAGGAGACCCGGTTCTCGGCGGCATCGGCCAAGGCGGTTATCAATTCAGGGTCTGCGTCGGCCAGTTGGCCGGGGCGATCGGGTCGCCACTCCGGGTCGGCGACGGTTTCCAAAGTGTCGGCGCAGACGATACGGGCTTCCAAGTTGGGCAGGGGTTCTCGACCGGGGATATTTCTGCGGCTGGCGGTTATAGCGATAAACAGCCGCAGCCGGGTGATTTGCACTGCCAACGGGTTGATGTCCTGCCCGGCCAGTTGCTGCCGGATAATGTCGACGGCGGGGTTGGGGGCGTCCGGTTCCAACTTGCTCAAAGCCCGCTGCAAGGCGGTCAGAACGCTGAACAGGAACTCGCCGGAGCCGACGGCCGGGTCGAAAATCCGCAGTTCCTTGATCCGCCCGGTCAGCTTGCTGATCTGGGGCGTGTCAGGTTCAGGCTTCGGGCCGTCGGCGTTGCCGAACAATTCCAGCAGTTGGGCGTCGGAAATTTTGGCGGGGGCGCAATCCCGGACGGCGGCGGCCAGGGCGTCCTTGACCATTTCGTCGGCCAGGTCCGCCGGGGTGTAGTAGGTCCCCAGGGGTTGACGCAGGGGATCGCTGCCCTCCTCGGTGGGCGCAATCAGCCGCTCAAAGAGGTTGCTCAGCAGTTCCGGGTCCAGGGTCTGCTCGCTTTCTCCGGGCCGATGCTCGTCCATCGTCCAGTGGTAGCGGGAAAAGATGGTGAACAGTCCGGTGCGGTTGGCGTCCACGTTCCAGTAATCTTCGACGGGAATGTCCAGCGTGTCGTCGTCGGGATGCTCGGCAAAGAGAGAACCGTTGAGGAAGGACACGCCGTCCATCGACTGGTCAATCGCTGCATTGGGGTGCGCCTCCCGCTGCTCCTCCGGCACGTTGAGCCGCTGGTGGAACAGGAACCGCAGGAGGTTCCGGTGATAGCTGGCGCCGTTGGTCAAGTTGGCGGCAACAAAGGCTTCCTCAAAAAGCTCGGCCGGGATCAGGTTTTCCTCTTTGAGAATCCAGGCGAACATCACCCGGACCAGGTGGCGCAGGATGGCTTGACGCCGGGGCCGTTGCTGGCCCGTTTGCTGGCGTATGGTCCATTGGGCCACTTCCCGGTAGAACTGCTGGCGCAGGGGGGCGGCTTCCAGCGGGGCGGTGAGCTTGTCGATGGTCAAGCCGGCGCCGGGCTGCTGGAGCAGTTGCAGCAGTTGTTCGGTGGCGGCCCTGGCCGAGGGGGCCGGCAGGGTAGGGTCAAAGGCGGCGGTCATATTGACCTGGCCGTTAGCCGCCACCACCAGGCGGGCCTCCATCGCCCCGTCGGGCGCGGCGGTGTAGGCCAGCAGGACGGCGACTTTGGACAAGTCGGCGTCGGCAAAGGCGCGGGCCGCCAAAGCCGCGTCCGGGCGGGCCAGGCGCAGGTTTTCGCCGTGCCGGAATTGCACCGCCGCCACTACTACCCGATGCTCCAGCAGCGAGGGGTTCTCCGTTTGCAGGGGAACCCCGGCGACGTAGGCATAGGCTTGCCAATCCTTGTCGTGGACATCCTCCTGCTTGCCCCGCAAGGTCACTACGCCGGCCAGACTATCCTGAATCTGGACGGTAGAGTCGTGGAGCAATTGCCGCAGCACGTTGCCGGGTTGGAAATCGTCGGACAAGGCGGAAAACAGCCGGTCGGCGCGGCTGGCCGACGGAGCCGACAGGAAGGGGGTAGTGGTGCGGTAGTTGATGTGCTCCCAGGACAGATGTTGAACCAGCGCGGCCAACCGCTCCCGGAGGTCTGGGGCCAGTCCCGGCAGCGCGGCGCCAGCATCGGCCAGGGGCCGAAAATCATACTCGGCGACCAGTTCAATATCCGGGTTTGCCAAGCTGCCGGCCCGCCGGTAAATGCGCCACTTGGCGCCGTCGGTCAGGACGCCGAGGGTATTGGGGCCACTGGCCGAGTGGCGCTCCAGGTAGCGTTTAATCTGACGGTCCGGGGAATCGGCCCGGCCCTGGCCGGGGGGGTGGTGGTCAAAGTTGGCGCCGAGTGTCTTGGCTTCAACGATGATGGCGGCGTAGCCGGGGCTGTCGGTAACCGGCTTCAGATAGCAGGAGTCATCCAGCCGGTTGCGCTGCTCGCCGTGTTCCGGGATGCGGTACTCCGGCGGGTAGCCCAGGGCTTCCAGCGTTGGCTTGATGAGCAGGTCTAAAGTAGTCGCCTCGTTGAGCAACCGGCCCCGGCCGCCAACCTGCCGAAGGCCGTTTCTCAACCGGTCGGCAACGGCGGCAATAGCCCGGTCAGTAATGCTGGCGGCGGGTTGCGTCGGAAGTTCTTGCATAGGGAGTTAAGGATACTCAAACGGCAAGGGAAACGCAACTTTGTTGCCGGGGTTGTTGTTGCCCAAGTTACCCCCGAAAATGGGGGATAATTTCCGCCGCTATCGTTTCAATGTGGCGCACCCGGTCTTCCCGGGGGCAGGCTACGCTGAAAATTATGTGCCGCGCGCCGGCGTCAATATACTCCTGGAGGCGTTGGATGCACTGCGCCGGCGTTCCCAGCAGGCAGTAGTTGCGGACGATGTTGAGAAAGTCGCCGCCGTAGAGGTAGCGACCGCCCAGGGCCGTGGCGGCAACTTCGGCGGCTTCCTGTTCCGTCGGGTAGATGGCGATGTAGGGAAAGTAGGCCCACTGAAACCCGGCCAGGTCGCGGCCGGCTTCCTGGGCCAGGCCGGTAATCTGCGCCACGCTGTCCCGGTAACGCTGCGGGTTGTAAAAGTAGGGGAACCAGCCGTCGCCGTAGCGCACCGCCCGCCGCATCGCCGCCTCCCGGCGTCCCGCTACCCAGACCGGCGGATGGGGTTGCTGGGTGGGCGGCGGGTTGATGCTGACGTTCTCCAGTTGAAAGTGGCGGCCGGTATAGGATACCTCTGGTTCCTGCCAGAGACGGCGCAGGAGGGCCAGACATTCGTTAGTCCGGCGGCCCCGCTGCCTCACGTCCAGGCCAGCGGCCTCAAACTCCACCGGAAACTCGCCGCCCACGCCGATGCCCAGGGTCAGCCGGCCCCCGGAGGCTATATCCAGAGTAGCGGTCAGTTTCGCCAGGGTCAGGGGGTGGTAGAAGGGAACCAGCAGGACGGAGGAGAGGAGGCGGATGTTGTCGGTGGCGCCGGCGGCGGCGGCCAGCAGGGGCAGGGCGGCGTGAGTCGGCCCCGGCGGGTTGCCCCGCATAAAATGCTCCCCGGCGGAAAGGTATTCGTAGCCCAGTTCTTCCAGCCACCGCCCCTCGGCGGCCACCTCCGCCGCCCCCAGCACCAGGCTGGCGCCAAAGTGCAGTTCCGGTTGGGCCGGTTGGGCAGTAGGTTGGGTATCGGATAGTGTCATAGCCATTCCCCCAGCAGCAGGCTCTTTCACTTCGGAGACGCAGAGTTAAACCGGGATTCCCGGTGCGCCTCGGCGGTGGTATTTTCAACGCTTGTTGGTATTGTACGGTATTGTCATCCGGTAGGGGCGGGTTTGCAACCCGCCCGGCCCGGCAAGAAGTACCACCAAGGGTTGGGAATACCGTTGTAGTGGAAAAGCGCCCCCAAATGCGTAGTTTTATAATACAATAGCAGAACGGCTAGGGGGATAGGGGGATGATGTATGACCGTTCTGGTTACCGGCGCCACCGGGTTTCTGGGGCGCCGGGTGGTGCAAAAGCTGCTGGAGCATAGTTACCAGGTGCGTTGCCTGGTACATAGCCCGGGCCGGGAGCGTATCTTTCCGACCGGTTCGGTGGATGTTTACTATGGCGACATTGGCGATGCTGATGCCCTGACCAGCGCCTGCCAGGGCGTTGAGCAGGTAATTCACCTGGTGGCGGTCATCCGGGAGGGCCGGGGCGCTACCTTCGACAGCGTCAACCGGGCCGGCGTGGAAAATATGGTCGCCGCCGCCAAAGCCGGGGGCAGTGTCCGGCAATTTGTCCAGGTAAGCGCGGTGGGCGCCGCCAGCAACCCGGATTTTCCTTACCTGTTCAGCAAGTGGCAGGGAGAACGGGCCGTCATCAACAGCGGATTGCCCTACACCATCATCCGGCCCTCCATAATTTTTGGCGAGGGTGATGAGTTCCTCAACTCCCTGGCCTCGCTGGTGCGGCTGTTTCCCCTGGTGCCGGTAGTTGCCAGTGGCCGGAACCGCTTGCAGCCGATTTCGGTGGAGGACGTGGCCCAATGCATCGCGTTGTCCCTGAGCCGCCATGATTTGCAAGGCCATACGCTGGACATTGGCGGGCCGGCCCAGTTGAGCTATAACGAAATTGTCAGTATTGTAGCCCGCACGATGGGCAAACGCCGCCTGCGCATCCACGTTCCCCTGTGGCTGATGTGGCTCAACGTGGCGCTGCTGCAAAGGGTAACGCCCAAGCCCCCCATTACCACCGAAATGCTGCGGATGGTGCGGTCGCGCAACGTAGCCGAACTGGGGATAGTGGAGGATACCTTCGGCTTTACGCCAACCCCCTTGGCCGGTAACATAAACTTCGTCAACTCGATTACCTTTAACGACGCGTTGAAAATTAACCTGGGCCTGACGCCTTCCCATATACGAGACCACTGACCAGCTTGGATAAACGGGATAGATACGGGATAAATGATGGACTACCCCCAAGCAATTGACTGGCTGCTGGCCCTGGTTGACCACGAGCGGCAAAGCCCGGCGCTGCCCCGACAAAAGCGCATCTACGACCTGGGCCGGATGACCGCCTTTCTGGACTTGTTGGGCCGTCCCCACCACGCGGCCCCGACCATCCACGTGGCCGGCACCAAGGGGAAGGGCAGCACGGCGGCGATGGTGGACTCGGTATTGTACGCCGCCGGCTACCGCACCGGGTTTTATTCCTCGCCCCACCTGCACACCTTCCGGGAGCGCATCCGGCGGGATACGGAACCGGTCGGAGAGGAGCGGTTTGCCCAACTGGTCAGCCAATTGGCGCCAATAGCGCGCCAGCTGGAGGAAAGCGCCGACTTGGGGCCGGTTTCCCTGTTCGAGTTTATGACCGGAATGGCTTTCCAGTGTTTTGCCCAGGATGAAGTGGACTTTCAGACCATTGAGGTGGGCTTGGGGGGCCGGTTGGATGCCACCAACGTGGTAAGTCCCGAGGTTTGCGCCATAACCTCCATCAGCCTGGATCACATGGCGATTCTTGGCGATACGGTAGAGCAGATTGCCGCCGACAAGGCCGGCATCATCAAACCGGGCGCGCCGGTAGTAATCGCGCCCCAATGCCCGGAAGCCCTTGCGGTTCTCCGGGCCGCCTGCCGGGAGCAGGAAATCTGCCCCCTTCAGGTCGGTGTTGACCTGACTTGGGAGGGCGGCCCGGCCAACCTGGACGGGCAGGAGTTGACGGTATGGGGTAAGCAGGGAACCTATACCCTGCGGATTCCGCTGCTGGGCCAGCACCAACTGGAAAATGCGGCTACTGCCGTGGCGGTCATTGAGACGCTGCGGGGACAGGGCCATGCCATTTCCGAAGCAACCCTCCGGGAGGGAATGGCCGGGGTAAGCTGGCCCGGCCGCCTGGAGGTGCTGGCGCGCCGCCCGACGGTGGTAGCCGACGGCGCCCACAACGTTTACTCTATGGGGGCATTGCTGGAGTCGCTGCCCCGCTATTTTGACTACCGCCGCCTGATTCTGATGGCCGGCTTTTCCCGGGACAAGAGCGTTGCCGATATGGTAGAACTGATGGCCGGGACGAATCCGGCAGCCATTGCCACCCGCTCCCGGCATCCCCGCTCGCTGGCGCCCGGCGCGTTGGCCGGCCAAATGCGTAGCAGCGGGATAACCGAAGTGGGGGAAACCGGCACGGTGGCTGAGGCGCTGGCCCTGGCGCGGGAATGGGCCGGGCCGGAGGACTTGATTCTAGGCGCCGGCTCCCTGTTTGTGGCGGCTGAACTGCGGGAGGCGGTGTTGGGCATCGAACCGGAGTTGTACCCGGACCTGCTGCCTCCTGACCGGCGCGCGCCGCGCCCGGCGGGAAGCTAAAATCACTTTGGCAAATCACGGGGTAAATATGGACAGGAAAAGGGTCGTCGTTACCGGGATGGGCGCAATTACCCCCCTGGGACAGACGCCTGGAGAGTTCTGGCAAAACCTGGTGGCCGGCAAGTCCGGTATCGGGCCGATGACCTTGTGCGACCCGACCGGCTATCCCTGCCGGATTGCCGGGGAAGTGCGGGGCTTTGACCCGACCGACCATATATCCGGCCGGGAGGCCCGCCGAATGGCCCGGTTTTCCCAACTGGCCGTGGCCGCCGGCTTGACCGCCGCCCAGGACGCCCGGCTGAAAATGGAACGGGAAGACCCTTACCGGGTCGGCGTTATTCTAGGCAACGGCAACGGCGGTTTCCCCACCCTGGAGGAAAACTGCCGCATCATGGCCGAAAAGGGCGGGATGCGTATTTCTCCCTTTTTCTTTCCCATGGTGCTGCCCAATATGGCGGCGGCCAACGTCAGCCATTACCTGGGGGCCAAGGGGCATAACTCCACCGCCTCCACCGCTTGCGCCGCCTCCAACCAAGCCATTGGGGAGGCTCTGGAGCTGATCCGGCGGGGTGGCGCCGACGTGGTGCTGGCCGGCGGCACCGAGGCCGGCATCAGCCAGTTGGGGCTGTCCGGCTTTGCCGTAATGCGCGCCCTGAGTACCAACAACGAGGAGCCGGCGCGGGCCAGCCGTCCCTTTGACGCCAACCGGGACGGGTTTGTTCCCGCCGAGGGTTCGGTAATCCTGGTACTGGAGTCCCTGGAACACGCCCGGGCGCGCAACGCCGACATTCTGGTGGAACTGGCCGGTTTTGGCTGCACCGCCGACGCCGGCCACCTGGTGCAGCCGGAGGAGACCGGCCGCAGCGCGGCGGAGGCGATGCGCCGGGCCTTGGCCGATGCCGGCGCCGCCCTGGACACGGTGGACTACATCAACGCCCATGGCACTTCCACGCCGCTTAATGACGCTATTGAGACGCTGGCAATCAAGCTGCTGTTCGGCGACCGGGCCTACCAAATCCCCATCAGTTCCACCAAGTCAATGATTGGTCATGCCCTGGGCGGTTCCGGTTCCCTGGAGGCGGCGGCCTGCATCAACACCATTACCTCCGGCACGATTCACCCCACCATCAATTACGAAACGCCCGACCCGGATTGCGACCTGGATTACGTACCCAACCGGGCCCGGAAACATAACGTGCGGGTGGCAATGTCCAACGCCTTTGGCTTTGGCGGCCAGAACTCCTGCGTGGTGTTCCGCAAGTTTGAGGAGTAGGCGGGGAGAGGCATAAAGAACGCAGAGGATACGGAAATGCGCAGAGAGTTGATTCCCTCTGCGCATTTCCTTGTCCTCTGCTTTCTAGGTGGACTTGGTTGTATCGGGGCTAGAGCGTCTCGGCCGGCTTTTCCTGGTGGGCCAGCACGTCATCAAGGATCCGCTGCAAAGCCATAGTGTGACTGCAAACGCCGCGGGTGGTAAAGAACAAACACTCGCAGTGCCACTCGCCGGACTCGAACTTGACCTGGTAGGTGTTGTGGTTGCCGGCAAAGGTGGCGTAGAAGCTGTTAATGGTAACCCGTTCCCTCTCCTCGGCGTACTTCCTGGCCTTGTCAATCTTCCCGATGAAGCTGGAGTTCATTCAAACCTCCGAAGGTTTATTATCCGGTTGGTTAATAAAGGGTTAAGTTCAATTTTATGGGCCACGCCCGATGCGGGTCAAGGGGCCGTTGCCCCAATTCCGGGGCCGGGGCAAAGTCAATGCCAATATCCCTTTATGGTTTATGGTGAGTTTGCAACAGTTCCCGCTCATGGCAAGTTTGCAACAATTCCCGCTCATGGTGAGCTTGTCGAACCATCCATTCACCTATCCTTCGACAAGCTCAGGATGAGCGGTTGCAGACTGATAAGCGGCTACAGACTACCATGAGCGGCTATACGTGGTAATCGGTCAAGACCCGCATTGCCCGACAGAAACAGCCCGCCTTAATTGACGCTCCCCCGGCCCCTGGCATACAATCACTTGCGCACATTCGCACAATTCTTAATTCTTAATTCCTAATTCTAAATTTTCCCGTCGCAGGTGAACCGCGTTGATGACCGGAGACGAAATCAGAAACTCTTACATCCAGTTTTTTGAGGGCAAAGGCCACCTTCAGATGCCCAGCGCATCGCTGATTCCGGCGGGAGACCCTACCCTGCTGTTCACCAGCGCCGGCATGGTGCCTTTCAAGCCCTTCTTTATGGGCGAGCAGACCCCGCCCAACCGCCGCTTGACCAGTTCTCAGAAGAGCTTTCGCACCACCGACATTGATGAGGTGGGCGACCACAAGCACCTGACCTTCTTTGAGATGCTGGGCAACTTCAGCATCGGCGACTACTTCAAGAACCACGCCGCCGCCTACGCCTGGGAACTGGTAACTACCCGGTTCAACCTGCCCCCGGAAAGCCTCTACGTTACCATTCACCTGGACGACGACGAGGCTTTTGCGATTTGGCGGGACGAAATCGGCGTGCCGGTGGAACGTATCTACCGCTATGGCGACAGCGATAACTGGTGGGGGCCGGCCGGCACCGAAGGCCCCACCGGCCCCTGTTCCGAGATTCACTTCGATAGCGGCGAACACAAAGGCTGCGGCCCGATGGTCGCCCCCGACGACCTGACGGCTCAGTTCCGGCGGGAACGGGACAGCGGGGAAAGCCAACCGCCCCCGGGCTGTCATCCCAACTGCGACTGCGAGCGGTTTGTCGAACTGTGGAATCTGGTCTTTATGCAGTTCTACCAGGATCCCCAGCGCAACCGCACGCCCCTGCCGGCGCCCAGTGTGGACACCGGAATGGGGCTGGAACGGGCCGCCGCCGTCCTGCAAAACAAGCCCAGCGTTTATGAGACCGACCTATTTCTGCCCATTATTGAAATGGCTTGCCAACTGAGCGGCAAGACCTACGGCGCCGACCGGGAAACCGACTATGCCCTGCGGGTGGTGGCGGAACACGCCCGGGCCGCCGCTTTCCTGATTGGCGACGGCGTGGTGCCCGGCAACGAAGGCCGGGGCTACGTCCTGCGCCGGGTAATCCGCCGGGCCATCCGCTACGGTCGCCGCCTGGGTCTTGACCAGCCCTTCCTGACCGAAGTGGCAACGGTAGTGCTGGAGCGTTTCCGGCACGCTTACCCGGAACTGGCGGAAAACCACGCCTTTATCCTGCGGGTCATCGGTCTGGAGGAGGAACGGTTCAGCCGGACGATTGACACCGGCTTGCCAATTCTTGAAGAAGAGTTAAGAAACAGCGGCGGCAAGTTGCCCGGCTCATCGGTGTTTATCCTGTATGACACCTACGGTTTCCCCCCGGAACTGACCGCCGAAATCGCCCGGGAACAGGGTCTTGACGTGGACTTGGCGGGGTTTGAGCGGGAAATGGCGGCCCAGCGGGAGCAGTCCCGCGCCGCCCAGGGCTTTACCGGCAGCATGGAAATAGTTACCGCATACGAGAATCTGGGCGTTGACCCCTCTCATTTTGTCGGCTATCGCCGGCTGGAGCAGGAAAGCATCGTTGCCGCCCTGCTGGTGGATAACGCCGCCGCCGGCCACGCCGTCCAGGGGCAGCCGGTGGAGTTGGTGTTGGCGGACACTCCCTTTTACGCCGAAAGCGGCGGTCAGCAGGGCGACCGGGGCCGCATCACCGGCCCCAACGGGGTCGTGCGGGTGGAGGATACCCAAAGCCCGGTGGCCGGGCTGATTGTTCACCGGGGCGTGGTGGAGCAAGGCGATATTTCCCTGGGGGAGGCGGTTACGGCCCGGGTGGACCCGCAGCGCCGCCTTGACGCCGCCCGCAATCACAGCGGCACCCACCTGCTCCACGCCGCCCTGCGGTCGGTGCTCGGCCCCCACGTGCGGCAGGCCGGCTCCCTGGTCTCTCCTGACCGGCTGCGTTTCGACTTCAGTCATGTCGGCCCCCTGTCCCCGGAGGAGCAGCTATCCGTTCAGGGCCTGGCTAACGGCAAGATCCGGGATAACCTGGCGGTATCCACCCATGAAAGCACCTATGCCGAGGCGGTTCGCGAGGGCGCGCTGGCCTTTTTTGGCGACAAGTACGGTGATACGGTGCGGGTGGTACGAATGGCCGATTCCCACCCGGACGGCAGCGAACCCTTCAGCGTTGAGGTCTGCGGCGGCACCCACGTGGGGGCTACCGGCCAGGTAGGAACCCTCTTTGTCCTGGGCGAGTCGGGCATCGGCGGCGGGATGCGCCGGATTGAGGCGGTAACCGGACGGGCGGCGGAGCAACTCTTTGTTGACCAGGCGGCCCGGCTGGAATCTCTGGCCCGCAAGCTCCAGACGCCGGTGGTGGATTTGGAGAACCGCCTGGAAAGCTTTATTCAGGATACCGACGAGTTGCGCCGTCGCCTGGCGGCGCTGGAGCGGGGCAGCCTGCGCGCCGAGGCCGAGGCCCTGCTAGAAGGGACGCAGGACGTGGACGGCGTCAAGCTGGTGACCGGGCGCACTTCGGCCAACAGCGCCGAGGCCATGCGGGAAATGGGCGACTTTCTCAAGACCCGGCTGCCCAGCGCGGTAATCGCCCTGGGCGCGGTGGTCAACGGCAACCCCCTGCTGGTAACGATGATAACCGCCGATTTGGTGGAAAGGGGCTACCACGCTGGCAATATCTCCCGGGATGCGGCCCGGGTAATGGGCGGCGGCGGCGGCGGTCAGCCGGAAATGGCCCAGGCCGGCGGCCGGCAGGCGGACCAGTTGGATAATGCCCTTCGCCGGGTGGCCGACCTGGTACGGCAAGGCACGGGCCGGGCCTAGCGGTGGCGCCGGATGCGTCTGCTGGCCCTTGACTTGGGCAACCGGCGTATCGGTATGGCCGCCGGGGGCGTTCCAGGCCTGCCGGCGGTTCCCCTCGGCTACCTGGAGCGGGCTACCCTGCGCCAGGATTTGGCCCGGATAATGCACTTGGCCCGCCAACGGGACATTGAGGGTTTTGTGGTGGGGATGCCCTATCACCTTTCCGGCGACGTCGGCCCTCAGGCTAAACTGGCGCAAGGGTTTGTCCGCGCCTTGCGGAAACACACCGACCTGCCGGTTTACGCCGTGGACGAACGGTTTACTTCGGTGGAGGCAGAGGAACTGCTGCGGGAGTCAGGCCGCCAACCCTCCCGCCGGCGCGGGGACGTGGACGCCGCCGCCGCCGCGCTAATCCTGGAGCGATTTCTGGCAACAAGCAGCGAATAACCCGAACCGGCGCAAGGGGTTGATGCGTTACTCCGGGCAACCCCGTCTTAACCCGGCAACCGCCCGCAACCCAAGGACCGTCGTTCCGGCGAAAGCCGGAATCCAGGAAATCCTGCCCGAAAAGAACGAGCCGGCTACCGAGCGTTCTGGATTCCGGCTTTCGCCGGAATGACGGTTTTATGCTACCCTTGGCGGTTTATCCCCGCTACAAATAAACCCGCTCAAAATCCCCGGACAGGGCGGCCATCGCGTCCAAATCCCAGTCAAAGGTCAGAATTACGGAACCGTCGGAGGTGGCTTCCAGCAGCCGCTGGCCGTCTTTGGCTACTACGCTTTCCGCCCGCCGGTAGTCCAATTCGTCCTCCTCCACGCCGGAGCGGTTGCACACCATAATGGGCAGCCCGTTGTCCACGGTGCGCTGCTCCCACTCCCCGTCCGGGGCGCACTGGCCCGGCCCCCAGGATACCGGCGATACATATAATTCGGCGCCTTTATCCTTGAGGACTTGGGCCACCTCGTTCTTGTAGGCGTCGGCGCAAATCAGGATGCCCACGTTCACCCCGCCGCAGTTGATGGGGTCAATCTGCCAGCCGGCGGTGGACCAGCCCTCGGCGCCGCGCAGGGCTTTGATTTTCCGGTGTTTGCCGATAATCTCTCCGGCGGAGTTGATGACGAAAACGGTGTTAAACATCTGGCCGGTTGCCGGTTCCCGTTCCGGGTGGGACAGGAACGCGGTAAGGCCAAGCTCACTGACCAGTTGGCAGTAGCCCTGCGTCCAGGGGTCGGGTTGGGGCAGAATCCAATCGGCGCCAATCTCCCGCAGAAACAAATAGCCGGGGATGCACAGTTCCGGCGTAACTATCCAGTCGGCGCCGGCCGCGGCGGCGGCGCGGGTGGCCCGCTCCACCAACGCCCGGTTGCCGGCAATGTCGCCGGTAACCGGGGCCAGGTGCAAAAAGGAAACGCGCAGCTTTTTCATAGTCTCTCCCCCCGCCGCCCCATTATAGCATTGCCGCCGGGCGTTGTTCACCATAAGGATATAGAGTAGCGGGGCAAGGGCATATTAACTATGGGAACTCAGGCCTGAAAGCCGGAATCCAGAACTCTCGGTAGCCGGCACGCCCTTTTCCGGGTGGATTTCCTGGATTCCGGCTTTCGCCGGAACGACGGTTGCTTGGGTCGCCTTGGTTAAGTGGTCAGCGCACCGGCCACCGCCCCCTTGACTACCGGGGGCCGTCGGTTCAGAATGATAAAGTCAGCTCTGCCCGGTAGTGTAACGGTAGCACGTCAGCCTTTGGAGCTGTAAGTCTGGGTTCGAACCCCGGCCGGGCAGCCACCTGGTTCCTTTCTATTCTACCCTCTATCCGTTGACCTCTCTGCCTCCTGCGGGTATATTATCTGGCAACTGCCGGGCGGGGACGGGTTATATAATCCGCGCCGGTTCCGGTTCAGCCTCATCCGTTAGGCCCATTCTGTCGAGGGCGGCGCTTATGTTTGCGTTAATTCTGGCCGGGGGCAAGGGAGAACGACTGCGGCCCTTGACCGATACTTTGCCCAAGCCGATGGTGCCGGTGGGCGACCGGCCGATTCTCTGGCACCAGGTGGAGTGGCTGCGGCGCGCCGGCGTGTCCGACGTGGTGTTTCTGGTGGGCTATCGCGGGGAAATGATACAGGACTACTTTGGCGATGGCGGCGCCTATGGCATCCGCGCCCACTACAGCACGGAGGATACGCCCCTGGGCCGGGGCGGCGCCATCCGCCAGGGATTTGCCCAGGTGCCGGAGGATGCGGATACGGTGTTTGTCCTCAACGGCGACATTATCACTGCCGATGATCCCGGGACCGTCCTGGAGAGTTACCGGCGCAAAAAAGCGGCCAACCCGTCCCACCTGGCGACCATTATGATAACGCCGATGGTAAGCCCCTATGGGTTGGTGGACTTGAACGAGGAGAATGACGTGGTGGGTTTCCGGGAGAAGGTGGAATTGCCCCATTGGATTAACGCCGGCGTCTATGTTTTTGACCGCAGCATTGCCCCGCTGCTGCCGGAGTTGGGCGACCATGAAGTAGAGACTTTTCCCGGACTGGCCCAGGAAGGCCGGATTTCCGCCTTTCCATCCCGGGCCTTCTGGCGCAGTGTGGACTCCTTCAAGGACTTGCAGGAGGCGGAGGATTATCTGAGGCCGGAGGTTCCCGCCGCCGGCCCCGCTAATCATCCCGCGGCTCAGAGGTTAGCCGAATAGTGGCGACAATCATCAGCCCCGAAATGGTCAGCCGGGTCTCCGAGGCCGCCGCGCGCGTCAAGGCCAACATCGGCCGGGTGCTGGTGGGCAAGGATGAGGCGGTGGAGTTGACCCTGGCCGCCGTGTTGAGCGGGGGGCATATCCTGGTTGAGGACGTGCCCGGCATCGGCAAGACCACGCTGGCCCGCGCCCTGGCCGGTTCCCTGGACTGCGTTTTCAAGCGGATTCAGTTCACGCCGGACCTGATGCCGTCGGACATAACCGGCATCCACTACTATAGCCAGAAAAGCGGGGAGTTCGAGTTCCGGCCCGGCCCCATTATTGCCCAGGTGGTGTTGGCCGACGAAATTAACCGGGCGACCCCGCGCACCCAATCGGCGCTGTTGGAGGCAATGGGGGAACGGCAATTAACTATTGATGAGGCCACCGTCGCCCTGCCCGCTCCCTTCCTGGTCATCGCCACTCAGAACCCCATTGAACTGGAAGGCACTTTCCCGCTGCCGGAGGCTCAGCTGGACCGTTTCCTGGTTCGGCTGCAACTGGGCTACCCGGACGAACCGGAGGAGGAGGAGATGCTGCTCCGGTTTGAGAACGCCGACCCGCTGGCCGACCTGCATCCGGTAACGGCCGCGCCGGAAATTATGGAGTTCCAGGAGTTGACCCGGCAGGTGTACGTGGACCCGGTGCTGCGCAACTACGCCGTCCGCATTGTGCAGGCCACCCGCCAGCACCCGGAGGTGGAGTTGGGGGCCAGCCCCCGGGCGACCATCGGGCTGTACCGGTGCAGCCAGGCCCTGGCGGTCATCCGGGGCCGGGAGTACGTGACGCCGGACGAAATCAAGTCCCTGGCGCCGCACACCCTCAGCCACCGGGTAATCCTCAAGTCTCAAGCCCGTTTGCGGGAACGCACTCCCGCCGGCGTTATCCAGGATATTCTGGAGCAGGTGTCCGTGCCGGTATAGGCCGCCGGGGGCTTTCAAGCCTTGATGCCGGGGTGATTACCCGCTTATCCTGAGCTTGCGAAGGATGAACGGATGGTTCGACAAGCTCACCATGAGCGGTAGGGAAATACCAACCTACGTTGAGAATATCATGACCCCGGTATAACCCCGACTCGACCTTGACGGCAAGGGTGAAAATGCTCAACGACTTCTGGCTGTTCGCAAGCGCCGCTCTGCTCTTTATCGGACTGGTCGCCAGCCAGGGCCTGCTGCTGGTGGTCGGCTCCCTGGTCATTATTGTCTGGTTCCTGGCGAAGTTCTGGGATCGGTTCGCCTTCAGGAAGGTAAGCCATTTTCGTTCCCTTTCCCAGGGCCGGGCCTTCGTCGGCGATTCCCTGGAATACACGGTTACCCTGTCCAATGACAAGATTGTGCCCCTTATCTGGGTGGATATTCAGGACAACTTTCCCCCGGCGCTGGATTTGCCCGGCGCCACGGTCCGGGGCACCGGAATGGAGGTGGCCCGGGAACACCGGATAACTACCTCCCTACTGCCCTACCAACGGGTAACCTGGAAATATAACCTGCGCTGCCGGGCCCGGGGTTATCACCGGATCGGCCCGGCGCGGCTGCGCAGCGGCGACATTTTCGGGTTCACCGCCGCCGAAACCCGCTACGCCGGCGTTGACCACATCCTGGTGTATCCCCGGATAATTGAGTTGCCGGAGCTGATCCTGCCTTCCGAGCATCCCCTGGGCGAGGCGCGGGGGCGGCGGCCCATTTACCATGACCCCAGCCGGTTCTTTGGGCTGCGGGACTACCAACCGCGCGACCCGATGAAATATATCGACTGGAAAGCCACCGCCCGCCGTTCCCTGCTCCAGACCCGGATCTTCGAGCCGGTGGTATCCCTGAACGTCCTCATCGCCCTGAACGCCACCACCGGAGAGTTTGCCTGGCAGGGGAGCAACCGGCGCCTCTTTGAGCGGGCGGTAACGATTGCCGCGTCGGTAGCCAGCCACTGTGCCGGGGCCGGCTACAGCTTTGGGCTAATCAGCAATGGAGTAGCGGTATATTCCGGGAAGTGGCTCAGCGTTCCCTTTGGCAGTTCCAAGTCCCAATTGGGGTTGGTGCTGGAATCCCTGGCCCTGGCCGGGCCTTACTCGGTGATTGCCCTGAATGACGTGCTGCGAAATGAGCGGAACTCCCTGCCGCCGGGCGCCACCATCGCCCTGGTAACGTCAGTAGTTACCCGCGCCCTAGCCGAGGAAATCGCCGAAATGCAGCATCGGGGCTATCAAGTAATCGTACTTTATGCCGGGGATGGCGGCCCGGAAATGCGGCTTTCCGAAGTAACCGTTTACTCCCTGGGGCGCGCCCTGGAAGCCCTGGAGGTCGCGGCGGAGGAGGAGGAATATGAGCCAGTTCTGGCGAACTAGCGCCATTACCGGAACCGCTCTGTTTCTGGAGGCGGCCGGCGCCTATTTAGCCATCGCCGTCTTTACCGCTTTGACCAACACGGCCGGCGCCCGTCTCCCCCTGTGGCTGATATTTGTCGCCCTGGCCTGGGCCTTTCTCCTTTCTCTGTATATTCAGACCATCCGCTTTTCCCTGAACCTGCGCGGGGTGGCCGGCCTGGCGGTCAGCCTGCTTTCCCTGTTGGTGCTGGCTAACCTGAACACCGGCACGGGGTTTCTGCCGGTCGCCCAAATCCTCGGCGGAGACCTGCAAACGGCCTTTGCCCTGGCGCTTACCTTCGTTTTCCTGGTGGTCTTGTGGTGGCGGGGCAGCAGCCTGGCCCATGATGACGTATCCCTGGAAACCGTGCGAAACGCCTTTCAGTGGGGTCTGGCCGTAGTAATCGGCGCCGTGATAATCGACAGCCTGGTGGCGGCGGAGATCGTCAGCGGCTTTCTGATAATGGGGTTCTTTGCGGTGGGTCTGCTGGGCCTGGCCCTGGCCCGTTTCTCCACCGAGTCCGCCGACACGCAGGTGATGTCCCGGGAATGGTTCATCCCCATTGGCGCGGCGGTGGGGGCCGTGCTGCTGCTGGGCCTGCTCATCAGCGCCCTGGGAATGGGCGGGCTGGATGACGTAACCCGCGCGATTCTCCGGGCCGGGGGAACCGTGGGGGGCTGGATTCTCAAGCCCATCCTGCTGGGGCTGGGTTACGTTGCCGCCGCCCTGGTGGCCTTTGGCACCTGGCTGACCACCATTTTGGGCGGGGGCGACTTAAGCGGCCTGAACGAGGCCCAGGAACAGATGCGCCGTTTCCATGAGGACTTGCAAGACCTGGAGGGTGGCGGGCCGCCGGGCTGGGTGTACGCCCTGATGAAATGGATTGCCTTTCTGGTGGCTACCCTGCTGGCTGGCTGGCTGCTGTTCCGGGTTTTCCGGTTTCGCCGGCTGCTGCGCCGCTCCGGGGACGTGGAGGAAGTTCGGGAGTCCCTCTTTACCTGGGGCAAAGCCAATGATGACATTTCCGGGCTGCTGGGCGGTTGGTGGAACAATCTGGTGCAAAAAGCTACAGCGGATGAGGAACGGATCCCCGACCCGGAGAACCCGCGGGAAGTGTATCACCGTTTTCTGGAGCTATCGGGCCGGACCGGACACCCCAAGTTGGAGGGCCAGACTCCCCGGGAGCATCAGGGCGGCCTGGAGGATTCCCTGCCCCCGGAGCCGGTGGACCGGATAGTCGGCGGGTTTCAAGGTTCCCATTACGGCCACCGGGAGGTAGGCCGCCGGGAAATGGACGGCCTGCTCCAGGATTGGGCGGCGCTCCGCCAGCACGAAAGGGAACAGGCCGAGCAGGAATCAAGCGCAGATAAGCCGGATAAAGAAAAGTAAAAGCGCCCCGGTCGATCCCGTCGGTTAAGTATCGTTCTTACCGGAATTGGGGTAGAACCTGTCCTGCCAACTCCTCCATCAGCGACCTTATCCGCGCCACGTCGCCGGTATTGAGGGCCAATACCAGGTGTTCAACCCCGGCTTCGCGGTAGGCGGCAATGGAAAGGGCCGCCTGTTCCAGGTCGCCGCCGGGGATGCGGGCGCGCAAGGCCGCCCGGTCGCTGGAGGGGCCGGCGGTCGCCTCTACCTCTACCCGGGCTGACCAGGCCAGAGAATCCGGGTCCCGGCCGGCCTGTTCTGCTAGAGACATAACCTGCTGCCGGCCGGCGGCGTATTCCTCCGGCGTAACGCCTGAGGGATGCCAGCCGTTGCCCAGCCGGGCGGCCCGGCGCAAGGCTCCCGGGCTGGCCCCGCCAATCCACAGGGGGATATGGGGCTGCTGTACCGGCTTGGGGGAGAACCGCAGGTCGTCAAAGTTCCAGCGGCGGCTGTGGTAGCTGGGCGCCGGGCTGGCCCACAACTCCCGCATCACCCGGATGCTTTCGTTGGTCAGCGCGCCCCGTTCCGACATATTTATGCCCAGGGCGGCGAATTCCTCGGTCATTGCCCCCACGCCAACGCCCAGGGTAACCCGTCCCCCGGACATCTGGTCCAGGGTGGCGGTGTATTTAGCCAGTTCCACCGGGTTGTGATAGGGCAGCACCAGCACCGAAGTTCCCAGCCGAACCCGCCGGGTGGTGGCCGCCAGGTAGGAAAGGGTAGCCAATGGATGGTAGTAGGGCTTGTCGTCCAGCCGCTCCCGGATGTAGCCGTTGTTGAACAGGTGATCCATCACCCATACCGAGTCATAGCCCAATTCCTCGGCCAGCGGCCCAAAGGCCAGGGCCTGGTTGACATCCTCTATTCCCCAGTTGTTGGGGACGGTTACGCCGAATTGCATCGGACAGCTCCCTTTCAGCAGTACCCCGGCCTTCTCCCCGGCGGTGCGGGGTAAGCGGGTTGTTCAGCCGGTCTTGATAGACTGAATCAGCCGGGCGGTTTCTACGGCGGCGGCGGCGGCGTTGCTGCCGATGTTGCCGGACTTGCCGCCGGCCCGGTTGACCGCCTGGTCCATATTATCGGCGGTCAGTACGCCGAAAATAGTCGGCACCCCGGTTTCCAGACCTACGGAGGCGATGCCGCCGGCCGACTGGCCGGCTACCATTTCGTAATGGTCGGTTTCCCCCCGGATTACCGCGCCCAGACAGATGACCGAGTCGTAGCGGCCGGTTTGCGCCAGGGTCTTGGCGACCACCGGCAGCTCAAAGGAGCCGGGAACCCAGGCCACGCCGATGTCCTCGTCCCGCACCCCGTAGCGTTCCAGGGTTTCCAGCGCGCCGGTCAGCAGTTGCCGGGTTACGAAGTCATTGAACCGGGCAACCACTACGCCAACCCGCAATCCCTGGCCGTCCATGTCTCCTTTCAAATCGTGGGGCAATTTATCCTCTCCCTAATCAGTTTCTTGCGGATTGCCGGAATCCAGCAGGTCCCGGATGGTGAACATCCGCTGGAACAGGGTAAAGCAGGATACCAGGGCAATCACCAGCAGAATCCAGGGCATCAGCGGGAACCCGGTCAGGCCGTCAATTACCAGCCCAAAGCCCAGGATAATCACCCGCTCGGTTCGGGTCATCACCCCGGCGCGGGTGAAGGCGCCCAGCCCCTCGCCCCTGGCCCGCAGGTAGCTTACGCCCTGGGAGAAAATCAGGGCCAGCAGCAGCACGATGATGTAGAACCGGAGAAACCAGCCGGCCTCAAAGCCGGGGAACCACCCGGCGTTGAACTCCGCTTGCAGGGCGTAAAGGGCCATTCCGACGAACAGGCCGGCCTCGCCCAGGCGGTCAAACACCGAGTCCAGCAGGGCGCCGAAGGGACTGGCCCGGCCGGTCATCCGGGCCAGGGCGCCGTCGAACAAGTCCAGCCCGCCGCCCAGCAGAAAGACAATGCCCCCGGCCAGCAGCCAGCCGGAGCTTACCAGGTAGGCCGCCGCCACGCAGATGGCAAAGCCCACCAGGGTAATGACGTTAGGGGAAAACCCCAGCGACCGGAACAGGCGCGCGCCCGGCAACTCCACGTACCGGGAAAGCGCCGCCCGGCATTGCTCTCTACCCGGAATGTCCATTGTTCATCGCTATGCAGTCGTGATAATAGGTTTCCACTTGCTGGGCCACCACTGCCCAGCGGTATTGCTCCACCATTTGGCGGCCGGTGGCGCCGATGCCGGCCGCCAGGCCCGGGTCTTTAATCAGGGTCGCCAGGGTTTGGGCCAGCGCCGCCGAGTCTTTCCGGGGGAAAAGCAGGCCCTGTTCCCCCGGCCGGATAATGCCCATATACCCCTCAATGGCCGAGGCGACGATGGGCTTGCCGGCGGCCATCGCCTCCAACAGCACAATGCCAAAACTCTCCTGGCCGGTGGCCGGGGAGCAAAAGATGTCGGCGGAGGCATAGTAGCGGGGCAAGTCCTGGTAGGCAACGCCGCCGGCCAGAACCACGTCCTGGGGATTGCAGGCGCTCAAAATCCGGTGCGAGTCCTTGTCCAGGTTGCCCGGCCCGACCACAATCAGCCGGATGTCGGGATGCTCCCACTTCAGGAGGCTGTACGCCTCCAGGAGATACTTCAACCCCTTGCGCTTTTCCATCCGGCCTACGAAAAGGATGTTAGTTTTCCCGTCCTGAAACTCCGGCCAGGGTTGGGGCGGGTTGGGGCCGTCGGCAGCGAAATAATCCACGTCAATGCCGTTGGGGATTATCCGGTAGTCCCGGGGAAAGAAGTTATTCACGTACTTGTAGGCGGCGGGGGAAACGGCAATGCCCCCGTGCAGCCGCTGGTGCCACCGTTTCATTATGGGCTGGCTGAAACGGTACAGGTGCTGCCGGTGGTAGTAGGCGTGAAAGGTGCCGACGTTTACCGTGTTGGAACATTCCAGGACACAGAGGGGCAGAATCGGGGCCAGCGGTTCGTGCAGGTGGATGATGTCGAAGGACTCCTCTTTCAGTATCTCCTGCACCCGGCGGTAGAGCCACCAGGACAGGGAAACCCGGGCAATGGAGCCGCCGCTGGGGACGGGAACGGAGCGCCCCAAGGGGACAAAGGTGTCCACCTCGATACATTCCCGGGCCGGCGAGTGGGGCGCCAGCACCTTGACCTGGTGGCCGGACTGTTTCAGTTCGTGGGCCAGTTGGGATACGTGGGCGGTTACCCCCCCGGGCCAGGTGAAGTCGTAGGGCGATACCATTGCTATCTTCACGACAGGTTGACCACCCTCCCGGTCCGGCCCGGCGACAAGTTCGGGGTGAATGTTGTTGGCGGGATGGGGCGGCGCCCTCTAGTCCTCTGGAGTTGTCGGGGGTTGCGGCGCGTCCTCTCCCTTGATGAAGGATTCTACCATTTCCCGGGCCACGTCGTCGGTATATTGGGTGGGCGGAGATTTCATAAAATAGGCGCTGGGGCCGGCGATGGCGCCGCCGATTCCCCGATCCAGGGCCAGCTTGGCGCAGCGGACAGCGTCCACCACCACCCCGGCGGAGTTGGGGCTGTCCCAAACCTCCAGCTTGGCCTCCAGGTTGATCGGCGCCCCGCCGAAAACCTCTCCCTCCATTCGGATGTAGCACCACTTCCGGTCCTGGAGCCAGGGTACGTGGTCGCTGGGGCCGATGTGAATCTGGTCAGCGCCGATTTCTTCGTCCATCTGGGAGGTAACCGCCCCGGTCTTGGAGATTTTCTTGGAAACCAGCCGTTCCCGCTCCAGCATATTGAGAAAGTCGGTGTTGCCGCCAAAGTTAAGCTGGTAGGTGTTCTCAATGGTGGCGCCCCGGTCTTCAAACAGCCGGGTCAGGATCCGGTGCAGGATGGTGGCGCCCACCTGGGACTTGATGTCGTCGCCCACAATCGGCACGCCCCGCTCCTCAAAGCGGTTGCGCCAGTATTCTTCCTTGGCGATAAAGACCGGGATGCAGTTGACCATGGCGCAGCGGGCGTCCAGAATCTGCTCGGCGTACCACTTGGTAGCCATTTCGCTGCCCACCGGCAGGTAGTTGATTACTACGTCAACTTCCCGCGCCTTCAGGATGCCGGAAATGTCGGCGGTGGAGTGGGACGACTTTTTTACCAGGTGAGAAACGTACCGGCCGATGCCGTCGTGGGTCATGCCCCGGTCCACCGGCACGCCCAGCCGAGGCACGTCGGAGAACTTGATCGTGTTATTGGGTTGGGTGAAAATGGCCTCGGAAAGGTCTTTGCCCACCTTGTTTTCGTCAATGTCGAAGGCGGCGACTATCTCAATGTCCTCAATGCGATAGTCCCCGATCTGGTTGTGCATTATCCCGGGAATTTCGGCATCGGTCGGGACTTCCACGTACTTATGAATCCCTTGAACCAGGGACGAGGCGCAATTGCCTACGCCGATGATGGCTACCTTTATATTGCCCAAGTTCTCTCTCCTTTCAGGTCCCTGCGAGCCTGCGCCGGGCCGCCAAGTCGCTGAATTGTACCAGTTTCCCAGCTATCAAACAAGCAGACCAAAGGCGCCGGCCGGGCAATCACAGCTTAAACCGTAGTTAGTAAGGTTAAGCTGCGATTGCCCCGGTTCCTCTCACCCCGCTTAACGGAAAAAGCGGAATATGGCGGTCTGGTCGTCGTGGCGGAACCGGCCGCCTAACAACTCCGGGGTAATGCCCCTTTCCAGCCGGTCGTCGATGGCGCTTTTGACTTGGGCTGACGCGGCTTCCGGCGTGGCGCAGTCCCGGATCAGGGCGGCCAGTTCCGCCGGGTTGACGTTATCGGTTACGCCGTCGGAGGCGGTAATCAGTTGGTCACCCGGTTCGAGGGTTGTTTCGGCCCGGTGCAGGTTCAAGTCGGCGCCGGCGCCAATGGCCTTGGCGGTGCCCATACGCAGGATGCCGCCGATCCGCCCGGACAGTTGCCGGTGTTCGCCGCCCCGGAGGTGAAAGACCGGGCTGTCCCCGGCGCTGATAATGTAAAGCGGCCCGCCCAGGAACAGGGCCACCGATACGGTAGTCAACAGGAATCGCCCACCGCCCACCTGGAAAAAGTCGGCGTTCTGCTCCTCCAGCGCCGCTACTATGTCCTCCGGCCCGGTGATGTTGGCGGCTTCCAGAGCCTCAGCCACCGAGCGGCTGGCCTCTTCGCCGCCGTGGCCGGTTACCCCGTCCATCACCGCGTCCAGGAAACAGCCGCCGCCCAAGTCCCGAATGAGATAAGTGTCTTCCCCGTGGGTGGAATTGTCGTATAGAGTTGCCACAACGCTGGCAAGCATATCGTTAGCCATGTTCTATCCTCTAAGTTCTATCCTCTAACTTCAGAATGTATTGCCCTTTCCTCAAGACAGAGCATCGAATACTGTCAGACCGGTCAGGTCGGTTTCCGGGTCAAAAATATACTTCCGCCAATGCTCTTCCCGCAACAGTTGCAGGGCCTCGGCCCAGGCTTGGCGGGCTTGGGCCAGGTCGGGCAAGTTCCGGTTGCGTTCCCGGATTGCCTCCAGATAGTCGGTCAAGTCCTGGCGGAAATCGGCAAAGTCGGTATAAGCGCGGCGGCGCACCCGGTCAATCACTTGCCGGCCGGCGTCCCGGGCGGCGGTCAAGTCTGCGCCGTCGCCGCCGGGCAGGTTGCGGGCCATTTCCTCCAGTTCCTGCTCGAAGTTCACCACCGGCCGCAGCCCATAGGGGTCGCGGTAGCCGGCAACCTCCGCCGGCGGTTCCTGGAGGGTAGTGTAGAATTTCAGCGTTTCCAGGTAGAAATCGTGAATGTCCTGAGGGGCGCGGCCTCCCGGCGTCCGGTCGTTGTCCCCGGTCAGCAGCGCCCCGGCGTCAATGATGGCGATGCGCCCGTTGGCCGGCTGAAAGAAAATGTTCTGCGGCCCCAAGTCCAGCAAAACGTAACCGGCCTGAAAGAACCGTTCCTCGGCGTCCAGCAACTGCTGTTGTACCGGAAAAGGCGCTGCCCCCTCTGAGTAGCCCAAGGAGAAAAGGCAAAAGAGGTTTTGCCCCAGGCCGATGGGAACCCGCAGGATGCGGGCACGAGGGTCGCCCACCAGGGGAATACCCGCCGCCCGTTCCGACACCAGCACCCGGTACTCCTGGCCCATTGACTCCCCAAAGTATGCGTCATGGTTGGCCCGTTCCGTGTAGCCCAGAATCGGGCAGATTTGCGGCACGGCGTTGCCCAACTCCGCATAAACCTGGAGGGTGCGGTCGGTGCGGGTTTCCACCGGGGGGTGCATCCGGCGGGAAATCATCTGCGGCACCGGTCGCTTGATAACAACCGGCCCCCCGGTTTCCTGGTCAACGGCGGCGCGCACCTCATAATCGGCGCCGCTGCCCAGCAACCCGGTCAGTTGGTAGCGGTTCAGGTCAACTAATTCCATAACACCATTAGTCGGCGGGTAGATAGCGGGTAGCTATAGTATAGCACCAATCCGGGCTTTCTATGACTTGGCTGACCCAAGACAACCGTCGTTCCGGCGAAAGCCGGAATCCAGAACCCTTGGTAGCCGGCTCCGTCTTTTCCGGGGGATTTCCTGGATTCCGGCTTTCGCCGGAACGACGGGTTCAGGGATAACGGTTTTATACTGCGATTGCCTTACTATCTAACCGGGCCGGCAGGTCAGGGTTACCCAGTCCTCTTTGGGCCACACTTCTATGTCGGTAAAGCCGGTCTGAAGCAGGGCCTCTTCCGTTTCCGCGTGCTGTTCTTCGATAATCCCGGAGGCTACCAGTACGCCGCCGGGTCGCAGGGCCGGCAGGATGTCGGGCGCCCGTTCCCGGATGCCCCGCGCCGAGATGTTCGCCAGGGCCAGGTCAAAGGCGCCGGCCGGGGCCAGCTTGTGGGGCAGGCTGCCTTGGTCGAGACTGACCTGTTCCCGGATTCGCGTCCGGCGGAAGTTCTGCCGGGACGCCTGCACCGCCTGGGGGTCAATGTCCAGGGCGGTTACCTGGCCGGCCCCCAGCTTGATGGCGGCGATGGTCAGGATGCCGGAACCGCAGCCCAAATCCAGGACGTTCATTCCCGGCTGCACCAGTTGTTCCATCGCCTCCAGGCAGGTGTAGGTGGTCGGGTGGTAGCCGGTGCCAAAGGCCAAGCCCGGGTCCAGTTCAATCAGCAACTCCCCGTCCTTGGCCTCATACTCAATCCAGGAGGGTTTGATGACCAGCCGTTTCCCGATTTTCAGCAGGGTGAAGTGGGCCTTCCAGGCGTTTTGCCAGTCCGCATCCTCGTCCAGGGGCGTCACCGTCAACTCGCCCAAAGGTTGGATGAGACTGGCGAGGTTGACGCCGACCTCGATGTGAGAAAAGCGTTGGCGCGCATCGCTGGGCAGATAGGTGCGCAGCTTAATCAACTCCGGGCCGTCATCCTCCATTGTCAAACCGTAACCGTAACGGTCAAACAGGTAAGAAATTGGCTCCACGTACTCAAAAGGCACACTGATGCTGACTTCCTGCCACATACGGCCCCTTCCGCCAAAGAAACCCGGCAGACGCCTCGCCGGGTTTCCAATTACCATAACCAGTTACCAACCCGTTACCCGGCCCGGCTGCTTACGGGGCGCCAACCCACCGGGCAACACGGGCAACATTGCAGGGAGATTCTAACCCAAAGCGTCCTTTATCCGGTTAAAAATCCCTTTCTCCTTGCCGCCGTCCCCGGCGCTCACCGCCGCATCTTCCAGTTCTTCCGTCGAATCCGGGTCAACTTCCCTTTCAAATTTGGGGTCGATTGAGCGGGCCAACTCCTCCAGCAGTTTCCGTTGGCGGGAGTTGAGCTTTTGCGGCACCTGAAGGTCGACGAAAACCCGCAGGTCGCCCCGCCGCCCGTTGTTGATGTGGGATATGCCTTTGCCCCGGATGCGGAACTCGGCCCCCGGCTGGGTGCCTTGCGGGATTTTCAGGGGAGTGGATTCGCCGTCCAGGGTGGGGATTTCCTTCTCTACGCCCAGGGCCGCCTCCGCCACGTTCAGGGACAGGGCGTAAAGCAGGTCATACTCCTCCCGCTCAAAGAAGGCGTGGCGTTGCACTTCCACCTGAATGTAGAGGTTGCCCGGCGGGCCGCCGTTGCTGCCCACGTTGCCCTCGCCGGTCAGGCGCACCTGCATCCCATCCTGGATTCCGGCGGGGATGTTGACCAGGGTTTTGCGGTTGCGCCGCTCCATTCCGGCCCCCCGGCAGACGGCGCAGGGGTTCTCAATGGTGCTGCCCCGGCCCTGGCAAGTCGGGCAGGTGGTAACCTGGGCAAACTGACCGAAAAGGCTGCGCTGGGTGCGCCTCACCTGCCCATTGCCGCTACAGGTGGCGCAAGTCTTGACCGGAGTGCCCGGCTCATTGCCGCCGCCGGAGCATTGATGGCAGATTTCCACCCGGGAAACATCCAGCTCCCGCTCCACGCCAAAGGCGGCTTCCTCAAAGGACAGGGTTACCCGCTGTTGCAGGTCGCCGCCCCGCTGCGGCCCCCGGGCGCGCCGCCCCCCGGCATCGCCAAAAAAGGAATCAAAAATGTCCCCGAACCCGCCAAAAACGTCAAAGCCGTCAAAGGGGCGGTCAAAGCCGCCGCCGGAGTTGACCCCGGCATGGCCGTAGCGGTCATACTGGGCCCGTTTCTTGGCGTCGGTCAAAACCTGGTAGGCTTCGTTGACTTCCTTGAACTTTTCCTCGGCGTCCGGGCTCTTGTTCCGGTCCGGGTGGTATTCCATCGCCTTCTTGCGAAAGGCTTTGCGAATCTCCTCCTCGGAATCCTTCCGGGAGACCCCCAAAACCTCATAGTAGTCCGTTTGTGCCATGCCAACCCATCCCCAAATATATCTGTCGCCGGCCGTCCCTGACCGGGACACTATCCAGACTATTATAGCCTAGATAGCGGCTATCTCTCAATAGGGAGTTTCGGTCGGACAATCACATTTTAACCATAGGAACCCCGGCAACCGTCGTTCCCCAGATAACCGTCGTTCCGGCGAAAGCCGGAATCCAGGAAATCCCCCGGAAAAGAGCGGGCCGGCTACCGGGGGTTCCGGGTTCCGGCTTTCGCCGGAACGACGGGTTGGAATAATGACGGGTTGGAATAATGACGGATTTGATGACCGGTTTATGCTGCGATTGCCCGGCAGCGGCCGGGGTTTGCCTTGACACTGCCAACTCCGATTAGTTACGATACTAATTTAAGAGATTAAGTCTCTTAAAGTGGAACCATAGACGGAAAGGAAAGGTGAAACCATGGAGATGGTAGTTGTTTTCCTGTCCGTCCTGGCGGCCGCAGGGATACTGGGAGCGGGCGGGGCCTTCTGGCAGCTGCGCCGCTCTCGAATTGACGGTAAGCGGGTAGAGAACGCTAAAGAAGAAGCTAGTTCCGTAGTGGCCCAGGCAGAAGCCGAGAAGCGCAGAATCATCCTGGAAGGCCAGGAAGAAGTCCTGAAACTGCGTACCACCGGCGAAAACGAGATTAAAGAACAGCGTCAGGAACTCAACCGGCTGGAACGGCGTTACCTCCAGCGGGAAGAGCAACTGGAGCGCAAGAACGAGTCCCTGGAGAAACAGCGGGCCAACCTGTCTGAAAAAGAGTCCGAGATTGACCAGACCCTGGAGGCGACCAAGGACCTCAAGGAAGAACAGGTTAGAGCTTTGGAAGAGACCGCCAACCTGTCCGTGGCCGAAGCCAAGGACCTGGTGGTCAAGGAAGGCACGGAGAAGGCCAGGCACGAACTGGCCCGGCGTACCTATGACCTGGAACGGGAATACAAGGTAACCGCCGAAGAGAACGCCCGCAGAATTATTACCCTAGCCATTAACCGTCTGGCTACGGACGTGGTGTCCGAAACTACTACCTCGGTAGTATCCCTGCCCAACGATGAGATGAAGGGTCGTCTAATCGGCCGCGAGGGGCGGAACATAAAGGCATTGGAATCCCTGACCGGAGTGGACATCGTTATCGACGATACTCCGGAAATCGTTACCCTGTCCTGCTTTGACCCGTTACGGAGGGAGGTGGCCCGCCTGGCGCTGGAGAGGCTGGTCAGCGATGGCCGCATCCAACCGACCCGGATTGAGGACATGGTGCACCGCGCCCAGGTGGATATTGAGCAGACCATCTGGAAAGCCGGTGAGCAATCCACTTTCGACGTGGGCCTCAGTGGTATTGACACGGAGCTGGTCAGGCTCCTGGGTCAACTGAAGTACCGCTACAGCTACGGCGAGAACGTCCTTAAACATTCGATAGAGGTATGTCTGCTTTCCGGGATGCTGGCCGCCGAGGTGGGCGCCGATGTCCAGGTTGCCAAGATTGGCGGTCTGCTCCACGACGTTGGTAAGGCTTTGACCCATGAGGTCAAAGGCCCCCACGCCGAAATTGGCGCCGAACTGGCAAAGAAATTCGGGATTAACCACAATTCCTACCTGTCCATCCTGGAACACCACGACGATGAACACTCGACCGTCGAATCCTTCATCGTTGCCAGCGCCGATGCCATCAGCGCGTCCCGGCCCGGCGCCCGGAAGGAGTCCCTGGACCAGTACGTGAAGCGCCTGAGCGACCTAGAGAATACGGCCATCGGGTTTGGCGGCGTCGAGCGCGCCTTTGCGATCCAGGCCGGCCGGGAGGTGCGGGTGATGGTCAAGCCAACGGATATTGATGACATCGGTTCCGCGGCCCTGGCGCGGGATATTGCCCGCAAGGTGGAGGAAAACCTGGTTTTCCCCGGGCAAATCAAGGTAACCGTCATTCGGGAAACCCGTAACGTGGAAATCGCCCGCTAGGTGTTCCTCGGCCCGGCCCGCGCCGACCAGGACCGCCGCGCCGGGCAATTGGGGAGCTTATTGGCAAAGTCTGACCGATAGACCCAGGAACCGGGCCACCCGGAGCTTGGGTCTATTCTTTTGACGGGCCAGGCCGTTTCACCGGCCAGGGCCGCTACTACCGGCCCCCTACTATATGGTATGCTGTATGACCGGCGAATGACCGGCTGGACCTGATGGAAGGAAACAACCCTTGCGTATTTTGATGATTGGGGACATTATCGGCCAGCCGGGCCGCCGGGCCGTGCGCCGCCTGGTGCCGGACTTGCGGAAAGAGTTGGGCCTCGACCTGGTAATCGCCAACGGGGAAAATGCCGCCGGCGGCTTTGGCATCACCCTGGAGACCGCCGAGCAACTGCTGGAGAGCGGGGTGGACGTGCTGACCTCCGGCAATCACATCTGGGACCAGAAAGAGATTATCCCGCACCTGGACGAGGGGCTGCCGCTAATCCGGCCGGCCAACTACCCGGAAGCCCCGGGCCGGGGCTACCTGGTCCAGGACGGGGTGCTGGTGCTGAACCTGATGGGCCGGGTGTTTATGCCGACCCTGGACTGTCCCTTTCGTACCGCCAACCTGGCCCTGGAGGAGGCCGAAGCCCAGGGCGCCCCGCCGGTCATCATCGTGGATTTTCACGCCGAGGCTACCTCGGAAAAGCAGGGCATGGGCTGGTATCTGGACGGCAAGGTCAGCGCCGTGCTGGGCACCCATACCCACGTCGGCACGGTGGACACCCGCATTTTACCCAAAGGCACCGCTTACCTGACCGACGTCGGGATGACCGGCCCGGTGAACTCGGTAATCGGCAGCGATACCAACGCGGCGCTGGACCGTTTCCTGACCGGGATACCCCAACGCTCTGCCGTGGCCGGCGGCCCGGTGATTCTTAACTCGGCCCTGTTGGACGTTGACCCGGAAACCGGCCGGGCGCTGTCAATTCAACGCATAGACCGTATGGTGGAATAATTATGGACGCTATTGTTGACCTGCATTTGCATACCCTGGCCTCCGACGGCCGCCTATCGCCTACCGAACTGATTAACCTGGTGGCAAACCGGGGATTGAAGGTAGTCGCCATATCCGACCACGATACCACGGAGGGGCTGGCCGAGGCATACCAGGCCGCCGCCGCCTTCCCGGACTTGGAGATTATCCCGGCCATTGAGTTAAGCACCGACATCCCCGACGACGAAATACATATGCTCGGCTACTTCCTCCAGTATGAGGATGAGGAGTTTCAGGGTATCCTTCGCCGTTTCCGCGCCGGCCGCGTGGAACGGGGCCGCTCGATGGTGGAAAAGCTGGCGACCCTGGGCAAGCCGGTGGAGTGGGAGCGGGTGCAGGCGATTGCCGGCGACGGCTCGGTGGGCCGTCCCCACATTGCCCTGGCGATGGTGGAAAGGGGTTACTTCAAGGAACCCAAAGAGGCTTTTTACGACTACCTGGGCCGCAATGGGCTGGCCTACGTGGAACGGCAAAAGATGACCCCGGCGGAAGGCGTTGAGATGCTGGCCCGGGTGGGCGGCTCGGCCGTCCTGGCGCATCCGGCGAACCTGCCGGACCTGGATAACAAAGTGGCCGAACTGAAGGAGGCGGGGCTGGTCGGGATGGAGGTGCATTACGCCCAATACAAGCCGGAAACGGTGGAGTATCTGCTGGAAATCGCCCAGCGCCACGACCTGATTCCCTGCGGCGGCAGCGACTATCACGGCTTGGGCAACAGCGGGGAACCGCTCCCGGGCCTGGGCGTCCTGGGGCCGCCGCTGGAAACGGTGGAGCGGTTGGCGGAAGTCTCCCGCAAGTTGGCCGCGGCCTGTTAGCTTTTCCGGCGTATTAGCTTATGCCCTGGGAGCTTGCCGCCCTCTACATCTACTCCTATCTGATTGGAGCCTTGCCTACGCCTTACCTGGTGGCCCGGCTGGTTAAGGGCATTGACCTGCGGGAGTACGGTAGCGGCAACGTGGGCGGTTCCAACCTGGCCCGTCAATTGGGCAAGAAGTGGGTGCTGCCCCTTTCCCTGTTTGAGTTTCTGTTCAAGGGCGTCTCGCCCATCGTGGCGGGGCTGGTTTTCCTGGCCCATGTGCCGGGGATGGAGCGAACCTCGCCCCTGTTCCTGGCCGCGCCGTTGCTGGCCCTCATCGGCAACAACTGGTCGGTGTTTCTCCGGTTTCAGGGGGGGCGCGGCATTATGGTCATTTGCGGGATGTTGGCGGCCCTGGCCCCGCTGCTGTTCCTTGCCGGACTCCTGATTTACCTGGTCGGCTGGCGCATCACCCGCAGTTCCGGCGTATGGGCGCTGGTGGCGGTGGCCGCGCTGCCCCTGTTGGCCTGGGCGCCCGGCGGGTGGCTGACCCTGGGCTGGCCGTCCCTTTTGCCGGCGCTGACCGACCCGGATACCTGGACAATCCCCGCCGGGGAAGCATTTGTGATAAGCTGGTACTGTGCAGTTATCCTGGCGTTGGTGGTGTTGAAGCGACTGCTATCCAACTCAATGACCTTTCCTGAGGATGTATCCCGCAAAAAGGTATTATTCAACCGGCTTTTTCGGGACCGGGATTTGGACAGCCGAACCGAGTGGGTAGGCCGAATCCCCGACGAGCCTTAACGGAGAACGGGAGAGCGGCTAATGGCAATGGAACAACCGGAACAGACCGGCCAGGCGCGGGATTCGGCGCTGACCTGTTACTGGCATCCCGAAGTGGAGACGGGTCTCTCGTGCAGTCGCTGCGGCAAGCGGATGTGCGCTCAATGCCTGGTGCAGGCCCCGGTGGGCATCCGCTGCCGGGAATGTGGCAAGGCCCAACCGATGCCGACTTACGACGTCCGGCCCAGCAACTATACCCGGGCCATCGGCGTGGCGATCCTGCTGGCGATTGGCGGAACCATCCTCTGGATATTGCTTGACCGGGTACTAGGGGGACTGGGCGCTTACGGTTCCGTTTCTGGGATGCTGGCGATTCCCTTTGGCTATGCCGCCGGGGAACTGGTCAGCCGGGCGGTCAATCGCAAGCGCAGCGTCCTGCTTTCCTACATCGCCGGCTTGGTGATTGTTATTGCCTATCTCGGCAGCCGGCCTTTCGGCCCCGGGTTCGGTATGTTTGACGTGCTGTTTGTAGTGGCCGGCGTTTTCATCGCCTGGCAGCGGCTCAGACGCTAATCCCCAGCCAATTCCTGCCAAAGGCGGTTTACCGTCTCGGTAACTACCGAATACTCGAAGCCCCGCCGTTGCAGGTGGGCGCTGACTTTGTGCCGGAACAAGTCCGGCGCAGTATCCTTGTCCACTAACCTTGCCGCCAGTTTCTGCCCGGCCTTATAGGCATTGGCCGGGGCGTCGAATCCCTCCAGGGCCTCCTCAATAACCTCCCGCTCCACGCCCAACTGCCTGAGTTCCTGCTGCAAGGCCCGGCGTCCCCGGGGCCGGCGCTGTTCCCGGCCCCGCCGCCACAGTTGAGCAAAGGCGGCGTCATCCAGGTAGCGGTTCTGTTGGAGGAAAAGAATCACCCGGTCAATGATTGGCGGCAGGTAGCGGCGGGAAAGGCGGCGGCGCACTTCCGCTTCGCTGCGCGGCCGGTAACTCAGGAACCGCAAGGCAGCGTTGAGGGCTTGAGAGTATTCCGGCCCGGTAGCCGTTGCCGGCAAGTCAACGCCGGCCAGGCCCGGTTGGGAAAGTATGTTTGGCGGTGTCGTCAAGGCTTGTCCCTACTTGGCCCAAAGTCTTTCGGTTCTTGGCCGGTTGCAAGACATAAACGCTCAAAAGGTACGCCCGCTCATGGTGAGCCTGTCGAACTACCCTTTAATCCTTCGACAGGCTCAGGATGAGCGGGGTCAGTATGCGGCAGACGCAGGAGCCGAGCCAACGCATACCGCTCATGGTGAGCCTGTCGAACCATCCTTTTATCCTTCGACAGGCTCAGGATGAGCGGAGCTAATGTATAACCCCGCTCATGGTGAGCTTGTCGAACCACCCGTTCAGCCTTCGACAAGCTCAAGATGAGCCAAGCACTTCCACGGCAAGAACCGAAAGACCCTGGGCGCCTGATTTATTCCGGGTCTTCCTCATCGGTCAAGGTCGCCAGGATAGCGTTCACGTCGGCCTCTGCCGGGGGCGCCGGGTTGGCCGGTTGCTCGGAGTCGGGCGAAACCTTGCCCCGCACCCGGGTTTCGATGGATTCGGCGATTTCCGGGTGTTGCGCCAGGAAGTCCTTGGAGTTTTCCCGGCCCTGGCCGAGGCGGGTTTCACCGTAGGAGTAGAAGGCCCCGGCCTTTTTGAGGATGCCTTCACTCACGCCCAGTTCCAGCAAGTCGCCCATCTTGCTGATGCCCTGGTTGAACATAATGTCGAACTCGGTAACCCGGAAGGGGGCGGCAATCTTGTTTTTAACGATGCGCGCCCGTACCCGGCTGCCGATAATTTCCGAACCCTGCTTGATGGATTCGGTGCGGCGCAGGTCAATGCGTACCGAACTGTAGAACTTCAAGGCCCGGCCGCCGGGAGTTACCTCCGGGCTGCCGTAGCTGACTCCTACCTTTTCCCGTAGCTGGTTGATGAACACCACGGCGGTGCGGGAGTGGTGAATGGTGGAGGTGAGCTTGCGCAGGGCCTGGGACATCAGCCGGGCCTGCAAGCCGACGTGGGTATCCCCCATGTCCCCTTCGATTTCCGCCTGAGGCACCAGGGCGGCCACGCTGTCCACCACGATGGTGTCAATCGCGCCGCTCCGCACCAGTTGTTCGGTGATGTCCAGAGCCTGCTCGCCGCTGTCCGGCTGGGAAATGAGCAGGTCGCTCAGGTTCAGGCCGCAGTTGGCGGCATAGGCCGGGTCCAGGGCGTGTTCGGCATCCACGTAGGCGGCGATACCGCCGAGTTTCTGGGTTTCGGTCATAATGTGGATTGCCAGGGTCGATTTGCCGGCAGACTCGCTGCCGTAGATTTCGGTTACCCGGCCCCGGGGGATGCCCCCGGCGCCCAGAGCCAAATCCAGCGACAGGGAGCCGGTGGGGATGACCTCGGTGCTGAGCCGTTGGGCGGCTTCCTCGCCCAGCCGCATTACGGCGCCCTTGCCGTGGTCTTTCTCAATGCGGCCCAGCGCGATTTCCAGGGCGGCCAGCTTGTCTTTGTTCGTATCGGTTGGCATAAAATTCTCGTCCCCTTTCTGTGATAAGGCAATCCTAGCATAGGGCCGGAAACCCCCACAAGGAGCAACTGTCAGTAAAATAAAAATGCCCCGAATTGCCTTCGGGACCAGCGGGTTTTAATCTGCGGCGCTTTCCACCTCAACCCGGCCCTCTCCTTGATGGAGATAGGCCGGGGGGAGTGCCGGCAAGCGGCGCCGGTTCCCCGGCCCCTTGCCGGGATTACCGGGGGTTGAAGTTGCAGGGCCAACGGCCCGGGGCTAAAAGTCTCAATAGCCGCCCTTGTAGCCGATGGTTACGTTCCCGTCCTGGACAATGACCGGAGTTACCCGCTCCCCGGCGGTCAACTCCAGCAGGGCGGGAATCATATCCGGCTGCTTTGCCAGGTCAATCTCGGTGTAGGCGGTCTTGCTGCGGCGGTAATCCATCTTGGCGGCGGAGGAAAATGAGCAGTCCGGGTGGGTATAAATGACGATTCCGGGGGTGTTTTCTGTAGTCACGACAAGCTCCTGCGGGTAAGTATTTCCGGGGTTGCGTCAAACCGGGCCAGGCCCTTTTGACGCGGGTTCAGCTTTCATTGTACGGGGAAGGGCCGATTTATTCAACGATGCCAGGGGCCGGGACGTTCCGGGCTACGGCTGGGTATCCCCGGCCGGTCTTTGCCCGGTTTGGGTTATCGCCACCGGGCCGGTTCCGTGATATTCTAAAAAGCCCGCCCCAGACCAGGCGGGCCGGGCAGATTATCAACGCAGATTACCGATGCAGATTATCGACGGGACAGGTGAGGACGATGGAGCAGACCGAGGTATTCCGGGACAAGCTGATACTCCTGTTGCAGGATAATTCCATCGGCCTGGCCTATCTGACGCCCCTGCCCCGGGGTGGCCGGCTGCGGGGCTGGGCGGCCCAGGAAATGGAGCAAGCCCTGGACGGTCTGGCCGCCGTCTCCCCGCCGGAGGAGGCCGCCGCGGCAGATCCGATAGTTGGCAACGGGTGTTTTGCCGTCGGCCGCTACGCCGCCGCTGCCCAGGTTTATGCCCGGATCCTGGCGGCGGCGCCGGAGGACTCGGTGGCCCGCTTTAACCTGGGTCTGGCCCACCTGCGGCTGAAAGACCCGGCCCGGGCGGTGGCCGAACTGACCCGGGTCCTGGAACAGCAGCCGGATATGGCCGAAGTCCGTTACCAGCGCGGCAACGCCCACGATGACCTGGGCGAGCCGGAAACCGCCTTGCTGGATTATGCCGCCGCCGTTGAATTGGCCCCGGATTATCTCCAGGCCCACTACAATCGCGGGGTGGTGCTGGCCCGGATTGGCCGCCACCGGGAAGCGGTAGCCGCCTTTGACCGGGCGATTGAACTGCGGCCCACCCTGTCCAACGCCTACCTTAATCGGGGGGCATCCCTGGATGAGTTGGAACTGCACGACCGGGCGATTGCCGACTATTCGACGGCCATCGACTTTAACCCGGAAAGCGCCGACGCTTACTTCAACCGGGCGCGTACCCACTACTATTTGGGACATATTGAGGATGCGGTTGCCGACTATACCGAGGTGGTAACGCTGCGCCCGGATGACGCCGAGGCGTTCAACAACCGGGGGCTGGCCTACGATGCCCTGGAGGACTACGCCAGCGCGCTGGAGGATTATGGCGCAGCGGTGGCTTTATGGCCGGATTTCCCCGCTGCCTTTAACAATCGGGGCGCGGCTCACGAGGCATTGGGCAACGAGGAGGCGGCGCTGGAGGATTATCTCACCGCCCTGGACATTGACGCCCGGTTTGCGGTTGCCTGGTACAATGCCGCCCGCCTGTACGCCCGCGTGGATGAGCTCAGCCTTTGCCTGGAATACCTGGATCAGGCGGTGCAGCTTGCCCCCCACTTCGCGGAGGATGCCGCCGAGGATGAATACCTGGGCTGGGTTCTGGAGCTTGGCGAGTTGAAGCGGAACCGGGGCGGCCGGGCTTAACCGGGCCGGTTAAGCCTTGCTGTACCGGATCTACCGGATGATTGAGTCTCAATCATCCGGCAAGTCCGGTAGATCCAGGTCATTCTCCCCCCTCCTCCACTTCCAGCGGTTCCTCGTTGGCCGAAAGTATTGGGGCGTGGCGCCGGTGGATCAGCACGTTGTGGAAAATGACCAGCAAGGCCAGGACGGATAGTTCCAACACCGGCAGCCGCTCCGAATGGAAGTAGGGCAGGGATTGGCTGATCGCCAGCAGCACGGCGAAACAGGCGGCGATGCCCAGGGCGGAGCGGAAGGGTGAGCGGCGGGTCAGCAGCACTACGCCGGAGCCGATGGCTACTCCCAGCAGGGCCAGCCAGGGGGTCAGGGCCACGGTTACGCCCACCAAGGTAACCATCCCGTCGCCGCCCCGGAAACGGGTAAAGATAGATTTCCAATGCCCGGCAACGGCGGCGCCGCCGGCCAGAATCAAGGCGTTATCCGGCACGCCCAGCCGGTCGGCGATGGCAATTGCCAGCGCGCCCTTGACGGCGTCGGCGGCAAAGACCAGCATCCCGTTGCGCCGGCTGATGTTCCAGAATACGTTGGCGGTGCCGGCCCGGGTGCTGCCGGTGGCGAAAATGTCAATGCCCCGCCGCCGGGCGATCAGGTGCGCGAAGGGAATGGAACCAAGCAAATAGCCAACAATGATTGAAGCCAGGATTGACACCAAGGTTGATGCCAAGGGGTTCTGGAGAAACAGTAGTTCGTCCGTCACGTTGCTCAAAGCCTCGGAATTGTTGGAGAATGGTTGCGGGATTGCCCCGGGGATACCTTACATAATATAGCACTCAATCAGTCCGGGTAACAGGGGGAAAGGCCGGGCAGTTACGTATCAATTAGGGCAACCCAAATAACCGTCATTCCAAGCAACCGTCGTTCCGGCGAAGGCCGGAATCCAGGAAATCCCCCAGAAAAGAGTGTGCCGGCTACCGGGCGTTCTGGATTCCGGCTTTCGCCGGAACGACGGGTTTATGCTGCGATTGCCTTTCCTACCCGTACCGCTCACCCTGAGCTTGTCGAAGGGCGGAATTGGAATTGGAATGGTTCGACAAGCTCACCATGAGCGACTCCGTTCTAGTGAGGGGATTTTATTCCTGGCGCAGACTTGGCGCCGGCCCTGAAAACGGCCCAAATACCATTGCCCCGGAAATTCAATCCCGCCCCGGCTCGGCGGTTTTTTGCGCCACGTAGAGCCAATACCCTAACCGGCCGGCGGTAACTAACTCCTTAACCTGGTGGAGCAGAACGCTCCAGTCCATCCCGTTGAACCGGGGCGACGTGGTTGCTCCCGCATCATTAACATTCTGGAAACTCTGCCAGGCGGTAAAGGCGCCCAGCTTGGCCTGCAACTCCTCCAGCAGCCCTAGGACTTCATTAGAGGCATCTTCCCGGTACAAGTCCTCAAGCCCGGCCTCCTCCAGCAGACCGGTATAGCCGTTCACGTCCAGCGCGTCGGCAAGGCACAGCAGCCGGCCCAGGGAACCGTCCAGTTCCGGCGGCAGACAGCCCGGCGCAACCGTTACGTCGCTGAGGCCCAGCTTGCCGCCGGGCCGCAGCAGCCGTACCGCTTCCCCTACCGCTCTTGCCTTATCCGGGAACAGGCTCAGGGAACACTCGGCGAACACGGCGTCAAAACGGCCGGCCCGTAACGGGGGCTGTTCCGCGTCTCCCTGGATAAAGCCGGCCCGGCTGGGTATGGGGGCGGCCCGCGCTTTCTCCCGGGCCTCCAGCGCGGCGGCCCGGCCGTACTCGATGCCCACCACCCGGCAGTGAAAGGCCCGGGAGATGGCTGACGCGCTGGCTCCGTTGCCCGAGGCCAGGTCAACGACCCAATCGTCCCGCCGCAGACCCATCAGCCGGCCCAGGCGGTGAGTCAGGCGCAGGCCCCCCGGATGGCGGGTATCGCCCAGGATGAGCCGGGCTAGTTCCGACTGGTACAGGTCGGCGCAGCAGGCTTTAGCCGCCGCTTCTTCCAACCGGCTCATTCTGCCTCCGCCCTTGTTCCAGGGCCAGCTGCTCCCGTATCTGTTCCCGGTAGCCCACCGAGTTGTAGGCGCAGAAGGGTATCACCCGCCCGTCGGGAACCAGGATGCCGACGCAGCACTTCATCACCTGTTTCACGTTAAAGGTGTAGGCGTCCAGGAAATCCTTAATGGCAATCTGGAAAATATGCTCTTTCAGGTGGGACACGCTGTAGGGCAGTTCCATCCCCGGCCCGCAGGCGCACTGGAATTGGCCGGCGGTTTTTTCCGTTCCCGCCACCGCCGAGGCCGACCAGAGACCCTCCAGGGCCTGCTGCACCTGGGCGGCGTCGGGCGCTTTGGGCAAAGCCCGGTTGGTGATGTAGTCCAGGTAGTCCTCAATCTTGAGCAGCCGGGGCAGGGGCATCACCGTCTCCCCGTCGGTGTAGATATAGGAATTGACCTGGCAGGTGGGAAAACAGCAGGGCACCGGCACAAAGTCCTCCAGCACGAACCGGCCATTGGTCTGTTCCACAATGCCGTGAATCACGTCGGGAATAGTTACCCGCTGCATGGGGTCAAAGGGCAGGTGGCGGCCCACGTGGGTAACCGGTTGCAGGACAACGCCGCGCACCGCCGGGTGTTGCAGGCCGAACTCTACGATGGCGCCCACCTCGTCCTCGTTCACCCCCCGCTCAATGGCGGCCACCAGCACCGCGTCCAGCCCGGCCTGGTGGAGCCGGTTCAGGGCCAGCAGCTTGGTATCCAGCAAGTCCTCGCCCCGGATAGTCCGGTAGGTTTCCCGCCGGAGACCGTCGAACTGGAAGTAGATGACCGGTTCCAGTTGAGCCAGGGTTTCCAGAAACCGGTCGTCCCGGGCCAGGCGCACGCCGTTGGTGTTGACCATCACCTGCCGGATGCCCCGGTCTTTGGCCGCCTGAATCATTGCCGGCAGGTCGGGGTGGATAGTCGGCTCGCCGCCGCTGAACTGCACCACCTCCGGGTCGCCCTCAAGCTCCACGAAGCGGTCTAACATTCCCTCCACCTGTTCCAGGGTAAGGCTGTAGCCGATGCCGGCGTTGGCGAAACAGACGGGGCAGTTCAGGTTGCAGGCCGTGTTGACTTCAATCAGGGCCAGGCAGATGTGCTGCTTGTGCTCCGGGCACAGGCCGCAGTCCAGGGGGCAGCCGTCCTTGACCTCGGTGCTGAACTCCAGGGGGATGGTGCCCGGCTTGTTGAACCGGGCGGAGTTGACGTACATCTCAGCGTCGGAACTGATTATGCCCTCAAACCAGCCGTGAGCCGGGCAGCGTTTCCGCATATAAACCTTGTTTTCCCGGAGAATTATCTGGGCGTCAATAACCGTCCGGCACTCCGGGCAAATACTGCGGGTCAACTCATGGAAAATAAAATCGGCGTCCTGCTTAACCCGGGGCCGGCCGCTGCCGCCCCCGGCATTGTCCCCGGTGGAAGTATCCAACCTGCCCCCTCCTGAGGGGATGCTATCCCCGTTAGTATTGCCGTCCCTATGTAACCCTTTGCGCCCGGTGTTGTCAACCGGGGCAGGGATTTCGGTAGGGCAATGGCGTCACAAACCCGTCATTTCAACATTCCAACCCGTCATTCCGGCTATAAAACCGTCGTTCCGGCGAAAGCCGGAATCCAGAATCCTCGGTAGTCAGCCCGCTCTTTTCCGGGGGGATTTCCTGGATTCCGGCTTTCGCCGGAACGACGGTTCCCTTGATTGCTGATTACTCTACGCCTCTGTAGGGAAAATATCGGCCCGCTACGCTATACTGCAAAGGGTCAAAAGGTCAAAAAATGGTATGGAGCGACAGCTATGACGCCCGGTAGTTCTCCCCTGTCCGGTATGGTGGCGCTGGATTTAACCCAGATTATGGCCGGGCCGGTCTGCACGATGCTGCTGGCCGATATGGGCGCGGACGTAATCAAAATTGAAAAGCCCAACGGCGGCGACGATACCCGGCGGATGGGGCCGCCCTTTGCCGGCGGTTGGGCCGCCGGGTTCCTGGCCCTCAACCGCAACAAGCGCAGCCTGGCCCTGAACCTGCGGGATGAGCAAGGGCGTCAGGTGTTCCGGCGGCTGCTGGCGGGCGCCGACGTGGTGGTGGAGAATTTTCGCCCCGGCGTTATGGAGCGGTTGGGGCTGGACTATGCGGCCCTGGCCCAAATCAAGCCCAGCCTGGTTTACTGCTCCATTTCCGGCTTTGGCGCTACCGGGCCTTACCGGGATCGGGGCGGCTTTGACCTGGTGGCCCAGGGGATGAGCGGCTTGATGAGCATTACCGGCTTTCCCGACAGCCCGCCGGCCAAGGTGGGGGTGCCGATTACCGACATCTCGGCCGGCACCCTGGCCGCCTACGGTATCCTGTGCGCCTACATCCACGCCCTCAAGACCGGTCAGGGGCAGACGGTGGACGCCTCCCTGCTGGAGGCGGGCATCGCCTATACCATCTGGGAGTCGGCCCTTTACTTTGCCGAGGGGGAGATTCCGGGGCCGCTGGGTTCGGCCCACCGGGTTTCGGCCCCTTACCAGGCTTTGCGTACCCAGGACGGCTACATTAACATCGGCGCCGCCACCCAAGCCACCTGGGAGCAGTTCTGCCGGGCCATCGGGCAGGAGAACTTGATTGAAGACCCCCGGTTTAAGGTTCCCGGCGACCGCAAGGCCCGGGAAGGGGAACTGGCCGAGTTGTTGGAGCTTACCCTGTCCCGCCAGACTACCGCCTACTGGCTGGAACTGCTGGCCCAGGCCGGGGTGGTGGCCGGCCCAATCTACAACATGGAACAGGTCTATCAAGACCCGCAAGTACGGGCCAGGGAAATGGTCATTGACCTGGAAGACCCGGAGCTGGGGCCTTTACATAATATCGGTATCCCGGTAAAGCTGTCGGCCACGCCGGGACGAATCAACCGGCGGGCGCCGGCCCTGGGGGAACACAGCGAAGAAGTGCTGTTAGCCGCCGGCTTTTCCCCGGATGAGGTGGCTTTGTTGGTGGAAAATGGGGTAGTTTTAGTCCGCGAGTGAACACGAACAGGCACAAGTAGGCGATTTCGATAGATAACGGCGTTGCCGGGACGGGTCAGAAAAGAATAGGGGTTACGCAGTTGGTATGTCATTCCGACCGCAGGGAGGAATCTAAAACGGTTCGCTGTTATCGCGTTCCGGTTCCGAGTAAAACCTGGATAGGAAAGAGTTTAGATTCCTCGCTCCGCTCGGAATGACATTGAACTTTCGACATTGAATTTTCAATGATACCGGACTTTCAATGTTCCGCCGCCAGCAGCGTAGCCCCTGATGAGAACAGAGACAGCGAAAACCCTATTGCCATTCTTTCCCATTCGCACAATTCGCGCTAAAACACCCCCTACCCCTGACGCCACTCCAAACCCTCGGTGGCCTGCATAAACCGGCCAATCAGGTGCGGGCTGGAGACGATGACGCTGGGGGTGAACAGGTTGGCGTCTTTGCCCTGCCGGTCAACCACGTTGCCCCCGGCCTCCCGGGCCAGCAGCAGCCCGGAGGCGCTGTCCCAGGGGGAAAGGGAGTGGTGAAAGTAGAGGTCAATCCGGCCGGCGGCGGCATAGGCCATCCCCAGGGCCGACGAACCCATCAGCCGCATGGTCTGGAAACCCGGCCACAGGGAGCGCACCATATCCAGCGCCGTTCCTGCTTTCTGGTCCACGTACCCCAGGTCAAAACCCAGCAGGCATTGGGCAATCTCCTGCCGCTCCGACACAGCCAGGGGCGCGCCGTTAAGGAAGGCGCCCCGGCCCAATTCGGCGGTAAAGGTTTCATCCTTAATCGGGTCATAGGTAACGCCCACCGCAATGTCGCTGCCTTTTGCCAGGGCGACCACCACGCAAAAGTGGGGGATGCCCTCGGCAAAGTTGCGCGTACCGTCAATCGGGTCGATAACCCAGGTATAGGGAGAGCCGGTTTCTATGGGGTTGGACTCCTCGGACAGGACGCTGAACTGGGGATATTCGGCCCGCACCAAGTCCAGAATTATCTTTTCCGCCGCCAGGTCCACGTCGGTAACGATGTCGGAGCGCCCCTTGAAGCTGATTTCCTTCTCAGTCAGAAAGCGTTCCCGGATGACCTGCCCGGCCCGTTGGGCGGCGTCTATAGAAACTTCCAGCGCGGTACGCCCGCTTTGGGAAGGTGGGATGATTTCAATGTCCGGTGGCGTCATAGTTCTGCTATCTCCAGAGGCATACTTCAGGGCAATCGCATCTTAACTATGGCAACTCAAGCAACCGTCGTTCCGGCGAAAGCCGGAATCCAGAAACCTCAGTAGCCGGCCCGCTCTTTTCCGGGGGATTTCCTGGATTCCGGCTTTCGCCGGAACGACGGGTTTAGGATGCGATTGCCCGGTGTCATACTTCCCGCAAAATGGAAGTCTTGGGCGTCTTGATGTAAAATTACATCCTCGGCAGTCTCAATCCGGTGAGTAATGGCGATAAGCGCCGATTGCATAATTATGAATGATTTAGTTCAATTGTTGCAAGACTATCTGACGTCGGACAAGAGCCTGGATGAATGTGCCGAATGGCTGGCCGGCGTTGATTGGGATGACCCGGACTTGTCCGCTACTGAAAAGGAAACGCTGGGGCTTTTCGAGCTATTGCTTGCCGAAGTTTCCGAGGGCTGGCGCGGCGAGCCGGAATTCCGGGATGCCGCCGCAGACTTCCTTTCCGGTGAAACCAATGCGGCGTCCGGCAAAGGAATTTTCACGGAAATTTCAGCACCTTAACCGGCAGCGTCTTTCATAGATTTTGGCCCGGTGGTTGTCTCCCCGCTCTACTCAACATAACAACAATTACCAACCAGCAGTTACCAATCGTTGGCCCGCCGGCACTTAACCGGACGGCTGCGCCAAGCCCATCTTTTCGTACACTTCCTCAATGGTCTGCCGGGCGATGACCCTGGCCCGCTTGCCGCCCTCGGCCAGCACTTCCTTAACGAAGTCGGGGCGTTCCTCCAATTCCCGGCGGCGTTCCCGCATCGGCTCCAGAAAGGCGTTGATACTGGTCGCCAGGTGGCGCTTGCAGTCAACGCAGCCGCGCTGGGCGCCGGTACATTCGGCATAAACCTGGCTTACTTCCGCCGCCGGGCTGAACAACTGGTGCAGGGAATAAACGTTGCACACCTCCGGGCGGCCCGGGTCGCTGCGCCGCTGCCGTTGGGGGTCGGTGAAAGCGGTCAGCACCCGTTGGGCAGTTTCCTCCGGGGTAGCGGCCAGATCAATGTGATTGTCCAGGGACTTGCTCATTTTCTGCTGGCCTTCCAACCCCAGAATCAGCGGGGCTTCGGTGAGCTTGGCCTGGGGTTCCGGGAAGGTGTCGCCGAACCGGTGATTGAAACGGCGGACGATCTCCCGGGCCAACTCCAGGTGGGGCAACTGGTCCTGGCCCACCGGCACCGTGTCCGCCTTATAGATGATGATGTCGGCGGTTTGCAGCACCGGATACCCGACCAGGCCGTAGTTGACGCTCTCCTCGGTTTCCTCCATCTGCCGCACCTTTTCCTTGAAGGTGGGCACCCGCATCAGCCAGCCCAGGGGCGTTACCATGCTCAACAGGGTGTGCAGGCTCATCACCTCCGGCACCTGGGACTGGATAAAGACGATGGCCTGCTCCGGGTCAATGCCGGCCGCCAGCCAGTCCAGGGCCATTTCGTGGACGTTGGGCTGAATGTCGGCCACATCCGTCGGGTTTTCGATGGTGGTCAAAGCGTGGATGTCCACGATGCTGTAGATGCAACGGTAGTCCTGCTGCAAGTTCACCCAGTTTTCCAGCGCCCCCAGGTAATTGCCCAGGTGCAGCCGCCCGGTGGGGCGCATCCCGGATAGAATCGTGCCTTTGCCGGCCGCCGCCGGCCCGCTGTCTGAAACCATAAGTCATTCCCTGATTGCTTGTCCCGGCCCAATGGTAAAGCTGCGGGCCGGCACCGGCAAGTTACGATTTTCGGAACCGATTCAGCGGTCAGTCTAGCACGCCCGATTGGAGTTGAGCAACCTAAAATACTGGCCGTTTAGTGACGCTGAACACCTTTAAGGGGGAGGGACTTACCTGCTATACTTAGGGCGTGGAACCGGAAAGAGCAAGGCCGTTGGTTGGGGTGGGCGTAGTGTTTGTGCGGGAGGATAAGGTCTTTCTTGCCAAGCGGCAGGGTTCCCATGGCGAGGACACCTGGGCCTCGGCGGGCGGGCATCTGGAATGGGGCGAGTCCCTGGAAGATTGCGCCCGGCGCGAGGCGTGGGAGGAGTTGGGGGTAAGGGTCGGCGACCTGCGGTTCCTCTGCCTCAGCAACATCATCGCCTACGGCCGGCACTACGTGGACGTGGAGTTCCTGGGCGACATCGGGAATCAGGAACCCCGCCTCGCCGAGCCGGAGGCCTTTTCCGAATCCGGTTGGTTCCCGCTGGATGACTTGCCCCAACCCCTGTTTGACGCGGTGGCCTACGCCCTGGACAGCCTGCGCCGGGGCCAGAACTATTATCCCGGAGAGTAGGCCGGCTGTGATGGTTCCGGGGCCGGGTTTCTGCCGGGCAATCAAGTCTTAACCAGGGCAACCGTCGTTCCGGCGAAAGCCGGAATCCAGGAAATCCCCGGAAAAGAGCGGGCCGGCTACCGAGCGTTCCGGATTCCGGCTTTCGCCGGAACGACGGTTCCTTGGGTTGCCTTGGTTATGATGCCATTTGCCCCGGCTCACCCAAGCAGAATAGCTATGAATTTGGTATAATAACAGGAGTTAAAAACCATACCGGCTGGGCCGATGTTGCCCCTGCCAAGGCCGGCGGTTTTGTCGCCTGCCGGGGCATTTTCCAAAAGTCCCATCCACCGGAGAATAACCTTCCCGCCCCTGGCAAACCGGGCGGGCGTCTAACCGGATTCCGGCCGGTCAAGGGCCGGAATCGGGTGCAAAATCTAACGGGGTACGTGCTGTAAATGCAAGGACGTTTAATGACCGAACAGGAATCCGCCACTCCCGAACTGCCCGCCATCGTCTCCGAAATCAACGACCAGGTGGCCGCCGTGGAGGCGCCCAAGGCCGTGAACGGGGAACGGGAATATACCGCCAAGGACATCCAGGTGCTGGAAGGTCTGGAGGCCGTCCGGGTTCGGCCCGGAATGTACATCGGCAGCACCGACCAGCGCGGCCTGCACCACCTCATCTACGAAATTCTCGACAACGCCGTGGATGAGGCGATGGCCGGCTACTGTACCCGGGTCAACTTGACCCTGGCCGAGGACGGGCTGATTACCATTTCCGACGACGGGCGGGGTATTCCGGTGGACATTCACCCGTCCACCGGCAAGTCGGGCCTGGAAACGGTGATGACCACTCTGCACGCCGGCGGCAAGTTCGGCGGCGGGGCCTACAAGGTTACCGGCGGGCTGCACGGCGTCGGCGGCTCGGTGGTCAACGGCCTGGCCTCCTACCTGAAGGCGGAAGTCTATCGGGAAGGCTACGTGCATCACCAGGAATACTCTCAGGGGATTCCGGTGGGTGAGGTTATCAAGGGAAAGCGCACCACCCGGCACGGCACCACCATTGCCTTTCAGCCCGACCCGGAGATATTCCCCGATATTGACTATGACTTTGAGACGCTGATCGGCCACTTCAAGGAAATCGCCTACCTGAACAAGGGTTTGGAAATCCGGTTTGTCAGCCATTGGCACCAGGGGCCGCGCAAGGGCGACGTTGAGCGGACTTATTTCTTTGACGGCGGCATCGCCAACCTGGTGCGCAACATCAACAAGAACCGCCGGGTGGTGCAGCAACTGCCCTTTTACTACGAAAAAGCGGTGGACGAGACCTCCGTTGAGGTGGCGATTCAGTATAACGACAGCTATACCGAATCGGTCATATCCTTTGCCAACTGCATCAACACCCAGGAGGGCGGCAGCCACCTGACCGGGTTCCGCACCGCCCTGACCCGGGTAATCAACGATTACACCCGGCGGCACGGGTTTATCAAGGATGACCAGCCCAACCTTTCCGGCGAGGACGTGCGGGAGGGCCTGGCCGCCGTAATCAGCGTCAAGCTGACCAACCCTCAGTTTGAGGGTCAGACCAAGACCAAGCTGGGCAACGCCGAAGTCCGCAGCGTGGTGGATTCGGTGGTCAGCGACGGCCTGAGCCGCTACCTGGAAGAACACCCCGGGGAAAGCAAGCAGATCGTGGAAAAGTGCCTGACCTCCCAGCGGGCCCGGGAGGCGGCCAAGCGGGCCCGGGAGTTGGTCATTCGCAAGAACGCCCTGGACGGCTCATCCCTGCCCGGCAAGCTGGCCGACTGCGCGGAACGGGACCCGTCCCGGTCTGAGCTGTATATCGTTGAGGGTGAGTCGGCCGGCGGGTCGGCCAAGATGGGCCGGGACCGCAGCTTTCAAGCCATCCTGCCCCTCAAGGGCAAGATTCTCAACGTGGAACGGGTCTTGCAGCAGCCGGATAAAATCCTCGGCCACGAGGAAATCCGCTCCATTATCGCCGCAGTAGGCGCCGGCGAGGGCGAGGAATTTGACCCGGCCAAGGTGCGCTACCAGAAAATTATCATAATGACTGATGCCGACGTGGACGGCTCTCACATCCGCACCCTGGTGCTGACCTTTTTCTTCCGCCGGATGCAGGCCCTGATTGACAGCGGCTACCTCTACATCGCCCAGCCGCCGCTCTACCGCATCCAGTCGGGCCGCCGCGCCGCCGAGTACGTTTACACCGAAGAGGAAAAGGACCAACTGCTGGAAAAGATGGACGGGCGGCGCAACGTGCAGATCCAGCGCTACAAGGGCCTGGGCGAAATGAACCCGGAACAGCTTTGGGAGACCACCATGAACCCGGACAGCCGCCAGATGCTCAAGGTGGAAATTGAGGACGTTATCGAGGTAGATGACGTATTTACCACCCTGATGAGCGAGGCGGTAGGCCCCCGCAAGAGTTTCATCCAATCCCACGCCCGCAGCGTCAAGAACCTGGACGTTTAGGGCCGGGCCGGTGCAGCGTATTGTCATAATAGAATCTGCTCATGAATAGAAATCCGCTCATGGTGAGCCTGTCGAACCATCAGCACGGCATCCTTCGACAAGCTCAGGATGAGCGGAGAGGTCAAATAGAATCCGCTCATGGTGAGCCTGTCGAACCATCAGCACGGCATCCTTCGACAGGCTCAGGATGAGCGGATGTTGTTATCGGCATTGACTTTGCACCGCCTCGGCCCGCCGGCCGCCATCCGGTTGGCATAATCCGTCATTTGCTTTATAATGACCTGCAACATACCGATTCTGTATGAGAGACAAGTTGTATAACCGGGAGGAACCCTTTGCCCGCTAAAAAGGCTGCCCGCCAATCCGTCAAGCGATACCGCCGCAATCAGAGCGCCCGCCGCACTACCCGCACCGCCGTTGCCGCCGCCCGCCGCGCTGTCAACTCCGGGGATGAGGCCGTAGCGGAACCGGCCATCCGCCAGGCCATCAGCGTGCTGGACAAGGCCGTGCAGAAAGGCGTCCTGCACAAGAACAATGCTTCCCGCCGCAAGTCCCGCCTGGCGGCCCGCCTCAACCAGTTGCAGAACTGATACCGGGTCTGCCATTTCCGGGGATTCTCCAATGTAGCAGTGCGGGTATGCAACCCGCACCGCCTATTTGCTTGGAAACTTGATGCTCACCGAACATTTTGGCCGGCGCCGGCCGGCTGTTCGGTGAGCCTTTTTGTCGTCCGCTTGATGGCTCGGTATTCGCAACACCCGCTGACTTACCCCTGTTGACAACCGCCCTTGTCTTTGTTAGTGTCATAAGAACAAAAGTTTTACAGGTGAGTTATGACGCCGAACAGGAAAATGCCCCCCAGGAGAAAACGGATACTGGAGTTCATTCAGACCTTTATTGAGGACAATGGGCTGCCCCCTACGGTCCGGGACATCCAGAAGGCTTGTGAAATCAGTTCCACCTCGGTGGTGGACTACAACCTGCGCCTGCTGGACCGGGACGGCTACTTGAACCGGCGGCCGGACGTGGCCCGCGGCATCGAATTGCTGGACGATTCCGGCCAGCCGCTGAACTCGGTGCCCAAGGTGCAGATTGTAGGCCGAATTGCCGCCGGCGCGCCCCTGCCGGCCTTTTCCACCGAAGGCAACGCCGCCAGCCAGGAGTTCGATACCATAGAGGTAGCCCCGGAGTTGCCCCGGAAGTTCGGGAAACTCTATGGCCTGGAGGTTCAGGGCTTGTCAATGATTGACGCCCTGATTGATGACGGCGACGTGGTAATCATTCAACCGGCCCAGCAGGCCGAGAACGGGGAAATGGTGGTAGCCTGGCTCAAGGAAGAGGAGGAGGCCACCCTCAAGAAGTTCTACCCGGAGGGCAGCCAGGTACGCCTCCAACCGGCCAACAGCCAAATGGAGCCAATCTACTGCTCCACCGACAACGTGGAGATCCGGGGCAAGGTGGTGAGCGTCATCCGCAAGTTTTAACCGGTTGCGCCACCCCCCGGTATAAGCCAACGCCGCCCCGGTATTCAATCCACCGGGGCGGCGTTGCTATCTATAGGGACATAGTTCAGAAAGACGCACGCCCGCTGGCGGCCCAACCTGGCAGCCCAACGGGGAGCCGGTATCGGGGAAATGGCTTGCGTTACTTTCGGCTGTTGACCAGGGCGCCGTAGGTCGCCACCAGAAAGGGCACGCAGTAGGTAAGGGGAATTTTCCAGTAGAGGGCATTATTCCACTGGCCGCCCAACAGGGTATCGCCCTGGTTCAGCAGGGTAAGGATGGTGCCGACGACCAAGCCGGCCACCGCCGAGCGTTTCAGCATCGGCCGGTGGAGCAGGGCGCAGGAGACGCACTTGATTATCTCCCCCGGCGATTCGGCGGCGCCGCCGGCGCCGGGAACGGCCCGGCCCTTGAAGGAAAAAGCCAGGCGGTAGCTTACGTCCTTATGGCAGGGTTGGCAATGAATAACCATAGCGGCGGCGTGTTCCAAGACAGGCTCCGATCCGGGAATAGAGGAGAATAGAATAACCCGGCGGCAAGAGGCCGTCAACTCGGCCGGCGGGACTTGGGACAAAAGCCGGGGGCGCAACTTCCGGTAATGGAAGTTGCGCCCTTACGGAACTCCGGCACAGAACTTGCCGACCTTTTCAAGCTTCACCCTGTTTTCATGCACCTTGAAGGTGGTTATTTCTTCCTGTAGCGGGACGCCGCCGGCGCCCCGCGCTGACAGGCTAACTGGACTTGCCGATGCGAAATACTTTGGTGCCACACTCCGGGCAGGTTCCATGGGTCGCGGGCCGCCCGTTCTTCAGCGTAACCTCTTCCGGATTGTTAATCTCCCGCTTGCTGCGGCATTTGAAGCAATAAGCCTCCATCCTCCTCTCCCTCCGTAAACGTTTCCTCTAGTTTTGGGTTCTCCTGGGTCTCAATTACCGTTGAAGTCGGATGCCGGGCATCTCGGACTTCGGTGAAGCTCTGGCAGCCCTGCGGCCCAAGTCATTGATGATTCGGAACCATCAGCAGGAACACAAGTTACTGTTGCCTTATGTAATATACAAGGATACTACCTATTGTCAAGCTGAATGTAGGGCAAATTGGGCCGATTAGCTGGATTCGCCGGCTTTCCGGCCAGGCCACAGCTACGAATACCGCCGTTATTCCGGCGCAGAAGGGGCAGGAATGAGGGGCCCCAAGTAGGAAAGGGCCTTAAAAGGGGATGGCGTCAGCCGCGAAGGGCGAAGGGGTTTCCAGTTGAAATACCTTGACCGGCTGCCAGCAGTTGGCCGGCCGATCGTATTTCACCAGGGCCAGGAATCGCCCGTCCCGGCTATAGGCCCGGAACTGTTCCAGATACCCGGCCTCCAGGGCCGGCCCGCCCAGGCTGATGGACTGGCCGTGTTTCAAGCTCTGCTCCCCTTGGGGATTTAGCTTAATGGCCCGCAGGTCGCGCAGCATCCGGTCTATGGGGTGGAGGTGGGATTGCCAACTGCCGGGTTCGGCGTCATTGGCCGCCGCCAACGCTTCCAGGGTAACGCCGTCCTCGGCGTGGAAGGTGCCGCAATACAGCCGTACCAGGTCGGTAACGTAGCCGCCACAGCCCAGGGCGGCCCCCAGGTCATGGGCCAGGGAGCGCATATAAACGCCGCGCCCGCACTCCACGTCAAGGGTCAGTTCCGGCAGGGCAAAATCAACCAGCCGGATGTCGAAAATCTCTACGGGACGGGCGGCCCGCTCTACTTCAACCCCGGCCCGGGCCAGCTTGTAGAGGCGTTGCCCTTTCACCTTGACCGCGCTATACATCGGGGGAGTCTGCTCAATGGCGCCGATAAAGGGTTGCAGGGCCTCCTCGACCATCCCCGCCGTCAGATGTCCGGGGTCGCCGACTTCGGTTATCTCCCCCTCGGAGTCGTAGGTAACGCTGGTGGCGCCCAGCCGGACCTGCATCCGGTAACGCTTGCTCCCGTCAACCACGTAGTCCATCAGGCGGGTAGCCTGGCCGAAGCAGACCGGCAGTACGCCCTGGGCCAGCGGGTCCATCGTGCCGCCGTGTCCCACCTTCTGCCGCTGGCCGGTGAGGCGTTTAATCTGCCGCAGGGCTTCCATGGAGGTCAGGCCCACCGGCTTATACAAGTTGAGAAAGCCGTTAATCAGGGGAGTTTCGTTGCGCTGCGGATTGCTTTTAGCTCGAGGCATAGCGATTAACCGCCGGCCGGGAATGACAGCGGGCCATTATACCGGGGCAAGTCCTCGGTGTCGGTGGCCGGGCCGGGCGGCGCCAGGTCCGGCGCGGGCTGGATGCTGTCCATAATCCGCAGCACCGCGTCGGCGTTCTCCATAGAATCATCCAGGGCGAACTTCAGAAAGGGAACATAGCGCATTTTCAGGCGGTCTCGCAACTCCCGCCGCAGAAAGGCCGCCGCCGATTGTATGCCGTCCAGGGCGGATTTCTTGGCGTCCGAGTCGCCCATAACGCTGAGATAGACCCGGGCATTGCGCAGGTCGCTGGAAGTCTGCACCTGGGTGATGCTGATGACGCCGTTGAGCCGGGGGTCTTTAATTTCGCGGGAAAGCAGTTGGCTGATTTCCTGGCGCAACAGGCCGTTGATGCGGTCAGTACGTCGGGACATAGAACGCTCCCCTGAGGCAGGATGGGATGAAATGGGGCCTAGCAACCCTACCGAAACCATTAGCGGGATTGGACGGGATTGGAAAGGGGCCGTAGCCGGTTCCCGGCTAACGCTGGCTCCTTTCCTGTCGGTGGGCTTGCAGGATGTCGCCGAGTTCAAAGTCGTTGAAGTCGGTCAACAGGATGCCGCAGTCCATACCGTTGGTAATTTCGTTGACCTCATCCCGGAAGTGGCGCAAGCTGTTGATGCCGGTTTCCTCCAGCGTCTTGCCCTCGCGCATTACCCGAATGGCGGCGCCCCGGACAATCCGGCCCTCAATAACCCGACAGCCGGCAATCTTCACGTTGCGGCGGGAGGGGAATATCTCGCGAACCTCGGCTTGACCCAGGATTACGTCGGTAAAGGTAGGCTCCAGCATCCCGTGCAGGGCCTGTTCCACGTCATCAATCAGTTGGTAGATAATCCCGTAGTGGCGGATTTCCACGCCCATTCGGTCGGCCACCCGCTCCACGCCCATCTCCTCGCCAACGGAAAAAGCTACGATGATGGCGTTGGAGGCGCTGGCTAACAGCACGTCGGACTCGGTTACGTTCCCGCTGCCGGCGTGGAGGATGCGTACCCGGGCCTCGGCGTCAGTCAGGCGTTCCAGGGACTGGCGAACCGCTTCTACGCTGCCCTGAACGTCGGCCTTGAGCACCAGGTTCAGCTCCTTAATATCACCGGCGTCAATCTGCTTGACGACCTCTTCCAGGGTCAGGGCGCGGACTTGGGACTGCTGGGTTGACTTCAGCCGCTCCCGGTCATGGACGATCGAGCGGGCCATCCGCTCGGTGGGCAGCACGGCCATCAAGTCGCCGGCCTCGGGCAGGGAGCCAAAGCCCAGCAACTCGGCCGGCGCGCCGGGGACTACTTCCTTGACGATCCGGCCCCGGTCATTGGTAATCGCCTTGACCCGCCCCCAGGACGTGCCGGCGACGACGTAATCGCCCACCCCCAGCGTACCGCTTTGCACCAGCACCGTGGCGGTGGGGCCGCGTTTCCGGTCCAGCTTGGCCTCAATGATGACGCCGCTGGCCGGACTGGTGGGGTTGGCCTTGAGTTCGGCGATCTCGGCCACTACCAGCAGGTTCTCCAGCAGGTCGTCGATGCCCTCTCCAGTGCGGGCGGAAACGGGGACGGAAATAATGTCGCCGCCCCAGTCTTCCACCAACAGGTTATGCTGGCTCAGTTGCCGCTTGACCCGCTCCGGGTCGGCGCCGGGCAGGTCCATTTTGTTGATGGCGACTACGATGGGAACCTCGGCGGCCCTGGCGTGGTCAATGGCTTCCTCGGTCTGGGGCATTATGCCGTCATCAGCAGCTACCACCAGCACCGCAATGTCGGTAACCCGCGCGCCCCGGGAGCGGATTGAGGTAAAGGCTTCGTGGCCCGGCGTATCCAGGAAGGTTATTTTCTGGTCCTGGTAATCCACCTGGTAGGCGCCGATGTGCTGGGTAATCCCGCCGATTTCCCGGTCGGCGACGTGGGCGTTGCGGATGGAATCGAGCAGGCTGGTTTTGCCGTGGTCAACGTGGCCCAGGATGGTAACTACCGGCGGGCGCAGGGCCAGGGCGGTATCTTCCTCGAATCCGTTGCCGGACCGGATCGCGGCGCCGACCAGGGCGCCCTTTTCCGCCACCGGCTCAGCGACCCGGGTGCGGATGCCATAGGCGGCGGTTACCAGGGCCGCTACCTCGTGGTTGATTACCTGGTTCATAGAGACCATGATGCCGTTGCGCATCAATTGCTTGATAACGTCCACCGGGCTTTGGTCAACAAGCTCGGACAGGTGCTTGACGCTCAACGTCTGAGGCAGCACCAGGGTTCGGGAAGGGCCGCGGCGGCCACCTCTGTTGGGTCCGTCAGTAGTCATTCTATTTCTCCGATGATGTTGGCCCGGTTACCTGTTCCCGATAATAATTCAGCAGGGCCTCCCGGTCGCCGGCGGGGATTGAGGCTTTCAACCCGCGTTCCAGCCCGCCTCGGCGAATACCCCTTTCCCAACAGTCGGGCGCGGCGCATAGGTAGGCTCCCCGACCGGAAACTTTCCCGCTGGCGTCGGCCTGAACCATACCCTGGGGAGTACGAACAATGCGGGTCAATTCCCGCTTGGGCGCCCGTTGGCCGCAGGCGACGCACCGGCGCTCGGGTATATGCCGGGTCTTGGGCAAGTCGCTTGGCCTCCTCTATTTTCATCCTGCCGGCGGCAACCGGAATCCAGGCCCCCGGAAAGGCGGTCATCTTACCGGAAGGACGGGCCAAGCGCGGGGCTGCCGGCAAAGGCGGACTCCGGCTGCTCGGCTAACGTCCGCCGCCCCGCCGGGCGCCGCCGCGGCCGGCCCCACCGGCGCCGCTCCTCCGGGAACGGCGTCCCCCGCGCCCGCCGCCTCGACTTTCGCCGACAATATCCTCGGCGAAACGAATCTTCCCGGCGTCGGGAGTAAGTACCGGAACATCGGGCAAGTCGGGGAAAAACTCCTCTTCTTCCTCTTCCTCGTCTTCTACCATTACGCCGTCGAGGGTAAAGGAGGCCAATTCGTCCACGCTCAGGCTTTCCACGGTCTCGCTGTCGGCCTGCCGGGTATCCTCTTCCTCTCTAATCAGGGCTTCCAGCAGGGCGTCTTCGTCGATTGCGGCGACTTCGGCTACCGGGGTCTCGTCGCTCTCCGCCGTTACCGGCTCAACTTCCGGCTCGACGGCGGTCAGCGTTTCCTCCGGGGATTCCGTTACCCCTTCTACAGCGGCGGCTATGGCTTCCGCCTCGGCCACGGCATCCGAAACCGTCTCGGCACTCTCGGCGGCAGCCGCGGCGGCCTCCAGAGCCGCCTGGCGCCGCTGTTCTTCCAACTGGCGCTGGCGGGTTTCCTTGATTTCCTCCCACTCGGTCAAGCCCTTGATGTCCAGCCGCCAGCCCACCAGCCGGGCGGCCAGCCGGGCGTTCTGCCCCTCTTTGCCGATTGCCAGGGAAAGCTGCCGGTCGGGGACTACCACGATGGCGGTCTGCTCCTCCGGGGCCAGTTCCACGTGGACTACTTCGGAGGGGCTGATGGCCTTGGCGATAAAAGCCCGGGGGTCGGCTTCCCAAGGCACCACGTCAATCTTTTCCCCTTGCAGTTCGTTGACGATGCTCTGGATGCGGTTGCCCCGCAAGCCGATGCAGGCGCCCACCGGGTCAACCCCGTCCTGGGTAGCGTGAACCGCCACCTTGCTGCGGAAGCCGGCGTCCCGGGAAATGGCCTTGATTTCCACCGTGCCGTTATAAACCTCCGGCACTTCAATCTCAAAGAGCCGCTTCAGCATATTCCGGTCGCTGCGGGAGACCAGGATGTCCGGCCCCTTGGGGCCGTTGCGCACGTCCAGCACATACACCTTGATGCGCTGCCCTTTCTTGTAACGCTCCGTCGGCACCTGCTCGTCGGAGGGCATTATGGCCTGGGCCCGGCCCATATCCAGGAGGACACTGCGGTTGGGTTCCAGTTGTTCCACCACCCCGGTGATGATGTCATCCCGGTGTTGCAGGAACTCTTCGTAGAGCAGTTCCCGCTCCGCTTCCCGCAACCGCTGCAAGATTACCTGCTTGGCGGTCTGGGCGGCGATGCGGCTGACGTAGCGGTCGTCGTATTTCAGCGGTTCGTCGGCGGCCAGTTCATCGCCCAGGGCCACGTTCTTCTTGATGGCCTGGGCTTCCTGGAGGGTTATCTCCCGAACCGGATTTTCCACGTCTTCCACGACGGTTTTCAGGGCAAAGACGCTCACGTCCCCGGTATTGGGGTTGAGGGTAACGGTGATGTTCTGCCCCGCCGCCGGGTTATCCTTCTTGAAAGCCGATGCCAAGGCTACCTCGATGGCTTGAAGCACTTGCTCTTTGGGCAGGTGCCGTTCCGCGGCCAGTTGGGTCAGCGCTATCAAAAAATCGCTTTTCACGGCGTAGCTCCCAGGCTGAAGCTGATTTAAGCTGCCAGCAGCTTGACTTGAGGCCAATTAGTAAGAAAGCGGGACTAACCCCGCTTCCCGCGCCAATTCACCCGGTCAGTATAGCATTGACCGGGGCCACTTTCAAGATTTTCTGCAATCGGCGCTCAGGCCGGCGCAAAGTCAATGCCAATAACAATATCTGCTCATGATGAGCTTGTCGAACCACCAGTTTATCCTTCGACAAGCTCAGAATGAGCGGAGGGGTTACTCCAGCATTGAGCCAGGTCCCGGCAAGCACGTTCAAGGGAATAGGTTGGATCTGGATTCCCGGTTGCTCAGCAATTAAGGCATTTCGTCAGGATGGCGTTACGGAAAATCAGGCGGTTGGCGCCGGTCCTTACCGACTTCCTACCAAAGTTTCCGCCTCCCAGGTCGGCGCTGAGCCGGAAATATACTGGCCGGTGTGGATTCTGCTGATGGGATAGTCCGGCAGCCAAACCCGCGCGGTGCACTTGCCCCCGGCTATTCCGCCGGCTTGGACGAAGTCAAAGTCCAAGTTGTCGAACCCATACTGCCGGCGGTTCCTGGGCAGGTCATCCTCGTCGGCGGGATACAAGTGTAGAAAGAATGTCTCGGAAATATCCGCCGGGGCGCACGGCTCCCGGAAGTAAATCAAAAGGTTTTCCCCCAGATACACGTCGAATTTCCCCCGGATAACCGGAGCGCCGGCAGCTTCAATTATTCTTTCCGCATCCCGGAATTGGGTGATGTTTCCCCAAAAGCGCCGCTTGCCGTCAATCCGATAGCCCATACTAATCTGGTAGATGGGGTAATCCGGGAGCTGAAAGACCATTAAGCATTTCCCGTCAAACTTTACGCCTTTCTCGCCAAAATCAAAGAACAGCAGGCGCCGATTCCCTCCCTGTTGCTTGACATATATCGGCAAGTCATTCAGGTCAACCGGAACCACGGAAAGCATAAAACGGTCAGCTACGTCCTCGGGTTCACAGGATTCGTTGACGTAGGTCAGCGTTTTTGCCGGTTCGTTGTAATACAGGTCAAAGCCGCCGTCGCTGGCGGCCGGAGAACCGGCCACCGCATCCCGGTAGATTTGCCGGTAGGCGTCGGCGGTGGCATCGTCCGCCGCCGCCAGGTCAAGGGCGGCAACGCTCAGGACGGGGTTATTATAGATCTCGCGGCGGTGGACAACCGGAGCAAATATAGCTACCTTCCTTCCGTCCCGAAAGTCCTTAAAGTGGTTGGTGATGTAGAAGTCGCCGATGCCCTCTCCTTCGCCGGTAAGCGCCATCCGCTGCCGGTCTGACTCTGGAAAGTGGTTGGTGATGTAGATGTCGCCGATGCCCTCTCCTTCACCTTTGAGGGCTATTCTCTGCCGGTCTAACGCTGGAAGGAACGCGCGATTCCGATGGTCGTGATTGTTAATACCCCGCACCGGTATCCGGGAGTCCGGATAGGTTTCGGTCAGCCAGCGCAGGCCGTCCAGATAAGCAGTCCCCCAGTATTCCACCGGATACTGGTCGCCGAGGCGGCCCGGCGTTTCCCGGTCCACCAGGAAATTGAAATATGCCTGCTGATAGGGATGAATCCGAACCATCTGAAAGATAACAAGGAGAATACCCGCCCCCACCAGGGCGTACACCCCGGCGCGGACGGCAGTACGCCCCGATACCGAGGCCAGCCAATGCAGCCCGAACCCGGCCAGGGCGCAAAAGGGCGCGTAGAGAAAGTAGGTCTGTCGCCAGCCGTTATACATTGAGGGAGTGAACACGGCGACGGCGACCAAGGTCATAAGCAGGATTCCGATTAGCAGGATGCCAAATTTCAGGTCGGCGTGGCCCAGGAGGTCTCGGCGACTGGCCCAACCGCGCCGGAGGACGGCGATTATTCCGGCAAGGCCCAGCAGGAGCGCCACCGGTGGGGTCGTAATGGCGATCCAGGTCGGGATGTAATGCGACGGCAGAGCGTTTCCGATTATCAACTCGCCTTGGAACAGTTGGGGGAACACGGTCGGATGGTGGGACAGCCTGACGAACATCTCGACGGTGCGCTCGACGGGGTTAGCCCAGAGGTAGGGCAGGGTAGCGTATAGGGTGAACATTGCCGCCAGAACGAACACGCCGCCAGTGATTAACGCGTGTTTTCTACCTTCCCTTGAGGCAAAGAGCAAATCCAGGGCGCGTAGGGCCGGCACGGCGGCGAACAAGACCACGCCCAATATGCGAATGTTGATGAGAATACCGACGGCCAGGCCGCACAGCAGAAACGCCCCCACCGTATCCTTGCGGAAAGCCCGGTGGGTCAAAAACAGGGCCACCATAAACATCGCGGCCAGGGGCACGTCTTTGGTGTTGACGAAGGATTCGGCGTACAGTCGCGGGTGCAGCAGGAACAGCAGCATCGCGAACAGCGCGATAACCGTACTGCCGAACAGCCCGCGGGTCAGCAGGTAGCAGAAAAAGCCACCGGCTATAAAGAACAGGTGGCTCAGAATGTGGCGGCTGAGTAGGATGGCGCGGGTATCGTCCAGTCCCAGGGCGCGCTCGACCATCAGGAGGGGCATCTCAAAGGTCGTGCCGTAAAACTTATCGTGATTGCTCAGCAGTTCGTCGTCCTGGCCGAGCACGTAGCCGATCGTCTCCAGGGCAATATCGCGCTGCCAGAACTCGTCCCACGATACGCCGTAGTCGTCAAGGACGGCGACTCCCACCGCCGCGAAAACCGCGCATACGACAATGGCCCAAACCGGATGGGGAACTCGGGACAGGCGGAAGCCAAACTTCCCCCATAGCGTCCTAACCGGCTGCCAGGCTGAAAGACTCATAGTGAAGGGGATTATACGATAAGGGGGAGAATAACGGTTATTCTGGTTGGCGTCATAAGTCGAAGCAACCGGGTTCGGGGCGGGCGGTTTGGCGGCCGGTATTGCCGGCTACCACCAGATTTTGCCCTGGGACTCCTGGGCCAGTTGTTCGTAGTCTTTGGTCCAGAGGCTGGTGCTGAGGTACTTCCAGCCGCCGTCGGCCAGCAGGCAGACGATGTTGCCCCGTTCCATCCGCTCGGCCTGGCGCATGGCCCCGTACACCACCGAACCGGAGGAGATGCCGGCAAAGACGCCTTCCCGGTGCAGCAAGTCCCTAGTGGTGCGGAAGGCGGGCAGGCTGCTGACCAGCAGGCGGGCGTCCAGCATATTCAGGTCCAGAATGGGCGGGATGTAGCCGTCCTCCAGCCGGCGCAGGCCGGAAATAAAGTCGTCCGGTTCCGGCGCCACCGCCACTATCTTTACCGCCGGGTGGTGTTCCCGGAGCCGGCGGCCTACGCCCATCAGCGTCCCGCCGGTGCCGAGGCCGGCCACGAACATATCCACCTCCGGCACCGCCTCGACAATCTCCTGGCCGGTAGTTTCGTAGTGGGCATCCGGGTTGCCGCTGTTGCCGTACTGGTACATCATCAGGTAATCGTGGGGGTTCTTTTCCGCCAGGGCCTGGGCCACTTCAATGGCGCCGTTGCTGCCCTTTTCCCCGTCGGAAAAGATGATGTCGGCGCCATAGGCGTAGAGCAGTTGGCTCCGCTCCTCACTGACGTTCTCCGGCATCACCACGGTGACCTTATAGCCCTTGAGCCGCCCAATCATCGCCAGGGAAATGCCGGTATTGCCGCTGGTCGGCTCCAGCAGGGTGCGGTGGGGCGAAATCTCGCCCGCCGCCTCCGCCCGTTCAATCATTTTCAGGGCGATCCGGTCCTTGACGCTGCCGGTAGGGTTTTGCCCCTCCAGCTTGGCAAAGATACGCACTCCCGCCTTGGGGCTGAGGTTTTGCAGTTCAACCGTCGGGGTATTGCCGATGGTCGCTAAAATACCCTTGTAGGCCAGCCGTGTCACCATAATCCTTTCTTTTCTTTAGTCCTGCCTTGCCCTTATCCCCGGCCTTTCACTGGTGGGCGAATTCCGCTCATGGTGAGCCTGTCGAACCATCCCAGTTGCGCCTTCGCCCTTCGACAAGCTCAGGGTAAGCGGTATGGTACTGGTGGGTTTAATTCCATACTCCCGCCCCAACAACCTAGTCGTCGGCAACCCCCGCGGCCTCCGGGGCGGCCACGCCGCAGAACACTTCGTAGTCAATCAACTCGGTTACCGTGGGGTTGTCCCCGCAGAGGGGGCAGGCCGGGTTGCGCTTCAACTTGACCTCCCGGAAACTCATACTCAGGGCGTCAATCAGCAGCAACCGGGAGGAGAGGCTCTCGCCGATGCCCAGGAAGTATTTCAACGCCTCAGTGGCCTGGATGCTGCCCACCAGCCCGGTCAGCGCGCCCAGCACGCCGGCCTCGGCGCAGTTGGGCACCATGCCCGGCGGCGGCGGCGACGGGAACAGGCAGCGGTAGCAGCCCTGCCCCGGCAGGAACAGGGTCGATTGGCCGTCAAAAATCAGGATGCTGCCGTCCACCAGCGGCTTGTTCAGCAGATAGCAGGCATCGTTGACCAGGTAGCGGGTGGCAAAGTTGTCCGCCCCGTTAATCACCAGGTCATACTGGCTGATGATTTCCATAGCGTTGTCCGACTCCAGGCGAACCTCGTGGGGGACAACCGTAACGTCCGGGTTGTAGGCGTGGATGTTGTCAATGGCCGACTGGAGCTTGGGCCGGCCGATGTCGCCGGAGTGGTGCAGGATTTGCCGCTGCAAGTTGGAAATCTCCACCACGTCAAAGTCCACGATGCCGACGGTGCCGACGCCGGCCAGGGCCAGGTAGATGGCCGAGGGAGAACCGAGGCCGCCGGCGCCGACGATGAGGGCCTTGGCCTGCATCAGCTTGCGCTGTCCGGCGCTGCCCACGTCGCCCATAATGATGTGCCGGCTGTAGCGTTTCACCTGTTCCGGCGTCAATGCCAGGGGTTGCTGCGTCATCGTATTGTGCCTCCTTCAAGGGTTAAGCATCAGCGATTCAATCCCTGATTCTTAACTCCCAATTCCTGATTGAGAATATCTAGCCCCGGTATCCGCTCTGGCCGGACAGGTAGTTCTGCCGCTGGGCCAGGTGGGCCAGGGTGATGTTGCTTAAAACGTTCTGAATGGATTCCTCCACCGACTTCCAGATTTCCTGCTGGGCGCAGGAATCGGCAAAAACGCAGTCGGCGGGATAGGTAAAGCAGTCCAACGGCGAGGTATTGCCCTCCAGGGTAGTCATTACCATGCTCAGGTTGATGCTGGCCGGGTCCATTGCCAGTTGATGCCCGCCCTGCGGCCCCCGCCGGCTCTGGACAAAGCCAAAGCGGTTAAGGGTGTTCATCAACTGCACCAGATAGGATTCGGGAATGCCCTGATTGGCGGCGATTTCCGAGGTATGCACCGGCCCCTCGCCATAGTGCATCGCCAACTCCACCAGCGCTCTGACCCCATAGTCCACCCGCATCGGGATTCTCATGACGCTTACCTCCAAACCGGTACAGCGTCCTGAATTATAGCACTATCCAATAGCCATTTCCAACTTTGCAACCGTCGTTCCGGCGAAAGCCGGAATCCAGAATCCTCGGTAGCCGGCTCGTTCTTTCCCCGGTGATTTCCTGGATTCCGGCTTTCGCCGGAACGACGGTTTTCTAACGCCGGTTGTCTAGGGTTGCCACGGTTAAGACCCGATTGCCCGGTTACGCCGGCCCTCCAGGGTGAAAAAATCCCCGCACTAAGTTATCATTCCAAAGGTCTAAAATGCCAAGGGACTAAAACGCGACTGTCCTGGAACCGGAGGGTGAATGGTTAAGGGATTACTGGTTGGCTTGGGCATTATGCTGGTTTGCCCGTTGATACCCATTGCCCACTTCGTGCTGGTTCCGGCCAGTCCTTTTATCGCCGGCTATTGGGGCATATCCTTCGCCCGTACCGGGAACCGCCACTACGCTACTGAGGGGTTGATTTACGGTTCCTTGCTGGGGCTGCTGTTCTGTCTGATTGGGTCGGCAATCGCCCTGACAGTAATGACGCTGTGGGGGACGGGCCAGCGTCTAACGGTCTTGATGTGGATTGGCATAGTGGTTTTTACGCTGTACGTGGGCAGTATGAGCACTTTGGGGGCGATGTATTCCGCCATGCGGGAACAACTGCGGGCGACGCGGGTGTCCGCAATGGTTGAGGGATTACTGGTTGGCCTGGGCATTATGCTGGTTTGCCCGTTTATACCCATTGCCCACGTCGTGTTGTTTCCGGCCAGCCCCTTCATCGCCGGTTACTACTGGGGCACATCCTTAGCCCGTACCGGGAAACGCCACTACGCCATTGAGAGCTTAATTTATGGTTCCCTGCTGGGGCTACTGGTTTGCCTGATTGGGTCGGCAATCGCCCTGGCAGTAATAACGCTGTGGGGGACCCAGCGTTTTCCGGTCTGGCTGTGGATTGTTGTCGTGGTGGTTTCAACGCTGTACGTTAGCAGTATGAGCACTTTGGGGGGGATGTATTCGGCCCTGCGGGCGCAGCAGCGGGCGGCGCGGGAGGCCGCAGCGGAATCCCAACCCGAAACCGGGATGAACCGGGGTTAGGTATGCGGCAGTCTCCGGTTTCCTACGCTGCCCTGCTGGTGGATTTGGACGGCACCTTGATGTCCACCGATACCGTATCGCCCCGGGTGGCCGCCGCCGTCGGGCGGGTCGCCGCGCTCATTCCGGTATCCATCGCCACCGGCCGCCGCTCCTCCGACGTTATCAACTATGCCCGCCGGCTGGGGCTGACCGCGCCCCAGATTAGCAACGGCGGGGCCACCCTCCTGGACCCGGCCAGCGGAGAAATCCTCTGGAATCGCGCCCTGCCCGAATCCCGCGCCCGGCAAATCGTGGAATGGGTGGATGCCAGGGCCGTCAATTTCATCGCTACCCATCCCTGCGGCGACGTAACCGCCCCCGCCGACATAGTCCATTGGGACTTAACCCGAATCTCGGCAATGGATTTGCCGGAGTCGCAGGCCGACGAACTGGCGGCGTCCTTTGCCACTGCCCCGGACTTGAACGTGGTCAAGGTCTATCTGCACTACAACGGCTGGTGGGCGGTGGATTTCACCGGGGCCGGGGTCAATAAGGGCGCGGCGGCCGGCCAACTGGCGCAACGGCTGGCGGTAGAGCCAAGCCGGTTTATCGCCGCCGGCGACAGTTTCAACGACTTGCCAATGCTGGAGGTTTGCGGCCTGCGCATCGTTATGGGCGCCGCGCCACCGGAGCTGAAGGCCATCGCCGACTATATCGCCCCGGCGGTGGAGGATGACGGTTTAGCGGTAGCTATTGAGGAGTTGGTACTGCCGGCGTTGTTGGCTAATTAGCGGGATTCTTTACCAGAGAGACGCCGATAAACCGGTCATTCCGGTTCTGCAACCGTCGTTCCGGCGAAAGCCGGAATCCAGGAAATCCTCACGAAAAGGGGCGTGCCGGCTACGGGGCGTTCTGGATTCCGGCTTTCGCCGGAACGACGGTTGCTTGGGTTGCCATAATTAAAATGTGATGCCCTGATGCCGAACTGCCTTACCTTGACGCTCCCGGAGCCACTGACTATTATTGCCCTAAAACTAGCTTGGGATTGCCTTTCTGATGCCATCTTTTGATTTGCGCCGTCAGTTGGAAGACTTGCGGGACGGGAACCGGAGTGTGGAGGATTTGCTGCACTTTCTCCAGGATTATCCGTACCAGGACTTGGAGTTTGCCCGCATTGACCACCACCGGCCGCTGCGTACCGGCTTCCCCGAGGTGGTGCTGGGCCGGGGCAAAACCCCGGCGCAAATCGCCAAAATCGTGGAATCGCTGACCGGGCGCGGGTATCCGGTGCTGGTTACCAAAGCCGACCGGGCCGCCTATGCCGCCGTGGCCGGGCCAACCCCCTCAGCGGTCTATCACGGATTGGCCCAGGCAATAGTAGTCCCCGGCCCGGAACCGGCAGCTTGCCGCGAGGGAGTGCTGGTCATGACCGCCGGCACCGCCGACCTGCCGGTAGCTGAGGAGGCGGCCCTGACCGCCGGGCTGATGGGCAGCCCGCCGCAACGGGTTAATGACGTGGGCGTGGCCGGACTACACCGGCTCTTGTCCGTCCTGGACGATTTGCGCCGGGCCCGGGTTATCGTGGTGGTGGCCGGTATGGAGGCGGCATTGTCCAGCGTGGTGGCCGGGCTGGTGGCCGCCCCGGTGGTTGCCGTGCCGACCAGCGCCGGCTACGGGGCCAGCTTTGAGGGGTTGGCCGCCCTGCTGGGTATGCTGAACAGCTGCGCTCCGGGCGTGGCGACGGTCAACATTGACAACGGCTTTGGCGCCGGTTACCTGGCCGCCCAAATGAACTTGATGGGCCAACAGCCTTGAGCGGCAACGGCAGAAAGCTGCTGCTGATAATCCTGCTGGCGGCTCTGGTATTTGCCGGCTTGGTGGGCTATGGCGACTTTCGCGAAATCGGGCAGCGGTTGGCCGATTTCCCGCTCTCTTACCTGGCGGCGGCTTGCGGTCTGGCGGTTCTCAACTATCTGCTGCGTTTCCTGCGCTGGGCCTGGTATCTGAAAGTCCTGAACATCACGGCGCCCCTTTCGGTCAGCGCCCCGGTGTTTCTGGTGGGCCTGGCGATGACCGTTACCCCCGGCAAGGTGGGGGAGTTGCTGAAAAGCTACTTGCTGCGGGACCGGGCCGGCGTTCCGGTGGCCGTCTCGGCGCCGGTGGTGCTGATGGAGCGGTTGACCGACCTCTTTTCCGTGGCGCTGTTGGGCCTGGTGGGGCTGGCCCTGCTGCCTTTGGCGGTATCGTCCGTCCTGGCGGCGGCGCTAATCCTGGCCGGCCTGGCAATGTACCTTTTCACCACCCGCCATACCGACCGGCTGCTGGAACTGCCCCTAATCCGGCGCTGGGGACGGGATTTGCAGACGGCCCGGGAAGGGATGCGGGCCTTGAGCCGTCCGGTTCCCTTTCTCGTGGCATCAGCCTTGGGTTTTCTGGCCTGGCTCAGCGAAGGAGTAGCCCTGTGGGTGGTGCTGGTGGGTCTGGAGGCGGAAGTGAGCCTGTTGAAGGCGCTGCCCATTTACGGCGGGGCCACCCTGGTCGGGGCGGCGACCACCCTGCCCGGCGGCCTGCTGGCAACCGAAGGGGCAATGGTGGTATTGCTGCAACAGGCCGGGGCCGGCCGGGCCGCGGCGGCGGCCGGTACGCTGCTGGTGCGCGGGGCCACCCTGTGGTTGGCGGTGGCAATCGGCCTGGCGGCCCTGGCCTTTCTGCACCGGCCGGGGTTCTCCCGTAGCCGTAGAGAAACCGAGGTTCAAGGAGAGGATTTGCCCCCGGCGTAACTCCGGGTCTTTTGGTGAACCCGATTTCCCTAGCTGCCCGGTTATTGCGCCCCAGCCAGGACGGGTTACAAGCCCGCCCCTATCCCGGTGATAATGCCAACAAATGTGGGGAATACCACTGAAAGACTCTGGATGGTATTCTCAACAGGTGTTGGGGTTCCATGCCCGACCCGGATCCAGTGAATTGTAGGGGCGGGTTAGAAACCCGCCCGGCCCGCAACGGCAGAATCATTCGAGTAACGGAGTCAACGGAGTCATCATATCCGACCCATCCTTGCACCGAACCTGGGCGGGTTATAAACCCGCCCCTACCGGCCGTTGGAGTATTCCGGCCAGAACACCAACTCGTATTGAGAATATCCCCTGGATTTCCCTGAGAGAGAATTGACTTGATGCGCAACGTGGTCAATCCGGCGGCCCTGCTGCAAGCCTTGCGGCCCCGGCAGTGGCTCAAGAACGGGCTGGTATTCCTGCCCCTGGTCTTTGCCATTAACCTGGCCTGGTCGCTGAACAACCTGGAGCCGGTTGGCGGGCTGCTGCTCCGGGCCACCGCGGCGGCGGTAGCCTTTTGCGCCCTCTCCGGGGCCGTGTACCTGCTCAACGACTTGATGGATCGGTCGGCGGACCGTCATCATCCGACCAAGCGGTTGCGGCCCATTGCCTCCGGCGCGGTAAGCTTGCCGGTGGCTCTGGTAGTTATGGCGGTACTGCTGACGGCCGGCCTGTTCCTGATGGTCTGGCTGGATTTCCTGCTGGGCGTTATTGGTCTGCTCTATCTGGCGATTAACCTGGTCTATTCTCTGGGGGTAAAGCGGTTGGCGTTGGTTGACGTGCTGCTGGTCGCCAGTGGCTACGTCATTCGGACAGTGGCCGGCGCGGTGGCAATCGGCGTGGCCCCCTCTCCCTGGATTTATACCACTATGGCGGCGGCGGCCCTGTTCATCGTCCTGGGCAAACGCTACGCCGAGGTTCGTCTGGCCGGGGAAAACCCGGCCAACCTGATTGCCCAGCGTCCCGTGCTGCGCCACTATCCCGCCCCCTTTGTCGGGCAACTGCTGACCATTACGGCCACCGCCGCCCTGGTCAGCTATATCCTCTACACGGTGGAGGCGGTCAATTTGCCGGAGAACAACGCTATGCTGCTCACCATTCCTTTAGTAGCTTTTGGCCTTTTCCGGTTCCTCTACCTGGTGCATAGCAGCGACGATGCCGAATCCCCGGAACTGCTGCTGGTCCGGGACTTGCCTGTGGTATTATCGATTATAGCCTGGATTGGCGCCTCGGCCCTGATTCTGTTGTTGAATAGTTGACACCCTCACCCCGGCCTCTCTTTTCAGGGAGAGGGCCAGGGGGAGGTTACAGGAGCGATTGAGTTATGCGGGAAACCGGAAATCCGATTACACTGCCGACGCCGGCCGATGCCGGGGCGTCCGGCAAATCTACCACCCGCCCGGTGGTGGCGGTGGTCGCCACCAGGCCGGAAACGGTTTTAGAGGACGTGGGCCGGGCGATGGTGCTGGCCGGGGTTGAGCGCATCCTCTCCCCGGAGTTGGCAACGCTGCTCAAAATTAACATTTCCTGGCAGCACTGGTATCCCGGCTGCTCCACCACCCCCTGGCAGTTGGAAGGGGTAATCAAAGGCTTGTCCGGCCTGGGCCACCGGGAGTTGATTGGCGCCCACAACGGCACGGTGGTGGTGGATTCCTTTGAGGGCGAGGAAAACAATAAGCACAAGGCGGTGCAGGATCGCTATAACCTGCCGGTAGTCCACCTGGATACGCCGCCGAATCGCTGGGTGGAGTATAAGCCTAAGGCGGAGATGCTGGTGCTGGACGACATTTTCCCGGAGGGCATCCAGATACCGGAGACCTTTGCCGGCAAGAACATTGTCCATCTGCCCACGATGAAAACCCACGTTTTCACCACGATGACCGGCGCAATGAAAAACGCCTTTGGCGGGCTGCTGCACCGCAAGCGCCACTGGACTCACTCGGTAATTCACGAAACGCTGGTTGATTTGCTGGCAATTCAGCAGGAAATCCACCCCGGCATTTTCGCGGTGATGGACGGCACCTTTGCCGGCGACGGCCCCGGCCCCCGGGCGATGCGGTGGCACATCAAGAACCGGATTCTCGCCAGCGCCGACCAGGTGGCGATTGACGCGGTGGCGGCCCACATGATGGGCTTTGACCCCATGAGCATCAAGTTTATCCGGTTGGCCCACCAGCGCGGCCTGGGCTGCGGCGACATCTCTCAAATTGAGGTGGTGGGCGAGGACATCGACGGCGTGAACTGGGGCTTTTCCGGGGTAGAGAACACCTTTGCCAGCCGGGGGCAAAAGCTGATTTACTGGGGGCCGCTCAAGTCCCTGGAAAAGCTGCTGCTGCAAAGCCCCATCGCAAGCTGGGCCTTTGTAGCCTCCAACCTGTACCACAACGGCTACTGGCTGAACACCCACGGCCGGCGCCGCATCAACGCCGCCTTGGAAACGGAGTGGGGGGAGTTGTTTAAGGGGTACTGAACTTCCTCACCGTAGCACCGTTTATTGCGTTATGCTATCTGAGAGGTGCCTAATGCCTATAGCCAGCCTGAAACTAACCAACGTCGGCCCTTTCGACGACATCGAGTTTGAGTTCGACCGGCAAGTTAATGTCTTTACCGGGCCGAACAACTCGGGGAAGTCGACGGTGCTGTGGTGTCTATGGGACATTCTAGTTATCCCCACCCGCTTTCCCCGCAAGTTGCTCTGGGAAGGAAAGACGGCTGAGTTTGAGGTTCAGCACTGGGGAAATTACGGTAAGAAGCTCAGTGGTCATTTGCCCATTGTGCGAAGTAGCGATGTCGGTTATTGGAACGAAGAACGTTGGGGTCAATTTGTCAATTTCTTGAATGAGGTTGGATATACCAATTTCATTCCTGCACTACGGAGAAGTACGGATTTTAGGTCTCCTGGCCCAACGTCGGGCAATCGTGAAACACAGCCGGAAGCACCTTTAGACGACTCTCTCCCAGCCTTCCGACTTGATAGATACCAAGAAAATCTGGAACGACAGCACCGTAACCCGTTATCTACTAGAGCAGCTATGATTAGCGATGAGGAGGTTATTCAGCAGATAATCGACCTGGATTACCGGTCTTACCGGAGGAATGAACCGGCGTCCCGCGACATCATCGTTAAGATTGGGGAGATGGCTTCAGAAATTACTGAGGGATTTCCCATTAAGTTCGTGGAGGTGGCAGAAGACAGGGGCGGTCTGTTTCCGCAATTCCATACCCCGGACGGGGATGTTCCGCTTAATGTTCTTAGCCAAGGCACCCAGTCCATAATTCAGTGGCTGGCCCATTTCCTTATCGGCTATGCCGAGCATTATGACTTTCCCGATAGCCTGGAGGATAAGCCAGGTATATTTATCGTCGACGAAATCGACGCCCACCTGCACCCGTCCTGGCAGCGGCGGATCATTCCCACTCTCACCAAACATTTCCCCAACCTGCAAATCTTTTGCTCCACCCACTCGCCCCTGATGCTGGCCGGGTTAAGGGAGGGCCAAGCGCAACTTCTGCGGCGGGATGACCAGGGCAAGGTTACAGTATCCCGCAACGAGGGAGACATCATCGGTTGGTCGGTAGATGAAATCACCCGTATCCTGCTGGATGTGCCTGACCCGACCGATCTAGAAACGGTAAAGCATCTGGAACGGCTCCAAGAGTTGCGGCGTAAGGATACCTTGTCGGCAGAGGAGGCGGCGGAACTGGAGAAACTGCGGCATACGGTAAACCGGAATTTGCTGAGCGGGCCTCGGTCTGCTCAAGTGGAGGAATTTGCCGAAATGCTACGCCGGGCCAGGGTCGGGCCATCTAGTATCTCGGAATCCTCCGCTGCCTCAGTCGCAGATGCCCAAATCCAAAGGGAAGCCGGCGAGTGATGCACTGGGTAGACCGTGGTCCGGAGCCGGCAGCTTTGGAAGCGATCCGAACGCACTATACACCGCGCTGGGTCAGTCATTACTCGGAAGAATCAGGCGTAAAGCCTACCGACTCTCGCTGGCGAGATTTTCATAGCGACTTGTCTCGAGCGTTTTCCGGCTTGTGCGCCTACTGCGAAGAAAGGGACAACGGAGAAATAGACCATTTTCGCCCGAAAAGCCGATTTCCGGAGTTGGTTTATGCGTGGTCGAATTGGATATTCTCTTGCCACAGCTGTAACCAAGCGAAAGGAGATGGATGGCCGCTAAGCGGGTATGTTGACCCATGTTCTGATTCTGTGCAGGACCGTCCGGAGAACTTCTTCCGATTCGATACCGGGACCGGGGAAATACTCCCCAGACTTGAGTTGAGTTCTGATCGCAAAGATAAGGCTCAAGAGATTATCGATGACTTACGCCTTAATAGAGGTCATCACTTAAGGGAAAGGTTGGAGTGGCTTCAACTTGTTTCCGGCGCGATTCCAGAAGATCCAAGTTATCAAGCACCTGATGATGAAAGTTATCGCTCTTTTCTGACATCACGGGCTACTAAGTTGTCCAGCATCACACGGGCTTGGCTGGTTGAACGAGGTTATTCGGTGGATGGCTGAAAAGAGTTACAGCAGCCCCCGCGCCAACTCCTCCGCCGCCCCATAAACCTCCAGCAACGGGCGGCCGGTTGCCAGGGCAATGCGGCGGCAGTCTTCATACTCCGGGGCGGCGGCTATGGCTTCCTCGGCCAGGTACTTTACCTTGACCTGGATGGTCCCGTCCGGCGTTTCCATCGTTACCGTTTCCCGGCGGGCGGCGTAGCGCTCCACCGGGCGGCGGCGTACCCCCAGGGTGGGCGTCTCCCGCAGGATAAGCTCGGCGGCGGCGGTTTCCAACTCCTGGGGCAGCAGAGCCGACAAAATTACACCGGGCCGGTTCTTCTTCATCTGGATGGGGGTATGCCATACATCCAGCGCGCCCAGGGCAAAGAGCCTTTCCTGGGCATAGCCCAACACCTCCCCGGTAACGTCGTCCAGGTTAGTCTCCAGCAGGACGACGCCGGTTTGGAGTTTGGCTGCCGGCGATACCGGCGCGGCGCCTTCTGCGGTATCGCCCAACCAGATGCGCACCACGTTGGGGAATTGCTCCGGGTCTTTGCTGCCCAGCCCGACGCCGATGGCGGTAACCGACATTGCCGGCCGCTCAAAGCGGGCCAGGGCGGTAATGATGGCGGCGCCGGTGGGAGTGGTCAATTCGCCGGCGCCCTGGTGCAGGGGCAGTTCCGCCGCTACCGGCGCCCCGGCCAGGGCCACCAGTTCCAGGGTAGCCGGGGCCGGGTTAGCGTAGCCGCCGGGCCAACGGGGCGGCGTAGCGGCGCCCAACACCAGGGGCGCCGCATATACCGCATCAATGCCCAACAATTCCAGCCCCAGGGCAAACCCCACCACGTCCACCAGAGTATCCACCGTGCCTAACTCTTCCAGTTCCAGCCCTTCCGTCGTTTCCCCGTGGACCCGGCTCTCCGCTTGCCACAGGGCGTTGAGCGTCCGGGTAGCCCGCGCCTTAACCGATTCCGGCAAGGGGCTGGCCGCCACCAAGTCCAACTGAGCGCGGGGCGACAAGTAGCGGTTGCCGGTGAGGGTAACGGTAAGTTTGGTTCCCCGAACTTCGCAACGGGTATCCGGCGCCGCAGCGAGTTGGTAGCCGTCCAACTCCAGCTTGGACAGTTCCTCTTGCAGGGTAGCCAGGGGCAGGCCCAAGTCCAGCAGCGCGCCCAGCAGCATATCCCCGCTGGCCCCGCCGATGGACTGGATGTAGGCTGTTTTCATAGTCGCCTTTAATCAGGTAATCGCAAGGAGTGTTGGTATTCCTGGCACGGCACGGCTCCGGGGAGAGCCGGGTCGGGTCGATAAACCGCTCATGGTGAGCTTGTCGAACCATCCTTCCCCAACTAGCGGTTCCTCTTTCAGTTCACCCTTCCCATCCTTCGACAAGCTCAGGATGAGCGGGGGGAGAAGGCAACTCGACTTTGCACCCGCCTTATCCCTTGAACGCAGGGCGGGTTTGTAACCCGCCCCTACCAGTGATAATGCCGACACAGGTAGAGATTAGCTCTCATCCTGAAAGTTTCCCTCAGACCTTCAGTTGGTCGTTAAGGCTGCCGGAGCGCAGGCCGGACAAGTCCAGGGAAACCCACAAGTAGCCGATTTGCTTCAGGTTTGCTACGATTTCCTGCCGGTGGGCAAAGGCCAGGTCTATTTCTGATTCGCCTACCTCAATGCGGCACAGGTTGTCGTGGTGGCGGGCGCGCACTTCCCGCAGGCCCAGCCCCCGCAGGTAGTCCTCGGCCCGCTCAATGCGGGACAGGGTTGCCACGCTTACCGGAATCCCGTAGGGGATGCGGGAGGACAGGCAGGGTTGAGCCGGCTTGTCCCAGACCGGCAGGGCCAGTTGGCGGGCCAATTGCCGTACCGTTGCCTTGCTCAACTGGGCCTCCACCAGGGGGCTGCGTACCCGATGCTCGGCGGCGGCGGTCAGGCCGGGCCGGTAGTCGCCCAGGTCATCGGTGTTGGCGCCGTTGGCGACCCAGGCAAAGCCCTCGGCTTCGGCCAGTTGACATAAATGGGTGTAAAGCTCAGTCTTGCAGAAGTAGCAACGGGTGGGCGCGTTGGCGACATAGCCCTCCCGTTCCAGTTCGGCGGTCTGGACCGTCCGGTGGGGAAACTCGAAACGGCGGGCCAGGTCAACGGCTTCGTCCAGTTCCCTAGCCGCCAAAGCCGGGGATACGGCGGTAACCGCCAGGGCCTGCGCCCCCAGAGCGCGATGGGCGGCTACCGCCAGCAGGGCGCTGTCCACCCCGCCGGAGTAGGCCACGATAACCGAGTCCATTTCCCGCAGAATGGACTCCAGCGTTGCCAGGGCATCGGTTAAGGTGGTTCCGTTAGTCCCGCTGGTCTGGTTGGCTGCTTTTGCCATTGGCGCCGTCCCTTTGTTAAGATGGGGTTAAGCTGGATTTCCCGGCAGGATAGCGGGAAATGTTGAGACTATCTTTTGCCGGCTTTTACCGGATTATACCAGCAATGGGGGTTGGGAGAGAAAGTTGACCGTCCAGAGCATCAGCGCCATTACCCTCGCGGTGCGGGATATGGCCCGGTCGGTGGTTTTCTACCGGGACCAAGTAGGGTTGACCCTGCTGTACGGGGGAGAGGCCGCCGGCTTTACCAGCTTCCGGGTGGGCGCCGGCTATCTGAACCTGACCCAAGAAACGGCCCCAATTGCCTGGTGGGGCCGGGCCATTTTCTACGTGGATGACGTGGACGCCCTGTACCACAAGCTGGTGGGGCTGGGGCTGGCTACCGACACGGCGCCGGCGGATGCCCCCTGGGGCGAGCGGTATTTCCACATCAAGGACCCGGACGGTCATGAATTGAGTTTTGCCCGCCGTCTGGCCCCTCCGGTGGAGCCTCCAGAGATTTGACGTAAAGCTGAACGGTCATCATTCGGTAAGCCTCTTCGCCAACATACCGGTATCCGAATCTCTGGTACATAGCTATGGCCGGCTGTAGCTGGGTTACCGTGGACAAAATGATGCGCCGGTAACCCTGCTCCCGGCAAAATGCCTCGACGGTCTCCATCAGTTTCCAACCGATACCCATCCGGCGGGTGTCGGCGGCTACGCTCATCCGGCGCAACTCGCCCTCGGCATCACTCCGGCGCTGCACCCCCACCATACCCTTGACCTGCCCGTCAATTTCCGCCACCCAGAAATGCGAACCGGATTCCTGGAGGTAGTGGCCGGGAATGTCGGCCAGGTCGTCGGCTAAAGATTCCTGGATATAGGCTTGCACCACCGCTTCGTGCTCGGCGGCAAAAGCCAGCAGGCCGGCGGCGAATAACTCGCGGACTGGCCCGCTGTCGTCAGGCTGGAAAGTGCGGATGTTGACCATAGCGGTACGGAACCTCCAGGGCCTATACGTTGACCAGGAAGTTGATAACGTCGCCGTCCTTGACCGGGTAGGTCTTGCCCTCGGAGCGGAGCGCCCCTTCCTTACGGCCCTGGGCGATGTTGCCGCAGCGCTGCAAGTCCTCGTAGGGTATCACCTCGGCGCGGATGAAACCCCGGTGAAAGTCGGAGTGAATCGTCCCCGCCGCTTCCTGGGCCGGCAAGCCGGCCGGGATGCTCCAGGCCCGCACCTCGTCCGGCCCCACGGTCAGGAAGGAAATCAGCCCCAGGGTTTGGTAACTGGCGCGAATCACCCGGTCGCAGGCCGCTTGTTCCAGCCCCAACTCGGCGCGAAACTCGGCCTCATCCGCCGCCGACATCAAGGCCAACTCCGCCTCCAGCCGGGCGCTCAGGCAAACCTCGCCCAAACTGGCCGCGTCGGGCAAGTCCAGCTTTAGCTCATCCAGGGACACCTCCGGCCCGGCCTCGTCGGTATTGAATACCACGATTACCGGCTTGCCGGTCAGGAGTTGGTAGTTGACCATAAAGGCGGTTTGGGAATCGGTCAGCGACTGGCGGCGCAAGGGTATCCCCGATTCCAGGGCCGGCCGCACCTCACGCACCGTTTCCAGTTGGCGGGTCAAGGCCGGCCGCTCGGCCGGCTTGGCCTTCTTGATGCCGTCCTCCAGCCGTTCCACCGCCCGCTCCATAACCTCCAGGTCGGCGAAGGTCAGCTCGGTCAGCATCGTTTCCAGGTCCCGCCCCGGGTCAACGGTCTCCAGGGGGTGAACCACCGCCGGGTTGTTGAAGGCCCGCACCACTACCAGAAAGGCGTCGGCCCCTTGCAGGATATTCCGGTACTGGCCGCTGATGCCCTTGGACTTGGCTAACGCCTCCGGGCCGGGCAAGTCCCAGTACCTTACCTCGGCGGGAACCACCTTGCGGGGGTTATACATACCGGACAGCACTTCCAGCCGGGGGTCGGGAACCTTCACCACCCCCAGGTGCATTTCGGTGGCCGAGCCGCTGGCCCCGGAAGTATCGGCGCTGCCGCGGGTCAGGGCATTAAATACGGTGGTCTTGCCGCTTTGGGGCAGACCGATGATGCAGATGTTCATAGGGAAGTAATGCTCGGTTCAATTCTTGATTTGGCTTAATGGCGCTAACGGTTAAATGTTGCCCTTGTCCGCGATAACAAACAGGTAGTCTCCCCGTTGGTTGCGGTATCGGTCTATGACTTGGGAGATGCGCCCCGATTCTATGTCCTGGGACAGCCGGGCGCAACCCTCGCGCACTTCGTCGGCGCTTGCCAGGCCGGAGAAGGTTGATATATTTTGGCGAAATCCCTCATCCGAGTAAAGGTATGGTCGATGTTTGCCACTATACAGGAACAGGTCTTGCAGGTCTTGGCGGATTGCATAGGCTTCCGTTTGGATGGCGGTAAAACCGGCTCTATGCAGGCTTTCCCGGACCCGGTCGATGCCGGGCATTTGCTCAATGGACCGGAGCATCGCCTTGGGGAAATACTCGTTCAGCCAATAGCCCCGCATCTGTTCCGGGTCTGAGGTAAAGATTACCAGCCGGCCCCGATTCAGCGCCCGGTGGATTTCGGAAAAGACCGGCTCAAGCCGGTCAAAGTGGTGCAGGGCCAGGGTGCAGACGGCGCCGGAAAAAGTATGGTTCGCAAAGGGAAGGTTTTCCCCCTGGGCCAGAGCCAACCGGACGGTCCGGGCCTTGGTGCGCGCCCGTTGGAGCATACGGTCTGATACGTCAATACCGAGCCAATTACCCCCCAGGTCCACCAATGCGCCGGTGTAGTTGCCGGTGCCGCAAGCCACGTCCAGGTACATTCCATTCTCTTGCAAAGAGAGATGGCCGGCGATACGTTCCGCGATGTAGGAATCGGCGCGCCGTGTGCGGTCATAGCCCGCGCCGATTCGGTCATACACCGGCGTTTTGAGGGGTTCGGTCAAGCAAGCTCCTCTAACCACATCGCGCCGCTGCTAATCCCGAGCCAGCACCACCGTGCCGGTGGAGGACAGAGAGCCGCCGGTGCCGTTCACCAGGGAGACTTGGGCGTTGCCGGCGCCCCTTTTGTCCTTTACCTGGCGGTCGCCGACTTCGCCCCGCAGTTGGCGCACTGCCTCGACCAGCAGGAAGCTGCCGTACATTCCGGGGTGGGTGTAGGAGAGGCCGCCGCCGCTGGTGTTCAGGGCAAAGTCGCCGCCGGGGGCGGTGCGCTGATTGGCGACAAAATCGGGCGCCTCGCCAGGACCGCAGAACCCCAGGCTCTCCAGGGACAGCATTACCGTGTAGGTGAAGGAGTCGTAAATCATAGTCAGGTCAATATCGTTGTGGGTCAGGCCGGCCCGGCTCAGGGCCTTGGGGCCGGTCTCCCGGGCAATCAGCGAGGTATAGGAGGGCATCATGCTGATGAGGTTGTGGTCATGCCCCTCGGCGGCGCCCAGCAGCCATACCGGTTGCTTCCGGCAGTTGGCCGCCTTCTCCGCCGTAGTAACCACAATGGCCGCCCCGGAGTCGGTAACCAGGCAGCAGTCGAACAGGTGAAAGGGCCAGGAAACCCACCGGGAGTTGTGATAGTCGTCAAAGCTCATGGGGGTTTCGTGCATTACCGCCTTGGGGTTAAGGTTGGCCCACTTACGGGTGGAGACGGCAATCTCGGCCAGGCCCTGGCGGGTGCGCTCTTCCCCGTATTCGTGCATATAGCGGGTGCAGGCCATTGAGTAGTTGATGGGCTGGCCGATGAGTCCGTAGGGAGCTTCGTACTGGGCGACCGGCAGGTTGGCGTCCGCTGGCACCCGGGCGCGGGTGGAACGCCCCGCCTGCCCGTGAGTAATCAGCACCGTGTCGCAGTAGCCGGCTCGGATGGCGGCAGCGGCGTGGGCCACGTGAATGACAAAGGAGGAGCCGCCCACCGAGGTGTTGTCGGTAAATCCGGGCTGGATGCCCAGGTATTCGGCGGTAGCCAGGGTGGAGAACCCGGCGGTGAGCAGGCCGTTGACCTCCGACTTGTTGATTCCGGCGTCCTCCAGAGCGTTGTAGGCCGCTTCGGCGTGGTGCTGCAAGGAGGATTTGTTCGGCACCGTGCCCATCTCATCCGATTCGGCGACGCCGACAATGGCTATGTCCCGTTCTCGTACCGCGCTGGATGTCATAGTATCTTTCCTTTCCCTGCCGGGCCGGTAAAATGCTGCAAAATCCTGTTGATATTACACCACCCGGCCCGGTTGGGCAATCGTTTCTTGAACCGTAGGGGCGGTGAAAAAAGGCCCAACGCCAAAGGCAACTGAGGCCGCGAAAGTGCTAAAATGCTAAAATAGACGAATCGTTACACCGCCATTGTTACGAGGTAGTAAAGGATGCCCCGCAATTTCTGGATGATTATCTGCAACGAGGAAAACTTCAACATAACCCGCAGCCTGGACTTCACGATGCAGGGCTTGAAGTCCGAGTACCGGCGCAAGGTGCAGCGGGTGGAGACGGATGACCGCCTGCTTTACTACGTTTCCGGGATACGCCGCTTTACCGCTACGGCTACGGTAACCGCCCCTTACCAGGAAGTGGAAGACGGAACCTGGCGGAATGAGGGCAGCGCTACCTGGCCTTACCGGATTGAAATTAAGCCGGAGTTGGTGCTGGACGATGCCCAGTATATCCAGGCAGGCCTGTTGGCGCATCGCCTGGACTACATCCGCCGCTGGCCCCCGGAAAACTGGTATATGGCCTTTCAGGGCAACCTGCACCTGCTGCCCAAGGGAGACTTTTTCCTGATTGAAGAGGAAATGAAAAAGCTCAAGTTTGGCCGCAATTACGACCGGGAGGCGGTGGTTCCGGTTCCGGCGCCCAGCCGCTCCCGCAAGCAGCGCCGGGCATCGCCCCGCCGGGATCCGGCGGTCAAAGCTGCCGACAACCCGGAGGCTTCCTGACCGGGTTGGATGCCACCGGGGTTGCCCGGTAAGCTCAAGCTGCCAACCCGCTCACGGTGAGCTGGGGCAGGGGCAAAGTCTGCGCCAGTAACAAAATCCGCTCATGGTGATAACAATTTCCGCTCATGGTGAGCTTGTCGAACCACTCACCCCATCCTTCGACAAGCTCAGGATGAGCGGTACAACGTGGGCTTGGCCTGTTGTCCTGACTGAGATGAGCGGTCAGTGTAATCCAGCCAAAGCATCCTGAATCTCAACCACCACTTCCGGGTCAGTTTCTTGCCGTAGGGCCTGCCCCAGCGCGGCGCGGGCCGGTTCGTTGCCGATTTCGCCCAAGGCCCAGGCGGCGTGGCTTCTGACCAAAGGTTCCCCGTGGCGCAAAGCCTGTTCCAGAGCCGGCACCGCCGCCGGGTTCTTCAGGTTGCCCAGGGCGACGGCGGCGTTGCGTTGCAGCCCTACCCGCTTGGCCCGCAGAATGGGCGTGGCTCGAAACCGCTCCCGGAAAGCCGCTTCGGACATTTCCAGTAGCTCCACCAAGTCCACTACCCCTAACCCCCGGTTCCCGAATAATGGTTCAGCGGTGGGTTGGGCCTTGCGGTTCACCGGGCATACTTCCTGGCAAATGTCGCAGCCAAAAACCCAGTTCAGCATAATGGGACGCAGTTGTCGGGGTATCGGCCCCCGGTTCTCAATGGTCAGGTGAGAGATGCAGCGGGAGTTGTCGATGACGTAGGGGGCGACAATGGCCCCGGTGGGGCAGGCGTCAATGCAGCGGACGCAACTGCCGCAGCTCTTTTGCAGGGGCGTATCCGGCTGGAGTTCCAGGTCGGTAATCACCTGCCCCAGGAAAACCCAGGAACCCAGCTCGGTGGTAAGAATGTTGGTGTTCTTGCCGAACCAGCCCAGGCCGGCCCGGGCCGCCGCCGCCCGGTCCAGCATCGGCCCATCATCCACGTACCAGCGCGCCGCTATCTCCGTACCCAGCCGGCCGGCCAGACCCGCGACATAAGAGCGCATCCGTTGCTTGATAACTTTGTGGTAGTCCCGGCCCCGGGCATAGCGGGCAATCCGGCCGGTCAGGGCCGGCCCCGCCACCATTCCCGCCGGGGCAGCGTCGGGGCAGTCGGATTCTTGGGGTTCGTCGGGGTAATCGGGATAGTAGTTGAGGCCCAAGCAGATGATGGAACGCGCGCCGGGCAACAGTTCTCCGGGCCGGGAGCCTCGGGAGACCCGCGCCGGGTTGTACCAGGGCAGCCCGTCCATCAGCCCGTCCCGGATTCGCTCCAGCGCCAACTCCCGGTCTTGGGCGAATTCCTCGGCGGAGGTAATCCGCACCAGGTCAAAGCCCACTTCCCGGGCGTATTCCTTGGCCAATAAAGTGGTGTCGGAAATGGTCAAAGGGCCAGTCATCACAGATTCTCCCCCTGGTAGGAGCCGGTGTAGCCCTGGTCAACCGGGTTGCTCAACCGAAAGAATACCAGTTGCAGCAACCGCGCGCCCTGCTGGAGGTGGTAGCCGGCGGAGTGATAAACCGTCAACAAAGCCTGAGAACGGCCCTGGTAGCCGGCATCCCAGATGGCGCTATGGATGCCGACGCCGCTGCGCAGCAGGCTGGAACGGGGCAGTCCCAGGGCCATCAGGTCCAGAGGCAGGTTGACCACTTCGCTGAAGGTTGCCAGATAGGGGCCTGGCGGCAGGTGCAGCCAACCGTCGCGGCCAAACTCCAGGGGTTCCGTGTCCGACAGTTCCCGCTGGGCCGAGTCCCGGCCCATGCGCCCGGCCGACCGCAGCCGGGCGATAGCTTGCAGGCTCAGGTCAAAGCCGTTGGGCTGTAGCTGTTCCTCCAGAGACCGCCAGCCCTCCACCAGAGGCCGCTGCCCCGGAAGGTTCCCGGCAATAAGCCGGTGGATGCTGGCCCGGTCTAATGCCGTCCCGTTCATTACAGCCTCAAGAAAAGCGGCACGGAGGGTCAGGATTCGGTGCGACCGCTCCGTGCCGGATGGTGGGTTGACTAATCGTTGGCAAGCGATTGGGTTGGCTGGCCCGGCGCGGCGCCGGGCCATTCCGGTCAATCGTGCTCCGGTTAATCGTGCATAAAGTCCTGGACATCGGCGGGCAGGGGCGTATGCACCGGAATCTCGGCCACCACCGCCTGGGTGGTCAGCAGCATACCGGCGATGCTGCCGGCGTTCTGCAAGGCCGAGCGGGTAACCTTGGCCGGGTCGATGATGCCGGCCTGGATGAGGTGGGTGTATTCGCCCTTCTCGGCGTCGAATCCCCAATCGCCTTCGCCCCGGCGCACGTTTTCCAGCACCACCTGGCCCGGGTGTCCGGCGTTTTCCGAGATGAGCAGCAGCGGCGCAGACAGGGCCTCCCGGACCAGCCTGGCCCCTAACGCCTCTTCCCGGGGCAGGCCGGCCTGCAACTCGTCCAGCAGTTGCTCGGCGCGCACCAGGGTAACGCCGCCGCCGGGGACGATTCCCTCTTCCACCGCGGCGCGGGTGGCGGACAGGGCGTCCTCGGTGCGGGACTTGCGCTCGTTCATCTCCGGCTCGGTTGCTGCGCCGACCCGGATGACCGCCACGCCGCCTACCATCGCCGCCAGACGTTCCTGGAGCTTTTCCCGGTCATAATCCGAGGTGGTCTCTTCGGCCTGGACTCGTATCTGGGCAACCCGGGCTTCCGTGGCCTCAGCCTGGCCGTGTCCTTCTACAATCGTCGTTTCGTCCTTCAGGGCCAGCAGGCGGCGGGCCGAACCCAGGTGGGCCACTTCGACGGCATCCAGGGTCAAGCCGGTATCGGCGCTGATGACGGTGGCGCCGGTCATCACGGCGATGTCTTCCAGCAGAGCCTTGCGGCGGTCGCCGAATCCGGGGGCCTTTATGGCTACGCAGCCAATGGTGCCGCGCAGCTTGTTCACCACCAGGGTCGCCAGGGCCTCGCCCTCCACGTCCTCGGCGATAATCGCCAGGGGCCGGCCGCCGGCTTGGGCCACCTTTTCCAAGGTCGGCACGATGTCATTGACCGTGGTGACCTTCCCGTCGGTTATCAGTATCAGGGGGTTGTCCAGGGTAACTTCCATCCGCTGGGCGTCGGTAACAAAGTGGGGGGAGAGATAGCCCCGGTCCAGGCGCATACCTTCCACAAAGTCCAGTTCGTCGGTCATGCTCTTGGACTCTTCAATGGTGATGACCCCTTCGCGGCCCACCTTGTCCATGGCCTCGGCGATTAGCTGGGCGATGCTCTCTTCGTGGGCCGAAAGGGCGGCGACCCGCGCCACCTGTTCCCGGTTCTCCACCGGCAGGGCCAGATTGCCCAACTCTTTCACTACCGCCGCCACCGCCTGGTCAATGCCGCGCTTGAGAACCATGCCACTGGCCCCGGCCGCGATGTTCATAAAGCCCTGGCCGACAATGGAGCGGGCCAGGACTACCGAGGTAGTGGTGCCGTCGCCGACCACGTCATTAGTCTTGGCGGCGGCTTCCTTCACCAGTTGGGCGCCCATATTCTCATAAACGTTGGGCAGTTCGATCTCCTTGGCGATGGTAACGCCGTCGCTGCAAACCACCGGCAGCGACCACATCCGGTTGAGCAGCACGTTGCGACCGCTAGGCCCCAGGGTCAGGCCGACCACCCGGCCCAACTCGTTAACGCCCCGCATCAGGCTGGCCCGGGCCTGTTCGTCAAAAATCAGTTGCTTATCCGCCATACTTACCTCTTACCTCCGCGCGTACAAGTCCCTGCCGGCTGGCGGCAGGCTTAATTTCGGGTTCCGATTTGGCAACCGGGTTCCGCCGCCGTCTCATCGGGCGGTAAAACAGTTGCCCCTATAGATATTGCGATAGGCCCGGCGGATTGTCAACTGTTGGCGGCGTTTCCCCCTTACCCCGGCTTTTCTCCGGGCAAAGGTCATCCAGGCACCGGCGGCGCCCCCCATAACTTCACCCCTTCTTTCCCGCCGACAACCGCCGCCAGTTGGTCAATAGTCAGGTTAAGCGCTGGATGAGTTGTTGAGCCGGCAATTTCCGCCAGAGGAATGAGGGCAAAGGCTCTTTCGGCCAGGCGGGGATGGGGTATTTGCAAGTCGGGGGTTTCCCACTGAATTATCCGGTGGCCGTAGAGCAGGATGTCTATATCGACCGGACGGGGGCCGTAGCGGAGGCCGGGCCGGCGGCCCAGCCGGGTCTCAATCTCTTTAGCCAACTCCAGCAGCCGGGCCGGGGGCAGGGTAGTTTCCACTGCCGCCGTGCAGTTCAGAAAGGCCGGCTGCTCGGTGTAGCCCCAGGGTTCTGTTTCGTAGAGGGCCGAACACCGGACTATCCTGACCGGTCCGGCGGCGGCCAGTTCGGTCAAGGCGGCGGTCAAATTGTCCGGCCGCCGGCCCAGGTTGGAACCCAAACCCAGGTAAGCGGTTACCGGGCTGCCGGCTAATGATTCCAACCTTGGGGCCTCCAGCCGCGCACGATGGCATCGCTCATCCGGCATACCCGCGCCATTTCCTTTACGTCATGCACCCGCACGATGTCGGCGCCCCCGGCAATGGCAAGGGCGACGGTGGCGGCGGTGCCTTCCAACCGCTGCTCTACCGGCAAGTCCAGCACGTAGCCGATGGTGGACTTGCGGGAGGTTCCTACCAACAGGGGAAAGCCCAGGGCCTTAAACTCCGGCAGTCGCCGCAGAATCTCCAGGTTGTGGTCGGGGGTTTTGCCGAACCCGATGCCCGGGTCGAGGATGATGTTGTCCTTCGGAACCCCGGCTTGCCGGGCCAGGGCGACGCTGTGTTGCAGGCTGGCGAAAATGTCGGGCAGCAGTTGGCGATAGCGGCGGGTTTCCTGATTGTGCATCAATATCAGGGGCGCGCCGGCTACGGCAGCGACTTCGGCCAATTCAGGGTCGGCCTTGAGGCCCCAAACGTCGTTGATTAGGCCGGCCCCGGCCGCCAGGGCCTGGCGGGCTACCGGCGCCTTGTAGGTGTCCACGCTGACCGGGATGTTGACCTGGGTTGCCAGGGACTCCAGGGCCGGGATTAACCGCCGGAGTTCCTCGGCCGGGCTGACCGGCGATGCGCCGGGCCGGGTGGACTCGGCGCCCACGTCGAGGAAATCGGCGCCTTCCTCTTGGAACCGCAACGCCTGCTCCACCACCGCCGGCAAGTCCCCGCCCAACCCGTCCCCGGAAAAGGAGTCGGGGCTGAGGTTGATGATGCCCATTACATAAGTTCGGGAACCCCAGGCCAATAGTTCACCTTGAGCAACGGTCAAGGCGTTCAGCCGGGTCAGGGGAGCGGCGTCAGGCGTCATTGGCGTATAGTAACACAGGGAGAATCCCCCAAGCATTTACCTATCGGGTATAATAGCCCCGACACTAACCTACCAGGAGCGCCAGTGGCAACGGAAAAGCGCATCATTGATCGGAAAATCGACACTCTCCAGGAAATGCACCAGGAGGCCCGCCGGGGCGGGGGGCAGCAGCGCATTGAGCAGCAGCACCGCCGGGGCAAGTTCACCGCCCGGGAACGGCTGGCCCGCCTGATGGACGAGGGCACTTTTCAGGAAATTGACTCCTTCGTTACCCACCGCACTACCGACTTCGGCCTGGCCGACCGCAAGGTGCTGGGCGATGCGGTGATTACCGGCTACGGGCGGGTGGAAGGCCGGCAGGTTTTCGCCTACGCCCAGGATTTTACCGTCTTTGGCGGCTCCCTGTCCGCCGTGGTAGGGGAGAAAATCTGCAAGGTGATGGACTTGGCCGGCAAAACCGGCTGCCCGGTAGTGGGCCTCAACGATTCCGGCGGGGCGCGCATCCAGGAGGGGGTAGTCAGCCTGGGCGCCTATGGCGACATTTTCCTGCGCAACACCCTCTACTCCGGCGTGGTGCCGCAGATTTCGGTCATAATGGGGCCGGCGGCCGGCGGCGCCGTCTATTCCCCGGCCATCACCGACTTTATCTTTATGGTCAAAGGCACCGGCCAGATGTATATTACCGGCCCGGACGTGGTGCAGGCGGTAACCGGCGCCGAGGTTACGCATGAGGAACTGGGCGGGGCCGACTCTCACGCCACCCGCAGCGGCGTGGCCCACTTTGTCTATGAAAGCGAGGACGAATGTTTGGCCGAGGTTCGGCGGCTGCTCGGTTTCCTGCCCGCCAACAACGTGGCCGACCCGCCCCTGCTGCCTCTGGGCGACCCGGTGGACCGCTTTGACCCCGACCTGCGCTACCTGGTTCCCGACGAACCCAACCGGCCCTACGATATGCGGGATATTATCTACCGCATCGTGGACATTGGCGGCGAGGAGGAGTTGGAGGAAGTCCCGATTGAGGAGTTTATGGAAGTCCAGGCCGACTTTGCCCCCAACGTGGTTATCGGCTTTGGGCGGTTCAACGGCAGCACGGTGGGCATCATCGGCAACCAACCCTCCTACCTGGCCGGGGTGCTGGACATTGACGCCTCGGCCAAGGCGGCCCGGTTTGTGCGGTTCTGCGACTGCTTTAACATTCCCCTGGTAACCCTGGTGGACGTGCCGGGGTTTATGCCCGGCGTGGAGCAGGAATACGGCGGGATTATCCGGCATGGGGCCAAGCTGATTTACGCCTACGCCGAGGCCACTGTGCCTAAAGTCAGCGTCATCCTCCGCAAAGCCTACGGCGGGGCCTACATCGTGATGAGCAGCAAGCACCTGCGCTCCGACATCAACCTGGCCTGGCCCTCGGCGGAAATCGCGGTGATGGGGCCGGACGGGGCGGTGAACATAATCTACCGGGAGCAGATCAGCCAGGCCGAGGACGCGGAGGCCACCCGCCAGCAGCTAATCGCCGACTATCAGGAAAAGTTCACCAACCCCTACATCGCCGCCGGCCAGGGCTTTCTGGACGACGTAATCGACCCGGCGGAAACCCGCGCCCGAATAATCGGCGCCCTGGAAATGCTGCGCAACAAACGGGACAGCCTGCCCGCCAAGAAACACGGCAATATACCGTTGTAGGGTACGTTCAGCCCCCAAAGGACATAAACATAGCATCCCTTGAATGACTGGAATACCCGACCCTTACCCCTCAGCCATTCTCTAAAAGACCCATTCGTGCAACTTCGTGTCCCTTCGTGGATAAACCGCCAAACGGGGACAAATCAGCAAAAGTAAAGGAGCCAGGCATGGAGTTCGGAATTTTCTACCAACTGCCCTGCGCCGATGACCAGGCGCCGGCCAACCGCTACGCCGACACTATCTCCCAGGCCCAACTGGCCGACGCGTTGGGGTTCGATACGGTCTGGCTGGCCGAGGTGCATTTCAACCCCCGGTTCTCCGTCCTGCCGGCTCCCCTGCTGCTGGGTTCCGCCATCGCCCAGACCACCGAGCGGCTGAAAATCGCTACGGCGGTCAACCTGATGCCCCTGCATCACCCGGTACGCCTGGCCGAGGAGTTTGCCACCCTGGACGTTATCTCCCGGGGCCGGGCCATTCTCGGCACCGGCCGGGGCGCCATGCTCCGCCAGTACGCCGGTTACGGCATTGACGTGGACGAAGGCCGGGAGCGGTTCCTGGAAGGTCTGGAACTGGTGTTGAAAGCCTGGACCAGCGACGAGCTTTCCTACCAAGGCAAGTACTATCAAGTGGAGGGGGTCAGCGTGGTTCCCAAGCCGTATCAGCAACCCCATCCCCCGGTTTACATCGCCTCCAACAGCGAGGATACCTTTCCTATGGTCGGCGAGTTGGGGCAGAACATCCTGGTGGCGCCCCTGGTAGTGTCCCTGGAGGGGGCGCAGCGGGGGCTGGCCGAATACCGCCACCAGTTGGCAACCCACGGCCACGCCGCCGATAGCACCAGGGTAAACGTCAATGTCCTGGTACACGTGACCAAAGACGAAGGCGGCAGTTCCACCCGGGGTTATGAGTCCAGCCTCAGAAACTACTTGAGCATCCTGGAGGGCAACCGCTCCCGGGTCATCAGCGGGCGCAACCGGGATCTGAGTTACGAGCACGTCTCCCACGAGTTTGCCGCCATCGGCAGCCCGGAGCGGGTGATTGACAAGTTGGAATCGCTGAAGGAAATGCTGGGCGCTGATGAGTTTATGTGCTGGTTCGCCACCGGCGGCCTGCTGCCCAACCAGGACGTGCATAACGCCATGCGCCTCTTTGCCGAGGAAGTTATGCCCCATTTTAAGTAGGGGCGGGGCCTTTCCCCGCATCATCTTATCCCGCAGGGTCTTTTGGCTCTCATAGTCAGGGTAAATACTCCGCTCATCCTGAACTTGTCGAAGGATAAAAGGGTGGTTCGACAAGCTCACCATGAGCGGATTTTGTTGGTAATACCGGCGTCTCAAGGCAATCGCAGCATAAACCCGTCGTTCCGGCGAAAGCCGGAATCCAGAACCCTCGGTGCCGGCACGCTCTTTTTCAGGAGGATTTCCTGGATTCCGGCTTTCGCCGGAACGACGGTTGCCTGGGTTGCCCTGGTTAAGACGCTATTGACCCGCCGCCAACCCCGAAACCGGGGACACCCCCGCCCCTTTGTGCTAGAATGGGGATAGCCACTACCCCCACGTCTCGGCCTTGAAAGTCTGATGTCCCTCTTTGACCATACCCGCCAGCAGCACGCCGGGGCTACTGCGCCCCTGGCGGAGCGGATGCGGCCCCGGAGCTTTGACCAGTTTGTCGGCCAGGAGCATATCCTGGGGCCGGAGCGGGTGCTGCGCCGGGCCATCGCCGCCGACCGCCTGCCCTCCCTGATTCTGTGGGGGCCGCCGGGCAGCGGCAAGACTACTTTAGCCCGCCTGGTGGCCGGCGTAACGCAAGCCCACTTCGAGCCGGTCAGCGCCGTTACCTCCGGCGTGGCCGACCTGCGCCGCATTGTGGCCGAGGCCAAAGACCGCCAGGGGATGTACCAACGCCGCACCATCCTTTTCGTCGATGAGATTCACCGTTTCAACAAGGCCCAGCAGGATGTGATTCTGCCCCACGTAGAGGATGGCACCGTTACCTTTATCGGCGCCACCACCGAAAACCCCTCCTTCGAGGTCAACGCCCCACTCCTGTCCCGGTGTCGGGTGTTCACCCTGCAATCCCTGACGGCGGAACAGGTAGACGGCATCATCGGGCGCGCGCTGGAGGAGCCGGAGCAGGGGCTGGGCCGTCTCCAGGTTTCCCTGGATGACGGGGCGCTGGAGCATCTGGTAAACATTGCCAACGGCGATGCGCGGGTGGCCCTGAACGCCCTGGAAACCGCCGCCTTTGCCACGCCGCCCGATGCCGGGGGCTGCCGGGTCATCGGAGTGGACATAATCTCTGATGCCTTGCAGCGCCGCTCTCCCCTGTATGACAAGGCCGGGGAGGGCCACTACGATACTATTTCCGCCTTTATCAAGTCGGTGCGGGGTTCCTCGCCCGACGGCGCCCTCTACTGGCTGGCCCGGATGATTGAATCGGGAGAAGACCCCTTGTTCATCGCCCGGCGGCTGGTCATCCTGGCGGCGGAGGACATCGGCCTGGCCGAGCCGCAAGCCCTGCCGGTGGCGGTGGCCGCCCAGCAAGCGGTTCACTTCCTGGGGATGCCCGAGGGCCGCATCCCCCTGGCCGAGGCGACGGTCTATCTGGCAACCGCGCCCAAGAGCAACACGGCCTATATGGCCCTGGAGCGGGCGCTGGAGGACGTGCGGCAACGGCCCAACGACCCGGTGCCGCTGCACCTGCGCAACGCCGTAACCGGCCTGATGCGGGGAATGGACTACGGCAAAGGCTACCGCTACGCCCACGACCACCCCGGCCACTTCGTCGAGCAGGAATTCCTACCCCCGGCCTTAGAAGGCCGCAACTACTACCAACCCTCAACGGAGGGCAAGGAACAGGAGATAGAGGAGAGGATGAGGAAGTGGTGGGGGGAACAGAGGCCGGGTTAGGGGCCGGTCTCTCATTTCCTGAGCCGGTGTAAACAATCCGCTCATCCTGAGCTTGTCGAAGGATGGGCGGGTGGTTCGACAAGCTCACCATGAGCGGTTACCGGTTCACCAATGGCGGTTTTCCTTCGTATTCTCAATGTCTGTTGGTACTATCATCGGCGTAGGGGCGGGTTTATAACCCGCCCGACGTTCGACGGCAAGGAAATGCCGGAAAACCGGTGTACCATAGCCGACCCGTTCTGCCCCGAGCCAGGGCGGGTTACAAACCCGCCCCTACAATTCACCGGAGTCGGTAGGGGAAAGAACACCAACAAACGTTGAAAATACCCGCTCATCCTGAGCTTGTCGAAGGACGGAAGGATGGTTCGACAGGCTCACCATAAGCGGCTGCCGGCTTACCATAAGCGACTGTACGGTGAGCGGTTATACGGTGTAACCGGTCAAGAATCAGGCAGAAGTCAGCGCCTCAATCACCTGCGCCGCGCTGACCACATCTGCCTGGCGGGGGAAAATGCGCTGCGTCAAAAAGTTGTGGACTTCCTCATCGGAGTCGGAACAGCAGTCCTCTACGATGAACAGCCGGTAGTCGGCATCGGCGGCGTAGCGGGTGGTGGACAGCACTACTCCGCTGGTGGCGTAGCCCAGCATTACGATAGTGTCAATGTTGTTGGCCCGCAACGCCAGATCCAGGTCGGTGCCGTACAGGGCGTTGACCCGGTGTTTGCCGGCCACCACTTCCCCGGTGATGGGCCGGACGGCCTCGTGGATTACCTGCAAGGGGTCGCTGACCGCCGGCTGGCCGGACGCCTTGCGCTGGCTGAAGGTCTTGTTCCGGTCGCTGATTTCCGGGTAGCCGGGCCGGAAAACGGTAGCCGAGTAGCAAACCATCAGGCCGGCGTCCCGCGCCACTTGCTGCAAGGCCCGGGTTTTCTCCACCACGCCCCGCTCAACGGCGTGGGGAATTGTATTCATCATCTCGGCGTAAAAGTCGGCAATCAGCAGGGCGGTGGTGGCCTTATTCAAGGTGATGTCGGGCATTGGCTTGCTCCTTTCCTGATTATTTGGTATTTCCACCATTTGTTAGTATCAGCGTCGGGGTAGGGGCGGGTTTGTAACCCGACCTGCGTTCAAGGGTAAAAACCGCCCGGTGAACGAGTATGCGATAGCTGCCTTGTTCCCGCACCCAAGCCAGGGCGGGTTACAAACCCGCCCCTACCAGCCAACGAAGTGTCGCCTGGAAAGAAATACCAACAATTGTTGGGAACACCAATTACTTTCTCCCGCCTAACCGGCCCGATGCGCCGCCCGCAACTCGGCCACCGTTCGGGATACCCGGGCCAGGGCCTCCGCTACGTCGGCGCCGTCGATGTGGCGGTGGGTTACCATACGCAGGGATTGGGCGCGGGACGGCGTAACCTTGACGCCGGCTTGAGCCAGGGCCTGGATGACTTCGGTGGCGGTGCCGACGGACGGGTCCAGCTCAAAGATGACGATGTTGGTCTGGATGCTGTCCGGGTCCACGCTGATACCCTCGATATTTGCCAGCCCCTGGGCCAGGCGGCGGGCGTTGGCGTGGTCGTCGGCCAGCCGTTCAATCATCGTATCCAGGGCCACCAGGCCGGCGGCGGCCAGCACCCCGGCCTGCCGCATCCCGCCCCCAATCATCTTGCGCCAGCGGCGGGCCTGACCGATAAACTCCTCGGTGCCGCACAAAACCGAACCTACCGGACAGCTCAATGCCTTGGACAGGCAAAAGGAAACGTCATCCACGTCCCGAACCAACTCGCTGGGGGGAACCTCCAGGGCTACGGCGGCATTGAAAACCCGCGCCCCGTCCAGGTGGACGCTGGCCCCGGCGTCGTGGGCTATCTCGGCCACCTGCCGGGTATCGTCGGGAGTCAGCACGCCGCCACTGCAACGGTTGTGGGTGTTTTCCAGGCAGACCAGCGTGGTCGGGGGGACGTGGACGTTGCCCTTGGGCCGGATGGCCTCGGCCAGGTCCTGGGGGGCAATCCGGCCCTGGTCGTCGTTAGGCACCAGCCGGATTTGCGCCCCGGCCAGAGCCGACACTCCCGCCGACTCGTTCCAGAACATATGGGCCTGGTCGCCCATCACAATCTCATCCCCCCGCTGGCAGTAGGTCAGGCCGGCGATGAGATTGCTCATCGTGCCGCTGGCGGTGAGCAGGCCGGCCTCCTTGCCCAGCAGTTCGGCGGCCCGTTCCTCCAGGCGGTTGATTGACGGGTCTTCCCCGTACACATCATCGCCCACTTCAGCGTCGGCCATCGCCCGGCGCATCGCCTCGGTCGGGTGGGTTAAGGTATCACTGCGCAAGTCAATAACTTTCATCAATATGCTCCAAGCCGGTTCTCCGCTACACCGGAAGTATGGGATGTTCTAGCCGGGCAATCGCAGCATAAACCGGTCATTCCGGCTATAAACCGTCGTTCCGGCGAAAGCCGGAATCCAGAACACTCGGTAGCCGACCCGCTCTTTTCCGGGGGATTTCCTGGATTCCGGCTTTCGCCGGAACGACGGTTGCTTGGGTTGCCTTGCTTAACCGGAACGACGGTTGCCTGGGTTGCCCCGGTTAAGACACGATTGCCCGGACATTCTAGCAGGATTCCTTGCCAAACTCTACGGAGTCTTCTAATATAGGGGCCAGGATAAAGAGAGTCCGGCGGGAGGCAGCAGATGCGGCAGAGCGCGGTCAGCTTTAAGGCCAAGGGTCTGAACTTTGAGGGAATCGTGGCGATGCCCGATGACGCGGGCGGCCCGGTTCCGGGCGTAGTAATCTGCCATCCTCATCCTCTGTTCGGCGGGAATATGGACAACAACGTGGTCATCGCCGTCTCTTTCTCCCTGGTGGAGCAGGGGTTTGCCACCATCCGGTTCAACTTCCGGGGCGTGGGCAACAGCGAGGGAGAGCATACCAAGGGAGAGCAGGAACACCAGGAAATCCTGAGTGCCTTTGAGTTGCTCAAGGCCTGGCCCGGCGTGGACGGGCGCAAGCTGGGGCTGGCCGGCTACTCCTTTGGCACCTCGGTCATCCTGGGCAACGCCGCCGTGCAGAAAAAGGCCAAGTCGATAGCCCTCATCTCTCCGCCAATCCGGGCCTTCCCGGATTCGCCGCTGAAAAAGGCCAAGACGCCGACGCTGATTATTTCCGGCGATCAGGACAAGCTGGTGCAGTCGGCGGAACTGCAACCCAACCTGGACGCTTTCGCCCGCCCGCCGGCGCTGCAAATCGTGGCCGGGGCCGACCATTTCTGGGGCGGGATGGAACGCCAGCTAATCGGGCCGGTAACCGATTTCTTCGCCGAGCATCTGAAGTAATCCCCGATGACCAACCCGGAAAGCCGCCCCGAACAACGGCCGGAATTACCACCGGAAACGGCCCCGGAATCCCTGCCGGAAACCTTTGTACCCTCTGCACCGGATACACCGGAGGCTGCGGCGGAAACAGCGGCAGGAGAATCTCCCGACGGTTCCGGCGCGGCAGCTGAGGAGGTTCCCGCCACCGTTGCCGACCCAGTTGACGCGGCCCCGGTAGCCCCGGTGAAGGAACGCCGGCTCCCCATATACCGGGACTTCAATCTCCTGCAACTGGCGGCGATTGTTTTCCTGCTTGACCAACTGACCAAGTTCCTGGTGCGCGCCTATCTGCCCTTCGGCTATTCCTTCCCCTTCGACGGGTTTTTTCGGATTACCCATACCCACAACACCGGCAGCGCCTTCGGAATCCTGCAAGGGCAGAACACGCCGCTGATTTTCGTCTCTTTTATCGGCATATTCGTGCTGGCGCTGATTTACCAGAGCCAGACCCGCCCCACCAACCTGCTGCGGCTCAGCCTGGGCCTGCAAATCGGGGGCGCGCTGGGCAACTTGCTGGATCGGCTCCGTCTAGGTTCGGTAACCGACTTTATCGACGTCGGCCCCTGGCCGGTATTCAACCTGGCCGATGCCTCCATTGTATCCGGGCTGGTCTTGCTGGGCTGGCTGCTGCTGCGCCCCTCCGGGAAAGACACGGGGGAAGGCAATGAGAGCGGCGATGCGCCGGCAGCCGGGGCGGTGGCGTATGCCGAATTACCCCGGAGCAGCGACGACATAGCGACTGCCACGCCGGCGGATGATGTCCAACCCCTTGACCGGACTGAGGATTATCCGGGAACGGCCGGTGCTGATTACTCCGGCAGCGACTACTCCGACAGCAAGGACGGGCCGGGTTGACCGCGCCGGCCGGGGCAATCCGGGAGTTCACGGCGGGGCAGGATGCGGTGCGCCTGGACCGGTTCCTCGCCGACCGCAAGACCGGCCTGAGTCGCAGCCGTCTCCACTCGCTGATTGCTGAGGGGATGGTAAGGCTCAACGGGACGCCGGCCCGGCCGGCCCAACGGGTGCGGGCCGGCGACCGGGTAACCCTGACCGTGCCGCCGGCCCGGGAGCCGGACGTAGTAGCTCAGCCGATACCGCTATCGGTGGTCTATCAGGATGCCCAATTTATTGTCATTGACAAGCCGGCCGGCTTGTCGGTGCATCCCGGCCCCGGCCACCCGGACAGCACTCTGGTCAATGCCCTGTTAGCCTGCTGCCCGGACATTCAGGGAATCGGCGGCGTAACCCGCCCCGGAATTGTTCACCGGCTGGACAAGGACACCTCCGGGTTGATGGTGGCCGCCAAGACCGAGCGGGCGCATCGGGATTTGTCGGCGCAGATTAAGGAGCGGCAGGTGCAAAAGGGCTACCTGGCGGTGGCCGCCGGCGTCCCGGAACCGTCCGAGGGCGTGATTGACGCGCCCATTGCCCGGGACCCCCGCCAGCGCAAGCGAATGGCGGTGGTAGTCGGCGGCAGGGAGTCCCGTACCGCCTACCGGGTGGTGGAGCAGGTAGGCAGTTACAGCTTGCTGGAGCTGGACTTGGAAACCGGCCGCACTCATCAGATTCGGGTACACCTGGCTTACCGGGGGCACCCGCTGCTGGGCGATGGGGTGTATGGCCGGCGCAGTCCCTTATTGGCCCGCCACTTTCTCCACGCCCACCGGTTGAGTTTCCGGCACCCGGTTTCCGGCGCGGCAATGACTTTTCACGCCAACTTGCCCCCGGAACTGGAGCCGGTTTTGCAGGAACTGCGCCAAACATAACGTGCTAAAATAGACGCCGGCCGGGCAGCTTTGAGCCACCGGCAAACCGGAAAGATAGCAAGATAAACGATAAATGATAAGGGAATTGCCAGTATGACTTCTCCGGATACTTCATCATCCGACTTCATTCGGAACATCATCGTTGCAGACCTGCAATCCAATAAGTATGACGGGCGGGTGGTAACCCGTTTTCCCCCGGAGCCGAACGGTTACCTGCACATCGGACACGCCAAGTCCATTTGCCTTAATTTCGGCGTGGCTGGCGAGTACCGGGGCGGCGTGTGTCATCTGCGCTTTGATGACACCAACCCCACCCGGGAGGATGTGGAGTACGTCAATTCGATTCAGGAGGACGTGCGCTGGCTGGGCTTTGACTGGGGGCCGCACCTTTACTACGCCTCGGACTATTTTGAGGCCCTGTACCAGTTTGCCGAGCAGTTAATCCGGGAAGGCAAGGCTTACGTGGACAGCTTGTCCGCCGCGGAAATCCGGGAACACCGGGGCACCCTGACCGAACCGGGCCGGGAAAGTCCCTACCGCACCCGCTCGGTGGAGGAAAACCTGGACCTGTTCCGGCGGATGCGGGCCGGCGAGTTTGCCGACGGCGCCCACGTGCTGCGGGCTAAAATCGACATGGCCTCGCCCAACCTGAATATGCGCGACCCCACTATCTACCGGATTCGGTGGGCCGCTCATCACCGAACCGGCGACGATTGGTGCATCTACCCGATGTATGACTACGCCCACGCCCTTTCCGACTCCATTGAGCAGATAACCCATTCCCTTTGCACCCTGGAGTTTGAAGACCACCGGCCTCTTTACGATTGGACGCTGGAGGAACTGGACGTTTACCGCTCCCAGCAGATTGAGTTTGCCCGGCTCAACCTGACCAATACGATTATGAGCAAGCGGCGGCTTTTGGAGTTGGTGCAGGGCGGCCACGTCTCCGGGTGGGATGACCCGCGGATGCCTACCTTGAGCGGTCTGCGCCGCCGCGGCTACACCCCGGAGGCCATCCGCAACTTCTGCGACCACATCGGCATTTCCAAGCGGGATACGGTGGTGGATATGGCCCTGCTGGAGCATTGCCTCCGGGAGGACTTGAACCGCCGCGCCCCCCGGGCCATGGCGATTCTGCACCCGCTCAAGGTAGTCATTGAAAACTATCCTGAGGGCCAATCGCAGGAGTTTGAGGCGGTGAACAACCCGGAAGACCCGGCGATGGGTTCCCGTAAGGTTCCCTTCTCCCGGGAAATCTATATTGAACGGGACGATTTTCGGGAAAACCCGCCTTCCCGCTTTTTCCGCCTGGCCCCGGGGCGGGAGGTACGGCTGCGCTACGCCTGCTACATCACCTGCCGGGAAGTGGTCAAAGACCCGCAAACCGGGGAGGTTACGGAATTGCGCTGCACCTATGACCCGGAATCGGTGGGCGGTTCCAGCCCCGACGGGCGCCGGGTGCGGGGGACGCTGCACTGGGTTTCCGCGCCCCATTCCTGCCCCGCCGAGGTGCGGCTGTATGACTACCTGCTGCTGGACCGGGACGGGGAAGAACCGGCGGACAACCGGGACTTCATATCCCTCTTGAATCCCAATTCCCTGGAGGTCTTGACCGGCTGCCGGGTGGAGCCGAGCCTGGGCGAGGCCGCACCGGGGGGCCGTTATCAGTTTGAGCGACAGGGCTACTTCTGCGCCGACTCGGTTGACTCCAAACCGGGGGCGCCGGTTTTCAACCGCACCGTATCGCTGCGGGACTCCTGGGCCAGAATTGAGCAGTCGCAGGGGCGGGGTGGGGGTTAGCCGGGGTAGGTGCAAAGTCGCCCGAGTTGACCTCTACGCTCATCCTGAGCTTGTCGAAGGACGAACCGTAGGATGGGTCAGGGTGGTTCGACAAGCTCACCATGAGCGGATTTTGTTCTTGGCGCATACTTGTCCATGCCCGCCCCGAATAGCGGCGTGTTAAAATAGGGTCAAGTACTAAAGAGGGTTATTTATGGTGGCCGACAACATTCGCGTTAGGTACGCTCCCAGCCCTACCGGCCTGCCGCATATCGGCAACATCCGCACTGCCTTGTTCAACTGGCTGTTTGCCCGCCACTACGGGGGCAAGTTTATCGTGCGAATTGAGGACACCGACCGGGAGCGGCTGGTGCCCGGGGCGGTGGAGGGAATCCTGGAGGGCCTGGAATGGCTGGGCATCGACTGGGACGAAGGGCCAAGGGTCGGCGGCGACTACGGCTCTTATTACCAGTCCGAGCGGCTCCCCCTTTACCGGGAGGCGGCGGATAAGCTGATCGGCCAGGGCGACGCCTACCGCTGTTACTGCACCCGGGAACGGCTGGACCAACTGCGGGTTGAGCAGGGACGCAATAAACAGGCTTTGGGCTACGACCGCTGCTGCCGGAGCCTGACCCCGGAGCAGCAGCGCGCCCTGGAAAGCGAAGGGGCGCCGTCGGTGGTTCGTTTTGCTATGCCCGACTCCGGCGTAACCCAACTGCACGACCTGATTCGCGACGACGTAGAATGGCAGAACGAACTGGTGGATGACTTTATCCTGATAAAGTCCGACGGTTTCCCAACCTACCATCTGGCGGTGGTAACCGACGACCACCTGATGCAGATTAGCCACGTGCTGCGGGCGGAGGAGTGGCTGCCCAGCGCGCCCCGGCACCTGCAACTGTACCGGGCCTTGGGGTACACTCCGCCCCAACACGGCCACCTGCCGATGATTCTCGGCCCGGACCGGGCCAAGCTGTCCAAGCGGCACGGGGCCACCTCCATTATGGAATATCGGGACGAGGGTTATCTGCCCGATGCGCTGCGCAACTTTATGGTGCTGCTGGGCTGGTCGCTGGACGATAAGACCGAGGTAATGCCCCTGACCACTATGCGGGAGGGCTTTACCCTGGAACGGGTGGGCAAGCCGGCGGCTATTTTCGACCGGGAAAAGCTGTCCTGGATGAACGGGGTTTACATCCGCGCGATGGACGCCGGGGCGCTGGCCGACGCGATGCTGCCCTACCTGGAAAGGGACTTGCCACCGGAATTGCTGCCGGTTGACCGGGACTACCTGTTGCGGATTGTGCCGTTAGTGCAAGAGCGGCTCAAGCTGCTTGCCGAATCCGCTGAGATGACCGCTTATTTCTTTGCCGCGCAGCCGGAATACGATCCGGCCAACCTGGTGCAGCGGGGAGCGACTCAGGAGGAGACGTTGGCGGCCCTGAACCGAGCCGCCGAAAGTCTGGCAACCGCGGACTTCACCGCCCCGGTTATGGAGGAGTTGCTGCGGGCCGACGGCGAGGCGCTGGGCCTTACCCCCCGCCGGTTCTTTGGAACGCTGCGCTGGGCGGTAACCGGCCGCAATGTTTCACCACCCCTTTTCGAGACTATGGAGGTTCTGGGCCGGGAGCGGGTAGCGCCCCGCCTGCAAACGGCGATTGACCGGCTTTCCCAAGTACGAAGCGGCGACTGAGTCGGCTCTCTCCCCCGTCGAAAGGGCCGGGTCAGTCCTCCAGTTCCCCGCCGCAGTGGGGGCAGACCTGCGGCCCCCGGTTGCGCCGCTGGATTTCCTCCAGAAAACCGGAACCCAGGATGCCGGCCGGCAAAGCGAACATACCAATCCCCATTATCGCAATCACCCCGGCCATTATTTTCCCCAGCGATGTTACCGGGGATACATCGCCATAGCCCACCGTGGTCAGCGTTATCACACTCCACCACATCGCCTCGGGTATGCTGGCAAAAGCGTCCGGTTGCGCCTGGTGTTCCGCAAAATACATCAATGCGGAGGCCAGCACCAGCATCACCGCCAACACCAGGACGACGGTCAGCAACTCGTAACCCCGGCTGCTAATCACCGTGCCCAGGGTTCGGATGCCGCGGAAGTACCGGCCCAGCCGGGCCGCCCGGGCCAGCAACCGCACCGCCCGCAGGAACCGCAAGTCCTCCAGCCCCAGCAGGGGCAGAAAGAACGGCACAATCGCCAGCAGGTCAATCAGGAGCAGCGGCGACAGGGCAAACCGCAGCCGCCCGTAAACCGGGTGGGCGTAGCGCGGCTCAACCGTGCAGGCCCAGATTCGCAGCAGGTACTCGACCACGAATATGGATACCGATACCAGTTCGAGGTACTGGAACAGGGCCGGCGCCATTGCGTAGATTGGCCGCACGGTGCTGAGGATAAGGGCGGCGGTGTTCAGCAGAATCAAGGCAATAATGAAGTAGTCCAGGGCGCGGCTGACTCGGTCACCCTCCGGGGCCGCCTCCAGGATTTCGTGGGCTCTGCGCTGGAATGTGGACATTTTTTAACCGCCGTAATTCCCGGGTTTTTGCCAAACTGTTGTTCTAACCGGGGCGTCGATTTCAGCTAGGATTTTCCCTATAAAACGGCCCGCGTCCGGGGCTGAAAACTCATTTTTCGATTCTTAAAAATTACTTAAAAACTGCCTTGACAACGCCCAATTACCCATCAATTAGGCTGTCAACGTTGGGAGAATACCGGGTAAAACCCGGCAACCATTCCCCTCGGAAAGCCCGGTAAAGTCCATCCGACTTTTCCCCATTTCCGGCGCCGATTGGCCGCAGCATAAGGCCGTACATAGGCCCGCCTTGTGCCAGGATTTGGGGCAGATTGACGCAGCGATGCCGTTAAGCAAGGTTGGAAACTCAAGGGCGCCGGTGATGCCTGGCATTGGTGGCGTCGGCTTTCCGGGACGAACAACTATCGCGACCTGACCTTTACCCGGTTCCTAGTGGATACTAGCCCAATTCGGTTTAGGTGACACCTGAAACAGGGGACGGATTTCAAGAGTTTTGCTGGAGGTGTGAGGGATATGGTGTCAACGGCAGCTAAGATTATTAGCGACGGCGTATTGAAAATGGACGGCGGTTCCGTCTTTGGGCAAGTCCCCAAAGTGGTCTGGGAAAACAGCGTTACCACCGACCGCAAGAACCGCATTACCCTGGGGTTGAACTGCCTGCTCCTGCAAGTCGGCGGCAAGAACATCCTGGTCGATACCGGAGTAGGCTCCAAGGATAACGATAAGGACAAGGAAAACCTGGGCCTGGTGCCCAGCCGGATGTTCAAGGGACTCAAAGGCGCCGGCCTGACCCCCAAGGATATTCACGCAGTAATCCTTTCTCATCTTCAATTTGACCACTGCGGCGGGTGCACCCGCCTGGACCGGGCCGGCAACATCGTGCCTACCTTCCCCAAAGCCCGTTACTACGTCCAACGCGCTTCCTGGGAGGAAGCCTGCAACCCCAGCGAGCGGGGGATGTACGCTTACCGCGCCGATAACTTCTCCCCCATTGAGGAGCGGGGACAGGTGGAACTGCTGGATGGCGACACGGAGATACTGCCGGGCCTTAACGTCATCGTGTACGACGGCCCGGCCAAGGGCCACCAGATGATAATGTTCAATCACGGCGGGGAACGGATTGTATTCCTGGGCGACCTGGTGCCGACGCCGCATCATCTCAACCTGTCGGTAATCTCCGCCTTTGACTACTCCCCGGAGGAAACCCTGGAACAAAAGCGGGAGTTGCTGAACGATGCGGAAAAGCAGGGCTGGCTGCTGGTCTTTGCCCACGGTCACGATACCCGGGCCGGCTACCTGGAACGCCGCGCCGAGATGACCTACCTCCGCCCGGTGGACTTGTAACCGCCGCTAACCCTTGAACCGGCAAAGGAACAAGGCCGGCGAAAGGATAAGAAACAAACCAGGAAAACAGGAACGGCTGCCAGAGGATACCCATTCTTTGGCAGCCTTCTCTTTGGAAAATCACATTGCCGGATGGCAGAAAAGTCCTGTTAGAAAAGCCGGGGGGAAACCCCCGGAACCGGGGAAAAGCAACGGGCAACGCCCGGCCAGCTAAACCGGCCGGGCCAGCACCGAAGTATCGGAAAGTTCCACCAGTTGCGCCGGCGTGATGACGTTGGCCCGGTCGCTCCCGCCGTCCGGTGGAACCGGGTCAAAGGTGTGTACCCGGATGTAATTGTCGGTCAGGCCGCGCCGGCGGATAACGCCATCCCGTTGCCGGGCCGATTCCCACAAGACCGGGCGGGTCTGCCCCAACTGGCTGCGGCGGAACTGCTCAAAACCCTGCCGGGCCAACTCCAGCATCCGCCCCATCCGCTCCTTCTTTACCCCGTCCGGGATTTGGCCGGCCAGGTAAGCCGCCGAGGTGCCGGGCCGCGGGGAGTAGGGAAAGGCGTGCAAATCGCTGAAACCCATCGCCGCAACAAAGGTCAGGCTCTCGGTGAACTCCCGCTCTCCTTCCCCCGGAAACCCGACAATCAAGTCGGCGGTGATTCCGGCGTCGGGAATGGTTTGGCGAATCAGTTCCACCGTCCGGGCAAATTGCCCGGTGGTATAACGCCGCCGCATCGCTTTCAGGACAGCGTCGCTGCCGCTCTGCAAGGGTACGTGGAAATGGGGACAGAGGCGGGAGTCCTCTTGCCATAGCCGGAGCAGTTCCGGCCCTAGCTCCTGGGGTTGCAGCGAGGATACCCGCAGGCGGGCCACGCCGGTTTGGGCCAGGATGCGGCGGAGCAGTCCGGCCAGGTTAGTTCCCGGCAGGTCAAACCCGTAAGTGCCTAGTTGGGTGCCGGTCAGGACAACTTCCCGGCAGCCCTCATCAACCCGCTGGCGTATCTGCTCGACCAACTCCTCAGGGGGAATACTGCGTTCCCGACCGCGTACTTTGGGAACGATGCAGTAGGCGCAGACCTGGTCGCAACCCTCCTGAATCTTGACCATGGCCCGGCTTCGGCCCGGTAAATTCTCACCGGGAGTTAAGAGGGCGCCGTAATCGTCGCCCACCGCCGCCGGGTCATCCTCCGTTGCCACTCCTTGGCGCGCCGCCGCCACCAGGGAAACCAGCCGGCTTTTTTCCGTGTTGCCCACTACCAGGGATACGGCGGGGAGTCGGGCCAGTTCGGCGGCGGCCCGTTGGGAATAGCAGCCGGTGGCAACTACCAGGGCTTCCGGGTTGGCGCGGCGGGCGGCGCGCAGGGCCTGGCGGGCCTTGGCGTCGGCGGTGGCGGTTACCGTGCAGGTGTTCAGCACGTAGATGTCCGCCTCGGCGGCCGTCTCCACAATGCGATAGCCGGCCTGCCGGAATTGCCGGGCCAGCACGCTGCTGTCGGCCTGGTTCAGCTTGCAGCCGTGGGTGTGAATCGCCACCGCGCCCCGGCCGGCCGGGTTCGGAGTAATTTCCCCGGTGGGGGCGGGAGTAGCTAACCGGATTTCCAGCGAATTAGCCGCCATACTTTTCCTCAGCCGGTTGCCCTGGCCCAGCATTTATTACCTCATCCACCAAGTCCCACAGCCGTTCTACCGCCGCGCTGATGTCGTCCAGGGTCTGAAATACCCGGTCAACCCGCCGCCGGGACTCCCGCGCCCGTTCCAGGGAATCGCCCAGGGTGTCCAGGGTGGCAAAGGCTTCCCGGACGCGCCGGTCGCGGAGTTCGTGGCCCAACCGGACGGCATAGGCTTTTACCGCCGCATCGTCCTCGGCCGGCTCGTTCCGGCTCAGGGCCACGCCCTTTACCGCCAGGGTCAGGCTGCCCCAGAGCAGTTCCTCGGAACGGAGCCAATGCCCGCCCCGCATTTCGTCCAGGGCGTTGTCCAGGAGCCGCAAGCTCTGGCTGCGGTAGCGGTTGATTCTGGCGGTGGCGGTTGATTCGGCCATCCAATCATCCCCGGCTTAATTGCTGCGGTTTCGGTGGGATACCGTCAAGGATATTTTAGCATAAGGGGCAGGGGGTAGTGAAAAGCGCCGGCCTCAACGCAGGGGAATTGCACCATCAACCCGTCGTTCCGGCGCAGGCCGGGATCCAGAACCCTCGATAGCCGGCCCGTTCTTTTCCGGGGGATTTCCTGGATTCCGGCTTTCGCCGGAACGACGGTTGCTAATGAACGACGGTTGTTAATGACGGTTGCTTGGGTTGCCATACCTGAAATACGATTGCCCTGGGTCTCAACGGCGTTCTACGTTGCGATTGCCCCGGACGTTACCCCTTAACGGCATCCAGTCCCTGGGGTGGTATTTGGAAGGGTGGGCGCAGGTTGGGCAGGGGTACTTCGATGACGGCCGGCCGGTTGGCCCGCAACGCGGCGCGCAGGGCGTCGCCCAGTTCCTCAGGCCCGGCCAGCTTGATGCCCAGCGCGCCGTACACCTCGGCTAGTTGGGCAAAGTCCGGGTTGTGCAACTCGGTGCCAATCGTGCGGCCCTGGTAGCGGTGCATCTGGTCGGCCCGGGAGGCGCCCAGCAGGCCGTTGTTGAAAACCAGCGTTACCACGTTTATCCCTTCCTGGACGGCGGTGGATAGTTCGCTGCTGGCATACATAAACCCGCCGTCGCCACTGGTCGCCACCACCTGCCGCCGGGGGTTGCCCACCTTGGCGCCCAAGGCGGTGGGAAAGGCATAGCCCAGGGTGGCAAAGTAGCTGGAGGTCAGATAGGAACGGGGCTTGAGAACCGGAAAGGCCAGGTGGCTCCAGTACCCGATTTCGGTGGTGCCACTGACCATAATGGCGTCGTCGTCCAGTTCCCGGCGGATGGTATCGATAATTTCCAATTGCAGTGGAGCCATTTCCCGGATGTCGGCCTGGGTTTGCCGGCGAATTTCCGACAACTCCCCTTCCTGCCACTGGCTGGCCCGGGCGCGCCCGCCCAACTCGGCCAACAATTCCTGCACGCCCAACCGCCCGTCGGCGGCGATCCCCACCTGGGCCGGAAAGTTGCGGCCCAACTCCTCCGGGTCGGCGTCAATCTGGATCAGCTGCTGGTGGGGTTGGATGTTCCAGGGGGTTGAGGGCGTCAGGTTCAAGCGGCTGCCTACGGCCAGGATGACGTCGGCCTGGGGCAGCGCCAGATAGCCGGGGCCGTGACCGTAGTAGTAAGTCCCCAGCGAATGGGGATGGTCTTCCGGTATAGCCCCCTTGCCCTCCGGAGTGGTGATGACCGGGGCATTGAGGGCCTCGGCCAGTTCCACCAGGTCCGCGGAAAGGTCAGCCTCCCGGCAACCGCCGCCGGCCCAAATCAGGGGACGCGCGGCGTGGGCCAGCAATTGGGCCGCCTCCCGGATTTTCGCCGGGTCGGGAGCCGCTTTAACCGGCCCTTCCCGCTCCAGCAACTCGGTTTCGGCGGTGGCCGGCAGCACGTCCCAGGGGATTTCAATTTCCACCGGCCGGGGCCGCCCGTCGGTTACCTGCTGCATCGCCAGGTGGAGCAGGTAGGGTATCTCCTCCGGCTTGGTGGTGCGGCCATTCCACTTGGTTATGGGCTTGAACAGGTCAAGTTGGTCATTAACTTCGTGGAGCGAACCCCGGTTCCGGCCCAGGTTGTAGCTCTCCATCTGGCCCGATACCAGCAGGACGGGGGACGAGGTGGCGTAGGCGGTGCCGATTGCGGCGGCGGCGTTCAGGGCGCCCGGCCCCGGCACCACCAGGGCCACGCCCACCTGCCCGGTAGTGCGGGCATAGCCGTCGGCCATATACGCCGCCGCCTGCTCGTGGCGCACCGTAATGAGCCGGATACCCGGCTCACTATAAAGAGCGTCAAAAGCCTCCATTATCTGGACGCCGGGCAGACCGAAAATCACCTCCACCCCCTCCCGCACCAGGGATTGAACCAGCGCCTGCGCCCCGCTCATAACTGTCATCGGCAAACCTCAACTTTGTAAACCTCGGCCGGTAAGATAATATGGGGAACGGGCGGGATGGTGTCAATGGGGGCAAGGCCGGGCCACCGTCATAACGACGAGTTTATGAGGCGGTTGCCCTGGTGAGCAAAGCCGGGCAATCGCAACTTTAATCCCTTCCGAACCACCGGGGCGGCATACCCTATATCCCCCGTTTGTGGTATAACATTGCCAGGCGCATTTACTACCAAGGCAAGCGCCGATCCAAGTAACCGGGGACGAATAATCATTGAGGAAACGGTATGAAATACGACGTTGTCATTATTGGCGCAGGGGCGGCCGGCTGTGTGCTGGCGGCGCGTTTGTCCGAGGACCCGGGCCGCTCGGTGCTGTTGCTGGAGGCGGGGCCGGATTACCCCGATTTTGACCAACTGCCCCTGGACCTGAAAGAGGGCAATAATATGTGGCGCTCGGCCTATGGGCCGCATAACTGGGGCTACACCGCCACCGCCACCCCGTTGCAGGCTGAGCCGGTGCAGATTCCCCGGGGCCGGGCCATTGGCGGCTCCACTTCAATCAACGGCCAGGTGCTTTTCCGGGGTGTCCCGGAGGACTACGACAATTGGGCCGAATGGGGCAACGACGAGTGGGCCTTTACCAAGGTGCTGCCCTATTTCCGCAAGCTGGAGACCGACCTGGACTTTCCCGGCGACGATTTTCACGGCGGCAGCGGCCCCATTCCGGTGCGGCGCTACCAGCGGGGGGAGTGGCTGCCCCACGCCACCGCCTTTTATGACGCCTGCGTTGACCTGGGCTTTCCCCAGGATCCAGACCAGAACCACCCCGATTCCAACGGCATCGCCGCCCGTCCCCTGAACAACATTAACGGCGTGCGGATGAGCACCGCCATTACTTACCTCAACCCGGTTCGGCACCGGCTCAACCTGACCACCCGGGGCAACGTTACGGTGCATCGTATTATCTTTGAGGGCCAGCGGGCCGTCGGCGTGGCGGCGGAAAGCGGCGGCGAGTCTTTCACCGTTGAGGGCGACCAGATTGTGGTCAGCAGCGGGGCTATCGCTACGCCCCAAACGCTGATGCTGTCCGGCGTCGGCCCGGCCGACCAACTCCGCAGCTTTGGTATTCCGGTGGTGCAGGATACGCCCGGCGTGGGGGAAAACCTGCGGGACCACCCGGCGGTATTTACCCTGTTCCGGGCCTCCGGCGCCGCCCCGGATGACCTGGCCCCCAGCATCCAGGTGGGCCTGCGTTTCAGCCTGGAGGGTTCGCCCACCCGGGCCGACATCCAGTTGGCTCCCATCCTGATGAACAGCGAACACCGCCCGGCCAGTGTAACGATTGAGAGCGAGGACTTTCACTTTGGCTTCAGCGCCGCCTTGCAGAACGCGGTCAGCGCCGGCCGGCTTCGGCTGGCCTCCACCGACCCCCACGTACAGCCGGACTTGAACTACGATTACCTGTCCGACCCTTATGACCGGGAGCGGATGCGCGGCGCGGTGCGTTTGGGCCTGCGGATTTCCGACCATCCCCTGTTCCGGGACATTATCGCCGAGCGGCTGAACCCCACCGACGCCGACCTGGCCTCCGACGCTGCCCTGGACAACTGGCTGCTGCGCAACGCCTGTACCCAGCACCATTCCTCCGGCACCTGCAAGATGGGCCTGGCTACCGACCCGATGGCGGTAGTTGACCAGTATTGCAAGGTTCACGGCCTGGAGGGCCTGCGGGTGGTGGACGCCTCGGTAATGCCCGACGTAATCCGGGCCAACACCAACGCCACCACCATTATGATTGCGGAAAAGGTGGCCGACTGGATGCGGGAGGGCAAGTAGGGGCGGCGCCGGCCATCCCTTTGCCCCTTGGAGGTCTTATGGACAAAACGAAAGTGGTGCAGCTTCTCTACGCCGAGTTTGGCGATAAAGAGTTTCTTACCCGCCAGATTTCCGAGGAGACAATGGCCCACCTGGTAAAACAGATTGGCCTAACCGAAACCGACCGGCCCGCCCTTAATTCCCTGGTAGGGAATGTTTTAACCTCCCTGTACGGCGGGGCTTTCCGACTGCCAACCGGCGGCCCGGCCTACGTGGAAATAAAGTGGTCCGACCGGACTCACCAACCGCTCAGCTTTCAGGTCGTGCCGGTTGACGTATCGGAGGGCCGGGATATTATGCGGAAAGGGTCTGACAAGCTGGTGGGGATTGAGTTCCCGGCCTCCGATATGACCTACACCGTGGTGCTGATTTATTCCGGGGACGGGTATGCGGTATTCTGCCCGGCGTTGCGCGGCTGTGCCTCTCAGGGAGTTGACGAAGAGGATGCGCTGGAAAACATCAAGGAAGCCATTGCCGGTTGGCTGAAATGTGAAGTTCTGGAGGTTCGCCAGCGGACGCAAGCGCTGCTGGAGGAAGAACTAGATGCCGGGTTTCCCGCCCGGTTGGTCAACGTCAACATTGGTCAGATAACCGTCTGATGTCTCCCTTTATCCGGGGAGTTTCCTTTGCCGAGGCATTAGCGCGGTTCCGAATGTTGGGTTGGAGCGGTGACCGTCAGGAAGGTTCGCATCATCATCTGATACATCCGCATCTGCCGGGCGTCCGGCTCAATTTGCCGGATCATCGGCAACACGATATTGACCCGGTGATTCTGGGCAACGCGGTGGAAGATGCCGGTCTTACCCGTCATCAGTTCAATCAGCTAACCGGCTCAGGACGCCGCCGGGCCGCCCGCCAAATTCGCCGGGAAGTGTATGGAATGTCGGAATAGGGCAACTTGGCGCCGCCCGGCCAACGCTCAAGGGCTAACCTAAAGTCAGACACTTAACCTATATCTATGGTCAGGATGGTACAGCAAGAATGACAACCAGCAACCCGAACCTAAGAATTGAACGCGACTCTATGGGTGAAATGCAGGTGCCGGCCGATGCCCTGTACGGGGCCTCGACTATGCGGGCGGTGCTCAACTTTCCCATCAGCGACCTGCGCTTTCCCCGCTCTTTTATCCGCGCCCTGGGCCTGGTCAAGCAGGCGGCGGCCCGGACTAATATGTCCCTGGGCGTTCTGGATGAGGCGGTGGGCAACGCCATCGTCGCGGCGGCCCAGGAGGTTATCGACGGCGAGTTCGACCGGCACTTTGTCCTGGATATTTTCCAGACCGGTTCCGGCACTTCCACCAACACCAACGCCAACGAAGTCATCGCCAACCGGGCCTCCCAAATCCTGGGCGGCGACCTGGGTTCCCGCCTGGTGCATCCCAACGACCACGTGAACCTGGGCCAGTCCTCCAACGACGTAATCCCGACCGCCATGCACCTGGCCGCCCTCATCGCCATTCGGGAAGACCTGATTCCCGGCCTGGAAACCCTGCGGGACGAGTTGCAAAGGAAGGCCGACGACTTCTGGCCGGTTATCAAGACCGGGCGCACCCACTTGCAGGACGCCACCCCGGTACGGCTGGGGCAGGAGTTCCTGGGCTTTGCCGGGCAGGCGGAGAATGGCATCCGGCGACTGCGCCGGGCGGAGGCGGCTCTGGCCGAGGTAGCATTGGGCGGCACGGCGGTCGGCACCGGCGTCAACACCCACCCGGAGTTTTCCGCCCGCACCTGTCAAACCCTGTCGGAAACCGCCGGCGTTACCGTGCGGGAAACGGACAATCATTTCCAGGCCCAGGCCACGCTGGACGCAGTAGTTGAGGCCAGCGGCGAACTGAAAACCATCGCCGTCAGCCTGCACAAAATCGCCAACGACATCCGTTTTATCGCCTGTGGCCCCCGGGCCGGGCTGGGGGAAATCACCGTGCCCGAGGTTCAGCCGGGCAGTTCCATTATGCCCGGCAAGGTCAACCCGGTCATCGCCGAGTCGGTTATCCAGGTGGCGGCGCAAGTGGTGGGCAACGATGCTACCGTTACCCTGGCCGGCCAGGGCGGTTACTTCGAGTTGAATACGATGATGCCGGTGGCAGCCTACAATCTGCTCCAATCCATATCCCTGCTGGCGGCGTCGGCCAACAACTTTGCCGAGCAGTGCGTCAAGGGAATCGAGGCGACCGACGTGGGGCCGGCCATGGTGGAAAAGGGGCTGATGCTGGGAACGGCCCTGGCGCCGGCCATCGGCTACGACGCGGCGGCGGCCATCGCCAAGGAGGCCGCAGCCACCGGCCAGACCATCCGCGACGTGGCCCGGCAGCGCACCGAAATTTCCGACGCCGACCTGGAACAACTGCTGAACCCGGAGGATATGACCAAGCCCACCCTGGAGGTTCGGGGCGGCGGCGGTTAGACTACTGTTAGACTAATGGTTCAGCCAGGGGCGGCGGCCTACCGCCAATCATAGGCAATCATAATAGACATAATGGAGGTAACAAGTTATGGCTCTGGTAAGATGTGTAACCGAGATGGGGATGGGCGTGGACGTGCATGGGCTGGACTACACCAACGCGGCCAAGCGGGCCGTATTTGATGCCCTGCACCACAGCAGCCTGGGTTTCCAAAGGCTCATCGGCAAGACCGCCGACGATATGCGGGTGGACGTAACGATTGGCGTGCCGGAACCCGGCGCGGTGGATGGCGACGCGGTCATTGCCACCCTGCCTCACGGCACTGGCTACATCAACGTAGTTCAGGGCGGCTTGCAGGTGCTGAACGACGAAGGGACTGACGGCACTTTGATTGCCAATGCCATCGTTATCGTCAGCTTTGACGACGGCAACTAGGCGGCGGCTTGCCGGCAAGGAAAAGGGCGGGTTAGAAACCCGCCCCTTTTCTTGTAACCGATTTTCCGTCTGTCCGGGTGGACAAGGCTCCGGGCTTAATGCTCCTGGGGAGCGCGGGTGCCGAAAACCTTGTTGCCCTTGACGAAAATACACTTGCGAATGTTGTTTTCCAACTCGGTGGGGTCTTCGACGGCGGGGTAGCGCAGCCGGGCTTCCGGGCTACGCAGATAGTCGTACACCTTTTGCAGAACGTCGTCCTCCGAATCCCCCTGGATGATGGTCTTGTCCCGAGAGTCGGACAGGAAGTTGCTGGGGCGAACATAGTAAACGTCTGGCATAATCTCCTCCTCCCAATTATTCCGGTATTCCAGATTGTGCCGGCGTTCAAGCCGGGGCGTTGCTTGCTATAAAGCAATCTATACACTATCGGGCGCCAGGTTGTCAATGCCGTTGGCGGTTGCCGCCGGGGTATAGGCCAAGTCCACGCCGGGAACAAAACCCGCTCATAGTGATAACCATGCCGCTCATGGTGAGCTTGTCGAACCACCCTTTCATCCTTTGGCAAGCTCAGGATGAGCGAAATACAAAGGAGACAAGCCACCCCATCCGCTCATGGTGAGCTTGTTGAACCACCCACCCCGTCCTTCGACAGGCTCAGGATGAGCGGAGCAGTTACTCCTTATCCTCCGGCCGGCCCCAACCGCCGCCGCCGGGGGTGCGGATGCTCAGCACGTCCCCGGCCGCTACGTCCAGCGTCTCCTTGCCGGCCAGGTGGACTTCCTCGTAGCCGCCCTTGAGCAGTACGTTTTCTCCGGGGTGTCCGTGATGGCCGCCGTGAAAACCGGGGGGGTGAAACTTGCGCCGCTCGGACAGAATGGTGACCCGGGCCGGGCTGAGAAACTCCACGTCCCGCACCAGTCCGTCGCCGCCCCGGTGCTGGCCGTCGCCGCCGGAACCCCGCCGCAGGGCGTACCTCTTGAGACGCAGGGGAAAGGCAAACTCCAACGCCTCAATGGGGGTGTTCATCGTGTTGGTCATGTGGGTGTGGATGCCGGAAATGCCGTCCTTGCCGGGCCGGGCGCCCATGCCGCCGCCGATGGTCTCGTAATAGACGAAAGGCCGGTTCCGTTCCAGGTCGTGGCCTCCGATGAGCAGATTGTTCATCGTTCCCTGGCTGGCCGCCGGTATCAACTCCGGCAGGGCCTGGGCCATGGCGGTCAGGAGAACGTCGGTAATGCGCTGGGAGGTCTCCACGTTGCCCCCGGCCACGCCCCGCTGCGGTTCCGGGTTCACCAGCGTTCCCCGGGGCGTGATGATGCTTACCGGACGCAGGCAGCCCTGGTTGGCCGGGGCCGCGTCGCCCACCACGCATCGCACCATATACAAGCTGGCCGAGACGGTTACCGCCTGGGGAGCGTTGATGCACCCCGGCCGTTGGGGCGACGTTCCGGTAAAGTCAATGGTCATCCGGTCGCCGTCAATGGTAATGGCTACGGCGATGGGCACCGGTTCCTCGGTAAGGCCGTCATCGTCCATATAGTCCACTACCCGGTACACCCCGTCCGGGATGTGGGCGATGGCCTGGCGCGTAACCCGCTCCGAGTAGTCGAGCAGGGCGGCCATGTGTTCCAGGGTGTCGGCGGCGCCATAGCGTTCCACCACCTCTTGCAGCCGCCTTTCACCGACCCGGATAGAGGCGATTTGCGCCGCCAGGTCGCCCCGCCGTTCCTCCGGCGTGCGGGAGTTGCGGCAGATGAGTTGCACCACTTCCTGATTGAGCCGGCCGCCCCGGGCCAGCTTGACCGGCGGCAGAATCAACCCCTCCTGGTACAACTCGGTGGACAGGGGCAGTGAGCCGGGGGTCATACCGCCCACGTCGGCGTGATGGCCCCGGTTGGATACGAAACCCACCAACTCCTTTGCCCCGTCCCGTTCCACGAAAACCGGGGCGACCAGGGTAATGTCCGGCAGGTGAGTACCGCCCAGGTAAGGGTCGTTCAGGATGACCATATCGCCGGGCCGCAGGGCGCCGGGGAAGGTATCCAGGGCCGCCTGAACTGAGGCCGGCATCGCGCCCAGGTGTACCGGCTGGTGGGCGGCCTGGGCCACCATCTGCCCGGCCGGGTCGAAAATAGCGCAGGAAAAGTCCCGCCGCTCCTTGATGTTCGGGGAATAAGCGGTACGCAGGAGGGCTACGCCCATCTCCTCGGAAACCGAGATGAACATATTCTTGAAAACTTCCAGGCTGATCGGGTCAACGGCCATTTGTTCACCTCAGGAGTTTTTTCACCGCAGCGACACCGCAGAGACGCAGCAGGCGGGGAAAAGCGTTACAACGCGCCCAGCAAATCCTCCCCCGGCGAGGCCAGGGTGTAATACTCCGTCCCCATTATCTCCCTGGTCATCTCCTCCGGCAGTTGGGCAAAGGGGCCGTTGGGGTCAATCTGGGTGCGGTGGCAGTTCAGGGAGGCGATCTTGGTATCCACCCAGGCGGTAACGTCCAGAGTCGTCGTTACATCCTCGTCCGGCGTGCCTACCGAATCAATGTCCTGGCTGGCAAAGGGGGGCGTAACGTCCATTTCCACCATCTTTTGCCAGATTCGCTGGAAATTGCTGCGCGGGAAACCGACGTAGTAGAGCAGCCGGGGCGCCCAAACCGGCCGCTCCTGAGACAACTGTTCCGGGTAGGCGTCCGCAACGCCGGCCTGGTGAAAAGCGGCGGTAGCGTGCTGGCAGACGGCCCGGTGGTCGGGATGACCGTAACCCCCGGAAGGGTCATGGGTAATTACTACCTCCGGCTGAACTTCTCTGATGATGTTCACCAACTGCCCGATTGCCGTTGCCGGGTTGGCCTGGTGCAGGGAATCCGGGTGGTTGTTATCCTCGGTGCCGACCATGCCCGAATCCCGGTAGTTAAGAAACCGGACATCCGGCACGCCGGTAACCGCCATCGCCTGCCGCAACTCCTCCTGTCGCACCTGGGCCAGGTTGTCCGGCGTTGCCAGGGACGGGTCGCTGATTTCCCCTACGTCGCCGTTGGTGGCGCAGACCAGGGTAACCCGGGCGCCCCGGGCCACCAGCATCGCCAGCGTCCCGCCGCTGCCAAATCCCTCATCGTCCGGGTGGGCGAACAGGGCCAACAGCGATAGTTGGGACAGGTCTTGAGTAATTGGGGACATAGATAGTCAAACTCCTTGAATAGGGGCAAGCCACCCCATCCGCTCATGGTGAGCTTGTCGAACCACCCACCCCATCCTTCGACAAGCTCAGGATGAGCGGAACACATCAGTAACATCGGCTCCGGCCCGGCCTTCTTATAATCGTTCCGAAAGCGGTTCCAGAATCAGGTTGCCCAGCGGGTCAACGGCGCCGCCCCAGCCCGGCGGGGCGACTATGGTAGTGTCCAGTTGCAGGATGAGGGCCGGCCCCTCGATGCGGTTGCCGGGAACCAGTCCCTCCCGCTGGTATAGAGCCGTCGGCAAAGCCCCTTCCCGGAACACCACTTCGGCCTGCTCCAGCAGCGCCGGTGAGGCATCGGCGGGGCCTAAGGGCTGCGGCTCAATGCTGGGCTTTTCCATCGCCAACTCCAGTTTCAGCCGCAGGTTGACAATCTCCACCGCCTCGGCCCGGTCGGCGTAGCCAAACCGTTGCAGGTGGGCCTGGTAAAAGCTGTTAGCAATGGAACGCCGCAAGTCGGCACGGCGGGAAAGCGCCGGGTAGTCAATGGTCAGCTCAAAGGACTGGCCCACGTAACGGACATCCAGGAAACGGCGGGCGGTCATTCTTTCCACCGGCAGCCCCTCCCGGCCCAGTTCCTCCCGGGCCTGGCCTTCCATCCCGTGAAACTCCTCCTCCAGCCGGGCCCGGTCAATGTCGCCGCCCCGCAGCATCACCGTCCGGGAGTAGTCCTTGACCACGTCGGCGATCGCTACGCCCAAAGCGGACAGGATGCCGGGGTGGGTGGGCAGCAGCACCCGGGGGATACCCAGTTCCTGGGCCAGTTCGCAACTGTGCATCGGCCCGGCGCCGCCAAACGGCACCAGGGTAAAGCGGCGGGGGTCATAGCCCCGCTCCAGGGAAATAGTGCGAATGGCCCGCTCCATATTGGCGTTCACCACCCGGATAATCCCCAGTGCCGTCTCCTGAATTCCGGCCCCGATTTGCCCGGCCAGGCCGGCGATAATCGCCTCGGCCCGCGCTTTGTCCAGGGCCAACCGGCCGCCCAGGAATTGGGCCGGGCGCAACCGGCCCAGCACCAGGTTGGCATCGGTAACGGTGATGGCCTCGCCCTTGCCGTAGCAGGCCGGCCCCGGGTCGGCCCCGGCCGATTCCGGGCCGACCACCAGCGCGCCGCCGGAGTCCACCCGGGCAATAGAGCCGCCGCCGGCTCCGACGGTGTGAATTTCAATCATCGGCACGCTGATCGGATAGCCACCGAGGGTGGCCGAGGTGGTCTCCTTAATCCGGCCGGGGCAAAGGGAAACATCGGTAGAGGTTCCGCCCATATCCAGGGTGATGATGTCCGGGTAGCCGGCCTGCGCCCCGGTATGGAAGGCGCCGACCACGCCCCCGGCCGGGCCGCTGAGAATCGTCCGCACCGGCTGTTCGGCGGCCAGGCGCGCCGTAATGCTGCCCCCGGAGGACTGCATAATCCGCAAACCCCGGCCCAGGGACTGCTCCAGTTCGGCCAGATAGCGGGCCATTATCGGGCCAACGTAGGAGTTCACCACCACCGTGCTGGTGCGTTCGTATTCCCGGAACTCCGGTATAACCTGGCTGGAAATGGAGATAAAGGGCGGGTTGGGCAGCCGGCGCAGGGCGGCCAGCAACCGCTCCTCATGCAGGGGATTCAGGAAGGAAAAGAGGAAGGAAACCGCTACGCCGTCCACCTGGGCCGTCTGGAGCAGGGCGGCCAGGGTTTCAATGGCCTGTGGGGTCAGATCTTCCAGGATGGCCCCGGTGTAGTCCACCCGCTCCGGCAGGCCAAAGCGCAGTTCCCAGGGGGCCAGGGCCGGGGCGCGTTCCAGGTTCAGGTCGTAGAGGTCGGAACGGCTCTGCCGGCCAATTTCCAGCACGTCCTCAAAGCCCAGGGTAGTTACCAGAGCGGTACGCCCGCCCTTGCCTTCCAGCAGGGCATTGGTGGCTACGGTAGAGCCGTGGACGTACTCGGCCGGGCCGGCGTCTATTTCGGCAATGCCCCGCTGCACCCCCTCAGAGGGATTAGCCGGGGTGGAGGGCAGCTTGTGGACGGTCAACCGGCCGTCTTGCAGCACGGCGATGTCGGTGAAGGTGCCGCCAACGTCAATGCCGACTACGGTGCCAGACGTACCAGAGTTTCCGGTCATATTTGCAGCCAATCCCACTATTCCGCCAACGCAATCCGCAGTCGCTTGTTGATGCGGCCCTTGCTTTCGTGGCCTGTTACCCGGATTGGCCCCACTTCGGAGGTGTTGGCGACGTGGGTTCCGCCGTCGGCCTGCAAGTCCAACCCGCTGATGTCTATGGTACGCACTTCCTGGATGTTGGGGGGTAGCAGGTTAATCTTGGTGCGAATCAGGTCGGGGGTCTGCTCGGCCTCGGCCCGGCTCAGGTTGTTGACGTGGACGGAACGGGCCGCGCCTACTTCGGCGTTTATCTTTTCCTCCACTTCGCCGGCGAACTCGGCGGTCATCTGCTCCAGCTCAAAATCCATCCGGGCCTCGCCGGGGCGCATATCGCCGCCGGTTACCTTGGCGCCGTAGTCCCGCCACACCACGCCGCACAGGATATGCAGGGCCGTATGAGTCCGCATCAGGCGGTAACGCCGCTCCCAGTCGATACGGCCGGTTACCGTCGCGCCGGCGGCGGGCAGCGGCCCGTCAATGGTATGGACAATCCGGCCGTCGGCCCGCCCGACTTTGGTAACCGGATACTCCCGTTCCCCGTCGGTCAGCGCGCCGGTATCGCAGGGCTGCCCGCCGCCGCCGACATAAAAGGCGGTCTGGTCCAGGACTACGCCGCCGTCCAACACCTCGGTTACTACGGCGGAAAACTCCTGCAAATAGGCGTCAACCTGAAAAAGCAACTCGGTCATAATTCCTCGCCTTGATTCAAGTGGCCGGCAAAACCGTACCGCCCATTATAGCAAACTTGGGGGAGAACCTAAACTCTCCGTATCACCTTCCGCATCACCTTAACAAGGCAATCACGTCTTGACCGGGGCGACTCCGGCAACCGGCATCAGGTCAACCCCGGCAACCTTCGGCACTCAAGCAACCGTCGTTCCGGCGAAAGCCGGAATCCAGGAAATCCCCCCGGAAAAGAGCGTGCCGGCTGCATAGGGTTCTGGATTCCGGCTTTCGCCGGAACGACGGTTTGGCGATTCGATTGGGCTAAATCAACTTGACTGTACCAATGTATCCTTGATATTTTGATATTTTCCTGGCCTAACTGCCACCTAATCCCCCTCAGCGGGGATGGGTGAATACTACCCGCATCTTGAAAAATCAGGTGGCCCTTATATGAAATTGTCATGCTTGCAAGAGAACCTGAGCCGTGGTCTGTCTATCGTAGGCCGCGCCGTGGCCGGCCGGTCAACCCTGCCCATCACCCAGAACGTGCTGCTGGAAACCGACCGGTCGATGCTGAAGTTGTCCGCCACCAACCTGGAAATTGCCATTACCACCTGGATTGGCTCGATGATTGAGGAGGAGGGCGCCTTTACCGTGCCGGCGCGCCTGCTGACCGAGTTCGTTAATTCCCTGCCCAGCGACCGGATTGACCTGGAAATGGAGGAGGGCGGTGGCGTGCTGCGCTTTGTGTGCGGTCGCGCCGAGGCCCGGATTCACGGCGCTGACGCCAACGATTTCCCGCCGATTCCCCAGGTGGAAGAGGGCGTTGCTGCCCGGATTGGCGCCCAGGATTTCAAGCTGGCTATTTCCCGAGTCGCCTTTGCCGCCGCCACTGAGGAATCCCGCCCGGTGCTGACCGGGGTGGAGGCCAAGCTGTCCGGCGACCGGTTCACCCTGGCCGCCGCCGACGGGTTTCGCCTGGCGGTGCAGCACGGCGCCCTGGCCGAGCCGGTGGAGTCGGACATCGGCGTGATTGTGCCGGCCCGGACGCTGAACGAGCTGAGCCGTCTGCTGGGCGACCAGAACGACACGGTGGACATAATGATGGTGCCGGCCCGGAGTCAGGTGATGTTCAAGATTGGGGGCGTCGAAGTGGTTTCCCAATTGGTACAGGGCGCCTTCCCCAACTATGACCAGTTGATTCCGCAGAAGTACGACAGCCGCAGCGTCTTTGACCTGCAAAAGCTGCTGCGGGCCACCCGTTCCGCCGCCATTTTTGCCCGGGACGGCAGCAACATTATCCGCCTGCAAATGACGCCCGGCGAGGAGGAGGCCCCCGGCAAGGCCGTCATCTCCGCCCGGTCGGAGGAGGTGGGCGAGAATCAGGGCGAGGTGGATACCGAGGCCATCGAGGGCGGCGAGTCCAAAATCGCCTTCAACAGCCGCTACTTGCAGGAAGTTCTGGCCGTGCTGGAGCGGGGTCAGGTGGCCCTGGAAACTACTACCTCATCCAGCCCGGGCGTTTTCAAGCCCATTGGTTCCGACGACTACGTTCACGTGGTAATGCCCATGTTCGTCCAGTGGTAGGGTTCTCTCAAACATGGATTAACAGGATATACAGGATAAGGGTTTACTAAGTCCGGGGAACCCCGGAAAGCAACAGTAATCCTGTATATCCTGTTAATCCATGTCAATTAACCCCCGTCCGTCTAATGTCCCGCCTCTAAGCCGGCCATTTCCTCTGCGGAGAGCGTCAGATAGGGAATCAACTCCCGGACGTTGTTCAGCCCTTCCAGGTCATTTACCCGTTCAATCACTGCCTCGGCCCGTTCCCGGCCCAGCGCCGGCTCCAGCAGGGACAGCGCCTTGGCGTTCACGTCGGCGGTGGACATCGGGTTTTCCTTGGTGCCGTAGGCGTGGGGCGTGAAATGCTCCACGGTGCGCCCGTCTTGCAGCGTTGCCGTTACCTTGCCGCTGCGGGGCGCCGCCGGGTTCATCAGGTCGGGGTCGGCAATCAGCGTAACCCGCTCTTTCACCGCCAGGGTCGCCGGGTCGCTCATACGCCCGTAATCGTGGGTGGACGCAAAGGTAACCGCGCCGTCCATCAGGGCCACCGCAATCATGTGCTGGCAGTTGACGTCGGGCATCGAGCGGTCATTAACCACCCCGGCGCCGTCCCGGGGCAGCCGTACCGTGATGCGTTCTACGTCCTCCACCCGCAGGCCGTGCTGCCGTTGCAGGGCAAAAAAGGCGTCCAGGGGAGCCTGAATCGGATACCCCACCGAATAGGGTTTGATGGCGGTTTCGGTAACAAAGAACCGGCTGCCCAGCCCATTTACCATTTCCTCGGGGCGCGGGTCGGCGGAAAGGGCCTGGAGGACGTTATGCTCGCCTTCCAGCACATCCCACACGCCGGTCAGGCCCGCCTCGACCATAGTGGCGGCGGTAACCCCGTTGCGCGCCCCCATGCCGGCAAAGTCGAAAGCCTTTTCGATATGCTCGGTGTCCCGAACCCAACTCCAGATGCCGGAAACCTGTTGGGCGGCGTAGGATAGGGTGTAGCGCATACCGGCCTCGTCCAGCCCGGCGATGGCGGCGGCGGCGGCGGCGCTGCCCATGGTGGAACTGGTGCCTTCGGCGCTGCGGTGGCCCCCGCGTACCAGGTCCGGCTCCAGGGCCAGCAGAAAACGGCAGCACAAGTCATAGCCCAACGCTACGGCCCGCAGCAGTTCCTCTCCGGAACTGCCGGCCCGCTCGGCCATCGCCAGGGCCGCCGGCACCACCGAACAGCCCGGATGAGACTTGGTAACCGGCTCAAAGTCGTCCGTCTCGTCGGCGTGGCCGAACATCCCGTTAGCCAGGGCCGCATTAACCGCCGAGGTTTTCAAGTCGGTGGCAAGGATGGAGGATTCCGGGGTGCCGCCCTGAAGCAGCAGGTACTTGATTGCCATTTCCCCGGGCTTGAGGCGCGAACCGGAGATGACCGCGCCCAGGGAATCCAGAATCCGGTGCTGGCCGGCCAGCGCCACCTCCGGCGGCAAACTCCGGTTCCGGGCCTCCGCCATATATTGGGCCAGCCGGCCGGTCAGGTCGGTAGTGGTCATTCCTCTGCCTCCCGGTTTTGCGTGGTGAGTCAAACATGGATATACAGGATATACAAGATATTTTTATATCCTAAATCCTGTATATCCGGTTAATCCATGTTTAAGTTAAAGGCGATTAACCGCGGGTGCGGAAATGGTAATAGAGGCCCTGGGCGGTGGCGACCAGGGAGGCGCAGATGATAGCGCCGTAGTGAGTAACGTTCACCCTAGTGTCCCGGGGGCCCAAGTAGGACTCCTCAACCACGTCCAGCCCGTAGGTGTAACCCAGGAGACTGCCGGCCACTCCCGCCGCCAGTACCAGCAGCACCGTGGCAATAACCAAATACCAGCGCAGGCCCAGGTTAATCCAGCCGGTATAGGCGCCGATGCCGGCGCCCAGCCCAATGCCGACAAGATAAATCGAGAGGTGCACTTCCGACGACCAGGGAAACCCAATCAGCGCACTAAAGGTCCACCCCAAAACCCCGCCGCCGAATGACAATATAGTCCCGATGAAAATTCCGGCAATCATTCGCGCCACCGGAATTGCGTAGCTGTAGATCCCGCCCTCTAACATCATAAACGCTTAATCCGCCCCATTTCCGTTTGATTCGGTAATCCGTGATCGATAGTAAGTAAATAGTAAGTAATATGGTACTAGGATTTTCAGGATTGGCAATACGGCCCGGCGCCGGGTTGCGGGCTTTTTCATTTAATCCCCCGTCATCATTGACAAAACCGACAGAGCAATATATAAGATTGTCTGAATAACCAGTATCGTTACCGGCGATGTCAAGAAGCAGCTTTTACCGGATTCAACCGGTTTACCCGAATAGTTGCTTGCGGTTAGCTGAAATTAGCGGCAAGCGGCCAGCACGGCAGCTTAAATACCAATACCCAAGCAATACCCAAGAAGGAGGTATCAGCCAAATGCGGGAAACCCATACCACTATCCGTTGGAGCCATTGGCGACGATGGCTGGCTACCAGTGCAGTTCTATTAACCCTCTTTGCGGTCGCCTGCGGAGCATCGACTCCGCCGACGGCAGTACCCGCCGCGGCCCCGGCCGCCGCGCCGGCGGAACCGGCCGCAGCAGCGGCGCCGGCCGCCGAACCGGCCATGGCTCAGCCCACGGCGGCGCCGGCCGTTCCGGCCGATGCCCGCGCCCTGACCGAAACCCGGCAGTTTCAGTCAACGCCGACCCCGGAAGCGGCCATGGCCGCCGCTACCGCCACCCCCGCGCCGACGCCGACGCCCGGCACGGTGTTCACCGCCAAGGACACCATCTACCTGGTAACTCAGGAAGAACCGGTTTCCCTCGGCACCTTCAGCGATGGTTGCAGCGGTAACGTCCCTTCGATGATTTGCGAGGAAATTGCCAGCGACCCCTTCACCTGGATTGACAGCACCAACTTTGAGGTAGTGCCGTTGAGCGGGGTGGAGAGCTGGTCTCAGGTCGATCCCGACCGGTGGCGGTTCAAGCTGCGGGACGGGGTTACTTTCCATAACGGCGAACCCTGGAACGCCGCAGCCGCCAAGTTCGGCCTGGACTGGTCCGGCGACCCCACCAGCGGCGGCGGCTACGGTTTCCACGGCCCGATCAGCGGCGAAGTGGTGGACAACTTGACGGTGGACGTGGTTTGCGAAGTCGCTTGCCCCATTTTCCCCCGCACCGCCATTTTCAGCCCCTTCCAGGCCCCGGAGTGGTACCAGAACGCCAGCGACGACGAGCGGGAGCGCAACACCATCGGCACCGGCCCCTACAAGGTAGTGGAATGGCGGCCCGGCGTTGAGGTGGAAATCGAGGCTTTCGAGGACTACGTGCCGAACACCGCCTTTGACGCGCAAGCTCCCTCCATCAAGCGGGCTTTCCAGGTCTGGCGCGGCGAGTCCCTGGTACGGGCCGCGATGATTCAGGCCGAGGAGGCCGACTGGGCCGTGGACATCGGCTTTGAGAATCTTGAAGCCGTGCCGCAGGCCAAGACCGGCACCAACAACGAGGTCTTTACCCTGGTGGCCGATAACATCTGGCACCCGGAACTGAGCAAGAAAGGGGTACGGGAGGCTCTGGCGCTGGGCGTGGACTGCCAACTCCTGATGGAAACCCTGTATGACGGCCTTCAGGAATGTATCGGCAACATCTCCCAGTGGGGAACTGTCGGCATCAACGAAAGCAACTATGCCGACTACGGTTATGACCCGGACCGGGCCCGGGCACTGCTGGCCGAGGCCGGGTACTACAAGGACAACTACGACAGCGCGGATAACAACTTCGACGTGAACGAGGAAATCCGCATCCACACTCGGGCGGCCCGGGTCTATCGCGGCCTGGAGATGTTCGAGTCGGTAGTCGCCGGTTGGCGTGAACTGGGCGTGAACGCTCACGTGGTCGTGCTGGAACCCAACCGGGCCAGGGAAGCCCGCCGTTCCGGTTGCGGCAAGTTCGTTACCACCACCGACGGCGTCAAGGACACCACGCAGGCCCTGGCTTGCGCTGAGCAGGACCCGCCGGCGCCCTTCGGTTCGACCACCCATTACTACGAGACGGCTACCTCCAACGAGGCGCTGGATATGCAGCGGCAGTTGTTCCTGCGGAATAGCTGCTTTAACGTCAACAGCCGGGTCTGCAACCTGGTTCCCGGTTTTGACGGGCTGACCTTTGAGGAGAGCATCAATGATGCGGTAGCTACTCCCCTGGGCCCGGAACGGACCCGCAAGATGGAACACCTGGCCCAGATAATCCACGATGAGAACTGGTTCCTGCCCTTCTTCGTGTCGGTGCAGGTCTATGGCATGGCGGCGAACCTGGAATGGGAACCCCGCTATGACCCCCGCATCCGGGTAAATACCATGCGGTTCACCCAGTAACCCGTCCTGGCAAACCCGCGCCCCGGGAGCGTTAGTTCCCGGGGCGCACCGATACTTGGTAGATAGCCGGTAGCTAACCGGTAAATGGTGCAATCGTTCAATCGTCCAACGGTCTAAACGGTCTAATCGTCTCATCAGAAATATCCGCTTACCGGCATCCGTTGCGGCGCGGAGTTCCGAAACAGGCTTTAACGGGAGAATGTTTTGCGTAACTACATGATTCGGCGCATTGGTCATTCCATATTCATCGTCGCCGGTCTGATGGGACTGCTTTTCCTTGCGATCAACGTCCTGGGCGACCCGGTGGAGTTGATGGCTGACGAGGATGCTTCCCAGGAAACCATTGACGCTTTGCGGGAGAAGTTCGGCCTGAACCGGCCCCTGCACATACGCTTCGCCGACTTTTACTGGGACCTGGCCCGGGGCGACTTTGGCAAGTCCCTCCGCCACCGGATTGACGCCCGGGATATGATTGTTGACCGCCTGCCCAACACGGCGGCGCTGGCAATCGTGGCTTGGGTTATCGGTATGTTCGGCATACCGTTAGGAATGTTAGCCGCCCGCCGTCCCCGGGGATTTGTGGACCGCATTGTCAACATTCTGTCCTTTGCCGTCATCTCCATTCCCCAATTCTGGTTGGCCTTGATGCTCATTTTGTTAGTCTCGGTGCAACTGGACTTGCTGCCCACCTCCGGGTTCAAGGGATTAGGCCCCGAAGGCTGGAAGTATATGATCCTGCCGGCGATGGCCCTGTCCCCGCTGGTGATGGGCCGGAACGCCCAGATTACCCGCTCCACCATGATTGAGGAAATCGCCAAGCAATACGTGGCGACGGCCCGTTCCAAGGGGCTGGCGGAGACGGCCATCCTCTACGGCCACGTCCTCAAGAACGCCTCCATTTCCATCGTAACCCTGATGGGGGACGAACTGGCCGGGTTTATGAACGGCTCCACCGTGGTGGAAATCATTTTCGGCTGGCCCGGTATCGGCAAGCTGCTGATTGACGGCATCAACGCCCGGGACTTGCCGGTAGTTACCTCCTCCGTCTTTGTTATCGCCCTGATGGTAATGGTGATTAACCTGGCGGTGGACTTGATTTATACCTGGCTCGACCCAAGAATTTCCTACAGCTAACCCGGTTAATCCGGTTGGCATCCGGCGGCGCCCGGTTCCGGCGGCTTACCGGCCGTTTGACGGAAACCAGGCCCCGCCGGCGGGAAGGGATGTCGCCCGTACCTATCTTGTCCCCTGAGGATGCGGCACTATTATGCAGAATGACGTTATCACCCTGGAGCAGCGGCCCAATCCGATAGTGGCTATCTGGCGCAATGCTCTGGTGCAAGCCTTTCTCAACGACCCGATTACCCTGATTTCGGCCCTGTTCCTGTTCGTGATTGTGGGGGCCGCCGTGTTTGCTCCGGTGGCGGCCCCCTATGACCCGCAGAACCAGCAACTGCGCCTCCGCCACCAGGGGCCGCTCACCACCGGCGAGGCGGTTACCCGCGCCGCGTCGGGGACGGTGGAGGAAAACCGTTTCTTTCTCCTGGGCACCGACCACCTGGGCCGGGATTACCTGAGCCGCCTCATCTACGGCGGGCGCATCTCCATATCAGTGGGCCTGCTGGGGGTGCTGGTATCCAGCGTAATCGGCGTGTTCCTGGGCATCACCGCCGGCTATTACCGGGGGGTGCTGGATGACGTGATTATGCGGACGGTGGACATTTTTATGTCGGTGCCGTTATTGCTGCTGGCGTTGATGGTGTTGTTCATCCTGGGGCCGAGTTTTACCAACATCATCATCGTCTTTGCCGTAGCCCGCTGGATGCTTTTCTGCCGGGTCAGCCGGGGCGTGGTGCTGTCCCTGCGGGAGCAAGCCTTTGTGGACGCGGCCCGGGCCATCGGGGCCAGCGACGGGCGCATCATCGGGCGGCACATCCTGCCCAACCTGATTACCCCCCTGTTGACCCTGGCCGCCCTGGAAGTGCCGCGCAACATTCTTACCGAGTCCACCCTCAGCTTCCTGGGCTTCGGCATCCAGCCGCCGGAATCCTCCTGGGGCCTGATGCTATCCCAGGGCCGGGACTACATCGTAACGGCCTGGTGGGTGGTAGTGGTGCCGGGCACGGCCATTTTCCTGACCGCCCTGTCCTTTAACCTCTTTGGCGTCTGGATGCGGGCCGTCAGCGACCCCTTGCAGCGGTGGCGCTGGCTCAAGGCCACTAAGGAAGCCAAGGATGCCGGCGTAGGCTAGGCAGTAGCCGGCGCTTTTCACTCTGAACCTTGACCCCTCTCCCTCGGGAGAGGGGTGCCTTTTACCCTCTACTTGGGGAAAAGCTAGAGTGAGAAGGAAAGGCCAGCCCCGGCAAACGGGCCGGCCAGTCGGTGGAATAGAATTACCGGAGGACAGGATGGCGTCTCAAGAAAACCGGGAACTAACCCGATACCTGGAATTAACCCCCAAGTCCCGCGCCAAGTGGGAAGAGGCGCGGAATTACCTGCCCGGCGGCGACAGCCGCAACTCCATTTTCTGGCGCCCTTACCCGGTATTTCTAACCGACGCCGCCGGCTGCCGGGTGGTGGATGCCGACGGCGTTGAACGGCTGGACTTTATCAACACTATGACCACCATGATGCTGGGGCATGGCCCGGCGCCGGTTATGGAGGCAATCCGGGGCCAGTTGGAGCGGGGCGTCGGCTACAACGCCCCCAACGAGCATCAGATTGACCTGGCCCGAACCCTGTGCCAGCGGATACCCAGCTTTGACCTGGTGCGGTTCACCAACTCCGGCACCGAGGCCACGCTGAACACCCTGCGCGCCGCCCGCGCTTTCACCGGACGGAACCGTTTTGCCAAGGTGGAGGGCGGCTACCACGGAACCCACGACGGGGTAACCGTCAGCGTCCGGGTTGACCCGGCCCGGGCCGGCAATCCGGCCAACCCCACGCCGGTTCCGGCCAGCGCCGGCCTGGTGCCGGGGGTGACGGAACAGGTTGCCATAATCCCGTTCAACGATTCGGAGCCGGCGTTAAGGATACTGGAGGACAACGCGGCGGACTTGGCAGCGGTCATTGTAGAGCCGGTGCTGGGGTCGGTGGGCATGGTTCCGGCCCGGGCCGAGTACCTGACAATGCTGCGGGACTTCACCCGCGCCAACGGCACGACGCTGATTTTCGATGAGGTCATCAGCTACCGGGTAGCGCCCGGCGGCGCCCAGCAGTATTACGGGATAACCCCGGACCTGACGGCGCTGGGCAAAATTATCGGCGGCGGCCTGCCAGTAGGCGCCTTTGGTGGCAGCCGGGAGATAATGGAGCTTTATGACCCGACCAATGGCCCCACGGTATCCCACGCCGGCACCTTTAACGCCAACCCCCTGACTATGCTGGCCGGTTCCGCCACGCTGGAACAACTCACCCCGGAGGTTTACCGGGACTTGGCCGAACTGACCGAGGAACTGCGCCAGGGAATACGGGGCGTCGGCGCAGACCTGGAGACGCCGCTACAGGTTACCGGCCTGGGGTCGCTGTTCGGGATTCACTTCACCGACCGGCCGGTGGTCAACTACCGGGACATCGCCGCCGGCAACGCCGGGCTGCGGGATCGGGTATTCCTGGGGCTGCTGAATGAGGGAATACTGATGGCCTCCAACCTGGTGGGCGCCCTGTCCACCGCCATTACCCGCCAGGAAATCGACAGCTTTCTGGAGGCATTTCACCGAGCATTGGCCCGGAACATTGCGGGATAGGTCTCAAGGAAAACCCGGCGTTAAAGGTAAAGGGGTATCCGGCTTCTGGTTCGGATACCCCTTAAATATGCCAAACTTTCCGGGCTTACCGCAGGGCTGGCGCAAAGTCCGCAACCCGCTCAAAGTCCGGAAACCGCTCATGGTGAGCTTGTCGAACCACCCTTCCGTATCCGGCGATTCCATTCAGTTCATCCTTCGACCGGCTCAGGATGAGCGGATCGGTACGGTACGGGCTAGTCCGCCGGGGGGCGCTTTTCCCACTTCTCCGGGGCCGGATAAACCGGGGTTGCCAGGCGGCGGACGTTTTCCGTAGCGAACCAGTCGGCTACCTCGGCCCGCCACTTGGTATAATGGGGCGCGGCCCGGTGGGCTTCCACCGCCGCCTCGTCCTGGTAAACCTCGTACAGGTGGATGCGGTTTTCGTCCTCGTTGTCCTGGAGCACGTCAAAGCGCAGGCATCCCGGCTCATCATTGTTGGAGCCGCGGGCATCCCCCATCATTGATTCCATAAACTGTTCCTTGAAACCGGGCTTGATGTTTACCGTTACAATCAGGGCAATCATTTTCCCTCCTTGACATAATCGCTAACTTCCCGTACCGGGAGGTCGCCAACTCCTTGCCTTACCGGTGGGTGTTGGATGACCATTCACCTATCAGCAAAGGCTTCCCGGAGCGGACGAATCAGGGCAATTATATCCGGGGCCTACTTTCAAGGCAAGCTGGAACGGGCGGAGTGCCGGACTTTTCGGTTCCCGCCGGAACAACTACCCCGCTCATCCTGAGCCTGTCGAAGGATAAATAGATGGTTCGACAAGCTCACCATGAGCGGTTGCAGACTCACCATGAGCGGTTGCAGACTCACCTGAGCGGTTGCAGACTCACCATGAGCGGTTATTGTTATTGGCATTGACTTTGCGCCGGCCCTGGACACTGACATAGGGCGGATGACAGGGGGACTTGGGCGTTGTAGAATGGCAATAATCGGGAGTGGGCAGCGACTACACTACAACTTGGATACTACAACCTTGACCAGGAGGCTGATAATGGCAGATATTCCGGTGGTTTACACCCTTACCGTGTGACCGGCCTCCGACCGGTTGCGCGACGCGTGGCGTCGCCAGGGCATTGAGTATGATGAGCGTCGGGTTGACCAGAGCCAGGATACCCTGGATGAGGCTCTGCTCTACGGCGACTCGGTTCCGATAATCCTGTACCCGGACGGCCGGGTGGAGATTGGCTTTGAGGGCCACCGGGGTTGAGAAATCGGCTGACGGCCGGTTGGCCGTCCCGGTAGCTTTCCCGACTCGGATCGGCAGAATTTCAGTGAAAACGGCTCAGTCAGGAGGAGCGTAATGACCAGTGAAACCAGCGTAGTTACCCCCAACCGGTTCAGTGAAGGGTTCACTCACGCCGACTATATGGCCCAGATTAACGTGAACAAGGACCGGATGGAGACCTTTTACCAGAACTTTCAGGTAACCCCGGAGGATGCCGCCGCCCTGAAGGAACTGGTGGGCAACCCCAACGGCCCGGCCAAAATGCTGGTGCTGTGTGAGGACTGGTGCGGCGACGTGGTGCGCGGCCTGCCGGTGCTGGCGCGCATAACCGAAGCGGCCGGCTGGGAAATGCGGGTGTTCCCCCGGGACCAGCATCACGACATAATGAACGAGTTCTTGAAGGACGGGCAGTGGATGTCCATTCCCACCGCCGTCTTTTACACCGCCGACCACCGCTACATCTGCCATTGGATTGAGCGGCCGGCGTCGGCGGAAAGGGAGATTGGGGAGATTGAGGCAGGGATTCGCGCCGAAAACCCGGACATCAGCGAGCAGGACTTTGGCCGGGAGCGCCGCGCCCGCACTGCGGCCCGGGCCGAGGCCTGGCAGCAAGCCTCCGTAGAGGAAATTATCGCCCTGCTCAACAACTCCATAAGCGGCTAACCGCCGGGAGCATCAAGCCCTTGGACAATTTTCCGGGGCCGTTGTCGCGGTTGACAACGGCCCCGGTTGGTATTCTTGGCCCGCCATTTCCCTGCTAACCGGGTGCGCCGGCCGGTTGAATTAAACCGGGTTCAGCCGACGGCCAGCCCGCGGATTTCCCTGGCCCTCTCCGGCAGTTCGTAGCTGGTCCAGGTGGCCCCGTCGTCCAGGGAACCGAAAACCTGCCCGTCCCGGGCGGCACAGAAAATGTGCTCCGGCGTCCGGGGGTTCACCCGAACCGCCATCATCGTGCTATTGGCGGTGATTCCCCGATCCACCCGCTCAAAGGTCTTGAACAGGTCCCGGCTGCGGTAGAGGGCGCCTTGCTTGCTGCGGGCGGCGGCGCCAATGGAGACGTAGAGCATATTCGGGTCATGGGGAGCGGCGTACAGGTCCCGGGTGTAAGTAATCTCGGAGAACTGCCCGAAGTTTATCGGCAGCCACTCGCTGCCCCGATCCGGCCCGATAAAGGGGCCGACCCTGGTGGTGATGAACACGGTGCGCGGCGAGGCGGCGGTGCACTGTACGCCGTGCAGGTCCAGGGTGTCCTCACTGGGGGCCAGGGAGCCGGTAATTTCATCCCAGCTATCGCCCCCGTCAACGCTGCGCAAGACCCCGGCCACCTCCAGGGCGGCGTACATCTCATCAGGAAAGTTGGGGTCGGCGGTCAGGCCAATAACCCGCGTGGGGAAGGCCATGCTCACCTCATTGGAACCGAGGGGAAAGGCCAGCTTTTGCCAGGAATCGCCGCCGTTGCGACTGCGGTACAGTTCCCCCGGCGCGGTGCCGGCGTACATCACGTTGGGGTCCCGGGGCCGGAACAGGAAAGTCCAGACCGGCGGGGCCAGTTTCGGGTAGTCCAGCTTTTCCCAGTGGTCGCCCCGGTCGGCGCTGCGGTAGGGGCCGTCCTGGGTGCCGGCGTAGATAACCTGCGGATTGCTGGGGTGGACGGCCAGCCCCGGAACTATCGGGTTTTCCGGCAGGCCGTTGGTCAGTTCCTCCCAATGGTCGGCCCCTGGGGACAGGCGGTAAAGGCCGCTGTTCTCGGCGCCGACATAGGCATAAGTGTTGTGATTGCTGGAAGTCACGGCATCATCTCCTTTTCTGAACTTGGCCCGGTAAAGGGGTGAGAGTCAACAATCTCTAATCACCCGGTAGGCTCAGCGCGGGTTAGGCAACCGGCGCCCTCACACCAAGTTAAGGATACCACAGATACCGACAAGCTACCCAACTTGCTCACGGTGAGCCGGGTAAGTGCCAAGTCTGCGCCAGGAACTAAACCCGCTCATGGTGAGCTTGTCGAACCACCAATTCCATCCTTCGACAGGCTCAGGATGAGCGGGGACAAAGGTAGGCTAGCTCAATGCACGAAGGGCGGGTTTTTCAACCCGCCCTTACACCGATGATAATGCCAATCCACGTTGAGAGTCCCTAACCCCCCGGCCGGGGGCTGGCCTCCTCCAACTCGAAGCGAAACTCCTCAATGACCGGGTTAGCCAGCAGTTCCCGGCACATTTCGGTAACTTTGGCCTCTGCTTGAGAACGTTCCGGCGCGGCAATCCTGACTTCCAGGTACTTGCCGACGCGCACCTCCTCCACCGAATCAAAGCCCAGGCTTTTCAACCCGCCCAGCACCGTGATTCCTTGGGGGTCGTTGACCGTCGGTTTAAGGGTCACGTAAACCTTAGCCAGGTACAATCCCTAATCCCCGCCCCATACCTTCCCGAATCAGGACATCGGCAAGGGCTTAACTTAATTCGTTATCCCGCTGCTGGTGCAGGGCGCGCCGTTGGGGAACTCCGGCCCCAGGGTGCCGGAATAGTGGCGGAAAAAGGCCTCAATCCGGGCCTCATCCACCCCCTGCATCGTGTCCAGGACGCCCCAGGCGGACAGGGCAACGGTGCCTTCCGGTATCCGGTCGTAGAATCGGGTAACCGCCCACGCCGGGGCCAGCTCAAAGTTGTCCATAAACTCTTTCAGCTGAGCCACTTCTTCGGCGGTTGCCAGATTGTAGCTGACCACGATGTTGCCGTGTTCCAGGTTGTGGACGATGCGCTCATCGGGCAGGCCGTCGGCATAGAAACCACAGCGCGCCCACCAGTCCCAATGGTCGCCGGAGGTGGGCGGCGTCGTGCTGTAGTTCACGTTCTGGTTTTCCGGGACGTGCTGGCGGGTGGACATTATCGTCTGGACTTCGCCGACGCCTTCGACGTAGTCAGCGCTGCTGCCGGCGCCGCCGTTAGCGCCCGGTAGAACGCCGGCCAGGCCGCCAATGGCGAATCCGGCGATCACCAGAAAGGCGATGATGGCCGAGGCGGCGACGTACCAGTAGTTGGTCTTTTTTCTAGGTTGAGTGATTGCCATATCCGCAGCGCGGCCCCGGTTGGGGTTCCTGCGCCGGCGGCGGCGCGATTCGGGCAATTCCGTTACCTCCCGTTGTTAGAGGGCTAACTGTTGACGGTCTGGAGTTCCAGCCCGGTGAGCCGGTGATAGGCCGCCATATACCGCTCGGTGGTTCTGGCGATTACCTCATCGGGCAGTCCCGGGGCCGGCGGTTCCTGGTCCCAACCCTGTTCCACCAGCCAGTCCCGGACGAATTGTTTATCGTAGTTGGGCTGGGACTTGCCGGGGGCGTAGCCTTCCAGGTCCCAGAACCGGCTGGAGTCCGGGGTCAGCAGTTCGTCAATCAGAATCAACTGGCCGTCGAGCAGGCCAAACTCCATTTTGGTGTCGGCCAAGATGATGCCCCGTTCTCTGGCGTAATCGTGGGCAAAACTATAAACCTCCTGGCTGGCCTGGGCCAGGCGTTGGGCCATTTCCGCCCCGACCATATCGACCACTTCCTGGTCGGACATATTCTGGTCATGCCCTTCCTCGGCCTTGGTCGTCGGCGTGAAAATCGGTTCGGGAAACTCCATTCCCTCCACCAGGCCGGCGGGCATGGGCTTGCCGGAGACGGTGCCTTGCCGCCGGTATTCGGCCCAGGCGGAACCGGTGATGTAACCGCGCACGATGCACTCAATATCAATCCGCTCGGCCCGTTTGACCACCATTGCCTGGCTTGCCAGTTCCGGGGACACGCCGGCCAACTCCGGGTTGCTTTGCAGCAGGGGCGCGGCAGCCTCCGCATCGGCCAGGGCCACCAGGTGATTGGGAATCAGGTGGCTGGTTTTGTCAAACCAGAAGCCGGAAATCCGGTTCAGGACCAGCCCCTTGTGGGGAATCCCGTTGGGCAGCACCACGTCAAAGGCGGAGATGCGGTCGGTGGCGACCATCAACAGCAAGTCGGCGTTGACGACATAGGTATCCCGCACCTTGCCCCGGTGCAGGAGGTTGGGGAGTCCGGTTTCAATCAGCATACATCAATCCTGTAATGATTATAGAATATCCGAAACCAATCGGGTAGGTTACCGTAGGTTACCGGGGCCGGCCGTTTCCGCTCCCGGTAAAATGCCAGCGGGGTTACCGGATCAGGCCGACACGCCCGCCGGGAGCAGGCCAATGCGCTGAAAGGTGTCGTCCACGTAGCGGGTATAATACCGGTAATCGAACAGTTCCTCCAGGTCGGGTTCGGGCAGCCATTCCCGCGCCTCCGGGTCGGCCCGGAGCAAGTCCCGGAAATCCTCGCCGGTATCCCAACTCCGCATAGCGTTGCGCTGCACCACCTTATAGGCAGCCTCCCGGCCCAGGCCATGGTCCACCAGGGCCAGCAGCGCCCGCTGGCTGAACACCAGGCCCCGGCTGCTCTCTACGTTGGCCCACATCCGGTCGGCATTAACCCGCAGGTCTTTGACGATGCGGGTGAAAATGGACAGGATGTAGTCCAGGGCCAGGCAGGAATCGGGCAGAATTATCCGTTCCGCCGAGGAATGGCTGATGTCCCGCTCGCCCCACAGGGCCACGTTTTCCAGGGCGGTAACGCTGTGGCCGCGAATCAGCCGGGCCAGGCCGCAAATGCGCTCGGCCAACTCCGGGTTGCGCTTGTGGGGCATCGAGGAGGAACCGGTCTGCCCCTGGCCGAAGGGTTCCTCCAACTCATGCAGTTCGGTGCGTTGCAGGGAGCGGATTTCGGTGGCGAACTTTTCCAGGGACGCGGCAATCAGGGCCAGGGTGGTGATGAAGTGGGCGTAGCGGTCCCGCTGGATAATCTGATTGGAAACCGGGGCCACTTCCAGCCCCAGCCGCTGGCAGACCTTTTCCTCTACCGACGGGGGGATAGTGGCGTGGGTGCCGACCGCGCCGGAAATCTTGCCCACCCGGATGGACTCGACGGCCTCCTGTAAACGGGCCTGCTGGCGGCGCAGTTCCTCCCACCAGAGGGCCATTTTCAGCCCGAAGGTCATCGGCTCGGCGTGAACCCCGTGGGTGCGCCCCATCATTATGGTGTCCTTGTAGGCCACCGCCTGCTTTTCCACCGCGGCGATTGCCTCCTCCAGGTCTTGCCGGAGCAGGTCGCCGGCCTCCACCATTTGCAGGCTTTGGGCGGTGTCCAGCATATCCGAGGAGGTCATTCCCAAGTGGAGCCAGCGCCCTTCCGCCCCGATTCCCTCGGTGATGGAGGTGAGAAAGGCGGTAACGTCGTGGCGGGTGGTCTCAAAAATCTCCATCATTCTTTGATGGTTATACTTGACCGGTCGGAGCAGGGTAATGTCCTCGGCGGGGATTACCCCGGCCTCGGCCCAAGCTTCGGCAACGGCCAGCTCAACTTGCAGCCACTTTTCGTACTTGTTTTCGTCCGACCAGACCCGTTTCATCGCCGGTCGGGAATAGCGGTCAATCAAATCCGGTTCCTCCTGGATTTTGGCCTATCTCTAATTATCCGGCTTAACGCTTTCCCTTGCCACTCAAAGACCAGATAAGGGCAATAATCCATCCGATTACCGTTGCGCCAAATAAAAGGTTCACGGCAAAGATGCCGCACCCGTCATTCCTGCCGCGTATCATAACAATAATCGTGGGCAGGAAATAAATCGGTACAACCACCGCGATAATAAGCGCTAAGTATAACCCGTCCATGCTTTGTGGATTAACTCCTACTCCGGGCTTGCCCCCGCAAGGGGAAACTCGCGCACCGCCGCCAGCACGTCGCCAAAGTCGCTAAAGGGACAAAAGGCAATATCCTGCCGCCGGCACTCCTCGGCCAGGAAACTATGGGCAAAGACGGTATCGGCCCTTTCCGCCGCCTCAAAATCGGAGCGGCCGTCGCCCACGTAAATCACGTGGTAGCCCAATTGCCGGTAGCGGTCAACGATAAGACCCTTGGAATTGCCCCGTTCCGATTCCCCGGGATAGCTATGGTGGTAATAATAGGTGATTCCCCCGGGGGTAAAACGGGTGTTGACGCAATACAACGGCACTTCGGGAAAGCCGGCCTGCTCCAGCACCGCCTGGATGTAGAAGTCCAGGCCCAGGCTCACCACCGCCAGCGGGAAATTGCGCTCCCGGCATAAATCGTGCAGGGCGCCGAAATGGGGGCGCAAGCTGGCGTTTTCCTTGACGTAAGCCTGCATCGTTTCCCGGTCGGCCTTGATGTCGTTGAAGGTGATTTCCTGGTAGTCCTTCAACGAGAGTTCACCGGCGCGAAAGCGGGCGCGTACCCCTTCCCAGGTGGCGTCGCCAAACCGGTGCAACAGCATTTCCGCCACGTTCTGGACGGCGGCGGTGTCATCAAAGTCGGTGAGAATAGCCGGAATCAAGCTGACGTTCCTGCCTATCGCGCTTATCGTTCCTATCTTTCCCGCAACTGCCGGCGGTAATCCTCGTAAGCCTGCCGGATGTGGTCGTGGCGCAAGCCCAGGATTTCGGCGGCGAAAAAGGCGGCGTTGCGCGCGCCCCAGCCGCCGACGGCCATGCAGGCCACCGGAATACCGGGCGGCATCTGGGCGGTCGCCAGCAGGGAATCCATCCCGTTAAGTTCACTGGAGGCCAGGGGAATCCCGATTACCGGCAGGGTAGTCCAGGAGGCCAGGACGCCGCCCAGGGCCGCCGAGCCGCCGGCGGCGGAAATCAGCACCTCAATGCCCCGCTCCCGGGCGCTGGTCGCATACTCCTGCACCCGTTCCGGCGTCCGGTGAGCGGACATAACCCGCACTTCGTAGTCAACCTTCAACTGTTCCAGGGTATCCAGCGTTTCCTTGACCACCGGCTCATCGGAAGCGCTGCCCATCACTACTCCAACTAATGGCACGATTGTTTCCTCTCTACTTAAATTACTTAAACTGCTGGTGCGCTAAAGTTCCAGTTCTTCCCGGAAGGCGGCGACTACCGCCCGTTCCAGGGCCTCCCGCTCCTGACGGATGGGCACCCCGTTCACCATCAGGTAGGCGGTGTCTTCCTCCTCGATGCCCAGCTCGATTTCAATGGCCCGCTCCCCGTCCTCTTCCCAGGAAAGGGTCAAGCAGATTTCCTCCACGTCGTCAGCCTCATCATCGGCATCATTCAGGCTGACCAGGTTAAACCCCGGTTCTTCCGCTTCGTCATCCCCTTCTTCCCAGGAAACAAAGGTCTCCAGGGCGCCGTTGCCTTGCAACAGGATGGCGTTTACGTCCGCCAGAAGTTGGGCGATTTCAAGGGATGCGGCCAATTCCCGCAGGCTCGCCCGGAGTTGTTCCGCCTCGGCGTCTTCTTCCTGAGCTTCCCGCAGTCGCTGAGCGCGGGCCTCTGCCAATTCATCCCGCAAGTTTGTAAGGGTATCCCGCCAAGCCATGATGTTCTCCTATGCCGGGTAATTTATACCCGAGGCCCGGTTATTTTTCTTCCCGGTCCTTCCGGGCGTGGCGACTCAGAAAATAACAGAATTGGTCAACTTCCCGGTAGTCGGCCAGGCCGTATTGGGTGCGAACCCGTTGCAGGGCGTCCAGCAAATCCAGGTAGCGCAGTCCCCAATGCCCCTTGCTCAAGGTTCCGGGATACCGGCCCAGATAGCGCAGACTGCGTTCGGCGGCCGGGTTCCAGACCGCCAACAGGCGGGGCTGGCCCAGGCAGAGCAGGTAAGAAACGAACTCCTTGCCCGCGCCGTCCAGTTTATAGGCGCCCCCCTCCGAGACACACTCATTGAAACGCGCCTCCAGAGTAATAGTATCATAGAGCAGAAAATCGAGGGTGTCTCTAATGTCGGCAATCGGATTAGCAGCAAAAACTTTGCTCCGGTTTCCGCCGGCGGCCCGGTACAGGGTCAATGCCTGTGGCGCGGTAAGGGCCGGCAATTCCTCCGGGGAAAGCCACCCGGCCCACGCCCCAGCCTCGGCCCAACGCCGCTGGCGGTAGCGCGTCAACTCCCCCTGGTCAAGGGCCGCGCCGTAGGCCGCCGCCAAGTTGCCGGGGGCTAGACCGACGGACTTGGCGACCATAGACCCTGCCGGTTGCCCACGGTTAAGTCTCCGATGTCCTGCCGGTAGTAAGCATCCTCAAAGTGCAGGTCAGCCACCCGCCGGTAGGCGGCGGCGCGGGCCAGGGGCAGGGAGTCTCCCTTGCCCACTACGGTAAGCACCCGCCCGCCGCTGGTAACCACCCGGTTCGCCGGGCCGTCGCCGCCGGCCGGCTGCGCCCCGGCGTGAAACACGATAGCGTCAGCATCCTCCTTATCCAGCCCGGTTATCTCCCTTCCGGTCTGATAGGGGCCGGGGTAGCCGCCGGAAACCATCACCACTCCGACGTGAGCCTGCGTTCCCCAACGGACGGGAGCTTGGGAGAGGTTACCCTCAATACAAGCGGTCATCGTTTCGATAGGGTCGCTTTCCAGCAGGGGCATAATAACCTGGGTTTCCGGGTCACCAAAGCGGCAGTTGAATTCCAAAACTTTCGGGCCTTCTCTAGTAAACATAAGCCCGGCGTAGAGCATACCGCGATACGGGGCGCCCCGCCGCGCCATAGCCGCGATAACCGGCTCCATAATAGTCCGGCTCACCACGTCGGCCAGTTCTGCATCCCAGAAAACCGGGGGCGTAAAGCTGCCCATTCCGCCGGTGTTCGGCCCCTGGTCGCCGTCCCCAATCGGCTTATAGTCGCAGGCCGCCACCAGGCTGGAGACATTCTCCCCGTCGCTGAATCCAAATACGCTAACCTCGGCGCCTTGCAGCAATTCCTCAATTACCACGGTTTCCCCGGCCCGGCCGAAAATCCGATCGGAGAGGCAGGCCGTTACCGACACTGCCGCCTCTTCCGGCGTGGCGCAGAGAGCAACTCCCTTACCCTCAGCCAGCCCGTCGGCTTTCACCACCACCGGGCCTTGATGCCGGGACAGAAAGTCCAGCGCCTCTTGCCGGTCGCTGAAAACCCGGAACTCCGGGCCGGGCACGGCGGCCTCCCGCATCACCTCCCGGGCAAAGCTCTTGCTGGCCTCCAGGCGGGCCGCCAAAGCGGTTGGGCCGAAAGCGGGGATACCCATTTCGCTAAGCCGATCCACGATACCGTCAGCTAAAGGCCTTTCCGGCCCCACCACCACCAAGTCAACGCCCAGAGATTGGGCGGCCTCAACCACGCCATCTATATTCTCCGGGGTGATGGGCAAGTTGGTCGCAACCTGGGCCGTGCCGGCGTTGCCCCCGGCGACCCAGAGGGCCGACACCCGCGGGCTGCGGCGCAACCGCCAGGCCAGGGCGTGCTCACGACCGCCGGAGCCAACAATCATAACTTTCAAGATTTAACCGTCTCCAGTGGGCTTGCTTTAGTCAATGCGGAGAAATTGTGCTTGGGTATCCCTATCACGACAAAGCTGCCAGCTATTCCGACTCCTCTTCTTCCGGGAAATGGTGCGGCCAGGGATATTCGCCGGGCAAATAAGCCCAGCCTTCAATGAATACTCCTTCTTTCTTGAAGTATTTCAACGCCAAACGGCGGGTCATATTCATAACCCGTTCCCTTTCCTTGTTGGAGGAACACAAGGCGGTTACCCCGGAATCCGTATGGGGAGTAGGCGCAAACCGGGTGTTTATTTCTACGTCGGGAAAACGGGCCGTTACTTCAGCGGCAAATCGGGCCGTTGCGCCCCGTACTTCTTCACACACTTCTTTCAATTTCATACTTCATCCGGGTTACCAGGTCTTCAACTCGGTCCAGAATCCTTTGCGCCGTCCTTTGGCTTAGCCGATCCAGCCGGTAGTCCGCGTCAATCCGTGCTGCTCTTGCCTGCTTCCAGGTATCGCCATCCCGAGCGTTGAATATAAAACCGGGATTGCAAAACTCTTCCAGGAAAGCCCGCTCCAGTTGGTCATGGGCCCAGCGTTCCCTGGTGCGGTTCCTGACCACTTCCAACAACACTATGGTTGTATGATACAGGGCGTAATACGCTCGCGAAACAGCGCTTTCCGGGTCGCCCAGTTCCTGAGCCATCCGAGCCGTCCTCAGGAACCGCTCCGCCTTGGTCACGGCCAAGTTCACCCTAGGGTTCAGCACGGATGGGAGCTACCCGCTATCATTCTGATCCTACTCCCACTCAATAGTGCCGGGGGGTTTGCTGGTGATGTCATAGACTACCCGGTTGACGCCGGAAACTTCGTTGACGATACGGCTGGAGATACGGGCTAGAACCTCATAGGGCAGCCGCACCCAATCGGCGGTCATGGCGTCGTTGCTGGATACGGCCCGAATCGCGCAAACGTAACCGTAAGTCCGGTAATCCCCCATTACTCCGACGGTGCGGCTGTCGCTGAGCACGGCAAAGCTCTGCCAGATGTCTTCATAGAGGCCGGCCTTTTCCACCTCGTCCAGGACAATCCAATCACATTCCCGCAGGATTGCCAGCTTTTCCGGGGTAACCGCTCCGATGATGCGAATGGCTAGGCCCGGACCGGGGAAGGGTTGCCGTAGCACTATTTCCCGGGGCAGGCCCAATTCCAGCCCGACCTCCCGAACTTCGTCCTTATACAGGTAGCGCAGCGGCTCGACCAATGCCAGTTTCATATAGTCCGGCAGGCCGCCCACGTTGTGATGGGTCTTGATTCGGGCCGAAGCCCGGTTCTCCGGCGTTTCGCTTTCGATAACGTCGGGGTACAGGGTTCCCTGGGCCAGAAAGTCGGTGTCGGTCAATTCGGCAGCCGCCTCTTCAAAGACCCGGATGAACTCCTCGCCAATGGCCTTGCGCTTTACCTCCGGGTCGGTAACGCCCTCCAGACGGGACAAGAACCTTTGGGCCGCGTCCACGTAGCGGAGGTTCAAGCCGAGGTTCTGGCGGTAAGTTTCCTGCACCTGTTCCGCCTCTCCTTTGCGGAGGAGGCCGTTGTTCACGAAAATGCAGGTCAAGTTGTCGCCGATGGCCCGGTGCAGCAGCACGGCGGCCACCGAGGAGTCCACCCCCCCGGACAGGGCGCAGATTACCCGGCCGGTGCCGACTTGCCGCCGGATGCGGTGTATCGAGTCGGCAACAAAACTCTCCGGCGTCCAGGCGCCCCGGCAGGCGCAAACCCGGAAAAGAAAGTTCTCCAGGATAGTCTGGCCCAGGGGCGTGTGCTGGACTTCCGGGTGGAATTGCAGCCCGAAGATCCCGGCGCCGTTGCTGATTGCGGCATTGGCCGAGTTCTCCGTGTGCGCCAGGGAGGTGAAACCGGGGGGCAGAACGTCCACCCGGTCGCCGTGGCTCATCCACACCTGGAAAGAATCGGGCAGATCCTGAAACAGGGATTGGGGCGATTGGCCGGCGTTTTCCCGGCTCAGCGCGGCGGAGCCGTACTCCCGTTTCTCCCCCGGCGCCACCTGGCCGCCCAGTTGATGCACCAGGGCCTGCATCCCATAGCAGATACCCAACGCCGGCAGGTGGTGGTCAAATACCCAATCGGGAACCAGCGGGGCGTCGGCCTCATAGACACTGGCCGGGCCGCCGGAAAGAATTACTCCCTTGGGAATGATGCGTTGGGTAACCCCTTCCCAGGTTGAGGAGGCCGATACCACTTCGGAATAAACCTTCAATTCCCGGGCCCGGCGGGCAATCAGGTGGCTGTATTGAGAGCCAAAATCTATGATGACGATGCCTTCGTCCACCATAGAGCCGGTGTTGAGGGTATCCCTGTCGCTGACTTCCGGGTTACTAACCATCCAATCCTTCCCGCCGTCCCGTCCGATTTGGCAACCGATTGGCAACCGCTGCCTGAAAAATATACCATAGGGACAGGGGCGGTTGCTACGGGAACCCGGCGGTTTTTTGAGGGCCGGCGCGATACCGGACAATCAAGTCCGACCGGTACTCTCAACGCGCGTTGGTGTTCTGACGGGATACTCCGGCGGCCGGTAGGGGCGGGTTTGTAACCCGCCCTGGCGACAACGGCAGAATCATCTGGGTAACGGATACAGCGTATCCGACAGATCCTTGCACCGGAACCAGGGCGGGTTACAAACCCGCCCCTACAATGCACCGAAGCCGGGTAAGGAACACCAACGCCTGTTGAGAATACCGTCCGGCCCAATCGGTTGACAATTCTGCCAGGATTTACTATATTGAATATGCTGGATGCCTTAATGGGCCGGTACTCCAGTGTTGGTGTGGCGCATTCGTCTAGCGGCCCAGGACACCGCCCTCTCAAGGCGGAGATCAGGGGTTCGAATCCCCTATGCGCTACCAACCCTTCCTCCAACTTTCTCTCCGCTTTAATCCGGTTTAGGTTATACTTTCCCCTATGACCGGATTATCCCTGATACTGGTTCTGCTGTCGTCGCTGACCCATTCTACCTGGAACCTGTTGCTGAAACGCTCCGGCAACAAGGAAATGTTCGTTTGGTGGATGTTGGTCAGCGCCAGTATCCTGCTGGCTCCGGTGGGCGGGGCGCTGCTGTGGTTATACCCGATACCGCCGCCGGGCTGGTGGCTGCTGTTAGCCAGCAGCGTGCTGGAGATTTGCTACGTCATCCTGCTGGGCCGGGGCTACGCCCGGGGCGACCTGTCCCTGGTGTATCCCGTCGCCCGCGGCATTGGCCCTATGCTGGTGCCAATCCTGGCGGTGTTGACCCTGGGCGAGCGCATCGAACTGCCGGCCATCCTGGGCATCGCCTCAATTACCATCGGCATTTACACCGTATCCTGGTGGGGCAGGTTCGGCTCGATTCTCCGCCAGCCGACCGCCCTGCTCAAAGACAGCGGCACCCGTTACGCCATTCTGACCGGACTGACCATCACCCTTTACTCCCTGGTGGACAAGAAAGGGGTGGAATACATTCAACCCTTTCTTTACATCTACCTGATTGCCCTGGGTTCGGCGATTGGCCTCACTCCCTATATGCTGCGCAACTACGGGCCGGCTTCGCTGGGGCGGGAATTGCGCTTGAATATCCGGTCTATCGTCGCCGCCGGGATTCTCTTTTTCGTCGCTTACGGGCTGGTACTAACCGCCTTTTCCCTGTCCCGGGTCAGCTACGTTGCCCCGGCACGGGAGGTAGGCATTGTAATCGGCGTGCTGATGGGCGTTTTCATTCTCAAAGAGTCCTTTGGCCGGGGCCGCTTGCTGGGTTCCGGCTTTATTGTCCTGGGATTGACCCTGATCGCCCTGTCCCCCTAGAACCGCCCCCGGACGTACCGGGGGATGTATAATGGGGGAATAGCAACAAGATTTACTTGAAGATTTACGCGGCAGCGGCAGCGGATAATCGGGAGGGTTCAGGCAAATGATAAGTCAGGAACGGTTAATCAACTCCTTCTGCGACCTGGTGCAAATAGACAGTCCTTCCGATGAGGAAGAGGAAATTGCCCAGCACTTGACCGGTCGGCTGAGCAACTTAGGGTTTAAGGTGGAACGGGACGCTCACGGCAACGTAATCGCCTCGGAGCCGGGGGAGCGGCCTCTGCTGCTGTCGGCCCACATGGACACGGTGGAGCCGGGCCGAGGCATCAAACCGCTAATCCAGGGCGACCGGATTGTTTCCGAAGGCGCCACCATTCTCGGCGGCGACTGCAAGGCCGGCATTGCGGCGATTATTGAGGGGCTGGAGTCGGTGATCGAGGAGGGCGCGGCCCGTCTCCCGGTTCAGGTAGTTTTCACCCGCGGCGAGGAAATCGGTCTGGTGGGCGCGACCAACCTGGACTATTCCATGATTCGGGCCTTGGAGGCGGTGGTGTTTGACGGCAACGGCCCGGTGAATACCATCACCGGCTCCAGCCCCAGCTATATGAGCTTTGACGTAACGGTCAAGGGACGGGGCGCCCATGCCGGGGTGGAACCGGAAAAGGGGCTGTCGGCCATCCGAATCGCCTCGGAAATAATCGGCGAACTGCCCCAGGGCCGGCTGGATGAGGAAAGCACCTTTAACGTGGGGCTGATTTCCGGCGGGACGGTGCGCAATGCCGTTCCGGTGGAGGCGGTCTTTGGCGGCGAGTTCCGCAGCCGCAACACGGAAACCTTCGACCTGCTCAAAGTTCAACTGCAAGCTACCCTGGAGCAGGCCCGTCAGCGATACCGGGACGCAACTATTGATGAGAAATTCGAAGTTCTTTTCCAGATGTATAACCTGGACCCGGAGGAGGCGGTGGTGCAGATGACCCGCCGGATAATGGCGGACATGGCCCTGACGCCCAACATCCAGCCCTCCGGCGGCGGCACCGACGGCAACGTAATGCGGCGGCAGGGCATCCAGAGCGTGGTGGTGGGGATGTCAACCAATGCGATGCACACGGTGGACGAATACGTGGTTATTCCCGATTTGGTGAATACGGCGGTCTTTTGCCGGAGACTGATTACTGACGGTTGTTAGGGCGGGTTTGTCGGGGTGGTGTACGGCTGTTCCTTGCGTTGGCGGTAAGCCAGTTGGCGAGTTCTGTGAGTCTGGTTAAAGCCGCTCATGGTGAGCTTGTCGAACCACCGCCCCAACCCTTTACTGCTCGACAAACCCGCCACCGATGGACTAATCGCCCAAAACCCTTACTCATCAATGCCAAAAGGTTTGACGATTAGCAGTCTGCGTCAATGGGAGGGTATTTCAGGGCCGCCTCCTCAAGAACCTCGGCCAGTTCCTGAGCGAACTCCCGGCGCTGCCAGGGGCGAATGTCGGCGGCGCCGGCCTCGGCCAACTCCGACTGCCACTGAGCCGGCCGGTGCGCCAAACGTTCCAGGCTGACCGCCGGCCAGAGTAGGGCCGGGTCCAGGCCCAGGTCGGCGCCCTTGTCGCTGCGCCACTGTTTCAGGACTTGCAGCCGACCCTGCACCTCCCGGCCCGGGAAATGGGTCCGCCGGCGGCGGGGCGGGCGGTTGACCGCCGGGCCGCGCTGTCCTCGCTGCACCGCTTCCCGCAGCTTGTTTCCGGCCCGGCGCACCAGTTGGGGCGATAAGTCGGGCACCGCTTCCAGGGGAACGTGGGGCTGCTGGGCCAGGTAGAGCAGCGTCTCATTCCGCACCACCCGGTAGGCCGGCCAGTCCAGCCTTTCCGCCTCCAACTCCCGAAACTCGTACACTTCCTTGAGCACTGCCAACTCCGGCGGACTCAAGCGGTCGCTGCCCTTGACCCGCAGAAAGGCCGGTTCCGCCGATTCGTAGCCCGTCGCGCCGGCCTCCTCCAGGTGCAGAAACTCGTCCCTTACCCAATCGAGCCGCCCCTGCTCCGCCAGGAGTTGGCGCAGTTTGCGGGCCAGGGGTATGAGATGCTGAACATCGGCGGCGGCATAGTCGATTGCCTCGTCGCTGAAGGGGCGCAATCCCCAGTTTGACCGCTGCAACCGGCGGCTCTTGGGTATCTCCACCCCTAGAAAGGCGTGCAATACGGCGGCCAGGTTGGGGCTGAGCATCCCGAGGAACCGGGCGCAGGTTTCCGTGTCAAACAGCCCGGCGGTCTTGAACCCGTATTCCCGGTAAAAGGAGCGCAGGTCATAGTCGGAACCGTGCATTATTTTGGTAACCGACGGGTCGGCCAGGATCGCGCCCAACTCGGAAAGGTCAGACACGGCCAGGGCATCAATCAGATACGCGGAACCGGCGGCGCCAATCTGCACCAGGCAGATTCGGCCCCGGTAGGCGTACATACTGTTGGCTTCGGTATCTATCGCCAGTTCGGTTGCGCCGGCCAGGCGGTCAGCCAGGCGATTCCATTCCTTTTGGTCGGTGATTAGCTGAGGCCGATTCACGCTCACTCCCCGGATTTCCAGGATGCTATTTTGACCAGTATAGCAGAGGGTATCCCGACGTGGGTTGATATACGATTTAAGATGCGATTGTCCTGGTGTAGAATATGGGGCGCGCGAGATTGTAGGATATGGGGCGATAGCTCAATTACCGGTTTGCCGAGACGGGGAATGAATCGAGAAGAACGCCCTTTAGTAGTGGCCCTGGGCGGCATCAATATGGACCTGGTTACCCTGGCCGCCCGGTTCCCGGAGGCCGGGGAGACGGTGGTCGGCCATCGGTTTCTGACCTACGCCGGCGGCAAGGGCGCCAACCAGGCCCTGGCTGCCGCCCGGATGGGCGCGCGGGTGGCGATGGTGGGCCGCATCGGTGATGACCTGTTTGGCCCTCAGGCAATCCGTTCTCTGTCCGAGGCCGGCGTGGACGTTTCCGGCGTAGGCGTATCGCCCGGCGTGAGTACCGGCATCGCCGTCATCAGCATTGACGACACCGCCCAGAACCGGATTATCCAAGTGCTGGGCGCCAATGATACCTGCGGCGATGCCGAGGCGGAAAGGGTAACCGAACTGCTGTACCGGGCCTCGGCGCTGCTGCTGCAACTGGAAGTATCGGTAGAACTGTCCTTAAAGGTGGCGCAGGCGGCAGCCGTCCGGGGCGTCCCGGTCATTCTGGACCCCAGCCCGGTACGGCCCCTGCCGGCGGCTTTCTATTCCTGCTGCGACGTCATCACCCCCAACGAGACCGACGCGCAGGCGCTGGTGGATGCTCCGGTTACGGATCGGGAGTCGGCGGCCCTGGCCGCCGGCACGCTGCTGAGCCGGGGCATCGGTACGGTGGTGGTCAAGCTAGGCCCCCAGGGAGCCTACTATGCCACCGCGCAGGGCGGCGAGTACGTGCCGCCTTTTGCAGTGGAAGCGGTGGATTCCGTCGGCGCCGGCGACGCCTTTAACGGCGCGCTGGCGGTGGCCCTGGCCGAGGGCCGCAGCGTAGCCCAGGCGGTGCGGATGGCATCGGCCGCCGGCGCCCTGGCGGTAACCAGGGTCGGCGCCCAGGATTCTATGCCCTCCCGCCAGGAAGTGGATGCCCTGGTAAGAAGCTCCAATCCCTAGTCGGTTTAAGAGTTTTTAATGCAGCAAGGCGACAAGTATTGCTCAGGCTGCGGCGCGCTCCTGGAAGCACGAGAGGCGGCGGGACGGTTGCGGCCGGTCTGCTCCCAATGTGGCCGCGTGGTCTTTTACGACCCCAAGGTGGTCGCCGTAACCGTTGTGGAACGGGCGGGCCAGGTGCTGATGGTGCGCCGGGCCGGCGACCCCGGTTACGGTTTATGGAGCGTGCCGGGCGGCTACGTGGACCAGGGAGAAGTGGTCGAAGCGGCGGCGGCCCGGGAGGTAGCTGAGGAAACCGGGCTGCTGGTTAAAATCGACGGACTGGTTGGCCTGTTTTCCGAGGCGGGCAACCCGGTAATCGTGGCCGCCTTTACCGGCGTGGAAACCGGCGGCGCGCTGCAAGCCGGGCCGGAGACCCTGGCGGTGGACTTCTTTGACCTGGACGCCCTGCCGCCCCTGGCTTTTCCCCGGGACTCCCGGATGTTGCAGCGTTGGCGTCAAAACCGGGAATAGACTATGCCGGTTACTCTGAAATCTCTACTGAGCCAGGCGACCCACTCCGCCCTGGACTTGCTGCTGCCCCCGCGCTGCCTGGGCTGCGGGAAGGAGGGTAACCTGCTGTGTCCGCCCTGTATCGCTGCCCTGCCCCGCCTGGAACCGCCCTACTGCGTTGTCTGCTCCGACGTGGGGGGCAGCGGGACTTGCCGCAACTGCCGGGAGCCGGCCCCTGGTTCCCACCGGAAAATCGAAGGGATACGCGCCCCTTACCTGATGCAGGGCCTGGCGCGGGACGTAATTCACCAGTTCAAGTACCGGAACGTGCGGGTGGCTGCGCCTTTGCTGGGGCGGCTGCTGGCGGATTATCTGAGCGCCAACCCAATGCCCGGCGATACGCTGCTGCCGGTGCCGCTGCATCCCCGAAAGCTCCGGGAGCGGGGTTACAATCAGGCCGGGCTGCTGGCCCGGGAGTTGGGGGAAATAACCGGCCTGCCGGTAGCGGAAAAGCTGCTCTACCGTACCCGGAACACCCCGCCGCAAGCCCGCACTGCCAGCCGGCAACAGCGGTTGGAAAACACGGCCGGGGTTTTTGCCAGCCGGGGTGATATAACCGGCCGGTCTTTTATTGTGGTGGACGACGTGAGCACTACCGGCAGCACCCTGGCCGCCTGCGCCGCCGCCTTGAGAGAGGGCGGCGCCGTTTCCGTATGGGGACTTGCCTTCGCCAAAGAAGCGCGGTCAAGCCCGTTATCGGACATTGAGGAACCCGATACGGAATGAGAGCAAGCGTACCCGGTAGGAGGCGCTTGCCCCTTTGCCTATGGTTCGCTGCGGTCCCAGTCGGGTAAGGCGTGGTAGCCCTCAAAGGGAATCGCCCCCACGGCCGGCAGCCCCTGGGCCTTTTTCAGCCGTTGAATGTTGTAGAGGTGGGTCAGGTATTCGAAGTAGCGGTGCCGGAAGGTGGCTTCCAGGGAAATGTAGCCTTGCGCCGGGTCGGCCGGGTCGGGCCGCACCCCTGAGGGATGGGCTTGGAGCCAGTGGAGTTGGCCGCCGATGTTGCTGGGCAATTCCCTGCTGCGTAGGGAATCAACCGTTTCCGACTCCAGTACCGACAGGGAAAAGTCCAGGCCCTTGCGGAACACCGCCAGGATTGCGTCCATCTCCCAGTATTTAGTTTCGTCCAGCCGACGGTCGTAGGGGGAGGCGATGATGCCGTCCCAATCCTCGATTTCGGGCAGCCCTTCGGTGAACAGGCGCTCGCCCCAACGCTGAAGCAGCCACCGGAAGTCGCCGGAGGCCACGTGGCTGACGTTGCGGCGGATGCTCCACTCGCTCCAACCCCACCGGTCCGACTGGAAATCCAGTTGCTCGTCGGTCAGCCCGGCCAACTCCTCGACGTACATATCAAAAATTTCATTCCGAAACTGGGGGAACAAAACCGTTCCCGGTGAATCGCCGGATATTTCCTGCTGTGTCATAGCTGATACGTACCCCCTGCAAGGAAAATTGAGGCTCTATTGAAGCTCTGCGGTTAGGAATTATGGACTCCGGGTACTCCATTCGCCCCGGCTAATCCGCTCATCCTGATGGGATGGTTCGACAGGCTCACCATGAGCGGCTATATCAAGCTCACCATGAGCGGCTGTCCGGCTCACTATGGGCGGTTGTCCAGGCTCACTATGGGCGGTTATCCGGTATCCAACGTAGAGTGAGTCGAAACCGCTAGACGCTGGCGGGCCGTTGGTCAGGGCCTTACCCAGGTTTCCGACCAGGCGAGGCAGGCGCTGCTGCTTTGCTTGTCGCCGCGCATTTCCAGCGCCGGCTGGCCGGCCACCACGTTGCCGTTGATGGTTAGCTGGGCGCGGCGCGACGGGATGAAGCAACTGTAAACGCCGTGCGGACGCCCCGGCGCGCTGCCGGCCTCGACCCGCAGCATATACGGCTCCAGGAAGTCATACCAGGTCAACAGTATCTCATCGTCATCGCTCAGCACCTTTTCCGTCCAGAAGGAGCGGACGTCGCCGGACTTGGTGAACTCCGCGTCGGTAACGGGAATATCCTGGTCGGCAAATTCGGGAAAGAGCAGACACTCGATTTCCTCTTGCAGCCAGCGGGCCAGGGCGATGTTGTCGGCGTAAATCCGCACCTCATTGTCCGTTTCGTCGCTCTTGAGAAATAGGACGTGGCCCGGGCCGGCCGGGGAGAGGAGGATTCGCCAGTGGCTGGAACGGGTAGTTTGCGTTGCGCCCTCGTCCTGGGAGAGGCGAATGAAGGAATTTTCTCCGGTCAGGCGCACCTGGTTCGGGTCGGTTGGGCTGGTGGTCATAGTTTCATTCCTCTATTTGTTGATTCGGCCGGTTTGCTCCGGCCGGCCCCGGCCTACCGCCGCCAACCGTAGCCGGCAACGGGCGGCGGGACATCGGCAAGCAACCGGGGCCACCCATCCAAGTGAGCGGCCCCGGCGCCATGGCTGGGCAATGGCGGGATAAGGGTTCCCTGCCTAGTCCTTGGCCGGGAACCAGTCCTGCTTCCAGGGGAAATCGCCGTTCTCCGAGTCGTAGGCCGGCAGGCCGTTTTCCACCCGCTCCCGGTAGGGACTGGCAATCGGCTCGGTGTAGGGGTAAATGCCGCCATCATAGACCCCGGGGCCTTCCTTGAAGTGGCGGGCCTGGGCCAGGGTTTCCACAAAGGGCATATTCATATCGTACAACTGCTCGACCCGCTTGGGCCGGGGGCCGGCCTTGGAGACGTGGCCGAAAAGCTCCCGCCCCATAATCCGCTCGGCCATCCAGACGCAGTCGATAACCTTGTCAATGTCCACGCCGGTGGGGACGCCCATGTCCTCCATCATGTGGAGCAGGTCCTCGGTGGGCGCCATGCCGGTGGCCCGGCCGTTGCCGCAGTAGGGGCAGCCGCCGTAACCGCCGATAGTGCCGTCCAGCTCCACGGTGTCATCCGGCCCCAGGGTGCGCAGGGCGGCGTAGGCCGAGGCAATCGCCATGTTCCGGCCATTGTGCAGGTGCAGCCGGAAGTGGTTGATTTCGGGCCAGCGCTCCTTGACCCGGCTGATGCTTTCCTCCACCTTGGCCGGGGTGCAGTGGCTCATCGGGTCGCCCATAGAGCAGCTTACCACCTTGATGCCCACTTCGTCCCACATCCCGTGCTGCTTCTCAAACAGGGTCATCAGGTTGTCCACCGGGAACTCGCCGAGGAAGTTGGAACCCCAACTGGCATTGCAGCCGATGCCGGCTTCCCGGATATTCAGTTCCTGGGCCTGGGCGATAATCTGGGGCCAGCGCTCCATTTCCTGCATCTGGGTGCGGTTGGTGTTGCGGCGGACAAATACGTCGCACATATGGCAGGAAAGGCGGGGGTAGGCGTCCCGCTCAATGGTCAGCGGCGGGGAGTAGGCCCGCGCCCGCTCGACGCCCCGGGAGTTCAGGGCCAGGGCGGTGTAGGTTACGTCCGGGTTGGGGGTGAACCGGGTTACGATTTCGTCAATCCGCTCCATCTGGGGCGTCCACTTGGGGCTGACAAAGGAGCCGACCACGATTTGGGGCAGGCCGGTCTCGGAGAGGGCATCCAGCAGTTCAATTTTGTCATCCACCGAGATGCTGGCATCCTCAATCTGCATACCTTCGCGCATACCTTCTTCTTTATAGACTACCTTGGGCCACTGATACATCAGACTCCTCCTCTCCCTTATGGGGCAATGGGATATTTCAAGTTCAGGATAACCAGGTTCGGAAACGCCGGTTGGCAGGGATACTGATTGGCGGGATTGTATGTTTTCGGCCAAGGATTTGTCAAGGAACGGCTGCTTGAGGACGGGGCGACACAAGTACCGTCGTTCCGGCGAAAGCCGGAATCCAGAACACCTTGTAGCCGGCCCGCTCTTTTCCCGTAGGATTTCCTGGATTCCGGCTTTCGCCGGAACGACGGTTGCGTGGGTTGTCCTGGTTAAGGCGCGATTGCCCGGTACTTGCGCCGTCGCGCCTTTGGATTTTCCACTCAGTCCAGCCAATCCGCTCATCCCGCCGACTAATCCGCTCATCCTGAGCTTGTCGAAGGACGGGGCGGGATGGTTCGACCGGCTCACCATGAGCGGTTATCTAAATTTCACCTCGAACGGTTATCTCAATTTCATCTCTCACCCTGAATTCCTGTTTGACAGGCCCCGCTACCAAAAGATATATTGACGATGCAACAGACCCCATTCATAGCGGAGTTCCCTTGCCATTGCGTAAGCCTTTTGGGGTTGGACAACTTGCCCCCTTGTGAGGCTTACGCACGGAATGGTGTCTGTTGCAAGTACCAGTCCTAACTTGCAAGGGGGTTCCCTGATGCGCCGGTTGACATCCGTTTGTCTGGGTTTGACCTTGTTAGCCTTGGCAGCTTGTGCCAGCCCCGTATCGGAACCAACGCCGGATATTCCGGCCACCGTAACTGCCCAGGTACAGACCCATTTGGCCGCCCTGCCTACCGCTGCGCCGCTGCCCACGCATACGCCCTATCCGACCAATACTCCTTATCCAACCCTTACTCCGGCGCCTACGGCAACCGCTTACCCTACCGCCACGCCGAGGCCCACCTACACGCCTTACCCCACATCTACCCCTACTCCGATAGCTACTCTAACACAGACCACCACACCAACAGTCACGCCTGCGCCTACGATTACTCCCACCGCTACCCCATGGCCCACACCAACGGCGGTGTCGCACTCAGAATGGGTAAGGTATAAGCCCAACGATGACTATAGCATCCAGTTACCGCCGGATTGGGAAAAGTTTTTTGACTCTGCCGATGGTGCCTATCTGGATAAAGGCTTAGCGCTTGTGGGTTTTCAGTCGCCCGGTGATTACGCCAAGGTCGCTATCTTCTCCATTTTTTCGGAGCTTGGCTGGCAAGAAGATTTCAATATCGACTTGAAGGTAAGCCTTGATTTGAAATTGAGAGAGGACGAACTATCCTATCGAACGGTGGCTATATGGCCGGTCTCTACAACGACAAAACGGTCTAGTTATGAGTATGACGGGCAAGGCGGTCAATGCGACATTGAAGGGCACGGTCTGCATATATTAGTGGGGGATTATTCCTACTTTGTACGAGTGGAGATATGCACCGACAGCAAGGAGAAGTTTGATGAAGCCTTTGCGGAAAGTGTTTTTGCGGGCTTCACGTATCAGTAATAAGGGGTAACGCCGAGTTAGTTAGCTTTGCCTCTACCAGCGCCCCCCGCCGCCGGCTTGCCAGGGTGAACTGTTGGGACTAATATGGCTGCAAGGAACAGGATTCCGGCGACTGGGGAGGCAGGCGTGCCAGAAGCGATTATTAACGGTTTCCGAATGTATTACGAGGCGCAGGGCGCGGGGCCGGCGCTGGTGATGATTCACGGCGGGCTGGGCGGCGGCGAGGGCTGCGCTCAGCTGATGGCCCACCACGCCGCGGCGCTGGCCGCCGATTTTCAGGTCATTTCCTACGACCGCCGCGCCGCCGGCCGCTCCGAGACGCCGGAGGACGGATACTCCATTGCCAACTACGCCCAGGACCTGTACGCCCTCCTGAAGCATTTGGGCGTCGCTCAAGCCCACGTGCTGGGTTCCTCGGCTGGCGGGCCGATTGCCTTGCAGTTTGCCCTGGAACACCCGGAAATGACCCGAACCCTGCTGCTAATCAACACGATGACCTACGTTCAGGAATCGGAACGGGCGATCCGGCAGCGGGAACTGGACGGCATCAAGCAGGCCGAGGCGGCCGGGGGGCGGGAAGCGGCGGTAGAAGCGGGACTGATGGCCCGTTGGCCCGGCCTCAAAGAATCCCAGCCTCAGGAGTTCGCCCGGCTCCGGCAAATCAACCTGGGGCAATACGGCGGGCTGGTCAAGACCATCCAGAGCTACCTGGACATCCGGGATTCCCTGGAGTCCCGCCTGGCTGAGCTGGCAATGCCCACACTGATTGTTCACGGCGACGCCGACAGCCGGATCAACGTAGCCTGCGGGCGGCAACTGCATCAGGGCATCGCCGGCTCCGAACTTCACATAATCCCCCGGGCGGAACACGGCCTGCTCAGCAACGAGGCCGAGCGCACCCGGGACCTGATTCTGGAGTTTCTGGCGGAAGCAACGGCGATGCTCGGCAACTGACCGGAGTTTATACGTCAAAGTCAGGGCTGACCGGAACCATATTTTCCGGCCCGGTTTCCGACATTGCCTTGTCATAATCAGGAGAACAGGAGGGCGTCTATGTCCACCATCGGTTTTGACCACATCGCGATGCCTACGGCCAATGCGGAGAAGCTCATTGCGTTCTACAAGAAGCTGGGTTTCACCATCAACGACGAAGCGGCCTGGCGCGCCGGAGACGCCAACATTTTCTCCATTCAGATTGGCGACTCCAAGATAAACGTACACCCGGAGGGTTACACCGCCACCCTGCGGGGGCCGACGGCGGTGCCGGGCTGCGCCGACATCTGCTTTGTTTGGGAGGGGACGGCGGAAGCCTGCCAGGAAATGCTGGCGGAGGCCGGGGTAGAGGTCATCCGGGGGCCGGGGCCGCGCAAGGGCGCCCGGGCCGGCGGCGGCCTGCCGGCGGTCAGCCTCTACGCCCGCGACCCGGACCAGAACCTTCTGGAGTGGATGATTTATCTGTAAAACCCTTAACCCAGGAAAGCAAGACCAGAACAGAAAGGATGTAAACGCATGGCAAGGATGACCGGCAAGGAAGCCCTGGCCCGGATGCTCGCGGCTGAGGGATTAGAGTATATTTTTGGCAACCCCGGCACCAGTGAAACCCCCTTCCTGGACGTGCTCCAGGACTACCCCAACCTTCAATACGTCCAGGCGTTGCAGGAAGGCACCGCCGTCGGCATGGCCGACGGTTACGCCAGGGCTACGGGGCAGCCGGCCTTTGCCAACATCCACATCGCCGGCGGGTTGGCTAACGGCGTCAGCGCGCTGTATAACGCCTACCGGGGCGGCACGCCGCTGGTGCTGACCGCCGGCAATTCCGACACCCGGATGCTGCTCAGCGACCCGGTGCTGTCCGGCGACCTGGTGGAAATGACCCAGCAGTTCACCAAGTGGAGCGCCGAGGTGCCTCACGCCTCCAACATACCCATGGCGGTGCGCCGAGCCTTCAAGGAAGCCAAAACGCCGCCCACCGGCCCGGTCTTTCTCTCCTTCCCCTGGGATACTATGGACGAAGAGGTTGACGTAGAGATTGTTCCCTCCTCGCCGGGTTACTTTCGGATGCGCCCGGACGCCGCCGCCGTTGCCCGGGCTTCGGAACTGCTGGCCCAGGCGGAAAACCCGGTAATCGTGCTGGGCGACCGGGTGGGGCAATCCGGCGCGATGGCCCAGTTGGTGCGGGTGGCGGAGCAGGTGGGCGCCAAGGTGTTTGCCACCTCCTATACCTATTCCGAGGTCAACTTCCCCACCAACCATAACCAGTACGCCGGGATGCTGAATCTGAACAGTTCCGCCACCCGGCAGCAACTGGCCGGCGCCGACGTGGTGCTGGCGGTAGGCACTAACGTATTTTCCTCTTTCCTGTACGTCCCGGAACCTTTCCTGTCGCCGGGAACCAAGCTGATTCACCTGGACAGCAACGTCAAGGAAATAGAAAAGATGTACCCGACGGACTTGGGGATACCCTGCGATCCCCAGGCCGGCTTGGCCGACCTGGCCGAGGCCCTGGACGGCGACTTGTCGGCCCCGGCCCGGGAAGCGGCGGCAACCCGGAGCGCGGCCCTGGGCGCCGCCCGGCTCCGGGCCAGGGAAGAATACCTGAACCGGATGCGGAGTATGGCAGACCAGCGCCCTATGCCGGTGGACCGGATGATGTACGAACTGGCCCAGGCGCTGCCGGCCGATGCCATTGTAGCCGACGAAGCCATCACCTCCCGGGGCGCCCTGCTGCAAGCCATCGAACCGGACCAGCCGGGCAGCTACTACAGCATCCGGGGCGGCGCCCTGGGGTGGGCCATGCCCGGCGCGCTGGGCATCAAGCTGGCTAACCCCAGCCGGCCGGTGGTCGCCGTGGTGGGAGACGGAGCCTCAATGTACACGGTGCAGGCCCTGTGGACGGCGGCCCGCTACAACATCCCGGTAACCTATGCCATCTGCAACAACCGCTCCTACCGCATCCTGAAAGTCAATATGGACGTTTACCTGCGGCGGATGCTGGAGGATGCGGACCGGGACAGCGAGTATGTCGGGATGGACTTTGCTACCCCCCTGCCCCTGGCGGAAATCGCTCAGGCAATGGGCGTAGCCGGGGAAAACGTGGACGACCCGACCCAACTAGGCCCGGCCCTGGAGCGTTCCATCGGCAGCGGCAAGCCGGCAGTAATCAACGTGAGCATTGACGGGGCCTTGTAGCCCGGCGGGGTAATTGGCCCAAGTAGAAAGGGCAAAACCGCTGCGCCCCGGTCAAAAAATCTTGACCGGGGCGCATTGTCATTCCGGCGATAGAATGACGGGTTTATGCTGCGATTGCCTTGGGCGGGATACGGGGCAACCACATCTTAACCGTGGCAACTCAAGCAACCGTCGTTCCGGCGAAAGCCGGAATCCAGGAAATCCTCCGGGAAAAGAGCGGGCCGGCTACTGAGCGTTTCTGGATTCCGGCTTTCGCCGGAACGACGGTGTTGTTTATGCTGCGATTGACTTGAGGAAAGATAGTTCAGGGTCGCGTTGAGGAGAATGACGGCACGACGTTGGGGCAAGGTGGAGGCGGGGCGTTGGGGGAAATGACGGCGGTGAGAGACGCGCCCCGGAAAACCCCGCCCCGGAACCTAATCCCCGGCGCCCAGGGACACGATTTCATCCCAGGCTTCCTTGCTGACCGGTTGGATGGACAGCCGGACGCCCCGTTTTACCAGCATCATATCTTGCAGCTTGGGGTTCTGCTTGATTTCCTGCAAGGTTACCGGACGGGCAAACTCGGCATCGGCCTGGATGTCCACCATCAGCCAGGTGGGGTTGGCAGGGTCGCTTTTGGGGTCATAGTACCGGTGGGCGGGATCCCAGGCGTTAAAGTCCGGGTAGGCTTCCTTCACCACCTGGGCGGTGCCCATAACCGCCGTCGGCTTGGCGCTGCTGTGGTAAAAGAGTATCCCGTCGCCGGCCTTGATTTCGTCCCGCATCATATTGCGAACCTGATAGTTGCGGATGCCGTCCCAATAGTCGGTCCGATTCTCCTCGGCCAGCAGGTCGCTGAAGGAGTAGGAGTTGGGTTCCGACTTGAACAGCCAATATCTACGTTCTGCCATACTTCCCCTTATCTGAAACCGGGCCGGGCCGTTGCTGAGGGTCAGAATAGCACAACCGCCGGGGCCGGTTTCAAGGGCAACCCCGGCGGTTTCCGGCCAGTTCCCGGAACCCTCGACCTGCTCTCAAGAGGGCGACAATTTTCACCCCACTCCCCGGAGAACGGGGCATAGCGATGCGGGAAAAGCGCGGCCGGCTACAGGGCGATTTCGCCCTCCTCACTGGTTCGGATACGGATGGCATTGGCTACCGGCGTAATGAAAATCTTGCCGTCGCCGATGTTGCCGGTACGGGCGTTGGCGACGATTACGTCAATGGCCTTTTGGGTATCCCCATCGCTGACCACCGTCTCCAGCTTTACCTTGGGCAGCATATCCACGATGTAGCTGCCGGCCACGCCGCGCGGCCCGCCTACTTCAATGCCGCGCTGGGCGCCGCGTCCGGTAACCTGGGTTACGTTAATGCCGGGCAACCCGATGTCGGCCAGGGCGTCCTTTACGCTGTTGAGTTTCTCCGGCCTGATGATAGCCTCTATTTTGTTCATACCACCCCCACTGGCGAACTGACTGCCGGGCAACCGGGGCCGCCCGGCGCAAGGGCCTGCAATCCTAGCCTACAATTATAGACCATAAGTTAATCGGTTAGAACGCTGTCCCCGGCAATCGCACTTAAACCCGTCGTTCCGGCGCAGGCCGGAATCCAGAACTCTCGGCAGCCGGTTCGCTCTTTTCCGGGGGATTTCCTGGATTCCGGCTTTCGCCGGAACGACGGTTGTTTGGGTTGCCCTGGTTAAGCCGCGATATTACCGGAGGCGAATGTCGGCTGCCTCCCGGTCAAAGCAGTCTTCGACCAGGTTCTCCCTTTCCTGGCGCAGCAGGTCTTTACGCACCCTCAGGCTGGGCGTGCGGGGCAGTTCCTCCCGCACCTCAATGTAGCGGGGAACCTTGAAATACGCCAGATTGTCGGCGCACCAGTAAACTAGCTCCGCCGGGTCTATTTCCGCCGGCGGCCGGGGCGTAACGTAGGCTTTGACTTCATCCTCGCCCAACTCCGACGGCACCGCGATTACGGCGCAATCCAGCACCGAGGGATGGCGCTTAATCAGGTCTTCCACTTCCTGAGAGGATATATTTTCGCCCCGCCGCCGGATTACGTCCTTCTTCCGGTCAACGAAGTAGAGATAGCCTTCCGCGTCCTGCCAGCCCAGGTCTCCGGTATGCAGCCAGCCGTCGCGCAACGCCAGGCGGGTCTGTTCCTCGTTGCGCCAGTAGCCAGGCATCAGCGCCGGGTTCTTAATCGTAATCTCTCCCACCCCGCCAGGGCCGGCGGGAGCGCCGGCGTCGTCCACAATTCGGATTTGGTTGACAAACCGGGAATCGGGATGGAGCCGGGGCAAACCGGAGGAGTTGGGCCGGCGCCCCTCGCCGATTCGCTCAATCGCCCCGTAGCAGGTTTCAGTCATACCAAAACCCACGATTACAGCGGGGCCGAACCGGTCTTGAAAGTCTTGCAGGAACTCCGGTGAAAAGGCGGGGGAACCGTAGAACAGCCGCACCCGGTTGGCCCGGTCCGATTCGGCGGCCGGCTGCTTGAGCAGCACCGGCATCATCATCCCGATAAAGTTGACCACCGTGGCCTCGGCGCCGCGCACCTGCTCCCAGAAACGGGAGGCGCTGAACCGCTCGGCGACCACCAGGGTAGCCCCGGCGGCCAACGCGCCCATCGTAGAGTAGTACTGAGCGTTGGCGTGGAAGAAGGGCAGGCAAGTAAAAAAGCGGTCTTGCTCGGTGGCCTCCGTCCAGTAAGCGAACCCCTGCCCGGCGGCCACGTACATCAGATGCGTTACCTGCACCCCCTTGGGGTTGCCGGTAGTGCCGGAGGTATAGACCAGCATGGAAATATCCTGCGGCGATACAGCCGGCGGGTCGCCCAACTCTCCGGCCTGGGCTTGGGCGGCGTCAAAGTTCACCCACTCCCCCGCCGACGCCAGCCCTTGGGGGACGGCCGGCGCCGGGGCGTCAATCCCCGCCGGCCCCGTCGGGGTAGTTACCAGCAGCTTGCGCTCAACGCTGGGCGTCAAATTGGCAGCGGCTTCGGCCACCGGCAGCAGGGTCGGATGAGTTACGATAGCTTTAGCGCCGGAGTCGTTCAATACGAAGGCGGTCTCATCCCGTTTGTAGGCGGTGTTGACCGGAACACTGATTGCGCCAAGCAGGGACAGGCCGAACCAGCAATAGTGAAACTCCGGGCAGTTGGGCAGAAAGAGGCAAACCCGGTCGCCGTAGCCAACACCCATTTCCCGGAACATCCCGGCGGTTTGCCGGGCGTTCCGGTGAAACTGCTGGTAGGTAATGACCTGGCCGGCAATCTCCAGAAACGGCTTATCCGGGTTGCGGCTGACCGCCTCGTCCAGAAACTCGCCCAGGGACATTTCCCACATCGGGCGGGTGGCATCCGTCGGGCCGGTTATCCTTGCTGCCATGTTGCCTACTTTAGTTGCCTGCTTTCCGCCGGCGCCGGCCCGGTTGCCGGCGCCTTAATGAGGTGAAAGGTAAAGACTCGCCGGGCCTTTCAATTTCAAGCTGTGTTCAAGCTATCACGGGGCAAAGGGCGGGTCAATAGTTGATAGCAGAAGTCGGGGGAAAGTAGAACTGGCTGACTCCCCGCTAGTGGATTTCCCGCTCAGGGTGAGCTTGTCGAACCAACTATTTGTCTAATCGCTCATCCTTTACTTAACCGCTCATCCTGAGCTTGTCGAAGGATGACCCGATGGTTCGACAAGCTCACCATGAGCGGTACGGGCGCACCATAAATTACAGGCTTAACATAAGCGGATATTGTTATTGGCATTGACTTTGCACCGGCCCCGGCTTTCCCGCCGTACCAAGTCAAGCGCATCATAAACCCGTCGTTCCGGCGAAAGCCGGAATCCAGAACCCTCGGTAGCCGGCACGCGCTTTTCCGGGGGATTTCCTGGATTCCGGCTTTCGCCGGAACGACGGTTGCCGGGTTGACCTGGTTAAGACGCGATTGCCCGGCTTTCCCGCTGTCCCCGGAAAATCTCAGCATAAACCCGTCGTTCCGGCGTAGGCCGGAATCCAGAACCCTCGGTAGCCGGCACGCTCTTTTCCGGGGGATTTCCTGGATTCCGGCTTTCGCCGGAACGACGGTTGCTCTATCGCCGGAATGACGGCTGCTTGGGTTGCCCTGGTTAAGATGCGATTACCCCGACTCTCCCGCCGTCCCCGGACAATCGCAGCATTAACCCGTCGTTCCGGCGCAGGCCGGAATCCAGAACCCTTTGTAGCCGGCACGCTCTTTTCCGGGGGATTTCCTGGATTCCGGCTTTCGCCGGAACGACGGTTGCTTGGAATGACGGCTGCTTGGGTTACCATAGTTAAGACGCGATTGCCCGGCTTTCCCGCCACCCTCGGTTGACAGCGCCGGGTAGCTGAATTAAGCTGAATTTCCTTGAGGCACACACTGAAATGTCAGCATCCACCGAAAGCAAAGTAGTCTCGGTTGACCCCAGCCGGTTGCGGCTAACCGATGGGGAAGGAACGACCGGCGTATTCCTGGGTATGCGCTGCCGGGATTGCGGAATCTACGTTTTTGGCGCCGCCCTTTTCTGCCAATCCTGTTCCTCCGGCGACCTGGAATCGGTGGAGTTGAGCGGGCGGGGTATTCTCTACAGCTACACCATTGTCCGGGTGCCGCCGGCCGGCTGGCCCGGGCCGGTTCCTTACGTGCTGGGCGAGGTTGAACTGCCGGAAGGCCCCCACGTCCTGGCCGAAGTTACCGACATCCCGGAGGCGGACTTGAAAATCGGCCTGGCCGTAGCAATGGCTTTGCAAAAAGTCCAGGATGGTCAATCGGAAACGGCAAGGATGGTTTACAAGTGGCGGCCCATACCTCAGTTCACCGGGGTCGGGCAGGAGGAAACCAGATGACCCAGTTCAAGCCGGTTCGGGACGTGGTGGTAGTCGGGGTTGGCCTGCACCCCTTTGGCCGATTTCCCGGGAAAGACCTGGCAACTTTGGCCCGGGAGGCGGTAGTGGCGGCGTTGCAGGACGGCGGCGTCTGGTGGCGGGACATTCCGGTGGCCTATTTCGGCCACGTCTATTATCAGGGAATGTCGGTGGGCGAGACGGCTCTGGGTGCTCTGGGGCTGACCGGGATACCGATAATCAACGTGGAAAACGCCTGCTCCAGCGGCTCCACCGCCTTCTGGCAAGCCTATTGGGGCATCACCGCCGGGGTTTATGACCTGGCCCTGGCCTTTGGCGCGGAAAAGGTTCCCGGCGGCCCGGTAACGGTTACCGCCGCCGACAGCCCGGAGCGGTACATCGGCGGCGACCACATGATGGCCGGCTACGCCTTGCGGATGCGCCGCTATATGGAGGAGACCGGCGCGCCGGCGGCGGCGCTGGCCCAGGTAGCGGTCAAGGCCCGCCAGAACGCCCTGCTGAATCCCTACGCCCACCGGAAACAAACTTACACGGTGGAGGACGTGCTGGCCTCCCGGCCCATTGCCGACCCCTTGACCCTTTACCAGTGCTGCCCCACCAGCGAAGGTTCCGCCGCCGCCGTGCTGTGCGCCCGGGAGGCTTTGGGCCGGTACGGTTTGGATCCGTCCCGGGCCATCAGTGTAGTTGCGGCCACCCTTACCTCCGGCAACTACAACGGGCGGGGCAGCGACCATTCCGCTTTCAGCCCCTACCGCACTGAACCGGCGGGCCGGGCCGCCTATGAGATGAGCGGGCTGGGGCCGGAGGACATTGACCTGCTACAGGTTCACGATGCCGCTACTATCGGAGAATTGCAACAAATCGAGGCGCTGGACCTGGCGCCCCGGGGAGAAGCCTGGCAAGCTACCCTGGAGGGCCGCACCGCCCTGACCGGCGACTTGCCGGTAAATACCGACGGGGGGCTGCTGGCTATGGGACACCCCTTCGGGGCGACGGGTATCCGCATGGTACACGAAACGGTGACCCAACTACGGGGAGAGGCCGGCCCGCGCCAGGTGCCAAAGGCCCGGGTCGGGATGGCCCAATGCTCCGGGGCCGGAGACGTAACTACCGTTCACATTTTAGCCAGGTAACCCGGTAGCCGGTTGGGACGATTGCCAAGCCGCGCCGGTTGATTTCCCCGCTCATCCTTGAGCTTGAACAAGGATACCCTACCGGATAGCGGGGCGTGGTTCGACAAGCTCACCATGAGCGGGTTTTGCTCCTGGCGCAGGATGAGCGGATTTTGTTCCTGGCGCAGGATGAGCGGATTTTGTTCCTGGCGCAGACTTGGTTGTGCATTGTTGGCAAGCTGAGCGAACTACGCCGCACTATCCGGTAAGGTATCCTGCATAAGCTCTGCCGGGGATACTGGTTGCCACTGCCCGATTTACTGCTGCCCCAATGCGGTGGGGGGTGATATGCCCGCTTTCATTATCCTGGCCGCAATGAAGGGAAGGTTCCTTTCCGACCACGGCAATCACTACGACAACTTCCAGATGATGGGCTATATGGAGGCGGCGGACCCCAACGCGGCGGTAACCGACTTCTTTGACCAGCCGCCCTACCCGATTCGTTGGGAGGACGTGGAATACCTATGGGCCGAGCAGCTTGCCGACTCGGCCCATACCGGCCATCACGGAGATTATGAACGGGTTTACATTGACTCCCTGCGCCGCCGCTGGGAGTCCACCGGCGGCAGCGACTAGGCCGGGTTAGTTCCCCGCTGCCACTTCCCGCAACGCCGCAAAGTCGCGCCGGTAAGCCTCGGTCAGCGTCCGGCGGTCGGTGGTGTGCAATACAAACCGCGCCCCTTGACTCACCCAGTAGGCGGACAGGTCGGCCGTCTGGTGGTGAACCAGGGTGGGGATGCCGTGAGCCTCGGAAGTGTCGATGACCCTTTTAACCGTTTCCTGATATTCGGGCCGGTCGTACTGGTCGGGATAGCCCAGGGAGATGCTCATATCGTTAGGGCCGACAAAAATGCCGTCAATCCCCGGCACTTTCAGGATTTCCTCCAAGTTGTTGACCGCTACCACGCTCTCGATGCCGATGATGGCGACGGTGTTCCGGTTGCGCTGTTCCAGGTAGGCGCGGCTGGCGTCGCTGACGTGCTCGCCGGTATCCATCAGGCGCCGCACCGCCTCGCCCTTCAGGGGCCGCCACTTGGCTGCGCCGATTACTTCCTTGACTTCCGCCACCGTTTCGCAATAGGGGGCCAATATCCCCTGCGCCCCGGCGTCCAGGGCCATGGTTACGTAGTGGGAGTCGGGTATCGGGATGCGCATAATGGGGACGACGCCGGAGTTGCCGAAGGCGACCAGGTAGTCGGCCAACTCCGCCCGACTGCGCGGCCCATGCTCCGTATCAATAACCACGTAATCCAGACCGATACCGCCCAGGGCATCCACCCAGCGGGGATTGCGCCCGTGAGTTATCATCGTGCCAAAGACCCGGCCGCCTGCTTGCAGGGTAGCCTTCAGTTCTGCTCCGTTCATATTTCCTCCCTGATTACAATTTGGGTTATTCCAAACTAATGCGCCGATGCGGGGCCAGTATATCATCAGGATAAATGCCGCTTAAACCGGCGTTGGCGGCCAGTGAATCCCCCCGCAACCGTCGTTCCGGCGAAAGCCGGGATCCAGAACCCTCGGTAGCCGGCCCGCTCTTTTCCGGGGGATTTCCTGGATTCCGGCTTTCGCCGGAACGACGGTTTTATGATTGACGGGTTTATGATGCGATTACCCCGCTATCTATTGCTATTGTTCGGAAAGGATAACGGTTGCGTGCTATAATTCCAGGGCGCGGTGCCTGCCATTCCATACTGCAAGGAAGAGAAAGCTATGCCCTCGGCACTGGAAAACGTAAAAGTGGTGGACTTGACCCGAACCCTGGCCGGCCCTTTCTGCACTATGCTGCTGGGCGATATGGGCGCTGACGTGGTCAAGATTGAAGAGCCGGAACGGGGCGACGAAACCCGCTCCTGGACCCCTTTCTGGAACGGGGAAAGTACCCAGTTCGTTTCCTTCAACCGGAACAAGCGCAGCCTGAGCCTCAACCTGCGGGAGAAAGAGGGGCTGGATATTGTCCGCGCCCTGGCCGCCGATGCCGACGTGATGATTGAAAGTTTCCGCGCCGGCGCCCTGGAACGAATGGGCCTGGGCTATGCGGACATTTGCCGGCTCAACCCCGGCATCGTTTACTGCTCCATCTCCGGTTATGGCCGCACCGGCCCCATGGCGGAAAAGCCCGGCTACGACCTGATTATTCAAGCCTACAGCGGGCTGATGGACTTGACCGGCGACCCGGATGGACTGCCCCTGCGCGTCGGGTTTTCCCTGGTTGACCTTTTTACCGGAATGATGGCCTACGGTTCGGTGGTAACCGCCCTTTACCACCAGCGGCAGACCGGCCAGGGTCAGCACATTGAGGCGGCCCTGCTGGACGGGCAGGTAGCGGCCCTGAGCTACCACGCCACCGCCTACCTGGCGACCGGCGTAGTACCCCAGCGCATGGGTTCGGGCCACCCCAGCCTGGTCCCTTACCAGAGCTTTCCTGCATCCGACGGCTACTTTATCCTCGGCGTCGCCAATCAGGGCCTGTGGGAGCGGTTCTGCGCCGCCATTGAGCGGCCCGACCTGCTGGCCGACCCCCGTTTTCTGACCAATGATGACCGGGTGGCGCACCGGGCCGAGTGCGTAGAGTTGCTCAGCGGGATCTTCCGCACCCGGACGGTGGCCGAATGGGTTGAGGCCATTGAGCGGGCCGGCGTGCCTTGCGGCCCCATCAACCGGGTGGATGACGTGGTGAACAACCCCCAGGTGCAGGCCCGGAATATGATTGCCCAACTATCCCACCCCAACGTGCCGGACTTGAAAATACCCAACTCTCCCCTGAAACTGGCGGAAACACCCCCGGACCTCCGGCGTCCCCCGCCCTTGCTGGGCCAGCACAACGCGGAAATCCTGGCCGAACTGGGCTATGGAACCGAGGCGATTGCCGAGTTGCAGCGCAAGGGAGTTATCGGGAAGTAGATTGCCGTCATCAATACCACCCCACAATTTGAGAAAGCCGGCCGAAATCGGGAAATGGAGCAGGTAAAGGGTTGTCAGAGCGAAAGAAAATCCGGTTGATTCACACTTCGGATACCCATTTGGGCGTGGACTGGAGACCTGAGGTGGCCGAAAAGGCTTTCCGGGCGGTGGTGGACAGCGTAACCGCCTTGCAGGGCGACGGCCTGCTTTTAGTAGGGGACGTTTTCGACCACGCCCGGGTGCCGGACCGGGTGCTGGAGGTTTTCCTGGAGCAGGCCGCCCGCCTGGAGTGCCCGGTGATTGTGCTGCCGGGCAACCATGACCTTTATCACCGGGATTCCCTTTACCGCCGGCCGCCGTTTGAGGATGCGCCGCCCAACCTTTTCCTGTTCACCGAGGCGGCCGGCCAGACCATTGCCTTCCCCGACTTGACCCTTGACCTGTGGGGTCGGGCGATGGAGCAGCACACGCCGGAGTTCCGCCCTCTGGCGGGAATGACCCCGGCAACGGAGGGGCGCTGGCTGGTGGCCCTGGCGCACGGCCATTTCCATTTTGCGGAGGACAAGGACTTGCGTTCCTCCCCCATCTACCCGGAGGAAGTGGCCGCCGCCCCCTGCGACTACCTGGCCCTGGGGCATTGGGAGCGGCACGTGGACGTATCCCAGGCCAACACCAGGGCTTTCTATTCCGGGTCGCCCCTGGGCGCCTCGCTGGACGATGAGACCGTGTCGGTTACCGTGGTGGAACTTGACCCGGCTGAGGGCGTTAGCGCCCGCCAAGCCGCTTTTGCCATACCAGAGCCGGCACGCCGTAACTAATCCGCAGCTAAAACGAAGCCGGCGCCGGGGTAGCGGGGCCGGCAAATCGAATGAGGTTTGAGATGAAGCGTTTGAGCCGGGACCAGCACATTTACTTCCTGGATCCCCAGGGAGAGCCGGCCATTACCATTGACTCCGGGGAGGAGTTGATGGTGGAAACCTGGGATGCCTTTGAGGGCCTGCGCGACCCGGCCGCCCTGGATGCCAAGTCGCTGAAAGGCCCGGCCACCGGCCCGATCTACGTCAACGGCGCCGAACCGGGGGATGCGCTGAAAGTGGAGTTTATCAGCATTACCCCCAAGGAAGGGGCGGCCCACATGGTGATGCCGGGGCGCGGCTTTCTGGAGGAGGAGTTCACCGAAGGCTACCCTACGGTGATGGAGTTCGACGGCAACCGGCTGGCCCTGCCCAGCGGGTTGAAACTGGAGATGCAGCCCTCTATGGGGTTGGTCGCCACCACGCCCACCTACGTCCAGAACACCGCCAGCGACAGCGGCCCCTACGGTGGCGACATTGATATGAAGGAACTGGTGGCCGGCAGCGTCATTTATATGCCGGTGTTCGTGGCCGGCGGGCTGCTGGCCCTGGGCGACTGCCACGCCATCGTCGGCGACGGGGCGGTGGCGGGAACCGGGGCCGAGTGCGCCGCCGACAGCCACCTCCGGGTAACCGTGGAAAAGGGTATGAACATTGCCAGCCCCCGTGCCCTGACGCCGGAGCATTTTGTCGTCCTGTCCTACGGCGAGGAACTGGCGCCGGCGATGAAACAGGCGGTGCGGGATATGGTGGACTTTCTGGTTCAGGAAAAGGGAATGGCCCCCTATGACGCCTATACCCTGTGCAGCCTGGCCGGGGACGTGCGGGTGTCCCGCACCTTCCGCCCCATCAGCCCGGTAAAAATGATGCTGTCCCGCCAGGCGTTGGAGCAGTTGGGGTAGGGGAGAGTTGGAAACCACGAACTACCCGATAATGATTATCTAAACTCCGCCCTTGCCTAAACCCCGCTCATCTAAAATTCCGCTCTAGTCTAAATCCCGCTCATGGTGAGCTTGTCGAACCATCCCGTTCCCGCCCTTCGACAAGCTCAGGGTGAGCGGGGTTTGTTCTTGGTGGAGACTTTACCCCGGCCCGGTTTTGGGTATTCTCAACATTTGTTGGTATTTCTTGCCAAGCAAAGTTGCCAGACCACGCTACGTTGGCCGGTAGGGGCGGGTTTATAACCCGCCCACGTTCCGGTGTCAGGACGGTTTAACTATGGCGGCGTCCGTTCTCCGAGCCTGATTTGCCGTTGCGGGCAGGGCGGGTTATAAACCCGCCCCTACCCGATGGAAACACCCAAGGCAATGGCATCTTAACCAGGGCAACCCGGTCAACCGTCATTCCAAGCAACCGTCATTCCCCAAGCAACCGTCGTTCCGGCGAAAGCCGGAATCCAGGAAATCCTACCGGAAAATAGGTAGCCGGCTATCGACCGTTCTGGATTCCGGCTTTCGCCGGAACGACGGTTTTATGCTGCGATTGCCCCGGGGAAATACCAACTTGCGCCGTTCCCGACTTTACATAACCGAATAACCGCCGTCCACCGTCAGCACCGCGCCGGTGATGTAGTCCGAGGCGCGGCTGGACAGGAAAATCACCGCTCCTTGCAGTTCCTCCACCTCGCCCCAGCGGCCGGTGGGGATGCGGCGGCTAATCATTTCGTACCGCTCCGGCTGGTTCACCGGGATGTCCGAGGTCAGGGTGGTCATAAACCAGCCGGGCAGGATGGCGTTGGCCTGGATGTTGTCTTTGGCCCAGGCCACCGCCAGGCTTTTGGCAAGCTGCACCACGCCGCCCTTGCTGGAGGAGTAGGGCGCGCCGCTGCCGCCCCCGCCGAACAGGGAGAACATTGAACCGATGTTAATGATTTTCCCGCCGCCCTGCTGCTGCATCCGGGGGTACACCTCCCGGGCGGCCAGGAAAGCCGACCGCAGGTTCACGTCCAGCACCAGGTCCCACTCCTCGGTAGTGGTCTGCTCCGGGGTTTTCCGCACCACCGTGCCGGCGTTGTTGACCAGGATGTCCACCCGGCCTAAGGCGTCCACCGTATCGGCAACCATTTGCCGGATTTGGGCCTCATCGGTAACATCCACGCTCAAGCCGATGGCCCGGACTCCCAACGCCTCAATTTCCTGGACGGCCTGGGCGGTTTTTTCGGCATTGCGGGCGGCGATGACAATATCCGCGCCGGCCCCGGCCAACCCTTTAGCCATACCCAGGCCAATGCCGCCGTTGCCCCCGGTTACGATGGCGGTCCGACCGCTCAAGTCAAAAAGCTGTTCAACTTTCATTGGTCATCTATCCTTTCGTTCCCGTATTGTTCCTGTGAGCTTCCCCATTGCCCTACTCTACCATACTCCGGGCGGGGATTTTGTTGCACTGGAGAGGCGCAGTAATGCAGTCCCGTCCTTCGACAAGCTCAGGATGAGCGGGGGAACCAGGGCAAACCAAGCAACCGTCGTTCCGGCGAAAGCCGGAACCCAGGAAATCCCCCGGAAAAGAGGTAGCCGGCTACCCAGGGTTCTGGATTCCGGCTTTCGCCGGAACGACGGTTGCTTAGGGAATCACGGTTGCTTGTAGAATGACGGTCTCCTGGGTTGCCCTAGTTAAGCCATTTAAGACGCGCTGGCCCCGGTTCAGGTACAACTCAATTTGACACCCCCAAGGGTATATGATAAGTTTCCAACGCTCCAAAGAAAGCATTTCCTGATGATAGAGAGGTTTGTTGATGGAATCCTCAATCCCCTTTCTGATTGCCTTGCCCCTGATTGCCGGGGTAATTGCCCTCATCTTTGCCGGCATTATGGCCTACCGGGTAATTGGGGCCGAAAAGGGCAATGAACGAATGACCGAAATTGGCGACGCCATCCGAACCGGGGCGTCGGCCTTTTTGCGCCGGGAGTATCTGGCGTTGCTGCCCCTGGTGGTGGTGGTAACGATAGTGCTGGCGGTGCTGGACTATACCCTGTTCACCCACGAACTGGGCGTGCCGGCTACCGCTATTTCCTACGTGGTTGGCACTATCTGTTCCGGTCTGGCCGGCTTTATTGGAATGAACGTCGCGGTACGGGCCAACGTCCGCACCGCCGCCGCCGCCATGCGGGGGCTGAACCCGGCCCTGCGGGTGGCCTTCTCCAGCGGCTCGGTGATGGGCATAACCGTGGTGGGCATTGGCCTGCTGGGGGTTACCATCCTGTACCTGATTTTCCAGAACATCAGCGCCGTCGCCGGTTTTGGGTTCGGCGCCAGTTCTATCGCCCTCTTCGCCCGGGTGGGCGGCGGCATCTTCACCAAGGCCGCCGACGTCGGTTCCGACCTGGTGGGCAAGGTGGAGGCCGGCATCCCCGAGGATGACCCCCGCAACCCCGGCGTGATTGCCGACAACGTCGGCGACAACGTCGGCGACGTGGCCGGGATGGGCGCCGACCTGTTTGAGTCCTACGTGGGCAGCATTATCTCCGCCGTAGCCCTGGTGGGCGCGGTGACCCTCTTCGCGATGGATGAGGGGAAACAGATTCAAGCCCTGTTCCCGATGCTGCTGGCCGGGGCCGGAATTATCGCCGCCATTCTAGGGACTTTCCTGGTACGCAGCGGTGAGCAGGCGGACTTTGAGAAACTGCTCTGGGCCTTGCGCTACGGCATCTTTGCCGCCGGCGGCCTGCTGATAATTTTCGCCGCCGTGCTGACCCTCACCCTGACGCAAAACTGGGCCTGGTTCGGCTGCGTGGTGGCCGGCCTGGTGGCGGGAACCATTATCGGCCTGGCTACCGAATACTACACCTCCTACAGCTACCGGCCGACCCAGCGGGTATCCGAATCATCCCAGACCGGGGCGGCCACGGTCATCATCAGCGGCATCGCCACCGGGATGCTCAGCACCCTGATTCCGGTCATCTGCATCTCCATCGCCATTCTGCTGGCCTACTGGTTCGCTGGTTTCTACGGCGTGGCCCTGGCCGGGGTTGGCCTGCTCTCCACCCTGGGCATCACCCTGGCGACCGATGCCTATGGCCCGGTAGCCGACAACGCCGGCGGCATCGCCGAGCAGGCCCAACTGGAGCCGCAGGTTCGGGAGCGCACCGACGCGCTGGACGCCCTGGGCAATACCACTGCCGCCACCGGCAAGGGGTTTGCCATCGGGTCGGCGGCCCTTACCGCCCTGGCGCTGCTGGCGGCCTACTCGGTAACCGCCGGGCTGATTGAGCTGGGCGACGACGGGCGGCTGACCGCCGGGAGCATGGGCATCAACCTGCTCCAGCCGGAGATTCTGGTGGGCGTAGTTATCGGTGGTATGCTGCCCTTCCTCTTTTCCGCGATGACCATGCAGGCCGTAGGTCGGGCCGCTCAGGGCATCGTTGACGAGGTACGGCGGCAGTTCCGGGAGATTCCCGGCCTGATGGAAGGCAACGCCCGGCCCGACTCGGCCCGCTGCGTGGACATCAGCACCCGGGGCGCCCTGCGGGAGATGATTCTGCCCGGCGTGATGGCCGTCATCGCGCCCCTGGCTACCGGTTTCATCCTGGGCGAGGCGGCGCTGGGCGGCCTGCTCATCGGGGCGGTTTCCGCCGGGTTTATGCTGGCGATAATGATGGCGAGCGCCGGCGGCGCCTGGGACAACGCCAAGAAGTACGTGGAACTGGGCAACTTCGGCGGCAAGGGTTCCGATGCCCACAAAGCGGCGGTGGAAGGCGACGTAGTAGGCGACCCGTTCAAGGACACCTCCGGCCCTTCCCTGAACATCCTGCTCAAGCTGATGGCGATTGTATCTCTGGTCTTCGCCCCGGTCTTCGCGGAACTTCCCGCGCTAATCAACCTGACCTAATCCGGCGGTTTCAACCGGCGATTTCAATAACACAAATGGCCCGGAGATACAGGGTAGGGATTAAAACCCCTGTATCTCCGGGCCATTCCTGTTGAGCAAAGTCGGCTCAGCCGGTACGCCGCAGCCTTTCCAGGTTGACCATTTCCACCTCTACGGCGCGGCCCTCTATTTTCAGCCGGGCCAGGGTTCCCAGGGAGCCGGGGCGGTGGCGTTTGCCCGGATAGGTGGGGCTGCCGGGGTTAATCAGCAGCGCGCCGTCATAGTAGCAAATCAGTTCCTCGTGGGTATCGCCAAAGACCACCACGTCCACCGGCCGGCCGAACTTGCGGGTCAGCAGGTCGGCGGCCCGTCCTTCGGGGAAAACCAGGCCGGTTCCGTCCGGGCTGGTCGCGATTCGGGGAGTGGGCCACTGGATGTCGTGTACCATCCCGATGTTCACCTGCTCTACTTGCACTACCCGGGTCGTACCGGCCAGCCGGTCGCCCGGTTCCGTCGGGTCTTCGTAGCCCCGCACCGCCAGCACCGGCGCTACCGTCTCCAGGTAGTCCAGCACGCCCAGACACTCCAGGTCGCCGCAATGGAGAATCAGGTCAACCCCGGCCAGGGCTTCCAGCGCCACGTCCGGCAGGCCGCGCCCGCTGCCCGCCATGTGGGTATCCGAAATCAGTCCTACTTGCTGCATCGGTCAGTTGCGGTTCTCCCAGAGGGTAAAGTAGTCGGGCGAGTCATCGCGTAGGGCTTCGGTCAATTCCTGGTGGCTCAACTCTTGCAGTACGACGTTTTCCTCGGCGACCAGGCGGGCAATTACCCGCTCCCACCGGGAGATGTCGGCGCCGCCGGGGTAGGCTTGCAACAGTTCCCGCAGGCTGGTAACCAGGCGGTCGGAGTGCATCGCCAAGGCCCCGCCGCTGATGATGAACACTACCACCGTCGGCAGTTCTTCCTCATCATCCGGGTCAACGCCCAGCCGTTCCATAATGGAGGACATCGCTACGCCGCGCACAATCTCCTCCAGGCGCAGGGGCAGGTTAATCAAATGGGCAAAGGGAAACTGATTCCCTTCCCGGAGGGTCTTGGAAAACTCCAGCTCCAGGCCGTGAAAGAACTCTTCGTTGAAAACCTCAACGGTATTCAACAGGGAGACTTCCGAGCGGTCATCCCGCAAATCAATGGCGAGGAACTCCCGGAGGTGGGGAAAGATGTAGAGCATAATGTCCGGGCGTTCTCCATCGGGCAACTGACCGTAAAAGGGGTCGTCAATCAACGATGTTCTCCTGCAAGTCCGCTAAAGGCTAAAGTAGGCTGTTGATGTCTTCCAGTTGGCGGGCAATCCAGTGGGTGATGTCTTCCCGGTTGACCGAATCCGCCAGGATGCCGGCCCGCCGTTTTCGCTCTTCGGGCGACATAATGATGGCCTGGTAAAGGGCCTCCATAGTTCCCTCAATGTCGGCCGGCGCTACCGGCAGCGCGCCCCCGGCCAACTGGTGGTAGGCCCCGCTGGTTTCGGAAAGAATCAACACCCCGTCCTGAGTATTGACTACCGGGCCTTCCTTGGCGACCAGGTTCATTCCTTCCATTATGGTGTTGACCAGCAGCACGTCGTACAGCTTCATCCCGGCGATGGCCTGGGTGTAGTTGTTCTCCATAAAGGTGGTAATCGGCTGCCATTCCTCGGTGCCAAAGGTCTGGTTTATCCGCCCCACTACCTGCTGGATTTCTTCCATGTAGCGTTGGTACTGCCGGATGTGGGTCCGGGAGGGAACCAGAAAGGCCAGGAAGTTGACCTTGCCCCGCAGTTCCGGGTGGCGGGACAAAAGCAACTCGAAAGCGCGGAATCCCCTTACCACGTTCTTGTTAGGTTCGGCCCGGTCAATGCGTACAATAGTCGTGCCGTTGCGGACGGAACGGAGCCGCTCCTCATATTCCAGCGCGCGGGGGGAGTTGGCGATGCGCTGCACCTCCGGCACGTTAATGGAAATGGGGTACACCCGAACCCGAGTGGTCAAGCGGTCGCGAATGACCAGGCCCTGCGGGCGGTCAACCTGAGCGTCGGGAACAAACTCCTCCACCGTATCCAGAAAGCTCCGCCGATCCTGCGGGGTCTGAAAGCCCAGCAGATCGGCGCTGGACAGGGCGGAACAGATTTGGCGGGTGATGTAGGAAGGAATCATCTGCCAGTACCGGGGCGTCGGCCAGGGTATATGGATAAAGTGCTGAATCAGGGCGTCGGGTATTTCCTGGCGCAGGTATTCGGGCATCAGGTACAGGTGGTAATCGTGTCCGATAAATACCGGGGGCCGGCGGTCGGCCCGGGCCTGTTCCACGGCCAACCGGGCAAAAGCCTGATTGACCGGCACGTAGCCGCCCTGCCAGGCGTCGTGGATGCTGGCGTCCACGTTGGGGTTGTAGGGCGGGTTCCACATATAGTGCTGCAAGAACCAGAGCAGGGGATTGCAAAGCACATTATAATACTTGTGATAGACCCGCCGGGGAGTAACCACGTAGCGCAGGTTTATCTTGTGGCCGGGCAGGGGAGAGGGGTAATAGGAACCCAGGGCGCCGCCGGAAATCAGGCGGTCGCCTTCCCCCATGGCGCTGGCAATCCAAGTGAACTGGGCGGTCTGCGCCAGGGAGTTGAGGGCGGTTACGATGCCGCCGCCGCCCCGCCGGGCCTCGGCCCGTCCGTCCGGGGTAACGTGATGTTCCACCGGCCCCCGGTTGCTGGACAGGATGAGCGACCGCTGGGCCAGCAGGTTCTCGCATAGTTTATTAAGGTCAGCCATCGCCGGCGCCGCCGCTGCGACCTCCTCCATTCCTTGACCCCTCCCCGCAATCGCCATCCGTGTTCTCCTTTTAAGGCCAACCACGAAACGCCGCCCTGGGGCCGCTTTTCGTTGCATGAGAGCAGAGGCTGCTGGCTATAATTCAGATTAGGATAAGGTATAAGCCTTGTCAAGCAAGCCGGCGGGTAAGTATTCTCAACCGGTGTTGGGGTTCCATGCCCGGCCCGGATCCAGTGAATTGCCGGGGCGGATTTATAACCCGCCCGGCCCGCAGCGGCAGAACCATTCGGGTAACGGAGTCATCGTATCCGACCCATCCTTGCACCGGAACTTGGGCGGGTTATAAACCCGCCCCTACCGGCCGTTGGAGTTTTCCGACCAGAACGCCAACCGGTGTTGAGAATACCGGCGGGTAGGCGCCGGGCAAACCCCTTAAATCGGCGGCCGGCGGCGATGCCAGTCGGTAGCCTGCTCGTAGGCATAAGCCGCCCGCAGCACGGTGGCTTCGTCAAAGGGTTTTCCCGCCAGTTGCAGGCCAATGGGCATCCCGGATTCGGAAAAGCCGCAGGGCAGGGAAATGGCCGGGGTTCCGCTGATGTTATAGGGGCGGGTGTATTGGGTCAGCGCCCCGGTAACGCCTACCGTCCGGTCGCCAATGGTTACTTCCGAGGCCAGGATCGGCGGGGCGGTAACCGGCTCGGTGGGGCCGGCCAGCAGGTCAACTTCCTGGAAAAGGCGGGCCATTTCCTGGTTGAACTTCGACCGGGCCTGCTGTGCCTTCAGGTAATCGGCGGCGGTAACAAAGAGACCGGCTTCCAGGCGCAGGCGGACGGAGGGAGTAAGTTTGTCGCCGTCCCGGGCCAGCAGTTCCCGATGGTAGGCGGCGGCCTCGGCCATCAGGATGGCGCCGGAAATGGCCTGGGAATCCCGGAACATCGGCAGCGAAACCTCGGTTACCGTCGCGCCCAGCCCTTCCAGTTGGGACACCGCCGCCGCCACGGCCGCCGCCACCTCCGCGTCCAGGGGAGCGTCAAAGTATTCCCGGGGCAGGCCGATGCGGAGGCCTTGAACCGACCCGGTAAGGGCGGCGGTATAGTCGGGTATCTCCCGGCCGGCCGAGGCCACGTCCTTGGGGTCATAGCCGGCAATGGCGTTCAGGGTCAAGGCGGCATCCTCCACCGTGCGAACCATAGGGCCGGGATGGTCCAGGCACCAGGAAAGGGGCGTTAAGCCGGCCCGGCTGACCAGCCCGTAGGTAGGCTTGAGGCCGACGATGCCGCACAGGGCGGCCGGTATCCGAACCGAACCGCCGGTGTCGCTGCCCATCGTGATGGTGCATTGCCCGGCCGCCGCCGCCGAACCGGAGCCGCCGCTGGAACCGCCGGTAACCAGGTCGGGATTCCAGGGGTTGTGCATGTGCCCGTAATCGAAGTTCTCCCCGGTGGGGCCATAGGCGAACTGGTGCATATTCAGCTTGCCCAGCAGGATTGCCCCGGCCTGCTGGAACCGGGCGGCCACGGTACAATCCTCTTTCGGGATAAAGTTGTCAAATACCCGGGAGCCGGAGGTAGTGCGTACCCCGGCGGTATTGAACAGGTCTTTCAGCCCGACAGGAATCCCGTGCAGCGGCCCCCGGTAGTTGCCGGCCTGGATTTGGGCCTCGGCGCGGCGGGCCACTGCCCGGGCCGGCTCCGGCAGCAGGGTAATAAAGGAATTGAGCGTTGGCTCGGTAGCCTCGATACGGGCCAGGTGAGCGTCAATTACCTCCACCGGCGAAACTTCCTTATCGCGGATAAGCCGGGAAAGCTCCCCGGCGCTCAAGTAACACAACTCTAGCGCGTCCATCCGTCCTCCCTCATTCCTGAAACGCCTGAAATTGTTGAGCCGGGTTGAAGGCCAAGTCCGGCTCGGCGCCGGCAACGTCAATTTCGGCTAGACCCTCAATTCCGGCCAGGGCAACCTGCACGTAGGAAAACAGTTCGTCCAGGTGAGGGTCGTTCAGGTCCAGGCCCGCGGCCCCGGCCAGGTAGTCAAAGTTTTCCCGGGTCAAGGGATTTTCCCCCGGCATCGCCGTCACCTCTCAATGCTTGATAGTTAATAGTTAGTGGTCTGTTCGTTGGCTATTATCAACGGTTCGGGCGTGTCTGGCAAATTACTGCGCGGCTCAGGGCAATTGCGTCTTAACAGGGCAACCCAAACTACCGCAACCCAGGCAACCGTCGGCAACCCAAGCCACCGTCGTTCCGGCGAAAGCCGGAATCCAGAATTCTCGGTAGCCGACACACTCTTTTCCGGGGGATTTCCTGGATTCCGGCTTTCGCCGGAACGACGGTTGTTTATGTTGGCGATTGCCCTGTCCTGCCCATACCGCTCACCATGAGCAGATTTTGTTGCTGGCGCAGACTTTGCGCCGGCCCTCTGCCTACGCGGTGTCTCTGTGTAAAAACCCCTCAACACTGATATACTTTCCCGGCCACTAGCTGGAGTCTGTGTTCGGAGACCGGCCTTTGTTCTGCCCCAATTGCAACCACCCCGCCGATGATTTCAATGACTTCTGCGCCTTTTGCGGGATCCGGTTACACGGGGCGTTCCGGCAAGAGGAGGCCGGGCCGCCGGCCGGGTATGGGCCGGCCATGGCGCCCTGGCGGGGCGGTCAGGTAGGGATAGCCATTTTCCTGGTGGGGATGGCCTTTCTGCTGATTAGCGCGTCCACCCTGTTGCTGGAGCCGTTGCCGAATGGCATGGCCTGGGGCGCCTGGATTGGCAGCCATGCCATCGGCGTAGTAATCCTGGCCTCAGTCTGGCTGCTGGGGCAGGATAAAGGGCGGTTTAACCTGGCCGCGCTGGGCTTGGTGCAGCCGCGCCTTTCCTGGCCCCGTTGCGGACTGCTGATTTTGCTCACCCTGGGCGTCAGTATTGGAGCGACTGCCCTCTACGCCTGGCTGGTCAGACCATTGGGGGTGGAGTTGCTGTTGCCCCCTGAAGTGCCCGGGGCAGTGGCCTTTCCCGGCATCGCCGCGCTGCTGACCTTTGAGGCCCTGGCCGGGTGGACTCCCTTTACCGAGGAAATTTTCTTCCGGGGGTTTATCCTGACCGGTTTGATTCCGCGTTGGGGTCTGTGGCGGGCGTCCGTAGGCAGCGCCTTGATTTTCGCCGCCTTTCACCTATATCCGGGAGTGCTGATTCCCATTTTTTTCACCGGCCTGCTGCTGGCCGGGCTGTATCGGGTTACCGGCTCCTTGTGGCCCGCTATTTTGGCCCACGCCGGGCAGAACGCAATAGCGTTGGTGGCTATCATTTACACGGGCTAGACAACTATCCTTCGACAAGCTCAGGATGAGTGGGGCAGCGGTGGTGGCTATCGTTTGCGGGGCAGCTTTGGCAGCTATCACTTGCGGGGACTAGACAACCGGGAATGGGTAAGCTAGAGTTTCCACAAGGCCAATCCGCAGAATCAATATCAATAAGGTTGCCGGAAGGGGCCACCGCGTTTTGGGAAAAGTCTTTTGGGGCCGGATGGGATGAGCAAAGACCGCATAAAAGAGAAATTCAACGCCATCCGTCAGGAAGGGCGTCCCGGTCTGATTGTTTATCTGACTACCGGCTGCCCGGACTTGGAGGCGACTTTAGAGTTGATTCCGGCTTTGGCGGCGGCCGGCGCTGACGCCATTGAGCTTTCCATTCCCTTCAGCGACCCTCTGGCCGACGGGCCGGTCATCCAGGAATCCACCTTTCACGCCCTGGCCCAGGGGGTTACTCCTGATGACTGCCTGGACTTGGTGGCCCAGGTGCGGGGGGAAGTGCCGGATACGCCGTTGATTCTGATGACCTATTACAACCCGATTTTGAGCTACGGGCTGGAGCGGTTCGCGCAGCGGGTGGCCGAGTGCGGGGTGGACGGAATTATTCCGGTGGACGTGCCGGGCGAGGAGGCCGAACCGCTGTTTAACCAGTGCGCCCCCCGCAATGTTCACCTGGTGCCCTTGCTGGCGCCCACCAGCAACGAGGACAACATCCGCGCGGCGGTGGCGTTAAGCTCCGGGTTTATCTATTGTGTCAGCTTGACCGGAACTACCGGGGCGCAGAACCAGCTTTCCCAACGGGGGCTGGAGTGGCTTAACCGGGTCAGCGCGCACACCGCCCTGCCCCTGGCCGTTGGTTTCGGCATCTCCCGGCGGGAACACGTGGAAACGGTGGGCCGGTACGCCCAGGCGGCGGCAGTGGGTACGGCCCTGATTCGCACCGTGCTGGACTCCCCCCGGGACCAGGTGGTAGCCCAGGCCAGCAAGCTGGTCGCGGAACTGGCCGGCCAACCCTGGCCGGCGTCAGGAGGGACTCTTTGATGACAGTTTGCCGCGGACTCCGGGGCGCAACCACCGCCGACCACAATTCCGCCGAGGCCATCTACTCCGCCACCAGGGAAATGCTGACCAGCCTTATTGAGGCCAACGGCATAGCGGAACGGGACGTAGCTATGGCCTATTTCACCGTTACCCCCGACTTGAACGCCGCTTTTCCGGCCGCCGCGGCCCGCCAGTTGGGTTGGAACAGCACCGCGTTGATGTGCGCCACCGAGATACCCGTCCCCGACTCCTTGCCGAGTTGCGTTCGCGTCCTTATACTGGTCAACACGGATAAAGAACCCCACGAGTTGCAGAATGTCTATCTCAAGGGTACGGAAGTCCTGCGACTTCAAGGAATAGAGACCTCATAATGCTGACTCCGGCGATGGAATCGGTTAAAACTGCATCCAGCCCCCTGGCGCGCCGCTTTTATTACGGCCCCTGGGCCGTTTGTCTTTTTCATATCCAGTATTTTTCCGGCTATGCCGCCCCGCTATAGCTGCGGGTTAGCGGCCTAGTCGATTTCCCCGACCGGCAACTTAAACTAAGGGATGAATCCCGAATCGAGAAGGTGACGAAAAGATGATTGTGGTAATGTCCAAAGACAGCACTCCGGAACAACTGGCGGTGGTGGAGTCCCGCATTGAGAACCGCCCCGGGCTTTCTCCCCAGGTGTTCCAGGGCATCGAGCGCGTAGTGGTCGGAGTCCTCGGCTCCATCCCGCCGGATCTCGGCGACGAAATGGCGCTCCTGCCGGGCGTGATGGAAGTGGTCCGCATTTCCAAGCCCTACAAGATGGCGAGCCGGGAGTTCCACCCGGACAACTCCATAGTAATGATTGGCGACGTGGCGGTCGGCGGCCCGGACCCGGTGGTAATGGCCGGCCCCTGCTCCGTAGAGGATGAGGAGCAGATGGTCAGCACCGCCCAAGCGGTCAAAGCCTCCGGCGCCAAGGTGCTGCGGGGCGGCGCCTTCAAGCCCCGCACCTCGCCCTACAGCTTCCGGGGCATGGGGCTGGACGGCCTGAAACTACTCAACCTTGCCAAGCAGGAAACCGGGCTGCCCATCATTACCGAGGTGATGACCCCCGGCGACGTGGACACGGTGGCCCGGTATAGCGACGTATTGCAGGTTGGCGCCCGCAATATGCAGAATTACAACCTGCTGGACGCGGTAGGGGAGACCCGGATGCCGGTGATGGTAAAGCGGGGCCTGGCCGCCTCCTACGAGGAATGGCTGCTGGCGGCGGAGTACGTAATGGCCGGCGGCAACACCAACGTCATCCTCTGCGAGCGGGGCATCCGCTCCTTCGAGAGCTTCACCCGTTTCACGATGGACGTGGCGGCGATTCCGGTAATCAAGCGGCTCAGCCACCTGCCCATCGTCGGCGACCCCAGCCACAGCACCGGCCATTGGTATCTGGTAACGCCGGTGGCCCTGTCGGCCATTGCGGCCGGCGCCCACGGCCTGCTGATTGAGGTTCACCCCAACCCGGACCTGGCAAAGTGCGACGGCCCCCAGTCCCTGACCTTTGAGAACTTCGACCTCCTGATGAACCAGGTACGGGCCGTCAACAGTTCCCTGTCCAGCGTTCCGGTAGCCGCTTCCTAGGGGCTAGTACGCCAAACTACCTCCGGCGCGGTCAACGCCCGGTGGGTAGGGTTTTAGAGAAACTTGGTGAGGGTCGGTGTCCACTAGGGATACCGGCCCTTGCCTTTTCTTTGGACTGGAATAAACACTCCGCTCATCCTGAGCCTGTCGAAGGATACACCGGTGGTTCGACAGGCTCACCATGAGCGGATTTTGCTGCCGGAGAAAATACTCCGCTCATCCTGAGCCTGTCGAAGGATAAACCGGTGGTTCGACAAGCTCACCATGAGCGGGTGTTGCTGCCGGAGAAAATACTCCGCTCATCCTGAGCTTGTCGAAGGATAAACCGGTGGTTCGACAGGCTCACCATGAGCGGATTCTGCTATTGGTATTGACTTTGCACCGCCCCGGTATATTTGACAAGGCAATAGCATCACAAACCCGTCGTTCCGGCGAAAGCCGGAATCCAGGAAATCCTCCCGGGAAAGAACGAGCCGACTACAGAGCGTTCTGGATTCCGGCCGGCGCCGGAACGACGGTTGCTTGGGTTGCCCTGGCATATTTGACGCTAATTGATTTTGCTGATAATTTAGTTCATAATCTTTAATATACCTGAATATACTGGCAATCTATGAAGCTGTGGCCCCGGCGCTGAACCGGCCGGCGCCTCGCCTCCCCACCGGGGGTGCAATATGTTTCCACAAGTAGCCCTGACATCGCTGACCCGGGATGACGTAACACGGCTGGCCGAATGGCTGGGCGACGAAGAGGTAAACGCCTTGTGGTACGGCTTGGGGGAGGACGGGCAGCCCCTGCACATTGGCTACTCACCCCGGCAAATCCTGGAAGTTACCGATGGGGAATGGGATGCGGGCCTGGACGAAGAAGACCGCAAGATTTACTCCGTCTATTCCAGCGAAGGGGAGCATATCGGCGAGGGGCAGTTGGTGATTGAATGGCCCTTGCTGGAAGCCCAGTTGTTCCTGCTCATCGGGCGCAAAGACCTGTGGCACCACCACTACGGCACCGCCGCGCTGGTGGCCCTGCTGGACGAAGCCTTCAATACCTTCGATTTGCACCGGGTCTGGGTGGACGTGCCGGAGTATAACGAACACGCCCTGCAAGTATCCCGCCACGTCGGGTTTGTGCTGGAAGGACATTTCCGCAAGACCCATCGCAAGGATGATAACTGGTACGATTCCTTTGCTATGGGTTTGCTGTCGGATGAATACGCCCGCCGGCGGGCGCGCCTGATGAGCGCCGGAACGCCGTAGGTCGCGCCCCGACTCCAGCAAAACGCTGAAAGTCCTGAGCGCGCAGCCAAGTCAGCCAGAATCGCCGAGGATTAGAAAATGCCGGTAATTACGATCAACGGGCCTATCGGAAGCGGTAGCTTTGAAGTCGGCCAGATGGTGGCGGAGCGGTTGGGAATCAACTACGTTGACCGGATGGTTTTCGCCGAGGCGGCCCGGCGGATTGGGTCGCCCATGGGCAGCTTGATTGAAAAGGAGCAGCGGGTCGTCCGGTTCCGGGAGCGGCTGACCCGGTTCTTGCAGACCATGCTGGAACGGTCGGCGATTTCCGGGGTCGGGGGCGAGCCGTACTTTGGTCACGGCACGGAAATGCTGCCGGCCGAGACCTATACCGAGCTTATCGGCGATTCGCCGTCGGCGGCGCAGACCGTCAACGATAAGGCGTTTATCGAGGCCACTAGTTCCGTAATCAAGGGCCTGGCCGACAACGGGGACGTAGTTATCATCGGCCGGGGGGGAAATATGATCCTGGCCGACTTTCCCGGCGCCCTCCACGTCGGGATGCTGGCCCCCCTGGAATCCCGAATTGAAAACATCATGGCCCGGGAGAACTACAGCCGCGCCGAAGCCGCCAAGTTCGTGGCGGAACTGGAAGAGGCGCGCATCGCCTTTTTCCGCAAGTTCTTTAAAGTCCACCCCAACGACCCGGAACTCTTTCACCTGATCCTTAACGCCGCACGAATCGCGCCGGAGACCGCCGCCACCATGGTAGTCCACGCCGCCGAAAACCTGACCCACGCCACTGAGGACGCACGGCATAAGACCGGGGTTTAAGCAGGGAAAGTCGGGACGCATCCTCTCTCCGCTCATGGTGAGCTTGTCGAACCATCCCCATCCCACCCTTCGACCGGCTCAGGGTGAGCGGAGTGGTACGGGTGGCACCGGTTTAGCAATTCACTCCCGCCTCAGCAATTCCTTGGGAAGGTGCCCGCTTAATTGATTCCACTATCCGATGCGGATACCCGGCGGCGGGCCTATGCCCCGGTCAATGCCGTTATCATTGGCCTGAACCTGTTGGTATTCCTCTATGAGTTCACCCTGGGCGGGTTGGGCCTGCTCTTTGGCGGCGACAGCCTGCGCCTGACCCTGTTCTTTCTTACCTGGGGTTTTATTCCCCGGGAACTAACCGAGGGAGCGGCCCTAACCCTGCTCACCGCCGGCGATATTGCTACGCCGGCGCCCACCTGGGTTACCATTTTCACCTCAATGTTTATTCACGGCGGCCTGCTGCACCTGGCCGGGAACCTGATGTTCCTCTGGGTCTTTGGGAGCAACATTGAGGGGCGGTTGGGCCACGTCAAGTATCTGCTGTTTTACCTGGCAACCGGCCTGGCGGCGACTTTGACCCACTGGATAATTGAACCGTCATCGCCGGTGCCCCTGGTCGGGGCCAGCGGGGCCATTGCCGGCGTTATGGGGGCCTACCTGCTGCTGTATCCCCGGAACCGCATCAACACCATCATACTTTTCTTTTTCATAACCGTGGTGCAGGTTTCGGCGACGCTGCTGCTGGGTTTCTGGTTCCTGTGGCAGCTAATCCAGGCCGTCCTGTCAGTCGGGGTTTCCGGCCAGGTCAGCGTCGCCTTCTGGGCCCACGTCGGCGGCTTCGTCGCCGGGGCCGGAATAATCGCCATTTACAAACTGCTCACCGGCCAGCCGTTGCGCCCGTCTAAACCGCCGCCGCCGCCGCCTACGCCGAACTTGGGGCGGCGCTATTGGCGGGGGAGACCGCTGGATTAGGGCTGGGATTCCTCACCCGCACCGGCGGCTCCAGCGGACGGTCTGATGGTAGGGGCGGGTTTATAACCCGCCCGACGTTCAACGACAAGGAAATATCAGAACACCGGTGTTTCCATAGCTGACGCATCCCTGTACCCGAGCCAGGGCGGGTTATAAACCCGCCCCTACCTTGATAGTAATACCACGCCGGTTGGGAACACCGCCAAGTCCGCCCCTACCCTGATGATAATACCAACCCGGTTGGGAATACCGCCAAGCCCGCGTTGCGGCGGGGCGGGTTAAATCTGTGTTAAAATGGGCCGGAAAGTCCCGGCGGCCCTTGATATTTGACGCCAGGTTGCGGATACTGAATACCAGACTCCCGCATACGCTCAGGTGGAGGAATATATGCTCGATTACAAGCCGAACATGGTACTGTCCAATCAGGAATATAACGTGGTGGGCACCCGGCCGGTGCGGCCCGACGGCGCCGACAAAGTTACCGGCAAGGCCCATTACAGCGCCGACATAAACCTGCCCGGGTTGCTGCACGGCAAGGTGCTCCGCAGCCCCCATGCCCACGCCCGGATCAAGTCCATTGACACCAGCCGGGCCGAAGCGGCCCCGGGCGTCCGGGCGGTGATTACCGCCGCCGACATCCAGAAACCCTCCGGGCGGGCCTCAGAGCTGGCCGAGGGCGCCATGGTCAACTACCGTTTCCTGAGCAACAACGTCATCGCCGAAGGCAAGGCTCTCTATAAGGGACACGCCATTGCCGCGGTGGCCGCCGCCAGCGCCCACGCCGCCGAGGAAGCCCTCAAGCTGATTGACGTGGAATATGAGGTGCTGACGCCGGTAATGGACGCCAAGGAAGCGATGCAGGCCGGCGCGCCCCTGGTTCACGAGCGGCTGGCCGGTATGACCACCGCCTCCATCCGCGCCGGCGGCGTGCTGGACGACGACGACGCCAGCGATGGCACCAACGTCGCCAATCATTTCGAGTTCAAGCTGGGCGACCTGGAGCAGGGTTTCGCCGAAGCCGACGTTATCGTCGAGAAGGAAACTTCTACGGTGGCGGTTCACCAGGGTTACATTGAACCCCACTGCGCCACCGCCCAATGGCACGAGGACGGCGCCCTGACCATCTGGTCCAGCAGTCAGGGCCAGTTTATGGTGCGGGACTACACCGCCCGGCTGGTGGGGATTCCCGTATCCAAAGTAAAGGCCATCCCTATGGAAATCGGGGGCGGCTTCGGGGCCAAGCTCACCGTTTATATGGAGCCTCTGGCGGCGCTGCTGGCTCGCAAATCCGGCGCCCCGGTGAAGATGGCAATGAACCGCACCGAAGTATTTGAGGCGACCGGCCCCACTTCCGGCACCTACGTCAAGGTGAAAATCGGGGCCACCCAGGAGGGGCGCATCACCGCGGCGGCGGCCACGCTGATTTTCGAGGCCGGGGCCTTCCCCGGTTCCCCGGTGCCCGGCGGCGCCCAGTGCATGATGTCGGCCTATGACATCCCCAACGCGTACATTGAGGGCTATGACGTGGTGGTCAACCGGCCCAAGACCTCGGCCTACCGCGCCCCCGGCTCGCCGGCCGCCGCCTTCGCTATGGAGACGGCCATTGACGAGATTTGCCGGAAAATCGGTATGGACGCCCTGGATTTCCGGCTGCTGAACAGCTCCAAGGAAGGGGTGCGCCGGGCCACCGGCCCGCTGATGCCTAAAGTCGGCTTTATTGAGACGCTGGAGGCGGCCAAGGCCCACCCCCATTACTCGGCGCCCCTCACCGGGCCTTACCGGGGCCGGGGCGTTGCCAGCGGCTTCTGGGGCAACAACACCGGCCCGGCCAGCGCCGTCGCCCTGGTGCAGCCCGACGGGAAAATCAGCCTGACCGAAGGTTCGCCGGACATCGGCGGCACCCGCGCCTCGGTATCCCAGCAGCTTGCCGAAGTCCTGGGCATACCGGTGGAGGACGTTACTCCCCAGATTGGCGACACCGACTCCATTGGCTTTACCTCCAACACCGGAGGCAGCGGCGTTACCTTCAAGACCGGCATCGCGGCCTACACCGCCGCCCAGGACATCAAGCAGCAGATGATTGAGCGGGCGGCCAAGCTGTGGGAGGTGTCGGCGGCGGACGTGGAGTATGAGAACGGCATCTTGCAGCACAAATCCGACCCGGAACTGCGCCTGACCTTCCGCCAGTTGGCGGCCCGCCAGGTTCCCACCGGCGGCCCGATTGTCGGACGGGCCGGGGTCAACCCGCCCGGGGCCGGCCCGGCCCTGGCGACCCACATGGTGGACGTGGAGGTTGACCCGGACACCGGTAAGGTAACCATCCTCCGCTTCACCGCCTTTCAGGATGCCGGCAAGGCGATCCACCCCAGCTACGTTGAGGGGCAGATTCAGGGCGGCGTGGCCCAGGGCATCGGCTGGGCGCTGAACGAAGAGTATTTCGTCAACGACCAGGGCCACATGGTCAATTCCAGCTACCTGGACTACCGGATGCCCACCAGCCTGGACTTGCCGATGATTGATACGGTGGTGGTGGAAGTAGCCAACCCCAACCACCCCTACGGGGTACGCGGCGTTGGCGAGGTCTGCATTGTGCCGCCCATGGCCGCCATTGCCAACGCGGTCTATGACGCCATTGGCGTGCGGATGGACGCGCTGCCGATAAATCCCGGCCGAATTCTGGAAGCCCTGTGGGGCAAGGAAAACGGCGCCGAGTAAGGCACAAAATACCCGGATGACCGGCGAGGTTCCTTATGCCTGAAGTGTGGATACCGACCACGATGCAAAGCCTGACCGGCGGCCAGCACCGGGTCCAGGTCGAGGGCCGGACGGTGCGCCAGGTGATTAACAACCTGGAGCAGCAATTCCCCGGCGTGAAGGCCGTACTGTACGATGCGGAAGAGGACGACCTGCAAACCGGGGTAGCAGTGATTGTGGACGGGGAGGCCAGCCAGATTGGCCTGCTGGAGCGGGTGCAGGAAGGCAGCGAAGTCCACTTCCTGCCGGCCATCGGCGGCGGGTAAGCCGGCCGCCGGGTAGCGGGGTAGAAAAGTCGGGGCCGGGCTTGATGCCCGGCCCTTTTTCGTCGACGGAAACTTCGGGGATGCGAAAAGCCTATTCCGGGAACAAGGTCAGAACCAGGGCGGCCCGGATATAATCTACGTCAGCATTGACGCTGAGCGCCACAGCGCCGGCGCTGTCCCGAAACAACCGATACTCGTCCCGAGGCAAATCAATCTCCTCGGCATCCAGTTGGGCAACGATGCCCTGCAAATCAACCCAGGCCAGGAACTGCCGATTGGCCGGCAAGTGTCCCGCCGCCCGGCCATACTCCCCGGTTGCCGCCAGGTTAGCAGCGCCGCCCTGCTGGGCCGCCACGATGCGCTCCAGGGCATCCTCGGTGGTTCCCAGGGTGAGGTAGCCGTTATGCAGCACATAGCCGGGGGTGTAATCGGCGCCAAAGGAATCCAGGTCAAATGTCCGGGCTTGATTGTCTGCGCCTACGTTGGCCGGGTCGGCGTCTAATCCGGCAAACTCCTCCAGCAAGCCGGCGGCCTGGTCCATTGTAGCGGTCAGTGCAGCCTCGCTTTCCGATTGGTAAGAGAGCATTGCCACCGCGTCAACCGGGTTGTTTGCCGGGTCCCGTTCTACTCCATCAAAGTCAAAATCGTTGACCGCCAGTACCGCCTCGCCGCCGAGGTGGTCAAAGAAGTCCGTTTCCAGGTCGATGCCGGTGGCATTGTCCACCAGTTCCAACGCCAGTTCGAGAACATCAACCAAGTCCGGGTTTTCTTCCAATTGCGGCGGTTGGTCTAATCCCGGGTCAGCTAACCAGTAAAGGGTCTGATAGAGTTCATAGACGGCCTCCTCATAGCCCAGCAGGTTGTCCACGGGGTATTCAGCCAGTTCAGCCCGCCAGTTATCCAAATCCGGGTCAAAGGTTGCGGCGGCGAAACCCAGGGTATCCTCGGGCAGCAACCGGGCCGAGTCGGACAAGGGCGCCAGGTTTTGCCCGTAACCGTCGGTGTTGGGGGCAACCGTCTCTAATATCATCCCCCGCTCTACCCATTGGGCCGACGCAGCGACCCAATCCGGCGTCCCCTCAACTTCGCCCAGGAACCCCATTGTTGCATCGCCGACTAGTTCCTCAGCATCGGCTAACGCCCCCCGCACGTTGACATAAACCGAGGCAAAGCGGCGGTCGGGCAGGGCAGCCCGGGCCGACTGGAAATCCGCGCTATCCGCCAAAGAAGGGCGGGCAGCGCCGTCCACCAGTTCAAGAATCTCCTCCAATACGCTCTCCGAGTCATCGCCAGAATCCACGATTATCAGCAAGGATTGGGACAGGGCGTAGGCTTGGCCGCTATTCTCATCCAACCAGGTATCAATGCCCCGGTAGGAATCGGCGTCAAAGTCGGCCCCTGCCGTATCTTCCAAAAAGTCCAGCCATTGGTCGAGAAATACCCGGGCGGCATCCGCATCCCGAACCCCGACGGTGGCGGCCACTACCGGCTCACTATACCGGTTCAATTCAATGACGCCGGCAGAAAACTCCGGGCCAGCCCAGGGGAATACGTCCTGCTCCAAGTCAATGCCCGATTCATCCTCAAATTCGTCGAACCGGTCATCCAGCCGGTTGCGAAAAACCCGGAATTCGTTGAAACGCTGCCAAACGTCCAGCATCTGCTCCCGCTGACCGCCGCCCGGTTGCAGCGTCAGCCAGGCATAGGCCAGGGTATCCTCCGGGTAGTAGCGGGCCGAATCTTCCGGCGGTTTCAGAAACAGATTGAGAAAGGAGTTCGGGATAACGCCGAAGTAAGCCCCCACGCCGACGGCGATGACCAGCAGGATAATAACGCCGGCGGCAATGCCGGTAATCTTCAAGACCATTAAACTCGTCTCCAAGGGGTATTTGGGCTTGCGCCGTAGCTTAACAGCCGTAGCGTAACAGAGGGTAACTATCGGGGCAACCGCCGCCGGCCGGCGGCGTGGCGCTATGGCCTTGACCTAATCGTTGGGTATCCAGAATCAGGGGGGGTATCGGAGAAACATTTGGCTACCGATAATCCGGTAATCCGGTTACTTCCTGAAAACCAGGATGGCCTCCTGGTCTATGGCAGCGCCGGCCTCCCGCATTTTGGGCAATCGCTTGGTGGGGAGTTTCCTGAAATGGCAATGCTCCAGTTGAACCCCGATGGCGTCCATCAGTTCAACGGTGATTTGCCCGTTGTCCAGCACCTGCTGGTTCAGCACCCGGTTGCCGATGACGATGATAATGCGCTGGCCGGTTACCCGAGCCATCTCCCGCAGGGCGGCGTAGTAGTCCGCGTAGAAGGCCACCGCTTCCCGCGCGGATGCCGGGTTGTCGGATAAACGGTCTATCGCGTGGTGCAGCGACCGGGACGGGGGGACATTTCGGTTCTCCTTGCCCCAACCTAACGTGCTGCCCTTGGCGCCTTGCATCTCCTTCCGGCTGTAGCCCAGCCAGTAAAGCATATTCTTGGAAAACTGGGTGTAGTTCACTCCGTTGCGCTCATCCCCGTAGGGCGGGGAACAAACTATCGTATCAGCGACAGCGTCGGGCAAGTTGAGCCGCCGGGTATCCCCACTTTCTATCATCGCTCTTGAACCCGGGGGAAGGTCTGGAATACGCTCTTCAGCCAAAGCGATGTATTTATTGAATACGCCGAACACGTCGGGATTGAATGTCTCCTGCTGTTCCGGGGTCATTCGGCGCAGGCGAACTTCGTTACGGTGGGTCAGGCTGACGCTCCGCACGGTAGCTGAAAACAGGGCTTGAAACAGCTTTCGCAACGCCGCGTCCTGGATTTGGTCAACCCCAACCCGCAAGGCGGTCAAAGGCGCCAGCATATAGTCCTTGAACCAGAACTCCACAAAATCGGACTTGGCAAAACTCAGCGGCGGGCCAGCATACTCCCCCGCCTGGGCCAGCACCTCGGCTCCGCTGCGGCGGATTTCCTCGGCTTCGATATGGGTAGTTTTTGCTTGGGAAACCAGTACCGCCAAGGGGTTAATGTCCCGCCCGATGGCTTGACGGCCTGAGCGGATTGTTTCGACCAGAACCGCCCCGCCCCCGCAAAAAGGGTCCAGCACCGTCCCCCCATCCGGCGCGTAAGCATCAATCAATTTCCGCGCCAGAGCCGGGATCATTGCGGCTACATAGGTATGAATACCATGGGTTGCGTATTGGGTATCCTGGCCGGCAAAATCCCATTCACCATCAGGCGCCCCACCAACAACTGAGGGAATCCCTTGTTTCCCCGGTATTGTTTCGGCAGCAGTGGGAGATGGGGATGAGCGGATAGTCATTTAAGGTTTCTCCGGTGAAGGGATGGCTCATCCTAACAAGCCCGACCAGTTTGGACAAGCGGATAATGTCAGCAGTCAGTAGCAAACCTTCTCCTGACAACCGCCGCCGGCCGGCGGCGTGGTACAATGGCCTTGACATAATCGTTGGGTATCCAGAATCCATATTTGACCAAGCACGATACTTGACCAACTTGACCAGGCACTATGCGCTACTTGCTGTTGGATGGGAACCGGCCGCCGCTGTTCGTCCACGCCCGTTGCGAGGATGAATTGCTGGTCAAAGCCGAGTTACTGCTTTTCGCCGAGGATGCGGCCCAAGCCTATCCGGGCCGGGCAATTGTCGGTTCCTATGACGTGGCGCCGGGTATCAGCATTGGCGACCTGAAACGGGCCTACCGCCAGGACGAGGCGGGATACCAACGGCTGCTGTCCCTGCGGCAGCGCATCCTGCGCCAGGGCTGGCCCTACCCGGAATGGTTAGAGGAAGAGGAGAAATCCACCACGGTAGATTAGTCTCCAACTACCGGGACCGGACGGCAGGACAAACCAAGGGCAATGGACTTAACGACTTACCAAAGGGCGGGGCATTGTGGCAAACGGCTCGACCAACCGGAATACGGACGCCGCCTGGCGTTACCATAACGGCACCAAGCACTCCTGGCACAGCGTCCATACTACGGCCCACCACCTGGATTGGGACAATCAGCCGATGCCCTTCAAGGTGTATCCCGAACTGGAGGGCCGGCGGCTGCCCGGCGACCTGCCGGCCAGCGAAACCCCGGCCCTTGCCGCGCTGGGGGCGGCTCCGGTATCCCGGCCGGGCCGGCCAACTTTGCCCACACTGCCAACCCTGCAAGACCTGGCCGGACTGTTTTACTACGGGGCCGGCATCACCAAGCGGGGCGTCATTCCCGGCGGGCAGATTTACTTCCGGGCGGCGGCCTGTACCGGCGCCCTGTACCACATCGAGCTTTACCTGGTCTGCGGCGGCTTGCCCGACCTGGCCGACGGGGTGTACCACTTCGGCCCCCACGACTTTTCCCTCCGGCAACTGCGGGCCGGCGACTACCGGGGCGTCCTGGCGGCGGCGGCCGGCGGCGAGGCGGCGGTTACCCAGGCCCCGGCCATCCTGGTAACTACGTCCGTTTACTGGCGCAACGCCTGGAAGTACCAGAGCCGGGCCTACCGCCATTCCTGGTGGGACAGCGGCACCATGCTGGCTAACCTGCTGGCGGTGGGCGGGGCCAACGGCTTGCCCCTGAAGGTGGTGGCCTCTTTTGCCGATGAGCCGGTTAGCCGGCTGCTGGACCTGGACACGGCGCGGGAAGGGGCATTGCACCTGCTGCCGGTGGGCCGGGTTGACGCCAATATCCCGCCGAACCCGCCGGAAATTGCGCCCCTGGGGTTGGCAGTGGCCCCCTACTCCCGGCGGGAGGTGGACTACCCGCAGATTCGGGAGATGCACGCCGCGTCATCCCTGGCTGCCCCGGCAGAAGCCGCCGAATTGCGGGGCCGCCCCCCGGCGGCGGACTGCCCGGAACCTCAAGGGGAAATATGGCCCCTCGACCCGTCGCCGGCGGCGGAACTGCCCGAAGAAAGTATCGAGTCGGTAATCGTGCGGCGGGGTTCCAGCCGGCGGTTCCGGCGGGAGCCGATAACTTTCCGGCAGCTTTCCAATATGCTGCAAGGGGCCACCCAGGACTTGCCGACCGACTTCCTGGGTATCCCCGGGGCGACCCTTAACCGGTTGTACCTGGTGGTTAATGACGTAGCCGGTCTGCCGGCGGGCAGCTATGTCTATCATCCGCAGTATCATCCCCGGCAAGGGGCTTTGGAGCAGCTAAAGGCCGGGGAGTTTCGTCAGGAGGCGGGATACCTGGGGCTGCAACAGGAACTGCCCGCCGATGCCAGCGTCAACGTTTATTTTCTGGCCGACTTGTCCGCTATATTGGAGCGGTACGGCAATCGGGGATACCGAATGGCCCAAACCGAGGCGGCAATCCGGGCCGGGCAACTATACCTGGCGGCCTACGCCCAGCGGTTGGGGGCCTCCGGGTTGACCTTCTTTGATGACGATGTTACCGAGTTTTTCTCACCCCACGCCCAAGGCAAAAGCGTGATGTTTCTGATTGCACTGGGCCGGCCCCGGCCCCGCCGGCGGGTGCGGGAGTAGCCGATAACTCTCTCTTGCCCATATCCCCAATGAGCGGGGAGAAAGCTAAACCGCCACCGGCTCAACCTTAACCGCCCGTCCGGTGCGGGCCGACTCAATCATTGCCAGGGTTGCCTCCACCACCCGCAGGCCGTCCAGGCCGGTGGCCGCCGGTTCCCGATTTTCCTCTACCGCCCGTTGGAAATCCTCCATCTGGGCGATAAAGTTGCCCAGGTAGCTGCCCGGATAAGCGTCGGTGCGGTTGACGGTCTCAGTGGTAACCTCAACCTCACCCTGTTGCGCCTCCCAGAGGGTCGCTTTCCCGGTGATGCGGCCATTGATGCCGTAGAGGGCAAAATCGTTGCGGGAATCGGGCAGGAGCCGGCCGCAAATCACTGTACCCAGGGTTCCCTCGGCAAACCGCAGGGAGACGGCGGCCATCTGTTCCAGGGGGCGTTCCGGCCGCTGGCCGTCGGTAAGGGCGGTAACTTCGGTAACTTCCTGTCCCAGCATAAAGCGGAGCAGGTCAACTACGTGGACGCCGGTGCCCATCATAGTGGAAGCCCCGCCGATGGCGTCCGGGTCATCCCACCACTGCCGCAGCCCGGTGCGCGGCGGAAAAGTATCCTGGCCCCGGTTGCCGAAGCCCCACTGACCCTGGGCCAGGGTAACCCGCCCCAAGGCGTCCTGGGCCACCAGGTCCCGGGCCAGGAGGTGGCCGGGGTTGTGCCGCAACTCGAACCCTACGCCCAGCTTGACCCCGGCCGCCCGGCAAGCGCGCACCAGTTCCACCGCATCGGCCAGGGTGGTGGTCATCGGCTTTTCGGTCAGGACGTGCTTGCCGGCCTGGGCCGCCCGGATGCCCTGGTCGGCGTGGAGGGAGTTGGGGGAGGCAATGAACACCGCGTCCACCCGGGAGTCGGCCAGCAGGTCGTCCAGGGAGCTATAGGCGGCTCCGGCCCCGTGCCGGGCGGCAAAGGCATCGGCCCGGCCCTGGTCCCGGCTGTAAACCGCCGCCAGTTCCGACCCGGCGGCGGCGTTGATTGCCGGGGCAATCTTGTTCTCCGAATGTAAACCGGCGCTGACAATTCCCCAACCAAAGGCCACGCTACACCTCGCAATGTTATATCTGGTTTTGACCAGGTAAAGATAGGGAAAGGCGGGGCGGGTGTCAAACCGGGGTATGCGGATGCCAGGGCGTTTGCAAAGTCGAGTTGCCCCCTTCTCTCCGCTCATTCTGAGCTTGTCGAAGGATGCACCGTCGGGTGGGCGGATGGTTCGACAGGCTCACCATGAGCGGGTTTCGGGCTTTATACCAGCCTTGACCAACGGCCTAGCCATAAGGCAATCGCACCATAAACCCGTCGTTCCGGCGAAGGCCGGAATCCAGAACCCTCGGTAGCCGGCTTGTTCTTTTCCCGGTGGATTTCCTGGATTCCGGCTTTCGCCGGAACGACGGTTGCTTGGGTTGGCGTTGCCTGAGTTGCCCTGGTTAAGACGCGATTGCCCTACCCCAGGTCAGGCCCGGCTTGACAAGCTGAAGGCAGCCCGTTAAAGTAGCCAACAGATTGGGAGCAAAGGCTCCGGTCTAACCAACAATGCTTTAACAACGTAAAGAACGTATCCGGGGCGCCAGCAGGCATAATTGGGAAGGCGGTGAAAGTCCGCTGCGGTTGCGCCACTGTAAACGGGTAGCCCCTTGACCGAATTGCCACTGTCCAGCAGTTTCCTTGCCAACTCCATCGGATTGGAAGGTTGGAATAAGGAAGGGACGGGAAGGCGTCAAGGAGGCTGGGATCCGTAAGCCAGGAGACCGGCCCCGGATGGTTGGGAACTCTGCTCTGCGCTAAACGGAGACGGTTCTGCATGGCGGCCCGATTTGGTATGGCGGGTGGCCGTGAATCGCCCCTTCGGGATTTGCCCCCGGCAGCAGTAGAGCCGGGGGATTTCTATTTATGGTTTACGCGCCGGAGTGCGCCGGGTACTTATTTACATAAGGTCGGTCAATGAGCAGCGATAACACCGGAATATCTATGACCGTGGTGGCGGTTGGCCCCGGCGACCCCCGGATGCTTACGATGCGCGGCCGGGCGGCCCTGGAAGCCGCCGACTTGGTGGTGGGATTCAAGACCGTGCTGGACGTGGTCGCCGAGTGGTGCGGCAGCGCCGAGGTACGGCCCATGAGCTACCGGGACCAGGAAGAGGTGCTGGAGTATGCCGCCGCCCAGGTTGGGCAGGGGCGCAACTGCGTGGTCTGCTGCTGGGGCGACCTGAATGTTTCCGCCCACGAACTGCTGGCCCGGGTGTACCGGCGGGCCGAAACGGTCGAGCTGATTCCCGGCGTCAGTTCCATTCAGATCGCCTGCGCCCGCGCCGGAATCGCCCTGGAGGAATCCCTGTTTATCACCCTGCACCGGCGGGATGGCTCGGAGCCGGCCCTGGCCGAATTGGAGCGTTACCTGCGGGAGGGTTTGCGGCACATCATCCTGCTGCCCCGCCCCTTTGACCTGATGCCGCCGGCTATCTGCCAGGACCTGATTGCCGCAAACCTGCCGCCGGGCCGCCCGGTGACCGTCTATCAGCGGCTGACCCTGGAGGGAGAAAAGGCTTGGAGCGGCACCCTCCAGGAGTGCGCCAACCTGACCGAGGAGTTCAGCGACCTGTCGATTATGGTTTTCCCCCGCCCGGCGGCGGAGCAGGAATAACCGGAAGGTATTGACCGATTTGACCTCCAGTTTAACCCCAAGACCGGAAATCGGGCAAAAGGCGGTGGTTCTGGTAACTACCGCCGATACCGACATTCTTACCGCTGACCGGGCTTTGGCCGGTCTGCCGGAGGACTTTCCGCCGGTACTGGCCTACAATCCGGTGGGGCTGGACAGCGAGGAGTCCCGCGCCGAGTTGCTGAACGCCGCCGGGGAGGCCGGCGCGGTGGTGCTGCGATTGCTGGGCGGTAAGCGGGCGATGCCCGACACCTTTGATTCCCTGGTAAGCCTCTGCCACGACCGGGGCATCCCCCTGATTGCCTGTCCGGGGCATCAGGAATGGGACGAAGACCTGGTAACCGCCTGCTCGGTGCCGGTGGCCGAACTGGAAACGGTGTTCGCCTACCTGATGCGGGGCGGGATACCCAACTTCCGCAACCTTTTCCTCTTTATCAGCGATACCTACCTGGGCAGCGACTACGGCCACGAAGCCCCGGAGCCGGTGCCCTGGGAGGGTATCTACCATCCCGACGCCACCGCTGCGGAAACCGTTGACGTAGATACCTATGTCGCCGGCCGTTTCCGGCCCGGACAGCCCAGCATTGGCCTGCTCTTTTATCGTGCCCACTGGATGAGCGGCAACCTTCAGTTTGTGGACGACCTGATTCGCTGCCTGGAAAGCCAGCAGGTCAATGTGCTGCCAGTTTACTCCTACAGCCTCAAGCACAACCCGGAGGAGGACGGGCAGCGCAGCCGTACCCTGACCACCTTTATGGCCGATGCCAACGGCGCGCCCCGGGTGCATTGCATCATCAACACCATGGGCCTGGCGATGAGCGACCTGAGCCAGGAGGGGCCAACCATCGCTACCGGCTGGTCGGTGGACTTGCTGGAGGCCCTGGACGTGCCAATCATCCAGGGGATTGTCAGCACCGGAACCCGCCAGGAATGGGAGGAAAGTTCCCTCGGTTTAGGCCCCATTGATACGGCGATGAACGTGGCGCTGCCGGAGTTTGACGGGCGCATTATCGCAGTGCCGGTTTCCTTTAAGGAGGAAACTAAGGCGGAAGCCGGCGGCGTCAGTCCCGATTCCAACGGGCGGGGGGTAGCTACGCCCCGGCTCCAGCGCTACGTGGCGGCCCCGGACCGGATGGACTGCCTGGCGCGCCTGGCGGCAAAGTGGGCCGCCCTGCGCCTCAAGGCCAACGCCGACAAGCGCATCGCCATCATTATGAGCAACTACCCCACCAAGGACGCCCGGATTGGCAACGCGGTGGGCCTCGACACGCCGGCCTCGGTGGTCAACCTGCTGAACGCCTTGCAGACCGCCGGTTACCGGGTTGCGGACATCCCCGCCGACGGGGATGAACTGGTGCATCGCCTCATTGAGCGGTGCAGCAATGACCGGGACTCCTTGACCGAGGAACAGTTACGGCTGGCGGCCGGCCACGTGGAGCGCCGGCAGTACGCCGAATGGTTCCAGGGTTTCCCTACCGAAGTGCGGCAGCAGTTGCAGGAGGCCTGGGGCGACCCGCCGGGCCAGGTGTACCGCACCGGGGATACCCTTGCCATTGCCGGCCTGGACTTGGGCAACGTCTTTGTCGGCTTGCAGCCGCCCCGGGGCTTTGGCGAAAACCCCATTTCCGTGTACCACAGCCCGGACTTGACCCCGACGCATCACTACATCGCCTACTATCGCTGGATACGGGACGTTTTCCGGGCCGACGCGATGATTCACGTGGGCAAACACGGCACGCTGGAGTGGCTGCCGGGCAAGGGCATCGGGTTGTCCGCCGCCTGCTACCCGGAAGTGGCGCTGCAAGACCTGCCCCTTTTCTATCCCTTTATCATCAACAACCCCGGCGAGGGTACACAGGCCAAGCGCCGCACCCACGCCACTATCATTGACCATCTGATTCCGCCAATGACTACCGCCGACAGCTACGGCGACATTGCCAAGCTGGAACAGTTGATGGATGAGCATTACCAGTGCCAGACCCTGGACCCGGCCAAGCTGCCGATGCTGGAAGGCCAGATTTGGGAGATGGTGCAACAGGCCGAACTGCACCGGGACCTGGGGGTGGAGGCGCAGCCCGACGATTTCGGCGAGTTTATGCTGGAAATTGACGGCTACCTCTGCGAAATCAAGGACGTGCAGATAAAGGACGGCTTGCACACCCTGGGACAGGCGCCTACCGCGGAGCAACTGGTAGGGCTGCTGTCGGCCCTGACCCGGCTGGACATCAGCGATATACCCAGCCTGCGCCGCGCCTTGGCCGAAGCCCTGGGGCTGGATTACCCGGCCCTGCTGGATGACCCCGGCCGGGCGGTCAACGGCAACCTGCCGGCCCGACTGCTGGAACTGGACCGGGAAACGCCGCTGCGCAGCGCCGGCGACGTGGTGGAGCGGCTGGAGTTGCTTTGCCGCCAAGCCTATGACGCCCTGCTGGCCGGGGGGTTCCAACCCCAACTGGCGCCGGAAGTAACGGCGCAACTGCTGGCCCGGCCCGACCCGGCGGTGGAGCGGGTGCTGCGCTACGTTACCGACTTCATCTACCCGGCCCTGATGCGTACTACCGACGAAATCGACAACCTGCTGCGGGGACTGGAGGGCCGCTTTGTGCCGCCCGGCCCCAGCGGGGCGCCGACCCGGGGTATGGCTAACGTCCTGCCCACCGGCCGCAACTTTTACTCGGTTGACCCCAAGACCCTGCCCTCACCGGCGGCCTGGGAAGTAGGCCGGGACTTGGGCAACGCCCTGCTGGAAAAGTACCTTCAGGAAGAGGGCGACTATCCTGAAATGGTCGGCGTGGTAGTCTGGGGAACCTCGGCAATGCGTACTCACGGGGACGACATCGCCCAGATTATGTACCTGTTGGGCGTCCGTCCGGTCTGGCAGGCGGAAAGCCGCCGGGTATCCGGCATTGAGGTTATTCCCCTGGAGGAACTGGGGCGGCCCCGCATTGACGTAACGGTGCGGATTAGCGGCTTTTTCCGGGACGCCTTCCCCAACCTCATCTACCTGCTGGACCAGGCGGTGGAACGGGTGGCCGCCCTGGACGAACCGCCGGAGCGGAACTACGTCGTCAAACACCTGCGGGAAGACCTGCAACGCCAGGCTGAATCGACCGGCGAACTATCGGAAGAGGGTCGGGACGCCGCGGAATCCTTCACCCGCCCCGCCTCGCTGTACCGCATCTTTGGCAGCAAGCCGGGCACCTATGGGGCCGGCATCCTGGCGGCGTTGGATGAACGCAATTGGGAAACGGTGCAGGATTTGGCCGAGGTTTATACCGCCTGGGGCGGCTATGCCTACACCCGGCAGGATTTCGGGGTCAACGCCCGGCCCCAGTTCCGGCAGCGGTTCAGCCAGATTGTGATTGCCGCCAAGAACCAGGATAACCGGGAGCATGACGTTTTCGACAGCGATGACTATATGCAGTATCACGGCGGGATGATTGCCACGGTGCGCGCCCTGACCGGCCGCAACCCGCGCCAGTTCTTTGGGGACAGTTCCGACCCCTCCCGCTCCAGGGTGCGCGACTTGCAGGATGAGGCGCGGCGGGTGTTCCGCAGCCGGGTGGTCAACCCCAAGTGGATGGAGTCCATGCGGCGGCACGGCTACAAGGGAGCCTTTGAGTTGGCGGCCACCGTGGACTATATGTTCGGCTATGACGCTACCGCCCAGGTGGTGGAAGACTGGATGTATGAGGACGTAACCGAGGAATACGTGCTCAACGAGGAAATGCAGCAGTTTTTCCGGCAGAGCAATCCCTGGGCCTTGCGGGGCATCGTAGAACGGCTCCTGGAAGCCATCGAGCGGGGAATGTGGGAAAACCCGCCGCCGGAAATCCTGGAGCAGTTGCGGGAACTGTACCTGGAACTGGAAACCGACCTGGAAGCCCGTCAGGAAGGAAACTAGACAAGCAGGCCGGGAATCCCCATAATGGCTTTCTCAACAGAGTAGCGCAACGGAACCGGGGAGGTAGCTGATGGAGATAGCGGCGGAACTTATCCGGGAGTTGACCGCAGATGACCGGATGATGTGGGTAGTCGGCGGCGGCGAAGTCGCCAGTGAGAACACCTCAAAGGGCATCAAGGAACCGGATTTCAGCAACGGCTGGGTTACTATCGAGGCGGACAACTGGCACTTTCACCTGGCCGAGGCGTCGGTCAACGGCATCCAGTTCGTTGAGGCGGAAAGCCACGGCGGCTTGAAGTCTTTCTACGTGCGGTTTTCCAAAGACTGGGAGGAAACATTAGTGCGCTGCTATTTCCCCAACCCCTACCTGGACGACGACCACCAGCGCACCGAGTTTCAGCCGGAAAAGTACCAGGCTTTTGAGGAGATGCGCGACCGGTACGTGGGCCGGGAGGAAGGCGTAGTTTACGTCCAAAGGTAAAAGGTAGCAGACCCGGCAGTTCCGGGTTCCGGCCAAAAGACCGGTTCAACCCTTGAACCGAAGGCGATTAGGTAATAGACTACTCTACCAGCAGGGTAGAGGTTGACCCAAAGATTAACCCGAAATCGGGAAAACAACAGGAGGGAACTATGTTGACGGTTTTGAGAAGCGTATTCGGCGACCGGGCTACCCCGGTTTGGGCGCCCTGGTTGTTGATGGGCGCGGGAGTCCTCTACTTTGTGGGCTACGTGGACTCCAGCGTGCATGGCGCCGCCCTCGGCTCCCCGGCCATCCTGGGCGCCGTCCATGAGTTCTTCCACCACGGACGCCACATGTTCTTTATGTGCCACTAGGCTATCCGCGCCGCCCGTTCCGGTCCGCCGACTGCGGGCGGCTCTTTCCCTCTTGGCCCATTGCGCCCTTTGCTGGCTCGGACTTGGAGTTCAAGCCGGGGTAGTTCCGTCTGGGTCAATGGCAGTCAAGAATTCGGCCCGGTTCTGGAGGGTTCTCGGTGAATCCCGTGAATAGCGTGCTCCCGGTAGCGTTGGTGATGGGAGTAGTCGCCGGCCTGCTGGTTGGCCTTTACTTCAACTTCTTTAACGTGCCGGTAATCGAGTGGGCCATCAGCCTGGAAGAAGCGGCGGCTGGCCCGGAACCGGGGGGCCTGTCCGTATCTTTGGCGGCGCAGCGTATCGGCCAGGTGCCGGCTACGATGGTCGCCGGCGTATTGTTCGGGGCCATTTTTACCGGGCTTTACTCCCTGGTACGACGGGCCGCGCCGGGTTGGAACGGCTGGGCCTGGGCGGTCATCGCCGGCTTGCTGGGCTTTTGGGCCTTGTCTATGCTCACCCAGATGAAATACCCGGCCAATCCGCCGGGGGTTGGGGAAGAGGCGTCGCTGCTGATGCGGCAGGGGTTCCAGTTCCTGTTTATTTTTCTCTCTCTGGCCGTGGTAGCCGCCGGCTGTTGGGCGATTCGCCGGCTACACCAGTCCGGCGCCGCCGGGATGCAACGGTTCCTGGGCTATGCCGGCATTGGCCTGGCCTACGTCGTCGCGGTCATCATCCTGGCCTACGTCATCCCCGGCAACCCGGACCCTATGCCCGCCGGGGCGCCGCCGGCAATGGTCATATTGTTCCGCAGTTTCACCCTCATCGGCCACCTGCTCCTGTGGGTGTTCATCGCCGTCGGCGTAGCCGGCTATATCCAGTACCGGGAACGGGGAATCCAAGCCTACCCGGAGCCGTCGGAAGCGAACCGGGGCCTGCCCTCGGCCCGGCAGCCCTAATCCTGACCCGGTTCCAACCCGGTTACAACTTGATTCCAACCTGATTCCAACCTAATCGGGAGGCGCATCCTTTGACTCAACCCAGCCAGGAGCCGTCCTTCCCCTTCACCGCCATCGTCGGGCAGACCCCGATGAAACGGGCGCTGCTCCTCAACACCGTCAACCCCAAAATTGGCGGTGTCCTGATTCGGGGCAAGAAAGGCACCGCCAAATCCACCGCCGTCCGTTCCCTGGCCGCCCTGCTGCCCGAAGTAACCGTGCTCCAGGGCTGCCCCTATAGCTGCCCGCCGGAAACCCGCCAGGGCCTGTGCCAGTGGTGCGAATCGGGCGCCAACGACAACCCGCCGGTCAGCCACCAGGTGCGGATTGTTGACCTGCCGGTGGGGGCCAGCGAAGACCGGCTGGTCGGCTCCCTGGACATTGAGCAGGCCATCAAGACCGGGGGCAAGAGCTTTGAGCCGGGCCTGATTGCCGCCGCCCACCGGGGCATCCTCTACATTGACGAGGTGAACCTGCTCAACGATCACCTGGTGGACGTGCTGCTGGACGCCTCGGCTATGGGCCGCAACTACGTGGAGCGGGAGGGCATCTCGGTCAGCCACGCCGCCGAGTTTATCCTGGTCGGCACGATGAACCCGGAGGAAGGCGACCTGCGCCCCCAACTCCTTGACCGGTTCGGCCTGGCCGTAGAAGTGGCGGGAATTATGCCCCCGGAGGAACGGCGGGAAGTGGTGCGCCGCCGCATCGCCTACGAAGCCGACCCCTTCAGCTTTATGGCCGGCTGGCGGGCCGAAGAACAAAAGGAGCGGCAGCGTCTGATTAACGCCCGCAGCCTGCTGCCCTCGGTGCAGGTGGGCGACGACCTGCTGGACCTGATTACCGACATTTGCGCCGAGTACCAGGTGGACGGCCTGCGCGGCGACATTGTGATGTATAAGACGGCCAGCACCATTGCCGCCTACGCCGGGCGCACCGAGGTGGCGGTAGAGGACGTGCGGGAAGCGGCGCAGATGGCCCTGCTGCACCGCCAGCGCCGTCAACCCTTCCAACAGCCCCACCTGGTTACCGAACAACTGGACCAGATGCTGGATGACTTTCAGAACCAGGCGCGCAACCGGGAAGCGGAAGACCGGGACTCATCCTCCGACGACGACCGGGGCGGGGACGATTCCGACTCATCCGGTTTAGAAGACCAGGAACCGGAACAGGATGACCCGGCACCCCCGGAGGAAGGGCCGGGCGCCGCCCCTCAGGAACAGCAGTTTGAGGTTGGCGACCCCCACTCGGTTCAATCCCTGCTGCTGCCCCCGGCCGACCGGCGGGAACGTCAAGCCTCAGGCCGCCGGGTAGTTACCATCAGCGAGTCATCGGCCGGCCGCTACGTCCGCGCCCGGATTCCCCAGGGCAGTGTCAGCGACCTGGCCCTGGACGCCACCCTGCGGGCCGCCGCCCCCCACCAGCAGCGCCGCCGGGAAGTTTCCGCCGACCCGGACAACCCGGACACTGCCGAAGCGCCGGCGGTTATGCCGGCAGTGCCGGCGGTTTTGATTGAACCCTGGGATGTGCGGGAGAAGGTTCGGGAAACCCGTACCGGCAGCCTGATTCTTTTCGTGGTTGACGCCAGCGGCTCAATGGGGGCGCAGCGGCGCATGGTGGCGGTTAAGGGCGCCGTCCTGTCGCTGCTGCTGGACGCCTACCAGCGGCGGGACCGGGTGGCGCTAATCAGCTTTCGGGGAACCCGGGCCGAGTTGCTCCTGCCCCCCACCAACAGCGTTGACCTGGCCCAGCTATACCTGCGGGATTTGCCCACCGGCGGGCGCACCCCCCTGGCCCGGGGCCTCTACCTGGCCCTGGAGACGCTGGAGACGGAACGGCTGAAAGACCGGAACGTGCTGCCCCTGGTCGTCCTGCTCTCCGACGGCCGGGCCAACGTCGGGCTGGACGGCGCCGGCGGGCCGGTAGCGGAGGAAGTGAAAGGTCTGGCTACCGTATTCCAGGATAAACATCTGCCCAGCGTATTCATCGACACCGAACTGGACTTCATCAAGCTGGAACTGGCCCGCCCCCTGGCCGAGGCTATGGGCGCGCGCTACCTGAAACTGGACGACCTGCGGGCCGAAAGCCTGGCCGCGGCAGTACGGCGGGAATTGCCCGGCGACCGGCCCCTTTCCGATTCCACGCAGTAAACGCAGCAGCAAACGCAGTAACCGAAAACCCCGCCCCGGCCTGAACCATAGCTGCAACGGCGGCGCCCACTCCAAAAGACTTACATAATGCCCCAATTCTCCTTTACAGGTTATTTACATCCCGCAAGGGAATTGATAACCTTCCTATCAATTTACATAGCCTGGCCGGCCCCCGGCCGGCGCCGGCTTTTGCCCAATGCGGAGGTTATCCGGTGGCTCGATTCCTGCCCTACGCCGACATGGACAAGATACTTTCCCTTTCCAAGCGCCGGGGCTTTGTGTTTCAGAGCAGCGAGATTTACGGCGGTCTGGCCTCTACCTGGGACTATGGCCCTTTGGGGGTGGAGCTGAAACGCCACGTCAAGGAAGCCTGGTGGCAGTCGGTTATCGTGGAGCGGGATGATATGGTGGGCCTGGACGCCGCCATTCTGATGGCGCCTCAGGTGTGGGTTGCCAGCGGCCACGTAGAGAACTTCTCCGACCCCCTGGTGGAGTGCCGGAACTGCCACCGCCGTTTCCGGGCCGACCAGTTGGCAACCGCAGTCTGCCCGGAGTGCGGCGGCGACTTCACCGAACCCCGCCGCTTTAACCTGATGTTCCGCACCTTTATGGGCCCGGTGGAGGACACCGGCCACGAGGTCTTTCTCCGCCCGGAAACGGCGCAGGGCATTTTCGTCAACTTCCAGAACGTGCTTAACTCCTCGCGCAAGAAACTTCCCTTTGGCATCGGGCAGATTGGCAAGGCGTTCCGCAATGAGATTACCCCCGGCAACTTTACTTTCCGAACCCGCGAGTTCGAGCAGATGGAAGTCGAGTTCTTTGTTAAGCCGGGCACCGATGAGGAATGGCTCCAGGAGTGGGTGGAGAGCCGTTTTAACTGGTACGTGAGCTATGGTATTCGCCGGGAGAACCTGCGCCTGCGCCGCCACGATCCGGATGAGTTGGCCCACTACGCCAAGGACACCTACGATATTGAGTACCGCTTTCCCTGGGGCTGGGGCGAGTTGGAAGGCATTGCCGACCGAACCGACTTTGACCTGCGCCGCCACGCGGAAACCAGCGGCGAGGATTTGACCTACTTCGACGACGAAACCCGGGAGCGTTACCTCCCCTACGTCATCGAACCCTCCGGCGGGGTTGACCGGGCTACGCTGGCCTTCTGGCTGGACTCCTACGATGAGGAGCCGGACGGGGATACCGTGCGGGTGGTGTCCCATTTGCACCGGAAGCTGGCCCCGGTTACCGTGGCGGTGCTGCCCCTGAGCCGCAACGCTCGGCTGGCCCCCACTGCCCGCGGCATTTACGACCGGCTGCGGCGGCGGTTCAGCGTTCAATACGATGATGCCCAGAGCGTCGGCCGCCGCTACCGCCGCCAGGATGAAATTGGCACTCCCTACTGTGTTACGGTGGATTTTGATACCCTGGACGATGAGCAGGTAACGATTCGGGACCGGGACACGATGCACCAGGTAAGGGTGCCGGTTACCGAACTGGCGGGAGTTATTCAGGACAAGCTGGAGCATGGCTGGTAACGGTTTTTTCCAGGAGTGAACGCCGGAACCGGGACAGTGGACTTGGGTGGAGTGGTCTCCGTTCAGGCCGGCCGCATCGGGCCGGGAAAATCGGAGAGGAGGGGCGGAAGTGGTCATCTTTAACCTGGGAATCCGGAAACCGGCGCGTTTCAGTCCGCTAAGCCTGGGCTTGAAGCTGAACGGGAAAGAGCCAGCCAAAAGCAAGGACGGGGCTATGGCCGAAAATTCTGCGGCCCGTAACACGAACCGCAATATCGTAGCGGAAACCCTGCGCGGCGGGCTGTTCACCCGACTGGTGGGGAAACGCCTGCTCTTCTTTCAAGAGGTTGGCTCCACGATGGATGAGGCGGTGCAGCGGGCCGAGCGGGGAACCGAGGAAGGCACCGTCGTGGTGGCGGAAACCCAGACCGCCAGCCGGGGCCGCCATGGCCGAACCTGGGTATCCCGTTCCGGGAACCTGTACCTTTCCGTAGTGCTTTACCCTACCCTCCAAACCCTGCCCTTCCTCAACAGCCTCTGCGGTGTCGCCGTAGTGCGGGCGATTACCCACATCAGCGGCCTGAAACCCCGCATCAAGTGGCCCAACGACGTGCTGCTGGATGGCAAAAAGGTGGCCGGGCTGCTGGTGGAAAGCGCCATTGCCGGCGACCAGGTGCGCCACTCCATCATTGGCATCGGGGTCAACGTCGCCCTGGACGCCGATGAGATTGACGAACTATCCGGCGATGCCATCAGCTTGAATCACGCCTCCGCCGGCGACATTCCCCGGGAGGAACTGCTGCGGGAAATCCTGCAACAGTTGGACGCCCTTTACATCCAACTGAATCACGGCAACACGCCGGTGGAGGAATGGGAGGAACTGCTGGACACCCTGGGCCAGCGGGTAAGGGTATCCTGGCAAGGCGAGGAATACGTGGGCCACGCCGAGGGAATTGACCGGTTGGGCAGCCTGCAACTGCGCCAGGACGATGGCCGGCTGGCAACCTTTGCCGCCGGGGACGTAACTTCCCTGCGCCCGGCCGGCGGATAACCGGCAAAGGGGTACAATGCTGGAACGGCTCAATATGGACGGGCGGGTAGTGGTGATTACCGGGGGCGGCACCGGCCTCGGCCTGGAAATGGTGCGCCACCTGGCTAGGGCCGGCGCTGACCTGGCGATTGCCGGGCGGCGGCCGGGGCCAATCGAAGCCGCTGCCGCCGAGGTCGAAGCCCTGGGCCGTAGGGCGATTGCCGTACCTACCGACGTCAGCGACTCAGCCCAGGCCGACCGCCTGATTGAAACGGCCCGGCATCATTTTGGCCAGATTGATGTCCTGATTAACAACGCCGCCCTGGTTTCGGATAATGCGCCCACCCCGATTTGGGAAATCAGCGACGGGGAGTGGCAGGCCGCCCTGGACGTTAATCTGAGCGGGGCCTTCTATTGTTCCCGGGCCGTGTCCCGGCCAATGGTTGACCAGGGCCAGGGCAAAATTGTCAACGTGGCCTCCGGGTTCGGCTTGCGGGGCGGGCGGGACATTTATATGTACTGCTGCACCAAAGGCGGCGTTATCCAGCTAACCAGGGTTCTGTCCTTCAGCTTGGCGCGGCACGGCATCACCGCCAACAGCATCGTGCCCGGTTTCATTCCCACGGTGGGCACCGATTCGGACATTCGGGAGGCCCTGCCCCGTTCCGGCGCTTATTTACCCACCGGCAAGCTGGGCCGGCCGGAGGACATCGGGCCGGTGGCGGTCTTTCTTTCCTCTACGGCATCCGACTATATGACCGGAGAGACCTTTACGCTGGACGGCGGCGGCCTGGCCGGTGGCCTGGCCCCGACCGGCTATGCGCCGCTGATTCCCCTGGAACCGTAAGGGGCAACTTCCTGTTCCCCGGAGTTCTCAACGGTACTCAACGGGTATTGGTATTCTCAACGGACGCTCAACGGTTAATCGGGTATTCAACGGTTATTGGCATTGACACGGGTAGGGGCGGGTTTCTAACCCGCCCTGGCGCCAGGGCAAGGATAGCCGTTCCCCGGAAAATGACCCGGCAAGAAATATCAACCTGCGTTGAAAATACCGCCAAGTTCACCAGAGGTTCCTGATGCCAATTCTCCCGGAATACAGCCTGACCGGACGGGCAGCAATCCTGGCCTCTGCCGGTGGAGACGATACTCCTATGCTGGCCCTGGCTCTGGCTGAGGCCGGCGCCAGCGTTTTCGTCGTAGCCCGCCGGCCGGAAAAGCTGGATGACGCCCTGGCCTCCCTTTCAGCCGCCGGCCGGCCGGGCGCGGAACACGGGGGGATAGCAACGACACTGGATACCCCGGAGGCGGTGGCCCAAGTCCTGGCGGATTTCGACCGGATACACCAACGGGTGGATATTCTGGTCAACGACAGCCGCAGCCTTTTCGCCAAACCCCTGCTTGAAATCAGCCTGCACGAATGGGATGAGGTGCAGTCCCGCAATCTCCGCTCCGCCTTTCTGCTCAGCCAGGCGGTGGGCCGCCGGATGATTGCCCAGGAATATGGCCGGGTGGTGAACATAATCTCCGGACTGGCCGAGCGGGGCCTGATCAACGGTTCCGCCTACAGCGTCAGCCAGGCCGGGCTGCTTTCCCTAACCCGTTCCCTAGCCGTGGAGTGGGGCCGGCACAATATCCGGGTCAACGCCATTGGCGTCGGGTGGACCGCCGCCGAGGACATCCCCCTGGACGTGCAACTCCAGGAACAACTGGTGCGCTACATTCCGGTACGGCACAAGGGACACCCCCGGGACATCGGCCCCCTGCTGGCTTACCTCTGCTCCGAAGCCTGCGATTACACCACCGGCCAGCCGGTTTACGTCGATGGCGGGCTGAACGCCCACCCCTAGTTGAGCCGGATCCTGGTATATGCAAAGTCGAGTTGTGCCGCCCCCATCCGCTCATCCTGAGCTTGTCGAAGGACTGAAAGGGGAATTGCCGGATACGATAGGGTGGTTCGACAAGCTCACCATGAGCGGATTTTGTTCTTGGTGTTGACCCGGCTCCCGGCGGCTATAGTATGTGCAATGTCGAGTTGTGCCGCCCCAATCCGCTCATCCTGAGCTTGTCGAAGGATTGAAAGGGGAATTGCCAAATACGGAAGGGTGGTTCGACAAGCTCACCATGAGCGGATTTTAGTCTGGCGTGGATTTTGTTCCTGGCGCGGACTTGGCACAAGCCCTACCGTAACCCCGCCACGGTTGAACCTCAAATGTAGCTGGGGTACAATACTCCACGATGGCAATGCAACCTGCAATTTCAACCCAGCCGGTAGGTCGCCTCCGGGGGATGTATGACCTTTCCCGGGAAGCCTGGCTCCGCAAGCGCAACTTGCAGGACAACTTAACGTCGCTGATTGGCGGCTACGGCTACCGCTACCTGGAGACTCCCCTGCTGGAGTCCACCGAGCTTTTCCTGCGCCAGTCGGGGGGCAACCTGGCCTCCCGGATGTATAGCTTTATTGACGCCGGCAGCAACCAGGTCAGTCTGCGGCCCGAGTTTACCTCGCCGATAATGCGCTACCACCTGGAAAATGCCGGGGAAACCGGGCTGCCGGCCCGCTGGCAGTACGCCGGGCCGGTTTTCCGCTACGAAGTGGCCCACCCGGAGGGCAGCGGACAGTTCACTCAAGTGGGCGCGGAGTTGCTGGGTTCGGGCAGCGTCCTGGCCGACGCCGAACTGATTACCCTGGCCGCCCAACTGCCGGGCCACGCCGGGCTGACCGGCTGCCGGGTGGAACTGGCCGACCTGGACGTTTTTCACAGCATCCTGGACGTGGCCGGCGTTTCCGGGCGGGCGCGAACTTTCATCATTGAGAACATCCCCGAATTGCGGCAAGGGCCGGCCGCCCTGCCGGCCATAATGGAGCGGGCCTATCAACTGCACCTGGGCGACCGCAACCCGGAAAACCGGGAACTCAGCGCCGCCATCATCGGCCTGGACGATGCCCAGGCCCGCCAGGTGATTCAGGGGTTCCTCCAGTGGAACGGGAGCGACCCCCGCCGCTTTGGGCAGCGGGACCCGGAACAGGTTGTTGACCGTTTCCTGCGCAAGCTGCGGGGCAGCGATGAACTGGGCGGCCTGGAACGGGGCCTGACCCTGGCGGCCAACCTGGCCGCCGTGCAGGGCGAGCCGGCTGCCGCGCTACCGGCCGCGCGCCAGGTAGTGCAGGATGCCGGGGCTGACTTGGCGGCGGTGAACCGGCTGACCGAACTGCTGAACATTTTGTCCGCTACCCCGGAGGTTGCGGAAATGTTGACCGTTGATTTCGGGCTGGCGCGGGGGCTGGCCTACTACAACGGCATCGTGTTTGAGGTGAAACATCCCGGCTGGCCGGCCTCCCTGGGCGGCGGCGGTCGCTATGACGGCTTGGCCCGCGCTTTGGGCAGCCCGGTGGATGTGCCGGCTTTGGGCTTTGCTTATACCCTGGAAACTCTGTTAGCATTAGGGAGTTGCCCGGAACCGGCCGGGCAACCGGCGGTGGACGAATTGCCAACCCTGGTGCTGGCGGAAACGGCGGAGGGCCACCGTCAAGCCTTTCAAGTGGCCCAGGAATTGCGGAGAACAGGAGTTCCGGCGGAGTTGGAAGTCTGCGACCGCAACCTGCCCGACGGCCTGGCCTATGCCGCCGGCCGGGGAATTAAGCGGACGCTGCTAGTCCATTCCAATGGAGAGCGGACTACTTATGATGTGGGCTGATGATGTTGAATAACCGGACGGCGGAAAGTAACGGCCGGCCCGCGAGCCGGGGCGAGGCGGTTTTGCGCCTGGTTATCCCCAGCGACGGGGAGCTTTACGAGCCGACCCTGAATTACCTGGGTTCCTGCGGCTTGACGGTGCGGCGGCCCAGCGCCCGCCGCTACACCGCCTACATTCCGGCCCTGCCGGGGGTGGAGGTGCTGTTCCAGCGCAGCGCCGACGTTACCAGCAAGGTGGAGGAGGGGAGCGCTGAGTTGGGCATCACCGGCTTGGATCGCTACCTTGAATACCGCAACGATGAGCGCCGGGTAATCAGCTTGATGGACGATCTGGGCTACGGTCGCTGCGATTTTGTGCTGGCCGTGCCGGATTCGTGGCTGGATGTCTCCTCCATCGACGATTTAGCGGATCTGGCCCTGGAGTTCCGGCAGGAAGGCAAGCAGTTGCGCATCGCCACCAAGTACCCCCGGCTTTTGCGGGAGTACCTGTTCCGGCGGGGCATTAACTACTTCACCCTGGTTGCGGTCAGCGGAACCCTGGAGGCGGCGCCGGTGGCCGGTTACGCCGACCTGATTGCCGATTTGACCGCCACCGGCGCCACCCTGCGGGAAAACCGGCTCAAGACCCTGGAGGGCGGCACTATCCTCAGTTCCCAATCCTGCCTGATTGGCAATACCGCCACCCTGGTGCAAACCCGGGAGGCGCTGGAACTGGCCCGCGAGTTCGTTGAGATGCTGGAAGCTCACATGAGGGCCGAACCCTACTACCGGCTGACCGCCAACGTGCGGGGAACATCGCCCCAGGAAGTCAGCGCCACCGTCCTGACCCGCCCGGAGGTGTCCGGCCTGCGGGGGCCGACCATTGCCCCGGTCTATAATATCGAGGAACAGGACTGGTACAGCGTAAGCCTGCTGGTGCGGAAAGACCGGCTGATGGAGGCGGTGGACCACTTGCGGGACTGCGGCGGCATCGAGATTTCCGCCTCCCAACTCAGCTATCTGTTCAAGGGCGATTCATCCGTATTCAACCGCCTGTTCAATCCGGCGGCCGGCGCCACCGCCGGAACCGAGGATTAGACCGTGCCCAATCTGCCAATGCACATCTACATTGCCCGGCAAGTCGCCGCAGAACTGGATTGGGGCTTTGTCCATGACCACTTGGGCAGTTGCTTTCTGGGTTCCACCGCGCCCGATATTCGGGCGATGACCAAGTGGGACCGGGAGCGCACTCACTTTGCGCCCCTGTCCCTGAAAGCGGTGGGCGACGGCACGCGGCGGATGTTCGACCTTTATCCCGAACTGGCCGACCGCCGCCACCTGTCCCCGGCGACCCGGGCTTTCGTCCTGGGCTACGTCAGCCACCTGACCGCCGACGAGGTCTGGATTACCACTATGTTCCGGCCCCACTTCTCTAGTGAAAACACCCGGGCCGGGGATGAGGTAGAGGCCCAAATCTGGGATCGGGCTTTGCAGTTGGAAATGGACCGCCAGGCCCACCAGGAAATGGACGGTTTCACCCACGCCGGCAGCATCATTTGCAACGGCGAGCAGGGCGTCGAAATCGCCTTCCTGGATGCCGACGTGCTTGGCGAGTGGCGGCAATGGGTGGCCCGGTTTATGAGTTGGGATTTTGACTGGGAACGGCTCAAGCGGGCCTTGAACCGGATGTATCGGGACAACGACGACGTACAGCAATTAGTTGACCGTTTCCTGGCCGGGATGCCGGACAGCCTGGAGGAAGTCTATGCCAAAGTCCCTAAGGGAGAGTTGGCCGACTACCGGGAACGCGCCCTGAATCAGACCTTATTGCAGGTGAAAGAGTATCTTGGTGAAACTTAATCTGGTAAATGGCCTGGCCGAGGCCGGCAACGTGCTGGCCCGCCTGGATCCCCTGGACCTGGATTCGCTCCCCGAATCGGTTTTGGAGCGGACGCGGCAGGTCTTTGGCGCCGACGTTACCCCGGAGCAGTCGGTGGTAAAAATGCTCCGGGACGTGCGCCGGGAGGGAGACGCAGCCATCCGACGCTACGCCCGGCTGCTGGACGGCGCCGACCTGGCGGAGTTCCGGGTGGCTGATGCGGAATTGGCCGAGGCCCGCGCCGCTATCTCCCCGGAACTGGAGGCGGCCTTGCAGTTGGCCGCCCGGCGCATAACCGAGTTCCACCAGGCCACCCTGCCCCGCAATTGGGTGGACCTGGAGCAGGGATTGGGTGAAATGGTGCGTCCCCTGGAACGGGTGGGCCTGTACGCCCCCGGCGGCACCGCCGCCTATCCCTCTACCGTCCTGATGACCGCGATTCCGGCCCGGGTGGCCGGGGTCAAGGAGGTTATCCTGACTACCCCGCGCCGGGGCGCCGAGCCGCTGAATCCGGCGGTGATGGCGGCGGCCCAGATTGCCGGGGTCGATGCGGTCTATCAGATTGGCGGCGTTCCCGCCATTGCCGCCATGGCCTACGGCACCGAGACCATTGACCAGGTGGACAAGATTTGCGGGCCGGGCAACATATTTGTGGCCTACGCCAAGAAACTGGTGCAGGGGCAGGTCGATATTGACGGCATCTTTGGCCCCACCGAGACCATCGTAATCGCCGACGAAACGGCTCAGCCGGACTTTTGTGCCGCCGACTTGATTGCCCAGGCCGAGCATGACCCCCTTTCCACCGCCATCCTGGTCACCAACTCCCGCCAACTGGTGGAACGGGTGGAGCGGGAACTGGAGCGCCGCCTTGCCACCCTGGAGCGGGGCGACCTGGCCCGCAGCGCGCTGGAACGGCAGGGGCGGATTGTGCTGGTGGATACTTTGGCCGAGGCCGTAGAACTGGCTAACCGCATTGCGCCGGAACACCTGTGCCTGATGGTGGCCGACCCCTGGGCCTGGGCCGGCCAGGTCAAGAACGCCGGCGGCCTGTTCCTGGGCGAGTTTTCCCCGGAGGTGATGGGCGATTACATCGCCGGCCCCAGCCACGTGATGCCCACCGGCGGCACCGCCCGTTTTAATTCCGCCCTCAGCGTACACCACTTTATGCGTACTATGCCGGTGGTAGGCTTGAGTCCCGAAACTTTCCGGGGCTTGGGGGCTGCCGCCGTCCAGATTGCCCACGCCGAGGGGCTTACCGGCCATTCCGGCGCCATTGAGGTAAGGCTGGAAAGCCTGCAAAACCAGGCGTAACCGGAAAGCCGGGTTATCCCGTATGTCCCGCACATCCTGTCCAGCTAGGTTTGAGTAAGGAAATGACCGACGTTAGAGACCTGTTGCTGCCCCACATCCGCCAACTGAACACCTACGACTCCATTGACCCGATGGAAGTAATGGCTCAGCAAGCCGGAATCCTCCCGGAAGAGGTAATCCGGCTCAACGGCAACGAAAATCCCTTCGGGCCGTCGCCCCAGGTGGTTAAGGCGCTGGGCAGTTTCCAGCATTACAACCACTACCCCGACCCGGACCAGCGGCAACTGCGCGCTGCCCTGTCCGGCTACCTGGGCGCGCCCCCGGAGCAGATTGTCGCCGGCAACGGCAGCGACGAACTGATTGATATGCTGCTGCGGATGTTCCTGGGGCCGGGGGAGAACATCGTCATCCCCACGCCAACTTTCGGGATGTACGCCTTTTCCGCCGAGGTATGCGGCGGGGAAGTCCGCGCCGTACCCCGCAACAGTAACTTTGACATTGACGTAGAGGCGACGGTCTGCGCCGTCGATTCCGGCACCAAGGCCATATTTCTGGCCTCGCCCAATAACCCCACCGGCAACGTCGCCACGGAGGCGGAAATCCTGGCCCTGCTGGAAACCGGCGCGGTGGTGGTAGTGGACGAGACTTACTACGAGTTTTGCGGTCAGACCACCCTGCCCCTGGTGGCGGAACACCCCAATCTGGTGGTGCTGCGCACTTTCAGCAAGTGGGCCGGACTGGCCGGACTGCGCATCGGCCTGGGGGTAATGCACCCGGACGTGGCCCGGACCATGATGAGTATGAAGTCGCCCTACAACGTCAACCGGGCCGCCGAGGTCGCTCTCCTGGCCTCGCTGGAAGACCGGGCCACCCTGCTGGAAAGGGTGCAGGCCATCGTTGCCGAGCGCAAGCGGATGATGGCCTTGCTGGAGCAGATTCCCGGCATTGCAGTCTGGCCCTCGCAGGCCAACTTTATCCTGTGCCGGCTGCCGGAGGGCCGGGGGCAGGAGATTTTCGAGGGGCTGTGCCGCCGGGGTATTTTCCTGCGCAATTACAACACGCCTCAGCTTAAAGACTACGTGCGGGCCAGCGTGGGGCTGCCGGAAGAAACGGACGCGGTAATCGCCGCCCTGTCCGAACTGGTCGGGGGGTGAAAATTGGCGCAGCCTGATAATTCTCCAAGCAGTTCGGACACCGCATCGGACACCTCATTGGTTCCGTCAACGCCCCGGCAGGCGTCTCTGCAACGGGAAACCGCCGAGACCCGCATCTCCTTGTCGGTCAACCTGGACGGCCAGGGGCGGTATGCGGTCAACACCGGCAACGGGTTCCTGGACCACATGGTCAGCCAGATTGCCCGGCACGGCCTGTTTGACATAACCCTGGAGGCCCAGGGCGACGTTCACGTCGGTTGGCACCACCTAGTGGAGGACGTGGGTATCCTGCTGGGCCGGGCCTTTCACCAGGCCCTGGGCGAGGTGCGGGGCATCCGGCGCATGGGACACGCCATCGTTCCCCTGGATGAGACGCTGGTAATGGTGGCCCTGGACTGGAGCGGGCGCGGCTATGCCGTGGTGGAAACCACCCTGGACGAGGCCATGGTCGAAACCCTGTCCGGCGACCTGATTCGCCACTTCCTGGAATCCTTTGCCCTGGAAGGCAAGATAAACCTGCACGCCAAAGTGCTGACCGGCAGCAGTCCCCACCACAAAGCCGAAGCCCTGTGCAAGGCCCTGGCCCGCGCCCTCCGCGACGCCGTAGAACTTGACCCCCGCGCCATCGGGCAGGTTCCCAGCACCAAAGGCACGCTTGACGGCTGACCGGCCGGCGCCGTTTTTCACTACCGATAGTTAGGTATAGCTACCGGCCCTCGGTGGCTGGGGTGAGAAAAGGTCTGCTGCGCCTACATTCCCCAAGTCAATTGCAACGCAAGCAACCGTCGTTCCGGCGTAGGCCGGAAGCCAGAAACCTCGGTAGCTTGACCGCTCTTTTCCGGGGATTTCCTGGATTCCGGCTTTCGCCGGAACGACGGTTGCTTGCGTTACCGACGGTTACTTGGGTTACCGAAGGTTGCCTGCGTTGCCGACGGTTACTTGGGTTACCGACGGTTGCCTGCGTTGGCGATGGTTGCTTGGGTTGACATAGCAGGATGCGACTGCCCTAACTACCGTCCCTTCCGGGCGATAAACTCCGGGAAGGCTTGCTCGGCGGCGTAGCCCCGCACCCGGTTGGTGGTGAAGTCCCGCTCATTGGCCCACTGCTGTTCCAGGTCGCAAGCCATGTGTTGCAGGAGCAGTTCTTTGATGCCCATTACCGACTCCCGCCGGTTCTTGGCGATGGCGGTGCCTATTTCCATAGTCTTGGCCCGCAGTTGGTCGGCCGGCACCAGGTGGTTCAGCAGGCCGATGCGGTAGGCCTCCTCTGCATCCACCACCCGGCCGGTAAAGAGCAACTCCTTGGCGATGGGCCAGCCCACCTGGTTGGGCAAAGTCCAGGTCGAGTTGATTCGGCCATAGGCCACCGCCAGGAACCGGAAACTGGTACGCTCGCAGCCGATGCGGATGTCCAGGGAAGAGGACAAGACCGCCGCGCCGCCGTAAGCCAGCCCGTTCATCATCCCGATTACCGGTTTCAGCGATGCGCTGATGTCGTAAGTACCCCGGGACCGGTTCCGGTCCTGGTCTTCCCGGGAACCCTGGTCGGCTTCCTTGTCCCGTTCCCGCTGCTCGTGGATGTCGCCGCCGGCGGAGAAAGCCCGCTCGCCGGCGCCGGTTATCACGATGCACCCCACCTCGTCGTCCGCGTTCATCGCCCGCACCGCGTCCTGTAGTTCCAGGTTAAGCTGGCGGTTCATCGCATTGAGCTTTTCCGGGCGGTTCATCGTCAGAATCGCCACCCCTTCCTCTTTTTCCACCAGGACAAAATCGTATGCCATCAGTGCCTCCTCACAGACCGGTTTGCTAGGGCCTATTGTAGGCAGGCCGGCAAGCCCCGTCAAACCGGGGTTGGGCCGGGGTATTCCTACCATTTGTTGGTACTATCATCGACGTAGGGGCGGGTTTATAACCCGCCCAGCGTTCAACGGCAAGGAAATACCGGAAAACGGGTAGGCCATAGCTGAAGTATTCCTTACCCGAGCCAGGGCGGGTTATAAACCCGCCCCTACAATTCACCGGAGCCGGTACGAGTAAGGAATACCAACAAACGTTGAGAGTACCAATAGCGCATCAGGGCAATCGCACCATAAACCCGCCATGCCCCCAACCCGTCGTTCCGGCGAAAGCCGGAATCCAGGAAATCCTTGCGGAAAAGAACGGGCCGGCTACCGAGGATTCTGGATTCCGGCTTTCGCCGGAACGACGGTTGCTTGGGCGCCACGGTTGCTTGGGATGACGGTTGCCCTGGTTAAGACGCGATTGCCTTGAATAGCCCAGCCAATTTGACATAAACCGGCCCAGGCGGGATGATAGTTATATGTATAGATATAGGAACGGGATGATAGCAGCGGAATTCAGCGCGCCGGCCCCGGCCCGGCGGTTGCGGTTGGCCTTGGCCCTGCTGTTCGGGGCGATGCTGCTTTTGGGGCTGACCGGGCAGGTTCTGGCCCAGGCCGGGAGTCCTGAGGCGTTGGTGCTGAATGTTGACGGGGTGATAAATCCGGTCAAGGAGCGGTACGTCAAACGCGCCTTGGCAGCGGCGGCAGCTAATGACGCCCCCCTGGTAGTCATCCGGCTGGACACTCCCGGCGGGTTGAGCAGTTCCACCCGGGAGATTGTGGAACTGCTGCTGGAGTCGGAAACGCCGACGGTAGTGTACGTCTCACCGCGCGGGGCGCAGGCCGGTTCCGCCGGCACTTTCATTACCGCCGCCGCCAATGTGGCGGTTATGGCTCCCGGCACCAACATCGGCGCCGCCACCCCGGTCTCGGCCACCGGGGAGGATTTGGGGGAAACCCTGGCTAACAAGGCCACCAACGATGCCGCCGCCTTGATTAGAAGCGTCGCCGAGGAACGCAACCGCAACGCCGACAAGCTGGAAGCCACCGTCCGCCAGGGGGCGTCCTACACTGCCTCGGAAGCGGTTGCGTTGCAGGTGGTGGATTTTGTCGCCCAGGACATTAACGATCTGCTCATTCAACTGGACGGGCGGGAGGTAACCGCCGGCAGCCGTTCCTGGACGCTGGACACCGGGGACTTGGGGATTCAAGACTTGGAGAAAAACCTGCTGGAGCATTTCCTGGAGTTTATCTCCAACCCGGACGTGGCCTTTCTGCTGCTGACCCTGGGCGGCCTGGGGATTGTGGTGGAACTGTTCAATCCCGGCCTGATTGCGCCGGGCGTGGTGGGCGCCATTCTCCTGATTCTGGCCTTCCTGGCCCTGGGCAACCTGCCGGTCAACTGGGCCGGGGTGGTGCTGATTGGGCTGGCCCTGGCCCTGGCCCTGCTGGAAACCCAGGTATCCGGGTTCGGGATTCTGGGAGTGGGTTCCGTCATTTGCCTGGTGTTGGGGGGATTCCTGCTGTTCGCTCAGTTCGGCGGCCCCTCTCCTACCTTGCCGCCGATTGGGGTAAACCCCTGGCTGGTGGGCGGCGTGGCGGCGACTCTGGGCCTGGCCCTGTTCTACCTGGTCTGGGACATCCGCAAGTCGCGCCGGGAGGAACGGGAAACCGCCCCGACGGTCATCGTGGGCCAGGTAGGAACTGTTATCACGGAACTGGCGCCCCGGGGCATCATCCGGCTGGACGATGGCAACTGGACAGCCGTAACCGATGATGATACCGTGATACCGGCAGGGCAAAGAGTTGTAGTTATCGAAGCGGATGACCTGATTTTAACGGTTATCCCGCTATCCGAGATGGATTGACGGCCCTTTACCGGCAACGCCACGGAAACCGTAAGCATTACATATTGCGGGTTCGCCCGGGAGGTGGGTATGGCTTCGGGTATAGTCATTGTGCAACAGCAGGAACGGATGGTGGTGCAGCGTTTTGGCCGCTTTGACCGGGTGGTAGGGCCGGGCTTCCGCATCCTCATACCCGTCATTTACACCGGCACCAAGGTGGGTATCTGGGAGCGAACCCAGCGGGTGCCAACTCAGAAATACATCACCACCGACAACGTGGTGGTGGACCTGGACTTTGTCATCTACTACCAGGTGATGCCCGAAGCCGACAACCCCCGGAAAGCGGTGCTGGACATCCAGAACGTTGAGGTGGCGGTGGTCAACCTGGCGGTGGCCGAACTCCGGTCGATTATCGGCAACATCACCCTGGCCGACGCCCTGGCGGAACGGGAGCGGATCCAGGGACAGTTGCAGTTGGCCCTGGACGAGAACACCGGCCGCTGGGGGGTCAAGGTGCGGAACGTCGCCATCAATGAGATTGACCCGCCGCCGGGGGTGAAACAGGCGATGGAACGGGAAAAGTCCGCCGCCGCCATCAAGACCGCCGAGATTACCGAATCCGAGGGGCAGCGGCAGGCCCAGATAAACCGGGCCGAGGGAGAAAAGCAGTCGGCTATCCTCCAGGCGGAGGGCAAGCGGCAGGCGGAGATTCTGCAAGCCGAGGGCGACCAGCAGGCCGCCGTCCTGCGCGCCCAGGGGTTCAGCAGCGCGCTGGAACAGATTTACAACGTGGCGAACAACGTGGACTCCAAGACGATGAGCCTCCAGTATTTTGACACCCTCAAGTCTCTTGGCTCCAGCCCCTCAACCAAGTTCATCTTTCCTATGGAGTTCACTTCTATGCTGTCGCCCTTCCTCGGAATGGGCAGCAACACCCAACCGGGCAACGGCGGGAATAACGACACCAAGCAAAACTAACCCGCCATTGCCGCTTCCGGGCGAACTGAATACCCCCTTGTTATTCTACCGGGATAACAAGGGGGTAACTTTTGGATTAAACCGGGCCGGGGGAACGGCAGTTCTTAATTTACTGGCCCGCGTCCAGCCGGATTAACTTGGGCAGGGCTACAAAGCCTTCCTGGGCGGTGCCTACCAGGTCGGTGGCGTCTTGAGAGTGGAGCAGGGCGGTGTGGGCGTTGATGAGAGAATCGCAGGCGTTGCGGTCCAGGGTATCCAGGTGAGTATCCAGGCCGGTAACCAGGCCGGGCAGTTGCTCTTTCATAAAGGCCAGGCTGCGGGGGCTGTTCTTGGGGGGAACCTTATCGCCAAAGAGAATTACCTTGGTGGCGTGGGGATAAACTTCAATCATCCGGTGGCCCGAATCCGCTAATTGCCGGTTAAGCCGGATAGCCCGGTAAATCAGGCGGCGAATAATCGACCCCTTGTTGGTAAAGAAACAACTGATACCCATTCGGGCTAACTCCAACTCCGATTGGCGGCCCTTTTTCTGAGGGGTAGCCAGCTTGCACTTGCACGCCGGTTCCAGACAGCAAAGCCCCTCGGGCAGGCCGAGGGGAGTCCCTATCGCAATCAGAGTTGGCCGGTATTTCTCAACCATCTGAAAGAGGTCGGAGTCCGCGGAAAAGGAACCGATAAAGTCCACCTGCGAATGGTCATCAATAACTGACACCGCGCTGGGGTGCTTGGTGGAGGTTCTCAAATCAACGCCTAGATATGACATATCAACTCTCCTGCCCGGACTCCTGTAAGAGTACGGGGCTGGCGCGGCCGGAAATCGGTTACCGGAGGGTCGCCGTTAATTGGTTCTATTGCCGGGAATCAGGCGCCGGGAATCAGGTGCCGGGAATCAAACCAAAGTCCGGCAAGTTGGAATCATCCAGGAATTCAAGGGCCGCCGAATAGGGTTCCCGTTCTTTGGCGGCAATCCCTTCCAGGGTCCGTATCAGCGCCGGGTCATCCCGGAGCCGGGCGTTCAGCCGCTGGTTCAGTTCCTCCTGCACGGCCTCAAGGAACTCCTGGCGCCGCCGCTCGCCCCGGCGCTGCTCCAATCGGGACGCGGCATCGCTCTCCCCGGCCGGGGCGTCGAGTGCCGGGGTGTCAAGAAAACTGCGGTGCTCCCGGATTTTGTCCCACAGTTCCGGGAGTCCTTCGGCCCGGTCGGCCCGGGTGAGCATTACCGGCGGCGTCCAGCTTGCGGCTTCCGGCGTGATTTGCAGCATCGTAGTGATGGCGGCCACCAGCCGGTTGGCCCCTTCCCGGTCGGCCTTGTTGACCAGGAAAATATCGGCGATTTCCATAACGCCGGCTTTGAGGGTCTGGATGGTGTCGCCCGATTCGGGCATCAGGGCCACCAGCACCGTATCCGCCACGCCCATTATGCCCAACTCACTCTGGCCCACGCCCACCGTCTCCACCAGAATAATGTCCTTGCCGGCCGCGTCCAGGAGGCGTACCAGGCTCTTGACGATACGGGGCAGCCCGCCGGCCTGTCCCCGGGTGGAAACGCTGCGGATAAACACCCCGGAGTCCAGGTAGTGGCGCTGCATCCTGATGCGGTCGCCGAGGAGCGCGCCGCCGCTGTAGGGGCTGTTGGGGTCAACGGCGATTATTCCTACGTTGGAACCCTGCGCCCGCAGCAGTTCGGTGAGGCGGTCAACGATGGTGCTTTTGCCCACGCCCGGCGGGCCGGTGATGCCAATGGTGTAAGCGCGGCCGGTATGGCGGTCGATTTGTCGCATCACCGAGGCCGCTACCGGGTCTCTTTGTTCCAGCAAAGTCATCATTCGGGAAATGGTTCGCTGGTCGCCCCCCAACAGCCGCTCCACGTCATCCATCATCGGGCAAGAGACTCCGGTATTGGCCTTGGATGAGGAAAATCTAGCACCCCCGATTTTCAGCGTCAAGGTAACCCAAGGCTGGGTAACCGGGCGGGTAAATTAAGGAAATTGGAACCGATTTGGACTATTTCTAAAGACTTTCATCATCCCCTGCCCGGAGTAGGGCGATTTGTTATAACGAGTCGGCATAAAACGCAAAATGAAAATTGGTCAAAATTGGTTAAAATCCAGAACAGGGGCAAAGGGTCACACCGGCCGGGTTTGGGTAACCGGCCGGCAGCCGCAACGGGAATAATCGAAAAAGGGGTAACCTCAGATAGGAAACGGGCCGGTTTGGAACCGGCCCGCAAGAGTTCACCCGGTAATAGTTTCCCGGCCCTGCCGGGTTGAGGGTTGCGCTGATTCAGTGGTGAAAGCCGGTCTCAAAGCCCCGGGCGCCGGCGGAAATCAGCAGGTCGGGCCGGTTCCCCCAACGGCGCAGGAAACGGCCAAAGTTCTTGCGGCTCATTTCGTCCCGCTGGCCGTCCTCCAACTCCGTCCATTGCCGGTGTTCGTGGCGCACCATCGGCAGGCTGCTGTCCGCTAACACCCGGTAGCCCTTTTCCTTGAACTGAAAGCAGTAGTCAATGTCCAGGTTCCGGTAGAAACGGAAACCCTCGTGCATCAGGCCGACCTTGTTGACCGCCTCCCGCCGGAAGGCCATGCAGTACGCCTGCATCGCGTCCGCCTCGCCCTTTTCCACCTCCTCGTGGAAATGCTGCATATCGTCGGTGGTCAGACCGTAGGGGCCAAAGATGCCGACCGACTCATCGGACAACTGGCGGGCAATCGGCCCCAGCACGTCCCCGGTCAGCTCGGTAGAGGCATCCAGGATAACGATGTGCTTGCCCCGGCTCAACTTCAGGCCAATGTTCTTGCCGGCCGCGTCGCCAATCACGTGGTCGCAGTGAATCACCTGAAAATCGGGGTCAAGGCCCTGGTACTCCTCCAGCCATTCGGCGGTGTCGTCGGTGGAGCCGTTGTCAATGACGATAATCTCGGCGGTAAAGCCCTGGGCAAAGGCCCGCATCGCGGTTACGCACCGCTGCACGTCCTCGGCGTAGTTGTAAGCGTTGAGGATAAAGGTAAAGTCATAGCGGTCGGGAGCATCCAGGGCCGAGTCCACTTCCCGGGAAGAGGATACCCAGTGCCACCGGGCTTCAAGCTGTTCCAGGGGGGTCTTGGGCCGGATGCGGGTTACCTGAGGGGTATCCTGTACCACGTAACCGCTGGAGGCCAACTCGGCCCGCAGGGTGTCGGCGGTAGAGTAGTTGACCTGCTCCCGGAAGGCGCTGCGCCGGCCCAGGGCCGCTACCACCAGCTCCGGCACTTGATACTGGGCCGGAACCTGGTGCAAGTCCAGCCCGAACAGACGGTCAAAGTCCAGCAGCAGGGAGAGTTTTGCCTGGCCCGGCAAGCCGGAACGAACCATATCCCAAGTGAGGGCCAATCCCGTAGGCAAGTCCAAGTCATTCTCGACGGCGTTCCAGAACTTTTCCCGCCATTCCTCGGTTTCCGGGGGCAGTTCCGCCAGTTCCGGCAGGTTTTTCCACTCCCAGACCCGGTTGCGCAGGTTGGAAAGGGCCTTCTCGCTGGCCTTGAGAGAGTTGAAGGTGAAGTTCATCCGGTGGCGATACCGGACCGTCAGGCACAGGTAGCGGAAGGAAAGGGGGTCAATGCCCCGGGCCACCAGGTCGTCCAGCAGGAAAACGTTGCCCGAGGATTTTGCCATCTTGGCGCCGTCGGCCAACAGATGCTGCCCGTGGACCCAATAATTGACGTGGGTATCGCCAAAGGCCCCTTCGCTCTGGGCAATCTCATCCTCGTGATGGGGAAAGACGTTGTCCACGCCGCCGGTGTGCAGGTCAAAATGCTCGCCCAGGTACTTGTGGGCCATCGCCGAACATTCGATATGCCAACCGGGGAAACCCTCACCCCAGGGGCTGTCCCACTTTACGTCCCGGCCCGGCTCGGCGGCCTTCCAAAGAGTGAAGTCCCGGGGGTCTCGCTTGAGCGGGTCCGCCTCGGCTCTTACCCCTTCCAGCAGGTTGCCGCCAAAGTTCCGGGAAAGGTTGCCATACTTGGCAAACTGAGGAACGTCAAAGTAAACGTTGCCCCCGGCCAGGTAGGCGTAACCGTTAGCCATCAGGCGTTCCACCAGGGAAATCATTTCGGGGATGTGCTGGGTGGCCCAGGGGTAAACGTGGGCCGGCAGGATATTCACCCGCGCCTCGTCCTGGTGAAAACTGTCGGCGTAAAACTGGGCAATTTCCTGGATGGTCTTGCCCTCGGCCAGGGCGGCCATAATCATCTTGTCGCCGCCGGCCTCCACCAGTTCCTGGCGCATATGGCCCACGTCGGTAATGTTCTTGACGTGATAAACCTGATTGCCCTCGATTTCCAGGGCGCGGCGAATCCAGTCGGCCATCATATAGGTGCGCAGGTTGCCGATGTGGGCGTAGCGGTACACCGTCGGGCCGCAGGTGTACATCCGCACTTTGCCCGGCTCAATGGTCTGAATTTCATCCACTTGCTTAGTCAGGGTATTGTAAAGGCGCAACAAAGCTCTCGATCCTCCCTCCCAAGCCCCGGGCGGCCACCGGGACACAAAACCTGGCGGAGCCTGAACCGGCGCTTTGAGTCAATACGGAGTCAATACGGCCCGGACGGGGCGACATTACATAAACAACCGGCCGAGCGAAGTATTACCCAAGTTTATCACGTATCTGCCCGCCTTGCATCCGGGAATCGCGGCGGGTATCCCAGGTTTTGACTGCTGTATCCCCATAACCGGGGTGCCGTAGCCGACCTATTCCTGCCCCGGAGCCAGGGCGGGTTATAAACCCGCCCCTACCACCAAACATTCACCGGAACCGGTAAAGGAGTAGTCAAACCGGGCGACTCCTCTTTTGCCGGTATTATTAACATTTGTCGGTATTATCATCAAGGTAGGGGCGGGTTTGTAACCCGCCCTGGTTCGGGTGCAGAAATAGGTCGCTATGGCAAACCGTTTTCCGGTATTTCCCCGCCATTGAACGCCGGGCGGGTTACAAACCCAAATCTACCATCCAACCACCCACCGGGACCGGTACGGGTAAGGGATACCAGGAAATGTTGTGAATATCCTTTTGCCTTACCCACCAACTTCCGGTAATTTCACGATGCCCTCAGCCACCAATGCCGCTAACTCCTCCGGGGAGTAGCCGGCCTCCGCCAGTATCCCCCCGGCATCGGCTCCCAGAATAGGGGTGGGACGGCCCAGGCGCATCGGGGTTCGGGACAGCCGGGCCGTGCTGCCCAAATGGTCGGCCCGGCCCTGGCCGGGATGCTCCCTAGTTACGATGAGGCCGGCATCCCGTACTTGGGGTTGGTTGCGAAAGTCGGTGATGCCTACGTTCTCAATGGCGCTGACCCCGGCGCCGTTCAGCCGCTCCAACCAGTAGGCCATAGTATTCTGCCGGAACCGGGCCGCCAGTTCCGTTGCCAGGGGGCCGTCCGGGGCCGGCGGCGCCATTGAGGAATCGGCCAACTCCGTATGACCAGCCAGGGCCTGAAACTCGGCCAACTCGAACAGACGGCGCCGGGCGGTATCGTCCGGGCAGTGCAGGTAAAACCAGCCGTCAGCCGCCTCATACAACCGGGAAAGGGCTGAGACACCGCGCAACTCCCGCCCCTCCGGGTCATTCCGTTGAAACCCGGGAAAGTCCAGGAAGTAAGGCGATTGGAGCAGCCCGGCGGTCAGGGCCAGGCCGCTGTCCACCGCCTGACCCTGCCCGGTGCGGTTGCGGTGGTGCAGGGCCAGGGCCACCGCAAAGGCGCCCATCATTCCGGTGCCGTAGTCGTTGACCGGATAGGGCAGCAGCAGGGGCGCCGCGTCCCGGCCGCCGCGCCTAACCTGGATGCCGCTGGTCGCCTGGGCCAGTTGCTCCCAGCCGGGCCGCTCACTCCAGGGGCCATCGTAGCCATAGGCGTTCAGCGAGGCGTAAACCAGGTCCGGCTTGCGCTGCCGCAGGGTGGCGTAGTCCAGGCCCAGTTTAGCCAGGCTGCCCTTGCGGTAATTTTCCACCACCACGTCGGCGGTATCCAGCAGTTTCAGGAAAACGGCGCGGCCGGCATCGGTTTTCAAGTCCAGCAGGATGCTGCGCTTGCCCCGGTTCACGTCCAGGGAACCGGAGGGGTCATAGGGGCGGGCCGGGTCATCAATCTTGATCACGTCGGCGCCGTACTCGGCCAGGGTGCGGCCACAGGTCGGGCCGGCCAAGACAATGCACAGGTCCAGCACCCGCACGCCCTGGAGGGCGGTCAGCATGGCGCCGGCGTTGCTGTCCCTGGCCGGCCGGGCCACCGCCGGGGCGCCGGCCGGGGACGGTTGACCGTTCGACAAGCCGGCCAGGATTTCCCCGGTATGCTCCCCTAGCCGGGGCGCGCGGCCCTGAACCGCGCCCGGCGTACCCCGCAGCCGCACCTGGACGCCAGGCTGTTTCATCGCTCCCAAGTCGGCGTCCTCCACCTCCACCACCATTTTGGCCGCCAGCGGGTGGGGATGATTCAGCCATTCGTCAACGGTCTTGCAAACGGTGCAGGCGCCGCCGGCGGCGCTGATGGCCTCCTCCCATTCCAGGGCGGGACGCTGCCGGAAAGTTTCCTCAAAGCGTTGCAGCCACATCGCGGCAGTTTCCGTATCCAGCGGCTTGCCAAAGTCGGCAACGGCGGCCGGCCCCCAATCCGGGTTGCCGGCCGCCGCCAGAAACTGATGCACAAAGCGTTGGTAGTTGCCGTGATTTTGCACCCACCGGCCATCGGCGCACTGGTACTGACGCTGCATCGGCAAGCGGGGCTGGGAACGGGTGTCCGGCTCCTCCCGGTCGTGAAACTTGACCAGGTGGCGGCCCATAGCGGTGAACATAGCGTCATACAGGGGAACTTCGATTCTCTGGCCGGCGTTGCCGCCATCCCGGGCGTGCAGGGCCATCGTAACCGCCACCGCGCCCACAATGGCGGCAAAGGCGCTGGCAATGGGCAACGGGGTAAAAAGGGGTTCCGCCGATTCCTCAATGGCGGGATAAAGGCCGGTCGCCGCGCCGACAATGGCATCCCAACCTTGCCGGTTCCGGTGGGGACTCTGCTCCCCGAAACCGGGCAGGGAACAATAGATGAGCCGGGGGTTCAAGGCGGACAGTTGGGCATAGCCGATACCGAGACGGTCGGCTACGCCGGGGCGAAAGTTCTCAATCAGCACGTCGGACTCCCCGGCCAGTTGCCGGGCGGTCTCCTGCCCGGCGGCGGTTTTCAAGTCCAGCGCCAGGGAACGCTTGCCCCGGTTCCAGGTAGCAAAGGCCGGCTCCCGGCGGGCCGGATCGCCGCCGGGCCGCTCCAGCTTAATAACGTCGGCGCCCTGGTCAGCCAGCAGCATACCCAGCAGGGGGCCGGGGATGTAGTGGCCGCAGTCCAGAACGCGGATGCCTTGCAAAGCCCCTGATGTAGTGTTTTGGGTAGCCGCCCCGTTGGTCATAATCAATCCTCGATTGCTTCGATTGCTTCTATCGTTACGGATGTTCCCGCCCTTACTTGCCGGAAAAGCGCGGCGTCTCCGGTTACCCGGCCGATGACGGTTACCGCACTGGCCGGGCGTATCTCAGCGCCCCGGCTGGCCGGAGTAGGGCCAAAAAAGATGCAGAAGGCCCGGCCCGGCGGCCAGTAACCCAGGTCGCCCAAGTCAACCGTTTCCTGACCCTGCTCCAACCCGGCGTCAACCGGGATGCCGAAGTAGATTTCATCGCCCCAGGTGTTGGCGGAGGCGGTTATCGGCAGGGCGTTCCACACGGCCTGGGCCGTTTGGCTGTCATTCAACGCCGCCGCCAATTGCACCGGGCCGGCGGTTATACGAATGTCCTGCGCCATTCATTACTCCTGTACCGGAACTCCTGTACCGGAAAGAAAATGGGATTCGGGGCGGCGTGTCGCTCAATTAACGGCGCGGTTGTCGGGAGAACCGGCGGCATCGGCAGCATCAGAGCGGGAGGCCGGAGCAAACCGGGCCGGGGATAAACCCTCAATGGAAAGGCCGGTTTTGCCGCCGGTCATCAAGTCGGCGGCAGCCTGGCCCAGAGCCGGGCTGAGCAGGATGCCTTTCTTGCCGGCGCCGGTCGCCAGATAAACGTTGTCCCAGCCCGGAGCCTGGCCGATAATCGGCAGCCAATCCGGGGTTACGGGGCGCAGGCAAGCCGTGTGCCGCGCCAACCGGGCCTGGGCCAGGGCCGGCATCAGCCGGGCCGCCGCCGTCCAGATGGATTGCCGGGCCGCCTCGGTAGGTTCCCGGTCAAAGCCCCGCCACTCCTCGGTAGCGCCGCACCAGATAAGTCCATCGGGCTTGACATAAAGGGACGCGCCGCCGCCGGTAAAATCAGCGGCGGCCGGCGGGCCGTCCGGGTCCAGACGCAGAATCTCCCCCTTCAGTGGGTCAACCGGCATTGCAATGTCCAGCCAGGGTTCGGCCTCCCGCGACCAGGGACCGGCGGCCAGGAGAAGTTGTCCGCAGGGGATTTCACCGTTTTCCAGAACGACGCTTTCAACGCGCCCATTGCCCAGCCGGACGCCCCGGGCCAGGGCCGGAATTATCCGGGCGCCCCGCTGCTCGGCGGCGGCGACCAGGGCGCCGGTGAACTGATAGCTGTCCAAAGCGCCGTTGCCGTCCAGATACACGCCGGACAGGATTTCCGGGGATAGGCGCGGTTCCAACTCGGCAAGCTGGCGACGATCCAGCCAGCGACCGGAGAAACCGTCGCTGCCGGCCCGGTTGAAGGCGTCAAGGGAGTCCTGCAAGGCGGGGACTTCCGACTCCTCAAAAGCCACCTTGATTGAGGCAAGCATACGTTCCTGAAAATCTATACCGGTATCGGCTTTGAGCTGGGGCCAAAGTTCCCGGTGCATCCGGTAGGACTCCATAGCCAGGGGGCCAAGGGGTCCCGGTATATGGGTTCCCTCCAGGGGATTAAGGCCGCCGGCGGAGAAACCGGAGGCTTGGGAGCCGATGCCCTCCCGCTCAATAATGGTAGCCTTCACCCCGGCCAGGGCAAGGTAGTAAGCGGCGGCGCAACCGGCCACGCCCCCGCCAATAATCACCACGTCGCTGGATTCCATCATGTTGATAACCTTCCTCTGCTGCGCCGGGCTGGTGCAAAGCCGGGGCAATCGCATCATAAACCCGTCGTTCCGGCGAAAGCCGGAATCCAGAACCCTCGGTAGCCGGTTCGCTCTTTTCCGGGTGATTTCCTGGATTCCGGCTTTCGCCGGAACGACGGTTGCCTGGGTTGCCCGAAGCGATTGCCCCGATGCAAAGCCGCCCGAGTTCACCGCTCCGCTCATCCTGAGCTTGTCGAACCATACTCCCCTACCCGGCGGTTTATCCTTCGACAAGCTCACCATGAGCGGGTATTGTTATCGAGCGGGTATTGTTATTGGTATCGACTTTGCACTGGCCCTACCTATACCGGCCGGGGGCTAGGATAGGCGCCGGCCTTTGGTATAAAATGGACTGCGAAATCAGTATCGCCTTTTGGAGACCATTATGCCGATTTACGAATACTACTGCGCCAACTGCAATGTAGAATATGAAGCGATCCGCCCGGCCTCCCAAGCCGACGCTCCGGCGCCCTGCAAGAGTTGCAGCGAACCGGGCCAGCGCCAGCTATCCACCTTTTCCTTCAAGTCCAACACCTTCAGCGCGCCCAAGCTCAAGCCGGCCACCAAACCCAAGCGTTCCTACACTGCGGACAACGCCGAAAGCCTGTAGGTAGCCCGTAGGTCGTGGTCAGTTGCTTTCCTGGCCTTGCCGGGCGCGGGCCTCATTGCAGGGGATACAGGCGCAGATGGAGCGCAGGAACCGGAAGGTGTAAATGCCGGTGTAGTGGGCATCGCTCCACAGGAATTGCAGGGCGTAGTTGCCCACCGGCATCTGGTCCACCGCCCGCACGTCCTCCGGCACCCGCGCCGGGTCAAGGCGGGGCCGGCCGGTCATTTCCTCAACGCAACTGGCGCACTGGCAGCGCAACCGCAGCATCCGATGGGGGTAAACGCCCCGATGCCCGTCGTCCCACAGGACGGTGATAGCGGCGCCGTCAATATCTACTTCTTTAGGGAATACCGCTTCTTCCATAATAATTGCAATCCTGGCATCAGTGGTTCGACAAGCTCACCACGAGCGGATCCAGTTCCATACCACGCGACGGTTCAACTGCAAATAATGAGGGATGCAACTGTACGCCACACAGCAGATTGAACTGAACTCAATAATTCCTAATTCTTAATTCCTAATTCTCAATTAAGTCGGTGCCTGAACTTCGGCCAAACGCGCCGGCCGGGGCATCTCATCCGGGTCGGTGGGGATTTCAATGATGCTGGGGCCGTCGGCTTGCAGCGCGGCCAGCAGGGCATCGCCCACTTCCTCCGGGCGTTCCACGTAAAAGCCCGTGCCGCCGAACAACTCGGCGTAGCGGTCATAACGGGGATTATTGGTATCGGCGCCGACGTAGCGCTCATTAAAGGCATAGCGCTGGTACGCCTTTTCCGACCCCCAGCAGCTATTGTTCATAATCACCGTAACCACCTTGAGGTTGTAGCGCACCGCGGTGGCAAACTCCTGGGCGTTAAAGAGGAAGCCGCCGTCGCCGTTAAAGTTGACCACCGGCCGGTCCGGGGCGGCGAACTTGGCCCCCAGGGAAGCGGGAAAGCTGAAGCCCAGGCCGCCCAAATCCAGGGAGGTCATCAGGCTGCGGGGCTGGTAGAAGTTAAGGCGGTCTTGCCCGAAATTAGGGGCCAAGCCGGCGTCCAGGGCGATGATGGCGTCCCGGGGCATTACCTTGCGCAGTTCCGCATAGACCCGCTGCGGCTTGAGGGGGGTAGTGGACAGCCGGCCCTCATCATCCAGGCGGTTCCGGCGGCGGGCGGCCCAATCGTGGACTTCGGCGACCCATTGAGGATTGGGGCGCGGCTCCCGTTCCCGCACCTGCTCCAGCAAGTCCTCCAGCACCGCCCGGGCATCGCCCTCAATACCCACCGCTACCGGATAATTGCGCCCGATTTCCTGGGGGTCAATTTCAATCTGAACGATGCGGGCGTCGGCCGGGATAAAGCGGTTATCGTAAAAGGTGGTGGACTGGCTCAAGCGGGTGCCGGCGGCCAGAATCACGTCGGCCTGCCGGATGGCCTCGATGCCCTCCTCGGCCCCCAAACGTCCCAAGTGGCCCAGGAACATCGGATGGTCGTTGGGGACGGCGTCGGCCCGCCCGTAGGAGGTAACGATAGCCGCGCCCAGCAGGTCGGCCAGGCGGGTAACTTCCTCGCCGGCGCTGCTCCACTGGATACCGCCGCCGGCGACGATGACCGGACGCTGGGCGGACAGCAGGGTGCGGGTGGCCTTGTCCACCAGGTTGCGGTCGCCCCGGGCCCGGGTCTGGCCGGAGCGGTAGCTTTCCGGGGGCAGCAAGTCCAGGTCAACCGCGGCGCCGGGCAGCAGGTCCCGGGGGATGTCCACCAGCACCGGCCCCATCTTGCCGGAGGTGGCGACCCGAAAAGCTTGCCGCAGGGCGTCGGGCAGCCGCTCAATCTTGTTAATGGGAAAGCTGGCCTTGGTGATGGGCTTGAACAGGGCTACTTGGTCAAACTCCTGGGTGGAGTCCCGGTACTGGTGATCCCGGGACGCCGAGGGCGCCAGCACTACCACCGGCGAGTGGGCGACGTAGGCCGAGCCGATGCCGTAGGTCAGGTTCAGGACGCCGGGGCCGTTGGTCGCCAGGCAGACCGAGGGCGCGCCGGAAATGCGGCTGAACCCGTCCGCCATCAACGCCGCCCCCTGCTCGTGGCGCACCCCGACAAACTGCATCGAGTCGTCATCATACAACGGGTCCAGGATGTCCAGAAAAGACGACCCCACAATGCCAAAGATGTGGGAAACGCCCTCCTGCCGGAGCAACTCAATAACCGCCTCACCCGCTTTCCGTTTAGGGGACACGCTGGCTACCTCCCGGTGTTTGATGGTAGATGTTCAATAGTGTTGGGGTCTGCCCGGCAGTCCGGTGCGGTTGCAAGTTTAACATAAATGGGGGAGTTGGGGGGAAGGGAGCAAGACAACTACCAGATAGTTTCTATATTTGGCGAGGCGTTGAGCAGCCGGTCGATAGTCAGCAACGGCGCATTGCGGTGTATCGACTCAGCAGCAATCAGCCGGTCGTGGATTTCAGGGATTTCCGGCAGCCGGTCTAACAAATCAAGCTGGGCCCGGCCCAAATCCGATAGCTCTATGCCGCCTATGGACGCCATATCGTCAAACAAGACACTGGGGGCGGTGGGTTGGCTCTCCTTAACGGAAAGGAAGTAAAACTCGGCTACGACGATGGCTGGTACGATAATGGTAACACTACCGGCCGCAGCTAACCGAAATATGCCCGCAACTTCGTCAGAAAGGCGATAAGATGCTCTGAGATACCACCACAAGGTGTGAGTATCGACCACGAATTGGGTTGGGCTATTCTGCACCATGGTTGTCCACCGGCAGGGGCCGCGGCTCCCAAATCTTCTTGATTTCCTGAAATGCCGCGTAGTCCAGGTCGGGAAGGTGAGTATAGGAGTCTCGAAGGCTGGCAAGGGAACCTTTTTTCTCAACGGGTTTCGGCACAGCGGTCAGCTTGGCGCAAGGCTTCCCCCGAAGGGTGATAATCACCTCGTCGCCGTCCTCCAGGTTTTGCAGTATTTGACTGGCGCGGGCCTTGAACTGGCTGATGGTGTAGGTGGGCATGGGATATACTCTTTAGCGATTGTTGATTCGTGGCTACCGTAGGAAGTTTAACATAAACGTGGTTAGGATGCCTGATTGCTACTTCCCCGGTATTACCTATATGCGCTGGCATTATCATGGCATTGTCAGCATACATTGATAACACCGATAACACCGTCATTCCGGCGAAAGCCGGAATCCAGGAGTGCCTCGCTGATATAAAATTGGCTTGCACCAGAGATTTTCAGGATTCCGATTTTCGCCGGAATGACGAATACCAGAGTGTATTGAGAATACCTTCCACATTCCCGTTCTCAATCTCCAACAAATCTATTGACAACCCCCCACCCCATAGTATAATAACACCCATCCGTTAATTGGTCTGACCACTTCACCCAGCAGGCGGGCGATGCAGCAGCAGATACACCAGGTTAAGCGGCGGCGGTTGTACGAGGAAATCGTGCAGCAGTTTCACGCGCTGATCCGGCAGGGGGCGTTGCAGCATGGCGACCGGCTGCCCTCGGAGCGGGAGTTGTCGGAGCAGTTCAAGGTCAGCCGCAGTTCGGTGCGGGAGGCCATCCGCTCCCTGGAGTTGCAGGGGCTGGTAGTCAGCCGGCGGGGTTCCGGCACCTTTATCAATACCGAGAACCTGGACGCGGCGCTGGACCTGGTGGCGGCCAACCTGAACGGCGGGGCAGCGGCGTTGCAGGACGTTTTCGAGCTGCGCCACCTGATGGAACCCCATATCGCTGCTCTGGCGGCCCAACGGGCTACCAGGGAGGAAGTGGCCCGGCTGGGAGAAATCCTGGAGGAGCAGCAGCGGCAGATTGACCTGGGGGAGACCGGCGTGGAGTCGGACACCGCCTTTCACTTCACCCTGGCCGCCGCTACCCACAACTCGGCCCTGATTAAGGTGGTCAGCGCCGTTGAGGACATTCTCCAGATGTCCCGGGATCGGTCGCTGCAAGAGCCGGGCCGGCCCCAACGCTCCCTGGCCTCCCACAGCCGGATTTTGCAGATGGTTGAAAGGGGCGACGCCAGCGGCGCCCGGGAGGCGATGAACCATCATTTAACGGCGGTGGAACCTTCTACGGGAAACACCCCGGCATCCGCCGTCCAACCCGACGAGCTTCCGGCGCTGCTCCAGAGCATCCCGGCGGGGGATTGAGGATGGGTTTTCCAGGTGGTTCGACAAGCTCACCATGAGCGGACTTAATCACCGGGCGGGCTTAATCGCCTTGACTATCTCCGCTCATCCTGAGACTATCCCCGATAATTCTGAGCTTGTCGAAGGATGGGGCGCCGGTGGTTCGGCTGGTTCGACAAGCTCACCATGAGCGGACTTAATCACCGGGCGGGCTTAATCGCCTTGACTATCTCCGCTCATCCTGAGACTATCCCCGATAATTCTGAGCTTGTCGAAGGATGGGGCGCCGGTGGTTCGGCTGGTTCGACAAGCTCACCATGAGCGGTGAACTAGGAACAGGGAACGCGAAGCGGGGAGCGCGGGCCGGTAAAGTAACTAAACCGTAAAACTAAACTTAACAGGAGGAACCTATATGAGCACAGTAGCTGTGGAGGTGGTGTACCGGGGCATCTTTCAGAAGACCCTGGCTCGGAACATCGTGCGCTCCATAGTATTCGCCGCCAGGAAAGAGGGCAAGTACGGCACGGCCTTTGGCCGCTACGGCGACTCCCCGGAACGCAACGGGATTCCGGCCAAGCAGTTCGCCATTGTCGCCGACGATGCCGAGGAACTGGAGGAGAACCTGGCGGTTTACGAAGCGCAGGAAGTTGACGTAACCATCAACGTGGATGACACGATGTGCAAGGGCATCGAGTCCTGGGCCTGGTACGGCTTGCAGCCCATCAACGCCCTGACCAAGCCCGGCGGCACCCTGATTGTTACCTCCCGCCAGGAAACCGACGCCCTGATTGAGGACATCCACCGGAAGGACGAGCCGTATAACCTGTCCGTGCTGACCTCGGTGCCCAGCTTTTCCGGCCTGTGGGTTTACAAGGATGACCATACCGACGTGCGGATTCTCGGCGCGCTGGCTAAGGTCTGCCCCCAGTTGGTCAGCCTGGAGTCTATGGTCGAAGCCATCCAGGACCAGGGCTGGGATGACCTGAAAGTGCGGTCGGCGGAGCGGGCCTATGAACGGGCCGGCCTGCGCCCGGTGGAACCCGGCGAGGGCAACGACGAAACGCCCTTTACCTTCGACCTGCCCGGCTGGACTACGATGGAAGAGGGTCTGGTGATTCGCGGCATTGAACAGGGCGGCGGCTTCCGGGGCGCCGAGGGTGGTTACCAGCCGGTACGCAACTCCGTGTTCAAGAAGTACAGCACCCGCTCCATGCGGCCCATCGTGAACTTCGAGACCTGTATCAAGTGTACCCTGTGCTGGCTCCAGTGCCCGGATACCTGCTTCGACGTTACCCCGGACGGGCTGTATGACGCCAACCTGGAGTCCTGCTGCGGCTGCGGCGTCTGCGAGGCGGTATGCCCGGTTCCCGAGTGCGTAACCATGATTAACGAAGCCGAGTTCAACGACAACGCCAGCCAGTACGAAGCCTGGCAGCAGAACCCGGAAGGCTATAAGCAGTGGATGGCCTCGCTGATTGAGGGAGAGAAGAAGGTTGAGCGCACCCACGGCTTCCATCACGTCGGCGGATACGACGAGCAGCTTGCCGCGGCAGGGGAGGATTAAATGACCACTACCATCGAAGACCAGATGTTTATGACCGAAAGCGAGGAGCTGATTAGCGGCAGCGAGGCCGTGGCGATTGCCTGCGCCCTGGCCGACGTTGACGTTATCACCGCCTACCCCATCCGGCCTTATGACACGGTGATGCAGTATGTGTCCAAGCTGAAGGCCGACGGCGCCTTTGACTGCGATTTTATCGTAGCCGAGAGCGAACATTCCCAGTTTGAGATTGTCAAGCACGCCTCCTCGGTGGGGGCCAGAACCTTTTGCGGCTCCAGCGGCGTCGGTTGGTTCTACGCCTTTGAGGCCATCGCCGTAACCGCCGGCCTGCGTCTGCCGGTGGTGGCAATGGTGGGCAACCGCGCCCTGGACGACCCGGGGGCTTTCGGCGTAGAGCATAACGACGCCATGGCCGTCCGGGATCTGGGTTGGATGCTCTATTGGGTCGCTACGGCGCAGGAGGCCCTGGATATGGCCCTGATGGCCTGGAAAATCGCCGAGGACTCCCGGGCGTTCCTGCCCTTTGCCCTCAGCTGCGACGGCTCCTTCCTGACCCACTCTCAGGCCATCGTCAACGTGCCGACCCAGGAACAGGTGCGCCGTTTCCTCCCCGACTATGACCGGGGCCGCCTGCAACTCCACCCGGACAACCCGATCACCGTCGCCCCTCAGGTGAACGAGGACTGGCTGATGGAGATTCGCCGCCAGTCCGATGAGGCGATGCACCGGACGCCCGCCGTGATTAAAGAGGTGTACGAGGAGTTCAAGCAGGTCTTCGGGCGGGGCGACCCCAGCCCCTTCCTGGAAGAGTATATGACCGACGACGACCCGGACATCATCCTGATGGGCATGGGCACCCTGAGCCTGCCGGTACGGGTCGCCATCCGGCGGATGCGGGAGCAGGGCAAGAAGGTGGGCTTTGTGCGGCTCAAGTTCTTCCGCCCCTTTGCCACCGAGGAAGTCCAGGAAGCCCTCGGCAACTGCAAGGCGGTGGCCGTGGTGGACCGGGACTATTCCTTTGGCTCCCCCTCCTTTGGCGGGGTGCTGTTCAACGAAGTCCGTTCCGCCCTGTACCCGCTGGAAAAGCGGCCCCACGTGGTAAACTTCATCGCCGGCCTGGGCGGGCGGGAAGTTCGGGTTCGGGACGTGGAAGAGATGGTGGAAATTACCCAAAAGGCCATCGATACTGGTAAAATAGACCGGGAATGTAACTGGATCGGAGTGAGGGAGTAGATAAGATGACGACACTACAGGAACTCCCCCAGGTCAGGGGGGTCAAGAACATACCCTTGCAGGAAGGGTTCACTTCCGGCCACCGCACCTGCCAGGGGTGCGAATCGGCTCTGACCATGCGGCTGATGATTAAGGCCGCCGGCCCCCGCACCATCGTGGTGGGCAGCACCGGTTGTATGTACGTTGCCAACACCACCTACTACAGCACCCCCTGGGTGGTGCCGTGGATGCACACTCAGTTGGGTTCCTCCGGGTCCGCCGCCACCGGCACCGCCGCCGGCCTGGCCTCCATGATGCGCAAGGGCAAGATGAAGGACGAACCCATCAACGTCATCGCCTTCTGCGGCGACGGCGGCGGCGTGGACATGGGGCTGGCCGGCATCTCGGCGGCCCTGCAACACGATGAGTACAACCTGCTCATCCTCTGTTACGACAACGAGTCCTACGCCAACACCGACATCCAGGTTTCGGGCAGTTCGCCCTGGGGCGCCAACTCCACCTTCAGCCCGCCGGGCAAGGTTCACCGCATAATGAACCGCCGCTGGAAGAAGAACACCGCCCCCATGCTGGCCGCCGGCCACCCCAGTTGCCGCTACGTGGCAACGGCCTGCGCCTCCTACGGCCTGGACTTCACCAACAAGGTGCGCCGCGCCCTGACCATCGGCGGGCCGACCTTCATCCACGTCATCGACCCCTGCCCCAAGGGTTGGGACTATGACCCCAAGTATTCCCACGAGTTGGGGATGCTGGCCGTAGAGACCGGCCTGTGGGTGCAGTACGAAATCGCCGACGGGGAGCTGATCCTCAGCGGCCCCTCCCGGGCCATCGGCAACGGCGTCCGCCACCGCAAGCCGGTACGGGAGTACCTGCAACGCCAGGGCCGCTTCGCCCACCTGACCGAGGAAGACCTGGAGTTTTTCCAGGGCCGGGTGGATGACAGTTGGGAAAAGTGGTGGATCCCGGGGATCGTGCCTTTCAGCCCGCCGGCGGGCGACGGGGCCTAATCCCGCATACCATAGTAGCTAACGGTAGCTATAAGGTGAACAAAGGGGCGTCGCTTTTAGCGGCGCCCCTTTCGTCATATAATCCCCGGGGCAAGTCAATTCAGGGGCCAGGCAACTGAAAGTGAGACACGGCTAAAGGTCAAAGATTTCCCTAACGGGGCAGGTAAAGCCGGGGAGCGCTTCCAGGCCGTCGAGAAAGTCGTCCTCGGTAAGGACAGCTACACTATGCCCTCCCCGGTGGAGGTCCACGGTGCGCGTATCCGGATGCACCACCCACACCAGGCCCACGCCATAGCTCAGCCACATCCGCGCCTTGTCGTTAATCTCTCGCCGACTGTCGCCAGGAGACCTAATCTCCACCACCAAGTCGGGCGCCACTTCGGCGTAACCGGTAACCCTCACCCCCGGCGGTATTTTCTCTGCCGAGAAGTAGGCGATGTCCGGCTCTCGAACTGTATCCGGGTCCCGCTCCAGCCAGACGCCGGAGTCTGAGGCTACCAACCGCCCCAACTTCCTGGGGTCGATAAATGCCATCAACCGATAACCCAGCCTCATTACTATCTCGCCGTGTTCCTGTCCTGCCGACATGGTCTCGTAAAGCACTCCTCTAATAAGCTCCCCCCGTACACCCTGGGCATACAGTCGCAGCAGGTCATCGGCGGTCAGCAGTTTTCTCTCCGTGGTCGTCATATCAATCCCCTTTGCTGAAAACCTTTGGAATATACTACAGCAGTTTGAGCTTTTCTAACACCACCGCCCGGCGCCCGGCCAACTATCCGATGTAGCCTTGCAGGGCGGCCCGATGTTTCTCCAACGCCGCCAAACCCGGATGGCCGGGCCGGTGTTCCATAATTATGGATACGAAACGCAGCAAACTCCGTGCGTTGCGGGAATGGTGCTGTTTCCACCAGTTGTTGGTGACATAATAACGGCCGGCGTAAACCTTCCCCCAATACCTGGCATGACCACCATCCATCCTACCCTCTTCTCTTGGCCTCAGTAGGGGATAGCCGCCCAGGTGCAAGCCCAGCCTACCCTCACAGTAGCCCTCACTCATCAGGTTTTTGCGGTCATTTTCACTTAACAGGTCGGGATAATCTTCCAGGAGTGTTTTCATCAAGCCGCGGACAATCGGTTGAATTTGCCCGTTGTTTGATGATGTGGATTCGCGGACGGTACGACGAGGATTGCCATAAACGGTTTCACCTTTCTGCCGATGCTGCGCCTCTTCGACCAGCGGAGACGGCCCGCCCGCCAGTTCCAACAACTTGGCCGACCGCACGAACAGTTCCGAAGTATCTGCCACTGACCCCGCCTTTTCCAGCGTAGGAACCAGGACTTGGCCGGTAAACTCCTGGTTGGTTAGCAGATGCCAGTCAACTTCCGGGTATTCCCCTTGCAATGCCCCAAAGATTTCCTCTAGAGGTTCTTGAACCGCGCGATGCACTTTAGGCGAAAGAAAGTAGATGTGCTTTTCAGCCTCCGCCGGGTGGTAGGCGTCCAAAACAAACATAGTACGCAACAGTTTCTTCAGCACCCGGTTGGCGGCGCCGCCGGTGTAATTCAAACCGGCCTCGTGAAAGGCCACTTCAACGGCGTGGATGCTGCCGTCCTGCCCCACGCCAACAACGTCTATTTCTCCCTGGCGCAGGAATTGGCCGACGGTCGTCGTTCCCTTGAACACGCTGCCGTCGGGGTCAAAGTTTTCCCGCATATCGGAAAACAGCCGCTCCAAATCTTCCTCGGCCTGGCGCTTGGCCCAATGTTCCGATGCTTTCCAATTGGCCTGCACCAGCCAGCACTGCTTGACGTGGCGCAGAAAGGAATAGCCGAGGGATTCGCCAATCTCTATTTTCATAACTCCACCCAATTACCATACTTGCCTGAATATCAAGCAAGGGTTAGATACCGGGAGCTTATTCCGGTTGCCCAAGATATTTCTGAAACGCGGACTGATGCCTCTCCAGCACCGTCAACCCCGGTTGGCCGGCGTTGCGGTCAATAAGGTCTGCTATCCAATGGAACAAGCGCTCTGCGTTGTGGCGGTGGTACTTCCTCCACCATTCTTTGGTAACGAAGTAGCGGCCGGCATATACTTTTTGCCAATACCGGCGATGACCGCTAATAATCCTGCCGTCTTCCCGCCGCCGCAACAAGGCAAACCCGCCAAGTTGCAACCCCAGTCTGCCCTGACAATAATCCCTATCCAGCAAGTTGCGCCGGTCATCCTCGCTCAACAGGCCCGGATAATCTTCCAGGAGTGTTTTCATCAAGTTGCGAACCAGCGGTTGCAGTTGTGGCGGGTGATTCGTACCGGCATCCAGCGGCAAAGGTTGGACGGCTGCGCTTTCCGCAGCAACGGTTGGCGCGTAGGGAGTTAGGGCGTCTCTCACTACCTTTGGCGGGTCAGGGGTATGACGCAGGGAAAACCCCACTTCTGACGTATCCCCCACCTCCAGCCGGTTATTCCCGGTTACTGCTTTCAGCCGCCGCAACTCGACGATGGAATTGATTCGGAAGGGGCGCGGTTCCTCTGTGGTAAGAGCTTCCAGCGCCGGCAGGGCATCTTCCACCCCTTCTACCGCCTCTCTGACTTCCCGGAAGTTCCGCCGGTTTTCGTAAAAGTTCTCGTGGCCTTTGTGGTAGGCGTCGGCTAGGGCCGTAGCGAAACGTCGGACATACTCCGGGTACTCGGCAGCCAGATGCTTGCCGACGCTTTCCAGTTGTCGGTCGGAAATGTGCCGCCAACCTCTGGCCTCAGCGATGATTTTCAGGTATTGGACGGCCGCCGCCCAAGCCTTTTCCCCGGCTGCCAGACGGTTGCCGGAGTTCAGTTCTTGCCGCGCTTCCCGGATAAATCCGGCGGCCATTATCCGCCGTTCCGCCGGCGGTTGATTCAAGGCCGGGTCGGGCAATGGCGGTATCAGAGTCATTTCCGGTCCTGCCTCTATGGTCCGTTATCCGCCCATTATACAACGGCCATTTCCTACTTGCCTAAATACCCGCCAGCCGTTAGAGTAGGTACAACTTACCCCCACCAGCCCACCGAAAGGAGCAGCAAAAATTATGGATCCGATAAACCTGTATGACTACGAGGCCCGGGCCAAGGCCAGCCTGCCCCACAACAATTGGGAGTTTATCGAGGCCGGGGCAATGGATGAGTTCACCACCCGGCGCAACCGCAGCGCCTTTGAGGACTTGACCATCCGGCCCCGCTTCCTGCGGAACATTGACAACCGGGACCTGTCCACCAACGTCCTCGGCACCCAAATCAGTATGCCGGTCTTTGTCTGCCCGGCCGGTGGGCATAAGCTGGCCCATCCCGACGGGGAACTGGCGACGGCCCGGGGCGCGGGAATGTCCAACACGATGATGATGTTGAGCACCTCCTCCCACTACAGTATGGAGGAAGTTTCGGCGGCGGCCAGCGGGCCTTTGTGGTTCCAGCTTTACCACCGGGGGCATGACCTGTCGGAGATGCTGGTACACCGGGCCGAGGAGGCCGGCTACCAGGCCATTGTCCTGACCGTGGACACGCCGGTGCCGGCAGCCAAGGAACGGGACATACGCAACCAGTACGTCAACCCGGCGGAACTGGCTAACTTCCGGGCTACCCCGGAGCGGCTGGCCGAGGTCAGCGGCACCGACGAGGCCCCCAACTGGCAGCCGTCTCAAGTGCCGCCGCTGACCTGGGCGGAACTGGACTGGCTGCGGGGATTGACCTCCCTGCCCCTGGTGCTGAAAGGCATCCGCACCGCCGAGGACGCCCACGTCGCCGCCGAGAGCGGGGTCAACGGCATCCTGGTCTCCACTCACGGCGGGCGGCAGATTGACTCGACCATGAGTTCGGTGGAAATGCTGCCGGAAATCGTCGAGGCGGTCAACGACAATTGCGAGGTCTATCTGGACTCCGGCGTCCGGCGGGGCAGCGACGTGCTGAAGGCCCTGGCCCTGGGCGCCAAGGCGGTAGGCATTGGCCGTCCCCTATATTGGGGCCTGGCAGACAACGGCGCCGAGGGCGTTCACGGCGTACTGGAAATCCTGCGCTCCGAACTGGACCGGGCCTTGGCCGTATGCGGTCAAACCTCAGTGCAAAACCTGGAATCCAACCTCATCAACATCCCCTACGGCTGGGGGCCGGCGCGCATGGCGCCGTAAATAATCCACGAAGGGCACGAAGGGGCACGAAGTTTTTTAATCCTTTCGTGTCCTTCGTAGTTTTGGCAAGGCTAGACCGGCCAGGCTAGGCCGGCCAGTTTTCCATTCGGTAGGCCATATCCCAGAACATATACTCGTAGCGGCTGCTGGTCATAAACGCCTCGCGCATTGCCGCCAACTCCTGGGGGCCGGCTTGCGCGGCGGCGGCGTCCACGAACCCACGCCAGGCGTTGACGCTGTCCTGCAAAAAACCGGCCACGTAGAACCCGGTCCATTGGCTATACAGGGGATGCTCCGACGGCCCGATTTCCTCTTTGAGTTCGTGGTAAGTCCAGGGACAGGGCAGCAGGGCGGCGGCAGTGGGGCCGAGGCCGTACTGCGCTGCCGTTACCATCATGTGGTTGACATAAGCCGTGTTGGTCGGGGAACGCCCCACCTGGTAGATATAGTCCATTGAAACTTCGGCGGCCTCCAGCAACTGGTGATGCAGGGGGCGTTCCACCGGGGTCAGCACCCGGCGGGAAAGCTCTTCCAACGTGCGTGAGTCCGGGGCCTTGGCCAAGGCCAGCGCCACCGTCCGGGCAAACCCTTCCAGGTACAAATAGTCCTGGGTCAGGTAGTACTGAAACTTCTCCAGGGGCAGGGTTCCGTCCCGGATTTCCTGCAAGAAGGGGTGGCGGAAAATGCGCCGCCAGACGGGTTGCGCCTCCGCTTTCAGTTGCTCACTGAAACTCTCGGTCATTTCTCACTCTCCATTACACCGACCGGGTTCCGGCAGAATGGGCCTCAGGTCAGGGGGCTGGGAACGGTAACCTGGGCTTCCCCGGCGGCGGCCCTTTCGCCGCGCTGGTTGGTAAGCCATACTTGCGCCTGCCAGTCCACCGGCCCGTTGGCCGGCTCCCGTTTTACCACTTGGCCCTGTGCGGTCAAAGTATCGCCGGCGTAAACCGGCCGGAGAAAATCAACGCTCAGCCGCCCGCCCTGCCGGAAGTCAATTCCAAAATGGCGATCCAACAACTCGTGCAGGTAGGCAACGGCCAGTTCTCCGGGGGCAACGGCGGCGGCCAGGCCCATATCCCTGGCTAGTTCGGCTCCGGTATGCACGTTAGACGGCGCGGTCGCGATAGCCTGACCCGCCGGGTCGGAGCGGATAAAGCGGCCGGCCGGCTCAAACCTTTCGATTCCTTCCTCGGTAACTCTTTTTTCCAGGCTAGGCAAGGATTCCGCCCCGGCAGTTCGGCGGGGACGGGCCGGCCGGCGCCCCTGACGTTCCGCGCCCTGGCCGGGGCCAAACTGGAAGGTGTGCTCGCTGCGGAGAATCTCGGTGCCGATTTCGTCCACCGCAAAGGTATCTACCACCAGGCGGTCGGCGCCCCGCGCCTGGTACTTATCCCGCACCCAGCCGGTTACCTGCAAGCGCCGTTCCAACGCCGGCGGGCGGTAATAGCGGTCGGTGTGCCGGATACTGACCAGCGCCGGCAGGTCGTACTTGCCGGTTAAGACTTCCCGGTATTCCCGGACCGCTAGGTTGGGAAAGGCGGCCTCCGGGTAACCCACCGCCTCCCGGAACCGGCGCAGCTTGTCGGCGGTTACCGTGTATTCCAGGTAACCCAACTGCTCCCCGACGGGTATCTGCCGGAAGTAGCTTTCCGGGCCGGTCATCGCCCGGTCAGTTCCCGGTAGCGTTGATTATCGGCCTCGGCAGCAATGGGGTTGCCCATTTCCCAGTGCAGGGTCGCCCTGGCCCGGTAAGCTGCCGCCAAGCCCGCGTCCATTTCCAGGGCATGGTTCAAGTCGGCCAGCGCCTCCGGGTACTCCTCGGAGTAGGTATAGGCAATGCCCCGGTTCAGGTACAGGTGGGGAAACTCCGGCCCGTAGCGTAAGGCCCGGCCAAAACTGGCTACGGCTTCAGCGGCGATAGCCCGGCAGCGGCGTTCCATCTCCATTTCGTGCAACTCCCGACACTGGTTGCACAAGGCAATGCCCCGGTTGTACCAGGCGTTGGCAAAGTCGGGAACCACCGCCAAAGCCTTGTCATACTCGGCCACCGCCGAACCGTAAAACCCCAGGTCATTATAGAGATTGCCCAGGGCGTAAAGGCAATCCGGGTCATCGGGGCACAGGTTCAAGGCTTCGTTAAAGTTGTGCAACGCCGCCGCCCGGTTATTATCCCAATCCCGGTGGGCCAGGCCCCGGTTGTAGTAGGCATTGGGCATTTCCGGGTTCAGGTCAATGGCCCGGTCAAAGTCGGCAATGGCCGGTTCGTAGCGGTTCAGGGAGGCATAGGCGACGCCCCGGGCGTAGTAAAAATCGGCGTCTTCCGGCTCCAGGGAAATGGCCTGGTCATAGTCCCGGATCGCCTGCTCATAGTCGCCCAATTGCCGGTACACCACGCCCCGGGCGTAAAAGGCTACCGGATAATCCGGCTCCACCCGCAACGCCGCCGTGTAGTCCGCAATGGCTTGCGGGAGTTGGCCGGCGTTGCGGCAAGCCAGTCCCCGATAATAGTAGGCCGGGGCAAAACTGCCGTTGACCGCCAGGGCTTGGTCAAAATCCCGGATGGCGGCCTCCAGGTTGCCCTGGCGCAGATAAAGCTGCCCGCGAGCCAGGTAGTCATATTCAGTAGGCGAATCGGTCATAGTCCTCCAGGGTTACGTTGTTACGTTCCAAAGTCCAGCTCATACAGGTAATAGCGGGAGGGGGACATTCCCAGGTTGACATAAACCTGCTGGGCCAGATGATTCTCCCGGTCAACTTCGAGCCGCAGGCCGCAGACTTGGCCCGAGGCCAGAGCCTCCTGCCGAACCTGTCCTTCCAGGGCGCGGTACACCCCGCGGCGGCGAAACTCCGGGGCTACATAGACGCTCTGAATCCACCACCACCAGGCATTGCGCCAGTCGCTCCACTCGGTAGTGATGAGCAGTTGGCCCGCCGGCCGGCCCTCGATTTCCGCCAGCAGGTAGAAACCCAGGGCATCATTCTGGAAAACGGCCCGGACACCGGCTTTAACCCGCTCCTCAGCCAGCGTCTTGTCCTCGGTTTCCAGGGCCATGGCTGCGTTAAACCGGGCCAGGGTATCCAGGTCGCTGATAGCGGCGCGGCGCACGCTTACTTCGGGGTTCCCGTCCGGGTTCAACATAGGCTCTCTCCTTGGGGCCGGGGGGGTGCCGGACTAAATCGCCGTCCAGCCGCCGTCCACAATCAGCAAGTGGCCGGTGGTGGCGGAGGCGGAGGGACTGGCAAGATAAACGGCGGCCCCCACCAACTCCTCCGGCAGCATCCGGCGGCCCAGGGGCATATTAGCGCTCAAGTCGGCCGCCAACTCGGCGGCGGAGCGGGTGTCGGCGGCCAGCAAGCCGGGCGTTTCCGTAGGGCCGGGGCCGATGGCGTTGACCGTGATGCCGTATTTGATCCATTCCAGGGCCAGGACGCGGGTCAGGTTAGCCAGGCCGGCTTTGCTGGCGCAGTAGGCCGCCCGATTCTCCCCAGCGATGATGGCTAACTGGGAGGAGATGTTGATAATTCGCCCGCCGCCCTGCTCAATCATTACCCTGGCGGCGGCCTGAGCGCAGAAAAAGGGGCCTTTCAGGTTGGTATCAATTACGGCGTCCCAATTATCCTCGGTAACTTCCAGGGCCGGCTGGCGGCGGCGGATGCCGGCGTTGTTCACCAGGATGTCCAGGCGGCCAAAGTCCCTTACTACCTCATCCACCGTCCGGCGGATGTTAGCCAGGTCCAGAACGTCCAGTCCGTAGGTTCGGCTGTCCACGCCCTCCCCCTTGATGCGCTCCGCCGTCTCCCGCGCGCCGGGCAACTGCTCCGGCACGTCGGAAAGGGCTACATTGGCGCCGGCTTGGGCCAGGCCAAAAGCCAAGGCGCTGCCGATGCCCCGCCCGGAGCCGGTAACCAGGGCCGTCATTCCGTCCAGGTTCAATCCCGCATAGGGCATAAGCCTACCTGCCTCCTCTGATGTTGGCGCCGGATTTCCATTATAGCAGAGAGATTTTGTTCTTATACTCTCAACCCGACCTTATACCCAGGGACGGTGCAAAGTTGACATCAGGAGTAAAGGCCGCTCATGGTGAGCTTGTCGAACCACGCTCCTATACCCTGTGGGCGTCCTTCGACAAGCTCAGGATGAGCGGAGAGAAGTAGCAACTCTACTTTGCACACATCCTGGGCCAAGGGCGGGGCTTGCCAACCGGCCGGGCCGTGCTATTATGCCTTCAATAAGGATAAGGGCCGGCAACCCGGCCGCCCCATCCCGTTGTTGCGTTGCCGTAGAGGTGAATCAGGATGCCTAATCCTACTCTCAAGATTCAGGACGCCCGGTTTATTGTTACCGTTGACCCGGAGCGGCGCATCATCCGGGACGGTTCCCTGCTGATTGAGGGGCAGCGCATCCGGCGGGTGGGCAAGGCGGCGGAGTTGGCCGAGGTTGCCGCCGACCGGGTGATTGACGCCCGGGAAATGGTGGTAACGCCGGGTTTCGTCAACGGACATCTGCACCTCAGCTATGCCCACGCTACCCGGGGCATCTTTCCCGACGACCTGGGGCCGGCCTACCTGCCCAATGTTTTCACCCTGCAAGGGGCGATGACCGAAACGGAAGAATACTACACTTCTCTGCTGGCGATTACGGAACTGCTGAAGTACGGAACTACCTGTTTCCTTGACCCCGGCAGCACCAAGGGCCTGGACGCTTGTATGCAAGCCTACCAGGAGTCGGGTTGCCGGATTATCCTGGGCTGGCAGGTTGCTGATAAGGCCAATCCGCTCAACCTGCCGGTTTATGACACGGAAACGGCGATTAAGTTGATGGAGCAGGTGGTCCGGGACTATGACCATCGCCTGGATGACCGGGTGCGGGCCTGGGTTATGCCCTTTTCGCCGGGCTTTTCCACCGACGGGCTGCTGGTGGAGGCCAAGGCCCTGGCCGACCAGTACCAAACCGGGTTGACGCTCCACTTCAACAATAGCTCTCAATACGTGCAGCAATGCCGGCGCGACTACGGGATGCGCCCGACCCAATACCTGGAATCGCTGGGCATCCTGGGGCCAAACGTGGCGCTGGCCCACGGGCTGGGCCTGGACCAGTCGGAAGTGGACTGCATCGCCGGCAGCGGCGCCGGGGTGATTATGTGTCCCACCGCCGCAATCAAGGGCGGCGCCGGGATAACCCATACCGGGGCGCTGCCGGAGTTGCTGCAAGCCGGGGCGACGGTAGGGTTAGGCACCGATGCCGGCAACAACTCCAACCTGCTGGAGACGATGCGCTCGATGTACCTGGCGGCGGTGCTTTACAAGGACGGGCGGCAGGACGTGGGGATGGTGCCGGCGGAGACGGCCCTGGAACTGGCAACGATCGGGGGGGCAGCGGCCCTGGGCTTGGCGGACGATATTGGCTCCATTGAGGAGGGCAAAAAGGCCGACCTGGTGCTGTTCGACACCCGCCGCCCGGAATGGCGTACCCTGTTCAATCCGGTCAACAACCTGGTGTATAACGCCGACGGCCGCAGCGTCCACACCGTTATCGTGGACGGGCAGGTACGGGTGGAGAATCACCAACCCTTGTTCGTCGATGAATGGGAGCTAATCCGGCAAGTGCAAGCCTTGGGCGAGGAACTGCTGGCCCGCACGGGAATTTCCTTTCCCTCCCGCTGGCCGGTAGTTTGATTTCCGGTTGACATAAATTGACAGAGTTGACAGTCGATTGCCATTGCGGGGCCGGCCGGAACCCGGTTGGCGTATTCCGGGCGTCTTGCGCTGGTAGAACCACTCCATTCCGGGACAAGCTCATTTCCGGCGGGATAAGGGCCGAGGGATAATAGCGAGGGAAATATGGACTTGATTAAGGATTTTGGCATCCTGCTGCCCACCCGGGGCGTGCTGGTGTACGCCGACGGGGGCCAGCCCCGGGTGGAATTAAACTGGCAACTGGCGGAAACGGCGGAACGGCTGGGCTACGATTCGGTCTGGGTCGGCGACAGCATCACCTCCAAGCCGCGGCTGGAACCCCTGACCATTATGGCGGCGCTGGCCGCCCGCACCCAACGGGTCCGAATCGGGACGGCGGTAATGCTGACCGCCCTGCGCCATCCGGTTCACCTGGCCCACGCCCTGGCGACCATCGACCAGATTTCCAACGGACGGGTCATCCTGGGCGCCGGGGCCGGCCGGGGGGACAATCAAATGTACGTGGACGAACATTCCGCCGTAGGAATACCGGTGGCGGAGCGGGCGGCGCGGATGGAGGAGGGTATCCGGCTGCTGCGGGCCTTGTGGGCCGGGGAACCGGTAACCAACGCGGACGGCTATTATCCCTTGCAGCAGGTATCCCTGGAACCGGGGCCGGTGCAACAGCCGTTGCCAATCTGGGTATCCAGCAACTGGGTGCAGCGGGGGCTGCGGCGGGTTGCCGAGTTGGGCGATGCCTGGATTACCAACGTGCCGGAGGTTGAGCTGTTTCGCCGCTGCTGGGAGCGGGTGCAGGAAAACTCGGTTAAAGTCGGCCGCGACCCGGAAAAGCTGCCCCGCGCCCTCTATATTTCGGTCAACCTTAACGATGAGGCCAGCGCGCTAACCGAGGGCGACCAGTTTATGCAAGCCTATTACAGCCGCCCCTACGCGGCGGTGAGCAAGCAACTGCTTTGCGTATTCGGGCCGCCGGAAAAGTGCATCGAGGCCATCGGGCAGTACCGGGAGGCCGGGGTTACCTATTTCATCGTGCGCTTTGCTTCCCCGAACCAGCCGGAGCAGCTTGCCAAGTTCACCAGGGAGGTTTTGCCGGCGGTGCGGTAGTGCGGTAATCCTTGTTTTCAACGTTTATTGGTATCACCATCGGGTAGGGGCGGGTTTGTAACCCGCCCTGGTTTGGATGCCGGAACCGGTCGGCTATGGCATACCCGTTTTCCGGTATTTCCTTGCCTTGAACGTCGGGCGGGTTATAAACCCGCCCCTACCATTCAAGCACCCACCGGAGCCAATGGGGTTACAAGCCCACCCCTACAATTCAATCATCCACCAAACCGGTACGGGTAAGGGATACCGCCAAATGTTGGGGATACCGGATGAGCCGGTTGGATTGAACGGGGACGGCAGGACAATTAGCGGCGGGACAGCGGGGCGGTTACTGGCTGGTATAACGGACGGTTCCAGGCCGCCTACGCGCCCCCGGCCACCTCATCCCGCATCACCCGGCGCAGCACCTTTCCGGCGGCGCTGACCGGCAGGCCGTCGCGAAAGTCCACGATGCGGGGTATCTTGTAGTTAGCCAGGGAGCCGTGGCAGAAGTCCAGGATGTCCTGGCGGGCCGCGTCGGTGGTGGCGAAACCGTGTCCTTCTTTCAGGGCGATTACTGCCATGACCGTCTCTCCCCGGTAATCATCGGGTACGCCGAACACGGCGGCCACCCGGATTGCGGGGTGGCGGTAGAGAACTTCTTCCACCTCTCTGGGCCAGACCTTGAACCCGGCGGCGTTAATCACGTCCTTTTTCCGGTCAACAATGTAGAAGTAGCCCCTTTCGTCCATATAGGCCAGGTCGCCGGTGTAGAACCAGCCATTGCGGATTGCGGCGGCGGTCTCATCGGGACGGTTCCAGTAACCCCGCATCACCTGAGGGCCGCGCAGTACCAACTCCCCAATCTCTCCCACCGGCATAACCTGGATTCCCGCCTCGGCGTCAACGATTCGGGCATCGGTATCCGGCAGAGGCAGGCCGATAGAACCGGGTTCCGCCTGGTGGACCGGGTTGGCGTGGGTCAGGGGCGAGGTTTCGGTCAAGCCGTAACCCTCAATAAGCACTTCGTGGCCCACCAGGGCATCAAAGGATTCCTTGACCGCCTGGGGCAGCGGCGCGGCGCTGGTGCGGCTGGGCCGCAGCGAGGAAAAGTCGCAGGAACCGGCATCGGGATGGTTCAACAGGGCAATATACATCGTTGGCACGCCGAGGAAACGGGTGGCCCGGTAGTCCTGGATGGCCTGCATCACCCGGCGGGGGCTGAAACGGCGGAACAGGACGATAGTGGCGCCGGCGGCCAGGGGTACGCTCATCACCCCAGCAATGCCGCCGATGTGGAACAGGGGCAGGGTGGCGACAAAGACCTCCCGGCCCGGCTCATAGCCGAACCAGTCCCGGAACTGCACCGCGTTGGCGACCAGGTTGGCGTGGGTCAACATACTGCCCTTGGGTATCCCGGTAGTTCCGCCGGTATAGGGCAGCAGGGCCAAGTCCAGGGCCGGGTCAATCGCCGGCAAGCGTTCCGGTAAAGCGTGGGCCGACAGCAGGGCGTCCCAGCGGTGAACGGGAGAATCTCCATTGTCGGCATCGGCAATTTCACCGGCGACAATGACCCGGCTTACCGGAGTGCCGGCCTGGATTTCCCGGACGGTGGGATACTGTTCGGCCTCGCAGAGGAGGGTTTCCGCCCCGGAATCGTTAAGGTGGTAGGCCAGTTCCTCGGCCCGGTACATCACGTTGCAGGGCACCGGCACGGCGCCGGCCTTGAGGATACCGTAAAAGCCGGCTACCAGTTCCGGCGAGTTCTGGAGGTAGTAGGCCACCCGGTCGCCCTTGACCACCCCCAGGGCAATCAGGGCGGCGGCAAAACGGGAGGATTGTTCGTCCAGTTGGCGGTAGGTGAGGGTTGCCGGCCGGCCATCCGCCCCGTCCTGGTAAATCAGGGCCGGCCGGCCGGGAAAGCGGCCGGCCGACTCTTGCAGGAAATGGTACAGGGGTACTTGGGGATAGTCCAAGCTAGAGGACATCCCGGACGGGTAGGAGTTCAGCCAGGGTCGGGTCGGGTCAACCATATACGGCAGGGGCTCAGCCGGAGAACCCGGTTTCCAGCTTAGTCATCATAGCGTTCAAGTCGGCGACGTATTCCTCCATTTGCATAATGCCGAGTTCGTCCAGGTGAGCGTAGCGCCGTTGGGAACCCAGGTAGTCGCGGACTGTGGACTTGCGCATAATGTTCTGGCGGCGAAAAACGCCGTCCTTCCACTCATAAAGGGGCCACATACCGCTTTCCACGGCCAGGCGGGACACTTCGATGCCCTTGTTGTCGTCATAGCCCCAGGAGGGGTTGCAGGGGGTGAGAATCTGGATAAAGGCGGGCAGGCGGGTGGCGGCGGCCTTTATCTTGCGCTCCAAGTCCTGGGGGTGAGAGGTGGACGCGGTCGCCACGTACTCGGCGCCACTGAACATAAGCATCAGGGTAAAGTGCTTGGGATGGCGCAGCTTGCCCCCGGGCCGGACGCTGGTGCGGGCCATAGGCTGGGTGCTGCCGGTGGCGTGGCTGCCACTGGCGGCGTGGGCCTGATTGTCGCAAACTACGTGAAGGTACTTATAACCCTGCTGAAAGCTGGTTGCCAAATCCTCCAGCCCCAAGTCAATCTGCCCGTCGCCGTCAATCACCACGATGGGTCGGTCGATGTCGCGAACCTTCATCGCGGTAAGCATACCGGCAATGCCGCTGTCGTGGGTGCCCAGGCCGCTGCGTTGCAGGAAATCCCGCCCGATACCACAGCCCTGGCCGAAAATAATCGGGTTTTCCTCTTTCAGGTGGTCAAAGACAATGTGCATCACCAGGCGGGTCGCCAGGTTTTCCGGGCAGCCGGGGCATTGGTTGGCGGTAACATTCATAAAGACCCGCTGGTCCGGGGTCTCCTGAATCATCTTTATCGGCATAGTATATTCTCCCCAATGGCAGGATTTTAAGGGTTGGGCCGGCGTGGCGGGCTAGAACCAGTCTTTTCGTTGGAGGACGTACTCTTGCTCAAACTCCGCATCGGATTTAGTGAGGTAAATGATGCCCTCAATCAGCCCGATCAGCGCTACGACCAGGCCCGGAATAATCAAGCACCAACCGATGGTGCCGAACAGCAACATTATCACGCCCGGCTTGGTGTAGCCGAGGTAAAACTTGTGAATCCCCAGCCCGCCCAGCAGGATTCCCAGCAACCCGGCGGCGATTTTGCTTTTACCGCCGGCGACGGCGTTGCCGGAACCGGGCGGGGCGCCGGTCAGGGCCAGGTAAATACTCACCGCCGCCCCGTCTTGAACGTCAAAATCGACCCGCATCCCCCGCAGCGGCGCTCCGGCGGCGCGCCACTGGCTGCCCGAGAAGGTATAGCGGTTGCCATCGTCGGCGGTGATGACTCCCTCATTAGACTGAATCGAATAGTCTAATATCTGACCCTGCATTAGCGGGCGGTCTCCCTCGGCGCGCCTTTACCGGCCCAGCAGCCGGGCCAGCATCTCCTCATCCTCGATAACCTCAAAGTGCCAGTCCATTGGCTTATCGGCGCGGCCTTTGCCGGCGGCGGCCAGCGCCTCCTCGGCGGCGTAAACGATATTGTAATGGGTAACGTCCCGACCGCCCAGGCCGATTATCCGCCCCAGCACTACCGGCGGGTTGGGCTGGCCGAAAAGGGCGCTGCGCAAGTCCTGATAAACGGCGGCGACGGTGTTGCGGTCAAGCACCACTACACCCTTGACGCCTTGCAGGGCTTCCAGCAAATCCTCGCTGGGGAAGGGGCGGTAGGTGCGAATCTTAATCAGCCCCACCGCCTTGCCCTGGTCGCGCATCAGGTTCACGGCCAGCCGGGAGGTGGCGGACAGGGAACCCATAGCTACAACGGCGACCTCGGCATCCTCCATCCGGTAGGTTTCAATCAGGCCGCCGTAGCCCCGGCCGGTGAGCTTTACATAATCCTGGTGGGCCTGTTTCAAGCGGGCTTTAGAAGTAATGTTCAGCGCCTCATCCAACTGATAGCGCCGCTCCATATACTCCCGTTCCACGTCAATGTACCCGTAGCCGCTCATCCGTTGACCGCCATAGTAGGCGGCAAAGTCCAAGTTCTTGATAAAATCGACTTCCGGGGGCAGCTCAAAGGGCGGCAGAAAGGCATCTACGGCTTCTTGAGAGGGCGATTCCACCGGGTAGCTGTTGTGGGATACCTCCCAGCCGTCATAGGTAACAAAGGCCGGCAGCAGCACGTCCGGGTCTTCGCTGACCTTGTACGCCTGGATCACCGTATCCAGCACGTCCTGGGCGTTTTCGCAATGGTAGTGCATCCAGTGGATGTCCCGGTACATTATCGTGTCCTGGTCGTCGGAGCGGACAATCGCCGGCGGCTCCAGGGCGCGGTGGGCCACCACGACCACAATAGGGATGCGGGCGTAGGAGGCAAAGATAAGCTGCTGGGCGGCGATCAGCAGGCCCTCGGAGTTGGTGGCGAAGGAACAGCGCGCGCCGGACTGGGTGGCGGTAAGCTGGGCGTTCATCACGCTGCGCTCATGCTCCAGTTCGATAACTTCGGCGGGCAATTCGCCCCGCTGAATCATCCGGGACAGTTCCTCGCCCACTTCGTCGGAGGGGCCGATGGGGAAATAACATAATACCTGGGTACGGGCCAGTTTAAGGGCGTGGGCCGCCGCCTTGTTGCCGGTCAGGGCCTGGCGTTGCGCCGGTACGGGGGAAGTCATCAATAGTCTCCTGTGTTCCGGGCTGGGTGGTTCGACAAGCTCACCATGAGCGGGCTAACTGTTGCTCACCATGAGCGGGCTTGTTGGTCATCAATGTCGGACTGCATAGTTCTCTTTCCGCTCACCATGAGCCGGTCGAAGGGTGGTTCGACAAGCTCACCATGAGCGGGCTTAACCGTTGCTCACCATGAGCGGGTTTAACCGTTGCTCACCATCAACGGATTAACTCTTAAAGGTCAAGTTGGATGCGCTGGTGCGTGGCAATCTCCGGACGGTGGGGCGCCGCCGTGATGTCGGTATAGTCCGGGTTGTCCTTACGCACCTGGTCCTCGTCAACCATAGTCAGCGCGCTGCCGACGCAAACCTCGGCGCAGATGCCACAGCCCCGGCAAAAGTCCACGTCAATGCGGTAGCCCTGCTGGGGCAAGTCCTGGCGGATGATAAAGCCGGTGCCGTCGGGACACATTACTTCGCTGATGCAGACGCCGGGGCAGATGCACTTGTTGTCCTCACAGACCGGCACCTTGTCCCGCCAGACGAAGGGGCTACCCTGGCTGAACCCGGGCAGTTGGTCATAACGGTCGAACTGGTAGTATTGGGGCAGGTCGGCTACGTTGGCGTGGGTCAGCCGGGCCGGCTGGCGTTCCACCCGGAACTTGACGCCGCCCAAAGCCTGCACGCTTTCGTAAGCCTCCATAGTGGCCTCGACGTTGCGCTCCCCGACGGCGCCGGGGAAGGCTTCCCGGATTACCTCCAGCAAGGCGCCCATATCAATCGACTCGGTGATGCGCGCGTAGGCGCCCAGCAGGGTGAGGCCCACCGGCGGCGGATTGCGCCGGAGCAGACGCCCGGCAATGCCGGTAGCGTCCACCGTAGCCACCACCCCTTCAAAGTCGAAGGGCAAGTCAATGTCATGGGGCGACTTGGGCGAATTGACCAGCAGCACCCCGCGCTTCATCCGGCCAATCGCATCGGCGATAAGCTCGTGGGTGTTCTGCTTGGCGGTCAGCAGCAACTCCTCCTGGAAAACGATGACCTCGCCCGGGTGGTAGTTGGCACAACTTGCCATAACCTGGGAATCGGATATTTTGACGTAGTTTATCACCGGGCCGCTGCGGGCGCGGGTGCCGGGATAGACGTTCACCGAAACGAACCAGCCCTGCTGGGCGTAAATCTTGGCTAAGGCTTCACCGGCTTGCACCGAGCCTTGACCGGACATACAGAGCAGATTTAACTCCGTAGTTTGCGGCATGACAAACTCCTGTGGGTTTCGAGAGCCGTATTTGTGCCGGTATTCTACGCTACCAGGGTTATCTAATCAACCTTGCGCCGGGCAGTTCGGGGCAATCGCAACACAAACCCGTCGTTTCACAAACCCGTCGTTCCGGCGAAAGCCGGAATCCAGAATTCTCCGTAGCCGGTTCGTTCTTTTCCGGGGGATTTCCTGGATTCCGGCTTTCGCCGGAACGACGGTTGTCTTGGTAAACGACGGTTGCATTGGTAATGGAAGGTTGCCTTAATAATGACGGTTGCCTGGGTTGCCCCGGTTAAGGCGCGATTGCCCGGTCAACCCTGCGCCGGGCAGTCCGTTACCCCGGCCAGGAAACTGCGGAGGTGAGGCAGGGCCTGGTCGCTGCGCTGCCAGGCTTTCAGGTGGCCCAGCCCCGGCAGGGAGCGGAATTGCAGGTTGGGGTGGCCGGCAACGCATTGGCGGGCCAGGGGATAAGCCGGGTCATCCTCCCCGGCGTAAATCAGGCCGGGGACGGTAAGGGAGTCCAGGGCATCCTCAAACCCCGCCGCGTCCCGGATGGCGGTGGTCAGCGTTATCAGGGCTTCGATGTCGCTGCCGGCAAACTGGGCCTTGACGTGGGGGGGAATCAGTTCGCCGCGCCGGTCGCCGGCCGCCAGGGCGTCCCGGGTACGGGCGAACCGCTCAATGCGCCGGTTCAGGGGGCCGGGGTCGCGCTGGTAGGGGTGCATCCCGCCGATTGCCAGGGAGCAGAGCCGCTGCGGGGCATACCGGGCGGCGCCAAAGCCGACCCAACCGCCAAAAGAGTAACCGAGGTAATGCACCCGGGGCGTTGCCAGGGCGTCCAGCACGGCTACCAAGTCGGCCACCAGCAACTCCATACCATACTCGGCAACGCTATGGGGCTTGTCGCTGGCGCCGTGGCCCCGCGCGTCCATCAATATCAGGGAGTAGTCCTGCGCCAAGTCCTTTACATAACCGGCCCCGGCCCAATCCGACATACTCTGCATAAACCCGTGCAGCAGCAACAGGGGCGGGTTGGCCTCATTCCCCAATTCCCCGGCTGCGGCGCGGGGTTCGACCCGGTAGTGGATGCGGACGCCGCCGTTGTTCACGTAGGGCATAGAAAGGTCAGGTTCCCGGCGTCTGGTTCGCCAGGGGAATAGCGATACTTATCCGAGGCACGTCGCTGGAGACGCGGGTAGTATGCCCCTGCCCGGTCAGGTCTTCCACCAGCATAACCCGGCCGGGGCCGATCTGATGCACCGAGCCGTCGCCGAGGCCGATTTCTCCCTCGCCGGAAAGGGTGATGATGTAGTTGCGGCGGGACTCGACGTGCCAATCGCTGAACTGGCCCGGCTGCTGTACCCGGAACCGGATGCCGGTTATCTGCTCCAAGGACGCCGGGTTGGGGAAGGTGGTAGTTTCCAGTTCTTCCAGGTGGGATTGACCGTCTTCGCCGGTGTAGATGCGGGTGATTAGCATGGCATTGCCCCCTTGACTGCCTGATTTCCTGATTCTTTGCCTGATGAGGAGTTGATATTTTCGGCGGCGGCGCGCCCAACCGTATCCGGTGGTTCGTCCTTCGACCGGCTCAGGATGAGCGGAGAGAGCCGGCAACCGGGGCGGCTGAGGTTTGCCAGACTCCGGTGGCTGACGTTTGCCAGGCTCAGGCGGCCACTTCCCGACCGGCTTTGTCCCTGGGCGGCAATTGGGCCGAATCGGGAAAGAAGGTGGTCAGGATTTGCTGAGCGATGCCCTCGGCGTCCAGTTGCAGCCGGCGCCGTTGGTCTGCCGCCGTGCCATGCTCGATAAAGTAGTCCGGCATACCGATGCGGTGAACCAGGACCGACTCCATTCCGGCCTCGGACAGGGCCTCCAGCACCGCCGAGCCGAACCCGCCGGCCAGCACGTTCTCCTCAACGGTCACAATGCGGCGGGTACTACGGGCAGCGTCCAGCAGCAGGCTGAGATCCAGCGGCTTCACAAAGAGGGGGTTCACCACGCCGCAGGCGATGCCATAGTCGGCCAGCAACTCAGCAGCGGTAACGGCGGCGTTGGCCGCCTTGCCCAGGCCAAAGATAACTACGTCGCTGCCTTCCCGGACCACGGCGCCCCGGCCCAAGGGGAGTTCCTTGAGGTTCGAGTCCAGCGGCGCACCGGTGGCCGGCCCGCGGGCGATGCGGATGGCAAAAGGCCCCGGGTATTTATAGGCGGTATAGATGAGATGCTGCAAATCGTTTTCGTCCATCGGCGCCGCTACTACGGCGTTGGGGAGACAGCGCAGGTATGAAATGTCAAAGGCGCCATGGTGGGTTTTGCCATCCTCGCCGACGATGCCGGCCCGGTCGGCAATCAGCGTTACCGGCAGGTTTTGCAAGCAGACATCGTGAACTACCTGGTCGAAAGCCCGCTGTAGAAAGGTGGAATAGATGGATACGAAAGGATTGAGGCCGGTAGAGGCCATACCCGCCGCCATACTGACCGCGTGCTGTTCCGCAATGCCCACGTCAAAGACCTTGTCGGGGAACTCCCGCCGGACTTCCTCCAGCCCGGTGCCCTCCAGCATCGCCGCAGAGATGCCAACCACCGATTCGTCGTCGCGCATCAGCCGTTTGATGGTCTGGGCAAATACCTGGGAGTAGGTAGGCGCGCCCGCGGCGCCGCCCAACGGGGAGCTGGGCTGATGAAACCGAACCGGGTCGTCCTCGGCCGGCTCATAGCCATGCCCTTTGTGGGTAACGACGTGAACCAGGGGAACCAGGCCGGTGGAGGCCCGGGCCTGGCCGAGGGTTTGTTCAAGCTGTCCGAAATCGTGGCCGTCCACCGGCCCCAGGTATTGAAAGCCCAACTCGGTCCAGAACACCGTCGGGAGGATGATGCTGTCCAGCCCGTCCCTGAACCTTTTGACCAGCCGGTAAATCGCCTCGCCGGTAGGCACCCGCTTGGAAAGGGCCTGCATCCGCCCAATCATCGCCCGGTATTCCGGGTGGGTAATCAGCCGCTTGCGCCAGTTGGTGAGAAAACCGACGTTCTCAGAAATCGACATCCCGTTGTCATTAAGCACGACGATCAGCTTTTCAGGGTTGAGATGCACAATGTTGTTGAGCGCCTCAAAGCTGGAGCCGGAGGTCATCGCCCCGTCGCCAACTACGGCGATAGTCCAGGAGTCGCTGCGGCGGTTGACCGCGCCTTGGGCGATGCCCAGGGCAATGGAAAGGCCGGTGCCGGCATGGCCGGCGCAAAGGGTATCATGGGGGCTTTCCATCGGCTCCCCGAACCCGGACAGGCCGCCCTCCAAACGGATGTCCTTGAACTCGTCCCGCCGCCCGGTTACCAGCTTGTGGGTGTACATCTGGTTGGTGGTGTCCCAGACGATGCGGTCGGTGGGGCTGTCGAAAACCCGGTGCAAGGCCAGGGTGAGTTCAACGACGCCTAAATTAGAGGCCAAATGACCACCGCGCTCGGTTATCACGGAAATGATAGTGTCCCGGGCCTCCTGCGCAACCTGGGCCAACTCTGGGCGAGTCAGCCCCTTGAGGTCGCTCGGCGCATCTATCCGGTCCAGAAGACGGCTGGGCATGGGAGATTTCCTTTTTGACCTTCAGCTACATTCCAGAACAGCGCAGCCGAGGGGGTTGAATAATTGCGGTTAATGTAGGGTGCCAAGTACCGGCTGTCAAGTTGCCTTATCTCTCCGCTCATCCTGAGCTTGTCGAAGGACGAAACGCCGGATAGGGGCCGGTGGTTCGACAAGCTCACCATGAGCGGTTTTGTTCTTGGCGTAGCCTTTGCACCTACCCTGCTTTTTGAGCCTTCCCGTTTCTGCCGGGAGGGGGTCTCCAGATTCCCCGGCCGCTACATACCATTGGTTTACATAACAAGCCCTGGAACGCCGCTGCCGTCCTGTTGACTCGATTGTTCCGGGAAGGACGGCGCATCGGGTAACGGCGCATTAGAAAGCCGGGAGTTAGACCATGTGGCCCTGTACCGAGGCCGCGACCGATGCCTGGATGTCATAGATGGCCTGAGACATTGCCTGGCCGATGAGGTCTAACTGGCGCACCTGCGCGATGCGGTCGGAGGCCCGGTTAAGCTCCTGCCGGGATAGCAGCCGGCTGAAAATACCGCAGGCGTCGGCCAGGCAGATAATCATCACGTCCCGCGGTTCCGGGATTTCATCGCTGAGCAGCACTCCCATAATGCGCAGCTTGACTTCCCGCTCCGCCGTGCCGTCAATCACCGGGTAGCGCCGGGAGCGGAAAACCCACAGGAAACGGTCCTCCTGGGGTTCCAGGATACCCTCGGCCACCAGCCGGGACAGCGCCTCATCGTGAATCACCTGGGCGCGCTGCGCCGTGTGTTCCACCCAAAAACGGGCGTCGCGCTCCTCCCCGGTGGCAATCTCGGCCAGCGTCGGGTCGAGCAGGCTATCGCCTACCGGCGTAGCATCCAGCAGTATCAGGTTCTCCAGGTCGGTGTCAATCCGGTTTTCCATCGCCAGGTCCATCAGCGTCCCGCCGGCGACGGCATAGTCCAGCGACCAACTGGGCAACTGCACAAATCTCCCGCCCTCGTCGCGGAGCAGGAGCAGAATAATTTCCTCAACGAATCTCAACACGATGCTTTTCCCTCTCCAGTAATGGGATTACGCCAAAGCCGCTACCGGGCCAAGCCGCAAACCAAGGATAGTTTACGCCAGCGCGCCTTATTAGTCCACAATACCAGACCACAGGGATTCTCAACAGGTGTTGGTATTATTATCGAGGTAGGGGCGGGTTTGTAACCCGCTTTTGCTTGGGTGCAGGAATGGGTCGGATCTGGCAGACCCGTTTCCTGGGATGTCTCTGCCCCTGAACGCCGGGCGGGTTACAAACCCGCCCCTACCATACCCCGAACACCGCAACCGGGCCGTCAGGATTATCAACACCTGTTGATTACCAGACCATACTCAATACGGGAACGCCGGCTACCCGGCCCGGCCCCGCAGGAACCCTTCCTGAACCAGGTATTCCAGAATCAACCGGACGTTGCAATCCACGTCGTTGTTGACGGTGTCCAGGCTAATCTCCGGGCAGTCCGGCGGCTCATAGGGGTCGTCGATGCCGGTGAAGCCCTTAAGCTCGCCCCGGCGCGCCCTGGCGTACAGCCCCCGGGCATCCCGCCGCTCGCACACCTCCAACGGGGTATCGACGAATACCTCAACAAAGCTGGCCTCGCCGATTAGTTGGCGCACCTCGTAGCGGGTGGCCCGGTAGGGACTTACGGCGGCGCAGATTACCACCCCGCCATGCTTGACTATCTCGGCGGCAACGAAACCGATGCGGCGAATGTTGGTGTCCCGGTCTTCCTTGCTGAAGCCCAGCCCTTTGGAGAAGTGAGACCTGACCACATCGCCGTCAAGGACGGTTACCGGCCGGCCCCGCTCCGTAAACCGGTCCGCCAGCGCCGCCGCCGTAGTCGATTTGCCGGCCCCGCTCAGGCCGGTGAACCATACGCATAGGCCCTTTTGGTAGTGGGGGAAGGGGGATTCGGTCAGTATAGCTGCCGCCTTGAGCCGGGGTCTTTTCATTGTCATTCTGATGGAGCGGAAAGCTAGTGAGAAAGGGTTTTGCGCGGGCTGGGCCGCTGGTGGGCAGTACTGGACTCGAACCAGTGACCTCCTGCGTGTAAAGCAGGCGCTCTAACCATCTGAGCTAACCGCCCGGAAGTGAGGTTTCAGTCATCTCTGGAGCCGGGGGCGGGGTTTACATAACGGTTACATAGTAATGGCGCGCTTGGCGGGATTCGAACCCACGACCTCTGCCTCCGCAGGGCAGCGCTCTATCCACTGAGCTACAAGCGCCGGTTTTCCGGGTTCCGGTTTATGCTTAACTCCTTGCCGACTGGGGTATCCGGTATCCCGCCGGGAAAGAGTGGTGCCGAGGGAGGGATTTGAACCCACACGTCCATAAAGGACACTGCGCCCTGAACGCAGCGCGTCTGCCGTTTCGCCACCTCGGCCAGGTTGAACCGGATTGGAGCCGGGCTACTGCCCGCCGCTCCGTATGGTGGGCGATGGAGGATTTGAACCTCCGACCTCCTCGGTGTGAACGAGGCGCTCTAACCACTGAGCTAACCGCCCGCCGGTTCCCTCTGTGTAACAATTATAGGGAGATAGCCGCCGGCGCGCAACCCTGATAATTGCGAATTAAGAATTAGGAATTAGGAATTGCTATCGGGCGGTCATTCCGCCGTCAATCACCAGTTCGCTGCCGGTAACGAAAAACCGCTCATGGTGAGCCGGTCGAACCACTCATTTATCCTTCGACAAGCTCAGGATGAGCGGGGGGCTTGCTCCCCTGCGAGAACCGAAAGACTTGCTACGGCCATTTCGTAACTACAAATTGCTATCGGGCGGTCATCCCGCCGTCAATCACCAGTTCAATGCCGATAACGAAAAACCGCTCATGGTGAGCCGGTCGAACCACTCATTTATCCTTCGACAAGCTCAGGATGAGCGGGGGGCTTGCTACAGCCATTTCGTAACTGTAAATTGCTATCGGGCGGTCATCCCGCCGTCAATCACCAGTTCGCTGCCGGTAACGAAGGATGATTCGTCGGATGCCAGGTAGAGGATACCGGCGGCGATGTCCTCCGGGGTTCCCATTCGGCCCAGGGGTGTGCGGCCTACCCGCAAGTCGTGAACTTCCGGGAGGGCGTGGCTGGCCGCGGTCATCGGGCTGTCCACAAAGCCGGGATGCACTGAGTTGACCCGGATGCCCTCTTGAGCGTACTGGATGGCCGCCGACTTGGTAAAAATGCGCACGGCGCCCTTGGAGGCGTGGTAAGCGGCGGAGGTTTCGCTGCCTACGATCCCGTAGATGGACGATATGTTGATGATGGAACCGCCGCCGGCTTTACGCAGTTCCGGTATCGCCAGCTTGGTGCCTAGAAACACCCCTTTGCCATTGACTTCCATCACCCGGTCCCAGGTCTCTACCTCGGTTTCCGCCACCGCGGCGCGCCCACTGATACCGGCATTGTTCACCACCACGTCCAGCTTGCCGTAGGCCGCCACTGTTGCATCAATGACCTGCTGCCAGTTTGCTTCGTCGGTAACGTCTAATAACATAAACATTGCCCGGCCGCCGGCTTCCCTGATCCGTATTTCCGTTTCCCGTCCTTCTGTTTCCAGCACGTCGGCCAGGACGACGGCCGCGCCCTCCTGGGCCAGCAGTTTAGCGGTGGCGGCGCCAATGCCCCGGGCGCCGCCGCTAATCAGCGCCACTTTGCCGGCAACTCGCATACTATTCCTCCTGAATCCTCCTGAAAATCCCGGCCAGTAATTACTTTTGCAAATCCCGGCGCGCTCGGCGGCCCGGCGGTGAAAAATCGCCAAAACGGGCCTGAACCCGTTATGTCAAGTGTTTTCAGCGAAAATCGGCCGGGGATGTTACATAACGTCTATTGTGCGAACCAATGGGTCGGAGAGTTTGGAACCCTTTACCGGCCCGCCGGCGGCTGCAAAACGGTCCGCGAGCCGTCCATCGCCACTAACTGGGTTTCCACCGCTTCCAGCAGCAAGTCCAGGTTCCAGCCCCGGGCTGCCGAGATTAGCACGCTGGGGTAGGATTCCAGGCCGGGCGGCGGGAGCGGCGCCTGGCTTGACTTTCCATCAATCGGTTGGTCGGCCAGCAAGTCCAGCTTGTTGATGACCAGCAGGCAGGGCTTTTGGCCCAGCCCCAGGTCGGCCAGGGTTTCCTCAACCACGTCGGCCTGCTCCGGCGCTTTGGGGTGGGTTATGTCCAGTACGTGAATCAGGATGTCCGACTCGGCCAGTTCCTCCAGGGTAGCGCGGAAAGCGGCTACCACCATTGGCGAAAGTTTCTGGATAAAGCCCACGGTGTCGGTCAGGAGCAATTCGTCGCCGGAGGGCATCCGGATGCGGCGGGTAACCGGGTCGAGGGTGGAAAACAATTGGTCTTCCGCCTCCACTTCGGCGTGGCTCAGGGCGTTGAAAAGGGTGCTTTTCCCGGCGTTGGTGTATCCCACCAGGGTAGCCATAGGAATACTGGCCTTCTTGCGCCGCCCGATGTAGATGGTACGCCGCTGCCGTACCTTGTCCAACTCCTGCTGGATTTTCTGGATACGCTGGCGGATTAAACGGCGGTCGGTTTCTAACTGAGTCTCACCGGGGCCGCGGGTGCCGATGCCGCCGCCCAGCCTTTCCAAGTGAGACCACTGGCCCACCAGCCGGGGCAGTAGATACTGGTGCTGGGCCAGTTCAACCTGGAGCTTGCCCTCATGGGTACGGGCGTGGCGTCCAAATACGTCGAGAATCAAGGCCGTCCGGTCGATGACCTTCACCTGAAGGGCCGCCTCCAGGTTGCGTTGCTGGGTGGGGGTCAGCTCATCGTCAAAGATGACCGTTTCGGCCTCCCGCTCGGCCACCATTTCCTGAACTTCCTGCAACTTGCCCTTGCCCACGTAGGTAGGGGTCAGTCGGTCGGCCCGCTGGGTTATCTGGCCGGCTACCTGGGCGCCGGCCGAATGGGTCAGGTAGGCCAGTTCCTCAAGGGTATCGTCCAACTCCCATAGATGAGAGCGGTTCTTCAGTTCTACGGCAACCAGGATCGCCTTTTCCCGTTCCGGTTCGGTGGCAACAGTCCGTTTAGGTATGACTCTATCCCTCCCGAGGGGCCGGTATGGCCCAGGATTCCAGCCGTTGACAACCCTTTTCCACCTGCTCATCCGGGGTGGTCAGGGACAGCCGGATGTACCCCTCACCGTACTGGCCGTAGCTGGAGCCGGGGGTAACTACAATGTCTATGTCCTCCAGAAGGCGGGCGGCAAACTCGGCGGAAGTAAAGCCCGCCGGCACCGGCGCCCAGATATAGAGGCTGGCCTGGGGAACCGCCACCGGCAGGCCCATATTTTGCAGGGCGCTTACCACCCGGTCCCGGCGCCGCTGGTAGATGACCCGGTTCTCTTCGATGCAATCCTGGGGGCCGGTCAGGGCCTCCATTGACATCTCCTGAATGGCCTGGGGGATGCCGGAATCCAGGTTAGCCTTGATTTGGAACAGGGCCTTGATCATATCGGCGTTGCCTACGGCCATACCCATCCGCCAGCCAGTCATATTGTAGCTTTTGGACAGGGAGTGAAACTCGATTCCCACGTCTTTGGCCCCGTCCACCTGGAGCATACTGGTGGGCCGGTAGCCGGCATAGCCCACTTCGCTGTAAGCGGCATCGTGGAGCAGGGCAATGTCATACTCCCGGCAAAAGGCAATGTAGGCGGCGTAATCCTCGGCGCTGGCTACGGCGCTGGTGGGGTTGTTGGGGTAGTTGAGCCACATCACCTTGGCGGCTTGCGCCACGTCCCGGGGAATGGCGGACAAGTCGGGCTGCCAACCCTGCTCTTCCCGCAGCGGCATTATGTAACTCTCCGCGCCGGCGAACATAGTGCCCACGCCATAGACCGGATAGGCCGGGTCGGGAACCAGGGCCAGGTCGCCCGGGTCCAGGAAACAAAAGGCCACGTGGCCGATGCCCTCCTTGGCGCCAATCAGGGGCAAGACTTCCTTGTCCGGGTCCAGGCCAACGCCGAAACGCTGTTCGTACCAGTAGGCGATGGCCCGGCGCATTTCCGGCAGCCCGTCGGTTTCCGGGTAGCGGTGATTGGGCGGGTGCTGGGAGGCGGACAGCAGCCGGTCAATGATCGGCTGGGGCGTCGGAATGTCCGGGTCGCCGATGCCAAAGGTAACTACGTCGGCCCCGGCGGCCCGCTTTTCCGCAATAATGCGGGAGATTTCGACAAAGGGATAGGGGGCCAGCTTGCCCAGGCGGGTGGAAAAGTTCATATCAGCTACTCTTCTTACTTTGCTAGTTTATGTTAAACCGTCTGTCCGAAACCACCCCGGGCCTACCTGAATATCTCCTGCAAGTTCAAGGAAAATCCCGGCAGTAAGTCGGAACGGAAGGTTTCACCTACGTTGAAAAGGGCTACAGACTTGGGTTCAGGGCCAGTCAAGTCCAGGATTTCGGCAGTTCGGGCTCGCTGGCTGAACAACCAGCACTCACGGGAACCTAGCTGCTGATAGTCCCGCAGCCGGCTTTCTATATCCCGCCGGGTGTTGCTGGGGGAAAGCACCTCGATCACCAGGTCGGGCGCCACTTCCAGGAAGTGAATCCCTATAACCTCATCCCGCGTCTCACCAGGTACTTGTTGGGGATTAAGGTACAGTATATCCGGTTGACGGGTACGCAGAGGCTCTCGCTGTATCAGCAAATCCAGCGGCGCTGCCAGTGTCTCTCCCAAGCCATTAGACTTCACAAAGTTTGCCAAGGGCAGGAAAATCCTGGCTTGGACCTGCTGGTGAAAATAGGTGGGAGACGGCGGCATAATCATCACCCCGTCCATAATTTCATAGCGCTGATTGGTTTCGGGGAGATTACGCCACTCCTCAAAGGTAAGGACTTGTCGTTTGGTGACCATAGCAATTTACCACTCCCCACTGAAAACTTCTTCCGCCGGGCCTTCCAGGAAAACCTCACCCGCGCCGTCCCATTCGATGGTCAGGGTGCCGCCGGGGAGGGTTATGTCAACCCGGTCATCAATCAGTCCCTGCAACCGGGAGGCGACGGCAATGGCGCAGGCGCCGGTGCCGCAAGCCATAGTCTCGCCGGAACCCCGCTCCCAGACCCGGGCCTTCAGGTGGCCGGAATCCAGCCGGTTCACAATCTCAAAGTTCACCCGCCGGGGAAAGATGGGGTGGCCCTCGATTAACGGGCCGATGTTGTGCAAGGGAAACTCCCCTACCGGCTGGTCAATGTAGGTTACCGCGTGGGGGTTGCCCATCGACACAAAGGCCAGGAACAGGCGGAAGTTGCCGGGGTGGATCGGGTATTTGAGCACCGGCCCCTGGCTGGAACTCATCGCCGGGTCCAGGTTGACCGGAATTTCGGCCGGGTCAAGTCTGGGCTGGCCCATAGAGACCCGCGCCCCGGTTACTGCCGCCCCGTCATACATCGGAAACACGGTGCGAACCCCGGCCAGGGTATCTACGGTGAGGCCGGTTTCCGGTGGGGATACAATCTCCCGCTCAATGGCGTACTTGGCAAAGCAGCGGATGCCGTTGCCGCACATTTCCCCTTCCGAACCGTCGGCATTGAACATCCGCATCCGCAGGTCGGCCCGTTCCGAGTCAAGAATCAGGATAATTCCATCGCCGCCGATGCCAAAATGACGGTCGCTCATCGCGCGGGACAGGGCGGGCCAGTCTTCATCCAGGCGGCGGGCGTCGATATAAACGTAGTCGTTGCCGGCCCCGTGCATCTTGGTAAACTTCATCAGGCCCTCTTACTGCAAGTTGCGCCTATTGTACCACAGGGATATTCTCCCCGAACCGGCCCCGGTTAAGCCGACACTAATGCGGCAGCTAACTCCCGGCTTTGTTCCTCCAGGTTTGGGCCGTCCGCCTCCAGCCAGCGGATGCGGGAATCGTCCGGCTTGAACCAGGTGTATTGGCGGCGGGCCAGGCGGTGGGTCTGAAACTTGGTGCGCTGCACCGCCTCCTCCAGGGTAATTTCATTCGCCAGGTATTGGCCCAATTCCCGGTAGCCGGGGCAGGCCAGGGGGCCTTGGCCCAGGGAGTAGCCCAGCGCGGCCAGGTGGCGGACTTCAGCCAGCAAGCCGTCGGCCATCATTTGGTCAACCCGCCGGTCAATGCGTTCGTAGAGCGCCGCCCGTTCCATAGTAAGCCCGACCACACCGGAGCGGTGCAGTACCCCTTGCCGTTGGCGGTAGTCTGAGGGGGGGCGGCCGGTGGCATGGTAAATCTCCAGGGCGCGGATGATTCGCCGGAGGTTTCGGGGATCCAGTTCCGCCGCTCTTGGCGGGTCTATTTCCTGCAACCGACGGTACAGAACCTGATTACCCTCGGTTGCCGCCACCAATTGGCAAGACGCCCGAAAATCGGCGTCCGGGGGAACCTCCGGCACCTCCCAGCCTTCCTGCAAGGCCCAGACGTATTGTCCGGTGCCGCCGGCGACAATGGGCAAGCGACCCCGCCCGGCGATGTCCCGGATGGCCGGCCGGGCCAGGGAGAGAAAACTGCCCAGGCTGAAGTTGTGGTCGGGGAGCAGCAAGTCCAGCAGGTGGTGAGGGGCCTGGCTTTGTTCTGCCGGCGTCGGCTTGGCCGTGCCAATGTCCATCCGGCGGTAAACCTGGCGGCTGTCGGCATTGATTATCTCCCCGTTTAACCTTTGCGCCAGGGCTATTGCCAGCCGGGTCTTGCCCACCGCCGTCGGGCCGACTATAAAGAGAACCGGGGTATCAACAGGGGTCATCTTAACGGCTTACGCCGCGGGCCTTGGTTTCCCCGGCCAGCCGGGCGATTTCGAGGAAAGAGTCGGCTTGCAGGCTGGCGCCGCCGACCAGCGCGCCGTGGATGCAGGGTTGGGCGGCAAAGTCGGCAATGTTGCCGGCGTTCACGCTGCCCCCGTAGAGCAGGGGTATTTCGTCGGCCAGGGCGCCGAATTGGGCGCGGAGGGTTTCCAGAATGGCCCCGCCCATTACGTCGGCGGCGATTTCCGGGGTGGCCGCCTGGCCGGTGCCGATGGCCCAAACCGGCTCATAGGCCACTACCAGGCCATTTATGTCAACTTCGCTGATCGCCGCAAGACCGGCGCTCACCTGTTGGGCGATTACGTCGGCGGCGCGGCCGGTTTCCCGCTGCTCCAGGGTTTCCCCGACGCACAGGATGGGGCGCAAGCCGTGACGAATCGCCGCCTGCGCCTTGCGGTTGATAAGCTCGTCGGATTCAGCGAATAGCTGGCGCCGCTCCGAGTGGCCCAGAATCACGTAGTCGCATAACCCCCGGAGCATCGGCGGGGCAATCTCGCCGGTAAAGGCCCCGGCGTCCTCAAAGTGCATATTCTGGGCGCCCACCTGGAGCGGCGAACCGGCAACGGCATCCCGCACGGCGGCCAGGGAAATGCTGGGCGGACAGAGAATTACCTCGACGCCGGCGGCGCGGCCCGCCTTCTCCTTGACCGCGCCGGCCAGTTCCACCGCCTCGGCCAGGGTAGTGTTCATTTTCCAGTTGCCGGCAACTATCGTCCTGGGCATAGTGATTGGCGTCCTTTATCGGTTATTTATCGATCCGGGATTGCCGTAGCGTTCCGGGAATATACTAGGGGCCGTATTTGGTCAGCTTGCCGGAGTGGGACAGGGCCAGCAGCATCACGTTGGTAGCGGGAATACTGCCAATGGAGCCGCGGCCACAATCCTTCTCGTTGAAGGCCGGCACTCCCTCCCCTCTGGTGAGCTTGGAGTGGAGCATAAAAGGCACCGGATGCCAGCTATGGGCGGCCATTATCGCCGGGGTGGCGTGGTCGCCGGCCACCATAAAAACGTCCGGCTCCAGTTCCCGGATCCGGGGAATCAACGGGTCCAAGTCCTCTAAAGTCCGCACCTTGGCGTCAAAGTCGCCGTCCTCTCCGGCGGCGTCGGCCGGCTTGTAGTGGATAAAAAAGAAGTCGTGGTTCGCATATTCCTGGTGTAGCGTATCGACTTCGTCGCTGAAAGTCCGACCGGTGGGGATAATTTTCATATTGGCGACGGTGGCAAGGCCCCGGTACATCGGATAGGCGGCGATGCCGGCCGGGTTGAGCCGGTAAACCTGGCCCATGGGCGGCAGCGAGGGCAGTTGCGCCCAACCGCGCAGCAGCACCATATTGCCCCGCTCCTCCTCGGCCAACAGCTTACCGGCCTGGCTCACGAAATCGTTGACCAGGCCGGCCGTCTTTTCGGCGTCCGGTTCCAGGGGGCGCACCGATTGGGCCGGCACGCCGGTAATCTGCGGGTCGGTTTCGGTCAACGCCTCGGACAGCCCCGCGCCGCGCAAGCGCAATACAAACCGGTAGTCCTGAACGGGAAAGACATCGACCTGAACGCCGGGCAGTTCAATCTGATCCAAACGCGCACAGAGGGGCGCGCTCAACTCGGTGGGGATACGGCCGGCCCGGCGGTCCACCAGGTTGCCGGCGGGGTCAACTGTGCAGAAGTTGCCCCTAGCCGCCACGTCGCCCGGCTGGAGTTCCACCTCGATGCCCAGGGCCTCCAGCGCGCCCCGGCCAATAACGTACTTCAGGGGGTCATAGCCGAACAGGGCCAGGTGTCCCGGGCCGCTGCCCGGCGCTACGCCGGGCAGTACCGGCGTGGTCAGGCCGCAGGCGCTTTCCCGGGCCATAGCGTCCAGGTTGGGCAGGTTCGCCGTTTCCAACTCGGAACGCCCGGTATCCGGGTGGGCCAGACCGCCCAAGCCGTCCACCACCAGCAGGACGATTTTGGAAGTGGTAGTTACATAGCAATCGTGCAATTGTTCCAGGTCAATCATTTCCGTCTCACCGTTATGTTAATGCTCAGGATGATGGTTTTGACTAATGCTTTGGGTTAGGGGCGGCCGGTTTTCCGGGCTTCAGGCATTTCAGGCATCGGGCAGGGCGGCGATGCCGGGCAACTCCCGGCCTTCCAGGAACTCCAGGGACGCGCCTCCGCCGGTGGATACGTGGCTCATCTGATCCATCAGGCCCAACTCCTCAACGGCCTCCGCCGTCGAGCCGCCGCCTACTACGCTGGTGGCATCCGCCAAGCCGGCAATGGCCTCGGCGACCAGGCGGGTGCCTTGACTGAACCGGGGCATCTCAAACACCCCCATAGGGCCGTTCCAGATGATAGTGCGGCAGGATTCCAGGGCCGCAGCATACCGGGCGGCGGTGGCCTCGCCCACGTCCATAATGTACCAGCCGTCGGGCACTGCATCCACCGGAACCGTACCGGTTTCCGGCGGGTCGGGGGCGAACTGGCTGGCGACTACCAGGTCTTCGGGCAGGTGGACGGCGATGTTCCGGGCGGCGGCCCGTTCCAGCACTTCCCGGGCAAAGTCCAGGCGGTCTGCCTCAATGGGGGACGCGCCGGTAGCGTAGCCCTGGGCATTAAGGAAGGTTACCGCCATACCGCCGCCGATGAACAGATGATCCAGCTTGTCCAGCAGGTTTTCCAGGACCAGAATCTTGTCGCTGACCTTTGCCCCGCCCATCAGCGCGGCCAGGGGGCTGGCCGGCGCTTCCAGGGCTTTCCCCATAGCCTCCACTTCCCGCTGCACCAGCAAGCCCATAGCCGAAGGCAGGAGTGAAGTAATCCCGGCCGTAGAGGCGTGGGCGCGGTGGGTAACCGCGAAGGCGTCCATAACAAAACAGTCGGCCGGGGCAGCCAACGCCTGAGCAAAGTCAGGGTCGTTTTTCTCTTCCCCCGGATGGAATCGCAGGTTTTCCAACAAGACGATTTCCCCGGCGTCCATAGCGTTGACCCTGGCCGCCACCTCCGGGCCAACACAGTCCGACAGGTTGGCAACCGGATGACCCAGCAGGGCCGCCAGCCGGTCGCCTACCGGGGCCAGCCGCAGCGGTTCCGCCACCTGCCCACCGGGGCGGCCCAAATGAGAACAGAGAATCACCCGGCAGTCCCGCTCCAGCAAGTAGTGGATGGTGGGCAAGGTGGCCCGCAGGCGCTGGTCATAGGAGGCGATGACTTCTACCCCCTGCTCAATGGGGATATTGAAGTCAACCCTTACCAGAACCCGCTTGTTATCGACCGCCAGGTCGGAGAGAGTGCGCTTTGCCATCGGCCGGTCAGACTCCTGTAATGTAATGTTATGTCCTGTTATGTTATGTAAGGCAACGGGGCCGGCGGCCTCAGGCCGGCGCGGTCAGCGACTGCCGGGCCAACGCTTGCAGCCCTTCCTGACGCTCGGCGGGGATGCTGGCGGCGTCCAGAATCGCCAACGCCTGCTCGACCAGTTCCCTAGCCTTGCCCTCGGCATAGGCGCGGCCATCGGTTTCCTCAATGATGCCGACAATGCGGGCCACGTCCGGCGGTTCCAGCACCCGTTTCATATAGATGGCGCCCAACTCCCGCTTGGCCGCCGTGCTGCAATGCTCCAGGGCATACAGCAGCGGGAGGCTCTTTTTCTTGTTCAATACGTTGCTGGCCGTCAGGCCGTCCCCGGCTTGCCCGCCCAGGTCAGCGATGTCCCGGGTAATCTGCCAGGCCATTCCCAGCTTGCTGCCCAAGTCGCGGAACCGGCCCTGCGTAGGCTCAGCAGCGCCGGCGGCCAACGCGCCGGCAGCGGCGGCGCAGCCGGTCAGCGCGCCGGCCTTGCGGCTAATCATATCGTTATAGTCGGCGATAGTAACCAGCAGCCGGTCTTGAAACCCCAAGTCCATATATTGGCCCTCGCACATTGAGAGACAGGACTGATCCAGCATTGCTACGGCGGTCAACACCCGGTCGGCGGCAACGCCGAGTTCACCCAGGCGCATCATTGCGGCCCGGCCCAGGGCGTGCAGGCCGTCGCCGGCATTGATGGCTTGCGACGGCCCCCAGACCCACCAGAGGCTGGGGCGGGCGCCGGCCTCCCCCCGGCCGGCCTGAACGTCGCCGTGGACCAGGGAAAAGTTATAGATTAACTCCACCGCGGCGGCCACCGGCAGGGCCGGCGCATATTCCCCGACCACAGCCTCAGCAGACGCCGGCGCCAGCAGGGAATGGAAACTCGGCCGGGGCGGCGCGCTTTCCGGCTGTCCCTGCTGGTCCACCCAACCCAGGTGGTAGCGGAGCAAGTTATAGAGAAAACCCTCCCGCCCCGCGAAACACTCTTTCAGTTCCCCTTCCAAAGCGGCCCGGTAGGATTCCAAAACGGTTGACGTTGTGATAAGGCTGCCTCCGGCTATTGCTTACTGAGTACCCGCCCGGCCTTCCTCGTTCCAAACCCGCAACACTTCGGCAAAGGGAGTCGCCCCCTCGCGAATCAAGGCGGGAACATCCCCGGTCAGGTCAACCACGGTCGAAGGTACGCCCTGGGGGAGGGGATTGCAGTCAACGATACAGTCAACCGAATCGCCCAAGTCCCTTTGCACCTCGGCTATCGTTTTCAGGTCGGCCGCGCCGCTACGGTTGGCGCTGGTGCCGGTGATGGGGCGGCCCAGCTGGGCGGCCAGGGTCAGCGGCGCCCAATGGTTGGGCATCCGAACCGCCACCGTGTCCCGCCCCCCGGTAACCAGCAGAGAAAGGGCCGGCGACTTGGGCAGCACCATAGTTAGAGAACCGGGCCAAAAGGCGGCGGCCAGGCGGCGGCTGGCGGCGCCGGGATTGTCGGCTACCATCTCCACCTGCCCCCAATCGGCCACCAGAACCGGCAGGGCCAACTGGGCCGGGCGTCCCTTTATCTCAAAGATCCGCCGCAAGGCAGATTCATTGAACACGTCGGCGCCCAACCCATAGAGGGTATCGGTAGGAAAGGCGACTACGCCGCCGGCTCCGAGGCGCCGGACAGCCGTATCCAACTCTTCCGGCCGGTGTTCTTCGGGATGGCAGACAGTCGGTTGGCGGTTTTGCAAAGGGGCCACATCCGGTTTTCAGTCTGGCTTAACGGGGCTGGTTTGATTGGCACCAAGTTTAGCACGAATGGCCCGTTGGGGTCGAGACGGGGTATTGGACGGGCGGGTCGTCGCATCATAAACCCGTCATTCCGGGGATTTCCTGGATTCCGGCTTTCGCCGGAACGACGGTTGCTTGGGTTTGCTTGGAAAAACTTCACCCGGACTGCTGTAAGGCGATTTGCGGGTTTTCAGGTGTTCCAGTACCCCAAAAGTCGGGAAACGGCCGCTGGCGTCGCGGCGATTTCCTCAGTTTTCGGCCTTTTCCGGGAAAAATCTTGGTAAAACTATTATGTTAATGACCGGCCTCCCCCGGCGGGGGCCGGCCCGGTTCCCGGGGAAAGTTTCTGTTACACTAGGCCCGGCCGAAGCCAATATCTTTTATCTTTGACGGTGATTAGGCGTGGACATCGGGAAATTTCCCCCGCAGCTTTTGGAACGACTGCTGACCAAGGCCGGGATCAGCGACCGGCGCGTGTTGCTGGGGCCAAAGGTGGGAGAGGATGCGGCGGTAATAGATATGGGAGACCGGCTGCTGGTAGCTAAAAGCGACCCGGTTACCTTTGCCGCCGATTCCATCGGCTGGTACGCGGTGCAGGTCAACGCCAACGACGTAGCGTGTACCGGGGGTGTACCCAAATGGTTCCTGGCAACCCTGCTGGTCCCGGAGCGTTGCTCCGAAGCGGAAGCCGAAGCCATCTTTGACCAGGTACTGGCGGCGTGTACCGCCCTGAACGTCGCCTTGATTGGCGGCCACAGCGAAGTTACCTACGGCATTGACCGGCCCATCATCCTGGGCAGTATGCTGGGCGAAGTGGAACGGGACCGCCTCATCACCACCGGGGGCGCCCAGGAAGGCGACAGCATCGTCATCACCAAAGGAATCGCCGTTGAAGGCGCCGCCCTGCTGGCCCGGGAGGAAAGCGCCGCGCTGCAAGCGGCCGGCGTCGCCCCGGAAACCATCGCTGCCGCCGCCGCATTGCTGACCAAACCCGGCATAAGTGTAGTGGAAGAGGCCCGAATTGCCGCCTCGGTAGCTACGATTCACTCCCTCCACGACGCCACCGAAGGCGGCTTGGCGACCGCCCTGCGGGAAGTGGCCCACGCCTCGGGCCTGGGCCTGGCGGTAGAGGAAACCAGCATCCCGGTACTGCCGGAGTGCAACGAGATTTGCCAGGCTTTGGGCCTGAACCCGCTGGGCTTGCTGGCCTCCGGTTGCTTGATAATTACCCTGCCGGCCGGCCAGGTTCCCGCCTTGCTGCTGGCCCTGGAACAAGCGGAGATTACCGGCTGGGAGATTGGGCAAGTCCTGGCCCCGGAAGAGGGTCTGATTATGATTGGCTACGCCGGGGAAGTACCCCTGCCGGAGTTCCCGCGGGACGAATTGGCGCGGTACTTTTCTACCCGGAGTTAGCCCGGAACATCACTGCATTTTGTTACACTTTTCTACATTTCCCTTTGGCGCCGATTACACTTATCGGTACACGCAGCTACAAATTCGGGTCTTATTGCTGACTTTCCTGGTACACTTTTAAGGCGTCCAGCAACTGGGGCGCCGTCGTGTTCCCGCCGCTGACGGTGATTGCTACCTTTTTCCCGGCCAGGGTTTCCCGCTGCTGGACGGCGCCGGCCGTGGCCGCGGCGCCCGCCCCTTCGGCCATAGTGTGCGCCTTCTCAACCAGCAGGCCAACGGCGCAGCGTATCTCGTCGTCGCTGACCAGCAGGAAGTCATCCAGCAAATGCCGGATTATCTGCTGGGGCAGTTCGTAGCCGGACTGGGTGGCGATCCCTTCGGCAAAGGTGTTCATCGGCGCTTGCACCAGTTGCCCCTGCTGCCAGGACAGGTAGCCGGCCGGCGCCGCTGCCGCCTGGACCGCCCGCACCTGAATGGCCGGGTTAATCGCCTTGGCGACCACACAGGCGCCGGCCGCCCCGCTGCCCCCGCCCAGGGGCAGGTACATTACGTCAACCTCCGGCAGGTCCTCGATTACCTCCAGCGTTTGGGTGCCTACGCCGGCAATCAGCAACGGTTCGTCGGTGGGGTGTACGTAGCGGTAGCCTTCCTCCGCCGCCAGACGCTCGCAGTGGGCTTTGGCCTGGTCAAAGTTCTCGCCATAGAAGACCAGTTCGGCGCCCAAGGCCTCCATTGCCGCCACCTTCAACGGATTGGGGTCTTTCTCCGGCAGGGCAATGAGCGCCCGCGCCCCGAAAACCCGGCAGGCGTGGGCGATGGACTGGCCGTGATTGCCGGTAGAGGCGGTAATTACGCCCCGTTCCCGTTCCTCCTGGCTCAAGTGGGCCAGCAGGTTGATGCCGCCCCGGGCCTTGAACGCCCCCAGGGGGTGGTATTCCTCATGCTTCAGATACACCTCGGCGTCCAGCAGTTGGCTCAGCCCCGCCGAGTAGTGCAATGGGGTGCGAACCAGATAGGGAGCGATGGTTTTCCGGGCTTCATAAACATCCCGCAGGGTTGGCGCTTGCATCATATCCGCCTCATTCTCAATTTCTACTTCCCGACCAGTTACTTCCCTCCAGAGTATCAAAGGCCCCGGAGAGGGTCAAATCAGCCGGGCGTTTTTGACTACAGCGACACCGGGAGCGGGCGGGGATACACCCGTGCATATATTACATTTACACACATTTACATTACCCGGAAAATTGAGCCGCCGCCGGATTAGCGTGTACCTCATCATCACGTTACACCGACAGGTACACGCCCACCGCAAGAGTACCTCAGGGGAAAAGTAACCCTCCGGCGCGGCTTATCCCAGGGGAGACCGGCCGGTTATCGCTGCATCGCTGGTACACCGAAGGGGCTGAACCGCCGGCGCCGTCTCCCGACCGCAAAATCAGGAAACTGGCCCGGAAAACCCGGCGCGCTGAGGGGCGAAATGCGGCCCTTACGGGTCTCCGGGGGCTATTAGAGGCCCTGAAATCGCCATTTTCGTATCTAGTTTTCTGTTCTAACTATTTCTTAAAAAAGTATAAGAAATAAAATAGTTGAGTATTGACAAATGCCGGAACAGGTGGTATTATCTATTACATCTTGTTACTCGGCACGATTTCACCACAGAAGGAGGAACATTTTGGCGAGGAAGACTAAACTAATGCAGCGGGTAGAAAGGGAACACCAGCGTCCCCTGGAGCGGCTACTCCCCGAAATGGTTAATGAAAAGGGACTCTCGAGTACCGCCGACGATCTGGGCGTCAGCAAGGCTACCCTCGGGTACTGGCTGCTCAAGCTCGGCATAAATGTACGCCGCGTCGCCCTCGCCCCGGGCGAGACCCTGGAGGTCAAGCGGGTCAGCTAACCCGGCTCCGGCCTGGCATTACGCCGGAAGAGATTTCCCTGAGCGGGCCAAGTATGCCGTGTGGTGGATGTGCGAGATGGGTTGTTCAGCGCAACAACCGGATTTTTATGAGTTGATGAGTCGCCGGTCTTTAAGAACCGGCGACTTTCCTTTTTCCCCAGCCAATTGTCCCGGTCATTGTCCCGGTCATTGTCCCGGTCATTGTCCCGGTCATTGTCCCGGTCATTGTCCCGGTCATTGTCCCGGTCATTGTCCCGGTCATTGTCCCGGTCATTGTCCCGGTCATTGCCCCGGTCATTGCCCCGGTCATTGTCCCGGTCATTGTCCCGGGAACGCCGTCCCGGGGACGGCCCGGGATCTGGTAAGTCGGCGCGCCAAAAATAACCCGATTTCCCGGACCTTCAGGGTCTGGAATACCTGAAAAGCCGGGAAATCGCCTCTCAGCGCGTTTACCGCCGGCACCACCCGGTTATGTTCACCCTTCAGCTACGATTGCCGCTAATTTATCGCCCGGCAACGCAGCCTGACCGACCGGTTGCCGCCTATCCCTGGAAAATGTCCTCCGGCAGAAAGGCGGAAACGGTAACATTGGGCAAGTCCACGATGTTGCTGATCCGCAAATCCACCGCCACGCTGCAAATGATATAAGCCTGTTCCCGACTCCACCCCCGTTCCTGGAGCAGCTCAATCATATTGACCAGGGCATTGCGCGCCGCCAGGGTCAGGTGAGATTCCCCTTCCTGGGTTCCGTCATCCCGAATCGGCATCCCCATGGTGGCGATGAAGTTCCGGGGCGCCGCCCATTCCGGCGGCAGAAAGTAGCCGGGGTGGGCGTACCGGGGGAACCGGATGTTATGTCGGGTGGCCTCCCCGGTCAATACCCGAAACCGCACCGCCGCCGTAGCGCCCATTTCGATGGCCGTGATGCAACATTCCGAATCCCCCTGGGCAAAGTGGCCGTCGCCCACCGAATAGAGCGCCCCGGCTACGTTCACCGGAATCAAGAGGCGGGAACCTTTGGTCAACTGCTTGGCGTCCACGTTGCCGCAGTTTTCCCGGGGCGGCAGGGTGCGCAGGCCCTCGCCGGCAATGGAACCGCCGGCCGGCACCGCATCCTCGGCATCGGGCGGAAAGGCAATGCCGCCCCGCCGCACCAGGTCTGCTTCCCGGGCCGCCCAGGCTTGCATTTGGGAATGGGACGGGGCAATGCCCGCCGTCCCCATAAAGGAACCGTCGATAATGCGGACGCCGGGTATCTGCGGAGAGGTAGCCCAGCCGTCCTTGATTTCCCAGTGGGCCAAGTACGGCTCCGGGAATAGGTCCCGCAGAAACCCGGAGCCGGGCCGGGTGCGAGTCCAGCCGTTGGGTTGGGCGATGATGTCCAGGTATTCAATCTCCAGCAGGTCGCCGGGTGCGGCCCCCTTCACGTAAACCGGGCCGGTCAAGGGGTGGGCCACCTTGCCGTCCATACCTTCCAGGTCGGCCGGGGTCATTCCGGGCTGTATCTGGCAATCCGAGGCGTCCCGGGTTTCCAGCACTACCTCCTCTCCAGGTTCCACCTCCAGAATCGGCGGAATGTCCGGGTGCCAGCGGTTATGCCCCTTTTCCGGTTCCTCTTTCAGCCGCTTGACGCGGTCTATCTCAACGCTCTTCATTTACCTCACCGCCAATCTTATGTTAATGCTGCCTAACTGGTGGGGATTCTATGCCCGCCAAAACTCCCGGTCAACGATTAACCCACCATCGGGGTCAGCGCCGAAACCCGTTCGTATTAGATGACTGCTCACCGCACCAGATAGCCGCTCATGCTAGATGACCGCTCGTGATGTTAGATGACCGCTCATGGTGAGCTTGTCGAACCACCAACCCCATCCTTCGACAAGCTCAGGATGAGCGGAGTGGAACGGATGAGGCGGGACGGAACGGGTAAAGCTAGTCTGGCAACTCATTCACGCATCAGTTAGATAACCCTGCCGGGCCAAGTCTTAAACTTGACCCGCCTACCTTGTCGGGGTATCATCCACCCATTCCCCCAAGTGGCGTGGGCGCCTCCCGGCGCCCCTGCATTCCCGGCGGTTGAGTGAGTTATTCCGCCGCAGCGACGCCGGGTTAAAAGCCGTATTGACGTATTGACGTTGTTCAGGGAGGTACTATGCCGCAGGCGAATGAGTTGATTGTGCAGTTGCTGGAAGAGGCCGGAATTGAGTACGTTTTCGGGATTCCCGGCGGCGGCACCGGCCAGATTTATAACCTGCTGGTGGGCAAGGAAGACCGAATCAAGGCGATTCTCTGCCGCCATGAGCAGACGGCGGCGATAATGGCCGACGTTTATGGCCGGGCCACCGGCAAGCCGGCCGTGGTGATGGGGCAGGGCCTGTTTATCGGCTCCAACGCCAGCTTTGGCATTATGGAGTCTATGCTCAGCAGTTCCCCCATGCTGGTGCTGACCGACACCTCCGACGGCGGTTCCGCCCAGCACCCGGCCAACCAGTCCGGCGCCGGCGAATACGGCAGCATCGACCTTCCCACCATTATCAAGTCAATGACCAAATACACTTCCCTGGCGACCAGTCCCAAAGAGGCGGTGCTGGGCACCCAGTTGGCAATCAAGCACGCCACCAGCGGGCGCCCCGGCCCGGCGGCGGTGGTGATGCGCTCGGCGTCCATCGCCGGCGAGGTGGACGTAGAATCGCCTCCCTTTATTCACCATACCGCCGGCTACCTGAACACGGCCAAGCCCCAGAGCGCGCCCCAGGACATTGAGCAGGCGATCAGCATCCTATCCTCGGCCCGGCGGCCGGTCATCATTGCCGGCAACGGCGTCCACCAGGCCAAGGCTCACGCCCAGCTTCAGCAACTGGCCGAACTTTGGGGCGCGCCGGTGGCGACCAGCTATAAGGGCAAGAGCGCCATTGCGGAAACCCATCCCCTGGCCCTGGGCATGGCCGGCGTTTACGGCCAGGATGCGGCCAATAAAGCAGTGGGCGACGCCGACGCCGTGCTGGTGGTCGGCGCCAAGCTCAGCCCCCAGGACACGGTGCGGGAGCGGCCCAACGTCTTTGACCCCCGCCGCCAGCGCATCATCCAGATTGATATTGACGACCGCAACGCCGGCTGGACTTTCCCCATAGAGTTGGGCCTTATCGGGGACGCCGGCAGTATTCTCTCTCAATTAGTAGAGGCTTCTCAGGAGGCGGCGCCGGCCAGCGCCAGCAACCGCCAGGAATGGACTGGCAGCCTGCCCCAGCGCAAAGCCGACGGTTCCTACTATGATGACCCGGCGATGCACCTGGACAGTTCCCCGGTTACGCCCCAGCGTCTGGTGGCCCTGCTGCGGGAAAATATGGACGACTCGACGGTATTCGCGCTGGATGCCGGCAACAACCGGACCTGGATGGCCCATTTCTACCAGTCGGCCCAGGCCAACACCTTCTTTGCCCCCGGCGGCACCGCCGGAATGGGCTGGGGCCTGCCGGCCGCCGTCGCCCTGAAAATCGTGTACCCCGACCGGCCGGTAGTGGGCGTTACCGGCGATGGCGGCTATATGATGACGGTCAACGCCCTGTCCACCGCAATGCAGTATGACCTGCCGATGATTTGCATTGTGTTCAACGACGGCGCCCTGGGTATGGTACGCCACCACCAGGCGGAGGGCCGCCGCATCGCCTCGGAGTTTGTCGAGACGGACAACGCCGCCGTAGCCCGGGGCTTTGGCTGTTTCGGCGTCCAGGTCAGCGACTCCCGCGACCTGCCGGCCGCCCTGCGCGACGCCCAGGCCTCCGGCCTACCGGCGGTCATCGACGTTATCATTGACCGCGGCCCCTCCCCCGACGACTGGCGTTCCGACCTGCGCACCGCCGGGGAGACGTAGGATTTGGTTTTGGGGATATTTATGTCAATCCGCTCTGCTATATAGACGGTATTCCCAACATTCGTTGGTATGGCTTGCCCGGATGTCTCCGGTGGACGGTTGGATGATAGGGGCGGGTTTGTAACCCGCCTTACATCAACGGTAACCAACCCACGTTGGGCGTACCTATTAAACAACCGCCCATGCTAAACAACCGCTCATGGTGAGCCTGTCGAACCAGCCACCCCATCCTTCGACAAGCTCAGGATGAGCGGGGGTACGTTACCAGTGAAATGAGCCGGCCCGCTCATGGTGAGCCGGTCGAACCACCCACCTCGTCCTTCGACAAGCTCAGGATGAGCGGGAGTAGGTTACCAGTAAAGCGAACCGGCCCGCTCATGGTGAGCCGGTCGAACCACCCACCTCGTCCTTCGACAAGCTCAGGATGAGCGGGGAGTACGTTACCAGTAAAGCGAACCGGCCCGCTCATGGTGAGCCTGTCGAACCACCCAACCCGTCCTTCGACAAGCTCAGGATGAGCGGAAATTGCCTTACCGGGACGGCGGGATTGCTTTACCAGTGAGCGGCAACCAATAATCAGTATTTATTTGCATTACAGCAGCGAGGTATTCAATGGCTACCTGGACTGACGATCAACTGGCGTCTATCGACAAGATGCTCAACCCTGGTTCCATCGCCGTCGTTGGCGCAACGCCCCGGATGCAGTACGGCGGGCGATTCCTCAACGCCGCCCTGAAAGCTAAAGACCGGGTAAGAGTCTATCCGGTGAACCCCCGCTACGACGAAATAATGGGCGTCAAGTCCTACCCCAGCGTTACCGACCTGCCGGAAACCCCGGACTTGGTGGGCGTCGTGGTGCCTTATCACCAGGTATTGGACGTGCTGCAAGAGAGCCACGCCAAGGGAACCCGCGCCGCCATCGTCATCTCCGCCGGCTTTTCCGAGCGGGACGTGGACGACCGGCGGGACTTGCAGGGAGAAGTCGGCGCCTTCGCCCGGGAGTCGGGCCTCCGCATCTGCGGCCCCAACTGCCTGGGGTTAGCCAACGTACAGGCCGACATCTGGCCCACCGCATCATCCCGGGGTTCCGACGGCCTCAGCGGGCCGATCGGTCTTATCTGTCAGAGCGGCGCCTCCGCCTTTGGCCCCTTCCTGACCCGCGCCCTGGAGGAAGGCATCGGCCTGAGCCATATCATTTCCACCGGCAACGAGGCCGACCTGGACTTTTGCGACTTTGCCCGCTACCTGCTGGACCAGGATTCGGTCAAGGTAATCGCCGGCTTCGTCGAGGGTTTCAAGAACGCCCGCAAGCTGGTGGAAGTGGCCCAACTGGCCGCGGCACGGGGCAAGCCCATTGTCCTGATTAAGATTGGCCGCTCCCCCCTGGGTTCCCGGGCCGCCCGCTCTCACACCGCCGCCCTTACCGGCGTGGACGCCCTGTACGATGAAATGTTTGCCCAGTACGGCATTACCCGCGTTCAGGATTATGACGAACTGCTGGAAGTTTCCCAACTGCTGGCCCACACCGCCAAGCCGGCCCAGCGGGGCGTTGCCGTAGTTTCCCACTCCGGCGGCATCAGTTCCCTCACTGCTGATATGTGCGGGCAGGCCGGGCTGGATTTGCCGCCGCTGACCGACGCCGCGCGGGACGGCATCAACGGGGTGCTCAAGGGATTCGGTTGGGCCGCCAATCCCTCCGACGTTACCGGATTCGCCAACAGCGATTCCTTCCCGGACATTATGGATTATATGAGCAACCAGCCCGACATCGGCACCCTGGTGGTAGCCAGCGCCGGCGCCGACCCCCAGGCTGAGCAGGTGATTGCCCAGCGGGATAAGAGCGACCGGGGGCTGGCGTTCCTCTGGACGGGCACCCGCTCGGCCACCGCCGGGCTTGCCAAGCTCAAGGAAGCTCAGATACCGGTCTTTTACGTTCCCGATAAGCTGGCCCTGGGGGTGCGTACCCTGCTGGACTACCACCAATGGCGGGATAAGCGGCTGGCCGAGGGCTTTGGCAACGCGCCGGCGATGACCCCGGAACAGCAGCAAGCCCTGGCCGCGTTGACCGGTCTGGGACGGACCACCTTCTCCGAACACGAAAGCAAGGAACTGATTGCCGCCTGGGGGATACCGATAACCGGGGAGGCAACGGCCACCACCGCCGCCGAGGCGGTAGCGGCGGCCGACGGCATTGGCTACCCGGTGGCCCTGAAGGTGGACTCCCCGGACATCCTGCACAAGACCGAGGCCGGCGTAATCCGGCTGAACCTCACCGACGCCGCCCAGGTCAGCGCCGCCTACGCCGATGTTATGTCAAACGCAGCCCGCGCCACCGCCGACGGCGCCGACTCCGCTCATGGTGAGCCTTCCGCAGATTCCGCTCATGGTGAGCTTGTCGAACCAGGCAGGGCCGAAATCAACGGTGTCCTGGTTCAGGAAATGGTATCCGGCGGCGTTGAGGTCATCGTCGGCGTTTCCTACGACGCCCAACTGGGGCCGGTGCTGCTCTTTGGCACCGGCGGGGTGATGGTGGAAGTATATAACGACGTAGCCCTGCGCCTCTGCCCCATAACCCGCCCGGAAGCCGTTGAAATGATAAATCAGGTAAAGGGTTCCCGGCTGTTAAAAGGATTCCGCGGCGCTCCGGCGGCGGACGTGGACGCCCTGGCCGACGCCCTGGTGCAGATTTCCCACCTGGCCGTGAACCTGGAAGGCACCCTGTCCGAACTGGACATCAACCCCCTGATGGTACTGCCAGAGGGCCAGGGGATAAGGGCGGCGGACGCTTTGGCGGTGTTTCAGGGGTAAAACGATGCTTGCAGGGGAATACTGGCGGTTAGCCCATACCCATCAAGTTAAGGGGACACAGATAGAAGCAAGCTACCTGACTCGCTCATGGTGAGCTTGTCGAACCACCTATCCCATCCTTCGACAAGCTCAGGATGAGCGATTCAATGCTACCCAACCCGCTCATGGTGAGCTTGTCGAACTACTTATCCCGTCCTTCGACAAGCTCAGGATGAGCGGTTCAAAGCTGCCCAACCCGCTCATGGTGAGCTTGTCGAACCACTTACCCCTATCCGACGGTTCATCCTTTGACTGGCTCATGATGAGCGGAAAAGAACGCAACTCAACTTTGCCCACGCCCTGTAATCCAAGCCTGCCAACCCCGCCGGGATATAGTATAATGCGGGCGGTCGGCTTATGTGAAGCAGCCGCGTCCTCAAGCATTGCCGGGCCGACGGGAGATGTTGGTGGTTAAATTACTGGAGATACATGACTTGCCCGATAGCGGGCAGTTGCAACTATTCCTTCGGGGCGACGGCGCACCGCAAGAGGCGCCCCCGGTAGAGTTCCGCGACCTGCTGGATGACTCGGACCGGGCGGAAATCGCCTGGTACTTCCAGGAATATCTGGATAATCCCTTTGGCCCGGCCAAGGCCCGGGCCGAGGCGGTGGAAACGGGGCTGCGCAACCTGGGCCGGCTCCTCTTTGAGACGGTGTTCGGCGGCAGCGACCCGGCCCGCGAACTGTTCAGAACCGCATCCACCGAGGGCTTGGACGGCTACCAACTGGCGGTGATTTCACCCCGCGCCGATTTCCTGGCCCTTCCCTGGGAATTGCTGAACCAACCCGATTCCGGCTACCTGGCCTCCTCCCTGGCCTCCCTGGTGCGCCGCATTGACGGCGCGGAATTACCCGCCTATGCCGGAACTTTAGCCACCGACCAACTCAACGTCCTGCTGGTGTCGCCGTTACCGGAAATCGGGGCAATGCCGGCCTACGCCGGCCTGGGCGCGGAAACGGTGCAGGCGCTGGAATCCCTGGACGTTCAAGTAGAGCTTGACTGCCTACGCCCCCCAACCTTTGCCGCGCTGAACCGGGAACTGGCCGGCAAACCCGGCCATTACCACGTAGTCCAGTTCGACGGCCTGTTCCTGGCAGAGGATACCGGCGACCTTCTTTTTGAGGGAGTCGATTCCGGCCCGGCGCCAATTTCGGCCCGGCAGGTAGCCGACGTTCTCACCGCTGCCCAAGTGCCGGTAGCCCTGCTGACCGCCGGCGACCGGGGCCGGCGCCCACCGGAACAAGGGAACGCCTGGGCTGCCCTGGGCCGCCAAATGTGCCAGGCAGGAACGCCTTTCACCGTCTTGCTGCCCCACTACCGGCACGGCTCGGCGGTCGGCGAGGGATTCCTGCGCCGGTTTTACCTGGCACTGGCCCAGGGACAGGATGTTGCGGCATCCTTAGCCCAAGCGCGGGCCGGGTTGATGGACGAACCCCGCCGCGCCACCTTGACCGGCCCCCAGGTTTTCTGGGACTGGACGACGCCCCTGGTTTACCAGGCCCGGCAGTATAGCCCGCCGGTTATCGAGGCGGAACGGCCCAATCCCCTGGCCGCTCCGGTAATCCAGCCCCCGGCGGATGCCGGGGTCGAGAGTCAAATCCCCGCCGCCGGCCAGTATGGTCTGGTGGGGCGCCAGGTTGAATTGGGCCGGATTGAACACCTCTTTAACTCCGGTTCCCTGGCGCTGCTCAGCGGCAACACCGGCGTGGGCAAGACGGAACTGGCCCTGGGTCTGGCCCGCCATTTCCAGAAAACCGGCCAACGGCAGCGGCCGGGCGGCGTCTTTTACACTGCCTTTGAGCTGGCCCACCCCGCCGGACTGGAGCGGGTAGTCCACGAAATCGGCACCGCCGTTGCCGGTTTGAGCTTTGCCGATCTGGACGCGGAGCGACAGCGGGGCTGGGTGTTAGAGTACCTGAAGGAACAACCGTCCCTGCTTATCTGGGACGGCGTGGAGAACATCGCCGGCTTTCCCGAAGGCGCTCCCGGTCTGCTCCGGGAATCGGAACAAGCCGACCTGGACGCTTTCCTGGCTGAGGCCACCGGCCCCGGAGCAAGTTGGGCGCTTTTAGTTAGCCGCAATCCCTCGGAAAGCTGGATAACCGCCCCGGCTGCCCACTACGAATTGAACGGCTTGAATCCGTATGACCGCCGAGACCTGGCCGGGGCCATCCTGGAAAAGGCGGGCGTGGAACCCGGCCGCCTTGGCCCCGACACTCTGGAACTGCTGGACGCTATTCAGGGCCATCCCCTGGCCTGCCAGGTGGCCTTGCCCCTGTTGAAAGAGACGCCGGCCTCGGTACTTCTGGCAGAACTGGCGCGGCGGCTGGCCGAGTTTCCCGAAACGGCGCAGGAAGCCGGGCGCGACAACTTCCTGACCGCCCTGCTGGAATACTCCTGGAGCCGGATGTCCCACCGCAGCCGAACCCACTTGCCCCTGCTGGCCCTGTTCCAGCGGCGGGTGATGATGGACATTCTGACCCATATAACCCAGGAGCAGCCCTACCGGACGGCAATGAATGAAGAATTGGGCTGGGGGGCCTGCCGCACCCTGCTGCGCTCGGCTTTGGCCGCCGGCTTTCTGGAGCCGATTTCCCCCAGCGTGTACCAGATACATCCGGCCCTGCCCCGCTTTTACGGCGCCAAGCTGGGCCAGCAGGTTCCCGCCGCCGCCATCAGCCGGCTGGAGTCGGAGTTTGTGCGGGTCTATGCCGACACCGCCGACTACTTTATGGAGTCCCTGTACGAAAATCAGGACGCCGGCGCCACCGCGGTGCTGGCCGAAGAGGGCAACCTGAACCAGGCCCTGGGCCTCGCCCTAGAAGCCGGGCAATGGGACAACGCCCAACTTCTGGTACAACCCCTGGCCCAGGTGTACCGGATGCAGAAGCGGATACCGGAACTGCGCCGGCTGCGCGGGCAATTGCTGGAAGCCCTGGGGGAGTCCGCCGAAAGCGCGCAAGCCGCCGGCGCCGTTGACCTCTGGCTGTACCTGCTGGGCACCGACGTCAGCGAGTCGGTGGACTTGGGCGACCTCCAACGGGCCGAAGACCTTAACCGGCAACTGGCCGACTACCTCAGCGAACAGCCGGAAGCGGAAACCGATCCAAGAGCCGCCTCGGTATATCACCAGTTCGGCGCCATCGCCCTGCGCCGCCGCCAGCTGGACCAGGCCGCCGGCTGGTTCCAGCGTTCCCTCGACATCATTGAAAGCGGCGAAGACCGGGCCGCCGTCGCCGACGACTACTTTGCCCTGGGGCAAGTGCGCCAATACCAGCGCCTCTACACCGAGGCCAAAGAGTGGTACGGCAAGGCGCTGGATATTCACCAGCGGCTGCCCGACGAAGAGGAAATGGTCAAGGACTACCGGGCTTTGGGGCTGGTTACCCAACTGAAATTCGAGCACAAGGAAGCGGAAAGCTGGTATCACCGGGCGCGGGATTTAGTGGAAGAGCACCGGGACGAGGAAACCGCCGTCCTGGTCTTTCACGACCTGGGCACCGTCTGCCACGCTCAATACCAGTTCGACGAAGCCAAAAGCTGGTATCAGCAGGCCCTCAGCCTGAGCGACCGGCAGGGCAACATCGCCCAGGTAGCTACCGAACTGCACTATCTGGGGCTGTTGGAGCAAGACCGGGGCATCGTTTACGAGGAAGCGGAAGAGTGGTACTTGGCCGCCCTGGAGCGGAAAGAGGAATTGGGCGACCGCCGGGGCGCCGGCGATGAGTGCCGCCAGTTGGGGGTGCTGTTTCACGAGCAGAAACAGTACGATAAGGCGGCGAACTGGTATCACCAGGCCCGGGAAATCTTTGAGGAATTGGGCGACGTGCAGCGGGCGGCCCGTACCTACGGCCAATTGGGAATGGTCGCCGAGGAGCAGGAAAACCTCACCGGCGCCCTGGAATGGGTGGCGCGCACTTGGCAACTGGTAACCGATTACGAACTGCCGGTGCTGGTTCAGGTTAAGGCCCATCTGGCCCGGCTGCGGGACAAGTACGGCGCCGAAAACTTTAACCGCTGGTGGCAGGACTTTACCGGCGACGAACCGCCCACCGACCTGGACGTGGACGCCAGCAGCATCCTGTAGCCTGATTGTTCGGTTAATTGTCGTTCTGACGGGGCCGATAGCCGATAATTGTCATTCTGACGGAACGTATATTTTCATTCTAACGGATCCGATAATTGTCATTCTGACGGGGCAGATAATTGTCATTCTGACGGGGCGGAGCGCAGGAAGAATCTAAAATCCCCGCCGGAACCGGCGTTGACTTACCCAACGGATTTTAGACCCTTCACTCCGTTCAGGGCGACAATTACTTCCGGGCAACAATTAAATGACCCCGATAGCTATGTGAGGGAGAGGTTACCGACCCTCCCCAATCAACCTACCAAACTCGTCTAATTCCGCAGGCAAGAGGAGGTAAGAAATGGCAGTTGGCAGACTGGAGATAACTTCCCGGCAACCCTTCGCCAACGGTGAGTCCTTTGGCGACGTTGGCCCTTATGAGCAGTTGGACGGCGCCGCTTACTTTGTCGTTGACCCGGTGAATCCCGCCAATGAGACCGTAACCGACCTCAAGCTGGCCCCGCGCAGCAACACCGGCGAGGTGCATTTCTATTCCGACTTCCGCATCCTGCAACCGGTTGACCCAGCCAAGGGCAATGGCCGGCTGTTCTTTGACATTCTGAACCGGGGCCGCGGCCCCTGCCTGCGCAACTTCAACAACGCCCCCGACCTGGCCCCGGACGTTCCCCTGGAAGCCGGCAACGGTTTCCTGATGCGTCAGGGTTACACCGTTGCCTGGTGCGGTTGGCAGCATGACGCCCCGGACGTTCCCGGCGTGCTGCGCCTTTATCCCCCGGAGGCCCGGAACCGCGACGGTTCCCGGATTACCGGAAAGTTGGTAGTTACCTTCGTCCCCAACGCGCCGATTCAGGAGCAGTTCCTTTCCGACCGTAACCACCGCCCCTACCCGGCCAACAACCTGGAGGACTGGGACTCGGTAATGACGGTGCAGGACAGCGAGGACGGGCCGGAGCAGGTAATCCCCCGGGAGCAGTGGGCCTTTGCCCGCGTCCAGGATGACCGGGTTGTTCCCGACGCCAACTACGTCTATATGGCATCCGGGTTCCAGCCGGGCAAAGTTTACCAGGTAATCTACTCCACCACCGGAGCGCCCATCGTCGGGGCCGGCCTGCTGGCTACCCGGGAATTGGCCGCTTTCCTGCGCTACGGCAGCGCCGACGCCGGTAATCCCTGCGCCGGAACCTTGGAGCGGGCTTACAGTTTCGGTTCCTCTCAAAGCGGCCGGTTCCTCCGCGACCTGGTCTATTATGGCCTGAACTATGCTGAGGACGGCCGGCCGGTGTTTGACGGCCTGATTCCCCACGTGGCCGGGGCCAAGCACGGGGAGTTTAACCAGCGGTTTGCCCAGCCCTCCAGCCAGGCCAGCCGCAGCCCCAACAACCTGTTCCCCTTCAGCGACGGGGAACAGACCGACCCGGAAATCGGCCGCACCGACGGCGTCCTGTCCCGCGCCGCCGCTCAAGGGCCTCTGCCCAGGATTATGTACACCTACACCTCCTCCGAATACTGGGGCGGCGGCGGCGGAATGGTGCATATCGACATCGAAGGCGCCCAAGACCTGCCCGTCCCGGAGGAAGTCCGTATCTACCATTTTGGCGGCGCGCAGCATCCCCTGGGTACGCCCAACCTGCGGGACAGCGACCCGGCCAACGGCAGCCGGGGGCAGCAACCCTTTAACTGCCTGGATTATCGCCCCCTGCTCCGGGCCGCCCTGGTCAACCTGGATCGCTGGGTTACTGACGGACAAGCGGCGCCGCCCAGCGCCTACCCCCGGCTGGACAACGGCACGGCGGTAACGCCGGAGGCGGTAGCCGCCACCATCCAGACCATTCCGGGGGTGAACTTCCCTGAACCGCTGCGCCGATTCTACCGGCTGGACTTCGGCCCGGAGCCGACCGTAGCCAGCAATGTCCCGGCAATCGTCGGCCAACCCTATCCCCTGCTGGTGCCGGCCGTCGATTCGGACGGCAACGAAAGGGCCGGGATTCGTCTGCCGCTGACCACCGTACCCATCGCCACCCATACCGGCTGGAACCTGCGCCACGCCGAAATCGGCGGCGAGGGACAAATCCTGTCCTCCGGCGGGGCCACCGGCGGCACCCTGGCCGGCTCCACCATTCCCTTTCCGCCCACCTGCGAGGAACGGGAAGCCTCCGGCGACCCCCGGCTCTCCATCGAAGAGCGCTACGGCTCCCGGGAGGACTATCTGGCCCAAATCCGTGGGGCGGCGGAAGAATTGGTACAGCAGGGGTATGTGCTGACCGAAGACGTAGAGTTGCTGGTGAGCCAGGCCGGCGACCACTATAATGAACTGGTCAGCCGGGTAAGGGAACCCCAAGCGGCGGACAACTAACCGCGCCGGGTAACCCGGATTCGCGCTTTCCCTTGCCCGGCCTATCCTCGGTAGCGGGCCGGTCAAGGGCAACAACCCGTGAAGTAGGAAAGTAGGAAATGGACGCGACCAGCAAACTGTTAAGCGAATACTCTTGCCAGCTAACCTACGAAGACCTGGACCCGGCCACCGTCCACCAGGTCAAGCGCACGCTGGTGGACACCCTCGGCTGCGCTATGGGCGGGTACTTGTCGGAACCGGCGAAAATCGCCCGCCGCCTGGCTGGTTCGGTTACCGGAACCGCTCCGGCGCGGATTCTAGGCACCCCGGACTATAGTTCTCTGGACTTGGCGGCCTTTGCCAACGGGGTGATGATTCGCTACCTGGACTGCAACGACTCCTACTTTTCCCCCGGCGGGGGCCACCCCAGCGATATGATTGCCGCCGCCCTGGCCGTGGCGGATACCCGGAACAGTGACGGCCGCGCCCTGATTACGGCGATTACCCTGGCCTATGAGGTGTTCGGTCGCCTTTCCGACCAGGTCGTTACCGGTGATTATGGTTGGGATCAGGGAATGTTCAGCATCGTTGGCGCCGCTTGCGCCGCCGGGATGTTGCTGGACTTGGACCAGGATGAGTTGGGCCACGCCATAGCCCTGGCCCTGGCGCCCAACCTGCCCCTGGGGGTTACCCGCACCGGCGAACTGTCGATGTGGAAGGGCTGCGCTACCGCCAGCGCCACCCGCGCCGGGGTTTTCGCGGCTCAACTGGCCGCCGCCGGAATGTGCGGCCCCGGCGAGCCTTTTGAGGGAAAACGCGGTTTGTGGGAACAGGCCGGGGTCGCCCCGCCGGTAACCCTGGCCCGGTTCGGCGGCAACGGGCAGCCCTATCTAATCAACGATACCACTTTCAAGTTTTACCCCTCACAGATTCACACCCAGGCGCCCATCGGCCTGGCAATCGAGTTGCGTCCCCAGGTGAATTTGTCGGACATTGCGGCCATCGACATCCAGACCTACCGGTCCGCGGTCAGCAGCCCGGCAACCGAACCGGAGAAGTGGGATCCGCAGACCCGGGAAACCGCCGACCACAGCATACCTTTCCTGGTGGCCCTGGCGTTGCAGGACGGCGCGGTAACGCCCGGCAGTTTCACCGCCGAGCGCATCGCCGACCCGTCCTTGCGAACCTTGATGGGCAAAATGACCCTGACCGAGGGGCCGGGCTTTACCCAAAAGTACCCGGAGCAATACAACTGCCGCATAAAGATAACCGCCGGCGCCGGTTCGGAAGCCGTTGCCGCTACTTCCTACCCCAAGGGCCACCGGCAAAACCCGTTAAGCGACCAGGAAGTGGGCGCCAAGTTCCGCCACCTGGCCGCCGGGGTGCTTTCCGAGGGGCAATGCCAAAGCGCTCTGGAACTACTCTGGAACCTGGATGAACTGCCGGACCTGGAAGAGGTTTTCCAGGCTCTGGTTATCTAATTTGTTAAGGGGCCTATGACCACGAATCAGGAGCAGGACTTTCGCCAGCTTTTCACCCACCAGGCCGGTCTCCCGGACGCGGAGCTTGACCTGGGATTAGCCGCCCTTTACCTGGCCGGCGAGGAGTATCCCGCCTTGAACGCAGCCCCATATCTCCAGCAGTTGGATGCGCTGGCTGAGGGAGTGAAAGAAGCCGCCAGCGATAGCCGGGACAAGGAAACCCTGGCCCATACTCTGAACGCTCACCTGTTCGACCGCTTGGGTTTCACTGGCAACCCGGAGGACTATTACAACCCGGAAAACAGTTTCCTGAACCGCGTCCTGGATACTCGGAACGGGATACCGATAACCCTTTCCGTCCTGTATCTGGAAGTAGCCCGCCGGTTGGGAATCAAGTGCTACGGGGTGGGAATGCCCGGCCACTTCCTGGTGGCCCTGGAGGAGTTGGATTTATACCTTGACCCCTTCCATTCGGGCCGCCTGCTGTCCGCCGGCGATTGCCGGCGGTTAGCGCAGGAAATGTTTGGCCCAGCCCTGGCTTGGAATGACGACTTTCTGGCCCCTTGCGCCAAGCGGCTTATCCTGTTCAGGATGTTGAATAACCTGAAACAGATTTATCTGCGGGAACGGGACTACCGGCGGGGAATCGGCGCCTTGCAGCGGATGACCCTGATTGACCCGGCGGCGACATCCCTGTATAAGGAACTTGCCTGGTGCCAGGTGCAACTGAGGGACTACCAGCCGGCCATCCAATCCCTGGAAACTTACTTGCGGCAGGCCGGGTCAGCCCAGGATTCTGCGGCAGTAAAGGAGCAAATCCAGTCCCTGTGGAACGCTCTGGCTCAGCGCAATTAACCTTCCAACCGGCGGTTGATTCGGCAATCCATTCAGCAATGTTTAACGTATTTATTAACGAAAGGCTCTCCGACGCCGAGGAGCGGGAGAACTGAGGTGGTTGATTACCAGAGCCTGGAGGACCAGGAACTGATATACCGGACTGCCACGGGGGAAAGGGAGGCGCTGGAGGCGATCTATACGCGGTACTCCTCAGCCGTGTATTCCCTGGCCCGGTATATGCTGCGCCAGGAGGCCATTGCGGAAGAGGCAACTCAGGAGGTATTTCTGAACCTTTGGCTCAAGTCGGCCAGCTATAACCCTTCCCGGGGCGAGCCGCGCGCCTGGATTATGAGCGTCGCGCACCACAAGATTATTGACATCATCCGGTCGCGGCGGCGCGCTACCGACGTAAGCGACCCCAAGGAGTACGAAACGCTGGACTTGCTGCCTTCCCGCCAGATGGATACCGACGAGGAAGCCGAGCGCAATCTGGAAGGTGAAAGAGTCCGCCAGGCATTGGATAAGCTGCCCCCGGCCCAGCAGGAAGTCATCCTGCTTTCCTACTATAACGGCCTGTCCCAATCGGAAATAGCGTCAAGGCTGGGCCAACCCCTGGGTACGGTCAAGACCCGGGCCCGGCTGGCAATGCAAAAACTACGGGTAGAATTACAGCAAGATGACATTGAATAGTCCGCAAAACTTCTCCTATTCCGACCACCCCGAGGACGTACTGGAGGCCTACGCCCTCGGCGCGCTGGAAGAGGATGAGGCGATCAGCCTGGAGTATCACCTGGAAGACTGCTTCCATTGCAGCCGGCTGCTGGCCGGCCTGGAAGAGGCGGCGCTGGCCCTGGCCCAGGCGGCCCCACCGCAGACGCCGCCGGCCCTGCTGCAAACCCGCCTGATGGCGGCTGTCGAAGCCTTACCGCCGGTCTTTGCGCCAACCAGCCCGGCGCAAGCGACGCCGGATTCCGGCCAGCCCACCGGTTCCCGATTCAGCCTCAGCAGCTTCGCTTTACCCCTGGCGGCCACCCTGATTATCGGCCTGCTCTCCGCCTCCCTGATTATGAACCTCCTCACCACCAACCGGTTGAACTCCCTGGAGCAGGAACGCGCGGCAGCCACGCTGAGGCTCAACCAACTAGAGCAAGGACAGTCAACGGCCAGCGCCAACTTGGAACAATTGGCCGCCAGCGATGCCCAAACCAAATACGCCATCCGGCACGTTATGGACACCAATTTTATGATGGCCCAGCCCACCACTCAGCCGCTCCAGCTACGGCCGGCCAAGGGCAGCAGCAATTCCGAGGGCCTGTTGCTGGTTACCCATGATGGACGGCGGGCGATACTGATGCTGGCGAACATGGAACCGCCGCCGCCGGCCCGTTCTTACCAGGTATGGCTTTCCCGCAACGGCCAGCGGGTTCCCATGGGGCCGATCCAGGTGGATTCCACCGGTTGGGGCAGCATGGCCCTGAACCCGCCGGAATCGCTGTATGGCTTTGACTGGGTGAACCTGACCGTTGAAGAGCCGACGGTTGGGGAGACACCCACCGGCGAAATGGTGCTGCAAACCCGGATCGTCTCACCGGCCGGTCGCTAACCGCCGTTTCAATTGGATACTGATTTATGCAACCCACTACTACCAAATCCGGCTGCTCCCGCAATCCGGCATTGAACGCCGACGACGGGCTGACCTGTGAGATTTGCGGGGCCAGGATGATTCAGCGGCAATGCAAAATCCGCTGTCCCAACTGCGGCTTCACCCGGGACTGCTCCGACCCCTAGGCCGGCCGGTGGGTGATATGCCACCGCTCATGGTGAGCTTGTCGAACCACCTATTCATCCTTCCACTGGCTCAGGATGAACGTAGCATTTCCCCCTTCCATTTGGCCGCACATTAGCGGTAGCGGTCTGCTATACTATGGGCAGAACCTTCGGCGATGGCGACACCCGTCGATTACCCCTGTCTGCACCGGACCGTTGCCGGAGCGGGTTGCCAACAAAATCCTTTGAGGAGGAACGAAGAATGGGCATACAGATTAAGGGCATCGGCCACGTCGGAATCCTGGTTTCCGACTTTGAGCGCTCCTTCAAGTTTTACACCGAGGTTCTGGGCCTCCAGGTTACCAATCACCGCAAGCGTCCCAACGGCAGCGAAACCGCCTTCCTGCGCTTTGACGAGACCCATCACGACGTCGTAATCGCCTCCGCTCCCGAGGGGGTTGACGTATCCGAGGCGGTGCCGGCCGGGGCCAGGCTGGTGCAGCAAATCGCTTTCCAGGTAGAGAACCGGGATGAATTTATGCGCGCCCTGGCCCACCTGCACACCAAAGGCGTGAAGATTATCAACGGCCCGACCACCCACGGCATCGAGAGCGACGACAACATCTATGGCAGCGGCAGCCGTTCCTTCTATTTCTGCGACCCGGACGGCAACCGGCTGGAGATTTTCACCGACGGGATGAAGGTGCCCAACGGCGAGCGGTTCCCCCGGGCCGAGTACGCTGAGGCGCTGGAAGACTTTATGCGGACGCAAAGAGGAGTCGGTGTCTAGCGACATCAAGGGGCCATAACCGGCAAAACCCCGGTTTGTTACCCATAACCATAAAGAGAGGCCCAGGAATCCGGGCCTCTCTTTTCATTACCGGGGAAAGAGTTACCAGTCTGGCTAATCCCTCAACTTCAACCACCGGAATAACCGGGGATGGGTCTCCACCGCCAGCCGCATTGCCTCAATCACCGGCTCCCGCACCGATTCGTGGGCCTGCTGGGCCGACCGCAGTTTGAAGAGGTGGTAGCACTCCCGCAGGTTCAGCTTGGACAAAACCCTCCGGTAGTGGCCGTGGGTCGCCAGGTATTGGGCGGCCAGGGGCGAGAATTGGGCGATTTGGCGGCAGCCTTCCTCCGCTTGCCCCATAGCCTCTTGAAACTCCCCGACCAGCCCGGCCTCGGCGATGAGGCCGGGTGGTTTGTAGCCCAGGTTTACCGACAGGGGTTGGGGAAAATAGGACTGCATCCGGTGCCGCTTGAACTCCCGGTAAGCCCCGTAGTCCATTACCAACTCAAAGGTATAATCGACCAACTCGAACTCTCGCGGCGCCGCGTCATGGTCGCCCATATCCTCCAGGTAGCCGTCAATCAACCGCTGCCGGGCTTCCCCGTCCATTTCCTGCGCCTGCTGCCGGGCCGACGGGTAATCCGCCGCCGATTGCTGGAAAATCAGGGCAGCCGCCACCTTTTCCTCGGCTTGATCGTCCCAATCAACCAGCCGAACCGTTGGTCCGGCCGGCTCGGCGGAGACATCTACCGGCAGGGACAACTGCCAGTCTCTACGGAGCGCGGCTTCCAGGTATTTGTTCCGGTCAGCGTACTTAATCAGGGTGGGAGTGATGCGGCGGCCCTGCTCCCGCAGGTCTTCCCCCAACCGGCGCTCTTCAGCCAGACCAGCCGACATCAGCTTGGAAATGGCGTGTTCCAGCGCCCGCGCGTTGGCGGTAACGCCCACGTTGGTCAGGGTGGCCGCCGGGAGCGCCGAGCGGCAAACGTCGGTCGCCAGCCGGCGCAACCGCAGGTTGTAACTGCCCTCCCGCTCCCGGTCGCCCCGGCCCACCGAGCGGCGCAGATGTTCCATACAGCCGTCAATCAGGCGAAAATAGCTTTGGAACAACCCCCGGGCGGTAGCAATATAGGTTTGCCGCAATTGGGGTTCGCCGTCCAACTCCGCCGGAACGTGGAAATAGTCGCGGGGCATCACCTGGTAGCGGGAGGATTTCTCGGTGTAGGAAGCCAGCCGGTTGTCTTCCAGCGTGTCGCAAGCCAAACGGGAGAGGTTTTCCACCGCCAGATGCACTACGGCGTGCTCGGCTACCGAGGCATGACCGTAGCCGAGCACCCACCGCTCATGGAAATCGGCAGCCTTTTCCCGGCTGACCTGCTCGGCGATTTCGTCAAAAGGCTCAGGGCGCCGGGAGGTCATAGCGAAGGCGACCGCAATCTCTTCCTCGGTCAGATTACGGGCGTCCAGGGGATAGACCCGGCAGGGATAAACATCGGCCGGCGTTGCGGTCATCGGGTTTGAGTTCCTCCGCGGGTAAGAGTCCAGCAATAGCGCGGTGGCCCCGGCAGGGCGGCGGCGCTTATTCGGGGGCCAAGTGACGGTGGTCCAGAGGATGCCAGTGCAGCCGGTTGTCGCCGATGAGGGGGAGAACCTCGTCGGTGTTCCGCACGCTGGCAATGGCGGGCCGGGCCGGGAATCCGGTGAACCGGGTCAGCAGGGCGGCGTTATCCATAGCCCGGCGGGTGTCCCGCTCGTCGGCGGTAAAGGACGCTTCCACGGCGATGTAGGTAATTTCCGAATCCTGAACCGCTTCAATGACCAGGTCGGCGTGGCGGAAGCTGAGCAGGCGGTTGGAGGCAATGGAGCCTTGGCCCTGGCGGCTAATCTCCCTAATTTGTTCACGGGTCAGGGTGCGGCGGTACTCATACCCCATCGCTTCGGCGATGTCCGGGGCATCCATAACCGCCAGGTCGCTGGCATAGCGACCTTTGATGAAGCCTACGTCGTCGATAATGGTCTTCTGTCCGGCTTTCAGGTCTTTCACATCGGTCTTGAGTTCCGCCACATCGGTCTTGAGTTCCGCCACATCGGTCTTGAGTTCCGCCACGTCGGTCTTGAGTTCCGCTACGTCGGTCTTGAGTTCCGCTACGTCCTGTTCCAAACGGTCAAGTCTCCGGTTTATGGTCTCCACAGTCGCGGCCAGGATGGCGACTTTCCCCGGCAGTTCCAGGAGTTCCTGGCTGAGCAGGACGGAGCGAACCTGGTCGGCCCAGTCCGGCTGTTCCCGCAGTATCTGGAGCAGGTCGCGGATGTCGTTGATGGCAGTCATATCGTTCTGCCTCCCCTCCAGTGCATTATACTCTTTCCGGCCTCCTTTTTCAGCCGGCGCCCTGACCGGGAAGTAACGATTCTGAACCCTCCGAGCAGACTTGAACCATTTTCCTCTCGGTCAAGGGCTACAACAGCAGGCTTACCGGCTGCTCCAACAACTCCTTGACTTCTACCAGGAACCGGGCCGCCTCGGCGCCGTCGGCAACCCGGTGGTCGGTGGACAAGGTAGCTTTCATTACCCGGCCCACCGCCAACTGGCCGTCCCGAACCACCGGCTGTTCCTTGACCGTACCCACAGCCAGCACCGCGGCGTGCGGCGGAAAGATAATGGCGGCGAAGCTGTCAACGTCAAACATACCCAGGTTGCTGACGCTGAAAGTGGTTTCGCTGTATTCCTCATTGCGCAGGGAGCCGCTGTTGGCCCGGGCAATCAAGTCCTTGCTGGCAGCAGCGATTTCCGCCAGGCTTTTGCCCCCGCAGTCGCTGATTCCGGGGACAATCAGGCCCGCCTCCAGGGAGATGGCGATGCCAATGTTGACTACGGCGTTATATTGCAGGTAATCCTCGCGGAAGAAGGCGTTAAACTTGGGGTGACGGCCCAGGGCGATAGCGCAAGCCCGTACCACCAGGTCGTTGACGCTGACCCGATTATCCGCCGGCAAGGCGTCGTTAATGTCGCTGCGCAGCATCATAGCCTTGTCCATATCAACTTCGGCGGTAACGTAGAAATGGGGAGCTTGACGCTTGCTGTCCCCGGTAACGCGGGCAATGACCTGACGCATCCGGGACAGGTCAACCCGTTCCCCATCCGCATCAGCGGTCGCCTCGGCGGTCGCCTCAGTCGGCGGCGCGGCCGGCTCATCCGGCTCTGGCTCTGGCGCCGGCTCCACCGCTACCGGAGTCGGAGTCGGCGCCATATATTCCAGCACATCCCTTTCCACGACGCGACCCGCCGGGCCGGTGCCGGTAATTTGGGCCAGGTCAATTCCCCGCTCCCGGGCCAATCGGCGGGCGATGGGGGATGCCCGGACTTCTCCAGAAGGTTGGGCCACCGCTGCCTCATCCACCTTCGATACCGGAACGGCTGAGGGCCTGTATTCCAGGATGTCTTGCTCTACGATGCGCCCACCTGGGCCGGTGCCGGTTACCAGGGCCAGGTCTATGCCGCGTTCCCGGGCCAGACGCCGAGCTATGGGGGATGCGCGTACTTCTCCCGCGCCGCGGGCCGGCGCCGGGGCGGCAGTTGCCCCGGCAACGGCGGCAGCAGGAACAGCAACGGGAACGGCAGCGGTTTCTGCCTCCATTACCGACTCCACCGACTCCGATGGAACGGCGGCTATTTCCTCCCCCGGTTCGCCAATTACCGCGATGGCCTCGCCCACCGGGACGGGAACGCCTTCCTGTGCCACCAGCCTGTGGAGCACGCCGCCGGTATAGGCCTCAAACTCCACGGTAGCCTTGTCCGTTTCAATGTCGGCGATTACGTCGCCGCGGGCTATGGCATCCCCTTCCTGCTTGTACCAGCGGACGACGGTGCCTTCGCGCATATCGTAGCCCATTTTGGGCATTACAATGGTGGTTGCCAAGCCAACCTCCTATAATCTCCGGGGCCTTTCGGTTCTTGACCGATTACAACCTATACCCGTGCAGGGTGAGCCGGTGGAATCACCCCTTTATCCTTCAACCGTCTCAGGATGAGCGGGGTATTTGTTCCAGACGGCCCGCCGCTACGCATGAACGGCCCGACCCTCGGCGGCCAGCGCCGCCTCCTTGATAATCTCTGAAATAGTCGGGTGGGCGTGTACCAACCAGCCCAACTCCAACGTAGTGCCTTCCAGCAGCCGGGTCAGGGACAGCTCACCCAGCAACTCGGTAACTTCCGGCCCAACCAGATGGGCGCCCAGAATCTCCCCGTAGCGGGAATCCACCACCAACTTGACCATCCCGTCGGTTTCGCCCATTCCCAGCGCCTTGCCGTTGGCCTGAACGTTGAACTTGCCCACCTTGATGTCGTAGCCCTGTTCCTGGGCCTGGGCCTCCGTCAGGCCGAAACTGGCTATCTGGGGTTGGCAGTAGGTGGCCCGAGGCATCAGGGTATAGTCCAGGGCCTGCGGTTCCTGGCCGGCAATGCTCTCTACCGCAACGGCGGCCTGGGCCGAGGCTACGTGCGCCAGAGCCAACTTTCCGGTAACGTCGCCGATGGCATACACCCCCGGAATGTTGGTAGCCATTACATCGTCCACCTGGATATAGCCGGCCTGGGTCGCTACGCCCAACTCCTCCAGCCCCAGGTTTTCGCTGTTGGGCTGTACGCCGACGGCAACCAGCACCTGGTTACAGGAGATTGCCTCCTCAACCCCGTCCTTCGCCACGGTAACCGTGAGGCCCTCCGGCCCTTCGGCTACGCCGGTAACTCCGGTCCCGGTCAGGACTTTTACTTTGTGCCGGCGGGTGAAGGAACGCTCCACCTGACGGCTGATTTCCTCGTCCTCGTTGGGCGCCAGACGCGGCAGCAGTTCCACCACGGTTACTTCCACGCCATACATTCGATACAGGTAAGCAAACTCCAGACCGATGGCCCCGCCGCCCACGATGACCATGGACTTGGGCAAATCCTTCAGGACAATGGCCTCTTTGCTGGTAATGACCTTCTCCCCGTCAACGGGCAGGGGCGGGATGCTGCGGGGACGGGCGCCGGTGGCAATGATGATGTTCCTGGCCTGGAGGCGTTGGCCTTCGGGCGCCACCTCAACCACTCCCTCACCCTTTAGCGTGGCCGTGCCGGTGATATGGTCAACGTTATTCTTGCGGAGCAGGTAGTTCACCCCCCGCACGTTGCGGTCCACCACCTTGCGGCTGCGGTCTATGGCGGCGGAAAAGTCGGCGGAAAAGTTGTCGAACTTCAGGCCAAACTCGTCGGCCCGGTTGATGTAGGAGAGGATTTCTGCATTTTTCAGCAGGGCCTTGCTGGGAATACAGCCCCAGTTAAGGCAGACCCCGCCCAGGGCGTCCCGCTCCACAATCGCGGTTTTCAGCCCCAACTGACCGGCCCTTATCGCCGCCACGTATCCCCCGGGGCCGGCTCCAATCACTACCAGGTCATATTCCCCAGCCATATAAACCTTCTTATGAATACTTATAGATAAGTTGCCCCGATTATACATAGCGGGATTGACGCTAACAAGTTGAACGGGGCCGGGGTTCGGGCCGGTACAAAGTCAGGTTACATTCTCTTAACACTCATCCTGAGCCGGTCAAAGGATGAGTTCCCCAATACCATTACAGTATGGATGGTTCGACAAGCTCACCGTGAGCGGACTTCAGCGTCCAGGGCAATCGTGGCATAAAGCCCGGTCTAAAGATTGTAACCGGAGCGGGTTTTTTGTTATGATGGCAATAGTAGTCTGCCAACTTCAGGAGGCGAAATGGGATTCGGGCCGATTGGGCTGCCCCAGATATTGATTATCCTGCTGGTGATTCTGCTGATTTTCGGCGCCAAGCGGCTGCCGGAGATTGGCGCCTCTCTGGGCAAGGGAATACGAACTTTCAAGAGTTCGGTTACCGGCGAAGATGAGGTGAACCAGGCCGAGAACAAAAACGATGCTCCCAAGAGCCGGGACGACGGCGGCTAGGGCGCAGCGGCGGAATACCGGGATTTACCGATGGGACGGTTGCTATAACCGTCCCTTTCAGTTTGCCCCTTAGCTGCCGTCAGAGAGGGGAACGATCCCTTCCCGGGAGCGGCGGCGGGTTCGGCCCGCCAGCCAGGCCAGGAAAATGCCCCCCTCGTAAAGCACCAGCAGCGGCGCCGCCACCAGCGCCTGGTTTATCGGGTCGAAGGTTGGCGTGATTATCGCCCCCAGGATAAAGGCAACTACGACCCAATACTTGCGGAACCGGGCGAACATCCGGGAAGTAACCAGACCCAGTTGGGCCAGCAGGTACATCACCACCGGGGTCTCAAAGGCCAGCCCCATCCAGAACAGCAGCCGCAGCATCACGTCCACCAGATTGCTAATCCGAATCAGCGGTTCCGCCACGCCGTCACCAAAGGTCAGCAGGAAGGGCAAAGCGCGGGGCGTGAGGATAAAGTAGGCAAAGGCCACCCCACCGACGAAAGCCAGCAACGCCCCCGGCATAAACAGGAAAAGGTATCGCCGCTCGCTGGGACTCAATCCGGGAGCCACGAACCGGATAACCTGGTAGAGAATCACCGGCAGGGCCAGCACAAAGCCGCACACCAGGGAAACCTTGACGCTGGTGGAGAGCAGTTCGGTAACCTGGGTGGCAATGAGCGTGACGCCGGCCCCGTCGTTCAGCTCCTGAGCCGGCCGTTTCAGCAGTTCTACGATGTCAGCCCAAAACAGGAAGGCCACCATTGCCCCGACTATCAGGGCGGCCAAGGCGATAAACACCCGGCGGCGCAACTCGCTCAGATGCTCAAGAAGGGTCAATTCACGATTGCTGCTCATTCCCCTCTCCGGGGCCGGTGGTGGGAATTGCCGAGGTTGGCGGGGGCGGCGCCGCTTGGGAAGTCGGCGGGGGCGACGCCGGTTCCGCCGGGGGCTGGGGCCGGCTGGCCGGCGTCGCAGAACCCGTGCTTTCGCTGCCCAGGTTGACGGCGGCGGTCATCTCGTTCAGCGTCCGGCGCAGTTCCCCCACCAGCTTGCCGGCCGTCCGAGCCATTTCAATCGACTTGGCCGGCCCCATTACCAGAAAGGTAACCAGGAAAATGACCGCCAACTCCAGGAAACCTACCCCAAAGAGATTCACGATTGCCCTCCATCCCCCGACGGAAGGGGCCGGTCTCCCGCGCTGATTCCGGGCTGGTCGTTGGCCGGGTCTGCTCCGGGTTGGAAGGGGCAGGCGGCCCGGCAATTCTCGCCCACCGCCGGGGGCAACCGGGACGGCAGGGGGTAGCCCAATTCCTCCAGCATCGCGGTCAGGCGGCACAGGGGCAGCCCCACCACGTTGGTATAGCAGCCGGATTCCAGCCGGGCCGGACGAAATTCCCGGTCCTGGATCGCGTAGGCTCCCGCCTTGTCCAGCGGCGTGCCGGAGGCGATAGACACCTCTATTTCCCTATCGGTATAGTCCCGGGCGACTACCTCTCCGGTCAGGCAGTCGGTCAAGGAACGCCCGGAGGCGACCTCAATCACCGTCAAGCCGGTGGTAACCTGGTGCCGGGTGCCCCGCAACTCCCACAGCATTTGCCGGGCCTCATCCGCATCCGCCGGTTTGCCGATAGACCGGCCCTCCAGCACCACCGTGCTGTCCGCCCCCACCACGTAGCCTTGAGACAGGCCGGCCGCTACCACCAGGGCCTTGTCCCGGGACAACCGCTGCACCATATCCGCCGGAGATTCCCCCGGCATTGGCTCCTCCGGCGCGCCGGAAGGAATGATGCTGAAGTCCAGGCCCAGTTCGGTCAACAATTCCCGCCGCCGGGGAGAGGCCGAGGCCAGAATCAAGGGAGCAGCGTCCCGGTCTCTAGTTTCAGTTCCGGTTCCGGTCGGCGTCCTGGTCAGCACGGCAACGCACTCCACGTGGTGGGTTTGGGGAAACATATCCAACGGCTGGATTTGCTCTATAGCGTATTGGCCGTTGCCGAGAATTTTCAAGTCCCTAGCCAAAGTTTCCGGGTCGCAGGATACATAGACCAGCCGGGGCGGGCTTAATTCGATAAGACTGCCCAGCGCGGTGGGCTGACAGCCGGCCCGGGGCGGGTCCAGGATTACCACGTCCGGCGGTTCCGGCAGGTCGGCCAGGATTTCCTCGGTTTTGCCCAGGAGAAACTCCACGTTACCCAGCCCGGCGGCGTTCTCCCGGGCGTCGGCGACGGCAGCCGAGGATTCCTCTACCGCGTAAACCCTTTTCACGTAGGGGGCCAGCAGGATGGCAAAGGTGCCAACGCCGGTATAAGCGTCCAGCAGCGTCTCGCCGCCGTTCAGGTTCAGCGCCTCCCGTACCACCTGAAGCAGTCGGTCGGTCTGCTCGATATTTACCTGAAAGAAGGACGGGGACGCCACGCGGAACTGCCGGCCGCCCACCGATTCCAGGTAGTGTTTCTGGCCGGTGGCCTGGGCCACTGCCGGGTTTTTCAACGGCGGCTGAATCAGGAAATCGCCGGTTTCCTGGCCGGCGCGGATTGCCAATTGGGTAGTTTCACCGCACTTGTCCTGTAGCTCAGCCAGGAGGTCGTTAATCCCGCCGTGCATCAGCATACAGCGGTCGATTCGCACGAACCGGCGGGTTTCCCGGTTCACAAACCCCAAATCGCCCGCCCGGCCCACGGTAAACCGGGCGTGGTTGCGGTATTCGTACTGCCGGGGCGAGGGCAGGATGGGCCGCACCGGGACATTTTCAATCCCCCCCACCCGGCGCAGGGCGTCAACCACCTTGGCCTGCTTGGCCTCCAACTGGGCCGGATAATCCAGGTGCTGCCACTGACAGCCGGTACACTGGCCGTAGTAGGCGCAGGGCGGCTCCACTCGCGCCGGCGCCGGTTCCAGAACCTGCACCACTTTGGCCGCCACATAATTGCGGCGCACCCGGATAACCTCGGCTACCACCTGCTCCCCGGGGATGCCGCCCAACACAAAGACATCCTGCCCGTTATGGCAGGCCATTGCCTCCCCCAGGCGTCCCCAGGACACCAGGGCCAGGTTAAGGCGCTGCCCGGCGGTAATTTTCTGCTCGTTCAACTGGCCTCCGTCCCCCTTACTATAATGCAAGGCCGGGTTTTATCCAAGCCAACCGGTTGACCGGAAAGGGCCTCCGATATAAACTGGAACCAAATAAACGAGGGGGAATCTTACTTTCCCCGGAGGATTTAGATGCCGGAACCTGTGGACGTAAACGAAAGTACCTGGGAAGCGCAAGTAGAAGGCTCCGACCTGCCGGTGCTGGTGGATTTCTGGGCCGAATGGTGCGGCCCCTGCAAGATGATTGCCCCGGCGGTGCACGACCTGGCCCTGGAATATGACGGCAAGCTCAACGTCGCCAAGCTGGACGTGGACAATAACCCCAACATCGCGATGAAGTACGGCATCCGCAGTATTCCGGCGCTGATTTTCTTCAAGGACGGCCAGCCGGTGGACCAGGTGGTTGGCGCCCTGCCCAAAGGCGCCCTGAAACGCAAGATTGACTCGGTGCTGGAGAGCTAAACCGCCCCGGCCCGGTTCAGTTGGCGCCGTGGGAGTGGAAGGGGCCCGGTGGCTCTTGCGGACTTCAAATCCGTTATGCCTCGTGAAGAGCGGGGTAGGTGGGTTCGACTCCCTCGCACTCCCGCCACCTGAACTAACCGGAGCAACCGGATAAGCAAAGGCCCGGAGGTTATGTAAACCCGTCTCCGGGCCTTTAACTGTCCCGTGTTGGTATTTCTTGTCAGACCACGCTGCATTGGCCGGTAGGGGCGGGTTTCTAACCCGCCCACGTTCCGGTGCCAAGACAGTTCAACTATGGCGCCGTCGGTTCTCCGAGCCGTACTTGCCGTTGCGGGCCGGGCGGGTTACAAACCCGCCCCTACGCCAAAGAAAATACCCCGACCCAAAGTCAACCGCAACATAAACCCGTCGTTCCGGCGAGGTGGGATGTCGTCGATGCCGCCCAAAGCCGGCGGGGAAGCCAATCGCAGCATAAACCCGTCGTTCCGGCGCAGGCCGGAATCCAGAACCCTGGGTAGTCGGCACGTTTCTTTTCCCGCGGGATTTCCTGGATTCCGGCTTTCGCCGGAACGACGGTTGCTTGGGTTGCCATATTGGTATTGCTTGCCAGACCACGCTGCATTGTCCGGTAGGGGCGGGTTTCTAACCCGCCCACGTTCCGGTGCCAGGAGAGGGTAGGGGCGGTTCGCGAACCGCCCCTACACCGTGAAAATGGATATACCAACCAGCGTTGAAAACACCCCACCCCCGGCCCCATTCTTGCCACCGCCTATCCCGTCTGTTACCCTTAACCCCGCAACCCACCCGACTGCCGCGCCGGCCGGTATTCCCAATACCAACCCTCAGTATGATGTTTCACAATTCCTAATTCTTAATTCCTAATTCTGAGGTGGCCTTTGCCCCAGCCCCCCGAAATCCGGGCGTCCCTGTTCGTTACCTGCATCGTTGACCAGCTTTATCCCCAAGTGGGGGTCAGCGCGGTGCGGGTGTTGCGGCGGTTGGGCGTGGCCGTGGACTTTCCCGCCGACCAGACCTGCTGCGGCCAGCCTTTGTATAACTCCGGCTTTACCCGGCCAGCCCGCCAACTGGCCGAGCGGGTGCTGCACAGCTTTGCGGACAGCCAATACATCGTCGTCCCCTCCGGCTCCTGCGCCGCCATGCTCCGGGTATTCTACCGGGACTTGTTCGCCGGCGACCCGGAACTGGAACGCCCGGCGCGCCAATTGGCCGAGCGGGTCTATGAGTTCTCCGAGTTTCTGGTAAAAATAGTCGGCGTAACCGACTTGGGGGCCGTTTACCCGGCAGCCGCCACCTACCACTCCAGTTGCCACCTGCTCCGGGAACTAGCCGTGCGGCAGGAACCGGCCCAACTGCTGGAAAAGGTAGCCGGTCTGGGGTTGGCGCCCCTGCCCCAAGCCGAGACCTGCTGCGGGTTTGGCGGAACCTTCTCCGTCAAGTATCCCCATATCTCCGAGGGAATGTTGGCGGACAAAATCGGCAATATCCAGGCCACCGGCGCGGATACCCTGGTATCCTGCGATATGAGTTGCCTGATGCACATTGGCGGCGGCCTCAGTCGCCAGGGCCACCCGGTCGCCGTCCGCCACATCGCCCAAGTCCTGGACGGAGCGCCGGAGGGGGAGGCCGTCAATGGCTGAGGTAAAGACGCAAGAGTTTGTCGCCGCCTCCGGGGCAGCGATGCAGAACCCGACGCTGCGCCGTGCCCTGCGCCAGGTAGGAACCGGGTTCAACGGCGCCCGGCTGGAGGCCATCGACGAGGTTGGCCCGCAGCTTTGGGAGGAATGGCGGGAGGAAGCCCAACGCATCAAGCGCCACACCATTGACCACCTGGACTACTACTTGGAAATGCTGCACGACAACGTTACCAAGGCCGGCGGTCAAGTCCACTTTGCCCGGGATGCGGCGGAGGCCAACGGGATTGTCGCCGAACTGGCCCGCACCCGCCAGGTCAAGCTGGCTACCAAGAGCAAATCAATGGTCTCCGAAGAGCTGGACTTGAACCAGGCCCTGGAGGGCATCGGCGTTGAGGTATTCGAGACCGACCTGGGCGAATACATCATCCAGTTGGCCGGGGAAACCCCCTCCCACCTGGTAGCCCCCGCCCTGCACAAGACCAAGGAACAGGTAGCCGAACTGTTCAATGACCAGCTGGGCGTGCCTTTGACCGACGACATTGAGGAAATGGCGCGCACCGCCCGAGAGGCCCTCCGGCAAAAGTTTCTGCAAGCCGACCTGGGCATCAGCGGCGCCAACTTTCTGGTCGCCGAGACGGGAACCCTGGTGATTATCACCAACGAGGGGAACGGACGCCTCTGCACCTCGGCCCCGCGCCTCCACATCGGCATTACCGGAATGGAAAAGGTTATCCCTTCGGTACAGGACTTGGCCCTGTTTCTCCGGCTGCTGCCCCGCTCCGCCACCGGCCAGCGGCTTACCAGTTACGTCAGCATGGTCAGCGGCCCCCGGCGCAGCGACGACGAGGACGGCCCGGAGGAGTTTCACCTGGTATTGGTGGACAATGGGCGTTCCAAGCTGTTGGCCGACCCCGACCTGCGAGAGAGCCTTTACTGCATCCGCTGCGGGGCCTGCCTGAACATCTGCCCCGTCTATCAGAAAATCGGCGGCCACGCCTACGGCTGGGTCTATCCGGGGCCGATTGGCGCCATCGTTTCCCCCACCCTGGTCGGCTTGAAACAGGCCAAAGACCTGCCCCAGGCGTCCAGCCTTTGCGGGGCCTGCCGGGAAGCCTGCCCGGTCAAAATCAACATCCCCCGGATGCTGCTGCACCTGCGCCACAAGCTGGCGGAGAGCCAGGATCCTGAGGAAAAATCGACGTCGGCAATGGATAGCCTGGCGGCCAGGGGCTATACCTGGCTGATGAATAACCCCTCGGCCCTGACTGCCCTCGGCAAGCTGGGCCGGGCCGCCCAACAACCCCTGGCCGGCAAAGGCAAGATTGAAAAGCTGCCCCTCCCTTTGGTATCCCAATGGACTAAAACCCGGGACTTGCCCCTGCTGCCCCAACGCACTTTTCGGGAAATCTGGGCGCAGGAATTGGGCCAGGCCGGGTCATCAATTGCATCCCCCACTTCCAGGGATACCGAAAGTCGGGACGCCGGGAGTGGGGGTTAGACAATGGCAACTCCCCTTCCGTCACCCTTGGGGACACCCAAGGACGAGTTTCTGGCCCAAGTACGCCGGAGCCTGGGACGGCCGGCCGCTGCCGAATCAACCGAACCGGCCGAACCTTACTACCGGTTGACCGAGGACGCCGCCGAACTGGAACGGCAAGGGGCCGCCGCCCAGCAACGGCGGGAGCAGGAACAAACCGGGTTAGTTGACCGGCTGGCCGAAACGGCCCAACTGCGGGGCTGGCAGGTTTTCCGCGCCCCCAACCCGGAGGAGGCCATCGGCTACGTCGCGTTGCTGGCAACCGCCCAGGGCGTTACCCAGGCCGTCCGCTCCGCCCAGGAAGTATTCACCGGCCTGCCCCTGGATGCGGCCCTGGAAAACCTGGGTATCCCCACCATAACCGTGGCGCAGGACGAAACCCACTCCCGGGCCGGGCTGCGGGAGCAGATTATCCGCTCCGGCCTGGGACTTACCGGCGCCGATTACGCCGTCGCCGAAACCGGCTCGGTGGTGGTAATGCCCCGCCGGGGACTGAGCCGGCTGGTATCCCTGGTGCCGCCGATTCACGTGGCGCTGGTCCGGCCGCAAGACGTGGTGGCGAGCCTGGACGACCTGTTTCTGCTCCGCCGCCTGGAATACCACCGGAACGGCGGCGATATGGGCAGCTACCTCAACTTTATTACCGGCCCCAGCCGTACCGCCGACATTGAGCAGCAGTTAGTCGTCGGGGTTCACGGCCCCAAAGAAGTCCACCTGATACTGCTGGGCTGACTGCATTAACCGCCGATTAAGACCGGTTCAAGACCGGTTCAAGGCCAGAGACCGGACCGGAGAGGAGAACCGATGCCAGTGCGAATAGGATTTACCCAGTTCCGCAAGCAGATGCTGGAGAAGGAACTGGCGAACATCACCGAGTTGCTGCCCCAATTGGGCGTGGAAAAGGTCATCCTGGCCGGCGATCTGGTCAGCGGCGACATCTCCCCGGACAGCCGCATTGACCTCATTGTGGTGCAAAAGACCGACTCGGCCTTCGGCCGGCGGGCCGACTTTTTCTCCTACCACCTGAGCAGTATGGTGGCGGTGGACAGCCAGGTATATACCCCGGAGGAGTTTGCGGAACTGGAAAACTCGCTGCCTGCGCTGTACGCGGCAAGCCAACAAGGAAAGGTGATTTATTGTGCCGAATAACCTGGCGGAAGGGGCGCGCTGGCTCCGGCAAGCCCAGCAGGACCTGGAGGATGCCCGGTGGAACCGGGCCGGCGCCCGCTACAACCTGGCCTGTTTCCTCTGCCAGCAGGCGGCGGAAAAGGCGGTGAAAGCCTATCTATACCACCGGGGCGCCGAGGATGTCTGGGGCCACTCTTTAACCGACCTGTGCGAGGACGCCAAGATTTTTGAGATGTTCTTTGACACGGTAAAGAGCGAGGCCCGCCAACTGGACAAATACTACGAAATCACCCGCTACCCCGGCTACCTCCCCGGCGGCATCTGCTCCGAAGCCTTTGACGACCTGGACGCCGAGCGCGCCCTTTACCTGGGCGACACGGTGGTGGACTTCGTTAAAGAGAGGCTGGGCTGAACCGGCGGCTACTCCACCAGCCGAATCTCCCCCTCCCATAGGTGGTGGTAGCCGCCGTCCACCGGCACGACCTGGCCGGTGTGGATGGTGGCAATCTCATATTCCGGTAGCGGCACCACGGCCAGGCAGAAATCGCCCGACCTTACGCCATGCTTGGCAAAGGGGAAGTCCAAGTTGTCAAAGCCGTGCTGCTGGCGCGGGCCGGGCAGGTCAGCCCCGTCAACCGGGTACAGGGCCAGAAAGAACCACGCCGCCAGGTCGGCCGGCTGGCACGGCTCCCGGACGTAGAGCAGGCGGTTTTCGACCAGATATACGTCAAAGTCGCTGGAGATTGCCGGTTGGCGGTCGCCGACCAAATCCGCCAGGTAATCGCTGGCCGTCATCCTTTTCCACTGCACCGGCAGGGTGGCGCCGTGGGGCAGGACGGTGGCCGCTGTGCATAGCCCGGTTTCCGTTTCCGTCCAGGCTTGGAGGTCAGTGGTAGGCCCGCCGCCGCTCCATTCCCACACTATCAACTCGCCCGGCGCGCAGTCCCGCGTGAACGCCTGCGCCAACCGCCCGTCCACCAGTAGCCCGACGCCGTCCGCTTGATCGTCAAGGTGCGGTTCCATTCTTTGCCAGAACCAGGCGGCCGGGTCAGCACCCTCCGTCGGTTCGACCGGCCAGAGCCTGAATCGGAGTTCGCCCTTTACATCGTGAGAAAATGGCGGGCCTTCGAACAGAATCGCGTCCTGCGACGGGCTGACTTTCCGGTCGCTGACGTTGGCGAGGTGGGTAATCCCGTAACGCTGGTGAAACTCGGTTTCGGTTCCGCTATTCCGGGCGTGAAAATAGTCATAAGAATTGACCAACCCGTCCAGGTTCACCACCGGATAGCGGGAGAAGTACCCGATAAATCCGGCGTCCCACGACCCCAGCACGCTGTCCTCGGGCAAGGCCGCGTTCACCACCTGCATACCCATATAGGTAGTAACCTCCCTTTCCCGGAGGGTTGCCTGGCTGCTCCCATCAACATCCCGGAACGGCCCGGTGAAATCCGCCCCGGTGAACAGCAAGACCGCGCCGACAACGACAATAATCCCGCTTACAACATTGGCCGCCAGCGCCGACCGCGGCCCAATGAAACGGCGCAGAAAGTGAATGGCGACGCAGCAGCCGACGGGAATAGCCAACCCCAGCATCAGGTACGCCGGGACGTAGTGCCAATACTCATCCGCCCAGCGGGGATGCACGGTGAGGACGGTATGAGCAAACTTCGCCAGATGCCCCACCGCCAGGCTGAACACCCCCACCAGAAAGGCCAGCAGCAGCCCGTCCTCCCGGCTCCGGGAGCGGCGGCTCAGCCACCATATCAGCGCCAACAGAAAACCGATGCAGATTGCCAACGCCGTCAGCAGCGTCTCATTATTGAAAACATCAACTTGCCGGATCGCCTGGAAGTTCTGGAGCAGGCGGTAGCCGCCTTCGTTCTCAAAGAGTTCCTGCGACCAGGCCCGCTTGCTGGCCCCGCTCACCGGCACGATGCCGCCGAACACCAGCTTGTTGTAGGCAAAATAAGTCAGGATGCCGGCGATGGCGCCGATTATTGGAACAAAGACTCGCCGGTACGGGGTAGCAGTCAGGGCAGCGCGCCAGGACGCGCCGGCCGGCCGCTCTTGCCTTGACCATTCCATAAGCAGCAACGCGGCGGTAGCGGTCAGCGATATGGCAATGTATTCCAGGCGTACCCAGGGCAGGGCAAAGGCTACGCCGGCCAGCGGCCCAGTCCACCGCTCCGGGTTCCGGGCATACAGCAGCAGGGCCAGAAACAACAGCCCCAGCATAAACAGCGCGGCGGCAGCCTCCAGCCCATGAAAGAGGATGCGAGTTTGATAGAGTATCGGCAGCAAGGCAAACAGCAGATACCAGGGCAGCCGGGCCAGCCGCGCCGCCGCCACTATAAGGGCCACCCCGCCGGCGATAAGCATTATCTCCAGGGCTTTGATAGCAAACAGCGCCCCTTCCTTGTCAAACATCCAGTAGAAAGGGGTTATCAGCAGCAGCCAGAGGGGATGATAGCCGTTAGTTCGGGTAATGCCGCCGTCAAAGGTGGAGAACTTTCCCTCAGCCAGGTAGTAGGCTATCTGGAAGTAGTAGAAGGAATCATCATTGCTCACATCCCGCAGCAGGTTGATGAGGTCAAACTTGACCAGCAGATACCCGGCAAAGGCAGCGCCATAGGCCAGAATACCGCCAATAAACAGAACAAACAGGGCATGGCGCAAAGGTGCGGGCAAGGTGAACATAGCGGTAAGTGTAGCATATACGCCGGGCTTTTCCGCAGGGAGACGGGGAGTATTCGCTCACCGCTCACCCTGAGCCGGCTACGCCATTATCCCGTTATGTATCCGGTTATGTCATTCCGACCGCTATCCCCTTATGTACCCGTTATGTCATTCCGACCGCAGGGAGGAATCTAAAATGCCGGCCCTTGACTCCGCTCAAGATTTTTAGATTCCTCCCTGCGGTCGGAATGACACAGGAGTTGGTGGTCGAAATGGCAGAGAGGTTTGTCGGAATGGCACAGGCGTCAGCGGTCGGAATGACCTGCCAGCTGCGTAACTCCAGGGCAACAGCGTCTTAACCAATGCAACCCAGGCAACCGTCGGCAACCCAAATAACCGTCGTTCCGGCGAAAGCCGGAATCCAGGAAATCCCCCGGAAAAGAGCGTGCCGGCTACCGGGGGTTCTGGATTCCGGCCTGCGCCGGAACGACGGGTTTATGGCGCAGTTGCCTTGGCTGGGTGGTTCGACAAGCTCACCATGAGCGGGTTTTGATAAAGCCGAGCCGTCCCCCTTCCCCGCTCATCCTGAGCTTGTCGAAGGATGCTCTGTAGCAACCGTCAGCAACCCAAGCCACCGTCGTTCCGGCGAAAGCCGGAATCCAGGAAATCCCCGGGGAAAGAACGGGCCGGCTTACCGAGGGTTCTGGATTCCGGCCTGCGCCGGAACGACGGTTTTATACGGATTATCGTTATGCGGCTACCCTTAGCCCCGTCCGCTACCAAGCCGCCCCACCCGCCATAGCCGCATGGCCCGTTCCGCCGCGCCCTCCAACAGTTCCTCGGTGCGGGCCAGGCTTTGCTCAAAGCTCATCGGGCGGTCGGCGATGCAGACTACGGCGGCGATGCCATGTTGGTATAATTCCTCGTAACCGTCGCCCAGGCTGCCGGCCAGGATGACCGTCGGCACTTGGTAGGCCCCGGCTTTGCGCGCCACCCCCACCGGCGACTTATCGTAGATTGAGGACACGTCGGCCCGGCCCTCGCCGGTTATCACCAGGTCCGCGCCCCGGATCTGCTGCTCAAAATCCAGCACTTCGCAAACCATGTCAATGCCCGACTGGAGCCTGGCCCCGGTGAAGGCCATCAGCCCGGCGCCCAGCCCGCCGGCGGCCCCGGCGCCGGGGTGTTCCTCATTCAGGAAATCCATCCCTAAGTCGCGCTGGGCCACCCGGCCAAAATTAGCCAGGGCCGCGTCCAGTTCCGCCACCATTTCCGGGGAGGCCCCCTTTTGCGGCCCATAAACGGCCGAGGCGCCGGCCGGGCCGCACAAGGGATTGGTAACATCGGTGGCCCCGATGATGGTAACGTCCTTCAGCTTGGGGTTAAGGGCAGCAACGTCAATGTGGGCCAGCCGGGACAGGGCGGCGCCGCCCCGGGGCAGCGCCTTTCCCTGGGCGTCCAGGAACTTTACCCCCAGGGCGTCCGCCATCCCGGTGCCGGCGTCATTGGTCGCGCTACCGCCCAACCCCACGATAATCCGGGTAAATCCCCGCTCCAGCGCCTCCCGGATAATCTCGCCGGTGCCCCGGGTGGTAGTGGTGCGGGGATTGCGGCGGCGGGGCGGCACCAGGGCCAGCCCGGAGGCCCGGGCCATTTCCACCACCGCCGTCTGCCCGTCGCCCATCACCCCCCAGGGAGCCTCTACGGCGTGGCCCAGCGGCCCGGTAACGATACTGCGGAAAAGCTGGCCGCCGGTACTGTCCACCAGCACGTTCAACGTGCCGTCCCCGCCGTCGGCCACCGGCACCAGGGCCGTCGCCGCCTCCGGTTCGGCGCGGCGCACTCCCCGCGCAATGGCCTGGGCCGCCTCCAGGGCCGAAACGCTACCCTTAAAACTCTGAGGGGCAATTACTATTTTCATTGCTGCGCTCCATTACTGCTACTGCTGCGGGAATAAAGACCTGAACCGCTATCACCAGTCCCTACCACTTACCATGGGCAGAGTTCAGGGTATTCTCAACGGTTATCGGCATTATCACCGACGTAGGGGCAGGTTTGTAACCCGCCCTGGCTCAGGCACAGGAATCGGTCAACTATGGCACATCCGTTTTCCGGTATTTCCTTGCCGTTGAACGTCGGGTGGGTTATAAACCCGCCCTTACCATTAAACCGTCCATCCAACCGTCCACCGGCCCGGTACGAGTAAGAAATACCAGCAAAGGTTGGGAATATCGAGTTTAGCGCATTACTTCCGCATCGGATATATCCATTTTAACCGCTCTCTGCTAAAATCGGGACACGCCGGGGCTATACCGGGAGCAAAGGAGGTCGCCGATGCCATCCAAGGAAGAACTCAAGCGCCAGGTATTTGACGCCATTGACTCCCGAGCCGATGACCTCATCAACCTGGCGCAGACCATCCTCAGCCACCCGGAACCGGGCTACCGGGAAGTCAAAACCGCCGGTCTGGTGGCCGACAAGCTGGCCGAAATGGGCCTCCCCTTCCGCTCCGGCCTCGGCCTGACCGGCGTGCGGGCCGACCTGGTAGGCGGCAGCGCCGGCCCTACTATGGCCCTACTGGGCGAGTTGGACTCCCTGATTGTCAACGAACATCCCTACGCCGACGCCACCACCGGCGCCGCCCACGCCTGCGGCCACCATTGCCAGATTGGTATGCTGCTGGGCGCGGCGGTGGGACTGAATCAGCCGGAAGTATTGTCGGCCCTGAGCGGTCGCATCGCTCTGATTGCCGTTCCCGCCGAGGAGTATATTGAGATTGAGTACCGGGATTCCCTGCGCCGGGCGGGAAAGATTGAGTTCCTGGGGGGCAAGCCGGAGCTAATCAAGCTGGGCGAGTTCGATGACGTGAACCTGGCAATGATGGTTCACACCACCAGTTCGGTGGAGGAGGGCCAGCTTTGCGTCAGCGGCACCAACAACGGCACCGTCGCCAAGAAAATCCAGTTCATTGGCCGGGGTTCCCACGCCGGCGGGTCGCCCCACCTGGGCATCAACGCCCTGAACGCCGCTACCCTGGCCCTCAGCGCCATTCACCATAACCGGGAGACTTTCCGCGACGCCGACACGGTGCGGGTTCACCCCATCATCACCAAGGGCGGCGAGGCGGTAAGCGCCGTTCCCGCCGACGTTAGAATGGAAACCTTTGTCCGGGGCCGCACCATTGAGGCGATAATGGACGCCAACCGCAAGGTGGATCGGGCCTTGCGCGCCGGGGCTATGGCCGTAGGCGCCCAGGTTCACATCCAGACCATCCCCGGCTACCTGCCCTTGACCCAGAGCCGGCAGATGAACGAGATTTACGAACCCAACGCCGCCGCGCTGGTGGGTGCCAACCGGGTGGGCCACGTCAGCCACCGCACCGGCTCCACGGATATGGGCGACATCAGCCAACTGATGCCGGCCATTCACCCCTACGTTGGCGGGGCCACCGGGCTGGGCCACGGCGCCGACTACGTGATTCAGGACTACCGCCTGGCGGTAATCACCGCCGCCAAGTCCATGGCGGCGACGGTGGTGGACTTGCTGGCCGACGGCGCCAACCTGGCCGGCAAAGTCGTCGCCGAACATCGCCCGGAAATGACCCGCCCCGAATACCTGAAGTTTATGCGCTCCCTCGCCAGCGAAGCAACCTTTGATGCTGAATGAGGCTGAATAGTTATGTTATCCAGGCAAGAATTGAAGCAGAGAGCCTGCGCCGCCATCGACCGCAGCGAAGCGGAAATCGTCGGCGTCGCCCGCCAGATCCTGAACAACCCGGAACCGGGATTCAGCGAGTCCAAAACCGCCCAACTGGTGGCCGACAAGTTTGACGAGTTGGGCATTGACTACCGGACCGGCCTGGCCCTTACCGGCGTCAAGGGCCGGATTGCCGGCGGCGGCGGCCCCGGCCCCCGCGTAGCCCTGATTGGCGAACTGGACTCCCTGATTGTCAACGAACACCCCCACGCCGACGCCGACACCGGCGCCGCCCACGCCTGCGGCCACCACTGCCAGATTGGGATGATGCTGGGGGCAATCCGGGGGCTGACCCAGCCGGAAGTTCTGGAACAGCTATCCGGCGAGTTGGTTCCCTTTGCCGTGCCCGCCGAGGAGTTCATCGAAGTATCCCGCCGGCTGCAACTCCGGGAGGAGAAAAAGCTGGAGTTTATGGGCGGCAAGCAGGAGTTGATTCGCCTGGGGGAGTTCGACGACGTTGACCTGGCGATGATGTGCCATACCGCCAGCGATATGGGCGACCACAAGTTCGCCGTCGGCGGCACCAGCAACGGCCACGTGGTCAAGTACGTCCAATTCCTGGGTAAGGGCGCCCACGCCGGGAGCGCGCCCCATTTGGGCGTTAATGCCCTGAACGCCGCCTCTTTCGCGCTCCAGGCCATCCACAACAACCGGGAGGCTTTTCGGGGTGAGGATACGGTCCGCGTCCACGGCATTATGACCAAGGGCGGCGAGGCGGTGAACGCCGTACCGGCCGACGTGCGCCTGGAGTGGCGGGTCCGGTCGGCTACCCCCAAGGCGGTGGTGCAGAACTCTACTATCGTTGACCGCTGCTTCAAGGCCGGCGCCCTGGCCGTAGGCGCCTCGGTAAAGATAACCAACATCCCCGGCTATCTCCCGATGAAACACGATACCCACCTTCAGGAGTTGTTCCGGCAGAACGCCACCGCCCTGATTGGCGAGTCCCGCACCCTGGTGATTCCCGGCCGGCGCAACCGGGGCGGGTCAACCGACATGGGAGACCTGAGCCACCTGATGCCGGTCTGCCACCCTTACACCGCCGGGGCGGTCGGCTCCGGTCACAGCAAGGAATACCTGATTAACGACTACCAGGCGGCGGTAGTAAATCCGGCCAAAATAATGGCAATGGTGGTCATTGACCTGCTGGCCGAAGGCGCGGCCAAGGCTAAAGAGGTTACCCATTCCCACCGCCCGGTAATGAAAAAGGCCGCCTACCTACGCTTCCAACGGGAACGGGCCGAGGTCATCGAATACAACGGCGCCGAGTAACCCCGACTCAAACATGGATATACAGGATATACAGGATTATTTTCTTTATCCCCTATCCCCTAATCCTGTAAATCCTGTATATCCATGTTAAATTAACCCCCCGGTATCCCTACAACCGCTAACTGCATCACCGTGCCGGCAATCAGGGGCACCCACAGGTTATCGTCTCCGGGCAGCGGCGCCAGTTCCACTAGGCCGGCGACCACCGCCCCGGCCAGCAAACCCCAGTGGAAGGGAGCGATGCCGGCTGCGACCAGCGCCGCCCCTACCAGCAGCGACACCCCGATAAAAGCCAGCGTCCCTACCGGCGACTTTCCAAAGAGCCGCGGCCCCGGCATCGGGCGCCCCACCAGCGCCGCCGCCGGGTCGCCCAGGGACAGGAAAAGCAGGACGGCTACCGCCACCGCCTGGTCGAATAAGAGAAAGGAAAGAAATGCGGCCACCAACAGGTAGGTAGCGCCGGTAATCCGGCGGTCTTCACTGCTCTTGAGCAGGGGCCGGAGCCAGCGCAGAAACAGCCGGTTCAGCCAGGATACCCGAAAGCGGGTCAAGTCCAGGGACAGGCTGCCCAAGGCCAATACCGCCAGGATAATCACCAACTCCGGCATTGGGGCCAGGATGCCGGCCAAAGGGGGCAGGGAGCCGGCTACCGCGTGGAAAAGCCGCCGTCCCAGCGGTGGAGCAGCGGACGCTCCGGTCATTGCACCATATCCTGCTGCATCATTACTTCAGGAGTTACGCCGTTGGCCGGTCATTCCGATCAATCTGTTATGTCATTCCCAACGGTTAGAATGTCATTCCGACCGCAGGGAGGAATCTAAACGCCGGGCCGTTCAAGGCAACCCCTAAAACCCGATGGTAATGCCATCGCCGGCCCGCCAGCGCAAGTCCTGAAACTCCGTATCTTCCGGCGCCTCGAAAATCAGCCACCCGTTAATCCCGAAACCCTTTAGCAGGTCAAAAGACCGGGTGGTGCCGTCGGTGTAGGTGGTGTTCCATAGAAAGCAAACGTCCCGGGGGGTTTGCACCGGACAACGGGCGACCCGCACGTTGTCAACGTCCTCCGGGGGTGGAACCGCTTCCGCCCGTTGGTTTATGTCAATGGGGAAGTATTTTTCCTGAAAGAAGTCCCGCAATTCCGCCGCCCTTTCGTCAATGTTGACGATGGCGCTGGTGGCGGTGTGGTTCTCCACCTTCATCCGCAGCATCACCAGTTCCAGGCCCGGCTCCGAGGGGGCCAATCGGTAATACCTGGAGCCTTGAGCGGCAACATCCAGGTTATACACCAGTTCCGGCGCCCGTTCTATCGCCGCCACGCTGAGGTGCAGGGTTCGGCCCTTGTAGTACTTGCCAATGGCCGGGGAAACGTCGGCGCAAGCCGTCAGCACGACCGGGACAACCAGCGCCAGGGCAATCGTAACAACAACCCAAGCTGAACGCTTAATTCCGAACAATGTAGAAATCCTTATCATACCGCCTTTAGGAACCGGTAGTAGTTAGTGTAGGTAGCTGGCGCAAACGCTGCACCAGGTCAACAAGAACGCCGAGGAGGTAGTCAACCTCTTCCTCGGTATTTTCCTTGCCCAGGGTAATCCGCAAGCTGCTGCGGGCCAACTCCGCCGTTTGCCCCAGGGCCAGCAGGACGTGGGAAGGCTCCAGGGAACCGGAACTGCACGCGCTGCCGCTGGAGGCCGCCACCCCGGCCATATCCAGCCCCAAAAGAATGGACTCCCCCTCCACTCCGGCAAAGGAAAAGTTGATGTTGTTGGGCAGGCGCTGGGTGGGGTGGCCGTTCAGAGAAGTGTCGGGGATGGTGTCGAAGGCCCGTTGAATGATGCGGTCGCGTAAGGCCGCACAGTGCCGGCCGGACTGCATCCGCGCGGCGTCGGCCAGTTCCAGGGCCAGGGCCAGGCCCACTATGCCGGCGATGTTTTCCGTGCCGGAACGCCTTTCCCGTTCCTGCCCGCCGCCCAGCAGCAGGGGCAGGTAGGGGGTGCCCCGCCGCACGTAGAGCACGCCGGTTCCCTTCGGGCCGTAGAACTTATGCCCCGACAGGCTGAGCATATCCACACCCAACCGCCGCACGTTCAAGTCCAGGAAACCGGCCGCCTGAACCCCGTCGCTGTGCATCACAATGGTGCGGTCCAGTTCCGCGGCCCGCTGCTGCACCGCCTGGGAAATTTCGGCAATGGGGTTTATCGTGCCAATCTCGTTGTTGGCGTACATTATGGTAACCAGCGTAGTCCGCTCGCCAATGGCGTTATACACCTGTTCCGCCTGAACCATGCCGAACTCGTCCACCGGCAGAAAGGTAACCTCGCAGCCCAGGTTTTCCAGGTACTGGCAGGTGTGCAAAACGGCGTGGTGTTCTACGCTGGAAGTGATGATGTGATTGCCGGTCTCGTGCAACGCCGTAGTAACGCCCTGAATCGCCGCATTGTCCGACTCGGTGCCGCCACTGGTGAAAACTACCTCGCTGGAACGGCAGCCCAGCACTTGGGCCACCCGCTCCCGGGAGTCATCCAGGGCATGGCGCGCCTCCTGCCCGATAGAGTGGATGCTGGAGGGATTCCCGTACAACTGGGTAAAGTAGGGCAGCATCGCCTCCAGGACGCGCGGGTCGGTAGGAGTGGTGCCGGCGTGGTCCAGATAAATCAGACCGGGCGATGACATAGACAACCTCTAATAAAACCTGCCGCTATTTTAGCACAGCCGGACGGGATTTTTTCACCCCGGAGAAACCGGGTAACATAGAGGGGCGCCGGGATTTCTCCGGGTAGCTCGGCGTCTGCCGGGGCAATCGTGCCTTAACTAGCGTAACCCTGGCAACCGTCATTCCGGCACAACCGTCGTTCCGGCGAAAGCCGGAATCCAGAACGCTCGGCTGCCGGCCGGTTCTTTCCCGGTGGATTTCCTGGATTCCGGCTTTCGCCGGAACGACGGTTTTATGCTGCGATTGCCCTGTTCTGCGCTCTCCGTATTTCTGGGTGAAAATTCGGTATTCTCAACATTTATTGGTATTTCTTGCCGGGCCACGCTTGGCCGGCCGGTAGGTGCAGGTTACCAACCCACCCCTACAGCGTTGAAAATACCGACAATCCCCGCCCATTATATCCAGGAACGGGGGCGGCGCGACCTTACCAGCCTTTGGAGTTCCGCCCGGCTGACCAGGCCCACCGGGACGCCGCCGCGCACTACCGGCGCGCTTTCCAGCCCCTCAGCGTCCATCCATTCCACCGCGTCAAAGACGGCGCCCTCGGCATCCAGCGTCGGCAGGGATGACAGCGGCGTCATCAATTGGGCCAGGGTCGCGAATTGCCAGGTCTCCCGGGGCAGTGTCGCCAGCTTGCGCCCGTCCACCACGCCGTTGGGCGGCCCCTCCACCAGGACGCCCAGGTAACCGCCCCGGGCCAGGGCCAACAGCACCTCTCCCGACGCCACCGGCATCTCCCCCGGCAGGGCCGTCCAGTCCGCCGCCATCGCGTCCCGCACCCGGTAGGACTTCAAGGACTCCCGCAACGCCTCTTGCCGGTAACCGGAGGTGGCAACGAAAAGGAGAAAGCCGCCCACCAGGGAAATCCAGATGCCCTGAAAACTGCCGAAAACCGCCCAGGCAATACCGCCGGCCAGCAGCAGCAAGCCCAGCCCTTGACCGGCCCGGACGGCAACCTGGGTGGCCCGCCAGTAGCTGCCGGTCAATCCCCAGATGATGGCCCGCAAAACCCGCCCGCCGTCCAGGGGAAAGCCGGGCAGCATATTGAAAATCCCCAGGGAAAGGTTGACGGCAAAGAGGGTGAACAGGACGGCGCTCCAGTAGGAGTTGAAATCGCCGGTAAAATACCACAACCCGCCACAGACCAGGGCCAGCAACAGGCTGGTCAGCGGGCCAACTACCGCCACCAGAAACTCCGGCAGGGGACGCTGGGCCTCGTGCGCCAACTGGGAAACTCCCCCGAAAATAAAGAGGGTAATGCCCCGTACCGGTATCCCCCGGTTGACCGCCACCAGGCTATGGGAAAGTTCGTGGAGCAACACCGACACGAAAAAGAGCAGGGCGGTTACAATCGCCGTTGCCCACCGCTGGGCCAGGGGCCATTGGGGGTAAAACTCGGCGAACCGGGAGGACATCAGAAAAATCACCAAGCCGAAAATTATCAGCCAACTATAGTTGATACCCAGGGGAATCCCGAATATCTTGCCCAAGCGGATGGAAGTCCCCATTTTCGTCCCCTGTTTCCCTGTCCCCGGCGTCCCCGGTCAGAGCCTCAAACACGGCAGGGCCTACCGGTAAAATATCCTCTTATACCAATCTAATCACACCGCCGCATATTTAGCTATAGGCCGGGCAATGGACAAGGCAACTCCGGAGACCGTCGTTCCGGCGAAAGCCGGAATCCAGGAAATCCCCGGGGAAAAGCGTGCCGGCTACCGAGCGTTCTGGATTCCGGCTTTCGCCGGAACGACGGGTTTATACGGCGATTGCCCTGCTTACACCACCAGGGCCGGTGCAAAGTCAATGCCAGGAACAAAATACGTTCAGGTGATAACAAAACCCGCTCATGGTGAGCTTGTCGAACCATCCGGCAGTCATCCTTCGACCGGCTCAGGATGAGCGGGGCGGGAGGCAACTTGACTTTGCCCTAGGCCGGGCAAGGGGGATTAGAAAGGGACAAAGCCCTACTTTTCAACAGACAGGGGAGAATGGGGCGAGGCGGCGGCGTAGGCGATGAGCTTGTAAACCAGCTTGGCCGCCGTGTAGGCGCAGGCCGGGGGGCCTTCCCGGGGCGCCAGTTCATTAACGTCAAACCCCACGATGCGGCGGGACTCGGCAACCCGCCGTAGCAGGGTAGTCAAATCGTGCCAGGACATCCCCCCCGGCTCCGGGGTGCCTACCGCCGCCATCAGGGACGGGTCCAGCACGTCCAGGTCAATGCTCAGGTAAACCTCCGGGTTCAGGCCGGCCAGAATATCCTGAACGTAAGAATCAAGGGATGCCTCGCCGGGGGGCGGCCAGGCATAAGTGGGAACCCGCTGCTGGCGCAGATAGTCCCGCTCTTCCTGGCACATACTGCGGATGCCGGCCAGGGTCAGGGGAATGTGTTCGTGCAGCCGCCGGGCACCGGAGGAGTGGCCCCAAGCCGTACCTAAATACTCATCCCGCAGGTCGGCGTGGGCGTCCAGGTAAAGCACCGATAGGTTGGGGTAGGCTTCCCGGTGGGCCAGCCCGGAACCGATACAGAGGGAATGTTCGCCGCCCAGGACGCCTACCAGCCGGTTCGGGGCGATGTAGTCGCTGACCGCCCGCCGGACCCGCTCCACCATTTGCGCCGGGTCGCCGGTATGGGGTTCCAGGGCCGCCGTGGTATGGATGCCGACCAGGGAAACATCCAGGTCAAGCTCCCAATCGTAATCTTCCAAGCCATAGGAGGCTTCAATAATGGCGGCCGGCCCCTCCCGGGCGCCGCTGCGAAAGGAGGTGGTGCTGTCATAAGGCACGGGAATCAGCACCACCCCGGCCTGAGCCAGGTCGCTCTGCGCCGGCGGCAAAGCCAGGAAGTTGGACGGAATCCAGGCCAGGCTCATCAGGCTAATCAGCTAATCGGTTAATCGGATTGAAGTCGCCGGCTCAGGCCCGGGGCCGGCCGGCGCCCTCGGCCCGGACTGAGGTATCCAGGTTAGCCCCGGCGCCGGTTTCAATGCCGGAACTGCCGGAACTGCCGGCGCCGTTGGAACCGTTGGAACGGAGCAGGAAACGCTGTTCCTGGGTTTGGGCCATGCCCTGCTCCCGATCCAGCCATTCCAGCCCCCGGTCGAGGAGCCAGGTTTTAATTTCTTCCAGGCCAAAGAGGTCTTTGGCGTCCTGTGCCGCCCGGTCGTGGTCAAAGGACTTGCAGGAAAAAATATCTATGTTAACGTATTTACGGTAGGGGAAGGTATGAATACTGATATGACTCTCGGCGATAATGACGAAACCCGACACGCCGTCGTCCTCAACCTTGGGGCCGTTGTATTCCAGCACCTTCGGCTCGGTTATTCGCGTCATGCCCAAGTTGGTGGGATAATCGGTCAGGAAGTTCCTGACCAGTTCCAGATCCCACATCTTGCTCGTATCTTCGGCGTATCCATCAATGACCAGGTGCATCTTGGGTTTCTCTTACCTCCGGCGCAGAAAATTAAGCGGGGGACCGCTGAGTCCCCCGGCCAAGTCTTGGCAAAATCTATCCTATAGAATATCATCACTTATACTGCAATTCAACGCCGCCACATTTTGCGGCGGGAGCGGCGACTTGAGCCACCGGGAAACGCGGCCCGCCGCGTCCATGCCGGGGCCGCGGGAAAGTCGCCGACGGGGAGAAAAATGGAAGACCGGAAACCGGACAACCTGATGATTCAAGCCAGCGAGTTGACGCACTACTACGGCCCCCGGCCGGCCATTCAGGACGTGAACTTCGGGGTCAAGCGGGGGGAAATCCTCGGCTTTCTCGGCCCCAACGGCGCCGGCAAAACTACCACGATGCGCATCATCACCGGCTTTATGCCCCCGACCCAGGGCAAGGTTACCCTGGCCGACTATGACGTGGTGGAGCAATCCCTGGCGGTGCGCCAGCGAATCGGCTACTTGCCGGAAACCGTGCCTTTGCACACGGAAATGCCGGTAACCAGCTACCTGAAATATATGGGCACCCTGCGGGGGATGCCCTCCCGCCAAATCAAGCGGCGCATCAGCGACGTTATCGACCTTTGCCGGTTGGGCGACTATCACAAGACCATCATCGGCAAGCTGTCCAAGGGCTTCCGGCAGCGGGTGGGCATTGCCCAGGCCATCCTGCACGAACCGGAGGTGCTGGTGCTGGACGAACCCACCATCGGCATTGACCCCATCCAGGTGGTGGAAACCCGCCGGCTGATTCAGGACTTGGGCAAAGAGCAAACCGTGGTGCTCAGCAGCCACATCCTGCCCGAAGTCAATATGATTTGCGAAAGGGTGCTGATTATCCACGAAGGGATGATTGTAGCCGAGGATACCCCGGAAAACCTGGCCCAGCGGCTGCAAGGCGTGGATCAACTTCAGGTCGAGGTTGGCGGGCCGGTGCGGGAGGTTACCGCCGCCCTGCGCCAAATCAAGGGCGTTACCGAGGTAACCCACCGGAGTCAGCAGGGCCGCAACGTCTTCACCGTGCAGGTGCAGCGGGGCCAGGACCTGCGGGATGAGATTTCCCGGGTGGTGGTCAGCAATGACTGGCGCCTGCTCAGTATGCAACTGGTCAGTATGAGCCTGGAGGATATTTTCTTGAGACTAACCACCCACGAGGAGTTGTAACCATGCGAACCATCCGGGCAGTGGCCTGGAAAGAGATTCAGGTATATTTCGGAACCCCGATTGCCTACATTGTCGGATTGATTTTTCTGGTTCTCACCGGGATCTTCTTTGCCATTGGCGTGGTGCCCAGCGAGAACAACCCTTTCCCGGAGGCATCCCTCAGTAACTTCTTCCAGTGGAGCACCACCATCCTCATCCTGCTGGCGCCGGCCCTGACTATGCGCCTGCTGGCCGAGGAGCAAAAGCTGGGTACGATCGAGTTGCTCCTGACCTCCCCGGTGCGGGACTGGGAGATAATCCTGGGCAAGTATGCGGCCAGCCTGACCTTTCTGCTGGCGATGCTGCTGCTGACCCTTTACTATCCCCTGCTGCTGTTTATATTTGCCGACCCGGATCCCGGCCCCATCTACTCCGGCTACCTGGGCCTCGTTCTCTACGGCGCGGCGGCCCTCGCCATCGGGATGCTGACCACCACCATAACCAGCAACCAGATTGTGGCCGGTTTCGTGGCGATGGGGATTATCGCCGCCCTGTCCTTTGTCCACTTCAGTTCGGAACTGCTGGGCGGCTTTTCAGCGTTGCTCATCAGCGAGATAGGGCTGCAATCCCACTTCGAGGATTTCGGTCGGGGCGTCATCGACACCAAGCACATCGTTTACTTCCTCAGCGTCACGGCGGTGTTCCTTTTCCTGGCGATTCGGGCGCTGGAGTTCCGGAGATGGAGATAGAATGAGCGAACAACCTGTTGAACCCACCGGGGACTGGCGGCGCCGTCCGGGCCGAGCCGGCCGCCCGCCCGGTGGGGATACCCAGGAAACCCCTGCCGGCGGCGGCGCCGACACTACCGACACCGGGGATACCGGGGAAGTAGCGGTTGCCTCCCGAACCTTATTCAGCTTTCTGGAGCCGTCGCTGAACGCCATTGGCGCCTTTGGCGCGCCGCTGGTCATCGCCGGAATCGTGGCCCTGGTGGTGGGTATCACCCTGGTCGCCTTTGTCGGTTCCATGCGCCTCTACGGTTTCATCATCCTCGGCCTGGGCGCCGGCCTGATTAGCCTGGTGGGGCTTATATCGCTGAGTTCCGTCGTGGCCGCCTTTATCAGCCGTACCGGTCGCTACGGCGTCAACTCGCTGATAATGCTGGCCGCCTTTCTTGGCATCATTATCGTCGCCAACTTTGTCTCCTTTGAGAACAACAGCCGGATTGACGCAACCGCCACCAACCAGTTCAGCCTGGCCGACCGCACCGAGCAACTGCTGGACAACCTGGAGCAGGAAGTAGAGGTTATCGCCTTTTACAAGGCGGAAATCTCCCTGGGGCCGCAGGGCAGCGCGGATGTGGCCTATCAACTGCTGAATCGCGAAAATAAGGTGCGGGAGACTTTTCGGGAGTTTGAGGCCGCCCGCCCCACCAGATTCGAGGCCAGTTTTATCGACCCGGACGTTAGCCCCCAACGGGTCAGCCAGTATTTCGGCACTACGCCGGTCAATTTCGTGAACGAGTCCATCGTGGTCAAGCTGAAAGACGGGGACGAAGTTGACATTATCCAGCCTCAGGACGCCACCTACAGCCACCTGGAGCAGGATTTGGTCTCCAGTATCCTGCTGATTACCGGGCAGGAACAGAAGTCGGTCTATTTTATGGCCGGCCACGGTGAGCGCAGCATCAACAGCAACCAGGCCGATTCCGAGGGTTACAGTTCGGTACGCACCGGCCTGGAACAGGACAACTATCGGGTGGAGACGCTGCGCTGGAGCGAAAGCGCGGAGGAGTTCAGCGTACCGGAGGATGCGGCGCTGCTGGTCATCGCCCGCCCCACCCGGGAACTGCCCCAGGCCCAGGCCCAGGCGCTCAACTGGTACTTGCAGGGCAAGAACGCCGACGGCAGCGACCGGCGGGAGCCGGGCCGGTTGATTTTCCTCGGCGAGCCGGATACCCCCGAGACTTTCCGGGTATTTCTAGCCAGTTGGGGCGTAGCCCTGGACGCCGGGTATATCTGGGATGAGGACGAATCCCTGCCCAACAGCCCGGAGACGCTGCGGCTGGAGACCTTCAACGCTACCGATCCGCCCCCGGAAATGATGATTTTTATCCGCCAGCAAAGCCAGAACCAACAAGAACTGATAAATCTCTGGACGGCCCTGTCGGAAATCACGGCGCCCAAAGGACGCTCCCTGCCCCCGGTGATTATGTCCGGCACCGCCTCCCTGCAAATCATTCACGACGGCAACCCGGATCGCAAGGTGCTGCCTATGGCGGTAACCACCGGCAGCTATCTCATTGATGACATCGAGCGCACCGAGCCAAATACCGACCCGGACAACGAACCGGACCCGCTGGGCAGCTTTACCCCGGTGGTGTACGTTGAAGCCCCCGGCCCGGTAGGGCAGCCACCGGCGCCCACCGGCAGCGGCCAAAATCGGGCGGCCAACCTGGTGGTGCTGGGCGATTCCGATTTTGTCGCCAACAGCTTTTTCGACCGGGGCAGCGGCGCCGACCTGTTCCTGAACTCGGTGAACTACCTGGTGGGCGACTATTCCCTGGTCTCCCTGAGGCCCAAGGCCCTGACCACCCGGGAGTTTAACGTGGACCGGAATCAGGAAAACTTTGTTAAATACTCCTCCTGGCTGTTGCTGCCCGGCCTGATGGGGCTGATGGCCGCCCTGGTCTGGTGGGTGCGCCGTTAGCCGGCAGGTAGGGAAACGTGCAGATGAAAAGGGAAGTTTCCACTTGAATCAACAGGTACGGAATCAATGAACATCAGGCTTACCTTCTTGTTACTTACGGTGTTGCTAATCTTTGGCGGCGTCGTGCTCATTGTTACCCTGACCGGAAGACCGGAGCCTAGAGACGACCAGGACTGGCTGTGGAAGGTGGACGACAACTCCATTGTCCACATCGAAGTTACCCACCAGGGCGACAAGGTGGTGTACGACAAGAAACCCGGCGGCTCCCACTGGTACATCGTGGAACCGGACCGGGAGACGCGGGTTTTCCAGGACAAGTGGAGCGGTACGCCGCTGCTGCTCAGCGGGCCGCGGGTGAACCGAACCTTGGCCGACGAGATTGATAATCCGGTCAACTACGGCCTGGACCCGCCGGAGACGGCGGTGCAGATAACCGAGCGCACCGGCCGGGTTTATGAGTTTCACCTGGGCCTGGTAACCCCGGACGGGGCTAATCAGTACGCCCGCCTGGTCGGTTCGCCCAAGCTGTTTACCGTGCCGCAGATTTGGGGCATGGTCATCAGCCGCCTGGCCTTTGAGCCGCCCTATCCCCGCCTGTACGATATGGCCGAGCTGAACGTGGTCTATTTTGAGGTTACCGTCGGGGATAAATTGACGCGCTACGGCGCCAACACCAGTGAGGGCTACTGGTATCGGGTGGAGGTTGACGCAAGCGACAACGACATCGAAACCCCGATTCCGCCGGAGGATTGGAACGACCGGAACAAGCTGCTGGAAAACCCCTGGGTCAACGAGATAGTAGCCGACCGGTTTGACAACCCGGAGGACTACGGCCTGGAAGAAGAGCAGGTCTCGGTCAACGTCTGGCTGGCTACCAACGGCGGGGTAAATCATGAGTTTTTCCTGGGCGACACCACCCCCGACGGCCAATACCGCTACGCCGTAACCGCCGGCGTACCGGAGCTTTTCACCGTGCCGGAGGAGTGGGCGACCGCCCTGGAGGAACTGGCGACCAACCCGCCGGTGGCAGCGGCGGAAAGCCCGTAGGGAAATTTTCTTACACCGGATACCCATAGATAGATGCGCCGGCGTACCGGGGAAACCCCTATCCGCACAATCCCTATTCGCTCAATCCCTATCCGCTCATGGTGAGCTTGTCGAACCATCATCCTGAGCTTGTCGAATGATGAACTGTCGGATAGGAAAAGGTGGTTCGACAAGCTCACCATGAGCGGGTTTTGTTACTAGCGCGGGTTTTGTTCCCGGCGCGGGTTTTGTTCTTGGCATAGACCTTGCGCCGGCTCAACCCGTTCCGCGCCCGCCGCGCCGGTGGGGTAAGCAAAGCATCATCCATCACCCATTACCCGTACCCATCAACCTATCCTATTCCGGGATACCCGGGTATCCCCTCAACCGGGAGGCTGGCTTGAAAGCAGAGATATTTTCCATTGGCACCGAGTTGCTGATGGGCGAACTGACCGATACCAACGCCGCCTGGATTGCCGGCCAGTTGCCGCCCCTGGGCATCCGGTTGCAATGGGTATCCATCATTGGCGATGACCTGGCAATGCTCAGCGACGCCTTCACCCGGGGCTTGCAGCGTTCCGACGTTATTTTTACCACCGGCGGGTTGGGGCCGACCCAGGATGATTTGACCCGGGAAGCCGTTGCCCAAGCCCTGGGGGAAACGCCCACGGTGCAGGATGAGGTGGTGCAGGGGTTAGAGCGGTATTTCGCCGGCCGGGGTATGACTATGCCCTCCCACAACATCAAGCAGGCCCACCTGATACCCTCGGCCCGGTTTGTCCGCAACCGCAACGGCACCGCCCCCGGTTGGTGGGTGGAAAAGGAGGGCCGCATTATCGTATGTATGCCCGGCCCGCCCGGAGAAATGCAACCCATCTGGCAGGAAGAAGTGGCGCCCCGCCTGCGGGAGTTGGTGGACGAAGAGGTTACCATCACCCGCAACATCAAGACGCTGGGAATGTCCGAGGCCGCCATTGACGAGGAAATCTCCGAGTATTTCGGTCACGAAAACCCCTACCTGGGCATCTATTCCAAGGCCGACGGCATCCACCTGCGGATAATAGCCCGGGCCCGGGACGAAGCCGCCGCCCGGGAACAGATAGCGCCGGTGGAGCAGGCGATTGTTGACCGGCTGGGGCCGTACATCTGGGGTTACGACGACGAAACCCCGGAACAGGCGGCCGGCCAGGCCCTGGCCGAGGGGGGCCTGACCCTGGCAACCCTGGAATCATGCAGCGGCGGTTTCCTGGCGAACAGCATCACCGATATGCCAGGCAGTTCCGACTATTACAAAGGCGGCGTGGTGGCAGCGACCAAAGAAATGCTGCTGGCTAACGGCGTACCGGCCCCTACCATTGACCGGCACGGGACGGTCAGCCGGGAAACGGCCCTGGCTATGGCCCAGGCGGCCCGCGCCAGTTGGGGAGCCGACTATGGCATCGGCATTACCGGCGTCATTGGGCCGGAGGCGGTAGAGGAACAGCCGGTAGGCCAGGTTTATGTAGCCATCGCCAGCCTTGCGGGACAGCGGGAATTGGAGTTCCGCACGCCGCCGCGCCGCATCGTCATCAAGCGGCGGGTATCCAACACCGCGCTGACCGAGTTGCGCAAGCTGATTGTGTCCGAGGGTGGGGGATAAGTTTCCGGCGATTTTGGTATCCCCCCATTGGTTGGTATTAGCGGTTGGTATTAGCATCCGGGTAGAGGCGGGTTTATAACCCGCCCTTCGTCAACGGCAAAGACCGCCCGGCAAACCGGTGAGCCATAGCTAACCGGTTCCTGCGCCCCAACCAGGGCGGGTTATAAACCCGCCCCTACCGGTCAACCAAGCATGGCCGGGCAATAAGCGCCAACAAATGTTGGCGATACCGCTACGCTACTTCACCAGGAGACACAGAGAGACCCGGAGTTTCACAGAGATTTCTCTGCGTTCCTCCGGGTCTTTGTGTTTGTTCGTAAGAGAACGCCCTAAAATAGGGTATCCTCACATTTGTTGGTATTCCTTACCCGAACCGACTCCGGTGAATGGTTGGCCGGTAGGGGCGGGTTTCTAACCCGCCCTGGCTCAGGGGCCGGTACTTCCTTGTCGTTGCAAGAGGGGCGGGTTAGAAACCCGCCCCTACCATATCACCAAGCGTTGAAAATACCCCGAACCAGTCCGACCCTAGGCGGTAAGCTGGCGGTAGAGCATAGGCAGCCGTTCCGGTAGCGCCCAGATTTCCCCCAGCACCTCGTAGCCCATATCCCCGCACATCTCCTTGAGGTAGTCATGCCCGGCCTTGTCCACGGTCAGGCAGAAGGGGGTGATGTCCTTCCGCTTGGCCTCCAACAGGGCCATGTGGGTATCGTGAACGGCGTACTCCTTCTCCACGCCCTCCCGGCTGTAGCCCCGGTCCTGGGGCCGGCCGTCGCTAATCAGGAACATTATCTTGGTCGGGGAGTCCTGATGTTCCAGCTTGGTGATGGCGTGGCGGATGGCGCTGCCCATGCGGGTGGCGTGGAGCGGCGTAATCTTGTCAATGCGCCGCTTAATCCGCTCGCTGAAGTTCTCCTCAATATCTTTGATGACGTAGAACTCCACGTTTTCCCGGCCATAGCCGGAAAAGCCGTAGATGCCGTAGTTGTCGCCGATGGACTCCAGCGCCTGAATCAGCAGGGCGGTGCTCTCCTTTTCCAGGTCAATGATGCGCTTGTAGTGGCGGCGCACCAGACCTTCCCGGCGGCGGCGGAGCCAGACCATGTATTCCACCGGGTCATCGGGGGCGTCCCGGTCATCCACCGTGTGGCGGCCCTCGTCGATTGCCTCGGCGGTAGAGGCGCTCATATCCAGCAGGAAAACCACCGATACGTTGCGCTCAATCTTGTTGCGCCGCCAGTAAATCTTTTCGTCCGGCGGCACCTTCATGCGGATGTCGGCGGCGGCTTCCAGGGCCGCGTTCAGGTCAATGTCCTCACCGTCCACCATCCGGTAGATTTTGCGGAAGGTTTCGGGCATTATCAGCTCAAACTGGCGTTTGATGTGGTTCAGCAGGGACGAGTAGTTTTTCAGGGCGTCGTTGTAGAAACCCGAATCGCCTTCGTCCAGCGTCTTTTCCTTGACCACACACCAGCGGGGCTTGTAATCGTTGGCGCGGAAGTCCCATTCGTCATAGACGTATGCCTTGGGTTCCCTGGCCTCCAGTTCACCGCCCTGGTCATCATCGTGGAGCAGCGGCCCGTAGCCCTGTCCCGGCTGGGAATTGGGCGGCGGCACGCCGGCTTCCTTCATAATGTTCTGGGCAAAGGTGCTCATACTGTTGTTTATGTCACCCTGCTCCGCGTCCAGTTCCAACTCGGCGCTGTCCTGCAACAACTGCTCCAGCATTTCCTGGGAAAGGGGTTCCCCCTCGCCCTGCTGGTTCTGGTCCATCTGGAGCTTGGTCAGGAGTTGCACCATTTCCGGCTTGAAATCGCCCCGGTAGTCCACCGGCTCCGGCGACTCATAGGGGTCGCCTTCACCGCCCTCGCCGGAGGAGTCCTGAGATGCCTGGAGTTTGTCGAGGAGCGACTGGAAATCTTCCTCGGAAAACTCGCCGGGATCGTCCATATCCTCCGGCTCCCACTGGTCTTCGGGCTGGGTCTCGTTTTCCAGGCGGGAGATGATTTCGTAGGCGCGCAGGGTGGCCTCGGCGGTGTCCTCTACGTTAGCCAGAGCCGTCCGCAACCGGTGCAGGATGCGGGCCAGCATGGTGGCTTCCTCTTTGTAGTCCACCGGCACCGGCAGGCTGTTGAACTGGTCCAGGCTCATTTTAATCAACAACTCAACCAGGGCTTCCTGCAAGGGCAGGTCTTCCACCTCCGGCCGCCGGGCCAGGGTATCGCCCTGCACGGCGGCGGCGGCGCGCCGGATGCCCGGATACTCAACCTTAATCCGGTAGTCCAGGCGGCAGTCCTCCAGGACGGTAAACAGGTCAAAGGCCAACTTGCGGTCATCAAAGAGGCTGAGGAACCGGCCGATGTCGGTAAAAGACCGCACCTGGCCGTCGGCCTCGGCATCGCCGACCAGCACGTCGTCGCTGATTTGCTGCAAGCCCCGCTCCCGTTCCAGGACGAAACGGCGCTCCTCCTCAAATTGGGTCGCCGGCCGGCCGAAGTCATAGGCAAAGCTGCCAAACTCCAGGTGCCCTACCTGGTGGGTCGCCACTACCTTGAACCAGGAAAAGTTTTCGTTCTTGTCCTGATAGTGGTCAACTACCGGCGGCAGGAAAACCTTGGTGCCGTCGGTAGAGGCCGAATCTTCGTCCACCCAGCCGATATTGCGGCGTACCAGTTCGTGGGTGTTCATCACTTCAATGGGCGAGCCGGACAAGGCCCGGCAATAGAGCCGCACCACGCCCTTAACCCGGTCCAGTTCCAGGCTGGAGGACAGGGTTTCCAACAGGGACTCGGAGGTGTTGGATTCCACCTTGAAAAAGGCGATACCGCTTTCCGGGTTTTCCTTCAATAGCTGGACGCCGTGCTGGAACCAGGTATCCAACTGATTAACGGTAACCCGATGCAGCACCCCGTCCAGGCTCTTGAGGAAGGGCGGCACGGCTTCCGGGGACACCGCCAGGAGTCCCTCGCACAAGTCAAGGATGTGGGCTTGGGAACCCTGAGGAACCTGCCCCAAGGCCTGGCTTCCGTCGGAGAGGAACCGGGCCGTATCCCGGATGCCCACCTTGGTCAGCCGTTCCCCCAGCTTGAGAAAGCGGCTGGTCTGGCCCTCTTCGATTTGCTGCAACGCTCGGGGCGCCATTTCCAGGCAGCTTTTCACTTCCCGCCAGTTTCCATCGGACAGGGCGCGGGACATTGCCAGAAAAGCCTCCCGCTCCCGCCCCATAGCCGGCAGAACGTCCCGGCCCAAGGTCAGACATTCCACGGCTACGTCGTAGGACTTGTAGGATAGCGCCTCAATCAGCGAGGCGAAAACTTCCACGTCCCAGAAAGGCAAACTCCGAATCAGGTCGGGGCTGACCTCAAAAAACCGGGCGGACAGGGTGCTGGATTTCCAGGTTCCCTTGTAAAGGCTGCGGCCCAGACCGGCCCAGCGGGGGATATACTGGGGCCGCAGGTTGGATACAATGGCCGGGCTGGCCTTGAAAAAGGAAACGGCCAGCGTCGGGGAATCCTGGGAAAGATAGGTGCCGCACCGGGCCCACTGCATAAAAGAGGGGAAGGCCAGGGAACGGGCCACCAGCGGCCCCACCCGGTAGTATTCCACCGCCGCTTCCCAGGAGCGTACCGTCTGACCGGCGATAGTCGCGCCTTCTTTAGCCCACAGCGCCAGTTCTTCACTGGAAAAGGATGATTCCATTGCCGCGGCGGCCTCCCGGTAAACCTCCAGGACCGCCGGGGGCAGCTTTGCCAGTTCCGCTTCTATTTCATCAAAGGGAGCATTGCTCAAGATGCTGGCCCCTCCTTTTGCAGAGCGTCTTCCATGAGTTCCAGGAATTGTTGCAGGATTTTTGCGGTGGCTCCGAATACCAAGTGTTCCTTGAACGCATAAGCGTAGGCCGTAACCAACCGGCTGCCGTCCCAGCGGGTTTCCCAACGGATGTTGGCCGGATCGTAAAGGCTGGCGATGGGAACTTCCAGAACCTCGGCAATTTCCAGGTCGCTGGGGTTAAAGGGATAGGGGTAAGGAATGGTGCCGATAAAGACCCGGACGCCGAACCGACTCCGCGTAACCACGTCGTCCAACTCGCCCAGCACGGTAACGTGGGCGGGGCTTATCCCCATCTCCTCTTGCGCCTCCCGCAACGCCGTCGCCACAAAGTCCCGGTCTTCCGGGTCCCGGGCGCCGCCGGGGAAAGAGATTTCCCCCTTGTGATGCTCCACCTGCTCCGACCGCTTGTTGAGCAGGATGCAGTATTCCCCATCCTTGGGGTAAAGCAGGAGCAGCACGGCAGCGGGCATCAGGCTGTCATCGGTAACGGTCCACTTGGGCCGGCACGCCAGGACCTGCCGGATACGGTCGATACGGCCCTCGCTACGGTCAGGGGTAGATAAACCCATCGAAACCTCTATTCAAAGATGGAGGAGACCACCTCTTCCACGCTGCGCTGCAACTCCACCTCATCGGTAAGGGTCCAGACGATGGCGACCTGGCAGGCCCGGCGCGCCGGTATGCCCTCCCGCATCAGCCGGCCGGCGTAGATCAGCAGGCGGGTGCTGGCCCCCTCTTGCAGCCCGTGGTCGCGGAGGTTACGCACCTTTTCACCCAGCTTGGCGAGGGCAACGGCCTGCTCCGTGGTACAGCCGCTTTCCCGCGCCACTATCTCCGCCTCAATGTCCGCCGGGGGATAGTCAAACTCTACCGAAATGAACCGCTGACGGGTGCTGTGTTTCAGGTCTTTCAACGCGCTCTGGTAGTGCGGGTTGTAGGAGATGCACAGGAGAAACCGGTCATCCGCTTCGATTATCTGGCCGGTCTTTTCCACTGGGAGAATCCGGCGGTGGTCGGTGAGGGGGTGAATCAGCACGGTGGTATCCTTCCGCGCCTCCACCACTTCATCCAGGTAAAGGATGGCGCCGGCCTTGACCGCCCGGGTCATCGGGCCGTCAATCCAGCGGGTGCCTTCCGAATCCAGCAGGTAGCGGCCCACCAGGTCGCTGGCGGTCAGGTCTTCGTGGCAGGCGATCGTAACCAGGGGCACCCTTACTTCGCCCTCCCGCAGTTCCTGGGCCGGGCGACCGCCGCTGCCGTCGGGCCGGATTACGGTCATCGGCCGGCCGAGTTTCCAAGCCATATACTCCACAAAGCGGGTCTTGCCGCAGCCGGTCGGCCCCTTCAGCAGAACCGGTATGTGCTGATTATAGGCTGCCGTAAAAAGGTCGAGTTCATCGCCCACCGGCCGATAATAGGGTTCGCTGCGAACCAGGAACTCTTCTATTGCGTACTCTTTGTATTCAGGCTCAACCGCATCTACCATTATGTTCGTTCAATCCTTCCTTCTACTCTGTGTTCCCACAGTTCCTTGATGGTCGATTCCAGGGTTGCCAGGTCGCCGGAATTGGCGATTACCACCGTGGCGCGGGCCGCCCGCTCTTCCGAGGACATTTGAGCGGCAATCCGTTTGCGCGCTTCTTCGGCATCCAGGCCGTTACGCGCCTGCAAGCGGTGAACTACGGCCTCCACCGGCGAATCGGTAGTCCAAACCTCGTCAACCAGGGAGTCCCAACCGGCTTCAAACAGAACGGCGGCTTCCACCACCGCCACCGGAGTCCCGCTTTCTCGCAGACCCTCCAACCGGCCGCTCACGATACCGGCCATGCGCGGGTGCATAATGCCGTTGAGCCGGGCCAATTGCTGAGGGTCGGCAAAAACGATACCGCCCAACTTTCTCCGGTCGATCTCCCCGCTTTCCTGGAGTATCTGCTCCCCGAAGGCTTTGACCACCGCCTGCCACGTTTCCGAATGAGGGGTATAGGCTTCGTGGCCCACCTGGTCGGCGTTGATGACCACGGCGCCGCGTTCCTGCAACCGGCGCGCCACTTCACTTTTGCCGGTGCCAATCCCTCCGGTCAGGCCAATGACAATCATCCCGGTCCTATTCTCGAAAACACTTTCGCCATTCTAACAAGGGGCTAACTACAGGTCAACCTTAACTCAACCTGGATAAATCGGGAATGGCACCCAACCGGTTTCCCGGCCCTACCCAATTCCGGCATCAAGCCCCGGTCAGCAGTTCCCGTCAACAGCTTATGTTTATCTCGCCCCAACGGGCCAGGAAAGCCGCTTGCAGTTGCCCAAAGAGTTCCTGGTATTCGTTGGCGTGGAGTGGGCTGGTGGTCATTATTACCGCATCTTCCCGGTTGTCCGAGTAGTAATTCTTGCGGATTCCGACCTCTTTGAACCCGTATTTCTCATAAAGGCGCTGGGCAATGAAGTTGGACACCCGGGCCTCCAGGGTCAGCACGGTAGAGCCGTTTTCCAGGGCCACCCGCACCGAGCCGATGAGCAGCAACTCCCCGATGCCCTGGCCCCGCAGCTTTTCCCGGACGGCAATCTCGGTGATGTGCGCCTCGTTGCCCTGAAACCAGATGCCCACGTATCCGGCAATATCCGGGACTGCGCCGTTGAGCGGCGGTTCCTTACCCACCATCTCCCGAACCCCGCGAACCATCCGACCCCAGAGAGAGGCGTCGGCCGGCCGGCTTTCCGGCGCCGCGTCCGCTACGGATGCCGAGGGATTGTCGGGGGCCGGGCCGGTTTGCTCCGGCTGGCAAGCTACCAGGTAGCGGGCGTAACGGTTGTTAAGTTCGCGCTTGAAGGAAGTTCCCAGCCACAACGGGGTGAAGGCTTCCCGCTCGATTTCAATAACCTGCTCAATGTCCTCGGCCCGCAGCCGACGGAGCGCCACATCCATAATCCGAATCAACTCACCGGGATTTGACTGCTTAATCCGGCTGCCGGTTCCAACCCCCGGCGCCGGCCTGCAACGCTGGCTTGGTTCGCATTGTACCATAGCGGCGTTGTCTTGTGCCCGGCGCAGCAGAGGACGGTGCCGGGAGGATCCCACCCCGCTCACCCTGAGCTTGTCGAAGGGCGGGATTGGGCTGGTTCGACAAGCTCACCATGAGCGGGGCCAGTATGCCACGAGCGGAGCGACCAGTATGCTGTGAGCGGAGTAACCAGCGCGCCATTAGCGGCGTTCAGATAACCATTCCCGTATATTGGCAACCGGCCTAAAACAGGGGCGCGGTCGAAGGAGTCCGGTCTGCCCGGGCGGGCGGGTACAGGGCGACTTTGCCATATACGCCGTCATAGCCCGGCTCGACGTGGATGTCGCCCCGGCGGGCGCGCAATATGGCCTGAGCCAGTTCCGGCCCGGCGGCCCTTTCCAAATCGGCGGCGCCGGCCCACAACAGCGTAATCAGCTCACTGCCCAATTCGGAAACAATACGCCGAAACGCATCCTGAACCCGTTTGGTGTTCGGCCCCTGCCCCAGCACGCCGGCGATGATTTCCTGAAGGGGTATCAAGCGGATAAAGGGGGGCCGGCCCTCCGGCGATGCAACCATACCGTCCGGGAGCGACCCTTCGTTAGTTTTCTCATTGGCTTCAGGGGAGGCAACAGCCTTTGGCGGTTCAATTGAGGACAGCAGGCGAGTCCGATTCAGCACGCCCAGGGTAAGGGGACGGCGGCACACCGGGCACCGGCTCCCCTCGCGTTGGGTTACGGCCGGATGCTGGCACACGCCACACTTACGATGACCGTCGTAGTGATATTTGCCTTCCGCCGGGTGAAACTCCACACTGTAGGCCACCCGGTTGCAGCGCAGGGCGTCAGCCAGGCCGGAATAGCTGAGTTCCCCGTCAAATGCGGTTACCTCCCGGGCCAATTTGGGCAGCGAATGGGCATCGGAAAAGGAAACGATAGTTTTGTCGGCAAGCTCAGGGACGGCCCAGTTCATTTCCGGGTCGCTGGAGAGACCGGTCTCCACCGCATAGATATACGGGTACAGATCATCAAAGGCTTCCGACAGGTGGTCAAAACCGGACTTGGAGCCATAGACGCCGTACCAGGGCGTCCAGGCGTGGGCCGGCATCACGATGCAATCCGGGCTGGTCTCCAGGGCCAGCGCCGTCAAGTCGCGAACCGAAAGGGTTAAAGTAGGCCGGCCATCGGACTCCAGGTTGCCGTGCCGGGCCAGGGCCTGATTAAGCCGGGCCGCCGCCGCCAGACCCGGCGCAAAAACCAGCAGGTGAACCCGCCGGTGCCGCCCGCCCTGACGGAAAACACAGCTAACCTCAGTTCCCAAAACGAAGTGAACGCCGCCATACGCATACAAGCCGGCAGACACTTCCACCAGGTTTGCCGCCAACTCCCTGAACCAGGCCGGGTGAGTGAAATCGGCGGTAGCCAACAGGTCAACGCCCTTGAGCCTGGCCCAATGGCTCAGATTATCCAGGGTAAGGGCGCTGCTGGTGGCATAGGCGTAGGCGGAGTGCAGGTGCAAGTCGGCAACGTAGGTCATAGGCCAAGTCTATCACAGTCCCGTTGCCGGGGGGTGCCGGGCGTATTGAACCGGCAGCATAGGGCAGGCAATAGCGTCTTAACATGGGCAACCCCGGCGGCAACCCAAGCCACCGTCGTTCCGGCGAAAGCCGGAATCCAGGAAATCCCCGGAAAAGAGCGTGCCGGCTACCGAGCGTTCTGGATTCCGGCTTTCGCCGGAACGACGGTTTAATGACCGGAATAACGGGTTTGTGCTGCGATTGCCCCGTATTGAACCGCCAGCAAGGTCCGGCCGGCTGAAATCCCGGCACTAAGCAAGGCCCAACAATATGTCGGCCAGTTCATCGGGCCGGTGCAGCGCGGCCTGGTGGCAGGAATTCAGGTGGGTTATGTCAATGCCGGGGATGCGCCGCGCCATTCTGAGCTGAACCGCCGGCGGCAACATTCGGTCCTGGTCCAGTACCACGTAGCTGACCGGGCAGGGGAGGTTCGCGCTGTCCAAACTCACTTTGGCTTCCATCATTCGGGTCGGCAGCGGGCCGAAAAAGCCCAGGGCGCGGGTTATTTCCCGCGGCTCCATTCCATTGCACAGATACCGGGTAATTATCGACCGGGGCAGTCTGATGTCCCGGCCCCACAGCTTGCTGAGGTGTAATCTTGAGGAGAAATGCCGGCGCACTTCCCGGGGATACCAGGCCAGGGCATTTCTCCGGTTTTCCGGCACGATGCCGGCAATCAGCGCCAGCCGTTTGGGGGGTACGGCCAGCAGGGGGGCCGCTTGCAGGGCCAACATTCCCCCTACGCCGTGGCCGACCAGCACCAAGTCCCGCAAACCCCGGCGCTCTACGGCGCGGGTTATCGCCTGGATACATTCTTCCAGCCGCACCTCGCCGGTATCGCCCTCTTCGTCAGAGCCGTGCCCGGGCAGGTTGAGCAGGTAAAACTGGCTGGCATTGCGCGGCGTGTAGAGGCAGGGCGGGTGTTCCGCCGGAGCGGTCATACAGCCCCAAACCCGGTTCCAGAACCAGGCCCCCTGCCCTGCTTCGTGTACCATCAGAAAGTCGGTCATCCGCACACCGCCATACCTTTCATACCCTCCCGGTAGTCTTGCCGCCACCGCAACCGCCGCAACAACATTTAATCAAGGGCGTTAATCAACAATCAACCGCCGGCCAACGCCTCATTCAACCCCTGGAGCAGCCCGTCTTCTTCTTCCGGCAATACCGTACGCGGGTCCAGCAAAACCCGGTCTCCCTCGATACGGGCGACAACGGGGGAATCGCCACCCCGCAACCGCCGGATTACTCCTTCCGGGCCGCCCGGCGTGGCGGGGCAAGCCAGGGCCAAAACCCAGGACGGCAGCGTTTCTCCCGGCAGGCTGCCGCCGCCAATGGCTGAGCGGCCGGGTTCTACCTTCGCTTCCACCCCGGCGTCAGCTAAAGCTTGCTCCAGGGCAGCAAGCCAGGTTTCAGCCCGTTCTTTGACCACTGGTAAAGGCATGGAAATCATCTGCCAAACCGGTATTTCCCCCTCGGCCTCCCCAAGCCGGTAATGGAGCAGGGTTGCCACCAGGGAGGCCAGGCTCAGCTTGTCAATGCGAAACGCCCTAGCCAGGGGATGCCGTTCCAGCCGTCCCACCAGGTCTTTAGTCCCCACCACAATGCCGGCCTGGGGGCCGCCCAGCAGCTTGTCCCCGGAGAAAAAGGTCAGACCCACCCCGGCGGCAACGCTTTCCTGCGGGGTAGGCTCGTGAGCCAGTTCGTATTTTTCCGTCGGCAGCAGACAGCCGCTGCCTACGTCGTGCAGCACCGGGATGTTGTGCCGGGCGCCCAGGGCAACCAGTTCCTCCGGGGCTACGGCGGCGGTAAAGCCCTCAACGCGAAAGTTGCTGGCGTGGGCCTTGAGGAAAGCCCCGGTCCGGTCGGTAATGGCGCTTTCGTAGTCCCGGGCGTAGGTGCGGTTAGTCGTTCCCACGTCCACCAGTTGCGCCCCGCTCTGGGCCAGCACGTCGGGGATGCGAAAGCCGCCGCCAATCTCCACCGCCTCGCCGCGGGACACTATCACCGGCTTTCCCGCAGCCAGGGCCGACAGCCCCAGCAGCACCGCGGCGGCGTTGTTATTGACCACCAGCCCCGCCTCGGCTCCGGTCAGTTCCTGCAACAGGGATTGCAACGGGGCCTGGCGGGAACCGCGCCGTCCGCTCTCCAGGTCAAACTCCAGGTTGGAGTAGCCCTCCGCGGACAACCGGGCGGCCTCAACAGCGGCCCGGCTCAAAGGCGCCCGGCCCAGGTTGGTGTGGATAATGACGCCGGTGGCATTGATAACCGGGCGGGGCGCCGGCCGGGTCATTTCCGCTATCGCCCGGCAAGTCGCCTCAGCCACTTCCGCCACCGACGGGGCCGCGCCGCCCTGTCGCACGCCATCGCGGGCCTTTTCCAGTTGTTGCCGCACCAGGGCCACAATCCACTCCCGGCTGTACGCCTGGATTGCGTCGGCCAACGGCTCAGCGGCGATTACTCTTTCTACGCTGGGGATATTGCGGAACTGCATCCGGGATTACGTCCTTAACGAAAATGGGGCTGAAATTGACGTTATTCTAACACGAAAGCCCGGCGGCTAAAGCCGGCCCCAAGGGACGGAGCGCCGTCTCTTTCACCACCAGCCGCCGGAACAAATACACCGCTCATCCTGAGCCTGTCGAAGGATGGGATTGGGATGGTTCGACAAGCTCACCATGAGCGTTAGACAAGCTCACCATGAGCGGGAAGAGAACACAACCCAACTTGGCGCCGATGCTAAAGCCGGCCTTGAAGTATGGCATTTCCCCGGTCAAGGGTATAAAATAGGTTTACAGTGGCCGGAGGGCTTTCGGTATCCTTCCAGGCACCCGTCAGGCACCCGCAACCGGCGCCTCCAGCGGGGTACGGATGAAAGCGAAAATTATTGGAGTCGCAGTATTAGCGTTGCTGCTGCTGTCCATTGTCGCCACCGGGGTGGGCGCGGTTTCTCAGGTGGGAAACCTTACGCCGGGCAGTGGCGACACCGGGACGGCGCTGGCCCAGTATAATACGCCCCCGGAGGAATTGGACGCCGGCGAGGAAAGCACCCTCTACAGCGCTTTCACCTTCGTTTGTCCCTTCCACTGAATCCGGGAGGTTCCTACCGTCGCCCCGGAGCAGCCGGCCGGCCCATCAGTCCACCGGATAACAACCCGCATCTTTCCGCCCGCAATTTTTTTCCAAGAACGGGCCGGAAAGGGGCCTTTCCGGTTACCTTAGGCCCCCGGATAACCTTGGAAACCTTGCTTGGGAGTAGTTTAATGCAGCCTGGACTTCCCCCGGAAATTGACGGCCTGAAAAGTATGATTCGCCAGATTGTGCGGGACGAGTGCGTGCCGCTGGAGGCCGAATATCTGGCTCACCCGCCTCAGGAAGGGGTGGATGACGGCGGCCCCAAGGGCATCGCCGAGACGGTTATGGGCGTGGTAGGCACCCTTTCCCCGGAGCAATGGGGCCGGCTGAACAACATTTCCAAGGATACCGGCATTTTCACTTCCTTCGTGCCCGAGGAGTACGGCGGCGGCGGTATGGGTGCCCTGGGCCACGTGGTAATGGATGAGGAGATACACAAGAGCATCGTCCAACTGCCCACTTCCCCGGTGCCGATGATGATGATTGGCTCCTGCACCCCGGAACAGGAGCAGAAGTACCTCTACCCGGCCATTCAGGGCGACCTCAACTACGCCTTCGGGCAGACCGAACCCCAGGCCGGTTCCGACCCCGGCGGGATGATGCAGACCCGGGCGGTGCGGGACGGGGATGATTGGGTCATCAGCGGGACCAAGATGTTCATTTCCGGCGCCGCCACCGCCGATTTCCTGCTGGTGCAGGCGGTTACCGACCCGGAAAAGCGGCAGCGCGGCGGCATCACGATGTTCATCATCGACAACCCGACGCCGGGCCTCAGTTTCGAGCCGATACGAGTCTGGATTGTGCCAACCCGCGCCCAGCAATATATGGTTCACCTGGACGAAGTGCGGGTTCCCCAAACCCAGGTGCTGGGCGAGGTGGGGCTGGGCTTCACCCTGGGCCAGCAATGGCTGGTGCATCACGACCGGCTGCTGCGCGGGTCAATGGCCCTGGGTATCCTGAGCCGCGCCCTGGAAATGGCAATCGAGTGGGCCAAGCAACGGGTTACCTATGGCCGGCCCATCAGCGACCGCCAGGCCATCCAGTGGATGCTGACCGACGTTTACATTGACATTATGAACCTGCGGGCGGTTACCCGGGAGACGGCGGCCCGGGCCGACCAGGGCGAAGACGTGCGGGTGGAAGCGTCAATGATTAAGTATTGCGCCGGCGAGTGGGGCTGCCGCAGCATTGACAAGATAATGCAGGTCTTTGGCGGGATGGGGGAAACCCTGGATATGCCCATCCCCCACTGGTATCACCTGCTGCGCCACGCCCGCATTGGCGGCGGCACCTCGGAGATTCACAAGTTCGTCATGGCCCGGGGTCTGCTGGATGGCCGGGTATCCTTCCAGGGTTAGACCGGCCCGGGGCAGCGCTAACCTTGAACCTTGCCGCCCGCCGGCCGGGCTGCCTCGGCCGGCAACCGGTGGTCAATGCCGACCGCTAACGATAGCTGGAATCCCGGCAACCCCAACTGTACGGGCCACCCGCCTCTGCCTGTCCAGGACCGGGCCGGCCGTTCCTACTGCTTCAACTGCATCATCGAGAGTTTCCAGTCCCCGGCCTACAACCTGGCCCGCCGGATGCTCAACGATTGGGCGTTAGCCGAGGATGCGGTGCAGGAGAGTTTCGTATCCGGCTACCGCGCCTTTCCCCGGTTCCGGGGGGACAACCTGCCGGCCTGGATGATGCAGATTGTCGCCAACACCTGCCGGGACTTGCTGCGGGCGCGCCGCGCCCGGCCCACCGTCTCCTTAAACCCCCTGCCATCCGGCAACGACACGCCGGAACACCCCGTCCCGTCGGCGGCTGACCTACCCTCCGGGCAGGAAACGCCGGAGGAACACGCCGAGCGGAGCGAATTGCGCCACACCATTGAAACCGGCCTGACCCAACTGCCTGAAGAGCGGCGGCTGGCCCTGCTGCTGGTTGACGTGCAGGGGTTCAGCTATGAGGAAGCCGCTGTAGCGTTGAACTGCTCCCTGGGTACGGTGAAGTCTCGAATCAGCCGGGGCCGGCGGGAGTTGCGGGATTACCTGCGCGCCGCCGGGGAACTTCTGCCGGCCCGGTTTCGTCAGGATAGTCAGCAGGATTAGCGCAGGATAGTAGCGTATGTGGATGATTGGGAAGCACCGGCATATCCAGCCCGAAAGGCTCTCCGAGTACCTGGACGGCCGGCTGTCCGAACCGGAACGGCGCCGCATTGACCGGGCGTTGGCCGCCTGCGCTACTTGCCGGGAGGAAATGGAAAGCCTGCGGGCCACCGTGACCCGGCTTCAGGAACTGCCCCTATTTACCCTGCCCCGCAGCTTTACCCTGCCGGCCGCGCCCCTGACCACGCCGGGCCGGGCTGCCGTCATCAGCCGCCCAACCCCGTCTCTATTGGACCGAGTTCCGGCCTGGGCCTATGCCAGCGCCGCTTCGCTGGCCGGCCTGGCCCTGGCCCTGCTGGTGCTGGCCGAGGCGATGGGGCTTACTTCCCCGGCGCCGGCCCCGGAAAATGCCACCGCCGGCAGCAGCAGTTTCAGCGAACCGGCGCCGGCAGCAGCACCAGAACTGTTATTAGAAGCCCCAGCCGAAAGGGACGCAATAGCCGAATCCAGCCCGGCCCTGGAGCTTGCATCCGCGCCCCCACCGGCCGCCGCGGCCCTGCCGGCCCAGGCGCCTACTCCGACACCGCAACCGGTGGCAATGGCCGAACCGGCATCAGCGGAAGTCGGGGAAATAGCAGTAGAAAAGGCGGCAGTGGAACGGGAAGTAATGCAGGAAGTGGTGGTTGAAAAGGAAGTAGAAGTAGAGGTAGTAGCGGAACGCGCCGCCCCCGCCGCCGCCAGCGCGCCCCTAGAAACGCCGGCTGATGAACCCGCCGCCGTAGCAGCAGCAGAAGCCGGCCCGGAGACACCGGGGGCTGCTGCTGTTCAGGATATGGCAAGCGCGGCTACGCCAACCTTTGCGCCAACTCCAACCCCGACTTTGACGCCGGTGCCTACGCCCACGCCGACACCAATGCCAACCCTGACGCCGACCGTCGAACCTACACCGGCTCCTACCCCGACTCCGACGCCAGCGCCTACGCCTACGCCGACATCAATGCCAACCCTCACGCCGGCGCCAACCCTGCCCCAAACGGAAAGTCCTGCTCCGGCGGCAGGGGCAACAACTCCGGGCGGCCACATTACCCGGTGGCTGCCGGCGGGAGTGGCCGCCGCCCTGATGCTGGTTTTCCTCAGCGCCCTGGTCCTTAAATTACGCCGGAACCGCCGGATTTCCGCTTAATACCGGGACGGCAAAGGGAACTTTCCGCACCGCTACGGCGTCTTAACCTGGCAATAGAATGGTATATTAACATCAAAAATTGGAGGAACCGCCCAATGAGGATACCCAAGTATGGCAAAGGACTACTAACCCTGGCAGGATTGAGCCTAGTCGGGCTGCTGCTGGCCTGCGGGTCGGCCCAGGCACCGCCGGACGCTGCCCCGGCCGGCCCGGCGGCGGAAGGGTCGGAAACCGGGTTGCCGGCCGGGGCGCCGGCTCCGTTGTACCTCCCCGCCCCGGCGGTCAGCGAAGGAATAGTCGGGGTCAGCAAACCCCAAACCGCTCCGGCGCCCCAGAGCAACACCATCGAAGTAGATGGCGGCATCCGCGCCTCCGGGCGGGGCCAGGCCAGCGCTGCCCCGGACTTGGCTACCTTGAACTTGGGGGTGGAAGCCTTCGCCACCAGCGTCGAGGACGCCCGTACCGAGGCCGCCGAGGCAATGACCGACATTCTGGAGGAACTGGAAGCCCACGAAGTCGCCGATGCGGACATCCAGACCAGCCATTTCAACATCCAGCCTCGCTACACCGGCCGGGAAGTTGCCCGGTGCGAGGAACCGGAGGCCGAGATGGAGAGCAGCGCGGAAACGGGGGACGAGATGGCCGGCAGCGCAGACACGCCGGCTGAAACGGCCGGCAGCGGAGATACGCCGGCTGAAATGGCCGGCGACGCAGATACCCCGGCCGAAATGGCCGGCAGCGCGGACGCGGATGATGACACCTTGACCGAATCCGCCCCGGCAACTCCCGGCAGCCAGGAACCGGCGGCCACCAACTGCTACCAGGAATGGCAAACCGTCCTCACCGGCTACGAAGTAACTAACCGCGTCGCCGTCCTGGTGCGCGACCTGGATTCCATCAGCCCGATAATTGACGGGGTAGCCGACGCTGGCGGGGATTTGCTCCGGTTTCACGGCGTTACCTTCTCCATAGAAAGCACCACCACGCTGCAATCGCAAGCCCGCACCGCCGCCGTTATCGACCTGCGGAACCGGGCTACCCAACTGGCCCAATTGGGCGAGGTAAGGCTGGGCGCCCTGGTTTATCTAACCGAGACCAGCCCCGCGCCGTCGGGCCGGGTGGACTTCTTTAAGGAGTCCCAGGCGTTGTCGGCCCCCGCGCTGGCCGGCGCATCAACCCCCATCGTGCCGGGCGAGCTGAGCGTGGAAGTATATGTGAACGGAATTTTTGAGATTCGGTAGGGAGTTTCGCTCAAACCAGTGGGTTCCCGGTAATCTTGGAAAGGCCGGCTCTCAAGGGAGCCGGCCTTTTTCCGGTTATCCCGGCTGTTGCGGGCCGGGGCCGTGCAAAGTTGACCGCTCCGCTCATCCTGAGCCGGTCAAAGGATTGAGTGATAAAGGAATCGCCGGATAAAGAAAGGTGGTTCGACAAGCTCACCATGAGCGGATTTAGGTCATCCAGAGTTGACCGCTCCGCTCATCCTGAGCTTGTCGAAGGATTGAGTGATAGAGGAATCGCCGAATATGGAAAGGTGGTTCGACAAGCTCACCATGAGCGGATTTAGTTTTTGGCGTGGACTTGGTTCCTGGTGGGTTTGGTTCCTGGAACAGACTTGGCACCGGCCCTGACCGGTCATCCCCGGCAGTTGCGGCCTCACCCCCGGCGATATAGAATCACCCAAGCCTTACTAATCGGGACAACAGGATAAACGGTATAAGATGGTACTGAGCGACCGGTCAATCAAGGAGGCCCTGCACGAAGGGCGGATTGTTCTCCGGCCCCTGGACCCGGCGGACATTCAGCCGGCCAGCGTGGACTTGCACCTGGACCGCAAAGTCCTGGTGTTCAGCAACTCCCGCCAGCCCTACATCGACGTTAAAGAGAGTATGGAACAGCTGACGGAAATGGTGGAAATGCCCGACGAAAATCATCCCTTTATCCTGCATCCCGGAGAGTTCGTCCTGGGCAGCACTATGGAACACATTGAGTTGCCCGATGACCTGGTGGCCCGGCTGGAGGGCAAGAGTTCTCTGGGGCGCATCGGGCTGGTGATTCACTCCACCGCCGGGTTCGTTGACCCGGGCTGGAAAGGCAACCTGACCCTGGAACTGAGCAACCTGGCCCGCCTGCCCATCACCCTCTACTATGGAATGAAAATCGGCCAGATTTCCTTTCTCCGCCTGACCACCCCGGCCGAACGGCTCTACGGCTCTGAATCCCTGGGCAGCAAGTACCAGGGACAGACCGAACCGACGGCCAGCCGTTCCCACCGGGATTTTCCGCCGGCGAGCAACTGATTTCCACCGGCAGCCGGCCAAGCGCCGGTATCCATCCCTTGAAACTTTAGACTTTCGGACAATCCAATGCCTGGACTCCCTCCAATGCAGCAGGCCCTGGCCCTGGCCCGGCAGGCCCTGGGCAACACCAGCCCCAACCCGGCGGTGGGGGCGGTTCTGGTTCGGGACGGCGCGACGGTGGGCGCCGGCTACACCCTGCCGCCGGGACAGCGCCACGCCGAAATCGGCGCCCTGGAGCAGAGCGGCCCAATGGCCCAAGGGGCTACCCTCTACACCACCCTGGAACCCTGCTGCCATTTCGGTCGGACGCCGCCCTGCACCGGGGCCATAATTGCGGCGGGGGTCAAAAAGGTGGTTGCGGCGTACCTTGACCCCAACCCCCTGGTGGCCGGCAAGGGTCTGGCCACCCTGCGGGAGGCCGGCGTTGAGGTGGCCCTGGAGGAAACCGAGGGAGTCAGCGAACTGTACGAAGCCTTTGCCAAGCACGTTACCACCGGGCTGCCCTTCGTGTCCGCCAAGTTCGCGATGAGCCTGGACGGTAAAATTGCCACCTATTCCGGGGATTCCAAGTGGGTAACCGGCCCCCTGGCGCGGGAAGAAGTGCAGCGGATCCGGCGGGAAAGCGACGCCATAATGGTCGGCATTAACACGGTGCTGGCCGATGATCCCCAGCTAACTGCCCGGGAACCGGATGGTTCCCCCCGCGCCCGCCAGCCGCTGCGGGTGGTGCTGGACAGCCATTGCCGCACTCCCCCGGCGGCCCGGCTGCTGCGGGAACCGGGAAACACCCTGATTGCCACTTCAGCCGAGGCGCCGGCCGAACCGGTAGCGCTGTTGCGGCAGGCCGGCGCCGAAGTATTTACCGGGCCGCTGCAACCCCCCGGAATGGTGGAAATGAGCCGGGTTCTGGCCGAACTGGGGCAGCGCGGCGTAGTCAGCCTGCTGGTGGAAGGCGGCGGCATTACCCTGGGAACGCTGTTTGACACCGGGTTGGTGGATAAAGTATATGTTTTCATTGCGCCGGTAATTATTGGCGGCAGTCAGGCCGCCTCACCCATCGAAGGACAGGGGACGGCGCGGATGTCCGAAGCCTGGCAGGTCGCCGGGAGCGAAATCCGGCAGATTGGCCCGGACTGGCTGATTTCCGGCTATCCGGCCCGCGACGGCCGGTAAGGGGCAGCATTATGTTCACCGGAATTGTCGAAGAGGTAGGAACGGTAGTTGACCGCCAGGACTACGGGCTGACCGTCCAGGCCGATAAGGTTATGGACGGGATGCGGCTGGGCGACAGCATGGCGGTCAACGGAACCTGTTTAACCGTGGTTCAGTTTGACGGCGACCAGTTCCGGGTGGACCTGGCGCCGGAGACCCTGCGCCGCACCGCCTTCGGCCAACTGGAGGCCGGCAGCGGGGTCAACCTGGAGCGTCCCCTGGCGGTCAGCGACCGCTTGGGCGGCCACATTGTCCAGGGCCACGTGGACGCCGCCGGGCGGGTAATGTCCCGCAAGCCGGAGGGCGACTGCGTTATATTCCGGATCCGCGCCCCCAAGCGTTTCCTGCCCTACATCGTAGAAAAGGGGTTTATCGCGGTGGACGGCATCAGCCTGACCGTGGTGAGCAAGGGGGCTGCATCCTTCACCCTTTCTGTGATACCATACACCTTGACCAACACCAACTTACAAGAGAAATCGGAGGGCCACCGGGTCAACCTGGAAGTGGACATCCTGGCAAAATACGTGGAGAGCCTTTTAGCCAGGTAAAACGGCCGGGGAGAAAGCCGGGGAAGGTTGGGAAGTAGCGAGGGGGGCCGGTTTTTCGGGGAGATAGGTACTTATTATGCCCCTGTCTAGCATGGAAGAGGCCATCGCTGACCTCAAGGCCGGCAAGTTCCTGATCGTGGTTGACGACGAGCGGCGGGAGAACGAGGGCGACCTGGTGATGCCGGCCGAAATGGTAACCCCGGACGCCGTCAATTTCCTGGTTACTTATGGCCGGGGCCTCCTCTGTATGCCGATGCAGGAAGACCGGCTGAACGAACTGGAAATACCCTTGATTGGCAGCGAATACGCCCCCGCCGAAATGCCCACCGCCTTTACTATGTCCGTGGATTACAAGGCCGGCACCACTACCGGGATTTCCGCCGGCGACCGGGCCGCCACCATCCGGGCCTTGATTGACCCGGCCGCCGGGCCGGAGGACTTTTCCCGGCCCGGCCACCTTTTCCCCCTGCGTTACCAGCCGGGGGGCGTGCTGGTGCGCGGCGGGCATACCGAAGCCATTATTGACCTGTGCCGCATTGGGGGAATGTACCCCGCCGGCGTGGTCTGCGAAATAATGAACGACGACGGTTCTATGTCCCGCCTCCCCGACCTGGAATTGTTCGCCGAGCGGCACGACCTGAAGATTATCAGCATTGCCCAGATAGTCGCTTACCGCCGCCGCTACGAGACCCAGGTGGAGCGGGTTGCCGAGGCGCGCCTGCCTACTCAGTACGGCGAGTTCAGGATTTTCGCCTACCAGAGTCCCTTTGACCCGGGGGAGCATATTGCCCTTACCATCGGCGATTGGACGCCCGACCATCCGGTATTGACCCGGATTCACAGCGAATGTTTGACCGGGGACGTTTTCGGCAGTATGCGCTGCGACTGCGGGGAGCAGATGGAGTTGGCCCTCAAGATTCTGGGACAGGAAGGCACCGGCGCCCTCCTCTATATGCGCCAGGAGGGCCGGGGCATCGGGCTGCACAACAAAATCAAGGCTTATTCCCTTCAGGACGACGGCCTGGACACCATCGACGCCAACAAGCAATTGGGCTTTGACCCGGATCTGCGCCACTACGGTATCGGGGCCAAAATCCTGGCCGACCTGGGCATCAACAAGGTAAAACTGTTGACCAACAACCCCAAGAAGTTGGTGGGCTTGTCCGGCCTCGGCGTGGAGGTGGTGGAACGGGTGCAGGTCGAAGTGCCGCCCAACGATGAGAACCGGGCCTATCTGGAAACCAAGCGGGAGCGAATGGGCCACATCCTCGGTTCCTGTTCCTGACCCCGCCTAGAACGGTCATTATGTAACTCAACGTCTTGCGCCCCGGTGTTAAATAAAACACCGGGGCGCAATGATGTTGCGGGAGTTACTGGTCAATCCCTCAGCCCACCCTCTACTTGACTTGGGAAATCAGATAAGCCTCAATAAAATCATCCAGGTCGCCGTCCAGAACGGCGTCGGGGTTGGTGCTCTGGTAGTTGGTGCGGTGGTCTTTCACCGACTTGTAGGGGTGGAGGACATAGCTGCGAATCTGGTTGCCCCATTCCGCCGCCACCCGCTCCCCGCGCAGTTTTGCCAACTCGGTTGCGCGCTGTTCATTCTGCCGGGCCAGCAACCGGGCCATCAGGATACGCATAGCGTATTCCCGGTTCTGGTGCTGGGAACGCTCGGTCTGGCAGGAAACGACGATGCCGGTAGGTTGGTGAGTCAGCCGCACCGCGGAAGCCACCTTCTGAACATTCTGTCCCCCCGGCCCGCTGGAACGAAAGGTATCCAGCTTTACGTCCTCCGGGCGCACCACCACTTCCTCCTCCTCCCCGGCCGCCGGCAGCACCTCCACCTGGGCAAAAGAGGTATGGCGCAGCAGGTTGGGGTCAAAGGGCGACAGCCGGACCAGCCGGTGGACGCCCCGCTCGGCGCTCAGGTAGCCGTAGGCGTAAGCGCCGCCCACCTCCAGCGTAGCGCTGCGCAGGCCGGCCTCGTCGCCATAGGACAAGTCCATAACCTGCACCGGCCGGTTCTGCACCTCACCCCAGCGGAGGTACATCCGCAGCAGCATTTTGGCCCAGTCCTGAGAGTCGGCGCCGCCGGCGCCAGGATAAACGGACACGATGGCCGGGCGGTCGTCGTAAGGCCCGGCCAGGGTAAGGGCGATTTCGGCCCGGGCCAGCGACCGGGCCAGCTGTTTCCCGTCGGCCTCCAACTGGCCCTCCAGGGAATCGTCGCCCTCCGCCAGGGCCAGGTCGGTCAGTTCCAAAAGGGTTGCGGCCTCAGTTTGCAGGTCCCGCCACAGCGCGACGGATTCCTTCAAGCGGCCCAACTGCTGCATATCCTTCTGAGCCTGTCGCGGGTCATCCCAATAGCCGGGACGGGCCGCCGCCCGCTCCATTCGGGTAATGGTGGTTTCCTTGTCCGCCAGGTCAAAGACGCTCCACGACCGACTCAACCTTCTGAACCATCGCCGCCAGTTCCTGCCTAAGCACTTCCATTTTGGTAACCCTCACTTCTCAATTATGTTGTAGCGCCGGTCTTTTAGACTCGACCGGCCCTTGCGATTCCGGTTAGGTGAAATTCATTATAGGTTGTAAGGCTTGGTTTTGCCAGAACGCTGGGCGGCGGGGTAGAGGCAAAGTCTTTGCCAGGAACAAAATCCGCTCATGGTTAAACACTGTCCGCTTGGTGATAACAATGTCCGCTCATGGTGAGCTTGTCGAACCACCCTCCCCTATCCGACGGTTTATCCTTCGACAAGCTCAGGATGAGCGGGGAGGACGGCAATTTGGTTTTGCCAGAACGCCGGGCGGCGGGGCCGGAGCCAATCACATCTTAACCAGGGCAACGCAAACAACCGTGGCACCCAAACAACCGTCGTTCCGGCGAAAGCCGGAATCCAGGAAATCCCCCGGAAAAGAGCGGGCCGGCTACCTAGGGTTCTGGATTCCGGCTTTCGCCGGAACGACGGGTTTATGCTGCGATTGCCTTGGACGTCTGGTTCGACAAGCTCACCATGAGCGGATTTAGTTAAAGTGAGTTGCCTCCTATCCGCTCTCACCCTGAGCCTGCCATGTCATTACCCCGTCATTACCCTGTTATGTCATTCCACCCTATCATGTCATTCCGACCGCAGGGAGGAATCTAAAACGCCGGACCTTGACTACGCTCAAGATTTTTAGATTCCTCCCTGCGGTCGGAATGACACAAGAGTTAGTGGTCAGAATGACATACGGGTTGGTCGGAATGGCCGGCCAACCGCGTAACTCCAGGGCAACCGCGTCTTAACCAGGGCAACGCAAGCAACCGTGGCACCCAAGCAACCGTCGTTCCGGCGAAAGCCGGAATCCAGGAAATCCACCGGAAAAGAGCGGGCCGGCTAAAGAGGGTTTTGGATTCCGGCTTTCGCCGGAACGACGAGTTTATGCTGTGATTGACTTGGGCGTCGGGCAGACCCCCTAACGTCTCATTGCGGGGCTTGGTATTCGGTGCTAGAATCTAGCCGCTTTTCCGGGGCGTCGGAGCCGCCCACGCCATTGCCCAGTTGCCCCGTTTATCCCCAACTCACCAAAGGAGACCCGCCCGTTGGAACTGCTCATTGTCGCCCTCCTGGGTCTGGCCGCCTACCTTATCGGTTCGATCCCGCCGGCCTATTACCTGGTGCGCCTGGTAAAGGGCGTGGACTTGCGGGAGGTGGGCAGCAAGAACGTCGGGACGCTGAACACCTACCACCACGTCGGCGTCTGGGGGGCCGGCCTGGTGCTGTTCCTTGACGTAGGCAAGGGAGCGCTGGCGGCGCTGCTGCCCGGCTGGATCGGCGCGCCGGATTGGGCCGTTTATGTAACCGGCCTGCTGGTGGTGGTCGGGCATAACTGGACTTTTCTGCTGGGGTTCCGGGGCGGCAAGGGCGCCGCCACCATCATCGGCGTCTGCCTGGCCTTCCTGACCTGGCCCACCTTGATTGCCCTGGTTCCCGGCGTCCTGGTGGTGCTGCTGTCCCGGAACGCGATAGTAGGGCTGGCCGTCGGCTACGTCATTTTCAACGTACTGGTGATTGCCGCCGTAGCCTTCGGGCTGGATGTTCTGATTGCCGAGCCGGGCCTCCGCCACGTCGGTTTTGCCATACTACTCTCCGCCCTGGTTACCGTCTCCTACGCCATCTCAATCCGGTCGCAGCTAATGAAGGCCATCCGTAACCGCAGCATCAAGGAAGTCTTTTACGGTTCATAGACCACTTCGGGGCGGGAAAATCCCTACGACCAACCGCCTTGCCCGCCTATGTCCCGGTACACCTTACCGGTTATTATCATTCTCCCTGTATCTTGGGTATAATGGATTGCGGTCAGACTACCCAGCCGTTGGCAGCTTGCCACTGCCGGCTTGTGGAAATGTCCGACAATTCACTACAGGAAGTCAATATGCTGGATCACGCAGCGCTGGACCACTCCAACACCGACGCCACCCACGCCTTGCGCCACCGGATGCGCCATTCGGCGGCGCACGTGATGGCCGATGCCGTGCTGAAGCTCTTTCCCGAGGCCAAAATGGGCATTGGCCCGCCCACCCAGGACGGATTTTATTACGATTTTGACGTTTCCCGCCCCTTTACCCCGGAAGACCTGGAAAGCATCGAGGGGTTGATGCGGGAGACCATCGCCGCCCGCCAGCCCTTCCAACGAGAGGAAGTCAGCCGGGAAGCGGCGCAAAGCCTGTTTGCCGACCAGCCCTATAAGCTGGAGATAATCGCCGACCTGCCCGAGGACACTACCTTGAGCATTTATCGGCACGGCGACTTCATTGACCTGTGCCAGGGGCCGCACGTGGCCGGCACCGCCGATATTGAAGCGGTAAAGCTGCTCAATATCGCCGGCGCCTACTGGCGGGGCGACGAACACCGCCCCATGCTCCAGCGAATCTACGGCACCGCCTGGGAGAGCTGCGACGCCCTGACCGATTACCTGACCCGACTGGAGGAAGCGGAGCGGAGAGACCACCGCACCCTGGGGCGGCAGTTGGGCCTTTTCTCCATTCACGAGGAAATTGGCCCCGGCCTGATTGTCTGGCACCCCAAGGGCGGGGTAGTCCGCAGCCTGGTCGAGGACTATTGGCGGGACCTGCACTACCGCCACGACTACAACATCGTCTATTCCCCCCACATCGGGCGCGCCCAGCTTTGGCAAACCAGCGGCCACCTGGCCCACTACCGGGACAGTATGTACGCCCCGCTGGAGGTGGATGAGCAGGAATACTACCTGAAGCCGATGAACTGCCCCTTCCACATTATGGTGTATCGTTCCTCCCTGCGCAGCTACCGGGAACTGCCCCTTCGGATTGCCGAACTGGGGACGGTGTACCGCTATGAGCGCAGCGGCGTGCTGCACGGCCTGATGCGAGTGCGGGGGTTCACCCAGGATGACGCCCATATCTTTTGCCTGCCGGAACAGGTGGAGCCGGAAGTGGGCGGCGTGCTGGACTTGACCTTTGAGCTTTTGGACGCCTTCGGGTTCACCGACTTTTCCATTTCCCTGTCCACCCGGCCGGCGGACTACGCCGGGGAGCCGGAGATGTGGGAACACGCCACCGAGTCCCTGCGGCGGGCGTTGGAAGAACGGCGGCTGCCCTACGACATTGATGCCGGCGGCGGCGCCTTTTACGGCCCCAAAATCGACATCAAGATTAAGGACGCCCTGGGCCGGGACTGGCAATGCACCACGGTGCAGTTCGACTTCAACCTGCCGGAACGGTTCGACCTGACCTTTATGGACGCCGACGGGGGCCGTAGCCGTCCCTATATGGTGCACCGGGCCATTTTAGGCTCCCTGGAGCGGTTCCTCGGAGTGCTGATTGAGCATTACGCCGGGGCCTTTCCCCTGTGGCTGGCGCCCACCCAAGCGGTGGTCATTCCCATCGCCGACCGCCACCAGGAATACGCTGAAGCCGTCCAGACCCGGCTGGCCGCCCAGGGCCTCCGGGCCGAAGTGGACGGACGCAGCGAGCGGATGAACCTGAAAATCCGCAACGCCCAGCTACAGAAAGTACCCTATATGCTGGTAGTAGGCGACCGGGAACAGGAACAGGAGGCCGTCGCCGTCCGCACCCGGGAAGGCGGCAACCTGGGGGCAATGCCCCTGGAGGAGTTGGCGGCGCGGCTGGCGGGGGAGCTGGGGTAAGTATGAAAAGGGAGCACGGTTCGAGAGAGTTTCCTATTTGGCTAATTGGAGACTCCAATCCAGCACGTTGGCAAACCCAGCTTGATTACCCGCTTGACCCTCGCCATCCCGCACGGCATAACATCTGGACTCCTATCTTGGACCGGATTCAAGAACGGGTTTATCTACCTGACCGACTCAGGATGGATACATCTCTATTGTACGTGAGAAACGCAGTAGAGGACCCTGCATATAAGAGCCTGATTTCCGGTACACAATGGGAAAACCCACTACTGACAGAGGTAACTAACTTTGGAAAGTTGGTCAAAGCCCACTCTCCAAAGATAATCTTTACTTTTGGGTCATTTGCTTTCGAGTTTGCCCGAAGAAGTACGAATGAGTCAGGTAACAAAACAAAGGACTACTGGAACACGCAAAGGCTTGGGCAAGAGTTTTGCTCTCGCTCAAATAACTTCAACATTCAGAAAATCAACGTCTTACCCTTATTGCACACGAGTATTGCCTGGGGACACTTCTTGCAAGCTCACAGAAATTTCACCGGGCAGGAAGGCGCAAACTACTTTGAGTACGCGGCGGATGCAATAGCGGAGATTCTCATCGAACATCGGGGCAGCTTACCAATATGGAAAGAGTGCCCCACGGAATGTTAGGGGGTTTCTAAAGAATGATGCAGAGGCCGTAGAATCAGAAATTGTATTTCTAGTTCGCCAACATTCCGGCCAATGGCCCAAGTATCAAACCGAAATCCCTTTCCAGCAATCAAGCCCGGAACACCCAAAAGCCGCCCAGCAAGTCGTAAGCCACTACAGGAGCCTTTATGCCCAATCGTCTGAGTAACGAAACCAGCCCCTACCTGCTCCAGCACGCCCATAACCCGGTGGACTGGTATCCCTGGGGCGCTGAGGCCCTGGGCCGCTCTAAAGGGGAGGACAAGCCTATCCTGCTGAGCATCGGCTACTCGGCCTGCCACTGGTGCCACGTGATGGAGCGGGAATCTTTTGAGGATGATGCCATCGCCGCCCTGATGAACGACAACTTTGTCAACATCAAGGTGGACCGGGAGGAACGGCCCGACCTGGACGCCGTGTATATGGAGGCGGTTCAGATGCTCACCGGCAGCGGCGGGTGGCCCATGACCGTGTTCCTGACCCCGGAGGGCAAGCCCTTTTACGGCGGCACCTACTTTCCGCCGGCCGACCGGATGAATATGCCCGGCTTTCCCCGGGTGCTGCAAGCGGTCAGCGAGGCTTACCGCACCAATCGGGGGGAAATCGAGCGGGTTACCCAACAATTGACCGAGCAGATGGGCCGGGCCAGCCAGATGCCCCAGAGTTCCGACCCCTTGTCGGTGGACGTGCTCCACGAGGCTTACTCCCGCCTGGCCGCCAACTTCGACTACCAGAACGGCGGCTTTGGCGCGGCGCCCAAGTTTCCCCAGCCCATGACCCCGGAGTTCCTGCTGCGTTACTACCACCACGGCTACAACCCCCGCGCCCTGGAGATGGTGGAGCTTACCCTGGAAAAGATGGCCTACGGCGGGATGTACGACCAGCTTGGCGGCGGCTTTCACCGCTACTCCACCGATGCCTTCTGGCTGGTTCCCCACTTTGAGAAAATGCTCTACGACAACGCCCTGCTGGCCCGCCTCTACCTGCACGCCTTTCAGCTTACCGGGCGCGGCCTGTACCGGCGCATCACCGAGGAAACCCTGGACTACGTGCTGCGGGAGATGACCGACCCGGCCGGCGGTTTCTACTCGGCCCAGGACGCCGACAGCGAGGGCGAGGAAGGCAAGTTCTTTGTCTGGACGCCCGGCCAGATTCAGGCCCTCCTGGGTGAGGCCGAGGGCGGTATCTTTGGCCGCTACTACGGGGTTACCGATGCCGGCAACTTCGAGGGGGCCAACATCCTGAACGTACCCCAGGAACCGGCAACTTTTGCCCGGCAGCAGGGTATCACCCCGGAATACCTGGAAACGGTTATTGCCCAGGGCAAGGCCACGCTGCTGGCGGAGCGGGAAACGCGCATCCATCCCCTGCGGGACGACAAGGTGCTGGCGTCGTGGAACGGGCTGATGCTGCGCGCCTTTGCCGAGGTTGGGGTATCCCTGAACCGGCCCGATTACCTGGCAGCGGCGGTCGCCAACGCCGAATTCCTGATGGATCGTATGCTGGAAAACAACCGGCTGCTCCGTACCTGGCGGGAAGGACAGGCCAAGCTGCCCGGTTTCCTGGAGGATTACGCTTGCGTTGCCGACGGCCTGCTGGCCCTTTACGAGGCTACTTTTGATGTCCGGTGGCTGAACCACGCGGTAGCTCTAGCCAATACTATGATTGAGTTGTTCTGGGACGAAGGAATCGGCGGCTTTTATGACACCGGCATTGAGCATGAGTCCCTGGTAACCCGCCCCCGAGACGTATTCGACAACGCCCAGCCCTGCGGCAGTTCGGTGGCTTCCGAGGTATTGCTGCGGCTGGCGGTTTTCACCGGCAACGACGATTACAACCTGAAGGGGGCCAGGCCCTTGCGCTCCCTGAGCCGGTTGATGACCCAGGCCCCCGGCGGGGCCGCCTACTGGCTGGGGACGCTGGACTTCTACGTCTCCATCCCCAAGGAAATCGCCGTTATCGGCCCCCGGCAAGAGCCGGCAACCGGAGAGTTGCTGCGCACCGTCTTTGGCCGATTCCTGCCCAACAAGGTGGTGGTGGGAGTGGATACCTCCCCGGCCGGTGCCGCCGCCGGCGCCGGTTCAGCAATCGCCGGGATACCCTTGCTGGAGGGACGGGAAATGCTGGAGAGCAAGCCCACCGCCTACGTCTGCCAGCATTATGTCTGCCAACTGCCGGTTACCGATGCGGCGGCTTTGGCCCAACAACTGGAAAGCTAATCCTGCCCCAAACATCACGCCGGCCGCTCAAAGCGGATATACAGGGCCGGGGCCTCCGGCGGGCGGTCCGGTTGAATTTTGACCCAATCGGCGATGCGGTAGCCCACTACCCAGGCAATTCCCCCCTCGGTAACGAGCAAGGGTATCCGGTCCCGCCAGGGTCGGGACACCCGCGCATCGGTATAAAAGTCCTGCAATTTCTTGACGCCGGCCATGCCCAAAGGCTGGAACCGGTCGCCCGGCCGCCGGCTCCGCACCAACGGGTTGCCGCCCAGAGCGTCCAAGTCCATATAAGTGGCAAAGGCATCCCCGGTTTGCAGATTGGGCAACTCGCCCCGCGGGACCTGACGCGCGGTTACCCGCCACCCCGCTACATTCAACACCGACTCCGCGCCCGGTTCCGCCGGCAAGTTCACCGGATACTCCCCATCCAAGGGAGGGTAGGGGCCAGCCGTTTCTGTCCGGTTACCGAACAGGGTTAGCCGGCCGCCGTCGGCCTGGAGTTTCAACCCGCCGGGCAAATCCAGACTTGAACCCGATTGGTTCCCCCCGGCCAGGTCGGACATTGCGCTCAAGTGGCTTTCCCGCAGCCGACGGGCGTTGCCGGCCAAGGCGACGTAGGCCCGGCGCAGGGCCAGCCGGCGCAGCGCCGGGTGCAACGCGGCCAATCTTGCCCGGTCAAAGGTGATAACGGCCGGCGCGGCAAGCTCCGGCGCAACTGCGTCCTGAGCAATCACTATCTCCGGCCAAACCCGTTCCGTTTCCTGCTCCAGATAATCCAACTCCAGGGCCGAGGTATGGGCCAGCCGTACCAACGCCTCCCGGATTCGGGGGTTGTATTCGGCGGCCAGCCGGGGCATCAGGTCTTGCCGCACCCGGTTGCGGGTGAACCGGAACAGGGAGTTGCCGCTGTCTTGCCGGAAATCCCGTCCCAATTCCCGGCAATAGTCCACCGTCGCCGACTTGGTAACTGCCAGCAGGGGGCGAAAGAGGGCCGGCGTGGACAAGCCGGTGGGCCAGGGCCAGGGGGCTACCTCGGTCATTCCCCGCAGACCGGGCAGGCCCGCGCCCCGCAAAATGTGCAGCAGCACCGTTTCCGCCAGGTCGTCGGCGGTATGCCCCACCGCTACCGCTGCCGCGCCCACCCGCTGCGCCACCGCCGCCATAAACGCATACCGCAACTCCCGGGCGCCTTGCTCAAAGGACGAAATACGGCGCTCCTGCTGGTAAGCAATGGGGTCCCGTTTCTCCACCGACACCGGCAGCCCCAGTTCCTGAGCCAGCGACTCGACAAAACGGGCATCCTCGTCGGCCTCCGCGCCGCGAAAGTCATGGTTGAGATGGGCAACGTGGAGCTTGATGCGGCAGGAGTCGCTGAGGCGGTGCAGGCTGTAGAGGAGGGTTGTAGAATCGGCCCCGCCGGATACGCCGACCACCAGGGTGGAGTCCTGGCCGGCGTAACCGGCCCGGCGCAGGGCCGCCGCCACTTGCCGGTCAACATCGGAAACAGCCGCCATTTCAGCCGGCCGGGGAAAGCGCGTCCGGCGGCAGGTGGCCGGTGGAATTGTAGCTGAGCAGGCGGCGGCCCCTAGGCCCGCTGTCAAAGACGCTTACCGACCCCAGGCTGAGGGACATCCGGTGAAAACTGGACAGGGGCATCTCCAACAGCTTGACGCAGATGACGCGGATGGCAAAGTTGTGGGAAATCAGGGCCAGGTTGTCGTTGGCGCCGTGGGTCTGCTCCAAGTCGAGGACAACCTGCCAGGCCCGTTCCTGCAACTCGGCCAGCGACTCGCCGCCGGGCATTACCAGGGTTTCCGGGTGGTCCCGCCAGCCGTCGAAAACTGCCGGCCAGTTGGCGCGCATCTCCTCGCCACCGATGCCCTCCAGTTCGCCCAGGGCCAGTTCCTTCAGCCCGTCCCGGGCGTTAATGGGCAGCCCAAGTTGGCGGTTAAACTCGGCGGCCACCCGCATCGTGCGGGACAGGGGACTGGAGTAAAGGGCGGTAAGTTCCCAATCGCGGGCGGCCTGGGCGGTGGCTTTGGCCTGGGCCAGGCCCTGCTGGTTCAGCATAGTGTCATACTGGCCTTGAAACCGGCCCAGCTTGTTCCACTCCGTTTCACCGTGGCGAATCAGGAAAAACTTCACTCAGGCACCCCTTCCCCGGCTTCGGCGGCAATCTGGACTACCACGTCCTCAATTCTAACCCCGCTCATCGACCTTACGGTGAGTTTCAGTTTCCGGTACTCCACTATCTCCCCGGCCTCCGGGATGTAGCCCAGGCAGTCCAGGATAAACCCGGCCACGGTTTGGTATTCCCCCTCCGGCAGCGCCAGGTTCAGCTTTTCGTTGGCCTGCAAAATGCTCATGCTGGCGTTCAGTTGGAAGGTGTTTTCGTCCAGCGGAGTATAGTCCTCGTCGGGTTCGTCGCTTTCATCCCCTACCTCGCCGACGATAACCTCCAGCATCTGCTTGAGGGTAACTACCCCGGCAATGCCGCCGAACTCGTCCACCGTCAGCACCAGCCCGTATCCGCCCTGCTGCATCTCGGAAAAGGTGTCGCCTACCGCCTTGGTTTCCGGCACGAAATAGGCCTCCCGCAGCACGTCGGTAACGCTGTCATGCAACTGCATCTTTCCCAGGTTAAGCAGCACGTCCTTATTCGACAGCACCCCGACAACGTTTTCCATAGTATCTTCATATACCGGAAACCGGGTGTGGCTATGCTCCGAATAGAGCGTCAGGAACTGCCCCAGGGTGGTGCCTTGTTCCACCCAGACTATCTCCGTCCGGGGCGTCATTATTTGCCTTACCTGCTGGTCGCCGAACCGGAATACCTTGTCCAGCAACTCGGCCTCGGTCTGCTCCACCGCGCCGGAGCGGGCGCCGGCCTCAATCAGCGAACGAATTTCCGCCTCGCTCACCTCAGCGGTCGAGTTGGTGACGCCCAGCAAACGGGTGAACAAAAAGGTAATTAACTGGAGAACCCGGATCGCCGGGGACAGGACTAATTCCACAATGGACAAGGGGCGGGAAAAGGCAAAGGCCACCATTTCCGACCGGTTCCAGGCGATTGTCTTGGGCAAAGTTTCGCTGAAAATCAGCAACAGGGTGGTAACGCCCACGGTGGCGGCCAGGACGGCCAGACGGTCATCCTCAATCAGGCTGAGGGCCACGGCGGTTCCCAAAGCGGCGGCGGCGGTGTTCACCAGGTTATTGCTCAGCAACACCGTTGCCAGGAGCCGGTCGGGACGCCTAATCATACGATCCACCAGTTCGGCCCTGGGGCGACCGATGCTCAGCAGGTGAATCAAACGCGCCCGGGGGAGGGCGATAAAGGCGGTTTCAGAGGATGAGAAAAAGGCGGAAAGGACAAGGCAGATTCCAAGCAGGATTAAGTTCCATAAAGCTGCGGTCTCCATCTTTCGCCTCGTGTACCTCCTGAATTTGCAGTATGGCCGGCAGTAACGCTAAAGGGAAACGCTCGCCGGTTTAGTGGCCGGTTCGCCGGTTCAATGGTTAAATGATAGCATCCGCCCTTTAATAGTGCAAAGTTGACCGGGCAACCGCCTCTTAACCAAGGCAACCCAGCAATCGCAGCATAGGCAGCCCAAGCAACCGCAGCATAGGCAACCCAGCAACCGCAGCATAAACCCGTCGTTCCGGCGAAAGCCGGAATCCAGAACCCTTTGTAGCCGGCCCGCCCTTTTCCGGGGGATTTCCTGGATTCCGGCTTTCGCCGGAACGACGGTTGCCGGCGCCGGAATGACGGTTACGTGGGTTGCCCTGGTTAAGACGGGATTGCCCTGGCAAAGTTGACCTGACAACCGCTCGGCTCTACTATAAGACTATCAGACAGTAGCCGCGCCTCTCTTGCCACCGGTAAGGCAGTAGCGGCGCACCGAAAAATACCAAACGGAAGAACAACATCAATATGCGCAATATGAGTCAGCTATGGGACTGAAAATCCTGGGAATCGAAACCTCCTGCGACGAAACGGCGGTAGGCGTGGTGGAAGACGGCCATCGCCTGTTGTCGAACATCGTTTCCTCTCAAGTGGAGCTACATTCTCCCTACGGCGGCGTGGTGCCTGAGGTGGCCTCCCGCCAGCACATCCGGGACATGGCGCCGGCAGTGGAGAAAGCCCTGGCCGACAGCGGCCTCAACCTGTCGGAGATTGACGTGGTGGCCGCCACCTATGGGCCGGGGCTGGCCGGGGCGCTGCTGACCGGCCTGAACACCGCCAAGGCCCTGTCCTTCAGCCTGGGCAAGCCCCTGGTGGGCGTCAATCACCTGGAGGGGCATATCTACGCCTCCTGGCTGACCCGGGCCGGCGACGACAGCCCGGCCGACTCTCCCGGCTTTCCCCTGGCCTGCCTGGTGGCCTCCGGGGGGCATACCGACCTGATTCTAATGGAACAGCACGGCAGTTATCGGCTGGTGGGGCGCACCCGGGATGACGCCGCCGGGGAGGCTTTCGACAAAGCGGCGCGCATCCTCGGCCTGGGCTTTCCCGGCGGGCCGGAGATTCAACGGGTCTCCCAGGGCGCCACCGCCGGAACCCTGCCGCCCCTGCCCCGGGCCTGGATGCGGGATACCCTGGATTTCAGCTTCAGCGGCGTCAAGACGGCCCTGCTGCACCTGGCCCAGGCCCAGGGCGTCTATCCCCCCGACGCTACCCCGGACAGCGCCGAGCCGGGCCGGGCGGAAATGGACGAATTGATTGGGGAAATGGCGGCTAACTTCCAGGAGTCGCTGGTCGAGGTTATGGTGGTCAAAACGCTGGAGATGGCCCGGCGCTACGGCGTCAAGGGTATCATTCTGGGCGGCGGGGTTACCGCCAACGCCCGGTTGCGCGCGGAAATAACCCGCGCCTCAGCCCTGCCGGTGATTATCCCCCCGCCGGTTCTGTGTACCGACAACGGCGCGATGATTGCCGCCTGCGCCTATTTCCAGTACCGGCGCGGGGAACAATTCGGGTTGGAACTGGACATTGACCCGGCCCTGCCCCTCGGCTGAGGCCCGGTCAATCGAATTGCCCTTACCGGCGATAGCAGCTAGGCGGAATTGCCGGGGGCGGTTCCCGGTTCCGGTTGAGCGTTGAGGGACGCCACCCGCGCCTGGCGGCAGAGGAACAGGGTTTCCACCACGTCATTGACCTCCGGTATCCGCTCCGCGCCCAGGTAGGCAAAGGACAAGCCCCAGTTGGCGCCCTGAAGGGTTACCCTACCACCGGGCCGGCGAACATCGTGCCGCCAGAACAGCCAGGAGGCAACCAGGGCCGCCGCCAGGATGATGAAAGGCGCCAAGTCCATTTGCAGCCAGGGCACTCCCGGCCCGTCAACCCGGCCGGCCAGCCAGTAGGCCACCACCAGGTAAAGCAGCAGGGCCGCCACCAGCGTCAGGATACCCTTTAACCAGGCAAAAGAGCCGGTTCTCCGGGAATCCACCACCACCCCTTTAAGCTCCTCCACCGGCAGCAGGGATACCTGGTCATAACCCCGTTCATTGCGGAAAAAGAGTATGCGGTGGTTGGTCGCTACCAGCAGGCGGCCGGCGCTGGTCGGCTCGTCCAGCAATCCCTCCTGCAAGGAGAAAACCTTGGCGACCCGCTCCTCGGTCAGCAGCGGCACGCCCCGGATGCGGGAAAGGTAGTTTTGGGCCGGGCGGGAACGGTCAATCACGTTAATCCTCCTGGCGGATATACTATCACAAAATTACCGCCGGCCGGCGTATATGCAAAGTCGCCCGAGTCGCCCTATCCGCTCATCCTGAGCTTGTCGAAGGACGCACTAACAAGAGTCGCCCGATACGCCAGGATGGTTCGACAAGCTCACCATGAGCGGATTTTGAGTGGATTTTTCGATTTTACACCAACCCGGCGTCCCCGGTATCCCCAACGGGCATTGGCATCAACACCGGGTAGGGGCGGGTTTGTAACCCGCCCTGGCCGCGGCGTAGGAAACTGTCAACTATGGCCTACCCGTTTCCCGAAGGTCTTGGCCCCTAAACGCCGGGCGGGTTATAAACCCGCCCCTACCATTTCCCTACACCCCAGATAGGACGGTTATGAGCCTATCCCGGCAATCCACCGAGTCCGGGCCGGGCCAGGGATACCCACCGGCGTTGCGCCTACCCCGGCGCCGCTGGTCTTTGGCGTATGTTACCATTGGAGGCACCGGATAAACCAGCTTGGCTAATGTATTCAGGAGGTGGATATGACGGACCTGACCAATCAGGAAATTCAGGCGCTGGGCCGTTCCGTGGGGCTGGACATCCAGGAACCGGAACTGTCCCAGGTAGCCTACAGCCTTAACGCCATACTGGAAGCAATGTCGGCAATTGAGGTTCCGGGGGTCAACGCCGTAGAACCGCTGCCGCTGCTGCTGCCCGACTCGGAGGTATAAAATGCAGCCTAATGACATTCCCTACCTGTCGGCCACCGAACTGGGCGGCTACATCGAAAGCCGGCAGTTGTCTCCCCTGGAAGCGGTTGACGCCTACCTGTCCCGCATCGAACAGGTTGACCCCAAGCTGAACTCCTACGTCACGGTTTGCGCCGAAGCCGCTCGAGAGGAAGCCCGCCAGGCCGGCGCGGAAATCGCCGGCGGGAACTACCGGGGGCCGCTCCACGGTATCCCGGTTGCCGTCAAAGACCAGATTCACGCCCAGGGCATCACCAACAGCGACGGCTCCAAAATCCGGGCCGACTTCGTTCCCGACGCGGACGCCACGGTGGTCGCTAACCTGCGGCGGGCCGGGGCCATCCTGCTGGGCAAGCTGAATATGAGCGAATTCGCTATGGGCGACCCAATCAGTTCCTACTTCGGCGCGGCCCGCAATCCCTGGGATCTGGAACGCAATCCGGGCACCTCCAGCACCGGCTCCGGCGCGGCCACCGCCGGATTTCTCTGCGCCACTTCCCTGGGCGAGGATACCGGAGGCTCCATTCGCGGGCCGGCCGCCAACTGCGGGCTGGTCGGTTTGCGGCCCTCCTGGGGGCGGGTTAGCCGCTACGGAGTGGACGGGGCCTGCTGGTCCATTGACACCATCGGCCCCATTTCCCGCAGCGTCGCCGACTGCGCCGCCACCATCGGCGCCATCGCCGGTTACGATGCCAACGACCCCTACACCCGGCCAGCGCCGACGCCCGACTACCGCCAGGCCCTGACCGGCGATATTCGCGGGCTGAAAGTGGGGCTGGTTACCGAACTGATGGACTCCGGCCTGGGGCTGGACGACCTTACCCGGGCAGCGGTCGCCGCCGCCTCCCAAACCCTGGCCGACCTGGGCGCCGAGGTACGGGACATTTCCCTGCCCCTGGCCGGGCAAACCGGCGTCATCGTCCGCACCATAACCCACACCGAGCGGGTGAGCCTGCGCCCGGAATGGCTCCGGGAACGGCCTCAGGATTACCACGTCAATACCCGCATCGCCTTTATGACCGGCAACCTCATTCCTGGGCAGGTTTACTACAAGGCGCAAAAGCTGCGGGCGATAGTACGGCAGCAAGTCCTGGCCGCCCTGCAAGAGGTGGATGTCCTCATCCAACCCACTTCCGCCGGCCCGGCGGGGAAGCTGGACTTTACTACCGGGGTTGCCAGCAAGGAAGCGGCGGCTCAAGCCCTGGTTGAAGGCAGTTTCCGCGGCCCCTACAGCCTCAGCGGCGTCCCGGCCCTTTCCATCCCCTGCGGCTTTACCGACCCCGGCGCCGGCGGCCTGCCCCTGGCCTTGCAGATTGCCGGCCGCCCCTTCGCCGAAGCCACGGTGCTGAACGCGGCCTACGCCTACGAACAGGCCACGCCCTGGCACAACCGCCGCCCGCCGGTTTAAGTTCGGGACTTGCCGGCCGGGTGGAGACCCCTCCAAGTCCGGCAAACTTGGCAATCGTCCTTAATCTGACAAAAAGGAGACTTATGATGACCCTACCCAACCCGGGAGCCTGGCAAGCCAAAATGGAGCGGAACTCTCCTGAGCTTTACAAGGAAATAATGGACGTGCGGAACAACGTCCTGACCGAGGGCGCCCTGCCCCTCAAAGTCAAGGTGTTGATGACTATGCTGTGCGATGCCCTGCTTTCTCACCCGGAGGGAGTCGCCAACATCGCCAACCGGGCGCGGGCCGTCGGCGCCACCGAGGAGGAAATCGCCGAAACGGTAGGCGTCGCCTTCGTCATGGGCGGCACCGCCGCCCTGGTAACCGCCTGCAACGCCTTTAATGACTAAAGGTTAGAACCGGCGATTAGCCGCTTATCGGTAGGGGCGGGTTTGTAACCCGCCCGGGCTTGGATGCGGGAATGTGCACGTTGCCAATATCGCTGTCCAGGGCAATTGAGTCTTAACCGGCAACCCAAGCAACCGTCGTTCCGGCAAAAGCCGGAACCCAGAACACTCGGTAGCCGGCTATCTCTTTCCCGTGAGGATTTCCTGGGTTCCGGCTTTCGCCGGAACGACGGGTATTTATGCGACGGGTTTGCTGCGATTGCCCTGTACCACCGTCCCCCTGCGTTGACGGCAATGGGCCGCCCGCTTACACTTGGGGGCATTAGCCCAAGAACGAATTGGCCCTTGGCGGGCCGCCGGGAGGCATTGGATTATGGTAACTGCCGGATTGTCCCGAAGTTTGGTTTACGGACGGCGGGGAATGGTCTGCTCTAACTCGCCCCTGGCGGCCACCGCCGGAATCCAGGTGATGCAGGCCGGCGGCAACGCTTTTGACGCCGCCCTGGCGGTGGCGGCTACCGAGGCGGTTACGCTGATTCCCCTGTGCGGAATGGGCGGCGATTCCTTTGTGCTGCTCTACGAAGCGGCCACCGGCCAGGTAACCGGGGTGAACAGCAGCGGCGTTGCCGCCACCGGCGCCACCGCCGATTACTACCATGCCAAAGGCTACCGGACGATGCCCCTGGAAGGCCCTCATTCCATCTCCGTCCCCGGCGAGGTAGCCGCCTGGGAGGAGATACACCGCCGCTTTTGCACCAAGCCGCTGCCCCAACTGCTGGACACTGCTATCGGCTACGCCGAAGCGGGATTCCCCGTCTCCCCCGGCATCGGACGCAGCCTGGAACACGGCGTAGGCAAGCTGTCCCAATTCCCGGCCAGCGCCGCCATTTACCGGCCCGGCGGCAACGTCAAGGCCGAGGGGGATACGTTAGCCAACCCCGACCTGGCAAACAGCCTGCGGGCAGTGGCCCAAAGCGGCGCCGCCGAGTTCTACCAGGGCGGTCTGGCCCGGCAGATGGTTAAGGAATTGGGCAAAGCCGGCGGGCTGTTCACCGAGTCGGATTTTGCCGGGCACCGGGCCGAGGTGTACGAACCGATTGCCACCACCTACCGGGACCACCTGGTTTACCAGACCCGGCCCCCCTCTCAGGGTTTCCTGCTGCTGGAGATGCTGAACCTGGTCGAGGGGTTCGACCTGGCCGCCCTGGGCCAGAACCGCGCCCCGTCCATCCACCTGATGGCAGAAGCCAAGAAAATCGCCTACGCCGACCGCAACCGGCTGGCCGGCGACCCCAAGTTTATCGAGTGGCCCCTGGACGAGTTGATTGGCAAGGACTACGCCCACCGCCGCCGCCCGGAAATCGACCCCAACCGGGCCGCCGACCCAGCCTTTGCCCTATCGCCCGCCGACGGCGACGGCAACACCACCTACTTCTGCGTTGCCGATGGCGCCGGCAACTGCGTCTCCTGGATTCACAGTCTTTCCAACGCCTTCGGTTCCGGGTTCGTGGCCGCCGGCACCGGCGTCCTGTTCAACAACCGGGCCGGCCGGGGTTTCAGCCTGGCGCCGGGCCATCCCAACGTGATTGAACCCGGCAAGCGGACGATGCACACCCTGAACTGCTACCTGACTTTGCAGGACGGGCAGCCGGCCATTATCGGCGGTACGCCCGGCGGCGACTTTCAGGTTCAGTGCGGCCTGCAAATCCTGACCAACCTGATTGATTACGGGATGAACCCCCAGGATGCGGTGGAGGCGCCCCGGTGGTGGAGTTTCCCCGGCACCGACCCGGCCAGCCTGGAAACGCCGTTAGAGTTGCGGGTGGAGGCCGGGATGCCGGCCGCAGTAGTAAAGGAGTTGGAGGCCCTGGGCCATCGGGTAGCCCCCCGACGCCCCGGCATCAATGACGGCAAGGTGCAGTTAATTATCCGCGACCGGCAAACCGGCACGCTGAAAGGCGCCTCCGACCCCCGGGGCGACGGTCAGGCCGCCGCCTGGTAGGAAGGGAAATAGCCACCTAGGAACGGGGCATAAAAAACTCCCGTTCCCGGTCATCAAAGCCCTGTAGTCTCTCCGGTGAAATGCCTGGGTGTTCCAAAGCCGCCCGGACGATGCGCCGGTTAAAGACGCTGGTGCTTGCCGAGTTGATGTATTCGGCCACCGGCGTCCACAGGCAGTCCTCGATTTCCTCATCCTGCATCGTAATTTCCCGGCTCAAGGGACTCAGGCGGCAGACGAAGTAGATGTCGGATTTTCCGTAGCGGTAGCCGTGCCAGTGGCGAAAGCAGGCCAGAGACTCAAACCTGGTATGGACGCCGGTTTCTTCCAGCACCTCCCGGATGACCGCATCTGCCAGGTGTTCACCGGGCTGCACCGCCCCGCCGGGCAGCTTGTAAAAGGGCGGCTGGCCGGGGTTGCGGTGGCGTTCACAGACCACCAGCAACTCCTCATCCTCGTTCAGCACCACGCCGCCCACGCCGATGTAATGAGTGGCATAAGGCGGCAAGTAAGTCCCCGGCTCCAGTTCGGCGGTCAGCATCAGGTATTCTCCGCCTTCCATCCCGGGGGAGTGCAGGTCGGTATGTTGGCCGGAATGATGGAAGTTAAACCCGGCCGCCACCGCCACCGGAATCAGGGCTGACAACCCGATGGGGATTTCCAGCCAGACGGCGCGGTAACCCCCTTCCTTCCAGGTGGTCAGGGAATGGGCCAGACGCTCCCGGAACTCTCCGGGGTCGGCCGGCAGGGCCGCGGGATTGAGGACAATACCGCCAAAGGGGTTAGTCGTGGCTTCCAGCAATTCAGGCATAGACGATCCACCGGAAAAGTGCGCTTTGAGTTTTTCGGAGTATAGCACACACCGGGCGATCGCAATTTGATCCGGGCCGAGTCCAATGGGCTAAATTGACTGCTGGTGTCGGTTAGCCAGACTCCGTTGCTTAACTATACTCCAGAGACATCCTTAGCTCAGTACAATTTGGCCCCAGGGTTAGCGCCACATTCGTTACCACGGCCAGCACCCACCCGGCGGCGGACGGGCCATCGGGGAGGGCGACTTTCAGGCCAACATCCGGCGTGGGGGCAATCCGTAATCTAGGCATTTCGGGCGGGGCGTCCCACCCGGCTCCCGGCTCTACTGCATCGAACCGGAAAAGGCCGGTATTCTGCCATTGCAATCGGGAAACAATATCGGGACCAGCATCCGGCGCTCCGTACACCAGGACTTTCGAGCTTCGGGACGGAGGGCCGAACCAGCTGAGGGTCAAGACCAAGTCTGCCGCATCTCCCGCATGATCGACCTGGCAGGGTTCCAAATACACTGCCGTTATCCGGTAGCCGGACAACTCCACTTCGCCAAAGTAGCGCAGGGAGTTGTCCAGGTTATCTATTAGAGCGGGCAGGGTCGTCGCCAGCGGGACCCCGGCCTCAAGTCCCACCTGGGCCGTTCCGATTCGGGGTGCCTCACTCTCCGTGGCGAGTTCAGCTTCATTCATACCCCAGAGTCCCGTTTGGCGCATAGGGGGGCGGCGCAGCGACCAATCCCATCCCATAAGCACAGCACGTGCCAGGAAGACGCTGTAAAGGTCTTCCTCATCCGGGTATCCACCGGTAAGGAATCGCCCAAAAGCCTCAAGGAAAACCGTACTACGCATCATTAGGCTCATATGCTCTCCTTTACCTGTCCCCGTTTTCAGGGCAATCGCATCTTATCTATCTATTCTATCTATGGCAACCCAGGCAACCGTCGTTCCGGCGAAAGCCGGAATCCAGGAAATCCTCCCGGAAAAGAGCGGGCCGGCTACCGAGGGTTCTGGATTCCGGCTTTCGCCGGAACGACGGGTTTATGAGGCGATTGCCTTAATCCTCCGCCATTTGACACCCACCCCATTCCTTCCTAGACTACCGGGCAAAGGAATGTTAAGGAGGTGCGCCTATGACCAGCGCAAGTTACGACACCGGGGTTATCCAGACCGCAGCCCAGGCTTATGCCTTTATCCAGCCCAACGGGGCCACCAACGCCGGCTTTATCGTCAGCGAGGAGGGAGTGCTGGTCATTGACTCCCTGATGACGCCCGCTCTGGCGACCCGTCTCCTGTCGGAGATTCGCCGGGTCAGCAAGGCCCCGATTCGCTACCTGGTGGATACCCACTATCACGGCGACCACGTATTCGGGAATCAGTATTTTGTGCCGGCCCCGATTATCGGCCACGTCAACTGCCGGCAGGAGCTAATCGAAAAGTTTGACGCCAATATGAACCGCTATACCAGCGGACGCCCGGAGTTGATTCCCGAACTGGAGCAAATCAGGATGACCCTGCCCGACGTTACCTTTGAGGACCGAATGAATATCCGATTGGGCGACCGGGAGATAAACCTCATCTACCTGGGCCGCGCCCACAGCGCCGGGGACATCCTGCTACACCTGCCCCAGGAGGGCCTGCTCTACGCCGGGGACATCGCCTTTCACCGGATTTTGCCGGCCTTCCCCGACGGCCACATCACCAAGTGGCTGGACGTGATGGAGGAAACCCGAAAGCTGGACTTTGACACCATTGTCCCCGGCCACGGGCCGGTGGGAACCAAGCGGGAGTTTGATGAGGCCAAGGAGTTAATGGCCCACCTGCACGGTGAAATTCGCCGGGGATTCGACCAGGGCCAAAGCGAGGAGGAAACGGCGCAAGGGGTTGACCTGGGCAAGTTCACCAGCTACCTGGGCCAGGAACGGATTGGGCAGATTACCCAGATGGCTTACCGGGCCTACCGGGGAGACCTGGAGTAACCGCCCTGCCCCCAATTTTCCGATATTGTCAACCGGGTTGTATCCGGTGTTATAATGGGGGAACAAGGTACGGGGAGGCCGGTTAAAGGCAACTGCAATCCCGGACTGACCGGGGGCATCAGGCAAACCGTCGGTTACGCTGGTTAAATTTGGCGATTTGCTTGCCCCAGGGCAGCCGGATGTTGTATCTTAAATAGCGCATCCTTGGTTCCTGAAACATATCTACTTTGAGGAGGTTAAACCTATGATGCAGCAGACTGCAAGGACCAAAATCGAAGCCGGTGCTGTGACCTTCGTCGTCCAGCACGAGCTTTGGGATGGCAACCTGCAAGACCATGCTGACCAGGGCGTGGTCATCCTGGTGGAAGCCAACGACACCACTTTGCTGCGGTTCAACTGCTTCGACAACGAGCGCAGCTACATTTACGGGCCGGAAGGCAAGAACAAGGTCTGCCGAATGGACCCCACGGTGGACGGCAACCCCATCCGCTGGTCGGTAGGCCAGATTCGCAACAACCTGGCTGCTATGCTGACCGAGGCCGGTTATGAGGACGTCGCCAACAGCGTCGACGCCGACGCGGTCAACGCCGCGACCGGCGAGTTGGAAGCCACCGCCCGGGAGGTCTATGCCACCGGCCGCAACACCGTAAAGCACAACCGGGGCCACGACATCTTTGAGGCTGGCAACATCCGCTTCGGGCTGGAAGTCCGCAAGCAGGCCGGCGGCGACGGCGGCCTGGCGATTCACGTCCTGTCCGACCTGGCCGGCACCCCGGGCCGTTCCTACACCGAGGAAACCGAACTGCTGGCCTTTGACTGCTTCCGGGACGCCCCCCACTACCACTATGGCCCCCGGAACAAGAATCACCGGATTTTCTGGGACCGTACCCTGGTTCCCGACCCGCTGGAATGGACCCTTGACCGGTTCAAGAACAAGGACCTCAGGAACATGATTGCCCGGGCCGGCTACCCCGGCGTGGCCGCCGACCTGGACCAGGACCTGATTGAGTCCATTATGCCCGACCTGGAAGCCAAGGCCCGCGAGTTCCAGCCCAAGGGCGACGTGATGGTCATTGACGGCCCCGCCACCCCCAACCTGGTCGCCAGATAGGCTTTCCGGTTACCCCAGTCCAATCGCCGGGTTGGCGGGTTAAGCCCGCCGACCCGGCCTCTTTTTGGGGAATTGCGCCGTGAGCAAGTTGAACTCGACGGGTGGATGCAGCGCCAGCGGGCCGCGCCACCGCTGGCCCCGGTACTCTATCATCCCCGGTTTCCTTCTTTCCTGCCTGGTTGCCGCCGTATGGCTGACCGGCGGGATAGCCGGCCCTGCCGACTCCCGCTCCGGCGCTGGGGAGCCTTTCCCAACCCCGCCTTCTACCGCCACCGACGGGGCGGCGGCGATTGAGGGCATAGCGGCGTGGCTGAACAGCGAACCGCTGGCCCTGGCCGACCTGCGCGGCAAGGTGGTACTGCTGGACTTCTGGACTTACACCTGCGTCAACTGCATCCGCACCTTCGACCAACTCCGGCTCTGGCATAGCCGGTACGCCGACGCCGGGCTGGTAATCATCGGCATCCACACGCCGGAGTTTGAGTTTGAGAAAGACCCGGCCAACGTCCTCCAGGCCACCCGGAACTACGGCATAACCTGGCCGGTGGCCCTGGACAACGATTATGTAACCTGGGACAACTACCAAAACGCCTTTTGGCCCACCAAGTACCTGATTGACGGGCAGGGGCGGGTGCGCCACCACCGAATCGGCGAGGGCGGCTACGCAAGCACCGAGGAAAAGCTGCGCCAACTGTTGCTGGAGGCCGGGGCCGACCTTTCCGACAATCCCCCTACTTCCGACACCGAGCCGGCCTTGGACGACCGGTTTCTGGCGGCGCCGGACCGGGAAATTACCCGGGAACTCTACGCCGGATATGAGCGGGGCGCCTTTGAGCTGGAGTTTTACGGTGAGGGCTACGTGGGCCAACTCGAATACTACCGGCAGGCCGGGGAGACGCTGCAACTGACCGCGCCGGAATACTTGCAGCCGAATCTAATCTACTTTCAAGGCCACTGGAGCAGCGAACCCCAGAAAGCCGGACACGCTCGGCTGACCACCGGTTTTGACGATTACATCGCCCTGGTATATTCGGCCCGCAGCGTCAACGCCGTCCTTACCACTGAGGACGGAGCCGAGGACGGGGCGCCTTACAAAGTACGGGTTACGCTGGATGGGGAGTATCTGACCGAGGAAAACCGGGGCGCGGACGTAATTATCGGCCCGGACGGGGAAAGCTACCTGTGGGTGGCCGAGTCCCGGCTGTACCGGGTGGTGGAAACTCCCGATTACGTCCAGCGCAAAGAGTTACGGTTAAGCGCCAACTCCGACCGGCTGGGCCTCTATGCCTTTACTTTCGGGATTTATGAAACCGGCCCCTAGCTGGGGCCGGTTCGTAATTTCTGAAGCCTAATACAGGTGGCAGGACGTGGTGTGGCCCGGCGCTATCTCCCGGGTCTCCGGCACTTCTACCGAACAACGGTCCATCGCAAAGGGGCAGCGGGTGTGAAAGCGGCAGCCGGAGGGCGGGTTCAGCGGTGAAGGCACCTCGCCAGTCAGGATTATCTCATCCTGCTCAATGTCCGGGTGCGAAGGCAGCGCCGCCGACATCAACGCCTTGGTGTAGGGATGCAAAGGGTTGTTGTAAAGCTCCTTTACGTCGGCGTACTCCACAATCTGGCCCAAGTACATCACCGCCACCCAATCGCACATATACCGCACCGTCGCCAGGTGGTGGGCAATCAGCAGGTAGCTGACCCCATACTCCTGCTGCAAGTCCTTCAGCAGGTTCATAATCTGGGCGCGGATCGAAACGTCCAGCGCCGATACCGGCTCGTCCAGGACGATCATCTTGGGGTTGAGGGACAAGCCCCGGGCAATCGCCAGACGCTGCCGCTGGCCGCCGCTGAATTCGTGGGGGTAGAGGTTGGCGTGGTAGGAACTGAGGCCCACGTCGTTGAGCAGCTTTTGCATCCGCTCTTCAACCTGCCGGTGGGGAACGTCCCAATTGATGACCATTGGCTCGCCCACCAGGTCTTTCACCCGCATCCGGGGGTTGAGCGAACTCCAGGGGTCTTGAAAGACGGCCTGTACCGAACTGCGGTACTCCTTCCGTTGCGCGGAATTGGCCTGGTGAATGTCCTCGCCCTCAAACAGGATACTGCCCTCGGTTGGCTCTTCCAGCATCAACAGCAGCTTGGCGGTGGTGCTTTTGCCGCAGCCGGACTCGCCAACAATGCCCAGGGTCTTGCCCCGCTCCACCCGGAAAGAGATGCCGTCAACCGCCTTGAGGTAGCCGGTGGTTCGGGACAGCAGCAACCCCTTGGTTACCGGGAAGTACTTTTTCAAGTCCCGCACTTCCAGCAGGGCCGGCCCTGGCGTAACGGTTTCCGGCGGTTGCCCGGTAGTGGTCATGCCAACCTCCAGCAAGCGGCCTGGTGGCTTTCGGATACCTGAAAAGCCGCCGGATACTCCTCCCGGCACCGTTCCATCACGTAGGGGCAGCGGTCGGCAAAAGAACAGCCCGGCGGCAAATCGTGGAGGGCCGGCGGCTGCCCCTCAATGGCGTACAGCCGTTCCACGTCCTCCTCCAGCTTGGGAACCGAGGCCAGCAGCGCCTCGGTGTAGGGATGGGACGGGTTGTTGAAAATATCCCGCACGCCGCCGGTTTCCACCACCTTGCCCGCGTACATCACCGCCACCCGGTCGCACATTTTAGCCACTACGCCAAAATCGTGGGTAATGAAAATCAGCGCCAGGTTGGATTGCTGCTGCAAGTCCTTGAGCAGTTTGAGGTATTGGGCCTGAATCGTAACGTCCAGGGAAGTGGTCGGCTCGTCGGCGATCAACACCGACGGCTCACAGGAAATGCCGATAGCCCCCACTACCCGCTGCCTCATTCCGCCGCTCAATTGGTGGGGGTAGTCTTTGACCCGGGATTCGGCGGCGGGAATGTTCACCTTGCGCAGCACTTCCAGAGTGTGCTCCAGGATGCTCCGCTTGGGAATGTCCTGGTGTATCCTTATCGCCTCATTCACCTGGCTGCCGATGGAAAAGACCGGATTGAGGGAGGTCATAGGGTCCTGGATAATCAAGGCAATCTGGCTGCCCCGCACCTTGCTCATCTCATTCTCGGAAAGCTGGAGCAAGTCCTGGCCCTCCAGCATAATCCGGCCATTGACAATTTCGCCCGGCGGGGAGGGAATCAGGCGCATCAGGGAGAGCATAGTTACCGACTTGCCACAGCCCGACTCGCCGACGATGCCCAGCGTCTCACCCCGGCGCAACTCAAAGCTGACGCCGTCCACCGCCTTAACGGTGCCCCAGCGGGTGCTGAAGTAGGTGCAAAGGTTTTCCACCTCCAGCACCACCTCATTAGGGGAATTAGCAAGGGTCATTATCAGGCCCCTCCCTATAGCAGGAAATCGGAATAGTAGGAAATCAGCGGGATTCCCGCCAAATCAGGTTTGCCATTGGCCCGGCCGGGAGTTTGCCGCAACTCTATAGAAGGGGGATAGCTTTGTCAATACGTTTGGGCCGGCCGCCGGGGCCGGTGCAAAGTCTGCGCCAAGAACAAAATTCGCTCACCGGAACGCGAACCGCTTGCCGGAACAAAATTCGCTCATGGTGAGCCTGTCGAACCATCCACCTATCCTTCGACAAGCTCAGGATGAGCGGGGTTAGGATTTTGCACCTATCCCGGCCGACCACCAGGTTCGGGCCGGCGTTACTTCACCGCCAGCATATCGCAGGCCAGCCCCAGCATTATCTTGGTGCCACTAAGCAGGCTCTTGATGCCCACCGATTCGTTGGTGCCGTGGGTGAAGTTCAGCATGGGGTCATCATCGGGGTGAGAGCCGGAAAAGCCGTAGGTAACCGTCCCCAGCGGGCGGGTGAACCGGGAGTCGGTAAACCCGTTGCTGATGGCCGGCACCCATTGAATATCCTCCCGGTCCAGGGCCTGGGCCGTTACCGAGCGGATGCTGGTCGCCAGGGCCGACTCAAAGGGCGATGAATTGGGCCGGGCCATATAGTCAATTTCGTAGGTGATGCCGGGAATTCCCGCCAGCACCGTATCCAACTGGTCGCGGACGTATTGCTCATCCTGGTGGGGCAGGGTGCGCACGTCGCAGGTGAGCCGGATGGATTCAGGAACGCTGTTGGACTTCACCCCGCCCCTTACCATCGTAGGCGTCAGCGTCATCCGGGAGAGGGCGCGCAGCATTGACGCAAAGCGGGGATTTTCCGGCTGTATTTCGGCGATAATCGCGTCCACGTTGGCCGGCGAGGGCTTGTCCTCAATGGCAAAGGTGGAGAGGTGGTCAAAAAGGGCGGTGGAGGTGTCCCGGTCCGGGTCGTAGCCCTCAATGGAGTTGAGGGCGCTGCTCAACCGGTACAGGGCATTGGTTCCCTGCCAGGGCGTTGAGGCGTGGGAACTGACGCCTTTCACGTCAATCTCCACTTGGAGACGCCCCTTTTCCCCGACGCCCAGGATGTAGGTCAAGGCCCCGGCCGCCTGAATGGGCGTGCCGCCGCCTTCGTTGACGGCGTAAGGAGCGGCCAGCAGGTCGGGATGATTTTCCGCCAGCCAACCGAAACCGTACCGGCCGCCATGCTCCTCGTCGGCGCCGGCGGCCAGAATCAGCCCGTCCTGCAACTCAATCCCGTTCCGTTTCAGGAGACGCGCCGCCATAAGCTGGGCGGTGAGCAGCCCTTTACAGTCGGAAGCGCCGCGCCCAAAGATGCGGCCCTCGGCGATGGTGGCGCTGAACGGCGGGAACCGCCACTTGGCGTCATCCTCCACCGGCACCACGTCGGTGTGGGACATAAACATCAGGCCCGCCTGTCCCGACCGTCCCTCCAGCCGGGCAATCAGGTTGCCCCGGTTGGGCGCGGACTCCAGAATCCGGGACTCAATCCCGTCCTGGGCCAGCCAGTCCCGGACCAACTCGCAAACCGGGGTCTCATCTCCGGTAGGCATAAACCCGGTATTCACTGACGGAATCCTGACCAGGGCCTGCTCCAGGGCGATAATTTCGTCCTCAGCGGCGTCAACCTGCGCGAACAACTCTGCCAAGTCAGGCATCGGCGGTTCCCTCCCCTAGTTTCCTCATCCCGTAGGATTAGTTGGAGGGAGTGTAAACACGCCAAAGGGCAGTGTCAACGCGCGGCGCGTTATAAGGGCCGCCAGCCGCCAGGCAATAAATAGGCGGTTCCTGACCCATTACAACGTACAACACAACGTACAACCGCTCATGGTGAGCCTGTCGAACCATCCGTTTATCCTTCGACAAGCTCAGGATGAGCGGGGTATTTACTCCACCAGCAAGGCCCAAAAGCCGGAACGACGGGTTTATGCTGCGATTGCCTTGGGTAGGGGAGGGTTTATAACCCGCCCGGCCCGCAACGGCAGAATCATTTGGGCAACGGAGTCATCGTATCCGACCCATCCTTGCACCGAACCTGGGCGGGTTACAAACCCGCCCCTACCGGCTGTTAGAGTATTCCGGCCAGAACACCAACTCGTGTTGAGAATACCAATGGGCCGCCCCACTTTCACCAGCCACTGATGACGGCTATAATGGCCTTTTCCCTTACTACCGGGCATTATCTTATGTTATTTGGAGGCGCATACCGGCGATGCAGCGTGATTATGTAGGCTATGGCCGGAACGTTCCCCGGATCCGGTGGCCGGGGGACGCCCGGATTGCCGTCTCTCTGGTGGTAAATTATGAGGAAGGCTCGGAATACTCTCTGCTGGACGGAGATGCCCACCATGAGACCAACAACGAAGTTCCCTCGCCGATCCCGCCGGGGCAGCGGGACCTTTTCAACGAGTCCTTCTTTGAGTACGGCAGCCGGGTTGGCGTCTGGCGCCTGCTGGACATTTTTGACCGGCGGGGCGTCAAATCCACCTTTTACTGCTGCGCGCTGGCCCTGGAACGCAACCCGGAACTGGCCCGGGAAATTGTTGCCCGGGGCCACGAACCTTGCGGCCATGGCTACCGCTGGGCCGAGGCCCACCTGATGAGCCGGGATGAGGAACGGCAGGATATTGAAAAGACCATTGAATCAATGACCGGCGCTACCGGCCAGCGGCCCCTGGGCTGGTTCACCCGCTACGGCCCCAGCGTCCACACCAGGGAACTGGTGGCCGCCGAGGGGGGCTTCCTTTACGACAGCATCGCCACCAACGACGACCTGCCCTACTATGTAACGGCCAACGGCCGGCCCTGGTTGGTGCTGCCCTATAGCTTTGAGACCAACGACGCCCGCTTCTGGCGGGGCGGCCTGGTAAGTACCGGCGACTTCTATGAGTACCTGAAGGATTCTTTTGACTGCCTGTACGCCGAAGGGGAAACGCACCCCAAAATGATGTCGGTGGGCCTGCATTGCCGCATCACTGGACGGCCGGCACGGTCTCAGGCCGTAGCCCGATTTATCGAGTACGCCCAGGACTTCCCCGGCGTGTGGTTCGCCCGCCGCATCGACATCGCCCGCCATTGGCTGGAGAACTACCCGCCGCCAGGTAAGTGATGCCGGCCGGCGCAAGGGCAGGGAGTCTTATAGAGGCAGGGCAATCGCAGCACAAACCCGTCATTCCGGCTTATAAACCCGGCGTTCCGGCGAAAGCCGGAATCCAGAACCCTCGGTAGCCGGCCCGCTATTTTCCGGGGGATTTCCTGGATTCCGGCTTTCGCCGGAACGACGGTTGATTGTAATGACGGTTAATTGTAATGACGGTGGCCTGGGTTGCCCCGGTTAAGACGCAATTGCCCGGCTTATCGGGGATAGGAATTATAGGGGACGGGAAATTGCGTTGAATCCCCGATATGTGGTAATTTTAAGGGACAACAGCTACAACCCAAGCCGGTAAGTATGAGGTGAGGATATGAGTTACAAGCCCAAGTACCTGGGCCACGTCAACCTTTTCGTCCGCAACGCCGAGCGCTCCCAACAATGGTATGCGGACATTCTGGGCCTGCATACCTACGATTTCCGGCCGGGGCGGGCCGCCTTTATGTCCGCCGACATTGAGCAGTCCCACGAAGTCGCCCTGATTGAGGTGGGCGAGGATGCGCCGGGCATCCAGAATCGGCAGGTGGGCCTGAATCACATGGCCTGGATGATGGAAAGCCTGGACGACCTTAAAGAGTTCTACCACCGGCTCAAAGAAAAGAACGTGCCCATCGGCCACATCAGCGACCACGGCATTTCCATCGGCATCTACTTCAACGACCCGGACGGCAACGGGGTTGAAGTTTCCTACGAACTGCCCCGCGACCAGTGGAACCGGGAGGAAAACCTATTCATGGCCGAGGGTCGGATGTCCGGCCAATTCCCCGGCCCCTGGGACGCGGAAATGGCCGCCCAGCCGGCCGCCGCCCGGTAAATCCACCGGGCCTTTACAATTGTCATTATGACGGGTCTTTTGAGCGTCATCCTGAAGGGTCTTTTGAGCGTCATTATGACAGAGCGTGATTGTCATTTTGACGGGTCTTTTGATTGTCATTCTGACGGAGCGGAGCGGAGGAAGAATCTAAAATCCCTGCCGAAACCGGCGTTGGCTTACCCGGCAGGTTTTAGACCCTTCACTCCGTTCCGGGTGACAGTTATGTGCCGTTAAGGGTAAGTTGTTAATGCCGGGTTTATGCCGTGATTGGCCGACCCCGGCAAATCCGGCTTTCCCCTTGCCGGAATATCCATTATAATTAGCTGAAGTCCCGAAAACGAACACCGGGGCGGCGGTTGTCGGGCGCAACGCAGCGCCGGACAAAGCGACTATACAGCTATAGCTGTCAATACAATACAGGAGGAAATCCATGCCGAGCCAGGAAGACATTGCTTTAATGGCTCACTTGATGCGGCGGGCCGGCTTTGGCGCCTCCCGCGCCGAACTTGAGGAACGAGCCGCCAAAGGTTACGAGGCCACCGTTGAGGAACTGCTGAACCCGGGGCCGGAACCGGGAATTGACGAGGACGAGCTAATCCGTTACTTCCCCCAATTCGAGAGTTCCCTGGCGCCGGTGGCGGCCCAAACCGAGTGGGTTTACCGGATGATTAACACCCGTTGGCCGTTGCAGGAAAAGATGGCCCTGTTCTGGCATCAGCTTTTCGCCACCGGCAACTCCAAAGTCGATAATCCGCCGGAACTGCTCCAGCAAATCGCGATGTTCCGCCGGGAGGGGCTGACCACCTTTCCCAACCTGCTGGTCCAGTTAGCCCAGAACCCGGCGATGATTTACTGGCTGGACAACAACGGCAACCATTACGGTTCCATCAACGAAAACTGGGGCCGGGAGTTGCTGGAACTGTTCTCTATGGGCGTCGGCCACTACTCCGAGGACGACATCAAGGAAGCATCCCGCGCCTTTACCGGCTGGACGATTGGCACCAAGCCCCCCCGCCAACCGGTGGGCCGTTTCTACTGGAGCTTTGAGTTCAAGCCGGAAGACCACGACTACGGGGAAAAGCAGTTCCTGGGTCATTCCGGCAACTTTGACGGCGGCGACATCATTGACATCGTCGTCAAGGAGGAGGATACGGCCCGGTTCCTGGCCCGCCACCTCTACAATTTCTTTGTGGCCGACGAACCCCAGGTGCCGGCCTGGAACATCACGCCGCCCAATGACCTGGACGCCATTGACCGTCTGGTGCAGGCTTACCTGGACTCCGGGGCCGACATTCGCTCCATCCTGCGGGCGCTGTTCAACTCCGACTTTTTCAAGCAGGCCCGGTTCGCCCACGTCAAGAGTCCCGCCGAGTTGGTAGTGAGTACCGCGCGGCTGGCCGGGAACTACAACGGCCCCCGTACCGGTTTCCCCCTCCTGGCTTTTGAGTGCGGCTGGCAGGGGCAGGAATTGATGAACCCCCCCAGCGTGGAAAGCTGGCATACCGGCTCGGAGTGGATTGACGGCGGCGCCCTGGTGCGGCGGGTCAACTTCGCCGCCAAACTGCTCTCCGACACCTCGCTCCCCGGCATCAAGGCCATCGTCGCCGGGCTGAAAGAGCAGGGAACCCTGTCGCCCAATGAATTTGTGAACGCCTGCCTCGACCTGGCCGGCCCGGTTGAGGTGGACGAAGGCACTCACCAGGAGTTGCTGGCCCAGGCTCAGGCCGGCGGAGACATCACTTGGGACAGCGAAGAGGCCGCCGCCGAGTCGGAACGCCGCACCGGGGTGATGCTGGCAATGATTGCCGCCACCCGGGAGTTTCAGTTTGCTTAACCCGGCAGCCGGCTGACCCGGCGACCCGCTGCCAATGATTCAGCCAACAGCCAATAGAGGAGGACAACCTTATGGCGTCAACCAGGAAAGACCCGGTGCTGGTGGTGTTGCAACTTTCCGGCGCCAACGACTATCTGAACACGGTTATACCCTTTACCGACCCGCTTTACCGGGACTACCGGCCCAATCTGGGCCTCCCGGAAGACCAGATTATCCCCTTTACCGATGACCTGGCCTTTCACCCCAGCATGGGGCCGGTAAAGGACGTTTGGGAACAGGGGAAGATGGCGATTATTCACGGCATCGGCTACGAAAACTCCTCCCGTTCTCACTTCCGCTCTATGGACATCTGGCACACCTGCGAGCCGGACAAGGTGGGGACGGAGGGTTGGCTGGGCCGGGTCATCCGGGACCTGGACCCGGCGGGGGAGAACGTGCTGAAGGGCGTCAACTTCGGTCAGGGCCTGCCCCGGGCCATGGCCCTGCGGGGCGTGCCGGTAACCTCGGTGTCCGACCTGGCTTCCTACGGCGTCCTCACCGACGTGCCGGCCATCGGCGGCGGCGAGGAGCGGGAGCGAATGCTGGAGCTATTCTCCCGGGTCTATTCCCCGGCCATCGGCAACGGCCCGGTGATGGACTACCTGGGACAGACCGGCCGCGACGCGCTCAAGGGCGCCGACATCATCAAGACCGCGCCGGAACAGTATTCCTCCACCGTGGAGTACGCCGACAACCCCATCGCCAAGAGCCTGAAAAGTGTAGCGCAGGTTCACCTGGCTAACCTGGGCACCCAGATTTTCTATACCCAGTACGGCAGCTTCGACACTCACTTTAACCAGTTGCCGGCTCACGCCAAGCTCTGGGTCGATGTTTCCGGGGCGGTCAACGATTTCTTTGCCGACCTGCGGGAGCATGACGCCGCCGACAACGTGGTGATGCTGGTATTCACCGAGTTCGGCCGGCGGGTTCAGGACAACGGCACTGGTTGCGACCATGGCCGGGGCGGGGTAGCCTTTGCCATCGGCGACCGGGTCAACCCGGGGATGTACGGCGAATACCCCTCGCTCAAGGCCGAGGACTTGATTGAGGGCGACCTGGCGCCGGGCTACGATTTCCGGGGTTTCTACTCCACCTTTGCCGAGCGCTGGCTGGGCCTGGACGCCACGCCCATCGTCGGCGGCAAGTTCGAGCAGCTCGATTTCCTACCCACCCACTGAGTTTCTTGCCAACCGGGTCGAGCCTGGCGTCAAGCCGCAACTTTACCCGGTTGGTCTTATGTTGAATAAGGAGGCAGCGATGCTGACCACCGTCGCCGCCGGGCGAGTTTACGATTTCAGCCACTGCATGGGGATGTATTCCACCTCCGGCATCGGCTTTCTGGTTCCCCAGGACTTTGCCCTGGGGAGCGCCGATACCCTTTACGTCCTGAACCGGGGCGTTGACGAAATCACTATGCGCATCAGCAAATGCACCCTGAACCACGAGTTTATCGCCGACATTGGCCGGGCCGGCACGGGAGACGGGCAGTTTGTCTGGCCCACGTCCCTGGACCTGGACCGGGAGGAGAACATCTACGTCTCCGACGAGAACCTGAACCGCATCACGGTTATGGACAAGGACGGGCAGTTCCTGACGAAGTGGGGCGCGCCGGGCAGCGCCGACGGTGAACTGAACCGGCCCTCCGGCATTGCCTTTGACTCGGCGGATAACCTCTACGTCGTGGACAGCCTCAATAACCGGGTGCAGCAGTTCACCAAAGACGGGCAATTCCTGGGCGGTTGGGGCAGCGCGGGCAGCGGCCCCGGCCAGTTCAACCAACCCTGGGGTATCTGCCTGGACCAGCAAGGGAATGTTTACGTGGCCGACTGGAAAAACGACCGGGTGCAGAAGTTCTCTGCCGAAGGCGAGTTCCTGGGTCAATTCGGCGAAACTCCCGGCGGGGTTGGCGGGCTGCGCCGGCCCACCGGGGTAGCGGTGGATTCCGACGGCGACGTGTACGTGGCCGACTGGGGCAACCATGAGGTCAAAATATACGAACCCGACGGGAAGTTTATCGCCTCCTTGGTCGGCGACGCGGAACAGCCCTCGCCCTGGGTGCAGGACTATATCAACGCCAACCCGGACGTAGCCAAGGCCCGCCGCCGCACCAATATGGAGGTGGAATGGCGGTTCCGGCGGCCCATCGCGGTGAACCTTGACGCCCAGGACCGCCTGTTTGTAGCCGAGGCGGTGCGCCACCGCATCCAGATTTACACCAAGGAAAGGAATTACGCCGAGGCGGCGCTGAACCTGTAGGGCGCCGGCCGTCCGGTTCAGGATAGCTTGGAGTTTAATGGCCGGGGCGGGTTTGATACCCGCCCCGGCCTATATTATGAGTTACGCAGTTGGTATGTCATTCCGACCGCCGGGAGGAATCTAAAATGCCTGGCCCTTGCCATCCTCAGTTTCCGGCAGAAATCTAGCTTATGCAGAAGTTTAGATTCCTCGCTTCGCTCGGAATGACATTAGACCTTTTTGGAATGGCTTGGAACTTTATGCTCTTGCCCTTTCAGTGGCGCCGGGCTTTCAATGCCCTATAGCCAACTGCGTAACTCCTATATATCATCCCGGCCCAAGGGCCTCCCGCAGGCCGGGGACGTGCTCCGCGCCGGCGGGGACGGTTATTGATGAGCCGGCAAAGTCGGCCCCGGGCGGCTCATGGCGACCGCCCAGGCATTGGGCCAGAAAAGCCTCGGCTACGGCAAAGAAGGACCGGTTGTTTTCCGGGCGGGCAAATCCGTGTCCCTCATCCGGGTACAGGACGTAAGTTACCGGGATTTCCTTTTCCTGCATCGCCTGGACTATCTGGTCCGACTCCGACTGCTTGACCCGCGGATCGTTGGCGCCCTGGCCGATGAGCAGCGGCTGGCGGATGTTATCCACGTAGGTCAGGGGCGACCGTTCCTGCAATAACTTCCGACCTTCCTCGGTGCGGTGGTCGCCCACCCGGTTGGCAAAAAGCTCGATTTGGGGCTGCCAATAGGGGGGAATAGTATTCAGCAGCGTTTCCAGGTTGGACGGGCCGACTATATCCACGCCACAGGCAAAAACCTCCGGCGTGAAAGTCATACCGACCAGGGTAGCATAGCCGCCATAGCTGCCGCCCAAGATTGCCACCCGTTCCGGGTCGGCAATCCCCCGGTCAATCGCCCAGTGCACCGCGTCAATCAGGTCATCGTGCATCTTGCCGCCCCACTCCATATTGGCGGCGTTGATGAACTCCTTGCCAAACCCGGTGGAACCCCGAAAGTTCACGCTCAACGCGGCGTAGCCCCGGTTGGCAAGCAGTTGATAGACCGGATTGTAGCCCCATTCGTCCCGCCCCCAGGGGCCGCCGTGCACCAGCAGGGCCAGGGGCAACGGCTGGGCTGGCTGGCCGGTATTGTCCGGGTCGCTCTCCCGGGGCAGGGAGTAGTAGCACACCAGGTTTAACCCGTCCCGCGCCGGGATTGTTACCGGATGCGCCTTGACCAGGGGCAGGCCCTCCAGGGCCTCCCGGTTGGTGAACAGGAACTGCGCTTCCCGGCGACCCCGTTCCGGGTTTTCCCGGAGGTAGCGATAGTAGCGCACCGGGCCGTCGTCCACCACGAAAGCCGCAATCCAGCAGCTATCGTCCAGGGTACGGCTGATTACCTCAATCTCACCGTCGGCCACCGTTGCCAGAAACTCCAGGTCGGCGGCCACCGAGTCATCCAGAACCCGCCACTCCTTGCGTTCGTAGGTGAAGGAAACGGCTTGCAGCGTCTTTTCGGTGGGGTGAATCAAGGTGTCGCCCACGTCGGAGCGCGGGTCGGCGGCCAACACCGTCGCGGCCCCGGTATCCAGGTCCAGGGATTTCAAGGCGGCGGTGTCCCGTCCCCGGCTGTCCATTAGATAAAGCGTCCGCCCTGAGCGGTCAAAGCCCACCGGCGAGGTGGTCAGGCTGTCCTCCATCGCAATGGAGATAAAGTCGGCCCAACCGCTTTCTCCCTCCCCTCTTTGGACGTATTCAACGCCGCCGTCGGCCGTGAGGCGGACGGCAAAGCGCACGTTAAAATCGTCGTCGGTAACGAAGCCGGCAAAGCCTTCATTCTCCTGAACCAGGGAACGCTCCCCGGTTTGCAGGTCAATGCGGTAAATGTCGTGAAATTGGGCCTCCCGGTCATTCAGGCCCACCAGCAGGTGGCCGGGATGTTTGGGGCTGGCTTCCTGAATCTGGGCGTGAACACCCTCCAGGGGCGTGATGTCCCGGATTGCATCGGTATCCAGATTAACCGTATAGACGTGCCAATTCTCATCGCCGCCGCTGTCCTGCAAGTAGGCAATCTGGGCGCCGGCGTAAGTCCAGCCGTAGAGCCGGATGCCCCGCCCGATGTCCCGGGTAACCGGCCGGGCCGCGGCCAGGTTGTCCGCCGGGGCCACCCAGATGTTAAGCACGCCATTCACCGGCGCCAGATAGCTGATGTACGCTCCGTCCGGGCTTACCTGGGGCGAAGCCTTGTCCGGGTTACCGAACAGCACTTGGCGGGGAATCAGCGGGGGCGTAGCTCCGGGCGTCGGCAGGGTCATTGTTGCAGGGCCTCCAAGTTGGTAAAGATTGGGTAAGGGTTGGGGAACCGGAGTGGGGGTAGGGTACGCCTTTGCCCCGGCTGAGGGTTATGGGTATCCCATTTTCCCGGGATCGGCGCATTTAGATACCCGGATAATCTCAGCCGCCCACCGGAATGTTCGATACGTCGGCGCCGGTTTCGGCCAACAGGTTCCTGATGTGCAGTTCGGTCTCCTGGTAGGCGCCTTCCCCGATATGGTCGTAGCGGATGATGCCGTTCCGGTCGATTAAATACTTACGGGGCCAGTAGCGGTTGCCGTAGGCCCGCCAGGTTCGGAAGTCATTGTCCATCGCCACCGGCCATACCACGTCAAGTTTTGGCAGGGCCTCCCGGACATTGGACTCATCCTTCTCAAAGTCAAACTCCGGGGTGTGAACGCCCACCACCACCAGGCCGGCGCCGGTGTATTTATCGTACCAGTCCCTTACATACGGCAGGGTACGCTTGCAGTTAATTCAAGAGTAGGTCCAGAAGTCAATCAGCACCACCTTGCCCCGCTGTTCCTCCAGCGCCAGGGGTTCGCTGTTCAGCCAGCGCACGATGCCCCGGAAATCGGGGGCGGTTTCCGTACCGGGCGGCGTAATCAGGGCCGGCAGCGGCGCCGGTTCCGGTTCAGGCCGGGCCGGGGATACCGCTTGCGCCGACTCAGAGCGGTCGCCGGGGACGGGGATGGCAGCGGCCGGTTGGGTAACCCAAAAGGCTACCAACCCGACCACTATCACCGCCCCCGCACCTATCAGGGGCAGCCACCGTTTGACTTGAGAGAAAAACCCAGTCTCCATACGACCCTTGACCGGCACAGATTAACTTGACCGGCGTTTTCCGGTTAGGGCGGGATTAGTCCGCCGGCACCGCCGCTTCTACCCGACCGGAAAAGGCGGGCATAACATCGCTGGCTAACCATTCCAGTTGTTCCAGGATTACCTTTTCCGGCGTGCCTACCGGATGGCTCATACCGACCCTATCCAGGCCGGGGTATTCCGCTTCCAGGGCCTTGAGTTGCTCAATAATCAGTTCCGGCGGGCCGCAGAGGAAACCCTGGCGTTCCACCGCGCGCTCAATAGTCGGCAATCCGGCGGTCGGCGCCCGGTTCGGGTCGCCCATTGCCTCAATCTGCTCGTCGCTCAGCGACCGCACCAGGCGCAGCGGGCCGAACATTTTGAGGTTTTCCTCGTAATAGCTGGCCGCCTCCTTAATCGCCTTTTCCTGGGTATCCGCCAGAAAGAAATGGAAACCGATGCTCAAGTCCTCGCCCAGTTGCACGTCCTCCCGGCCAGCGCGAACCAGGGCGTCCCGGTAGGCGGCAATCACGTCGTAGATAGCACCGCCCTCGGATACGCCGCCGCCAATCATACCCTTAATCCCGTGTTTAGCCATAAAGTCCAGGGCGCGCGGCGTGGCGCTCTGAATGGGCTGCCAGGTTTCCACCGGCAGGTTCTGGGGCCGCGGCACCAGGGTCAGTTCCTCCAGTTGATAGCCCCGGTAGGGAACCTGCGGCGGCACGTTGTAGTACTTGCCCTGGTGGGAAAAGGAACGCTGGTTAAAGGACTTGAAAATTAGCTCCACCTGCTCCTCAAACAGGTCCCGGTTGCCGGCCTGGTCCAGGAGGGGCGCGCCGAAAGTCTCCACTTCCCGGGTATGGTAGCCCCGGCCTACGCCGAAAATTACCCGCCCCTTGGTGAGAATGTCGGCGGTGGCAAAGTCCTCCGCCAAACGCAGCGGATTCCACATCGGAGCAATGTTGAAGCCACAGCCAAACTTCAGGTCCCTGGTCAGGTGGGCCAGGTGAACGTTAAGCATCAGCAGGTTGGGGATGCACTCATACCCCTCCGGCTGGAAGTGATGCTCGGCCATCCACATCGTATCGAACCCCAGGCGGTCCATAGTCTGGGCAATGGCCTGGGCCTTGTCGAAAGCGGTAGCCAGGTATTCATCGGAAAAGGAACGGTCATTCACCGGCGTGCCGCCATAACCCACGTTATCCATATCGACGTGGCCGGCATACAGGCTGTCAAACTTGGTAATCATTCCGGGCCTCCAAGACTTCAGGTTTATGTTGAGTGGATTATAGTTTATTCCCGGCCCTGGGGAAAGCCGGCGCCTAAAGGCGGCGCAGGCGGGGCAGCAGGGTTCCCATCACCAGGGCCAGGACAATGAGCGCCACTCCGTTGACCAGCAGGGCCACCCGCGCGCTGGTCGCCTCGGCCAGATAGCCGACCTCCAGTTGGCCCACCGGAGCGGTGCCGATGCCCACAATCCACGAACCCATGGCCCGCCCCCGCTGCCGGTTGGATACGCTCAGTTGCAGCAGGGTATGGTGCAGGATGTCCGTCGCCGAGGCCATAAAGTTGATGAATACCACGAAGGGCACCGCCACCCAGAAAACCGGGGATTGGGCCAGCAAAATCTGACCCAGCCCGAACAGGGCGATAAAGGCCAACAGCAGCATCCCCCGGCGGCGCAGGCGTTCCAGGGCGGCGACGCCAAACACCCCCAGGGCGCTGCCCAGGAAACGAAAGGCGGTCAGCAGTCCCAAACCCGCCGGCCCTACCATCAACACCTCGGCGGCCAGAATGGGCAGCAATACCTGGTGGGAAAAGCCCAGGATTTCCGCCCCGGAAGTAGAGATTATCAGGCTGAGCATCACCCGATTGTTCTTGAGGGCGCGGAAGTAGTTGAGCAGGTTTTCCAACATCGGTTCCCGCGTCTCCGGGGCCGAGGAACCGGCGTGGCGCAGCCAATACATCACCAGGATACCCAGGGCATAGGTAAGGCCCATCACCAAAAAGGCCATGCCCGGCCCGGCCCACTTAATCAGGGCGCCGGTCGCCAGCGAGCCGATTATTCCCCCGGTCCATTGGGCCAGGGAAACCAGGGCAATCCCGTTAATCGCCCGGTTGCCCCCTACGATGTCATAAACATAGACCTGGCGGGCCGTCATATAAAAAGCCTGCGCCGCCCCCATCAGGAAAGCGGACAACAGCAAAAGCCAGACGCTCAACAGGCCGGCGAACAGCAGCCAGGCCACGCCCAGGGAAATCACCATCAGGGCGATGCAGGAGAGGCGCATTATCAACCGGCGGTCAAAGCGGTCGGTAATCGAGCCGGCCGCCAGGCCCACCACCAGGTTGGGCGCGGAACGGGCGGCAAAGATGGCCCCCACCATTCCACCGGAGCCGGTCAGGTCAAAAATCAGCCAGCCCAAAATAACCTGCTGCATCCCCCAACCCAGTTGATTGACCACGGTGGACAGCCAAAGCACCCGAAAATCGGGGTAGCGCAGGGCAATCACCAGCCGAACCAGCGTGGCCCTTAAGCCACGCCGCCGCCGCCAACCGGTATTGAGGGTTGTGGACATAGTTCAGCGGTTCCTCTTACGCCGCAGGACAACCAGGCAATCGGGAGTAAATCGGGGCTGATCTGGGGGCAACAATAGCGACCGCTATCCCGGATTGCAACTTTTCTTAGACCGGCGACCGGGCAATCGCATAGTAACTAGAGCAACCCAAGCAACCGTCGTTCCGGCGAAAGCCGGAATCCAGGAAATCCCCCGGAAAAGAGCGGGCCGGTTACTGAGGGTTCTGGATTCCGGTTTTCGCCGGAACGACGGGTTGGCGGATTGACCGGTTGGCGATTGGCCGGTTGGCGGGCTGACAGGTTGACGGAATGGCGGATTGACCGATTGACGAGTCCACTGGTTGGCGGAATGGCCGGTTTATAATGCGCTTGCCCGTAGGATAGTATGGGTTGAATTACCGGCGCATTTCTGGCAAGATAGGATTATGAGAATCGGAGCCTTTGAGATTAACGAGCCTTTGCCGGAGTTGCGCGACCCCCACGCCTTTGCCATGATTCGCCCCTGGGTGGACGTGGGCAGCGTGGGTACTTTGACCTTGAACCGGCTGGAACGGTTCCTGAGTTCCAAAGATTTGGGAAAGCTGGCCCGGCCCGGCAACTATTTCGACTTTACCCGCTACCGCCCCAACATCCGCTTGGTGCAGGGAGAGCGCCAGGTAACGGTGCCCAACAGCCACCTGCGCTACGCCAAGACCGAGGACGGGCCGGATTACCTCTTTCTCCACATGATGGAACCCCACGCCAGCAGCGAGGACTATACCGACTCCATCCTGGAGGTAGTCAAGTTCTTTGGCGTCAAGCGGTACTGCCGGGTGGGGGCGATGTACGATGCCGTGCCGCATACCCGGCCCCTGCTGGTAACCGGTTCCCTGGGCAACGTGCCGCAGTTGCGGGATGTACCCAACCTGAAACTGCGCAGCAGCAACTACCAGGGGCCAACCACCATAATGAACCTGGTCTCCGAAGGCATTGACCGGATGGCGATTGAGACCATCAACTTTATGGTCCACCTGCCCCAGTACCTGCAACTGGAAGAGGACTATACCGGCACCTCTCGAATGATTGAGTGCCTCTCCTCCGTGTACCCGGACATACCCACCGACCTGGCCCCCACCCGGCGCGGGCAGCGCCAGTACCGGGAACTAAGCTCGGCGGTAGAGCGCAACTCGGAGTTGAAGTCCCTCATCCAGCAGATGGAAGCCTACTACGACGCCCAGCAGGATGCAGAGGATTCTCCCGGTGAAGGCGCCGCCTCTGAGGTAAACCTTTCACCGGAGATTGAACGTTTCCTCAGTGAACTGGGGCAGCAGATGGACAACGAAGAGTAGGCAGCCAGTCCATTTCTTTCATTCCTGTCTTGCGCCCCTGAACCCGCCTTTTCCTGCCGGCCCCAACCAATTCCTTCAGCCCTGGCCCGTTCTGGTTAGACCGTCGCCCACCTCACTACGCCGTTAGCCCCCGCCTTTAGCCGCCGGAAATAGCGCAGCCGGGGGTTTTCCTTTCCGGGAACTCCCGGCAGCGGCGGGGCCGGCTCTCATAAATCCGACAGGCAAAAGTAGCCGGGTCCAGCATCGGGCAGCGTTCCCCGGCATAGTCGGAGAACCTGACCCAACCACTGCCGTCCTCCCGCCGCTTAATGTCCTGCGTCAGGCCCATAGCGGCGATGTTCCGGGCAAAGGCCGGCGTCTCCCCGGCGGTCAGCTCAAGAATCAGCGGGCCGCGACAGCACATCGCCTTACATTCCGTCATACAAATGCGACTGGCATCAGTGTCGGTCAAGCCGGGAACAATATAGGGTGGCATAGCTGCGCCCAGCCTCCAGGTTGACGGGGTAAGGGTGGAGTCAGTGAACTATCTCTGAATCGGGGCGCCGGCCGGGGCCGGTAAACAGGGATTGACGGAAATACGGGGAGTTGGTGGCGACGGATGGATTCGAACCAACGACCTAGCGCTTATGAAGCGCCCGCTCTGCCGCTGAGCTACGTCGCCACCGATAGGACGCACCGACCAGCCGCCGGGTGCCGCCCAGAGTATCTATACTAAACTTGGCAAGGCCGGGCTGTCAATGAGCAGAACCGGGCGGGGGCAAAGTCGAGCCGCCGCCTCTCCCAGCTCATCCTGAGCCAGTCGAAGGCTGAACCGCCGGATGGAGGGATGGTTCGACAAGCTCACCATGAGCGGATAAGTCAACAATCCGTTCCTACCACGTCAAAGCCAGAGCGGATTATCGGTTGCCGGTCTCCGACCGGCCGCTCCGGTTAGTGGCCGGTGAGGTACTCGGCGATGGCGCGGGCTTCCCCGGCGGTGGCGCCGGTTGACGCCATCGTAGTGCCGGGCGCGAAATGCGCCGGGTCAATGAGAAACTCGGTGAGGCTGTCCTGCGTCCAGACGACGTCCAGCGAATCGAAGGCCGCCGAAAATCGGTAGCCGCCGACCGCGCCGGCCGGCCGCCAGAGCAGGCCAACCAGGTGCGGCCCGGCGTCGTGCCGCGCGACGTTCAGGTTATGACAAACGCTGCATTGCGCGCCGAACAGCCGCTCGCCGGCCGACTGGTCAGCAACCGGCTCTCCTTTATCGGACGGAGCGGACGGAACTGCCGTTACCAAGTCTCCCTCGCCCGATGCGTCCGGCGTTGGCGCCGGGGCGAAGGAATCGCAGTTGAACGAGTACACGTCGCGCCGCTCCCAAGCCTCCTCAGTACAGTGCTTTGCGGAACGGCTCAGAAAATAAACCGCCCCGCCGTCGCTCAACAGGGCGATGCGTCCGTCGGGCATAAAAGTTAGATCCCGGATGCGGTAGCCGAGTTCGATTTGCTCCACGTACTGCACCGCCGTCCCGTGCCGGCGGACGCGGAACAGGGATTTATCTTTCAGCGAAGCCACCAGCAGGTCGTCTTTCCACAGGGGAAATTGCCGCCCGTCGTTGACGGCAATGGCGGACAGGGCCGGCGACGGAACCCAGGAGAAAGCCGGCCGCACAAAGCCGTCGTGCTGGCCGGTAACCCCGTCCTCCACCAGCCGGAGCGCCTTACCGCCCTCGCCAATGCCATAGGAGGCCAGCGGCCAGCCATAATCGGCCCCCGGCTCCAGCAGGTTCAACTCATCGCCGCCCTTCGGCCCGTGGTCCGTGGCCCAGAGATTGCCGGCCTCGTCCCGCGCCAGCCCCTGGGAGTTGCGAATACCGGTAGCCAGGATCTCCGCCGATCCCGTTGCGATTTCAATGCGGACTAATTTCCCGATATGAAAGTTAGTCGGAATGGGGCGCTGTCCATAGGTATGGTTGCCGATGGTTACGAGCAGGTGTTCTTTGCCATCGGTCAGCATCTTCCCACCGGAATTCTGCCACCCAAAAAAATGTTCCCGGCATGGCTCCGCATCGAATATCGTTCTCCAATCCGGCGAGACCGTAACGCCGGCGGCATCCCGCCGAATCGTCGTGGACGACAACCGGAACCGGGCACATTCTCCGGTAAAATAGTTATGGGTAACGAATAATATGTACCCTTCCTCAGTCTCTTTCAGCAGAATGTCGGCGGCTCGAAATGGGTACGGGTCAAAATCGGGCTGCTCACTAATTGGGCTTGACCGCAGCGCCGCATAATTCATCGGAACGTTGCCGTCCAGGTACTCCACCGTCCCGTCCTGGGCGACCAGGGCAAACCGGCCCTTGGGCGTAACTACCAGCAGGTCATCCCCCAGGCTTTCAATGGCCCCGCCACTCCCGTCGAAACTTTCCAGGCTGACGGACTTACTCTCCAGCGCATACAAGTGAGTGGTAAGCGCCGGCTCCGCTTCCGGCGGGGCGGGTGTGGGCGTAGGGGTATGCGTCGGGACAGGCGTGGCTGTCGGGATGGGCGTAGCCGTTGGGACAGGCGTCGGGGTCGGGTCAGCAGCGCAGGCGGCGGTCAAAACTCCCAGCAGGACGAGGGCGACAAGCCCCAATACAGGACGCAACCCACGCCCCCGGCCCCGGCGCGTGGAGTTGTACCCCCCCCCCCCCGTACAAATGTTCTACGCGGCCGGCCAGCGCGCGCCGCCGATTGTTCAGCGCCAAGCCCGGCCCGCCGTTCCCGTTACTGGTCAAGGTATGTCGTGTCTCCATATCCCCTATGTTTATGTTGCCGAAACCGCCGGCCCCGCGCCCGTCCTGGCCGGTCTTGATGCGGGTAACATCATACCCCCGAACCGCCACCGCCGCCATACATCTCCCGTCAAGGCCAAGGGCAATCGCGTCCTATTATGGCAACCCGGTTAAGACACGATTCCCCGGCAAAATCCTCGCCCTTTTGCTTTTAGCCACGCCCGGCCATTATGATAGGTTTATGAGTATGGAGAGCAAGAGAACTGAGGAGTTGGAGGCCGCCGCTGCCGCCGCCCTGGGGGAAACTGCGGCGCAGTTGGGGCCGGTGCTGGCGGAACTGGCGGGACGGCTCCGGCCCTTTCCGCCTTTTCTGGGGATGGTTTCAGTGCAGGCGGTGGAGTTGGAACCGCCGGTAGCCCTGTCCCGCGATCTGGGGTGTGTCGTAGTTGACCCCCAGGGCCGAATCTGCCAACTGGATCTACGGGAGATAGCGGGGATCGCCGGCTTCAACGAAACCGACCAGGTAGAGGAATTTCAGGAGTTGGAGTTAAGCGACGCCGAGTTTATTATCTACGCAAGCACGGCAATCGGGGCGCTGGCGGCGGAACTGGGCCGCCGGAGCCGGTAGCGCCGTCCCGCCCGGCCGGCGCTATTCCCGCTATTCCAAGTCAATGTCGCCGCTTTGCCCGCCCCGCTTGCGGACTAACCGCACCGAGCCAATCTGCATCCCCCGGTCCACCGCCTTGCACATATCGTACACCGCCAGGGCCGCCACGGTAACGGCGGTCAAGGCTTCCATCTCCACGCCGGTTTTGCCCGAAGTGCTGGCGGTGGCGGTGATGTTCACCCGCCTGCCCGCTTCGTCCGGCTCCAGCTCCACGTCCACCTTGTTCAGGGGCAGGGGATGGCACAGGGGAATCAACTCGGCGGTGCGCTTGGCGCCCATTATTCCGGCAAGCTGGGCGATGGTCAGCACGTCGCCCTTCTTGACCAGTCCTTCCTGAATCAGCCGCAGGGTCTCCGGCTGCATCTGAACCGCGCCGCGGGCGACGGCCTCCCGATCGGTAACCGGTTTCCAACCCACGTCCACCATTCTGGCCCGGCCCTGTTCGTCCAGGTGGGTCAGGGAAACGCCGGGCGGCGGCGGGGAGTCGGCTTTGGGGCTGGTCATCGTTCCGGCCTCCTTATGTTATCGGCTGATTGGTGTAAAGGTTTGGATAGCAACCGGTTCGGGCGCCGGCGCAACTCCGTTGGGGAAAGGGTCAGGCCCCACAACTCTTGCAGGGGGTAAGACCGGCCGCCACCGCCGTGTCGCGGGACTCAAACTCCTGGAAACCGCCGGCCAGATTCACGAACCGCCCGGTGAATCTACAGCCGCGCCGGTGAAAGGTCTTGCGGTTTGACTTGGCGCTGGCTATGTAGTCCGGCGGAACGGGCGCGGGTGGCCCGCCATTTTCCAGTTCCTCTACTCTCTGACGAAGTTCCTCCACCACCGCCCACAAGTCCTGCATCGTCCGTTCTTGAATCATGCTTTGACCTCCGGCGTCTGAATCTTACTTCCGCCCGGCCCCTTTCTATAACTCCAGGGCCTAGCCGCCAATCTGGTACATTTCCACTTTAGGGCGGGCGTTCTGGGCCGGGGCCAGTTCCGCCCTTTCCTCCGAGTAGCGGTCCGTCCGACGGCCCCAGATTCCGGCAATCCGGTCGCGCAACTCGGCGTCGCTGGCCCCGGAGCGCAGCGGATCGCGCAAGTCCAACCCCTCGGCGGCAAAGAGGCAGGTGTATAGCTTGCCGTCGGTGGACAGGCGGGCGCGGGTGCAGTCGCCGCAGAAGGGCTGCGTTACCGAGCTGATTACCCCGATTTCTCCCGTCCCGTCCCGGTAACGGTAGCGGTTGGCGACCTCTCCTTGATAGTTGCTCTCCAGCGGTTCCAGGGGCAACTCGGCGTCAATCCGGCGGATGACTTCGGCGGCGGGAACTACCTCATCCCATTTCCACCCATTCCGGTTGCCCACGTCCATATACTCAATGAACCGCACGATGTGGCCGGAACCCTGGAAATGACGGGCCAGGTCAACGATGGTATGGTCGTTGACCCCTTTCTGAACTACCGCATTTATTTTGACCGGGGCCAATCCTGCCGCCGCCGCCTTTTCGATGCCTTCCAGAACCCGCTGGGCCGGGAAACCCCGACCGTTCATCTGCTTGAAAATTTCATCGTCCAGGGTGTCCAGACTGACGGTTATTCGCTGTAAGCCGGCGTCTTTCAACTGCTGCGCCTGCTGGGACAACAGGTAGCCGTTGGTGGTGAGGGTCAAGTCCACCGCCGGGTCAATGCCGGACAGCATATCAATTAGGCGGTGCAGGTTGGTACGCAGCAGGGGTTCCCCGCCGGTTATGCGCAGCTTATTCACGCCCAAGCCGACGAAAATGCCGGCAAGCCGGGCGATTTCCTCAAAGGTGAGAATCTCGGCCCGAGGCAAAAACTGGTAGCTCTCGCCGAAAATCTCGGCGGGCATACAGTAAGGGCAGCGAAAGTTGCACCGGTCCGTAACCGAAATACGCAAGTCCCGCAGGGGGCGGTTAAAGCTGTCAGTAATCACTACTTTTTTCTATGCCTTTATGCCGGTTGAGCAGGGTATGGGCCAAATCTGCGCCAGGAACAAAATCCGCTATGTTGAACCGGTCATTCGCTCATAGCAAGCCTGCCATTCGCTCATGGTGAGCTTGTCGAACCACCCGCCTTTATCCAACCGGTCATCCTTCGACAAGCTCAGGATGAGCGGAGAGCGGCGGCAACCCGATTTTGCCCACGCCTTGACCGGTTGACCGATATTGCGACTGGAAACGCCGGCTCGCTCAAGGGCTTGCCGCCAGCCGTTGCAGGGCGGGTACGGCCCGGTGGGCGGCATCGGCGCGGTGGCTTATCCGGTTCTTCTCTTCCATCGGAATCTGGGCAATCGTCCGGGCAAAGGAGGGGAGATAGAAAACCGGGTCGTAGCCGAACCCCCCGTCGCCCTGTGGCTCATATTGTATCATCCCGGCCACCGACCCTACCACCGACACCTCGACACCGCCGGGCCGGCAGATGGCGATAAAGCAGCGGAACCGGGCCGTCCGCCGTTCCCAGGGTACGCCTTCCAAATTGGATAGCAGCAAATTCACCCGTTCCGTGTCGCTGGCGCAGGCCGCGCCGCCGTAGCGGGCCGAGTGTACCCCCGGCACGCCGCCCAAGGCGTCCACTTCCAGCCCCGAATCGTCGGAAAGGGTCAGCATCCCGCCCAGCGCGGAATAGGTATGGGCCTTGAGCCAGGCGTTTTCCCGGAAGGTATCCCCGGTTTCCTCTACCTCCTCGGTAATGCCCAGGTCATCCAGGGATACCAACTGCACCGGTACATCGCGCAGCAAGTGGCGGTATTCCAAGACTTTCCCCGGATTTCGGGTAGCGATAAGCAGCTTGGATTGGGTCAAAATACATCCTCTTTCAGCCAGGATACGCCCCTATGGGCCGTTTTCAGATAATACCCCGTTCCGCCAATTCCGCCAGGGTTGCCGAGTCGTAGCCCAGCCAGGAGCCGTACACCGGTTGGTTATGTTCACCCAGCCTTGGCCCGGCGTGTTCCACCGCGCCGGGGGTATCACTGAACTTGGGGACAATGCCCGGCATCAAGGTTGTCCCGATTTCCGGGTCAGCCACTTCCACCACGTCCTCCCGCTCCCGGTAGTGGGGGTCGGCCACAATCTGCGCGCTGTCATAGACCGGGCCTACTACCCCGCCGGCCGGCACCAGTTGGGCCAGGGATTCGTCCAGGGAACGCTGACCCAGCCAGTTTTGGAGTATCACGTTCAGCGCGTCCTTATTCTCCAGCCGGGCGGCGTTGTCGGCAAAGCGGGGGTCGGCAATCAAGTCCGGCAGCCCCATCGCCTGGGCCAGCCGTTCCCAGGTGCTTTGCGAGGTGGCGGACAGGCCCAACCAGCGCTCATCCCCGGTGCGGTACAGGCTGCGGGGCGCCGCATCGGGAAAATCGTTGCCCACCCGCTCCCGGATGATGCCCAGCAGGTCGAACATCGGGAGGTGGGGAATACAGAGGCGAAAGAGCGGCTCAAAGAGGCTCACGTCAATAACCTGGCCCCGGGCCGGCGCGCTGTCGCCATCCTCTCTATCTGCGCCATCCGCGCCGGCGCCGGGGGCGTCCCGGCGATAAAGGGCCATCATTCCCGCCATGGCGCCGAACACGCCGGCGATTTCGTCGGCCAGGGGAATGGGCGGCAGGGCCGGCGGCGTGTCGGGAAAGCCGCTCATGCCGATGTAGCCGCTCATACACTCGGCAATCGTGCCAAAGCCGGGGCGGTCTTTATAGGGGCCGGTCTGACCAAAGCCGGAGTAGCGGACAATGACCAGGCCCGGATTTACCCGGTGCAAGTCCGCCGGCCCCAGGTTCCAGCGTTCCAACGTGCCGGGGCGGAAACCCTCAATCAGCAAGTCGGCCTGTCCTGCCAAATCTTTCAACACTTCCTGGCCTTCGGGCCGGGCCAGGTCGAGGGTAACGGACTGTTTGTTGCGGGAGTGGACTTTCCACCAGAGGGAGACGCCGTTGGCGAAAGGCCCCCAGTTGCGGAGGGGGTCGCCGCCGCCGGGCCGCTCCACCTTGACCACCTCGGCGCCGAAATCGGCCAACAGGCTGCTGGCGGTGCCGCCGGCAACGATGATGGACAGGTCAAGTACCTTCAAGCCCCGCAGGGGGCCAAACTGGTTGGTCATCCCTTCCGTCCCCCCTGGTTCATTCGTTTTCTCATTCGTGGTCAATGCTCCCGGCGCCGGCAAAGAAGGCGCGGATTTCCGGCAAGACCGCCGCCGGGTGTTCCATGGGCAGGAAGTGGGTGCCGAACCCCATGGGCTTGACTTGGGCGCCGGGAACCATTTCCCGGAATCGGCGGACGCCGGCATCCTCCAGCGTCTGGCCGCCGGTATAGTTGCCCAGGAGTAGCAGATAGTCCCCGGTTAGTCCTTTCAAGTACCTAGACACTTGCAGGTCGTCCCGCTGTTCGTAGAAATCGGCTTCCACTTGGGGCGGGCATTTCAGTTCGGCCCGGCCGTCGGGCAGCAGCCGGGTGCCGCCTTCAATAAAGGCGCGGAAGGCGGTTTCATCCCAATCCTTGAAAACCGCCCGGTGGCGGTAGCCGGCATACATCGCCGCCCGGCTTTCCCAGACCGAGCGTTTCAACCGGGTGCGCCGGGCGCGTTCCTTCAGTTCCCCGGAGGGCGCGGAGGCCGGGCTTTCCCCTACTCGGGTTTCCACCAGCACCGCCTGGGCAATGCGCCCCGGTAGCCGGGCGGCGGCAATCAGGGTAGCCAGGCCGCCGGAGGAGTGGCCCACCATTCGCAGCCGGGAAAGCCCCATTACCCGGATAATCTCGGCCAGGTCTTCCCCCACCAACTCAAAGCTGTAGCCCCGGTCCGAGGGTTCAGTATCCCCGTGTCCCCGCTGGTCCAAAGCGATAACGTGGTAGTCCCGGGCCAGCGTCCCGGCAATGGGCTGCCAGGGGTGGGCGCATAGTCCGGTGGCATGGAGCATCAACAGCGGGGGATTTGACGCCTCTCCCCACTCCAGATAATGGTGGTTGATTCCATTGGCGGCAACGTAACCGCTGCCTGGTTCCATATTGCGCCCCCGGTTTGCTTGTTTGACTGGCCGGGCCGGGCTTACCGTCTCTATTCAGGTTTCTATTTTAATGGCAGTTTGCCCGATTAGCCACAACCCCGGTTTAGCGGTATTCTCAACGGGTGTTGGTATTCGGGCCGGAATACTCCAACGGCCGGTAAGGGCGGGTTTGTAACCCGCCCTGGCGACAACGGCGGAATCATTTGGGTAACGGAGCCATCGTATCCGACACATCCTTGCACCGGAACCAGGGCGGGTTATAAACCCGCCCCTACCATCCACCGAAACTATGACGCCGAAACCGGGCCGGCAGGATTATCAACACCGGTTTGATAATATCGGTTTATCGGCGAGGCAATCGCATCATAAACCCGTCGTTCCGGCGAAAGCCGGAATCCAGAACGCTCAATAGCCGGCACGCTCTTTTCCCGGAGGATTTCCTGGATTCCGGCTTCCGCCGGAACGACGGTTGTTGGCGCCGGAATGACGGTTGCCCTCTTCCCCGCTCATCCTGAGCCTGTCGAAGGATAAACCGCCGGATAGGGGCGGGTGGTTCGACAAGCTCACCATGAGCGGATGAAAGGTTCACCATAAGCGGATGAAGGTTCAACGTGAGCGGATTCCGTTCTTACGGGCGGATTTTGTTGTAAGCGGGTTTTGTCCTTGGCGCAGACTTGGCCCCGGCCCCGGTTTGTCAAGCCAGGCCCGTCGCAAGATTGTGCGTATTTTCACTATCGGCCTGGAATACCTTATGTTATAATCCCTGCGACAGCTACCAGCGAGGTTTGCTGAGGATTATGCTCGAAGATTACTTCCGGCAGTATGGGCTGATTGCAATTCTTGCCTTGGTGGCCGTTGCTGTTCCCACCAGTATGCTGGCCTTCTCCTGGCTGGCTTCCCGGGTGGGAATCCGGCCGGCCAACCCCACTCCGGTCAAGCTGGAAACCTACGAGTGCGGGGTGGAGACCATCGGGGGCGCCTGGAATCGCTTCAACTTTCGCTACTACCTCTACGCCATTCTTTTCGTTATTTTCGACGTTGAGGTGGTGTTCCTGTACCCCTGGGCCACCAAATTCATCCGGCTGGAACTGTTCGCCTTGATTGAGATGGGCGTGTTTGTCGCCATCCTGCTGGTGGGCTGGGCCTACGCCTGGCGCAAGCGCGACCTGGAGTGGGGGAGTTAGTTAAGATGGTAGAGTTGCCACGGGATGGGGGGCCACTGCACGACCGCACCTGGGCCATTGACCGGGAAGAGGGGAGGACGGTCAATGACCTGATTGCGGTATCGGCGGCCCCCATTGAAACCCCTTCTATCGAGGTTCCCGACGACCTGAAACACAATTTGCTGGTAACTTCGGTGGACGCCCTGGTCAATTGGGGGCGCAAGTCGGCCCTGTGGCCGGTTTCCTTCGGGTTGGCCTGCTGCGCCTTTGAGATGATGGCGACGGCTATGGGCCGGTTTGACATCGCCCGTTTCGGTATGGAAGCCTTCCGGGCCTCGCCCCGTCAAGCGGACCTGATGATTGTGGCCGGCACGGTTACCTGGAAAATGGCGCCCCCCATCCGGCGCATCTACGACCAGATGGCCGAACCCAAGTGGGTAATCTCTATGGGGGTCTGCGCCACCAGCGGCGGCCCCTATTACGGTTCCTACAGCGTCGTGCCGGGCGTTGACCACATCATCCCGGTGGACGTTTACGTCCCCGGCTGCCCGCCCCGGCCCGACGCCCTGCTTTACGGCATAATGGAACTTCACGAAAAGATAAAGAAGTACCACCACCTGCGCAAAACCGAACCCCCGGCGACCGGGAATTCCGGCCGGCCCACCGACGGCGGGGAGGCCAGGGCAACCTGATGGCGATACAGCACGTAACCGGGCCGGAATTGTCCGAACTGCTGTCCGCCGCCCTGCCCGATGCCGTAGCGGGGTATGATGAGACCGCCGTTTGGGTTCACCCGGCCCAAATTGACGCGGTAGCCGCCCGGCTCAAGGATGACCCGGCCCTGGACTTCCGGTTTCTTAACTCGATAAGCGCCGTGGACTTTGTGGAGTATTTTGACCTGGTTTATCACCTTACCTCCTTGCACCGGCAAAGCTGCGCCATCGTCAAGGCCCGGGTTTACGGGCGGGATGACCTGTCAGTACCTTCCGTTTACCAAGTCTGGCGGGGGGCGGATTATCAGGAACGGGAAATCTGGGACTTGATGGGCGTCCACTTTGAGGGACACCCGAATATGAAAAGAATAATGCTGTGGGAAGGTTTTGAGGGCCACCCGCTACGCAAGGATTTTCTGTAGGCGATGCGAGGTCAACTCGGGCCACTTTGCCCATTCACCGCTCATCCTGAGCCTGTCGAAGGATGGATTAAAAGGGGAATCGCCGGATGCGGCAGGATGGTTCGACAAGCTCACCATGAGCGGATTGCGGACTTTGCACCAGCCCTGAGGTTGAGCGGGGAATAATAAACGGCCTGGCTGAGCGGGGATAACGCCCGGCGTAGGCTGAACGGTTGAGTAACTTACACTGATTTATGACGATTCGTACCGAACCGATGACCGTCAATGTGGGGCCGCAACACCCCAGCACCCATGGGGTGTTTCGGGTGCGGATTACCTTTGACGGCGAGGAGATTGTCGAGGTTGAGCCGGTTTTCGGCTATCTGCATCGCGGCACCGAAAAGCTGGCCGAGGAACGCAACTACGTCCAGATAGTTACCCTTACCGACCGCCTGGACTACACCTCCTCAATGATCAACAATCAGGCTTACTGTCTGGCGGTGGAGAAACTGCTGGGGGTGGAACCGCCGCCCCGGGCCAAGTATCTGCGTACCCTTACCGCCGAGTTGCAGCGCATCGCCAGCCACCTGATTGCCGTCGGGTTCTTTGTCCAGGAGTTGGGCGCTTTGGGGACGCCGCTGATGTACGGGTTCCGCAGCCGGGAGCGGATCCTGGAGCTTTTTGAGATGCTTTGCGGGGCGCGGATTACGGTCAGCTATATGCGGCCGGGGGGAGTCTTTGCCGATGCCCCCCGGGAGTTCTGGCCGGCCCTCGACCGGTTTCTCAGCGACTTTCCCGGCGAGTTCGCGGAAATGGAGCAGCTGCTCCTGGAAAACGAAATCCTGATGGTGCGCACCCGGGGCGTAAGTCCCCTGCCGCCGGAGATTGCGGTCAACAGTTCGGTCAGCGGGCCGGTACTGCGGGCCAGCGGCGTCAACTGGGACTGGCGCAAGCAGGAACCCTACGACGCTTATGACGCCGTCGAGTTTGACGTGCCGGTGGGCGCCAACTGGGACAACTACGACCGTTTCTGGGTGCGGATGCAGGAGGTACACCAGAGCCTCCGCATCATCAATCAGTGTGTAGCGCAGATTGAACCGGGCCCGGTTCGGCTGGACTTGCCGCTGGTGCTCCGGCCGGCAGCCGGCCGGGAAGCCTACGGGCGGGTGGAGGCTTCCAAGGGGGAGTTGGGCTTTTACCTGGTCAGCGACGGCGGCATCGCCCCCTACCGCTGCAAGATAAGGTCGCCTTCCCTGATTAACCTGACCGTCATTGAGCATCTGCTCCTGGGTTGGAAACTGGCCGATATGATTGTCTCCCTGGGCAGCGTGGACATCAACATGGGCGAGGTTGACCGGTGAACTGCCAGTTAGCCCCGGACAACATCCTCTACGGCAACGGCCTGTACCGGCTGCTTTACGATGCGGCGGGTACGCTGCTGCCCTGCTGGTTGGCCTACCTGGCCGCCGGCCTGGTCATCATCTTTATCCTGGTGAACGGCGTGCTGCTGGGCGCGGCGGTCATCACCTGGACGGAGCGGCGGCTGCTGGGCCGGTTCCAGAACCGGGTCGGCCCCAACCGCTGGGGGCCTTTCGGCCTGTTGCAACCGATCGCCGACCTGTTCAAGCTGCTTACCAAGGAAGACTTGACCCCGGCCGGCGCCGACCGAATCGTTTTCGCCCTGGTGCCGATCGCAATGGTAGCGCCGCTTATTTTGATGACGGCGGTTATTCCCTTTGCCCAAAACACGGCCCTAGCCAGCCTGAACGTCGGGGTGCTGTACCTGCTGGCAATCAGTTCCGTAACTACCATCGCCATTTTTATGGCCGGCTGGTCGTCCAACAACCGCTACGCTATGTTCGGCGCGGCCCGGGCGGTGGCGGTACTCATCAGCTACGAAGTTCCGGTAGTGCTGTCCCTGCTGGGGGTGGTAATGGTAGCCGGCTCTATGTCCCTGGGCCAGGTGGTGGAGGCCCAGGCCCTGCCCTTCCTGCTGGTTCAACCCCTGGCCTTCTTTGTTTTCCTGGCCGGGATGTCCGCCGAGTTGAACCGGACGCCTTTTGACGTGGCCGAGGCGGAATCGGAAATCATTGCCGGCTACCACACCGAATACAGCGGGATAAAGTTCGCCCTGATTCAAGCCGCCGAGTTTGGCGGCGTGGTGGTGGTGTCGGCCATCGTTGCCACGCTGTTCCTGGGCGGCTGGAGCGGCCCCCTGTCCGAATACCTGGGCTGGCTCTGGTTCCTGCTCAAGACCGGGGTGGTAGTATTCCTGTTCATCTGGATCCGGGCCACCTATCCCCGGCTGCGTATTGACCAGATAATGGCCTTTTCCTGGAAGTTCCTGCTGCCCTTGAGCCTGATCAACCTGCTGGCGGTCAGCCTTGAAGTATTCTTTCTGCGGGGAGAAACCGGGCAGTTGACCGCTACCGACCTGGGCATAATGACCGGAATAAACCTGGTGCTGGCGGTAGCCGCAATAGCCTTTTTTGGCAACCTGATTCGCCGCCGGGTCAAGTTTGAGACTCGCCGGCCGGCGCAAAACGTCGTGCCGGGCGTTTCCACCATTGAGGTAAGCTGATATGTACGGTCTGGCTATGGTCAAGGGTCTGCTGGTAACGCTGAAAAACCTGACCCGAAAACCCTTTACCATTCAATACCCGGAGGAACGGGCCGAGCAGCATCCCCGTTTCCGGGGGGAGGAGTTTGTCTGGTATGAGGAACGCTGTACCGGCTGCGCCTCCTGCGCCAAGTATTGCCCCCTGGGGATAATCAAAATCGTAACCAGCCCCAGCGAAACCGCCCTGCCCCAAGGGGACAAGTACCGGCTGGAAGTGTTTGACATCGAACTGCAACGGTGTATGTTCTGCGGGCTGTGCGTGGAGGCTTGCCCCTACGACGCCCTGTTTATGGGCAGCGGATTCGAGCAGGGGCAATACAGCCGCCAGGATATGGTCATCACCATTGACCAATTGCGCCAGGCGGAAAAGCATCCCAGTACCTGGTTCCGGCCCCAACTGGAGGGCTATGCCGGGGAACCGGGCGAAAGCCGCCGGCAACCGGCGGCCACCGAGGGCGAGTCCCGGCTCACCTATAACCCCCGGGGCGGGCCGCCCCTGGGCTGGCGGGAGGTAGGCCGGGAAAGTTGGCGCTGGCACCGGCGGGAAAAGGCCGGTATGCGCCTGGAAACCGGCCCGACCGCGCCGCAGCAAACCCCGGCCACCGGAGCCGGTGGGGAAACTGCCGGGGAAGTTCCGGGGAAAGACGATACGATAGACGATATGACGGCGGGAAAGCCCTAGATGCTGTTTCAGGATATTATTTTCTGGGTTCTGGCCGTAACCGCCATTGGCGCCGCCCTGGGCGTGGTGCTGATTCGGGACTTGTTCCGCTCGGCCCTGCTGCTGGCGGTGGTATTTGTGGCCGTCGCCGGGTTCTTTGCCCTGTTAAGCGCCGAGTTTCTGGCGGTGGTGCAGGTGCTCATCTACGTGGGCGCCATATCAATCCTGTTCATCTTTGCCATAATGCTCACCCGCAACGTCCGGGAGGGCAATCTGCCCAACCGCCTGCAACTGCCGGCCGTGCTTTTCCCGGCCCTGCTCCTGGCCGCCCTGGTGGTAGCGGTGGTGAGCAGCGACTGGCGGCCGATACCCGAGGAGGAACTGGGGCGCGCCCAACTGACCCAAACTCAGGCGGTGAACATCGTCGCCGAGGAAACCCTGGCGGCGGAGGGTTTCAGCACCGCCGCGGCCCTGGAGAACGCACAGCAGGCGGGGCTGGCCGACCTGCTCATCGGGGCCTTTGTCCTGCCCTTTGAGGCGGTTTCCCTGCTGCTGCTGGCCGCCCTCATCGGCGGGCTGGCCCTGGCCCGGTCCCGGGGAGGTTAGGCGCCATGTCTCTGGAAACGATGTTGATTGTCGCCGCCATCCTGTTTGCCATTGGCCTGTACGGGGCCTTGGCCCGGAGCAACGTCATTGCGGTGTTTATGTCCATCGAGTTGATGTTCAACGCCGTTACCCTTACGGTGGTGGCCCTGGCCCGCTACGCCGCGCCCCTGGCAATCCGGGAGGACATCGGCAGCGTGCTGACCGGCCAGGTGTTTGCCGTGTTCATCATCACCGTAGCCGCCGCGGAAATTGCCCTCGGCCTGGGCATCGTGTTCGCCCTGTACCGGAGCGCCGAGTCGGTCAACCTGAGCGAAGCCAACCGGCTGCGCCACTGAGCAAGAGAACTATGTGGATTGAGTTCAAGAGAGCGCCTAACCTGATGCTGGCCGAGATGTGGAAGGAAGTCCTGGAGGGAGAGGGGCTGCCGACCCGCATCCTGCCCGAGGGCGACATCCGGGATTGGGGAGAACGGGCGCCCTTCCGTATTTACGTACCCAAAGGGCGGGAACACGTCGCCGAAGAGATACTGAGGAAGCTGTAGATGGTCACCGAACCGCTGGTCTGGGCGATTTTTTTCCTGCCCCTCCTTTCCTTTCTGCTAATATCTCTGGTTATCCGGCCGTTCCTGAACCGCTATGGGTGGCTCAGCGGCGGGCTGCTGATTGTCGCCCTGGCGGTCTCCTTTGGCCTGTCAATCTGGGTGCTGCGGCAGCATAATCAAGGGGCCGACCTGACCTTTGCCGCCCATACCTGGCTGGAACTGGGCGACGCGTCCATTGAGCTGGGCCTGCTGCTGGACCCGTTGACCACCATAATGCTGGTGGTAGTCAGCGGGGTCAGCCTGGTGGTTCAGATTTACTCCCTCGGTTATATGCGGCACGACCCGGGAATCGCCCGCTACTACGCCTATATGTCCCTGTTCACCGCCTCAATGCTGGGGTTGGTGCTGTCCGCCAACATCATCCAGCTTTACGCCTTTTGGGAACTGGTGGGCATATCATCCTACCTGCTTATCGGGTTCTGGCACGACCGGCCGGCCGCCGCCGCCGCCGCTAAAAAGGCGTTCATCGTTACCCGCATCGGCGACGTGGGGTTCCTGCTGGCGATTATCTACCTGTTTTTCCAGGGCGCCGAGTTTGCGGCGGCCGGCCTCAATCCCCTGCACATCCCGGACATCTGGCAGGCGGCCCAGCCCCTGGCGACCGGCGGCGCGATCCTGGGGGGCGCGGCCCTGACCTGGGTAGCCCTGGGCATCTTTGCCGGCGCGGCCGGCAAGTCCGGCCAGTTCCCTCTGCACACCTGGCTGCCCGATGCTATGGAAGGCCCCACGCCGGTCAGCGCCCTGATTCACGCGGCCACCATGGTAGCGGCCGGCGTGTTCCTGGTGGCCCGCTTTTACCCATTGTTCCAGGAAACCCGGGAGGCGTTGACCGTCGTCGCGCTGGTGGGGGGCTTTACCGCTTTTATGGCCGCCACTTTAGGGCTGGTGATGAACGATATAAAGCGGGTGATGGCCTACTCCACCATCAGCCAGTTGGGGTATATGATGGCCGCGTTGGGCGTCGGCGCCTTTGGCCCGGCCCTGTTTCACCTGTTCACTCACGCCTGGTTCAAGGCGCTGCTGTTCCTCGGCGCGGGGAGCGTCAATCACGCCAGCGGCACCTTCAATATGCGGTATATGGGGGGATTGCGCCGTCAGATGCCCTGGACTTACCTCCTGATCCTGATTGGCGGCCTGAGCCTGGTGGGTATTATTCCCCTGGCCGGATTCTGGAGCAAGGATGAAATCCTGACCGGGGCCTGGCTGGGCAGCGACCTGGTTGACCCCTGGGTGGCCCGGGTAGTTTTCGGGCTGCTCCTCGCCGCCGTGCTGCTCACCGCTTTCTATACCTTTCGGATGATTTTCCTCACCTTTCACGGGGAGTTTCGGGGCGGCGGCGCGCAGGAAATAGCCGACGCTGCGGCCCGGCAGGAACCGCCGCCGGCCTCGGTCTCCGAGGAAGTCCACCGGGCCGAGTCGCCCCTGGTAATGGTGGCGCCGATGCTCTTGCTGGGGGTGGCGGCAATCATCGCCGGATACCTGGCAAATCCCCAATGGGTCAAGAGTATCCTCACGATTCCCGCCCACTGGTTCGCCGAATACGTGGAATCGGCGGTAATTTTCGGCCACCTGGAAACGCCCCATTTCAATTTTATGATTGCCATTATATCAACCCTGGTGGCCCTGGCCGGCATCGGGCTGGCCTGGCTGCTGTACCAGTTGCTCCCCTCCCGCCAGGCGCCGGAAGGAGAGGAAGGAGAGGAATCGCAGGGAGAATTGGCCGAGCCTTTGACCAAGGCTGGGCCGCTCCACACCCTGCTTTCCCGTAAGTATTTCGCCGACGAACTGTACGAGGACGTGCTGGTACGGCGCGGCTTTTACCGGGCATTTGCCGGGGCGGTGGACTGGCTGGACCGGAATTGGGTTGACGGGCTGGTCGATTTTATCGCCGGCGTGTGCCGCAACTCCGGCCGGCTGCTGGCCCAGTTTCAGACGGGGCAGGTGCAGTTTTACGGAGCGGTAATCGTACTGGGCGCCGTCCTGATTTTGGTGGGCTACCTGATTTTCGGCGCCGGGCTGCGAGGTTAGCGGTATGGTTAGCAGTATGTACGTCTTGCCGGGACTGCTTTCCCTGACCGTGTTCCTGCCGGCGGCGGGCGCGCTGGTAATCCTCGCCCTGCTGCGGGGCCAGCGGGCCATCCGGGGTTTTGCCCTGCTGGTGGGATTAGCCGACCTGCTGCTGGCGCTGGGGGTGTTTATCCTTTTCGACCGGAGCGGGGACGCCGACCGGTTCCAGTTCATTGACCGTTTCCACTGGATTTCCGCGGAAACCTTCAACGCCAGTTACTTCCTGGGCGTTGACGGGTTGAGCGCGCCCCTGGTGCTGCTCACCGGGTTGCTGGGGTTCTGCGCCGTCATCGTCTCCTGGCGCATCAACTTCCGGGTGAAGGAGTATTTTGTCTGGCTCCTGCTGCTGCAAACGGCGGTAATGGGCGTCTTTACCTCCCTGGACTTTCTCTTGTTTTTCCTGTTCTGGGAGTTGGAACTGGCGCCGATGTATATGCTGATTGCCACCTGGGGCACCGGCCGCAAGGAATACTCGGCGATGAAGTTTCTGCTGTTCACCATTCTGGGCAGCGCCTTTATGCTGGTGGGCATCATCGCCGTTTTCCTGAGCCAGCCCGGCGGCTCCTTTGATATGACCCTGCTACTGGAATCCGGCTCGATGTTGAACGGCGCCACCGCCGCATTGCCGCTGGGCGTAATGTTCTGGTTGTTCTTTGCCGCCTTTGCCGTCAAGCTCCCCACCTGGCCGGTGCATACCTGGCTGCCCGACGCCCACACCGACGCGCCCACCGCCGCCAGTGTGATGCTGGCCGGAGTAATGCTGAAAATGGGTGGCTACGGACTGCTGCGGGTCAACGTGGGGATGTTCCCCGGAGAGATAAGGACTTTTGCCTGGGCTTTAATCCTGCTGGGGGTAATCAGCGTGCTTTACGGGGCCATAGTTACCCTGCGGCAGACCGACTTGAAACGGCTGATTGCCAACTCCAGCGTCAGCCACATGGGGCTGGTGCTGGTGGGCATCGGGTCGGTAGGCGTAGCCGCCGGGGAGTTGACCGCCGTCGGGCTGAACGGGGCGGCGCTGCAACTATTCACTCACGGCACCATTACCGGACTGCTTTTTGCGGGGGTGGGCCTGATTTACGACAAGGCGCATACCCGCTACATCCCCGATTTGGGCGGGCTGGCCGCCCGGATGCCGGTAGCCGCTATCGCCTTGGCGATTGCCGGGTTCGCCTCTTTGGGGCTGCCCGGATTGAGCGGTTTTGTGGCCGAAGTGCTGATCTTTTTCGGCGCCTTCCGGGCCTACCCCTGGCCCACCGTCCTGGCGGTGCTGGGCATCATCCTGGCGGCCGGGTATATCCTGTGGATGCTGGAACGGGCCCTGTTCGGCCCGCCCCGGGAGCGGTTTGCCGACCTTACTGACGCCTCCTTCCTGGAAGCGGTTCCCCTGGCCCTGCTGGTCATCAGCATTGTAGTAGTCGGGGTCTATCCGGCCTTCCTTACCGATGTTTTCAACGCCGGAATTGCGCCGATGGTGGAAATGATTAACCAGGGCCTAAACAGCCCAGCGGTAACTCCCCGGTAGCGGTAAGCATAGCTATGTCATTACACGACCTTTACCTCATATCGCCCCAGTTGACTATGGCCGGGCTGGGCATCCTGGTCATCCTGCTGGATTTGGCAACCGACCGCAAGGGCTGGCTGGCCGCCGCCGCCCTGCTTGGCCTGGCCGCGCCCCTGGCCCTGACCCTGGTTCAACTGGCCCAACTTACCGGCATCTACGGCCCGGCCCTGGACAACCTGACCCCGGCCAGCAGCATCCTGGCGCCAAGCCTGTCGGTGGATCGGTTCGGGCTTTTCTTTAATTTCCTGGTGATAACCGCCGCCGCCCTGGTCATCCTGGCCTCAGTGGATTATGTCAAGGGGCTGACCCGGCTGCAAGGGGAGTTTTACGGCCTGCTGCTGCTGTCGGCCAGCGGCATGATGCTCCTGGCCTCCGCCACCGAGTTGATAACCATTTACGTGGCCCTGGAGTTGACCACCCTGCCCCTGGTGGCGCTGGCCGCCTTTCTGATGAACGCCCGCTCCGGCGAGGCGGGGGTGAAGTTCCTGATTATCAGCGCCATCAGTTCCGCGCTGACCCTTTACGGCATGGCCCTGATTTTCGGGTTCACCGGCAGCACCAGCCTGGAAGGAATCGCCGCCGGGCTGGGGCAGGCGACGGCTCAGCCCAACCTGCCCTTCGGCAGCTACGCCCTGCTGGTGGGTGTGGCGCTGCTGACCGTCGGCATCGCTTTCAAGCTGTCCGCCGTGCCTTCCCACATGTGGGTGCCGGACGTTTACGAAGGGGCGCCCACCCCGGTAGTGGCCTTTCTTTCGGTCGCCAGCAAAGCCGTAGCCTTTGGCCTGCTGCTGCGGATAGTTTATACCGCCTTCCCGGAAATGGGGCCGGAATGGGGGATACTGCTGGCGGCGCTGGCGGCGGTCTCTATGACCGTCGGCAACCTGGTCGCCATCACCCAGAGCAACATCCGGCGGCTTTTCGGCTACAGCACCATCGCCCACGCCGGCTATATACTGGTGGGGGTTGCGGCAATGTCCCAGACCGGCGCCGGCGAGAATGGGGTAGCCGGCGGCGGCGGTTTTGCCACCTTCGGCCCCAGCAGCGTCCTGTTCTATCTGGCCGCCTATACCGCCGCCAACCTGACCGCCTTCTTTGCCATTATCGCCATTGGGCAGCGCATTGGCAGCGACCGGATTGACGATTACGGCGGGATGGTGCGCCGCAGTCCCTTCCTGGCGGTGGCCCTGGCCCTGGCCCTGATTGCCCTGATTGGCGTGCCGCCCACCGGCATTTTCGTCGCCAAGATTTACATCTTTACGGCGGCGGTAAAGAGCGGGCTGGTCTGGCTGGCCGTCCTGGGCGTCATCAACAGCGTGATTTCCGCATACTACTACGTGAAAATCATCCGGGTGATGTTCCTCCAGCCAATCCCGGAGGGTGGAGCGGAAACGGCAACCGGGGAGAGTGGCGATGAGCAGCCGGAGGCGCCGACAGACCAGCCCTCAAAGCTGACAAACCTGGCGGTGGCCCTGGCCGCCCTGGCAACCGTCCTGCTGGGCCTGGCCCCCGGCCCGCTGTTGCAGGCCGCGGAAAGCGCGGTAACGGCGTTGTCCGGGGTGGCGCTCCGCTAACATTATCCGCTCATCCTGAGCTTGTCGAAGGACGGGCTGCAAGAGGAATCACCGGATACGGTAAGATGGTTCGACAGGCTCACCATGAGCGGATTTCGGGCTTGGCACCAGCCCGGCCGGCCGCCGGAACCAGGGCAATCGCAGCATAAACCCGTCGTTCCGGCGAAAGCCGGAATCCAGAACGCTCGGTAGCCGGCTCGCCCTTTTCCGGGAGGATTTCCTGGATTCCGGCTTTCGCCGGAACGACGGTTGCCCGGGGGGATGACGGTTGCCCGGGGGGATGACGGTTGCCCGGGGGGATGACGGTTGCCCGGGGGGATGACGGTTGCCCGGGGGAACGACGGTTGACCGGGTTGCCCTGGAATTACGGTTACCCGACTTGCCCGGCCGTCCCTGGTTAAGGGGCCATTGCCCGGCCGGCCGCCGGGACTAATTGACACTAAATAGAGGCAATGCTAGACTGCCTTTCCCGGCCCCTATTGATTGAACGGGACTCAGGCGGTGGAGTGCGTGCAGCTTGGCAAGTCTGATGAATACCATTGGAATTATTTACAATGCCCGCATACCTGAGGCTCTGGATTTGAGCACCGCCATCGTGAACGAGCTTTCCCTACAGCAGAGCAGTTGGATTTCTCCGGCGGAAAACCTGGAAAACCTCCGGCCTCAAGTGAAGGATACCGACCTGGTGGTAACCGCCGGCGGGGACGGCACGATGCTGCGGGCGGTTCGGGTAACCGCCCCCTGCGCCGTTCCGATGGTAGGCGTCAATATGGGCCGCTTGGGGTTTATGACCGAACTGCAAGTCCACGAAGCCCTGGAAAAGCTGCCCGGCTACTATAACGGCGGCGGGCGGGTGGATGTCCACAATATGATAACGGCGCGGGTATTCCGCGGCGCCGGGGGCGGCGAGGTGGTAGAAGGGCCGTTTCACGCCTTGAATGACGTAGTGTTGTCCCGGGGCGCCGTCTCCCGCGTAGTAACCATCCGCACCACCGTGGACGGGGCGGAAGTGGCCTCCCTGCGGGCCGACGGCATCATCCTGGCAACGGCCACCGGCAGCACCGGCTACAGCCTGGCCGTCGGCGGCCCCATCCTGGATCCCCTGTCGGACAGCCTGGTCTTAAAGCCGGTGGCGGCCCACGTGGGCCTGTCCGCCGCCCTGGTTTTGTCCCCCAAGAACAAGGTGGGCCTGTACTTGGAAGGAGCGCAGGAGGCCGTCCTGAGCGTGGACGGCTACTTTGACCTGCCCCTGGAGCCGGGCGATTGGGTAGAGGTGGAACAAAGCCCCCTGAAAGCCAAGTTTCTGCGGGCCAACCCGCCCAATCACTTTTACGCCACCCTGACCCGGCGGCTGGGGTTCAGCATCCGGGGCCAGTAAGCCCGGACAACCCGGTAAGGCAACCAGCAAGGAACTCAAGGAACTATTGATGAGCGACAACACGCCACGACAACCGGAAGAAACGGCAGCAGACCTGGCCGAGACTACGCTGCAATCCACCTCCCTTTACCAGGGCAAGATTCTCAGCCTGCGCAAGGATGAGGTGCGGATGCCCAACGGTCGCCTGACTACCCGGGAAATCGTGGAACATTCCGACTCGGTGTGCATGGTGCCGCTGGATGCGGCCGGCAACGTGGTGCTGGTGCGCCAGTACCGCAAGCCCACCGAATCGGCGCTGCTGGAGGCGCCGGCCGGCGGCATTGAGCCGGGCGAAGGCCCGGAAGAGGCGGCGATGCGGGAACTCCAGGAAGAAATCGGCCACCGGGCCGGCCAGTTGCGCCCCCTCGGTGGTTTCTATCTGGCGCCGGGCTGGTGCGACGAGTTTATGTACGCTTACCTGGCAACCGAACTCAGCCCGTCGCCCAAGGGTCAGGACTACGACGAGATAGTCGAGACCCGGCGGGTGCCGCTGGGCGATACCCTGGAACTCATTGCCCAGGGCGAGATTCGGGACGCCAAAAGCATCGCCGCCCTGCTGCTGGCAATGCGGGTTGTTGCCGGGGCCGGTTATGTTGGATAATTGGCCGGGAGAACTCGGCGGGAACCCGGAGCGAATCAATCGAGAATCGGCGGGATACTAACCCATTCCCTGAAACCCATTAGCGGAACTGAAGGTAGGAGAAAGCGGAAAGAGTATGCTGGAGCATGATGTCCTGGTAATCGGCGCCGGGTTGGCCGGAATGCGCGCGGCCATCGCCGCCCGGGCCAACGGCGCCAATACTGCCATAATCAGCAAGGTTCATCCGGTGCGCAGCCATTCCAACGCCGCCCAGGGCGGCATTAACGCCGCCCTCCTGGACCGGGGCGATGACTGGGAAGACCACGCCTACGATACCATCAAGGGCAGCGATTTCCTGGGCGACCAGGACGCCATTGAGGTTATGTGCCGCTCGGCGGGCAAAGCCCTCATTGATATGGAACACATGGGGGTTACCTTTAACCGGGACGACGAAGGCAAGCTGGGGACGCGGGCCTTTGGCGGTCAGCGCCGCGCCCGGACTTTTTTCGTCGGCGACTTTACCGGCCAGGCCCTGCTCCACGTGATGTTTGAGCAGCTAATCAAGTCCGGCGTACAAAGCTACGAGGAATGGTTCGTTACCTCCTTGATAATAGAAGATGGTCAGGTCGGCGGCGTAACCGCGCTGGAAATCCGCACCGGCCAACTCCACGCCATCCGGGCCAAGACCATCATTTTCTGCACCGGCGGCTGCGGTCGCCTCTTTGAACCCTCCACCAACGCCCTGATTGTTACCGGCGACGGTATGGCGCTGGCCTACAACGCCGGGGCCGGGCTGATGGATATGGAGATGGTGCAGTACCACCCCACCACCCTGGCCGGCAGCGGCGTGCTGCTGTCCGAGGCGGCCCGGGGCGAAGGGGCCTACCTGCGGGACAAGAACGGCAACCGCTTTATGGAAAAGTACGCCCCCAATATGATGGAACTGGCCTCCCGGGACGTGGTTTCCCGGGCCGAGCAGACGGAAATCAACGCCGGCAACGGCATCAACGGCTGCGTCTTTCTTGACTGCACCCACCTGGGCGAGGCGTTGATTACCGAGAAGTTGAGCCAGATTCGGGAAATCGGCATTGACCTGGCCGGCGTGGATATGGTGCGGGAGCCGGTGCCGATTCGCCCGGGGATGCACTACATTATGGGCGGCATCAAGACCGACATTGACGGCCAGACCACCCTGCCCGGCGTCTATGCCGCCGGCGAGTGCGCCAACGTCAGCGTCCACGGCGGCAACCGCCTGGGCGCCAACTCCCTGCTGGATACCATCGTATTCGGCGAGCGGTCCGGCAATCACGCCGCCGAGGCCAGCCGCAGCATACCTTTCCTGCCTTTCAACGAGCAGGAAGTGGTCAGCCGGGAGGAGCAGCGCATCCGGGAAATGCTGGAACGCCCGGACAACGGCGACCGCTGGGGCAACATCCGGCTGGGAATGGGCGAGTCCATGGTGGGCAACGTGGCGGTGTACCGGGACCATCAGAGCGTCGAGGAAGCCATCCGGGACTTGGGCCAGTTGCGGGACCGTTACGCCCAGGTGCCGGTACACAACAAGAACCGGGTGTTCAATACCGACCTGGTATTTGCCCTGGAACTGGGCTATATGCTGGACGTGGCCGACACGATCGCGGTCAGCGCGCTGGACCGCAAGGAAAGCCGGGGCGCCCAGGCCCGCACCGACTACCCCAGCCGGGACGACGAAAACTGGCTCAAGCACATCGTAGCCAAAAAAGGCGAGGTTGGCCCGGAAATCTCGTACCTGCCGGTTACTATCACCAAGTGGGAACTGGAAGAGAGGAAATACTAGCCAATGGATGTTACCGTAAAAATCAAGCGATTTGACCCGGAGGCCGACCACCCCGAATCCTACTGGCAGGAGTACGCCGTCGCCCTGCCGGACAACGCCACCGTCCTGGACGCCCTGATTAAGATTCGGGAGGAGCAGGACGGCACCCTGACCCTGCGCTGCTCCTGCCGCAGCGCCATTTGCGGCTCCTGCGCCATGCGCATCAACGGCCACGCCGCCCTGGCCTGCAAGACCGCCCTCTCCCGCGTCCTGGACGGCGACAACGCGGTGGTAGTGGAACCGGCCGGCGTAATGCCGGTGGTGAAAGACCTGACGGTGAACTTCGATCCCTTCTGGGACAAGATTCGGGCGGTGGAGCCTTACCTGCAACCCCAGGGGGCGGAACCGGCGGGCGAATACATCGCCTCCAACGAATCCATGCTGCACCTGTCCGGCGTTACCGCCTGCATTATGTGCGGGGCCTGCGTTTCCGACTGCACCGTGCTGGAAGTGGATCCCACCTTCCTCGGCCCGGCGGCCCTGGCTAAAGCCTACCGCTTTACCGCCGACCCCCGGGACGGAAACCGGGAAGGGGTGTCGCGGGAGCGGCTGCACCAGCTGAGCGAGCCTACCGGGATTTGGGACTGCACCCGCTGCAACGAATGTGTTGAGGCTTGTCCCAAGGGCGTGGCGCCTATGGACCGGATTATGGCCCTGCGGGAGCAGGCGGTTAATGCCGGCTTTACCCGCAATAACGGTGCCCGCCACACCAGCGCCTTTACCGAGTCGGTAGGCCACAGCGGGCGTTTGGATGAGTTGATGCTCCCCATAAAATCGGTAGGGGGCATAACCAACGTCGGCGCGATGCTCAGCTACGCCCCGGTGGGTTGGCGCGCCCTTACCCACGGCAAGATGCCGCCCCTGCGCCACAAGAACGTGGAGAATGTGGAGAACGTCCGCCGCCTGTTCCGCAAGCTGGAACCGGACCTGTACGGCCCGGAAATCGGCAAGAGTTCACCCTTCGGTTAGGCCGGGGCCAAGTTCACGTCTGTCGCCAATTGGCCCCGTCTTCAATGCCGCCAGAAATCAGCAAGGAGTAACCAGTGAAGTACGCTTTCTTTCCCGGTTGTGTATCCCAGGGAGCGGCGCCGGAATTGTACCCGGCGGCCCGCTTGATTTGCCAAAGGCTAGGTATCGAACTGGAGGAGATTCCGGCCTGGACCTGCACCGGCGCCGGCGTTATGCAGGAGAAAAACCAGCTTTTCGGCGACACCCTCAACGCGCGCAACTTTGCCAAGGCCGAGCGCATGGGCCTGCCCATCCTGACCATTTGCAGCACTTGCCAGGGCGTGATGAGCCAGGCCAACCTGCGAATGAAACGCGACCCGGAGTACCTGGCTCAAATAAACTCCTATCTGGCCGAGGAAGGGCTGGAGTATAAAGGCACCGCCGAACCCAAGCACCTGCTGTGGATACTCATTGAGGACGTAGGGCTGGACAAGGTGCTGGAACTGGTTACCCGTCCCCTGGCCGGGATCCGGATGGCTCCCTTCTACGGCTGTTACATTGTCCGCCCCACGGAGGCGCTGGACATTGAGGAACACCCGGAGCGGCAGACTTCGCTGGAAACGCTCATTGAAACCCTGGGGGCAACGGTGGTGGACTTCGCCGGCAAGACCCGCTGCTGCGGCTTCCCCATCCTGACCATCAACGAAAAGAACTCCATGGCCATGGTGGGCAAGCACACCTCCGAGGCCAAAGACCTGGGCGCCGACGCGATGGTAACTCCCTGCCCCCTCTGCCACCTGAACCTGGACGGCTACCAGCCCAAGGCTTCGGCCCAACTCCGCCGGAAAGTTGACCTACCCATTCTGCACCTGCCCCAGCTAATCGGGCTGGCTATGGGCATTTCCCCCCAGGAGCTGGGCCTGCAAAAGCACATCATGAACACCCAGCCCCTGGCGATGAAGCTGGGCGCGGCCCGCTAACCCGGCCCGGCCAATTCTTGATGAGACCAGGTAAAGCCCGGCAGACCGCCGGGCTTTTCTAATTCCGGGAGAAGAAGTCGCAAAGAAAAGAGGGAGAGAGCAGTGAACGAAACCCAGAAATGGCCCGTATTGCACATCCTGGTCGGTGTACCTATTGTTCTCGCCATCGCCGCCATCATTGGCGCCGCCCTTGATGGCTGGAACATGGGCAAAACCGCCCTGCTGTACGGGGCAACAATGACAACCCCGGTGGGAATGGTCTATACTTTCAGCACGTTAGTAATCGAAAGGAGCTTTCTCATGGTATTCTGGGCGCTGGAAAAAACCAGAGAACGGATGAAGCAGGCGGAAATCCGAGGGGAAGCCCAAAACCAAGCTCGCTGGCAAGCCTGGTACGAGCGGATGCAAGCAGCGCAACGCGCGGGTCAGCCTTTCAATGAGCCGCCACCGGCCCCGCCGGAAAACCAGAACGGCAGCTAGACCCGCCAGGAGACAGCAAAGGCCCACTTCAGCCAGGGAAAGGAGCTTTCTCATGGTATTCTGGGCGCTGGAAAAAACCAGAGAACGGATGAAACAAGCCGAAGCCCGAGGAGAAGCCAGGGGAGAAGTCCGCGGGGAAGCCAAGGGTGAAACCCGGCGCGACCAGGAATGGCGTGCCTGGTACGAGCGGTTGCAAGCAGCGCAACGCGAGGGCCAGCCCTTCAGTGAGCCGCCACCGGCCCCGCCGGAAAACCGGAACGGCAGCTAGAGCTACCGAAATCAAGCCAGGAGAATCAGAAACTAATGGAGCGAACTCCCAAGCCGCTGCCGACAATGCCCGAAAACTGGCAAAAAGGACTGGCTATCGTGGCTCACCCTGACGACCTGGAATACGGCGGCGCCAGCGCGGTAGCCAAATGGACGGCTCAAGGCAAAGAAGTCATATACCTGATGGTGTCCAGGGGAGAAGCCGGCATTGACGGCATAAACCCCTCGGAAGTGGGGCCGCTGCGCGCCCAGGAAGAAATCAACGCCGCCGGCGTGGTGGGAGTGAGCGCCGTAGAGTTCCTGAACTACCCCGACGGCATAATTGAGTACGGGCTGCCCTTGCGCCGGGATTTGAGCCGCGCCATCCGCCGCCATCGTCCCGACGTACTCATCACCTTGAACCACCACTTGAAGTTTTCCTCAGGCCACTTGAATATGGCCGACCACCGTCACGTCGGAATGGCGACTTTTGACGCCGGACGGGACGCCGGCAACCGCTGGATTTTCCGGGAGTTGCTGGATGAGGGGTTGGAACCGTGGAACGGCGTACGATTCGTAACCGTCCTCGGCGTGGACCAAACTGCTGCCACCCACGCTATAGATGTGAGCGGCTATTGGGAAACGGGCCTGGAGTCCCTGAGGCAGCACCAAGCCTACTTGGACAACCTGGGCGCCGCCGCCGCCAACACCTTCCAAATCCTCACCGACCATGCCCGCCAATCCGGGCAAACCCTGGGCTTCCAGCACGCCCTACTGACCGAGTTGGTGCTGATTAACGAACCATGGGGTTAGCCCGGCAACGGAAACCCGGGCGAAGGCCGGTTATCCTGCCCCTTCGCCCGTCCCCCGGATTCCCCTGACCAATCCCTCCCTCTTTACGCCTGCCAGCTAACCGGCGTTGAGCGTCGGCGCCACCTCCCGGAAGGCGCTAATGGTCTGCTCCACGTCCGCATCGGTATGGGCCAGGGAAGGGTAATACTTCTGGGGCCAGCCCTTCAGGATGCCGCGCTCCAGCAAACCGGCGTTCAGCCGCGCCATCAGGGCCGAGTCAGCGGCCAGCCCGTCCCGGTAGCTGCGCACCGGTTTGTCGGTAAAATAAACGTCAAAAATGGCATCCTCGCCGCTACTCTGCACTGCCAGGCCCTGCTCGGCGCAGATGTCCACCAGGGACTGGCGAACCTGTCCCCCGACGCTCCGCAGCCGCTCATAAGCTCCTTCCTTCCTCAGCTCGGCCAGAGTTGCCAGGCCAGCGGCGCAGGCAATCGGGTTGCCGTTCAGGGTGCCTATCTGATTCACGTAGTCGTCGGAGGACACCTGGGATTGGTCATAAACCGACATTATGTCTTCCCGCCCCATCACTGCGGCCAGCGGGTAGCCCCCGCCCATTATCTTGCCCACAGAGCAAAGGTCGGGCGTTACCCCGTAATACTCCTGCGCCCCGCCGTAGGCTAGCCGGAACCCGGTAACCACTTCATCAAAAATCAAGGGTATGTCATAGCGCCGGGTAATATCCCGCAGCCCTTGCAGGAAACCGGGACGGGGCGCGATTATTCGCTGCAATGGCTCGACGATGACCGCCGCCAACTCATCGTGGTGCGCCTCGATGATGGACGAAGTAGTTTCCAGGTCATTGAAGGGAGCAATGAGCATCAATTCCTGGATAACCCGGGGAATACCCCCGCTGTTGGCAACGGCTTGGGGGAACTCCTCCGCCGTGGCCGGAGTAACGCTCATCAAGGCGTAGTCGCTGGTGCCGTGGAAGCCGCCTTCAAACTTCAGCACCTTGTCCCGCTTGCGCCAGGCCCGGGCCGCCCGCATACACTGGAAACAGGCGTCGGTGCCGCTGGTAGTAAAGCGCACCTGCTCGGCGCAGGGAACGGCCCGAACCAGTTCTTCGGCCAGCAGCACCGCCTTTTCGTTGGTGGTAAAGAAGGTGCTGCCCTGGCCGACGGCCTCGGTTACCGCCGCCACCACCGCCGGGTGAGCATGGCCCAGCACCATCGGCCCCGACCCCATCAACCAGTCCACGTACTCATTGCCGCTCACGTCCCAAATGCGGGAGCCGCGCCCCTCCCGGGCCAGAAACTTGAGAGAATCGGGGAAATTGGTATTGCCGGAACCGCCTCCCGGCAAAAATTGGGCTGCCTTTTCCAGAAGTTCCCTTTCCCGCGCATTGCGCTCAGCCATTGCTCAGCCCTCCCGACGTATAAAGCGTACAGATATTTTCTCCCCAGCCCAACAAACGGTTTAACCCCCAAGAAAACGGGTTCGTACCGGAAAGCGTCTTGAACCGTCAAATCCCTCTTGGCGTTGGTAATCAAAAGAAAGCCCCGCGTCTTCAATAGCAGGGCTTTCAACAGTCAAGGTGCAGTTTCATTTCCCGAAAACTACCCGCCAATCCTCAGCAGAGGCCGCTACGCCCCGTCCGCCCTGGCCCGGCGCATTACGTCCACCAGTTCCTGGACGCTGGCCGCCGAGGCGTTCAGGGCCGCCTGTTCCTCGTTGGTCAGCTTTATCTCGATAACCTGTTCCATGCCGCCGGCGCCCACCTTGACCGGCACGCCGACACAGAGGCCGTTGATCCCGAACTCCCCTTCCAAGTAAGCGCAGCCGGGGAGGATGCGCTTCTTGTCCAGCAGGATCGCCTCAACCATCTGGGTGATGGAGGCCGAAGGCGCATAGTAGGCGCTGCCGGCCTTGAGCAGGGCCACGATTTCACCACCCCCCTGGCGGGTTCGCTGCACCAACGCCTCAACCGTTTCTGCGGACATCATCTCGCTGATGGGAATACCGCCCACGGTGGTGTAGCGCACCAGCGGCACCATGTCGTCGCCATGCCCGCCCAGCACGTAAGCCTGGACATCCTCAACGGACACATCCAGTTCCTGGGCGATAAAGGTACGGAAACGGGCGGTATCCAGCACCCCGGCCATACCCAACACCCGGCTGCGGGGAAAACCGCTGGCCTCAAAAATGTTCTGGCACATCGCATCCAGGGGATTGGTAACCGCCAAGATGATACAATCCGGGGAATACTTCACCACCTGTTGGGTAACCGCCGTAGTGATATTCATATTGGTTATCAACAGGTCATCCCGGCTCATCCCGGGCCGCCGGGCGATGCCGGCGGTGATTACTACCACGTCGGAGCCAGCGGTGGCTTCGTAATCATTGCTGCCAATCACGTTGGCGTCGGAACCGATAACCGGGCCGGACTCCAGCATATCGAGAGCCTTGCCCTGGGGCAAATCCTCAACCACGTCAACCAGCACCGTATCCGCGTACCCCAACTGGTGAATTCGCTGAACGGCGGTAGCGCCCACATTCCCGGCTCCCACTACGGTTACTTTGCTTCTCATTTGGTTAGCGCTCCTCTGTTTATTTAGTCAGGTTTGGCGACCGGCCCGGCAACCGGCCAAGGGGATGCCGCACTGCCCGCCAAGCAACCGTGATTCCGGCTTGCGCCGGAATCCAGAACGCTCGGCAGCCGGCTCCCTCTTTTCCGGGGGATTTCCTGGATTCCGGCCGGCGCCGGAATGACGGGTTAAGGCCCTGCCTCAGCCGGTCGGTATATTGCTAGATTGCATCCACAATCGCGTTCAGCGTGGCGCTGGGGCGCATGGCTTGGGCCGCCATTTCGTCATCGGGGAGGTAATAGCCGCCAATATCGACCGGCTGCCCCTGCGCGCCGTTCAACTCCTGAACGATTCGCTCTTCGTTGTCCACCAACTGCCGGGCTACCTCGGTAAAGCGGGCCTGCAATTCGGCGTCCTGGCTCTGCTTTGCCAGCGTTTGCGCCCAATACAGCGCGAGGTAGAAGTGGCTGCCCCGGGTATCCAGTTCGTTCACCCGGCGCGACGGCGCCCGGCGTTCTTCCATGTGCTGCCCAATCGCCTGGTCCAGCGTCTCCGCCAGGAGTTTGGCCCGGTCGCTGTTAAACACCTGGCCGAAATGCTCAAAGGAGGCGACCAGGGCGCAGAACTCGCCCAGGGAATCCCACCGCAAGTGGCCCTCCCCCAGGAACTGCTGCACGTGCCGGGGGGCCGACCCGCCGGCGCCGGTCTCAAACATCCCGCCGCCTTGCAGCAGGGGGACTACCGACAGCATCTTGGCGCTGGTGCCCAGTTCCAGAATGGGGAAAAGGTCGGTCAAGTAGTCCCGCAACACGTTGCCGGTCACGGAAATAGTGTCCTGGCCGGCCCGGCTCCGGGCCACGGTGAACTTCATCGCATCAATCGGGGCCATGGTGCGAATATCCAACCCGGTGGTGTCATGGGTGGGCAGGTATTGGTCAACTTTCTTGATTAGCTCGGCGTCGTGCGCCCGGTTGGGGTCCAGCCAGAAAATGGACGGCGCGCCGGTGAGTCTGGCCCGCTGGACGCCCAGCCGGACCCAGTCCTTGATGGCGGCGTCCTTGGTCTGGCACATCCGAAAGATGTCGCCCTCCTCAACATTCTGTTCCATCAGCGTCGCCCCGGAGTCATCAACGACCCGAATCGTCCCGTTGCCGGGGGCGGTAAAGGTCTTGTCGTGGGAGCCGTACTCCTCGGCGGCCTGGGCCATTAGGCCGACGTTGGCGACGCTGCCGATGGTGGCCGGGTCAAAGGCGCCATTCTCCTGGCAGTCCTCGATAACCGCCTGATACAGGGTCGAATAAGAGCGGTCGGGAATCAAGGCGAAGGTCTCGTGCAATTCGTTGTCCGGCCCCCAGGTGCGACCGCCGTCGCGGACAATCACCGGCATAGTGGCGTCAATAATCACGTCGCTCGGCACGTGCAGGTTGGTGATTCCCCGGTTGGAGTCCACCATTGCCAGTTCCGGGCGCGCCCGGTAAACCGCCTGAATGTCCTCCTCGATTTCCGTCCGCTTGTCCTCGGGCAGGGCTTGAATCTTGGTGAGGAGTTCCGCCACGCCGTTGTCCGGGTTCACCCCCAGCGCGCCCAACTCGGCGGCGTGTTTGGTCAGCACGTCCTGGTAGTAAACCGATACGCAATGACCGAAAATAATCGGGTCGGACACGCGCATCATAGTGGATTTCAGATGCAGGGAAAGCAACACGCCGTCGGCTTTAGCCTTTGCCATTTCGTCGGCGTAGAAGGCGCGCAACTCCCGCACGTTCATCACGGCGCAATCGATGATTTCGTCGGCCAGCAGGGGGATGCCGGATTTAAGAACCGTTGCGTTCCCGTCCTGGTTCACAAACTCGATGGCCGCCGACCCCGACGCTCCGGTGGTCAACGCCTTTTCCGAACCGTAGAAGTCCCCGCCGGTCATGTGGCCGACGCGGGTCTTGGACACATCCGGCCAGTCCCGCATCATCCGGTGGGGGTTGCGCTTGCCGTGTTCCTTCACCGAGTTGGATGACCGGCGATCCGAGTTTCCCTGCCGCAGCACCGGGTTTACTGCGCTGCCCAAGACCCGGGAATAGCGGGCCTGGACTTGGCGCTGTTCGTCAGTCGCCGGATCGTCGGGGTAGTCGGGAATGTCATAGCCCTTGTCCTGCAACTCCCGGATGGCGCCCTTCAACTGGGGAATCGAGGCGCTGATGTTGGGCAGCTTGATGATGTTCGCCGCCGGTTCCTCGCACAACTCGGCCAGCATCCCCAGATAGTCGGGGATTTTCTGCTCATCGGTCAGGTTGTCGGGGAAATTGGCGATGATGCGGCCGGTCAACGAAATGTCCCAAGTCTCCAGTTCAATGCCGGAACCCCTGGTAAAGGCCCGGAGAATGGGCAGCAACGAATGGGTAGCCAGGGCCGGCGCCTCATCAATCCTGGTATAAATAATCTTGGCTGCTTCTGGCATTTTAATCTCCTGAGTAAATTAGCTTCGCCGGCCGCCGCCGCTTGCCCAAAGACGTTGGGCAACAGACCCGGCCATCAAAAATCGGCGCAAACTTCGCACCTTGACGCAAGGCAAATGGGATTCCCGGCGGAAAGACGGTACTAGACTGCCTCAACCCGGCGGGAGAAAGTTTGCTCATTATACAATGAATATAGGGAGTCTGGTAGTGGTGTTGGATGACAAACGCCGCTATGAGAAATCCAACAAGGAATGTATCAGGAATTGTCCAACCTGATGATTGATTACGGCCTCGGAGTAGTTACCGAAATCACCTATGTCGTCAAGCGGCTGGACGCAAACTACTTTGCGGAAGTGTAATTCCTGCAATAGCGACGCTTTTCCACGATAGCCAGGGCGGGTTTGAAACCCGCCCCTACAGTCCGCATCAGCCAATTCAAGACCCTGCTCAACCCCTTGCTTTAGCCGATTCCCGCCGGCCAATATCCGGTTTCCCCGGCCCTATCCCTTTCCAACCCTACCCCATAGTTGTATCATTAAGGCAGGCGGCAATTTCAATCCCTTTTCTGCCAGCCGGCGATCCCGCTTAAAGAGGCTTTCCTTTGCGAAACCTGGCTAATCTGCTGGTACACCTGTTCAGTCGGAACGGCGACCTGGATAGAATCTATCTGACGTCGGTTCATGACCGTTGCCTGTTTTGCGAGGAGGAGATTAGCGAAACTGCGGCCTACCGGAATTACCGGGTCTGCCCCTACTGCCGTTTCCACTACACCCTGTCGGCCCGGCAGCGGATTGAACTGCTGGCCGACCGGCGCAGTTTCAAGGAATCCTACAAGTATTTAAGCTCCGTCGCCCCGATCGCCTTCTCCCAGCGGGGTTCCTACCGGAACCTGTTGAGCCAGAGCCAGAACCGCACCGGCTTGACCGAGGCCACGGTAACCGGCGTTTGCCGTATCGGAGGCATCAGGACGATGCTGGTGGTGCTGGACTTCGGGTTTATGGGCGGCAGTATGGGCAGCGTGGTGGGGGAAAAGATTGCCTTGGGACTGGAGACGGCGGCCCGGCGCGACCTGCCTCTGGTGGCCCTGGTTACCGGCGGCGGCGCCCGGATTCAAGAGGGCGTGCTGTCCCTGATGCAGATGGCGAAAACGGTTACCGCCGCCAACCGGTTCAAGCAGAAGGGCGCGCCCTTTATCGTGGTGCTGGCTAACCCCTCCACCGGGCAGGCGTATGCCAGTTTTGCCAACCTGGCCGACGTGATTCTGGCCGAGCCGGGTTCGCTGATTGGCCTGTCGCCCCTGCGTACCCTGCGGGAGGCGTCGGAGGCTCCCCTGCCTCAGGATGCCCACACCGCCGAAGCCCACTTGCATCACGGCCTGCTGGACAACGTGGTGGATCGGGAGTCCCTGCAACCCCGCCTGGCGACTCTGCTGCGGGTGCTTACCGCCCAGAAATTGGGCAAGGGCGAGTTTAAGCCGCCGGCCCGCACCCGTTCAAGGCCCGGCCCACCCCCGGAGGCGTGGGAGTCGGTAACCGCGGCCCGCAACGGAGAGCGCCCCTCCGCTACCTTCTATATTCGTTCCATCCTGGAACCCTTTGTCGAACTGCACGGCGACCGGCTGAGCAGCGACGACCGGTCGATTATCGCCGGCGTGGGCTATCTGTGCGGTGAGCCGGTGGCCGTCATCGGGCAGCAGCGGCCCTATTCCCTGGACGGGGAACGCTATCACATTTACCCGGACGGCCTGCGCAAGGCCCAGCGGCTGATTAAGCTGGCAACCCGCTTTGGGCTGCCCCTGGTAACTTTTATTGATACCCAGGGGGCTGACCCGGGGTTGGCGGCGGAGGAGCAGGGCATCGGCAACGCGATCGCCACTACGCTGTCGATGATGGCGGAGGCGCCGGTGCCGATTGTTTCGGTGATTATCGGCGAGGGGGGCAACGAGGGCGCCCTGGCCCTGGGGATTTCCGACCGCATTATTATGCAGCAGTACGCCATCTACTCGCCCATTTCCCTGAACCGGACGCCGGGCGGTTCCTACGGCGACCCGGAACTGGACCGGGAGGCGGCGGAAGCCCTGATGCTGACCGCCCAGGACTGCCTGGAGTTGGGCATCATCGACGCCATCGTAACCGAACCGGAAGGGGGCGCCCACAACAATTCCCGGAACGCGGCCACCGCCCTGCAAAGCGCCATTGTGCGCCAACTGGCGGCGGTAGCCCGGCTTTCTCAAGGCAAGCTGATGAACGCCCGCTACAAGAAGTTCCGGCAAATGGGGGAAAAGAGCGCCTACTCTCAGGAAGCAATGGATCGGGAAGTGGAACTGCTGTTGAAAATCTCCACCACCCCCCGGCGCTCCGATGCCAGGGGGCGCAGCCGCCGGAAAAGGGCTGCGGAGACAGTATCAGGAACGGCGCCAGAAACGGCATCGGAAACGGTAGAATTAGTGGAAGCGGTGGAAGCGGCTCCCGAAACCGAAACATTGCCGATGGAAGTGGATTAGCCGCGCGCCCGATTGACCGGCAGCTTGGGGCTGCCGGCCTTATTCCAAAGAGAGAAACATCGGGAAAAGAGGACGCAGACGCTCTGGCCTACAGGAAGTCTTGCAGCAAACTGAAGGCCGCGCCCTGCGGGTCGGCCAGGGCGGCGAAGCGTCCGATGGCCGGCTGCCCCTCAAAGGGAATGATGTCGGTAGGCGGGACGCTTATCGACGCGCCCAGCCCTTGGGCCTGTTCTACCGTGGCGTCCAAGTCGGCCACCTGGAAGTAGGCGGTCCAGAAGGGCGGGACTTCCCCCATTTCCGGGGTAATCTGCATCACGCCGCACACTTCGGTTCCGTCCGCCCGCAGCGTAGCGTACTCCGTCGCCGCCACAACCCAGCCCCGCTCCAGCCCCAGGACATTGCTGTAGAACTCAAGGGCGGCCTCCCGGTCGGTGGTCATCAGTTCGTTCCAGCACATCGCGCCGGGTTCGCCCTTAACGCGGCAGCCGATATGCTGATTGGCCTGCCAGAGAGCGAAGTAGGCCCCCTGCGGGTCCTGGCACATCGCCATCCGCCCCGCCTCGAAAACGTCCATCGGGCCAAAGACCACCGCGCCTCCGTTCTGCCCGACGGCTTCGGCGGTGGCGTCCACGTTCTCTACGGTGAAGTAGATGCTCCAGTGGGGCGGGATTTTCTGTTCCTGTTCCTCGTCGCTCTGCCGGTACATAGCGGCGGTTTCCAGCCCGTTGAGCCGCTGTAGGTGGTAGTGCCAGTCCGGGGTAATTTCCTGCGGGTCGTCCTGCCAGCCGAAAAGGGCGGCGTAAAAGGAAAGCGCCCCGGCCTCGTCGGTGGTGTCAAGCTCGGCCCAGGACGGTGCCCCCGGCGCGTGGGCAGTTACTTCCGGCATTTCGCATTGCTCCCGGATTCAGATTCTTCGGGCCGGTTCCTATTCTCTACGGGGGAAAGAGATTCTGTCCCCCGTTCCTGGTGGGAGACCGGCCGGGAGTGAGGGGCTTGCCGGTTAAGCCGGTTCCCGCCCCATTTCTTTCAGGCTCTTTTTCAGGCCGTCAACCAGGTGGGCGTACTCCTCGCCTACTTCCGAGTCCAGCAGGGAAGTCGGGCGGGTGTTGTCCTGGTAGGCCGAGCGCAGGGCCAGGGCGCCCAGGTAAGGCGCGCCGACCTCTTTAGCCAGATTTTCGCCGCCGCCCTGACCGAACACCTCTCCGGTGTAGTTTTCCACGATGCCCACCACGTTCAGGTTGAGCTTGCGAATCATATTGATGCAGCGCTTGGCGTCAATGTTGGCTAACTCCTGCGGAGTGCTTACCACCAGGAACCCGTCCATCGGCAGGGTTTGCATCACGGTCAAGGGCGAGTCGGACGTTCCCGGGGGCATATCCACCACCAGGTAGTCCAGTTCCCCCCAGTCCGTTGACTGGAGAAACTGGTTGATGGCGTTGTGAATCATCGGCCCCCGCCAGATGATGGCCTCCTCTTCGTTTTCCTGAAAGAAGGACATGGAGATTACCTTGACGCCCCACTTTTCGGCCGGCACAATCTGGCCGTTGACGTAATCGGCCTTCTCGGTGATGCCCAGCACCTTGGTGACGTTGGGGCAGTCAATATCCACGTCCAGCAGGCCCACCTTGCTGCCTTCCTGGGCCAGGGTAGCCGCCAGGTTGACCGCCACGGTGGTCTTGCCCACGCCGCCCTTGCCGCTGTAAACCCCGATCTTGGTTTTAATGGTGGACAGCCGTTCCGTGATTTGCCGTTTCTGCTGCCAGGTTCGCTTGATTTGTTCCAGACGGGCATTTTCCTGGGGCGTGGTCATACTTCCTCCCGGCCTCCGCAGGCGTTAGGTGTTGTTAGTTCAGGGACGCGCGCAAACTCGCAAACTGTAGCTTGAGAAACCCCGGCGCGGGATACTAGATACCCAACTGCATCCGGGCTTCTTCGCTAATCAGGTCGGGAGACCAGGGGGGATCAAAGGTCAGTTCAATCTCCACCTCTTCCACCCCGTCCAGGTCCTGAATGGCCCACTCCGCTTGCTGGGCGATATGCGGCCCCATCCCGCAGCCGGGGAAGGTCAGGGTCATCTGGACAAAAACGTTGCTGTCGTCGGTAACCTGGACATCGTAAATCAACCCCAGGTCAACCACGTTCACCGGAATCTCCGGGTCATAGACGGTTTTCAGGGCCTGGTAAACCTCTTCGCTGGTAATTTCCGCCGGCATATCGCCTCCTTATCCGGGTTTGCTGGTTTAAGTATATGTTTGCTGGCCCAAGCGGTCAATTGGCAACCGGCGCTTTCCCAGCATTTGTTGGTATTCCTTACCCCTACCGGCTCTGTTGGTATTCCCTAACCGTACCTGCTCTGTTGATATTCCTTAACCGTACCGGTTCCGACGGATGATTGGATGGTAGGGGCGGGTTTATAACCCGCCTCTACGCCGCCGATAGTACCAACACCTGTTGAGAATACCGTCCGGTAGCGCCGCGTCTCTGCGGGTCAAAACACCGGCCTCTAGGGTATCAACAGCAGTTTGCCGGTGGTGGCCCGGGAGGCCAACTGACGATGGGCTTCCGCCGCCTCGGCCAGGGGAAAGATATGCTCCACCCGCAGTTTCAACTCGCCGGACTGGACCCAACTCAGCACGTCCCCGGCCCGCTGCCGCAGTTCCTCCGTCGTGGCGGTATAGTCGCCCAGGCCGGGGCGGGTCAGGTAGAGAGACCCGTTGCCCAGGATGCGGGGATCCAGGGGCGGCACCACTCCGCTGGCCTGGCCGTACAACACCATATAACCCCGCCGGGCCAGGCAACTGACGCTCTGGTCAAAGGTAGTCAGGCCCACCGCGTCATAAACGGCCTGGAGTCCCGCCCCGTTGGTGGCCTGCTTGACCACCTCGGCAAAGTCCTCTTGCGTGTAGAGGATTACGTGGTCGGCGCCGGCGCCCCGGGCCAACTCCGCCTTCTCCTCAGTGGAGACGGTGGAAAATACGTAGCCGCCGAGCCGCTTAATCATCTGAATTAGCAGCAGGCCCACGCCGCCGGCGCCGGCGTGTACCAGCACCTTGTCGCCCGGCTGAACCGCGTAAGTGGAATGGCAGAGGTAGTGGGCGGTCATTCCCTGGAGCATCACCGCCGCCCCGTCCCGGGCGTCCAATCCCTCCGGCATTTTAACCAGGCGGGCGGCCGGCACCAGCGCTTGTTCGGCGTAGGAACCCTGGCTGCTGCTATAGGCCACCACGTCCCCTTCCTGCAAATCGGTAACCCCGGAACCGACGCCCTTGACCACGCCGGCGCCCTCTACCCCGATAGTGCGGGGCAGGGGTGGCCCCGGGTTGATGCCGGCCCGGCTGTAAATGTCGGTAAAGTTGACGCCCACCGCCTGAATTTCCACCAGGGCGTCCCCTTCACCCGGCGCCAGGTCTGCCACCTCCCGATACTGCATCACCTCCGGCCCGCCAAACTCGTCTATCTGCACTGCTTTCATTTGCTCCTCCTGCCCACCGGGGCAACCCCTCATATTTGCCCCTAGTATAACACTCCATAGCGCACCCGGTAGCCTTGCTGGGGTGATTGCGTTTTGCTGATACTTGATCCGCTCATGGTGAGCTTGTCGAACCATCCCAATTCCGCCCTTCGACCGGCTCAGGGTGAGGGGATTTTATTCTTGGCTCAGACTTTGCCCCTACCCCGGCAACCCGATCAGGGCAATCGCAGCATAAACCCGTCATTCCGGTTATAACACCGTCGTTCCGGCGAAAGCCAGAATCCAGAACCTTTTGTAGCCGGCACGCTCCTTTCCGGGGGATTTCCTGGATTCCGGCTTTCGCCGGAACGACGGTTTTGCCTGGGTGGGAATGACGGTTGTTTGGGGTTGATCCAGTTAAGACACGATTGCCCGACCATCTATCCCAATTGCCACCAAGTCAATTAACTGCTATTATTACTGCGGTTATTAACTGGCAGCCGACCAGTTGCATTGAATCCCGTTAAGCCGTTGGCGACCCTCCCGGGGCGGTGGTATCTACCCCTGAAAGGCGACGAGACAGTGGCAAAAAGTTCGATCATCGAGGGTAGCCCGATGCCGGCTTATCGGGCGTGGCGCGGCTTAAAAGAAAACCGGCTCTCTTTGTGGCCGGCTTTCCCCGCCGGCCCGATTCAGCAGCGGGTCAAGGTCAAGCGAAACCCCGGTTCCTCGCTCCAGCATCAGGAATCCTTCCCTTTCTTACCCGGCAACCCCCACGTTCACCGAATCAATCCGGCCCGGTATCCGTCCTTCCAATGGCCCCTTTCCCCCAACGCAGCAAGCCGTTCCGCCCTGCCCGGTCGGGCGCCCCATTTCGCTCAAGGAGGTATATACCTTGGTAACGCCCAATAATCCTCTCGAGGACACCGCTACCATACCGGTTGCCCCGTCGGTCGAAAGCCCAACCAACAACCTGCACGATGCGTTGCACCTATTTGTGGCCGACAAGAAGAGCGGCAAGAACGCCAAGAAACCAATGGACGGGCACCAGGAGATTATCCGCTTTATTGACTGGTATGGCCGAGACCGGAAGGTTAGCGACCTTTCCCCCAGCCAGATTGAAGATTATGCCAAGGAGTTCTCCCAACGGGGCGCGGACGCTCAGAAACGGCTGGCCCCGGTCAAGGAGTTTCTGGTCTTCCTGAACAAAAAGAGCTGGACGGAAATCAACCTGGCGACCCACTTGCGGGCCAGCCGAGCGCGCCGCGGCGCCGCCGGGCGTCAATCGGCGGCGGCCAGCGGTCAGGCCGCCGGGCCTCAGCTCAGCGAGGAAGGTTACAACCGGCTGGTGGAAGAGTTGGCAAAATACCGAGAGGAAAAGGTGCGGGCGGACGACGAAGTCAAGGAAGCCATGGCCGGCAAGGACTTTCGGGAGAATGCCCCGCTGGACGCGGCCAAGGAACGCCAGGGTTTTGTCGTCGCCAAAATACGGGAACTGGAATCGGAAGTCAGCAACGCCAAGATTCTTTCCGATGAGGCCCGGGCCAACGCCGGCAAGCGGGCGGTAGTAGGCAGCAGCATCACCATCAAGGACGTAAGTTCCGGCAAGCGAATCAACTACGTCCTGGTGGATAAACGGGAGGCCGACGCGTCCTCCGGGAAAATCTCCACCGTGTCCCCGGTGGGCCTGGCGTTGCTGGACCGCACCGTCGGCGAGTCGGTGGAAATCACCGTGCCCAAAGGAACCTTGAGCTACCTGATCGAAAAGATTGGCGCCTGATTTGTAGCGCGGCGCCAACTCTGACCGCCGACCGAACCGGGCGGGATGATAAACGAATCGAGGGGTGAGGAAAATTTTCCTCACCCCTTGATTTTGTTACCCTGAGTTCGTTGCCGCGCGGCCCGGCCGGGTAGCTGTCAACCGGACAGGGCCGCCAACCCCGGCATCAATCCAGATTTTCCAGGACGGAAAGGACGGCAAGGGGGTCGGGCAGCGTGCCAGGAGCGTAGGTCTCCCGGAAACGGACGACGCCTTCCTTGTCCACGACAATTATGGCGCGCGTCCCGGCCCCGCGCTCATCGTTCCACAGGCCATAAGCCTCGGTAACCTGGCCCTTGGGATGCCAGTCGGAAAGCTCCGGGTAGGGCAGCCCGCCCATGGCCGTGCTCCAGGCCCGGTGAGCGTTCACGTGGTCGCAGCTGATGCCCAGCACCTGGGCATTCATCTCCTCAAACCGGCCGTGGTAAGACCGGAAAGAGGTGGCCTGCGTGGTTCAACCAGCGGTAAAGTCAAAGACGTGGAAGGAGAGTACCACCCTCTTCTCGCCCTTGAACTGGCTCAGGGTAAAATCGCCCTCACTCACCGAGGGCAGCTTGAAGTCCGGCGCAACATCGCCAATTTCTGCGGACATACTTCACCTCTGTCTTGGTGTCGGGTGCGCCCCCGGCGGGACGCCCCGGCAAATTATACCCTATATAGCCGGGATTTTCTCACCCGGAGACGGGGCGACACAAAGTTATGCGCAAAGTCGCCCGAGTTGACCTCCGCTCATCCTGAGCCTGTCGAAGGATAAACTGGAAAGGGAACCACCGAATACGGAAGGATGGTTCGACAAGCTCACCATGAGCGGATTCCGAACTTTGCGCCAACCCCGCCCCTCGGTGGTGAAAAACCCCGCCCCGTGTAATAATGCACCTGCAAACGCAGGACGAAGGGGGATAAGCAATGGAAGTCTATGAATGTATCCGCAGCCGCCGGACGGTGCGGGATTACCTGCCGGACCCGGTGCCGGAGGCGGTAGTGCGGAAAATTCTCCGCGCCGGACGCTGGGCGCCCAGTTCCAGCAACTCCCAACCCTGGCATTTCGTGGTGGTCAGCGACCCGGAACGGCTGGCAAAGCTGGCCGAAATCGCCACTCAGGGAACTTTTATCGGGCAGGCGCCCCTGGTCATTGCCATCGTTATGGCGGCCGGCGCGCCCCGTCCCCAACTGGACGCCGGCCGGGCCTTGCAGCAGATGGAGTTGGTCGCCTGGTCGGAAGGTCTTGGCACCTGTTTCGTGGGCGTGCGTATTGAGGAACAGCAACGGGCGGTTAAGGAGTTGCTGGAAATACCGGCCGATTACGAACTGATAACCCTGATGCCCTACGGCTACCGCACCGGGCAGCCCTCGGGCCGGGCCAGCGTTCCCCGCAAGCCCATGGCGGAAATTGCCCACCGGGAACGGTTCGGCGTCCCCTACACAGCCAACTAGCCGGGGATGCGCCGCTCATAAGGAGAGACCCAATCCGCTCATCCTGAGCCTGTCGAAGGATGTCGGTAGGATGGTTCGACAAGCTCACCATGAGCCGCGGTTGAAAGCCGATGTAATCTCACCATTAGCGGCGGTTGAAAACATAGGCAAGCCGCCATCAACGGCGGTCAAAAGCTAGACAAGAAAGGAGAGACGCAATATGCCATACGCTAACGTCAACGGAACCAACTTTTACTATGAGGAATACGGCAGCGGCCCGACGGTGATATTGACTCCCGGCGGACGCAATGACACCCATGGGCTGCGGCCCATTGCCGCCCTGCTCTCCGCCCAGTGCCGGGTAATCCTGCACGACCGGCGGAACTGCGGCAAGTCGGACGTAGTTATCGGCGGCGACCTTTCCGAGCAGCACCATTGGGCCGAGGAGATGGCCGGCCTGCTGCTCCAGTTGGGCGCGGCCCCGGCCTATGCCGTCGGCGGCTCCGCCGGTTCCCGCACCAGCCTGACCCTGGCGGTGCGCCGCCCGGAGGTGGTCAAGGGAGTGTTTATCTGGGAGGTCAGCGGCGGCCCGCGCAGCGCCGAGACTACCTCGCCCAACTACTACGGCCAGTTTATTGACGCCGCCGCGCAGGGCGGTATGGCCGCCGTCGCCGAGACCGAATACTTTGCCCAGCGCATCAAGGACAACCCGGCCAACGAGGAAAAGCTGCTGTCTATGGACGCGGCGGAGTTCATCGCCGTAATGAGCCGCTGGCGGGCCGACTACTCGGTGCCCAACCCGGTCAGCGACCTGACCGAGGCCCAACTGGCCGGGATTAGCTGCCCGGTGCTGATGTTTGAGGGGAATACGCCCGACGAGGTACACCACAAGTCGTCGGCCGAGGCCGCCCACCGCCTCATACCCAACTCGGAGTTGCGCCCCTCGGCCTGGACGCATGAGGAGTGGGACATCGTCGGCCAGCACGACCACACCTTCCCCGGCATCGCCGCCACCAACCGCTACCACATGAAGGCCACCTTCTACGCGGCGCAGTTGCTGGAGTTTATCGCCAAGGTTGAGGCACTGGAACCGGCGGTGGTGGGGGATTAAGGGTTCTTTGTTCTCAGCGTGCGCTGACAACCGTCATTGTGTGCTGGTAACCGTCGTTCCGGCTTTCGCCGGAACGACGGTACTCTTGGGACGGGGTTCTCAACAGGATTTGGTAGTATATGCAAGGGCGGGTTTGAAACCCGCCCCTACGATTACCACGATATTTAACCGGATTTACGTCCCGCCCTAACCGTCCTTCTCCGCCAACGCCTCCAGCACCGAACCGGGGGTGATGGGCAACTTGCGGATGCGGGCGCCGGTGGCGTGATAGACGGCGTTGGCTACCGCCGCCAGGGGCGGGATTATCGGGCCTTCACCGACGCCGCGCAAGCCGAAGGGGTGGCGCGGGTTGGGAACCTCGATAATCACCGTGTCAATCATCGGCAGGTCCAGGGTGGTGGGCATCCGGTAGTCGAGGAAACTGGAGTTAGCCATAGTGCCGTCCGGGGTGTAGAAATACTCCTCGTTCAGCGCCCAGCCGATACCCTGCACCGTGGCCCCCTGCATCTGCCCCTCGACAAAGCTGGGATGCACCGCCTGGCCGGCGTCCAGAAAGGCGGTAAAGCGCAGAATATCCACCTTGCCGGTCTCCGGGTCAACTTCCACGTCCACGATGTTGCCGGCAAAGATGGGGCCGACGCCGGTGGAGGCCGCCGAGGCCGAGCAGGTAACCGGGCCGCCGGTCCGCATCAGCCGGCTCGCCAGTTCCTTGAAAGTCAGCCGGTCTTCCGTTTTGGCGCAGACAAAGGCCCCGTCCTGAAAGTCCACGTCCTCATCTTCCACTTCCCACAGCAGGGCGGCCCGGCGCTTCATCTGCCCCTTGACCTCCTCGGCGGCAGCGATGGCCGCCAGGCCGGTGTCAAAGGCGGTACGGCTGCCGCCGGTGTTGGCGGTATAGCCGACGCTATCGGTATCCCCCACCGCCGGGAACACATCCTCGGAGGCCAGGCCCAGCACCTCGGCGGCTTGCATCGCAATGGCGGTGCGGGTGCCGCCAATGTCCACCGAGCCGGTTATCAGGTTGAGGGTGCCGTTGCTGTTGACGTTGATGGTGGCCGATGAGGTCTGCCCGCCCTGGGCACGGAAGGCTACGGCCACGCCCCGGCCCCGGTTGGGGCCGCCCAGGGGCGCGTTGTAGTGGTCGTGGTTCTTCATCGCCTCTTCCAGTTCCAGGCAGCCAAAAACGGCGTGGGGAACGCCGTTGGGCATCCGGTCGCCCTCCTTGACCGCGTTCTTCAGGCGCAGTTCCATCGGGTCGATGCCCAACTCCTCGGCCAGTTCGTCCAGGGCGCACTCCACGGTAAAGTTGGCCTGGGGCTGGCCGGGGGCGCGGTAAGACTGGGCCTTCTGCTTGTTGCAAACCACGTCATACCCGTCCACCAGGACGTTCTCGATGTTGTAGGAGCCAAAGCTGGTAATGGCGCCGCCGCCCACCGGGGAGCCGGGGAAAGCGCCGGCCTCATAGACCATATAAACCTGCCCGGCGGTGATTTTCCCCTCTCTGGTGGCGCCAATCTTGACCCGCATAAAGGTGGCGGAGGCCGGGCCGCTGCCCTCAAAGACCTCTTTCCGGCTCATGGCAATCTTGACCGGCCGGCCGGACTTTTTAGCCAGGGCCGCCGTTACCGGGGCCAGGTAGGTAACGCCCTTGGCGCCAAAGCCGCCGCCGATTTCCATAGGTATCACCTTGACCATGGACTCGGGCAGGCGCAGGATGGCGGCGGTGGTGGCGCGCACGGCAAAGGCGCCCTGAGTGCTGGTCCAGACCGTCAGCCGCCCGTCGGTGGACCATTGGGCGGTAGCTACGTGGGGTTCAATGTAACCCTGGTGCACCGTTTGAGTTTCGTATTCCCGTTCCACGACTACGGCAGCTTCCTGGAAACCCTTTTCGACGTCCCCCAACTTGTGCTGCAAGTGGCCGGCGATATTGCTGCGCTGGCCGGTGTCATCGCCGGGGCCGAACCGCTCCACCCGAAAACGGGTAGTCATATCGTCGTGGAGCAGGGGCGCATCCTCTTTCAGCGCATCATGCAAGTCCAGGACAACCGGCAGCACTTCGTAATCGACTTCAATCAGGGCCAGGGCTTCCTCGGCTACGTGGGGATTGGTGGCGGCCACCGCCGCTACCGCATGGCCCCGGTACAGGGCTTTCCGGTCGGCCAGGATGTTCTCGGCGATGATTCGGGGGTTCTGCTGCGCGTTTTCGTAGTCAATGGACGGCTGTTCCCGCACAATGGGGAAGTCCTGGGCGGTCGCCACCGCCAGCACGCCGGGCAGGGCCTCGGCCCGGCTGGTGTCAATGCTGCGGATGCGGGCGTGGGCGTGGGGACTGCGGAGAATCTTGCCGTGCAACATTCCGGGCAGGTTAATGTCGGCGCCGAACCGGGCGGCCCCGGTTACCTTGTCAAAACCGTCATGGCGCGGGGGACGGGTGCCCACCACGCTGTATTTGCTCTCGGCGGCGGTTGTCATCGGCGGCCTCCTTATTCTTTAATTCTTTCTTTATGGTAACTGGTGGCCCTAGTCTAGGCATTGGGCCGGGCGGTGTCAAACCGGCTTGGCTACGGGATAGGGCTGTGCAAAGTTAATGCCAATAACATCATCAACACATCCGCTTAATAGGTACTGTCAACCGGTGTTGGTATGGACACGGGTAGGGGCGGGTTTCTAACCCGCCCGCACGCCAGGGCAAGGTCAGCTTGCGGAACGAATGTAGCCATATCTGAAATATCCTTGCCCCGGAGCCTGGGCGGGTTAGAAACCCGCCCCTACCGGCAAACAAGGCCGGGCAGGAAGTCCAACACCGGTTGAGAATACCGCTTAATATCCGCTCATGGTGAGCCTGTCGAACCATCCATGCCACACTGGAATTCATCCTTCGACCGGCTCAGGATGAGCGGGGAGAAAGACCAAGGCTATTGCATCGTCAAACCGTCGTTCCGGCGAAAGCCGGAATCCAGAACTCTCTGTAACCGACTCGCTCTTTTCCGGGGGATTTCCTGGATTCCGGCTTTCGCCGGAACGACGGTTGATTAGGTTGCCCCGGCCCGTGCTATACTTGTACCCGATTTCGGCCCGGCTATGGGTACATTGAGGGGTGGGGAACGTTGGAAGTAGTCTTTGACCGGGGCGTTTATCTGCCGGAGTTGGATTTGTGGCTGGATTCCCGCCGCAAGCAGGAGTTGGGCCTCATCTCCCACGCCCATTCCGACCATACCGCCCGGCACCGCCGGCCAATCCTCACCGCCAACACCCGGCTGCTGCTGGCCGACTACCTGAAACGCGCCGACCCGATTACCCTGGACTACGGCGAACCGCTGGAACGGGAGGATTATACCCTGACCCTGTATCCGGCCGGGCATTGCCTCGGCTCGGCCCAGGCCCTGGTAACCAGCAAGAAAACCGGCCAGCGGCTGCTTTACACCGGCGATTTCAAAGCCCGGCCCAGCCCGATCAATGAGCCGCTGCGGCCGGTGGAGTGCGATGTTCTGGTGATTGAGGCCACCTACGGCAAGCCGGAATACACCTTCCCGCCGGAGGACAACGTGCTGGAAACCGCCTACCGCACCCTGCGGGTCTGGCTGGAGCGGGGCGAGCGGCCCATTGTCCAGGGCTGGCGGCTGGGCAAGGCCCAGGAGTTGATGCACCACCTGTTGGCCGCCGGGTTTGAGTTGGTGGTGGAGGATGGGATTTACCGGGTAGCCGAAGCCTACCAGCAGGCCGGGGTGAAGTTCCCCGGCCGCTTTGCCAACTTCAACGGCGCGTGGGCCGAGGGGCAGGTGCTGGTCTGTCCGCCGGGACAGCGCAAGAACGGAAGCTTGAACAGTGCGTTGAACCGCTACTTGGGCAAGCGGTATATGGAGTTGACCGGCTGGGCCTCCGGCGGGCGCGGCAAGGGACGGCGCCATTGGGGACGCCCCGGCGACGCCAGCCTGCCCTACAGCGACCACGCCGACTTTAACGACTTGGTGAACTACGTAGAACAGGTGCAACCCCGGCAGGTTTACACCGTCAACGGCTTCCCCGACCTGGCCGCCCACCTGCGCACCCGGGGCTACCCGGCGGTGCATCTGGACGGCAAAAACGGACACCAGGACAACGGCGGGTTTCAGATGAAATTGGTTTAGGGAGAATGAGGGAGAGTTATGGTCAGATATTGGGTTATTGCCCCTTCCCGCAATAGCAGAAGTACTACCGACGAAAGGGATTGGCATCCGCTTGGGTACGAAACCGTTTGGGGTTACGACCAGGAAAACAGCGTAATTGCCATTGGCTGGGGGGAACTTGGCGACCTTACCGGTTTTTCCCGGGAGGCCATCAAACGGCAACACGCTGCCACGTATAACGATGAGGGTCGCGGTTACTTGAGCCTCCAACGGTTTTGGTGCGACATTTCCCCTGGAGACCGCATCATCGCCCGCCGGGGAACCAGGAAAGTAGTGGGCATCGGAACCGTCATTGGCAAGCCGGTCTATGACCCGGATCAAGGTGATTTACGGACTGGCGGCCTGCCAATTTGGCCTTATCCCAACTTTCTCCCGGTTAAGTGGGGCCGGCTCGAGGAATTCAATCTGCGTTCATCTCTACCAAGAGATACCGTGGCCGAGTTGAAACAGTCCTTCCCCTGTTGGCCCGAAATAGTAGAAGCTATTTTGTCCCAAGTATGGCCGAGGGAGTGATGTAGAGCGGTAGTAAATTCGCCCCAGAGAGCCGGGGCGGATGTGATTGCATCCGCCCCGGCATTTACCCGTGCTACCAATGTTCTCCTAATCCGGGGTGGCGCCAGCGGCGGCAGTCGGCAAGGAACGCACCGCCGCCCCAACGCGCCGGTCGGCCTCGGCCAGGTCAAACTGGGTCTGGAGGTTCAGCCAGAATTGAGGTTCCATTCCGAACCAGTGGCCCAAGCGCAGGGCGGTGTCGCCGGTTACGGAACGCTTGCCGGCAATTATCTGGCTGATGCGATTGGGCGGCACGTCAATGCGGCGGGCCAGCTCGGTAGGCGACAGTCCCCGCTCGGCCAGTTCATCATTGAGAACCTCTCCCGGATGCACGGCGCGCTTAAACATATTTCACTCTCTTTTTCCGGCTTTAATGGTAGTCCACGATTTCTACCATAGTCGGCCCCGGGTAGCCCCCCGGCCAAGTAAAGCAGATACGCCATTGCCGGTTGATTCGTATGGAATACTGGCCGGCTCTATCGCCCCTGAGGGATTCAAGCCGATTACTGGACAAGGCTCGCAATGCATCCAAGGACGGCGCGGCGTTCAGAATAGACAACCGCTTGGCCGCTTGTTCCTCAAACCCTTGAAAAGCCGGGATGAAGTCGCCGTCAGCGAAAGACTCAGTTCGTCTATCCCGGTAGCCAATAATCATATCCAGCTATTATAGTGCGGGATACGTAGTACGTCAAACGTCTAAAGGGTTGTGATTCGGACGAAATCGGATCGTGTCCGGGAAAGAAAATAGGGGCGGGTTTGTAACCCGCCCTTACGCCTATGGTAACACAGACAATCGTTGATAATACCCAAAACGTCAGGGGCGGATGCAATCACATCCGCCCCCTTTGGGTTAGGTTTTATTGCCGTCAACCCCGCCCTAGTCCGGCGTTGTACCTACGGCCGGCAGGTTCGCTTCCTCTTCGGCGGCCAGCATCCGGTTGACCGCGCTGAGGTAGGCTTTGGCGCTGGCGACGATGATGTCGGTGGAGGCGCCGCGACCGAAAAAGGTTCGTCCGGTGTTTTCGATGCGGACGGTTACCGTGCCGATGGCATCCAGACCCTCGCTGACCGACTGGACGTTGAAGTCCACCAGCTTGGTGGTGCAGCCAATCACCCGGTCAATGGCCTTGCAGGCCGCGTCCACCGGGCCGTTGCCGGTCGAGGCGTCGGTCAGTTCTACGCCGGCCGAGTCAATCAGCCGGACGGTGGCGGTGGGGATGTCGTGGTCGCCGCCGGAGAACTGAACCTGTTCCAGGGTGTAGCTGACCGACTCGGTGGAAACCCGCTTTTCCTCATCCATCAGGATTTCCAGGTCCCGGTCGGTAACCTCCCGTTTCTTGTCGGCCAACTCCTTGAACGCCTCAAACACGGTGGAGATTTCGTCCCGGCTCAAGGTGTAACCCAGGGCCTCCAAGCGAGCCTGCAAGCCGGCCCGGCCGCTGAGCTTGCCCAGCACCAGGCTGTTGCCGGGCACTCCGACCCGCTCCGGCTGCATCACCTCGTAAGTGGAGCGGTCTTTCAGTACCCCGTCCTGGTGGATACCCGAGGCGTGGCGGAAAGCGTTTTCACCAACAATGGCCTTGTTGGCCTGCACCGACATTCCGGTGATGCGGCTGACCAGGCGGCTGGTGGGATAGAGCTGGGTGGTGTCCACGCTCATGTCCACGCCGAACAGATCTTTACGGGTATCCAGGCCCATAATAATCTCTTCCAGCGAGGCGTTGCCGGCCCGCTCGCCGATGCCGTTGATGCAGCCCTCCACCTGGCGGGCGCCGGCTTGCACGGCGGACAGGCTGTTGGACACCGCCAGGCCCAGGTCGTTGTGACAGTGGACGCTGAGGGTTACCCGGTCAATGCCCTCCACCTTTTCCTGGACTTCCCGGAGCAGCCGGGCAAAGTCCGAGGGAATGGCGTAGCCCACGGTATCGGCGATGTTGACGGTAGTGGCGCCGGCCCGGATGACCGCCTCCAGCATCTCAAAGAGGTACTCCGGCGTGGTGCGGGTGGCGTCCATCGGGGAAAACTCCACGTCGCTGCAATAGCCGGCCGCGCGTTCCACCATGGCGACGGCCATCTCGATGACCTCCTCCCGGTTCTTGCGGAGTTGGTGCAGCACGTGAATGTCCGAGGAGGACAGGAAAACGTGAATACGGGGCGACTCGGCGCCCTTGATGGCCTGCCAAGCCTGATCCACGTCGTTGGGGTGGGCGCGGGCCAGTGAGCAGATTACCGGGTTGCGTACCTCCCGGGCGATGGTGCTGACCGCCTGAAAATCGCCGGGGGAACTGGCAGCGAACCCGGCCTCGATGATGTCCACCTTCAGCCGTTCCAACTGCTTGGCGATTTCGATTTTCTCGTCCACCGTCATACCGATACCGGCGGACTGTTCCCCATCCCGGAGCGTGGTGTCCAGAAATCTTACTTTGTCGTTAGCCATAACCTTACCTAATCCCTTCTCCGTTAAAATTTGTGGCGCGGGTTACCCAACCGAGTCGGAAAGGGAGGACAGGGTCACGCAGTCCACCGCAGCCAGCCCAGCCAAGACCAGCGTGCGATGGTGAACTGCTATGCAAGTTACCTCCGCGTTCATTATGTTTACCTCCTGAAAATTCAACTGGTTATGCTTCTACCGAAACGACCAGCCAAGTTTAAGTGCTCTTCCATGAAATTCCTTTCCATCCAACTCGGAAAGGGCTTTTTGAGCGTCGTTCGTGTTACGCATCGACACAAAGGCGTATCCTTGGCCTTGGCCTGTTAGGTAATCCTTGGGCAATACTACTTTTAACACTTGCCCAAACGGATCAAAAAGGGCCCTTATGGATTCATCAGTGGCCGAATAAGCCAAATTCCCTACGTAAATATCTCGATCCGGAGTTGGCAACAGCGGAGTAGTAAGGTTTTCTACCGCAGGACTAGACTGGCTTGTCACATCCTCAAAAGAGTTTCGCAGATTCACCAAACCATCTGTGGGCGTTCCTCGCATATCGATTAAACCTTTGAAAACCGCAAACTGCCTAATTCGACTGGCATTGCCTTTATAGTAATTTTGCCCACTCAAACCGGAGGCAACATCAGACAAAGTCTTAGAGGTTATTTGCACTTGATTTCCCAAGGATGCGATGGAATGAACAACCTCACCCTGGTCCTTCAACGCAGCTGAAGGTGAGCGGATAGAGAATCTAGGAATTTCTCTAATGGATACTCGTTGACGCCTAGCTTGAGCAGTAGCAGAACCACGGGTAATTGTCGAAGAAAGAAGGCCTTTTACTTGCAATCCTTCAGTGATCCTCCGATAATCTTCCGTATCCACCAAGTCTAGGGCTTGCCATATCTGCTGGGTTGACACCAGTTGCCCGCCACGGCTCAGGAGGACAACGAGCTTCTCTTCCCGGGTAAGGTCAAAATCGGAAAACGCGTCCAACCACCGCTGGTCTTCGAACGAGAATACGTTCCTCTGGGAGAAAGTTATAACAAAGCTATCCCCCGTACTTTCAATGTTGGGCGGTTCCTGCTCATATTGATTTACGAGAGCGTGGATGCGGCGCATACCCTCTCCCATTTCCCGCATATATCCTAACTCGCGCAAAGTGCGAGCCACAAATGCGTTCCGCGAGTCGTGCGCTCCACTAGGTTGTTGCAAATCGGATAGGCTAAGAGTTGACAACAACCTGCCAGGACTACGAATCTCCAAGCGGTCGTTGTAAACAAAGACCTCAATGCCTCGACCTTCTACATAATAGTCCCGGTGAGCTATGGCGTTAATCAAGGCTTCACGACAGGCGTCCTCTGGATAAACAACTTGAGGTTGAAAAGTGCCAGTGCCACTGATGAGACGCCGCTGCACCAAGTATTGCCGTAGTTGGTCCCACCCATTGGTTAAAAGTTCAAAGATGTTGCCGGCTACTACGTTTTCTTGCTCTATATTATGTTCTCGTCCAGTTTTAACTTCCGTTCCGGCCACGCGAAATATCCGGACCTCAGACCTCGGAAACCAATAACGACTGTCCTTCGCGAACAGCAACAGAGCTGCACGTCTGATCGCCAAACTTCCACCGTCGAACTCAGCCAACCTCAAGCTTTGCAAGCATTTTTCGGGGGACATACCGGGGGTAATCTCTTCTGCCACCCGATTAACCAATACTATATCCAAGTCGGTAACCTGAGCGCGTTCCGCAATTTCCCTATCGTACTCGCGAGAGGCACGTTCCTTACGGTCGAACCTGACATTTTCGGACGAAACGGGAACGGTTTCACGGTCTTTCCTTTGTACACAGCGTCCATCACTGGTAAGATGCACATAGTGCGACCCTTTCAATACAGCGAAGTACAAGACACTTTGGCCTTCTACTGGTACTACCCTAATTATCGGCGACGCCAACGGGGTGTCCCGGTGAACATGGGACTCAACTGCCCCTCGCAACAAGGACATCCCACTTTCAGCGTACGGCAGCCCGGAGACTGTTCCATCGTCCTCTACACCGACCAACAATTCCCCACCGTCAGCATTTGCGAAAGAGACTAATGTTTCCCCAATATCCCTTGCTACGCGACTGACGGGACGCCGCCGCTTATTTCCAAGGGGGCCTTCCAAAGCACTCTTGAATTCGCGGAAATGACTCTCACCGAGGGAGAGAGCGTTATTAACACGCTCCTCAAAACGCAACACCTGGAGGTTGTCAGACGAACTACTTTCAGCCATTACTAGTTATTCCTCTATAACGCTGGGAAATTAGTTATCCCGACTTTCGGGTATCCAGCAAGCCCATTATCCGGACTTTAGAGTTAAGGGTCAACAATTACCACACCAGGCTCGTAAACACCCGGTTGAGCAAATTTGAGACCCTTAAGGTGGTTTTTCAAGCGTTTAGCCATGGGTAACAGCATCCCTGCTGTTACTCCAGCAGAGATCACACCTCCAATTACCGGTATGACCTTAGAGATTCCCCTGGCGAAGGTTGTCTTGGTGATACTCACCCCTATCCATCTACCGACCTGCTTCGTCAGGTTATAAATGGCGTTCTTTGTAAGAGCATGCCTGGGCAAACGCTTCACGACCTGCGAAGCGAATTGTTCAGCTATCTCAGTAAGTCCCCGATTGGCAACCGCTGCTCCCATCATGGCGCCGATAAGTAGAGTAAGTTGAAGTTCCGTCTCCTCATCTACTTCGCCATCTTCAAGCAAATCCGGCCAACCATACAGATAGGCCAATTTCTGGGCTAACACCTCGGCGTGCCAATAATACTGAGCCAAGTCAGCAGGAATGGTCCCAGCCATTGCCCACCCACCCGGTAAACCCGCCGCAAACGAAATGCTCGAAGCCCCAAAGACGTGCTTCTTTATGCACGAATCGGCTAATCGGTCTATCAAGTCATCGGATATTCCGGCTAAGGCTGGCCGGGTTTCAATTGCTCGGAGAACCTGCTCATCAGTGCAATGATTGATCAATTGAGAATACAGGAAAGACCTGCGATCCACTTTCGCTCCGGGCAAAGCCATTGAGGCTCTGAGGATACGGCGCCATACTCGTTCACCCGTATCTTCTTTGCTAATCGTCGCGGGTAAGGTATTGTTAGCCATGAGATGAGGCTCCTCTCCGCTTATACTTCCTTGGGATCCATCCAGGGCATCATGGCCCGCAGTTCCTTGCCGATGGTCTCGATGGGGGCGGCCTGGGCGGCCTCCCGCATGGGGCCGAACCGGGGGCGGCCTTCGTGATTCTCGGTAATCCACTCCCGGGCAAAGGTGCCGTCCTGGATTTCCTGCAACACGGCCCGCATATTCTCCCGCACGTGCTCGTCGATGATGCGGTCGCGGCGGCTCAGGGAACCGTACTCGGCGGTGTCGCTGACCGAGAAGTGCATATAGTTGTGGCCGCCCTGATACATCAGGTCAACAATCATCTTTAACTCGTGGAGGCACTCGAAGTAGGCGATTTCCCGGGGATACCCGGCCTCTACCAGCGTCTCAAAAGCGGCGTTGACCAGGGCGGTAACCCCGCCGCAGAGGATACTCTGTTCCCCGAACAGGTCGCTCTCCGTTTCGTCCTTGATGGTGGTTTCCAGCACACCGGCGCCGGTGCAGCCGATGCCCTTGGCGTAGGCCAGACCGATTTGCTTGGCGTTGCCGGTGGCGTCCTGATGCACCGCCAGCAGGCCGGGGACGCCGACCCCCTCGGTGAACAACTCCCGCATCCGGTGGCCGGGGGCCTTGGGCGCCACCATCATCACGTCCACGTTGTCCGGCGGCACAACTTCCCGGTAGTGGATGCTGAACCCGTGGGCCACCATCAGGGCGGCGCCGGGGGCCAGATTGGGGGCCACCTGCTCCCGGTAGGTATTTCCCTGCACGTGGTCGGGAATCAGCAGCATCAGTACGTCGGCGGCCTGCGCCACTTCCGGCACGTCGGCCACTTCCAGACCGGCGGCTTGCGCTACGGCCCGGCTGCGGCTTTCCGGATAGAGGCCGACCATAACCTTCTGGCCGTTGTCCTTGAGGTTGAGGGCGTGGGCATGGCCCTGGCTGCCGTAGCCGACGATGCCGATAGTCTTGCCTGCCAGGGCCGCCAGGTCTGCGTCATTGTCGTAGTAAACGTTCACCATCTTTGCAACATTCCTTCCTTGTATCGGTATCGCGGTATTGCGTTACCGCTTTCTAGCGCCGGTTTTTTTCTAGCGCCGGTCTTTCCAATTCGTTCAGCAGTCGATTTTCCCACTCATCAGGGCCACCTTTCCGCTCAGGGTGAGCTTGTCGAACCATAATAACGGACGGCCTAGCCCCGGTCAGGACTTGACCCCAAGTTAGTAGGAACCGACTTCGTAGGCTTCATTTACCTTGAGTCCGTCGCCGTGGTAGTTGATTATCAGGTCGTCGCTGACCCGGCCCTCGGCCTGGCCCCGCACCATCGCCACCCGGCCGGTGCGCATCAACTCCAGGACGCCGAAAGGCTCCAGCAGGCCGTAGAGGGCCTGAATCTTGTCCCCGCTGCCGGTTACTTCAATGACCATTGACTGGGCGCCTACGTCCACGATTTCCGCCCGGAAGGGGTGAACCATCTCCAGGATTTCGCCCCGGGTGGCGGGGGTAACCTTCACCTTAATCAGGGCCAACTCCCGGGAAACTATCTCCTCATCGGAAATGTTGGCGACCTTTACCACGTCGATAAGTTTGTCCAACTGCTTGGTGGCCTGGTCCACGGTGTACTGGTCGCCATCCACCACAAAGGTCATCCGGGACAGGCCCGGCTGCTCACTGTTGCCCACCGCCAGGCTGGAAATGTTAAAGCCGCGGCGGCGGAACAACCCGGCGACCCGGGTCAGGACACCGGGCTTGTCCTGAACCAGCGCAATTATGGTGTGGTGGTTGCCGTTTCCGTTCATCTACATAACCCTCTGGGGAATCGGTTCTTCCATCATTTCGTTGACCGACTCGCCGGCCGGAATCATGGGGTACACCTGTTCGTCCTGCTTGACGATGAAGTCCAGCACCACCGGGCCGGGGGTTGCCATGGCCTGCCGGATGGAGGTCGCTACCTGGGTCTTGTCGGTAACCCGGATGCCGGGGATGCCATAGGCTTCGGCCAGCTTGATAAAGTCCGGGTTGCCGGAATAGACGGTGGCAAAGTAGTCCTTGTCATAGAAAAAGTCCTGCCATTGCCGCACCATGCCCAGCGTGCCGTTGTTCAGAATGGCGAACTTGACATCAATGTTGTTTTCCACGGCGGTCGCCAGGTCGCACATCGTCATCTGAAAGCCGCCGTCGCCGGCGATGGACCAGACTGCCTTGTCCGGCCGGCCCACCTTGGCGCCCAGGGCGGCGGGAACCTCAAAGCCCATAGCGCCCAAGCCGCCGGAGGTCAGCAGGGTATTGGGTTCCTTGTAGGCGTAGTGCTGGGCCGCCCACATCTGATGCTGGCCCACCCCGGTAACAATGATGGCGTTGCCCTCGGTGATGTCGGAAAGCTGCCGCAGCACGTATTGGGGCAGCAACTCGTCGGTCTGCCGGATGTGCAGCGAGGGATGCTCGGCCCGCAGGGTGTCAATGTGCTGGAGCCAGTCCAGGTGCGTCTTGCGCTCCACCTGGGGCAGCATCTGGCCCAATACCTGTTTCAATTCGCCCAGCACCGGCACCGTGGCCCGGACGTTCTTGTGAAACTCCGACGGGTCCACGTCCACGTGGACTACTTTGGCGTTGGGGGCAAAGTCGGACAGGCGGCCGGTTACCCGGTCGTCAAAGCGCATCCCCAGGGAAATCAGCAGGTCGGCGTTGTCAATCGCCAGGCTGGCGTAGGCCATGCCGTGCATCCCCGGCATACCGGCGTGCAGCAAGTGGCCGGTCGGAAAGGAACCGATGCCCAGCAGGGTAGTGATGACCGGAATCTGGGCCTTTTCCGCCAACTCTTTCAACTCGGCGTAGGCGTGAGAGATAAGGATGCCATGCCCGGCCAGGATAACGGGCCGCTGCGCCTGGTTAATCAGTTCACACGCCTGGGACACCTGCACGGCGTCCGCCTCCCCCGGCGGGTTATAGCCGGGCAGGTTGACTTTATCCGGCCAGATAAAGGGCCAGCGTTCTCCCACCAGCACGTCTTTAGGGATGTCCAGCAGCACCGGGCCGGGCCGCCCGGTCCGGGCGATATGGAAAGCCTCCTTGACCGCCGGGGCCACATCCTCCACGTTAAGCACCAACATATTGTGCTTGGTGATGGGCAGGGTAATGCCGGTAATGTCCGTTTCCTGGAAAGAATCCCGGCCAATGGCCGGGCGGGGAACCTGGCCGGTGATTGCCACCATCGGAACGGAATCCATCATTGCGCCGGCGATGCCGGTCGCCAGGTTGGTGGCGCCGGGGCCGGAGGTAGCGGTGCAAACGCCGACTTTCCCGGTGGCCCGGGCGTAACCGTCGGCGGCCATGGCCGCGGCCTGCTCGTGGCGCACCAGAATGTGCCGCAGTTGGGGGTAGCCGCTGAGGGCGCCGTAAAAGGGCAGCACCGCCCCGCCGGGCAAGCCAAAGATTACTTCCACACCCTCCTTGAGGAGGCTTTCACAAACGATTTCTGCGCCGGTCAGTTCCATTGTTCCCTCAACAGCGAATCAGGTATGCCAAATAAAAAAGCCCATCCCCCGAAGGGACGGGCCTAACTCCCGCGGTACCACCCTTCTTTTCCGAGTGCCTTCCCCCGGCCATTGCCGGAACGGGTAAAGCCTCGAAACAACTTTTAGAACCTTTAACGGGGTTTAACCGCCGCGCCCTACTCTTACGTTAGTTCAGGCGGGCCGCTCCAGGGCGAGTTGGGAGCCTGTTGCCACCGGACTTGCACCAAACGCCGGCTCTCTAAGGACAAAGAACTCTTAATACTCCCTTTCCCAGCGGGGCAGACAACTTTGGGAATGATAGCACCAATGTTGTTAATGTGTCAATGTTGTCAGCGTTGTCAATGTTGTCAGCGTTGTCAATGTTGTCAATGTTGTCAGCGTGTCAATGGGGATTTTGCCGGCGCCGCCGGGCAACCGCCTTTGGGAAAGTTGGTGGCGGTTGCGCCGGCTTGCCCCCGGCAACGGTAAATCCCGGTAGGGGTAAAGACATCCTGGAAACGGGTTGCCATATTTACCATACTACTCAACCGAGCCAGGGCGGGTTATAAACCCGCCCCTACCATACACCGTATCCACCGTATCCGACACCGTACCCAAGTATCCGGCGTCTTACCCGACACCGTATCCGGGCCGGGCAAGGAATTCCAACGCATAGCGGTATGACCATTTTGCATTGAAAGCCCAATGCCATTCCAAGGAAGTTCAATGTCATTCCGAGCGCAGCGAGGAATCTAAACTCTTTCATCGCCAGGTTTTCCCGGGAACCGGAACGCGGCAACGGCCTGGCATTTTAGATTCCTCGCTGCGCTCGGAATGACATTAGGAAATAGCCGGAATAACGGGCCAAGCGGTCGGAATAACAGACCAAGCAGTCAGCATGACCTATCAACTCGGAATGACCGGCCAACTGCGTAATTCCTGCTATTACCAAATACTATTACCAACACCCCAATTTATGCTATGCTAAACAACACAATCATAGTTGCCCACTCCCTTTGAGGACTTGATTCTTGACCGAACGCATTTTCATCGGCGTGGCCTGGCCCTACGCCAACGGCTCTTTACACTTGGGACACCTGGCCGGCTGCTACCTGGCGGCGGACATCTTTGCCCGCTACCACCGGATGCGGGGCAATGAGGTGCTGATGGTGTCGGGCAGTGATACCCACGGCACCCCCATTACCATCCGCGCCGACCAGGAAGGCATCACGCCGGCCGAGGTGGTGGAGCGGTATCACGCCGAGTTTCTGCAAACCTGGGAACGGTTGGGCGTAACCTTTGACCTGTTCACCCATACCAACACGGAAAATCACGAGCGCGTCGTCCACGACATTTTTAAGTCGCTGCTGGAACAGGGCTACATCTACACCGACAATATGCTGCTGGCCTATTGCTCCGGCTGCCAGCGGTTCCTGCCCGACCGTTACGTCGAGGGGATTTGTCCCCATTGCAGCTATGACCGGGCCCGGGGCGACCAGTGCGACCAATGCGGCCGGACGCTGGATCCGCAAGAGTTGATTGAGGCCCAATGTATCCTGTGCGGCGGCCGGCCGGAGTTCCGGGAGTCGGAGCATTTCTTCCTGAAACTGTCCGCCTTTCAAGAGCCGTTGCTGGACTGGATCCGGGAGCAACCCCACTGGCGGGCCAACGTCGCCAATCAGACCCGCAGCTTTCTGGAGGGCGGCCTCAAAGACCGGGCCATTACCCGCGACCTGACCTGGGGCATCCCCATTCCCGTCGAGGGCTACGGCGGCAAGCGCATCTACGTCTGGTTCGAGGCGGTCATCGGCTACCTGTCGGCGGCGGTCGAGTGGGCCGCCAATAGCGGACAGGCCGAGCGGTGGCAGGATTTCTGGAAAGACCCGGCAACCCGGAGTTACTACTTCATCGGCAAGGACAACATTCCCTTCCACAGCATCATCTGGCCGGCGATGCTGATGGGCTACGGCAACGGGCTGAACCTGCCCTACGACGTGCCGGCCAATGAGTTCCTCAGCCTGGAAAGCCGCAAGTTTTCCACCAGCCAGAACTGGGCGGTGTGGATACCCGATTACCTGGAGCGGTACGACCCGGACCCGCTGCGTTACCTGCTGTCCATCAATATGCCGGAGACCGGGGACGCCGATTTTTCCTGGGCCGAGTTTGTCCGGCGCAACAACGAGGAACTGGTCGCCACCTACGGCAACCTGGTCAACCGGGTGCTTTCCTTTACCTACCGCAACTTTGACGGTAAGGTGCCGGAGCCGGGCGACCTGGACGAAACCGACCGGCAAATCCTGGCGGCGGCCCGCGCCGCCCTGGACGCGGTGGGCGACAGCCTGCACCACACCCGGTTTAAGGCGGCCCTCGGTCAAGCCTTTGCCCTGGCCCAGGAAACTAACCGCTACCTGGACGCCAAAGCCCCCTGGCGCGCGATCAAGACCCAGCGGCAGGAGGCCGCTACTTCCCTATGCGTCTCCATTCAGGTCATCAATTGCCTGAAGGTAATTCTTGCCCCTTTCCTGCCCTTCAGCTCTCAAAAGGTTCACGGCTACCTGGGGTTTGACGGGAGGGTGGAGGCAGAAAGCTGGGAGTTTGAGCCGCTGATCCAGGCCATCCGGGGCGGGAATCCCTTGCGGCAGCCGGCGCCCCTTTACACCAAGCTGGACCCCCAAACCGTGGCGGCGGAAAGCGAGCGGTTGGGGACGCCGGCAGTTTAGAGGATGTTTTGGTACAGGGATTAGACCAGCAGGCCATTGCAATCTACGCCCCGGTTCAGGAAGGGTTGGCTCAGGTTGAGGACAAGCTGCTGGCCCTGCGCGATACCACCATCCCGGAGTTGGAGCCGCTGCTCAACCACGTCCTTTCCCACGGCGGCAAGCGGGTTCGGCCGGCCCTGACCCTGCTGACCGCCAACTTCTTTCCCCTGGACTCGGAAAACCCGGTGAATATGGCAACCGGGGTGGAGTTGCTGCACCTGGCGACCCTGATTCACGATGACACGGTGGACGACGCCGACCTGCGCCGGGGCAACAGTTCGGTAAGCAGCCGTTGGGGTAAGCAGGTGGCGGTGCTGTTTGGCGACTATCTGTTTGCCGCCTCGGCCACCCTGGTTTGCGATACCGGCAACTTGCGGGTGGTGCGCCGCTTTGCTGAAAACATCATGGAACTAGCCAGCGGCGAAATCATCGAGTATTTCAGCGCCTTCAACCCCCGGCAGGAAATGACCCGCTACTATGACCGCATCTATCGCAAAACCGCCTCTCTGTTCTGCACCGCCGCGGAGACCGGGGCCGTCCTGAGCGGGGCCGATGAGGAACAGGTTCAGGCATTGCGCAGCTACGGGTATAACATCGGGATGGCCTTCCAAGTAGTTGACGACCTGCTGGACCTTCAAGGCCAGGAAGGGGAGCTAGGCAAGCCGGTGGGCAATGACCTGCTCCAGGGCGTGCTTACCCTGCCCACCATTCTCCTGCTGGAACGGTATCCGGTGGACAACCCCATCCCGGCCCTGTTCCGGGAGCCGGAACAGGATGGAAACCTCCAGCGAACCCTGGAGATGATAAACAACTCCACCATCATCGCCGACTGTTTTACCATCGTCCGGGACTACTGCGACCAGGCCACTCAGTCGCTACAAACCCTCCCCAAGTGCGCCAGCCGCGACTCGCTGGAAACCCTGGCGGGATATGTGCGGGAACGCAACCACTAAAGGCCCCGGTATTCCTATAACTAAACCCCAACTCCCGCATACCAAACCACCTGACCGCCTACTATAGTCAGCCGCACTTCGGTATCCTTCACCCTTTCGGTTGCCGCGTCGGTTTCCCGGCCGGTCAGGTTACGGTTCACCAGTACCAGGTCGGCCAGCATACCGGGCCGAATCGCGCCCTTGCGGGACTCGGCGCCCTCGGCTATGGCGCCGCCCCGGGTGTAGGCGCGCAAAGCGTCCAGAACCGTTAGACCGGGCAGTCCCGCCGCATCCGGCCCATCTGTTTCCGTGCCAACACCCCCGCCGGGCAGCGACTTGCCGGAGGCGGTGCGCCGGGTAACCGCGCTGTAGATAGCCGGCCAAGGCGACGGGTCAATCACCGGCGCATCAGAGCCAAAGGCCAACTGAATTTGGCTGCGGGCCAGGGCCGCCATGGGGTACAGGTAGGGGAGCAGTTGTCTATCGACCCGCTCCAGGTAGCCGTCCCCCCGCCAGTGGATAAAGCCGGGTTGGGTAACCACGATCGGGCCGGAGGTAGGGCCGGAACGCCGCAACCGCGCCACCAACTCCGGCGGGCACTCGGCGCAATGCTCAATGCGGTCGCGGCGGCGCGGGCTGAATCGCGGCCCGGATTCACCGGCCGGGATACCCGGCCCGGAGGCATCCGGCCAAGGAGTGGCAAATTCTTTCAGCCCGGCGACGGCGGCAATGGCATCTTGCTCTACGGCGTGAATCGCCACCGGGAAACCGCCGGCGTGGGCTTGGGCCACCAACTCCCCCAACTCGGCCGGGCCGGGCTGTAAGGCGCCGGTGGTCAAGGTAAGCATTATTTTGGCGTGGCCCAGCCGTAGCCGGTCATCGCCGGCGCCCCAAGCCAGGCCCGCCGCCGCAAAGTCGGCCAGCCGCCCGGCCCCGGCCATCAGCATCACCCGCGGCAGGAATTGGCCTGATTTAGTAAGGGTCTGAAAGGTTTGCCAGTGGGTCGGGGAGTTGCCCGGCCCGGCATCGTGTACCGAAGTAATGCCATAGCTGAGCAGCCGCCGGTTAAGCCGCGCGACGCCCTCCGCAAACTCCTGGTCTGACCGGGAGTTGCCCAACCTGGCCCGCAACCAACCGGACAACTCCAACAGCAAGCCATCCGGTTCCCCGGTAACCTCATCCCGATGGATGATTCCTTCCGGCGGCTCGACGGTAGCGGCGTCAATGCCGGCCAACGCCAAGCCCCGGCTGTTCAGCACCGCGGCGTGGCCGCTGCCGTGTTCCAAACGAACCGGGTGCCGGGGAGCGGCGGAATCCAGTTCCCAACGGGTTGGGTAGCGGCCTTCGGTCAAAGTCGACGGTTCCAGGCCAAAACCGCGAATCCAATTCCCCGGCAGCGTTTCCCCGGCCCGGCCGGCCAGGAGCCTTTGCAAGTCGGGAATGGAGGCCACCGAGGCCGGGCCGCAGTCCAGCCCGGCCAGGGCCGAGGCCGTCGCCAGCAGGTGGCAGTGGGCGTCAATCAATCCGGGAATCAGGGTCAATCCCCGGCAGTCGATAACCTGGGTATGGGGTTTGCGGAGGTTGCCGATGTCCTGATCTCGGCCCACCGCCAGGATTTTCTCTCCCGCAACGGCTACCGCCTCGGCGAAGGGTTGCGCCGGGTTCAGGGTGATTGCGCGGGCGTTAGTGAGAATCAGGTCGGCATGAGCAGCCATTTCAGCCTTTGACCGTCGTTCCGGCAAGAGCCGGTATTCCCCTTTGCCAGGAGAGGGTCAGGGCGCGGGATGACGCGACCGGGCCGCCGCATCGTGTTGTTCGTCGGCATGGTAGGAACTACGCACCAGCGGGCCGGACGCCACGTGCTTGAAACCCAGTTCCCGCCCGATGCGCTCCAGTTCGGCGAACTCGTCAGGATGGTAAAAGCGGTCGATGGCGATGTGCTTGGCCGAGGGGCGCAGGTACTGGCCGATGGTCAACAGGTCGCAATCCACCTCCCGCAGGTCGCGCAGCGTCGCTACGATTTCCGGCATAGTTTCGCCCATGCCGACGATGATGCCGGACTTGGTGGCAACGCCGGGCGCCAGTTCTCGAGCCTGGGCCAACAATTCCAGAGAACGGCGGTAATCACCCTTGGGCCTTACCCGGGGGAAAATGCGCCGGGTAGATTCGATGTTGTGGTTCAGCACGTCCGGCCGGGCGTCCATCACTTGGGCTAAGGCATCCCGGGAGCCGGCAAAGTCGGGAATCAGCACCTCAATTTTGCACTCCGGCGATTCGGCGCGAATCCGGTTGATGCAGGCGGCAAAGATAAAGGCGCCCCCGTCGGCCAGGTCGTCCCGGTTGACCGAGGTAATGACGCAATAGCGCAGACCCATCCGCTTGACCGTTTCGGCCAGCCGGGCCGGTTCCTGCAAATCCAGGCCCTGGGGCCGGCCGGTGGTTACGGCGCAGTAGTGGCAGCGGCGGGTGCAGATTTCCCCCAGAATCATAAAAGTAGCGGCGCCCCGGTCCCAACACTCGCCGATATTGGGGCAATGGGCCTCCTCGCAAACCGTGTGCAACTGCTGGCCCCGCATCAACTGTTTCAATTCCAGGTAGCGGGGGCTGCCCGGCATAGTAACCTTGAGCCAATCGGGCAGCTTGGGCCGAAGGGCAGCGTTGCGATTCCGGTCGGTCATCAAGTCTCCATTATCTCTGGCTGAATGGTATTTTTACCCGGAGCGGTTCCGGTGGGTGGATGGTAGGGGCGGGTTTGTAACCTGCCCTTATGTTGATGATAATGCCAACAAAAGTTGAGGATACCCGATATTGGGCTGGTTCGACAAGCTCACCATGAGCGGGGCAAGCTCACTATGGGCGGGGTAAGCTCACCATGAGCGTAGCTTATATTGGCGTAACTTATATTGAGCGGAGTTTAACGCATTATTCCAGCGTCAATATCAGTAAAAGAGCTGTACCACCCGGGGGACTACGCGGCACTTCTCCGCCACGATAATCGCCTCAATTTCCTCGACCGCTTGTTGGAGGCAATCCTCCCGGTTGACCACCCGGTAATCGTAGCGGCTGACCTGGGACAACTCTTCCCGGGCCACCTGGAGACGCATATCGGCCTCCTCCGGCGTTTCCGTATCCCGCCGGCCCAGGCGGTGGGCCAGCTCGGCAAAGGAGGCCGGGACGATAAAGATAAAGAGGGCTTCCGGGGCCAGTTGCCGCACCGTTTCGGCCCCCTGCACGTCTATTTTCAGGATAACGTCCTTGCCGGCCTGGAAAGCCTCCCGCACCTGGCTGCGCGGCACGCCGTACCAGCGGCCATAAACCTCGGCACATTCCAGGAACTGGTCCCGTTCCCGCATTTTATGGAAAGTGTCAGCGTCCAGAAACCGGTAATCCACCCCGTCCTGCTCCCCCGGTCGCGGCGGGCGCGTGGTAGCGGTAACCGCAAAATGCCAGGGGAGGGCCAGCTTTTTCAACTCGGCTATAGCGGCGTCCTTGCCCACGCCGGAAGGCCCGCTGATTACTACCAACAGCGGCGGCGCCGGGGCCATTTCCGGTATATCCCTTTCCAATTGTTGACTCAATTTCCCTACCTTCAGTTCCTGGTATAGTTCCAGGTACGGCCCTAACGCCGGTCGCCGTCCCGGGAACCCCGAAAGATCCGCCGCTGCGCGTCCAGGAGTTTGCGCCCCACGAACATATCGCCCATGCTCTCGGCAAAAGTCGGCAGTTCCTGGTGGGGGCTATACTGGCGGGAACGGGAGCCGTAATCCCCGGCCAGCCACTTGTCCCGGGCGACCCGGGCCTGGACGAACAAGTCCAGCACCTTGGCCGAGTCCAGGTTCTCCCCTTCGGCCAGCAGTTGGCGCACCTGGTAAAGTTCCCGGATAAAGGCGTCAATCCAGGCAACAATAGGTTCCGGGTTGGAGACGCAGATGTCCCGGTGCATCACGGCGTCCCCGGAGGCCAGGCGGGTCAAGTCATGGTAGCCACTGGAGGCGACCCGGGCAATGTCATCCCAGTTGGCGCTGCCGGAAGTGCAGCCCACCAGGGCTATGGAAAGCAGGAAGGGCAGGTGGCTGGCCGCCGCCACAAAGCTGTCGTGCTCCTCGGTGCTGATGTAGAAGGGAACCGATTCGATAGCCTCGACCATAGTGGTGATTTCGGCCACCGCCCGCTGGCTGGCTTTGACGCTGGGAATGATGCAGTAAGTCTTGCCCTGGAACAGGTCGGCGGCGGCGTTTTCCGGCCCGGCGGTCTCTTTGCCGGCCATAGGGTGGCCGCCGACAAAGTCCACGCTGTCGGGCAGGTATTGGTCGGCCCAGGCCAGCACCGCTTTCTTGGAACTGCCCACGTCGGTGACGACGCAACCCTCCGCCAAGTGGGGGGCCAGAACCTCAAAGAGTTCCTGCATCGCCATAATCGGCGTTGCCAGGACTACTATATCCGCGCCGTCCACGGCGTTCAGCAGACGGCTTTCCATCCGGTGGAAAGCATTGCTGCGTTGCGCGCCGCTGCGGGCGCCGCTGTCGGCGTCAGTGCCGACCACTTCCAGGTTCAGCAATTGGGAGCCGCGCAGGGCCAGCGCCAGCGAAGTGCCCATCAAACCGGTGCCCACGATAGCTATTTTCGGCATTACGTACCTCCAGGGCCGCCGGGGTGTCGCCCCCCGCCCGTTCCGGTGAATCCTGCCCTAATCTTACACTATTATACTTATCAGGGAAAACCATAGAACGCCCCCAAGCGGGGGAATCGCGTCTTAACCGGGGCAATCCAAGCCACCCCCAAGCAACCGTCGTTCCACCCCAAAGCCACCGTCGTTCCGGCAAAAGCCGGAATCCAGAATCCTCGATAGCCGGTCCGCTCTTTCCCGGTGGATTTCCTGGGTTCCGGCTTTCGCCGGAATGACGGTGGTCTGGCCGGAACGACGGTGGCCGGGACGGAATGACGGTGGCTAATGACGGTTGCCAGAGTTGCCGACGGTTGCCGGAGTTGCCCCGGTTAATCGGTGTTACTCCGTATTTCGGTGGTAAAATGCCGGTCATTAACGCCGGTTTTAAGGTAAGCTGGCCTTGGCCCGGGCGGAAATCAGAATTAACAAATCAATTGACAAATCAAGGGATGAAAAGTAGAGTAAACTCAGTGAAGGCGTCAGAATAAAGGCACAATTTTATGCTGTCTCTAACTACACTTGCACCTCAGCATAAACTGAATTCGGACGCCGTTGAGCCGTGCCGGTTTGCGGGGGCAACCGCCTACGCCCGCCGTCTATCTACGCCCCATTACTCTCCAACCCCCTGCCTGCTCAACCCGCCCATACCATTATCGCCTATCGCCATACCCTGGTGCAGTGCAAACCCGGTCATTGCCCAGCTACGCGCGGGCCGTTGCCTTCCGCCCCAATTAGTCCGGGCCGTTGCTAATACTACTGCCAATACTACCGAGGAGGGATTTTAGAAATGCAGAATAACGACGATATTCGGGACAACGGCGGCGCTACTGCGGCGGTCATCCCGGTAGCCGAGGCGGACGGGGGGGCCGGCAGTGGCAGCGACTACATTACGGTCAAGTCCCTCTGGAAAGTCTTTGGCCGGAACCCCCTGCGCGTCCTGGAGCCGGAATACGCCGATAAGGACAAGGCTTTCTTTCAGGGGGAACTGGGCAACGTGGTCGGCCTGCGGGACGTGAACCTTGAGGTCAGGAAGGGGGAAACCTTCGTGATTATGGGGCTTTCCGGCAGCGGCAAGTCCACCCTGGTTCGCTGCTTGCTGCGCCTCATTGAACCCACCGCCGGCGCGGTGGTCATCGACGGCTCCGACATCACCCAGATGAGCGACAAGGAACTGGTGGAGTTCCGCCGGGACAAGATTGCCATGGTCTTCCAGCACTACGGCCTGATGCCCCACCGCACAGTATTGGATAACGCCTCCTGGGGGCTGGAAGTGCAGGGAGTCGCCAAGGAAGAGCGGTACGAGCGAACCCGCAAGACCCTGGATTTGGTCGGCTTGGGCGGCTGGGAAGAATCCTACCCCCGCCAGCTATCCGGCGGGATGCAGCAGCGGGTAGGACTGGCCCGCGCCCTGGTGGTGAACACCGACATTCTCCTGATGGATGAGCCTTTCAGCGGCCTGGATCCCCTCATCCGGCGGCAAATGCAGGACGAACTGCTTAACCTGCAAACGGAACTCCAGAAGACCATCGTATTCATCACCCACGACCTGAACGAGGCGCTGAAGCTGGGCGACCACATCGCCATTATGCAGAACGGCGAGGTAGTGCAAATCGGCTCCCCGGAGGACATCGTGCTGCGCCCGGAAGACCAGTACGTGGGCGACTTCACCCAGGACGTGCGGCTGGAAAGCGTGCTGACCGCCAGCAAGGTAATGGTATCCCCCAAGTCCACGGTGATGGGGCATCAGGGGCCGCGGGCCGCCCTGCATACCATTGGCAACAGCGACGGCGACGTGGCCTGGGTGGTGGATCGCCGCCATCGGTACATGGGCCTGCTGACCATTCCCAGCACCGAGCGGGCCTTGCGGGCCGGGGTTCGGCGCTTTGATGAAGCTTGGGAGTTCATTGACCAGGAGCATAAGCCGGTTTCCCCCGACACCACCTTTGACCAGCTTATCCCCATGGCGATGAGCAACGACCATCCGATTCCGGTTACCAACGCGGACAATATGCTGCTTGGCGAGGTGCATCGGAGCGCCCTGGCCGAGGCCCTGGCCGAGACTTCCGCCGCCGACCCGGACTATGCGGCCAACGCCACCCTGAACGCCGCCATCGCCGCCGAAGGCAACGAAACCGCCGGCGATGACGGGAGCTAGTCAACCGAAGGCCCGATTTAACCACCCGGCGCCGGGCCAATACCACCGGCGGAAGCGGGAACTCTAATCGCGAGAGAGGATTATGACTACTGAAGCCCTCCCAATGCAGGAACGGGTTGCTACTCTGGAAGAGCAGCAAAGTCACTTGGCGACTAAAGAAGATCAGGAACGGTTGCGCGGTGATATGCACGCCAGTATGGAACGGCTACGCGGCGATATGCACGCCGACATGGAACGGCTGCGCGGTGATATGCAGGCCGACATGGAAAAGTTGCGCGCCGATCTGCGTGCCGAGATGGAAAAGTTGCGCGGCGATACGCACACCGAGATGGAAAAGTTGCGCGGCGATATGCAGGCCGAGATGGAACGGTTGCGCGCCGATATGCGTGCCGACATGGAACGGTTGCGGGCCGAAATGCAGGTCGAGATGGAACGGTTGCGCGGTGATATGCAGGCCAGTATGGAAAAGTTGCGCGGCGATATGCAGGCCGACATGGAAAAGTTGCGGGCCGAAATACTCGTTACCGTTGAACGGGCGCAAACCAACGCTACCCGGTGGATGGTCGGGGCCATGATCGGCACCGCCGGGTTGGCCGTTTCGATCACTATAGCCGTCATGAGGCTCCTTTAGCGCATGGCGCGGCATCCCCACCCCTGGCAACGGCTAACCTAACCGACAGCAGGCGGAACACTCAGGAGGTAGCAATGGCTTCGTCAACTCAAGGTACTTCCAATCCTCAGGCCGACGAAACTCAACCAGGGGCCCTGGAGGCAGGGCGGGCCGGCGCCGCTCCCCCGTCCTTGCTCTCTAACCTGCGCTCCCTGCCGCCTAACTACAAGTGGGGGGCCGGCGCGGCGCTGGTGGTCATCATAATGGTGGTATGCCTGGCGATTTGGGGCACCGGGATGGAGTACCCGACCACAGTATCCCGAACCTCGGTGGATACCACCGGCGGGGCGTCAATCGAACTGGAAAGAACCATCCGGCAGGAAACCGGCTCGGCCATTGACGCCGCCGTCCGCTGGCTGACCGTCGAGGGAAGCTGGCTTTTCGACGGCATCTCTACGGCCATTATTTACGCCCTGGTTTACATTGAGAACTTCCTGAAGTTGATTCCCTGGCCGGCTATGGTGGTAGCGCTGACCCTGCTGGCCTTTGCCATGGGCCGCTGGAGCCTGGCGGCTTTCACCGCCCTGGCCCTGCTCTACATCGGCTTTATGGACCTGTGGGAGAACGCTATCGACACCATCGCCCTGATGGTAGTGGCGGTGGGCGTGGCAATGTCCATTGGCCTGCCCCTGGGCGTGCTGGGCGCCCGCAACCGGATGGCGGACAACTTGATGCGGCCCATCCTGGACGGTATGCAGACCATGCCCAGCTTCGTGTACCTGCTGCCGGGCATCCTCTTTTTCGGGTTGGGCAAACCGGCCGGCATTTTCGCCACCATCATCTACGCCGTGCCGCCGGTAATCCGCCTGACCAACCTGGGCATCCGGCAGGTTTCCGCCGAAACGGTGGAGGCGGCCCGCTCCTTCGGCGCCTCGCCGATGCAGGTGCTGACCAAGGTGCAGATTCCCATGGCCCTGCCGACCATTATGGCCGGCATCAACCAGACGACAATGATGGCCCTGGCAATGGTAACTATTGCCAGCATGGTAGCCGCCGGCGGGTTGGGCGACAACGTGCTGCGGGCCTTGCAGAAGAACGAATCGGGCAACGGCGCCATCGCCGGCCTGGCAATCGTTTTCCTCGCCATTGTCATTGACCGCCTCACCCAATCGGCGGCCCGCAGCCGCCAGGAATCCATGGGCGTGGGTTAGACCGGGCATTACCCCCGGTGTTCCCCGGTCGGGGGACACCGGGCCGGTTGCCCCAGTCTTTAAGACCCCAGTCTTAAAGAAAGGAGGTGGCGTTTTGTTTACCAAGTATCGGGCAGTTATCCTGATGGTGGCGATTACGGCCCTTTTCACCCTCGTCGCCTGCGCCACGCCCGAGCCTCAAATCATTGAGGTTCCGGTCGAGGTCATCAAGGAAGTCGAAGTGGAAGTGATGGCGCCCGAAGGGCCGAAAGAGGCGGTCATTTTCGGCGACCTGAACTGGTCCAGCGCCCTGCTCCAGAACCGGATCGCCCAGTATATCGTGGAAGAGGGCTACGGCTACCCCACCGACGTGAAGTTTGGCGCCACCCTGCCCCTTTTCCAGGGCCTGCGGAACGGCGATACCGACGTCAATATGGAAATCTGGCTGCCCAACCAGGATGACGCCTGGAACGAGGCCCGCACCGAAGGCGCCGTTCTCTCCGTCGGGAAGAGCCTGGGCCACGACTGGCAATCCGCCTTTGTCATCCCCGCTTACCTCCAGGAACAGTACCCGGAACTGGACAGCATCGAAGACCTGCGGGATGACCAGTACAAGGACTTGTTCGACACCCCGGATACCGGCGGAAAGGCGCGCCTGGTGTCCTGCGTCATCGGCTGGTCTTGCGAAACCGTCAACGCCGAGCAGATTACCGCCTACGGCCTGGATGACCACGTAGAAATAATCAACCCCGGCGACGGCGCGGCGATGAACGCCGACCTGTACGGCGCCTACGAAAAGCAGGAACCCTGGCTGGGTTACCAGTGGGGCACCAACGACCCGGCCCTCAAGCTGGACCTGGTCCGGTTGGAAGAACCGGCCTACAGCGATGAATGTTGGTTCACCACCAAGGCTTGCGCCTATGAGGACGCCACCATTCTGATTGCGGTCAACCCCAACCTGCCCGGCCGCGCCCCCGACGTGGTGGAGATGCTCCGCAAATGGGACTTCAACATCTCCATTTACAAGGCGGTAGTCCTGTGGCAGGACGCCAACCCGGAGGCCAGCACCAAGGCCACCGCCATCTGGTGGCTGAACAGCAACCCCGACCTTTGGGGCGGCTGGGTTACCGATGAGGCCAAGGCCAACGTCCTGGCCGCCCTGGCCGCCGGGGAAACCCCGGACGGCTGGCCCGTAGAGTAACCCCCGGAAACCCGGTCTAACCCGGTCTTGATAATGGGGACGGCTGTTGCAGCCGTCCCCATTTCTTTGCAACCGGGATTCCGGTATTCTCAACCGGTGTGGGTGTTCCTTGCCAGGCTCTAGTGCATTGTAGGGGCGGGTTACCAACCCGCCCCTACCGGGCGCCGGAGTATTCCGGCCAGAACGCCAACGCCCGTTGAGAATACCGGAATTACCCCCGGTTTGACACTGCCGGGGGACACTGGTAAGATTGCCAGAGTTTGGCAAGTGCGGAAAGCACGTAATCGTAAGTCTTAACAAGGAAGGGAGGTACTGAGTTTTGTTTACCAAGTATCGGGTGATTATCTTAATGGCGGCGATTATGGCCCTTTTCGCCCTCGTCGCCTGCGGCACCGCCGAGCCTCAAATCGTTGAGGTTGAGCGGGTCGTGGAGAAAGAGGTTCCGGTCGAGGTCGAGGTAGAAAAGGTTGTCGAGGTAGAAAAACAGGTTCCCGTCGAGGTGGTCAGGGAAGTCCAGGTAGAGAAAGAGGTTCCCGTCGAGGTCACGGTTGAGCGCGTGGTCGAGGTAGAGAAGGAAGTTGAGGTCGTCAAGGAAGTCGAGGTCATCAAGGAAGTCGAAGTGATGGCCCCCGAAGGCCCGAAAGAGGCGATCATTTTCGGCGACCTGAACTGGTCCAGCGCCCTGCTCCAGAACCGGATCGCCCAGTATATCGTGGAAAAGGGCTACGGCTACCCCACCGACGTCAAGTTCGGCGCTACCCTGCCCCTGTTCCAGGGTCTGAAGAACGGCGATACCGACGTCGCCATGGAAATCTGGCTGCCCAACCAGGACGAGGCCTGGAACGAAGCCCGCACCGAGGGCGCCGTTCTCTCCGTAGGTAAGAGCCTGGGCAATGACTGGCAGTCCGCCTTTGTCATCCCCGCTTACCTCCAGGAACAGTACCCGGAACTGGACAGCGTGGAAGACTTGAAGGATCCCGCGTACAAGGACTTGTTCGACACCGCAGAGACCGGCGATAAGGCTCGCCTGGTGTCCTGCGTCATCGGCTGGGCTTGCGAAGTAGTCAACGCCAAGCAGGTTACCGGCTACGGCCTGGATGACCACGTGGAAGTCATCAACCCCGGCGATGGCGCGGCGATGAACGCCGACCTGTACGCCGCCTACGACAAGCAGGAGCCGTGGCTGGGTTACCAGTGGGGTACCAACGACCCGGCCCTCAAGCTGGACCTGGTCCGGTTGGAAGAGCCGGCCTACAGCAACGAATGTTGGTTCACCACCAAGGCTTGCGCCTATGAGGATGCCACCATTCTGATTGCGGTCAATCCCAACCTGCCGGGTCGGGCGCCCGACGTGATTGAGATGCTGCGCAATTGGGACTTCAACATCAACATCTACAAGGCGGTAGTCCAGTGGCAGGACGCCAACCCGGACGCCGACACCAAGGCCACCGCCCTCTGGTGGTTGAGCAGCAACTCCGACGTCTGGGGCGGCTGGGTTACCGATGAGGCCCAGGCCAGCATCCAGGCGGCCCTGGCCGCCGGCGAGGCCGCGGACGGCTGGCCGGACGAGTAACCCTCCGGAAACCCGGTCTAATCCGGTCTTGATAATGGGGACGGCGGTAACCGCCGTCCCCATTTCTTTGCAACACCAGTTACCCTACCGCTCACCCTGAGCCGGTTGAGAGTACCCTGAGCGGAGTTCAGGGTACTCTCAACCGGGTGGGGGTTCCTTACCCGGCTCTAGTGCATTGTAGGGGCGGGTTTATAACCCGCCCTGGTTCCGGTATCCCTGGTTCCGGGGTAAGGGATAGGCCGGTACGCTGTCTCCGTTACCCAAATGGTTTTGCCCTTGTCGCCAGGGCGGGTTACCAACCCGCCCCTACCGGGCGTTGCAGTATTCCGGCCAGAACACCAACACCCGTTGAGAATACCGGAATTACGGTTTGACACTGCCGGGGGATATTGGTAAGGTTGCCCAAGTTTGGCAAGGGCGGAAAGCAGGTAATCATAAGTCCTTAACAAGGCAGGTACTGGGTTTTGTTTGCCAAGTATCGGATGATTATCTTAATGACGGCGGCGATTATGGCCCTTTTCGCCCTCGTCGCCTGCGGCGCCGCCGAGCCTCAAGTCATCGAAAAGATCGTTGAGGTTGAGAAAGAGGTTCCCGTAGAGGTTACGGTAGAAAAGATTGTCGAGGTGGAAAAAGAGGTTCCCGTTGAGGTACTCAAGGAAGTCCAGGTAGAGAAAGAGGTCCCGGTCGAGGTCACCGTTGAGCGAGTGGTCGAAGTAGAGAAGGTCGTAGAGGTAGCGAAGGAAGTCGAAAAGATCGTTGAGGTCGAAGTGATGGCCCCCGAAGGCCCGAAAGAGGCGATCGTTTTCGGCGACCTGAACTGGGCCAGCGCCCTGCTCCAGAACCGCATCGCCCAATATATCGTGGAAAAGGGCTACGGCTACCCCACCGACGTGAAGTTTGGCGCCACCCTGCCCCTGTTCCAGGGCCTGAAAAATGGCGATACCGACGTCGCTATGGAAATCTGGCTGCCCAACCTGGACGAGGCTTGGAAAGAAGCCCGCACCGAGGGCGCCGTTCTCTCCGTAGGCAAGAGCCTGGGCAATGACTGGCAATCCGCCTTCGTCATCCCCGCTTACCTCCAGGAACAGTACCCGGAACTGGACAACATCGAAGACCTGAAGGATGACCAGTATAAGGACTTGTTCGACACCCCGGATAGCGGCGGGAAGGCGCGCCTGGTGTCCTGCGTCATCGGCTGGTTTTGCGAAACCGTCAACGCCATGCAGGTTACCGGCTACGGCCTGGATGACTACGTAGAAATCATCAACCCCGGTGATGCCGCGGCCTTGAACGCCGACCTGTCCGGCGCCTACGACAATCGGGAGCCGTGGCTGGGCTACCAGTGGGGCACCAACGACCCGGCCCTCAAGCTGGATTTGGTGCGGCTGGAAGAGCCGGCCTACAGCGATGAATGTTGGTTCACCACCAAGGCTTGCGCCTATGAGGATGCCACCATTCTGATTGCGGTCAACCCCGACCTGCCCGGTCGCGCCCCCGACGTGGTGGCGATGCTGCGGAAGTGGGACTTCAACATCTCCATCTACAAGGCGGTAGTCCGGTGGCAGGATTCCAACCCGGACGCCGACACCGAATCCACCGCCCTCTGGTGGTTGAACAGCAACCCCGACGTTTGGGGCGCTTGGGTTACTGATGAGGCCAAGTCCAGCATCCAGGCGGCCCTGGCCGCCGGCGAGGCCGCGGACGGCTGGCCGGACGAGTAACCACCCGGAAACCCGGTCTTGATAATGGGGACGGCGGTTATCGCCGTCCCCATTTCTTTGCAACACCAGTTACCCTACCGCTCACCCTGAGCCGGTCGAAGGGTCACCCTGAGCTGGTCGAAGGGCCAAGTCTGGCTGGTTCGACAAGCTCACCATGAGCGGAGTAATGACGAAGAGCGGAGTAATGACGAAAAAAGGCAATTGACGCTCCTCCCCGGCGGAATTGGCCCGCCCGGTCTCAACCTGAGTCTGTAGCGGGATTACTCCCGGATTGACACTATTGGGGGATATTGGTAATGTTGCCAAAGTCTGGCAAGTGCGGAAAGCACGTAATCATAATTCCTTAACAAGGCAGGTACTGAGTATTGTTTACCAAGTATCGGATGATTATCTTAATGGCGGCGGCGATTATGGCCCTTTTCGCCCTCGTCGCCTGCGGCACCGCCGAGCCTCAAGTCGTCGAAAAGATCGTTGAGGTTGAGAAAGAGGTTCCCGTAGAGGTTCCCGTAGAGGTTACGGTAGAAAAGATTGTCGAGGTGGAAAAAGAGGTTCCCGTTGAGGTGGTCAAGGAAGTCCAGGTTGAGAAAGAGATTCCCGTAGAGGTTACGGTAGAGCGAGTGGTCGAGGTAGAGAAGGTCGTTGAGAAGGAAGTCGAAAAGATCGTTGAAGTCGAAGTGATGGCCCCCGAAGGCCCGAAAGAGGCGATTGTTTTCGGCGACCTGAACTGGTACAGCGTCCAGCTCCAGAACCGGATCGCCCAGTATATCGTGGAAAAGGGCTATGGTTACCCCACCGACGTTAAGTTCGGCAACACCCTGCCCCTGTTCCAGGGTCTGAAAAATGGCGATACCGACGTAAGTATGGAAATCTGGCTGCCCAACCAGGAAGAGGCTTGGAACCAAGCCCTCGAGGAAGGCGCGGTTTTCTCCGTGGGCACGAGTCTCGGTAAAGATTGGCAGTCCGCCTTTGTCATTCCCGCTTACCTCCAGGAAGAGTACCCGGAACTGGACAGCATTGAAGACCTGAAGGATCCCCAGTATAAGGAATTGTTCGCCTCCCCGGAGACCGGCGGGAAGGCTCGCCTGGTATCCTGCGCCATCGGCTGGGCCTGTGAAGTCGTCAACGCCATGCAGATTGCCGGCTATGGCTTGGACGAACATATCCATATTATCAACCCGGGGGATGGCGCTACCGCTAACGCCGACCTGTACGGCGCTTACGATCAGAGAGAACCCTGGTTGGGCTACCAGTGGGGCACCAACGACCCTCCCCTCAAGCGGGATTTGGTGCGACTGGAAGAGCCGGCCTACAGCGATGAATGTTGGTTCACCACCAAGGCTTGCGCCTATAAGGATGCCACCATTCTGATTGCGGTCAACCCGGACCTGCTGGGCCGCGCCCCCGACGTGGCGGCGATGCTGCGCAAATGGGACTTCAACATCTCCATCTACAAGGCGGTAATCCGGTGGCAGGACGCCAACCCGGACGCCGACACCGAATCCGCCGCCCTCTGGTGGTTGAACAGCAACCCCGACGTTTGGGGCGGTTGGGTTACCGCTGCGGCCAAGGCCAACATCCAGGCGGCCCTGGCCGCCGGCGAGGTCGCGGAAGGCTGGCCGGAAGAGTAACCCCACGGAAACCCGGTCTAACCCGATCTTGATAACGGGGACGGCGGTAACCGCCGTCCCCATTTCTTTGCAAGCTGGTATATAATAGCTGCGGATTAAACAGAGTCAGCACATTTACCATACCGCTCACCCTGAGCCGGTCGAAGGGCCAAGTTGGAATGGTTCGACAGGCTCACCATGAGCGGGACTCTCACCATGAGCGGAGAGGGAAGTTTAGAGTATCATTCCCGCAACAGTATCCCCCAAGCCAGTTTTGAGGTGCCTGATGACCACCCTTGCCCCCATTTCCGACGCCACCCTGGAAACCCTGCGCAGCATCCCGACCCAAACCCTGATTGACGGCCTGTGGGTGATGGGCTGGCCGATGAGCTATATCGAAGGCGCCCGCCCGCTCCAGAAGGGCCAGCACATGGCCGGCCGGGCCGTAACCCTGCGTTTCGTGCCCCACCGCCCGGATTTGGCCCAGGACAAGCCCAAGGGCGACCAGTCGGCGGAATACCTGGCCTATGAACTGTGCGGCCCCGGGGAGGTGCTGGCGATTGACGCTATGGGCTGGACTTACAGCTCGATCGGCGGGGACATCAAGTTTATGCGCCTGCACCAGCGGCAGGTTGGCGGTTTGGTTACCGATGGGTCAGTGCGGGACAGCAACGCCCTGGTGGGCTACGGCTTTCCGGTCTATTCCGCCTCCACCACCGCCAAGCAGGGGCCGGCCGAGTTCTGGCCCTGGCAGGTCAACGACGCGATTCAGTGCGGCGGCGTGCTGGTGCGCCCCGGCGATGCCATTGTCGGCGACGATGACGGCGCGGTCGTCGTCCCCCACGCCGCCGTTGACCAGGTAATCGCCATTGCCCACGAGCGGGAAGAGGTGGAGGAGGTTATCAAGGCCCAACTGGAGATTGAGCAATGCTCACCAGGCAAGTATTACCCCTTCAACGAACTTACCTGGCAATTGTTTGAGGAAAAGACCGGCCGGAAACGCCGGCAATAGCGGCCGGCCGGGTATCCCCGGCAGCGACCCTCTCCTACCAGAGAGAGTATAATCCGCAAAACCCAATACAGCAGGAGGAAAACATGGCCCGACTACCTCTAGCCACCAGGGAAAGCGTACCGGAAGGCCAGCAGGCGGCCTTTGACGCCATTGTCCAGGGCGGCGCAACGCCCAACCGAGGCCCCGGTTCGGTAACCATCCACGTGCCGGAGGCGGCCCAGCGGGTAACCGCCCTGAACCAGTACCTGCGCCGGGACTCCAGCCTGCCCCTGAAAATCCAGGAACTGGCGATGCTGGTGACGGCGCGGGAAATGGACTGCCAGCACATCTGGAACGCGCACGCCGCCTCAGCCTGCGAGGCCGGGGTTCCCCGGGAACTGGTGGACGCCCTGCGCGAAGGCGACGAGTTGGCCGACCTGGAACCTGATGAGGAGGCGGTGGTGAACTACGGACGGGAGTTTTTCCGCACTCACCACGTCAGCCGGGGCGGCTGGCAGGCGGCCTTTGAGCAGTTCGGCACCCAGGGGTTGGTAGAGTTGACCCTGGTAATGGGCAGCTACAGTATGCTGGCCTTCTGCATCAACGCCTTCGACACCGACTTGCCCCCGAACCGGGAGGAGCCGCTGCTGCCTATTTAGGGTATATCAGCCTTTACCAGGGCGGGCGCAAAGTCGAGTCGCCCCTATTCCCGCTCATCCTGAGCTTGTCGAAGGATAAACCGGCGGATAGGGAAGGGTGGTTCGACAAGCTCACCATGAGCGGATTGTGTTATTGCCGCCTATCCCTGCTCATCCTGAGCTTGTCGAAGGATAAACCGGCGTATCGGAGAAGGGTGGTTCGACAGGCTCACCATGAGCGGATTGTGTTATTGCCGCCTCTCCCCGCTCATGGTGAGCTAGTCGAAGGATTAACTGTAGCATCGGGGAAGGGTGGTTCGACAAGCTCACCATGAGCGGATTGTGTACCTACCTTGACCCCCACCCCCGGCCCATCTACCTGAGGGAGAGAGAGCCGGGGGTACGGGCAAATGGGCCGGAATCAGGATAATTAAGCTATGTGCGGCCGGTACTCTCTTACAGCCGAATTGACGGAATTGGCGGAACGCTTTGGGTTTGCGGCCGGGGAGTTGGCAGTCCAACCCCGCTTTAACGTGGCGCCCAGCCAACCGGCGCTAACCGTAATCAGCGCCGGTAAAAACGCAAAGGCGCCAGTGCCGGCGAACCGGGCCGGCTTTATGCGTTGGGGGCTGATTCCTTCCTGGGCCAAAGACGCCGCCATTGGCAACCGGCTGATTAACGCCCGGGCCGAAACCCTGGCCGAAAAACCCAGTTTCCGGCGCGCCCTGGAACGGCGGCGCTGCCTGGTGCTGGCCGACGGTTTCTACGAATGGCAGAAAGTGGGCCGGAAAGGGTTGCCCTTCCGCATCACCCTGGCCTCCGGTGAACCCTTTGGCCTGGCCGGCCTGTGGGAACGGTGGCAGTCGCCCTCCGGGGAAACCGTTAATTCCTGCGCCATCATCACCACGGCGGCCAACCGACTGCTGGCGCCGATTCACCACCGGATGCCGGTCATCCTGCCCCCCCACCTGGAAACGGCCTGGCTGGACCCGGACGTGAGCGACACCGCGCTGCTGGGTTCTATGCTGGCCCCCTATCCGGCGGAAGGGATGCAGTTCTACCCGGTATCCCCCCTGGTCAACTCGACGGCCCACGACAGCCCGGATTGCATTACACCCATACCAGCCATCACCGCCTTGCTGCCGGAATAGGGCGGGGCGGGGTAAAGTAAACGCCAGGAACGAAACCCGCTCATGGTGAGCCTGTCGAACCATCCATCCCGGACAGGGATTCGTCCTTCGACAAGCTCAGGATGAGCGGTAAGCGCAGGACATCATCCCCTCATGATGAGCGGTAGGCAAAGGCCAATTATTTCCGGGGTTTAACCGGGGCGGTGGTAAATCTGGAGGCGGTGGCGCAGGCTGTCCACGATGTAGATGCGGCCGGCGGCGTCCAACTTGATGGAAGTTGGCCCCCAAAGCAGCTTTTCCACGTTGGCCGAGCGTTCCCATTCGTAGCCGCGATGGGCGTCATATTCCGGGCGGGGACTTATTTCCGGTTCCAGGCTGGCGGCCCGGCGCGCGGCGGCCTCGTCCGGGTTGGCGGCAAAGTAGTCCTCGGCCCACCGGGAAGTGGTGGAATCGCCCCGGATGGCGGCGACAAAGTTGCCTTCCCGGTCTAACACCTGCACCCGCTCATTGCCCCAATCGGCCACAATGATATGACCCTGCTGGGCCACCGCCAACCCGGCCGGACGGTAAAACCGTCCTTCCCCATTGCCGGTAGCGCCAAAGGCGGCCAGGAACTTCCCGGCAGCGTCAAACTTCTGGATGCGGTCATTTCGCCAGTCGGATACATAGACGTTGCCCTGGATGTCCAGGGCCAGGCCCCAGGGCATATTAAACCGGCCGGGGGCGTCGCCATACTCTCCCCAATGGGCCAGGTATTGACCCGACCGGGTGAACTTCTGGATGCGGTGATTCAGGCTGTCGGCAATCAGCAGATTGTCCTCCCGGTCAAAGGCGATGCAAGAGGGCCGGGCCAACTGGCCCGGTGCAGTCCCCGGCGTACCCCACTTGCCCAGGAAATCACCCTGCCGGCTGAAAATGGAGATGCGGTTAAGGGCTTCGTCGGCGACGTAGAGCCGATCGTCGGCGTCAAAGGCCAGGGAACTGGGCCACCAGAATTCGCCGTCCGCCGTGCCGCCGGTGCCAAACTCGCCCAGATAGTCCTCGGCGGCGGTGCAGACGGTAATCCGCTTGTAGGGCAGCCGGATACCCACCTCCGGCCCGGCCCGGTTCAGCACGTAGAGGGCGCCCGCCGAGTCCAGGGCCAAGTCCACCGGGTTGTTGAAACCCCGTCCCTGATTTGCCATAAACCCTACCGTGTGGCTGTATTGCAGGACGGCAGTAGTAGTAGTGGTAGTAGTCATCAGCAGACCCTCGATAATTCGTAGCGGCGGCGCCGGGCCGGTAAGCCAAAACCGGGCCGCTAGGCCAGTTGGTACTCCCTGGTGGCGACAATAAGCTGGAGCATTTCCCCGATTCGCTGCTCCGAACATTCGGCGGCGCCGCGACCGGCAAAGGCCAGGCTCCCGTCCTGCCGGGCGTGGGCCACCAGGCTTTGGCGGGTGGTTTCCGACACCTCAAACTGGCTGAGGGCTTCCAGGCAGCCGTCCACGAACTGCTCCGGGGACAGGTCAGCGCCTAGCCTTTCCATCCGCTCCCGGATTGCCTGAACGCCCGGTTGCGTCAGGTCGCCCATTTCCAGGGCGGCGGCGTTCACCCGCTCCACCAGGTTGCCGGTATCAATCCATTCACGGCCGGTGTGCCAGCCCTCGACGGTGGGGGGATTGAGTATCTCCTGCCCCATAAAGTTCACGTCCATTGCCAGGTTGACGATGCTCCACTCCGGGAAACGGTGGCTGCCGGCCAGCCGCGCCGTACCCGCTACCAGTTCGGTGGGACTCTTGACCCGGCCCAGGCGCACCGCTTCGGAGCGGAAAAAGTCGGACATAAACAGGGCGCGCATTACCGCGCGCAGGTCGCCGTCGGTTTCCCGGAAGGTATCCGCCAGATACTGGATTGAGGCTTCGTCCGGCGTATCGGAGACAAAGAAGCCGTACAGCTTGGCGGCAACGAACCAGGCCGTAGCCGGCTGGCGGCAAATTATGTCAATAACATCCTCGCCGTTGAAGGGGCCGGTTTGTCCGAGGAACGTCTTGGGGCTATCGTCATGGTCTTCCGGCCGATAGACAAACTGCCAGTCCAGCCGGCCATGGGGCCAGATGGAGTCCCGGGAGGCGCGGATGCTCATATAGTCGGCGTTGGCGATTGTCCAGCCGGTAAAGGCCCGGGCGCAGGCTTTCACGTCGTCCTCAGTGTAGTTGCCGATGCCCATAGAAAACAGTTCCAGCAGTTCCCGCCCGTAGTTTTCGTTGGGCGCATCCTTGTGGTTGTCCTTGTTGTCCAGCCAGAAAATCATCGCCGGGTCGCGGGAAAGTTCCAGCAGCAGCGTCCGAAAGTCGCCCAGCCCGCAGCGGCGGAAGGTGTTGGTCTGATTCACTACGGCCTTGGCGTGGTTCAGCTTGCCGTAAGCCGTAGCGAACAACCCGTGCCAGAACAGGGCCATTTTCTCTTCCAGGGGCCGCCGGGTGTTGATGATGCGGTACAGCCAGTACGCCTGGGAGCTTTCAATGAGCATCAGGCTGTTCTGGTCGATGTGATAGCGGCGCAGCACGTCCTCATCCAGCGTTGGGGCCAGTTCCGGGTGCAGCAGTTGCTCTACCGTCGCCGCATAACCCTGGGCCACGTAGCCCTCCAGCTCATCGCGGGTAGCGCCAAATCCGGCCCGGCGGAGCAGGTGGGCCAGCAACGCCAGTTCGCTATTCGCCATTTCCGTTCCTCCCTGAGAGTTTTGCGGATGATTGGATGGCAGGGGCGGGGAAATCCCCGCGTCAGCCCCACCAATACCGGCGGCGGGTCAGCCTACCCAAGCGCGGGGGGCGATTCCCTCAATGTCGGTAACTACGTCAACTACCGCCGGTTTGCCGGCGGCGGCGGCCTGTTCTAATGCGCCCGGCAAGTCCTCGGGCCGCTCTACCCGCAGGCCAAAGCCGCCCATATCCTCGGCCAGCTTGGCAAAGTTGGTATCGGGAAACACCCATAGCTCATCCACGTTGCCAGTAACCCCGACGCTGTCGTAGGCCCGCTCGTTGCCCCGCTTTTCCTGGTTCAGGGAATGGTTGTTGTTGACCACGGTAACCGTGTTGATGCCGTAGCGCACCGCCGTTTCCACCTCGCTCAGGTGATACCAGAAACCGCCGTCGCCGGTAAAGCAGACCACCGGGCGGTCGGGAACGGCGCACTTGGCGCCCAGGGCCGCCGGAAAGGCCCAGCCCAGGGAACCAGCGCAGCGGAGATAGCGTTGGTCGGGGCCGTTCAGGTCAATCATCGTCCCGGTCCAGATACCGGAATGGCCGGTATCGGAGAGCAGCACGGCGTTATCGGGCAGGTAGTCGGTGATTTCCTTGCAGAGCCGCTCCGGGCGCATCGGCGCCGCGTCGGAGTTGACCAGGGGGGCCACCTCAGCCCGCCATTCCTGCACCAACTCCTGGGCTCGGCCCACCCACTCGGCCCGCGGCCCCAGGGGTTCCAGGTGTTCAATCAGCTTGCGCAGGGAGGCGCGGGCGTCGCCTTGCAGCCCTACCTGAATGGGATAACTGCGGCCCAACTCCCGGGGGTCAATGTCCAACTGGATAACCGGCGTGCCGGGGCGGGGAATCTGCCATTCGGTAGTTACCTGGCTCCCGGTGTGGCTGCCCACAAAGAAAACCAGGTCGGCCTCGGCCACCACCCGGTTGGCGCACCAGCGGGAATAGGTGCCGCAGACGCCGACGGAAAGGGGATGGTCGTCGGGAATAGTCCCTTTGGCGTTGAGGGAAGTGGCTACCGGAATGGACAGCATTTCGGCCAACTCCACTACTTCCCGCTGGGCTTGAGAGGAGGCGACTCCGCCCCCGGCGACAATTACCGGGCGGCGCGCCTCGGACAAGGCCCGGGCCGCCGCCCGTACCATTTCCGTTTCCGGCTCGCCCCGGAAGGGCGGCACGTGGGTGAACGGCGCCTCGGCAATCACCTCCAGGTCGGCCTCCGCGTCAATAATGACGCTGCCGGAGGAACCTTGCAGGTCCAGGTGAACCGGGCCGGGCGCGCCGGAGGTAGCCTCGCGAAAGGCTTGCCGCAGCAGGCTGGGCAACTGCTCGGCGCTGTCCACCAGAGCGTTGAACTTGGTAACGGCGTTAAAGGGCTGCACGTGGTCAACTTCCTGGTAGTAGTTGCGGTACTGCTGCATCGGCGCGCCCCGTCCGGTGAGGGCGACTACCGGAGAACCGCCCAGAAAGGGGTCTTGCAGCCCGGCGGCCAGGTTGGCCGCGCCCACGTTCTGGGCCATGCACACGGCGGGCCGGCCGGCGGCGCGGGCATAGCCGTCGGCCATATACGCCGCCGCCTTTTCACTATGGGCCATAATGCGGCCAATGCCGACCTGTTCCATCTCCACCAGGGCGCGGGTAACCACCATCGGCATATAAAAGGCGTGGGTTACGCCATACGCCTGCATCGTTTCTACCAGAAATCGGGCGCCGGTCATCCTTGGCATCGCTTAACCTCCCCAAGCCGGTAATCGTGGCGAGTATTATACCGGATGATACCTTTAGCCCAAGTTAATGACAAGGGGCAACTGGACTCTCCGCGCCCCTGTAGTGATTAACCGGAGAAGTGCAGGGATACCAGGCAATCCCATCATACAACCGTCGTTCCGGCGAAAGCCGGAATCCAGGAAATCCACCGGAAAAGAGCGTGTCGGCTACTGAGGATTCTGGATTCCGGCTTTCGCCGGAACGACGGTTGTTAGGAATGACGGTTGTCCGGGAATGACGGTTGTATGGGTTGACGGTTGTATGGGTTGACGGTTAAGAAACGATTGCCCTGCACCGATACACAGCGGATACTACCCATTCCCCAAAAAACGGGTATAATTGCTGGCAACACGATTCCCCAATCCGGTGTATCGGGAGGCAGAGCAATGGCAGAAATACTCGGTGTTGGCCTGACCCATTCCCCATCACTGATTAAGCCCGACGAGGAAATGGACTTCTCCATAACCCGCAGCCTGCGCAGCGACAAGCTGCCGGCCGAGTTGCGGATTCCCACCAACTGGCCGGAGCCGATGCGTATTGAATACGGCGAGGATGAGGGCCTGGCCTCGGCTAAAAAGGCCCGGGCGCGGTTGGTCAACGGGTTCCGCAAGCTGCGCCAGGAGATTGACGCCTTTCAGCCGGACTTTGTCCTTATCTGGGGCGACGATCAGTATGAGAACTTCAAGGAGGACATCATCCCGCCCTTCTGCGTATTGGCCTACGATGAGATGGAGTGCCAGCCCTTCATCGCCAAGGACGGCAGCCCCCGCAGCAACGTCTGGGACGAACCGGCCGACAAGACCTTCAAGTACGCGGGAAACCGCAAGGCGGCCCGCAACCTGGTTCGGGGCCTCCTGGAGCAGGGCATTGATATGTCCTACGCCTACAAGCCCTTGCACGAAAAGGGCGGGCTGGGCCACGCCATCCTCAACACCCTGCTCTACCTGGACTATGACCGGAAGGGGTTTGACTATCCGGTAGTTCCCTTTCTGGTGAACTGCTATGGCAGCAAGGTGGTGCGCAACCGGGGCGGCTCGGTGCAATACGAAGCGGAGCTGGACCCGCCCGGCCCGTCGCCGAAACGCTGTATGGAAGTGGGCGCGGCGGTGGCCCGGGTCCTGCGGGAAAGCCCCTGGCGGGTGGCCCTGGTCGGTTCCTCCAGTTGGTCCCACGCCTTCCTGACCGAAAAGAACCACTTCCTCTACCCCGACGTGCCTTCCGACCGGGCCAGGTTCGAGGAGTTGCGCGACGGCGATTATGCCGCGTGGAGCCGGATTTCCACCGAGCAGATTGAGGACGCCGGACAGCAGGAACTGCTTAACTGGATGTGCGTCGCCGGGGCGATGCAGGAGTTGGGCCACCAGCCGGAGATTGTTGACTACGTGGAAACCCACATCTTCAACTCCAACAAGTGCGTGGCCCTGTTCAAGCCCTAGCTACCCGGAACGGTTGGTTATAAGTAGGGGCGGGTTGCTAACCCGCCCTTTTACTTATCAAGCCTAGCCTGCTTTGTACCGCTCGTGGTGAGCTTGTTGGCATTTATACCGCTCATCCTGAGCTTGTCGAAGGACGGGGTTGGTGGTTCGACAAGCTCACCATGAGCGGGTTGGGTAGATTTGAGCGGGCGGGGTAGATTAGAGTGGGTTGGAAGCTTGTTGGCATTTATACCGCCCATCCTGAGCTTGTCGAAGGACGGGTTGGTGGTTCGACAAGCTCACCATGAGCGGGTTGGATGGATTTGAGCGGGCGGGGTAGATTAGAGCAGGTTGGGTGAGTTTGTTGGCATTTCTACCGCTCATCCTGAGCTTGTCGAAGGACGGGTTGGCATTTCTACCGCTCATCCTGAGCTTGTCGAAGGACGGGTTGGTGGTTCGACAAGCTCACCATGAGCGGGCTAGATAGATTAGAGCGGGCTGGGTAGATTGTGAGCGGGTTAGATAGATTGGGGCGGGTTTTCCACCCGCCCCTACAACTTGCCACTAAGGAATTAACGCCGGGCTGACCCAACGGGCCGCCTGCCGACTACTTCCCGCCGTTAAAGTGGGCCGTTACCGGCTGGTGGCCGGCGTTTTCGGCATACGGTTCTTCCCGGTACAGGGACAGGGACTTCATCACCGGGATGTCCTGGATGGAAAAGAGGATCGCCTCGTCATCCCCGTCGTTGGCGTGTTCGTGCCAGGCCCAGGAGGGCACCACCAGGAAATCGCCCGCGCCCCAATCGAACCGTTGGCCGTTGATTACGCTGTGGCCCTGACCCCGGAAAACCTGGTACACCGCGCTGCTGGTGTGGCGGTGGGCCTTGGTGTTCACGCCGGGCCGAATTAGTTGAATCCAGCAGGCCATCGTCCGCAGCACCGGGCCGCCGGTGGCCGGGTCGGAGAACTCCATCGCCACGTCATCAAAGGGGCTGGCGTCAATCTCGGCCAGGCTGCGCAGGGCGGCATGGGTGCGTTCCCACTTGTAATGCCACAGGGGAGAATAGGGAGCGGTGGGGTCTTCCCAAGCCGGCCGCAGCGCGCCGGAAGCGTACTTTCGTTCCGACTCGCCCACGCCGACAATCGGCTGCTGGTCTTCCGGGAACTGCTCGTAAAAGGTAGCGTCCAGGTTGCCCACCAGGGGCGTGTCCAGCCCGTCCAGCCAAATCATCGGTTCCTGGCCTTCGTTATTGTGGTCGTGCCAGGTCCAGGACGGGGTAAGCACCAGGTCGCCCGGCTCCATATAGCACTTGTCGCCCTCCACGGTGGTGTAGGCGCCCTGCCCCTGCAACACCCAGCGAATGGCCGTAGGCGTGTGGCGGTGGGCCGGCGCGTTTTCCCCGGGCAACAAGAGTTGCAGGGCCGCCGAAATAGTATGGGTAGTGCCGTGTTCCAAGCCGGGATTAGCCAGCCGCAGCACCCGCCGTTCCACGTCCCGGTCCGGGGTTACAATGTCGCCGCTGCGCAGCACCAGCGGTTGGGCATCGGCCCAGCGCCAGGCAAAAGGAACGACCTTGGGCTTGCGGCGTTGCCCCTGGGCCGTCCAGGCCGCCCGCAGGCCCGCCGCCTCGGTTCCCTCATAAAAAAGTTCTTCCTCTTCCGGGCTTACCCGGCCCCGCAACGTAGTCATAGCAATCCCTCCCATCCGAATGGCTTTGCTTTGGGGTGATTCTAGTCACCACCGGGGTAGCTGTCAATTAAGCTAATTCCCAAGGTATCCCCAACATTTGTTGGTATTTCTTGCCAGGCCATGCTTGACTGGCCGGTAGGGGCGGGTTTGTAACCCGCCCTGCGTTCAACGGCAAATACCGTCCGGTAAACGGGTATGCCATAGCTGACCGATTCTTGCCCCCAACCAGGGCGGGTTACAAACCCGCCCCTACGCCGGCGCTAATACCAACAAATGTTGGGAATACCAATCGCAATTTGTCCTCAACTATCCCCAGCGGCGGGTGATACCTGATGCAACCTAGTCCGGTTAAGGGTACAATCCAGCTAACCCGGTTCGCGACGGCCCCGGGTTGCAATCAAGCAATTCATCTAAATCAATTCATCCGTCATCCGCCGGAATTTTGGGGAGGCAATGCCCAATGGTACAGAGCCAGACCAGCCCGGACATCATACTGCACAGTGGACGGGTGATTACCGTTGACCCCGCCGACTCAATTCAGCAAGCCATTGCTATCCGGGGCGACCGGATAACGGCGGTGGGCAGCGACGCAGCGGTAACGGCCCTGGCCGGGCCGGGGACGACTAGCCTTAACCTGCGGGGCCGCACGGTTATTCCCGGAATCGTGGACATTCACGCCCACCTGGATCGGGAGGGCCTGAAGTCCGTCTATCCGTCCCTGGCCGGGCTGCGCTCCATCCCGGAGATTCTGGCGCGGATTCGGGAATTGGCCGCCGCCCAAGCCCCGGGGGAGTGGGTGGTAACTATGCCCATTGGCGACCCGCCCAACTATGCGGATTTGCCCCAGAACCTGGCCGAGGGCCGCTACCCGAACCGCCAGGAACTGGACCGGGTTGCGCCCAACAACCCGGTTTACATCAAAGGCATCTGGACACCCTGGAACGTGCCGCCCTCCGTATCCATCGCCAACAGCGCCGCCCTGCAACTGGCCGGCGTGGGCCGGCACACCGCCGCGCCGGACTCCAGCGTTACCATTGAAAGGGATGAAAGCGGCGAACCTACCGGGGTTTTCGTTGACACCGGCCGCTACCCGTCGGTGGAGTTCACCCTGATGGCGGCCGTCCCCCGTTTCACCCCGGCCCAGCGGGTGGCGGCCCTGAAAGAGTCTATGCGCCTCTACAACTCGGTAGGCACTACCGGCGCCTATGAGGGGCACGGGGTCGCCCCGGAGGTGCTGCAAACCTACAAGGCGGTATGGGATGCCGGAGAAATGACGGTGCGGGCCAACCTGACCGTCAGCCCTAACTGGCGCTCAGTCAGCCACGCCGCCCGGGAAATGGAGAGTTGGGGTCATTCCGTCTCCGGGGCCGGCTTTGGCGACGGGATGCTGCGGGTCAGCGGCTGCTTTATCCAGTACGGCGGCAACCGCTACACCGCCCAGGCCCGCTCCGCCCAACTGCCCTATACCGGCTGGGCCGGCTTTATCCAGAGCTATAACTCGCCGGCCCGATTTCGCCGGCTGGTTCGGTTGGCGGCCCAGCACAACTGGCGGGTCAATACCCTGGTGCGGGAAACGCTGGAGGAGGTGCTGGCGGTATTTGAGGAGGTTGACCGGGAGTTTCCCTTGAAAGGCCGCCGCTGGACCCTGGCCCACGTTTTGCACACCTCCGCCGCCCAACTGGAGCGCATCAGGAACCTGGGCCTGCTGGTGGAGACCATCCCCTTGACTGAACTCTGGCTGCGGGGCAGTCGTTACCTGGCCTCGCCCGGCCTGGCCGCCACCGCCGCCGCCCACCGGGATTACCTGGCGCAGGAAGTAGATTTCAGTTTTGGCACTGACAACAAGCCCTACAACCCCTTTGCCACCCTCTGGGCTGCCGTAGCGCGCCGGGAACGAACCAGCAGCGAGGTTCTTGGCCCAACGCAACGCCTGACCCGCCTGGAGGCGCTGCGGGCCTTCACCCGGGGCGGGGCCTACTTCTCCTTTGATGAAAGCCGCCTCGGTTCCCTGGAACCCGGCAAGCTGGCCGACCTGGCCGTCTTATCCGGGGATTTTGAGAATATGCCCGAGGACGACATACCGGAACTGCGCTCCCTGCTGACGCTGGTGGGCGGCAAAACGGTTTATCAAGCCGCCGACTTTTAAGCCGGCGGCCCAACGTAGATTGACCGGCCGACTTGCCTTTAACCCACCCTAATCCACCACCGCAATGGCCGACAATTCGACTTTCAGCTTGGTATGGGCGGCCAGACGGGTAATCTCAATGGTTGCCGTTCCGGGCCGGTGGTTGCCAAAATACTCCCACCAGACTTCGTTAAGCTGGTCTTGCTCGTCGATGTTGGTCAGGTAGCGGGTCACCTGCACCACGTCGCTGAAAGCGGCGCCGCAGGCATCCAGCCCGGCCTTCACGTTTTCCAGCGCCATGCGGGTCTGCGCCGCCACGTCCTCCGGTATATCATCGAACTCCGATTCGATATGGGGGTGGTTATGGTAAGTCTTGGCGGCGGTAACGCCGGCCAGGAAAAGCAGGGAACCCCCGGTAACCTTGATGCCCGGAGCGTAGGGCAGGTTCACCGAGGGATCCCGGTCGGCGGTATGGATGACTTCTATTCTCTTTGCCAAAGCAATGTCCTCCAAGGCGATAAATTATTGCCGGATAGCAGGGGGTATTATAACAAGGTTGGGCAAAGTCGGTTGACCGGGATACGGGAGCTTAAGTAAACTGCCCTGACCTCAAGCTATGTTGGCATTGCAGGGAAAAAGATGACCGACCCAATAACCAACGGCGGAAGTGGGCGAAATCTCAGAAACGGGCTTCTGATACTTGGCTTTGCGCTGTTCAGCGCAGCCGTCGCCGGAGTATGGCTGATAGTTTTCATTAAGGGGCTTTCCTTCGCCCTGTCCCAGATACCCAGCTTTCCGACTTTGAATTGGCTTGGCAAATCGGACACCGAGGATGTGTTAAGGGCCGTTTGGTATGCTACGCCGCCGACGGTGGCCTTTATCGCCACACTAATCGGCTACCATAAGTTTGGCCTGTTCCGGGAGGGAAAACCGCATCTGACCATTGACTTGTCCGCTTCCAGCCGGACGGTAAGCGACGAGCATAATCATATCGGAGTAATAGCGCAGATTCACAACACCTCAAAAGTGGCGGTGCCGGTATTCAACGTTGAATGGGAAATGGCGGTAGTTGCGCCCTACTCGGTCAGCGATATACTGGAAATGGATGAGGAATTTTCCACTTCTAATGCGGTTTCCAATGATACTGACGACGATGAGTTTCCCTGGCGCTGGTTAAACGAGCCTTCAGTATTGCAATATGATATGCTTGTTGAGCCTAATGAAGTCGAACAGTTGACTTTTGACTTCGTTGTGCCGCGTATGATTGATACCGTGGTCATATCTCTATACGTGGAGAACGTATCCGGGGAAAGTAATGTTGACAAGCTGGGCTGGTATCGCCGCTTGTTCTATGACATCAACCGGTTATAAAACGGCCGGCAGATTCGGAGGGCTGGATATGCTTGGGATATTCGGCAGAAAGAAACCCAAAAGAAAGCCATCTTACGAGAGAGGCGGTTACTCTAAACCGACGCGGTTGCCCGGCGTTGCCAAGAAGTGGCAGCCCCCGGTGAAAGAGCCAGGGAAACCGGAGGCCCCGGTGTCCCGCAGCGATAACAGCGATTAGAATAGTGAATATACTCCAGGGAACCGGAAGTTGAACCGTGAAAATAAAGGGTAAACCCTGGCTTGAGAAAGGCGGCTATCCCAAGCCGACCAAACTGCCCGGCGCCGCCAAGAAGTGGCAGCCGCCGGTGAAAGAGCCGGCAAAACCGGAGGCCCCGGTGTCCCGCAGCGATAACCCGGACAATAACAACCCGGACAATTAACCGACCGGAGACAAGAGGAGTACCTGTGACGCAAATCAAGAGCTTCGGCACCATGAGCGTGGACTGGGAGGAACGGGTAGATTATGAGCGGCTCCGCACCCAACGGCTGACCCGCATCAAGAGCCTGCTGAAAGAGTCGGAGTTGGGCGCCCTGCTCACCTTCGATATGAACAACATTCGGTACTTGACCGCCACCATTATCGGCACCTGGGCGATGGACAAGCTGGTCCGGTTTTGCCTGCTGCCCCAGGACGATGAGCCGATTCTGTGGGACTTTGGCTCGGCGGCCCGGCACCACCAGCTATATTGTCCCTGGCTGGGGGAGCGCTCCCGGGCCGGCATTTCCACCCTGCGCGGGGCTACTCCGCCCGAGGCCAACCTGGCCGAGGACGTGGCCCGGAAAATCCGCGTCGAACTGGAAATGCGGGGCCTGCAAAACGAACCTATCGGCGTGGACGTGGTGGAGCCGGTGGTGCTTTTCGCCTTGCAGCGGGAGGGCCTGAACGTGGTGGACGGCCAACAGCTGATGCTCCAGGCCCGCCGCATCAAAACCCAGGACGAAATTACCCTGCTCAACACCGCCTGCGCCATGGTGGACGCGGCCTACGACGTGCTGTACCAGGAACTGCGGGCCGGGGTGCGGGAAAACGACGGCGTCGCCCTGGTCAACAAGGTGTTATACGAACTGGGGTCGGAGTACGTGGAAGGGGTCAATGCCATCGGCGGCGAGCGTACCAGTCCCCACCCGCATCTCTTTTCCGACCGCATCCTGCGGCCCGGCGACCAGGTTTATTTTGACATCCTGCACAGCTATATGGGCTACCGCACCTGCTACTACCGAACCCTGGCAATCGGCAGCGCCTCCCAACCGCAGATTGACGCCTACAAGAAGTGCCGGGAGATTCTGGACGTTTCCATTGACGCGGTTAAGCCCGGCATTACCACCGCCGACATCGTTAAGCTGTGGCCCCGGGCCGATGAGTTCGGCTTTGCCAACGAGGAAGCGGCCTTTGCCTTGCAGTACGGCCACGGGGTGGGCCTGAACATCTGGGAAGCGCCCATATTCAGCCGGCTCTTTTCCCTGGAACATCCCCAGCCCATTGAGGAGGGCATGGTCTTTGCCCTGGAAACCTTCTGGCCGGCCTCCGACGGCTGGTCGGCGGCGCGCATTGAGGAAGAGGTGGTAGTAACCAAAGACGGGCCGCAGGTCATCACCCGTTTCCCGGCCGAGGAACTGATTGTCGCCGGGGTCAAATACTACGCGGCCACCGGCCCGCTGCCCACCACGCGGGACGCCCAATCCCACCGGAACAACCCGTTGCCGGCCGGCCACGCCCAGCCGCAATAGCTCCGGGCATACATTCACCCCGGCCCTCTCCCTACAGGAGAGACGCCGGGGTGAGAGAGTCAAGGCATAGACGCGGGATATACCGGCCCCTACGTCCCCTCCGGCGGGTCGGACATACCTTGCAGAATATCCTCCAGGGTTCGGTCCAGGGCCGGGTCCAGATTTACCGGCTCTACGTAGGGAATTACGTTATAGTCCGACCGAACTTGCTCAATGATGCGCTTGGCCTCGGCGTTGTTTTCCCCGATCCGGTCCAGGTTGGACTGCAACTCCCGGGACTCGGTCTCTCCCAAAGCCTGCAACTCGCTCAGGTCAATGTCCAGCTTGAACAGGGACTTGAGACGGCGCATTATGTCATAAAAAGAGCGGTGGTCGCGGAAAATGCCCAACTGCTCATTGTTGGAAACTACAAAGGGGTACATCGGGGCCATAGCGCCCAGCCGGAACATCTCCACTTCCGGGTACTCAAAATGGGCCAGGGAAACCATCGCCATACCGATAGTTGGCCCCCGGCGGCCCTCAATCCCCCGACTGGACATTATCAGCCCGTACCGCTCCAGGGTTTCTTTCATTTCCGGGCGGCTGTAAACGCAGTTAATCCGCCGTTCCAGCTCCGGCGGCGCCGGCCCGTTCACTCCCTCCACCGCCACGGTCTGCTTGACGCCCAGCTCCCGGACCGCCTGGAAAAAGCCGGCGCCGTACAGGTCAATGCGGCTCCAGGGTTCCTCGCCCAGGAAAATAATCAAGCCGTTCCCGGCATCGTAAAAGTCGTTCTCCCGCGCCATGGGGCTGGCCGGCAGCCCGTCCTGAAAGGCGGCGGCGGGGCGAAAAGTGTCATGGGTTCCCGCCACCTGAAAGGGATAGCAAAGGGTGGATACCTGGTCGCCCAACTGCCCGATTTTCCGCGCGCCCAGCTTTTCAATCAAGTAGCGGGGCAAGCCGCTGGAAATTCGGCCCCCGTTGGACCACTGGCGCCGCCAGCCGGCCACCATAAACTCGGCGGCCGGTTTCTCATGGAGGACTAACAGTTCATCGGCCATTATATACTCCTCCCGGTGATTCTACGTTAAAACAATGGCCGGCCTGACCCGGCCTTAATCGCAACCGTACTCCCTATTATAACAGGATGAGAAACAGCAGGCAGGTTAAGACAGACCGGGTAATCGCAGGATATTATGACAACCCGGACAACCGTCGTTCCGGCGAAAGCCGGAATCCAGGAAATCCTACCGGAAAAGAACGAGCCGGCTACTGAGGGTTCTGGATTCCGGCTTTCGCCGGAACGACGGTTGCTTGGGTTGCCCTGGTTAAGGTGAGATTGTCCTGTCAAACCGGGCAATCGCACCTTAATACTAAACGAACAATAACCAGGGGCAAGGATTTTCGGAATTATTATCGGCGTAGGGGCGGGTTTATAACCCGCCCTGGCTCAAGCACCGCAACCGGCATTTCCTGACCGTTAAACGCCGGGCCGGTTACAAACCCGCCCCTACGCCTATGCTAATACAAACACCCATTGAAAACGGCCTAAACGCTAATGCCCCTGCAAAATCAAATCGGCCACCCGCTCGGCCAGCATTATCACCGCCGGGTTGATGGGGGCGCGTACCAGGTCGGGCATTATGGCGGCGTCCACCACCCGCAAGCCCTCCAACCCGTACACCGCGCCGTACTGGTTGACTACCGCCAGGGGGTCGCCAGACGGCCCCATCTTGCAGGTGCCGGAGATGTGGGAGTAAGTGGTCGCCTCCCGCCGCAGCCACCGGTCAAGGTCGTTCTCACTAGCCAGGTCGTCGTCGGTAGGGTCAATGCGCTCCCCCAGCAAATCCGACAACTCCGGCCGCCGGGCCAAGTCCAAAGCCAGGTCGATGCCGGCCCGGAGCCGTTCCCGGTCAAAGGATTCGGCCAGGTAGTTGTAATGGAGCCGGGGCTGTATCCGGTAGTCGGCGGAGGCGAGGGTCAGTTCCCCGGCGCTTACCGGCAGCAACAGGGCAATCATCATTTCCACGTACCGCCGGACGGTTGCGGCATCGCTATCCGGGGGTTGGGCCGCCGAACCCTTGACCCGCGCCGGCACAAAGGAGGCCAGGCTGATCCCCAAATCGTTGCGCCGGTCAGACCCCGGGGAGGTCAGGCGCAGGGCCGCGCCGCCGGGGGCCGCCCTGGTTTGGGGCGGGTAACCGTCCCGGATGTTCCAGGTAAGGTACACCTTGGGGTGGTCTTTCAGGTTTTGGCCCACGCCGGGGGTGTCCCGGACTACCGGGATGCCTAAGGCTTGCAGTTGTTCCGCCGGGCCGACGCCGGACAGCAGCAGCAGGTGGGGAGAGCCTACGGCGCCGGCGCTGAGGATTATCCGCTCCGCCTCGACGGAAAGGGTTTCACCCCCGCTTGCTACCAGCAGGCCCACCGCCCGCCGGCCGTCAAACAGAATCCGCTGCGCCTGGCAGTTGGGCCGGATGGTCAGGTTCAGGCGGTGGCGGGCCTGGCTCAAATAGCCCAGGGCGGCGCTGAACCGCACCCCGTTATGATTGTTGGTGATGCCGGGGCCGACACCGCCGGAATCCGGGTGGTTATGGTCATCCGTCTCATCGTACCCGCTGGCCCGGCAGGCGTCGAAAAAGGCCCGCTGAGTCGGATGCCAACTCTCCGGGTTGGAGTGGTGGACAAAAATAGGCCCTTCCTGCCCGTGGTAATCGTCGTGCCGGTCTAAGTCGGTTTCAATGCGCCGAAAAAAGGGCAGAACCTTGGCATAGCTCCACTCGTCGTTCCCCCGCTCGGCCCAGGCGTCGAAGTCCTCGGGCACGCCCCGGTAAAAGGCCGACGAGTTAATCGCGCTGGAACCGCCGGTTACCTTGCCCCGAGGCACCAGCATCGGCGGCGCCTGGTCCGTGGCAGTGGCGGTGAACTGCCAGTTATGCCCGCTCTCGGTGAGCGCTGCCGGGTGGCCGCTGGCGGTGCGGGCAGTCGGTGGCTGGGGGGCGGCGCTGAACCCGTACTTCAGTTCATCCGGGAGCCGGTCAAACCCCGGGTAATCCGGCCCGGCCTCCAGCAGCAGCACCGAGCGGCCGGCGTCCTCAGACAACCGGGCGGCCAACACCGCCCCGGCCGAACCGGCCCCAACTATAACCACATCGTACTTCATAACGCCCTGCCTTGAACTTCAACGACCCAACTTCAGCCGCCGTCTATGACCGGCATTTTCACCACTGCTGCATAGAGCGCACAAAGCAACGCAGAGAATCGCGCCCTCTGCGTTGCCCGGTGTCTCCGGGGTGAGAAACTGAACTGCCCGGTCGGGCTAATCGTCGGCGGGAACCGGTTCGGCCAGCCGGTTGTCCACCAACTCGGCGCTGCACGCGGCGCCGTCCAGCAGACCCCACCGCACCATCCAGTGATAGGTGTCCTCGACTATTTCGTCCGAGTAGGGCGTGTTATAGGAGTAGCGGATGCGGGACAGGTGAAAGTCCTCCGGGGTGATGCTGCCGTACTTGGCCGCCACTGAGGCAAACCGGGGTTCGTCGATGAGGTAATGGAGATACTGCCGCTTGTCGGCGTTAATCAGATCAACGGCTTTAACTACCGCCCGGTTGATGGCGGCAAAAGTCGCCTCGTCCATATTGTCGCTGGCGTTCTCCGCCCCCAGGTAGTGGCCCTCGCAGACCGGACGGCAGCCCAGCTTTTCCGCCAGGGTAATCCAGGGTTCCATCAAGGCGGCGGCCTCTACGTCCCCGTTCATCAACGCCTCAAACCGGAACTGCGGCGAACCATAGTGAACCAACTTCAGCTTTTCCTCGGGCAGGTAGCCGGACAGCAACCGCAACGCGACGTAGTGGGAACCGGCGTGAAACTGCACTGCGATGGGTTTGTTCCCCAGGGTGCCGGGGTAGTAGTGGGGAGAATCGGGACGCACCAGGATGGCTTGACTGGCGACGGCGGAACGCAGGGCGATAATCCGAGCGCCCTGTTTGCTTTCGTAGGCCCGACGGACCTGACCCTCCTCTCAAGCCCGGTAGATGGATACTTTGGCGTCCTCAAAGGCAACGTGGCCCAGAATCGGGTTGACCTCTTCCGGGTTCTCGGTATGCGCCACCTGACCGCTGCTGACGGCGGTAACGAACTCCATCTCAATGCCTTCCGCCTCAAACAATCCCTCATCCCGGGCCACCAGCCAGGGCAGGCTGAAAATGGCGCCGTTGATTTCGCTTACTACCTTCTTCATCGTTGCCGCCCCCTTTACGCAAGGTTCGTTGCCAGAATTATTTGCCGGAATTATTGGTATCCGGGATTAGTCTAACAAAGCCGGCGCGCCGCGTCTATCGGCTGACGGTTTTGGTATTCTCAACCCTTGCCGGTGTCAACATCAGGGTAGGGGCGGGTTACAAACCCGCCCGACGTTTAGGGGCAAAGACCGCCCGGTAAACCGGTGTACCATAGCCGACCCATTCCTGCGCCTCAGCCAGGGCGGGTTACAAACCCGCCCCTACCAGACGAATCCCGTAAGGGCGGTTCGCGAACCGCCCCTACGGTGCCTATGACTTGAGACCCCACCGCCAACCGTCTCTCAACTTGACGCTGTATCGCTGCCCCGGCTACAATCGCCGATGTTACCAACTATCAACCAACACCGACGTGACCAACTACCAACCAACTACCAGTTGCAAGGGGAAGTGAAAGAATGACCAGAATGACCGGAGGCCAGGCGCTGGCAAAGTCCCTATACCTGGAAGGAGTCCGGGTAATCTTTGGCCTGCCCGGAGTGCAGCTTTACCACGCCCTGGACGGGTTGCAGGGCGAGCCGGGCATCCGGTTCATCACCACCCGCCACGAACAGGCCACAACTTATATGGCCGACGGCTACGCCCGGGCCGGCGGCGGCATCGGCACGGCAATGATGGTGCCCGGCCCCGGCTTGCAGAACGCCTCGGCCGGCATTGGCACCGCCTTTGCCGCCTCCTCCCCCATCCTGGTGGTGTCGGGGCAGATTGAGCGGGACCTGATTGGCTCCGACCGAGGGATTCTCCACGAGGTCAACGACCAACTGGATACCATCCGGCCGGTTACCAAGTGGGCCAAGCGCATCCTGGACCCGGCGGAAATCCCCGACGCCGTCCATGAGGCTTTCTACCATCTGAAAACCGGCCGGCCCCGTCCCGTAGAAATCGAAATTCCCCCGGAAACGCTGGCCGACCTGGCCGACGTAGAGTTGCGGGAGCCGGAAGAGTACCCCCATCCGGCGGCCGACGGCGCGGCGGTGCAAACCGGGGCGCGTATCCTGGCCGAGGCGGTGAACCCGCTAATCTGGGCCGGCGGCGGGGTTATTTCCTCCGGCGCCGAGGCGGCCCTGCTGCGGGTGGCGGAATACTTGCAGGCCCCGGTCATCACTACCCCGGAGGGCAAGGGCGCCATTTCCGAGCGGCACCCCCTGGCCCTGGGCGCCCACCGCCTGCGCAACGACCCGGTGGCCCGGGAAGAACCCAACTTTGACGCAATTCTGGCGGTCGGCACCCGGATGGCTAACCCGGCCTGGCTGGCCGGCCAGCGCATCGTCCAGATTGACATTGACCCGGAGGAGTTGGGCCGCAACTACGAAAACACCTTTGGCATTGCCGGCGACGCCCGCCAAACCCTGGAGAGTCTGTACGAAAACCTGGCCGGCCTAACGGCGGCCCGGCCCAGCCGGGAAGGGGAGATTGCCGCCCTGCGCCAGCGGCGGGCCGAAACGTCCCTGCGGGTGGAACCCCAGGAATCCTTGACCGCCACCATCCGCAACGCGATGCCCGAAGACGGCATATTGATTTCGGGGATGACCCAAATCGGCTACTACTGCCGTTCCTTCTACCCGGTTTACCAGCCCCGAACCTTCCTCACCTCATCTTACTCCGGCAACCTGGGCTACGCCTTTCCGGTGGCCTTGGGGGCCAAGGTGGCCCAGCCGGACAAGGCGGTAGTCGCCGTGTCCGGGGACGGGGGATTCCTGTTCAATTCCCAGGAACTGGCGACGGCGGTGCAGCACGGGATCAACGTGGTGGTGGTGGTGTTCAATGACAACGCCTACGGCAACGTGCTCCGGGACCAGGTGAACCGCTTTGACGGGCGCATCTACGGGGCGGCCCTGCACAACCCGGATTTCGTCAAGCTGGCCGAGGCTTACGGCGCCCGGGGCGTCCGGGCCGAGGGCGCCGGCCAATTGGAATCGGCGCTGCGGGAGGCGTTGGCAATCGACGCGCCCACCCTGATTGAGGTGCCGGTGCAGGCTATGCCCACCCCCTTTGAGTAGCGGTTCCGGTTAATCCACGAACAGCCGGTTACCCAACCCGGACGGGAGGCCGAATGGTGAACGCAGCAGACCCGGAAAAGCCGGCCCCTACTCCCTCGGAACCGCCGGAACTGCCGGTACGGTTTGGCATTTTCGACTGGATTGACCACAACGGAGCGGCGCCGGCCGACCTTTACGAACAACGGCTGCAATTCCTGGAATACGCCGACGCCGCCGGTTTCTACTGCTACCACCTGGCGGAACACCAGGGAACTCCGTTGGGCATGGCCCCGTCGCCCGGCGTCTTTCTGGCCGCCGCCGCCCAGCGCACCCGCCAAATCCACCTGGGGCCGTTGGTCTATCCCCTGCCCTTCTATAACCCGCTCCGGCTGCTCCAGGAAATTTGTATGCTGGACAACCTGAGCCGGGGCCGGCTGGAAGTGGGCCTGGGACGGGGCATTTCCGCCTACGAACTGGACTTTTTCGACATCAGCGTTGAGCAATCCCGCGCTATGTTCCAGGAGGCGCTGGACATCCTGCTAATGGGCCTGCGCATCGGCCGGGTTTCCTATGCGGGAGAACATTACACCTTCAAGGACGTTGACCTGCCCCTGAAAGCCTGGCAGCGGCCCTACCCGCCCCTGTGGTATCCCACCGCCAACCCGGACTCGATCCGGTGGGCCGCCAGCCAGGGCATCAGCACCGTCTCCCACTACCCGCCGATGGAGGTAATGCGGGAACACATTGAGCTTTACAAGAGCGTCTGGGCCGAGCATCGGAATGACCCGGCCCGGCTCAACGCCCACGAACCCGCGCCCAAGTACGGCATAACCCGCCACATCTACCTGGCCGACACCGACGCCCAGGCGCTGCGGGAGGCCAAAGCCGCCTTTGCCGACTTTATCGCCAACTTCAACCACCTCCGTATTCTTAACGGCGATGATACCGGCCGAACCAACTACCTGGCCGATTTTGAGGGACGCCTGGCCGACGGGCTGCACATCGTCGGTTCACCGGAGACGGTACGGGAAACCCTGCGGCAGCATCTGGAAATTACCGGCGCCAACTACTTTGCCGGCTCCTTTTTCTTTGGCACCCTCACCCCGGAGCAGACGCTGAACTCCCTGAGGCTTTTCGCCGAGCAAGTTATGCCCGCCTTTGCCGCTCAACCGGCAGGATAAGGACAAGAATGTCCCTGACGGAAACCGGCCCGCTACACGAATTGCACGACCGGATTATCCGGTGCGCCCAATGCCCTCGGCTGGTGGCCCACCGGGAACGGGTGGCGCGGGAAAAGGTCAGCCGCTACCGGGAATGGGAGTATTGGGGCAAGCCGGTGCCTCCCTTTGGCGACCCGGCGGCCCGGCTGCTGGTAATGGGCCTGGCGCCGGCCGCCCACGGGGGCAACCGCACCGGCCGGGCCTTCACCGGCGACGCCAGCGGCGACTGGCTGTTCCGCAGCCTGCACCAGTTTGAGTTTGCCAACTCCCCCGATTCCAGCTACCGGGGCGATGGCCTGTATCTGACCGACGTTTACATCACCAACGCGGTACGCTGCGCCCCGCCGGAAAACAAGCCAACGGCGGCGGAAAAGGAAACCTGCCGGCCCTGGCTGGTTCAGGAATTGGCCCTGCTGCCCGGGGTAAAGGCGGTGGTCGGCCTGGGCAAGTTTGCCTTTGACGCCTACCTGCAAACCCGGGCCGCGGCGGGACTAACCAACCCGTCGCCCCGCCCCAAGTTTGGGCATGGCGTCAGCTATACCCTGGCGGAGGGGGTAGTTCTGATTGGCTCCTACCACCCCAGCCGCCAGAACACCAACACCGGCAAGCTGACCGAGGCAATGTTCGACGCGGTGTTTGCGCAAGCGCGGGCAGTGGTAGGCCCGGCCTTGCCGGTGGAAAACCCGCCGTTATAAGGAATTGAGAAAGGCAATCAGGGCTTCCCGCTCTTTTGGGTAAGGGCGCAGTCCATTCCCCGGGCCGAACCCAACCTTTGACACCGGCTATATATTGCTTAATGAGCAAGGGCCGCCAAAGGAGTTGCCCTACCGTCCAACAAGGGGGATACTCATTCCCAAAACCCAACCGTTCAGGGAGGCAGCTATGCAATATGACGTTATTATCGTAGGGGCCGGGTCGGCCGGCTGTGTGCTGGCGGCCCGGTTGTCGGAGAACCCGGAGTGGTCGGTGCTGCTGCTGGAGGCCGGGCCGGATTACCCGGACCTGGAATCCCTGCCCGACGACCTGAAGTATGGACATACGCGGGACGGCGAAATGCCGGATGCGCCCCACAATTGGGCCTTGACCGGCACCATCAACCGGGTGCAGGGGCCGCGGCACGTGGCCCAGGGCAAGGTGGTCGGCGGTTCCGGGGCCATCAACGGCCAATTGATGCTGCGGGGGATGCCCGAGGACTATGACCGCTGGGCCGAATGGGGCAACGAGGAATGGGCCTACCTGAAAGTCCTGCCCTATTTCCGCAAAATGGAAACCGACCTGGACATTCGGGACGACTTTCACGGCTTCGACGGGCCGGTTCCGGTGCTGCGCCGCCACCGGGGAGAGTGGCCGCCGATTCAGGCCGCCCTCTACCGGGCGGCCGTCGCCGCCGGCTTTCCCGAGGATGGGGATATGAACGGGCCGGAGTCCACCGGCGTAGCGACCCTGCCGGTCAACAACCCCGACGGCATCCGAATGTCCGCCGCCCTGACCCATCTCGGCCCGGCCCGCCACCGCCTCAACCTGACCATCCGGCCCAACGTCCTGGCCCGTCGGGTGGTCTTTGACGGGAAAAGGGCGACCGGCGTGGAGGTGGAAAGCGGCGGCCAGGTGTTCACCGTGGCCGGGGAGCAGATTGTGCTCAGCGCCGGCGGGTTGAAGTCGCCCCACCTGCTGATGCTGTCCGGCGTGGGGCCGGCCGAGCAGCTTGACGCCTTGGGTATCCCCCTGGTACAAGCCTTGCCCGGAGTGGGGCAAAACCTGCGGAACCACCCCTCGGCCAGCGTGGGCCTGATGGCTAAAGACGACGTGAACCTGCCGGTGGACGCCCACTACGCCCGGGTGGCCTTGCGCTACACCGCCGCCGGCTCCGAACACCGCAACGACGTTATGGTAATGACCAACTCCTCCTTCGTTACCCTGAGCGGGGAAGAGTTGCCCGACCGGGCCATCCGCATCTCCTGCGCCCTGGAACTGCCGGTGGGGTTCGGCGAGTTGCGCCTGGTATCCCCCGACCCGGCGGTGCAGCCGGAGTTTAACTACCACTACCTGGAAGAACCCTGGGACCGGGAGCGGCTGCGGGAAGCGGTACGCCTCTGCGCCCGCCTGGCCGAGTCGGCAGAGTACCGGGACATCGCCGCGGAGCGAACCGCGCCAACCGATGCGGAACTGGCCTCGGATGACCTGCTGGACGCCTATCTGTTCCGCACCCAGGGAACCTCCCGCCACGTATCCGGCACCTGCAAGCTGGGGCCGGCCTCGGACGCGATGGCGGTAGTTGACCAGTACGGCCTGGTTCACGGGCTGACCGGGCTGCGGGTAGCCGACGCCTCCATCATCCCCTACCTGATTCGGGCCAACACCAACGCCACCGCATTGATGATTGGCGAGCGGGTAGCGGATTTTATTAAAGAGGGCAGGTAGCCTTCGGTGTACCCGGGGCGGGGGCAAAAGTCGAGTTGCCCCCTCTCCTCGCTCATCCTGAGCTTGTCGAAGGACGACTTTGGATAGGGCCGGATGGTTCGACAAGCTCACCATGAGCGGATTTTGTTCCTGGCGCAGACTTTGCGCCGACCCTGCACTTTGCGCCGGCCCTGTTGCGTATCGCTGCGCCCCGGCTATTCCCGCTCCAGGAACTGGCGGGCCATTTCAATCATTGGCTGGCGGTCGTAAGTGGCGGTCAGGATTTGGGCGTTGCGCACCAGGTCGCCGGCAAAGAACCGCTCGTAGTGCAGGCTACGGGCGCCGAAGGCGCTGCAAGAAATATCCCAGGCCAGGTGAAAGAGCCGGGTGCGCTCCAGGGCCGAGGCCGTGTCCGTAGCCAGGTAATGCTCCAAGTCCGGCCCGATTGCCGAGGCAAAGTCGGCCTGCCCCGGCAGGGCCATCAGGCTGCTGGAACCCAGCAGTTGCATAATCTCCACCAGGCGGGGATAGAAACTGCGGGCGTACATATTCTCGGCCACGGTCAGGGGAAAGCGGGACGGGGTGAGCAGGCCCCACTCGTCGGGCGCCGCCTCCACCTCGGCGGTACGCAGCAGGGACTTGATAATCTCCAACTGCATTATCATCTCGGCCAGCCGCTCCTGGACGTGGGGCTGCTCACCGGAACCCAGGGTTTCCACCATCAGCGAGGCCACCCCCAGCAGAAACTCGGTTTTCACCATTATCCGGGTAACTACCTGGTGAAAGCTGTGGATAATCCAGCCGGTACGGGGCGTCATATCGTTGCAGCGCTGCACGTTGCCCAGCAGAAATACCCGCTCCCAGGGCACCAGCACGTCATCAAAAGTCACCACGGCGTCCATTTCCTCAAACCGCGCCCCCAAAGGATGGTCAAAGGCGGAACGTCCGTAGTCGAAACTCTCCCGGCAGATATAACGCAGGCCCGGCGTGTCGCTGGGGATGGAAAAGGAGACGGCGTACTGGTCGGCGTTTTCCGCCGTGTGGTGGGAACGGGAGGGATATACCGCAATTTCGTCGGAGAGGGGGCCGAGGGTCGCCAGCACCCGCGCGCCCCGGACGACGATGCCGTCATCCCTTTCTTTGACCACCCGCAGGGCCACGTCCTCAGCCAGGGAATCGGTCAGGTAGCGCTGGGGGGCGCGGGAACGCTGGGGATTAACCAGGGTATGGGTGAGGCAAAGGTCTTGCTCCCGAATCAGTTCGTAGTAACGCCGCACGTTCTCGCCGAACTCCGGGCGGTCCTGGGCAAAGTAGGGCGCCGCCGCCGCCATAGCTACAAAGGCCGTGTTCACGTAGTCGGGAGTGCGGCCCATCATCCCGCCGTGAAACCTGGCCCAGTGGTAGAACATTCGCCGCCGCCGTTCCAGGTCGCCCAACTCTTGGGGCATTATAAAGGAGAGGCCAACCCGTTCCCCGGTGGTAGGCGACTCGTAGGTCATCTCGTCCCGCAGGGCCGGCTCATTTTGCAGGTCATACAGGGCCGCCACGGAGCGGGCGCCGTTGGCAAATCCGGGGTGAGTGGTAACGTCCTTAACCCTCTCGCCCCCAATCCAAACCTCCGGCGGCCGGTCTCTGAGTCCTTGCAGGTATTGTTCCCCGGTGCGCGCAGGCATAAGGCCAAACCTCCCACTGGTATGTTGACCAGGCTGACTTGATTCCAGTATAGCAGACGGCTTTTGCTGTCAGTTGTCAATTGCGCCGGGTTACGCGGCAAGGTAAGATATAAGGAATCCGAAACGGGATACCAGAATGGCAACAGCAAATTTTGAGAGCCGGACGTTGTATCACCGGGATAACCTGGAAGTTCTACGCGGTATGAACTCCGGCACAATAGACCTTATCGCCACCGACCCGCCTTTTAACAAGAGCCGGGATTTTTACGCTACCCCGGACAGTTTGGCTAAAGGGGCCAGGTTTGAAGATCGGTGGTCGTGGGATAAGGACGTTCACCCGGAATGGGTTGACGCTATCAAGGACGATTGGCCGGCAGTTTGGGCCGTCGTTGAGTCGGCTCGGGTATCCGCCGGGGAAGATATGGCCGCCTTCCTGTGCTGGCTGGGAGTTCGGCTAATGGAGTGCCACCGGGTCTTAAAAGACACCGGCAGCCTTTACCTGCATATTGACCATACCGCCCACGCCTACGCTAAATGCCTGCTGGACTCTATCTTTGGCCGCCGCAACTTCAGAAATGAAATCGTCTGGTTCTACCGAACCGGCGGGGCCAGCAAAAGAACATTCGCCAAGAAGCACGATACCATACTGTTTTACTCCAAGTCGGATACGTACAAGTTTGACCTGCCCCTGGAGAAATCCTATCTGACCGGTCAACTGAAACATTCGGCAAAGAATGAAACTTTCACGGATAAATGGGGCGCTTACCAGAACATCTTATTTTCTGCTACCCTTATAAAACTCTACAAGGACCAGCGCGGGTATTACACTCTAACCGGCTGCCGTGATTATTGGAATATAGATGCGGTCGGCAGAACTGGCAAAGAACGCACTGGCTATCCCACGCAAAAGCCATTGGCCCTGTACGAGCGGATAATCGAAGCGTCCAGCAACGAGGGCGATCTGGTGCTTGACCCCTTTTGCGGTTGCGCCACGACTCCGGTTGCGGCGCAACGTTTAAGGCGTGATTGGGTAGGAATTGACATTTGGGATGGCGCCTACAAGACCGTTCTGGAACGCTTGCAAAAGGAATATCTGAATGTGCCGGGCCTGGAAAATGACCGAATGAGCCTTGAAGGCGAGGTGCATTACCAAACCGAGCCGCCGCTGCGGACGGACTACGGGGAAGCTACCCCGGTTCCCGACTGGCAACTTAAAGTCCAACGCCCACCGGAACCCTGGGAGAAGCTGTCCCACGCCCAAATGACCGATATTCTGAATGAGGCGCAAAGCACGTTGGAAGGCGTAATCTGCGCCGGGTGCGGGCGGGTCCTGGAGCGGGAGTTTATGGAGCTGGACCAGATCACGCCGAAGGCCGACCGGGGCGCAAATCACATCCTCAACCGCATACTCCTTTGCCGGCCCTGCAATGGACGGAAACGAAACTACCTCACCCTGGGCGGACTCATACGGGAAAACAAGCGGCAAACCGTGGGGTGGATGAAGAACGAAACTCTGGCAAAGTTGGCCCAGGACAAGGCAAGAGAGCGCGCCGAGCAGGTTAGAAACAAGGGCGGGGTGTAAGTCCAAACCGGCATATGGAGTTTCCGGTTTTGCCACAACATTTTGGATAAATCGTCAATAGCAAGAGAGCAACGGCTGAACTAACCGCCAGCCTGACCATCGGCATCCAAAACTTATATCAGGAGGAACCATGATTTACGAAGTTCGTACCTACACCCTGGAACCCGGCACGGTAGGCCAGTTCGAGGCGGGGTTCGCCGAGGCGCTGCCCCACCGGGAGAAGTATTCGCCCCTGGCCGCTTTCTGGCACACCGACATCGGGCCGCTGAACCAGGTCATCCACGTCTGGCCCTACGAAAACCTGGACGAGCGGGAGCGGATCCGGGCCGAGGCCGCCCAGGACGCCAATTGGCCGCCCCGGGACTTGAGTATGATTCAGGAGATGCAGTCGGAAATCTGGAACCCCGCCTCCTTTATGCGACCTATGGGCGGCGGCCAGGAGTTGGGCGGCGTCTATGAGATGCGGGTTTACACCTACAAGCCGGGGTCAATCCCTGAGTTGCTCCAGCGTTGGGAGAAGGCCCTGCCCTGGCGGGAACAGTTCTCCCCCTGCGCCGCCGCCATGCACTCCGAGTTGGGCGGGCTGAACCGCTGGATGCACATCTGGCCCTACAAAGACCTGAACCACCGGGAGGAGATTCGGAAGGCTTCCAGCGGAACCCCCAACTGGCCCTCCGGGGCGCCGGGCCGGATCCGCCAGGAGAACAAAATTATGATTCCCGCCGCCTTCTCTCCCATGCGCTAGGCCAAATCTCCCGGCCTCTGCGTCTCCGGGCTGACCGATTGCTGCCTTGTTGCCAATGGAGTCAAGCCCGGAGACGCGGAGACACGGCGAGCCGGAGAGAGTTTATTGAACCTTGCAGACCGCTTTACCGACTTGGAAACGCCCCTGGAAACGCCCGCTTTCGTGTACGACACGGCGACCGTCAAACGGCTGCTCCAATATGCTCAAGGGCTGCGCGCCGGCGCCGCCTGCCGGGTACTCTTTTCCCTGAAACCCCTCTCCTGCCCGGAGTTGCTTGCTTTCATGGCGCCGTACCTGGACGGGTTTGCGGTCAGTTCCCTGTTTGAGGCCCGGCTGGCCCGCTCGGTGCCCGGCGGCCCCGGTTCGGTGCACCTCACCACGCCCGGAATCCGGCCCGGCGACGTGGCGGAGTTGGGCGACACCTGCGACTACATTTCCTTTAATTCCCTGAGCCAGTGGCAGCGGCACCGGGACGCCCTGGCGCCGCAGGTCAGTTGCGGGTTGCGGGTCAATCCCGAATTGTCCTTCCTGAAGGATGCCCGGTACGACCCCTGCCGTCCCTACTCCAAGCTGGGCGCGCCCCTGACCGAGGTGGCGGCTCTGGCCGCTCAAGACCCGGCCCGGCTGGACGGACTGGAGGGGCTGCTGGTTCACACCAACTGCGACTCCACCGACTTCCGGGAACTGGAGGCCACGGTAAACCGGCTCCACGCCGAACTCGGCGACCGGCTGGGGCGGTTCCAGTGGATTAACCTGGGCGGCGGGTATCTGTTCGATGATGGCGGCGATGGCGTTGATGGCGTCAACGCCGTCGATTTAGCCCCGCTGTACCGGGCGGTGGAGTTTCTGAACTCCACCTACGGCCTGGAGGTAATGCTGGAACCGGGGGCGGCCTTTGTTCGTTCCGCCGGCTACATCGTCTCCTCGGTGCTGGACATCTTTTCCAACGGCGGCAAGGAAATCGCCGTGCTGGACACCACGGTAAACCATCTGCCGGAAGTGTTTGAGTATGACTTTGAGCCGGACGTAGCCGGCCACGACGACCGGGCGGAATGGGAGTACCTGCTGGCCGGCTGTACCTGCCTGGCCGGAGACCTGTTCGGTGAGTACCGCTTTCACCAGCCCCTCAAAGTCGGCGACCGGGTAGTGTTCCCCAACGCCGGCGCCTATACGATGACCAAGGCCCATACCTTTAACGGGGTCAATCTCCCGTCAATTTATGCGCTGACCGAGGAGGGCAACCTGGAGTTGAAAAAGCGGTTCACCTACGCCGATTACGCCGCCCGTTGGGGAGTACCGGGGGGAGCCTATGCCGGCCGTATTGTTTGAGCGCGAGTTAATCGTTCCTTCCCTATCGCGTTGCGGGAACCTGCTGAAGGGCCTGGCGGACGCGGTGGCGGCGCAACTGGCCGACGGCGACCAGCCTATCCGGTTGGCGGTAACTGCTTCGGTGGAAAAGGGCTACCACTGCGAAGCCGGCTTGCTGTCCGGCCGGTTGCCCGGCCGGCAACGCCGGGAGCCGGCGCCCCTGTTCCGGTTTGTCCGGCGTCCAACGGAAAACCGGGAGCGTTTCAACGCCGTCCTGCTGGTGCCCACCGGCATCGGGGCCGAAATCGGCGGCCACGCCGGGGACGCCAGCCCGGTGGCCGCGCTGCTGGCCGCCGCTTGCGATACGCTGATTACCCACCCCAACGTAGTGAACGCCTCGGACATAATCGACCTGCCGGCCAACGCCCTGTACGTGGAGGGCAGCGTCATTTCCCGCCTCTTGATGGGCAGCGCCGGCTTGCAGCGGGCGCGCAACAACCGCCTGCTGGTGGTCATCGGCCACCATGAGGATGAACTGTTCACCCACGCCGCTATCAACTCGGTCAATGCGGCCCGCGCCTCCTACGGGTTAACCGTACCGCGCATAATCCGGTTGGGGGCCGGTTTTGAGATGGATTCCAGTTATACCGGGTCGGGCCGGGCTGCCGGGCGGGTGCGGGGACTGGACTCCCTGTTTGCCGTGCTGGACGAATACCGGGGCGACTACGATGCCGTAGCGATTACTTCCCAGATTATCGTGCCGCCGGGCTACCACGCCGACTATTTCGACAGCAATGGGGAAATGGTGAATCCCTGGGGCGGGGTAGAGGCAATGCTGACCCACGCCGTTTCCGCCCTGTACGACGTGCCGTCGGCCCACTCGCCGATGCTGGAAACCCAGGAAATTGCCAACGCCGACCCGGGAATTGTTGACCCCCGGATGGCCGCCGAAGCGGTATCCCTGGCCCTGCTGCAATGTATCCTGAAGGGTTTGCAGCGCAGCCCCGCTATCGTAACCGACGCCGGGGCGATGCAGCACCCCAGCGTCCTGACCGCCGCTGATGTTTCCTGCCTGGTGATACCCGACGGCTGCATCGGCCTGCCCACCCTGGCCGCGCTGGAGCAGGGCATCACCGTGATTGCAGTGCGGGAAAATCGCAACCTGATGCAGAACGACCTGGCCGCGCTGCCCTGGGCTGCCGGCCAGTTGCATCTGGTGGAAAATTACTGGGAGGCCGCCGGGGTTATGGCGGCATTGCAGGCCGGGATCGACCCGGCGGCGGTGCGCCGTCCCATCGGGCCGGCGCCAGTGGAGCGGCGGGGGGGATAACGCCGCGTCTCCGGGGGAGCAGTTTCCTCACCCCGGAGACGCAGATACCCGCCGAGTTTCACCGGGATTAGTTCAGCCGGGCAGCAGGCCGTCGCCGATAAAGACGTGCTCCGCCTCTTCCAACGTCAGGTCCGCCTCCGGCAGTATCAGGTCCGATTCCACCAGTTCATCCAACGGCACCGGCGTTCCGTTTTCCCGCACCAGTTCCAGCATTTCCCGGAGCAGGAGCTTGAAGTTTTCCCGGTTTTCGGACTCCACCGCCTCTACCATCCGGTTGTCGATGTCGTTCAGGGCGTCAATGCTGGCCCCCGGCAGGTTGAACTGGCCTTCGCTGAGAATGCGAACAATCATTTGCTAACTCCCCGACTCAGACTGCCCGGCTTGACCCTGAGCGCGGAGGGCGGATAGCTCATCCTCTACGCTGGATTGACCCGGCGGCAGGGCTTGGGGCGCGCCGGGAGGTGGTTCGCCCTTGAGGGCGGCCAACTCCGCCTCAACGCTGTGAGAACTGGAAATCTGGGCCAATTCCCGCTCCAGGTCATCCCGCGGCCCGGTTATGTCATCCAGGACACCGGTGGCGACCAGTTCGTCAATCGCCCCGGCTTTGGCCCGCATCTGGTCCGTCTTGTTCTCGGCCCGCTGCACCGCCAGGGAAACATCCCCCATTTCCTCGGAGATACCGCCCAGGGCGGCGCCGATGCGTACCTGGGCCTGGGCCGCCGAGTATTGGGCCTTGATGATTTCCTTCTTGTTGCGGAAGGCGTCAACCTTGGCCTGGAGGCGCTGCTCGGCCAGGGTCAGCTTTTGCTGCTCCTCCTCCATACCCTCTATCTGCTCATCCAGCCCTTGCAGTTCAATGACGGCGTTCTGCTTGCGCTGCAAGGCCAGCCGGGCCAGGTCTTCCCGGTCGGCGTCCAGGGCCTGGCGGGCCTGCCGCTCCAGGCGGGTGATGTTCTCCTTGACTTTGGCGGCCTGCTGCTGGATGCGCCGCTTGGCGGTTACCATCTCCACCACGCCCCGCTTGACGCCTTGCAGCATTTCCAACTGCTTTTCGTAGGAGTAATCCAGCGTCTCCCGGGGGTCTTCGGCGGAGTCGAGCATACGGTTCATCTTTGACTTAACGATGGTGGACATCCTGGAAAACATTCCCATAGTTTTTCCCTCTCGGTTCGAGTATAGGCCGGTTTAACCGGTTGAGCCGGGGTTGGGCCGGGAGCAGCCCGGCGCCGGGGTAAAAGGCAAGGCAATAGGGCTATCGCCGGTTAATATCGGCGCTTATTGCCAAAAATCGCCATCGCACCCACCGCAAGGGCAGCGACAATGCAGAGGACGCCCAAGATCCAGAGCAAAAAATTCAGGATGCCGGTAATCAGCAGAATCCCCAAAATCAGCAGAAATATCGCTGCCAGGACGCCGCCAGCCGTTCCAGCTTGTCCCATTTACCCCTCCCGGTTGGAGAAATAGAATAGAAGCCACTCCAATTCCTGTTTCAACGATAACCGGTCAGGCCAGCCCGGTCAAGGGATAAGATAGGTAAGGGTTATCGCATTTTAACCAAGGCAACCCAAAGAACCGTCGTTCCGGCGCAGGCCGGAATCCAGGAAATCCCCGGGGAAAGAGCGTGCCGGCTACAGCGGGTTCTGGATTCCGGCTTTCGCCGGAACGACGGTGGCTTGGGTTGCTATAGTTATAATCCGATTGCCCCGACCAACTGCCCCTGATTAGACATTTCCCCGGCGTCCCGTGATATTATAGGGGCAATGGTTCGGCAATGGTTCGGAAACCGATTCCAGGGAGGCGCCCACCTTAAATGCTGCGTTCACTATTTGGCAAGGGCAAGAAGCGACCGCCGGGCGGCGACCGGCTCCCGGGCAACACCATCCGCGACGCCCAAGTGGGCGACGTGGTGGTGGTAAGGGGGCTGGCGCTGGAATATGACGACCTCTATTTCGTGGTGGAGAACCGGCACCGCTACGGGGGAAACGGGATTATCTGGTACGAAGTGGTGGCCGCCGACGCGGACCGGCGGGTCTGGCTGGAGTGGCAGGACGACGGGGATGAGCTTTTCGTAACCGCCTCCGCCGACCGGCGGCCCACCAGCCTGGAGGCCCTCGGCCTGACCGAAGAGGACTTGATAACCCTGGATGAGCAGCGTTCCATCGGCAACTACGTTACCTTTGAGGACCAACATTACTTCTACCGCAACAGCCACGAAGCCTTTTTCTTCCAGGACAACCGGGCCACCGGGGAAGGGTTCTACCTGTGGGACTTTATGGCCGAGGATGAGTCCCGGACGTTGGCGGTAACCAAGTTTGAAGGCGTCCCCTACGAAGCCCACTTCAGCGAGGTAATTCCCCCGGACGGCGTGATACTCTATCCGGGAGAGCGGCCCGAACAAAGGAGTCGGTGAGCATAATGACGGAAACCCTGATAACTACGCTAAACTTCTTTCCCAAGGGCCTGGTCTATGTGGCCCTGGGCGTAATCGTCCTGGCCCTGGCTAAACTGGCCCGGGACGCAGTAACCCGGCACGGGATTGACGCGGAAGTCGTCGAGCAACGCAACCTGGCGGTGGCCTTGCGCCTGTCCGGTTACCTGCTGGGGGTCATCCTGGTCTTTCTGGGAGCGGTCTATCAGCCCTTTTCCCTGGTGGTCAGCGACGGCGGGCTGGGCTTTAACCGGGAGTTCGGCTTTGACGTGCTGCGGGTCTTTCTATACTCCCTGGCCGGCATCGTGGTGCTGAACCTGGTACGGCTGCTGGTGGATCGGCTGGTTCTTTACAAGTTCAACGTGGAAAGGGAAATCATTGAGGACCAGAACGCGGGAACCGGGGCGGCGGAGTTCGGGGTGAACGTGGCCGCCGGGCTGCTGATTGCCGGCGCCATTTCCGGCGGCAGCATCGGCACGGAAGTTGAAACGGCCCTGATTGCCCTGGCCTTTTCCGCTATGGGCCTGGTGGCGCTGGTTCTCTTTGCCCTGCTCTACGAATTGAGCACATCGTTTGACATCCACGACGAAATTGAAAAGAACAACACGGCGGTGGGCATCGCCTTTGGCGGCAACCTGATTGCCATTGGCCTGGTAATCCTCAAGGCATTGTTCGGGGACTTTATCGGCTGGCAGCAGGGGATAGTGGAGTTCGTCATCTTTGCCGTCTTTGGCTTCGTTCTGCTCTACGCGCTGCGGCTGCTGGTTGACCTGGTACTGCTGCCCAAGACCAAAGTGTCCGACCAGTTAGTGGCGGGCAACGTCGGCGTGGCCCTGATGGAGAGCATCGTCCTGATTAGCTCGGCCCTCATCCTGTTCTTTGCCATTTAGCCGGCCCCTGAGCCAGTCGGGGGCTTGAGGACACCTGAAAATTGTAGGGGCGGGCTTGATACCCGCCCCTACTCGGTTGCAGGAATAAGTCGGCTGGGGAACACCCGTTTTCCGGTATCCATTGCCGTCAAACGCAGGGCGGGTTACAAACCCGCCCCTACACTGATGAAAGCGCCAACATCCGTTGAGAATACCCAAAGAAAATTCGCTCATGGTGAGCTTGTCGAACCACAACCCCATCCTTCGACAAGCTCAGGATGAGCGGTTTGGAGAATTGCCGGCAACCTGCCGGGCGATTCGTGCCTGAACCTGCGCTTCCCGGGCCGATTCGGCCTGAGCTTCGGTATAAGCGTAGCCGTCCTCAATAATCGCCGGCAGCAGTTCCTCCGGCGCATGGGCGCGGTTGACCACCGGCTCCAGTATCCGGTTGAAAAAGTCAGCATCGCCAATTAACTCCGGCCAGGTCGCGGCAAACTGATCCAGGGCGCCATCGTAGAGCCGGAGCAGGAATACGGTACGCACCGGGTCCAACCCTTCGGCGATAAATACCGGCACCCGCAAGTCATCGCCATAGCCGGTATCAAACTCGGCGGCGCCGGTTTCCTCATCCCAGAACACATCCTTGAACTCATCGAACCGGTCGATGTAGGATTCGGTCTCGGCCAGGAGCGCGCCGATAAACTGGCGGCCGGCCGGGGTTATCCGGTAAGCTCCGGTATCCTCGGCCCCGGTATCCTCGGCAGCGTGGAGCAGGTTCCGGTGGCACAGGTTTTCCACGGTATCCGACAGGGCCACTCCCCGGCCGGCGTCCACCGGGGCCGGCAGCCGGTATTCGTGCTTGTCCAGAAAGTAGAGCAGGGTATGGGTTTGCAGCCAGGCCAGCAGTTCCGCCGGGTTCTCCCAATAGCCCTGAGCCACGGCATAATCCAGGGCGCAGTATTCCGGTTCAATGGTCAGCGCCAGGCGGGAGCAAGGCGGGTTATCCCCGGAACCGGCGGGAGTTAGTTGCCAGTAGCGGGACACCAGGTCGGAAAGCTGCGCCGGGATACTGTCAGACCCTTCCAATCCAGTAGTCAGCTTGAGACTACACAAACCCCGGCGGTGCTGGTCAATAACCGGCAGGAAACAGTCGTAGATGTCCGGCAAGTCCGGGTTCTCCCCTACGTCCAACTTATCCTCAACGGACTGGCGGGCGGCCTCATCCGCCGGGAAAACCGTCTCCAGAAGCTGGCCCAGGGATACCCTTGCGTAGTCTGCATAGTCGCCGGGCAGGGTTAATTGCAGGTCTGCATCTTTAGGCAGCCCGGCCAGGGATACCGATAAGGACAGGCCGGTTCCGTCCTGCTCTGCCGGCGGCATCAGGCCGCTACCGCCGGGACAAGACAGCCAGTATTCACGTCCCGTTCAATCATCCCTATACCGCCCACATCAAGCCATCCTTTGCCGCCCATAGTGAGCCAATTTATTCCGCTCATGGTGAGCTTGTCGAACCACGCCCGCCCCTCAGCCTTACCTGGCCGCCGCCGCCGGAAAAGCCGCCGGTGCTGCGGCTGGAAAAGCCGGAGCCGAAACTGCTGGAGCGTCCGATGGCGTTGCTGGACCGGAACGCCCCGGAGCTTCTTTGCGTCTGCTGGTAGCTCTGGCGCGCCGAACTGGTACTGCGCCCGGCATCCCGGTAGCGGGAGCCGGCAAAGCCCCGCTGCGTGGTGGTGTAGCGGCTGTTGCGGGCTACCTGGGTTCCGTAGCGGCTGGACTGGCGGTAGTTGGTGCGCTGCTGGCGGATAGTCGGCCCGTAATTAACCGGCGTGTGATAGAAGTACGGCCCCCGGTTAAAGCTGCTGGCGAGCAGGTAACCGAACAGGAACCCGGAACCGCCGAAACCGCCGAAACTGCTTTGATAGTAGCCGTTGGCGCCGTGGCCCCGCATATCGTACTGTTCGTTCTCGTTCACGATGGAAAAGAGCCGGTCATCCTCGGAATCGTCAATATCATTATTGCCGTTCAGGTCTTCCCAACCCTCCAGGGTCAGCCGGTCGCCGTCCTGCGAGGCGCGAATGATGATAATGCCGTCGCCCTCGTAGATTTCGTTGACCCGCTGCTCAAACTCGGTGGCGCTCTGAGAACTCTTGAAGGCTTCCTGCACGTCATCCAGGTTTATCCGCCCGGCCGCTCCGTCGGTAGCCGCCCAGTCCTCATAGGACGGGCCGCTGCTGCAAGCGGCAATCAGCGGCGCGCCGGCCACCATACCGCCGGCAAAGATTGCCGTACTCAGTCTGCGAATCTTTGGCGCCATTTCCGCTCCTTTTGTCCGGGTATCCCCATTCCGTTCAAGTATTACCCTAATCCGAGTAGCCCCGCCCCGCTTGCGATAAGCCACCGCCATACCCGCTTGCCCACCTTTGATGAGCCACTATCTCCCGCTGACTATCCCCGGCTATTGGTAGGACGGACACTATCCCCCGCCATTGATAAGCCACTATCCCCCGGCTATTGGTAGGACACTATCCCCCGCTCATAGTGAGCAACTAATCCCGCTCATGGTGAGCCTGTCGAACCACCCCGGCACATATCAGCTTATCAGCATTGCCACCTTTTCATCCAGTTCTATCCCGCTATCCGGCGGTGGCAACTCATCCTCCAGCCGGGCCAGGGGAAAAGTAAGCAGGCGGGACAGAAACAAGTCGGCGGCCTCTCCCCGGAACTGCCGCCAGGCGTCGGCGGCGTGGATGATGTAATCGGCCACGGCGGATTTATGCCCGTAGTTGCCCATCCGGGAACTGACCGACAGCGCTTGCAGCCCGGCCCGGTAATCTTTCCACATTTCATCGCCGGATTGCAACAGCAGCAGCCGGGCCAAATGGGAAAACCGTCCTTCACCCACTTGGCGCTGCATTTCCTCCAGCCGGTAGGCCAGCCGTCCCTCCAGAAAGCCGGGCAGCTCATCCAGGGGCAGACCACGCAGGCCGCCGCCATCTATACCGTACCACTGCCGCAAGGCGTTGACCAGTTGGGCCAGGCGGTAGGGGTAGTTGTCAGCATCCCCGCCGGGGAAATAGGCCTCGACCAGCCGGGCCGCCGCATCCCCGGCCAGCGCAATGCAATACTCGGAAAGGTTATCGGCGGTCATTGCCTGCCGCCGCGCCCGGTAGTAGCTGTCGGTGTGGGCGTCGGAAACGGCGGCGTAGTCCTGGATGATGCTGCGCTGCACCGCCGCCTCAATTTCCGCCTCAGCCTGCAACCGGCGGAGATAGCGTTCCACCGCCTGGCCCTCAAAGTAAACCCGCCCGGCGGCGTCGGTTTTCCGGCAAGCCGCCAGTCCCGGGGGCCGGCGCCCCCGGTAGGCCAGGAACCGGTCATCCCAGGAAAGCAGGAACCGGGTGGAACCGAACTGCCCCTGCCGTCCGCTCCGGCCCTGGAGTTGCAGGGCAACCCTAGGCGATTCGTTGAACTCGGCGCTGATGACGTACAAACCCAGCCCAAACTCCAGTGGGCCGTCCGGGGCCGGCGACGGGGCAATTTTCAGACCGGGAGCGCCGGTTATGGTCAACTCTTCCCAATTGCCCCGCCGCCGGGTAAAGCTGAGTTCTCCGTCCTCAAGCAAGGCCCCGGTCAACAGAGCGGTTTCCTCTGCCGTCCCGCACCGGACGATCACCGGAGTATTTCCCCGGTCAAGACGTCGCCGGATGAGGGCCAGATAATTGTCGATAATACGCCGATCCAGGTCCGGCTCCAGGATGATGTCGGTTCCCCGGCCGGCCATATTGGTGGCAACGGTAACGGCGCCCAACGCCCCGGCCCGCCGGACGATTTCGGCCTCATCGTGGCCGGTAACGGCGTTCAGCAGCTTATGGGCCAGGCCCAACTCGGTCAGGCGGCGGCTGACCTGGGCCGACTGTTCCACGGTTTGCACCCCCACCAGAACCGGCCGCCCTACCTGCTGGCAGAACCTTACCGCGTCGGCGATGGCGGCCAACTGCTCCGCGCCGGTGGCATACACCCGGCAGGGCAAGTCCCGCCGCCGGAGGGGACGCCCGGCGGGAATCCGCGCCACCGCAATTCCGTACTTGCGCCGGAACTCTTCCGCCGCGGCGACAGCCGTGCCGGTCATACCGGCCAACCGGGAGTAGCGGTTGGCGAAACCCTGCACCGAAACCTGGGCCAGGGCTTCGCAGTCGGGATGGACGGTAACCGCCTCTTTGGCCTCCAGCGCCGGGTGCAAACCCTCCTGGTAACGGCTGTCCGGCCGGGGGCGGCCGGTGTAACGGTCAATCAAGACAACGGCATCTTCCGTTACGATATAATCCACGTCCTTTTTCAGCAGCAGATAGGCGCGCAGTAGCTGATACACCTGATTCACCCCGTTGGCCCGCCGGGGACGCTGGCCGGCGCGGTTGGAGGATAAGTCGGGGTCAACAGCCGGTTCCCCGGCAGCCCTTTCTCTGGCGTCCATTGGGTCATAGAAAGCCCCGAGGCGGGATTCCAGGAACTCCAGGCCCCGGGCGGTCAGGGTAACGAACCGTTCTTCCGGGTCAACCAGGTAGTACAAATCGCCGGTCATTGTTTCGTCCGGGTAGTCGGAACCGTCCGGGTAGAGGGCGGCCTGCGCCTTGCGCCAGGCGCGGGGGTCAGCCGCCGCCCGCCGCCGCAGGAGGTCATTATCCGGCTGGGCCAGCATTGCCTGACCCAGCAGCGTAAGGTAGGCTTGGCTGCCCGGCGATTGCTCAGCCAATTGGTTCAGGTATTCCCCGGCCAGCGCCGATTGCAAGGCAATCAGGTCCACCACCGCCTTTTTGGCCCGGTCAAAGGCGCGCCGGTTCACCAGGGGCACGCCGGCGATTATCAGCGGGGTGCGGGCCTCATCAATCAGGGCTTGGTCGGCCTCATCAACCAGGGCCACCTGGAGGGGGCCTTGAACCTGCTCCGACGGAGACATTTTCAGGTTGTCCCGCAGATAGTCAAAGCCGAACTCCCGCAGCGTGCCATAGACAATCTGCTGGCGATAGGGGCGCCGGCGTTCCTCATCCGGCAGATAGCTGAAAACGGCGTCCGCGCTGAGGCCCAGAGAGCGGTAAACCGGGGCCAGCAGTTCCAGGTCCCGGCCCGCCAGGTAGTCGTTGGCGGTCAGTATATGCACGGAGCGGCCCAGGAGGGCGTGCATTATCGCCGGAAAAGCGGCGGCAACGGTCTTGCCCTCCCCGGCGTCCATCTCCACAATTTTGCCGCGGAACAGGTGCAGCCCGGCCAGAATCTGCTCATCGGTGGCCGCAAAGCGCAGCCGGCCGTCAACGTCTTTCCGGTTCAGGGCCTGGTAAAACCCGGCGGGCAAAAGAATGTCCCACCAGTACCGGCCCCGGCCTACAGCCTGCACGTAGCGGATGGCGTCAACGATGATTTGCCCATCGGCGTCCGGTTCCAAGTCCAGAGTTTCCGCATCGGTTCCCGTATCGGATTGGGCCATTTGGAAATATATTTCCAGGTTTTGCCGGTCAAAGGCAGGGTCAAAAATTCGCCAGGCTCCCAAACGGCGGCGGATGCTTTCGTCGATGACCGCGAATACCTCAACCAGCCGGGCATCCGGGGCGGCGGACTGAGGCTGTGTCTTGAGGCGGTTCAGGGATTCCCGCAACTCCAAGTCCGACCGGTCTTGCAAATGCCGGGCGGTATGGCAGCGTCTTACCCGGCGCAACAGTTCCCGCTCGGTCAAACCCCGGCCGGCCCCGGCCCACCGACCAAGGGAGGCCAGGGGAAAAGCCGGCCGGCCTACCGCCGGGAAATCATCGGCCTTATCCGGGAAAATGTAGCTGCTTACGCCCATATTGAGTTTCCCTACTTCAGCGGCGCGGGGCTAACCGGATTACCACCAGGCCCGCATCGTGGCCGGGTTTGTCCCATTCATTATACCGTTGCAGCAAATGGTCTTGGGCCGCCAGCACCTTTGGGGCCACCGGCGGGTGGGCCGCCGCCAACTGCCGGCCCAACGGAGAGTCCAGCGTCCACTCCCGGTTTACTTCACCGGAGAAACCGGCGCGGCGGCAGATGTCCAGGTATTCCCGCCGCAGCCGTTGGTACTCTCTTTCGTTGCGGTAGGGCAGGGGCGTAACGTAGAACTCAGCGGACAGGTATAGGCCCAACTCATTCTCAAACACCTGCACCATATCGGTATCGGTGAGCCAACCCTCCAGGATAAAAAAGAGGTTTTCCGGCACGTCCTGGGGAATCCGGTGATAGTAGTAATTCTCCTCGGCCTCCACCATTCTGACGCTTACCGCCGTCTTTTCAGTGTAGCCCAGCAGTTGCTCGGCTTCCTGACCTTGAATAAAGAGAAAGGGGATGTTGCCGTTGGTGGCATCCACCAGAACCGGCCAACTATCCGAATTATCCAAGCCGTCTAATCCACCCAGCCCCTCCACCTGGTACAGGAGGGCGGTGTGCTGCCAGTAACGCATATAACGCTTGGCAAAGCGAAAGTCAAAGGTAGTCAGCATTTCCCGCAGCCGGTTGACCGGCGCCGGGTCGCGGGCGTTGTCCCCGGCAATCAGGTACTCGGAGGGCAGGCCGTAGTGGTCGGTCAGGAACTTCAGGGCCTGCACCTTCTCGGTACAGATTCCCCCGGAACCGGCGGCAATGTTCCGCACCGTTTCGTCGCCGGTCTTGAACATCAGCTTATCGCCGATAAACCGGGAATAGTTCTCGAAGTCGCTGCGCCAGATTCGGCGGCCCAGGGCCTTGAGAAACTGCAACCGCCGCTCCCCTGAATCCAGCCGCAGCACGGCCTCCGCTCCCGCCGGGCCGTAGGCTTCTTCCAGGGCCGCGTGAACAAAGTTGGCGAAAAAATCGGGGTCATTAGCCCACCGCCGCCGGTGAAAGCCGGGCCAGTTGCGGTGGTAACCCACGTTGGCCCGGTCTATAATCAGGTCAATCAGCGCAACCTCGGCGCCCCCGGCCCGGGCATCCTGAATAACCGGCTGCTCTCCCAATTCCACCGGCCGCTCCCCCTGCCGGAAAACGATTCCGTCAAACATACCGGTCAAACCGCCCCGGTCGTCGCACCGGTAAACCAGGTCTTGCAGCGCTTGCAAGGTCAGCAGGGAATCGGCGTGGATGACGCCGTCCCGGAGCAGCCCATCTGCCGGACAAGGCCAAAGGTATTTGTTCAGGAGTTGCCCCAAGGCAATTTGCCGGTCGGCCGGGTCAATACGCAGGGCGGCCTGGCGTCCGGTAAAGCAGTCGGTTAGCTGGAGAATTAAGGGTTGGGATTCCACCATTTCGCCCATTTCGCCGCACCGCCGGGCTGCCGGTTATGCCGGGGAGAAGGAAAGCGGGGAAAAGCTGATGAGGAGAGAAAGTAAATGGTCGGGGTGAGAGGATTCGAACCTCCGACCTCTTCGTCCCGAACGAAGCGCGCTAGCCACTGCGCTACACCCCGATACTTGGTCGATGCCTGGCGGTTGTTAAGTCTCTAACTATTATACTACACATTGGAAACGGGGCGATAGGGGTATTTTCCGTCAAGGCAATCACATCTTAACCAGGGCAACCTCAGGCAACCGTCATTCCGGTCATAAACCCTCATCCCTCTACCCGCCCTCATCCAACATTTCCCCGGCAATCTCACTCAACTTCTCCAGGTTCAACACCCCATCCCATTTCCGGTAAAGCTGCCCGTCGGCGGTGATAAACACGGTGGTGGGCAGGCCCAGCACCCGGTAAGACTGGACCACCTGGGCGTCGTCGGTATAGCCGGCCGCGTAGGTAACGCCCAACTCGCCCAGCAACTGGCGCGCGTCTTCTTTAGAACCCAGATTCAGGAATTGGCCCAAGTCCACGCCCACCAGGGTTACCCGGCCCGCAAAGTTGTCCTGAAACTCCTGAAACTCCGGCATCTCGGCCCGGCAGGGGGGACACAGCCCGGCCCAAAAGTTCAGCACCACCGGCGTACCCCGCAGTTGGGATAGCTCCGGGGCCGCCGCACCCAGTTTATCCTCCCCCTGATACCAGGTAATCGGGAAGTCATAGGCCGTTTCCGTTGGCCCCGCCGGGCCGGCGCAGCCAACGGCGGCCAGCGCCCCTACTGCCACCGCCAGGCAAAACAGAACCGGCCAGCAACGCAAACAGTTCATCAAACTCCCAACCTGAGGCCCTTGTGCATACATCGCCTCCCGGAGAATGTAGGACGCCGGCAATAAATACTACGGGAAATGAGAGCCGCCGGTTTTGGCAGCGGCGGCCTTAACCGACCATGCTGCTGAGGCGTTCCTGGAAAACCTGGAGCCGTTCCAGCGTCCGGGTCAGGCGGGTCAGCCACTGGTCGCCCAAAGCCCGCATTGACAGCTTGATTTGCCGGTTGCCCACGCTGGCCGCCGATCCCAGGGCGCGCTGCAACGGCAGCTTGGCGCTGCCCACTTCCTCCCGCAGGCCCAGGGTGATGCCGCCGGAGGAGTGCAGGATTGACTCCACGCCTACCGCGAAGGCCAGGGCGCGCAGGTCAATCAGGGTCAAGAGATTCTCCACCGCCGGGGGCAGGGGGCCGAAACGGTCCCGCAGTTCCTCCCGCAATTCCGGAGCGGCCCGCCGGTCCCGGGCTTTGGCAAAACGCTGGTAGAGGGCCAGGCGGGTGGGCGTATGCGGGATGTAACTCTCCGGCAGGCCGGCGGCCACCGGCAACTCAATCCGGGGCAGTTCGACGGCCGGCCGCACGGCGGATAAGTCCGGCCCGTCCTTGCCCTCCTCCAGCAAATCCCCTACCGCCTCCTCCAGCAATTGGCCGTACAAGTCCAGCCCGACGGCGTGGATTTGGCCGCTCTGGGCGGCGCCCAGCAGGTTGCCGGCGCCCCGTATTTCCAGGTCGCGCATCGCGATACGGAAACCGGAACCCAGGTCGGCGGCCTCCAGGATGGCCTGGACTCGCTGCTCGGCGGCCTCGGTAATCCGGCGGCCCCGGGGCAGCAGCAGGTAGGCATAGGCCCGGTGCTCACCCCGGCCCACCCGGCCCCGCAACTGGTAAAGCTGGGACAGGCCAAAGCGGTCGGCCCGGTCCAGAATCAGGGTATTGACGTTGGGCATATCCAGGCCGGACTCAATGATGGTAGTGCAGACCAGCACGTCGGCCTCCCCGTCGGCAAAGGCGACCATTACCTCCTCCAACTCGGTCTCGGCCATCTGCCCGTGCCCAATCATAAACCGGGCCTCCGGCACCAGGGCGGCCAGTTCCGCCGTGGTCTGCTGGATGGTCTTGACCCGGTTGTGCAGAAAGAACACCTGGCCGCCCCGCTCAACTTCCCGCAGAATGGCCTCCCGGATCGTATCCTCGCTGTATTCGGATACGAAGGTTTTGACCGGCAGCCGCGCCTCCGGGGGGGTGTTCATCACGCTCATATCCCGGATGCCGGACAGGGCCATGTGGAGGGTGCGGGGAATGGGCGTGGCGCTCAGGGTTAGAACGTCCACCTCCCGCCGGAGCCGTTTCAGCGTTTCCTTGTGGCTCACGCCGAACCGCTGTTCCTCATCGACGATTACCAGGCCCAGGTTCTTAAAGCGGACATCCTTTTGCAGCAAGCGGTGGGTGCCGATAACAATGTCCACCGCGCCCTCCTGCAATCCCTCAACGACGCTTTGCTGTTCCTTGACGGTGCGAAAGCGGCTCAGCACTTCCACTTGCAGGGGATAGGGGGCGAGGCGCTCGCTGAAGGTGGCGTAATGCTGCTGGGCCAGCACGGTGGTCGGCACCAGCAGGCCCACCTGCATCCCGTCGGAAACGGTCTTGAAAGCGGCCCGCAGCGCCACCTCGGTCTTGCCGTAGCCCACGTCGCCGCAAATCAGCCGGTCCATAGGCCGGGCTTGCTCCATATCCACCTTCACGTCATCAATGGCCTGCACCTGGTCCGGGGTTTCCTGAAAGGGAAAAGCGTCCTCCAACTCCCGCTGCCACAGGGTATCGCCGCCGAATTCGTGGCCCTGGGCCGACTGGCGCGCCGCGTAGAGCCGGAGCAGTTCCTCGGCCAACTCTCGGGTGGAACCCTTGACCTTTTCCTTGATCCGGGCCCACTCGGCGGTGCCTAGACGGGTCAGCGCCGGCGTCCGGTCCTGGGCGCCCACGTAAACCCCTACCCGGTCCAGATGGTCGGTAGGGACGTAGAGCTTGTCGTTGTCGGCATATTCCAGCACCAGGTACTCTTTCTCCTCGGCGTTATCGGCGTTGTCGGCCATCCGGGTAGTGCCGGCAAAACGGGCCACGCCGTGGTCTATGTGAACCACGTAATTACCCGGAACCAGCTCCGACAGCACCACGTCCTCCCCCAACTGATGCTTGGAGCGGGTGGGACGGTAGCGGCGCTCCTTGACCGTGCCAAACAACTCGGCGTCGGTCAGCAGGGAAAGGGCCGGGACGTTTTCCCCTTTCCCAATGTCCCACCCTTCGTTCAGGGAGCCGGGAACCAGATAAACCCGGCCGGGTTCGGGCGGCGTTTCCAAGCTGTCAGACAGGGTAACGCCCAAGCCGGCCTCCTCCAGCACTTCGGCCAGACGGCGGGCGTGCTGGCTCACGGCGACAATCGCCCGACCCTCCCGCAGTTGCCGCCCCACGTCATCGGTGAACTGCCCCAGTTGGCCGTAGTAAGACGGGGCGGCGCGAAACAGGTCGTCGGCCTCCGCACCGAGCCAGCTTTCCAATGCGACCCGTTCCCGGCGCTTTTCCAGCCGGGCGGATAGTTCCAGCCAGGTCAGGTAGGGAGAGGGGAAATTGCGGGGCAGTTCACCCCGTTCCTCCCGGCTCTCCCGCATACGGTAGAATTTTTCCTCCAGGTCTTGGGCCTCGGTCTCAATCTGGCCGGGCCGATCCAGGAGCAGCAGGCCCTCCGCCGGCAGGTAGTCCAGCAAGTTGGCCCGGTTGAGCAGGCCGTTGTAGAAGGAGAGGGTCTCGGTATTGGGAGCGGCGAACAACTCTACCAACTCCGCGTCAAAACGCTCCCGGGTCAAGGCCGGACAGCGGGAAAAGTCCAGCCCGGCGATCCGCTGTTCCACCTCAGCCCGATCGGCCAGGTCGGGAAGTTGCTCCCGGGCCGGAATTATGGTAACCATAGCGGGCTTGCCGGGGCTTTCCCCGGAAGGATTGCCGGCAAGGGAACGCTGGGTGTAGGGGTCAAAGGCGCGAATGGTATCCACCTCGTCATCCCACAACTCCAGGCGGTAGGGCCACTCGGATTGGGGCGGAAAGACATCAATAATTCCCCCCCGCTGGCTGAAGGAACCGGGACTTTCCACCACCGGCTCATGCCGGTAACCCAGGTTGACCCAGCCGGTCAGCAGTTGTTCCGTGCTGGGAATCCGCTGGCCCGCCTGTATCCGGCCGGTCGCCCCCACTGCGGGGTGAGTGCCGCCAATAATTTCCGGGGGCAGGGTAAGCCGCAAGGCCGCCGAAACGGAGGCGATAACCAACGGGGGCGCGGATTTGGCATTGGCATCGCCCGGCCCGGCCGCGCCGGCGGCGGACAGGGCCGCCAAAGCCGCCAATCTCTGGTTCACGGTGCGGGCATCCACCGCCAAACGCTCATAGGGCAGCACCTCCGGCTCCGGCAGCAGGTACACCGGGGCATCCTCCCCCAGGTAGGTCAGCAATTGGTCGTAGAGGCGGCGGGAGTCATCAGGGCGGGGGGTCAGCGCCAGCGTCGGTAGGTTGCGCCGCAGCAGCATTGAGGCTACATAGACCGGTCTTGCGCCCCGGCGGGCGGCAAAGCGGGGAAAGGCAGTCTTTCCAGCCGGGTTTTCCGATGGGGCAAGGCGAGGCAGGTCGTTCATCAGCAGGGAGAGAACACCGGGCAGGGACATATAAAAGACTACTCCGATAAGGTTGGCTCGACCGCTTTTCGGGCGTCAAACAAAGGGCAACAGGGAAAAGGGCTAACGGCCCGCGTTAGCCCCGGTTAAGCCAATTGTATTCCCTTCACTGCTGATAAACAAGAAGGCGGGGCTGGGCAAACCGGGCGATTACATCATAAACTAGTCATTTACAACCGTCGTTCCGGCGAAAGCCGGAATCCAGAACCCTACGTAGCCGGCTCGCGCTTTTCCGTGAGGATTTCCTGGATTCCGGCTTTCGCCGGAACGACGGTTGTTTGGGTTGCCAATAACGGTTCTATGGGTTGACCTGGTTAAAACACGATTGCCCTGGTGGTACAAAAACCTCACCACTAGCGACCGCCCCGGGCCTGCTATCGTGCTATAATGTAACTCAAACCGCCCAGCCCAAGCCGGCCCAATGTTAAACCAGGGTAAAGAACCGATTATGTCCGGCCCCCGCCAGCCCCAACCCACCAACCAGCCCGGCGCCGGCGCTGCCGCCTCGGGCCGGCCGCGCTACCGGCGCATCGTGGTCAAGGCCGGCACCAGCGTTTTGACCGATACCGGCAACAGCGGCCAGCTCAACCTGCCGGCTATGTCCGACCTGACCCGGCAGATAGCTCAACTGCATCGGGACGAACCGGCCGAGGTGGTACTGGTAACCTCCGGGGCCATCGCCGCCGGCCGCCAGGAACTGAGCCAGGGCGGGCCGCCGCCGGCAGAACGGGACATTCCCTCCCGGCAGGTGCTGGCCGCGATCGGCCAGGGCCGGCTGATGCACACCTACAAGGAGTTGTTTGAGAGCCGGGGCATCCGGGTGGCCCAAGCCCTGCTGACCATCAACGACCTGGCCGACCGCCAATCCTACCTGAACGTCCGCAACACGCTGATGGCCCTCCTGGACCTGGCCGTGGTGCCGATTCTCAACGAAAACGACGTAGTAGCCGTCGATGAGATTGGCGAGGTTTTCGGGGATAACGACCGATTATCGGCCCTGGTCGCCAACCTGATTGACGCCGATTTGCTGGTAATCCTCACCGACACCAACGGGCTTTACACCGCCGACCCCCATTTTGACCCCGACGCCTCGCTGATTCCGGTAGTGGAGCAGGTGGACGAAAGTATCCAGTTAGCCGTCGGGCAGCACCGGAACCCCTGGGCGCGGGGCGGGATGCCCACCAAAATTGACGCCGCCCGCCTGGTAACCGCCGCCGGCATCGCTATGGTAATGTGCAATGGCCGGGCCGAGGATGCGGTGCTGCAAGCGGCCCGGGGACAGGCCATCGGGACGCTGTTCCGGCCGGCGGCGGAAAAGCTGGAGGCGCGCAAGCGTTGGATGTTGAGCCGGGTCGGGGACTCCCATTGGGGCGAGATTGAGATAGACCAGGGCGCGGCGGACGCCCTGCTCCACCGCCACGTAAGCCTGCTGCCGGCCGGGGTCAAGGAAGTTCGGGGCGACTTTCGCCGGGGCGATATTGTCTATATCGTAGATCCGCCGGGACACCAGATCGCCTGCGGCATCGCCAACTACGCGGCGGCGGACATCCTCCGCATCCGGGGGTTCCGCTCCGACGGCATCACCGACATTCTGGGCTACCATTACGGCCAGGAAGTGGTGCACCGCAACAACCTGGTCCTGATTTAGCCGGGGCAGACTACCCGGACCGGCCAGGGGCAATGGTCTTTACGCCCCGGCCAAAGGAGCGGAGTTAATCATGGCAACCACTGTTGACGAACTTTCCCTGCTGGAACAGGGCCGGACGGCGCAAACGGCGGCGCGCCAGTTGGCCGGCCTTGCCACCGAAGTCAAGAATCAGGCTTTGCTCAACATCGCCCAAGCCCTGGAAGCGGAACAAGGGCCGGTACTGGAGGCCAACCGGGCCGATTACCAGTCGGCCCAAGCCGACGGGATGAACGACGCGATGCTCGACCGGCTGCTCCTGACCCCGGAACGGCTGACCGGAATGGCCCAAGACGTGCGCGGGATTGCCGCGCTGCCCGACCCGGTGAACGAAGTCATTGACGCCCGCACTCTGGCTAACGGGCTGGCGGTGGAACGGCGGCGGGTGCCGTTGGGCGTGATTGGCAGCATCTACGAAAGCCGCCCCAACATCACGGTGGATATTGCCGCGCTGACCCTGAAATCGGGCAACGCCTGCCTGCTGCGGGGCGGCCGGGAAAGCCGGCGTTCCAACCTGGCCTTGGTTGACCTGCTGCGGCGGGCTGTGGCCGCGGCGGGAATATCCCCGGAAATTATCCAGTACGTGGCTAACCCGGACCGCTCCCTGGTGGAGGCCATCCTCCGAATGAAGGACTATATCAACCTGCTGGTGCCCCGGGGCGGGCCGGGCCTGATTAAGTTCGTCGCCGAACAAGCGGCTATGCCGGTAGTAGCCGGCGGCGTGGGGGTCTGCCACGCCTACGTTGACCGGACGGCGGATTTGGAGAAAGCGACCAACATCATCTTTAACGCCAAGGTGCAGCGGCCCACGGTCTGCAACGCGCTGGACACGGTGCTGCTCCACGCCGAAAGCGCCCCCGGCGGCCTGCCCGCCATTGCCCGCGCCCTGTCCCAGGCCGGCGTTGAACTGCACTGCGACCACCGGGCCTTGAGCATCCTGGGGCCGGAGACCGGCCTCAATACCCACCCGGCTACCGAGGACGATTGGGGGCAGGAGTTCCTGTCGCTGACCGCCGCCATAAAAATCGTGGACTCGCTGGACGAAGCCCTGGAACACATTGAGACCTACGGCTCCGGTCATACCGAGGCGATAATCACCGAGGATAAAGCGGCCTCGGAGCGTTTTCTGCGGGACGTGGACGCCGCCGCAGTTATCCTCAACGCCAGTACCCGGTTTACCGACGGGGGCCAGTTGGGATTAGGCGCCGAGGTCGGCATCAGCACCCAGAAGTTTCACGCCCGGGGGCCGCTGGGCCTGCGGGAGCTTACTTCCTACAAGTGGGTGATTATCGGCGACGGACAGGTTCGGGAGTAGGCCGGGGGCCGGCCGGGAGGCAAACGTGGCAGACTTTGACCTGGAGCGGAGAGTACGAACCGCCTATTCCGAGGTCTATGCTATCCTGGATGAGGACGACCAGGTAGGGCGGATTGACATTCACTTCACCTACAACGTGGTGGAGGTTTGCCTGGTGGTGGACGAGAGCCTGACCCAGGAAACAATCCGGGAACTGGTGGAAACCATTGACGGGGATTTGCTGGACGCCGCGGGGATACCCAGGGAGGAGATGCTGGTTCACGTTTTCCAGGGCAAGCCCCTCGGCGTTTTCACCAACCGGGAGTTCGGGACTAACGGCAGCGACAGTTAGACAGTTAGTTGATAGGGTTATGGCGCTGGGGTCATTCCGGCTTGGCAAACCGTCATTCCACCCGGCTAAACCGTCATTCCGGCAAAAGCCGAATCCGGCGGCCTAACCCCCGCTGGTAGCGGGCTGGACGCCGGACCGAGCAATTCGACAAGCGCACCGGGAGGGGATTCGGTTCCAGCCTAGCCCCCCTTCCGACTGACCGCTTTCAGCGCCGCGTCCTTGACTTTTTCCGGGGTCAGGCCACACTTCACCATCAACTCCTCGGCCCTGGCCGACTCACTGTAACCCTGCAAGGCCACCATTTCCACCGGAACCGGACAGTGTTGACCCACCGCCTGGGCAACTATGCTGCCTAGGCCGCCGTGCAAGTAGTGTTCCTCGGCGGTTACTACGGCCCCGGTTTCCCGGGCCGCCGCCGCAATAGTAGGTACGTCCACCGGCTTGAGGGTATGGACGTTGAGTACCCGGGCCTGTACCCCGGCCTCAGCCAGCAAGTCGGCCGCCTCCAGGCTGACCGAAACCATTACGCCGGTAGCGATAATGGTAACGTCGCCGCCCTCCCGCAGCCGTTCCGCCTGGCCCAGGTTGAATTGGTAGTCCGCATCGTGAATCACCGGGGTTGCCGCGCGGGACAAGCGAATGTAGAAAGGCCCTTCCGTGCGGGCCGCCAACTCCACCGCCTGGACCGTTTCCACCGTGTCGGCGGGAGAAATCACGGTAAAGCTGGGCAGGGCGCAAATCAGGGACAAGTCCTCAATGCCATGGGCCGACATCCCATCCTCACCGGTCAAAATCCCGGCATGGGTGCAGACCAGTTTGAGGTTAAGGTTCCCCTGGGAAACCAGGACGCGAAGCTGGTCAAAGGGACGGCCTACGCCAAACACGCTGAAGGTGCTGACAAAGGGTATCTTGCCACTGGCAGCCAGGCCGGCCCCGACTCCAATCAGGTTCTGCTCCGCCGGGCCAAAATCAAAGAACCGCTCCGGGTACTTGTCCCGCCACAGGTGGGTGAACACGGAGACGTTCAGGTCGCCGCCCAGCACCACCAGGTCCGGGAAAGAGTCGGCCATCTCCAAAAGGGTCTCACCGTAGATTTGCCTGGTCGAGGCCATTTTCCACTGCGCCGCCATCAGGCCAATTCCTCCATTGCTTTCTCAAACTCCTGAGCGTTCGGGGCGCGCCCGTGGAAACCGGGGTTGTTCTCCATAAAACTGACCCCTTTCCCCTTGACCGTGTTGGCAATAATCACCGTGGGCCGGGTGCGCCGCCGCCGGGCTTTGTCCAGGGTGGACAGCAGGGCCTCAAAATCGTGGCCGTCGGTCTCCAGGACGCGCCAGCCGAAATCCCGCCACTTCCGGGCCAGGGGTTCCAGGCGCATCACCTGGTCGGTAAACCGGTCGTTCTGGATGCGGTTGCGGTCCACAATGGCAACCAGGTTGGTAGCCTCATGATGGGCCGCCGACATCGCCGCCTCCCAGATTTCCCCCTCATCACATTCCCCATCGCCCAGCAGGGCATACACCAGATAATCCTTGCCGTCCAGCCGGGCGGCCAGAGCGCAGCCGAGGGCGAAGGAAAGGCCCATACCCAGGGAACCGGAGTTCATTTCCACCCCCGGTGTCATCGGGTGGGCGTGGCCCTGAATCCGGCTGTTCAACTGGCGGTAGGTAGCCAGTTCCTCCTTGGGGAAGTAGCCGGCCCGCGCCAGCACCGCGTAGAAACCCGGAGAGGCGTGGCCCTTGCTCAGGATAAACCGATCCCGGTCCGGCCACTGCGGGTCTTGGGGATTATGGCGCATCACCCGGAAATAGAGGGAAATGAGGATGTCCAACTCGGAAAGGGAACCGCCGGGGTGTCCACTACCGGCGGTGTAAATGGTCTGAATAACGTCCCGCCGCAGCTCTTTCGCCAGAGCCGGCAAGTCGGAAACGCTGTAGTTGTGCCCCCCAACGGCGGCGTCAGTTCCAATCATATCGTCGCTGCTGCTCTCCCCAACGATTATTGCCCATTGCCGGTGTACCCGGCCCCTGGCTGTCCACCGTGGCCCAAGTCTGTCGTTCAAGATTATAAGTCCCGAAAGAGAGGGTGTCTAGGCAGGGTTTTGTAATCAGGGCAAGTGCCACAACAACCGTCGTTCCAGAGAAAGCCGGAATCCAGGAAATCCCCGGAAAAGAGCGAGCCTGATGCCGGGCATTCTGGATTCCGGCTTTCGCCGGAACGACGGTTGCTTGGGCTATCATAGTTAAAATGCGATTGCCCCGCTTTGGTAATTGTAATATAGTTCACTCCTACCCAAAACTGACCTTATCGCCCGGATACGATATGATAATTGACGCTCATTGCCACATACTGCCGGAGAGTTTTGCGGGACGCTATGCGGAGTTGACCGCACGGGACGCCACTTTTGCCAGCCTCTTTCCCCAGCCGGGGGCGCGGCTGGCAACGGCAGAGGATCTGCTGGGCGCGATGCACCAGGCCGGCGTTGACCATGCGGTTATTGCCGGCTTTGGCTGGACCGACCCGGAGGTGGCACGGGAAGCCAACGATTACGTCATCCAGGCCGTGGCCCGGCACCCGCAACGGCTGACCGGGTTCTGCTCGGTCAACCCGGCCTGGGGCGCGGCGGCCCTGGCCGAGGTGGAGCGGTGCGCCGCCGCCGGCCTGCGGGGTATCGGTGAACTGCACCCGGATACCCAGGAATTTGACCTCACCGAACAGTCCCGCCTGGCGCCGCTGCTGAACCTGGCCCGCCAATTAAATCTGCCGGTGCTGCTGCACACCTCGGAACCGGTGGGCCACCAGTATCCGGGCAAGGGACATACCACGCCGGACCGGGTTTATCGGTTTATCAAAAACTTCCCGGACAACCCGATTATCTGCGCCCATTGGGGCGGCGGCCTGGCTTTCTACGGCCTGATGCCGGAGCTTCCCGGAGAATTGGAGAATGTCTATTTTGACACGGCAGCCTCCCCTTTTCTCTACCGGCCCGAAGTGTTTTCCGTAGCCGCCCAAACCATCGGGGCGGAAAAGATTTTGTTCGCCACCGATTACCCGCTAATCCGCCACCGCCGGCTGCTGCGTCAAGTAGCGGATTCCGGGCTGGATTCCGACAGCCGGGCCGCGATCCTGGGGAACAACGCGGCCCGCCTGCTGGGGCTGGAAGGGGCCGGGGAAACTGTTGACTAGCCAAAATTGCCGACTAACCGGACGGGCGCCGTTATGGAAACCAGGGAAACAACCGACTTCGAGACCCTGGGCGACTATTTACAGGAGGGTTTGGCGATCGTTTTCGTTGGCCTGAACCCCTCCAGCTACTCGGTGCGGGCCGGACATTATTTCGCAAACCCGCGCAACCGTTTCTGGGCCGCGCTGAACCGCTCCGGGTTGGTCGGTGAGGAGTTGTCGCCGGAACGGGATACCGAACTCATCCGGCACGGTATCGGGTTCACCGACGTGGTAAAACGGCCTACGCCCCAAGCCGCCGGATTGAAAGCCGCCGACTATCGCCGCTGGGCGCCGGTACTGCGGGACAAGCTGCTGCATTACCAGCCCCGCATCGCCTGCTTTCACGGGTTGACCGGCTACAAAGCCTACCTGAAATACGGCGAGCGGGTCGCTCCCCAGGCGGAACTAGGCCGGCAGGAACGGGACATCGGCAGCAGCCGGGTTTTTGTCGTGCCTAACCCCAGCCCGGCCAACGCCCAATACTCGCTGGACGACCTGGTTTACTGGTATCAACGGCTGGCCGAGTTCCGGGCGGAGTTGACCCATTGACCGCGGGGCGGGATGCGGTGCGGCTGTTCATCGCCCTGGACTTGCCGCCGGCGGCCAAGGGTTCCCTGAGCGCAACAGCGGCGCAACTGAAGGCGGTCATCCCGTCGGGGGTTCGCTGGGTTGACCCGGCCGGCATCCACCTGGCCCTGAAGTTCCTGGGCGACACCGATACCGGGCTGGTAGAGCCAATCCTGGCCGCGATGCAGCCGGGCGCCGGGGTCTCCGGGGCGGCGGCTTTCCCCTTACAGCTTTCCGGGCTGGGCGTGTTACCCAACTACCGGAAACCCCGATCGCTGTGGGCCGGCGTGGGCGGCGACCTGGACGCCCTGGGCCGGTTGCAGCGGCGGGTGGACCAGGCCCTGGCCCGGTTGGGCTTCCCCCCGGAACGCCGACCCTTCCGCCCGCACCTGACCCTGGGACGCGTTCAAGGCAGCGTCGCCACCGCCACCCGACGGGAAATCGGAGAAACATTAGCAACCCAATTTGCCATCCTGGAACCCAAACTACGGGAACCCGAACACGCCTGGCAAGCCACCGAGATGCACCTCATCCAAAGCCGTCTGACACCCCAGGGCGCAATCTATACTTCCCTGGGCACGGCCCCGCTGGCCTAACCCAATTGGTGCAATAGGAAAGCTCAAATGGACAAATGTACCGCGATCATTCATCCGGCCCCGCCCTTTAACTTCGCGCTGACCGCCGAGAACCAGCCCTATTTTCGGAAAGACGCCAGCGCCCCGGATACCGATATTGAAAATACCGGAGCCTACCAACGGCTGCTGCATTTGGGGGATAAGCTGGCATTAGCGACGGCCCGGCCGGAGGGCAGCATTGCGTCCCCCAAATTGGCCGTAACCATCGAAGGGGAAAGCCTGTCCCCACCGGAGGTTGACGCCGCCCGGGAGCAGGTGGCGCGGTTGCTGGGGGCCGACCAGGATTTGACCGCCTTTTATGGCGCGGCAACCGCCGACCCGGTGCTAGCCGACCTGGTGCAGACCTTTTACGGGATGCACCTGCCCCGGGCCATTTCAGTGTTTGAGGCCCTGACCCAGGCTATTCTCGGCCAGCAACTGGCGGCCACCGTAGCCCGCATCATCCGCGCCCTGCTGATTGAAACCTACGGCGGCAGCAAGACTTTCAACGGACAACTGCACTACGCCTTTCCCCGCCCGGAAGCCATCGCTGGAGCGTCGGTTGACGACCTGCGGGCGTTGAAACTCAGCCGCCGCAAGGCCGAGTACCTGCAAGGCATTGCCCGCGCCGAACTGGATACGCCGGGCGGCCTGGACGGGCTGGAACGGCTGACCGATGCCGAGGCGGTGCGGGAACTGACCGCCTTGCGAGGCGTGGGCAAATGGACGGCGCAATGGGTTCTGGTGCGGGCCTTGGGCCGGCCCGACGCCTTCCCGGTCGGCGACCTGGCCCTGCGCCGCATCGTGTCCCGCCTCTACTTCGGCGGCCAACCCCTGACCGACGAACAACTGGAGGAGTTCTCCCACCGCTGGTCGCCCCACCGCTCCTGGGCCACCCACTACCTGTTCGCCGCATTAAGGGCGGGAGTTGGGGAGTAGGGGATTGCGAATAGGTTCAGGCATCGCTAAACTCAGACCATATTTTCAAGGCAGGTTAGTTATGGTTTCCCTGGCTACGGAAAGAGCAGCCGCGCCCTGGTATCAGCGGCTGTTTCTGCCGGCTTATCAGGTAAGGGATGCGGCCCGTTACGCCGGAACCTCTCCCCGGACCGTAGCCGCCTGGCATTATGGCGGCAACCCGGTCTTGCCCGGCCGGGAGCGGAAACAACCCCTCTCCTATATGGAACTGGTCGAAGTCGCCTTTGTATCCTACTTCCGACAGGCCGGGGTATCGCTGAATCAAATCCGCAAGGCGCGGGAATACGTCGCGTCGAACTTCGAGACCGCTCACCCCTTTACTGAGTACCGGTTCAAGACCGAAGGCCACCACATTTTGATGGACTATTTCAAGATTGATGCCAACAGGGAGTCCGGCAAGATTATCGTTGCCGACGCTGCCGGACAACTGGCCTGGACCAATTTGATGGGGGATAGATTCGCCGAATTTGATTATGAGCTGGACTTGGCCTTAACCTGGCATCCGGCCGGGCGGGATTCGGCGGTCAAAATAGACCCGAGAATCGCCTTCGGAGAACCGATAGCTGACGGTATCCCCACTTTTGCAATCAAGGGGCGGTGGATTGCCGGCGAATCTATCGAGGAAATTGCGGCTGATTTCGGCATTTCTCCAGAAGTAATAAAAGACGCCCTACGTTTTGAGCAGGTGGAAATTGGCGGCAACGGCAACGGGCGGTAGCAGTGGCCCGACCCTATTCTTTGACCGCAGTGTCGGGACAACGATTCCGCGCGTTCTGAGACGGTTAGGCAGCCCGATAAGTATTGAACACCACCAGGAGCATTTTGCCAGGGATATAGCGGATGACGTATGGCTCCCGTTGGTAGGCAATAACGGTTGGACTGTCATCGGCTACGATTGGTCATACCATAAGAAGCAGGACGAATTGACCGCCATCCAGCAGTATGGCATCGGGGTATTCTACCTCTGGGGTGTCCAGGAACGTACTTGGGAGCGCTTTCTTTGCCTGGCCCGGACCTATGAGCGAATTGCCCAGGCGATAAACTCGACGCCGCGCCCCTTTATCTACCGGGTCAGGAAATCCGGCCACCTCAAGCAAGAAATGCTGGCTTGAACGGCTTGTAGGCAATAAATACGGCCGCCTCCCTACCGCAACATATTCATCAAGCCCCGCGGGTTTCTGGTCCTGGAGAACTGGCGCATCAGCTTTTGGGTCTGCTTGAACTGGTTGAGCAGGCGGTTGATGTCCTGGGGGGTGGTGCCGCTGCCCCGGGCGATGCGGCGGCGGCGACTGCCGTTGATTATCTCCGGCCGGCGCCGCTCCTCCGCCGTCATCGAGTAGATAATCGCCTCCACCCGCTTTACCTGGTCATCGTCAAACTCGGTGGGCAGGTCGCGGGAAAGCCGGTTTACTCCGGGAATCATCTCCATTATCTGGCTCAGGGAACCCATTTTCTTGACGCTCTGAATCTGTTGCAGAAAGTCCTCCAGGTCAAAGCTGGCCTGGCGGAACTTGCGCTCCAACTCCTTGGCCTGCTTTTCATCCGTCGCTTCCTGGGCCTTCTCAATCAGAGTCAGCACGTCGCCCATCGCCAGGATGCGGGAGGCCAGGCGGTCCGGGTGGTAGGCTTCCAGGCCGTCGGAACGCTCCCCCACGCCCATAAACTTGATGGGGACGCCGGTAACCCGGGTTACCGACAGGGCGGCCCCGCCCCGGGCATCGCCGTCCATTTTGGTCATCACCAGGCCGGTCAGCCCGACCCGCCGGTGAAACTCCTCGGCGGCATTGACCGCATCCTGGCCGGTCATCGCGTCCACTACCAGCAGGGTTTCGTGGGGCGCAACGGCGGCCTTAACCTCCTCCAACTCCTCCATCAACTCATCATCAATGTGCAGCCGGCCCCCGGTGTCAATGATGGCCCAGGTAATCCCCTGCTGCCGCGCCCGGTCAACGCCGGCCCGGACTACCTGGGCTACAGTAGCGGTCTTGGGGTCTGCCGAGTAAACGGGAACATCCAGTTGGCGGCCCAGGGTTTCCAGTTGGGATATGGCCGCCGGGCGGCGCAGGTCGGCGGCCACCAGCAGGGAAGTGTGCCCCTGGCGGCGCAGTTGCAGGGCCAGCTTGGCGGCGGTGGTGGTCTTGCCGGAACCTTGCAGGCCCACCAGCATCAGCACCGACGGCAACTGGCTGGCCGGCAGGAGCCGGTGGTCGCCGCCGGTCAGGATGTTGGTCAATTCCTCGTGGACAATCTTGACCACCTGCTGGCCGGGGGTCAGGCTTTCCAGCACGTCGGCGCCCAGAGAGCGTTCCTTGACTTTCGCCACAAAGTCCCGGGCCACCCGAAAGTTCACGTCCGCTTCCAGCAGCGACCGGCGCACCTGGCCCAGGGCATCGTCAATATCCTTTTCGGTCAGGCGCCCCTTGCCGGAGAGCCGGTTAAAGATTCCGGTCAACTTGTCGGTCAGATTCTCAAACATCCTTGCCTGCCTCGCCTCCCTGGCCCAACCTCAATTTTGGATTATCGCTTTGGCTTATCGCCAATTATGTCTTGCCAGTAGATTGTAGGCCGCCCGCCCCGGCAGGGTCAAGGAAACTGCCGGGCGGGACAACCGCATTTTACTGCTGCGGGAATAATGCCTAACCGCCGGTCTGCCCTAGTCTCCGCTCATCCTGAGCCTGTCGAAGGATGGAATTGGGCTGGTTCGACAAGCTCACCATGAGCGGGATCAGGTTCCGGTGAGTGGATTCTATCATCGGCAAAAGTTTGCAATCGTCCGGGGATTATCGGACAAAGCATAACTCAAAGAGCCAGTTATGTTAAAATGCCCCTGCTGACGGCGTCGGGAGTCCCGGCCGTCAATCCTCTGCTCAGGCCGGATACCGGACAATTGATACCGCTTAAATTGAACATCCGCAACTTTCTCTCCTACCGGGAGAATGTGCCGACCCTGGACTTTGCCGGCGTTCACGTGGCCTGTCTTTGCGGCGACAACGGGCATGGCAAGTCGGCCCTGCTGGACGCCATTACCTGGTGCCTGTGGGGTCAAGCCCGGGGCCAGGTTCAGGATGACCTGGTTTCTCACGGCGCCGAGGAGGCCCGGGTGGAGTTGGAGTTTCTGGCGCGGAACAAGCCTTTCCGGGTAATTCGCAGCCGCTCCCGGGCCGGCGGGCGCCGCCGCCAGGGGGCCAGCGACTTGCAGCTTCAGGCCCTCAGCGACCGGGACGACGGCAACGCTCAGGTAATCTCCGGCAACACCATCCGGGAAACCCAGGACAAAATCGAGCAACTGGTGGGGATGGACTACGCCACGTTCATCAACTCCGCCTTTCTGCTCCAGGGCCGGGCCGACGAGTTCACCAACAAGACGCCGGCCGACCGGAAGGCGGTGCTGGCATCCATCCTGGGCCTGGACGCCTATGACCGCTATCAGGGCCAGGCGCGGGAGCGGATGAGTGAGAAACGGGCCGAGGCCGACCGGCTGGCCGGCGGCTTTGCCCAACTGCAACGGGAAATGGACGAAATCGGCGACCCCTCCGGGGAACTGGCCGGGGTGAACGGCCAGTTGGCCGACCTGAACATTCAGTTGACCGAGGGGCGCCGGCAGGCCGACGCATTGCGGGAACGGGTCAGCCTCCTGGAACACCAGACCGCCGAGTTGACGGAGCGAACCGGGCTGCTGCGCCAGGCGGAACGGGATATTGCCCAACTGGAGGCGTCCCGCCTTGCCAGCGAAAGGCGCATTGAGGAATACCGCCGGCTCATCAGCCAGGCCCCGGAAATCAAGGCCGGCGTTGAGCAACTTGAGCAGACCCGCCAGCGTTTTGCCGAGTTGGAGGATACCCGCCGCCGTTCCGATGCCCTGCGCCAGGAAAAGAACGCCCTGACCCAGGCTATCGGAATCCGCCAGGCCCGGCTGGAGGCGGATATTGACCAGGCCCGCCGCCGGGTGGAACAGGAGTTGACCCCCAAAGCCCAAGGGGAGACCGCCTTGACCGCCGCACAGGAAGCGGCCCGCCAAAGCCTGGAACAACTGGCGGAAACGGAAGCGGAAATCTCCGCCCGGCGCAGCCGGCTGCAAGTCCTGGCTGCCGGAATCGGGGAGGCCACCACCCTGGCCGAGCGTTACCGCAACGAGGGGGGACAGCTCAAGGAAAAGCTGCACCTGCTGGAAAACTCGGACCCGGAAGCCGCTTTCTGCCCCCTGTGCCAAACTCCGCTGAGTCAGGACGGCTGCCAACGCCTTTCCGAAACGTACCAGGAGGAGATTGAGGAAAAGCGCGCCCTATACGTCAGCAACAGCAGAAACTTGAAGGAACTGGAAAAGGAAAAGGGAGAACTGGAAAAGGATTTGCTCCGGCAGGAACAGGTCTTGCTCCGGGACGGCAATCAAATCCGGGACCGGTTGGCCCACCTGGAGCGGCAAATCCAGGAATCCCGGCAGGCCCAGGAGGAGTTGGCCCTGGCGCAACCCCGACTATCCGCCGCCGTCGCCGCCCTGGAGTCCGGGGACTTTGCCCAGGCCGAACAGGAACAGTTGCGGGAAATAGAAGGCCGGATCGTAGCCCTGGCCTACGCTGAGGACGACTATCAGCAGTGCTACCGCCGAATCCAGGAGTTGCAGCCCTACGCCGAACTGGAAGGCCAGTTGAATCAGGCGGCGGCCCGGCTGCCTGAGGAAGAGGAGGCCCTGACCCAGGCCGGGGATATGTTAAGCCGCCGCCAGGGGGAACTGGCCGAACACGCTGAGCAACTGCGTCTGGGCGAGGCGGCGGTAGCCCAACTGCCCGGAGCCCAGGCCCAACTGCAACAGTCGGCCTCCGCCCTGGCCGCGCTGGAAACGCAGCAACAGACCGCCCTGGGCCGGAAGGGACTGCTGGAAGGCCAGTTGAACCGCCTGGAATACCTGCGGGAAGAGTTGAGGCAGAGCCGGGCGCGCTTGTCAGTGTTGCAGGAAGAGCAGGGGCTTTACCAGGAGTTGGTCAACGCTTTCGGGCGCCAGGGCGTTCAGGCGATGCTCATTGAGACGGTGGTGCCCCGCCTGGAAGAAGAGGCCAACCTCATCCTGGGGCGTATGACCGACAACCGGATGCACGTAAAACTGGAGACCCAGCGGGAACGGCGCAGCCGGCCGGGGGGCGACCCCATTGAAACCCTGGAAATCAACGTCAGCGACGAACTGGGCCAGCGCAGTTATGAGATGTATAGCGGCGGCGAAGCCTTCCGGGTCAACCTGGCCCTGCGTATCGCCCTGTCCAAAGTGCTGTCCCAGCGCACCGGCGCGCCCCTGCCCACCCTGTTCATCGACGAAGGTTTTGGCACCCAGGACACCGCCGGGCGGGAGCGGATTCTCGACGTCATCAGCGCCATTGAAAATGACTTCGACAAAATCATTATCATTACCCACCTGGACGACCTGAAGGATATGTTCCCGGTGCGGATCGAAGTGCGCAAGGACGGCAACGGTTCAACTTTCTGGCTCAGTTAGACCGGAGCGCCGCAGTTTATCCCCAAATTGGAGGCCCTAGTGATGCTTGACGACAACCTGAAAAGATTTGTAGCGGAGAACCGGCGCGGGGTGCTGACCACCTTCCGGCGGGACGGGGCGGCCCAGATGAGCATAGTTACCTGCGGCCCCTACCGGGACGGCGTGGCCTTTACCACTACGGAAGACCGGGCCAAGCTGCGGAACCTGCGCCGCAACCCCCGCTGCACCCTGCTGGTGGCCCGGGAAAACTGGTCGGCGTACATCGTATTGCAGGGCTTGGCCCGGATTTTCTCGGCCGGCAACACCGACGCCGAGGAGTTGCGGCTGACCTTGCAGGATGTGTTTCGGACGGCGGCGGCGCAGGAACACCCCAACTGGCCGGAATACGACCAGGCCATGCGGGAGCAGCAGCGCTCGGCAATAATCGTGGCGCCGGAGCATATCTACGGCGGCAACGTATCCTGAACCCGGCCGGAGGGTTAAACCCGGCGGGTCTCCAGGGAGTCCAGCAGCTTGGCCGCCGCGGCGGCTATTTCCGCAACCGCGTCCTCAAAGGCTTCCCGGTTGGCTTGAGAAGGCTGGCGGTAACCGCTTATCTTGCGCACAAACTGAGTGGCGGCGGCGCTTATCTCCTCGGCGCTGGCCGGCACTTCCGGCACCCGCAGCTTCTTGATGCTTCTACACATTGCGTTATTTCTCCCCACCGGGCGGAATAAGGACGGTCGGGCCGGGTCTTGCCCAAAGTCCGAAACCCGCTCATGGTGAGCTTGTCGAACCATCAACCCCATCCTTCGACCAGGGCAATCGCAGCATAAACCCGTCGTTCCGGCGAAAGCCGGAATCCAGTAAGCTCGATAGCCGGCTCGCTCTTTTCCGGGAGGATTTCCTGGATTCCGGCTTTCGCCGGAACGACGGTTGCTTGGGTTACCTTGGTTAAAATGCGATTGCCCTATCCTTCGACAGGCTCAGGATGAGCGGATTTTGTTCTTGGCGAAAATTTGCACCTACCCCGGACACTTACCGGGCGGGTTACCAACCCGCCCCTACGCCGATAATAATACCAACAAACCTTGAGAATACCCCGGATATGGTTAGGGCCAACTCCAGGCAAAGGCGGCGTAGTGGCCGTTCTTGCCGCTGTTATCCCAGGTCATTCCGTGGTCGGTGTAGGTGCTGGCGCCGCCTTTAGCCAGGGCCAGGCTGGAACTGACCGGATGGCCGGTATTCTCCAACCGCATCGGCTCCGGCCGGTTGCCGACTACGATGCCCTCCACAGTGAAGTCTATAATGCCGGGGATCTGGACGCTGCGGCGATGCCCGTCGGATTTATAGTCAATGGGGCAATACTTGATACCCAGGTAGTTGGCGGTCAAGCGCATCCATCGTTCCGCCGGGCCGCCGATTTCCCCGGACAGAATCCGGCCCAGGGCGGCGCGCTGAAACTGGTCGGCCCGCTCGTCAATGTAAGCGGCCAGAGTCCAGTCGCCGGCGCCCATTATGCCGGGGGTATAGGCCGCCACGATAAAGTTCAGGTCGTCCAGCGCAACCCCCCGGTAATCCCCCTCCTGAACGTGGAAGGCAAAGGCCACGTCGCAGTGTCCCTCGGTAGGCACCGCCGGGCCGCCTTGAACTACGCAGGGACAGAGAATCTCGCAGTTGCAGTTCTCAAAGTAGTCGCCCTTCAACTGCCACCTTTCCTCAGTAGCCATTTTTTCCACCTCTGAACGGAGATTTTACCCAAGACCATTGCATCATAAACCCGTCGTTCCGGCGAAAGCCGGAATCCAGGAAATCCTACCGGAAAAGAACAATCCGGCTACCGAGCGTTCTGGATTCCGGCTTTCGCCGGAACGACGGTTGCTGTCGGAATGACGGTTGCCTGGATTGCCCTAGTTAAGACGGGTTAAGCTGCGATTGCCCGGAGTTTTACCCGGATACAAACCGGACGCCGAGTTGCAAAGGGGCAATCTACCCGCTCCGAAACTCGGCGTCCGTTGCGCCGTTGCGTCTTTAGGTAAAGATTCCGGCGTTATTTGCTGCCAAAGGGCTGGATGAGTACCCGCAGGGTGCCGTCGGTTTCCTTGCGCTGGGTCAATAGCCGGTGGCCGGCCTGCTCGGCCCAGTAAATCACGTCGTAGATGTTCAGGGCATCGTGGAGAATAGCCTCGACGAAGGCGCCCCGGTCATCATCCATCTGGCGGCTCAGGGCGGCAATCACCCCGGCGCAGTTCTTGCCCCGGCCGTCAATCACGGCCCAGCCGCCGTTATGACCGTTGCCGTTCACCGGCTTATGGTGAACGTCAATCTCGCCGGACTTGCGGAGGTCAAGCTGGTTCTTGAAGTGGGACACTGCTTCCCAGGCCACCGCCCGGTCCCGCGCGCCACTGGAACAGACGGCGCCCCGGACGCCGACGATGTCCGGGTTGACCCGGGCCAACTCGTCCAGGTTATCCAGTTTCAGGTGCCCGGAAAGGGCGGTGCTCAGCCCGGCCTGCTTGGCCTCCAGCACCATCTCCCGCAACCGGGTCTCCGGGATAAAGTCAAAGAGGTTGCGCCCGTCCTTGGTCAGGGTGTCAATCAGGAAACCGTCGCACCGGCCCTCAATCGCCAACTTCACCATCAAGTCCGGGTCCAGGCCGCCCTTGAACAGGTGATTATCGGCGAACAGGGAGCCAATCAGCTTGGTATCGTAGCCGTGCAGGGCTTCCCGCGCGCCCTGGAGGATTTCCACCGCGTCATTGTAGTTGGATTCGCAAAAGCCCACTTTGACCGAGGTGGCGTCCAGCATACCGGCGGCGTGTACCGCCATAGCCACGGTGCCGGCCTGGTTGGGAACTACGCCCAGGGTTACGCTGACGTGCTTTTCCGCCGGTATCCGTTCCCGCACTTCCCGCACCAGGTTGGGGTGGCCGGAACCGACCAGGGCCTCTTGCAGGTTCTTAACGTCAATGATGTCGGCGCCGCCCTTGTCGGCTTCCAGGGCTTCGGCCATATTCTGGACGCTGACCAGCAGCATCATCCCGGAGTCGGACAGACCGTTTCGCCCATTGCCGTTGAGCCAAGGAGCGTGGACGCGGGGCTGGGCCGGAACCGTAACGGCCTGAGGCCGGGGAATCAGCGGCATCAATTCCTGTTTCAGTTCGGCCTTTTCCTCGGCGGTCAGGCTCATGAGCGGGGGCCGGACGTGGCCGCCGGCCATGCCCATCAACTCCCCCCAATACTTGCACATCGGCGCCGGGAGGACGCCGCCGGACTTCTTGACGGTGCCGCCCCACCACTTGTCGGAGAGGGCCTTGAGGTCTTTCAGGTGTTTGTCGTAAAACTCCAGGTCCAGGTCGCCCCGGCTGGCCCGGTCAATAAACTGGACGTAGTAGTTGCACTCCGGGGTGTCAAACCGCCAGTCGGAGGTGTTGGCGAACATTACCTGTTGGTGGAAACCCAACTCTTTGGCCTTGGGGTAAATCCACTCGTCGGGGGTGCTGATGATGGCCTGTTTGCCCACCAGCAGGTGAGTTTCCAGGGAAGTCTGCTGGTTGAAACTGGCTTCCTTGACGCCCACCACGTTGGGAATCTGGCACAGCCGATTCAACCCCTGGGGACTCATCAGCATACCGAACTGGGGGGAGTTGTAGAACATAATCGCCAGGTTGGTGTGGTCGGCCAGGGTCTTTACGTAGTCATAAACTACGTCCTCGGTCTTGGCTACCATATAGGGGGGCGCCACCACCAGCAGGTCAAAGCCGTCGGCCTCGGCCCGGTCGGCCAGGGCCAGCATATCGCCGACGGAAGTATGGGTTACGTGGGCGGCGATACCCCACTGGCCGGCGGCCTCGGCGGCCACCGTATCCATCACCCGAACCCGCTCGTCGAAGGTGAGGCTCCAGAACTCGCCCATGCCCCAGGTGCAGCCGCCGCCCCGGGTGCCGAGGCTGCGGATGTACCGGATGTTGCGGCGGAGGCCGTCCTCATCGACCCGATTATCCGGCGTAAAGGGGGTCATTATGGTAGTCCATTGGGCTTTCAGGAAATCCCACGCCCATTCCTGGGCTTCATGCTTCTTATAGGTCGCCATGAACCATCACCTTCCGAGTAAAGTTGCTCTGCTGCCCCGGCCGGCGCCGGGCCGCCAGAAAAGGATTATCGTATATTCGGATTGTAAGCAATGGTGTTGCCAACGTCAACCGGCTAACGTCAACCGGCTGTTGAGAACCGCCGGGCAATCGCGTCTTAACCGGGGCAACCCGGGCAACCGTCATTGACAACCCAAACAACCCCAAACAACCGTCGTTCTGGCGAAAGCCGGAATCCAGGGAATCCCCCGGAAAAGACGGAGCCGGCTACCGAGCGTTCTGGATTCCGGCTTTCGCCGAGATGACGGGTTTATGATGCGATTGTCCTATTGAGAACCGCCGCTCTCTACCAGTATAAAATATATCCGCTATAATGACCTAACAATAGTCAAATGCAGAGGAAATGCTGATGCTTGAATCCACCAACCGCTACGCCACGGCCAGCCGGGAGTTTATGGGCAAGGCTTACCAGTACCTGGCCGAGAACGACTTGCCGCAAGCCTCGGAAAAGGGCTGGGGGGCCACGGCGGAAATGGTCAAGGCGATTGCTGAGGAACGGGGCTGGCCGCACCGCAGCCACCGCCTCCTGTTCGATGTCATTGACGACCTGGTAGAGGAAACCGGCGACCCGGAATTGGCCGCCCTGTTTGAGCGGGCGCATACCTTACACATCAACTTTTACGAAAACTGGATGCGTCCCCGCGCCGTCCGCCGCGCCTTGCAAGCCATTCAGCAGTTGCTCACCAAGCTGGAGCCGTTGGTAGCGGCGGAGTAAGACCGCCCGCTAAAAAGCCGCTGCTGCAAGCCCCGTTCCCGGCGTCGGAGCGGGAATTAGTCCACCGAATTTCAGCAGCTTTCCTTCTGACATTCGGGGCAAAAGAAAGTTCCCCGGCCCCTTACCCGGATGCCGGCTATGGCGGCGGCGCACTTGGGGCAGGACTCACCGTCCTTGCGGGGGATGGTCCAGGTGTGCAGCGCCGACGGCGGGTCGGGCCATTCCGCATCCCGCGCCCGGTCATATTGGGCTGTAGCCGCATTAAGACACCCAACTATGCTTTCCTGCAAACGCACGATTTCCCCATTGTCCAGCGCTTGGGCGGTACGCAGGGGGTGGATGCCGGCGCCGTACAGGGATTCGTCAACGTAGAGATTGCCCAAGCCGGCTACAACGGACTGCTCCAGCAGCATCGCCTTGATTGGGGCATTGCGGCCGGCCAGTTTTGCGGCGAGGGCCTCGGTGGTAAACTCCGGGGACAGGGGCTCCGGCCCCAGGTCGGGCAGGGTCTGGCCGGCGTCAGGGGTGAGCCAGAGATGGCCGAACTTGCGGGGGTCGCGAAAGCGCAGTTCCCGCCGGTCATCCAGGGCAAAGGAGTGGCGCACCATTGGGTCGGCGGCTTGGGTTTGGGGTTGGATACTCAACCCGCCGGTCATACCCAGGTGGATGATGAGCGTCTCCCCGGAGTCCAGGGCCAGCAACAGGTACTTGCCCCGGCGGTCAATCTCCTCAACCCGGCGGGAGTGCAGCCCCAACACAAAGTCCTCCACCGAGGGACTCCTGACGCTGTTGCCCCAACCCACACGAACCGAGGTAAAGGCGCGGCCCGGCAACTCCGCGCGAATCAGGATACGCCGGGCGTTTTCAACTTCGGGCAGTTCAGGCATATTTGAGTCTCTGTTGACTATCAGACATCCGACTCGTTGCTCTCATTTTCGAGGTCGTCCACTACCGGCGTGATTTTCTCTATAAACCTTCGCAGCACTTCCGCAATCGTGTTGGCGAAGGAATCGTTCAAAGAATCGGGTTCCATACGCACATGAACGCCGTTCTGGGTTATCGTTTGACGTTCGTGAATCTCAATGCCATCAAGCGCCGGCAACGCTAGTTTTTGTTCGTCGCTGAACCCGACATCGGCCCGCCATAAACCCGGCTCTTCTTGTGGCAAAAGATGGATGCGATAACACATACGGTGGTTGCCCCAAGGACTCCGGGAGTACCACAAGTTGTAGTAGCGAAACTGCGGCCAGCCTCCGGCCCATCTGCTTGTCTTGTCGGGTCGGATTTCGTCCGGCAGTACGTTCATGATAAGTTCGCCCACTTTTCTAACGAAAGCGGTAACTTCGTCCCCTCTGTTTCGATCAAAGGTTGCTTGCATCTTTGATGCAAAGCTGCTTCCGCTCCCGTTTCCCTCTTGCTGTGAGTTGCTGCCCACGCTTACCACATACTCATCTATCCCGGGTACAGGAATAATGGTGGTCGCCTGCACGTACAGCGAGTCAGTCCTGGCATCCCGGTATGGGGTCAGTTTGACGCAGGTAATCAGGTTTTCGACGGGGGCTTTCTCATTTAGCCACAAGGCGGCTGAAGTAACTTCAGGCGCAAACCGATGACTAGCCAGGATGATGCGCTGGTCGTTGTTCACCGCGTTGAGGTCGTCGGCCCCAAGATGCTTCAGTAACCGGTCTGTGGCTTCTTCCTGGGAGACTTTCTCGTAGTCGGCCATCATTCGGACAATGTCATCTTTGCCCGTGTGGTGAAAGTAGCTGGCATACTTAATAGCTTGCCAGTGGGCGTCAGCGCCGGTATCGTCACGCTTCAACTCGATGATTACCAGCTTGCCGTCGGAGTCAACCGCCAACAGGTCAAGCCTTTCGTTGGTACGGTCAAAACCGCTGAACTCTTTACCGATTATCAGCAGGTCTTCACTGAGGATACCCGGGTTGGCAGCTACCCATTCCTGGATGTCCCGGCGTTCTTGCAAGCCCAACTGTCCGAAGTCCACCTCGGCAATCCGCTCAGATTCCCGGCTTGCCGGATTAACTCGAAACAACTGCGGTTCGTTACTCACCTTGGTCTCCTCACTGATTGCTTTTGTGAAACCCTAAACCCGCTTAACCCCAAGGGTTACCTCCATCCCTTCCATCTTCTGCGTTTCGCTTTGGGCGCCGTCATCCGGAGCGCCGGCTACCAGTTCTTGACTCAAGGTTTCCTGGCTGATGTAGGCGGCGTGGCGCTGCATTACTTGGGCCACTTGCTCCGGCCCCTGGTAGTAGGTAACGATGCGGTCGGTAAGCTCAAACTGGGCGCTGCGGCGCAGGCCCTGGATGCGGTGGGCCAGTTCCCTAGCCAGCCCTTCCTCGGCCAGTTCCGGGGTTACGCTGGCGTCAATCGCCACCAGGCAGCCCGGCTCTACGGATACCCAATAATTGTCCACCGGGTAGATGCCGTGGCCGGAAAAGTCGGCGTTGCCCTGGGCTTGAGACGCTTGCCGCACCCGCTCCTGATAATCCTCGGCGCCGCCGCTATCCAGAACCGTCAGTTCCTTTATGTTGAGTTCCTCCAGGATCTGAGAACCCACCCGTTCCAGGTGGTCGGGGCGGCCCCAGACCTGTACCTGGGCCAGGGGTTGGCGCACCTTGACCCCGGCTTTGGCCCGGGCGGCCCGGCCCAGGCTGGCGACCTGCATCGCCAACCGGGTGGCCTCCATCAAGTCCTGGTCAATCAAAGACGCATCGGCCACCGGGTAGCTATCCAGGTGAACGCTGTCCGGGGCGGACGGGTTCACCGGGCAAACCAGGTTCCGGTACAGTTCCTCGGCCATAAAGGGCGCCAGGGGCGCCATCAGACGGGCCACGGTGACCAGGCACTGATACAGGGTAGCGTAGGCCGAGAGCTTGTCAGTATCGTTTTCACTCTTCCAGAAACGGCGCCGGCTGCGCCGCACGTACCAGTTGGAAAGGCGGTCAATAAACTCCTGGATGCGCCGCCCGGAGTCGGTGGGGTTATAGGCGTCCATGTAACCGTCCACCTGGGTTACCAGCACGTTCAACTCGGACAGGATCCAGCGATCCAGTTCACTCTCCGGCTGCCAGTCGGCGGGAATCTGGTCCGGGTGAAACTGGTCGATGGCGGCGTAGTTGGTAAAGAAGGAGTAAACATTCCACAGGGTAAGCAGCACCCGCCGCAGGGTTTCGTTGACCAGCCGGTCGGAGAACCGGCGGGCCTCCCCCGGATGGGACGCGGTGAACAGATACCAGCGCAGGGCGTCGGCCCCGTGAGCGTCCAGCACGGTGCTGGGCTGCACCACGTTCCCCACGTGCTTGCTCATCTTCTGGCCCCGGCTGTCCAGAATCAGGCCCAGGCAGATTACGTTGCTGTAGGAGGGCTGCTCTTTCAGCAAGGTAGCCAGGGCGTGGAGGCTGTAGAACCAGCCTCGAGTCTGATCCACCGCCTCGCAGATATAATCGGCGGGAAAGCGGCCATCATCGGCAATTTCCGGGTTATCGAAGGGGTAGTGCCATTGGGCAAACGGCATCGCCCCGGAGTCAAACCAAGCGTCCATCACCTCCGGGATCCGCTGCATCTCCCCGGCGCAGTCGGCGGCGGCGCAATGCAGCCGGATGTCATCCACGTAGGGCCGGTGCAGGTCCAGTCCCTCCACTTGGGATTGCTGGCCGGCAAGGGCGGCCTCTTTCAACTCGGCCACGCTGCCGAGGCAAACCCGGTGACCGCAGTCCCGGCACTCCCAGATGGGAATGGGGGTGCCCCAGTACCGCTCCCGGGAAATGGCCCAGTCCACGTTGTTGCGCAGCCACTCACCAAAGCGGCCCTCCCGGACGTAATCGGGATACCAGTTAATCCCGCTGTTGCCGCTGACCAGCCGGTCTTTATAGGCGGTGGTGCGGATGTACCAGGAGGACTTGGCATAGTAAAGCAGGGGCGTGTCGCAGCGCCAGCAGAAGGGGTAGGTGTGGCGGTAGATTTCCCGCCGGTAGAGCAGACCCCGGCCGGCCAGGTCTTGCATAATGTCCTCGTCGGCGTCCTTGACGAACTTGCCGGCAAAGGGATAATCCCCGGTGATGTTGCCCCGCAAGTCCACCGGTTGGACAAAGGCCAACTCCTGCTCCCGGCCCAGGCCCAGGTCTTCGTCGCCAAAGGCCGGGGCGATGTGGACAATGCCGGTGCCGTCCTCCATTGACACAAAATCGCCGGCCACCACCTGGGGCGCAAACTCGTCGGCCGCCTCCAGTTCGGTAACGGCAACGCCGCCCGGCCCGGTGCGGCGCACGAAACGCCGAATCGCGGAGCCGTAGGCCGCCGGGGAATAGAGAGGCTCATAGCCGGTTCCCACCAGGTCGGCGCCCCGCAGGGCGGCAACGGCCCGGTATTCCTGTTGCAGACCTGACTCCAGCAGTTGGGTCGCCAGAATCAGCCGCTCCGTCCGCGTCTCCCCGTCCCGTTCCTGCTCCAGTTCCACCAGGGAGTAATCCGCTCCGGCGTCCACGGCCAGGGCGGTGTTGCCCGGCAACGTCCAGGGCGTGGTAGTCCAGGCCAGCAGATAGGTGGGTACGGCGGGGTCAATTGCCAGGCCGGCCGCCGGTTCGGTCAGGCGGAACTTGATGAACACCGAGGGGTCAGGAGTGTCCTCCCGGTAGCCCAGGGCCACCTCATGAGAGCTGAGGCTGGTTTCGCAGCGGGGGCAGTGGGGAGTGCCCCGCATCCCCTGATAGAGCAGTTCCCGGTCCCAAAGCTGCTTGAGAATCCACCAGCCGGTTTCGATAAACTCGTTGTCCAGGGTAACGTAGGGATTATCCATATCGACCCAGAAGCCGATGCGGTCGGTCAGTTCCTCCCATTCCTTGACGTAGCGGAACACGCTCTCCCGGCATTTCCGGTTGAAGTTTTCAATGCCGTATTCCTCGATTTCCCGCTTGGAACTGAGGCCCAGTTCCTTCTCAATTTCCAGTTCCACCGGCAGGCCATGGGTGTCCCACCCGCCCTTGCGGAGACAGCGATAGCCCTTCATCGTGCGGTAACGGCAGATAACGTCCTTGAACACTCGGGCCAGGACGTGATGGATACCGGGGCTACCGTTGGCGGTAGGGGGGCCTTCGTAGAGCATAAACCGGGGAGCATCGGGCCGCTCGGACTCGGTGCGCCGGAAAACGTCCCGCTCCTTCCAGTAATCCAGAATACGGGCATCCAGTTCCGACAAATTAACGCGGCTGGGCACGGGTGTGAACATAGCAGATATACCTCGGCGGGGATAAGATGTCATCGGGGGGTATTATACAACAAAGCGTAAAGTGGGGGGATATGGTCGGTTTTGCGCCGGTGGGGCAATTGCATCCTAACCAGGGCAACCAGGGCAACCAGGGCAACCGTCCAAGTAACCGTCGTTCCGGCGAAAGCCGGAATCCAGGAAATCCCCCGGAAAAGAGTGAGCCGGCTACCGAGCGTTCTGGATTCCGGCTTTCGCCGGAACGACGGGTTGACGGGTTTATGCTGCGATTATCCTGGTTTTGCGCCGGTGGGCGTTTGGGTGTTGCTGAAACCGAAGGGTCGGGGCCAAAGGCGCGGGATAAGAGAAATGGAGTGGAAAAGCCTGGACAGGTACGATAGCCGGCCGGGGCGTGGATTCCCTTTCAGAGCAGAAACATCCGGGCCGGCGCTAATCTCCGGTTGACTGGGTCGGCGGCCAGACCGAACCCTTCCAGGGTATCGGCGCCCAGCAGTGGTTGGCAGTTAGGCGGCCCAAAGATGCAAATTCTGGTGCGTTCCCGCCCATTCAGCCGGACGCGAACTTCCGCCAGCGAATACTCTACGCGTCTGCCGTCGGCCAGCTCAAAAGTGTCGCTCCACTCCGGGGCAATCCCCAGCCGTTCCAAAACCGGCGCTGGCGCCAGTGTGTAGATGCTGCCGGTATCTACCAAAGCGGTTATTTCCTCTAGCCGGGAGCCGTTCCTCGGCCCCAATGCCAGGTTCTGGTAAAAGATTCCCATTGCGCTCAACCCTATCCTCGTTCAGTTCAACCGGCACGTGGGAACGGCTCATTTACCAAAACAAAACCGCTTATCAACACAAAACCGCTCATGGTGAGCTTGTCGAACCATCCCACCCCTACCCTTATATCCATATCCCTCGACAAGCTCAGGATGAGCGGTTATTTACCCCCACACCCGATAAAAATGGTTCAGGGGGCCGTGGCCCTGGCCCAGGGGGAAGGAGTGGCGGATGGCCTCGGTTACGTATTCTTTGGCCTGGGCGGTCGCCGCTAAAACGTCTTTGCCCTGGGCCAGGCCGGCGGCCACCGCCGAGGCGAAGGTACAGCCGGTTCCGTGAGTATTCGGGGTGTCAAAACGGGGCGCGGAAAACTCCTTGAACTGGACGCCGTCGTAAAACAAGTCGGTGGCCGGCCCGGCCCGGTGGCCGCCCTTGACCACTACGGCCCGGGCGCCCATAGCGACAATTTGCTCGGCGGCCCGCCGCATATCCCCATCGGTAGCGATGGTCAGCCCGGTGAGGGTTTCCGCCTCCGGGATGTTCGGCGTTACCACCGCCGCTAGAGGAACCAGCCGGGTGCGGAGGGCATCCACCGCCTCCTGCCGCAGCAAAGAGTCCCCGCTCTTGGCGACCATCACCGGGTCCACCACCAGGGCGGTAATCCGGTGCCGCTCCAGTTCCCGGGCCACCACTTCCACGATGGCCGTGCTGGATAACATTCCCGTTTTAACGGCGTCAACCCCGATGTCGGTGATTACGGCGTCAATCTGGGCGGCGATAATGTCGGTGGGCAGTTCGTGCACCGCAGTTACGGCCAGGGTGTTCTGGGCGGTGATGGCGGTGAGGGTGGAGGCGCCGTACACGCCCAATGCGGAAAAGGTTTTCAGGTCGGCCTGAATACCGGCCCCGCCGCCGGAGTCGGAGCCGGCAATGGTCATGGCCCGGGGTATTTTCCTGGCGTTCATCTCTACTTGACCTTTGCCTATATATGTATGCCGGCAATGCCGGACACCGGGCAAGGGTATGCTCTTTTGTCCCGTCTTTGATTCCCGGCGTCCGGCGGTTCCCGGCCCGGACTAATCGCTAATCCGGGTTCTGGTCGGGCAGTTCCCACTCGCCGGCCGGCGTTTCGGCGTAGGCCAGTTCGCCCCCTTCGGCGTCGCCGTCGCTGTCGGGGCGCATCCGCAGGGCAATGGCCGGCAAGGTCTCAATGTGCAGGCCGACCCGGACGCTTATCTCCAGGGAAAGGCTGGCTACGGCATCGTTATCCTCGGCCTCGGCCAGCATCACAAAATCATACCGGCCCAAAACCGCGTACTGACCCAAGACCTCGGCGCCCTCACAATCACACTCCCGAACCGAGTCAACCATCAAATCCGGGTTTTCCTTCAGCCGCCGCTGACCGCGTTCCGTTGTTGTTCCCATCAAAAAATAGAGTGGCATTTTCTCCCTCGCCGGTTCCGGCCTTTATTTTATGGTAAACTGCTTTCGTTGACTCCAGTATATCACCTCACATACCGGCCCGGTTACAATTCATTACAATGCAAACCGGGGTAGGTAAAAGTCAGCGCAAAGAACAAAGTCCGCGCCAGGAACAAAATCCGCTCATGGTGAGCTTGTCGAACCATACACCCCTATCCGGCGGGCATCCTTCGACCGGCTCAGGATGAGCGATGCGGAAGGCAACCGTCGTTCCGTCGTTCCGGCGAAAGCCGGAATCCAGAACGCTCGGCAGCCGGTTCGCTCTTTTCCGGGGGATTTCCTGGATTCCGGCTTTCGCCGGAACGACGGGTTTATGATGGGTTCCGGGGGGTATGACGGGTTCCGGGCTATGACCGGTTCGGGTCAATTGCCGGGTTTATGATGAGATTGCCCGGTTTTCCCGCCAAAGATTGCCTGAATTGAAACCGACAATTCTCTCGCCAGGTTATTGACATTGGCAGATTGGATTGGTAAAGTATCGAATTACGTCAATGGCTTGTCGATTGCAAGTGCATGAGGAAAGGCGGAGTATGCCTACAGTAAATCAACTGGTTAGAAAAGGGCGGCGGCCGGTGCGTAAAGGCACCAAGGCCCCGGCGTTGCACTGGGTACAAAACTCGCTGCGGAACCGGATAAAATGGGGCGACGGCTGCCCCCAGCGCCGCGGCGTGTGTATCCAGGTGCGTACTATGACCCCGAAGAAGCCCAACTCGGCGCTGCGCAAGATTGCCCGGGTCCGGCTGACCAACGGGGTAGAGGTTACCGCCTACATCGGCGGCGAGGGCCACAACTTGCAGGAGCACTCGGTAGTGCTGGTGCGCGGCGGCCGGGTCAAGGACCTGCCCGGCGTGCGCTACCACGTAGTACGCAGCGCCCTGGATACCGAGGGCGTGCGCAACCGGCGGCGGGGCCGCAGCAAGTACGGGGCCTCCAAGCCCTAGCAGCCAACCTCAAGAGTTCCAGAGAATCAACCCCGGTTTCCCTTCCGGCGGAACGTGATTCTTATTTGGCCCTCTCGGTTCACCAGGGACAGGGGGATGAAACCGGCCTGTTCCAGGGTGATGGTTTTGCGTTTTGGAGTCTAAATAATCAGGGTGTAGCGGATATATGTCCAGAAGAAGAAGAGCCGAACCTCGAATAATCGCTGAGGATTCCCAATATAACAGCGTTCCGTTGGCCCGGTTTATCAACCGGGTGATGACCCGCGGCAAGAAGACCACCGCCCAGCGGGTAGTCTATGGCGCGCTGGAATTGGTGCGGGAAGAGTCGCGGCGGGATCCTATGGAAATTTTTGAGCAGGCCCTGAAGAACGCTACGCCCCTGGTAGAAGTGAAACCCCGCCGTATTGGCGGGGCTACTTATCAAGTACCCACCGACCTGCGGGCCAACCGCAGCGAGGCCCTGGCAATGCGCTGGCTGATCCGGGGCGCCCGGGGACGCAACGGGATGCCGATGCGCCGGGGCCTGGCTAACGAGTTTATGGACGCAGCCCGCGGCGAGGGTTCGGCGGTACGGCGGCGGGAAGAACTGCACCGGATGGCCGAGGCCAACCGGGCCTTTGTTCATTACCGGCGATAATCGAAATCGAAAATAGTTTTCTCTGCGGGCGGCGAGGGGCCCAATAAATGGTATCTGCATATCCAATTGACAAAATCCGCAATATCGGCTTTATCGCCCACATTGACGCCGGCAAGACCACCGTTACCGAGCGGGTCCTGTACCTGACCGGCCGTATTCACAAGGTCGGCGGCGTGGACGAAGGCACTACCGCAATGGACTGGATGCCCCAGGAACGGGAACGGGGCATTACCATTACCGCCGCCGCCACCACCGCCCAGTGGGATGACCACCGGGTCAACATCATTGACACGCCGGGCCACGTGGACTTTACCGCCGAGGTGGAACGCAGCCTCCGGGTTCTGGACGGCGGCATCGTGGTGCTGGATGCGGTGGCCGGGGTTCAGTCCCAATCGGAAACCGTCTGGCGCCAGGCCGACAACTATATGGTGCCCCGCATCTGCTTTGTGAACAAGATGGACCGGGTGGGCGCCAGCTATGCCCGGACTATCGACTCGGTAAAACGGCGGCTCAAGGCCAACCCGGTGCCGATTCAACTGCCCATGGGGGAAGAGGATTCCTTTGTCGGCGTTATCGACCTCATCGGTGGCCGCGCCTCCGTGTACCCCAAGGGGCGGGACAGCGGCAACGGCATCGAGCCACCGGAACAAATCCCGGTGCCTTCCGAGTATCAGGAAGCCTATGATGAATACCGTCAGGCCATGATTGAGAAAATCGTGGAGACCGACGAAAGCCTGTTGATCCGCTACTTGGAAGGCGAGGAACTGGGCGAGGCAGACCTGCGCCGCGCCCTGCGGGAGGCGACAATTCAACGCCAGTTGGTGCCGGTGCTTTGCGGCAGCGCCATCTCCGGCAAGGGGGTTCATCCCCTGCTGGACGCCATCATCCATTTCCTGCCCTCCCCGGCCGACGTGCCGCCGGTGGAGGGAACTGACCCCAAAACCGAAGAAACCGATTGGCGATTCCCCGACGATTCTATGCCCTTGGCCGCCCTGGCGTTCAAGGTAGTTACCGACCCCTACGTGGGACGGCTGGTTTTCCTGCGGATTTACTCCGGCACGGTCAAGGCCGGCGCCTCGGTAATGAACGTCAGCAAGGGCCAGCGGGAGCGTATGGGCCGCCTGCTGCAAATGCACGCCAATCACCGGGAGGAATTGGAGGTTATTGGCGCCGGCAATATCTGCGCCGCCGTCGGCTTGAAGAACACCTTTACCGGCGATACTATCTGCACCGACTTCCAGCCGCTGATTCTTGAGCCTCCCAAGTTCCCCGAACCGGTTGTCTCCGTAGCCATTGAACCCGCCACCCGCGCCGACCAGGACCGTCTCTCCGACGCCCTGCGCAAGCTCTCCGACGAAGACCCCACTTTTCAGGTTCGTTTCAACGATGAAACCGCCCAGACGGTTATTTCCGGCATGGGTGAGTTGCACCTGGAAGTGCTGGTTGACCGGATGCGCCGGGAGTTCAACGTAGCGGCCAACGTAGGCAGTCCCCGGGTCTCCTACCGGGAAACCCTGACCCGGTCCCTTCGCAGCGAAGGCCGCTTTGTCCGCCAGTCCGGGGGGCATGGTCAGTTCGGCCACGTCTGGCTGGAAATTGAACCCCAGGAGCCGGGCGCCGGCAATGTGTTTGTCAACGGCATCACCGGCGGCACGATTCCCCGGGAATACATCCCGGCAGTGCAGAACGGGGTCAAGCAGGCCCTGGACAATGGGCCGCTGGGCGGTTATCCCCTGGTGGACGTGAAGGTAACGCTGGTGGACGGCAGCTTCCACACCGTTGACTCCTCAGAGATGGCCTTCCGCAGCGCCGGAATGTTGGCGATTCGGGAGGGCGCGCGCCGGGCCGGCCCGGTCTTGCTGGAGCCGATGGTGGAACTGGAAGTTGTTACCCCCGGAGAGTTCCTCAGCGAGGTGTTGGGCGACCTGGGGATGCGCCGGGCGCAGATACGGAATATCGAAGGGGAAGAGGACATTCAGAGCGTCCGGGCAATGATTCCCCTGGGCGAGACTTTCGCCTATACTACCGCCCTGCGCTCCATCACCCGGGGCCGGGCTACCTTTACTATGGAGTTCAAGTATTATGAGCCGGTGCCGGAGCATCTGCTCAAGACGTTAATCAACAAGTGAACCGGCAACCAACCCGGCAGGCAACCCGGCAAGCAACCGCCGGATTTTTAGAGTAGGGAACAGGGTTTTATGGTCACGCGACAGAAAGTAAGAATCATCCTGAAATCCTTTGAACACAAGGTGCTGGACAGCTCCACGGAGCAGATTGTGGAGACCGCCGAGCGCACCGGCGCCCGAATCGCCGGGCCGGTGCCTTTGCCCACCCACATTCGCCGTTTCTGCGTCATCCGCGGCCCTCACGTGGACAAGGATTCCCGGGAACACTTTGAGATACGCACTCACAAACGGCTCATTGACATTCTGGAGCCGACTTCCAAGACCATCGACTCCCTGACCCGGCTCAATCTGCCGGCCGGGGTGGATATTTCCATCAAACTGTAAACTGTAAGACCGGCCTCAGAGCGCAGTTGCGCCGGGGCAGTCCGGGTGAAAAGGTACAGGAGTTAGTTATGCTCCGGGGATTTCTAGGCAAGAAAGTAGGTATGAGCCGGGTTTTCCGGGAAGACGGCCGGGTGGTTCCGGTAACGATGATTCAGGCCGGCCCCTGCTCCATAACCCAGATTAAGACCAACGACACCGACGGCTATGAGGCGGTTCAGTTGGGCTTTGACCCGGTGAAGAAACTGAACCGGCCCAAGGCGGGGCATTTCAAGGGCAACCCGCTAACCCGCTACCTGCGGGAGGTCAAGGCCGACGATGTCAGCGAGTTCACCCTGGGGCAGCAGATTAAGGTGGACATCTTTGAGCCGGGCGAAATGGTGGACGTAATCGGCAAGTCCAAGGGTCGCGGTTTCGCCGGAGTGATGAAACGCCACGGTTTTGGCGGCGGCCCCCGCACTCATGGTCAGTCGGACCGGGCCCGCGCCCCCGGCTCCATCGGCGGCGGCACCACGCCGGGCAAGGTGTTCAAGGGCTTGAAAATGGCCGGCCACATGGGTAACGCCCGGATTACCGTCAAGAATCTGGAAGTGGTGCAGGTTGACCCGGAGCGGAATCTCATCTTCCTCAAAGGCGGGGTTCCCGGCGCCCCCAACGGCCTGCTGCTGATTCGGCGTACCGGCAAGACCGCCTCGCGGGGCAACTAGGACTTTCTAAGGATTTAGGATATGGAACTTCCCGTTATAAATCAGCAGGGCGAGACGGTAAGCCACCTGGAGGTGGACGAAGCCGTTTTCGCGGTGCCGATGAACCATTCCCTGGTTCACCAGGCCGTGGTCATTTACCAGTTGAATAAACGCCAGGGCACCCACGACACCAAAACCCGCGCCCAGGTGTCCGGCGGGGGACGCAAACCCTGGATTCAGAAGCACACCGGCCGCGCCCGCCAGGGCAGTATTCGCGCTCCCCAGTGGCGGCACGGCGGCGTAGTTTTCGGCCCCCATCCCCGGGACTATCGCAAGGCCCTGCCCAAGCGGATGCGCCGCCTGGCCCTCAAGTGCGCCCTGTCCGAGAAGATTCGCCAGGGCAGCCTGCTCTGCCTGGACAGCCTGGACACCCTGGACGGCAAAACCCGTTCCATGGTCGGGTTGATAGAGAGCTTGGGCATCACCGGCTCGGCCCTGGTCGTAACGGAAAACGCCGAATTGTCGGTTGCCCGCGCCGGCCACAACCTCAAGAAGGTGTGGACGCTGCCGGTCAACCAACTGAACGCCCACGAGTTGCTGCGGCGGGAGACCGTGGTCATTACTACGGCGGCCCTGCGCAAGGGTGAGGCAATGTGGGCCGCCGCGCCGAACCGCCGAACCGCCCTCAGCCCGGTTGGCTCAACCGATTCGGACGAAGCGGGGGAGGCTTAAATGAATATCTACCAGGTGCTGCTGAAGCCTACCATCACTGAAAAAAGCACCCTCCTCCAGGAATCGGGCCGCTATACCTTTCAGGTGGCCCTCACCGCCAACAAGGGCCTGGTCAAGGAAGCGGTGGAAAAAAACTTCAACGTAACGGTAGTTGACGTGAACATTACCAAGCTGCACGGCAAGCTCAAGCGGTACGGCCCCAAGTATAAGAAGATGCCCGACGTCAAGAAGGCCGTAGTTACTCTCAAGCCCGGCGACCGCATCAATCTGGTGGAAGGGCTGTAGGACGCCGGGGCCATAAGGCCAGGCAGTCAGGTAAAGGTAAAGGAACCGGTTATGCCATTGAAGAATCTGAAACCGATAACTCCCGGCACCCGGAACGCGGTTCGGCCCTCCTTTGAGGAGATAACCCGAACCAAGCCGGAAAAGTCCCTGCTGGAGCCGCTGGCGAAACACGCCGGCCGCAATAACCGGGGCAAGATTACCGTCCGCAGCCGGGGCGGCGGCAGTCGGAAAATGTACCGCCTGGTGGATTTCAAGCGGCGCAAGGAAGGTGTGCCCGGACGGGTGGTCTCCATTGAGTACGACCCGAACCGGACCACCCGCATCGCCCTGATTTACTACGCCGACGGGGAAAAGAGTTATATCCTGGCTCCCCTGGGCCTGGCGGTGGATAGCTGGGTGGAAGCCGGCCCCAACGCCGAAATCAGCCCCGGCAACGCCCTGCCTTTACGCAACATCCCCACCGGCACGGTGGTGCATAACCTGGAGTTGACCCCCGGCCGGGGCGGTCAGTTGGTACGCAGCGCCGGCGTGGGCGCGCAGGTATTGTCCCGGGAAGGGGAGTATGTCCTGATTCGCCTGCCTTCCGGGGAGATGCGGCGGGTGCTGCTGAGCTGCCGGGCCAGCGTCGGCCAGCTATCCAACCCGGACCATAAGAACGAGAGCCTGGGCAAGGCCGGGGCCAGCCGGCATTTGGGGCGCCGCCCCAAGGTGCGGGGCGTAGCGAAGAACCCGGTGGATCATCCCCACGGCGGCGGCGAAGGCCGGTCGCCCATCGGGATGCCCGGCCCCAAGTCTCCCACCGGAAAGCCCACCCTGGGTTACAAGACCCGACGGAAGAAGAAGACCACCGGCAAATTTGTAGTGCGCGGAAGACGGCGGTAAAGTATGTCCAGATCAGTCAAGAAGGGGCCTTACGTTCACCCCAAGTTGATGAAAAAGGTTGACGCGGTGCAGCGCTCCGGCGCCGCCACGGTCATTCGCACTTGGTCCCGGGCTTCGATGATTATGCCCGAGATGGTGGGAATTACCCTGGGGGTTCACGACGGGCGCCGCCATATTCCCGTATTCGTTACCGAGAATATGGTGGGGCATCGGCTGGGCGAGTTCGCGCCCACCCGCACCTATCGGGGCCACGTATCCCGCTCCGAGCGCACCAGCCGGGTGAGGTGAAGTTATGCCACCGGTCAAAGCCGTTGCCAAACAAATCGGCGCCTCGCAAAAGCGGTTGAAACCCATCCTGGACCTGATACGGGGCCAGGACGTGGAGGGCGCGCTGAATACGCTCAGCCTGCTCCCGTCGCCCTGGGCCAGGTCGGTATATAAGGTGGTTCAATCGGCGGCGTCCAACGCCGAGAACAATATGTTTATGGACCGGGATACCCTGCGGATTGTCCGCATTACCGCCGACCCGGCCCCTTCCATCAAGCGGTTCCGCCCCCGGGCCCGGGGCCGCATCGGTCGCATTACCAAGCGCTCCAGCCACATCACCGTCATCGTAGATGAAGTAGAAAGGGAGGCCTAGTCTATGGGCCACAAGACGCATCCTTACGGTTTTCGGTTGGGCATCATCAAGGACTGGAAAACCCATTGGTACGCCGATAACGCCAGCAGCTACCGGCGGCTGGTGTTGGAAGACCTGAAACTGCGCGGTACGGTGCATAGCGAGTACCGCAACTTCTCCGACGCCGGCATCTCCCGGGTGGAGATTGACCGGGGGGCGCAGGACACGGTAATCAACATCCACTCCGCCCGGCCCGGCATCCTCATCGGGCGGGACGGCGAAAGGGTCAAGCAACTCCGCAGCAAGCTGGAGGGGATAACCCGGCGGCGGGTTCAGCTCAACATCATTGAGATTGAACAGCCGGAACTGGATCCCTACCTGGTCGGCCGGAACATCGCCGACCAGTTGCAGCGGCGGGTCGCCTACCGGCGGGCTATGCGCCAGGCGGCGCAGCGGGCGATGCAGGCCGGCGCCCAGGGCATCAAGATAATCACCAAGGGCCGCATCTCCGGCGCGGAAATCGCCCGTACCGAGAAGCTGATGCTGGGCCAGGTGCCGCTCCATACCCTGCGGGCCGACATTGACTACGCCCTGGCCGAGGCGGCCACCGCCATGGGGCGCATTGGCATCAAGGTGTGGATTTACAAGGGCGAAATCCTGCCGCCGGCTCCCGAGGTGGTGGAGGAACTGGAAACCATTGAACTGCGGGTCGAAACCGGGCCCGACGACGAAGATTTGACCGAGGCCATTGCCGACGACGTGATTGAAGGCGTGGCGACCAGGGGGGCTTTCGATGTTGCAACCTAAACGCACCAAGTACCGCAAGATGGGCCGGGGCCGTCGCAAGGGTATGGCGACCACCGGCAACAGCGTCCATTTCGGGGAATACGGCCTCAAGGCCATGGGCTGTGAGTGGATTACCGCCCGCCAGATTGAATCGGCCCGGGTCGCCATTACCCGCCACCTCCAGCGCGGCGGCCAGGTGTGGATTCGCGTCTTTCCCGACAAGCCCATCAGCAAGAAGCCGGCCGAGGTTCGGATGGGCGGCGGCAAGGCGGCCAATGACCACTGGGTAGCCGTGGTCAAGCCGGGCCGCATCCTGTTCGAGGTGGGCGGAGTGCCGGGGAACCAGGCGGTAGCCGCCCTGCGGTTGGCCTCCCACAAGCTGCCCATCCCCACCAAGACGGTGCAACGGGACCAGGTGGCGGCCAGCCTGGGCAATTAATAAACCGGGGAGACGGCACGATGCAAGTCCAGGAAATACGCTCTTTGACCGACCAGCAACTGACCGAGGAAGTGAGCAAGACCTACCGGGAGTTGATGAACCTCCGGTTTCGGGCGGCCACCAACCAGCTTACCGATACCAACCAGCCGCGCAAGGTGCGCAAGGACATCGCCCGCTTGCTCACGGTAATGCGGGAACGCAATTTGACGGTGAATTAAGCATGGCTAAAGAAATGCGGAAGATTCGCACCGGCGCGGTAGTCCGCACCGGTATGGCCCAAACCGCCGTGGTCGAAATGGTCTGGAAGCAGCGCCATCGCCTGTATCGCAAGCAGATGCGCCGGGTAACCCGTTTCTACGTCCACGACCCGGAGAATCAGTGCCGCGTCGGCGACACGGTGCGAATTCAGGAGACCCGGCCCATCTCCAAGACCAAGCACTGGCGCCTCCTGGAAATCCTGCACCGGCGCCAGGTGGCCGACGTGCAGCCCATTGAACTGGAAACCGACCTGGACGCCGAAATCGCCGCGGAAGCGGAACAACCTACCGCCCTGGCCGATTCGGTGGAAAGTTCCGAAGCCGGCGCGCCGGACGAAGAGGATACCCAAAATGATACAAACCTATACTAGGCTGAACGTCGCCGACAACAGCGGCGCCAAGCTCATCCGGCTCATCAACATTCCCGGCTCCAGCAAGCGCAAGTACGCCCGGGTGGGCGACGTGATTGTCTGCACCGTGCGGGAAGCCGTCCCCAACTCGCCAGTCCGCAAGGGCACGGTGGTCAAGGCGGTGGTGGTGCGCCAGGCCCAGGCTTTGCTGCGGCCCGACGGGACTTACATCAAGTTTGACGACAACGCCGCCGTCATTATCCAGGATAACCTGATGCCCCGGGGCACCCGGATTTTCGGCCCGGTGGCCCGGGAACTGCGGGAACGGGGCTTTATGCGCATCGTCTCCCTGGCTCCGGAGGTGGTCTAATGAATATCCGCCGCGGCGACAACGTATTGGTCATCGCCGGTAAGGAAAAGGGCAAGACCGGACGGGTTGACCGCCAGTTGGTCGCCGAAAACCGGGTGGTGGTGGAAGGAATCAATATGATTACCCGCCACATCAAGCCCCGCCCCGGCATCCGCCAGGCCGGCCGGATCCAGCAGGAAGGGCCGATCCATATCTCCAACGTAATGCTGATTTGCAACAAGTGCAGCCAGACCATCAAGCCCAAGACGGTTACCCTGGAAACCGGCCAGCGCGTCCGGGGTTGCCCCAAGTGCGAGGAAGTGATTGACGATGCCCGATGATGAACAGGTAGCACAACCGGCGGCCCAGGAAACTCCCCGGCCGGCCCGCCAGCGTCAGTCCCGCGCCCGTCGGGGCGCCGAGGGAGCCGGCGCGGATACAGCGGTCGCCTCCATTGATGCCGGCCCGCCGCATCCCCGGTTGCGGGACGTTTACCGCAACGAAATTGTGCCGGCAATGATGACCGAGTTCGGGTTCACCAACTCGATGCGGGTGCCGAGGGTGCAGAAAATAGTGGTGAACATCGGCCTGGGCGAGGCGCTGACCAATGGCCGGGCCATGGAGGCCGCCACCCGGGACCTGATGACCATTAGCGGTCAGAAACCGATAATCACCCGCGCCCGCAAGTCCATCGCCGGGTTCAAGCTGCGGGCCGGCAACCCGATTGGCACCTGCGTTACCCTGCGGGGCGCCCGGATGTACCATTTCCTGGATCGGCTGGTGAACACCGCCCTGCCCCGTATCCGCGACTTCCGGGGCATTTCCCGGCGGGGCTTTGACGGACGGGGCAACTTTTCCATCGGCCTCCGGGAACAGATTATCTTTCCGGAGATTGACTATAACCAGATTGACCGGTTCCGGGGCTTGCAGGTAACCATCATCACCAGCGCCGAGAACGACGCCGAGTCCATCCGGCTGCTGGAGATGTTCGGGATGCCCTTCGTCCGGCAGAGCTAGGTCCGCAAGCTGAAGAGAAGACAGGTCTAAGGAGACACCTTGGCAAAGAAATCAATGGTACAGAAATGGTTGCGGGAACCCAAGTTTCCCGGGCGGAAGTATAATCGCTGCCACCGCTGCGGGCGGCCCCGGGCCTATATCCGTTACTTCGGCATCTGCCGTATCTGTTTCCGCCAGTTGGCCCTGACCGGCGACCTGCCGGGCATCCGCAAAGCCAGTTGGTAGGCGGCCGGCGGCGCAGCAACGGGCTGACTTGCCATTGCCCGCTCCATTATTGTCAATCGTTGTCAATTGGCGTCAATTGTTATTGAAGGTAGGAGAATAGCCGACCATGCCGGTTAATGACCCCGTAGCCGATATGCTCACCCGGATTCGGAACGGCATCCACGCCCGCCACGAATCGGTGATGGTTCCCCATTCCAAGCTCAAGGTGGCGGTCGCCACCATTCTCAAGGAACAGGGTTACATCCGGGACTTTGATATGCCCCGGGGCCAGCAGTTCCCCACTATGCGGGTGCATCTGGCCTACCGCACCGGACGGGAACCGGTCATCAGCGGCCTGAAACGGGTCAGCAAACCGGGCCTGCGGGTGTACGTGGGCAAAGGCGAGATTCCCCGGGTTTACGGCGGGTTGGGCCTGGCAATCCTGTCCACCTCCCAGGGCGTAATGAGCGGGCGACAAGCCTGGCGACTCGGCATTGGAGGAGAACTGCTCTGTTATGTCTGGTAATACCGACGCGCAAGAACAACCGCAAGAACAAGCGGAACAAGCGGAAGGAAGGACTCTTTCCCGAATTGGCCGCAAGCCGATTCCCATTCCCGGCGGCGTAGAAGTTGAAGTCCGTTACGGTGGCGTAACTGTAACCGGCCCCCGGGGTACGCTGAGCCAGAACTACCACCCGGAGGTTACGGTGCGGGTGGAAGCCGGCGAGGTGCTGGTGGAGCGGCTTTCCGAGCGGAAGTTCCACCATTCCCTGCACGGCCTGACCCGCAGCCTGATTGCCAACGCCATCGTCGGCGTAACCGACGGCTATACCAAGACCCTGGAACTGATGGGCGTCGGCTACCGGGTGCAGCAGTCCGGCGAGGGTATTGTCCTCAACGTAGGCTACAGCCACCCGGTAGAGATTCAACCCCGCGAGGGCGTTACCCTGGAAGTTGAAGGCAACAACCGGGTTCACGTGCGGGGCATTGACAAGCAGAAAGTGGGGGAACTGGCCGCGCGGGTCAGAAAAGTGCGCCCCCCCAACGCCTATAAGGAGAAGGGAATCCGGTATCAGGGGGAAGTCCTGCATTTCAAGCCCGGCAAGGCCGCGGCCCGCAAGGCTTAACCGTCCGGTACCATCCCATCCTATCCCGACTCGACCCGTCCCGAAAAGCAGCCGGTCTGGAGATATTGTAAAGAGATGCCCAGAGACAGAGACGCTCGAAAGTTGAGAAATGTCCGCCACCGCCGGGTCCGCAAGAAGGTATCCGGCAGCCCGGAACAACCCCGGCTGTGCGTGTTCCGCAGCCTGCGCTCCATCTATGCCCAGATAATTGACGACACCGGGGGCAATACCCTGGTGGCCGCCTCCAGCCAGGAAGCGGCGCGGGAAGCGGGCGCGGCCATCCACCCCAAGACGGCGGTATCCACCGCCGTGGGAACGCTGTTGGCCCAGCGGGCGCTGGCCCAGGGCATCAGCCGGGTGGTGTTCGACCGGGGAGGTTACAAATATCACGGACGGGTGAAGGCCCTGGCCGAAGCCGCCCGGGAGGGAGGTCTCAAGTTTTAATGGTTAGTACCACAAATAGACCTCGACCCAATCGGCCCCCGCGGGAACGGGAAGAAGACCCCTCCGGTTTCACCGAGCGCGTGGTCTATACCCGCCGCATCGCCAAGGTGGTTAAAGGCGGCCGGCGGCTGCGCTTTAACGCCCTGGTAGTAGTCGGCGACGGCGGCGGCAACGTCGGCGCCGGAATGGGCAAGGCTCTGGTGATTCCCGACGCGGTGCGCAAGGGCAACGCCATCGCCCGCCGCAACATGGTCAAGATTCCCATTCAGGGCAGCAGCATCCCCCACGAAATTACCGTGAAGGTGGGCGCCTCAATCGTGGTGATTAAGCCGGCCCCGGAAGGCACCGGCATCATTGCCGCCGGCGCGATGCGGGCCATCCTGGAACTCGGCGGCGTCCGCGACGTGGTGGGCAAGTCCCTCGGTTCCCGCAACCCGATTAACACGGTGCAGGCCACCCTGGAAGCCCTGCGCCAATTGCGCGACCCTCAGGCGGAGCTGGCCCGGCGCCGCGGCGCCCAAGCTCAGCCCCAACAGCGGTAACCAGTCAAGCCCTGGATTCAACCCCGGCAATCCGGTGAAGTGCCGGTTCGACCAACTCAACCGGTTTGAGCGGTTAGACCGGCAACCCGATAGGTGGATTCGGCAACCCGATAGGTGGATTGATGGCCCAACTCAAGATTACCTGGACCAAGAGTTATATCGGCAAACCCCAAAATCAGCGCAGAGTGATTCACGCCCTGGGCCTGCGCCGGTTGCATCACACGGTAACCCACGGCGACACGCCCACCATCCGGGGCATGGTGAATAAAATATCCCACCTGGTTACGGTGGAAGAGTTAGCCGAGGACTGACCAGCCGGCAATCCGGTTGGGTCGGCGCGGTTAGGCTGAAGCACAGTCCTTTCCCCCGGAAGCGGCGTGGCCGGAGGCCCGGTCGTTCCGGGGCAAACTATCCAGGAGAAATCGTCCGTAATGATGGAGCATCTAATAGTCCCGTCCCGGGGCGCGCGGAAGGCCCGCAAGCGGGTCGGCCGGGGCGACGCCGCCGGCCAGGGCAGCTACGGGGGCCGGGGAATGAAGGGGCAAAAATCCCGCTCCGGCTACCGCATCCGCCCCGGCTTTGAGGGCGGTCAGTTGCCCTTGATTAAGGGCCTGCCAATGAAGCGGGGTTTCAACAACAAGTTCAAGACCAGGTTCGCCCTGGTCAAGCTGGAAGACCTGGCTGCCTTTGACGCCGGCCAGCGCATCACTCCCGACCTGCTTTACCAAGCCGGGTTGCTGTCCAGCCTGAAGTTCCCGGTGAAAGTCCTGGGCAACGGCGACCTGAGCCAGTCCTTGACCGTTGCCGCCCACAAGTTCACCCAGTCGGCCCGGGCCAAGATTGAGGCGGCCGGGGGCGCGGTGGAGGAACTCTAGCCCCATGATTTCTACCGAGACCCATGGGGGGCGCTGGCCCCGGCTGATTCAGGCGGCCATTGATGCCTTTAGTCTGCCCGACTTGAGGTATAAAATCCTGTTTACCCTGGTAATGCTGGGTATCTACCGGTTTGTCTCCCACATCCCCATTCCCGGGATTGACACCTTCCAGCTCAACAACCTGTTTGAGAACAACCAACTGCTGGGGTTCCTTGACCTGTTCAGCGGCGGCGCCCTGAGCCGGATGAGCATTGTGGCCCTGGGGGTCTTTCCCTACATCACCGCCTCCATTGTGATGCAGTTGCTCACCCCGGTGATTCCCAGCTTGCAGCAGTTGTCCCGGGAGGGCGAGGCCGGCCGGGCCAAGGTCAACCGCATTGTCCACTGGCTCACCGTCCCCATTGCCGTGTCCCAGGGCTTCGGTCAACTGATTCTGTTGCAGCAGAGCAACGTGCTGACCAACGTGGGTTTCACCGGCGACGCCCTGTTGCCCACCACCGCCGCCATTATCTCCATGACCGCCGGGACGATGTTCCTGGTCTGGCTGGGCGAGTTGATAACTGAGCGGGGCATCGGCAACGGCATCTCCCTGATTATCTTTGCCGGCATCGTGGCCGGCTTCCCCGGCCTGATTACCCAGGGGTTCCTCGACCGGCAGGACATTTTGGGCATTGGCTTCTTTGTCATTATCGGCGTGCTGATAATCGCCCTGATTGTGCTGTTTAACGAGGCCCACCGCCGCATCCCGGTGCAGTACGGGCGCAGCATTTTCCGGGGGGGCCGGATGTACCGGCAAAGCGGCGGCACCTATATCCCGCTGCGGATTAACTCGGCGGGGATGATACCCCTGATTTTTGCCTTTTCCATTGTCATTCTCCCCGGCACCGTCGCCACCTACTTCGCCACCAGCACCGGCGCGGTGGGCGACGTGGCCCGGTTCTTCGCCGACCTGTTCAACCCCACCTCGGCCATCTACTGGGTGCTGGTGTTCATCCTGGTGGTGATTTTCACCTTCTTTTACACCCTGGTGGTGTTCCAGCAGCAGAACCTGGCGGAAAATCTGCAACGCAACGGCGGCTTTGTCCTGGGCATCCGGCCCGGCCGGCCCACCCAGGATTACCTGAACCGGGTGATTGTGCGCATTACCACCGGCGGCGCCATTTTCCTGGGCTTTGTCGCCATCGTGCCTTACCTGGCCTCCCTGGTTACCAACGTGCAGGCCATCCAGTTGAGCAGCACCAGTTTGCTCATTATGGTGGGTGTAGGATTGGATACCCTGCGGCAACTGGAGGCCCAGTTGCTGATGCGAAACTATGAAGGATTTTTGAGATAGTTTTGAGTTCATCCCTGAGATTAGCGCTGTTCGGGCCGCCGGGCGCCGGTAAAGGCACCCAGGCCCAACTGCTCAAGGAACAACTGGATGTTGCCCACATCAGTTCGGGAGACCTTTTCCGGTTCCACGTCCAGCAGCGCACCGAGTTGGGCCGGGTCGCCGCCGAGTATATGAATCAGGGTTTGCTGATTCCCGATACGGTGAGCGTTGGAATTATCCTGGATAAGGTGATGGAATTGGGGGCGGAGGCCGGTTTTATCCTGGACGGCTTTCCCCGCACCCCGGAGCAGGCCCACATCCTGACCGAGACCTTGGCGGAAAAGTCCCGGGGACTGGACAAGGTGTTGTTTATCAGCGTCCCGGAGGAGGAACTGGTCCGGCGGCTGGGCGGGCGGTTTATCTGCCGCCAGTGCCAGGCTCCCCATACCTTGAGCGAAGCCGGCGCCGACGCCTCATCTCCCTGCCGGCAGTGCGGCGGCGAATTGTACCAGCGGGATGATGACCGGGCCGAGGCGGTACAGGCGCGCATCGAGGTGTACCACCGGCAAACGGCGCCGGTGCTGGACATCTACCGGGAACAGGGGCTGCTGGCGGAAATACCGGGCGTCGGCGAGATAGCCGACATCAACAGACTGGCCCGGGCGGCTTTGGAATTGCCCACCGGGGATTAGGAGATAAAGGGGGCTGATTCCGGGTTTCCATTTGAGCCAATACAGAGTAGAATAGACGGAATGAATCGGAAGGGTAAAATGAATCGGAAAGGGAAAATAGAAACCGCGTCCAACTCGGCGTCTCCCTACACCGGCGGGATTACCATTAAGTCCGCCTCGGAGATGGAAGCGATGCGCCGGGCCGGGGCCATCGTCGGCGCCACCCTGACCCTGCTGAAGCGGTCGGTGGAGCCGGGTATGACCACCCGGGACCTGGGCAACATCGCCCACCAGGAAATAACCCGGCACGGCGCCAAGCCTACCTTCAAGGGCTACCGGGGTTTCCCCGGCTCAATCTGCGCCTCGGTCAACGAGGAGATTGTTCACGGCATCCCCGGCAAGCGGGTATTGAAGGAAGGCGACATCATCAAGATGGACGTGGGCGCCACGATCGACGGGTTTATCGGCGACGCCGCCGTGTCGGTCGCGGTGGGCCAGGTGAGCCAGGAAGCCCTTGACCTGATGGAAACTACCCGCCTGAGCCTGGAAGCCGGCATCAACGCCGCCCAGCCGGGCAACCGGATCGGGGACATCGGCGCCGCCGTCCAGACCTATAGCGAGGAACGGGGCTACGCTGTAGTTCGGGAGTTTGTCGGGCATGGCGTGGGCCGCTTTCTGCACGAAGACCCCCAGGTGCCCAACTACGGACAGCCGGGCCGGGGGCAACTGCTCCGGGCCGGAATGTGTATCGCCATTGAGCCGATGCTGAACATCGGCGACTGGCATACCCGGATTCTGGATGACAATTGGACGGTGGTAACCGCCGACGGTTCCCTGTCCTCTCACTTTGAGCATACCATCGCCATCACCGAGGACGGGCCGGAGATTCTTACCAAGCATACCTAGCCAAGTCCGGGCCGAATCCGGGCCAAGTCCGGCGGCGGCCGGGCCGAATGAGTTGCCGTAAGGAGATTTATGCCGAAAAAGGAAGCTATAGAGGTGGAAGCCAAAGTTACCGAGGCTCTGCCCAACGGTATGTTCCGCGTGGAACTGCCCAACGACCACCAGGTATTGGCCCATGTCTCCGGCAAAATTCGGATGCACTTCATCCGGGTACTGCCCGGCGACCGGGTGCTGGTGGAACTTTCCCCCTATGACTTGAGCCGGGGCCGGATAACCTACCGATTTAAGTAGTTTCAAGTAGCGGTAGAGTAGGCCGGCAAAGAGCCGGTTCAAGCAGGGGCCAGGAGAAACAATATGCGAGTTACCGCATCCGTCAAGCCCCGGTGCGACAAGTGCCGGGTCATCAAGCGCAAGGGAGTAGTGCGGATAATCTGCTCCAACGCGCGCCACTCCCAGCGGCAGGGCTAGGCCCACCGCCAGGACAGGAGGAAATAAATGGTTCGTATAGCCGGCGTTGACGTACCCGACCGCAAACGGGCGCATATCGCCCTGCGCAGCATTTACGGGGTCGGCCCCATTATTGCCGCCGAGATTCTCACCAAGGCGGGAATCGACCCGGAGTTGTCCCCCCGGATGAATGAGCTGGACGAGGGGCAGGTGGACCGCATCCGGGAAATCGTGGACCGGGAGTATCTGACCGAAGGCGACCTGCGCCGGGAGGTCAACCAGAACATCCGCCGCTTAATCGAGATTGGCTCCTACCGGGGGCTGCGCCACCGCCGGGGCCTGCCGGTTCACGGTCAGCGCACCCGCACCAACGCCCGCTCCCGCAAAGGCCCGCGCCGCACCGTCGCCGGACGGGGCCGCCGCACCGGAGCCAAGAAGTAGGGGCGAGAAAGCAAGGAAATGAGGGAAGTTTATGCCTAGGCCAAGAACCCGCCGCCGGGAACGCCGGTCCGTACCCCAAGGAAGGGCATACATCTATTCAACGTTCAACAACACGCTGATTAGCATAACCGACTCCGACGGCAACGTCATTGCGTCGGCCAGCGCCGGGACGGTGGGCTTCAAGGGTTCCCGCAAGGGCACCGCCTTCGCCGCCCAGCGGGCCGCCGAGCAAGCCGCCCGCCGGGGTATGGATATGGGTATGCGCCAGATTGATGTCTTTATCCGCGGCCCCGGAGCCGGCCGCGAGGCGGCTATCCGCTCGATTCAGGGCGCCGGACTGCTGGTAACCAGTATCCGGGACGTAACGCCAATACCCCACAACGGCTGCCGCCCCCGGAAACGCAGAAGGGTGTAGAGAGAAAGAGGGATTATGGGAAGATATACGGGACCATCCTGCCGTCTGTGCCGCCGCGCCGGCGAAAAGCTATTCCTGAAGGGCGACCGGTGCTTTACCCCCCGCTGCGCCGTGGAACGCCGCCACTCGCCCCCCGGCGAGCAGAACAACCGCCGCCGCCGTCCCTCCGATTACGGCGTCCATCTGCGGGAAAAGCAGAAGGCCCGCCAAATCTACGGCGTGATGGAAGGCCAGTTCCGCCGCTATATGGCCGAAGCCTTTAACAGTCCGGGCATTACCGGCGTCAACCTGCTCCGTACCCTGGAGCGCCGGCTGGACAACATCGTGTATCTGCTGGGATTCGCCGATTCCCGCAAGCAGGCCCGCCAGTTGGTGCGGCACGGCCATTTCACCGTCCGGGGCGTCAAAACCGACATCCCCTCTTTCCAGGTACGCGTCGGCGACGTTATCGCCTGGAAGGAGTCGTTGAAAAACACCGACTTCTTTAAGGAACGTACCGAGGGGATACCCAAACGGCCCATTCCCCCCTGGTTGTCCCTGGACATCGCCGAAATGCGCGGCGAAGTAGTCGCCCTGCCCGCCGATTCGGACTTGACCCAGGCTATTAACTCCCGGCTAATCGTAGAGTTTTACTCGAGGTAGTAAGTCTCATGTTGGAAACTTATATCCTCCCCTCGGGGCCGGCCGAAGGAACCCCGGAAACGCTCAGGCCCAGTATCCACGTCATTGAGGCAACGGATACCTACGGCAAGGTGGCCCTGGAACCTTTGCAGCGGGGCTACGGCATCACCGTGGGCAATCCCCTGCGCCGCATCCTGCTCAGCTCCATCAAGGGCAGCGCCATAACCTGGGTGAAAATTGAAAACGTGGTGCACGAATACACCGCCATCCCCGGCGTGAAGGAGGAGGTGATGGACCTCCTCTTGAACATCAAGCGCATCAGGATTCACTCCCAGTCGGAGCGTACCGGCAAGATGCGCCTGGAAGTGGAAGGGGAAGGCCGCATCTGCGCCGGCGACATCGCCACCTCCGCCGACTTCGAGATTGTCAACCCGGAGTTGCACCTGGCGACGCTGGACAACGTCGATTCCAACCTTTCCATTGAGTTTAACGTCGAGCCGGGCGTGGGCTACCAGCCGGCTACCCAATCGGAAGGCGTTTCCGGTTTGCCGGTGGGCGTGCTGCCGGTGGACGCTATTTTCAACCCGGTACGCAAGGTCAACTACAGCGTAGAACGAACCCGGGTGGGCCAGGTAACGGACTATGAGCGGCTGATCCTGGAACTCTGGACTGACGGCACCATTGCCCCGGTGGAGGCGTTGCGGGAAGCGGCGGATACCCTGGTGCAGCACTTTTTCCTGTACAGCGACCTATCCCACGCCGCCGACGCCGGCATTGATCGGCCCTCCCTTAACCTGTCGCCGGAAATCTACCAGACCCCCATTGAAAGGCTCGACCTGTCGGCGCGGACGCTGAACTGCCTGAAACGCGCCCACATTACCCGGGTCGGGGAAGTGCTGGAGATGTCCGATGACGACCTGCTGAAGATACGCAATTTCGGCGAGAAATCGCTCAGCGAACTGCGGGAAAAGCTGGCGGAACGGGGCGCGGTTTCTTTCTCCGGGGAACGGGAGCCGGACGCTGACCCGGAGGCTCTGCCCGAACCCCAGGCCGAAGACCTTGATTACTTCCCGGAGGAAGACGGCCCGGCGGTGGCCGATCTGAACAACTTGGACGATTTTCCCACCAGCGCCAGCCCGATGGTGGTAATTGCCGCCGAAGGCAGCGGCGAGTCCCTTATGGACAACCCGACGGACGCCCCGGATACCCCCGAGGACGGCGAGGAGGATAACTAACCTATGGCATCCCACCGCGTAGCCGGTCGCAACCTCAGCCGGTACAAGGATCAGCGCAAGGCCCTCATGCGGGGCCTGACTGTCGAGTTGATTCGCCACGAACGGATTAAAACCACCCTGGCTAAGGCCAAGGAAACCCGCATTGTGGCGGAAAAGCTCATCACTCACGGCAAGAAAGGCTCCCTGCATCACCGGCGGCTGGCCCTGAGCCAGGTGCCCAACAAGCAGGTGGTCAAGAAAGTCTTTGACGAACTGGCGCCCCGGTACAACGAGCGGCCCGGCGGCTACACCCGCATCGTCAAGCTAGGCCCCCGCCAGGGCGACGGCGCGCAAATGGCCGTAATCGAGTTGGTTTAGCGGGCCATATTCCCGACTTGGGCCGGCATTTGCCAACCTCATCCGGGGAAGTAACACCGGAAAGCGCCGCCCCGGCCGGCCAATTCCACCGCCGGCTGGCCCTGGTGGTTGAATACGAAGGCGCTAACTATGCCGGGTTTCAATTCCAGAACAACCAACCGACGATACAAGGAGCAATAGAAACAGCGTTAAACCGGCTGACCGGGGAGACAATCCGGATTCGGGCCGCCAGCCGCACCGATTCCGGCGCCCATGCCCTGGGCCAGGTGGTGGACTTTCAGACCGGCAGCAAGTATCCGGCGGATACCTTTCTCAACGCCTTGAACTACTACCTGCCGGTCGATATACGGGTGCAGCAAGCCTTTGAGATGCGGCCCGATTTCCACTCCCGAAGGGACGCCGCCAGCCGGATTTATCGTTACCGGATTCTCAACCGGCCCCGGCCTTCCCCCCTGCGGCGCCGGGAATGTTGCTGGATCCGGGAACCCTTACAAATTGACGCGATGAACGAGGCGGCCCAGGCTCTGGTGGGCACTCATGACTTCCGCCCCCTGGCGTTGGGGCATCCCCCGGAACGGAGCGCGGTTCGCACGGCGCTGCGGTGGGAGGTCAGTCGGGAAGGGGATGCGGGGGATATGGTAGTTATCACCTGCGAAGCCAACGGCTTTCTGCGGCACCAGATACGCCGGGCCAACGCCATCCTGGTGGAAATCGGCAAGGGGAAGTGGCCCAAGGAAACCCTGCGGCTCATTCTCCAGGGCGCCGAGCCGACCGGAGCGGGAGCGGCTGTTTCCGCCGGAACAACGGCAGAGGTAGCGGCAATGGCGGGAGAAAGAAATAGCTGGCCGGCGTTGCCGGCTTATGGTTTATGTCTGGTCCAGGTAACTTACCGAGATTTTTGGTCAAAGGTTAAACTTCAAGATGAAACGAACTAGCACGTACTTTCCCAAGACCGGGGAGACGCCCCAAAACTGGCGGCTGATTGACGCCACCGGCCAATCCCTGGGCCGCCTGGCCCGGGACGTAGCGGTGGCCCTGCAAGGCAAAGACCGGCCCACCTACACGCCCCACGTGCTGACCGGCGACCACGTGGTGGTGGTCAATATGGGCCAGGTGCGCGTTACCGGCCACAAACTGTTGCAGAAAACCTACTACCGGCACAGCGGCTACGTCGGCAACCTCAAGTCTTTTATCCTGAGGGATATGCTGGAATCCCACCCCGACCGGGTGCTCCAGTTGGCGGTCAAAGGGATGCTGCCCCGCAACAAGCTGGGACGGGAAATGCTGAAACGGCTCAAGGTGTACGCCGGAGACAGCCATCCCCACCAGGCCCAGTTGGGCCAATTGCCGGACCGGAACGAAGGATAAGGGATAAGGAAGGATAGGTATGACTTTGGCGCAGTCGGAAACCCAACAGCCGTATTTCTATGGGACGGGAAAACGCAAAACCGCCATCGCGCGGGTGCGCCTCTATCCCACCACCGCCGACGGCGGGCCGATGCTGGTCAACGGCAAGCTGCTGGATGAGTATTTTAACTGGAGTCCGTGGCAGGTCAGCATCAACGAGCCGTTCCGGGTAACCAACACCGGCAGCCGGTTCCAGTTGGTAGCCCGGGTCACCGGCGGCGGGGTGAACGCCCAGGCCGAGGCCATCCGGCACGGCATCGCCCGCGCCCTGATTGTCTATGACGCCGGATTGAAGGCCACCCTGCGCCGCCACGGGTTGGTAACCCGCGATTCCCGAATCAAGGAAAGCAAGAAGTACGGGCTGAAGCGCGCCCGCCGCGCCCCCCAGTACACCAAGCGCTAAACCGCCAGCCCCTTTACCCTATCCTGGCGCAAAAGAACCGGGACGGTTGGTTGAAACCGTCCCGGTTCTCTTTACCACCGTTCACCACCTACCGCTCATGGTGAGCCTGTCGAACCACTTATCCCGTCCTTCGACAAGCTCAGGATGAGCGGTATGGGGTAGCCCGACGGGAATCTCCTTTACTACCTACCGCTCATGGTGAGCCTGTCGAACCACTTACCCTATCCTTCGACAAGCTCAGGATGAGCGGGGAGAGGGATATTCCCAACACTTGTTGGTTTGGTATCCCTTGCCCGTACCGGCTCCGGCGTAGGATGGGATGATTGGCTGGTAGGGGCGGGTTTCTAACCCGCCAGACGTTCAACGGCAAGGAATTACCGGATAACCGGCGGGCCACAGCCGACATATTCCTCACCCGAGCCAGGGTGGGTTACAAACCCGCCCCTACCTTGATGATAATGCCAAGATGATGATGCCAACACCCGTTGAGAGTATCGGGCTTGTCCATACCCCGCTTTCCCCACCCAACCGGCCAGGACTACCAAGGACTACATCAACCCGCCGATGGTCAGCCAGTAAAAGATTATGTAAGCTCCGGCAACCACCATCAGCCAAGACCCGATGGGCTGGATGTAGGGCAGCGCCCGCCGCAATGCGCCTACCATTGCTCCCTGAAAGAAGGCCATGCCCAGCGTCAAGGCCATTATCACCAGACCCATGCCCAGGGCAAAGAGGCAGAAGTTGAGCAGGATGTTCAGGAAGCCGATGTTGGCGGCGCTCACCCCCAGCACCGCCAGGAATATGGGGAGGGTGCAGCTCAGCGAAGCAATGCCATAGCTGACACCGAACAAGAAGTACCCACGAATCCCCAACTGGCCGGGTTCGCCAATGTGAGACGCCGCCCGGGCCGCAACGCCGGTATAGAGTTTGCCGCCGCCCACCAGCCAGGCCCCGGCAATCGCCAGCATTATCCCGATGGCTAACCCAATCCAGGGCAGAAAGTGGGCGATAAAGGAGGCCCCTAACCCGATGAGCGTTCCCGTCATACCAAAGAGCAGCACAAAGCCGGCGGTAACCGAACCACCGACCAGCGCCGCCCGCGGCAAGTGCCGGAAAGGATTGCCCCCGTCCGCCCCGGAGCCGGCGCCCAGATACAAACCCAGGTAGGCCGGCAGCATGGCAAACCCGCAGGGATTGACCGCCGAGGCCAGGCCAGCGGCAAAGGCGAATAGGGATGACGCCCCCACCAACCCGCCCAGAAAAGCGCCGGAGCGACCGGCCAGCAACTCCACGAACCCGTTGATGCCGTCAATGCCGGTATCGCTGCCCAACGTCCGGGCGCCCAGCACCGCCACGGCAATGGCAGTTACGGCAACCAGCCCGGTAATGAAAAAGCGGCGCAACCTGGAATCTTGGGCTATGGCGGACACTTTTATACTCCAACTGAGGTGGGCCTTATTGAATTCACAAACCGGCGGGTACAACACTAATGGCTGATAACAAAGTCTCAAATCTGCTCATGGTGAGCCTGTCGAACCACCCTGCCCTATCCGGCGATTCCTTTTCAGTTATCCTTCGACAAGCTCAGGATGAGCGGATCTTGTTATCGAGCTATCCGTGAATCGGGCCGGCGCCAAGTCTGCGCCAAGAACAAAATCCGCTCATGGTGAGCTTGTCGAACCATCTTTCCCTATCCGGCGATTACTTTTCAGTGCATCCTTCGACAGGCTCAGGATGAGCGGATTTTGTTATCGGGCTATCCGTGAACCGGGCAGGCGCAAAGTCTGCGCCAAGAACAATATCCGCCGCTCATGGTGAGCTTGTCGAACCACCCTTCCCTATCCGGCGATTCCTTTTCAGTCCATCCTTCGACAGGCTCAGGATGAGCGGATTTTGTTATCGGGCTATCCGTGAACCGGGCCGGCACAAAGTCTGTGCCAGGAACAATATCCGCTCATGGTGAGCTTGTCGAACCACCCTGTCCTATCCGGTGATTACTTTTCAGTGCATCCTTCGACAAGCTCAGGATGAGCGGATACAGCTATCGGCCCTGATTCGTGGATTAGCTATACCCCCAGATACTCCGCCGCCGCATCCAGGAGGCGGGTTACCTTTTCCTGGCTCTCCGCCTCGCAGTAGATACGCAGGAGCGGTTCGGTGCCGGAAAAGCGGGAGGCCAGCCAGGCGTTGTCGAAAAAGAGCCGCCGCCCGTCAATTTCGTCGGAGCCAAGCACCGGTAGCCCGGCCAGTTCGGTCAAATCCCCGCCCTCCAAGCGGGACAGGATGCGCTGCCGTTCCGCCGGGTCAAAGGCCACGTCCCGCCGCTGGTAGTAGTGGGGGCCTACCTGGGCAAAGAGTTGCTGCACCAGTTGCGCGGGAGTGTTGCCGGTGCGGGCCATATACTCCAGCAGGTAAAGGCCGCTGAGTATCCCGTCCCGTTCCGGGATGTGGCCCCGGAAGGCAAAACCGCCGCTCTCCTCGCCGCCCATCAAACCGTCCACCTCGGACATCCGGGGGCCGATATACTTGAACCCAACCCGCATTTCGTGAACATCAACGCCAAACTTTTCCCCCAGCTTGTTCAGCATCATCGAGGAGGTAACGCCTTTGACCAGCGCGCCCCGCTGCCCCTTATGCTCCAACAGGTACAGGGCCAGCAGGGAAAACACCTCCAGGGTGCTGATGAAATTGCCCTGCTCGTGCACCAGCCCTACCCGGTCGGCGTCCCCGTCCAGGGCAATGCCCACCGAGGCGCCCTCGGCCGGTATCCGCTCCATCAGGCCGGCCAGGTTAGGGGCAATGGGTTCCGGCTGTTCCATTCCCGGAAAGGCCGGGTTGCGGTAGCCGTTCAATTCCTCCACCACCGTAGCCCCGCCGGAGAGCAGCCCCGGCAGGTAACCGGCCCCGGCGCCGAACATTGCGTCCACCACCACCTTGAACCCGGCGGCCCGGATGGCCGGCAGGTCAATCAGGGATTCAATGCGCTCCAGGTAGGGCGGGTTCGGGTCAATATCCACCACCAGACCCCGGCGGCGCCCCTCGGCCAGGGACAGCGTTTCGGGTTCCCCGGCGGCGGCAATGTGGGTTTCCAGCCGGTCGGTAATCTCCTGGGTGGCGCTGCCGGCGTATTCCGGCTTGAACTTAAAGCCGTTCCAGTGGCCCGGGTTGTGGCTGGCGGTGATGATGGCCGCCCCGGCTGCCTGGTGGGTCAGGACGTTAAAGCTGACCACCGGGGTTGGGGCCGCCGTCCGGCAAAGGTAAGCCGGGACGCCATTGCCGGCGCAAACGGAGGCGACAGTCTCGGCAAACTCCCGGGACAGGAACCGGGTATCGTATCCCACCACCAGGCCCTGGCCGGCCATCCCGGTCTCCCCCAAGTAGTCCATCAGGCCCTGGGTGCAGCGGGCTACGTTGGCAAAGGTGAACTCGTCGGCAATTATGGCGCGCCAGCCGTCGGTGCCAAACTTAATTGCGGTGGTCATTGCGCTCCTTTGCTACCGGCTGCTGCCGGTATGTGTTTTCACCAGAGAGACGCAGAGAAACTCCAAGTATCTCTGCGTCTCTATAGTAATGGACTTCGCCGGAAAACGGTTAACGGTTAGAGGCCCGCCTGGCCCCGCAGCAGGTCCGCCTTGTCGGTCCGCTCCCAGGGCAAGTCCAGGTCGTTCCGGCCAAAGTGCCCGTAGGCGGCCGTGCGGCGGTAGATGGGCCGGCGCAGGTCCAGGTCTTCGATAATCGCGCCGGGGCGCAGGTCGAAGTTCTCCCGCACCAGATCCTCAATCCGGTCATTGTCCAGGTGATTGGTGTCAAAGGTTTCCACCGAAACGGAGATTGGCTCGGCGACGCCGATGGCGTAGGAAACGATGACCTCCACCCGGTCGGCCAGGCCGGCGGCCACCAGGTTCTTGGCAACGTAGCGGGCGGCGTAGGCGCCGGAGCGGTCAACCTTGGTCGGGTCTTTGCCGGAGAAGGCGCCGCCGCCGTGCCGGGCGATGCCGCCGTAGGTATCCACCAGAATCTTGCGCCCGGTCAGGCCGGTATCCCCCTGGGGGCCGCCCACCACGAACCAGCCGCTGGGGTTGACGTAGATGTTGGTATCGTCATCCATCATGCTGCCGGCGATGGGGTCGATGACGTGCCGCTTGATGTCCTTACGCAGTTGCTTGCGGAACGCCTCCCGGTTGGCCTGGTCTTCGTGCTGGGTGCTGATAACCACGGCGTCCACCCGATGGGGCTTGCCATGGCGATATTCCACCGTAACCTGGGATTTGCCGTCCGGCCCCAGGTAAGGGAGCGCGCCTTCCTTGCGGACGGTAGCCAGCGTCTCCACCAGCCGGTGGGACAGGTCCACGGTGAGGGGCATCAGGCTCTCGGTTTCGTTGCAGGCAAAGCCGACCATCATTCCCTGGTCGCCGGCGCCAGTGGCGCGGCGGGCGTCGGATGCGCCCTCGCCCCGGTGTTCCAGCGACGTAGTTACGCCGCTGCTGATGTCCGGGGACTGCTTGCTGACGTGAGCCATGACGCCACAGGAATTGCCGTCCAGCCCGTATTTGACATCGGTATAGCCAATGTCCTGCATCACCCGGCGGGCGATTTCGTTAAAGTCCAGGTCTGAGGCGGTGGTAATCTCGCCGGTTACCATCACCAGGTTCTTGGTGGCGACGGTTTCGCAGGCCACCCGACTGCCCCGGTCGCCGGACAGGGCCGCATCCAGCACCGCATCGGAAATCTGGTCGCACAGCTTGTCCGGGTGTCCTTCGGTTACCGACTCGGAGGTCAGTAGATACTTGGGAGAGGTCATAAATTGTATGGGCATCGGTTCTTCCTCCAATTATTGCGGCGGCGGGCCGGTTGATTGCCGGAGCGTCGCTCAGCGTCCCTTTTTGACGCTCTGCTGCGCCCGCCGCGCCGGATTTGTGGTCGGGGCAAGGAACATCAGGACGGTTAGGTTCCTTCCTCCCAACTCTCCTGGTAACGCTGTTGGTCGGCCGACAGGGAATCAATCCGTATTCCCATAGATTCCAGCTTCAGCCGGCCTACTTCCTGGTCCGTTGCCGTGGGGACGACGTACACGCCGGGTTCCATATTGCCCTGATTCTTGACCAGGTACTCTACGCTCAGGGCCTGGTTGGCAAAGCTCATATCCATCACGGCGGAGGGATGGCCCTCGGCGGCGGCCAGGTTAATCAACCGGCCTTCGCCCAGCAGGTAGAGGCGCCGGCCGTCTTTGGTGGTATATTCCTCAACGTAGGGGCGCACTTCCCGGCTGCTTTGGGACATCGCCTCCAGGGAGGGGATGTCAATTTCCACGTTGAAGTGGCCGCTGTTGGCGATAATGGCGCCGTCGGGCATAACCGCCATGTGTTCCCCGCTGATGGTGTGGATGCCGCCGGTTACGGTGATAAACACCTCGCCGACCTTGGCCGCCTCCATACCGGGCATCACCGTGAACCCGTCCATCACCGCTTCCAGGGCGCGGACGGCGTTGACCTCGGTAACGATTACGTGGGCGCCCATACCCCGGGCCCGGGAGGCTACGCCCCGGCCACACCAGCCATAGCCGCCAACCACCACCCGGCGGCCGGCCCACAGGATATTGGTGGCCCGGGTAATGCCGTCCAGGGTGCTTTGCCCGGTGCCATAGCGGTTGTCAAAGAAATGCTTGGTCTCCGCCTCGTTGACCGCAATGATGGGGTAGCGCAGGGCGTTGTCGGCGGCCATGGCGTTCAGGCGAATGACGCCGGTGGTGGTTTCCTCGGTGCCGCCCACCACGTGGGGCAGCAAATCGGCACGGCCCCGGTGCAGCATACTCACCAGGTCGGCCCCGTCGTCCATAGTGTATTGGGGCTGGTGGTCCAGCACCGCCGAAAGGTGCTGGTAGTAGGTCTCGTTGTCCTCGCCCTTGATGGAATAGGTGGGGATGCCGTACTCGCTGACCAGCGCGGCGGCTACTTCGTCCTGAGTGCTGAGGGGATTGCTGGCGCACAGGGCCAAGTCGGCCCCGCCCTCTTTCAGGGTTATCGCCAGGTTGGCCGTCTCGGTGGTAACGTGCAGGCAGGCCGACATTCGCAGGCCCTGCAAGGGCTTTTCCCGGGCGAACCGTTCCCGGATGATGCGCAAAACGCGCATCTCCCGCTCCGCCCACTCAATCCGATTTACTCCGTCTCTCGCCAGGGCTAAATCCCTGACATCTCCCTTGGTATTTTGAACAGCCAAAAGCTAACTCCTTCACCTTCGGTATTGATTTATCCGGTCAGGCGCTCCTAAGCGTTATCGCCGTAAGACGTGGGATGACCCCCGGCAATCCAGGCGGGAGTGCCATCCTCGATGTTGTAGAGGTTTTCCGGGGCGTAGCCCATGGAAAAGGCCACTTCACAGGCCAGGCCGCTGCGCACGCCCATAGCGCAGATGAAAAGCAATCGCTTGTCCCGGGGCACTTCGTCGATGCGGTCCGGCAGGTCGTCAATGGGGATGTGCAGGGCGCCGGCGATGTGGCCGGTTACCCATTCGTCATCCCGGCGGACATCCACCGCCAGCGTACCCTCGGAATCCCCGTCCAGAATCGACCGAGCCTCGTCGGAATCCACCCGGTAATAGGGTTCGCCAGGTTCTTGCCTGGGCATTTTCTTGCCTCCTTTTTCCTGAATTCCCGCTCCGGCGGGAAGGTTGTTGGATAGTTGTTGGATCGCGGGTTGCCGTCGCCGGGCAAGCCGGTTCAGGACGCCCGGCCGGGCCGGTTATTGCAGATACTTGCCCACCAGCGGCGCCAGTTGCTCCTTTACCTCCGGCGGGATGACTTCGGGATTGGTGATAATGGCGTCTTTCAGGGCAGAGCCGCAGGTGCAGTTGGCCGGCTCCCCCAGGCGGGGAATGACCCGGCGCAGCATTTCCCGGGAGTTGGCGACATTTTTCAGCAGGTTCTGTATTACCATCTCCACGGTTACCGTTTCCTCGGATTCGTGCCAGCAATCGTAATCGGTAACCCAGGCCATGGTGGCGTAGCACATTTCCGCCTCCCGGGCCAGCTTGGCCTCAGGCAGGGCGGTCATCCCGATAATATCGGCGCCCCAGGAGCGGTACAGCATCGACTCGGCCTTGGTGGAAAAGGCCGGGCCTTCCATCACCACCAGCGTCCCCCCCTCGTGCAGGGTAAGACCGGTGTCCCGGGCGGCAGCGGCGACCACCGCGCCGGCCGCCGGGCAGAACGGTTCGGCAAAACCGACGTGGGCCACAATGCCTTCGCTGAAAAAGGTGTTGACCCGTTGGCGGGTGCGGTCAATAAGCTGGTCCGGTATCACCAAGTCCAAGGGGGCAAAATCCTCTTTCAGGCTGCCCACCGCGCTGACCGAAATGAGCCGCTGCACCCCCAGGGTTTTCAGGGCGTAGATGTTAGCCCGAACCGGAATTCCGGTAGGATTGAGCCGGTGCCCCCGACCGTGGCGGGGCAGAAACGCGACCCGCGTACCCTCCAGGGAACCCACCACTATCGCATCGCTGGGCCGGCCAAAGGGCGTATCCACCTCGACGTGGCGAACATCGGTCATCCCCTCCAGGTCATAGAGGCCGCTACCGCCGATTACCCCGATGCTGGCCTCGCCAGTTCCTTCTTGGCGCATCATACTGCCCCCTGTAAGCCGGGTATCTCTTCCGGCAGGTAATGGGTGGCCCGGAAAACCCGGTTGACCACCTGGCCCTCCACGTCCTCGTAAAAGTAGGGGTTGATATACTCCCAAACCACCTGGCCTTCCGGCGTTACCTGGAACATCCGCCCGAACATTCCCTCAGTTATCAGGGTGTTGCCGTTGGGCAGACGCCGGGCGCCGGAGATGTAGGCGCTGAAAAAGTTATAGGCTGGGGAATCCTGGTACTGCCAGACTATTTGATTGGTGGCCGGGTCAACTTCAATGACCCGGGAAAAGGGCAGCCCGGTATGCCGGCGGTGGGAGCCGTTATCGTAGATAAGAATGTTGCCGTTGGGCAGCAGGCTGGGGTCGTGCTGCTGCGCCAGCACCGTATCCCCCAACTGCCAGACGATTTCACCGGACTGCTTATCAATAATGCCCACGGTGGAGATGTTGCGGAAACTGAACAGCACCCGGTCGCCGGGCAGAGGCGCCACCGTATTGCCGTGGCTCCACTCATCCCGCAGGTCGTTAAAGGTGAGGGCCTGAGTTGCCGGGTCCAGATGCTCGGCGGCGTGCCACTCCCAGACCCGGTTGCCGGCGCTATCGACTTCCACGATTACGTCGGCCCACATCCCTTCGGCGTCGGTGCCGGGGACGCCGCCCTTGATTTGAGCGGTCAGTTCCGCGCTCATCGGTTCGACGGTGAGGTAGATGGCGCCGCCGGCTTCGGTGCGCCGGGCGTCGTGGTGATGCTCCGGGTCGCGATGCTCCCAGAGGACGTTGCTCTGCCAGTCCACTTCCAGCATCACGCCGCCCTTGAACCGCTTCCAGGAGGGGAACCGATCCCAGGTTTCATCCCGGGTCTTGCCGCCGTAAAAGAGGTTGCCGTTGGGCAGCAGGTAGCCGTACAAGCCCGGCGGGTGGGGCAGGTTCCAGCGGTGGGCTTCCCGGCCCTGCAAGTCCAGCAAATACACTTCCCCGTTGCCGCTCATCGGCGCATAGACGACGTAGCCGGGACAGGCCCGTTCTTCGTCCAGGGCAATAAGCCCGCTGCCGGCCATCCGCCGGCGCGTCTGCTGGTCTGGAACAGTCATGCAGTCTCCTATTTAGTCTATTTATTCTTTACGTTAAGCCGGGGGAACAACCCCCGCCAAGGGAACAACCCGGTCATGGCAACAACCCGCTCATGGTGAGCTTGTCGAACCATCCCTTGCCTATTCCAATGCAATCGCAGCCTAAACCCGTCATTCCAGCTATAAAACCGTCGTTCCGGCGAAAGCCGGAATCCAGAACACTCGGCAATCGGCCCGTTCTTTTCCCGGAGGATTTCCTGGATTCCGGCTTTCGCCGGAACGACGGTTGCCGGCGCCGGAATAACGGTTGCCTGGGTTGCCCCGGTTACGACACGATTGCCCTGATTCCCGTCCTTTATCCTTTGACCATTTAGCCGGCTTATCCTGAGCCGGGCCATTCCAATGCTTGCCTACTACTCCCCGCCGCCCACCGCCAATTTCAGGCTCTCTACAAAGGGCGGGCGGGCTACGGCGTTCTCGGTAACGATGGCGCTGATGTAGCGGTGGGGGGTAACGTCGAAGGCCGGGTTCAGGGCGTCCACTCCCACCGGGGCGGTAGGCACCCCCTGGAAATGGGTAACCTCTGCGCCGGCCCGTTCCTCAATCTCAATGGCCTCCCCGGAGGCCAGGCTCAAGTCCACCGTGCTGGTGGGCGCGGCCACGTAGAAGGGGATGTTGTTCTCCCGGGCCAGCACCGCCAGGGCGTAGGTGCCAATCTTGTTGGCCGTGTCCCCGTTGGCCGCGATGCGGTCGGCGCCGGTGATGACGCAGCTAATCTCGCCCCGCTGCATCAGCAGGCCCGCCGCCGAATCGACAATCAACGTGGCCGGTATGCCCAACTGCCGGAACTCCCAAGCGGTCAGGCGCGCCCCCTGCAAGAAGGGGCGGGTCTCGGTATTGAACACCCGGAACCGCTGGCCGGCTTCCCAGCCAGCCCGGATTACGCCCAGGGCAGTACCAAAAGCGGATGTTGCCAAGGCGCCGGTATTGCAATGGGTCAACACGGAACCACCGTCGGGCATCAATGCCTTGCCCAAGTCCCCCATTCGGCGGTTAATATCCTCATCTTCCTGCTGAATGGCTTGGGCCTCGGTTAAGAGACGTTCCTTGACCCGGTTCAGGTCCGGTTCCGTCTCGGCCTCAGCCTCGGCCACCCGCAGCATCCGGCGCACCGCCCATTGCAGGTTGACGGCGGTGGGCCGGGCGGCGTTAATGACCGTGGCCGCCTCTTGCAGGCCAGCAATAAAGGCGGCCTTGTCCGCCGCCGGCAGTTCCGCCGCCGCCATAACTACGGCGTAGGCCGCCGTAACGCCGATGGCGGGGGCGCCCCGCACCTGCATATCCCGAATCGCAGCCACCGCGCCCCGGTAATCATCCAACGCCAGCAGGACCTGTTCCCCCGGCAACCGGGTCTGGTCCAATAATTCCAGCGTGCCGTCTTTCCACTGTATCGGGCGTATCTCGCTCAAACCGCCACGTCTCCCACCGAAGTTTATGAAGTTCACCGGGGACAATTTTCCGGGCAATAAAAAAGCTTCTCCAGAGAGAAGCACAGTTCGTTTGTAGCTCCCTCATCTTTCGTCCCCCGTTATGCGGGGGGACGCCGGATTTAGCACCTTGCCCGGTGGTAGCTGGGCTACCTGTGGGCCGGTTGCTTGGCTTCGCAGGGCCGTTCCCTCTGCCGTTCTGGATAAGGGTTCCAGAAGCTATTCAACTTTTAAGGGTGTCATTAGAGCTATCATAACCAAGGGCCGGGCCGGTGTCAAACCGGGCCGGCCCGACATTCCAACCCCGATTGCGCTGCCGGCAACCCCAATCCGTACCGGAATAAGGCATAAACCGCGCCGATACACCCATACCTGGCGGATAATCGGCCCAATTCAGTCAGCCAATGCGCCGATTCAGCCGGGGATACCCTTACCGCCAAATCTCCAATTGACAGAGTTGGGAAAGGACAAACATAATAGCCCTAGATAATAACAGCCCCAGTTATGTCAGCTATGGTCAATGCCGGCCGGTAATACCGGCCGCCGGCAAAGGTGGCGAGGGTTTTCAAGGATGCTCAACAACACCTCATATACACCCTCTCCCGACCGCCTGGGCCTGTTCACCGACCTTTACGAATTGACCATGGCTCAGACTTACTTCAACCGGCGGATGTTTGCGCCGGCGACTTTCGGCCTGTTCGTCCGCAACTACCCGCCCAACCGGGGTTATCTGGTCTGCGCCGGGCTGGAGGATGCGCTGGAATACCTGGAAAACCTGCAATTTGACCCGGACAGCCTGGACTACCTGCGCGCCACCGGAATGTTCACCGGCGCCTTTCTGGAGTACCTGGGCCAATTGCGTTTTACCGGCAGCGTCCGGGCGATTCCCGAGGGGCGGCTTTACTTCACTAACGAGCCGGCGCTGGAAGTAACCGCGCCAGTCATTGAGGCCCAACTGGTAGAGACGTTGGTAATCAACCGGCTTAACTTTCAGTGTTCCCAGGCGACCAAGGCGGCCCGGTGCGTCTGGGCCGCGCCGGGGCGGACACTGGCCGACTTTGGCGCGCGCCGCGCTCCCGGCGCCGACTCGGCGCTGAGCATGGCCCGGGCCGGCTACATCGTCGGCTTTCAGTCCACCAGCAACGTCCTGGCCGCCCAACGCTACGCCATACCCCCGTCCGGCACTATGGCCCACTCCTTTATCACCACCTTTCCCTCGGAAATTGACGCCTTCCGCGCCTACGCCGCCGCCTTTCCCGACCGCACCATTCTGCTGCTGGATACCTATGACACCATCCAGGGCGCCTGGAACGCCGCCGCCGTCGGCCAGGAGTTGGCGGCGGCCGGCCACCAGTTGACGGCGGTACGGCTGGATTCCGGCGACTATGCCGAACTCAGCCGCCAGGTGCGCCGGATTCTGGACGGCGCCGGGCTGCCCGACGTCCGCATTGTCGCCAGCGGCGGCCTGGATGAATACCTGATAGACGAACTGGTGCAGGGCGGCGCGCCCATCGACATTTTCGGCGTTGGCACCAAGGTCAGCGCCGCTGCCGACGCTCCCTACACCGATATGTCTTACAAGCTGATCGCCTACGACGGGCAGCCGGTAATGAAACTCAGCCCCGACAAGGTTTCCCCGCCCGGCGCCAAGCAGGTCTATCGGCTGCGGGAAAGCGGCGGTCGCCTTGACCGGGACATCGTGGCGTTGCAAGAGGAAAAGCTGCCCGGCGGCGAGCCACTCCTGGAGACGGTTATGGAGCAGGGCCGGCGCACCCGGCCGGCGCCGGCCCTGGACGAAATACGGGAGCGGTTCCACCAGGATTTTCAGCAACTCGACGACCACCATAAGCGGCTCTACAACCCGCCCCACTACCCGGTAACCTACACCCCGGCCTTGCAGCGGTTGACCAACCGGGTGCAGGGCCAACTACTGGAGCAACTGACGGAAAACCACTTCACCGCCAGCGAACCAGCAACAAATGAACCAGGAGCAAGCGAACCAGGAGCAAGCGAATGAAAACGGCAGTCTGCGTCAAATACGTGCCGGTGGTATCCCGAATAACCTTCGATTACGAGCAAAAGACCATCATAAGAGAGGGCGTCCCTTCCGAGGTCAACCCATTTGACGTGCTGGGGTTGGTACGAGCGGTTGAGTTAAAAGCCGAACTGGACGCCGGGCCCGGGGATAACGCCGGGCCGGAGAATGAGGTAGTCGCCCTGTCCATGGGGCCGCCTCAAGCTAGGGACGGGTTGGTGCAGTGCCTGGCCCTGGGCGCCGACCGGGGGGTACTCCTTACCGACCGGGCTTTGGCCGGGTCGGACACCCTGGCGACCGCCCGCGCCCTGGGCCTGGCCCTGGAACGGGAAAAGCCCGACCTGGTGGTCTGCGGGCGCAACAGCGCCGACGCCGAGACCGGGCAGGTTGGCCCGGAACTGGCCGAACTGCTGGGCATCCCCCACGTCAGCCAGGTTCGTAAGCTGGAATACCGGCCCGACTCCCACAGCATCATCGCCGAGCGGATCACCGATGAGGGCTACCAGGTTATTGAGTGCCCCTTGCCGGCCCTGGTCTGCGTTACCGAGGGCGTAGCCGCCGAGACTTTTGCCAACCGGGAACAGCTGGCGGCGGCTCAGGAAAAGCCGGTAGAGGAACTGTCCTGCGCCCAACTAGCCGACGACCCGTCCCAATTCGGCCTGGCCGGTTCCCCCACCTGGGTTGAGGACATCCGCCTGGTGGAACCCAGCCGCCTGGGGCTGATGATTGAAGGGGAAACGCCGGAGGCCGCCGCCCAACAGGTGGCCCAACTGCTCCGGGAACGTCTCTCCTCATTATCCGAGGGGGAAGGGGATACCCGCCCGGCCCCGGCAACGGCTCCGGCCCCGGCATTGGAGACAACCCGCTACCCGGATGACCGCCGCCGGAGTATCTGGGTGGTGGCGGAAACCGCCCAGGGCGGGCTGCGGCGGGTAACCCTGGAGTTGCTGGGCAAGGCCCGGGAGCTGACCGGCATTACCCGCAGCGAGGTGGCCGCCGTGCTCATCGGGGAAACCGCCGACGGCGCAGCCGGCGCCCTGGCCGCTCATGGCGCCGACCGGGTGTTGACCCTGGACAACGCCCGGCTGGGGCCGGTATGCAGCCGGGCCGTTGCCGGCGCGCTGGCCGACGCCATCGCCGCCGCCCAACCCTACGCCGTGCTGTTTGCCGCCACCGCCGACGGGCGCGACCTGGCCTCCCGCATCGCCGCCCGGTTGGGCCTGGGCTTGACCGGCGACGCCATTGACCTGGAAATTGACGCCGCCGGCCGGCTGGTGCAACTCAAGCCGGCCCTGGGCGGCAACGTCATCGCCCCCATCCTGTCCAAGACCCTGCCCAACCTGGTTACCCTGCGGCCCGGCCTGCTCACGCCCCCGGAGCCGGTTGAGGACGCTACGGCCCCGGTGGAGGCGTTGCCGGCGCCCACCTTTGACGGCGCCGACCTTACCCTGCGGGAAACCCACAATCAGGAGGATACCGGAGGCATCGCCCTGGCTCAGGCGCAGATTGTCCTGAGCGTGGGCATGGGCATCGGCGGCCCGGAGAACCTGCCGGAAATCCAGTCCCTGGCCGGGGCAATCGGGGCCAAATTAGCTACCACCCGGAGCGTCGTCCACGCCGGTTGGCTGCCCCACCAGATACAAGTAGGCATCAGCGGGCGCGCCGTGGCCCCCCGGGTCTATCTGGCGGTAGGCATCCGGGGTGTGTTTGACCACACCGTAGGAATCCAGAAAGCCGGCGTCATCATCGCCGTCAACAGCAACCGGCGGCACCCCATTTTCAAGGCCGCCGACTACGGCATCGTGGGCGACTGGAAAGAAAACCTGCCCCCGCTGATTGAGGCGTTAAAGCCGGTTTTAGCCGAGTTGTAAGGTGAATCGGGGGCGGTGGTTCGACAAGCTCAGGATGAGCGGGGAGAGTCGCTGCCAAAATCCGCTCATGGTGAACAACAAAATCCGCTCATGGTGAGCTTGTCGAACCACCCATACCGCCCTGAATTTTATCCTTCGACAAGCTCAGGATGAGCGGATAGGTCAAATCGGGAGACTTCGCGCCGGCCCCGGAAGACGCGCCCAAGGCAATCGCAGCATAAACCCGTCGTTCCGGCGAAAGCCGGAATCCAGAACCCTCGGTAGCCGGCACGTTCTTTCCCCGGTAATTTCCTGGATTCCGGCTTTCGCCGGAACGACGGTTGCTACGGTTGCGATGAGCGGATAGGTCAAATGGGGAGACTTCGCGCCGGCCCCGGAAGACCCACCCAAGGCAATCACGGCATAAAACCGTCGTTCCGGCGAAAGCCGGAATCCAGAACCCTCAGTAGCCGGCACGCTCTTTTCCGGGGATTTCCTGGATTCCGGCTTTCGCCGGAACGACGGTTGCTACGGTTGCTACGGTTGCTGAGGTTGCCGTTGCGTGGGTTGCCCTGGTTAAGACACGCCGGCCCCAAGAGATGCGCCGGTATTCTCTGCGCCGCCAGTGTCTCTGTGGTAAAATAGGGCCACTAAACCGAACCGAACCATACCCCAGCGTTAGAGCGAGGTAAAGTTATGGACTTTGCTTACACCCCGGAACAGGAGAGCCTGCGGCAGGAAGTCCGCGCCTTTATTGAGGAAAACGTCAGCCCGGAAGTCCGGCAGGAAATTGAGGAACTGGGCATCCGCCACCGGGGGCCTAAAGTCCGGGAGATGTACCGGAAATTGGGTGAAAGGGGCTGGGTGGGCATCAGTTGGCCCAAAGAATACGGCGGGCAGGACGGCAGCCGGATTGACCAGTATATCGTCGAAGAGGAGTTCGCTAGGGCCGGCATTACCGTGGGCGGGGCCGGCAGCGGCGCCCCGGCTATCCTGGCGGCCGGCACCGAGGAGCAGAAAAAATACTTTCTCCCCGGCCTGATTAAAGGCGAAATCTCCTTTGCCCTGGGCTTCACCGAACCCCAGGCCGGCGCCGACTTAGCCAGCCTCCAGTGCCGGGCGGTCCGGGACGGGGACGACTACGTAATCAACGGCCAGAAGATGTTTACCACCGCCGCCCATTACGCCAGCCACATCTACCTGATGGCCCGCACCGACCCGGAGGCGCCCAAGCACCGGGGAATCTCGATTTTTCTGTTTCCTATGGACACCCCCGGCATCACCGTGCGCCCCCTGTGGACGATCCAGAATGACCCGCCGGCGCCCAGTGGCACTACCTACGGCGACGCCCGTACCAACGAAGTGTTCTTTGAGGACGTGCGGATTCCCGCCTCCTGCCTGCTGGGCGACGAAAACATGGGCTGGTACGTGGGGGCTATGGGGCTGAACCTGGACCGGGTGGGCGCCAGCCGCTACCTCATATCGGTCAAGCGGGACGAGGACATCGTCAATTATGTCAAGGAGAATCAGTTGGGCGACTATGCCGTAGCCGAAGACCCCTCGGTACGCGACCGCATCGCCGAACTGTGGATTGAGGCCCAGGTTTGCCGCCTGATGACCATGCGCAGTATGTCCCTGGTGGAACAGGGCGGCAACTTTACCTATGAGGGTTCCGCCGAGAAGGTCTTTGCCCCGGAACACGGGGTACGCACCACCGAAACCATCTCCCAAATCCTGGGGCCTTACGCCCAACTGCTGAACGGCTCGGAGGACGCCATTGAGGAAGGGGTCTTTGCCCACAACCTGATGGGTTCCTTCCAGTCCGGCATCAATCACGGCAGCACCCAGGTAATGCGGGACCAGATCGCCCGCCGGGGGCTGGGTATGCCCCGGGGCTAGGCCCGGAAACAACCGCCGCGCCGCGCCGCCTCTCCGGGTCAAGGAATTATCTCAACTCAGAGACGCAAGGCGGCCTAGAGAAAGGAAGTAGAAAGCAAGGGAGCTTATGGACGTACTGCCTAACGAAGAAGAACAGATGGTGAAGAACCTGGCTCGGGAGTTCCTGGAGGCCGAATGTCCCCCCCGCCTGGCTAGGGAAATGGAAAAGGATGACCTGGGCTATCCCCCGGAATTGTGGCAGAAAATGGCCGACCTGGGCTGGCTGGGCATTTCCCTGCCCGAGGAACACGGCGGCCAGGGCTTGCCCCTGACCTACCTGGGCATCATTATGGAGGAGTTGGGCCGGGCCATTGCGCCGGTGCCTTTACACTCCACCGCAATGGCGGCCCTGGCCGTCGCCGAGGCCGGGAGCGCCGAGCAGCAGCGCCAACTGCTGCCGCGGGTCAGCCGGGGCGACCTGATTCTTACCTGGGCCTTTACCGAGCAAACCCCCCGTTTCCGCCCGGAAACAATCCACGCTGAGGCGGTCCCGGACGGCGACGACTTTATCCTCACCGGAACCAAGATGTTCGTGGACAACTTTAACGTCGCCGAGCAGTGCCTGGTGGCCTGTCGCACCGCCCCCGCCGCTGCCGATGGCGATACCGCTGCCGCTAATCCCGGCGCCGGTCTGTCGTTGCTGCTGGTGGATACCGCCAGCCGGGGGGTGTCGCACACGCCGCTGACTACCCTGGCTAAGGACAAGCAGAGCAAGGTTTTCTTTGACGGGGTTCGGGTTCCCCAGGCCAACCTGGTCGGCCCCCGGCACCAGGGCTGGCCGATTATCCAACGAATGTTAGACCGGGGAACCGCCCTGTTGTGCGCTCAGATGGTGGGCGCGGCCCGCAAGGATGCGGAAATGGGCATTGACTACGCCAAGAACCGGGCCGCCTTTGGCCGCCCCATTGCCGCCTTCCAGTCCATCCAGCACATCTGCGCCGATATGATTTTGTGGGTGGACGGCGGGCAACTGCTCACCTACGAAGCCCTGTGGAAAATGGATCAGGGTTTGCCGGCATCGGTAGAGGTGTCGCAAGCCAAGGCGTTCTGCAACGACAAGTGCGAAGCGGTGGTACGCTCCTCCCAGGTGATTCACGGCGGAATGGGTTTCATGATGGAGTTTGACCTGCATCTCTGGTTCCGCCGGGTTACCGCCTGGACGATGCGGCTGGGCACCAGCTTTGAACACCGTGCCAAAATTGCCCAGTCCCTGCTGGACCAACCCGGCCGGGTCCGGCTGGGCATGGACCAAATCCCGGTAGGCTGAAAGAAAAACCCTCGGCGCAATGCTGGGCCGGCGTCTCCTGCTGAAACCTTTTCACCAAGAGACGCCGGGACGCAGGGTTGCGCCGAGCCGGACAGGAGAGAGAAAATTATGGCAAAAGACCCGGTATGCAGAAAAGAGATTGATGAGGCCGAGGCTCGCGCCCAAACCGGCCAGACGATGCACGGCGCCTCGGAGGTTGACCCCCAGCAAGGCACCCGCAGCTTTCACAACGGCCAGTGGTACTACTTCTGCGGGCTGGACTGCCGCACCAAGTTTCTGGCGGCGCCCCTGACCTACCTGGAGCAGCCGGGGGCCTGAACCGCGCCGCCACCGGTCAACCGGCACACCCGGAGCCGGGGGCGCGGCCAACCGCAAGAATCCTTCACAGTTTCTTCAACCTTTGTTGGTACATTCCTTGCAGCGACCATCGCAAACCGGGAGCCAGCTTCCGGTTGAATAAGGAAAACCGATAGAGAAACTGAGGAGGTTCACCAGTGAAAATTATCCAGGGCAAGCCTAAAAAGTACCTCTCAACGGCGCTCATCGGCTTCGTAGCCTTGGGCGCTGTCCTGTTAATCCCCCTTACCGCTTGCAGCAGCAACACCGGGCCTGACCCGGTTCAGGGTGTGCCGGAATCCAGGGAGAGCGGCGAGCAGTCCGGCGAACATCAAGGGGGTTCAGAGTCGGGTGCGGGTGGTGAGGAATCCGCCACTCAGTTCACCTTGACCGACACTTTTGACGATGTACGGGCCGGCGCCCGGCTCATCCTCTCCTATGACGCCGCCGCCAACGCCTTCACCGGCACGGTGGAGAACACCACCGCCGCCCCGCTAAAGCAGGTACGGGTAGAGGTTCACCTTTCCAACGGAACCGAGTTGGGGCCGACTACGCCGGTTGACCTGGCGCCGGGTCAGACCATCGCCGTCAATCTACCGGCCACCAGCCAACCCTTTGCCACCTGGGGCGCCCACCCGGAAGTCGGCGCCAGTTCCGCCTCCGGCGAGTCCGGCGGCGGCGAGCAGGCCGGGGAGCATAGTAACGGGGCAGAGTCCGGGGAACATCGGGGCGGCTGAGCAGTATAATTATCGGGCCTTGACCCCGGGGAAAATCAGGCGTAAATACTCCGCTCATGGTGGGCTTGTCGATGGATGAATGGATGGTTCGACAAGCTCACCATGAGCGGTTATGCGTTGTGCGGTTAGCGGTTATACGTTGTGCGGTTATGCGGTTAACGGTTATACGTTATGCAGTTATGGGTTATAATGAGTCGAGAACTGAAAGCCCTTGTAGGCAAAATCGGGAGGCATACGATGCACGTCGGATTGGTGATGGAATGTGACTACCGGACGGACGTAACGCAGGAGGAGGCTTTTGACGAAGCCTTTGCCCTGGCCGAAACCGCCGACGAGTTCGGCCTGGATGGGGTCTGGCTGGCCGAGCGGCACTTTGCCGCGCCCCGCCGTCCTGGCGACCCTATGGGCGCCGGCATCCCTTCGGTAGTTTCCGTGCCGCTGGTAATGGCCTCGGCCATCGCCGGCCGCACCAAGCAGGTACGCATCGGCACCGGGGTCAGCGTCCTGCCCCTGTGCCACCCGGTACGGCTGGCCGAGGAAGCCGCCACCGTGGACCAGGTCAGCCGGGGGCGCCTGGAGTTTGGCGTGGGCCGCAGCGGTTTTCCCCGTTCCTACGATGGCTACGGGATACCCTACGCCGAAAGCCGCGCCCGCTTTCAGGAAACCCTGGACGTTATCCTGAAAGCCTGGGCCGAAGACCGGTTCTCTCACGAGGGGGAGTTCTTTAGTTTCAACGAACTGTGCGTCCTGCCCAAGCCCTACCAGAAGCCCCATCCGCCGGTACGGATCGCGGCCACTACCCGGGACACCTTTCCCCAGGTAGGCCGCAGCGGTCATTCGGTCATTTCCGGTCTGCGCGGTTTCGACGTCCACGAAGTAGCCGAGCACATGGAAATGTATTGGGAAGGCCGGGAGGAGGCCGGGCATCCCGGCAAGGGCGAGGTCTTTTTGCGGGTGCCGATTTACGTGGCGGAAACCGACGACCGGGGCCGCGCCGAGCCGGAAGAAAGCACTATGCGCTCCTACCGCCGGCTGGGCGGGCTGTTCGGCACCTCGGCCGGCCAGACCGGAACCACCATGTCCGAGGAACGGCGGGAACGGGCGGAACGCCTGGCTAACGTTACCTACGATGACCTGCTCCAGGACCGCCTGGCCTACGGCAGCCCGGACACCGTGGTGGAAAAGCTGACCCAACTCCGGGATCGGCTGGGGCTGGACGGAATAATTATGGAGCCTAACGTGGGCGGCGGCCTGACCGTCGAACAAGTCCTCAACTCCGTCCGCCTCTACGCCCAGGAAGTGGCCCCCCGGCTGCGCTAGGCGTGGGCCGAGTCGGATTGCTTCCCAATCCGCTCATGGTGAGCCGGTGGTTCAACAGGCTCACCATGAGCGGATTTTGTTCCTACTCCCCGGCGACTAACCCCTGAAAGAAGTCCGGCGGCACTTCCTCTCCCTCACTTACCGGCGGCCAGGCCCGGATGTAGTATTCCCGGCCCAGGATGCGGTTGGCGGCGGGGCGCGGCACCCGGTCATAGGGCCAGTCCGGGGCTACCTGAGTGCGGTGGCTCAGGATACAGCCCATTTTCAACTCCATCTGGGCCGATACGTCCAACTCCAGGTTAATATCCTCCGGCGCGGCCCCGTCATTGGCCCGCTCCGGGTTGGGCAGGGGAAAGTCGATGCCGTGGGCGCGCAGGGTTTGCGCCCAGGCCAGCCGGAACCCCCGGGGCCGCGCGCTGTAGAAAAGCCGTTGCGGGGCGTATGGCCTCACCCCGTTTATCAGGTGCTGAGGATAGGCCGCCGGGTCTGCCGCGCGCCGGAAAGCCTCGGTGGTGTGGTGGCAGATTGCGATGTGGTCCGGGTGGCCGTACAGCCCGGCCGGGTCGAAGGTCAGCACCACTTGGGGCCGGAAACGACGGATTTCCTCGACCAACCGCTCCACTATCACGGCGGCCGGAGCATTTACAAAAGCCTGGGGGTGCCGGTTGGGCGGCGTGCCGGCCATCCCGGAGTCCCGGTAATGCAGGACGATATGGTCGCTCAATCCGAGGATGCGGACGGCCCGGGCCAATTCCACCCGGCGCACCGACCCCAGGGTATCCGGGGTAGCGGCGCCGGGCTGCCGGATTTCTCCCTCCTCGCCCAGGGTTGCCGTTATCAGGCGCACCTGGACGCCCCGGGCCGCGTGGGCCGCCAGGGCGCCGCCCACCGGAAATGCCTCATCGTCCGGGTGGGCAAAACAGGCCAACAAGCGAAAATCAGTCATAGCTAATCCTATTTACTCCGTGTCTCTTGGTGGTGAAAATGCCCTAGGGCAATCGCATTATAAACCGGTCATTCCGGCTATAAACCCGTCGTTCCGGCAAAAGCCGGAATCCAGAACGCTCGGTAGCCGGCTCGTTCTTTTCCGGGGGATTTCCTGGATTCCGGCTTTCGCCGGAACGACGGTTGCTTGGGGTTGCCTGGGTTGCCCCGGTTAAGAGTCGGTTGCCCTGATTAAGATGCTATTGCCCGGTTCCGGCACCGGTTGAACCATCCAATTCCCCCGGCGTATTATGCGGTTTTACTCTTTGGCAAATTGGGCAACCGTTATGACGCCGTTTAACTCCCGAATCGCGAGGGTACTGCCACTGTCAACTCTTTGGAGTTGGCGGGGGCATGGGCTGGAAATTGCCCTTTATATCGGTATTTATCTGCTTTACCTGCTGAGCCGGGGGTTGGTCTTTGCCGGCGATGGGATGGCCCTGGCTAATGCCGAGCGGATTATTGCCCTGGAACAAGCCCTGGGCCTGTTTCACGAACCGGCCTGGCAGCAGTGGAGCATCGCCAACATCCCGCCCCTGGTGGTCTTGCTGAACTGGGTCTATATTATCACCTATTGGCCCATCATCCTGACCGTGGCCCTGTTGCTGTACCTGACCCGCCGCCGTGCCTACGGCTACTACCGCAACCTGATAGTGGCGCATCTGGCCCTGGCGCTGGTCATCTTTGCCCTGTTCCCGTTGGCCCCGCCCTTCAAGACGCCCTGGCTGGTGGACACCATTCAGACCTACGGCCCGGCTTTCTACGGCAGCCCGGCGATGGCCGGCCTTTACAACACCAACGCCGCAATGCCCAGCCTCCATTTCAGTTGGACTTGCATTTTCGGCGCGCTGTTCCTGCGGGAACTGAAGGGTTGGTTCAAGGCGCTGGGCCTGGCCTACCCCCTGCTGACCCTGGCCGCCATCATCATCACCGGCAACCACTTTATCCTGGACGCCCTGGTCGGCGCCGCCCTGATTGCCCCGGCCTACGGGGTGGTGGAGTTGGGTAGGCGGGTGCGATTTCAACATGGATGAACAGGATATACAGGATATTTTTATTCTTTCAGGGGTGAGCGCATACCTATTATCTAACTTAATCCTGTATATCCTGTATATCCATGTTAGTTCGACTTATACCGGTCAGGGCGGGATTTGCCCCCATAGGGGGTGGCGGAAGGTGGGGCCGAGGGCCGGGTTCATTTCCTCGCGGCGCCGGGTTGGGGCGGCCGGCGACTCCGGGGACTCGGCCGGCGCCGGGGGCGGGAACTGCCGCCGGGCCGGGCCGGCCAGTTTTCGGGGCGGCAGGCGGTTCAGGTGGCGGGCCAACGCCTCCAAGCTGTTCAGGTTGTGTACCGGCAGAAAGTCGTCAATATGGGGCAGGGCCGCCTGGATTCCCTGGGTCAGGGGCTGGTAGCGGGGCGACCCCAGCAGCGGGTTGAGCCAGATGAGGCGGTGGCAACTGCGCCGGAGCCGGGCCATCTCCCGGGACAGCAGTTCCGGCTCGCCCCGGTCCCAGCCGTCGGAGATAATCAGGACTACCGGGCCGCTGCCCAGCGTCCGCCTGGCCCAATTATAATTAAAGGTCTTGATGGCCTCGCCGATGCGGGTGCCGCCGGCCCAATCCGGCACGGCCCGGGAAACCTCATTCACCGCCTGGTCAATGCTCCGGTAGTTCAGATAGCGGGTTATCCGGGTCAGGCGGGTGGCAAAGAGAAAAGCCTCCACTCGGCCCAGGTCGCCGGCGATGGTGTGGATAAAGTGGAGCAGCAGCCGGGTATAGCGTTCCATCGAGCCGCTGACGTCGCAAAGCAGCACCAGCGGGCGCGTCTTGTCCCGGGGCTGCCGGTAGGAAAGCTCCAACAGTTCCCCACCGTATTGCAGGTTGCGCCGAAAGGTCTGCCGCCAGTCCAGGTTGAGGCCGCCGCCGGCTTGGGCCAGGCGGGTTCTACGGGTTCGGCGTTGGCCCAAGTCCCAGGAAAGTTCGGCCATCATCGTCCGGGCCTGGGCGATTTCTCCCGGCGTATAGTCGGCAAAGTCCTTCTCCCGCAGCACCTCCCGCGCGCTGTAGGTCTGGCTCAGATCGACCCCGGCCTGGTCTTCCGGGGTGAGGCCCAGCGGGTCGCCGGTTTCGGCGTCCAGGTCGGCGGCGGCCGGCGGGGCAACCTGGGGATTGCGGTAGCGGCGTTCCTCGCCCATGCTGCGCAGGTCCCGAGTGCTGATACCATGGGCCGGGCGGCGCCAAAAGATTTGGAAGGCGTCATCGAACCGGGGCAAGTCTTGTTTGCGATGCACCAGCAGGCAGCGGGCGGCGTGGCGAAAGTCCTGCCGGCGGCCAATGGGGATTGCCCCCGACTCGACCGCCCGCACCAGGTCCAGCATATTGCCGGAGCCGAAGTCCAACCCCAAACGGCGCAGCGTCTCCCCAAAGAGCATCAGGTTATGCAGAATGTGGCCGTCAGCGTCGCCGGGGTTCGATTGCATAGTAATTCCTTCTTGAGCAGGACGCTATTCCAAGTATGTCATTCCGAGCGCAGCCGAGGAAACCTATCCTGTAAATCCTGTCCATCCATGTAAATACAACCGGGCTACCCGCCCCGACCGCCCCGGCGCGGCCCCCGGTTCTGGGAGCGTTCCAGGATGTTACGCACCGGTTCGCCCCGCACCAGTTCAATGTCGTCCTGGTATTTCAGCATAATGCCCAGGGTGTCATCGATGACTTGAGCATCCAACTCGGTCTGATTCAGGGCCAGCAGCGCCGCCGTCCAGTCAATAGTCTCGGAGACGCCGGGTATCTTGTAGAGTTCCGTCTCCCGCAATTCCTGGATAAACCCGGTAACCTGCTGGGCCAGCCGCCGGGGAGCCTGGGGCATCCGTACGCTGACGATTTGCAGTTCCTTCTGAAAGTCCGGGTAGTCAATCCAGTAATAGAGACAGCGGCGTTTCAGGGCGTCGTGGATTTCCCGGGTGCGGTTGGAGGTGATGATGACGATGGGCGGGTGAGCCGCCCGGTAGGCGCCCAACTCCGGGATCGTTATCTGAAAGTCGGCCAGCAACTCCAGCAGAAAGCCCTCAAACTCCTCATCGGCCCGGTCCAGCTCATCAATCAGCAGCACCGGCGACCGCTCCCGGCTTTCGTCGATGGCCTGGAGCAGGGGGCGCTTGATGAGAAAACGCTCGCTGAACAGGTCGGCGGTGGCCGCGGGCCGGTCAACCTGCCCCGCCGACTCCAGCAGCCGAATCTCCAGCATCTGGCGGGTGTGGTTCCACTCGTAAACGGCGTGATTGATGTCCAGCCCCTCATAGCACTGGAGCCGGATTAGCTCGGTATCCAGCCCCCGGCTCAGGGCGCGGGCGATTTCGGTTTTGCCCACCCCGGCCTCGCCCTCCAGAAAGAGGGGGCGTTGCAGGGTCAGGGCCAGATAGATGGCTACGGCCAGGCCCCGGTCCGCCACGTATTGCTGTTCGCGGAGCAGGGTTTGCACCTGGTCAATGGATGCCGGTGGGGTAGCGGCAGTGGTCAAGGCAGGTTCTCCAATTATCCGAATGGACGGGGTAGGAAATGAGCCGGCTCCGGCGTCAGGATCGGGTATCGCTGCCCGCTATTGTATCCCATCGGCCCGGTTATTACACCCAAGGGCCTTAGCCTGCAAGCAACCGTCGTTCCGGCGAAAGCCGGAATCCAGGAAATCCTCCCGGAAAAGAACGAGCCGGCTACCGAGAGTTCTGGATTCCGGCTTTCGCCGGAACGACGGGTTTATGATGTGATTGCCTTGCTTACCCCGGCAAGGGTTTTCAATTCTCACTGCTGAAGTAAAATTCGCTCATCCTGAACTTGTCGAAGGATAAACGGATGGTTCGACAAGCTCACCATGAGCGGTTATATGCTGTAACCGCCGCCTACTCCACTACCCCGCCCTTGCCGGCGGCTTTGCCCCGGTCGGTTCGATGTAAAGGGCTTTTACCAGAAAGAACAGGGTCAGGATGGAATCAACCAGGATACCCAGCGCAAACAGCGCCATAACTCCCTCAAAGGTCGGGTTCCACCAGCCCGCCGCGTAAAGCAGGAAAGCCACCAGGTAAACGGAGCCGTTGGTCAGCACCGACTGGTAGGCCAGATACCTGGTCAACCCCAGGCCGTAGAAAACGCTGTCGATTACCGTGTTGAAGGAAAAGAGAACGTAGGGAACGAACAGAATACCAAAGGCGGTCATCGCCCAGCGAATAGTATCCGGGTCGTCGTTGAGAAATCGGGCAAAGGCCGGAAAGACGGGCACCAGGGCAATCCAGACAATCATCATCCCCCCGGTGATGACCATAGCGGAAAGCCACAGGTTCCTGACCCGGAATATATCATCAGAGGCGTTGGCGACCAGGGCCTTGGTCGAGTCGGCAAAGGCCAGCACCGGCACCAGCATAAAGCCCCATAGTATCTGAATAGTGAGATAATAACCGCCAATTTCCGCCGGGCCGATGGTGTTCACCAGCCGGATAATCATAAAGAAGTAGGCGACGTTGCGAATCAGGCTGTCCAGGCCGCTGCCCAGCCCGACGCGCAGGTATTGGCGCATATCGGTAAAGGAGGGGAGGGCTTTCAGGTCATTCAACCGGATTTCTTTGGCCCACAACAGCAATACCAATCCCGCCCCAAAGAGGCCCACGCTCGCCAGCAGCGTCGCCCAGGCTACCCCCTGCACGTCCGCCTCCAGAGAAAACCCGTAACCGCCAAAGAAGATGCTGTCCAGGGCAAAGCGCAGGAGCAGGTTGACGATTGCCATAGCAAAGACCAACCAGCGCAGGCCCAGCGCCTCAAACAGCACCACGATGGCGGCGGCCAGCAGGGTGAAGGGGATGCTGAAAATGGATATGCCCAGGAAACCCTGCGTCTGGCTCTGAATTTCCGGCGAGGTTCCGATGATGGTGATGAAAGCGTCCCGGAACAGAAACACGCCAACGGAGAACACCAGCGAGGCCAGGAAAATGAAGGTGAGGACGCTTTTCATCCGGTCCAGTTGCACCGCCGTCCCGCTGCGAATCCGGGAGCCTAGAAAGAAGAATATGGCAAGCACCGTGGCTTCCTGAAAAACCTCAACAACCAGCCCGACAAACTGCCATTGAGACACGATAGCCAGGCTGCCCGGGTCGGGCAGTTCGTTGCCAATCAGGTAAATGCGGTAAAGCTGGTAAATGTTGGGCAAGCCGATAAAGAGCAGGATAAAGAGGAACAGCCGCCAATCCCAAGCCCGGCAATAGCCCCAAAGGTAGCCCAGCATTGTCTCTGCATCTCCCTGTTTTTTTAACTCCCGGCCCTGGTAGTTATTCCACCAGGCCCGGAAACTCTTTCAGAAACCAGCGCTGCGCCAACCGCCGCAGGGTGGCCCAGTGGTCGCCCAGCGATTCCCGCTCCGCGTCGGTCAGGTCATTGTAGAACTTGCCGAATTGGGGGAAGTACCATAGGGGGAACACCCAGAAACCGGGGGCGTGAGGGCCGGCCTGGGGCTTTTCGGCGATGACGCCGCTGCTGCCGGTTAATTCCCAGGCTTGCAGCGTCCGGCCCCGGTCGGCTACCGCCAGGGCCTCCACCCAGGAGGCTTCCCGCTGGGCGCCGCCGCCGGGTTGCAACAATTCCAGCAGACGGCGCCGCCGCTCGGCGTCATCAGCGTCCGGCCCAGCAAAGCGGTGGGTGTAGCGGCTTTCCCAACGGGCGCCCAGGGCCGGCACTACCAAGCCACCGTCGGAGGCAATGGCAAGCATTGCGCCTTGCCGCGACCATTCCTCAGCCTTCTCCCGGGCAATCTGCTCGTGGGTTTCGCCGGTTTCTTCCGGCTCTAAGCTCAGCCCCAACTCCTCGGGAGTAACCGGGGACAGGGGCAGCCCGACCAGCAAGCGGCGCAGGGCCTCCTGTTTGGCCGGGTTGCCGGTTGCCAGCAGTATCGGCGTATGGAGGGTGGCGGAAGTCATAGCAAGGGAGTGGGCAGAAAGCTAAAGGATGCGGGCAACGGCCCGGGCCGCGGCGCCGTCCCCGTCCTTGAGCTTGATGGGCAAGGCCCACAACTCAAACTCCCGGCCCACCAGCTGATCCAGGTTTATCAGGTTCTCAATAAGGGGGATGCCCCGGCCCAGCAGCAGGCGGTGTACCGGAAAGTCGTGGATGGTGGATTGGGGCGTGGCCGGATGCTTGTCGATGGGAAAATCTACCGCTACGGCGTTGGCCCCGGCGTCGGCCAGGTAGGCGGCGCCCTCATTGCTCAGGTAAGGGCCTTGCGAGTAAAACCCGACACTGCCCGACTCGGCGGCGGCCCAGCCGGTAAACAGCACTACGATTTTATCCCGCACCGCCGCCGCCGCGCCGCCGGCTTGTTGCAAGTCGGCCACCGACAGGGGCGTGAGGCCCCGGGCCACCGGGCGCAAGTCCAGCAGCAAGGCCGGCCCCATGTAGCGTTCCAAGGGCATATTCTCCACCGTTACCCCGTCGGCGTGGAAGTGGTAGGGCGCGTCAACGTGGGTGCCGATGTGGGTCGCCAGGGTCAGCTTGGTATTGGAACGGGCGTGGGATTCGTGGGTATGCAGGGGTTCGGTGCAGACGCCAATCAGCCCCGGCACCGGGGCCACCCGGTCGCTGCCCAGGGTGAGGGTCAAGTCAATCAACTCGGCCAATTTTTACCTCAAGTTATTCAGGATTCCGACGCCGGGTTTAATGCCCGGCAGCCGGGCTAACGGTTGGCCGGAACTGCAACATAGGCTTCAATGGCCCGTTCCCATTCGTCCAGATTAAAGAAGTGGGGGCCGGCGCCGCCCTGGTAGGCCACCTTTCCGTCAACGCCCACCAGGTACAGGCGTTCCGGCGCGGCGCCGTAGGCTTCATCAATGGCGTTATCCATTTCCTCAATGATTATGGGCAAGCCAATGTGCAGGTCCAGGCTACAGGATTGGGCTACCGCTTCCCGCTCCGCGTAGCTTTGGTGCTGACGGAAAAGGACGCCGTCGGCTATATTGCTGTCGGTCTGCCAGCCGTCGGTAGGGTGGGCTTCCTGGACGTAAACTACAAAGAACTCCACCCGGTCTTGGAACCGTTGGTAGATTTGGGTCATGCGCTCCGCCTGGGCGCGGAAGGGTGGTCAAGTATAGCTGCCAAAGGCCAGGGCCACCGGCCGCCGGCCCTGAAAGTCGGCAAGGCTTACCCGTTCCTCAGTTCCCAGCCGTTTGAGGGAAAAGTCGGGGGGAATTTCGCCGACCTTTGGCCCCGTCTCATCCCGCGCTATTATCGTTTCCAGGGCCGACCGGACGCTTGCCGGCAGTTCCGCTCCATAAGTTTCCAGCAGTTGGCGCGGGGTAACCCGGCCGCCATTGGCCCCATTGCGGGAGGCTGTGCCGGTAGGTTCCTGGATTGCGGCGATGACGCGCCGGAGGTTCTGCCGGTCTGCGCCGCTCAACCGGCTGAGTACGCTGTCCCGCTGCGCCTTTTGCATCATCGCCTCCACCGTTGCTTTCCCCGATTCCCGCCGGCCCCGGCTTAACTGCCAGGCTCACCGCACCTGCACTTCCACCGGAAAGACCATGTTGTTGCCGTAGCCCCGGCCGTCCCACTTGTTGGGAAACTCCAACGGCTGGGTTTCTCCCGAGCGGTTGGTGGCCCGGGACATCAGGGTGTAGCGGCCCGGCCCGGCCGGTTGCCAGTCATAAGTCCACCGATACCAGGAATAGGCGCTGGGGCGGGCGGCCAAAGTCGCCGGCTGCCAGGTAACGCCGCCGTCGGCGCTGATTTCCACCTTTACCACCTCATCCTCCCCCGACCAGGCGGCACCGGCCAGGGTATAGCGGCCGGCCGGGATGACCTCGCCGGGGGCCGGGCTGGTGATTATGGACTTGACCTTCATCCGGGTATGGTAGGTGTAATAGTTTTCGTCATCCGGGCCGTTCTGGGTCATATACCGTTCCGTCTGGTAAAAGCCCTTGAACTCGTGATTCAGCACGTGGATGCCCACCAGCCACTTAACCGAGGTCATGCCGTACCAACCCGGCACCAGCAGGCGCAGGGGAAAGCCGTGATTGAGGGGCAGCGGTTCGCCGTTCATCTCGTAGGCCAGCAAGGTATCGGGATGGGTAGCCTTAGCCAGGGGCAGACTGCGTTCATAGGTAACCTCGGGCGGGTCGCCGACGGTTTCATCCGGGCCATGGTCGGCGCCCTCAAACATCACCTCTACCGCCGACGGTTTGACGCCGGCCAAAGCCAGAACATCGGCCAGGGACACGCCGGCCCATTCGGCGTTGCCCATAATGCCGTGGCCCTTAATCTGCTCCATCACCGAGCCGGTGCGGGTGGCCCTGGCCCAGTAATCCGGCACCGGACTGTTGCCGCAGCACTCAAAAGTAACCTGAAAACGGCGCCGGGCCATTTGCAGCACTTCCTCAAAGGACAGGCTCAAGGGATTTTCCACCTCGCCGTCCACCACCAGTCGGTAGGTCGCCAGGTCAATCTCCGGGCAGTCGGTCCAGTGGTTGCGGACGTAGAACAGGTCGTTGGGCACGACATCCTGCTGCAACGCCTCCGGGGGCGAGGCCCAGGTCCGCAGCCCGGCGTTGGTGGGGATTAGCTGGGGTTTGGTTTCGGTTCGCAGATTCTGGATGACCATTGTTGCCTCCTGTAAATTGCTACCCTCTCCTGGAGAAATGGGCCGGGAGTAAGGGGGTAGGCGGGCTATTCCAAATAGTCGGTTATCAACTCGGTGGTGGGGTAGATGACCAGTAATCGCACCGGAATCCAGAGCTTGTTGATTAGCTTGTGGGGCGTTCCCGGCGGGGCAAAGAGGGTGCAGCCGGCCCGCACCGTTTGCAGTTCGTCGCCGAGGATTAGCTGCACCGCCCCGGCCATCACCATAATGGACAGATCCGTCGGGTGAGTATGCAGCCGGCCCTGCCAGCCGGGATGCAGCTCCACTTCCTTGACGGTCAAGGATACCGCGCCCTGTTCCGGGGAAACAAAGGAGCGTTCCGCCCGGTAGTCCTGGGCCGCCGGCATCCTGATGCTGCTGTGTTCAATAATCGGCATTGCTGAACCTCGGTATTTCTAGTCCCCCTCCGGGTTAAAGGGCGGCATTGGCGGCGGGAAGTCAATCAACGGGACGGCGGCGGCTTCGGCCTCGGTCAAAAGCAGCCGGTCGATGGCCCGCTGCTGCGCCGGGGTCGGGACAAAGGCCGGGTTGGGGGCCAGTTCCCGCACCGCCAGCAGGGAAGGCAGCAGTTCGGATACTTGGGCCAGCCGTTCCGCCACCTGCCAATCGTGCAAAGTTCCTTCGTAGTAATTGGAATGTAACTGGTCAGCCGTGGCTTGCAGGGATTGCAATTCCGGGCGTCCGTACTCGGCAGCCAGCAGGTCGATGATTTCCCGGCGGAGGGAATGGGAGTGGTGCCGCCATTGCCGGTCGTAGCCGATGGCTTTGACCGCCTGGGCCACCGCCCCCGAAGCCTTGTCCGACGCCTGCAAGCGGTCGCCCTTCTTTTCCAGTTCGTAGTGAGCTTCTGCGATGAACCGCCGGCTTTGTTCGGCGCAAATTTCGGCGGCGGCGACAGTAGCCATCGGGATAAGTCCTCCTCGGAATTATCGGCGGTTTCCCTGATTATACACCATAATGGCGGCGTCCCGGCTTTCCGACAACTTCGGGATGACGGCTGGCTACCCGGCGGCGTACTTCTCGCCCAGAGCCGTTTCCCAGCGCAGGTAGTTGATGGCGTCGGCGTAGCTGCGGTCGGGGCCGGAAGGCACCAGGTCATTGGGCGGGTGCATCACGCCGGACAAGCCGGTTTCCTCCGGCAGCCCGGCGGCGCGCCAGGCGGCCATGCCCCCGTCCAACGCCGCTACATTGGAGTAGCCCAGTTTCCGCAGAGCCGCCCCGGCCAGGACGGAGTTCCGCCCGTCCAGGCAGGTAACCGCTACCGGCGCATCCCGGTCAGGAACCAGGCCAGCTATGTGAACTTCCAGCCAGCCCCGGGGCGCCCAGCGCGCGCCGGGCAGATGGCTCCGGGCAAAGTCGGCGCTGGTGTCCACGAAAATAGCCGCCGCCGTCCGCCCGGCCTGCAAGTCCGCCTGCAATTCCTGGGGTGATACCAACTTCACCTGTTCCCGGGCTTGTTCCAGGCCCAGGGGCGGGGCATTGTCGGGGCCGGATTCCAACTCCCGCCCGCTGGCGGCCCAGGCGGTTACGCCGCCGGCTACGGCATAGACTTCCTCAAAACCCAACTGGCGATACCAGGAGGCGGTGATGGTGGCGCGGGCCTTGCCGTCGCAGGCAAAGACGATGGGGCAGTTCTTGACCACCGCCACCTCGTCGGAACGCTGCACCGCCTGGCCGCCGGGGAACCAGCGAAAGCCGGGGATGTGGCCGGCGGCGTATTCGGCGGCGGTTCTCAGGTCAATCAGGTAAACCGTCTCCTGCCGGCTCCGCTCCCGCAGGGCCTCCAGCGCCGCCACGTCCAGGTAGCGCACCCCGTCCTCGGCGGCCAGCCGGTCGGCGTAGGCTTCGGCGGCGGCCAGTCCCTCAGGCGAGGGTTCGGGCAGGTCAACCCGATCGGCCCCGGACTCCAGTTCGTAGCCGGCCAGCGTCCAGCCGGAGGTGCCGTTTTTCAGGCCAAAGACGTTGGCGCGGCCCATTCGCTGCAAAACCCGGGTGCCGATGATGCTGCGGGTGCGTCCGGCGCAGTTGACGATGACCGTGGTATCCGGGTCTAACTCGGCGGTGATGTCGGTAATCCGCAGGGCCAACTCGCCGCCGGGGACGCTGCGCCCGCCGGGGATGCAGAACCGCCGGTATTCCTCCGGCGTGCGGGTATCCAGAATCACCAGCTTGTCGCCCCGTTCCATTCGCCGGCGCAGTTCAGCAGCGTCAATTTCCGGTACGTGATGCACCACTTCCACCTTTTCGCCGAAGTCCTTGCTGGGGACGTTGACCCCCCACTCGGTAGGGTAGTCCCGGCTGACCCAGCCGTTGATGCCCCGGGCCAGAACGGATACTTGAGTATAACCGAGTTCCTCCAGGGTAGCGGCGGCCAGGGCGGCCCGGCGACCGTCATCATCGCACAAGACTACCGGGACGCCGGGGTAGGGAACCGACGCGGCCAGCCGGAACTCCAGCTCCCGGCGGGGTATCAGGCTGGCGCCGGGGATGTGAGAACTGTTGTATTCCCCGGCTTCCCTAACGTCAATCAGAGCAAAGGGGGAGTTCCCCTCCAGCAGGGCATTAAGGTCTTCGGCGGAGATTTCTCCGGGCATAATAATTCACCTCCGGCAGAGTGGTTAATCGTTGGTTGGTCAAAGTAGAAACCCCCTGCACCCCCGGCAGGGAGTCAGGGGAATTCTTGCCTGCATTGTTCAGAGACTTCAGCCCTGGCAACCCAGGAATACCTTACGGCGGTCATAACTGGCCTCCTTGCGGCGCAATGGCAATCTCCGGCCGGCCGAGACGAGGGAGGGTTGAAGTTAAGCAATTATGGTAAGGGGGTTGGGTAATGTCAAGGTTGGGGGACTAACGGTATTTTCATCGGCGTAGGGGCGGGTTTGTAACCTGCCCGGCCCGCAGCGGCAAACTCGGCTCGGAGAACCTACGCCGCCATAAGTGAACTATCCTGACGCCGGAACGCGGGTGGGTTTGAAACCCGCCTCTACCGGCCAACGGAAAGTGGGCAGGCAAGGAATACTAAAAATGAGAAAGCGGCATGGGCTTGCCCACACCGCTTCAATAAAAATACTCACCTGGGGTGCGCCGTAGCGGACGCCAGGGAAAATAACGCTTTAAGAGTATCAACCCGTATCGGGTTTGTCAACGGTCATTCGCCAGTCAAGAGGCTGGCATCCTGAACCGGACGCGAGGTATTGGGCTATCCTAATCAAGTCGCCCGAATTCATTATTACGCTCTGGGGTACTTGCCGTGGTAGATTGTTTCCCACTCGGACTTTTCCACGAAGGACTTGCTGGGGACACTGGATACCCCCAATTCAATCAAGTCCGTCGTTATAAGGGGAACCAGGCCAAGGGTCCAATCCGGATCAAGTTTCTTCTGGTCTCCGGAGAATACTATGAAAATATCCAGGTACTCGTCGCCGTCGTGATCGATTTGAGGGCTGACAATAATCGGGTCAAACACGAACTCGTCCTTGAACCGTTCTTTCAGATGCCCTTCAACGATCTTCGCAACCTGGTCGGTTACCGACTTGCTTATCATTATCCTGGCCCCTCTAACTGGCGCTGAGCATATTGCCGACAAGAGAATAACCCTATTGTATGGGACGGAGCCGTAAGTTTCAAGGAAGGCAGCCGACCGGCCCACCAAACCTACCCCATCTCCCCCAACACCGCCTCGGCGGTGGCGCCGATGTCGGCCGGGGTGGGGATGATGTGGGCGCCGGCGTCGCGCATGGCGGCGATTTTCGCCTCGGCCCGGGCGCTGTCGCCGGTGATGATGGCCCCGGCGTGGCCCATCCGTTTGCCAGGTGGCGCCGTGGCCCCTACGATCAGGGTGCAGACCGGCTTGCTGATTTCCGCCTTGATGCAGGCGGCGGCTTCCTGCTCCATCGTGCCGCCAATCTCGCCGATAAACACAATCAGGTCCGTATCCGGGTCGGCTTCGTACAGGCGCAGGATGTCCACAAAGCTGGTGCCGATAATCGGGTCGCCGCCGATGCCGACGCAACTGGACTGGCCGATGCCCCGGTGGGTAAGCTGGGCCACCGCTTCGTAGGTGAGGGTGCCACTGCGGGAGACGACGCCTACCCGACCGGGCAGGTGGATGTCGCCGGGCATAATGCCCACCTTGCAGCGGGCGCCGGGGTTAATCATCCCCGGGCAGTTGGGGCCGATGAGCCGCACCGGTTTATGGTCAATGTAGCGGACAATGCGGGCCATATCCTGTACCGGCACCCCCTCGGTAATGCAGGCAATCAACGGCACCCCGGCGTCGGCGGCCTCGGCGATGGCGTCCGGGGCAAAGGGCGGCGGAACAAAAATCAGGGATACGTTGGCGGCCGTCTCCGCTACCGCCTGCGCCACCGAGTCAAAGACCGGCACCTGCTCCTCAAAGAGCTGCCCGCCCCGGCCGGGGGTTACGCCGGCCACCACGTTAGTCCCGTAGGCCATGCCGGCCCGGGCGTGAAAACTGCCCTCCCGCCCGGTAATGCCCTGGACCAGGATGCGGGACTCCTCATTCAGCAAAATACCCATTTTGGTCGCCACTACTCCCGGCAATGAATTTTCAATCAGGAATTAAGAATCAGGCAGGAATTATTGCGGGAAATTTTAATTCCTATCGGAGTTGCAAAGTTTGGTTATAGGGCCTTGAAAGCCCGGCGCCATGGAAAGTTCCGAGTCATAAAGTTTTATGTCATTCCGAGCGGAGCGAGGAATCTAAACTCCTGCATCAGCCGGATTTCTGCCGGAACCGGAAGTTGGCAAGGGCCGGGCATTTTAGATTCCTCCCTGCGGTCGGAATGACACAGGCGCGATTAGAATAACTAACTAATCGGTTGGAATGGCTTGGCAAAGCGGTCAGAATGACCTGCCAACTGCGTAACTCTGCCAACTGCGTAGCTCATATCTTAATTGAGTCATCCCCCCGCCTGCCGGATGGCCGCCGCCGCTTCGGTCAGGGTGTCGGCAAAGGTTACGTTCAGAGAGGAGGCTTGCAATATCTCCTTGCCTTCAACCACGTTGGTGCCTAACATACGCACAATCAGGGGCAGGGTGGCGCCTTGCCGCTCAAAGGCCAGCACGATGCCCCGGGCGGCGATGTCGCAGCGCAGGATGCCGCCAAAGATGTTCACCAGCACCCGGTTGACCTTGGGGTCGGACAGGATGATGCTCACCGCGCTGGCGACCTTTTCCTCATCGGCGCCGCCGCCCACGTCCAGAAAGTTGGCCGGGGCCGCGCCGGCGGCGTTGGTTACGTCCAGGGTAGCCATCGCCAGCCCGGCCCCGTTGACCAGGCAACCGACGCTGCCCTCCAGGTTGACGTAGGCGATGTCCTGGTCGGCGGCCTCGGCTTCCAGCGCGTCCTCCTGGGAGCGGTCGCGCAGTTCCCCCAGGTCGGCGTGGCGGAACAGGGAGTCATCCTCCAGGTCCAGCTTGGCGTCCAGGGCCACCACCCGGTCATCCCCGGTGATTATCAGCGGGTTGATTTCCACCAGGGAGCAGTCGTTTTCGGTAAAGATGCGGTACAGGGCGTTAAGCACCTGGATTGCCGGGCGCGCCTGGGCCGGTTCCAAGTTCAACCGGGCCGCCAGCCGCCGCGTCTGGTAGGGCATCAGCCCCAAGACCGGCTCAATGGGTTCGGTATGGATGTCCTGGGGATTGGTGGCGGCCACTTCCTCAATGTCCATACCCCCGGCGGCGCTGACCAGCAGCACCGGCCCCCGAAAGCCCCGGTCAATGGTCAAGGCCACGTAAAGCTCCCGCCGGATGTCGGCCAGTTCCTCCACCAGCACCGAGTTGACCGGAACCCCTCTAGCGTCGGTCTGGTGGGTTACCAGGTTTTGCCCCAGGAACTCCCGGGCCGTCTGCTCGGCCTCCTCCGGCGACCGGACTACCTTGATGCCGCCGGCCTTGCCCCGTCCCCCGGCGTGTACCTGGGCCTTGACCACCGCCTGGCCGCCCAAGTCAGCGGCGGCTTGCCGGGCTTCCCCGGCGGTGGCGGCGACGCTGCCCCGGGGCACCGGGATACCGTAACAGGCGAAAATTTCCTTGGCTTGATACTCGTGCAGTTTCATCTATGCGGCGCTCCCCAACCGGCGCGCCCTGCCGGGTTGCCCGGTACGATACCGGGGCCGGGCCGGGGCCGGTTTGATGCCGGCCCCCGTTTGCCGGTTCCGGCGACAGGGCGGGTTTGCAACCCGCCCCGACAATTGTTCTATCCGTTCTACCTGTTCTATCGTTCCTTGACCCGACCCGATACCGGGGAGAGACCCGGAGGACCGGGGACGAGGGTAACCGCTACTTCGGGGTTCCCAGGAACTTGAACAAGTCTTCGTTGGAGGACAGGATGATGGTATCCTGGTCGCCGATGAAGGACTGGTAGGCTTGCAGGCTGCGCCGGAAGGCGAAAAAGTCCGGGTCCCGGTTCAGGGCCTCCGCCAGGATGCGGATGGCTTGGGCCTCACCCTCACCCCGTATCTGGTTGCTCTCCTGCTCTGCCTCGGCCAGAATGACCTCCCGGTTCCGGTTCGCCACCGCCCGAATCTTCAGGTCTTCCTCTTCACCCTCGGCCCGGAAGCGGGTGGCAATCCGGTTACGTTCCGCCCGCATCCTGGTGTAGATGCTGGGGGTTACCGATTCGGGGAAGTCGGCCCGCTTGATTCTGACGTCAATAATCTCGATGCCGAAGTCCTGGTCCTGGGTGAGTTCCCGGACGCCGGCCAGCACCTCGGTCAGGATTTCACCACGGGTATTGCGCCCCTCGAACAGGGGCAGACCCTCTTGATCCTCCACCGGGTTGCCGGTATCGTCCACAATCGGCTCTGACCCGATAATCTCAAAGCGGTCCCGCAGGGCCACCCGGTCCCGCAGGGTGGAGGTAACGATGTCCCCCAGCCGGCTGCTGGCGTTAATCTCCGTCTGGAGGGTCTTGCGGAACTCGACCGGGTCGATAATCCGGTAGCGGGCGTAGGAGTCGATAATCAGGTTCTGCTTTTCCTTGTCCGGCATCGATGCCGCCGGCGCGTCAATCCGCAGAATCCGCTTGTCGAAGGTAACTATCGTATCCACAAAGGGGGCCTTGACGTACAGGCCGGGGGCAATCCGGGTGCCGATTACCTCGTTAAAGCGCAGGATGATTACCTGCTGGGTTTCGTCCACGATGTAGAGGGACTGGCGCAGCAGGATCAGGCCGACGACTACCAGTACCCCCAGAATAATCAAACTTCTCATAAATACTCTCTACAAATGACGTTAGGGCCGGCGCCGGGAACGGGGATTCTACAGGGATTTGACGCGGATTCGACGCAGACTCTACGGCGAATCGGGATTCCCGGAATCCTCAGGGCTGGGGCCCAATCGGCACCGGGGTCATGCCCTCCTGCTCGCCCAGAATCAGCACCGTCTCGGCCTCCGGGGAGAGGATAATCTTGGTAACGCCGGGCAGTATCTGTTCCATTGCCTCCAGGTAGAGGCGCTGGCGGGTTACCTCTTGAGAGTTCCGATACTCCTGCAACACGGCGTTGAACTGGTCGGCTTCACCTTGCGCCCGGGCGATCCGGGCCTGGCGGAAGGCTTCGGCCCCCTCGGTAATCCGCTCAGCGTCACCCTCGGCCCTGGGGATGATGTCGGCCTCAAAGGCCCGGGCCTGGTTAATCCGGGTGTCCCGTTCCTGCCGCGCCCGCAGCACGTCATCGAAGGCGTCCCGAACCTCTTCCGGGGCTTTCACGTCCTGAAGCTGCACCGTCTCGATGTTAATGCCGGTGTCGTAGCTGTCCACGATTTCCTGAAGCCGCCGCTTGGTCTGCTCTTCCACCTCTTCCCGGTTGCGTACCAGCACGTCGTCAATGGAGCGCTGGCCCACCACCAACCGCAGGGCCGCCTCGGCGGCGTCCTTCAGAGTGCGCCCGTCCGGGCGTCCCGGTTCAATGGCCCGGCTTTCATCTCCGGGGTCGTCCACCCGGAACAGGAAGCTGTTCAGGCTCTTGATGTTGTATTGCACCACCATCTGCACGTCAACGATGTTCAGGTCGCCGCTAATCATCAACGCTTCGGTGGGGTTGGTAACGCCGGAGCCGGCGTCGTTGCTGCGAAAGCCCAACTCCATGCGCCGGGTCTGGGTAACCAGGATTACGTCCCGCTTGCCGATTGGCGCGGGCCACCACCAGTGGAGACCCTCTTGAGTTACCGGGTTGCCCTGCACCGCGCCAAAGAGGCGCAGGGCGGCATTTTCACCGGGGCCGATGGTATATACGCCGAATCCGGCCCATACCACTATGCCCAGAGCCAGGATGCCCAGGATGAACAGACCCAACCCCCCGCCGCCGAAGCGACCGGAAAATCGGCCCACCCCTTCCCGAAAACGGGCGGTTACCTGCTCGAAGTCCATTTCAGGCTGACGTTGTCCGCCAGGTGGATACATAATGCGCGTCCTTTTATGAGTATGAGATTTCCACAGGATAAGTACGGAACCCGATGGCGGCGCCCCAAGGTTTGCTACGCCATCATTTTAGATAATACCACTATTTGGCAAGGCGTGGGTAAATGTTATGGTAACTTGTCAGGGTTTCCCGGCAAATTCCCGCCAAAATCCCGCCGGGGAAGGGGTATAATTCCCCGCAGGCCCCGCCGCGGCGTCCGGGTTCAGCCCGCCGGGTAATCGCATCTTAACCAGGGCAACCCAAACAACCGTCATAAACAACCGTCGTTCCGGTATTTACAACCGTCGTTCCGGCGAAAGCCGGAATCCAGGAAATCCTACCGGAAAAGGGCGGGCCGGCTGCCGAGGGTTCTGGATTCCGGCTTTCGCCGGAACGACGAGTTAATGCCGGAATGACGGGTTGATAACCGGTTCGGGTTAATAACGGGTTTATGCTGCGATTGACCGGGTTAAGCCCGGCCCGGCCGGGTATAACGCCGGCACAGCCGTTATAATGGGGCGCAAATCAGGCGGAGGAGCGGAGAATTGAAGGCAATGGCAGAGCATGGGCTGACCATCAACCCCGGGGCGGAGATGACGCGGATTCAGGCAACTTGTCCCCACCAGAGCGGCCTGCTGTACGTGGTGCCGGCGGAGCGCAGTTGGGTTTGTTCCCCGGAGCAGGTGCCGGCCCACGCCCTGGCCGGTTTTTTCCGGGAACTGCTGGCCCTGCGGGACCCGCGGGTGGCCGAACTGATGCAGCAGTGGGGCCTCTACTACCGCCAACTGCCCCTGGAGACGGATATGGATGCGGGTACGGGTACGGGTACGGCAGGAGAACCCGACGGCGGCGCGGCGGTGGCCTGACCCGGACAAAAGACGGGGCGGGTTGGGAATCATCTACTCCCAACCCGCCCTGGTTAATGGCTCAAGGCAATTCCGGCTGTCCGGTCAACCGGGTCAATGGTCAATCGTCGGCGGTGCCGGCGGCCCCGGTTCCCACCTCCGGGTCGCTCTGGCTGGACAGGGTGGGCGCCGGCTGGGGTGCGGCCGGCGGCGGCGCCGGCGACGGGGTTGGCTTGGGCGCGTAGGGCGGTGGAGTTGACGGCATGGCCGGCGTCCCCGGTTCCCCATCGGTATCATCGGCGTTAAACAGCCGGTTCAGTTCCTCCCCGGAAACCGCTTCGTGTTCAATCAGGTACTCGGCAATCTGCACCAGCTTGGACTTATGGCTGGTCAGGATGTCGCAAGCCTGCACGTAGGCGTTCTTTACCAGGTCTTTAACCTCCTGGTCAATCTCCTCGGCCACCTTGTCGCCGTAGTCCCGTTCCTCGCTGATTTCCCGGCCCAGGAATACCAACTCCTCCCGCTTGCCGAAGGTGCGCGGCCCCAGGCCCTCGCTCATCCCGTACCGCTTAATCATACTGAGGGCAATCTTGGTGGCCCGCTCCAGGTCGTTGCTGGCGCCGGTAGTTACCTCGTCAAAGATTTGCTCCTCGGCGACCCGCCCGCCCATAGTAACGGCCATCATATCCAGGAACTGATTCTTGGTCCACAGGTAGCGGTCTTCCTCGGGCAGCAGGGTGGTATGGCCGCCCATATTGCCCCGGGAGATTATGGAAATCTTGTGTACCCGGTCGGCGTGGGGCAACACCCAGGCCACCAGAGCGTGGCCGGCCTCGTGATAGGCGGTCATCTCCTTTTCCCGGCGGTTGATGACCCGGCTCTTGCGTTCCGGGCCGGCGATTACCCGCTCCACCGCCTCCTCAAAGTCGGCCATGGCGATGCTCTTGCTGTTCTTGCGGGCGGCCAGCAGCGCCGCTTCGTTAATCAGGTTGGACAGGTCGGCGCCGCTGAAACCGGGAGTTTCCTTAGCCAGGGTCTCCAGGTTAATCTCCGGGGCCAGGGGCTTGCCGGCCGAGTGGACTTTGAGGATGGCCTGCCGCCCCACCACGTCGGGCAGGTCCAGCACCACCCGGCGGTCGAACCGGCCGGGCCGCAGCAGGGCCGGGTCCAGGATGTCCGGGCGGTTGGTGGCGGCGGTTACGATGATGTTGGTATTGGTCTCGAACCCGTCCATTTCCACCAGAATCTGGTTCAGGGTCTGCTCCCGCTCGTCGTGGCCGCCGCCCAATCCGGCCCCCCGGTGGCGGCCTACGGCGTCAATCTCATCGACAAAGACGATACAGGGGGCGTTGCGCTTGGCCTGGTCGAACAGGTCCCGCACCCGGGCGGCGCCCACGCCGACGAACATCTCGACGAATTCGCTGCCGCTGATGTGGAAAAACGGCACTCCGGCCTCGCCGGCCACCGCCCGGGCCAACAGCGTCTTGCCGGTTCCCGGCTGGCCCACCAGCAGCACCCCCTTGGGGATACGGGCGCCCAGGGAGAGGAACCGCTCCGGGTATTTGAGGAAATCCACCACCTCTTCCAGTTCGGCCTTGGCTTCGTCCACGCCGGCCACGTCGGAGAAGGTGACCGTGGGGCGGTTAAAGGGCATCATCCGCGCCCGGCTGCGGCCAAAGCTCAGGGTCTGGTTGTTGCTGCCCTGGGCCTGGCGCATCATAAACAGAATCAGGCCGCCGAAAAAGATGAGCGGCAGGAAGTTCAGCAGCAGCCCCAGAAAGCTGCCCAGCCCGCCGGAACCCTTAAAGGTAACCTGGACCCCGGCCGGGCCGGTTTCCACGTCATTGTCGGCCAAAAGCTGCATCACGTCGGTCTGGTCGTTCATCCGGCTGGTGAACTGAGTGCCGCCGGTCCCGCCGGTAACCCGGGGGATTACGGTCAGCTTATCCCCCTCGACGATGATTTCACTGACCTCGTGGTTCTGAGCTTTAGCGACCACCTCGGTCAGGGGCAAGTCATTCCGCGTCCCGAAGGCGGGAATCAGGGTATAGAAAATGACAATCACCCCGATGATAATGAGCAGATAGACCAGGCTATTGCGGAGCCAGCGGTTGCTTCCCATATCTTCCTATCTTCCCCTTACGCGACCTTCATCTCCGGGCCAGGATCCCCTCCCCGGTTGCACCATTGAGTAAAGACCCTATCCCTATATTAAATGAGAGTGCCGGAAAATGCAAAACCGCTTTTCCCGGGGGTATTCTACAGGTTCGTTGGTATTTATTGCCCGGCCACGCTGCGTTGGCCGGTAGGGGCAGGTTTCTAACCCGACCTGGGTTCACCGGCAAGGATATGTCGGATACGATGGCTCCGTTACCCAAATGATTCTGCCGTTGGTGCCAGGGCCGGTTAGAAACCCGCCCCTACAATATGTTTATCATGTTTATCCGCATCTTTCACCACCAAGCCCCCACGCCGTGAGATAGGCCAAGCATCCCGGCCGGCCCCGCCGTTACTCGGTGGCTCCGGGATGAAAAACCTTGTCGCCCCGGGTCAATTCAATAACGCCGAGGTCAATTTTGCCGGCATCCCTTACGGCGATGCGCCTTTCGGCAGAGCCTAACTCCGCCGACTCCCAGCGCAGTTGATAAGTCCCCGGCGCCAGTTCCAAGCTGAAATTGCCTTGCGCATCGGGCTGGAACCGGGCCAGAGGGCCGGGCGGGAGCGGCGCCAGTCGCAGCAGCCGGTCATCCCCGGCGCGGGGCCGGCCCCGGCCGTCCCGGTTGCTGGTGGTGAAGTAAACATAGCCGTCCGGGGCCATTTCTACGGCCCGCAGGCGCCCAAATTCATTCTTAAAGAGAATCTCCCGGGACTGAACGGAGCGAAAGTCGGGCGGCGCCAGGACTACCCGCTGCAAATGCGCGCCCTTCAGCGCGGTAAAAAGGAAGTTGCCTTCCCAGGATTGGGGCAACCGGCCCTGAGAATAAAAGGCGGCGCCGGCGATGGCTACCGTCGGCGTCAAGGACAGCAGCGGGTCCAGAAACCGGGGATCGGCGGCGGCGCCGGTAACCTCGGGCCAGCCGTAATTGCTGCCGGGTTCCAGCCGGTTCACCTCGTCATCCCGGTCCGGGCCGTGTTCGGTAATGAAAAGGTCGCCGGTTTCCGGGTGCCAGGCCAACCCCTGGGGGTTGCGGTGGCCATAGGTATAGACCAGGGAATCGGGAAAGGGATTATCCGCCGGCGCCGCGCCCTCGGCAGTCAACCGCAGCACCTTGCCGGCCAGAGAGTCCAAGTCCTGGGCCAATTCCGGGACGATGGCGTCGCCCATAGTAACGTAGAGATAACCGTCCGGGCCAAAGCGGATCCGGCAGCCGTCATGCCGGGAGGCGCCGGGAATGGCGTCCAGAATAATCCGGTGGTCGGTTCCCGCCCCGGCCCGGTCGGTCAAGCGGGCGACCCGGTTGAGCAACCGGCCGGAATCGTCCCGATAAGTGTAGCAGACATAGAGATAGCCCTTCCCGGCAAAATCCGGGTGCAGGGCAATGCCCATCAAGCCGGATTCGGATTGATGGACGGCGTTCACAGTGGCATAGGGCGCCGCTTGCAGCGTCCCGTCCTGAACCACTCTAATCCGCCCCGGCCGCTCGGTAATCAGGATGCGGCCATCCGGGGCAAAGGCCAGATCCCAGGGGATTTCCAGCCCTTCCACCACCGTCTCCACCCTTACCCCTTCGGGTATTTCCCGGGCCTCGATGTTAATGACCACTCCCGCCGGCGCCGGCTGGGCCGGCAGCAGCACCCGCCCTTCCACCGCCGCCGTCCCCACCGGGGCAGCCGGAGTTGGCGCGCCGTCTTGGTAGCAGCCCACCGCTACCAGCAAGGCCGGCAAAAGCGCCGCCCAAAGCAGGGGCTTGAGGCGGTTCCGGGATTTAATGGTATTGTTGAATATGGCGGGCATAATGCGACCGTCCGATCATTCCAAAAGGTTCCGTGTCATTCGGAAAAGTTCTATGTAATTCCGAAAATTCCATGTCATTCCGAGCGGAGCGAGGAATCTAAAATGCCTGACCTTTGCCAACTCCCGGTTCCGGCAGAAATCCGGCTTATGCCGGAGTTTAGATTCCTCCCTGCGGTCGGAATGACCGGCCAAGCGGCCAGAGCAACAGACTAACCAGCCAGAGCAACCGGCCAAGCGGTCGGAATGACCGGCCAAACTGCCAGAGCGACTGACTAACCGGTTGGAATGACCGGCCAACTGCGTAACTCACCGGATTACCGGCCCAAACTTAAACCATAATAGCGTATGCTGGTAGGATATAACATCACCGGCAAATACTGAACCCTGGAGGGCGTTCTATGGTCAGCAGCCCCCAAGCCCCGGTCAAGCCCCGCGTCTATCTGATCGGCACCGGCGGCAGCATCTCTTTTATCGGCGACCACCGCACCGACTACGTGAACTACAGCTACCACAACCGGCACCTGACCATTGAGCAGATGCTGGAGCGGGTGCCGGAGGCCGCCGCCATCGCCGAGGTGCGGCCGGAACAGTTGCTCAACGTAGGCAGCGCCAGCGTAACCCCGGCCCACTGGCTGGAGTTGGCCCGCCGGGTCAACGATATATTTGCTCAAGACCCTCAGGCCGCCGGCATTGCCGTCACCCACGGCACCGCTACCCTGGAGGAGACGGCCTACTTTCTGAACCTGACCGTCAAAGACCATCGCCCGGTGGTAATTACCGGCGCCATGCGTCCCCCTACCGGCCTGGGCACCGACTCCGACGTCAACCTGCTGGACTGCCTCCGGGTGGCCGCCGCGCCCCAATCGGCCGGCCGGGGCGTGCTGACCGTGCTGAACAACGAAATTCAGGGAGCCAGGGACGTAACCAAGAGCAACAGCTACCGGCTGGAGACCTTTCGTTCCGGCGAACTGGGCTGCCTGGGCTACGCCGACTCCGATGAGCAGGTGGTGTTCTACCGGACGCCCACCAGGACGCATACATTGGATACCGAGTTTGCGGTGGATGAGTTAACCGAACTGCCCCGGGTGGATATTGCCTACGCCTACGCCGGCGCCGACGGGCTGGTGGTCAACGCCCTGGTGGAGGGCGGCGCGGCCGGCATCGTGGCCGCCGGCCTGGGCGGTGGCGGCTCATCGCCTGAGTTTATGACAGCGTTGCGGGCTGCCCAGCGGCGGGGCGTACCAGTGGCCGTCGCCACCCAGACCGGCAACGGGCGGGTAATGCGTAGCCGCCGCTTTGTCGAGGACGGCTACATCGCCGCCGACAACCTGGCCCCCAAAAAGGCCCGCATCCTCCTGATGCTGGCCCTGACCAGGACTAAAGACCCGGCAGAGTTGCAACGTATGATGTTGGAGTATTAGGGGGTGGTTTTGTCCACGAAGGGGCACGAAGGGGCACGAAGTTTTAGTTATTTTTTTGCTGTTCCGGCGGGGTACAGCAGAATTGAGGGGGATTTGGTATGACCGGTCAAAGTAGGGAACCCAAGTTTGAGTTTTCGGCAAGGCGGCATCAGGGCAACTTTCGGGACAGTTCGGACACGATCAGTCCTGAAGGTAGTAATCCGTCGGATGATAAGGCTGTCCGACACCGGCACCTGCTGGCTGTGGGCAGCGAAATGGATAATCTCTATCCCTCAATAAGAGGCGCCGATGGCGCGCTGCGTTTCTTCAAGGACCGGGATATTAAATGGTGGAAATCTTCCCGGAGCGGCGACAATAGCAAGGTGGACGGGCCGACGCGGAATATGGCGAGTTCGCAAGTTGCCTGCGTGAACTTCCTGCTCCCCTTGATTGAGATTCCCGGCGCGTTGCTTGCGGCGCTAAAGGGCATCGACGGCGATGTGCGCAACATTGTTGACATTGAGTATCAGGGCAACATATCACCCGTAGAATTCGAGTGGATTGGCTTGGGCCGTTCTCTGGAGGGCGGGCGAACCCGGGGCGCTCGAACCACCAGCATTGACGCCTTTGTGGTGGCGGAAACGGAAACCGGACGGAAACGGGCCTACTTGCTGGAATGGAAATACGTTGAGCAGTATTTCAGCAGCAAGCCGGAACGGGCCTACAAGGGTATAGGCCAAGCGGGGGAAACCCGGCGGCAAAGATACTCCCCCTGGTTCTATGCCGACACTTCTTCCTTCAACCCGGCCACCGCCCCGGAAATGGACGATTTCCTCTACGAACCCTTTTATCAGATTATGCGGCAAAGGCTGTTGGCCGACCGGATGATTGCGGATAGCGAACTGGACGTAACCGAGGCCAAAGTGGTGGTGGTAGTTCCTGAGGAAAACCTGGCCTACCGGGAAATAATCACCGCGCCGCCGCTGAAAGAGCGGTTTCCTGAAATCAAGACGGTGGCGGACGTTATGGAAACTGCGCTAAAGCAGCCGGGGGAACAGTTTGCCATGGTTGCGCCGGCTGCATTGGTCGATTCAGTGGAGGCTGATTGCCGGGAGTCGGCGGCTCAATGGGCCGAGTATTGGCGCCGCCGGTATGGCGTTTAGCCTGACCGAAAACGATTTTCCCTCAACAATTTGCCGCCAACGATTTGCCCCAAAAGTAAACGCCTAATAAAATCGGGGCGGGTTTTCCACCCGCCCCTCAACTTCGTGCCCCTTCGTGCCCCTTCGTGGATCACCCCGGCGTGGATTACTCCGGTATTTCGTCGTAGTGGTCGAACTCGGCGATGACGTTGGACTCCCGCAGTTGGGTTATCTCCTCTTCGGAGTAGCCCAGCAGGCCGCTGAGGACTTCCTCGTTATGTTCGCCCACCTGGGGGGTGGAGCCGACTACCGCCGGGGTGCGGCTGAAGTGCCAGAAGTCGCCGGAGACGGCAATGGTGCCGGCCAGAAAGTCAGGTACTTCCTGCAAGGCGCCCCGCTCCCAGGGATGGGGGTCAACGGCGGCCTGGGGGATGGTATTCACCGGCGCCGCCACCACGTCGTGGCGGGTGAAGTGGGCGATGACCTCTTTCATCGTCATATCGGCCATCAACTGGTGCATCGCAACGTTGATTTCCTCTCCGTTGCGGCCCCGCTCGTGGCGGGTGGTAAAGCGGGGGTCTTCCAGCCACTCCGGGCGGCCCAGGGCGTTGCAGACCCGGTGCCAGTGGTGCTGGTCGCCGGCGGAAATCAACACCCAGCCGTCCTTGCAGGGATAGGTGCCGCTGGGCGGCGCGGCCGACTCGCCCCGGCGCGGTTCCACCCCGGCCCCGTGATAGGCGGTGATGGGGATTTCGGTGTAGCTGTAGCCGGTGTCGGCCAGACAAACGTCGATGCACTGACCCTCGCCGGAACGCTCCCGCTCCTGCAAGGCGGCCAGGGTGCCGATGGCGGCGTGCAGGGCGGTGGTGCGGTCAATAATGGGCACGCCGGCCCGAATCGGCGGCATCCCCTCCTGGCCGGTAACCATAGCAATGCCGGACATCGTTTGCCCGATGGGGTCATAGCCAATCTGGTCCCGGTAGGGGCCGAACTGGCCGTAGGCCGATACGTTGACCATAATGATGCGGGGGTTCAGCTCCTTCAGCACGTCATAGCCAAAACCCATATTTTCAATGGTGCCGGGCCGGAAGTTCTGGAGGATGACGTCGGAAATCCGGACCAGCTTGCGCAGGGCTTCCTTGCCCTCTTCCTTGCGCAAGTCCATACTCAGGCTCTTCTTGCCGCTGTTATACTGCACCCAATAGGCGCTCTGCTTGCGGACCCAGGGGCCATGGTAGCGGGTCTCCTCGCCGCCCAGCCGTTCCACCTTGATGACCTCGGCGCCCAAACGGGCCAGGACCTGGGCGCAGCGGGGGCCGGCCTGGTGACGCCCCAAGTCAATCACTCGAACTCCGCTCAAGGGACTATTACCTTCTGCCATTTACAACACCCCTCGTTTAATCTGCGGCTAATTTACCACCGCAACGGCAAAAGGGCAAGCGGGTTGCGGGCAAGGGCATCATAAACCGGTCATTAACAACCCGCCATTAACCCGTAACTCGCCATCAACCCGTCGTTCCGGCGAAAGCCGGAATCCAGAATGTTCGACAGCCGGCACACGCTTTTCCGGGGGATTTCCTGGATTCCGGCTTTCGCCGGAACGACGGTTGCCCCATTCTACCCATTCTCCCCATCTCTGCGGTCAAAGGCTATGGACATAAACAACGGTTAGTGTTAAACCTGTAATCATTATGGCGGCGCCGATTGCAAACATACCGGAGAAGCTGCTGGCCCGGCTGTGGCAGAAACGGGCGGCCCGGCAGCAGGAGTTTCGCACCGGCGGCGGCCGGCGGGTGCGGGTGCTGTATCCGGGGCGCGCCAGCGCCGCCGCCGGGCCGGACTTTCGCGATGCCCTGCTGGAAGTGGAGGGGCTGGGCCTGGTTCAGGGCGACGTAGAGTTGCACGTCCGGCAGCAGGACTGGTACGCCCACGGCCACGCCGATGACCCCAACTATAACGGCGTCATCCTCCACGCCGCCCTGGAAACTTCCCCACAAGTAACTCGCCTGCAAAGCGGGCATCAAGCCCCGGTAATTTCCTTGACTTCTCTCCTGGACGACGAGGACGGAGCGGAAACGCGGGCCGGAGACACCGACACTACTGAGCCGACAACGGATCAGTCCAGCGGGGATATTTGGGCCATCCTGGAACAACGGGGCTGGCCCCGGCCCGCCACTGCCGCCGGGTTGGGAGAACTGCTGGACGCGGCCGGCGACGCCCGCTTTCGGGCCAAAAGCGCAGAGTTCCATACCTTTATGCAGGAGCAATCGGCGGCGCAAACGCTGTATGAGGGCCTGATGGAGGGCCTGGGCTATCGGGCCAACCGCCAGCCCTTCCTCAAGCTGGCCCACGCCGCCCCCTGGTCGGCCCTGGCCCGGGAGGTTGCGGCCCGGCCGGCAGCAGAGCCGGTTCAAGTAGCTCAGATAATTGAGCGCCGCCTGCTGAAACTTTCCGGCCTGGCCCCGGAACCGGGCCGGCCGGCCCCAGCCCGCGCCCCGGCCGGCGGTGGCTACGGCGCGCCCCTGAACGCCGCCGAGTGGCACTGTTTCCGGGTACGGCCGGCCAACCACCCGCGCCACCGGATTGCCGGCGCCGCCCGGCTGTTCGCCCGTTTCCTTACCGAGGGGACGGCGGAAACGGAGTCAGTGGAGGCCGGTTTGATTGCGGGACTGGAAAAGGCAGTGAACGCCGGGAACGCCGGCAAGCTGACCGCCGCCCTAACCGTGCCGGCCGACCCGGGGCAGCGGACGGCCTACGTCGGCGCCGCCCGGGCCAAAGACCTGGCGGTGAACGTGGCCCTGCCCTTCCTTCACGCCCTGGCGCCGGCCGATGATTCCTCGCCGGCCCGCCAACTCTACCACAACTACGGCAAGCTCCAGGACAACGAATTGACCCGGGAGATGGCCGCCCTGCTGCCTGGGCAAGGGTCGGAAATGGAATCGGAAACGGAACCGGGTTGGGGCAAGGTAATAACCACCGCCCGCCGTCAGCAGGGCCTGATTCACCTGTACCGGCAGCTTGCCGGCGGCTGAAACCCTGGCGGGTTTTGGTGACGCGCTACGAACCGGCCAGTATCCGGCTGATTTCCCTGCGTAGCGGTGGCAAGTCTTCCTGGGTGGTCTGCCAGATGATTTCTATACTTATTCCGTAGTATTCGTGAATCAGTTTGTTTCTCATTCCGATTACGTCATTCCAGGGCATCCCGGACATTTCTAACCGGATATTTGCGGGGATTTGATTCGCCGCCTCTCCGATTACCGCTATCCTTTGCGCTACGGCAGCTTGAGTTTTACGGTCTTGATTGAAAGCGGCATAATCCATACCTTCAATAAATTCAAGGCAGTCTAGCGCGGCGATTTCCATATCCCGGAGATAATCACGATAAGTTCGGCGCCAACTCACACCGGCACGGCTTCTTTCAGGATACGCTCGCTGACCTCCGCTTCCAGGGTGGACTTCAAGACCAAATGCGCCTCTACGCCCAACAGTTCGCTCAGATGCCTTTCCAGTCTGACGTACTTGAACATACCGGGAACGCAGTCGAACTCTACCAGAACTTCCAGTTGGCTGTCGCGCCGGTCATCCCCTTTAACGTAAGGCCCGAATACTTGCAGAGTTCCAACCCCATACTCATCCCGGAGTCGGGGTTGTTCCGCCCGCAGC
>CATQHB010000002.1:1810000-3084362 GCA_958295765.1 uncultured Dehalococcoidia bacterium
GGTAAGTTACTCACGCGTTACTCAGCCGTCTGCCGCTTTCCATGTGGCCGAAGCCACTGGCACGCTCGACTTGCATGCATTAGGCGCGCCGCCAGCGTTCACCCTGAGCCAGGATCAAACTCTCTTTATGGAAAAACCTTACTTCCTTCTACTATTCAACTGTTAAGGTGCCTTTGGCACGCCGCCTTTCGGCAACGCGTCTGGCTAGTATATTAAGCCTTTACCGGATTGTCAAGGGGTTTTGACCGATTATTTCATTTTGGGGAAATTCGCCAGAACGCCGGAAAGGTGGTAACCGCTTTTCCCCACCCGGCGCGGCCCTTAACGCACTAATGGCTGCCCCACCAGGTTCCAGTAGGGCAGCACCAGGGCAAAGAGCAGGATGATGACTACCCCGGTCATTATCAATCCGAAACGGAGGATTTCGGGATTGCCGACGTTGGCCCGCTGATAGATGAACACCGCCGAAGCGCCGCCGGCCCCGTAATAGACCGCCGAGTCGCCGACCACCACGGCGGCCATCCCGCAGACCAGCGGGTTCAACCCCAGGGGGACGGCGCTGGCCATAGCTACGGGAATCACCAGCGCCAGGTAGCCGGCAATGTTGGGCATCACCATTCGGACGGCGGCAAAGCAGGCGCAGAGGGCCAGCAATACCAGCAGGGGCTGGTCCTGGAACCGGGCCGCGCCGCCCACCAGGGTCTCGGAGAACCAAGCCGCCGCTCCGGTAGTTGCCAGGGCATTAGCCAAAGATAGGGAGGTGGCGATGACAAAGAAGTTGGACCAGCCCAAGTCCCGTTCAAACTGCTGCCAGCCCAGGATGCCGATGCGGGGCGTCAGGATCAGGCACAGGGCAATCAACGCCGGCACCGCCGGGTGCAGGCCATGGGCAAAGTCGGTGAACCACAGCAGGGCCGTCAGCAGCACGATGGCGCCGGCCCGGTATTCGGCCGGCTGCATCCCGCCGGGCGGCGGCAACGCCGTCGCCGGGATTCCGGTGAGCTTGAACCCGGAACGGTACAGGAAATACATGATGGTTCCACCAACGGCAAGGTTGGCATAAAAGGGTACGCTCATCAGCACGAACCATTGAGTCCAGGAGAAGTCCCCCATCAGGCCCGAGGCCACCACCGGGGTGATGCCCCCGGCCAGCAGAGCGGTGGAGCCGAGGCGGTTCAGGCTGCCCAGGGCCAGCATCAGCGCCTTGTAGTAGCGGTGTCCCCGATCCACGTTCCACCGCTCCAGTACCTGCTCATACACATGGACCAGAATGGCGCCCCGGGTGCTGGCCGAGGGCAGGGCAAAGGTCAGGAGGGCAAAGGAGAGGAGCATCTGGGCGTAGAGGAGACGGGGGTTGCCGGTGGCGCCCCGAATCAGGAGGAGGGCCAGCCGTTCCGCCAGCCCGGAGTGGCGCACCGCCAACCCCAAGGTCAGGATACCCACCAGGAAGTAAACTACCGGCTGGGAGAACCCGTACAGTCCGGCGCCGATGTCGGGCGCCGCCCCCAACAGCACCAGCAGGACAACTCCGACGATGCCGGTTACCGAAACCGGCAACGCCTCGGTAGCCCAGAGGGTTACCGCCAGGGCAATCACCGCCAGCGCGCGCTGGCCGGCAACGGTCAGTCCGTCCGGCGCGGGCAGCAGCAGTATCCCCAGGAACAGGGCCAGGGCCACGCCGAACTTGGCCCCGACGCGCCAATGGGGGTGGAGCAGGCCGGGATTCAGTATCAGCTCCACTCAGCTACTCCGGCGGGTCAATTCCCGGCCCGGTATCACCGGCAGCACCGGTATCATCGGCGGCGCCCCTACACCGGCGGCGCCAGTTGAACGTCCAGCGCCGCCTCGCACCACCAGGCCGCCGCCAGCAACCCCGATTCGGCAAAGGAGGCCCCGGCCAACTGGAGGCCCAGGGGCAGCCCGGAGGCGGCCAGGCCCGAGGGAATAGTTATCGCCGGCAGGCCGCAGGAAGTCCACGGCCCTTGAAACCGGGTGTCGCCGGTGTTGGTCCGGTCGGGCCGGGCCGGGGTGGGTGTGGACGGAGTGAGCAGAACGTCCACCCTTTCCGCCAGCAGTTGCATCTCGGCGCTGAACCGCTGCCGCCGCTCCAGGGCGCGGGAGTAGCTGACCGCATCGGTGTCCAGGCCCCGCCGAATCATTCCCCGCAGCCCCGGCTGATAGTCCTCGGCCTGACGCCGGTACATCGGCTCGTGAAAGGCCGAACCCTCCACCGCCATGATGATTTGCTGGTCCTCAATGGCGGTGTCCATACTCTCCGGCAGGGATAATTCCTCTACCACCGCGCCGGCCCGGGCCAGCCGCTCCACCATATCGTCGGTATGCTGCCGGGTTTCAGCGTCGGCCTGGTCGTAGAAAAATCCCCGGCGGAGCAGGCCAATCCGGGGCGCCGGCGGGTCGGCCAGGGCCGCCGCATAATCGGGAATCGCCAGGGCCGGGGCTACCGGGTCATTAGCGTCCGGGCCGGCCAGCGCTTGCAGCAGCCGGGCGGCGTCGGCCACGGCGCGGGTCATCCAGCCCATGGTGTCCAGCGACCAGCTTACCGGAATCACCCCGTAGCGGCTGACCCGTCCGTAGCTGGGCTTGAACCCCACCACGCCGTTATAGGAGGCGGGGCGCAGCACCGAGCCAACGGTCTGGGAACCCAGCGCCGCCGGACACATCCGGGCGGCCACCGCCACCGCCGAGCCGCTGCTGGAGCCGCCGGGCGTGTGGGCCGGGTTCCAGGGGTTGACCGTGGGCGACGGGTCCATACAGGCGAACTCGGTGGTAACCGTCTTGCCCAGCATAATGGCCCCGGCCTGCTTGAGCCGGGCCACCGGGGTTGAATCGTACTCCGGCACCAGGTCGGCATAGACCCGGGAGCAGGCGGTGGTGGGGATGCCGGCGGTGTAGTAGATGTCCTTCACGCCGACCGGGATGCCGTGCAGCGGCCCCAACGCGGCGCCGGCTTCCGCTTCCCGCGCTTTGGCCTCCGCCTCGGCCAATACCGCCGCCCGGTCCAGCCAGACCCAGGCTTTCAGGGACGGCTCCAGGGCGTCAATCCGGTTCAGCAGCGACTCCATCAGGGCCACCGGGGAAAGCTCCCGGCGGCGTATCTGCCCGGCGGCTTCGGTCAGGGAGAGTTGGTAAGGTTGGGGCATAACTGCGGCTCCTGTAAGTCTTTAAGGATGGGCTACGGGGCAGGGCGACCGGCCGGATTTTACGGCGGGATTTCGGCCAACTCCTCAATCAGGACCTCCCCGTTGACCCAAACCTGGATAGTAAGTTGGCTGCCGGCCAGCAGTCCCCTACCCAACAAAGGCGCGCCGCGGGACTCCAAGACTTGTATGGCGCGGGGGCGATTATGCCAGAGGATTTGTCCCTGCCAGGTATTCAGCTTTTCCCGCGTACCGGTAGCGAGAGTTACCTCGGTTAATTCCCTGGGTGCCAGCCCCAACCGCCGAATCAGCGCCGGGGGCAAAGTCAAATAGCCGTTAAACCCGGCGTCAATCGCGGGGCCAATAGGGTGATACTGCCCGTCGCCGCCTCGGATTTCCAAAGGTATCCGGGCCGCCCCCAGGTCATCCACATTTCCCCTAATCATTGCGGTGCGCGCCGGCCCAGCCCATATTGTAGGCGGATTCGTAGCCGACCCGGCCCAGGAACCCGATAGAGTCGGGCCGCCGCTCCCGCAACCGGTCTCCCGCAACCAGAGAATCCGCGTCTATCTCATAATCGCCGCTCTCGACGTCGATGACGATAAACTTCCCGTTTTCCTGGGGTTCGACCAGAACCTGGATTTGCTCCCGGTAAATTTGCTTCCCCCGGTCGCACACCTCGTCGATAGTGTATTCAGGGGTGGTCATTACAAGCTCCTTTCCCGGTTCCGCTAGGTTTCACCATAGGCGCAGGCTGAGGAAAACGCCCCGCGCCCCGGCGTTTATTTCTCCGGGGCGCGGTTGGCAAAGCCGGCAACGTCAGCCGGTTACGCCGGTGATGGTGATGTGGCCCATAATGGAGTCGGCGGTGGCGCCGTGCCAATGATTCTCCCCGGCCAGCACCTGCACCACGTCGCCAACGCTGACCTGGTGGGACTCCTCCTCGTTGGCTACGATGCCGTTGCCGCTGGTGATTACCAGAAGCTGGTCGGTGGCGTGGCGGTGCCACCCGGTAGTGGCGCCCTTGCCGAAGTTCACCACGCTGCTGCTGAAAAACTCGCTATCGCCTGCCCCCAGCAGGGGCTGGCGGGTCCGGCTGACTTCACCCCCGGTCCAGCCCTCAATCGGCGTGGCGGTGGCGATGGGCACCTGGTCAATGCGGGATAGTCGGAAAAGTTTCATAACGGTTCCTCCGGTTAAGATTAGAGTTCTCCTAAATCAGTTGTTGCCTTGAACTTGGGACTGGAATCGTAGCCAAGTCAAGGTAACTACATTTCTTCAATCACCACCTCACCACCGGGCCGTACTTGGATATTAAGCTGGCTGCCCGCCAGCAACCGCATACCCAACAGGGGAACCCCTCTAGCCGCTAAAAACGGGATAGTACGGAGCCGGTCATGCCAGAGGATTTGCCCTTTTGAGACATTCAACCTTCCGGGCACATTGTCAGCCAGGATGACGTTAGTTTGGGAATCCACTTCCAACCCCAGCCGGCGAATCACTGCCGGCGGCAAGGTCAAGTAACCACTAAACCCGGTATCAATAACGGCCTCAATGGACCGAATTCGCCCATCGTTGCCCCTTATTTCTAAGGACACCCGAGCTTGCCGTCGGGCATCTACCCTCCCCCTAATCATCGAACTGCGACCCGCCCCAACCCAAGTGGTATGTGGCTTTGCAGCCGACTCTAGCCAAAAACCTGATGGAGTCGGGCCGTCGTTCTTTCAACCGCTGAGAAGCGTCTATCTCCTCGTCATCTATCTCATAGTCGCCACTCTCAACGTCAATGACGATGAACTTCCCGTTTTCCTGGGGTTCCACCAGAGGCTTTATTTGCTCCTCATAGATTTGCTCCCCCCGGTCGCATACTTCGTCGATAGTGTATTTGCTGCTCCGCATCGGAAACTCCTTTTACGGCAACGTTCAGGATCCCATTATAAACGATGGCGGGGCGGGGGTATAAGGCTAGGGGTAGGCTATAGAACCTGCCTTGCCGTTTATGCCCGGTCAGACCGCCAAACCCGGTGCCAATTACGGCTTCAATAGAGCGGAACTGCCGGTCGCTGCCCCGTACTTCGAGGAAAACCCGGGCCTACCTGCGGGCATTTACCCTACCCCTAATCATCTTTATGGTGGCGCCCAACCAATGTGATAGGCAGAATCGTAACCGACTCTCCCCAAGTATCCTACATAGTCGGGCCGCCGTTCCTGCAACCGGTCTTCGGCTATGAGATCATCCGCGTCCACCTCATAATCTCCGCTCTCAATGTCGATAACGACGAACTTGCCGTTTTCCTGAGGTTCCACCAGAGGCTTTATTTGCTCCTCATAGATTTGCTTCCCCCGGTCGCATATCTCGTCGATGGTGTAATCTTCAGCCGGCATAGCTAACTCCTCTCCCGGTCTGCCCCGGCTACATTATACTCCGGGGCAGACCGCCCTAAACCCTCTAAACCCCCGGCCTCCGCAGATACCAGTCATTGGCCTGCTCATAGGCGTAGGCCAGGTTCAGCGCCGTGCCCTCCTCCATCGGGCGGGCGGCTATTTGCAGGCCGATGGGCAGGGGCTGGTCGCCGCTGGTGAAGCCGCAGGGGACGGACAGGGCCGGCACGCCGGCCAGGTTGTAGGGGCTGGTGAAGCTGCGGCGACCGGCGTAGCCATCGACTACTTCCTGCTTGCTGTTGATGCCGGCGCTTTCCGGGATCAGCGACGCCGGGATGGAGGAGGTGGGCATTACCAGCACGTCCACCCGTTGCAGCGCGTCCAGTATCTCCTGCCGTACCGCGTGGCGCAGGCGCAGTACCCGGTGATAGACCTGGGCCGGCAGGATGCTGCCGGCTAACAGCCGCACCTGGTTGTTGTGGTCGTAGTCGCCCAACCGCTCGGCCAGGGTCTCCCGGTGCAGAGCCGCCGAGTCCACCATAATGATGCCGCTGGAAATGGCGGCGGAGTGGAGCATCAGGGGCAGGGAGACCTCCTCCACGTCGGCGCCCAACTCGCCCAGGCGGGCGATGGCCCGGATGACCGCCTCGCCCACTTCCGAATCCACCGTATCGCTGTAAACCCGCTCCCGGACTACCCCGACCTTCAGGCCCCGAATGTCGCCGGTCAGCCCGGCCAGGTAGTCCGGCACCGGGGCGTCCCAGGTGTAGGGGTCTTTGGGGTCATAGCCGGCGATGGCGCCCAGGGTCATGGCGCAGTCGGCCACGGTGCGGGAAATGGGGCCGGCGGTGTCCATGGACCAGGCCGCCCCCTGCATCCCGTAGCGGCTGACCCGCCCCCAGGTGGGCCGGATTCCCACCAGGCCGCAAAAGGTGGCCGGGCCGCGGATGGAGCCGCCGGTGTCCTCGCCCAGGGAGGTGGCGCACAGCCCGGCGGCGGTGGCCGCGCCGGAACCGCTGCTGGAGGTGCCGGGGTTGCGGTTCAAGTCCCAGGGGTTGCGGGGCCGGCCGTAGGGATGATGAAAGGCGTCCCCGCTGGCGAACTCGCTCATATTCAGCTTGCCCAGCAGGATGGCGCCGGCGTCCTTCAGCTTGGCAATGACCGTGGCGTCCTCGTCGGGGATGTTGTCGGCCAGAATGGATGAGCCGCCGGTAGTGCGGATGCCCCGGGTGTTGAGTTGGTCTTTCACCGCCACCGGGATGCCGTGCATTGGCCCCCGGTAGTTGCCGGCGGCGATTTCCGCCTCGGCCCCTTGTGCGGCGGCCAGGGCCTCCTCCCGGCAAACGGTGATGTAGGAGTTGAGTTGACCGTCAACTTCCGCAATCCGCTCCAGGTAAGCCTCGGTAGCCTCCACCGGGGAGACTTCCCGGGACTTGATGCGGTCGGCCAGTTGGGTGGCGGAGAGCCAGGGGATTTCCTGCTTATTCATAGGGCGGCCTCCTCAGGACAAGTTGCCGGGGTTGGGGGGAATAATAATCGGCAGGGGTTCAATTGCCTCAAGGCCGGGCAAGTCGATGTTGTCCAGAGCCTCCAGCAGCCCGTTGAGGCTGTAGCCAACCTCGGCTACCAGTTCCGGCGGAATAGTTACGCCGGCGGCCCGGGCCAGGGTCAGAATCTCGGCGTCGGTAAGGTCAGCCATAGGATACCTCCTCAATTCCCTCAAGGCAGCAGCCGGGGAAATAGTGGTAGAATAAGGGTGGAAACCGGCAGGGAGCGCACAAAGGCGAATCGGGAAAATCAGCCCCAAATCAGCCCCATTTTGACCCGCCACCAGGGGCTTGTCAAACCAAAACCAAGCCAACGGCGCCCCCACATCAATCCAATCCGTATAATCCACGAAGGACACCAAGAACCACGAAAATAGAACTTAAAAACCCCTTCGTGCCCCTTCGTGCCCCTTCGTGGATAACCAAAAAGGTGAAGTTATGCAAGAATGGGCCGGAGTTGTGCTGGCCGCCGGGCAGGGGCGGCGGATGAAATCCCGCCTGCCCAAACCGCTGCACCGGGTTTGCGGCAAGGAACTAATCCGCTATCCGGTGGAACTGCTGCAAAGCCTGGGCCTGGGGCGCATCCTGGTGGTGGTATCGCCGGACAACATTGCGCCGATTCGCAACCTGCTGGGCGACGCGGTGGATTATGTAATCCAGCCCGAAGTTGCCGGCACCGGGGACGCCGCCGCCCGGGCCGTGGCCGCGCTCCAGGGCCAAGCCGAGGGCCTGATTCTGCTGGGCAGCGATTCGCCCTTAATCCGGGCCGAGGCGGTGCGCCAGTTGACCGCGCGCCACCTGGCCCAAGGCAACGATCTGACCCTGTTGAGCGCCCCCGGGATGCTGGCCCTGGACTTGGGCCGGGTGCTCCGGGATGAGGCCGGGCAGGTTACCGCCCTGGTCGAGGCTGCGGAATGGGACGGGGAGGACTACGCCCCGGCCGAGGTCAACGCCGGCGTTTACTGCTTTAACCTTCCCTGGCTGGCCGGCGCCCTGGAAAGCATTGCGCCCAGTCCCAACGGCGAAAAATACCTGACCGCCCTGGTAGAATTGGGCGCCGCCGGGGGCCGCCGCATTGACGCCTGGCCCAGCGACTTACCGGAGGAAATCTTTGGCGTCAACGACCGGGTTCAACTGGCCCAGGTGGAGGCCGTAATGCGCTGGCAGATTTGCGAGCGGTGGCTGCTCGCCGGGGTAACAATCCAGGACCCGTCCTCGGTCTTTATTGACGCCGACGTAACCATCGGCCAGGACAGCATCATCCGGCCCAATACCATGCTGCTGGGCCACACGGAAATTGGCGAGGACTGTGAGATTGGCCCCAACTCGGTAATCCGGGATTCCCGGGTGGGCCACCGCTGCCGCATTACCGCCTCGATGCTGGAGGAGGCCGCCTTGGAGGATGACGTGGCGGTTGGCCCGTTCAGCCACCTGCGCCCGGCGGCTTACCTGGAACAGGGGGTACACCTGGGCAATTTTGTGGAGGTAAAGGCCAGCCGGCTGGGCGCCGGCACCCTGGCCGGCCACTTCAGCTACCTGGGAGACGCGGCCATCGGCGCCAACGTCAACATCGGCGCCGGAACCATTACCTGCAACTACGACGGCCAGGACAAGCACCCCACCACCATTGGGCCGGGGGCCTTTATCGGGTGTGATACCATGCTGGTGGCGCCGGTTACGGTGGGCCGGGAGGCCGCTACCGGAGCCGGCGCAGTGGTAAATAAAGACGTGCCCCAGGGTTTACTTGCGGTCGGAGTTCCTGCTAGAATACTTCCCAGGAAATCCCGGGGAAACCCGAAAACCGAATAATTACAGACTGAAACTATTGGATACTGATAGTTTACCTCCATTACTAATCTTTGTCGGGTTTCTGTCCCTCTTTGCCTACCTGAGTCTGGCTGAAAACTCCGGGGGCAATGGAGGCGGCATTTTGCGGGACGCCGCGCCGGCCCAACGGGCTTGGTTTGTCTTGTCCCCGTTCAAGTACGCCTGCGCCATCGCCCTCTCCATTTCCGGCTTTTACCTGGTGCAAATCACGCTGGGCCTGGCTTTAGGGCCGGTTGCCATTCTGGCCCTGGCCCTGCTGGTGCTGCTGACCATCATCCACCGCCTGGCCGCCCTGCTGGCCCAACGCCGGCCGGCCCTGGCCGCCCGCTGCTCCCGGCCGGCCCTGGCCTTGCTGCGGCGCGGCGACCGGCGTTCCCGGAGCGGCAACGCCGGCGCTAATCCCGGCGGCGACGGCGCCGAGGCCGACGGCGAGTTGACCCCGGAAACCCTGGACATCACCGAGGAGGAGTTGGTGGGGATGGACCGCCACGACCGGGAGATGCTGCGTTCCATCATCCAACTGGACAACTCCACCGCCCACGAGGTAATGATACCCCGGCTGGATATGACAACCCTGGAAATTAACACGCCGCTGCAAGAGGCCGTCAAACCCATCATCGAGACCGGCCATACCCGCATCCCGGTCTATGAGGAGTCCCTCGACCATATCGTAGGAATCATTCACTCCCTGGACTTGCTGAAACTGCTTACCGCGGAGAACCCCGGCTCATACTCCCTGAACGACCTGGTCCGCGACGCCTACTTCATACCGGAAAACAAACGGCTTGATGACCTGCTCCAGGAGTTTCAGCAAAGGGCGGTTCAGATGGCGATTGTGGTGGATGAATACGGGGGAACGGAAGGGCTGATTACTATGGAGGACTTGCTGGAGGAGATTGTCGGGGAGATTGAGGATGAGTTTTCCCGGGGGGAAGCGCCGGAAGTAATCCGGCAGGAGGACGGGTCGGCCCTGGTCAGCGCCGGGGTAACCACCGACGTAATCGAAGACCTGTTCAGCGCCCGGCTGGACAACTCGGATGCGGATACCATCGGCGGCTACGTTTACGTGGCCCTGGGCCGGATGCCCCGCGTCGGCGACGTGGTGGCGGCGGAGCAACTGCTCATCGAGGTTACATCAGTCATGGGCCGCCGCATCGACAAGCTAACCATCCGCACCAAGAGTCAAGCCCCTACCGAATCGCCCGCCGACTAACCCGGTCAACCGGCTTGCTGCCCGTAAAATAATCGGGGCTGGGTTAGAAACCCCGCCCCGATATACGTTTAGTTCAGGGAGTTGATGGTTCGACAAGCTCACCATGAGCGGACTTTAGCATTGACCCTTACCGCTCACCATGAGCGGATTTTAGCAGCCATTCTACCCGCCCATCCTGAGCCGGTCGCCTTAACCGCTCATCCTGAGCCTGTCGAAGGATGTCATACCAATAGTTCGACAAGTTCACCATGAGCGGGTTTTAGCATTAACTCTTACCGCTCATTCTGAACCGGTCGCCTTCCCCGCTCATCCTGAGCCTGTCGAAGGATGTCATACCAATGGTTCGACAAGCTCACCATGAGCGGGTTTTAGCATTGACCCTCCCCACTCATCCTGAACGGATTTTGGCGTTCTCAACAAATGTTGATAATCCTGCCCGCCCGGTTTCGGTGTCCCGGTTTCGTGCATGGTAGGGACGGGTTACAAACCCGCCCGGCGTTCCAGGGCAGAAACATCCGAGGAAACGGGTCTGCCAGATTAGACCCATTCCCGCACCCACAGAAAAGGGCGGGTTTGTAACCCGCCCCTACCCTGATAATAATGCCAACACCGGTTGAGAATACCCGGATCTCAGCATCGCCGCCGGCCCGTCCGGTTTGGGCCGGGCTTACGGCTTTTGCGCCAGAGGATTGACCCAATAGGCCACTTCGGATAGTCCTGCCGGGTATAGCTGCTGCCCGGCGATGGCCGAGGCCGGGGCCGGGATGCGCGGGCCGGTGTAACCGGCGGCGCCGGCATCAACCACCGCAACCGGCCGGTTCGGCGGCGCCGTTACGGGAACGACGGCGCCGGCCGCCTCTGCTGCCGGTTGGTTGGCCGACGCGTCGGTAACATATCCGTAGTAGCCGCCGGCGGCGAACAGCAAGATCGCTACCAGGGCAACCGCCAGAGCCGCCCGGGAAACCCAGGCCGGCTGCCGGGCCGGGCGGCCCAGCAAGGTATAATCGTAACCTGTTTCCATATCATCCCACCACTGCACTGAAAATACTAAATGAAAAGAACCTGCCGGGGAAACTTGTCGGGGAAAAGCCGGGAAAGTCAGGAACTCTCCCCTCGCATCTACCATCCTGCCGCGCCCCGCATCAGCCGGAGAGCATCACCGGAAAACTCCCCCGGCCAATTGCGCCGCCCCGCCTATCTAGCGGGACCGGGTGGCGCTCATGCCGCCGGGGGTTATCGGCTCATTCAGGTAAATGTCGCCGTTGCGGATTTTGATGTTGAACCCGCAGCCCGGATTGATGCAAACCCAAGCCTTATAGTGCACCGCCGCCCCCTGTCCGCCGTAATCGGAAAGGGGAACCAGTTGCCCCTCGTTGCACTTAAGGCATTGCGGAAATGCCTTTTCTGCCACGTCCACACCTCCACCAATCAATTGGGCCGAGTATAGCACCGGATTTTTGGCGCTAACAAGGTAAACCCAACGCCACTATTGGCGAGTTTGACACTATACCGGGCCACCGCCGGGCCAGCCCCGCGACCTGTTCCGGCGACGGTTCAGCCGCCGCCTGCCGCCGGCAATCGTTCTCCCCGGCGGGTTACTCCAGAAAGTCCCGCAGCTTGCGGGAGCGGGTGGGGTGGCGCAGTTTGCGCAGGGCTTTGGCTTCAATCTGCCGGATGCGCTCCCGCGTAACGCCGAACTCCCGCCCCACTTCTTCCAGGGTACGGCTGCGCCCGTCCTCCAGGCCAAAGCGCAGTTGCAGAACCCGGCTTTCCCGGTCGGTCAGCGTATCCAGCACTTCCGATACCTGCTCCTTGAGCAGTTGGAAGGAGGCGGCGTCGGCCGGGGCCGGCGCGTTCCGGTCCTCGATAAAGTCACCCAGGTGCGAGTCTTCCTCTTCGCCGATGGGCGTCTCCAAGGACACCGGCTCCTGAGAGATTTTCATTATTTCCTCGACCTTCTCCGGGCCGATTTCCATGGCCTCGCCGATTTCCTCCGGGGTCGGCTCCCGGCCATATTCCTGGAGCAGCCGGCGGTGCTGGCGCATCAGCTTGTTGATAGTCTCCACCATGTGCACCGGGATGCGAATGGTGCGGGCCTGGTCGGCGATGGCCCGGGTGATGGCCTGACGAATCCACCAGGTGGCGTAAGTGCTGAACTTGTAGCCCTTCCGGTAGTCAAACTTTTCCACCGCCCGGATCAGGCCGATGTTTCCTTCCTGAATCATATCCAGCAGGGCCATGCCCCGGCCGATGTATTTCTTGGCGACGCTGACCACCAGGCGCAGGTTGGCTTCGGTCAGGTGGGCCTGGGCCTTCGCGCCCTCGGCCTTGATGTGATTGAACCGGCGGCGGAACAGGGGTTCAAACCGGGCCAGTTCGGGCAGGGAACCCATCTCGCTGAAGGTAGCGTCCAATTGCAGCAGCGTGGCGTCATTCAGCAGGTCAACGGTGTCCGGGGAGAGAATCCAGCGGTCCAGGGACAGGGCGACCACCTGCTTATACACCTCATCCCGTTCCAGGGAGAGGGTCTCGGACAGGCTCGCCAGCATCTCCTCGGACAACAGGGCGTCAATAGCATCCGCCAGGGCCTGATTGTTGATTAGCTGGGACAGGGCGGGATTGCGGGGCAGTTCCAGGTAATCGCACAGGGCGTCCACCAGGACGGTGGAATTAACCAACCGGCGCAGCAACGCTTCGGTCAGTTCCCAATTCCGGCCACTTTCGTTAAGCTCTTCCCGGATTTTCTTGCTGAGCAAGTCCGGGCTGCGCAGGGGAGTAAGCTCTACCCGGTCCGACCTTCCCCCACTGTCGAGACGGCGTTTTTCCTCGGCCAGTTCCCGCTCCAGCGTCTGGCAGTATTCCTCGCCCAGCAGTTCCTTTTGCAGGGCCAGGAGATGCTTGTCCCCTTCCAGCTTGCGGGCCAGTTCCCGCTCATCCTTGGCGGCCAGCAGCCCGACCCGGCCGATTTCCCGCAGGTACATCCGCACCGGGTCATCGAGAACTTGCAGGCTTTCCGCCTCGGCTTCCCAATCCGGCTCTTCGCTTTCCTCTTCGATTTCGGCATCGGCCGGGCCTTCTTCCAGGGTGTCGGCCGGCTTCTCGGCCACCGGGCCGTCTTCCCACTGGTCATCCTGGTCGTCGGCGGGGCCAACGACCACCTCAATGGCCGTGCTTACCGCCATACCGTTGCCCTCAACCAGGTCTTCCTCCTCCTTGACTACGTTGCCGAGGATCCCCAGGAACTTGTCCTTATCCTGCCCGTCCTCGCTAATGTCGTAGTAGTCTTCCTCGGGGCTGATGTCCCGGCTGACGTTGCTGCGTCTTACCATATATTGTCACCTTCCACCAAAAGCGTTCTGGGTAGCCTGGTTTCGAGCCTGCTGGTTGGCCTTGAGGCGGCGGTTCAGGGCCAGGGCTTCCTGTTCCGATTCCGCCGGCAGTTCGGCCGGTTCACCGGCAAACCGGGCCTGCTCCACCCGTTTCAGTTCCTTTAGATAGCGTTCTTCCAAACGCGCCGCCACGTCCCGCAGTTCCCCGGCCCGGTGGCGCATTTCCGAGGGCGGCAGTTTCTTCTCCGCCAAAGAAATCAGGTGCTCCGACAGCGCCTCCGGGATGCTCTCCTTCAGCGTCTCCACCAGCGCCCCGTCGGAAACCGGGGCTGACGGCGCCTCGGCCCAAACCTGGGTCAGCTGAGCATAAATCTCCCGGTTTTCCGGGCGGCGAAAGTAATCCGGGGACAGGTCGGAAATTTCGGGCACTTCCGACAGCAAGGCCGGGTACTGCAACAGCAGGGCCAGGCAACGATCCTCTATCGGTTCCCGGTCCGACGCGGCAAAGGCGGGAGAGTTGGCCCCCGCTGTCGCCGCCGGCCGGGACGCCGCCCCCGGGCCCGGGGCGGGCCGGGCAACCTTGGCTTGAGCGGCAAACCGGCTCACGCTGGCCTTTAACGTATCTTCACCGATAGACAGATGCCCGGCCAGCATCCGAAAGTAATGGTCTTGCTGAATTGGTTCCTCAACGGCGGCGATAAAGGGAAACAGCAATTCCACCACCCGCGCCTTGCCCTGCGGCGTTGCCGCATCCACCTGGGCGGACAGGGCCGGCAGCAGGTACTCAAACAGGGGAACGCCCTGGCGGACCAACTCAGGCCACCGTTCCGGGAATTGCCGGATAAACTCATCCGGGTCTTTGCCTTCGGGCAGGGTTACGACCTTCAACTCCGGGTTATCCTGCCGCTGCAACAGGGTAGTGCCGCGGGCGGTTCCCACCACCCGGCTCTGAAAGACCTGCCAGGAGGATTCCAGGCTCCGCAGGGTGGCCTGTTGGCCGGCGGCGTCGGCGTCCAAAGCCATCGTTACCGAGTTGGTGAGCCGCCGCACTTCGGCCACCTGGTGCTCGGTGAGGGCCGTCCCCATCGACGCCACCACGTTATCGAACCCGTGCTGATGGGCCATTATGGCGTCCATATAGCCTTCCACAATTACGATGCCCTGGCGCCGGGCGGATTCCTTAGCCAGGTAGAGGCCATACAACAGCCGGCCCTTGTCAAACACCGGGGTGCGGGCGGTGTTCAGGTACTTGGGCATGGAATCATCCAGGGCGCGGCTGCCGAAACCGCCCAATTCTCCCTGACTGTTAAGAATGGGTATCATCAGCCGGCCCCGAAAGGCGTCCCGGTAGCCCCCGTTCTGGTTCTGATGCACCGCCCCGGCCTGCACCAACTGTTCCGGCGTGAACTCCTGCCGCCGCAGGTGATTGAACAGCCCCTGCCCGTCCCGGGGGCTGAGGCCCAACTGGAATTTAGCTACGCTCTCCCTGGCAATACCCCGCCGCTCCAGGTAAGTCCGGGTATCCGCTCCCATAGAGGAGGCCAGGTACTGCTGAAAATAGTCCCGGGCCGCTTCGTTAATCCGGTAGGCCACGTCCAGCTCGGTGCGCCGCTCCCGAGTGGGCAAGGTAACCCCGGCCTGCTGAGCCAGTCGCTGCAAGGCTTCGGCAAACTCCAGGTTCTCCGCCTTCATAATGAAGGTAAAGACATCCCCGCCGGTGGCGCAGCCGCCAAAGCAATGCCAACTCTGGCGGTCCGGGTTCACGTAGAAGGAAGGAGTCCGCTCCTGGTGAAAGGGGCAGTTGGCCTTGTAGGAGTTCCCGGAACGCTGCAAAGTGGCGTAACCGGAGATTACCTCCACAATGTCCAGGCGGCTCTTTATGTCGTCAACTACAGTCATTCCGGTAACAGTTGCACCCCGGCGGTATTAGTTGCGCCTCAGCAGGCGATGCAGTAAGGTCGGAGGCCGCGCCGGGTTGGGCAGTAACGGCCCGTCCGTCCGGCGCGATGGTTATAAACCGTTCTACGATAACGAGAATAAACCAGTAGGCACAAAGGGGGTAGGTTACAATTATACCATAGACCGCAACCCGGCGTAACGGCTTTTTCCGGGCAATCCGGGGCAATCGCGGCATAAATCGGTCATTCCGGCCATAAAACCGTCATCCCGGCTGTAAACCCGTGGTGCCAATCATAAAACCGTCGTTCCGGCGAAAGCCGGAATCCAGACCCCTCGGTAGCCGACTCGCTATTTTCTTGGGGATTTCCTGGATTCCGGCTTTCGCCGGAACGACGGTTGGGTGGGTTGCGGTTGCCCTGGTTAAGACGGTTAAAAGGGAACGTCCTCCAACTCCGGCCCGTCGGAGCTTTGCAGCAGTACCGAGTTGTCGCCGAGCAGTTCCTCCAGCCGGCCCCGCAACTCCTCACAGTAGCCGGTGCTGACCACCGGCAACTCCATAACTACCCGCCGCCCGCCGGTGTGGATTTCCAGATTAACCCGGTCTTTGCCCGGATACTCCAGCAGCATACTGATAACCTCCCGGAGCAGGTGGGCGTCCTCCACCGAGTCATCGGATTCGGCAATGCCCAGGAACACGGTGCGGGTGGCGCTGCCGTTGCCATTGCTGCCGTTACCGCTGCCATTACCGCCATTACTGCCGTTGGGGGTGTCGGCGGAACGCCGGTGGGGCGCGCTGCCGGAACCGTTGCCGTTGCCATTGCCGGCGCCGCCGTTGGCGCGGGGGCCGCCTCGCCGGGGTTGAGTCTCGGCCCTGGCCGGGGCCGGTTCCCGGACGGGGGCCGGGGCCGGGGGCTTGGCATAGTCGGCCGGCCGGTCGCCGGCATCTTTTATAACCGGCGGGTTGACCGCGTCGGTGGAAACCGGCCCGGCGTCGGGCGGCGCGTAGGCCGACACCTGTTCGCAGGCCAGGGAGTAGCCGTCGCCCCGCATCCGCAGCTTGCCGGTAGCCCGCAGCAGACTGCCGTCACTCCAAAATTCGGCGGTTCGCTCCAGCACGTCGGGCCACACGATTACCTCAATCGGGCCGCCCAGCAGGTCGAAGTTGACAATCAAAAACTTCTTCTGCTCCCGGGTATAGCGTTCGGTAATAGCGGAGACGTGGCCGATTACGGGGTAAGTCAGTCCCTGCATCTCTTCGTCAAGCTGATCCAGGGAGTTAATGGCGTCATCGGCGTCAATGGAGGCCAGGGCCATCAGGGGGTTGTAGGAAAGGGAGACGCCCAGCAGTTCCTTTTCCCAGGCCGCCTTTTCCTGTTCGGTTACGTCGCTGCCGTTCAGGTTTATGCCGGACATTGGCGGCGCATCGGCTTGCGCTCCTCCGCCGAACAGGCTGGTCTGGCCGGAGTTGCGGGTACGGGTCTCCAGTTGCGCGGTCGCCATAATCTGGTCCAGGGCGGTAAACAGGGCGCCGCGCCGGCCCAGGCTGTCAAAAGCCCCGGCCTTCACCAGACTTTCCAGGGTGCGGAGGTTCAAGCCGCTGACGTCGGCCCGGCGGCAGAAGTCATCAATGGAATCGTAGGGGCCGCTTTCCCCCCGCGCCGCTACCAGGGGCCTGACCGCTCCCTCGCCCACCGTCTTGACCGCCGCCAGCCCAAAGCGCAGGCCCGCCGTCGGCCCGCTTTCCTTGTCGATGGTAAAGAACTCGCCGGAGCGGTTGATGTCCGGCAGCAGCACCGGGATTTTCAGCTTGGAACACTCATTGATGGAACTGATAATTTTGTCCGGGTGGTCCAGGCGGGAGTTAAGCACCGAGGCCATATACTCCAGGGGGTAATGGGCCTTGAAGTAGGCCGTCCAGTAGGAAATGAGGGCGTAGCTGACGCTGTGGGCTTTGTTGAAGGCGTAGCCGGCAAAGGGTTCAATCAGGTCAAAGACCTGGACGGCCAACTGGCGGTCAAAGCCCTTGCCCTGGGCGCCGCCGATGAACCGCTCCCGTTCCTCGGTCATCAGCGACTGGATTTTCTTGCCCATAGCCTTGCGCACGGTGTCCGCCTCGCCCAGGGTGTAGCCGGCGAAGTTTTGCAGAATCAGCAGCACCTGGTCCTGGTAAACGATGACCCCGTAGGTCTCATCCAGCAACTCCTTGAGGCTGGGGTGGGGGTAGGAAATCGGCGAGCGGCCATGCTTGGCGTCAATGAAGGTGTCAATATGCTCCATCGGCCCCGGCCGGTACAGGGCAATCATCGCGGCAATGTCGCCCAGGTTGGAGGGCTTCAACTCCTTGATGTAGCGCTGCATCCCGGCGCTTTCCAACTGGAACAGGTCGGTGGTCTTGCCGGAGGAAAGCAACGCAAAGGTTTCCTGGTCGTCCAGGGGCAGGCGTCCCAGGTCGATTTTAATGCCCCGGGTTTCGTCCAGCAGTTTGGTGGCCCGGTCCAGGATGGTCAGGTTGGTCAGACCCAGGAAGTCCATTTTCAGCAGGCCCAGCTTGGCGACCGGGTCCATTGAGTACTGGGTCATCATCACCGGGCTGTTCTCATCCCCCCGGCTGGGCCGCTGCAAGGGCACCGTTTCGGTCAGCGGTTCGTCGGCAATCAGCACCCCGGCGGCGTGGGTGCTGACGTGATGCACAATGCCCTCCAGCCCCTGGGCGTTATCCACCAGGTTGCGGATGGCCCCGTCGGCCTGGTAGGTGCTGCTCAGTTCCGGGTTGACGCGCAGGGCGTCCTTCAGGGTACGGGACTTGAAGGGAACCATCCGGGCAATCCGGTCCACGTCGCCGTAACTCATCCCCAGACTCCGGCCCACGTCCCGCAGGGCCGCCTTGGCCCCCATAGTGCCGAAGGTTATTATCTGGGCCACCCGGTCGGTGCCGTAACGGTTGATGACGTAGTGCAGCACCTCGTCCCGCCGGTCATCCTGAAAGTCCATGTCGATGTCCGGCATTTCTTTCCGTTCCAGGTTCAGGAACCGCTCAAAGACCAGGCGATACTCCAGGGGGTCAACTTCGGTAATGCCCAGGCAGTAGAGGGCGACGCTGGCGGCGGCGCTGCCCCGCACCGCCATCATTATCCCGTTGCGGCGCACAAAGTCCACGATGTCCCAGACCACCAGGAAGTAGTTGGCAAACTGGGTATGGCGGATAACCTCCAGCTCATACCGGAGCCGCTGCTCTGCCGCCTCGGTGGGACGGGGGTAACGCTGCCGGAAACCCGCCCAGCAGAGTTGCGCCACGTACTCGTCGGCGTCCATATCGTTGGGCGTCGGGTACTTGGGCAGGTGGGTCTGGTCAAAGCCCAACTCCACCCGGCACATATCGGCAATCAGTTGGGTATTTTCCAGGGCCTGGGGATAGTCGGAGAACAGCCGGGCCATCTCCGCCGGGCTTTTGACGTAGTAGGAGTCGTCCTCCATCCGCAGCCGCTTTTCGTCCTGGACGGTGGTTTTGGTCTGGATGCAGATGTAGATGTCCTGCAAGGGCGATTCCCCCTGCCGGACGTAGTGGGAATCGTTGGTAACGACCAGGGGGATGTTCAGTTCCCGGCTGAACTTGGTGAGTCCGTCGTTAATGGCCGGCAACTGTTCCACGTGGTCGTGGCGCTGCAATTCCAGGAAATAGTTTTCGCCGAACACTTCCCGATACCACCCCATCCGGCGCCGGGCCTCCTCCGGGTTGCCCTCGGCAATCAACCGGGGCACCTCCGCCGAGGCGCACCCGGACAGGCAGATGAGGCCCTGGTGATACCGCTCCAGCAGCTCGTTGTCAATCCGGGGGCGGTAGTGAAATCCCTCCAGGTGGCCCAGGGTAACCAACTGCATCAGGTTCCGGTAGCCGGTATTGTCCCGGGCCAGCAGCACCAGGTGGTAGGGGCTGCGCTCGGCGGCGTTGCGGTCCTGGCGGCCGTTGTGGGCCACGTAAACCTCACAGCCGATAATGGGCTTGATGCCGGCTTCCTTGCACTCGGAATAGAAGTCCACTACGCCGTAGAGGTTGCCGTGGTCGGTAATCGCCAGGGACTCCATGCCCAGGTCCCGCACCTGATACACCAGGTCGGGGATGCGGCTGATGCCGTCCAGCATACTGTATTCGGTATGGGTGTGCAGGTGGGTGAACACGGGCAGGTTGGCCCCTCCCTCATTTGCTTGGTCGCGCGCCGGATCGGCTTGATGGACTTACCGGGGTATTGACGGTAATACAAACCCGGTGGAATAAGCAAGATGGGCTGGCCTGGATTGTCCGGCAATTCCATCCCGCCGCCCGCGTCCGGGGCGCCGTAGATAGCCGCCATTTTGAGGAAGGCCAGGATTGAGCAGACCGGGGATTGATGCCACCGCCGGGAGGGGATACCGGCGGCCCCGCCACCACCCCGGCCGGCGGGCTGGCCGGCGGTTAGGTAACCCGGCAAACCGCCGACCGGGAGCATAGTTTCCCGGCGCCCCGGCCCAATCATTTTGAGCCGGGGAGCCGGGGCGATACTCGATTTATTACTCCTCGTCGTCCTCCGCCAGGGAGTTAAGCGCCCGCTTGGGCAGGCCGGCGTGGGCCAAGTTCCCGTCCTTTTCCTCTCCCCAGTGGGTAGTCCCGACGTAGTTCTTGAAATCCCGGACGGCGCCGCAGTTGCGGCAGAAGCCGGCGCTTACCGGGCCGGTGGCCGCCTGGATTATCCAGTGGTGGCGGCACTCCACCAGAACCTCTTCCGTGAAATCCCGCGGTGAAACTTGTTGAACCATGATGCGCCTCTCATTCCAGTCGTATCGAACCGCTATATACTAGCTTATTCGTCGCTGTTTGTCTATAGTTTTATGCTGATTATTGATAATCATTTTCTATAATTATGATACTTATTTGATATTCTTATCCATTATAGTTCCGAGTTGCTGGCCGGTGCCGGATGCTGTTTGCGGTAATATAGCGTTACACGATAAGGATAATTATTATTGCGGTTATCTGGTTGGGCGTGAATAAGTCCTTAACCAGCCTTGCCCGTCATTCCAAAGAAAGGGGAAGTGCCCCGGAATTAAGCCGGGAATACCCCGGCTTTAGTTCCTATCCAGCGTATTCAGTAAATACGAAGGTCAGCCCCAAACGGTTTTGCGGGGCGTCGGTTCAATTTGTCTGTCCGCGACCCAAGCCGGTAACAAAGAAAGCCCCGGTGGAGAATATCCACCGGGGCATCCGGTTTAGGTGGCGCGGCTAAACGGCTTGCCGCCTCAGGCGGGTAGTTCAATCTCCTGAGTTACCACCCGGGTTACGCCCCAGCCGGCCAGCCAGGCGGAGTGGCGCCCGTCGCCGCCGGCTACCACCACCACCACGTCCGCCGCGGCGCGCACTATCGGCACCATCGTATCCGGGTCCGATTCGTCAATCCAGGCCGGCCAGTTGCGGTTGCCGTAGTGGGCGATACCCTTGAGGCGGCTGAGCGGCATCCGGGCGTTCTGGAAAACGTATTCCCGCACGTCCTGCTTGGACAAGCCGGAGGCGTGGATTTCCGCCGCGTGTTCGGGACACAACACCAGGGTTATCTGGGCGCCGGTGCCGGTCTGGTAGTAGTTGGAGAACCCGATGGTACGGATGGAACCGACCAGGGTTCGCAGCACCTGGATGCCGGTGGGGGAAGTGCTTTCCATTATGGTGTACATTCCCCGCACGCCGGTCAGGGTTACCATGCTGGCCGCCGGGTTCAGCCCCAACTCGACGTGGCGCGGTTCCCAGGGACTGCGTTCCTCATTCTCGGCAAAGCAGAAGGTATAGCGGGCCGGCAGGGCCAGGGTCGCCTTGTCCATCTCCCCCGGCACCAGGCCGGCCACGTTGCGGACAAAGAGGCGCAGGGCGCGGCCAATGGCGGCGTTGGCCCGGTAGCCGGGGCCGAAACAGCCGGAGTCGCCGTTGATGCCCAGTTGCCGGGCGATTGGCCCGTTGACGATGACCGCCGGGGCCGCCCCGCCGGTGGTGGCCTGGACGCTGGCAAGGTTGAAGTCGGGCTGAAGGGCCGCCTTGACCGCCGCCACCACCACCGGAAAATGCTCCGGGCGGCAGCCGGCCATCACCGCGTTAATCGCCACCTTTTCCAAGGTAACCGGGGCGTTGCGCGGCTGCACTATCCCCAGGGAAGTGGACGGGTCTTCCCCGTAGGCCAGCAGCATTTTGCGAACCAGGGCCTCGGTGGCCGGCACCACCGGCAGCCCGTCAGTCCAGCCCTGTTCCTCATAATAGTCCTGAATGGCGTCAAAGTCGGCGGCCACGTCAACGCGGCGGGATTGAATGGTCAGGGGGTTCATTTGTCCTTCCTTGGCAGTTGATTAGCTGCGGTAGCTGATTGGGGTAGCCGATTAGATGGCGGCTTTGGCCTGTTCAATAGCGGCGACGGCCCGTTGTAGTTCCCGCTCCGGGTGGTGATACCAGTCGGTGCTCCAGATGCGGTGCAGTTGCCAGCCGAGGCCGCGCAAGACCTGCTCCCGCAAGCGGTCCCGGTCCCGGGCCGAGCGGGAACTGTGATAGGAAGCCCCGTCGCACTCGATACCGATAATGTAGCGACCGGGACGCTGCGGGTCAACGATACCAATGTCCACGAACCGGCCGCCGGAGGCGACTTCCTGATGCACCAGGTAGCCCTGCTCCTCCAGTCGCGCGGCGACGGCCCGCTGAAAGGGCGAATCCACCTCAAAGCCGCTGAGGTGGGGATGATCCTGCATCTGCCCGGTTTCGGCGTAGCTCAGGAAGGTGCGCAACGCCCGCCGGCCCAATGCTCCCGAGGCGTCGATGTCCTCAGCGCGCAGGTTGGTGAAAACGTGGCACTGGAGTTTGGCCCGGGTAATCAGCACGTTCAGCCGCCGCTCCCCGCCTTCGTTGCTGAGCGGGCCGAAGTTCTGATAAACCCGCCCGTTCTCCTCCCGCCCGTAGCCGACGCTGATAAATATGACGTCTCTTTCGTCGCCCTGGACGTTTTCCAGGTTTTTGACAAAGAACGGCTCTTCGGGATGAGACGCAAAGAACTCCTCTACCGAGGGATCCTGCCGCCGCAGCGTCTCCAGCCGGTCATCAATCGCCAGGGCCTGGGCCTGACTGAAGGCGGCCACGCCCAAAGTCAGCCCCGGATTACGGGCGGCGTGTTCCATCACGGCGCGGGCTACGGCCTCGGCTTCCTTGGGGTTAGTTCGGCTGCGGCCCCGGTCGTACACCGCCTCCGGCAAGTGGTGATACTGCAACCCGGCGCCTTCCCGCCCGGCGTCCGGGCTGGAGAATACCACCAGGTTATTATCGTAGAACTCCCGGTTGGACACGGCGATGAGCGACTCGTGGCGGCTGCGGTAGTGCCAGCGCAGTTGACGCGACGGCGCCCCCTGGCTGGCGAACAGCCCCAGGACGCTCTCAATGTCGGCGGTTACGCTTTCCTCGTCGGCGGTATCATCGCCACCGTGGGAGATTTTGTCAAAGAAACTGGTCGGCGGCAACTGCTTGCTGTCGCCCACCACCACCGCCTTAACGCCCCGCAGCAGCGCGCCCAGCGCGTCCACCGGCCGCACCTGACTGGCCTCGTCGAATACCACCAAGTCGAACTTCACCGTGCCCGGCGCCAGGTATTTGGCGATGGACAGGGGGCTCATCATAAAGACCGGCTTCAGTTCCTGAATCAGGTCGCCGGCCTCGGCAATCAGTTGGCGAATTGGCTTGTGCCGGCTTCTCTTTTCAATTTCCCGCTGCAAGACCCGCAACTGCTGCTGGCGTCCCCGGACTGCGTCATATCCGGTCCCTTCCCGAACCAGGCGGTCGGGCAGGCCGTTACGCCGGTCGGCGGTTTCCCGGTGGGCCAGAGCGACCCGGGAACGGTTCAGGTTCATAAACTGCCGGTCGAGGTTGCGGAACCGTTCAATACGGCCTTCGTGAAGTTGGCCGTTGAAGTCCCGCAGCGCCGGCCGCTCGGCAAGCGCCGTCTCTGCAACGCTTTCGTACCAGGCAAGCTCAAACCAGTCGGTCAGCGACTTTACCGCGTCCGGGTTCTCCACCGCCACGTTGACTACCGGGCGCAGGTTTTCCTCCAATACGGCGTCAACGCCATTGTTGAACCCGATAATATCCTGAATTTCCGGGAGCCGGTCGGCCCACTGGCGCAGCGTCCCGCTCTGTTCGGCAAAGGACCAGGCCGGCAACCCCTCCGGGTCCCCGAACCGCTCTGCAAGGTGCAAATCCAGCCCCGACTGCACTTCCCCAATCCTGGCTCGGTAATTGTCCAAAGCGGCTCCGGCAGCGGCAATCGCCTCAGCCAGACCGGGGCTATTGCCGGCGTCCGCCCGGCTTTGTAGCGCCGCGGTTACTTCGGGCGCGACCGGCCCGGCCCGGTCCAGCCACCACCGCACCGACGGGGCCAGGGCATCCCAATCGGTAGTCAGGCCGGCCCAGCGGCGACCCAGGGCCAGCGCCGCCTCCGGGTAAGTGCCGTTGATGTCAGACCTCAGTTGCCGCTCCTCGCTGATCGCGTCAATCAATTCGATTTGCCGGTTAACCTCGCGGGGGAATTCGCCCCGCAGCACCCCAGCCAGCGCGCGGCGGGCTTGCCGGCATTTAGAGGACAGCAAACGCCCCAAGACGCTGCGGCCGGTGGTGTTAAGGACGGCACGGGCTTGACTGAAGTCGGCGTCCCAGGCTTCGGGCAGCAGGATGGCATCGTATTCCGAATGTACCCGGCGCCACCGCAGACCCTGCTCCAGCAACTCCTTTATTTGCTCCGGGTGGGTCAACCATTGCGGCGCCGCCAGAACCAGCCCGCTCAGGTCAGGAGCGCCATCCACCAGCCGGGCGGCCTCCAACAGCGACTTCACGGCGGCGGCGTTCTCCACCCGGGCCAGGGGCAGGCGGTCGGCCAGTATCCCGGACGAATCAGCCAACGCTTCCAGGGCGCGGGCCGCCGCTTCGATATTTTCCAGCAGGCCCGACTGGGCGGCCAGCCCCAGGCTGCGCAGTTGAGTGCCATAGAAGGGGTGCTGCCGGGGAACGCCGCAGTTCTGCAACCGCAGGCGCAGTTCGTCCACCCCTTCCCGCTTGCGCCGGAAGTCATCGCCGCTCCAGCCGCCGATGCCGGTTAGCTGCGTCCAGGCAATGGGATTAGCATTGGCGGCGCCGGCGTGTATCAGCAGTTCGCCAAAGGCTTTATGGGGGGTGAGGCCGCTGTTCCCCACCGGGGTGTTCACCGCTTCCGAGTAGTTGTTGAGCTGCTGGCGGGTTCGTCCCAAGTCCTCCAAGCTGCCGTCGTGGTCGCCGTCGCTGATTTCCTGCAAATCCAGCGCCCGCTTCAATTCGTCCAGGGTCTGGCGCTTGTTGGTCTTGTGGCTGTGCAGTTCCAGGCAGGGATCCCCCAGGCCGATGCTGTCCAGGCGGCGCTTGACCACTTCCAGCGCGGCCATTTTTTCGGAAACGAACAGCGCCCGCTGGCCGCGCCCGACGGCGGTGGCGATGATGTTGGTGATGGTCTGCGATTTGCCGGTTCCCGGTGGCCCCTGAATCACCAGATTGCGCCCGCCGGTGGCATCGTGAATCGCCAGCGATTGAGAGGAGTCGGCGTCCAGCACGTGATAAGTGTCTTGCGGCGACAGGTGGCGGTCCAGGTGGTCGCCGTCTCTGATGGCCGAGGACGGTTCGCGGAACCCATCGCCAAATAGAGCGGCGATAATTTCGTTTTCCGCGACGGTGGATTCTCCCAAGTCCAGGTACATCAGCAGCTTGTTGAAGGAAAAGAAACCCAGGGCGATGCGGTCCCGCTCCACCCTCCAACGGTCCGGGGTGGACTGGCTAACTACAGCGGCAACCTGGTCGATGTAACCGGTGGCGTCCACGTCCCCGGAGTCCGGCGCCAACGCCTCCTGGCCCGGAATAGCCACGCCAAAGTCGGCGCGGGCCTTTTCGATAATCGAAAGGTTCGCGCCCAAATCGTCGTCGGTGTACCGGAGAGTAAATCGGTCCCGGGCGCCGCCCCGCTCCAACTGCACCGGCACCAGAACCAACGGTGCCAGCCGCGCCTGCTGGCTGGAATCGGATTCATACCACCGGAGCATCCCCAAGACCAGGAACAGGGTGTTGACGCCGGTTTCCTCAATAGAAGTGTGGGCGTCCCGAAAGGTATTCAGCAGCCGTTTATGTAAATTGGACGGGGACTCGCCGGTTTGCAGATAGCGGTCGGACTGGTCAGCCCCGCCGTCGGGCCAGGCATAGGGGCTGTCGGAGTCCTCGGCCCCGGCGTCCTCCTCCTGGCCCGGCAGGAAAGACATGGGACGCCCTTCGGTTACCAGGGTATCGAAGACCTGTTCGGCGCTTTCGCCGACTATCTCTACGCCTTTGCCCCGCAGCGTCCGGTAGTTCAGCAACGGGTTGCGCAAGCCCAAGTCCAGCAGTTCCTTACGGGATTCCTCTACCCGGGAACGGACGGACGCAGCGGGAGATTCCAGGTTGTCGGTCGGTTCCTGCAAATCAACGCTCCCGGAAATCAACATCTGGCGATAGGAAACACCCTCGGAACGCGCCATGCCCACCCTCCCGAGGCTGCTGTCATACCGGTACGGGCTATCCACTGGTTCAGGCTAACCCCCGGTCAACAACCCGACGATTTCCTCGGCGTACTGGCAGAACCGGATTACTGAACATCAACGGCGGAAAGCACGTCCGCTTCGCTGCACTCGTTTGTTCTACGGTCCACTTCTGCTTGTGTTGTTACCAGCATCACCGGATTGCTGTATTGGCTCAAGGTATTGTCGTTCAGCCTGACTTGAGCCTCAAAGGTTCCGTCATCGCCGACGCGCTGCGCCGTTACCTCTGCGGCAACGCTGTCGAGCCAGTAACTGTTCTCCGGCAGTAAAAGCGCCAAATTGCCTACATAGTGGTATCCGCTTTCATCGCGCTGGTAGAAATGGAACTGACTGCAATAGCCCTCTCGCCAAGTCAGCCGAATCACCCCGGGCAAAGCCTTTCCAACGAACTCGAGGGTATTGCCACTGATTGTTGGCGGGGTAATCCACTGGACGGCGTTCAGATGATAGTGCCTGGCCTGCTTAAACTCCACCGGAATCTCGCCGGTTGCTACCGGGACTTGAGAGTGCCTTATGCTTTCTTTGCAGAAACCACCCTCTCCCACAGTTACCTGACTCATTACCGCCAGCGACAACTCAGTATGGTCGGCCACGGCACTATCGTTGATTTTGGCGGTAACGCTGAATTCGCCGGTTTCCGGGCTGATCCGGTGATTTATCGTTATTATTTCAGGAACTCGGTCATGGCGCCAGCCGGCCGGCACGGGGCCTCTAACGCTGCCAATATGTTCCTGGTCGCCGATGCCGTTAAATAAGACGAACTGGGAGCAATGCTCACCAGCGCCTGACACGAAATCATACACCAGTTCCGGCTGATTAGTTCGTCCGGCGAAGTGCAGATGGTCACCGTCTATTGTGGGCGGAAAAGTCCATTCTACCGCGTTCCGATGACGGTACTTCCGAAACTCCGGCTGTCCGTCGTACCAATTGTTGATTATTTCCGGCGCCGGGCTGTCGCCGCCAAAGACCTGGCGTATATCGTCAATAGTATATGCAGGGTTCGTATCGCTGGTCAATTGTCTCGCCAGTTGCGCCGCCCGCCGGTTGAACTCCTCATCCCCGTAGTATTCCCGGATGGCACCAAAGATGCCGTCGCCCAGCGTATAGTTGCAGCGGAATCCTGAGGACTGGTTCCGGTAGCTCCGGGACGGGGCCGCCTGCTCCAGTTCCCGGATATTACGGTAACTCTCACAGTAGGTAATCGGCGGGTAGGTTATCCGGCCCTCCGGATCAGTTGCCGCTACTACCTGATACGCCATTACGCTCGCCAGCCCTTCGTCAATCCAGTCGGCGGGGTCGTTGCCGTGAAACCAGGTGTGGGCCACTTCGTGGGCGATGTAGTCATAAGTGTCTCTACATCTTTCATCAACCCGAATTTCGATGCTGGAATTCTTGATGACGTAGGGTTGGCCCCAACGACGGTAGGCATAATCCGGTTGGTTAGTTCCGCAAAACCCATCCCCTAACTGTAGGGTAGCTGCTTTTCGCACCGTAACCCTGGGCGAAGGGTAAGGCACACCAAGCAGTTCTTCTATTTTGTTAATTGCCTGCACTGTCTGAGTGAACCGCAGCGGGCTGTCGTCAAATCCGCTGACAGTCACGTCAACCTGTTGTTCCAGGGAGGTGATAATCGTCTCGGAGCGGCGGGCGGCAGTGTTTATCAACTCCAGCGTAGGACGCACGGTTGGCGTGGGAGTAGGGCTAGGGGTGGGGGTGGGCCGGGGCGTCGCGGTGGGCCGGGGCGTGGGCGTGGGTGTAGGAACAGGAGTAGGGGTGGGAGTGGGCCGGGGGGTAGCGGTGGGTTCGGGCAGAGGCGTAGGAGTTGAGGCTATTTCCCTTACCGGAGCGGGTTCCGGCGGGTGAGTCAAGGCCGGGGTTGGCCTTGCCGGGTTGATGCTGCCAACTGCGCCGGGGGACGCTGTACCGGGGGAGGCTGTAATGGTAGCGGCGACGGCGGCCTCAACGGTAGCTTTTACATCCGGGAGAGGCCGGGTAGGTAGTGGTTCCATTGCGCAACCCAATCCCAATAATCCCAATGCGGAAATCAGGAAGGCTGCAACAAGGACAAGTCGATACCCAAGCCTCATACCCGGCAAGTATCTTGAGGCCGCTGTCATACCGGTTCGGGCTAACCCCCGGTCAACAACCCGACAATTTCCTCGGCGTACTCATGGGCCATCTGTTGCACCTCGGCGACGCTGCGGGAGGCCAGGGGGCTGGGCAGGACTACAATCCGCACGCCGGGCATACCCAGCGACCTGGCCCGCGCGTGGGCCGCCCGGGTAAAGGCGCTGGTGATGACGCTGACCGACGGCACGCCCCGGGATTCGGTAACTACGGTGTCGTGGAGACCCCACGCCGTGCAGGAGCCTCAATCGGCAATGCCATGCACTACGGCATCGCACTCCTCAACCAGGGAATCGATAGTTTCGTCGGCGCAGGGCATACTGAAGGTGAATTTGGAGGCATAGACCACTTTCTTGGCCCGGTAGTCCTGCTCCAACACCCGCTGCAACTCCAGCAGGAAGGCGTCGGCGTGGTACTTCCGGTTTTCCAGCAAGCCGATTACCTTGCCCTCCAGGCTGGCAATCTGAGAACTGATGCCCAACTCCTCCGGGACTTCCTCCGGGCGGGGATCCAGTATTTGGATGGTTCCGCTTTGGACGACCATTTGCGCGCTGACCTCCTCTTGCAACAATTACCGCGGACGGCAAAAATCTGACGATAAGTTGGGGATAAGTTATAGCAAGCCCGGCAAATTGTCCAGTATGGAAAAACGCTGCGGGCCTCCGGGCATCTCTGGGTTTATCCCCAGAGACCCGGAGGCCCGCAGCCGGCTTACCTAAAATCCCGGTTACTCGGCCAACTGGAAATACTTGCCTTCGGTTTTGATGGACGGGGCGATAACCATATCGGCGTGGTGAAAGTCCCGAATGGTGGGGGCGCCGCACATTCCCATTGCCACCTGCAAGGCGCCGACCAGGTTCTGAGTGCCGTTGGTTACCGAAGTCGGCCCGTGCATTATCTGCTTCAGCGACCCCTTGATGCCTACCTTGATGCGGGTGCCCCGGGGCAGTTCGGCGTGGGCGTTAGCCATACCCCAATTGTAGCCCCGGCCCGGCGCTTCCTCGGCCTGGGCAAAGGGCGTAGCCATCATCACCCCGTCGGCGCCGCTGGCAATGGCCTTGCACAGGTCGCCACCGGTGCGGATACCGCCGTCGGTGATGACCGAGACGTAGCGGCCGGTGCGGTGGAAGTAGTCGGCCCGGGCGGCGGCACATTCCAACGTAGCGCTCACCTGGGGGACGCCTACGCCGGTAACTTCGCGGGTGGTGCAGGCGGCGCCGGGGCCAACGCCGACCAGGATGCCATCTACGCCGGTTTCCATCAGTTCCAGGGCCACGTTGTAACTGACGCAGTTGCCGACAATCACCGGCACCTGCAAGGATTCGAGCAGTTCGGCAAAGACCAGCCCGCGATAGCTGTGGGACTGGTGCCGGGCCGTCGTTACGGTGGACTGAACTACCACGATGTCGGCGCCGGCTTCCACTGCCACCGGGGACATCCGCTTGGTGTTCTGAGGGGTAAAGGAGACGGCGCAAACCGAGCCGGCCTGCTTGATTTCGTCCACCCGCCGGCCCACCAGTTCCTCCCGAACCGGCTCGGAATAGACCTGTTGCAGGTATTGAGTAACCTCGGCCTGGGGCATAGAGGTGATTTCTTCCAGGATTGCGTAGGGGTCATCGTAGCGGGAATAGAGGCCCTCGCCGTTGAGGACGCCCAGGCCGCCCATTTCGTGCATCAGGACGGCGAACCGGGGCGATACCGTGCCGTCCATCGCCGAGGCCAGCATCGGCGCATCAAAAGAGCACTCGCCAATGGTCATTTTGGTAGAGGTCATCTCCGGGTTAATGGTCACGTCGCCGGGGACAATCGCCACTTCGTCAAATCCGTAAGACCGTTCCAACTCCTTAAAAAGGCGTCTCGCCATACCTGAATACCTCCCCATAGCGAGGTTATATTCAATTGAATGTATCAGCCGGAACGGGCAAAAGTCAACCAAAACCGCAACCGATGTTAGCCTTTTCATCCATATAGAGGCGGGGTAGGGGCGGGTTTGCAACCCGCCCGGCGTTCAACGGCAGGGAAATGCCGGAAAACAAACGTGCCATAGCTGACCACCCTTGCCCATGAACCAGGGCGGGTTACAAACCCGCCCCTACCGGCCAACCATACAACCATCCACCGAGCCAGTATCCACCGGAACCGGGCCGGGTAAGCAATGGCAACAAGGGTTGGGGATGCTTTGTATTGCCATAGTAATCACGCCTTAACCAGGACAAGCACAGCATAAGCAACCGTCGTTCCGGCCGTAAAACTGTCAATCACAAACCCGTCGTTCCGGCGAAAGCCGGAATCCAGGAAATCCCCCGGAAAAGAGCGGGCCGGCTACCGGTGGGTCTGGATTCCGGCTTTCGCCGGAACGACGGTTGTCATTGGGTTGTCATTGATAATTGCCTCGGTCGCCCCGGTTAAGACACGATTGACCGGCTAGTTTCCCGGCAAGTTGACAAACCGTAATAAATAATATATAAGGCCGTAATAAATAATATATAAGGGCTGGAAGTTTCGCTTTAATGCTTGTGTGAGGGGGTGATACGCAGAAAAATTATCCGGCTTTGCTTCTGAAATTTACGAATTCGTAAGCGTATCAAGCGTATGAGGAGTATTATGGTTAAACCGGAAATGGCAAACAGACACCCGTTCAGCCGCTGGCTGCTGTCCCTGATTGTCCTGCTGGCCCTGGTAACGGTGGCCTGCGGCGCCTCTACTTCAGATGCGCCGGCTCAGCCGGCACCGGCGGCCGTCGCCGAACCGGCCCCGGCCGAGCCGGAAGTCGCCAGGCCGGCCGCCTTGAACATTCCGGCGACCCCGGCGCCGGCGCCGGCTCAATCCGCCGCGCCCAGCAGTTCCAGCGGTTCCAGCGCCCCGGATACGCCGGCTATGGCGGCAACGGCGGTTCCCGCGCCCACGGCGGCGCCCCCGCCGCCGGCAGTCAGCGCCCGGGATACCCTCACCTTTGTAACCAGCGAGGAACCGACCACCATCGGAGCGGCCAGCGCCAACTGCGGCGGCAACATCCAGAACACCATCTGCGACGACCTCGCCAGCGACCCCCTCACCTGGATTGACGACTACAACAACTTTGAGGTGGTGGGGCTGACCGGCATCGAGGGCTGGGAGCAGATCGGCCCCGACCGCTGGCGCTTCAACCTGCGGGAGGGCGTAACTTTCCACAACGGCGCCCCCTGGAACGCGACTCAAGCCAAGTTCTGGATTGACTTCTTCGGCGACGAGGAAACCAGCGGCAACTACAACTCCAACGATTTCAGCTTCCACGGCGTCATCAGCGGCGAGGTGGTGGACGAATATACCCTGGACATCGTTTGCGGGAAGGCTTGCCCGATTCTGCCCCGCACCACCATTTTCACCAAGTTCCAGGACGTAGGCTGGTTCCAGCAGGCATCCGAGGATGACATTGAGCGGTTCACCGTCGGCCTCGGCCCCTACCAGATAGTGGAGTGGCGCTCCGGCATAGAGATTGAACTGGAAGCCTACGAAGACTACAACCCCAATCCGTCCACCGGCTTCTCCCGCGCCCCTTCCATCCCCCGGCTGATTCAGCAGTGGCGCAACGAACCCCAGGTCCGCGCCTCAATGCTGGCCACCGAGGAAGCGGACTGGGCGGAAATCTCCTTTGAGGACCGGGACCGGGTGCCCAAGTGGAAATCGGCCACCAACAACGAGGCTTACGTCTATGCCATTGACACGGTGCACCACCCGGAGTTGGTTAAGAAGGAGATCCGGGAGGCCCTGAACCTGGCAATCGACTGTGAGACCCTGATGGCCGAGATTTTTGACGGCGTGCTGAGCTGCTACGGCAACATCGCTCAAACCGGCACGGTCGGCATCACCCCGGAAAACTCGGCCGGCTACCCCTATGACCCGGAGCGGGCCAGGGAGTTGATTGCCCAGGCCGGCTACAACCCGGACAACGAAATCAAGCTCTATATCCGTTCTCAACGGGTGCCTAAGGACGTGGAGTACGCCGAGGCGGTAGTTACCTTCTGGCGCGATGTAGGCTTCAACACCAACCTGAACGTAGTGGAGTCCTCCATTCACGCCGGAACCGGCCGCTCCAACTGCGGCCACGGGCGCACCCGGGAAGACTTTGCCAACGCCCCCGGCGCCGACCTGCACGAGAAGTGCGCCAGTCTGGGGCCGGGCCAGCCCAACTTTGCCTCAATGCACATCACCGCGCCGGCCACCTCTACCGAGTCCCTGGACTTCTCCCGGCAGGCCATCCTGCGCAATAGCTGTTATAGCCGTTCCAGCGGGGTCTGCTATCAGTATTTCGAGGACTTGCTGGAGGAGGCTATCGCTACGCCCACCGGCGACCTGCGGCGGCAGCGGATGGAAGTCCTGGCAAACCACGTGCATAACGACTTCCACTTCGTGCCTAACTTCCTGGTGGTGCAAATCTACGGCCTGTCGGCCGACCTGGAGTGGGATCCCCACTACGCCCCGCGCATCCGGGGCAACACCATGAGCTTCAGCCAGTAGGCTCAACCAGGTTGCCGACAAACCCCCGACGCGGGCCAGGCAACAACCATAGACCAATAGACCGGCGCCCCGGAACATTCCGGGGCGCCTTTTTGCGTTTTATCAAGGCAAGAGGCGTTTCCCCAAGGCCGGTGCAAAGCCAATGCCAATATCCGCTCATAGCGGGCTGGTAACAATGTCCGTTCACAGCCGGCTGGTAAACAATATCCGCTCATGGTGAGCTTGTCGAACCACCCATTCCGCCGGTTTTCCTTGCCCCTTATTTCCATCCCGGTTACAATAGCCGCAAAGACGGCGGTTTAACCGGATTAAAGTAAACCCGGTACGCAACAGGAGTTAAAGCTATGCAATTCGGCCTGGCTTATGAAATGCAGCGTCCTACCCTTGATGACCACGCGGTGGTGGAAGAGACCATTGAGCAGTGTATCCTGGCGGATGAAATGGGCTTTGATTATGTCTGGTTCGTGGAGCATCACTTCCTCACCACCTTTTCCGCCTCCCCCTGCCCGGAGGTCATTTTCGGCGCGCTGAGCCGCCTGACCAAGAACATCCGCCTGGGCTTTGGCGTAGTCATCCTGCCTTACCATCACCCGGTAAGGGTGGCCGAGCGGGTGGCTATGGTGGACCACCTGTCCCACGGGCGGGTGGATTTCGGCACCGGCCGCTCCGCCCCCTACGAACAGACCGGTATGGGCATTGACCCCCGGCACACCCGGGAGATGTGGGAGGAATCTCTGTCAATGATTCCCCAAATCTGGGGTTCGGACACCTTTGAGTGGGAGGGCCGGTTCTGGAACGTGCCGCCCCGCCAGGTGCTGCCCAAGCCTTACCAGAAGCCCCACCCGCCCATCTGGGTGGCCGCGTTGCAGCCCACCACCTACCAGTTGGCCGCCCAAAAGGGCATCGGCGTTATGGCCCTGGGGGTCAGCGCGCCGTCGGTGCTGGAACCCCACATCCAGGAGTACCGCACCACCATCAAGGAGGCTGACCCGGTGGGCGCCTTCGCCAACGACCAGTGGCTCAGTTCCATCTTCGGCTATTGCGGCGAGGACAACCAGGCGGCCCGGGAGTTGTGCGCCAATTCGCTGAAAACCTTTTTCGGCCCGGGCCGGCCCTACGTCCAGGACCAGAAGGACATTTACGCCCGGCTGCTGGAGCAGTGGGGCGGCATACCGGAACACCTGGTGCATAACTTCTCCCGCTACATCGACGTTAAGGAGGTAACCGACGAGGGAGCGGCTACCCAGTTCGACCTGTCCGGCGGCAGCGCCCTGGCCCAGAGGATTTGGGAGGAGGTGGACGCCAATACCCTGGCCGACCGGGGGGTAATCGTAGCGGGAGACCCGGAAAGCTGCATCAACGCGGTCAAGCTGCACCAGGCCACCGGGGTTGACCAGGTACAGTTCCTGATGGCCACGGAAACAATCGGCCACGAACAGGTAATGAAGTCAATAGAGCTGTTCGGCAAGCACGTGATACCGGCGTTTAGGTAAGGGGGGGGTAAAGAGGGGTTCTTGAGAGCAGCGCAATGCGCGGGCTTGTTTCCTTTTATTCTATTGGGTAGTTGCCAATCCACCGTACCCAAGGAGCGGAGTCCGCCACGTCTCTCAAGAACACTCGATCATCAGTCCAAAATTCGGCGTCCATCATTTTAGCCAGGACTGCATACATACTGTCATAGGCGTACCGGAATCCGTGTTCTCGGGCAAATATCAAGCCTTCCTGATAAACTTCCGGTACTGAAACGAGGGAAATGGACAGCCTCATTAGCTGCTGAACGGCGCGATAGGCTTCAGAGGCGGTCAGATTTCCCTGATGTTCCTGTTTGCGAATCGCGTTGGTTACTTCGCTCAGTACATGGGCCGGGCCAATTATGGAACGCCCGCTGGTCACGCTATCGGAAATGAGGGCTAATGCCTGGTCAGAGAACTCTTCCGCAACGTATAACTTCACCAGCACACTTGCATCTACCACTACAGCATGGTGCATCGGGGTTCTAGCGTTCCTCCCTTGCTTCCCGAATTAGCTCCCAGGACGCAGGAACCAGCTCGCCCTTCCTACGCTCCAGAATCTCCTGGCGCAGTTTCTTGCCGTCCTCCAGCGACTTGAGAGCTATCTCTTTCTCTGCTGCCGACGGCGATTCCGGCTCTATTTTGGTCTTTTCCAAGGGCAGTTTCAGCATGAGTTAATCTCCTTATTCACCCCGGAGACGGGGCAGCGGAACCGACCGCCGGATGCCAGATGGCCTCGGAATGTGCTGCTTCGGTCATTATTCCGTCAAGTCGGCGTCCATTTCGGTTATTGTAGGCCCGCCCTTGCGCGCCGGTCAACCGGCAAGTGTCAGTCGGGCCGGAGCGGAACCGCCCCCTACTCCCCCGTCAAATCCGACACCCGCGGCCCCACCTCCTCCATCAGCAGTTGCAGGCACTCGTGCTCCCACTGGGGGTCGTCCGGGTCCTGGGTGATTGCCAGCAGGTGGCCGAACCCGCCAGTCTGTTCGTACAGGTTGCGGATGCGGTCGGCGCACTCCTGCGGGTCGCCCACAATCCAGATGTTTTCCAGCATATAGTCCACGTCCACCGCCCCATCCGGCATTTCCGGGTCCAGCTTGGTGGATTGGAGCAAGCCGGAACCCTGGCGGTTGGGCAGTTGGTGCTGGACGTAGTTGCGCCCCAGCACCGCCCTCGCCCGCTCCCGGGCCAGTTCCGGCGTCCGGGCCACGAACACATCCCGCCCGATGCGCCAGTCTCGGCGGCTACACTCCTTGCCGGCGCTGGCCGCCCCCTCCTCCACCACCTGCCAGTGGTCCCGCAGGTATTGGGGCGCCAGGTTGGAACTGCTCATCGGAATCCAGCCCCGCTCGCCGGCCACCCGGATGGAGCCGGAACCGAGGGAGGTGGCCGCCACGCCGATGGGCGGGTGGGGCTGCTGGTAGGGTTTCATGTGCAGCCCCCGCTCCATCACCGGGTCCAGTTCCGGCGCGTCAATCTGGAAATACTTGCCCTGATAGCTGAACTTGCCCTCGGCCTGCCAGATTTTGAGGATGATGTCCAGGGCCTCCGCCGACTTGTCCCGCACGTCGATGCCGGTCTGCGGCCCCATGCCGAACAGGGCCAGGTCGGTGGGGATGGCCCGGTGGCCGATGCCCCAATAGAGCCGGCCCCGGGCCAGGTGGTCCAGCATGGCGATGCGGTGGGCCACCTCCACCGGGTTGTGAATCGCCAGCAGGGTTACCCCGGTCGCCAGCTTGATTCGCTCGGTCATTGCCAGGGCTTTGGCGATGAGCAGGTCGGGGCAGGGGGCGTTCTCCCACCGCTCGGTGATGTGCTCGCCAATCCAGGCCTCGTGATAGCCCAGCCGGTCGGCCTCCACAATCAGGGCCAGGTCCCGGTCGTAGGAATCGGCGTAAGACCGGTAGGGGGGATGCAGGGGCATCATAAACAGTCCGAATTCCATTGCGTAACTCCTTTGCGGGGGATTGCCGGGCCGATTGGCAATTTTCTAATCGTCGGCCCGGAGCCGGTTCAGGGGGCCGGGCCAGGCCAGGATGACCCGGTCGGCGGTTACCAGTTGGTGATCGCCGGCCAGGGCGGTGGCGATAATCAGGCGGTCGGCCGGGTCGCCCCGGGGATAATCGAGGCGGCCGGCCAGAACGCCGATAGCGCCGTCCACCCGGATTTCCCGCAGCCCGGAGGCCAGCAGTTCTTGACGCCACAAGGCCACATCCTCGGTTAAGGCTAACCGGCCTTTATCGTACAGCATCGCCGTTTCCCAGAAAGTTATGGCCGATACCACCACGTCCTGCGCCTCCCAAGCCTGTTCAATAACCTGGAGGGTTTGGCGGCCCAGCCGGCGCTGCTCAAACCGGAACTGGAACAAAACGTGGGTGTCCAGCATTAACACGGGTTCAGCACCCGGTCCGGGTTGCTCTCGGCGTCCCATTCCACGTCAATGGGGGATATGATGTCCCCGAATATCTGAGCGGTGAACCGGGTACGCCTGATAACGTTGCCCTCGGCGTCCTTTATCTCGATGATGTCCTCAAGAATGGGCGGTTCCTCCTGGACTTGGGCCGGGGCCGCGTTCTTATCGCCGGTTAGCTGAGGGATGTCCCGGTCGCGGCCCAAGGGGTCCGGGTTGCTCTCGGCGTCCTTGCCCGGCGGGCCGGCGTCCTTGCTGGTGGGGGCGGCGGGCGGCGGGAAGGGCGGGTCGCCGGGCTGGGGGGCGTAGGGGACTAGACGGGCTACCGGGCGGCCCTCCTGGGTGATGATGATTTCCCGGCCCTGCTGGGCTACCAGTTGCAGCAGTGGCTCCAGCCGGGCGGACAAGTCCGGGGCGGCGGCGGTTTCCGGTGGGGGTTGGTGGGCATCGCTCATCAGGGCGTCCTTTGCCGGGGAGTGGATGCCGTAATTGTATCATACCGGCCGGCCCGGTTCGTTGACAGCGGCGGCGGGGGCTTGGGATAATGCGCTTGTAATTCGCTGCCCGGAACCTTGAACTTTAAGAGGTGCGCTGTGCCGGAACTAACCTGGGATGGCAAGTATGACGACAACGGCCAGATCGTCGGGCCGCCCCGGGTTGCCTTGCCCTTTCAGACGGTAGAAACGGTCAACCAGTCGGCCCAGGAACGGCAAACCGCCCTGGAGTCCCTTTTATCCGGCCACACCCCGGAGTGGCGCAACCGACTGATTTGGGGCGACAAAAAGTATGTCCTGCCCTCGCTGCTGGAGGAGTTCGCCGGCAAAGTCGATTTGATTTACATTGACCCGCCCTTTGCCACCGGCTACAACTTCAGCTACCAAACCCCCATCCACCCGGACGAAGGCGGCGGCAATACTCGGCTGACTTTAGACTACCAGCCCAACCTCATCGAGCAACTGGCCTACCGGGACACTTGGGGCGGCGGGCTGGACACCTACCTTAAATGGATGTTTGAGACCCTGATTTTCCTGCGGGAACTCTTGGCAGAGTCGGGGTCTATTTATGTCCATTGCGACGACACCGCCAGTCATTACGTCAAAGCTGTAATGGATGAGATTTTCGGATATACCAACTTTCGTAACGAAATAGTATGGAAGAGAACCGGCGCACATAGTTCGGCAAAACGTTACGGGCCGGTGCACGACGTAGTCCTCTACTGCACTCGAGGGACTGACTATTGTTGGAATCCGGTTTACGTGGCTCAAGAAGAATACATAGCGGAACGCTATACACATATTGATGAAGAGGGACGGCGGTTTTATCCGGTAAGCCTTCTGGCAAGAGGAATTAGTAGGGGTTCATCAGGGCAACCTTGGCATGGTATAGATGTAACGGCCAGAGGCAACCATTGGCGCTATACCATCGAACGCCTTGAAGAGTTGGACGCGGTGGGTGATATTTATTGGCCTAAGCGGGGTACTATGCCCCGGTTAAAAATGTACGCAGAGAATGCCCCCGGAAAACTCCTGCAAGATTGGTGGGATGATATTCCACCTATAAACTCTCAAAGTGGTGAAAGAGTCGGGTACCCGACTCAAAAGCCAGAAGCCTTAATCAAGCACATCATCCAAGCCTCATCCAACCCCGGCGACTTAGTACTGGACTGCTTTGCCGGTTCCGGGACTACGGCGGCGGTGGCGGAAAAGTTGGACCGCCGCTGGATTGCCGCCGATATGGGGCGGTTCGCCATTTCCACTACCCGCAAGCGGTTGCTGGATATTCCCGGGGTCAAACCCTTTTACGTGCAGAACCTGGGGCGGTATGAACGGCAGGCGTGGCAGTCGGCGGAACTGGAGCAGGGTTATCGGGCCTTTATCCTGGAACTTTACCGGGCGGATCCGGTCAGCGGTTACCAGTGGCTGCACGGGGCCAAGGCCGGGCGGATGGTGCATATCGGCAGCGTGGATGCGCCGGTGGCCCTGGATGATGTGGAAAAGGTAGTTTCGGAATTCGGCGCGGCGGCGGGAACCGGGGCCGCCGCCGGGGTGGACATCCTGGGTTGGGATTTCGGTCTGGAAGTGGACACCGAAGCCCGCGCCCTGGCGCAAACCGCCGGCGTCAACTTGCGTTTGCGGCGGATACCCCGGGAGGTGATGGACGCTAAAGCCGTGGCCGCCGGGGACATTCGGTTTTTCGAGTTGGCGTCCCTGGCCCTGGAACATACGACTGACGAGCAGACCCCCAGAGTAACGCTGAAACTGACCGACTTTGTAATGCCCCTGGGCGAAGTTCCTGATGAGGTGCGGGGCAAAGTCAACCACTGGTCGCAGTGGATTGACTATTGGGCGGTGGATTGGGAATATCGGGGAGACACTTTCAACAATCAGTGGCAAAGTTACCGCACTCGACAGGAACCGACGCTGCGCTTGGAACCTTTTCACACTTATGACCGGCCGGGCAGCTATACCATCGTAGTCAAGGTTATTGACATCATGGGCAACGATACCACCCGGCGGCTGGAGGTAACGGTATGACCAGTAGCCTGCTTGACGACGCCTTGGCAATCGACCCGGTCATTGCCACTTGCGCGCCGGCAGTAGCCCATGCCGTTGGTGAATGGCGGGAGAAAGGCTACCCCGGAGCTACCGAAACTACCAAACGGCTGCTGACTTGGTGGTTTGATACCGACCATCAAGTTGACGGCCGGCGCTTTGCCTTTTATGACGCCCAACGGGAAGCGGTGGAGTCGCTGATTTATGTCTATGAGATACAGCAGCGGCGGGATAACCGGGCCTTGCTGCAAGCCTTTCTGACCAACCTCAACGTGCGGTTGTTGCAACACGGCGATTTTGCCCGCTACGGGGTCAAGATGGCAACCGGCAGCGGTAAAACTATGGTAATGGCCTTGGCGGTGGCTTGGAGCTATCTTAACGCCGTCAACGAACCGGACTGCGCCGGCTACGCTAAAAGTTTTCTCATCATTGCCCCCAACGTCATTGTTTTTGAGCGGTTACAGGGCGATTTTGCCGGCGGGTCAATTTTCCGGCGATTTCTGATGATTCCCCCGGAATACGCCGCCGAGTGGTCGGAGATGGACTTTTTTATGCGGGGCGACCGGGCGGACGTGGCGGCCCGTGGGGCGTTGTACCTGACCAACATTCAGCAGTTGTACGATACGCCGCCCCAAGGTCGCCGGCGGGGGCGGCAAGGCGGTATCCCTGATCCCATTGCGGCCCTGCTGGGGCCGGCGGCCAGCGATACGGTAGAGCAGCGGGATGACTTTGACGCCCGAATTGTCCGCCGCCAAGACCCGGTAATGGTCATCAACGACGAGGCGCACCGTACCCACGACGAGGAATCAGAGTGGAATCGCACCATCCGCCGCTTGCGGGAACGAGTGGGCGCTGACCGGTTTATGGCCCAGTTGGACTTTTCAGCCACGCCCCGGTTTAACGACGGCGCGCTGTTTCCCTGGGTGATTTATGACTATCCGCTACGCCAGGCTATTGCCGACGGTCTCGTAAAGCAGCCCATCCGGGGGGAAATCCACGGTGCCGGGGAAGCGGCATCCGACGATGCCGCCGTCCGTTACGCCGCCTACATCACGGCGGCAGTGGGCCGGTGGCGGGAATACCGGGAACAACTCGCGCCGGTGGGCAAGCGGCCGGTGCTGTTCGCAATGCTGGAAACGGCTAAAGCAGCGGACGAAGTGGGGAAATATCTGCAACTGACTTACCCGCAGGATTTTGGCGACGACAAGTTGCAGGTCATTCACATTGACCGAGCCGGGGAAGTAACCGACCGGGATTTGCAGCGGGCCCGGGAAGTCGTCAGGAACATTGACTCCCCCGCCAGCACGGTCAACGCCGTCATCAGCGTAATGATGCTGAAGGAGGGTTGGGATGTTCGCAATGTTACGGTGGTGCTGGGTTTGCGCCCCTACACTTCCAAAGCCAACATCCTGCCGGAGCAAGCTATCGGGCGCGGCCTGCGGCTGATGTTCCCTGAGGACGCCGGCCCGGATAAGGGCTACGCCGAGCGGGTGGATATTATCGGCACGGACAAGTTCATTGAGTTCGTGGCCGATTTGGAAAAGCAAGAGAACATTGCCGTGCCGACCGATATAATCGACCGGCAGCCCATTGTTATCGTTACCATCTACCCCGACCCGGACAAGGCTGACCGGGACATTGCCATTCCCAGCCTCAGCCCGGCTTACGAGCGCAAAAACGACACCCGGGACGAAATCGCCAAGCTGGATGTGGACAGTATTCCGGTTGACAACCTGCCTTTCAGCTTGACGGCCCAGGACGAGGAGAGTTTTCAATACCTGGGGTTGGACGCCTTGACCGATGAGACGCTGCTGGAACGGATTTATAACCTGCCGCAGCCCAATACTTGCGGCGAGGTAATCAGCTACTACGCCGGCCGCATCGGCGCCGAAGCCAACTTGCCCGGCCATTTTGATGTAATTGCCGGCAAGGTAAGGGAGTTTTTCGCCCGGCGGGCTTTCGGCCAACCGGTTGACCTGGACAACAACGAACTGGCCCCGGTATTGGCCCGACCTGGTATAGGCTTTCTGACGGTGCAAGGATTCCTGCGCGCCATCCGTCCTTTGACCCGGCAAGAGCGGGAACCGATTATTGCTACGCCGGCCCAACTGCTTTCCCAAACCGAACCGTTCCCCTGGTCGCGGCCCAATTGCCCGGCAAGCAAGACGATATTCAACCTGGTGGCTGCCGATAACGACTTTGAGCTGGAGTTTGCCCGGTTTCTGGAGAGCGCCCCGGACGTAGCCCGGTTTGCCAAACTGCCCCTGCGCTTTGGGTTCAAAATCCAGTATATCGCCAACACCGGCAACATCCGCCACTACTACCCGGATTTTGTGGCAGTGAATACCGCCGGGAAGCATTACCTTATTGAAACCAAGGGGCTGGAGGATACCAACGTCCCCAATAAAGACCGGGCGGCCCGGCTCTGGTGCGCCAACGCCACCCGCTTGACCGGCGAGGAATGGCAGTTTATCAAGGTAGCGCAAATCGACTTCGGCGACCTGGCCGGCCGAACCTTGGCGGATGTGATTCAAGCCTTTACGGTGGCCTGACCCCCCCATACCCCCCATAAATATGCTATCATTCCCCCCGGAGAGCGCAAACCGCAGCAGGGGGGATTTGATTATGCCGCGATTGTTGGGACGGCGGCGGGGGGCCGGGGTGGCGGTGGTGGAACTGCACGGGGTTATCGGGACCCGGGTGCGGGATTCGGTCTATGCCAAACTCTTTTCCGACCTGGCCGCCAACAAACGCTACAAGGCGGTGCTGCTGGACATCGAATCCCCCGGCGGGTCGGCGGCGGCCTCGGAACTGCTCTACTTCAGCCTGTGCCGGCTGGCGGCCCGCAAGCCGGTGGTGGCCTACATCCGCAACCTGGGGGCCTCCGGGGGCTACTACCTGGCCTGCGCCGCCCACCGGATCACCGCCCTGCCCACCACCATGGTCGGCTCCATTGGCGTCATCTACCTGCGGCCCATCCTGGAGCAACTGCTGGGCAAGGCCGGGGTGGAGTTTTCGGTGTTCAAGGGCGGGCGGCTGAAGGATATGAGCGGGTTCTGGCGCCACCCCACCGACGAGGAGACGGCCAAGCTGGAGGGACTGATTAACGAAGTCTATGAGAACTTCGTCGCGGTGGTCTGCCGGGGCCGCCGGCTGGAAACGGCCCAGGCGCTGGAACTGGCGACCGGGGAGTTGTTCACCGCCCAGCAGGGGCAGCAGTTGGGGCTGGTGGACGAACTGCTGGACTTTGACGCGTCGCTGGCGTTGGCGGCTCAGTTGGGGGAGACCCGGCCTCGGCCCAAGTATCTGCGCCCCCGCCGGTCGATGTCGGAGAAGCTGCTGGGGCGGACGGCGAGCCAGCACCCGGCGCTGGGCCTGCTGACGCCGGAGGTGCAGCGGCTGCTGGCCGGGGGCCTCTACTACCTGGAGCCGTCGGGCCTGCTGACGCCCTCCGGCGACTGACAACGACTGATACGGACGGATACGGCAGCTTTTACTATCCCTTGCCCAGGAGGTTCCGGGGTGGCCGGTAGATACGATGTTACCCGCGATACTACCCGCGATACTACCTACGATGTGTTGATTGTGGGCGGCGGGTTGGCCGGAATGACGGCGGGGCTGTACGCCGCCCGCTATGGCCTGACCACCGGGCTGGTGGAGGAAATGATGGGCGGCGCCCAGATTATCAACGTGGAGCGGATTGAGAACTTCCCCGGTTTCCCGGAGGGCATTTCCGGCGCCGAGTTGGCCCCGGCCTTGCAGGAGCAAGCAATGAACGCCGGGGTGGAGTTCCTGATGGACACGGCGGCGCAGGTGGTTCGGGAGGGGGATTTCAAGCGGGTGGACGGCGCCGGCGGCAGCTATCGGGCCCGGGCGGTGATAATCGCCACCGGCTCCCGGCTGCGGTCGGCCGGCATCCCCGGGGAGGAACGGTTGCGGGACCGGGGGGTGTCCCATTGCGCCACCTGCGACGGGCCAATGAGTATGGGGCAGACGGTGGGGGTAGTCGGCGGCGGCGATTCGGCGGCGGATGAGGCGTTGACCTTGACCGAGTACGCCGACCGGGTGCTGCTGTTCCACCGCCGGGGGGAGTTGCGGGCGCAGCAGGCCCTCCAGACCCGCCTGCTGGAACATCCCAAGGTGGAAGTTCTCTGGAACACGCTGGTAACCGAGGTTATCGGCGAGGACACGCTGACCGGGGTGCGCCTGCGGGACACGGCTACGAACCGGGAAAGGGAGGTTGCGCTGAACGGCCTGTTCCTGTACGTGGGCCTGGAACCCAACTCGGAGTTGGTCCGGGGGCTGGTGGCGCCGGACCGGGGCGGGCATATTCCGGTGAACCTGTCGATGGAGACGGCGGAGCCGGGGCTGTACGCGGTGGGCGACGTGCGGCAACATTCGGCGGCCCAACTGGTGGCCGCCGCCGGCGACGGGGCCACCGCCGCCATCGCCGCCTTTAAGTATCTGCGGGGCCGGGATTAACCGGGATGGGCCGGATTAACCGATGCTGTTAGGGTGGCGCATCCCTGGGTGGCTGATCGGCCAGGACCTGGAGCGGGCCGGCAAGCGTATCCTTTGGGGCGGAATTGCCGGCCTGGCGGCGGCGGGAATCAACTTTGTCGTAATTATGGCGACCTACTTCGGCGACCCGGCGGTGGCCGGGGTCATCCAGCCCGGCGGCGGGGCCTTCCTGTTCGTGCTGGTCGAGGCGGGGATGATAATGACGCTGTCGGTGGGGGTTCTGAACCGCATCAGAGCGGCGGCGGCGTTGCTGCTGGCCTGGCACCTGGTCAGCAAGCTGTCCCTGTTTGCCCTGGCAACCTTCGGCTGGGGGCCGGGCAGCCTGCACCCGTTGTCCCTGGTCTTGAACCTGCTATTCGCCTACCTCTTTTTCCAGGGCTGGCGCGGCGTCCTGACCTGGCATTACTTGACCCACCCGGCTTATCCAACCGGGATTGTTGACCGGCAGGACGGGGCTGGGGAATAGGGGGTTGGCCGGTTAAATCGTCTCAACCGTCCCTCAATCGTCCCGCAACAGGGCGATAAAGCCGGCCTGAACGAAATCCCGGTCGTGGGCCAGGGCCTGCCAGATACCCCGACTTTCCATTATCAGGAAACTGGCGCAATCGGTGAGGCTCCAACGCTGATCCAGGCGCGCCGCGTAGCGTTCTTTAGCCTCCTGGAACTGTTTCTGACTCAGCGGCACAACTTCTACGTTAGAGTCCTCGGCGCTGACTTCCTTGACCAGTTCTACGGCTTGGCGGCGGCTGTATGGCCCCCGTCGGGCCATGCCGTCCAGCAGTTCTACCAATACCAGTTCGCTGGTGATGATTTGGCGCGAGGCGTATCGCACAGCGGCACGTTGAACCCTTTCCCTCAAAGGGTCATTATGATTCAACAGCCCCAGCCAGTAGCCGGTATCGGCAAAGACGGCCTGGGCAGCCGGGGTGTTCGGGGACGTACTCATTCTTTGGGGTAACCGTAGAAGTAGTGCTTATAGTTGGCCGCAAAGTCGTCGGGAAGTTCTTCCTCTTCGGGCAGCGGATATTTTTTAATAATCTCGTCGGCTATCTGCGTCATCCGCAGCCCGACGTTGGTTTTCGGGTCGGTGGATACGGGGGGATTCGGGGATTCGCCGGGTTGAATTATCCGGCAGCTATCCACCCGCAGGATATGGCGCAGGACTCCCGCCTGGTCGAACTTTCCCTCGCCTTTGACCACCAGGCGGGTCCACTTATGGTTGCGAAAAACGTTGGTGATGACAGCTTCCCAGTAGTCGGTAAAGTCGCCGGTAACGCCGTCGCCGTCCTCCAGCCGGAGGCGGAAGGTGCCGCTGCCGTCATCGTTCAACTCCACCGCCCGCACTTCGCCCACCACCATTATTTGGTCGGTGTACGGTTCCATTTATTTACCCCCTTATCCGACTCTGACGCCCGGCATCCGGGGCAACACCCCTTCCGCGAACCTGGTTAGCTGGTCCTTGAACACTTCCTGCGGCATCCCCATCACCGCGCCCAAGTTGACCCGCTCGGTGCCCGGGTACTGCTCTTCCACGCTCATCAGGTGGTCGGCGATTTGTTCCGGGGGGCCGCAGAGCCAGACTTTGTTGGCGACCGCCTCTTCCAGGGTGGGCAGCTCAATGCCTCGGGGCCGGCCGGCTTGGGCCACCGTGTCAATCTGTTCCTGGCTCATTCGCATCAGGCCCAGGGGCGCGGCGAACTTCATCGCCTCCTCAAAGTAGGGGCGGGCCTGGTCGATGGCTTTCTGCTGCGTGTCGGCGATAAAGAAACGATAGCCCAGGGCCACGTCCTCGCCCAGGGCCAACTCCCGCCCGTGAGTCGCCGCCGCCTGCTGGTACAGGGCCATCCGTTCCGACAGGGCCGGCTCCGGCGTGTTGGCAATCAGCGCCTTGATGCCCATTCGCCCCATAAAGTCAACGCCCTTGGGGTTGCCGCTGACCAGGGGCTGCCAGATTTCCACCGGTTGGCTGACCGGCCGGGGCACCAGGCTCAGCTTTTCCAGTTGGTAGCCGCGATAAGGCACCGGGGGCGGTATCTGGTAGTGCTTGCCTTGATGGGAAAAGGCGTCCTGGGAGAAGGCTTTGACCAGAACCTCCACCTGCTCCTCAAAGAGTTCCCGGTTGGCGTCGCCGTCCAGCATCGGGGCGGCGAAGGTTTCCACTTCCCGCGTGTGGTAACCCCGGCCCACGCCGAAAATCACCCGTCCCCCGGTCAGGATGTCGGCCATGGCATAGTCCTCGGCCAGGCGCAGGGGATGCCACATCGGGGTGATGTTAAAGCCGCAGCCGTACTTCAGCCGCTCCGTGTTGGAGGCCAGGTAGAGGCTCAACATCAGCAGGTTGGGGATACACTCGTAGCCTTCGGTCTGGAAGTGGTGTTCCGCCATCCAGAACTCGGCATAACCCAGGCTTTCCAGGTGGCGGGAAAAGTCCAGCGCCCAGCCAAAAGCCTCGGCCAGCTTCTCATTGGAATAACTGCGGTCATTAGCCGGGGTGCCCTCAAAGCCCAGGTGGTCATCCACGATATGACCGGCGTAGGAAGCGCTAAAACTGGTGAACATTATGTTTATTCCTCTGTAAAGTTCTTGGTTAATCCACGAAGGCGCGAATAACCACGAATGGGATTTTGGGATGCCGGGTCTCTCCTGAAAGCCGTCCGTCGGGCGGTAGTATCTTCCCTGGCCCGCTAACCTACCGGCTGAATCGCTGTTTAATGTAATCCTGAATTTGACTGGCGGTCAGTTCGGTACTGGAAGGGCCGGTGCGAATGAAAAAAGACTCTTTGTTACCGTCCTTATCCTTGAGATAGACCGGAACGGCAGACCTCTGGCAATCCACCACCATCACGCGGCAATCTTCATAGTCGTCGAAATGGGCGTGTACGGCGGTCATCGCCTGAGGCCCCATGCGGTCATTTCCGATGTTGACCAAATGCAGGTTCATCCGGTCTTCATTGGAGAAATTATCTTTCTCTATACCCACCGGCGTACCGTCATCAGCCACCCCGATAATCAGCTTGCCCCCGTTGGTGTTCAAGAATCCGGCCAGGGTTTTCAGGACTGTTTGTTCCATACGGGTGTCCGTTTTGCCGGTATGCAGATTTACCCGCAGGGTGGACTTGAACTCTACGAAATCCGATTCACCACTGGCAACCAGTTCGGTAACGTCCAACTCCCCCGTGTCGGGTTCCACGGTGCCACTCCCGGTCAGTTTCTGATAGCCCTCCCGGACAACCTGCGCCATCATTTCCCGGCGGGTTTCCAGGAAAGTCTGGTAATCCATTTGTTCCCAGTTTTCCGGCAGGGCGTGGTAGTGATACATCCGCGCCAATTCTGACGAAGTGAAGCGTTCTCTCAGGCTCGGCAGATACTCCGCCGGGGCCTGGTCGGAAATCCTGACGTTGTCCCCCCGCTCCACATAGGCATAGTTGGCTATCTGGTTCACCTGCGGGGTTGCCGAGATGCCCAGCTTGGCTAAATACCCCCGGGGAAACAGGTGATGCCGCTCAACGGCAGAACGGTTTGCCTGGAGAACCGGATCCAGCATATCGGAAACTTTGGCGCTGGAAAACAACCCCGGCGCTTCCAGTAGAGTCAAGGCTGCCTCATAAGCAAACCGGGACGGGCTGCTCGCTGAGGACGTAGCCAGGTTGTTGAGCAGGGTGATGTTCCAGAAATCGTTGGTCAACGTCCGATCACACACACTTTGCAAATGGCTGACAAACTGGTCAACCCCGGCCACGTCCCGGAGCGCGGCCAAATCCGCCTCAATAGCCGACTCCGGAGAGTTGGTATATCGCCCGGTTATCGCCCCCATAAAGAACCATTGGGCAATCGCCCGGCGCAGGGTGGATTCCTCAACGCCGTACTCAGTCCGTCCTATCAGGTAAAGCATATAGGAATACAGCAGATTGTAGGATGAGCTAATCATCCGGCCACTGCGGAAGCCGGCATGATGGATGCAGCGCATAAAACCGTGCCAGCTTTCCAGGTTAAGCACCCGCTCCTGGGCCAGTTTCAGCACGTCAAACTGCCGCTCCCGGCGTTCCTGGCTGAACTGCTGGGTTTCCAAATCCTTGCCGCGCAAAATGGAATAGACGTACTGAAGCCTGGCCCGTCGGAAAGCCAAGCCTACACTGACCCGCAAAAGCTGGTCGGGTTTCGGTTCAATAAAGTAATTGAAGGGTGATGGGCTGCCCCTAGAGGGTGTGCGCGACGCTCGGCAAAACTCCTCCAACTGAATCCGTCCTTCATCCCAGAAAACCGACAGCAGCGTCAGGATAAAGTCAGCCTGGTTGAGATTCTCTCCCTTGCTGTTGATGCGGACGAATACGTCGGCAACATCTTCTTCCGAGATATTGGCATCCAATTGCAAAGCGGTAAAGGGAAAAGCCGAAAGGCCGTGCAGCTTGGTGAGGGAATTCTGAATCTTCTCCTCATCTTCGTCGGAAACCTCATGGTCGGCGCTCAAATCCCGGATATAGTTGCCGGCCAACCGGAACATATTTGCTCCGGCATCCCAAAAGTTGGAGATGTCCGGGATGTACCGCTTATCTTGCTGAATGGCGGCGTCGGTTACCTCAAATCTCTCCTCCAGGGGGTTGAACGCAATTCGGATGCGCTCACTGGTGTAGTTGGGGAACATCACCGGGACACCGTTAAACACCGCGTACAAAGAGGTCAGCCGCTGTTGCCCATCGACAATCAGCAGGTTCGGAACCATCTGCTTGGCGTCGGTTCCAATAACTTTGGCGCCGTCGTCCTGGGCGTTATCCCACAACAACAGATAGCCCACCGGATACCCTTTATACATAGAGTCAAACAGGTCGCGGACTTTGGGTTTTCCCCAAACGAAGGGACGCTGTATGTCGGGCAAGCCGATTTGTCCCAAGGAGATACCATTCATCAGCCCCGACAGGGTGTAGTCAACCTTCTTGAAAATGGTGTCAACCAAGCAGCGCCCTCCTGGATGTTAAGCCGGATTTACTGGCCGGAAAATTGCCCCCCACCTACACCGCCGGCGGGGGCGTCGGGGCCGGGTTGTGCAGTTCCATGCCCAGGGTGGCCGGGAAAACCCGGATTATGTCCTCTACCTCCCACCGGCCGTTGGTGTGCATCGTCCGCACCGGCTCCGGTTCGTTCAGCAGGGTAACCAGGCCGGCGGTAACGTAAAAGACGTGGCCGTTGACGTGGGCCGCCTCGTCGGAGGCCAGCCAGGTGGTAAAGGGGGCTATGTCCTCCGGCTGGCCGCGCAGTTCGCCCACGTTGCCGCCCACCATGCCCCGGGCCGCCCGCAGGTTGCGCGCCTCATCGGGGACGCTGCCAATCATCCGGGTCGAGGCGCTGGGCGCAATGGAGTTGGCGGTTACCCCGTACCGGCCCATGTCCCGGGCCACCACCCGGGTAAACCCGGCGATGCCGTCCTTGGCCGCCCCGTAGTTGGCCTGGCCGGAGTTGCCGTACAGCCCGGAGGTGGAGCTGAAGGTGATTATCCGCCCGGAACGCTGCTGCCGGAACAGGATGCAGGCGTGCTTGACCACGCTGAAGGTGCCTTTGAGATGCACCGCGATAACGTCGTCCCATTCCTGTTCGCCCATATTGAAAATCATCCGGTCCCGGAGGATGCCGGCGCAGGTAACTACGACGTCCAGCTTGCCGAAGTTATCAATGGCGGTCTGGACGATTTGCTCGCCGCCCTCCATCGTCGCCACCGATTCCATACAGGCCACCGCCTCGCCGCCGGCCTCGCGAATCTCGCCCACCACCTGCTCGGCGATGGACTGGTCAAAGCCGCTGCCGTCCAGGTTGACGCCGGGGTCAACCACCACCACTTTGGCGCCCTCGGCGGCCATCTGAAGGGCCACCCCCTTGCCGACGCCCCGGCCCGAGCCGGTTACGATTGCTACTTTATCCTGCAAAAGATTGGGCATTGATTCGCTCCCTTATTGGATGTGTTGGAGTGGGCTGGCGGGCCGGGTTTCCGGGCCGGCCCGGCCAGGGTTTTGCGTCAGGTTGCCAACTTCGGCCTACTCCCGCGGCGGGGCCGGGTTGTAGATGCCACTGGTCAGGTGGTTCCGGGCTTGCGGGGCGATGTCCTCCATTGACCAATGGCCTTCCGGGTTGAAAATGGCCCGCTCCGGCCGGGGCTGGGACATCAGGGATATTTCGCTGGCATAGACCAGGAAGGTCTGCCCGTTGACGTTGGCGGCGTAGTCGCTGGCGAGGTAGCAGACAAAGGGGGCGATGTCATCCGGGTTCATCGTCTCCGGCTCATTGCCCTGATCCAGGGTCTGCACGCCGCCCCGGGCCCGGATTTCCGCCGCGCTGTCCGGGATGGCGCCAATCATCCGGGTGGTGGCCCGGGGCGCAATGGAGTTGGCGGTTACCCCGTACCGGCCCATATCCCGGGCCACCACCTTGGTGAACCCGGCAATGCCCGACTTGGCCGCCCCGTAGTTGGCCTGGCCCGAGTTGCCCTGCAACCCGGATTGGCTGCTGAAGGTGATTATCCGCCCGGAACGCTGCTGCCGGAACAGGATGCAGGCGTTCTTGACCACGCTGAAAGTCCCCTTGAGGTGGACGGCGATAACGTCGTCCCATTCCTGCTCGGTCATATTGAAAATCATCCGGTCCCGCAGGATGCCGGCGCAGGTAACTACGATGTCCAGCTTGCCGAAATTGTCGATGGCGGTCTGGACGATTTGCTCGCCGCCGGCCATGGTAGCCACCGATTCCAGGCAGGCTACGGCGCTGCCGCCATCCTGCCGGATTTCGGCCACCACCTGCTCGGCGATGGACTGGTCGTAGCCGCTGCCGTCCACGTTGACGCCGGGGTCAACCACCACCACTTGCGCGCCCTCGGCGGCCATCAGCTTGGCAACGCCCCGGCCCACGCCCCGGCCGGCGCCGGTAATGATGGCTACCTTGTCTCTGAGTATATCTGCCATATTTGTTTTAACCTCAAATCGTATTTGCTGGTTCGGATAGTCAATTCAGCAGAATGTAATGTGTTGAAGGGTCTATGCTGAACCCACGCTGTCCTTACTTTTGCTACTCTTGCCGAACTTCTCCGCTGAAGTTGGCAAACCCCCGCGCATCCGTAACCCCCAAGTCCGGCGCAAACCGGGTAAGCTGGATAATGCGGTGCCGGTCTAAAGGCTTGGTTACCGTAAAGGGCCGGGGCGGTTCGCTCATCAGCCGCGCTATTGCCTGCACGAAAGCCTCGCCGACGGCGATACTCTCCAGAATGTCATCCTCATAAAGAGTATTTTCGTAGAAGTTGCTGTGCTGGGCTTTGGCAGCGTCCCGGCCTCGGTAAAGGATTTGCGCCGGCGGCGTTGACGGCCCCAATTCCGCGCCCAATTGGGATACTACGGCGTCCCGCAAAGGGTGGCTGTCGTGCCGCCAGCCTCGTTGTTCGGCAATGGCCTTCAGCGCGGTGGCAACCGCCCCGGATACCTTTTCCGATGCTTGTACCCGGTCTCCTGCGGCCAACTCGACCCGGGACTGTTCAACGGCGCGGCGGCTCAACTGCAAATAGTCGTCGGGAGTCTGTTCGCCGGGCGGCGGCAACTCGGGAAACCGTATCGTCGGCGGCGTCATAAACTACCCCTGCCGGCGGGGCAGCATCACCGTGGCCGTGCCCGGAGTGGTGTTCTGGCCCTGAGGGTTTTCCAACCGAATGTCGCAGTCCACCAGGTATTGGCCGTTCTCCTCGTACTTGCGGGTAACGGAGCCTTTGGCGGTGATCGGCTGGCCGGGGGCGTCCATGCCCCGGTACTGGCACTGGAGCCGTTTCAAGGTTCCCAGCGGCCCCATCCAGTCGGTAACCAGATGACCCAGGAAGGCGCTTTTCAGGGCGCCGTGCAGAATCGGCCCGTCCAGCATATTGCCCTGGGCAAAGTCCTTGTCGTAGTGAATCTCATAGAAATCCCCGGAGGCGCCGGCGTACTGCACCAACTGGCGGGTAGTCGGCTCCTTGACCAGCGCGGGCAACTCCATCCCCTCGCTTACGTCCTCCCAATAAACCTGCTCGGCCATTATGATCCCTCTGCGTAATTCTCGGCTTATCTCTGCGTATCTGCGGCTAAAACTTTTCCCGTGCAGCGATACAGAGTAAGCGGAGATTTAATTTCCCTAATAAGCAATCAAGGTATTGGTCTGGGTGGCGACAACCTCATCAAACTGGTTGCGATAGGTGGTAACCGTAATCATAAAGACCATCAGCCCCAGGCGGCCACTGCGCTCGGACAGGTCGGCAATGCGGGCTACGGCGGTAATGCGGTCGCCGGGCCGCACCGGTTGAAAGTATTCCCAATCGCTGCCCCCGTCCAGCCGGCGGCTGAAAGACAGGTCAAAGGGTAGCTGTACCGACACGCCCCGCATGGAGCGGAGAAAGGTGGGGGGAGCGATGATGCCGCCGTGGCGGGTTTTGCGGGCGGCGGCTTCGTCGTTCCACTGGGGGTTAGGGTCGCCGATCGCTTCGGCAAACCGCAGAATCGCCCCCTTTTCCACCTCCATAGTGGCCGGTTCGCTCTCCAGGCCAATGGCCTGCTGCCGCATCGCTTCGGTAAGGAAAGATTCAGGGGTCGGCGCTGGGGTTGACAAGGCAAAACCTCCCGTTGGCTATCGGGCAAAAGCATACAACCGGCAATGAGCAGTGTCAAGAAATGGCGCCGCGTACCAGGCCGGGGGCCAAGTCTGCGCCAGCAACAAAACCCGCAGGCACAAAACCCGCAGGAACGAAACCCGCTCATGGTGAGCCTGTCGAACCATCCTTCCTTCCTTCGACAAGCTCAGGATGAGCGGGGACGCGAGTAAGATGAGCGGGGACACGGGTAAGATAAGCGGGAACACGGGTAAGATGAGCAGGGAAACGGGTAAATGGCAGCCCAAGCAACACCGTCGTTCCGGCGAAAGCCGGAATCCAGGAAATCCTACCGGAAAAGCGCGCACCGGCTACCGACCGTTCTGGATTCCGGCTTTCGCCGGAACGACGGGTTTATGCTGCGATTGACCGGGGTAAGCGATTGACTGGTGCAATCGGAAAAGAACAGCCAGACTTCTGACCGTAGGATGTTATCATTTACCGATGAACCTCCTTCGTTCTAACACCTCTGGCCGGTGGCGCCGGGCAGCGCGCCGTAGCCTGCTGGCCCTGTTGCTGGCCCTGACGGTGCTGGCCTCCGGCCAGGGCGACTATCGCCCGTCGGCGGTTGACCTGGCGGTGGATCCTCACCGCTACAGCATCGTGGCCTGGGAATTGGGACACCTGCCGGATAAGTGGGTGCGCCAGATGGGTAGCCTATGGCCGGGCCGGGCCGAGTTGACCCGGGAGGAACGCGCCGCCCAAGTACGGGAGTTCTTTGAGCAGGGTCTGGAACTGCGGCGGCTGGAGAGTCGGCGGCGGCAGCTTGAACTGGCCGGTACCGGTCAGGACGCCGGCCGGACGCCACCGCCGGCCGCCACCACCGACATTGCCGCTATTGCCGCCCAAATTGAACTTATCCAAGAACGGCGCCGGAAACTGCTGCCGGAGGTTGAGGCCACCGTAGAGGCGGAGCTAACCCTGGCCCTGCAACAGGAAGGGATTGTCGCCCCCTGGGGCCGGGTGTTCCCGCCGGTGGACACCGTGTTTGGCAGCCCGCCCAACCTGCTGGTGCTATCCCCCCGGGACCGGATTTACCGACAACAAGCTACTCTACTCCGGCCCGGCCTCAGCGATGCGGTCAAGGAAGGGATTGAGGAACGGGCGCTGCGGTCGGCGAACCTCTCCGCCGTGGTGGAAGGCACCGGCGGCCTGTCGGTCTATCCCAGCGTAGTCCTGGACACGGTGGGATTGCGTTATGCCCTGGAGATTGTCGCCCACGAGTGGGTTCACCACTGGCTCTTTTTCCGTCCTCTGGGCCGCAATTTCCAGGGCAGCCCGGAAATGCTGACCTTGAACGAGACCGCCGCCTCTATTGCCGGAGCGGAGTTAGGCGACCGGGCCTTTGCCGCCCTGTCCGGGCCGCCGGCGCCCCCCCATCAATTCACGCCGGACGCGCCGGAGGAGGCCATCAGCCCGGCCCCCGCCGGTTTTGACTTTACCGCCGAAATGCGCCAAACCCGCCGGCGCGCCGAGGAGTTGCTGGCCGCCGGCCGGATTGAGGCCGCCGAGGCGTATATGGAGGAAAGACGCCGCCAGTTCGTCGCCCGGGGCTACAACATCCGCAAGCTCAATCAGGCTTACTTTGCCTTTCACGGCTCCTACGCCACCGGCCCCGGCTCGGTAAGCCCGATCGGAGAGCAATTGAGCGAACTGCGCCGCAACAGCCCCTCGGTAAAGGATTTCCTGGAAACGGTGGCCCAGTTCGGGAGTTACCGGGAGTTTTTGGAGTATCTGGAGTCGGCTGACCTTTCAGCCGGCAGCGCTCCGTGACCGTTGCATATCGGTGGTGAAAATCCCGCTACACCCAGGGCCGCTGCTTGGCGCGTTCCTTTTGCGAAGTGTAGGCGGCCAGCCCCTCCCGCTCCAGGGTTTCCGCTACCATTTGCCGGAACAACTGGCGGTCGCGACCACTGACTACCGCCTGTTCGTGGGCCTCGGAAATGGCTACCGGGTAGCCCTGCCCCCGGCGGCACTGCTCCGCAATCAGGCTGTGGCCCAGGGACAACAAATCCTCATCCTCGGCCACCCACTGCGGCACCTCCATGCGGGCAATCTCCTCCCCGGCGTTCAGGTAGTAGAAATATACCTGCTGCCGCGCGCCGTACATTTCCCGAGGCACCGACGAGTTGGTTTTGTAGAGGGGCGAGCGTTGGCCCGGCGCCAGCAGTTCCCCGAAAATCTCCCGGTCCATAAAGTCGTTGGAGTTGCTGCAAGGCGTCCGGTCGGAGCGGCGGTTGCTGCAAGATTCCCGGCAGTGGGCCAGCTCGTTGGGGCAGAGGCAGCGGCGGATGGCGTTGGCTACCTCGGTAACCCGGGGCAGGGAAACGTAGGCGGCCAGCGTAACCCGGCGTTCCCGGGCCAGCTTGCGAAACTCCTCCAAGGCCGGCAGCAGCCCCTCGTTGATGATGGCTTGCTGAACGAAGGGCGGGTAGCTGCGGCCGGCCAGTCCCCACAAGACCAGGGTGCCGTCCACCAGGGCCAGCGTGGGCAAGTCCGCCGGACATTCCCGCACTTCCTCCGCCAGCCGTTCCAACTCCCGCACCGTCCGGTACAGCCCCAGCAGGTTGCCGGTAACCGCCGCCTCATCGGTGGGACGGAGCGGGTCCCGCAGGTAAAGCTCATCCGGCGCGGCGGCCAGGTGGGGACGGCTGAAAAACCGGGCATCGGCCCGCGCGCCGTAGGTCAGGACGCAGCCGCCCAGATTGAGCAGGTAGCAGGGAACCGGCAGGTGGCGGTCAACATCAATGTGGGAGCCGTCCACCGAGGCCGCCGTCCACTCGGCCGGCGGCGGCGGCGGCGATATTTCGCCCAGCAGGGTATCCACCACTTGGGCGGCCAGGAAAGGGTCATAGAAACGGTCGGTTTTCTCCCGGGCCTGCTCCGGTTTAACCGCATCCGCGTCTTGCAATAGTTCCGCCAGCCGGTTTTGCCGGGCCTGGTAACTCTGGCCCAAGTTGCGGGTAACCTGGTCCAACTGCAAAATAGTTTCGCCCAAGTCCAGCGACATCAGCGTTTATCCAAAGGTTCAGATTTGGGTCTGCCCTCGCAACGCAGCCTCCGGGTATCTTTTGTTCTCACCCCAGGCCAGAGAATTACTCAAGGTTGGGGGCGGCGTCAATCACCAACCGGCGTCGCCGGGACGCAGGCCCAGCAGCGTTTGCCCGCCGAATTCGTAGTTGGAGAGCAGGCCGGCGCCGTGCTGCGCTACTACGTGGACATCCCGAAAACGCCGCTCCAGGCCATGCCGCCGGTGAATGGCGTTGGTGCCGGCGGCGTGGAACAGTAAGTCCACCGCCTTGACCGACTGATGGATGGAGTGGGTTATCGCCAGCCGGGCCTGGGCCAGTTCGGGCCAAGGGTTGGGCCGGTCATCGCCGTAGGTTTGCCAGGCGGTGGTCAGGGCGTCCAGCAGGTAAGCCCGGGCGCCGCTGATAATCGCCTCGGCCTCGCCGACTTTGGCCTGCACCTGGGGCCGATCCCGCAGCAAGGTGGTGGAGATAGTAGTACCCGATTGGGTCGCCAGGTCAACAAAGGCGTCCATTGCGCCCCTGGCGATGCCCAACGCTACGGCGGATACCAGCGTCCAGATGGCGGTGAGCATGGTGCGAGGATGGTAGAGAAAGCCCGGCTCCCGAGCCGGGGCGTAGAGGCGGAAAGTCCGCTCCTCCGGCACCAAAACATCGTCAATCACAAAGTCGTGGCTGCCGGTGCCGCACAGGCCCACCACCTGCCAGGTATCATGCACCGTCGCGTCGGCAATGGGCAGGAACAGCATCACGGTGGACGCGCTGGCAGTCGGGCCGGTGCCGGCGTTGGCGGCGGCCGGCGGCGGGGCCGCGGCATCGTCAATTTTGCAGTTGACGAACAGCCAGTTGGCGTTGCTGATGCCGCTGGCATAGTCCCAACGCCCGCTGACCCGATAGCCGCCGGGAACCGGCCGGGCCACTCCCTCAGGACGGAAGGAACCGGCGCAGCGGAAGTCCGGGGGCCAGCCGAACATCTCCCGCCCGATTTCCGGGGTGAAGTGGCCGGCGAACAGCGCGCCGCCGTTGGACAGCAAAGCGCACCAGCCCACCGAACCCTCGGCCCGGGCCAGTTCCTCAACCACCTTAAAGGCGGTGATGGGGTCAAGCTGCGGCCCGCCCATGCTGGCCGGCAGAAAGAGGCGGTAGGCGCCAATGTCGGCAACCTGAGCGGCCAGGTCGTCCGGGATATGGCGCAGCCGATCCATTTCCGGCTGGGCGGCGCAAATCTGCGGCGCCAAGTCGCGGGCGGCGGCCAGGAAGTCATAAGGCTTGGTATTGGGCGTTTCTTTCAGTTGCATTGCCGGCGCTCAATTGAAACAGGATTTTGACGGGTTCGGGGTGGTTAATACCACCCGGAAAAAATAGCCCCACCAGTCAATTTGTCAGCAAGGACAAACCGAGGGTGGGGAACATTGGTAAGACTATACCACTCTCAACAAAGGCTGGCAACCCCTTTTTAGGGCCGGGGCAATCGCATCATAAACCCGTCATTCCGGCCTTCGCTGGAATGACGGTTCCTTGGTCTAGCGGTTGTAGTCGGTAAAGTCCGCTACGGCGTCGTAGTCGGTTCGGTATAAATGATGACACCAGAGATTGTAACCGGGTATGAGCAATCTGTAGGTATTGTCTTGACTACGCCAAGCCGCGACAGCCACGTGCCGCCTTCCGGAATAACGTTTAACTACGAACTCCAAAGCAGGCCGCATATCGGTGTCGGTGGACATTATCACGCCTACATCGTAATCGCCATCTACGGCCATAGTTACGAAATCTACGGACAGAGCAACATCGATACCCTTTTCCTCCGCCCTTTGCTCCGGCCAGTTTAGCGGGTATCGGAGTTGGTGGGGAATTACCGTAGCCCCGTCAGCTTGCCACTGTTTGCACTGTTTAATATGGGCTGCGTAGGTTTCAGGAGCCCGGCGCAGGTCAGGTCGGCCGGTATAAATCCTGACATCGGTTAAGACGCAACTAGCACCGTTAGGGCCGCCGCGAGCCTCGATCAGCTTTCCCAACTTCATAGGACTGATTTGTCCGTTGACCGAGGGGCCGGAATTATGAAAAAAACTGTCCCTGGCACCCCGATAAGTATTCTGGGCGTCAATGAATATCACAAGTCTCAAAGGATTGAGCATAGCCCGTCCAGCAGACAAACAAGATAAACCCCGCCAGTCAGCCGGTCAATAAAACCGACGGAGGGCGGGGAACATTGATAAGACTATACCAATTCCTGCAAAAACTGTCAACCCTATACAACATATTTACGGCGTTTTCAACTTTTAGGAGACGCAGAGATTATCCCCGCTATCCCTTCCCTGCGTCTCCCGGTTATGCCTTACTTCCTCCCGCCGCACCGCCACAGATAGGACGCGACGGCCAGGCTCAGGAACACAAAGACGGGGTGGATGAGGCCCCAGTATTGCAGGTGAATCCCTACCAGCAACAGCGCGCTTTCGTCGGTGGGCAAGAGGCTGTGGAGCCAGTTCCAGTAGTACCACATCGTTACGACGATGGACGCCCCCAGGCCCAGGTTCACCTCCAGGTATTCCCGGGTGATGCCGCCGCCACCCTCGGCCCGTTCCTGCCGCCACAGCGTCACCTTGCGATAAATGCTGACCACCAGCATTATGGGAATAGCCGCCAGGCCCATAAACCAGTTGGCCCGCTCCCACATCGGATAAGTGCCGTCGCTGTTGTCAATCAGCAGGGTGGGGCTGCTTATCCAGAGAAATACCACCACCGCCGCCATCAGCAGTAGAAAAATCGACAAGGCCCGACTTACTATGCCCATAACCGCCGCTCCTTTCCATTGATTCCGGTACGTGATTCCGGTACGTGATTTCGGCACGCCGCCCTTATCCTACCAGCTTTTTAGCCTCTTGCCACAGGGCTTCCTTATCCTCCAGGGGCAGTTGGGCAAAGTCCAGCCCCCGCCGCTCTGCCAGTTGCTCCATTTGCATATAGCGGTTGCGGAAACGCCCGTTGGCCTGGCGCAGGGCGTCCTCGGCTTGCACTTCCAGCCAGCGGCCCAGGTTGACCAACACCAGCAGCAAGTCGCCCAATTCGTGCCGGCGGTCGGCGGCAGTGGCCGCTTGGCGCAGTTCCGCCGCTTCCTCAACGATTTTGTCCAGCACCCCGGCCACGTCGGGCCAGTCAAAGCCGGCCTTGGCCGCCCGGTCCTGCATCAGTTGGGCGTAGCTCAAAGCCGGCAGGTCAACCGGGATGCCGTCCACCGGGGACTTGCGGATGCCCTGTTCCTGCCGTTCTTTAGCTTTCAACTGCTCCCAATTCAGTTCCACCTCCCGCGCGTCGGCGGCGCTGGCGTTGCCGAAAACGTGGGGATGGCGGCGGATGAGCTTGTCGTTGACGCCGGCAATCACCTCAGCCAGGGTAAAGTGGCCGGCCTCACGGGCAATGTCGGCGTGAAACGCCACCTGCACCAGCAAATCCCCCAACTCCTCAGCCAGCAGGGACGGCTGGCCCTGGTCAATGGCCTCCAACGCCTCGTAACACTCCTCCAGCAGGTGGCGTTTCAGCGACTCGTGGGTCTGCTCCCGATCCCAGGGACAGCCGCCGGGGGCGCGCAACCGGGTTACGATGTCCGTCAAGGCGCGGAAATCGCCCAGGTCGCCGTCGGGGATGCGGTTGGCCGCCGGTTCGGTACTCACGGGACGGAATTATAGCCCACCAAAGGCGATTGTTCAATCGGCGGCAAAGGTGTTAGATTATCCATTATAGTTGCTAGATTATAGTTGTCAGAGAGCGGGCAAGGAGCGGTAATGAAAGGGGTCAGGATTACGGCGGAGTGGTTGTTTGTCCTTGCCGTGCCGTTGCTGCTCATTGGCGGCAGCGTGGCCTGGGCGGTGAATGACGGCGGGCTGTACCGGCGCGGCTTTGCCCGCTACGACATTTCCCTCTACACCGGCATTACCGCCGCCGACCTGGAGCGGGTGGGCGCCGACCTGCGCCGCTACTTTAACTCTACCGAGGAACCGCTGTCGGTGCAGGTCGCCATATTCGGGCTGGAGCGGGAACTGTTCAACCAACGGGAAGTGGCCCACATGAGGGACGTAAAGCGACTGATTTGGGGAACCTACGCGGTAGCGGCGACAGCCGGCTTGTATCTGCTGGCGGTGATTATTGCCGGCTTTGTCCGACAGGGACGGGCTTTCACCCCCTGGTTAGCCCGGCGGCTGCTGGCCGGCGGCCTGGCAACCCTGGGCCTGATTGCGGCGGTGGGCGGCTTTGCCCTGGTGGGCTTTGACAGCCTCTTTCTGCTCTTTCACCGAATCAGTTTCGCCAACGATTTGTGGCAGCTAGACCCCCGCACCGACTACCTGCTGATAATGTTCCCCCTGGGTTTCTGGTTCGACGCCACCATCCGGGTAGCGTGGCCGGCGGCGGCCGGCGCGGTGGCGCTGGCGGGAATGGGCGGCGGGTATTGGGTTTATCAGCGGCGGGGATTTTCTCACCCCGGCGGCGCCAAGTAAGGCAGTCAGTCATTGTTCGGAACGGATTAAGCTGCAATCGTCCCGGCGGCGGCTTGACGCCCGGCGCCCCGGTCGGGTACATTTCCTGGTACTATAATCCTGATAAGCAGTCCAAAAAAGGAAGGTACGCTATGCCCATTTACGAATACCACTGCCCTACCTGCAACCACAAGTTTGACAAGCTGCAACCGATGAACGCCGACGGCGCCGACTGCCCCCACTGCGAACAGCCGGCCAAGCGGGCCATATCGGTCTTTGCGGCCATTTCCTCCGGTGAGTCCTCCGGCAGCGACTTCAGCCCGATGAACCTGCCGCCTATGCCCGGCGGCGGTTGCTGCGGCGGCGGTTGCGGCCACTAGGCTACTTTGGCCGGCCTTGGCGGTATTCGGAACGGGCGTTGGTACTTTTTGCCAGGCTCCGGCGGATTGTAGGGGCGGGTTTATAACCCGTCCTGGCTTGGGTGCAGGAACCGGTCAGGTGAGGCGCCACCGTTTCCCCGGGATGTCTTGGCAGTTGAACGCAGGACGGGTTACAAACCCGCCCCTACCGATAAGAGCGCCAACACCTGATAGCGCCAACCTGCGTTGAGCATACCGCCGCACGCCCAACCCTTGACACCCCTTTGCCCAGGTGTCAGACTAACCCCGGCTGGCCGGTGGCCGGGCGCCTATCAAGGCCGTATCCGGGTCGGGCCGAAATGCGCCGCCGGCCGGGGCGCCAGCCCATCAACATCTACAACATTTATCGGGGAGGATAAATCTTATGGCCGACGTGAAAATCGAAATCCGAGCTAATGGGCCTAACCGGGTAACCGGCCCTATCGAAATCGTGGACCAGTCCGGCAACAACTACACCGTTCCCGAAGGACAGTGGGTTTCCCTCTGTCGCTGCGGGGCGTCCGCCAACAAGCCTTTCTGCGACGGCGGCCACCGGGACGCCGGATTTGATGCCCCCAGCGAGGCGCATTAGCCAGTCCTTGACCGGGTTTTTAATACCGGAGACGCAAAGGACGCTGAGTTGCACCGAGGTTAGATTCCCTCCGTACAACTCGGCGTCTTTCTGCGTCTTGGCAGTGAAAAAAGTTGAAAGTTGAAAATGAGGTATGCCGCTATGCCCGACGCCCCCGCCATTCTCCAGGCCGCCGAGGCCCTTTTCGCCGAGTATCAGGCCGGCCAGACCTTTACGCCCCTGCCCGGCCCCTGGGGTATTGACACCATCCCGGCGGCCTACGCCGTACAGCGGGAGTATCTGAAACTGCTGGCCGAGGCCCAGGGGCCGGTAGGCGGCTACAAACTGGCCTATACCACCGCCACGATGCAGCAGCGGGCCGGCTGGCACGAACCCTGCGCCGGCGCCCTGATGACCAGCGTTATTTACCATGCGCCGGCCACTCTGAAAGGCGCGGATTACTGCCGGCTGGGTATGGAGTGCGAGGTGGCGGTGCAGTTGGCCGCCGACCTGCCGGCGGCCGGCGCTCCCTATACCCGGGACACCGTGGCCGCGGCAGTGGGGGCAGTAATGGCCGCCTTTGAGGTGATCGATATGCGCCTGCCGGAGGGGATGGACGGCCTGGCCCGGACGCTGACCTCGGTAGCGACCAACATCTCCAACGCCGGGGCCGTCCTCGGCCCGCCGGTTACCGACTGGCAAAACCTGGACCTGGCGGCGGCCCGGGGAACGGCTCACATCAACGGCGTGGAAGTGGGCGCCGGGTACGGCTCCGACGTGATGGGACATCCCTTTGAGCCGCTGGCCTGGCTGGCTAACCAGTTGGCCGCGGAAGGAGAAAGCCTGCCCCAAGGCTTTATCATCATCACCGGCAGCATTGTCGCCCCCAAGTTTCTGAACCCCGGCGACCGGGCAACGGTGGCGGTGGAGGGCTTAGGGCAGGCCGAGTTGACGGTGGCGTGATTGCCGCTTGGTGAGGATGTGAGTCAAGCCGAGTTGCCCCCTTTCTCCGCTCATGGTGAGCCGGTCGAAGGATAAACCGCCGGATAGGATGATGGTTCGACAAGCTCACCATGAGCGGACTTTGTTGAGCGGACTTTGTTCTTGGCGGGGTGGTTCGACAAGCTCACCATGAGCGGACTTTGTTCTCGGCGGGGTGGTTCGACAAGCTCACCATGAGCGGATTTTGTCCTGGTGCAGGGATTTTGTTCCTGGCGCAGACTTTGCGCCGGCCCTGACGGTCTCACCCCGGCCCTTTCCTCTTGGAGAGGGGCCGGGGTGTTGAGAAAAGGGTCAGGGTAGGGTCCGGGTGGCGTTTACCGGGCGCGGTAGATGTTCTTGATGTCCCGGACGGAGGCCAGCCGTTCCTCGGCCAGCCGGTCGGCGGCCAGGGCGGTGGGGATTTCCTCCCGCTTGGAGGCGTTAATCACCCGCTCCATCACCTCGTAGATGCGCTCCGTCTTTTCCCGGGCCAACTCCGGGTTGTAGGCCATGCCCACCTCGGCGGCGGCGTTGATGACGCCCCCGGCGTTGACCACGTAGTCGGGAGCATAGAGAATCCCCCGCCGGTGCAGTTCCTCCCCGTCGGCGTCGCTCAAAAGCTGATTGTTGGCCCCACCGGCCACCACCTTGCAGGAAAGGCGCGGGATGGTGCTCCCGTTCAGCACGCCGCCCAGGGCGCAGGGCGCGAAAATGTCGCTCCGCACGTCGTAAATGTCATCAGGCGCCACCACCTTGATGCCCAGGTCCCGGGCCTTGTCCAGCGCGCCGTCGTAAACGTCGGTAACTACGATTTGGGCGTCCTCTTCCAGCAAATGGCGGGCGGTGTTAGAGGCCACCTTGCCGAAGCCCTGCATCGCCACCTTTTTGCCCCGCAGGGAATCACTGCCCCAAACCTCCCGGGCGCAGGCTTTCATCCCCATGTAAATGCCCAGGCCGGTCATAATGGAGGTGTCGCCACTGCCGCCCAGGGACAGGGGCAGGCCCACCACGTGCTCGGTTTCCTGGCTGATAAACTCCAGGTCCCGGCCGGTGCTGCCCACGTCGGTAGTGGTCAGGTAGCGGCCGGCCAGGGTATCCACAAAGCGGCCATAGGCCCGGAGCAGGGCCTCGGTTTTGTGGATATGGGGGTCGGCGATGATGACGCCCTTGCCGCCGCCCAGGGCCAGGCCGGCAGTGGCCGACTTATAGGTCATGGCCCGGCTCAGCCGCAGAACGTCCCGCAGGGCCTCATCCTCGGTAGCGTAGGGCCAGATGCGGGTGCCGCCGCAGGCCGGCCCCAGCGTAGTATCGTGGATGACGACAATGGCCTTCAGTCCCACCGACGGGTCGGTAAACATCGCCAGTTGCTCATAGCCGTATTGGTTCATCTGGTCAAAGATTTGCATGGCGACAACCTCCTCACGGAATAGTAGCGGGTTGAGAGGCCGGGCAATATACTTGCCTCACCCTATTATTATACTAAATAAATAGAATCCGCACATAGCAATAGACCGGCAATTCCGGGCAATCGGGTCTTAACCTGCGGCAACCCAATACACCGTCGTTCCGGCGAAAGCCGGAATCCAGGAAATCCCCCGGAAAAGAGCAGGCCGGCTACCGGGGGTTCTGGATTCCGGCTTTCGCCGGAACGACGGGTTGACGGGTTTATGCTGCAATTGACCTGCCCAGCAAATCAGGGCCATAGCGTCTTAACTAAAGCAACCCAAGACACCGTCGTTCCGGCGAAAGCCGGAATCCAGGAAATCCCACGGAAAAGAACGGGCCGGATACCGGGGGTTCTGGATTCCGGCTTTCGCCGGAACGACGGGTTGATGATGAGATTGACCGACCGGCAAATCAGGATAGGCGCTAAGCGGCGATATAACCTTGTGCTGATAGGGCAAGCCCATTATAATCTAGCGAGAAATCTGGGCGCCCAACAGCGGAGGGTATGTCGTGAGTACAGGTGAATCCAGTCAGCAAGCCGGCGAGCTTTCGGCCTTTTTCAAGGGGGATTACGTTCCCCTCAGCCAGGCCAGGGTCAGCGTTATGACCCATGCCCTGCACTACGGAACCGGGGTGTTTGAGGGCATCCGCGGCAATTGGAACGAGGAGCAGGGAGTGGTCAACATTTTCCGGCTGCGCGAGCATTACGACCGCCTGCTGCGAGGCACCCGCCTGCTGATGCTGGACATCCCCTACTCGGTGGAAGACCTGTGCCGGATTACGGTGGAGTTGGTGGAACGCAACGGCCACCGCCAGGACATCTACATTCGCCCCCTGGTTTACAAGAGCGCCGAACTGGTCGCCAACCTGAAACTCCAGGATTTGGAAAGCGACTTTACCCTGATTACCGTGCCTTTCGGCAATTATCTGGGTACCGACCTGCTCCGCTGCTGCACCTCCAGTTGGCGGCGGGTGGACGACCCGATGATTCCGGCCCGCCTGAAAATCTGCGGCATCTACGTCAACAGCATCCTCGCCAAGACCGAGGCTACCCTGGCCGGTTTTGACGAGGCCATCATTCTCAACCACGACGGCCACGTCTGCGAGGGTTCCGGGGAAAATATCTTTATGGTGATGGACGGACGCCTGATAACCTCCCCCCTGGAGGACAACGTGCTGCCCGGCATTACTAGGGACACGGTTATCCAGTTGGCCCAAAGCGAGTTGGGGCTGGACCTGGATGAGCGGAGCATTGACCGCAGCGAGCTTTACCTGGCCGACGAGGTCTTTCTGACCGGCACGGCGGCCCACCTGACCCCGGTGGTGCAACTGGACAACCGGGACATCGCCGACGGCAAGGCCGGCCCGGTTTCCAGCAAGCTGCAAAAGATGTATTTTGACATCGTGGTGGGCAACAACGCCAAGTATCGCCACTGGTGCACCCCGGCGGCGCCCCGGACCGGGGGCGCGGCCCTTGAGGAGAACCTGCCCCAACACGCCACCCCGGACATCGGCGCCTGAGCCGGCGATGACTCAGCCAGCGGCGGGCAAGGCCGCCCCGGAATCGGCAACGTCCCCGGCCCAGCCCGTAGTTACCGACGGGCTAATCAACCCAGGCTCCACCATCGGAGGGGCAGGGGGAACCTTTCACGCGGACTTTACCCTGTGGAATCCGGAGCGAACCCGCTCCCGCGTCCTGAACGCCCTGGTGGACACCGGAGCCTCTTACGCAATGATTCCCGCCTCCATCCTGGCGGAGCTGGGCATTGAACCGGAACAGACCAAGCGGTTCCAACTGGCTAATGGTGAGACTCAGGATTTTCCGGTGGGGTCGGCCCGGATGGAATTGGACGGCAAGCAGGAAAACGTCCATATCGTCTTTGGCCCGGAAAACCGCCTACTGCTGGGGTCAATGGCCCTGGAAGCCTTTGCCCTGGCCGCCGACGCCAGAAACCGCCGCCTGATTCCCGCCGACTTGACTCTGTAAGCGCCGGTTTCCGGCAAGCCGCATAGCCACGACAGCCGTATTCTGACAGTGAGCCAGTGGTTCCGCCCGTCTTAACCTGGAACGCCCTGTTTCTGGCCGCGGCCCTTGTGGCGGCGGCCTATTTGATTGGGAGCATCCCCACCGCCTACCTGGTGGTGCGCCGGCTACGGGGGCAGGACATCCGGCGGCTGGGCGACGGCAACAGCGGCGCGGAGAACGTCGGCCACCTCCTGGGCCTTAACGCCGGCATCAGCGTCGCCGCCCTCGACACCGCCAAAGGGTTGGCGGTCATCCTGCTGGCCCGATTACTGGCGCCGGACTACTACCAGGGCCTGGCAATGCTGGCCGGGGCAGCGGCGGTAATCGGACACAGTTGGCCGCTGTACCTGCGGGGGCCGGGCGGCCGGGGCGCAGCAACGGCGGTAGGCGTCCTGCTGGGGCTGACGCCCCTGACCGCCGGGCCGGTTCTGCTGCCCGCCTTAGGCATAGCCTACTTGAGCCGCAGCGTAACCCGGGGACTGGCAACCTTTTTCATCGGCAACGCCGCCCTGGCCGGGGTATTCGGCTACTACCCCCGGTTTGACTACCCCTGGTCGCTGGTAGGCTACGTCATCATCCTGCCCGTCCTGGTGGGTATAATTCATTACTTGAGCACCCGCCGGAAAAGGCCCGCCGCCGCAACCGTTTCAGCCGCCAATGAGCGGGAATAGGGGCGTATTATTGAATCACTATTATTCGTGCTTATTCGTGTCCCTTCGTGGATTGAATCATATTGAGACACTGGACTTATGTGGATAATCCTTGCCCTGGCTTCGGCTTTTACCCTGGGGGTAATCAGCCTCTTTGACAAACGGCTGCTGGACCACCACCTGCCCGGCCCGGCGGCGTTGATTCTGTGGTTTATCCTGCCGGAGACGGCTTACATCCTCGGCGCGCTGGCCTTTACCGGCCTGCCCCGGGACGCTACGGCCCTGGGCGTGCTGATTACCCTGGTTTCCGGCGTCGGGTTTGGCGCCGGCTACTCCCTGCTGATTGCCGGGCTGAAACGGGACGAAGCCTCCCGGTCCATCGCCATCACCCAAACCTACCCAATCTTTACCGCCCTGCTGGGCGTGCTGTTCCTGGGGGAAACCCTGGGTTCCGGGCAGTGGGCCGCCATCGGGCTGGTCGTATTGGGCGCCGTTCTGGTATCCCTGCCCGGCACCACCAGGGGATTGGCCGCCCTGAAACCGACCCGGGCCACGCCCTTGCTGCTGGTCAGCGGGCTGCTGCTGGGGGTCAGCTTTTTCGCAACCAAAGCGGCCCTGGCGGAAACCGCCTTCTGGACGGTCTTTATCTACCAGCAGGTGGGGATGCTGCTGGTCTTTCTGGGCTTTGTCCGCCCCCGCATCTGCCGCCAGCTTTGGGCCGGGCTGCGGCGGCGCAACACCCTGGCCCTGCTGCTGGTGGGGGAGGGAGCGCTGCCTTTGGTGTACCTGATAGGCGGCTTGCAGGCGGCCAACCTGGGGCCGATTTCCCTGGTATCGGCCCTCATCGCCACCACGCCGCTGTTCGTCTTTCTGTTGGCAACGCTGCTGAGCCTGGGCCGTTGGCACCTGCTGGAGGAAAGCGTAACCCGCCCGGCCCTGGCCCTGAAGTTCGGCGCCATTGCGCTGATTGTGGCCGGGGTAGGGGCGCTAAGTTTCTCCGGCGGGGGCTGACCGGCAACCCTTTTCCGGGGCCTTGGTATTCTCAACAGGTGTTGGTGTTCTGGCCGGAATACTCCGGCGGCCGGTAGGGGCGGGTTTATAACCCGCCCAGGTTCGGTGCAAGGATGGGTCGGATACGATGACTTCGTTATCCAAATGATTCTGCCGTCGCGGGTCGGACGGGTTATAAACCCGCCCCTACCAATCCACTAGAGACGGGCCGGGCAAGGAACCCCAACACTTATTAATAATAACCGGGGCCTTTCGGTTCTTGACCAATTACACCGTTGCCACCCATATACCCCGTAGGCCGCTCATGGTGAGCTTGTCGAACCACCCATTCACCCTTTGACCAACTCAGGATGAGCAAAGTACCTACTCCTGCCGGGAACCTCGCACCCTAACGGTAACGACGTAGATGCCTCGATATTGGCGGTGGTGAATGGAGTCGGCGTAGTGGCGCAGCAGGCGGAAGGATATTTCATCTTCGTTGGGTTCTTCCTCCTGGTTGCTGAGCAGGGCCAGCCGGTCTTCCAGGTTTTCCTCTTCCGCCGCCGCCACAAACTCCAACTCTACGGCCCCGCTTTCCGGGCGCGCCGTGACCAGCAGCCGCCGCGGCCGGGCTTGCGGGTCTTCGTCCTCCTGCCCCAGCAGGCTGGTCAGGGTTTCCTCGCCGGCCGAGCGCAGCCGCTCGGTGGAAGCCTGGTTCCAGCCCAGGGAGTCGGCCAACTGGCTGAGAAACCGGTCAATGGGGGTCAGGGCGGAAACGGCCAACTCCGCCCGTAGCCGCCGGGCCCGGGGGTTGGTGAGTTCCATCAAAACGGAGAGCAGAATGGCGGTAGCCGTGCCGAAGGTTATGCCGCTGCCCAACAGCCGGCCCCAGGAATCGCCCAGCAAGTCGGTAAATACGCTGGAGTTTCCCACCGCTACCCCGGCAAGGACGGCTACCCCCGCCGCCAGCGCCTTGCGATAGTCCAGCCCGTCCTGAACCACCGTGCGCGCGCCCTCCATAAAAATCAGGCCCAACAAAATCATCACGAAAGCGCACATCACCGGGCCGGGAATCGCCAGCAGCAAGGCAATCAGCTTGGGCAGCATCGCCAATACCACCATGAGCGCCCCGATGGCGTAACCGGTGCTCCGGGAAGCCACGCCGGTAATGTTAATCAGGGCGACGCTGATGGAGCTATACGAGGTAACCGGCGCAGTTCCGGCGATGCCGGACAACAGGTTGCACAACCAGGTGGTGTTGACCAAGCCTTGAACCAGGCGAAAGTCCGTAGCCCGGGGCCGCCGCCGGGCCGTCCGCTGCATCACGAAACCGTCATCCACCCCCCGGACGCCCGTAGCCAGGAAAACCACCAGGTAAATCGGCAGCAGCGTCCAGAACTCCACCCCCGGCGTCAGGTCAACTCCTTGCCAGGAGCGCCAATGGGGCAGGCCCCACCAGGGGGCCGCCGCCACCGGCCCGAAGTCGTATATGCCGAAAAGGGCGGCCACCACACAGCCGGCCCCAATGCCGATGACGGCCGACCAGAGCCGGAGCAGCCCCGGGGAGCGCATCGCCAGGGTCAGGGCGACCAGCAGGGTGGCCCCGGCCGCCGCTAATGCGCCCAGCGGCGGCGCGCCGGCCGGTATGTCCCCCAGCCGGGCGATGACCGGGGGAGCGACGGAGAGGGCAATAAGCATCTGCATCGTCCCGGCCACCACCGGCGTGATAATCCGGCGCACCAGGGACAGCCACCGGGCCAGGGCGAACTGAATCAGCGAACCTACTATTATCAGGCTGGACGCCAGCGCCGGCCCCCCTACCATCAAGGCGGGGACGGACGCCGACACGAAAGCTCCCGAACTGCCCATCATCAGCGGGTGCCCGACGCTGAACTGCCCCAGGCGGGCCGTATTCAGTATCGTGATAACCCCGTTAATGACCAACGCCATAAAGACGGCCCAGGTCAGGTAGCTTGCTTCCACCACCCCCACCCCGAAGTTAACCAATACCTGCAACGCGATCGGCGTAACTGCCAGCGCGGCGCCCTGCACCGCGACGGCAGCCATCAACGGCAGGGGACACGGCTCATCCGGTTCATAACGAATATGTTCGTTCACCCGCGGCGCGGCCAAAAGCACATCCCCTAAGGCGTGGTGGAGTAAGGTGTAACGGGGCTTCAATTTAACACCATACACCGGTCAACGCAATCGCACACCGGTTGCAGTAGGCCCAACATTTGTTGCTATCCCTGCCCGTACCGGCTCCGGTGGATGGTTGATGGTTGGATGGTAGGGGCGGGTTTATAACCCGCCCAATGTTCAACGGCAAGAAAGCGCCGGAAAACCGGTGGGCCATAGTTGAAATACTCCGGCACCCGAGCCAGGGCGGGTTACAAACCCGCCCCTACCCGGGCAATCGCGTCGCAACTATGGCAACACAAACAACCGTCGTTCCGGCGAAAGCCGGAATCCAGGAAATCCCTCGGAAAAGAGAAGGCCAGCTACCAAGAGTTCTGGATTCCGGCTTCCGCCGGAACGACGGTTGCCGGCGCCGGAATGACGGTTGCCTGGTTTTGCCCTCGCATACCCGCGTCTCTTTGTGAAAATACCCCCCATTTGATACAATCCCCGCAACAGGCATACCGGGAGGCGTCTATGGGCTGGTCAAGTCATCATAAAATCGGGCTGATTCACTACAACCCCCAGCAGAGTTATCGGGGCTATACCCTGGTGGCGACCAACCGGGGCGGTTATCACGCTAACCTGATTGATATGGAGGGCCGGGTCTGCCACCGCTGGCACCACCCGGAGGGCATCACCTACGGCTACCTGCTGCCCAACGGCCACCTGCTCTTTCGCAGCCGGACGGCGCGGGGCGGAACCGAAGGGCCGGAGTTCGGCGGCCGTTCCCTGTCCTTAATCGAACTGGATTGGGAGGGCAACGTGGCCTGGGAGTACCGCCACCCGGAGATGTTCCTGCATCACGACTTTGAGCGGCTGCCCAACGGCAATACCCTGGCGCTGCTGTGGACGCCCCTGCCCGCCGAGTTGTCCGCCCAGGTTCAGGGCGGCTTTCGCGCCGATGATGACCCGGAACCGATGTGGGGCGACGTGGTGCAGGAAATCACCCCGGCCGGCGACGTGGTCTATGAGTGGAAGTCCTGGGAGTTCCTGAGCGTTGATGAGGATGTCATCTGCCCCCTGGAGGGCCGCAAGGAGTGGACGCACCAGAACGCGCTGAACGTTACCTCGGGGGGCGACCTGCTGGTCAGCTACCGGCAGACCAGCACCGTGGGGATTGTGGACAAGGACAGCGGCCAGTTCCGGTGGAAATGGGGGCCGGGCCAGGTCTTTCACCAGCATCACCCCACCTGGCTGGACAACGGGCGGGTGCTGCTGTTCGACAATGGCTGCCACCGCCGGGGCGCGCCCAGCCACTCCCGGATTATCGAGGTGGACCCGGAGACCAACGAAATCGGCTGGGAGTACCAGGGCACGCCCAACATTTCCTTTTTCAGCTACAATATCAGCAGCGCGGAACGGCAGCCCAACGGCAACACGGTAATCTGCGAGGGCGCGCCGGGCCGCATCTTTGAGGTAACCGCCGCCGGGGAAATCACCTGGGAATACATCAACCCCTACTTTGGCGAGGCCGGCGGCGGGGCCTCCATGAACGGCGTATTTCGCGCCCACCGCTACGGCCCCGACCACCCGGCCCTGCGGGGCAAAGACTTGGACCCGTCCCGCTACGCCAACCTTAATCGAATTTATAATTAGGAATTAAGAATTAGGAATTGGGAATTGGGGGCCGTTGATTGCGGAATGGGTTGCGACCGGGGATGAGATTCAGGGTAATCGCGGCTTAACCGGGGCAACTAGGACAACTCGGACAACCCGGACAACCGTCATTCCCCAAGCAACCGTCGTTCCGGCGAAGGCCGGAATCCAGAACACTCGGTAGCCGGCACGCTCTTTTCCGGTAGGATTTCCTGGATTCCGGCCTTCGCCGGAACGACGGGTTTATAACCGGCCGGCGCTGGAACAACGGGTTTGTAGTCGGCCGGCCCGGAACAACGGGTTTATAATGCGATTGCTCCGGTATCCGACCGGTTTTCAACAATTCTTAATTCCTAATTCTTAATTCTTAATTAAACTAAAAGGAGTTTTTATGGGAAAGCTGGACGACAAGGTAGCCCTGATTACCGGCTCGGGCCGCAACATTGGCCGGGCCACTGCCCTGAAGTTCGCTGCGGAGGGGGCGGATATTATCGTCAACGCCCGCAGCAACCGGGAGGAGGCGGAGGCCGTGGCCGCTGAGGTGCGCGCCCTGGGCCGCCGCGCCTTGCCCATCCTGGCCGACGTGTCCAACAAGGAACAGGTGGACAGCATGGTGCGGATGGCCCTGGACGAGTTCGGCCGGATTGACATTCTGCTCAACAACGCCGCCATCCGCCCCCACAAGCCCTTTCTGGAGTTGACTCTGGAGGATTGGGAGTTCGTGCGCGGCGTGGTGCTGGACGGCGCCTTTTATTGCACCCAGGCGGTGCTGCCTTCAATGGTGGAGAACAACTTTGGCCGGGTGCTTTTCTTTACCGGCGACGGGGCCTGGGCCGGCGGCGCCCAGCGGGGCCACGTTTCCGCCGCCAAGATGGGGTTGGTCGGCCTTTCCCGCAGCCTGGCTACCGAGTTTGCGCCCCATAACGTGCGGGTCAACGTAGTATCGCCGGGCAGTATCGACACCAGCCGGGCCAACCCGGAATGGTATCCGGGCAGCCGGCCGCCCAACGCCGCCGGCATCCCCCTGGGCCGCCAGGGACAAACCGAGGAGATTGCCGCCGCCTGCCTGTTCCTGGTCAGCGACGACGGCGGTTTCATTACCGGCCAGACGCTGCACGTCAACGGCGGCGCCGCCTTTTTCTGAGCATTGGCCGGGGGATTACCGCTACGGCAACCCTTCATCCCCCGGTATTCTCAACACGCGTTGGTGTTCCCTGCCCGGCTCCGGCGGCCGGTAGGGGCGGGTTTATAACCAGCCCTGGTTCCGGGGCAAGGATAGGTCGGATACGCGGTCTCCGTTACCCCAATGACTCTGCCGTTGTCGCCAGGACAGGCTACAAACCCGCCCCTACCGGCCGCCGGAGTATTCCGTCATAACACCAAAGCGTGTTGAGAATACCTCACCCCCGGCTCTCTACCCAATGGAGAAAGGCCGAGGGTGAAGTCGGGTATCCGCCGGTAGCGGGCGCCTAATCCTGAAACTCAACGGCCGGTTCCTCAATTTCCGGCCAGGTATCGGGCTGGGTCTCTTTGCCCGGCCGGGCCGTACCCAGGGCGGCCCGGAGGGCTTGCCGCAACGTCCTGGCAAAGATTAGCTCAATATCCGGCGTCCGGGTCAAGCCGCTGCGGGCCGTCTCCGGCAGGATGCAGCGGGACAGGCCCAGGCGCGCCGCCTCGGTTATGCGCCGTTCCACCTGCGGCACGGTGCGCAGTTCACCGCTCAGTCCTACCTCCCCAAAGGCGGCCAGGCCCGGTTCCAGGGGCCGGTTATAGAGACTGGAGGCCAGGGCCAGAGCAATTCCCAGGTCGGCGGCCGGTTCGTTGACCCGGAAGCCCCCGGCTACGCTGACGATAATATCCTGGCCGGCCAGTTCCAGCCCGGAGCGGCGGGACGCTACGGCGGCCAGCATCAACAGCCGGTTATAGTCCACCCCGTTGACCACCCGCCGGGGAACCGGGGCATAGGCCGGCGAGGTCAGGGCCTGAATCTCCAGCAGCAGGGGCCGCGTCCCCTCCAGGGCCGGTATCAACGCCGCGCCTACGGCCCCTTCGTAACGCTGGGACAGCAGCGCCTTGGAAGGGTCGGGAACTTCCACCAGGCCCTGGCCGGTCATCTCAAAAACGCCGACTTCCGTAGTGGAACCGAAACGATTTTTGCCGCTGCGCAGCACCCGGTAGGTATTGATTTCCTGCCCCTCCAGGTACATCACCACGTCCACCATGTGCTCCAGCACCCGGGGGCCGGCCAGGGATCCGTCCTTGGTCAGGTGGCCGGCCAGGAATACCGGCACGTTGCGGAGCTTGGCCCAGCGCATCAGCTTGAGGCCGCACTCCCTTACCTGGGCCACGCTGCCCGGCCCGGAGGGCGCGTCCTGGGTGTAGAGGGTCTGGATGGAGTCAATTATGGCAAGGTCGGGGCGACATTCCTCCAGCCGGGCCAGGGCCAGGTCCACGTCGGTATCCGTAATCAGGAAAACCCGGTCGCCGGCAAACCCCAGCCGTTCCGAGCGCAGCTTCAGCTGGTGGGGGGATTCTTCCCCGCTGAGGTAGGCAACGGCGCGGCCTCCTTCGGATATAAACCGGGCCAGTTGCAGCAGCAGGGTCGATTTGCCAACCCCCGGTTCTCCGGCCAGCAGCGCCACCGACCCGGTAACGATGCCGCTGCCCAGCACCCGGTTCAGTTCCGCCGAGGGCAGTTCAATGCGCCGCCGGTCTTCCGGGTCAAGCCGGGATAACTCCTGAATACTTTCCCCGGCGGGACTCAGCCAGGGCTGGCGGGTTGCGCCACCACCGGCGGCGGCCCTGGTTTCCTGCAAGGGCCGGCCTGAACCGCAGGATGGGGAGGGACAAAAGCCCAGCCAGCGGGGGCTTTCGTAACCGCAATCCTGACACAGGAATATAGTACGCTGCTGCTCTCTAGGTCGGCTCATCGGCAACCTCCTGAATACCGGCCATTATAACAACAACAGGCCCCTTAATCAGGGGCCTGCTGTCAGTAGATTCCGGTTGGGGTTACCGTTGCGGTTTGACTAGGCAAGGGGCAGGGCCGGCACCTTGGCGCGAATGACGATTTTCTCGTCCTCCACATCTACCACCGCCACGTCGCCGCTGTTTAACTCGCCCCGCAACAACTCGTCGGACAGGATGTCTTCCACTTCGTTCTGGATGACGCGGCGCAAGGGGCGGGCGCCCAGCACCGGGTCGAAACCCTTCTCCCCCAGGTATTCCCGGGCGGCGTCGCTCAGCTCCAGGGTGATGTTCTTGTCCTCCAGTTCCTTCTGCACCATGTCAATCATCAGGTCAACGATGGCGTGAATCTGTTCCTGGTCCAACTGGTGGAAAACTATAGTGGCGTCCAGGCGGTTGAGGAACTCCGGCCGGAAAAAGCGCTTGACTTCATCCATAACCTTGTCCTTCATCCGCTCATAGGACTGGGCCTGGGTCTGCGCGCCGTCGGACTTGACGCCGAAACCGAGGGTGGTGTCCCGCTTAATCAGGTCGGAACCCAGGTTGCTGGTCATCACGATGATGGAGTTGCGGAAATCGACCCGGCGGCCCCGCGCGTCGGTCAACTGGCCGGCGTCGAAAATCTGCAACAGGATGTTGAAAACTTCCGGGTGGGCCTTTTCGATTTCGTCCAGCAGGATGGCGCAGTAGTTCTTGCGGCGGACGCCCTCGGTTAGCTGGCCGCCCTCATCGTAACCCACGTAACCCGGCGGGGCGCCAATCAGACGGGCGACGGTGTGCCGCTCCTGGAACTCGGACATATCCAGGCGAATCATATTGTCTTCGTGGCCGAACATCACCTCAGCCAAAGCCCGCACCAATTCCGTCTTGCCTACGCCGGTGGGGCCGAGGAACATAAAGACGCCGATGGGATGGCGGGGGTCTTTCAGTCCGGCCCGGGCGCGGCGCACCGCTTTGGAGATATTAACGATTGCCTCATCCTGGCCGATGATGCGCTTGTGGAGGTCGTCTTCCATGTGGATTAGCCGGGCCGTCTCTTCGGCGGCCAGCCGGGTTACCGGGATGCCCGTCCACATACTGACCACTTCGGCTATATCCTCTTCGGTAACCGTTGAGCGGCCCCGGGAGCGGTCTTCCTGCCATTCCTCTTTGAGGCTGTCCAGGTCCTGGTTCAGGTTCAGTTCCCGGTCGCGCAGTTCCGCCGCCGCCTCATACTGCTGGGAGGCGATGGCGGCGTCCTTTTCCTGGCGCACCCGTTCCAGCACTTCCATAGCGTCCTTGACCGAGGTGGGGGTAACGCTGCCCCGCAGGCGCACCCGGGAGCCGGCCTCATCCAACAGGTCTATCGCCTTGTCCGGCAGGAACCGGTCGGGAATAAAGCGGGTCGCCAGAGTTGCGGCGGCCCGTACCGCGTCTTCGGTTATGTCCACGTTGTGATGGTCTTCGTAGTTGACCTTGACGCCCCGGAGGATTTGCAAGGTCTCATCGGAACTCGGTTCTTCCACCCGTACCGGCTGCAAGCGGCGTTCCAGGGCCGGGTCCCGCTCTACGTATTTGCGGTAGTCGTCCAGCGTGGTCGCCCCGATACACTGGATTTCGCCCCGGGCCAGGGAGGGCTTGAGGATGTTGGAGGCGTCCACCGCGCCCTCGGCGGCGCCGGCGCCGACCAGGGTGTGAACTTCGTCAATGAAAAGGACGCAGTTGCCGGCGTTCTTTATCTCCTCAATTACCTTCTTCAATCGTTCTTCAAACTCGCCCCGGTACTTGGTGCCGGCCACCAGGGCGCCCATATCCAGGGTAACCAGCCGTTTGCCCTGGAGGGTTTCGGGGATTTCGCCGGTGTAGATTTGCTGGGCCAGCGCCTCGACGATGGCGGTCTTGCCGACGCCGGGTTCGCCCACCAGCACCGGGTTGTTCTTGGTGCGGCGGCTGAGTATCTGCACGACGCGCTGAATTTCCTGGTCGCGGCCAATGACCGGGTCCAGTTTCCCGTCCCGGGCGGCGTTGGTCAGGTCGATGCCCAGTTGGTCAAGGGTGGGGGTGCGGGTGCCGGTGCGGGAACTCTGCGAACCGCTGCCGCTGGAGCTGTTGCTGAGGATGCGGTGGGTTTCGGTACGAACCTTCTCCAGGGTAACGCCGAGGCTTTCCAGGACTCCGGCGGCGACGCCTTCACCTTCCCGGAGCAGACCGATGAGCAGGTGTTCGGTGCCGATGTAGGTATGGTTCATCCGGCGGGCTTCGTCAACGGCCAGTTCCACCACCTTCTTGGCGCGGGGAGTCAAGCCGATCTCGCCCTGGGCCGGCTTTTCACCCCGTCCGATGATGAACTCCACCGCCGACCGGACCTTGCTGAGGTCAACCCCCAGGCCGGAGAGGACCCTGGCGGCTACGCCTTCCGTCTCTCGCACCAAGCCGAGCAGGATGTGTTCGGTGCCGATGTAGTTATGGTTAAACCGCTGGGCTTCTTCCTGGGCCAGCGATAGAACTCTCCGCGCTCGTTCCGAGAACTTTTCGAATCTACTTCCCATAATACCGCTCCTGTTGGGCCGGGCGGGGGCTGCTTCACCGAGCTGAGAGCATTTTCGGAAGGGTTCGCGGGTTGCTACAACGAAGCAGTTCCCGGATTACCGTTTGGAGAACCTACCCAACATAATGATTACTGAATTATATGGCACCCGATTTAACGATGTAAAGCTGTCCGCCTATCTGACGCCAAGCAAGTTTAACTGACTTTTAAGGTTGGAAAGGAGAGGCGGCTAGCGGGAATGGGCCGACGACCGGCCGATGAGCGCCCTGGTCTCGTTCAGAAATACTTCCCGGCGGTGACCTATTTTCCCACTTCGTCACCAAAGCAGTATCGTCGGCGCTGGGGCGTTTCACTACCGTGTTCGGGATGGGAACGGGTGGGGCCACCCCGCTAGAACCACCAGGAAGTAAATCTAACGGGGGATAGTATGCACTATTTTTCACGATCTGGCAAGGGGTAGTTTCCAGCAAATCCGGGAAATGGCAGATCGGCTTTTTTCACCCTTGCGACACCGCGAAAATCGCCGCCGCCAGTTGCTAGGCCATTACCCGGCGGAAGTAGGCCAGGGCGTTGCCGCCCAGGATTTTCTTAATGTCTTCGTCGGAGTGGCCCCGGCTAATCAGGCCCCGGATGATGTTCTTGCCGTCGGCCGGGGACTCCAGGCCGTCCAGGTAGGGGGCCGGCAACTGGTCGTCGGTGCGGCCCAAAACCTGGCGGTGAAAGTCCACGTGGTCGCCGACGTTGGTGTCGGTGCCGATGCCCACGCAGTCCACCCCCACCAGTTGCACCATATAATCGTAGTGGTCGAGGACGCATTGAATATCCTGTTGGGGGTCATCGCTCAGCGAGTTGGGTACGGCGGTGATGGCGATGAGGCCCCCCTGGCGGGCGCAGGCGATCAACTCTTCGTCCCGGCGGGTGCGCGTCGTGGGCCGCAGGGTGTAGGCGGCGTTATGGCTGAAGGTTGCCGGCGCCTCGGATAGCTCAATGGCGTCCATTGCCGTCGGGACGGAGGCGTGGGACAAGTCCACCGCCATACCCAACCGGTTCATCCGGCGCACCACTTCGATGCCGAACTCGCTGAGGCCGCCGGCGTTGCGCTCCAACTGGCCGTCGCCGATGTAGTTCCGGCGGTTGTAGGTGAGGCCGGCCAGCCGCACGCCGACGCTGTAGAGCAGGTCCAGCCGGGTCGGGTCATTGCCGATTGCCAGGTGTTCCAGGGTCGGGAGAAAGCCCACCTTGCCCTGCTGCTGGGCCGATTCAATCTCGGCGGCGTTGGTTACTATAACCACGTCATCCTGCTGGTCGACGTCGTCCAGCATCAACCCCACCTCGGTCAGCACGTCGTCGAACTCGACAAAGGACATATCCGGGCGGCTAATCAGCCCCCGGAACATATTGGCCGTCGCCACCGCCGTCCACCCGCCCTGCTTTACGGCGGCATAAGACCAGGCGTAGTTGTTGCGGCGCAGATACTCGGTAAGCTGGGTCATATCCTCGGGCAGGGTCATCGGGTGCTGGTGAACGTCCACCATTGGGGCATCCTCGGCCAACCGCCGGTAGCGCAACTCCTGGGCCTGGTCCAGGGGCACCCGGCCGGAGGGCACCCGGTCAAGTTCTTTTGCCAGGGGTATTTGTGCCAGGGGTATTTGATTCGCCGCCATTACTGGCCTCCTTTCGGGCCGGTTTCAGCCTCATCTCCGACATCATCTCCGACCGGATCTCCAACCGGGGTCTGGGGATACAGCAGGACGCCCCGTTGCACGCCCCGCCGCAATCGGCCATATTCGGAACTCAGCTCGGCCCCGAATATGAGAATCAACCCGCTGATGTAAGTCCAGAGGGACAGCACGATTACCGGGGCCAGCGCGCCGTAAACGTCCTCAAAGTTGGCGAACCGGGCCAGATAGACCACAAACAGGTTTTCCGACAACTCAAACAGAATGGCGCCGGTAATGGCTCCGGGCCAGATGAAACGCCAATAGGTTTTGGTGTTGGGCATAAACTTGTACATCAGCAGGAACATCCCGCCGGTCAGGGCCAGGGAAATGACCTGGAGCAGGCCCGGAATCAGCCAACCGGACACGCTGGGGGGGCCGAACAGCCCGCCGTCCATCAGGCCGTTGACGGAACGGGCCACCGAAACCACGCTCAACGATACCGTGAACAGTATGGCAATCCCGGCGGCCATTGCCAACTGCCGGGGCTTGCTGATAAAAAACGGGCGGTCAACCTGCACGTCCCAGGCCCGGTTGATTGACCGGCTCAAGGCTCCGAATACGGCGCTGCCCGACCAGAGCAGGCCCAGCACGCCAAAGAGGCCCAACGCGCCCCGCGCCCGCAGCACGGCGTCCAGGTTGTTGTCGATAAGCTGTTGCGAACCGGGGAAGTACCCGGCGGACAGCTCAGTGAGCCGGACCCGGATGTCCTCCGGTTCCATAGTCAGGCTGAACACGCTAATCAGGAAAAGCAGCAGGGGAAAGATGGAGAACAGCCCATAGTAGGAAATCCCCGCCGCCATGTGGGTGGCATCGTCGGCGGACATTTCCTTGATGGTGCGCGCCAGCAGTTGCACCAGGAACCTGGCCCGAATCCAGTCCCGGGCCGGCCGGGTAGAGCCGGCAAAGGCGCCGAGCAGCGAGCGGATTAGCGATGAATTATGCAGGTTTTTCAAATTCAGCATACCAGCAGGGATAATAAGTTGCGGCGGGAGCCTGAATAGACGCCGGCCCGGCTACCAGCCCAGCATCACCGACTCTTTCCTGGGGTCGGCGCCGCCGTGATATACCCCGTTCTCCGAATTAACCAGAATGGGCGTGAAGCCGTTGCTGACCCCCCAGGGGCCAATCAGGTCAACCCGGTGGCCCTTGTCGCTGAGGGCATCCACCAACTCCTGGGATACCCGGCCCTCAATTTCCAGCAGGTTGGGGTATTCCCGATGGGGCCAGGGCGATTGCGGGAAGCTGTACCCGCAGAACCGGGGCGCCTCCACCGCCTCCTGGACGTTCATCCCGAAGTCGATGATATTGTTCAGCGTCTGAAGGTTGCTCTGGGGCTGGCTGTCGCCGCCGGGGGTGCCCAGGGTCATAAAGGGCTGGCCGTCCTTCAGGACGATAAAGGTGCAGGGCGTAGTGCGGGGGCGCTTGTGCGGGGCAATTGAGTTGGGGTTGTCATCGTCCAGCCAGAAGTAGCAACCCCGGCAGTTTATCAGAATACCGGTATCCCCCAGCACCATACCCTGAGCCAGGGCGCCGAAGCTGCTGGGCGTAGCCGATACCAAGTTGCCCTGACCGTCCACCGTCGCCAGGTAGGTAGTGCCGTCGGAGTCGCCGCCGACCGGCTGGGGCGCCGGCGCCACCGCCGCCGGCCGTTGTATCGACGCAACGGCCAACATTTGGCGCGGGTCGCCCGGCGGGTACTCGGCCTGGGCGCGGTTGGGGTCGATAAGCCCCCGCCGCAGTTCGGCGTACTCCCGGGACAGCAGGCCCCGCACCGGCACGTCCACAAAATCCGGGTCGCCCACGTAGCGCTCCCGGTCGGCAAAGGCCAGTTTCAACGCCTCCACCTGCAAGTGGATGGCCTCCGGGCTGTTGTGGCCCAAAGCGGCCAGGTCAAAGCCTTCCAGGATATTCAGGGCTTGCAACAGGCTGATGCCCTGAGTCCAGGAGCGGTTGGTAAAGACCTGGTAGCCCCGGTAGGTGGTGGAAATCGGTTCCTCCAGAGGCGACTCGTACTCGGCGAAGTCCTCATAGGTATGCAACCCGCCCAGTTCCTGCAAGGCCAGGGCCATTCGCCGGGCCACGTCGCCCCGGTAGAAAACGTCCCGCGCTGCCCGGATTGCCACCTCGCGGGACTCTCCCCGGCTCATGGCCTGTTCCTCGGCTTGAGACATCAGCGACAGGGTGCGGCCCAGGTCTTGCTGCACGAACAAGCTGCCCAGTTGCGGCGGGCGACCGTCGGGCAGGAAAATCCTGGCCGATTCCGGGTACTTGCGCAGGTTAGCCAGCCGCTCGGCGCTGCCAATGGCCTGGTGCAGCAGTTGGTAGGCGGGAAAGCCATTACGCGCGAAGTCCAGGGCGCTCTCCACCACCTGCCCGAAGGACATCGTGCCGTAGTGGGTCAGCATCGTAAGCAGCGCCGACAGCACGCCGGGGACGGTGGCGCTCAAGGCTCCGGGGGGAATCTCACCCCACTTTTCCCGGTAGTGGCCGACGGTCGCTTGCCGGGGCGCCCAACCCTGGCCCACCACCGAGCGGACGGCTTTGCCGGCCCGGTCGTAGAACAGGAAAGCCACCTCACCGCCCAGGGTGTAGTGGGCCGTCGGCTCCATAACTCCGGCGGCCAGGGCCGACGCTACGGCGGCGTCAACGGCGTTGCCCCCCTGCCACAGGACGCGCATCCCCGCCTGCGCCGTCAATTGGGTGCCGCCGCCCACCATGCCCCGGGTGCCCCAGACCATCGGCCGGTGGGAAAACTTGCCCTGGCTACCGGGGGTGGGGCCGTTCTGCATCGCCGTCATCGGTTGGCCTCCTCTGCTGCGTACTACTATCTACTATACCTATATTATTGCCTATTGCCTCGTGATATTGCCTATTGCCTTGCGATTATATTATGTCATTCCGATATATTATGTCATTCCGAGCGGAGCGAGGAATCTAAACTCTTTCCTAATCCAGGTTTCTGCCGGAACCGGAACGCGATAACGGCCCGGCATTTTAGATTCCTCCCTGCGGTCGGAATGACACAGCGGAGCAATCGGAATGACACAGCAAGCGGCTGGAATGACCGGCCAACTGCGTAACACCTACCACGTAACTCCTACCATATATATACATCCGGGATTAGACGGCAAAATTACCGGGCCGGAGCAGTTTGCCCCAAAACATCCATCAACTCCGCCACGTCCGCCAACTCCTCCAGATTCTCCAGCATAGCAATTACCCGTTCCGTGTCGGCATCGGAGAGGGCGCGGCGGAAGCAGTCCCGCACCTTGACCAGCCGTTCCTCCCGGGACATGGGGTTGGCTGCGGAGCCGCGGAAGGCTGGGCACTCGGACAACACACTCAACGGCTTACGGTTTCATTTTGTTCAGAATAGCCGGAACGGTACGGTAAGGGAATGGACGATAACAAAGAAAAGGTCTTCCCTAGCGGTTAAGTGCCTTTCGGGCGCCGTCCACCTGAGACCTCAAGTGTTTTGCAGCGTCGTACAGGAAATCGACGTAGCCGTCCGCCTCTTCCGCCAACTTCTTTCTTTTCTCCGGGTCCGGCTCGCTGGCGAGCTTATTGAGCCGATTGGTTATCTTGGTTTTGGCCCCTTGCCAACCGGTTGTATAACCGCTCGCCTCGACCCAACTGATTCCCAGATGTTCCGCGATCGCCGTGATTGTCTTGCCCTCCTTTGCCATTTGCCTTGCCATATTTCTCAAGGCGTCGCTAGAGTCCGTCATCGCTACAACTCCTCTATTCTGAAATCCGGTCGGGATTAAGGAAACCCTGAACCCAAAACACCGGCCGCCCAGCACGGCAACCTCATTTGTTGTCAGCCAAAGCAGCGCTCTCCACCGAACAATCGGAGAATTTTACTTCACCGACTCTTGCCCCAAAACATCCATCAACTCCGCCACGTCCGCCACCTCCTCCAGGTTTTCCAGCATGGCAATTACCCGTTCCGTGTCAGCCTCAGATAGGGCGCGGCGGAAACAGTCCCGCACCTTGACCAGCCGTTCCTCCCGGGACATAGGGTTGGCTGCGGAGCCGCGGAAGGCTTGGCACTCGGCGCTGACTTCCGAACCGTCGGGCAGCAGGGCCACCGCCCGCACTGCGCCCGACGCCGGGCCGTCAGGTTCCACCCGAACCTTGCCCAGCAGGGCCTCCAGGTCCGGGGCAAAGCGGCGGGCGTCGGTAAAGCTGTCGATGCCCACCTGCCCGTCCAGCAGGGCGGCGGCGGCGCAGTATTCGGCGCTGAACTTGCCGTCCAGCCCGCTTTGGGGCGTCGGCCCGGAGTGGCCCCGGCCCCGGCGGTAGATAGTTACTTGCTCTACGGCATCGGCAGTCAGGGCAGCGGCGGTCGGGCCGGCCCCTTCACTGCGTTCACTGATCCCTTGGCGCAGGTTCAACGCCGCCTCGATGACGTTCTGCATATACACCTGGGCCGGGAACCGCTTGATGTCAAAGCCGGGGTCAACCAGCCGCCAGGAGTCGCCCAGGCCGCCGGCAGCGATGTCCCAATCCAGGTTGCCTTGAAAGAGGGCGGCGGCGTAACCGTTGGGCGATTCCAGGGCCGCGTCGCTGGCGGTGTAACCCAGCCCGGCCAGAATCGCCGCCTCGGCGCCCATCCGGGCCGCATTGCCGGGGTGGGTCGATTTCACCATGGTGCCGGTGTTGGCGGTCAGGCCGCCGGTGCGGGAGGCGGCGATGCCCAGGGCCATTCGGGTTTGCGCCGCATCCAGGCCCAGGACTTTGGCCGAGGACGCTGCGCTACCCAGGGGGCCAACCAGTCCCGGCGGGTGGTAGGCCGGCGTGGTGGCCGGCGCCGAGGCGGCCCGCAGCCGTCCCTGGATTTCCCAGCCCAGCGCGTAGGCGGCGATGACGCTGCGGCCCGGGGCGTGGCGCTGCTCGGCCAGGGCCAGGGCCGCCGGCAGGCAGGATGAGGTGCCGTGCGTGGGCGGAAAGCCCTGAATCTCGTAGTCCAGGCAATGGCCGAAAACGCCGTTGGCAAAGGCGGCGGCGGGGGCGTTGGTGCGGTAGCCCCAGCCCACCACCGAGGCTTGGGGCGCGCCGCCGCAGTCCCGGACGTAGCGGCCAATAATGTCGGCCAGTTCCTGCACCGACCCGGCGGCGACGTTAGCCACGCCGTCCAGGATGGCGATTTTAGCCGCCGCCACCACCGCCGGCGGCAGGGCTTCGTACTCGGTATCGGCAATAAACCGGGCCAGGGCTTCGGTGGGGGGCATAGCGGGCATAAAATCTCCGTCCTCGGTTCAGTGTTGTTGTCAGGGTAGTTAGTAGTTAATGGTTAATGGTCAGTCTTTGCCGTTGGGGGATTCGGAAAACGGCGGGGGTTCGTCAAACGGTTCTGTATTATTCATCCGTGAGGATATTAAAGCACAAATTGCGGGGGCTGTCAGGTTGAGGGGTCAGCAAACTGGGTAATCGCAGTATAAACCCGTCATTAACCCATCATTACCATCATAAAACCGTCGTTCCGGCGAAGGCCGGAATCCAGGACCCTCAGTAGCCGGCTCGCTCTTTTCCGTGAGGATTTCCTGGATTCCGGCTTTCGCCGGAACGACGGTTCCTTGGGTTGACGACGTTAAGACGCGATTGCCCTGGTCAGCAAAAGGGTGATGGCAGTAGGACAACAGGATTGATTTACTGACAGCCCGGCGTTGACACCAATCAAAGGTCAATGCTATAGGTATCAAGTATATTAGATGGAGTAGTTTATGTTGATTAACCTTGAGCCGGCGGATGCGGAAATCGTAGGGGACTGCCACTATTGCGGTAACGGGCTTGACCCCCGGTACGATTATTCTTGTATATCCTGTAGCCGGGAAACTTGCGACAATTGCAGTCAGGCGTGCCTGGAATGTGATGACATTACTTGCGCCCGCTGTTTCAGCAATCACGAGGAAACCCACTACCCGGAGAGCCGTATATGAGCAGCGACACCGACGCCCGTACTCTGGCCCAAGCGGGCCGGCAGCAGATCGAGGATGCCATCCTGCGGCTGCTGGACGCCAATCCTCAGGGTTTGCGGAACGTGGATATTGCACGCGGTCTCGGCTTGAGCTTTGACTTCGGCGGCAACTACAAGAATCAACTTACCTACGGGGTGTTGGGCGGCTTGCTGGCGCGCGGGGCCATCAGCCGGGATGAGCAAAGCAAACTCTTTACCAGTAGAAACGGCGATACCACGGCGATAGATACGGCCCAAGCCGGACTGCAACAGCTAGAGGATGCTATCCTGCGGTTGCTGGAGGCCAATCCCCAAGGTTTGCGCAACGTGGAAATTGCCCAACTCCTTGACTTGCACTCCGACTTTCAAGGTGGGCAACGAAACTATTTGACCTACACCGTCCTGGTGAGCCTTGCGGAAAAAGGCAAAGTCCATTGGAAAGGACAAGGCCGGAACAAGATTTATACCAGGGTCTAGCCCAAGACCGGCAACGGCGCCATTGGCAAGGGCAGGTTAGAAACCTGCCCCTACAGTTACGGTTGGTTATGGAAGGCAATCAGTTAAACCTGCCCCTACCGATACTCTATTCCGTAAACCCCCGCCGCCGTGTCGTGGAACAGGGCGGCCCGCTCGGTGGGGGAGTAGCCGGCGGAGAGGCGCTTGAAGGCGTTGAACAGGACATTGTAGGAGTAGGAAACCTTGTCCACCGGGAAGTTGCTCTCGAACATACACCGTTCCGGCCCGAACTTTTCAATGCAGTAGTTCATCAGCGGGGCCAGGGCCTCGGCCAGCGCCTCGGAGCCGATGGGCCGGTTCCATTCGTGCCAGTCAAAGCCATAGCGGGGCTGGCCCACGCCGCCCAGCTTCATATAGATGTTGGGGCAGGCGGCCACGGCGTCAATCGCGCTGCGCCACTGGGCCAGCACCTCCTCATCCCGGTTGGCGTAGGGGCCAACCCGCAGCAGGCCGCCGATGTGGTTAAAGACGACGGGCAGGTCGGGGAGGGCCTGGGCAAAATCGGCCATCTCAGCAGCCTGGTGGAAGTAGGCGGTCAACTCCAACACCAGCCCCTTATCGGCCAGGAGCTGGGCGCCGGCCCGGAAGTCGGCCTGCCCCATCCGCCCCGGGGCGGCCCGGCTTTCTATCTCCGGATGAGGGTCGTTGCCGGTATGGGCGCGGATGCCCCGAAAACGGTTGGGGCTGGCCGCCTGCAACGCATCCAGCACCGGCTCCACCGCCGCGCCCAGGTCCAGGTTGGCCGCGCCGATGATGCCCGCCGCCGCCCGGCCGGGGCCGTAGATGCCGCTGGCGCTGGCCGCCGCCAGACCCTGGACAAACTCCACCTCGCCGACGGGACGCAGTTGCTCCGGGCCATCGGGCCGGTACATAGAACGGGCCTCGATAAACACCGTGGAACGGACGTTATGTCCGCTGTTAATGTCGGCCGCCAGTTCGTGAATCAGATACCGCTGGTAGGGGATTCGCTCGGAACGGAAATCCCAGAAGTGGTGATGCGGGTCGCAGATGGGCAGTTCCGGTTCCAGGGTAGGCTCCTGGGTCAGCGCCAACCAGTCATTGCCTCCGAATGGCATAGCCGTACCTCCTTATTGATTGTAGTTAGTTGCTGTTGAGGCCCATAATATCACATAGCGGGGATAACCTTGAGAATCAGCGATGAAATCATCTCCTCTCCCCGTCCCGGGTTAATGCGTCCCCAACCGGCGGAATGGCCTGGGAGAAGGCATACCATTCCCCGGTACGATGTGGTATGCTTATGGCCTAGAATGGTAAGGGAAAGGTAGTGTTGTAGAATTATGGAAGCGGCCCAGATATTAAAACCCGAAAGCAGTCCGAAAATCCCTGACTTTGGCGCCGGCGATACGGTACGGGTCAATTTCCGCATCCGGGAAGGCGACCGGGAGCGGATCCAGGCGTTTCAGGGCGTGGTAATCCGGCGGCAGAACGGCAGCGGGCCGTCGGCCAACTTTACCGTGCGCCGGGTGGCCGGCGGCGGCGTAGGCGTGGAGCGGATTTTTCCCCTCTACTCGCCCTTGATTGACTCCCTGGAGGTTACCCGCCGGGGCGCCGTCCGCCGGGCCAAGCTCTACTACCTGCGCGGGCTGCAAGGCCGGGCCGCCCGGATTAAGGAAAAGACGCTGCCCCGCCGCCCCCGGGGCCAGGCCGCCGGATCGTAAGCAGACGGCGGGGCCGGATTTAACCAACGCTCCGAGGCATAACCGATGGAAACAGCGTGGCTACCTCTTTTGGGCGCAGTTATCGCCATAGCCGGCTTAATGCTGGGTATGTTCTATTGGAACGATCGGCGCAACGAGCGCCGCATCGACCGTTTGGAAGTGCGCTGGACCCGGCAACTAGCCGACATGGAAGCGCGATATAACCAGCAACTCAGAGATTCGGAATCCCGCCAAAACCACCGACTTGACGAGCTGAACCAGCAATTTAGAGATTCGGAAGCCCGGCAAAACCACCGGCTCAATGAGATGAACCAGCAGCTTAAAGATTCGGAAGCTAGGCAAAACCACCGACTCGATGAGATGAACCAACAGCTTAAAGATTCGGAAGTCCGGCAGAACCTCCGATTCGATGATATGAACCGGCAACTTAAAGAATCGGAAGCCCGGCAAAACCTCCGACTCGATGAGATGAACGAGCAGCTTAAAGAGCTGAACGACTGGGCAGGAAACTTGGATCGCGGTCAGTCCCGGCTGGAAGGGCAGTTGGATGTAATTCGCGACGCTGTATTCCAGCGCAGCCCTGGCTAGAGTAGGGTTGAGCCGCCAACTCGACTTGCCGGCGGCTGTGCCCTGACTCCGGTACGCTTTAACCCTCCACCACGTTGCCGGCGGCTGTAGCTATGATGAGATACGCAGAAGTAGCGGTGGACGCCCCGGTCAGCCCTGCTCGAACCTTTTCCTACAGTATCCCCGACCGCTTTCGAATCCAACCGGGCCAACTGGTCTGGGTTCCCTTTGGCCGCCGCATCCTCCAGGGCGTGGTCATAGAACTGGCCTCGGCGCCCCGGGTGGAGGTTACCAAAGACATCCTGCAAGCGGTAGAGCCGTCCCCGCTGCTGGACGCTACCGCCCTGACCCTGGCCCAGTGGCTGAGCCGGTACTATCTCTGCCCCCTCTTCGACGCGGTGGCCCTGTTTCTGCCCCCCGGCTTCAAGGCTCAAGTGCGGTCGCAAATCCTGCCAATTCCGGTGGACGCGGCCAATCTGGAAAAGCTGAAATCCCCGGCCCGGGAAGCCCTGGAAACCCTGGCGGGACGGCAACGGCTGACCGAAGCCGAGTTCGCCAAGCTGTTGGGCAAGCGCAGCGGCCCGGAAGTGAACCGCCTGGCGCAACGGGGCCTCATCCACCGCCGGGTGGATTTGCCCCGTCCCCGAACCTTCCGCTACGTGAGCCAACTGTTTCCCGCCAGCCCCCAGGATGACCTGGGCCACTGGCCCGAGGCGCCGGACAAACTTCCGGCGCGGCAGGAAAAATTGCTCCAGGCCGTCCGGGAACAGGCCGGAAGTTACTCCACCGCCCAGGCTAACAAGGAGTTCGGTTCCGGCGTGGGCAACGCCCTGGTGGAGAAAGGATTGCTGGGGCTGGAGTGGGTGCGCCAGGAGGGTTCCCCGTTAAGTTCCGCCGCAAGTTCCGTAGCAAGTAACCAGGCAGCCCGGCCGAATACGTCCGGCCAACCCGACGACCCCGATTCTCTCCTACCCGACGACCCAGCAGCCAACGGAGCGGAGCCGCCCCTTACCCTGTTCCCGATGCAGGCCGATGCCCTGGCCCGCATCGCCGAGACGCTGGACGACCCGGCCCGCCAGCCCCGGACTTTCCTGCTGCACGGCGTTACCGGCAGTGGGAAAACCGAGGTATATCTGCAAGCCATCCAACGGGTGGTGGAACAAGGCAAACAGGCCATTTTCCTGGTGCCGGAAATTGCGCTGACCCCGCAAACGGTGCAGCGGGTCAACGCCCGTTTCCCCGGACGGGCGGCGGTGCTGCACAGCGGCCTGAGCGAGCGACAGCGATTTGACCAGTGGTGGAAAATCCGGGACGGCGATTATGACGTGGTGGTCGGCCCCCGCAGCGCCCTATTTGCTCCGGCGCCCAACTTGGGCTTGATTGTCATTGACGAGGAACACGAATGGACTTACAAGCAGGTCGAGGCGCAGCCCTTTTACCATGCCCGCACCGCTGCGCTGGAACTGGCCCGCCTTACCGGGGCCGGGGTAATTCTGGGCAGCGCCACGCCGGACGTAGAGTCTTACCATCACGCCCGCCGAGGCCGCTATCGCCTGCTGGAGCTGCCCCACCGGATTCGGCAAGCCGCCCCGCCACCAGGCCGGGATGAACAAGAAGGTGATAACAACGCCCAAGACCTTCGCAGTGAGTTTGATGAGCTTATCCAACCCACTCATGGTGAGTTTGATGAGCTTACCGAACTCGCTCACGGTGAGCTTACCGAACTCGCTCACGGTGAGCTTGGCGAGTTTCCCCAACCCGCTCATGGTGAGCCTGTCGAACCACCCCTCGCCCCGAATCTCTCTACCAATGGGAAAGGCCGGGATGCGGGAAAAATGCCGGCAAGCGCCGACGCCGAGGGCTTGGCCCCCGTGGAAGTCTGCGATATGCGGCAGGAACTGCGCCAAGGCAACCGCAGCATCTTCAGCCGTTCCTTGAGCCAGGCTCTTACCCGGTGCATCGAACGGAAACAACAGGCCATCCTGTTCCTCAACCGCCGGGGCAGCGCGCCCATTGTCCAGTGCCGGGACTGCGGTTACGTGGTTACCTGTAGCGGTTGCGCTGTGTCCCTGACCTACCACTCGACCGAGGCCCGGCTGCGCTGTCATCGCTGTAACCGGCGCAGCCGTAGCCCGCGCCAATGCCGCCAATGCGCGGGCAGCCACATCCGCCAGTTGGGTATCGGCACCCAACGGGTGGTGGACGAAGTCAGGGCCTTGCTACCCGAGGCGCAGGTGGAACGGTGGGATGCCGACTCGGTGCGCACCGGGCCGGGGACGGAGGAAACGATGCGCCGCCTGGCCGCCGGTGAAACCCAGGTGCTGGTCGGCACGCAAATGGTCGCCAAGGGGCTGGACGTGCCTAACGTAACCCTGGTGGGCGTGGTGCTGGCCGACGTGGGCATCCATCTACCCGATTTTCGGGCCGGCGAGCGGGCCTTTGGCCTCCTCTGCCAAGTGGCGGGCCGGGCCGGACGGGGCGCTGAGCCGGGCCGGGTCATCATCCAGACCTACAATCCCGACCATTACGCCGTGGCCGCCGCCGCCCGCCAGGACTACGCCGTCCTGTTCCGCACGGAGATTGCCGCCCGCCACCAGCAGGGCAACCCGCCTTTTAACCGGCTGGTGCATCTACTTTACCAGGACCTCAACCCCACCACCTGCCAGCAGCAAGCCATCACCGCCGCCCGCCAGTTCCGGCAGCTCATCCGCGCCCAGGGGTTGACCGACGTGCAAGTAATCGGCCCGGCCCCCGGCATACCGGAGCGGGTGCGGGGGCAATACCGTTGGCGCCTCATCCTGCGGGGCCGCAATCTCCATCGCTTTCTGGAAGGAACCGACCTGTCCTCCCGGGGCCTTACCATAGACGTTGACCCGGTGCATTTGCTTTAGCCACTTCCAAGGGGTAATCACGGCTAAAAGCGTAGTCGATGACGGTTGCCGGCCCGTCTGCCTTTGCGCTTTCCGGTCAGGTTAGGTATAATCAGCCCGTTTCCCGGCCCTGGTCAGCCGATGCCGGGACTAATGTAGAACACCGCCAACAACCCGCCGGGAGGTATCCCCCAGTGACCCTTCTGACCATGCGCCACGTTCCCGACCCCATCCTGCGGCAGCAGGCCCGGAGAATTACCCAGATACCGGCCGGTATGTCCAAATACACCCGGGACATGGTGGAAACTATGCACGCCGAACACGGGGTAGGGCTGGCCGCTAACCAGGTGGGTTCCCGGCAAAAGGTGGCGGTAATTCAACTGCCGGAGTGGGAAGAGGCCCTGGTGCTGATCAACCCGGAAATCATCCGGCGGGAAGGGGAACGGGAAGTAGAGGAAGGCTGCCTCAGTATCCCCGGCTACCGGGGTATGGTCAAACGCTCCCAGCGGGTGCGGGCCAGGGCGCTGGACCTGAACGGCAAGGTCATCCGCATCAAGGCCGAGGGGTTGCTGGCCCAGGCCCTGGAGCATGAAACCGACCACCTCAACGGCATCCTGTATATCGACCACCTGATTTCCCGGGACAGCCTCTACCGTATCGGCTACGAACCGGATCCTGAGGAACCGGGGACGGATGAAAAAGTCGAGTCAGAACAATAGCTGCCGGCCGGGATTTTTAACCGCAGCGGCGCGCCAAAACTACCGGTGTTCTCCCTGCTCTCTGCGTACCTAATAGTTAGGGAATAGTTAGTGAAAATCCGGCGCCGCTAGACCACCGATAAACAACATAGACAATAATCCGGTGAAGCTGCGCCTTCACCTTCCAGGAAGCTCCCGCCATACTTACTGAACTTATCCGGTTCTTTTATTCTCACCGCAACCAACCGGCGGGAGACGTCTATCTAGTAGGCGGGTTCCTGCGGGACGCGCTGCTGGCCGGCCTGGCGTCAACGACCGGAACCAGCCCGGAGTCGCCCCACGACCTGGATATTGCCGTCCCGGCGCCCTGGTACGAGGTACAAGACCTGGGGCGGGAACTGGCCCGGCACCTGGGCAACGACCATGCCCCTCTCAGACCGGCACGCGGCGTCTCCAGGGTGGTAGTGGAGCGAGGGGTGGAACCGGGGCAGTCTCCGGTCATAATTGACCTGTCCGGTTACTACGACGATTACGATGACGATGACGATATTAAATATAACCTGGCCCGCCGGGACTTTACGGTCAACGCCCTGGCCCTGCCCTTGCACCTATGGCAGCCCGGCCCGGTGTCCGCCTGGGCTGATGCGGTGCTGGATCCCATGGACGGGCGGGCTGATTTGGCGCAAAAGCGCATCCGCATGGTCAGCCCCGACGTATTCCGGCACGACCCCGGCCGCCTGCTGCGGGGCGTCCGGCTGGCCGGGCAACTGAAGTTTCGGCTGGATCCGGAAACCGCCCGCCGCATCCGCGCCGACGCTCCCTTGCTGGAACGGGTGGCCCCGGAACGGGTGCGGGATGAGTTTCTGCGAATTCTGGCCGGCGACGGGGCCAGGGGTCAACTGGAGGTTCTGGATCGGCTGGACCTGCTCTGCCGGATTATCCCGGAACTGGCCCTGACCAAAGGCGTTGACCAGCCCCGCGTCCACTATTGGGACGTTTGGAATCACTTGCTGCACACGGTGGAATATGCCGAGTTGGTTACCCGGGGGCATCAGCACTCGGCCATTTACTCCCTGACCCCCTGGACAGCGGAAACAGCGGAGCATTTCGGGCAGGAGGTCAGCGACGGACATACCCGCCGCACCATCCTCAAGCTGGCCGGGCTGCTCCATGACATTGCCAAGCCCCAGACCCGGAAGGCCGACGCCACCGGACGCATCCGCTTCCTGGGACACTCGGAACTGGGTGCGGAAATGGTCGAAAGCCGGCTGAGTCAACTGCGCCTCAGCGCCAGGGGCGTGGCTATGGTGGCCCGGATGGTCGAACACCATCTGCGCCCGGCCCAATTGCGGCAGGGAGATGACAAACCCTCCCTACGAGCGATTTATCGCTATTTTAGAGACTTGGAAGAGGTGTCGATAGATACAATTTACCTGGCGTTGGCCGATTATCTGGCGGCAAAGGGACCGGAAATCGCCCCCGACCCCTGGGCTAGTCATGCTAGAATGTTAGCCTATGTTTTGGAGACCGGAACCGGCCAGACTGCGATTCACGAATCCGGGCCAGGCCAGACGCGGCTACTGAACGGCCATGACCTGATGCAGCACTTTGACCTGGCGCCCGGCCCCCGGATTGGCCGCCTGCTGGAGCAGTTGGCCGAGGCCCAAGCCACCGGGGAAATCGCCACCCGAGAGGAGGCGTTGGAACGGGCGGCCTCATTTATGGATATGAAAACGCTCGAATAATCTCGGCGACTACGCGATAGGGCCAGAGGTGATAGAATAAAGGCAGTCAAGCTCATCGTTTACGCGGCAACCTTTGCCGTCGTGATTGGAATAGCCGCAGCTATTGCGGGTTTGAGTGTCAGCGTTGCCCCGCCCGACGCTAAAAGGGGCGGATTGGCCCTGTTAGCCATCTCGCTGGGCGGGCTGGGCATCGCCGGCGGCGTAATATACCTGGCGGAGAAGCTCATCAACCTGGCAAAAGGAGTGAGTTTTATGCTAGCCGAACTGATCGTAGAAAAGTTCAAGAAACACGAGCGGGAAGTCGGTATGAGAATCGGCCGGCAGGAAGAACGGCGGCAATGGCAGGATTGGTACGAGCGCCAGCAGGCCGCACAGCGCGCCGGCCAGCCCTTCACCGAACCCCCTCCCGGACATTCGGCCAACGGCAGCGGGGAGAAATCCCTCTAGTAAGGAGTGGGTTTTATGGTAGCTAAAATGATCGTAGAAAAGTTCAAGAAACACGAGCGGGAAGTCGGCATGAGAATCGGCCGGGAGAAGGGCCGGCAAGAAGGCCGGGAGGTAGGCCGACAGGAAGGACTGCTGGAAGTCCGGCAGCAATGGCAGGCGTGGTATGATCGCCAGCAGGCCGCACAGCGCGCCGGCCAGCCCTTTACCGAACTCCCTCCCGGATATTCAGACAACGGTGGCGGCAATAAATCCCTCTAGTCCAATGAACCGGGGTTCACTACTGAATGAGAGTCAAAGATTATTAAGTACCTCCGGGGCATCCCGGCGTCATCATAGTGAAAACCCTGGATAGCACAGCAAAGGAGAACTGAACTTAATGCGCGGGCGCAGTATCCGGTTATCCATCCTTATCCTGTTCATCATGGCGCTTTCCGTAGCGGCCCTGGCCTTTACGGAAGTCAATATCAACGTTCCCGGCTTTCCCGCCCTCAACCGGGGCGGCGACGGCCCTTTGGGGCTGAAACTGGGGCTGGACCTGAGCGGCGGCGGCCACCTGGTCTATCAGGCCGATACCGGCACCCGCATCGAAATAGCCTTTGCCGAACCGGTGGAGGCCGCGGTCATCGAGGCTGCCCTGGATGACTTGTCCGTTGTCGATTACCAGGTTCAAGCCCAGGACGACCGTTCTTACCTGATAACCGCCGGCCTGCTGGATCCCGCCGTCAAGGAGAGCCTGCGGGACTCTCTGAACGTGGGCGGGACCGCCGAGGCGCCTAAATACGCGGTGGAAGTGGATTTCCAGTTTGAGGAGGCCGGGCCGCGGCCCGACCTGATTATCGCACCAACCACCGTGGTGGAGGAACTGGAATTAGCCGACTTCACCGTCGCCCGCTGGGGCGACGGCGAACACGGAATCCGCATCACCACCACCACGCCCCTGGAGGGGGATTTGCTGGCGCAACTGGAAACGGCCCTGGCCGAGGTGTTCAGCGAGGACGGGGGACAGGTCGCAGACTTCCGGGTGGTGGACCTGCCGACGCCGCCGGCAATGACCGTAGAGTCCTACACCGTTGCCGAAACCCTGCCGCCTACCCCGGACCAGATGGAGGGCGTGCTGGACCGGATTAACCGGCGGGTCAACCTGTTCGGCACCGAGGAGCCGATTATCCAGCTCTTTGGCGACGACCGGGTTATCGTCCAACTCCCCGGGGCCAGCGGTTCCATTACCGAAGTGGAGTTCAGCGACCCCAAGGGCGCCGCCCAGGTGGAGGAGGTATTGCAGGCTCAGGGCTTTGAGGACTTTTCCGTGTCAATGCTCGACGGGAATGACCGGAAGTTTGAACTCCGCACCGTTTCCCTGAACGTGAACCAGCAGGAGGAGTTGCGCAACTCCCTGACCAACAGCGTCGGGGCGGTCAATTCCCTGGTAACCACCGGCGGCATCGAAACGGCCAAGGCCCTCATCGGCCAGACGGCGCAACTGGTATTCAAGGAACGCACCTGCTCCGATGCTACCTGTTTCGTCTTTACCGATGCGGAAATCGGCCTGACCGGGGACGACCTGGAAAACGCCTACGCCTCCACCGACCCCAACACCGGGGAATGGGAGGTCAACATCGCTTTCGGCGACCGGGGCACCGGCATTTTCGCCGACTTGACCCAGCGCATTGTGGGCCAGGATAACAAGCGCATCGCCGTCTTTCTGGACGATGAACTGCTGATTGCCCCGGTGTCCCTGGCCTGGATCCGGGACGGCCGCAGTTCCATCAGCGGCAACTTCTCCCGGGAAGAGGCCCGAACCCTGGCGATTCAACTGGAAGCCGGCAGCCTGCCGGTGCCCCTGAAGCTGATTCAGGAGAGCGACGTGGACGCGCTGCTGGGTTCCGAGTCCCTGTCCCGGAGCCTGATGGCCGGCATCATCGGCCTGGGGCTGGTGCTGATATTTATGGTGGCCTACTACCGCATGGCCGGCGTGGTGGCCGCCCTGGCCCTGGTTTTCTACACCGTGGTGGTGCTGGCCGTGTTCAAGCTGGTGCCGGTAACCCTGGGCCTTTCCGGCATTGGCGCCTTCATCCTCTCCATTGGCCTGGCGGTGGACGCCAACATCCTGATTTTTGAGCGGATGAAAGAGGAGGTGCGGATTGGCCGCACCCTGGCCTCCTCAATGGAAGTGGGCTTCAGCCGGGCCTGGCCGGCCATCCGGGACGGCAACTTCTCCACCCTCATCACCTGCCTGGTGCTGCTCTGGCTGGGGAGCCGCACCGCCGATGACCTGGTAACCGGCTTTGCCTTCACCCTGTTCATCGGCGTGGCTGTAAGTATGTTCACCGCCATCGTGGTCAGCCGCAACCTGCTCCAGCTTTTCGCCTGGATTGGGCTGGGCCGCCGCATCAACCTGTTCACGCCGGAACCGCCGCCGCGTCCGGCCACCAATTCCATGCCCGGCCGGGCCGGGGCCGCGCGTACCCACAGCGCCGAGGGAGGCAGATAGCAGTGTATAACATAGTAGGCAAACGGGGCTGGTACTTCCTCTTTTCCGCCCTGATTATCCTGCCCGGGTTAATCTCCTTGATTATTCCCCCCGGCGGCTGGCTTAGCGGCGACTCCGGGCTGCGGCCGGGAATTGACTTCACCAGCGGCTCAGTGCTGGACATCACTTTTGAGCGCCCGGTGTCCCAAGGTCAGGTACAGGCGCGGATGGAGGCGTTGGGCCACCCGGAGGCGCTGATTCAGCGCACCGGCAGCCGCAGCGTCCTGGTACGCACCAAGGTGCTGGCCGAGGCGGTGGGCAGCGGCAAGTCGGAGCGCCAGTTGATTGAGGACGACCTGACCAAGAACGTCGCCCCGGTTCTGGCGGTGAACTTCGACTCCACCTCGCCCATCGTGGCCCAGGAAACGGTGCGCAACGCCGCCATCGCCCTGGCCGCCGCCTCGGTGTTCATCCTGTTATATATCTGGTACGCCTTCCGGCGGGTGCCTAAGGCCTACCGCTACGGCATCAGCGCCATTCTGACCCTGATTCACGATACCCTGCTGGTGCTGGGGGTGTTCTCCATCCTGGGCCGGGTACTCAACATGGAGGTCAACTCCATGTTCATCGTCGGCATCCTGACCGTCGCCGGCTACAGCGTCAACGACACCATCGTAATTTTCGACCGCATCCGGGAAAACGTCATCCGCTACCCCGACCGGGCATTAGAGTCCACGGTGAACCTGAGCATCGTTGAGACGGTGGGCCGGTCAATCAACACCAGCTTCACCACCCTTACCGTGCTGCTGGCGATGCTGCTGATTGGCGGCTCCAGTATCCGGGAGTTGCTGCTGGTAGTAGCCATCGGCGTGCTGGTCGGAACCTACAGTTCCATCTTCATCGCCAGCCAGTTCGTAGTCATCTGGGAACGGGGCGAAATCGGCAGGATCTTCCGCCGGGGCCGCCGGGCCGCTCCGGCCACCGGTTAGTTTATCCACGAAGGGACACGAATAAGCACGAAGGAATGATTACTGTTGGAATGATTACTGTTTAAGTAATATACATCTAAACTATTAAACTATTCCTTCGTGCCCCTTCGTGTCCCTTCGTGGACAAAAAGAGAGGGAAAATATGCAGATTGGCGCGCACGTATCTTCCGCCGGGGGCATCAGCAAGGCCATTGACCGGGGGGTGGAAATTGGCTGCGAGGCCATCCAGATTTTCGGCTCTTCGGCCCGCAGTTGGGCCTTCAAGCCGCCGGCCGATAAGGAAGTCGCCGCCTTCAAGGAACGGCGCGCCGAGACCGGCATGGGGGCGGTCTATTTTCACGCCATCTACCTCATCAACCTGGGCAGTCCCAACCCGGAACTGGTGGAAAAGGGCGTCCAGTCCCTCATCAACTATATGACCCTGGCCGCCACCATTGACGCCGACGGCGTAATTTTCCACCCCGGCAGCCACAAGGGGCAGGGCTACGAGCAGGTGTTCGACCAGGCGGTGGACGCCATCAACCGGGTGCTGGAGCAGACGCCGGAAGGCCCCTACCTGTGCCTGGAAAATATGGCCGGTATGGGCCAGCACCTGGGGGCCAAGTTTGAGGAACTGGGCGGCATCCTGAGGGCGGTCAACAGCCCCCGCCTCCGCATCTGCCTGGACACGCAGCACAGCTTCGCCGCCGGCTATGACCTGACTACGCCGGAGGGAGTGGAGTCAATGATTGCCCAGTTCGACGAGGCCATCGGAGCGGAAAACCTGGCGGCGGTACACGCCAACGACTCCAAGCAGCTTTGCGGCTCCGGCGTTGACCGCCACGACAACATCGGCGAGGGGCATATCGGCGAGGCCGGCTTTGCCGCCATTATGGGAAACCCGGCCTTTAAGGATGTACCCTTCTTCCTGGAAGTCCCCGGCTTTGAGGGCGACGGCCCCGACCGGCGCAACGTAGAAATCCTCAAAAACCTGCGTCATCAATTAGGAATTATCAATTAAGAATTAGGAATTAAGAATTATCACTTCCCCATTCGTAATTCTTAATTCTTAATTCCTAATTCTCAATTGAGAGAGTTGTGGTTGAGTTGACCGAACAGGAGTTTATCCGGCTGGTGCTGCGGGCCTACCGCCAGTTGCCTCCGGCTTACCGGCGGGAGTTGGAGCGGGGCAACGTGGACGTTACGGTGGAGGATTGGCCCGGCGCGGCGGAGCAGGATTTATTGGAGGAAGGCGGAACCCTCTTCGGCCTGTATCACGGCGTCCCCCGGACTGACCGGGAGGGCGGCGACCCGGTTCTGCCCGACCGGATTATCCTCTACCGCCAGCCCATATTGCAAAGCTGCACGACCCGCGCCGAGGTGGTGCGGGAAATCCGCATTACCCTGTGGCACGAAGTAGGCCACTACCTGGGCTTGGACGAGGCCGCCCTCCACCGTCTGGGCTACGGCTGATATACGGCTTATAGTTGATACGAACCGCCAATAAACCCGACTTGACCCGAACCGGCACGAATGGATTTTCAGCAGTTCAGTAACATCAGCAGTAATAGTATGCGTCTCCGCAAAACTCCCCGTAGCGTTGCGCCCCGGTGGTGAAAGACTCCCTCGGCAAAGCTATTGGCCTCGGCTTCGGCGCCGGGTTGTCTCCGGTGGCCCCCGGCACGGTGGGCAGCCTGGCCGCCCTGGTCATTTACTACCTCCTCTCAATACCCCTCTCCGGCCCGGCGAATGAAACCTGGCTGCTGGCCGGGTTGCTGGCCGGGCTGATAATAGTCGGCTTTCCGGTAGGCGTGTGGGCCACCGGCCTGCTGGTTACGGCGCAGGAACCGGACCCGGGCCGGGCGGTGTGGGATGAGTTTGTCGGTATGTGGCTGACCTGCCTGCTGCTGCCCCGGGAAGGGTTGTGGCTGGCGGCGGCCTTCTTCTGCTTCCGGTTCTTCGACATCGTAAAACCTTGGCCGGCCCGGCGGCTGGAACGGCTGCCCGGCGGCTGGGGCATAATGGCCGACGATCTGGCCGCCGGCCTCTACGGGGCCGTCCTGCTCAACGGGGCCAGGTTGGCCTGGCAAGCCTGGGGGTAACGTCAATCTTTGAGCAATAACCGCCGGCGGGGTGGTTCGACAAGCTCACCATGAGCGGATTGGAGACTTTGCGCGGATTGGATGCTTTAAGCGGGTTGGAGACTTTGCCCAAGCCCGGTTACTCCTCAAGGTATTCTCAACATTTGTTGGCATTGTCATCATCGGGTAGGGGTGGGTTTGTAACCCGCCCTGGCTTGGGTACAAGAATGTTTCATACCGGGTACACCCGTTCACCGGACCGTCTTTGCCGTTGAACGCCGGGCGGGTTAGAAACCCGCCCCTACCCGGTGAAAATACCGACAAGCGTTGAAAATGCCTCGGCGTCAGGGCAATCGCATCACAAACCCGGTCAAAGCAATCGCAGCTTAAACCCGTCATTCCGGCTATAAAACCGTCGTTCCGGCGAAAGCCGGAATCCAGAACTCTCGGTAGCCGGCACATTCTTTTCCCGCAGGATTTCCTGGATTCCGGCTTTCGCCGGAACGACGGTTGTTTGGGTTACCGTTGTTTGGGTTGCCACCGACGGTTGTTTGGCTGCCGCTGTTTGGGTTGCCAATGACGGTTGTTTGGGCTGCCGCTGTTTGGACCGCCGTTGTTTGGGTTGCCACCGACGGTTGTTTGGGCTGCCGCTGTTTGAGTTGCCACCTACGGTTGTTTGGGGCTACCGTTGTTTGAGTTGCCACCGACGGTTGTTTGGGCTGCCAATGACTGTTGCCGGGGTTGCCCTGGTTAAGACGCGGTTGCCCGGTTACTCTGCATATCTGTGGTGAAAAAATCCCCACTTTGCGCTATACTAGCCCGGCAATCGGATGCAGCCATTCCGGTGGCGGCGCCCCGGAGGATTGAGGAGTAAATATGGACTTGGGTTTGAGTGAAATTCAGCAGATGTTGAAGAACAGCGCGCGGGAGTTCCTGTCTCAGGAGTGTCCCTTGACGCTGGTTCGGGAGATGGAAGAAGACCCCCGGGGTTATACCGATGGGCTTTGGCGCCAGATTGCCGGCCTGGGCTGGCCCGGCGTGGCCTTCCCGGAGCAGTACGGCGGCACCGGCGGCAACTTCCTGGACCTGGCGGTACTGCTGGAAGAAATCGGCCGCTCCCTGACCCCCGGCCCTTTCTTTGCGACGGTTGTCCTAGGCGGCCTGACGGTAATGGACGCCGGGGACGAGGAGCAGAAACGGGACCTCCTGACCCGCATTTGCAGCGGCCAACTGCTGATGACGCTGGCCCTTACCGAGGCTTCGGCAACTTACGAACCCTGGGGTGTGGCAACCACCGCCACCCGGGACGGGGCCGATTTCCGGCTCAACGGGGCCAAGCTGTTCGTCCCCGATGCCCACGCCGCCGACCTAATACTGGTCGCCGCCCGCACCACTGAATCCACCGAGTCCGCCGACCCGGCCCAGGGCATCACCCTGTTCATCGTACCCTCCAGCAGCGACGGGCTAACCGTCAATCAGCTCAGCACCATTTCCTCAGACCGGCAGTGTGAAATAATCCTGAGCGACGTGAAGGTTTCGGCCAATGCCGCGCTGGGCGCGGTGGATGGCGGCTGGCCGATAATCCGGCGCGCCCTGCACCGGGCGGTGGCCGGCAAGTGCCTGGAAATGCTGGGCGGCGCCGACGCGGTGGTAGAAATGACCGTGGAATACGCCAAGCAGCGCAGCCAGTTCGGGCGGCCGGTGGGCGCCTTTCAAGCAGTGCAGCACCATTGCGCCAACATGGCGACCGACGTGGAAGGCTGCCGCCACATCGCCTATCAAGCGGCCTGGAAAATCGCCGAGGGGGAACCGGCCGACCGGGAAGTTGCTATGGCTAAAGCCTGGGTCAGCGCCGCCTACCAGCGGGTTTGCAATCTGGCCCACCAGTGCCACGGGGCCATCGGCTTTACCAAGGAACACGACCTGCAACTTTACACCCGCCGGGCCAAAGTGCAGGAACTTTCCTACGGAGACGTGAACTTCCATAAAGAGCTGGCCCTGCAACAAATTGAGGCGTAACCCCGGCCCGCCGGCTTGGGGCGCGCCGATAAAAATCAAGCAAGAAACCGGCCGGCCTTGCCGCAACCGCAGCCGGCGGGAAGAAGGGACAGGATGACTACCAGCGAATGTATTTTCTGCGGCATGGCCCGCAACCCGACTCATGAGTCGGTCATCTACCGGGACGACCGGGTTTTCGTGGTCAAGGACATCAATCCCCAAGCCCCCGTCCACCTGTTGATTATTCCCAATATGCACCTGAACTCCCTGGCTTACGTCGGCCCCGGACAGGTGCCGGTAATGGGGCATCTGTTTGTGGTGGCCGAGGAAATGGCCCGGCGGGAAGGGGCCGCCCTGAACGGCTACCGCCTCTCCCTGAACCAGGGCGAGGACGCCGGCCAGGCGATCGCCCACCTGCATTTGCACCTGCTGGCCGGGCAGCCCCTGGGAACTATGGGGTAGTCGGGGTAATAGCGGGATGACAATGCAATCTCCCCTCCAATCCTTCCGGCAACCCGGCCTGGAAAGCCGGATCCGGCAACGGGTGGACGGGCTGCCGGCCAAGCTACAGGCGCACATCGCCCGCGCTCAGGACGTGGCCCGGGAACTGGCCCCCCATCACGCCGTTGACCCGGAGCGGGCCGCTTTGGGGATTCTGGCCCATGACGTGGCGCGCGCTATGCCGGGGGTGGAGTTGCTGGAGCGCGCCGCCCGGTTTGACCTGCCCATCCGGGACGTCGAGCAGCAGGTTCCCCTGTTGCTGCACGGGCCGGTCGGCGCAGAAATCCTCCGCCGGGAAGAGGGACTGAGCGCCGCCGCCGAAATGGACTTGTACCAGGCGGTCTATTGGCACACCACCGCCCACCCCACCCTGGACGCGCTGGGCAAGGTAGTTTTCCTGGCGGACAAGCTGGACCCCAACAAGCGGAAACGCTACCCCTACCAACCCCAAATCCTGGAACTGGCCTACGACAACCTGGACGCGGCGATACTGGAGTTCTTAACCCGCCAAGTAGTTGACCTCACCAACCGGGGCCATCTGGTACATCCCACAATGCTGGAGGCCCGCGACGCCCTGCTGCGGGTATGACCGGCATACCGGGACAGCCGCAAAATCGCCAGAGTTGACCGCCCCGCTCATCCTGAGCCAGTCGAAGGATAAACGGGAAAGAGGAATCGCCGGATGCGGAAGGATGGTTCGACAAGCTCACCATGAGCGGATTGCGGACTTGGAGATTGCCCGTTCCTACATCCCCGTCCAGACCGTTCTTACATCCCGGTATAGTTGACGAAGGCGGTCAGGGCTTCCATTGAGGTATAACTAAAGCGGTAGTCCAGGGTTTGCTTGATTTTGCCGGTGCTCAGTATTACCGGATACCGGGCCGCGTCCAGCTCCCCGGTGCCGGCGCCGGCCCGCAGCAGCCGCCAGGCCAGCCACGCCGCCGGATACGCCAGGAAAGGCGGCTGCTGGCTCAGCTTGCGGTGGGTGATTTCCGACACCTCCCGGAGAAAAACCACCCCTTCCCCGGCCACGTTAAAGACCCCCGGCGTTTCCCGGTGAATCACGTCCGCCATAATCCGGGTAAGGTCGGCCTCATGCAGAAACTGGAAAGGCGGATTGCTGCCAACGCCCCGGAAACTGCGGGGGAAGGCGCGGCCGGCCTGCTCCTCATCGTCGGTAGTTCCCAGCACCGGGCAGGCCCGTAGAATAGTTACCTTGATTCCCGGATGAGCGTCGGCGAACTCCTGCACCGCCCGGTCAAGTACCAGGTCGGCGTACCCGAACCCGGCGTTATCGCCGGCGGGAGCGGCGGCCAACTCGGTCAACGGCACCGGGTTGCTGGAAAGGGCGCCATAGACCCGGTGGGAACTGACGTAAAGCAGGTGCTTTACGCCGGCTCTGGCGCCGGAATCCAAGGCCCCGGTGAGGGCCGCCTGGTTCCGGTGCAAGTCATCAAGCCAATCCCGGTAGCCGGCGGCGCCCCGGTTCAAGCCGGCCAGATGCACCAGGGTATCTACCCGGTGGCGGCGCAGCCGGTCGTCAATGGGCTGGGCCACGTCCTGGCGATAGACGGAAATATCGCGGGTGGGAAAGAGCGGCGGCCTGAGGTCAAAGGCCACCATCTCCCTCACGCTGCGGTCTTCCTCCAACTGCTGCAAGAGCCGGGTGCCGATGTAGCCGGAGGCCCCGGTAATCGCCACAACTTTAGCGGCTGCGGTCATTGGCAAGCAACCTTGAATCTACAAATCTATTGACGTTGGCCCTGGATAACGGCCTGGGCGGCATTGTACCCGCTGCGCACCGCGCCCTCCATAGTAGAGGGCCAACCGGTGTTAGTCCACTCCCCGGCCAGAAAGAGGTTGGGAATGGGCGTGCCGGGGCCGGGCCGTAGGGCGTTGGCCCCCGGTAGGCAGCGAAAGGTAGCCTCCCGTTGTTTCACCACGATAACCCGCTCTACCTGGGCCGCCCGCGCCGCCGGAAATACCTCGGCCATTTCCGCAATAAACCGCCGGGCCAACTCCTCTCGGGATTGGTCGATGTAGTCCGCGGCGGCGCTGAGGGAAACGGTAAGGCATTGTCCCCCGCCGGCGGTAGCGGATTCCAGCAGCCGGCTCTTGTTAAACACCCATTGCAGCGGGCTGTCAACAAAGGCGCAAAACTCCTCAGCCATCACCGGCCGGTCATACCACAGGTGAATGTTCACGATGGGCGACCACTCCAGCCGCCGGATGTCCTGGAAAAGGGGCAGCGCGGCGGCCTCCGGGGGCAGGATTGACAGCAGGGCGTTAAAGGGCAGGGCGCTGACGTATTCCTGTCCCCGCACGGTTTCACCGGAGGCCAGTTCGATAGCTGTAACAGAACCCGCCACCGGGCCGGCCACCGAGTCTGATTCCAGCAAAAGACGCCGCGCCGGACTGCCGAGGATGAGTCGGGCGCCCCGCGCTGTCAGGAGTTTTCGGGCCGGGGCGCCGATAGACGGGAGCAGGCCGTCCCGGGGGTAGCCCAGGTCGGCGCTGTGCCGCCCCTGCAACATTCCGTCCTGGACAATCATCAGACCCATAGCCGCGCTCACGTCCCGGACGTGGTCGTTCAGGGTGGGTTCCACCAGCAGGTTCCACAGGTTTTGGATGGCCCGTTCCGATTGGCCCTTTTCCTTGAGCCACTGGTAAAAGGTAATCCGCTCCAAATGGGGATGATGGCGGTTGGTGAACCTGGCCTGCGCCAGGCCGAACAGCGCCCGCGCCTTGTCCCGCGCGTTCAGGTGGGGGTAGGCCAGAAAGGAGGGCAGCAGGTGGCAAGGCGCGGGCAGCCGGGAGGCCGCCAGCAGCCCCGCCTTGCCCTGCCGGTCAAAAACGGACAGCCGGAGACCGGACTGCAAATGCCACCGTTCTCTAATGCCCAGCCGTTCCAGGAACCGGATAAAGTGGTCGCAGCAGCCGACGATGACGTGCTGGCCGTTATCCACCGGCTGGCCGGTGGCGGCATCGGTAAAGGAAAAGGCCCGGCCACCCAGGAATTGGCGGGCCTCCACCAGGGTTACGCGGCGGCCGGCATCCAGCAGAGCCAGGGCCGCGGCGATGCCGGCCAGGCCGCCGCCCAAAATCACCACCTCAGCCCCGGCATCCAGCCCGGTATCTAACCCGGCATCCAACTTGCTATCTAACCTGCGATCCAACCTGGTAGCGGACACCGGGGCCGGCCCTAGGTTGAGTCGGGGAGCCGCCGAGGGAGCATACTGGTCAGCCACGAGTGGACCATAACCTGAAGTTTCTCGGCGGTGGAGAGGCTGACCCGGCGGTCCAGAACATTGTAATTGGCGTCCTCAATGCGGTCCAGAACCTTGCTGTAAATCAGGCCCAGCGCCGCCGGGCAGGCCCGGGAGCGGGGCGACAGGTAGGGCAGCAGTTGAAAACCGCTCCGAAAGTAATCCCGGGCGCGCCGGGCCTGAAAGCGCATCAGGTTGACAAAGGCATCGTTGCAGGTTCCGGCCAGCAATTCCTCCTCGGAGTAACCGAACCGGGCCAGTTCATCCTGCGGCAGATAAATGCGGTCAAAGGCCAGGTCTTCCTTCACGTCCCGGGCGATGTTGGTAAGCTGCATCGCCAGCCCCAGGTCTATGGCGTACTGCCTGGCCCGGGCGTCCTTGTAGCCGAAAATCTGGAGGCAAATCAGCCCCACCACCGAGGCCACCTGGTAACAATACCGGCTCAGTTCCTCAAAGTTCTGGTAGCGATTCTTGACCAGATCCGACTCCACGCCGGCCAGCACTTCCCGGAAATACTCCTGCGGGATGTCATACTGCTGGGCTACGTCGGCCAGCCCCAGAAACAGGGGTTCGTCGGCCTGCCCCTGATAGCACCGGTTCAGCTTGTCCCGCAACTCCGCCAACATACGCAGCTTTTCGGCATCGGAGCGTTCCGCGTCCACCGAGTCATCGCAGTAACGGCAGAAGGAGTAGGCCACGTAGATGGCCCGCCGCCGCCGGGCCGGCAGGGTCAGGAAGGCGTAGTAGAAGTTCTTGGCTTCCCGCCGGGTAATCAACCGACACTCTTCGTAGGCCAATTCCAGGTCAGTCACCACGACCTCCCTCCGGGAGTGTTTGCGGAGTTCGCCGAATCTCCGTGTAATGAGCTTGCCCAAGGGCCGGCTGCTGGTTCGACAAGCTCACCATGAGCGGCCATATATTACCCGTGAGCGACCATACAACCCGGCAACAGCTTTACCGGGGTTCAGGAAGGGCCGGGCAAGCCCATTCCCCGCCCCAGTTTCCAGCTTAACCAGGTGGACAGGAACAGGGCGGCCTTGCGGCGCCGGGACAGGGCCGGGCGCGCGCTCAAAACATCATAACCCCGTTTCCGAATAGCGTCCAGCACGGCAACCCCGCCGCGAGTGAACAAGGCAACGTCCAGTCGCGCCGGGCCGTCCAGCGTCGGAACCAGGGCCGCGCCCTCCCGGAACAGGGTCATAGCCCGTTCCACCTCAAAGGCCAGCAGGCCCCGGAAGGCAGCGTTAAACACCCCCTGGGCCAGTTCCGCCTCGGTATAGCCGAAACGGGCCAGGTCTTCCTGGGGCAGGTAGATGCGCCCTTTCCCATAGTCCCGCGCCACGTCCTGCCAGAAGTTGGCAAGTTGCAGGGCGGTGCAGGTAGCGTCAGCCCAGCCTTGCCGTTCCGCGTCCCGATAGCCGAAAAGATACAGGAACAGGTGGCCCACCGGGTTGGCCGAGTGGTCGCAGTAATGGAGCAAGTCGGCGTAGGTGGGGTAACGCTGCCGGCGCTGATCCATCCGGTTGGCCTCAATCAGCTTGAGAAAAGGCTCCGGCGGCAGGTCAAAGGTTTGTATCGTCTCCTGCAAGGCCACCATAACCGGGTGTTCCGGCGTGCCGGTGTAGCAGGTCTCCAGTTCCGCCTGCCACCGGGCCAGCAGGGACAAGCGGTAGGCGCCGGTGTCCCCGCCAAAATCCTCCGGGTCAACATTCTCAGGTGGCGCCAGCAGCAAGGCAGCATCCGGCATACCGGTTGGGGACGCCACGCCGCCACCCGCAGCGGCCTCGGCCTCATCCCCCAAATCGTCAACCGTGCGGCAGTAGGCATAGATGGCGTAAACGTGGCGCAGTTTATCTTGGGGCAGCAGCCGGGAACCGACGGTGAAGTTTTCGTAATGCGTGCGGGCCAGCCGCTCGCAGTAGCGATAAGCATCCTCCCGGTTCCAGGGGGGCGCATTGGTTATGTCAACGAACTCCGGGGCTGCCGCAGTCTTGACTTTAATGGTAGATGTCCTGGTTTTCATATCCGTTTTCTCTTTCCGTTCCTATGGCTTTTCGCAAGAACGAAATTCGCTCATGGTGAGCTTGTCGAACCACCCTACCCTACCTTATCCGACGGTCCGTCCTTCGACAGGCTCAGGATGAGCGGGTAACAGCGGCAACCGTCGTTCCGGTACGACGGGCTTAGATACGCCCGCCCCGGCAAATCATTCCCGCAGCAATAACCGCCGATACCGGCCCAGGGCCAGCAGGGGCCAGCAGTTGCGGTACATATGATAGTTAATCATAAAGCCGGCCGGCAAATCCAAACCCTGGTAACCCCGGTCGCCCGGCCGGGGCAGTTCCTTGGGCGGGCCGCCCTGGAGGTAGCCGGGGAAACCGGCGCCGGTGAAGTACGGTTCGTCCCAGGAACCGTCCTCGTTTTGAGTATGGAGCAAGTAATGGATGCCGCCCCTGGTTACCGGATTGTCCACCTCGCCGGCCGCTAAAAGGGCCAGCAAGGCCCAGGCGGTTTGCGAGGCGGTGCTGGGGCCGACCCCGTGCAGCCGGGGATCCACGTAGGAGCCGCAGCTTTCCCCCCAACCACCGTTTTCGTTCTGGTGGTCAATCAACCACTGCACCGCCCGGCGGACGTAGGGCTGGCTCATATCCTCACCAATGGCTTCCAGCGCCGGGAGAACGGCGCCGACGCCGTAGATATAGTTGACCCCCCACCGGCCGAACCAGGAACCGTTGTCCTCCTGCTCCCGGAGGATGTAGCGGTAGGCGCGTTCCAGCGGCGGGTAGTCGCGGGAGTAACCCAGCTTGCCGAACATCTCCACCACGTGGGCGGTAACGTCCACGCTGGGCGGGTCCAGCACCTCCCCAAAGTCGGAGAAGGGCAGCTTGGTCAGGTACTTGCGGTTGTTGTCCTTGTCGAAGGCCGCCCAACCGCCGTTTTTGCTCTGCATTGCCACCAGCCAGTCCACGCCCCGGCGGATGGCGGCCTGCCGTTGCGGTTCTTCGGCGGGGGTCAACTTGGCCTGGGCCAGGGCGATAATTACCTCCGACACATCATCCACGTCCGGGTAGGCGCTGTTGTGAAACTCAAAAGACCAGCCACCGGGCTTGGCGTCCCTGGCCCGCACCTGCCAATCCCCCGGCGCGTCAATCTGGCGGGACAGGAGCCAGCGGGTGGACTTCCGGATCATCGGGTCATCGCCGGGCATTGCCGATTCCAGCAGGGCCTGTTGCACCAGGCAGGTATCCCACACCGGGGATACGCAGGCTTGCAGGGTGCAGGTTTCGTCGTCCTCAATGGCAAAGCCGTCAAAGCCGTTGTAACCCTTTTCCAGGGCCGGATGGTCTTCGGGCAGGCCCAGGTGCTGCAAGGCCAGCAGGGAATAGACCCAGGGGGGTTGAATACCGCCCCAGGAACCGTCGGCCTCCTGATGATTGATCACCCACTCCTGGATCTTGCGCTCGGCCTGGCCCCGGAAGGGGTGGATTGGCAGCTTCCGGTAAATTCCCACCAGCCGATCCAGGTGGTAAAAGAAACCGGCCAGGCTCAAGGTAGAGTCGGGTTTGGGCAGGGAATAATCAACCTCATTGCGGGGCTTGGGGTAAAGCTCATCAATGTGGGCCGGTTCCGGCACCGGACATACCGGCCGGTGGGTCAGGATAATCAGCATCGGCACGATAGTTCCCCTGGCCCAACTGGAAAATTCGTAGATGTTAAAGGGCGCCCAAGGCGGCAGCAGAATCAGTTCCGGCGGCATATTGGGGGTGCCTTTCCAGTCCCACTGCCCAAAGAGGGCCAGCCAGATTTTGGTGAACACCCGCACTTCCGGGACACCGCCCCGGCTCAGGATAAAGTCCCTGGCCCTCCGCAGCGGTTCCGCGTCGGCGGAATAGCCGGCCAGTTTCAGCGCAAAGTAACATTCTACGGAAGTGCTGACGTCGCCGGGAGCGTCATAATACTGGCCCCAGGAGCCATCCTCCCGTTGCTGGCTCAGGATGTGATTAGACATCTTGCGCCACCGCTCTTCGTCCTTCCGGTCCAGGAAGTAGGACAGGAGCAGGTATTCCGCTTCCATAGTAGAGTTGGACTCCAGTTTACCCCACCAGTAACCCTCCGGGTACTGGCAGCGGCGAAAATAGTCCTGGCAACGGCGGATAACCCTAGCCAGCTTTGATTGAGGCGGGGCATCTGCGGCTTCGATAGACTCGATGCGCCGGTTCCCCGCCGGTTTTTCCTGGGTAGCCACTTGAAATTGTCCCTCTATCCTTTAGTTGTAGTTGCTAGTTGCGTCTAGTTGAGTAGTTGCGCCCGGCGTAACCGTAATCGACGAACCACTGCACCGCCCGCTCCAGGGCCGCCTCTACCGGGCTTTGGGGCAGCCCAAGCTGCTCAACTGCCTTCCGGCTGGTTACGTACATTGGATACTGCGCCACTTTCAGCCCTTCCAGGGGGATGCGCGGCTCCCGCCGCAGCAATTGGCCCTCAACAAACTGGTCCAGGTAGCCCGCCGCCAACGCCAGCCAGAAGGGGGTTTGCCAGCGCGGGGCCGCCCGTCCGGTTATCTCCTGGAGCAGGGCCAGGACCTCTTTCAAGGTCAGGTTCCGGTGGCCCAGCAGGTAACGCTGTCCCGGCTCTCCCCGTTCCAGGGCCAGGATCTGGCCGGCCACCACGTCAGCCACGTCCACCAGATTCATCCCGGTGTCCAGGTAAGCCGGCAGGCGTCCCCGGAGAAAGTCCAGGACAATCCGGCCGGTGGGCGTGGGCTTCACGTCCCAGGGGCCGACCGGGGCGGTGGGATTGACCACCACCACCGGGAGGCCCTGCGCCGCCATTTCCAGCGCCACCCGTTCCGCCCGGTACTTGGACTTCTTGTAATGCCCTACCAAGTGCCGGGGGGTATCGTTACCGGAGTCGGCATCCCGCCCGCCGGCAAAACCGGTTGCGGCGTCATCTCCGGCGTCATCCCCGGCGTCATCCTCAGAACCCAGACCCTGCCGGGGCAGTCGGAGCGTCCCCACGGTGCTGGTATAGACCACCTTGTCCACGCCGGCCTGCCGGGCCGCCGCCAACGCCGTAGCCGTGCCTTCTACGTTGACCCGATAGATGCTCCCGGGGTCTTTGGCCCAGAAAGTGTAGGCGGCGGCGCAGTGAAACAGGGCCTGGCAGCCTTCCATAGCCCGGCGCACCGAATCCGGCTCCAGCAGGTCGCCGGCCACCGTTTCGATGCCGGTATCCTTTATTGTTAAGGTGTTGGCCCCCGGCCGGACCAGGGCGCGTACCTGATAGCCCTGCCGCCACAACTCCCGGGCCAAGTTGCCGCCAATAAAACCGGTGGCCCCGGTTACCAGGACTTTCATCAATCTTGCTCAACCACGAATCAACCCCAATTATCCCGAATAGATGAATGGTAATGAATCATTGCGCCGGTTCGGATTGATTGGTGGACGGATACCCGGCTGGAACGCTGAGGAAGGCCACCGCAAAGCGGGCGAGGCTTTCCTGGGCCTGGCGCATCTGGCGATAGACCCGCAACAGGTTGGGGACGCGCCAGGGAATGGCGGCCCAGCCCGGCTTTTCCGACAGCCCCATCAAGTAGGAGGGCAGCCCCTGGTCGGCGGTGTCCAGCACCGCCCGCACCGACAGAAAGGGCACTTGGGCGGCGGCGGCTGACCGGGCCACCCAATAATCCTCCATATTCACCGTGCCGGCCTGGAATTGACGGTGCAACTCCTGCTTGGTTTTGGCGTCGGTTATCAACTCCTCCACGGTCATTGAGTCGGTTTCCACCGCCGTCAGCCCCTCTTGCGCCAGGGCCACCCTGGCCCGTTGCAGCATTGCCGGGTCGGGTTCCAGAAACTTCAGCACGGCGCGCCGGGGAATGATGGGGTTCAGATAGCGGCGCGGCCAGGCCAATTGGATGCGGGGCAAGGCAGCCGGCCCGGCCCCCAGTTCGGCCCGGAGGCGGCGCAAAGCTGCCGGCCCGGTCAGACCGCCCGGGTCAAACCGCAGCATTTCCGGCTGGGGAACCAACCGGCAGTAGCGGCCGGCCAAGGTCAAGTCCCCGGTGGACAGGGACGGGGCGCCGGCGCCGGCGAACCCCAGCAGCAGCAACGCCGCCGGTGGTTCCGCGCCCAACCGCTGCTGCCGGCGGGTGGGCAGCAGTCCCCGGAGGCTGGCCTCTACCCCCTTCCGGCCCACCCCGATGACATGGCAGGCCGGGGCCGGGGCAGTAGCGCCGGGCCGGTCGCCGGCCGCCGCCAACGCGGTACGAACCCCGGCTAACTCCTCTTCCATTGCGGCGATAATGGTCAACATCGGCTGAAAATACCCGGAGATTAAAACCCGATTGTCCCGTGTCCCGCCGGCGCGCCGGTTGCCTACGCGCCGGTAGTGGATGACCGGCCCGGCTAGGCGGCGGTGATGCCCCCCTTGTGGGCCGCCCCGGACTTGATGAGGGTTACCCAATCTTTGGGCGCGGAAACGGCCTGGAAAATGGTGGCCGACTCGAACCCGCAGTGCATCATACAGTTGGCGCAGCGGGGGTCTTTCCCCACCCCGTAGTTGTCCCACAGGCTTTCCTCGTACAGCGCGCCAACCTCCGCCACGTGCTCATCGGCCAGGGGATAGCAGGGTTTGCGCCAGCCCAGGACGGTGTAGGTCGGGTTTGACCAGGCGGTGCATTGATACTCCTTGTCCCCCCGGAGGAAGTTAAGGTAGAGAGGGTTGTTGTAGAACCGCATCCCCTCAATCCGGGCCGGGTCTAAAAGCTGGCGGAAAATGCTGCGGGACTCGCTTCGGGTGAGAAACAGGTCCCGATCCGGGGCGTCCGCAAAGTCATAGCCGGGAGAAATCATCGACCCTTCCACGCCCAGGTCGCTGGCATAGCGGAACATCTGATGCAGGTCATCCACGTCGCTGTTGCGGAACACGGTGGTGTTGGTGCAGACCCGGTAACCCTGCTCCAGGGCAGTAGTAATGCCCTGCACCGCCCGCCGGAACACCCCCGGCCGGTCAACCGACTCATCGTGTTTCCGCTCCATACCGTCCAGGTGCACCACCCAGCAGAAATACTTGGAGGGCGGTATTTTGGGCAGCATCCGCTCCAGCAGCAGGGCGTTGGTGCAGCAGTAAACAAAGCGTTTCTGCGCCACCAGCCGGTTGATTATCTCATCAATCCGGGGGTGGATAGTCGGCTCCCCGCCGGCAATGGAGACAATGGGCGCGCCCGACTGCGCTACGGCGTCCAAGGCCACCTCCACCGGCATCATCCGGTCCAGCACCGGCTTGTATTCGTGGATGCGGCCACAGCCAATACAGGACAGGTTGCACATCTCCAGCGGTTCCAGCATCGTAACCAGGGGAAAGCGTTTCCGCCCCCGCAGCCGGTTCCCCAGGATATACCAGGCCAACCGCAGGGAAAGTTCCAGGGGTCGCTTGGCCGGTTTCATTTTCTGCCCTCTATATCCTCAACGGTATGGAGTAATCCGGGTTTGCCATACTATATATCATAGCACGTTATCCGCAAGTCAACCGCAGCCGGGGCAATCACGTCTTAATGGCAATCCCGGCAACCGTCGTTCCGGCGAAAGCCGGAATCCAGAACCCTCGGTAGCCGGCACGCTCTTTTCCCGGAGGATTTCCTGGATTCCGGCTTTCGCCGGAACGACGGTTATTTGTGATGCGATTGCCTTGAGGCCGAGGACATTTTCAACGCTTATAGGCATTTTCACCGGGTAGGGGCGGGTTTATAACCCGCCCGGCGTTCAAGGCATAGACCGTCCGGTAAACGGGTATCCATAGCTGACCGTTTCCTGCGTAAGAGCCAGGGCGGGTTACAAACCCGCCCCTACCATCCACCGGCGCCAGTCCGGGTAGGGAATACCAAGCTAACACCCCGGACGGTTATAAAGTTGTGCGAGTTGACTTCACCGCCCCGCAAGGTTACTTCACCGCTCATGGTGAGCTTGTCGAACCACCCCGGCTTGTTGACAGCCTATCTGCCCTTCGTTAGGATTGGCCCATTATCAGGTCAGCCAACGGGAGGTTCGGATGGTATTCGGCTATTTTAACGAACCCCAGGGAGAACCCCAGCGCGCCCGCCCGTCCTTCAGCGCCAAAGATAAGGAATTCCTTTTTGAGCGGCAAAAGGGCAAGTGCAACGGCTGTGCGGTCAAGTTCCCGATGCGGAATATGACGGTTGACCATATCAAGCCCTTCTCCAAAGGCGGCTCCGACAAGCCCTCCAACCTGCAACTGCTCTGCAATTCCTGCAACTCGATGAAAGGCAACGGGACGCAGGCGCAATTGAAAAAGCGGCTGGTCGAGAAGGGCGTCATCAAACCGGCCACCACCGCCAAAACCGCTACCAAAACGGCAACCGGCCCGGCAAAGAAATCCGCAACCCCGGCCAAACCCAAACCCAAGTCAACCACCAAACGGCAACCGGCCCGGCCAAAAGACCCTTTCGAGGAATTTGTCCAAGCGTTCCGTTTATGACCGGTAAAACGGGGCCGTTACCCCGCTTTACTCCCTACAACTCCCTTAAAACTCCCGGTGGGCCAGAAAATCCACCAGTTCCCCCACCTCGGCCCGCGCCCAGTCGGGCAGTTCTACGGCGGCCAGGGCTTGCGTAGCTTGCTCGGCACTTTCCCGGGTCAGCCGCTCGGCGTATTGGGGCGCGCCCACTTCGGCCATAATCTCCAGCGCCCGCCCTACGTCGGCGTCGGTCAGTTCCTCCTGAGCGTAGATACGGAGCAGGTCGTCCCGGGCCGGGCCGGTGGCCTGCTCCAGGGCAAATACGGCGGGGAAGGACTTTTTCTTGCGCCGGATGTCGCTGTCGGTGGATTTGCCGGTGGCGCCGGAGTCGCCCCAAACGCCCAGGTAATCGTCCCGTATCTGAAAGGCCCGGCCCAGGTAACTGCCAAAGTTGGCAAAAGCCTGGGTAACCGCCCGGTCGCCGCCGGCCAGCGCCGCGCCGATTTCCAGGGAACTGCGGATTAACGCCCCGGTCTTGCCGGCAATCATACCAAGATAGTCCTCGGTGGTGATGCCGGTTCGGGACTCAAAGCCCAAATCCAGACACTGGCCGTCAATCATCTCCAGATAACTTTCGGTCAGGATTCGGGACACCCGGACGGCGGTCTCCGGGGATACTCCCCGGCCGGCGCTATTGAGCATGGTCAAGTCGCCCAGGGATTGCATCGCATCGCCGGCTACCAGCGCCCGGGGCAGCCCCCACAAGGCCCAAACGGTGGGCTGGTGGCGCCGTTCCAAATCCTGGTCCTGGATGTCATCGTGAATCAGGGAAAAGTTGTGAATCAGCTCAATGGCCGCCGCCGCCCCCATCGCCTGGGACAGGTCGCCGTCCAGGGCCTCGCAGGCGAACATACAGAGGGTAGGGCGGAGGGCCTTGCCTTGAGATGCCGGGGTGGCCGCCGGGTTGCCGTCCCGGTCGGCCCAGCCAAGATGATACTGGAGCAGGACGTTCAAGCCGCCATCCAAGCCGCCGTCGGGCGCACCCGGCAGGGCAGCGGCCAGCCCCTGCTCCACCAAGTCCTTGTACCGGGCAAACATAGCGGGCAAAGGCGGCCCGGGCGTATTGCTGGCAACCGTCTGACGGTTCATTTTCCCCATCTCCACCGGGGAGAAAATCGGCCGGGAGCAAGGCGCTGCCTACCTATCGGCAACCCATTTCCGGCAACCTGTTGTATTGTTGTATTGCGGCGCCGGGAAATGTAACAAAGCCCCAAAGGGCTGTCAAGGCAACCGGCGGCGAGGTATTTTCAACGCTTGTTGGCATTTTCATCGGTGTAGGGGCGGTTCGCGAACCGCCCCTACACCCAACGGTAAAGTCGGCTCGGAGAACCGACTCCGCCATAGTTGAATTATCCTGACATCGGAACGGGACGGGTTACAAACCCGCCCCTACCGGCCGCCGGGGTATTCCGGCCAGAACACCTACCTCTGTTGAGAATACCGGGGAAAATCCCAACTTGATAGGGAAACGGAAAGATGCTAGTATATGGTCAGCTATGTTCACCGAATACTCTGTTGAGGAGGAGTTACGGATGGCCGATAACGACATTGCTTTGATGGCCCACCTGATGCGGCGGGCCGGATTCGGCGCCCAGTACGAAGAACTGGAAGCCCGCGCCGCCCGGGGCTACGAAACGGCGGTTGAGGAACTGCTGCACCCCGAAGACCACTCCAACGGGATGGACCTGGATCTGGCGGAACGGTGCTTTATCGAATGGAATCACTTTATCCGCTGCGTCCCCGAATATATCGCGTGGCGGATGATAAACTCCAGGAACCAGTTGGAGGAGAAAATGGTCCTCTTCTGGCATGGCATCCTGTGTACCGCCGACAGCAAGACCCAGAGCTACGTTACCTCGCAAGCTGAGCTGGATATGCTCCGCCGGCGCGGGATGGGCAACTTCCGGGACCTGCTGCTGGAGATTTCCCGGGACCCAGCTATGGTCTATTTCCTGGACAACTGCCTGAGCCATAAAGACGCCATTAACGAGAACTACGGACGGGAGTTGCTGGAACTCTTTTCTATGGGCGTCGGGATGGACGGGGAGTTTAACTACACCGAGGACGACGTGAAGGAGTGCGCCCGGGCCTTTACCGGCTGGACGATCGCCAACGGCATCCCCGGCCAGCCCTACGGACGCTACAGCGCCCAGTTCGTCTATAACCCGGAAGACCACGACGAAGGGGAAAAGACCTTCCTGGGCCACACCGGCAACTTCAACGGCGAGGACATCATCGACATTATTTGTCAGCAGCCGGCTACGGCCCGCTTTATCTCCCGCCACCTCTACAGCTTTTTCGTTGCCGACGAAGCCCAGGTGCCATCCTGGATGAACACCCCGCCCCGGGACCCGGACACCATCAAGCTGTTGGAAGAGGAGTATTTCCGCTCCGGCTACGACATCCGCTCCATGCTGCGGGTCCTGTTCAACTCCGACGCTTTCAAGGACGCCCGCTTTTCCCGGATCAAAGGCCCCATTGAGACGGTCATCGGCACCCTGCGCCTGGTGGGGGACTGGAATACCCCCAAACCCGGCTTTGAGTCCATTTTCGACGAGATGAAACACATGGGCCAAGAGATATTGAACCCGCCCTCCGTCGAAGGCTGGCATACCGGCAAGGAGTGGATTGACGGCGGGACGCTGGTGCGCCGGATTAACTTCATCGCCGACTACGTGGGCGACGTCAGCTACCCCGGCATCCAGGACATCGTGCAAAAGCTGGCGGCGGAAGGCCCCACCATCTCCCCGGAGGGCCTGGTGGAGGGTTGCCTGCGGCTGCTGGGCCACTACGAACTGGCCGACGAAACCCACCAAATGCTGGTGGAACACGCCCGCAAGAGCGGCGAGTTGCCCACCAATACCCGGGAGTTTCCCGACCAGGTCGGCAATATGCTCCAGATGATTGTCGCCACCAAGGAATACCTTTACGCCTGACCGCCGGCGGCGGTCCGGCCCCCCTTAACCGACCGGCAACCGACTGAGCGACCCAACCCATTCTGGTAAGGAGAATAGTATGACCTCCAACAAGAAAGACCCGGTCCTGGTAATACTTCAGATGACCGGCGCCTACGATGCGCTGAACACCTTTATCCCCTACAGCGACCCCCACTATCCCGACTATCGCCCGGTGTTGCAGATTTCGCCGGAAGACGTGCTGGCCGTTGACGATAAGGTGGGATTCCACCCGGCAATGGCGCCCCTGAAGGAGTTGTATGACGAGGGCAAGGTGGCCGTGATGCAGGGCATCGGCTACCCCAACCCGATTCGCTCTCACTTCCGCTCCCTGGACATCTGGCACACCGCCGAGCCGGAAAAGATGGTAACCGACGGCTGGCTGGGCAAGGCCATCCGGGACCTGGACCCGGACAAGGAAAACATCCTGACCGCCGTAAACTTCGGTCGCGGCCTGCCCCGGGCCCTGGCGGCCCCCGGCGTTTCGGTGGCCTCGGTGGGCGACCTGGCAAGCTACGGCGTGCTGACCGGCATTGACGGCGAAGAGCAGCGGATGGACGCGCTGGATATTTTCGGCCGGATGTATTCCCCCCTGATTGGCTCCGGCGCGGTAAATGATTACCTGTCCCAGACCGGGTTGGACGCGCTGAGAGGGGCGGACATTCTGCGGACGGCGCCCGAGATTTATTCCTCCGGCGTGGAGTACGGCGGCAGTCCCTTCGCCCAGTGGCTGAAGAACATCGCCCAAGTCCACCTGGCCGACTTTGGCACCCGGGTGCTTTACACCGGCGTCAACCCCGGCACCTTCGACACCCACGCCAACCAGAACATCACCTTCCCCAAGCTGTGGGGCGACGTCACCAACGCCATCAGCGACTTCTACCAGGACCTGAAAGAGCATAACGCCAACGAGGAAGTGGTAATGCTGCTGTTCACCGAGTTCGGCCGGCGGGTGAAGGAGAACGGCTCCGGCACCGACCACGGCTCCGGCGGCGTGGCCTTTGTCATCGGCGACGCGGTTAAGGGCGGCCTGTACGGGGAGTACCCCTCTCTGGAGCCGGAAAAGCTGGACGAAGGCGACCTGCGCTGGAACAACGATTTCCGCAGCACCTACGCCACCCTGCTGGAGCAGTGGATGGGCCTGGACGCCAACCCCGTCCTGGGCGGGACTTACGAGCAGTTTGACCTTATCAAGTAACTGCCCTAGGCATCCGCTCATGGTGAGTTGGTAGGTTCCGCTCATGGTGAGCTTGTCGAACCACCCCATTTCCGTCCTTCGACAAGCTCAGGATGAGCGGGGGAGAAAACCCGGTATGGGTGAGTAATACGCCACATCCCGCTCACGGTTAACTGGTAAATTCCGCTCATGGTGAGCTTGTCGAACCACTCCATTTCCGTCCTTCGACAAGCTCAGGATGAGCGGGGGGATATGGTTCAGTCATTTACTCACGCATCAGCAGTTGCCTGGTGAAAAGAAACCTTTTGTGAGGAAAGATGGTTACTACTGAAATTGCGCCGATAACCTTCCAATACAGTCATACCATCGGACGGCAGGAAAACCGGAGCGGGTCCGGTTTTTTCTATCCGGTGGCGATAACTCGGGACGCGGATAACCGGCTGTACGTGCTGAGCCGCGGCTCGGAGACCCCGGCCTTTTTCCCCTGCAAGCGGGTTACCGTCTTTACGGTGGATGAGGAACTGGTACGCGAGTTCGGCCAGAAAGTCCCCCCGGAAGAGGCCGATGACTCCGCTCCCGCCGGCACCTTTATGTGGCCCACCGCCGTCGCCGTGGACAGCGCCGGCAACGCCTACGTCGCCGACGAGTGGCTGAACCGCATTACCATATTCGACCGGGAAGGCGAATGTGTCGGCAAGTGGGGGACGCTGGGCGATGGCGACGGCGAGTTCAACCGCCCCGCCGGCCTGGCCTTCGATGCCGCCGACAACCTCTACCTGGTGGACAGCGCGAACCACCGCGTCCAGGTATTCACCAAAGAGGGCAAGTTCCTGTCCCAGTGGGGCGGCCAGGGCGACGGCGAGGGCGAGTTCAGCTATCCCTGGGGCATTGAGATTGACCGCCACGGCGATGTGTACGTCGCCGACTGGCGCAACGACCGCATCCAGAAGTTCGCCCCGGACGGGCGGTTCCTGATGCAGTTCGGCGCCTCCGGGCAGGGAGACGGGGAGTTTTACCGGCCCACCGGCGTAGCCGTTGACCCGGAGGGAATCATCTACGTTACCGACTTCAAGAACGACCGTCTCCAGGTCTTTGACGCCGAGGGCGGCTTTATCGCCAAGCTGACCGGCGAGGCCACCCTGTCCAAGTGGGGCCGGGAACGGGTGCAGTTAGACCCGACCATCGTGCGGGGCCGGGAGTTGGCCCAGGGCTTGCAGGAACGGGAAAAGCTGTTCCACGGGCCGATCGCGGTCGAGGTGGACGATGCCGGCCGGGTCTTTGTGGTGGAGTGCTCCCGCCAGCGCCTCCAGGTTTTCCGCAAGCAAAAGGCCCTGTTCGGGGGCGGCCCCCTGTAGCGGTTATTGTCCCGACTTTTTCTCTGAGTAACGGCAGCGGCCCTGAGCGAAAATCTCAGGGCCACTTTCACCGCTATAACAAAAGGGCGGCGGCTAGTATATACCAGGCGCCGCCGCGTGATTAGGTAACTATGGGGCCGCCGCTTAACTACCGGACAGTACCTCCTCTACCGAACCCTCCCTCGGGTTCTCCCCGCCGAACACCGTCCCGGCCGTCCCGTTCTCAAACTTCCCCAGAATCAGGTCATATACCGGCTCCGGGAAGGGGATGTATCCTACCTCCGCCGCCAACTGCTGCCCTTCCTTACCCAGGTAGTACCGGATAAACTCGGCGATGTGCGGTTCGTTGGCCCCATCTTTCCGGACGTAGATGAACAGGGGCCGCGACAACGGCGCATACGTCCCGTTGTTGATGGTGGCATCCGTCGGGGTTACACAGCCCGCGCCCCCGTCAATCGCTACCGACTTCAGCCTCTCCCGGTTCTCCACGTAGTAGGCGTAGCCGAAGTAGCCGGCTCCGTTCCGGCTCCCGGAAATGCCCTGTACCAGCACGTTGTCGTCCTCGCTGGCCGTGAAGTCCCCCCGGGAGGCCCCGGATTCACCGTTCACCGTGTCGGTGAAGTAGTCAAAGGTTCCCGAATCCACCCCCGGCGCGTACAACTCCATCTTTTCCTCAGGCCAGTCGGCCCGCACCTGGCTCCACTTGGTAATGGTGTCCTCGGCCTCCGGCCCCCACATCACCCTCAGTTCGTCCACCGTCATACACTGGACAAAATCGTTGTCGTTGTTCACGATCACCGTCAGCCCGTCAATGGCTACCGGAATCTCAATGTATTCAATCCCCCCTTCGGCACACAGGACTTCCTCGCTGGCCTTGATCGGCCGGGAGGCGTCGGTGACGTGAACCTCTCCGTTGCAGAACTTCTTGAACCCGCCGCCAGTGCCGGAGATGCCCACCGTTACCCGCACCTTGCCGTCAGTGAGCTTGCCGTACTCCTCGGCCACCGCCTCGGTTATCGGAAAGACCGTGCTGGAGCCGTCCACGTTGATGTCGCCGGACAGACTCATCAACATTTCCCCATAGGTCATTGACCCGCCGGACGCGGCGCCGGTAGCGGCCGGCGCGGAACCGGCTCCTTCCGACGAACCAGCCGGGGCCGACGAACCGGCTCCTTCCGATGAACTAGCCGGGGCCGACGAACCGCAAGCTGCCAGGGTCATCAAAAGAATGATTGCCCCCAGAATTGAGGGGATCAGCCGGCCATTGAAATTGAGCTGCCGGGATGTTCTTGAAAGCATTGTTCCTCCATCAGGATTAGCTATACCGGGGAGTGTTCCCTAGTTTCCAAGGTCTTGAACCTCGCTCGGTAACCGCCAATAAGCCTATGCGTCCTGTTTCAAGGGGCAATTAGATTGCCGTTAAAGCCCCTTTAAGGTCAGGTTAAACATCGGTTAAAGGCCGCGTAGCTACGCCGGACACGAATCGGCGCCCCCGAATAAAGTTACCCGGTATTCCCGACATTTTTGGCATTTCTTGCCAGGCCGGGATTAGTTGGCCGGTAGGGGCGGGTTTGTAACCTGCCCCTGCACCGCTGAAAATACCAACAAGCGTTGAAACTGCAAGTTACCCCGTTAATTGCCCCGACTGTTACCGGCGGCAAACATTCCCTCAACATTCCCCCAGCATATCCTCCAAGGCGGCCCACTCAGCGGCAGTGGCGGTAAGGCCCCACTCATCCTTTACCGCTATCCAGTCCCGGGCATACTGGCAATGGTGGTCCGGGTTGGGCGGTTGCCAGCCCTCCGGCCCTTTGGCCCCCTTGGCCCGGTTGGCCGCGGCGGATACGGCGGCCAGGTGGTTAGCGTAGGCCAGGCTGTTGGCGAACTGCCGCTTCCGGTCGGCGCTCCACCGCCAGCCGCCGGAGCGGTGGGCGTTAGCCAGGGGCACCAGGTGGTCAACGTCCAGGTCGCCGGCCTCAGTAAAGGTAGTTCCGGTAAAGGGGTCAAGCCACTGGCCGGTGGCGACGGTACACTCCTGGTCCCTGGTAAAGGTTACTGGCGCGGTGGATTCGGCAATCAACACCTCGGCCCGGGTATTCTGGCAGTCCCGGTCAGCGTCAGTCCAGTGTTTCCAATCCTTCCGGTCATAGTCGGGCAGGCGGCCGGGAACGGGGGCAATGTTCAGCCGGGGAACCGCCGCCCGGTCAGCCGGTATTGTTGACGCCGGCGCAACCGACCGGGGAGCCGGGGTAAGGGTAACCGCTGGGGATACGGTGGGTTCCGGGGCAAGTGTCGGAACCGCCGGCGCCGGCAGTTCCGGCAGCCGGGGCAGGGACGGTATATCCGGCAAGCTCTGGCAACCGGAAAAGGCCAGGACTGCCACCGCCAACACCGACAACAGGGTTCCGAGCAAGACTCGTCCCCGCCGGGATTTCAAGAGTTGCCGGCCGCCAAGCATCAGTTCACCCAACGTCGGGAATGTCAGGAACTGTAGGAACGGTAAAGGTAAAGACGCAGCCCTCTCCTTCCCGGCTTTCCACCGTTATCCGGCCACCGTGGGCCTCGACCAACTGCTTGACAATCGCCAGGCCCAGGCCAGTGCCGCCGTCCCGCCGGGCGCGGTCAACCTTGTAAAACCGCTCGAACAGGTGGGGCAGGTGTTGGGGCGCCACGCCGATTCCGGTATCCCTTAAGCGCACTTCCACGCAACCGGGCGCGGGCTGGGCCTCCAGGCTAATCCGGCCCTGGGGCAAGCTGAACTTCAGGGAGTTCTCCACCAGATTGACCAGAACCTGGTTCAGCTTATCGCCGTCGGCCATTACCAGCGGCAAATCCTCCGGCACCTGGGATTCAATAGTTACGCCCCGGGCGGCGGCCATTTCCCGGAATTGTCGCTTTACGCCTTGCGCTACGCCGGCCAGGGACACCGGTTCCGCCGCAATGCTGAACTGCCCGCTCTCCATCCGGGACAACTCCAGCAGGTCATTGACCAGGTGGTTAATCCGGTCCACGTCCTGGCGCATCCGGCCCAGGAAATCGGCGGCCACCGCCGGGTCTTCCACCGCCCCGGACTCCAGGGTTTCCACCATAGCCTTGATGGAGGCCATGGGATTACGCAATTCGTGGGAGACGTTGCTGACAAACTCCTTCTGGCTGGTTTCCACCTGGCGGATGCGGGTCAGGTCGTGGAGGGTCAACAGCACGCCCGGCGCGCCGGCGCCGTCCAGGGGCGTGGCAATGGCGCTGAGGTAGCGGCGGGGGTACAGCAAGGAGACTTCCCCCTGTTGGCGGGACTTTTCCCCCTGGCAGCGGGCCACCAGCCGGTGGATTTCGTTGTCCCGCACCAACTCAATGAGCCGGGAGCCGGCCACTTCCGGCGCCTCAATGCCCATCAACTCCCGCGCCGCCGGGTTCAGGAGCATTACCCGCCCGGCGGCCTCGGTAACAATCACGCCGTCGGCCATAGTATCCAGCACCGCCGAAAGGGTGTCCCGCTCGGCGGATAGCTGGCCGATGACCGCTTTGAGGGAATCGGCCATCCGGTTAAAAGCGTCGGTCATTTCCCCGGCGGCAGCGGCGGCGGCCGGCGGCAGCCGGTAGTCCAGGTCGCCGGCGGCCAGCCGCCGGGAACCCTGAGTAATGGAGCGAACCGGGCGCGCGCTGTAGTGGGCTGCCCAACAACCCAGGGCGGCGGCCAGGACGCCAAAAGCCCCGGCCCACAGCCCCAGGAAAAGATAGACCGCCCCCGGCCGGTCGCCAATCCGGTCCAGGGGCGCGGCGAAAAGGGCGGCCAGGAAAATCAGGATGAGGGCCGCATACGCCAGGGCGATACGCCACAGTAAGGAACGCTGAAAGTTCATCCGTCCAGCCGATAGCCAACTCCCCGGATGGTAACGATGCTCTCGGCCGTCGTGGGGTCGGCCCGGAGTTTCTCCCGCAGCCAGCTAACGTAAACGTCCACCGTGCGGGTCTGGCCGATGTAGTCGTAGCCCCAGACCTTTTCCAGAATCTGGTCGCGGGTGAAGGCCCGCCCCTTGTTGGCCGCCAACAGGGCCAGCAAGTCAAACTCTTTGGGCTTGAGGTTCAGGGGTTGACCGGCCAGCCGCGCCTCGTGGCTGTTCAGGTCGATTTCCAGATTGCCGACCCGGTAGTTCCGGGCGTCGGCCTCCGGCGCCGGGGACTCCTCCAGGTGCCGGGTGCGGCGCAGGGTGTTGCGGACCCGGGCCACCAGTTCGCGGATGCTGAAGGGTTTGGTGATGTAGTCGTCGGCGCCCAGTTCCAACCCGACCACCCGGTCAACTTCCTCGCCCTTGGCGGTCAGCATCAGGATGGGCACTTCCGATTCCCGGCGCAGGATGCGGCAGATTTCAAAGCCGTCCAGGGTGGGCAGCATAATGTCGAGCAGCACCAGGGAGGGTTTCACCCGGCGGGCCAATTCCAGCCCGTCGCCGCCGTCGGTGGCGGTATGCACCCGGTAGCCTTCCCGCTCCAGGTTGTAGCGCAAGGCTTCCAGCAGGTTCTCCTCGTCCTCAACGACCAGAACCGACTTTTCCGTTCCCTGGGCCTCAGGCTGTAGCGGCATAACGTACAACGTCCCCCGGTGTTCTCCAACTCATTATAACAAATAACGGCGGGCGGGACTTTTCACAGGACAGGGACACAAAACAACGCAGAGACCACCGAAATTCTCTGGATAACTCGGCGTTCTCTGCGTATCCGGACTGGAAAATCCCGGCCCCGCGCTAATCGGCGGCCAAAGCCAACTCGACAGACTCGACAATCGGTTGACAGTCCCGCAAGCGGGCCAGGGGGTAGCGGGTAACTTCCCACAGCCCGGCCCAGGACACTACCAGGGTTTCATCGTACTCTACGGCAACGGAGCGGGGGTAAGGAGTTTCCCCGAAGTCATAGTAATCGTTCAGCTTCTCTCCGGTTAGCGGATGCCGGTTTTCCGGGGCGTTTTCCCGGAGCCACTGGTGGGGAAAAGCCTTCTGCGCGCCGTCCTGCCAGGTGATTGTCAGGACGCTGTCTCCCCGGTCGATTTTCTTGACCGGACACATACTCATTTCCATACCGGCCCTCCCGGTTTCTTTTGGGTATCTACTGGTATCTAACAAGTTCAGAATATAGAGCGGGTTTTAAGCCGGAGTTACGGAAAGGTTAAATGTTAATTTCCCTTATGTTAAAGTTTTGTTAAATACAAAGGGGGTTCACCAAGGTGATTTGCTTTCTGAGTCCCCTAGTGAACCCCCGGCCCACCCTTCAACCAGTCCGGTGCGGGTGAGGTTGCCGCTATGCCCCGGCTACAACCCTACTCCGTCCGCGCAGGCCAGCAGCGCCATCATCCGCAGTTCCGTATCATCGGCAGTCATCGCGGCGGACTGCCAGACTAGGTCGGCGAAAATATCGGCGAGAACGCCGGGGGGCAGGGCCGCGCCCTTTTCCCGATTGCATTGGATTGTCGCCGCGATGAGGGCCTGCTGCTCCGGGGTCGCGCTGTTCCGGTCAAAGCGCGGTTCGGTTCCCGGCTCAGTGGAGAGAGCGTCCACGCCCGGAATCGGCGGCAAAGGCAAGCCGTCGCCGCTGCCCATCATACTCAATAAGCCCTCAAGCTGACGGTTGCAGATAAGGCCCGCTATCCGTTCCAGTTCGGCGTCATCCTGGGTTAAGGCAGCTAACCGCCAGGCAGATTCCTCGACGGCTTTCAGGATGGTCGATTTAGTGGCCGGGTCTTTGATATGGGCGTAGTATTCGCCGGCGCAGGCAATGGCCTTTTCAACATTGGCCCGCTGCCCGGCGGTAGCGTTCTCCCGGGTGAACCGGGACGGGCCGCCGGCCTCAGTCCCGCCCTCGGCGTTTTGCCCCTCAATGTTCTGGTCACTCTGCCCCTCAACATCGGAGGGCAGCGCCGGCCTTTCCGCCAGCGTCCGCATTTCCATTGACAGCGTAGCCAAGTCGTCTTGCGCCTGCTCCAGTTCCCGACTCAACGCATCCAGCCGGGCCGACAATTCGGCGGTGGCGGCAGCGGCAGTAGCGTTAGCAGCAGCGTCGGCATCGGCATCGGCTTCCAGTTCCCCTACCCTAGCGGCCAGTTGGCGGAGGCTGCTCTCGTTGGCGGCGGCCCGGTCCTGCACCGCGGCCAGGTCCTTACTGGAGACCGCGTCGTCCGGCCCAGCGCAGGCCAGGGCCGCAACTGCCAGTAACATTCCGCCGAACACGGCAAGCACCAGGATACTAAACCGCTGCTTCATAAACGCACCATCCTTCAGCCTTTGGCGGTAGCGGCGATTAGCCCCGCTACCGCCACTTCCCCGACATATATAATACGTTGCGGGGGCGGCTGACAGATTGTATTTCCATCAGGGCAATCGCGGCATAAACCCGCAGCGCAATCGCAGCATAAACCCGTCTTATAGAACCGTCGTTCCGGCGAAAGCCGGAATCCAGGAAATCCGCGCGGAAAAGAGCGAGCCGGCTACCGAGGTTTCTGGATTCCGGCTTTCGCCGGAACGACGGTGGGCCGGGTTGCATTGGTACGGACTGAAAGCGGAGTTGATGGCAGGATGCAGGTGGACTTGGGCCAAGCACAAAGCGGGGATAGCTGGCTTCGGGGCAAATGCGGCTACCGGTAGAGCAGAAAAGAGGGGGAATTATCGAAACCCGGAATGGCAACCGGGATAAAGGCAAGGTTTCTATAGGGTTTGGTGGAGACGGGGGAGAGTCGAACTCCCCGTCCAAAAGGCCCTCCAGCTAGATATACTACAAGCTTGTCCGACGCTTTATTTCTCGTCCCTTGGAGCTTCCGCCGGCGAAATCTCCCGGGGGCCAGCCGATAAGTCTTGGGTCACCCCGATCGGCGTTGGGGTTACTGCATCCCGGTCTGATGGCGCCTGCATCCCCACATCCGGGAGTAGCGGGGTGCAGACGTAGCCGCCGTCTAGGCGGCTAGAGCGAATTCACGTTCGCCAGTTAGCTTTTTGCCACCGGATTAACGAGGGTGATGGCACCTCGGCTTGCAATCTGCCACAGAACGCTCCTGTCGAACCCGCGCGTCCCCGTAACAACTATATTATTATGCCACACCCGGCGGCGTTGGTAAAGGGGGGCCGGGGCCAGGTATCCCCGACACTTGTTAGTATTCCTTACCCCAACCGTCTCCGGTAGATGGTTGGAGGGTAGGGGCGGGTTTATACCCTGCCCGGCGTTCAACGGCAAGGAAATGCCGGAAAACGGGTATGCAATAGCTGACCGTTCTTGCCCAGAGCCAGGGCGGGTTATAAACCCGCCCCTACAATGCGTTTGAGCCGTGCCGGTCAAGGAACACCAACCCGTGTTGAGAATACCCTTTACTTTCAGGGCTACTCAACCTGGGCGCTGATGTGTATAATGCGTATTTCCAACTTTGGGATATTGTGATATATTTAACAAACTGCCGGCCCCGGGCCGGAGGTCTTGTTTTGTTATTACTCTCCACTATTGGGGAAAGTTAATCTGACGCCCGTAAACTCCTGGAGTGGGGTCGTGTCAATGAACCCGTTAAGAGAACTGGCCCAGCATGGGCTGTATTCTCCCAGCCTGGAACATGATAGTTGCGGGGTGGGCGTGGTCGCCAACATCAAGGGCGGCCAGTCTCACCAGATAATCACCGAGTCCTTGCAGGTGCTGGTCAACCTGGGACACCGGGGGGCCTGCGGGTGCGACCCGGAGACCGGCGACGGGGCCGGCATCCTGATGCAGATGCCCCACGCCTTTTTCCGCAAGGAATGTGCCCGGCTGGGCATCGCCCTGCCGGCCGCCGGGACTTACGGCGTCGGTATGGTGTTCCTGCCGCCCCAGCCCGAGGCTCAAGCCGAATGTCAGGCGTTGATTGACCGCTCCATCGCCGCCGAGGGGCTGGAACTGCTGGGCTGGCGCGAGGTGCCGGTGGATCCGACCAAGCTGGGCCGGGATGCCCGGGCGGTACAGCCGGCCATCCGCCAGGTGTTCGTCGGCGGCGGGCCGAACTTTCAGGAACCGGAACAACTTCTGCGCAAGCTCTACACCCTGCGCAAGGTCATCGAAAACTCGCTGAAGGGCTGCGGCCTCAGCGCCGAGGACGCCGACTACTTTTATATTTGCAGCCTGTCCAACAGCACCCTGGTCTATAAGGGGCTGCTGATGGCCCACCAGGTAGCCGGTTTCTACCGGGACCTGGACGACGAATCCCTGGTCAGCGCCTTTGCCCTGGTGCACTCCCGTTTCAGCACCAACACCCTGGGCCACTGGAAACTGGCCCACCCCTACCGCTACCTGGCCCACAACGGGGAAATCAACACCCTGCGGGGCAACAGCAACTGGATGTACGCCCGGGAATCTCAGTTCGAGTCGCCCCTTTTCGGCGCTGACCTGAAAAAGATTCCCCCGATTATGACCCCGGAGGCCAGCGACACCGCCGGCTTTGACAACGCCCTGGAACTGCTGATGATGACCGGGCGCAGCCTGGACCACTCGATGTTGATGATGATTCCCGAGGCCTGGGAACAGCACGAGTCGATGCCTCAGGAGAAGAAGGACTTTTACGAGTACCACGCCTGCCTGATGGAACCCTGGGACGGCCCGGCAATGATTGTCGCCGCCAATGAGCGCCACGTCTGCGCCGTCCTGGACCGCAACGGCCTGCGTCCCTTCCGCTACACCGTTACCACGGACGACAAGCTGGTAATGGCCTCGGAAACCGGCGTGCTGGACATCCCGCCCGCCAAGATCCGGCAGCGGGGCCGCCTCCAGCCGGGGCGGATGTTCCTGGTCAGCCTGGAGGAAGGCCGCATCATCGGTGACGAAGAGTTGAAACGGAAGCTGTCCGCCCGCCAACCCTACGGCCAATGGCTCAAGGAAAACAAGGTTGAGTTGGCCGACCTGCCCGAAACCCCGGCGGCAGACCGGCCGGCCCCGGCGGAACTGACCCAACAGCAGCGGGCCTTTGGCTACACCACAGAGGAACTGCGCCTGCTCACCACGCCCCTGGCGGTCAATGCCTACGAGGCGGTGGGTTCTATGGGCAACGACGCGCCCCTGGCGGTGTTGTCGGAAAAGAATCAGTTGCTGTTCAACTACTTCAAGCAGCTTTTTGCCCAGGTAACCAACCCACCCCTGGACGCAATCCGGGAGGAGTTGGTTACTTCCCTGGAAGCCTTTATCGGCTGTGAACGGAACCTCTTTGAGGAAACGCCGCAGCATTGCCACCAGTTAAAGCTCCGGTCGCCCCTGATTACCGACGAGGAACTGGAGAAAATCCGGCGGGTTGACGTGGGCGACATCCGCGCCATTACCCTGCCGACCTTGTTCGACGCTCAGGGGGAAGGCGCCCTGAAAGCGGCGCTGGACGCCTTATGTGAACAGGCGTCGCAGGCCATCCGGGACGGCTACTCCATCATCATCCTGTCCGACCGGGGCGTGGACGCCCGGCAGGCGCCCATACCCAGCCTGCTGGCGACCGCGACGGTGCATCATCACCTGATCCGGGAAGGCACCCGCACCCGGGTGGGCCTGGTGGTCGAGTCCGGCGAGCCGCGGGAAGTGCATCACTTCTCCCTGCTGCTGGGCTACGGCGCCGGGGCAATCAACCCCTACCTGGCCCTGGCGACGGTCCGCGACCTGGCCGAGCGGGGCGAGCTTAACGGCACCCGGCCCGATTACGCCGGACAGAACTATATCAAAGGCAACGAAAAGGGGCTGCTCAAGGTGATGTCCAAAATGGGCATTTCCACGGTGCAGAGCTACCGGGGCGCCCAGATTTTCGAGGCCATCGGCCTGAATCAGGACTTGATTGACCGCCATTTTACCTGGACCTCATCCCGCATCGAAGGCATCGGCCTGGACGTGGTAGAGGAAGAGCAGTTGCAGCGGCATCGCTTTGCCTTTCCCGATCAGCCGGTTGCCGCCGAGCCGGAGTTGGATCCGGGCGGGGCCTACCAGTGGCGGCGGCACGGCGAAGTCCACCAGTGGAACCCGGATTCCATCGCCAAGCTCCAGTACGCCACCCGGGCCAACAGCTGGGACACCTACCAGCAGTTCAGCCAGGCGGTTAATGACCAGAGCAAGGAGTTGGCTACCCTGCGGGGCCTGCTGGAGTTCAAGGGCGACCGGCAGCCGGTTCCCCTGGAAGAGGTGGAACCGGCCAAAGAAATCGTCAAGCGCTTTGCCACCGGCGCCGCCTCCTTTGGCTCCATCAGCAAGGAGGCCCACGAAACTTTGGCGATTGCCATGAACCGCATCGGGGCGCGCAGCAACACCGGCGAGGGCGGCGAGGATTACCACCGCTATACGCTGGATGAGAACGGCGATTCCCGCAACAGCGCCATTAAACAGGTGGCCTCCGGTAGGTTCGGGGTTACGCCCAACTACCTGATCAACGCCACCGACCTGCAAATCAAGATGGCCCAGGGTTCCAAGCCGGGCGAAGGCGGGCAGTTGCCGGGCCACAAGGTGGATGACGTTATCGGCTGGGTGCGCCATACCACCCCCGGCGTAGAGCTGATTTCACCGCCGCCCCACCACGATATTTACTCCATTGAGGACTTGGCCCAACTGATTCACGACCTGAAAAACATCAACCCGGACGCCCGCATCCACGTCAAGCTGGTGGCGGAAGTGGGCGTAGGAACGATCGCCGCCGGCGTATCCAAAGGCCATGGCGACGTAGTGCTGATTAGCGGCCACGACGGAGGCACCGGGGCCTCCCCCGAATCCTCAATAAAGCACGCCGGCCTGCCCTGGGAGTTGGGACTGGCGGAAACTCAGCAGGTGCTGGTCGCCAACGACCTGCGCAGCCGCATCGTGGTGCAGACCGACGGCCAACTCAAGACGGGACGGGACGCCGCCATCGCCTTCCTGCTGGGCGCCGATGAGATTGGCTTTGCCACCGCGCCCCTCATCGTCAGCGGCTGCATTATGCTCCGCAAGTGCCACCTGAACACCTGCTCGGTAGGCATCGCCACCCAAGACCCGGAGTTGCGTCAGCGGTTCTCCGGCAAGCCCGAATACGTCATCAACTACTTTTTCTTTATCGCTGAGGAATTGCGGGAGATTATGGCCCGGCTGGGTTTCCGCACGGTGCAGGAGATGATTGGCCGGGTGGAGGCGTTGGAGGCCAATACCGGGGTGGAGCAGTGGAAAGCTAGGGGGCTGGACTTCTCCAAGATGTTGTACCGGCACCCCAAGTCCGACGAAGTAGTCATTTACCAGTGCGAAACCCAGGATCACGGGCTGGAGAACGCCCTGGATCACCAGTTGATTGCCCAGGCGGCCCCGGCCCTGGAGCGGCAAGAACCGGTGAAAATCGACCTGCCCATCCGCAACTCCAACCGCACCGTCGGCGCGATGCTCAGCGGCAAAATCGCCAAGCACTATGGCGAGGACGGGCTACCCCCCGGCACCATCAAGATAAACCTGACCGGCTCAGCCGGCCAGAGTTTCGGCGCTTTCCTGGCCGAGGGCGTAGAGCTTCGGTTGGAGGGCGATACCAATGACTATATGGGCAAGGGGATGAGCGGCGGCCAGATTATCGTCTGCCCCCCGGCCGAGTCGGACTTTGTGCCGGAGGAAAACATCATCATCGGCAACGTGGCCCTGTACGGCGCCACCGGCGGCCAGGCGTTCATTCGCGGGCTGGGCGGCGAGCGGTTCTGCGTCCGCAACAGCGGCGTCCAAGCGGTAGTTGAGGGCATCGGCGACCATGGCTGCGAATATATGACCGGCGGCATTGCCGTCATCCTCGGCCCCACCGGCCGCAACTTCGCCGCCGGAATGAGCGGCGGCATCGCCTTCGTTTATGACGCCGCCGGGGACTTCGCAGACCGCTTTAACGACGGCCTGGCCGACCTGGAAAGCGTAGCCGACCCGGAGGACGTAGCTATCCTGCGCCGGCTGATTGAGGCCCACCTGGAATACACCGGCAGCGACCCGGCCCGGCGCATCCTGGCCGACTGGAACCATACCCTGCCCCAATTCAAGAAGGTTATGCCTCGGGACTATCGCCGGGTGCTGGCCCAGCGTCAGCAAACTCAGGCTCAAGCCCAAGCTCAGGAACCGGAAGTAGCGCATCATGGGTAAACCCAGCGGATTTATGGAATCGGGACGGCAGCCGCCGGAGCGCCGCCCGGTAGCGGAAAGAAAAGGCGACTACCAGGAACTCTACCTGGCCTGGCCGGAAAAGGCGGCTCGGGAGCAGGGTGCCCGGTGTATGGACTGCGCCGTGCCTTTCTGCCACATGGGTTGCCCCCTGGGTAACGTCATCCCGGAGTTTAACCACCACGTTTACCAGGGCGAATGGCGCAAGGCTTTGGAGGTGCTGCTCAGCACCAACAACTTCCCGGAGTTCACCGGCCGGATTTGCCCGGCCCCCTGCGAAGCCTCCTGCGTCCTCAGCATCAACGCCGACCCGGTAACTATTGAATACATTGAGAAGGAAATTTCCGACCGGGGCTATCAGGAAGGCTGGATAATTCCCCAGCCCCCGGCCCAGCGCACCGGCAAAAGCGTGGCGGTAGTCGGTTCCGGCCCGGCGGGACTGGCGGCGGCCCAACAACTGAACCGGGCCGGCCACCAGGTAACCGTCCTGGAGCGGGCCGACTATATCGGCGGCCTGCTGATGCTGGGCATCCCCGACTTCAAGCTGGACAAAGAGGTAGTTCACCGCCGCATCCGGCTGATGACCGAGGAAGGGGTGAGTTTCCGCACCGGCGTCAACGTGGGGGTAAATTATCCGGCAGCGCAACTGCGGGCCGAGTTTGACGCCGTATGCCTCACCGGGGGATCCACCCAGGCGCGGGATTTGCCAGTGCCGGGCCGGGAACTGGACGGCATCCACCTGGCAATGGACTACCTGTCCCAGCAGAACAAGCTGCTGGCCGGCGAGGAAATAGACCCCCAGGAACGCATCACCGCCGAGGGCAAACGGGTGGTCATCCTGGGCGGCGGCGATACCGGCGCCGACTGTCTAGGCACCGCCCACCGCCAGGGCGCCGAGGTGGTGTACCAGTTTGAGTTGCTGCCCGAACCGCCGGAGCAGCGGCGGGATGATAACCCCTGGCCCCAATGGCCCACGATCCTGCGTTCCTCTCCGGCCCACGAGGAGGGCGGCATCCGGGACTACAACATCCTGACCAAGTCCTTCTCCGGCAGCGGCGGCCAGGTGGAAAAGCTGCACGCCGTCCGGGTGGAATGGGGCGCCGGCGCCGATGGCCGCTACAATATGGCCGAGGTTCCGGGCAGTGAGCTGGAAGTGGAGACCGACCTGGTGCTGCTGGCGATGGGCTTCCTGCACCCGGAACACGCCGGAATGTTGACCGACCTGGGGGTGGCATTAGACCCGCGGGGCAACGTCCAGGTGGACGGTAACAAGATGACCAGCATCCCCGGCATCTTTGCCGGCGGCGACATGGCCCGGGGCCAGTCCCTGGTAGTCTGGGCCATCGCCGAGGGCCGGGAAGTGGCCCGGGGCGTGGATCGCTACCTGACCGGGCAGACCAGCCTGCCCCGGTCAATGCCGGCCAACTAGCTTACTCCGGGGCCTTACCCCTACCGGCAAGCCGGCCGGCCGTTGCACCCGATAGTCATAGCGTTCCGTTAATGAGGGACTGCACCTGTTGGGATACCGGGTATTCCGCCAAACCGGCTTGGCCCACCCACGCAAAAGTTTCGTGTTCCGGGGAAAGCGCAACTGCCGCCGGGCGTACGGTTACCAAGAAGTTCAGTTGCCGCGTCAGGACACCGCTCCCGGAGGGGTAGTCAAAATGCCCCAGATAGCGGCCTATCCCGACAATCTCAAGACCGGTTTCCTCAGCCACCTCCCGCCGCAGTGCCTGATACAGCGTTTCCCCGGCCTCCACCACGCCGCTGGGCAGTTCGTAAATGCCGCCCAAGTAATCGGACTGCGCCCGTTTGAGCAGCAATACCGTCCCGTTATTCCTAATGACTGCCCCGGCAACCACCCGCTCAATCCCCTGCGCGCGCGTATCCAGCAAAAGCCTTTCCAATGTTTCAGCGTTCACAGGTAATTCCGCTATATATTCCTCATTCTGATTTGGTCAAAGGACGGGGTGGTGGTTCGACAAGCTCACCATGAGCGGGTTGGGTTGCTTGTTGGTTTCCGTTGTATATCGCTCATCCTGAGCTTGTCGAAGGACGGGGTTGGTGGTTCGACAGGCTCACCATGAGCGGGTTGGGCTGCTTGTTGGTTTCCGTTGTATATCGCTCATCCTGAGCTTGTCGAAGGACGGGATTGATGGTTCGACAAGCTCACCATGAGCGGGTTGAGTAGCTGGTTGGTTCCTGTTTTATACCGCTCATCCTGAGCTTGTCGAAGGACGGGATTGGTGGTTCGACCAGCGCAGGATGAGCGGATTCCACACACTAATAACCCCCGGCCTCTCTCACTAGGAGAGAGGCCGGGGGTTAGAGGAAACCGACGGCTCCGGTTTTAGGGCGGTGGATATACCCGCAACACGGCAGAGCAAGCTCCGCTAGAACCAACCACCAACCTCAACTTATATTCTACACCGCATTTGTCGGCTCAGCAAGCGCCGCCGCTACCATTTCCGAGTACCGGCTCAGGTACTCCTGCATATCCAGCACCTGGATGGTGTTGGTGGTGCCGGATACGCCGGTCAGGTTGCCGTGGACGATGGTAACTACGTCGGATTCGGTTACCAGTCCGGTGGACAGGGAGCCGCTGAGCAGCATCGCCACCAGCTTGGCGATGTCCTGCTCCTGGGGGATTACCCCGCTGGGATACAGGCCCCAACCCATGCACAACTTCCGCAAAGTCTCTTCGTTATGGGCAAAGACGCTGATGTCTTCTTCCGGCCGGTAACGGGCTACCTCAAAGGCGGCGCGGCCGGTGCTGGTAACTACGATCGGCTTGGAACGCAGGGCGCGCACCAGCCGGCTGGCTGCGCCGGCAATGGCCTGAGTGCGGTCCCTGGCCCGGAAATCCTTGTGAAAGGGATATATCTTCTCCGATTCCCGGATGGTAACGTCGGCCACCCGAACCGCCTCCACCGGGTACTGGCCGATGGCGATTTCATCAGACAGCAGGATGGAATCGCAACCGTCCAGCACGGCGTTGCTGATGTCCGACACCTCGGCGCGGGTGGGCGTGGGCGACACCACCATCGACCGGAGCATCTGGGTGGCGATGCAGGAAACCTTGGCCGCTTCGTTGGCCTTGCGGACGATTTCCTTCTGCACCAAAGGCACCCGTTCCATAGGGATTTCCACGCCCAGGTCGCCCCGGGCCACCATCACGCCGTCCACCTCTTCGAGAATCTCATCCAGGTTGTCAATCCCCTCTCCCCGCTCCAGCTTCGCCATAACCGGGGCCTGGCTGCCAATGCTTTTCAGGTACGCCTTGGCGTAGCGGATGTCCTCGCCGGTGCGGACAAAAGAGACGGCCACCCAATCGACTTGCTGCTCCACGCCAAACCGCAGGGCGTCCTTGTCATCCTCGGTAAGCACCGGCAGGTCGATGGAAACGCCGGGGAGATTGACCCCCTTGAAAGAGGAAATAATGCCGCCGTTGCGGGCCCGGGTTTTCAGCTCCAGGCCGTTGACTTCCAGCACCTCCAGGCAGACGATGCCGTCGGAGATAAAAATCAGGTTGCCTTCCCGCAGGTTCCGCAGGACGCCGGGTTCCGGGAAGGGAATAACGTCGGGCGCGGTGGCGGCCTCCTCCGGGGTTACCCGGTACTCCTCACCATGGTAAATGGTCAGCGCACCGTCAATCCGGCCCAGGCGCAGCTTGATTCCGCCCAGGTCTTGCAGGATCCCGACGTGGCGGCCATGCTTGGCCGACAGGCGGCGGACATCGTGAATTATCTCCTCATGCTCGGCAAAGGTGCCGTGAGAGAAGTTAAGCCGGGCGCAGTCCATTCCGGCCAGAATCAACTGCTCCAGGGTTTCCGGGGCCCGGGAGACCGGGCCGATGGTGGCGATAATTTTGGTCTTTCGCATACGCTAACACCCCCGCCCGCTCATAGTGAGCAAATCAAAACCTGGTAGGAAACCGGCGGTATTCCCGACATTTGTTAGTGTTTCTTGCCAAGCCACATTTCGTTGGCCGGTAGGGGCGGGTTTGTAACCCGCCCACGTTCCGGTGTCAGACCAGCCCAACTCATCCCCTACCGGCCGCGGCCGGTATAGTAAGAATCGGTGGCAACCTGCAAGCCGGCCACCCGGTTGGATTGCAGGGCCTCCCGGCGTTGGGCGGCCCACTGGTTGGAGGCAACGATGCCGGCCAGGCTGCCCTGGAAGTGGGGCATCACGTGGCGGGCCAGCAACTCATAGCTGCGCAGTATCTTTTCCCGGGGCGCCCAGTCCTCCACCCGAATCATAAAGCTGCCAAAGCCGCCGCTGATCTCCTGCAAGCGTTCAATGCCGGCGATGCAGTCGTCGGGCGTACCCACAATCCACTGATTATGTTCCACCATAAAATCAACTATCTGATTGGGCGGAACATCCGGCACTTCGTTGCCCAGGGTATTGCCGAAATACTCGGTAATCAGCCGGCCGCCGCCCACCCGAATATCCTCCATAGCCTCCTTTTTGCTCTCGGCCAGGTGCATACCGACCACCAGGCCCCAATCCTCCCGGCGCACCGTCTTGCCGTGTTCCGCCGCCGATTCCTCGGCAATCGACCATAGCTCTTTGAGGCTGGTGGCCCGGATGGTGTCCCGGGGGATACTCATAGAAAGCACCGCCGCGCCGTGCTTGCCGGCCAGGCTGACCCCAGCCGGGGACTGCACCGAGGCGACCGCCACCGGCAGGTGGGGCTGCTGGTAGGGACGGAGTTGCAGCACCGCTTCGTTCAACTCGAACCAATCGCTCTTGTAGGTCAGCGGTTCGGTTTCGTTGAACAGGCGCAGGATGACGCCCAGGGATTCGTCCATCATTTCCCGCTGCCGGGCCGGGTTGATGCCCAGCATCAAGGCGTCGGAGGCCAGGGCGCCGGGGCCTACCCCCAGGATGACCCGCCCCCGGGTCAGGTGGTCCAGCAGCACCATGCGGTTGGCTACCATAATGGGGTGGTGATAGGGCAGGCTGATTACGCCGGTGCCGAGGCGAATGTTGCGGGTGCGCTCGGCGGCGGTGGCGATGAACACCTCCGGGGAGGCGATGGTCTCCCAGCCGGCGCTATGGTGCTCGCCGATATAGGCTGCGTCAAAGCCCAGCAAGTCCAGCCATTGCAGCAGTTCCAGGTCCCGCTCCAGGGCCAGGGTCGGGTTTTCGCCTACCCGGTGGAAGGGAGCCATAAAGACCCCGAATTTCATTCGCTGGGCCGGGCCGTTACTAGCGCCTGTCATCACAAAGTCCTCCCCTCAATCCTTTTCATCGTGAGCTGCCAATTACATAATAAGTGGCAGGGTTAGAGTCATTCTAACACGGGTATGGCGGTTTCAACTATAGCAATGGAAAACCTAACGGCCTCGGCCCTTCTCCCCGGGGAAAGTAGGGATGCCGGACAATCACAGCATAAACAACCCGTCGTTCCGGCGAAAGCCGGAATCCAGAACCCTCGGTAGCCGGCACGTGCTTTTCCTGGGGGATTTCCTGGATTCCGGCTTTCGCCGGAACGACGGTTGCTTGGGTTGCCCGGGTTAAGACGCGACTGCCCTGGTAAGGGATAAGGCAGGGGTAGCGGCAGCCCGGCAAAAGTGTTATCTTGAATCCGCCAACATCATAAACAGGAGGAGCGGAAAATGGCCCAGATCAAGCATATCGCCATCGCCACCAATGACGCGGAAAAGACCGCCAAGTTCTATGCCGAGGTGTTCGGACTCCGCGAGGTCGCCAAGCTGGACAGCGACAACGCCAAGGGTTATATGCTCAGCGACGGCAACGTGAACATGGCAATCCTGGACTTCCAGAACGACGCCGTCGCCGGCGAGCGCGGCCGGGACTGGGAGGGGATTCACCATATCGGCTTTGAGGTGGAAAGCCTGGAAGACATCGAGGCGCGTCTGGCCGCCGCCAACTCCCAGCCGATGGATGAGGTCAACAACGCCCTGCACGTCGGCATGGGCGGCCCCCGGACTCAGAACGTGGAGACCAAGTACGAAGGCCCCAACGGGGAGATGATTGACGTATCCCAAACCGGCTGGGTAGGAACGCGGGGCTTGGACTAACCCCGATTAAAACGTGGATGGGCCGGATATACCGGATAACTGCCAGCGCGAATCATCCGGTAGATCCGGGCCATCCATGTTAAACTAAAAGGTGGGATTGCCTTGATTTGCATTGCAGCGCCCAGCGCCGGAAGTACCGTTGTCTGAAGAGCGGCGCGACAACCCCGGCCAAGTTGCTCTAGGCTGGCTGGAGGGACATACCCCGGCATCCGTCCCTTATATCATCGGATTCTCAATTTTCATCCCGGTACTTCTGGTAAGCAACATAGCCCTGGAGTTTTGGCTGGACCGCTCCGACCCCTGGTTGACCAACCTCCGGGACGGCTTGCTAAATGCCGGGGTTATGGCAACCTGGGGCATACCCCTAACGATAATCCTGACGGAGGTGGTAACTAAAATGCTGGCAAGGAGTTACATCGCCAAGCGGGAGAAGGAAGCAACCGCACGATTGCTCCGGCATCAGGAGGAAATGGCAGCTTGGTACTCGGGGCAAGTAGCCAAGTGGGAAGAGCGGAAACAGCAAGCCGAAGCCGACGGCAGAGACTTCACCGAACCTATGCCCGAACCTCCGCCGGGCATCAATACCAACGGCCACGTCTCCTAGCCGATAGATAAACCAAAGGCCGGCGGAGCAAATGCTCCGCCGGCCTGCCTTTCCCCATCTGGTTGACCAACCTCCGGGACGGCTTGCTAAATGCCGGGGTTATGGCAACCTGGGGCATACCCCTAACGATAATCCTGACGGAGGTGGTAACTAAAATGCTGGCAAGGAGTTACATCGCCAAGCGGGAGAAGGAAGCAACCGCCCGGTTGCTCCGGCATCAGGAGGAGATGGCAGCCCAGCGCGCGGAACTGGAATCCCAGAACACGGAGTTAGAATCCCGGCGCGAGGAGTCGGCGGCCCAGCGTGAGGAGTTGGTAGCACGGCGCGAAGAGTTGGCAGCACGGCGCGAGGAGTTGGTAGCACAGCGCGAGGAGTCGGTAACACGGCGCGAAGAGCTAACATCCTGGTACGCGGGGCAAGTAGCCAAGTGGGAAGAGCGGAAACGGCAAGCCGAAGCCGACGGCAAAGACTTCACCGAACCTATGCCCGAACCTCCGCCGGGCATCAATACCAACGGCCACGTCTCCTAGCCGATAGAGAAACCAAAGGCCGGCGGAGCCAATGCTCCGCCGGCCCGATTTTTCCCCGCATTATATAGCTGCTAAACGCCATTTAACGCGCCTATGCCAAATAACCGGCAACCTTTCACGGCGTCAAACTACCGGCTGAACCATCCAACCGGGAAATCCGGCGCAGCAATCCCTTCCTTTATGTTACCCTGCCCCCTACGCCGGCCCAAAGGCCAACGCCGGCTTGTCCTCATCCAAATCCTCCAACGCCAAGGCCAGGTTCATTCCGGTGGCGATGGTTTGCGGGCTGGCGGCGTCAACGCCCAGGATGCGGGCGCTGATGCGCGGCCCCTCGGCCAGGGTAACGATGCCGGAGCAGTAGGGGTTGTTGCGGCCATAGCCCTTTTCGGCCAGGGCCGCCGGAACTACCGAGATGCAGGTGAAGGCGCTGAGTTGTCCCTGGCCGCTGAACCGGAACCACTCCACTTCCCGGCTGTGGCAGGCCGGACACATGGGGCGCGCCTCGGCGGACAGCTTGCCGCAACTCCGGCAGCGCACCCCCATAAATTGCCCCTCTTTCAGGTAAGCGTAGAAAGAGGCGGCGTTAAACTCCCTCGGTTCCTCGGTCATCGTTCCCTTACCCCCGCCGCAGGATGTTGACCACACAGGTGCCGCCGGTGCCGCCGACGTTGTGGGTCAGGCCCAGTTCCAGGTTGGGATTCGGCACCTGGCGCGGGCCGGCCTCGCCGCGCAACTGGTGGAAAGTTTCGATTACCTGGGCCACGCCGGAAGCCCCTACCGGGTGTCCCTTGGCCTTGAGGCCGCCGGAGGTGTTGATGGGCCGGTCGCCGTGCAAAGCGGTGCGTCCCTCATCCACCGCGCGGGGGCCGGCGCCCGGCTCAAAGAAGCCCAGGTCTTCGGTGGCGATAATCTCGGCAATAGTAAAGCAGTCGTGGACTTCGGCCACCTGGATGTCCTGGGGCGCAACCCCGGCCATGGCATAAGCCTGGGCCGCCGCTTCCCGGGCCGCGGACAGGGAAGTCAACTCCTCGGCATCGTGCAGCGGGCGTCCCGAAGCCTGGCCGGTGCCGGCGATGTGTACCGGCTTATCGGTAAAGTTGGCGGCAATCTCCGCCGCCACCAGCAGCACGCAGGAGGCGCCGTCGGTGATCGGGGCGCAGTCGTACAGGCGGAGGGGCCAGGCAATCCACGGGTTGGCCCGGGCATCGTTCAGGAAGTCCATCTCATCCCGCCAGTCGGGAACCGGGCCGCCTTGCTGCTCGGCCCGGGCCTTGCGCCTTTCCAGCATATCCCGCAGGCTGGCGTTGAACTGGGCCTTGGGGTTCAGGGCGCCGTTGTTATGGTTCTTGATGCCCACCTTGAGCAGGTGGCTCAAGTTAGTTTCGTAGCGGTCCATGTGGGCCTTAGCCAGGGCGCCGTAGATGCCGGGGAAGGTCAGGCCGGCCGGGACTTCGTACAACCCGTCGGCCGCCGAGGCCAGCACGTCGGTAACGCCCTCGGTGGGCAGGTTGGTCATTTTCTCCACGCCGCCCACCAGCACGACGTCGTACATCCCGGAGGCAATCGCCATTACGCCCTCGCGGAGGGCGCTGCCGCTGCTGGCGCAGGCGTTTTCAATCCGGGTTACCGGGGTGGGGGTCATACCCAGCCAGTCGGCCAGAATGGGCGCGGTATGGCCCTGCCCCTCAAATAAGTCGGCGGAGTAATTGCCGATGTAACCGCACTCAATATCCGCCACGTCGATGCCCTGGTCCAGGTGTTCCAGCAAATCCTGAAAAGCCTCGACGAACAGGTCGCGGCTGGTCTTGTCGCGGAAGGCGCCAAACCGGGACATACCGGCGCCCACAATGGAAACCGGCCGGCCCAACTGCCGCCTTTTGGCTGAGGTCAGGGAAGTTGCCATTAGCGTGTCCTCCCGGTGGAGTTTTATGGATGCCATTATGCTGGCGGGTTGGGGTGGCGTCAATGCCGCCGTAGTCATTGGTCAGGGCCAGTGCAAGGTCGAGTTACATTCGCTTATCGCTCACCCTGAGCCTGTCGAAGGATGGATGCGTGGTTCGACAGGCTCACCATGAGCGGTTGCAAGGTCGAGTTACATTCGCTTACCGATCATCCTGAGCTTGTCGAAGGATGGATGGGTGGTTCGACAGGCTCACCATGAGCGGTTACAAGTTCGCCACCAGCGGTTACAGGCTCACCGTGAGCGGTTATGAGTTGCAAGCCCCGTCATTCCGGCGCCGGCAATGGTAGGGGCGGGTTTGTAACCCGCCCTGGCTCAGGCGCAGGAACAGGCCAGTTATCGCCCATTCGTTCTCCAGCGTTTCTCTGCGGTTGAACGTCGGGCGGGTTGCAAACCCGCCCCTACCCCGATGATACTACCATCCACGTTGATAGTACCGCATCCGGTAGTTTCCTCTCGGTGAAACTCGGCGGCGCTGCGCCCCGGCCTCCCGGTGTGAAAAAAGCCCGGTTGGGTTATAATGGGCGCATCAGCCGGGGAGGGATAACTATGAGTGTAGCTATCGGGTATGTGCCGGGAGCTTATGGTGAAGGGGGCAATGACCCGGATTTTCTGCGGCGGTTGGTGGAACTGGGCGACCGTTACGGGTACGATTCCATCTGGCTCAGCGACCGCATCGTCAGCGACCGGTTCAGCCTGGAGCCGATGGTGGCCCTTGCAATGGTGGCCGCTTGGTCGGAACGGCTGAAGTTTGGCACCAGTGTCCTGGCCCTGCCCCTGCGTAATCCGGTAGTCCTGGCGAAACAGATTGCCACCCTGGACTTTCTCTCCAAAGGCCGCTGCTTTCCGGCGGTGGGCCTGGGCCAGGAGGAACCGGAGGAGTACGAAGCCTGCGGCGTCCCCAAGGAAGACCGCAGCCGGCGCACCGATGAGGCGATTGCCCTGATGCGCCGCCTCTGGGAGGAGGACAGCGTTACCCACGAGGGGCGCTATTTCACCTGCCACAACGTCAGCATTACCCCCAAGACCTGCTTTAAGCCGTCGCCGCCGGTCTGGATTGGGGGCCGCAGCCCGGCCGCGGCGCGCCGGGTGGGACGGGTCGGCGACGGCTGGCTGGTTTCCGGCGCCACCACCGAGGAAATCCGCCAGGGCCGGGACATCGTTTTTGAGACGGCGGACAAGTACGAGCGGGAGATTGAGTCGGACCACATCGGGATGCTCCTGGGCTACTACATTTGCCCGGACGCCGACCGGGCCGTAGCCCAAAGCCACCAGTACGTAACCCGCCACCGGCCCGATGCGCCCTTCACCGAATACAGCGCCCTGGGCGACGTGGATACGGTCAGCGAGGTCATCCGGCGCTACATCGACGCCGGCGCCTCCAAGTTCGTAGTGCGCCCCCTCTGCGCCGGCGAGGAGTCGGTAGAGCAGTTAAACCTGATGGGCCAGGAGATTTTACCCCGCTTTCACCAGTAAGCATCATTAGTTTTATCCACGAAGGGACACGAAGTAACACGAAAGGGGGTTATCTAAATCTTCGTGTCCCTTCGTGTCCCTTCGTGGATAAAAAGAATAGCACAGAAAGGAAACTTTGCAGCAAACGCCAACCGTCAGCCCCGGCCCGCACAACTCCCGCGTCCCCGCCGCTTTCCGCTACCCGGCCTACCGGGCCTACTGGTTCGGGATGCTCAGCTCGGTTGCCGGCTTTCAGATGTTCCGGGTGGGCCAGGGCTGGCTGGTCTATGAGCTTACCGCCTCGCCCCTTTTCCTGGGCTACGCGCTGGCGGCCAACGCCGTGCCGGGCATCATCCTCAACCTCTTCGGCGGCGTCTTTGCCGACAAGCTGGACAAGCGCATCCTGATTATGACCACCCAGGGCTTTACCGGGCTGCTGATTGCCGTCCTGGGCGTCCTGACCCTGATGGGTTGGGTAGAGGTCTGGCACATTCTGGTCATCGCCTTTCTGACCGGCGGGGTGGAAGCCTTTGACACGCCAGCGCGGCAGGCCCTCTATCCCCACCTGATTGACCGCCGGGCTATGTCCAGCGCGGTGGCGTTGAACTCCAGCATCTGGCAGGGGACGCGCATCGTCGCCCCGGCCGTCGCCGGCTTTATCATTGACCTGGTCAACACCGGGGCGTCCTTCCTGGTGGCCGCGGTCGGGTTTGCCGTGATGACCGGGGTAATGGCCTCCCTGCGGATTCCCCCCATTCCTCAAGGGGCGACCGGCAACCCGGCCCGCGCCTTGTGGGACGGGCTGACCTTCATCCAGCGCAACGGCATATTTTCCTTCCTGATTGCGATGACCTTTTTCAACAGCTTCTTTGGCAATGCCTATATTCTGCTGATGCCGGTGTTTGCGGTGGACGTGCTGGAGGTGGGCGCCCGGGGGCAGGGGTTCCTGCTGGGGGTAGGCGGCGTCGGTTCGCTGGTTACTACCATCTGGCTGGGCGCCCGGGGCGGCCTGCGGCGGCGGGACTTGTTCATCATTGGCGGCGCGGTGGTGTTCGGGCTGGCCGTAGTCGCCTTCGGCGTTACCGCCCACTTCCTCCGCTCCTACCCCCTGGCCCTGGCATTGATGGCGCTGCTGGGGTGCAGCAACTCGGTCTATATGATTTCGATTCAGAGTTCCCTGCAAATGCTGGTGCCGGACCGGGTGCGGGGCCGGGTAATGGGGTTTTACGGGATGACCTGGAGCATAATGCCGTTGGGCGGCCTGCAAGCCGGCGCCCTGGCCGGCATCGCCTTCATCGGGGCGCCCTTTGCGGTAGCTATCGGCGGGGTAGCGGTAGTCGCCTTTGCCCTGGGGCCGTTCCTGCTCAGCGACAAAATCCGCCACGTCGTCCGCCAACTCCGGCCACCGTCAGAGGAACAGCAGCGCCAGTAACGGCCCGGCCCGGCGCCAGGAATGGGCGCAACGGGACGGGGGAGTTACCGGCCGTTTCTGCTGTGGGGGCCCGCGCCAGGGCCAGCCGGGGGCGGCTCATCAAAGGGCCGGCCCTCACGGAAAGCCGCCTGTTGCCGCTCGTACCAGGATTGCCATTGCTGATTAAGCTTTACCGCCTCCCGTTCCTTCCGCTGATCCCTTTCCTTCAGCCATTGCGCCAACATTACGCCTTCCAAAATTACGTACGCGCTCGCTACGATGTCCAGGATGTTTGCCGTCATTCCCCGCCGGACGGCCAGGACGGTCTGCAAGGCATTGTCCCCGGGAGGAACAGCAGCCCCGGTAACTGCCCGGCCCGGCGCCAGGAATGGGCGCAGCGGTACGCCGGAATTACCGGCCGTTTCTGCGGTGGGGGCCGGCGCCGGGGCCAGCCGGGGGCGGCTCATCAAAGGGCCGGCCATCGCGGAAGGCCGCCTGTTGCCGCTCGTACCAGGCTTGCCACTGCTGGTTAAGCTTTACCGCCTCCCGTTCCTTACGCTGATCCCTTTCCTTCAGCCATTGCGCCAACATTACGCCCTCCAAAATTACGTACGCGCTCGCTACGATGTCCAGGATGTTTGCCGTCATACCCCGCCGGACGGCCAGGACGGTCTGCAAGGCATTGTCCCCGGTCTGATAATGCACTTCGTCCCAGATGGTCAGGCCCAGAAAGAGGAGATACTCAATGGAGAAAATCCAGGCGTACCAGTTCCGCAAACGCCGGGCGATACTCCAGATACTTTCCCGTTCCTCATCCGGCCGGTAGTCCTGTTGAGCGCCTTGACTTTCCGGCAATTCAGCATCACCTCCGCAGCTTTCACCGGATTATACCCGCCAGCCGGGAGGCTTGTCCTGGCCCAAATGTCAGTAATTTTCCCTACGGCAAACCATCCTTACGGTACGCTCCAATCCCTGCTTTCACCGGGACGGTCGCCGGGAAACTACCCCCTTATAACCTCCAAGCCGGCCTCTTGCCGGGCGTCGTTGATGTGTTCCAGCGCCCGCACCGCCAGGGGGGCCAGTTCGTAGCCCAGGTCGGCCAGCATCCGGCTGTTGTCCACCAGGTAAACGTGGGGTACCGCCTGCTCTCCGGTGGTGATTTGCGCCTCCGGGATAAAGCCCCGCACCAGGTCGGCCAGATCCCCAATGGTCGCCAGATGGCCGCCGGTCAGGTAGATTGGGTGGCGCAGGGCGTCGCTCAGAGCCACCTGGACGAAAATCTCGGCGGCGTCCTCGGCGTGAATCATCGGCGACGCCTCCTCCGGGCGGAAAGGCATCGCCACCGGCTGCCCCAGAGCCGGCAGAGAAAGCAGCAGGCCGCCGATAATGCCGGTCATTCCGGTAGTTCGACCGTGGCCGAAAACCGTCCCGATGCGGATGCCCCGCAAGTCCAGCCCGTAGCGTTCCCGGTACTTGCCGGCGGAGAAATCGTTAGCCGCCTTGGTCATACCGTACACATTGATTGGGGCGGTCAAATCCTCCTCGGTCAAATGCCGCTCGCCAAAGGTTTCCTGCACCCCATAGACGGCGATGGAACTGGCGTAAACCACCCGCTTGATGCCGGTCCAGCGGGCCACCTCAAAGACGTTGTTGGTGCCTTGAATGTTGACCAGCATCCCGAAATGGGGCCGTTCCTCGGTGTCCGGGGGCAGCAGGGCGGCCATGTGGATTATCCGGTCAACCCGGTGGGTATGCGCCGCCTCCAGCAGGTGGGGAAGCTGGGTAATGTCGCCCCGATAAAAGGGAACGTCGGCCAGATGGCGGTGCAGGGGCAGTTGGGCGCGGGGCGGCGCCAGGTCAAAGGACACCACTGCCTCGCCCCGCTCCAGCAGCTTGCGGATGATGCGGGAACCGATCAGGCCATTGCCCCCGGTAACCATTACACTCATAACCATACCTCCGGGTGAAGTAGGAATCGGGAGTTGCGAATTGATGATTTGCTGCTTGGCAGTTCCCGATTCACAAGGGTTGTTTGGCCGGCATCCCCGGACGGCGGGGATAGGCGCCGGGGGTGGCCTTTATCTTTTCCACCGTCAGCACGATCCGGTTGTCGGTCAGGCCGGGGGCCTTTACCGGATAAATCCGTTCCAGCCGTCCCCCCAGGATTTGCATAGCTCGCTGCGCCGCGTCCAACTCCCGCTCAATGGCGCCGCGTTTCCAGGCGGCTACCCGCCCGCCCCGCCGGGTAAAGGGCAGGGTATATTCCAGCAGAGCCGGCAGTTTGGCGACGCCCCGGGCCAGGGACAGGTCAAAGCCGGCCCGCAACTCCGGGCGGTGGGCCAACTCCTCGGCCCGCCCGGTATATACCGCCACGTCGGGGAGGCCCAGGGCCGTAACCAGGTGGCGCAGAAAGTCGGCCTTTTTACCGGTGGCCTCCACCAGGGACAGGTGAATATCGGGGCAGGCCAGTTTCAGGGGCAGGCCGGGAAAGCCGGCCCCGGCGCCCACGTCCACCACCCGCGTCCCCGCCGCCAAGCCGCCGCCGAGGGCCGGGGCCAGGGTCAGCGAGTCCAGGAAATGCTTTACCTGCACCTCAGAATAGTCAATAACCGAAGTAAGGTTCATCCGCTGGTTCCAGTCGGCCAGTTCCCGGTAATAGACCTCGAACAGTTCGAGTTGCCCGTCGTTGAGTTCGAGACCCAACTCCGGCACACTCCGGGCCAGCAATTCCATCCGGTCAGTCATCCGCTCAGTCATCAATTCCAGTATAACCCCTGCGTACCGCTATGTCTTGTGTGTCTTGATGTTAAACAAAACCAGGACAATCGCGTCTTAACTGGGGCAACCCAAGCCACCGTCGTTCCGGCGAAAGCCGGAATCCAGGAAATCCCCCGGAAAAGAGCGAGCCGGCTACCGAGAGTTCTGGATTCCGGCTTTCGCCGGAACGACGGTGGCCGGCGCCGGAACGACGGTTGCCTGGGTTGCTCTGGCCGGCGCGCCAAGTCAATTGACAGGTTTAAGGGTGGGCCGTAAAATTAGCCGAGCCAGCCATCAATCAACTTGAGGCAATGAGGCAGTAGCGAAGGAGCATTATGACAACCAAAGCATATCTCCTGGTGGAAACCGCCGTAGGCAAGACCCGGGAAGTGGCCGCCTCCCTGAAGGAACTGGACGGAATTGAGTCGGTGGACGTAGTTACCGGCCAGTTCGACATCATCGCGATTATCAGCGGCGAAGATTTGACTGCCGTGGGCGCTATGGTAACTGAGAAGATTCACACCGTATCCGGCATCGTCCGCACTCAGTCCTGCGTGGCCGTCGGCGGCTTGTAGCCGGGGCAATGGCCGGCTGAGCCGGCCGTCGCCAGTCGATAGCCGTTGATAGCCGATAGATATGGGATGCCGGTAGCAACTAAATCCTCTAACCCATGGGGAGGGCGCCGTGGATTTCAAGTTTACTCCTGAAGATGATGCCTTTCGCCAGCAACTGCGCGACTTTGTGCAACAGGAACTGCCCGCCGATTGGGAGGGCGGTGGTCGCTGGCCTGAGGAGTGGAATTGGGAACTGACCCGCGATATGCGCCGGAAAATGGCGCAGCAGGGTTGGCTCACCATGCACTGGCCGGAAGAGTACGGCGGACAGAACGCCTCCCCGGTGCGCTCCGCCATCTACAATGAGGAACTGGCTTATATGCGCGCCCCCGGCCGGGACATTTTCGGCGTGCGGATGCTGGGGCCGACGCTGATGATTCACGGCTCCGAGGAACAGAAGCAGACCCACCTTCAGCCGGTAGCCCGGGGCGAAGTCCAGTGGTGCCAGGGCTACAGCGAACCCGAATCCGGCTCCGACCTGGCCTCCCTCAGCACCCGGGCCGTGCGGGATGATGACGAATACGTCATCAACGGCGCCAAAATCTGGACTACCCTGGGCCACCGGGCCGACTGGATTATGCTGCTGGCCCGCACCGACCCGGAGGCGCCCAAGCACCGGGGCATCAGCTTTATCCTGGTGGATATGAAAACCCCCGGAATTCAGGTTCGCCCCATCATCAACATGGCCGGCGGCCACGAGTTCAATCAGATTATTTTCGACAACGTGCGCGTCCCCCGGGCCAACGTGGTGGGCGAGGAAAACCGGGGCTGGTACGTGGCGGTTACCCTGCTGGACTTTGAGCGGTCGGGCATCGACTACTCGGCCATGGGCCGCCGCCTGCTGGACGAGGTGCAGCGCTACGCCGGGGAAACAATGAACAACGGGCGCCCCCTGATGCAGACCCCCTGGGTGCGCAACCTGCTGGCCGACCGCTATATCGAGTGCGAGGTGGCCCGGCTGATGGCCTACAACGTGGCCTATATGCAGGGCCAGGGCCTGGTGCCGAACAAGGAAGCCTCGATGAGCAAGGTTTTCGGTAGCGAGACTCTCCAGCGGGTAACCGCCGCCGGGATGGAAGTGCTGGGCCTGTACGGGGCGCTGGACCGGAACGAAAAATGGGCGCCGCTGCGGGGCCGCATCCAGGAGCATTGGATGACCAGTTTCTCCCACAAAATAGCGGCCGGCACCTCCGAAGTGCAGCGCAACATCATCGCCAGCCGGGGCCTGGGCCTGCCCCGGGGGTAAGGGATACTGGTCAATCCGGGTTTGAGTCGGGGTAATGGGCGGAGTATTTATTTACTGGGATAACTCCACCATTTTTGTTGAGGCGCAACGTATCGCCGGGAATCAGAAAGAACACCCTGACGCCCGTTACCGGGTGCGGATCAACTTCGACAATATGCTGCGCCTGGCCCATGCCGACCGGCCGTTGCGGAAAGCTATGGTTGCCGGATCGGTGCCGCCGGAACTGCGCCAGTTGTGGAACCGGATGGAGAACCGGGGCATCGAGGTCAGGCTGTTCAACCGGATTCGGTCGGACTTGGGGGAACAGGAAATCCCGGACCGCCTGCTGCAATTGCAGATGCTGGAAGACGCTATGGATTTTGACCCCGGCATTGTAGTCTTAATGACCGGGGACGGCGCCGGCTACTTGGAAGGGGCCGGCTTCCACAGCACTTTGGAGCGGATGCGCCGGCGCGGGTGGCGGGTCGAAGTCCTGTCCTGGGCCCACTCCTGTAACTACCGGATGCGGGAATGGGCTGAGGCCAATGGCGTTTTCGCGGCCCTTGACGACTTTTATGACTCGATAACCTTCCTCGAACCCTCCGGGCCGGGCCACCGGTTGGCCCCGTCCCGCGACTCTACTCCCCTGGACTTGTCCCGGCGCGCCCGGGCCTAAGGTCTCCGGTAATCCCGGTTCTACTCCATCATCATTCCAATTCACCATTCCGGTGCAAGCGGGAATCCGGTGTCCCGTGGAGCAAAGACGTGCCGGATTCCCGCTTTGGGCGGTATGGCCGGGGCATAACTAGGCGGCCAAGGCCGGCAGTTCCTGGCCGGCGGCGTTCCCCGGGGTGTCCGTGGTAGCGTTCCGGCAACGGCTGATAATCCGAAAGATGGTGCGCACCGTTACCGAGAACCGTTCCGCCGCCGCCTCTACTGAGAGGTTTTCCAACTGGATGGTGGTCATCACCTGAAAATCCTTAGCCAGCCGCCGGTTCCGCTGATACCAGATCGGGTCATCGTACTTGCATTGGGGCAGGGGGCAGTTGAGGCAGGAGTCGGAAACCTCGCAACCGGTGTCCTCGTAATGAAAGAACTCCGGGGTTGCGTCAATGGCAGGCACCGGGGCCGTCAATACCGGCTGCGTCATCTCACTCACCTCCACTCCTAAAACCTTTGTTCTATTTAGAACGGATTATAGAACGCCCGTTCTGAGGCTGTCAATAGCTTTTGCCAGGGCAATTTTGGTCAGTTTTCAATAATTCGACCAAAGTTGACGCCCCGGTTTTACCCCTGCTATATTCGGGCAAAACCAGGGGGAAAGGCGGCAAGGCTTATCCTGACAATCCTGATAATGTGGGGAGGCAAACCCGGTGAGCGAATACGAAACGATGATTTATCAACGCCGGGGACGGGTGGGCTACATTACCCTGAACCGGCCCCAGGCCCTTAATGCGGTCAATGACCAGTTTGAGGAGGATATTGCTGAGGCGCTGCTGGAGTTCGACCTGGACGAGGATGCCTGGGTAGCTATCGTTCACGGGGCGGGACGCGCTTTCTGCGCCGGCGCCGACATCAAGCAGCGGTTGGTGGAGATGACGCCCCGCCAGAGCGCCTTGCGCGCCCGGGGCACCAGCGCCGAGGGCTACCTGGCCCGCACCATCAACTGGAAGCCGGTCATCGCTGCCGTTCACGGCTACTGCCTGGGAGCCGGCCTTTCCCTGGCCGGGGAATGTGATTTGATTGTCGCCTCGGAGGAGGCCCAATTCGGCATCACCGAAACCCGGCGGGGCTTGCCCGGCGCCCGAGTCTGGGCCAAGGTCAACGCCTTTATGCCCTCCAAGATACTGTCGGAAATGGTGATTACCGGCGAGCCGGTCGGCGCGGCGGAACTGTACCGCCTGGGGCTGATTAACCGACTGGCGCCCACCGGCCAGCACCTGGAGGCCGCCGAGGAACTGGCCGGAAAGGTGTTGCAGGCGCCGCCCCTGGCCTCCCGTTCCGGCGTCCGGCTGACCCGCCGCCAGTGGGTAATGAACCTCTACGACGCCGGGATGTACCTCCAACCCCTGGCCCTGCACCAGACCGAGGACTTTCAGGAGTCGGCCCGCGCCTTCGTGGAGAAACGCCCGCCGGAGTATAAGGCGCGGTAGGGGCGGGTGTTTACATGGATGGACAGGATAGACAGGATTAGTAGGGGCGGGGTCGGAACCGGCCTCATAGTTGCCTAGATAGTCCGACTTTGTACCGCTCATGGTGAGCCTGTCGAACCACCCACCCCATCCTTCGACAAGCTCAGGATGAGCGGTACATATCGGGATTAGCTGGATGCAAACAAGTTGACTAACCCGCTCATGGTGAGCCTGTCGAACCACCCACCCCGTCCTTCGACAAGCTCAGGATGAGCGATACATAGCGGGATTAGGCGGATGTATATGGGGCGGGTTACAAACCCGCCCCTACACAGTCGAAAATACCCAACATCACCCGGTTAATCCAGGTAAATTACCACCCTCAGCTACCACCGGGTTTTGCAGGGTGCCGATGCCCGGTATTTCTATTTCTACCACGTCGCCGGGGTGTAGTTGCTCTACCGCGCCGGGGGCGCCGGTCAGGATCAGGTCGCCGGGGCGCAGGGTTACAAATTGGCTGATGCCGCTGACCGTGGTGTAGCAGTCGTAAATCATCCCCGACGTGCTGCCCCGGTCATTTTCCTGTCCGTTGAGCCGGGTAATAATTTCCAGGTTATGGGGGTCAACGTCGGTCTCAATCCAGGGACCGACCGGGCCGAAGGTGTCGCACATCTTGCGCCGCCAGTTGGACAGGTCGCTGGCCCAGGAACCTTCGCCGCTGACGTCGTTGGCGCAGGTGTAACCCAGGATAAAGTTGGGCGCCTCCTCTACCGATACCCGCCGGGCCGGTTTGCCGATAACAATAACCAACTCGCCCTCATAGTGGACGTAATCGGCCTCCGGCGGCAGCACAATGGACTCGCCGGGGCCGATGATGCAGTGGGCACCCTTCTGCCAGGGCCGGAAGGCCGCCGAATCCCGCTGGATGCGCTCGGCGTCCAGGGCGCTTTCCTGGTGGGCGATGTGGGCGGCGTAGTTGAGGCCCACCGCCCAATAGCAGGTGGGACGGGTCGGCGGCAGCAGCTTTACCTGCTCCAGCGAATAGGCCGCGTCGGTAACGGTATAGTCGCCAAAAATGTTCCCCTGAATTACCCACACCCGGTCGCCCTCCACCAGGCCATAGCTTTCCCAGGCATCAATGCTGAATCGGGCCAGTTTCATTCCAACACCACCTTTTTAATTAGGAATTAGGAATTAAGAATTAGGAATTGATGCAATCATCCGCAAGGTAGCGCCAGGCAGGACGTATCTCAATTCCTAATTCTTAATTCCTAATTGATATGCACCACTGCTTCCACTTCCACCAGAAACTCCGGGCGTACCAGGGCGGCTACTACCACCGTGGAACTGGCCGGCGGGCTGCTGGGGAAAGTCTCGGAGCGTACCCGGCTGAAGGCGGGGTAGTCGTCCAGGTTCACCAGGAAGGTAGTTATCTTTACCACGTCCTGCATCGTGGCGCCGGCGGCCTCGACGATGGTACGGATGCGGGCCATCACCTGCCGGGTCTGGGCCTCACAGTCGCCCACTCCCACCGTATTGCCGTCGCCGTCCTGGGCCACCTGGCCGGACACAAACAGAAAGTCGCCTACCCGCACGCCGGGGGAAAAGGCCGGGTTGGCCCCGATTCCCTCGGGTACAATGGGAATTCGCTCTGCCATTTCAGACACCTCCCTTATCCATTTATGAGATTACGAGTTGCGCAGTTGGTATGTCATTCCGACCGATTTGCCATGCCACTCCGACCACTCTGTCAAGGTCATTGCGACCACTTTGTTATGTCATTCCGACCGCAGGAGGAATCTAAAATGCCTGGCCCTTGCCAACTTCCGGTTCCGGTAGAAATCTCGCTTATGCCGGAGTTTAGATTCCTCTCTGCGGTCGGAATGACTTGAGAAAGCGGTCGGAATGACACAAAATTTTCTCGGAATGACTTGGACCTTTTCGGAATGACATAGAACTTTTCAGGATGACCTGGAATTTTCAACGACGCCGGGATTTCAATGCCCTATCGCCAATGGCTAGATTCAAGCCCCCACAAACCCCCGTATCGCCGTAAAGTATTCGTTGATGCCCCGGTACAACAAATCGTTGTGGCCCGCTCCGGGAATGGTTAGCAGCCGCTTTTCCTCCGACGGGAAGTCCCGGTACATTTCTATCGCCTGCTCCACCGGGGCCAGGGTGTCCTGCTCCCCGTGAATCACCAGGGCCGGCCGGGTGATGGAACGTACCTTATCCCGGTAGGCCGTTTCCATTTGCTCGGCGGCCTCCGGGGGCAACCCATAGCAGAAGTTGCCCAAAGTAGGCCGGCCGCTTTCCACTATCAGGCCCTGGATTGTTCCCACCGCGTCGTTGGCCGCCAGCTCAAAGGCGGCGTGCCGTCCCATGGAACGGCCCATAACGAATAGGGCGCCGGTATATCCGCCGGACGCCAGGATACGGCCCAATTCCGCCTGAACCTGATGAGCGTCGGCCAGCATAGCGCTGAAGGTGGGCAGCCCACCGCTCTGCCCGTAGCCCCGGTAGTCGGCCACGAAAAAGTTCACCCCCACCTGGTTGTAAATGGGGGCGATGTTATCATAGTCCGCCGCCGTCTCCCCGTTGCCGTAGAAGAAAAGGATAGTCGGCTGGGCGGCGCCGACCGGAAAGAACCGGCAGGACAGGGTTATCCCATCGGCCACCGGAACCGCATAATCCGCCGCGCCCTCCGGCAGGGCCGTCCGGTTGCGCCGGGGATAAAAGGAGTTCATGGATATTTCCGGCCTATCCAGGGCCGAATAATCTATCGCCGCCATTGACCGCCCTCAATCCTGTTTATCCTGTTTATCAATGTTGGAATCGTTGGAATCCGGGTCTAACCCACCTCACCGTTGGCCCATGCCTTGATTAAATGGTGGGCAATGGCGATCGGCCCCGGCACCAGCAGCTTTTCGCTCTTGCCCTCCAGGGCCAGCAGCACCTCGGCCCGGTCGAACCATTGCACGTCGGTCATCTCCTCATTGTCCATTGCGATGTCGGTGCTGTCCGCCTCGGCGTGGCAGCCAATCATCAGCGACGAAGGGAAGGGCCAGGGCTGAGAGGAGTGGTAGCGGACGTTCTTGACCCGGATGCCGGCCTCCTCCATCACTTCCCGGGCCACGGCCTCCTCGATAGCCTCGCCCTGGTCAACGAAACCGGCCAGGGCCGAATAGCGGTTCATCGCCGCCAGCCGGCCCCGGGACTGGCCCAGCAGGCAGCGGTCGCCGTCGGCCACCACCATAATAATCACCGGGTCAACCCGGGGGAAATGCTCGGCCCGACATTCGGGACACTCCCGTTTCTGCCCGCCCCGCTTGACCACCGTCGGCTGGCCGCAGACGGAGCAGAACCCGTGGCGATTGTGCCAGTTGACCTGGGCGCGCCCCTGGGCCATGATGCCGGCCTCGGCCCCGCTGAGCAGACTCTCCGCGGCGGCGCGGGCCTCCTCGAACCGATAACCGTCCAGGGTTTCTACGGCGCCGGCGGCATTATCGTCTTTAGACAGGTCAATGACGAAGTAGGCCACCCCGTCCAGTTGCCCCAGGAACAGCGGGGAGGCGGTGGTCAGGTGCGGTTCCAGTTCGGCCCAGCCCAGCCAACCCAGGCCGGAGGCGTCGCCGGTCAAGGTTCCGTCAGCAGCGGCTTTCCCGTTGGCTACCAGGACGCCCGGCCCGCGCATGGGCAGGAACCGGCTGGCAGGGTCTTTAGCCTTGTCGCTAATCCAGGCTTCATCCCGGCGTTCCACCTCGCCCCGGTCCAGCGGGTTGCCGGCGAAAATATGCGGTTGCTTATTCATCATCAATCAAGGCTCCTCGGCCTGGCCCGTCGGGTTGACGGGATTCCCCTGCCATTTGTCCAGTGTCCAGCTTGACGCTCCCTTTATCTGCCGGCCCGTAGTATATCACATACTCCGCCGCGGCTAACCGGCGGCCTTTTGTCCGAGGCAATCGCATCATAAACCTGTCATTCCGGCTATAAGACCGTCGTTCCGGCGAAAGCCGGAATCCAGAACCCTCGGTAGCCGATTCGCTCTTTTCTGGGGGATTTCCTGGATTCCGGCTTTCGCCGGAACGACGGTTGCCTGGGTTGCCTTGGTTATGACACCGTTGCCCTGCGACTCTCTTGCCTGCTCCCCCACCCCTTACCCAAATCTGCTACAATGCCACCACCATTCCCGCTTTTTTGGAGGCAGTTATGATTTATGATGCCGAGCGCCGAGATATTTCTATCGCCCTGGGCGGCGACGCTATGATTACCCGCCGGATGCAGGCTTTTCAGGAACCCCGCTTTCTCCGGTTGGTGGAGGTGCTGCGGGGCGCCGATGTTTCCCTGGTTAACCTGGAGATGCTGTTTCACGATTATGAGAGCAGTTGGCAGTGGAGCAGCGCCACCTATACCCGCTCCGACCCGCGCAACCTGGAGGAACTGAAGTGGATGGGCATTGACGCCGTAACCACCGCCAACAACCACTCCTTTGACTTCTCCGAGGGCGGGTTTCTGACCACTTTGGAACACTGCCGGGAGATTGACCTGGCCTTTGCCGGCGGGGGCCGCAACCTGGATGAGGCCCGCGCTCCGGCCTACGTGGACTCGGCCCGGGGCCGGGTGGCGGTGATGGGCGCCACCAGCACCTTCAGCGAGCAGTCCCGGGCCGGCGCCGGCCGCCCCGACTTTGCCGGCCGACCGGGGGTCAACGCCCTGCGCCACAACCTGACCCATCACGTGCAGCAGGACGTTTTTGACGCCCTCCGCAAGGCCAACCTGGAGTTGGGCTACGAAGAGGAACACGCCTTCCACCGCCACTTCGGCTTTCGCGGCTCGGAAGATGCCCCGGACTACGACAGCGAGATTGAGTTTCTGGAAAACAAGTTTATCCTGGACGAGGAGTTCGCCGTCCGCACCGCCCTGAATCGGGAAGACCAGGCCGGCATCGGCAACTGGATTCGGGGGGCGCGGAAGCAGGCCGATTGGCTGGTCTATGGCGTCCACTGCCACGAAAGCGGCCCGGAGGGGGACTTTCACGGCCATTCCCGCCTGTCGCCGCCGGAGTTTCTGGTGGACTTTGCCCACTGGAGCATCGACCAGGGCTGCGCCGCCTTTGTGGGCCACGGCCCCCACTTCCTGCGGGGCATCGAGATTTACCGGAACCGGCCCATTTTCTACAGCCTGGGCAACTTTATCTTTCAGAACGAAAGTGTTCTGTGGCTGCCCCACGAGGCTTACCGCCGCTTTAACCTGAACTTTGACCATACCCCCGGCGACTACCTGGACACCCGTTCCGGCGGCGGAACCCGCGCCTTTGCCGCCGACCCGGTGTTCTGGCAAAGCGTGGTGGCGGTGTGCAACTACGCCGGCGGCGACCTGAAGGAAATCATCCTCTACCCCATCGACATGGGCTTTGGCCGCCCCATCCCCCAGCGGGGCCGCCCGCTGCTGGCCGAGGAGCCGATAGCCCGGCAAACGCTACAATGGCTGCAACAGGTGTCGCAGCCTTTTGGCACGAAGATTGCTATTGAGGAGGATAGCGGGGATTTGGTGGGGGTGATACGGGTTTAGGGGGGGTGCCGGTGCCCCTTTGACCATCGGGAAGTGTTTGTAGTAAGTTGCCGCACACATCAAGCGGCTACACAGGTGTTACGCTATGCCAGGCAAACTGCGCCACAAACCCGGGGAACCGCTCATCCGTACCATTGACTATACCGTCGATGACAACGGTTGCTGGGTATGGAAGTGGTCGGTACACAAGAAAGGGTATGCGTCCGTATGGGTTGACGGGCGCGGCGTCAAGGCGCACCGCGTTGCCTACGAACAGGCAAATGGGCCTATTTCTGCAGGAACGGTGATACGGCACATTTGCCCCAACGGGGGCAACCCTTCTTGTGTGAACCCCGCCCATCTGCGCGCCGGGAGTCCTAAAGAGAACGCGCAGGATATGGTGAAGGCCGGCAATCAGGGCAATCAGAAGCTCCTGCCCTCCGACGCCGCCGAAATTCGGCGGATATTCGCCGAGGACAACGGCAAAACCTCGCAACGCTCCATTGCACGGCAGTACGGCGTCTCGCCGCAAACCATTGGGTATATTATCGCCAACAAAAACTTTTACGACCCTGAATATAAGCCGCCGCCACGGAAAAAGCGGAAGTCTGCCAACAACCTTGGCGAAGACAAGGCCAGGCAAATTCGCCAGTTGTATCTCAGTGGCGGTATATCTCAAAAGGAGGTGGCTGACCGGTTCGGGATTATTCCGAGTACGGTGTCAAACATTGTCCGCAACAAGCTCTATCCCGACCCCGACCCAAATTACGTCGTCCCACCGCGCAAGGCCAGAAACCAGAAGTTGACCAAAGCGCAAGCCGACGAAATCCGGGAGAAAATTCAGCAGGGCGCTATCCTGGCTGCACTGGCAAAAGAGTATGGAGTTAATCAGGCTACAATATCCAATATCAAGGCCGGGAAAGTTCATGCCGGCATCCTCCGGCAATACCCGGTTAAGGAGTATGCAGAAAGCCAGCCGATCCCAACTCTCAAATCGGTCAACGGGCCGGCCCTTACCAGTAAGGCGAAGCAAGTTGAACGCCAAAGGGGGAGGCGAAACACGGACATCAAGCCGAAGCGCCGGCCCGGTGAACCATTCATTACCGACAACGATTGGGTGCTTGACCCTGAAACCGGCTGCCATAACTGGAAGTGGGGCAATAATCGTTATCGGCCATACATCGCTTTAGGGAATCGCAGTCTGCAACCGGCCTACCGGGTAAATTGGGAATTGCACAACGGCCCCATTACCAAAGGCCGCCAGATAAACCACCGCTGCAACAATCACCGTTGCGTCAACCCGGAGCATCTGTATGTTGGCGACCAGTTCGACAATGTGCGAGACAACGTCTATGCCGGCAGCCACGCTGCCCAGAAACTTACTTGGAAGCAGGTAAGGGAGATTCGGGACAAGTACGAACCGGGCAAGAACACGCATAAAAAATTAGCGCGAGAGTATGGCGTTACCGACACCGCTATCGGCCATATCCTCAATAACAAAACGTACCGCGACCCAAACTATATCCCCAAGTCCTCAGGGGTCAGCGTCAGAAGGCGGTTGACCGCCGTGGAAGCGGCTACCGTCCGCCATCGGTATCGCACTGAGCAAGTGAGCAAGAGTGACTTGGCACTCGATTTCGGCGTCAGTATCAATGTAATCGCCGGAATAATCCGCAACAAAACCTATCAGGATGACGCCTACACGCCGCCTACCCAGGATTTCATTCGGAGCCGGTGGGGAGCTGTTGCCGGGAAAAAGATTTCCCAAGCAAGGCGGGCGGTCAGTAGCTGTCAGGCCCCGTTCCTTTAGGCTGTGCAACTCTACGCCATCGGTTTCGGGAAAAGTCGGCGGCTGACTTCTTTAGGCTATCGCGGCGGTCTGAGGCGCGGAGACTGGTAGGTGTGCGGCTGAATAATATATATATAGCGAGGCGAATCACGGGCGGCCCCCCAGCAAGTTTTTCTGCCACAACTCGCCCGTCGAGTATTCCTCCAACCAATGGTGTAGTTCCTCTTCATCCGGTCTGGTAACTCTGGTTTCCCCTTCTTTCAGCTCCAGCACAAAAATTTCATCCAGATTAAAGCTATCCACCAGCAAGGGAGACTGGGTAGCCACTATAACCTGCTTTTGCGTAGAGAGGGACTTAATCATTCCGCCCAGCAGTGCTATAGCAGAGGGATGCAGGCCCAGTTCCGGCTCATCCAGCAGTATCACGTCTGGTAGCATTTCCGGGGGCAAGTTGAGCAAAGTTACCAGGGCAAAGAAGCGCAGCGAACCGTCGGAGGTGAGATGCGCTCCGATGATCTTGTCTGACCACTTGGCCTTCCAGCGCAGGATAACTTTCCCATACTGTTCTTCAATGGCAAAGCGCTCGAAACCAGGTAATACCCGGCCGATTTGATAACAGATTAGCTCATAACGCCTTATGTCCTCCTGCTCCAAACGGTACAGGACTGCCGCAAGATTGCCGCCGTGGCTGAGTAGTTGATACTTGTCTCCAACATCCCACCCTTGCTTGAATTTGGAACTCTCCGAGGTATCGTGAAATTGATAGACGGCGCAATTACGCAGCAAATGGACGATTACTCGGGCCATACTCGAGTGGACTCCGGGCAGAAAGTCGGGAGTCTGCGCCGCCAACACCAAGTTGGCCTCCCGGTGGCCGCTATCCAAGTACTGCCAACGTGCTTCTGCTGGTCGCTCGAAGCTGGTAAATCGGAAAGCCTCTTCAGTAAAAAATAGTCGGTCGGGGTGACCGTAGGTAAGGGCAAATCTATAATCGTCCTTGCCCTGCGCTGCCCGCATACTTATCTCTGCAACCATCCTTGAAGTGCGGGCATTGCCTCCAAAAAGCTGGTCATCGGCACCTCCTTGCCGGCCGACGAATTCACGTAACAGCCGGGAACTACTGAGCATTGAACTCAGCATCTCAAAGAATCGAATGAAGTTGGATTTGCCCGAACCGTTAGGCCCAACCAGCACAACAGAGTTGGGCAAGTTGTTCAACTCAACATTTACCAGAGAGCGGAAGCCCTGAATCTTGATGGATTCTATCTTGTTTTCCAGCTCCACCTTCTTATCCCTCCTCCCCAGCAACCCCACCAGATTACTGGCGAACTCTTCCCTGATTATACCACCGGTTAACCTTCTTTATTTTCCCATTCCCCCCTACCCCCCCAACACTCCCATCTCATCCAGCCGCGCTGCCAGGACTGGTATTAGCTGGGCTAGTTGTTCCCGGTTTACTTCACCCAGCAGGCAAATCTGGAGCCAGTTTCGTTCTTGCAGGTAGCCGCTGGCGTAGGCGGTGTAGAAACCATGGGACTCCAGCCGGCGGCCCAACTCCCCGGCGTCAATCTCCCCCGGCGGCAGGGCAATGGTGGTTACGGCGCCGACGCTTTCCGCCTCGGCTGCTACCAGGGTCAACCCCAAGTCGCGCAACTGCTGACGCGCCCAGCGCCCAGCGGCGTCAAGCTGCGCCGGCCGTTCTGCCGACTGTCTCTCCAATCCGGCATCGAGCGCGGCCAGCAGATTGGACGACAGGGTGAAAGGCACGGCGCCCTTTTCCGCGCCGGCGCAATGCAGGCCCAAGTCCAGGTAGCGGGGCAGGTTCGGGTCGGGCCGAGGCCGCTCGGCGCAGAACACCAGCCCCAAGCCGGGATAGGCGGCCAAACCCTTGCCACTGGTGGAACTAGCAAGCCAAACGCCGCGCAGGTCCACCGGAATGACTCCCAGGCTGCTGATGCAGTCCAGGGCCAGCCGCGCGTCGTGGCGTTGGCAAATCGCCTTGAGAACCGGCAAGTCGGCCAGCGCGCCGGTGGAAGTTTCGCAATGCACCGCCCACAGCCACCCGCCCGGCTGGGCGGCCAGGGCGGCCTCAATCCGGTCATAGTCCAGCGGCGTTCCCCAATCCTGCGGCAACGCCGTATAGCGCAAGCCCCAGCGGTTGGCATGGTCGATAAGCCGGTCGCCGAACTCTCCGGCGGCGACAATCACGCCGCGTCCCTCTTGCCGGGAAAGTTGGGCCGCCACTACGTCGTTAGCCAGGGTGCCGGAGCCGACCATCACCGCGGCCCAGTTGGCCCCGGTAAGCTGACCCAAACGCTGCTGTACCTGCCGCATCAGGTTGGCAAACTCCGGGGAGCGGTGGGATAGGGGCGGACGCTGAAACGCCTGCACCACCGCGTCGGGCATCGCCACCGGCCCCGGCGTCAGGATGACCGGCTCGCCGGCCGGCGGGTTGACGGCTTCGTGGAACCGGCCGGCAAACTCCTGGGCAACATTGCCCACCGGACGGTACATCGGTTGGTAGGGCGCGTCCGCATCGCCCACCACCGGCCCGAAAGGGATGAACCCGATGTGGCGATAGAGCCGCTGCTGGGCAACCCGGCCCGACATCACCACGTAATCATAACCGCGCTCTTGACAGTACCGCGCCATCATCGTGAGCAGACCTTGCAGCACGCGGGTGCGGCGCAGATTGGGGCGCACCGCCAGCAGCCGGACTTCGCAGAGAGTTGCGCCCCGGGCTTGGGGCAAGTACCGTTCCAGGTCGCCCAGCTTTTCGTCCAGGGAAAAAGGCCGGCGGTCGCGGACGCAAATCATCCCCACCAGTTCAGCCCCCCGGCGGCAGATAAAGTAGGTGTTTTCCCGGTGGAAACGGTCAGTCAGCGCGCGCTCGGAATTGGCCGGATGTTGGGGAACCTCTTCCACAAAGGAGGCATAGTTGAGTTGGGAAATTTCGGCAAACTCCCAATCCTGGTCGGCCTGCTTGAACACCAGGCCGGCATCGTCGGCGTTGGGGTCATCCGGCCCGTTGCACTGGCCGGACGCCGGGGCGCCGGTCAGGAGAGAAACGGCTGTTGTCGATCGTTTCAAGTCGGTCATAAGCGATTCAACCACCGCCGGTTACATCAAAGGGGACAAGCTGCCGGGCTTGAGCCAAGTCTGCGCCAGGAACAAAATCCGCTCATGGTGAGCTTGTCGAACCATCCTTTCATCCTTCGACAAGCTCAGGATGAGCGGGTGGTGGTGTTACTGAATACAACCGCTCATGGTGAGCTTGTCGAACCACTTTGCCCACGCATTGCGCCAAGTCTAGGCAGGAACAAAATTCGCTCATGGTGAGCCTGTCGAACCACTTTGCCCACGCCCCGCGCCAAGCCGCCGGAAAGTTGACCAGCCCATCAACCGCCCGATTACCCGCACGGTCACCCCGCCGGGCGGAGCGCCCCGGCCAGGTTCCTGGCAAACTCTTCCACAGCGGCGGCGGCTTTGCGGCGGATTATTGGCTGGCCCAATGCCCCCAGGTGGCCCATAAAGGCGGTGTCGGTAACTATCACCAGTTCCGTCAAGTCCTCCGACTTCGGTATCAAGCGCAGGTCTATGTTGGTGCGTACCGCGCCGCCGATGCGCCGGTCGGACGCTTCCAACAGGAATTGAGCCTCGCCCTTTTCCGCATCCTGCGCCACGATTCGCACGCTCCCCGACAGGTTCACCCGCAGCGGCCCGGCCTGGGCTTGCAGCGTCCCGGTGAACCGGTTTTCGCCGTCGGGAGCCAATCCCGCCAACCCGGGGACGCAGGGGGCTACCTTGGGCAAGTCCAGCACCAAGTCCCAAGTGGTGGCCCGGTCGGCCGGCACCAGGCAGCGATTCTCCAATTTCATCGTCTCACCCTATCCTGCTTAATCGCTACCCGGCGGCTGAACCGGCGGCCTGCTCGATGGCCCGGCGGGCAAAGACCTGGGCCATCTCCCGCTTATAGTCCACCGAACCCCGGTGGTCTTCCAAGGGGTCAACCGCCGCCGGCACGGTGGCCGCCGCCGCCCGGATCGTGGCGTCGGTCAAGGGCTGGCCCCGCAAAAGGTCTTCGGCGGCGGTGGCCCGAATCGGGGTGAGGCCCACCGACCCCAGAACCAGGCGCGCCTCCCGGCAGTGGCCGTCGGCATCGCGGGTAATCACGGCGGCGGCGGATACGGTGGCGTAGTCGTCGGCGGTGCGGGGCAGGAATTTCAGGTAGGCGGCGCCGGAACCGGCCGGGGCCGGGGGTATCACCAACCCGGTGATTATTTCTCCGGGCCGCACGTCGGTATCAAAGTAGTCGAGGAACAACTCCTCTACCGGCAGGATGCGCTGGCCCCCGTTATTTCCATTCCCGTCCGGGGCCGAGGACAGGATTGCCGCGGCGCCCAGGGCGATGAGGGCCGGCGGCGGGTCCTGGTTGGGGTCGCCGTGGGCCAGCCCGCCGCCGACGGTAGCCATGCTGCGGATGCGCGGCGTAGCCACCTGGCGGTAGGCTTGGGCCACCAGGGGCAGCCGCCCGGCCACCAGGGGACTGGTTTCCACCCGCCGCTGGGAGCAGAGCGCGCCAATCCGCACGCCGCCGTCCGCAGTTTCCCCAATGTCGCCCAGGCCGGGGAGTCGCCGCAGGCCGATGACGTGGCCGGGCTGGGCAAAACGCTGTTTCATCTGGAGTATCAGGGCGGTGCCGCCGGACAGCAGCCGGGCGTCATCCCCGTACTGTTCCAGCAGGGCAAAGGCATCTTCCAGGGAGTTGGGGAGATGCAACTGAAAGTCAATCATTGGCTGGCCCCCGCTCCGCTATCAGAACCGCTATCAGAACCGCTATCCAGGCCGGCGCCGACGGCCTTGACCACCGATTCCAGGATTTTGTAGTAGCCGGTGCAGCGACACAGGTTGCCCATCATCCAGTCCCGAATTTCCGCCTCGGTGGGATGGGGGTTGACCTCCAGCAGGGCCTTGGCCGCCATCACCTGGCCGGGGGTGCAGATGCCGCACTGAAAGCCGCCGTAGTCGATGAACGCCTGCTGTACCGGATGGAGCCGCCCGTCCTGGGCCAGCCCCTCAATGGTGGTGATTTCCGAGCCGTCCACCGCCGCCGCCAGGGTGATGCAGGAGGCGGTCATCTCGCCGTCCACCAGGACGGTGCAGGCGCCGCAGACGCCCACGCTGCACCCCTCTTTAGTGCCAGTCAACCCCAGGTCATAGCGCAGAAAGTCCACCAGCAGCCGGCGGGCCGGCGTTTCCCGCTCGTGGCTGACGCCGTTCACGCTTAAACTAATGCGTTGGGCCATATCCACCTTTCCCGTCGGTTAATTTTGCCCGTTAATTTCCCTCATACTATACCAATCGCCGCTGTTGGGGCAAGCTGGCAAGCCGCCCGGTATTCGCAACGTTTGTTGGTATTCCTTGCCCGTACCGGCTCCGGGGAGATGGTTGGATGGTAGGGGCGGGTTTATAACCTGCCCTGCGTCCAACGGCAAGGTAATACCGGAAAACGGGTGCGCCATAGCTGACACATTCCGGTGCCGGGGCCAGGGCGGGTTACAAACCCGCCCCTACGTAGATGATAATACCAACCCATAAAACCGTCGTTCCGGCGAAAGCCGGAATCCAGGAAATCCCCCGGAAAAGAGCGGGCCGGCTACCGGACGTTCTGGATTCCGGCTTTCGCCGGAACGACGGGTTTATGATGATAGGGTTTATGATGCTATCTCCTTGGACTGCTGACAACCGCCGGTTGCCATTCCCGCCGCATTGGGTTACAGTAGCAGGTACGATGCTATACTTTATGTCCCGGGACCAACAGCAAGCGCCCCGCCTCTTTCTCCGGTATTGGGCCAAATGGAGTATCATACTGCCCTGGGCGATTCCGGGGGCGGTACTGTTGCTTTGTATGGGCTTTGCCGCCTTGCTGGGCAATTCTCCCCTGGATGCCGGCGCCAAGTTGGCGTCCGCTATTGGCACAGATTGGGCAATGTTGAATATCCAGCTTTGGCTGACCGCCTTCTTCGTTAGCATTGTCTGCTATGGCGTAGGGCGGCAGTTAATTGGCCTGACCGCGCGCCATTCCCTTTCGGCGCCGCTGGCGGCCCTGTACGCCCGGCTCATCCATAAGGCGACCCGGAGGATACGCTCCCTTTCCCTGCGCCTCATTCCGGCGCTGCTGGCCGGACTGACCTTCAATCCCGGCATCTACGGCCTCTTTTACCGGCCCGGCACCACCGGACTACTGCCGCCGGCCCGGTTGCCCGTTCCCGCGCCCCTGCTGGAATAGCCCCTGAGTTCAGCCCCATACCCGGCGCAGCTATGCGCCGAGGCAGTTGTGGCATGGCTTGTTGCCGTGTCGAAATAATCTATTTTATTTCTGAGGGAGAATTTTTTATGAAACCTTGGACGATTATTGCCTGCTTGTTGCTGCTGACCGCGCTGGCTGCTTGCACCACCCCACCGCCTACGGCCACCCCGGACATTCCGGCGACGGTGGCGGTTCAAGTGCAAGACCGCCTGGATGCGGCGCCGACCGCTACTCCGCAGCCTACCCCTACTCCTTATCCTACGCCGACCACGGTGCCTACGGCTACGCCCCGGCCTACCCCCACTCCTACGCCGGCACCAACGGCCACCCCGACGCCGGTTCCTACGCCAACACCTACTCCGACGCCTACGCCAACTCCCACCCCCACACCTACGCCAATGCCTACGCCTACACCTACGCCGCAACCCACGGCTACACCCCGGCCTACTGCCACGCCAGGACCTACGGCTACGCCGAGACCTACCGCCACGCCCCGGCCCACCGCTACGCCCTTGCCGCCCCTGAAGTATGACCGGGCGTTGCTGCTGTTCGGGCCGGAAAGCGGGACAATCACCCATGCGCCTGATGACGGTTTCGTGGAAGAGTTCGAGGGAGTTGATACCAGCGCCGACGTGCTGGTAGAAGCGACTTTCCACAACCCCTACTCCGTTAAAGGACGGTATTGGAAACACGGCTTTTTACTCCGCCACTCAAGAACCAATTATTTCCACTGGGTCAGCATCGACAGCAACGGGGACTGGCAGCACTTTCATCGCCTTGGCGAAAGTGATGCGCTGGGTCGGATAATCGTGCGGTCGTCGGATATAAACACCACGCCGGGCGGGGAAAACAACCTCACCGTAGCGATGACCGGCGCCACCGGTCAGGTCTATATCAATGGGAAATATCAGGGCAGCCTGGATCTCACGGCAATTACCGGAAAGGGTGAGATTAGAGTCTTTGTTGACGACGACGCAGCGGGCAGAACCCGGTTTGAGGATTTCGGCATCTGGAAGTGGGATGAAGCGCTGGCTGGTCAGTTGCCGGAGCCGATTCTCCCCCCGGTGGCGGTGGAGTGGGAAACCTACGAATTGGATAAGCACGATTTCCAGGTGGACATTCCCACCGGATGGGCAGGAGACGAACCCTTTGCCACGCCCTTTATGGAACAAACGGTTACCTCCAGTGATGGTAGCGGAGAAGGAATATGTCAATCGGCTTGGGGTTGGTTTGATTTCCAAAGCCCTGACCACCTCGCCACCGTTTCCTTTCAATGGTGGTTTTTGGGCGATGAGAACCGCAGTACCCGGTGCTTTTGGAAACATTCGGTAAGCGCCCAGGACATTGCCGATATTAGCGAGGAGGATGAGGTCATCTTCTCAGACTACGTCACCAGGCACGGCGAGCGGCGCAACTGGCAGTACCTACATCACGTCCGTTCGGAATCGGAGGGCGGGAATTGCGCCGAAGAAGAACGCGCTACGCTGATTTCGCTGACCAGGCATTACATCCTGGAGGTGGAGTGGTCAGCCTGCCAACATTCCGTTGAACGGTATCGGGAAGTTCTCGACCAATTCCTGGACAGCTTTTCCAGCCGGGACTCGAAGATACGCTAGAACCGCCCCGCCGGCCGGCCAGGGCGGCCGGTCGGCGGGCGTTCCCCGGCAAGACGCCTTTAAGCAGGAGTGTGTATAATGAGCCATAGACAAGGAGAATACCCATCATGCCAGACGCCGAACACGCGGCTCAACCGCCTTTGGAGCGGGAGTTAGACCACGACGGGGAGGCAGACATCCTGTGGTTAGGGAACGGGCGGCCCGGAGGGAGTGGGTTTGACCTTTCCGCAGACTGCATCGTGTTTTTCGAGAATTACCCGGTACGCCCAAGCGGTTTCCTGCGTTGGGGGGCTAAAAAGGTACTGCTGCCCCTGTTGCGCGGCGAGGAAACCCACTATGCCAGCCCGGATGACTCGGAAGTCATAACTTACGATGGCAAGTCGGGTACTTTGTTGATGAAAAACGGGCGTTCCGACTTAATCCAAAGGGATATTTTCGACGGGTGCACCGTTTTATTCGACGCCGATCAATTTGTGTCCAGTATCCGGCTGGAAAGGGCCGCCGAGTTGCTCATCCCGGTCTTGACCGCCGAGGATAACGATGCGGATGACGGCTCAGAAACCTGAATCTTGGTCAGGGAATTGCGGACTTTGCAACCCGCCCCTTACCCCCTAAAATCATCCCGCTATGAACTACAACTCTGACTCTGACGCTGCTGTTGACGCCAACGCCGGGCTGAACCTGGTTACCGGGGCCTTTGGTTACACCGGCCGTTATATTGCCCGGCGCTTGCTGGATATGGGGCAGCCGGTTCGTACCCTCACCGGGCGGGCCATTGCCGGCAATGCCGGCGGCGACCCTTTCGGCGGGCGGGTTGAGGCTTTTCCCTTCAACTTTGACCGGCCGGAGGCCCTGGTGGAAAGCCTGCGGGAGGTGGATACCCTCTACAATACCTACTGGGTTCGCTTTTCCAGCGGGCCGGTTACCTTTGACCGGGCGGTGGAAAACTCCCGTACCCTCATCCGGGCGGCGGAGTCGGCGGGAGTCCGCCGGCTGGTACACATCAGCATCACCAATCCGTCGGCCGAGTCGCCCCTGCCCTACTTCCGGGGCAAGGGCCTGGTGGAGCAGGCCATTCGGGAGTCCGGCTTGTCCTACGCCATCATCCGGCCGGCCCTCATCTTTGGCCGGGGGGACGTGCTGCTCAACAACATCGCCTGGCTGCTGCGGCGCTTTCCGGTCTTTGCCGTAGCCGGCAGCGGCCAATACCTGGTGCAGCCGGTTGACGTGGCCGACCTGGCGGAAATGGCGATAGCCGCCGGGCCGGGCCAGGACAATACCATCGCCGACGCCGTAGGCCCGGAGACCTATACCTTTGACGAACTGGTGCGACTAGTGGCCGCGACGGTGGGGCGCCAAGCCCGGATTATCCACGTCGCGCCGTCAATGGCCCTGCTGCTGTCCCGGCTCTTGGGCCTCCTGGTTCGGGACGTGGTGCTGACCCGGGAAGAGATAGACGGCCTGTCCGCCAACCTGCTGACCTCGGCCGGCCCGCCGCAATGCCCCACCCGCCTGAGCCACTGGCTGGCGGAAAACGGTAGCGACCTGGGCGCCGCCTACGCCTCCGAACTGGGGAGACACTACCGGGAACGGAATTAGGAATTAAGAATTATCAATTAAAGGTTTCAATTCTTAATTCCTAATTCTTAATTCCTAATTGATAAGGGGGGGTAAGGTATGTTGTTGCGGGGCAAGGTGGCGATTGTAACCGGTTCCAGCCGGGGGATTGGCAAGGCGATGGCTTTGGGGCTGGCCGGGGCCGGGGCGGCGGTGGTGGTGGCGGCCCGGTCGGAAAGCGAGGGCGCCCTGGCCCCCGGCACCATTTACGCCACCGCCGCCGAAATTGAGGCCCTGGGCGGCCAAGCCCTCCCCGTCCGCTGCAACGTGCGGGAGGAGGACAGCATCTACGCGATGGTGCAGCAGACGCTGAACGCCTTTGGGCGCATTGACGTGCTGGTGAACAACGCCGGAATCGGCACCTACCGCCCTTTCCTGGAGTCATCAGTCCGGGAGTGGGACCTGGTGCTGAACATTAACCTGCGGGCTACCTTTATCGGCTGCCGGGCGGTGGCGCCGGCGATGGTGGAACAGGGCGGCGGCAGCATTATCAACATATCCTCGCACGCCGCAACTAACATTTTTTCCTCTACCCTGGGCGCCGACCCGGCGGAGGGCATCGCCCTGATGGGCCAGGCTTACGGCGTAGCCAAGGCGGCGGTGGAGCGGCTTACCTGGGGCCTGTCCGCCGAATTGGGCCAACACAACATCGCCGTCAACGCGCTGAAGCCCCTGCGTCCGGTGCTGACCGAGGGGTTCCAGGCCCAGCGGCCCGACGCCGACTTTTCCACCTGGGCCACGCCGGAGGCCATGGTAAAGGCGGCCACCTTCCTGGCCGGCCAGGACGCCCAGGGCCTGAGCGGGGCCATAGTAACCGCCGAGGAATTGGTACGGCGGTTGGGCCTGTAGGCCGGGCCTTTTGATTCTCGACTCATCCCGCTACCCAACAGCTAACGGCAATAATTAACCGCTCATGGTGAGCTTGTCGAACCACGCCGTCCCTTTGACCGGCTCAAGATGAGAGTATTTTCGGTATCCTCAACGGGTGTTGGTGTTCCTTACCCGGCTCTATTGCATTGTAGGGGCGGGTTTGTAACCCGACCTGGCGACAACGGCAGAATCATTTGGATAACGGAGACATCGTATCCGACAGATCCTTGCACCGGAACCAGGGCGGGTTATAAACCCGCCCCTACCGGTTGACGGAGTATTCGGACAAAGACACCAACGCGCCTTGAGAATACCGTATTTTCAACGCTTGTCGGTATTTTCATCGGGGTAGGGGCGGTTCGCGAACCGCCCCTACCGGTCAAGAAACATGGCGTAGCAAGAAATGCCAACAAATGTTGGGAATACCAGAATTAGCGGGGAGAGACAGCATGACCGGGGATAGGGTAAAACCGGGCAAGGCAAAAATAGGGGCAACGCCGGCAGCGCGCGTTCCGCTGCCCGGCATTACCCCGGTAGTCCGGTTCTGGCTGGCTGAAAGGGCCGGCGGGAGTTACTCGGTTTCAATAACCTCGGTGGGAATCAAGTCCTCCTCCAGCTCCGGGCCGTTGTTCCGGCGGATGCTCTGCACCCGTTCCCGGGCGGTGCCCACATAGCCCCGGCCCCGTTCCCGGGCCGCGTCCACGTAACCCCCGGCCCGCTCCCGGGCGGTGCCCAGGTATTCCCCGGCCCGTTCCCGGACAATCTGCCGGGTCTCGTTGCCAGGCTTGGGCGCCATCAGCATCCCGATCGCCGTCCCCACCAAGGCGCCGGCGAGTAATCCGGTAACAAACTTGTCGAGTCCACTATCTGCCATAACATCCGCTCCTTTATTGATTTAATCTATCCGGCAATGACCGCCTGACTCAATCAACGCAATTTAGCTTACATAATATACCATTATCCCGCATCGGGCAATAAAATATCCGACGGCTAAAGACGAATTAGACTGACCTTTGACCCTTTCGCTGATGCGATACTTATCGTTACAATGCCTGCGAACTAGACCGGCGATGCAGACGCCAAGCCGGTAACCATCGGGCCGGCCGGTTAAACCGCCGTATTTGAGCAGTTGAGGTAAGGGTATGCCCTATGATGAGGAACTGGCCGGCCGAGTCCGCAGCGCGCTGGCGGACACGGCCGGGGTCAGTGAGAAAAAGATGTTTGGCGGTCTGGCCTTTATGCTCAACGGCAATATGTGTTGCGGGGTGGATAAAACCAACCTGATGCTGCGGGTAGGGCCGGAACGGTATGAGGCGGCCCTGGCTAAACCCCACGCCGGGCTGATGGATTTCACCGGGCGCCCAATGCGCGGGTTCGTGTACGTAAGCCGGGAAGGGTTTGAGACACCAGCCGCCTTGCAGGAATGGCTACAGTTGGCAGTAGGCTTCGTGGAAACCCTGCCGGCCAAGTAAATAGCAAATCAAGAATTCCCGGCCGCTGTTGCCCTTTCCCGGCAAGCAGACAACAATCCCATCCCGTACCATAATTCCTAATTCCTAATTCTTAATTCTTAATTCCCGGGAGGAAGGTATGACTATTTCCCGCAGCGTCCGCCGGTCTATGGAGGAAGGGGGCTGGATTCGCCGAATGTTCGAGGTGGGCATCGCCCTCAAGGCCCAGTATGGCGAGGATAAGGTGTTTGACCTTTCCCTGGGTAACCCGGTGGTAGAGCCGCCGGAGCAGTTCAATGAGGAACTGCGGCGGCTGGCCCAGAACCCGGCTCCGGGGATGCACCGCTATATGCCCAACGCCGGCTACCCGGAAACGCGCCGCGCCGTCGCCGAAACCCTGGCCGGTGAAACCGGGCTGCCCTTTTCCGGCGGCGACATTGTGATGAGTTGCGGGGCGGCCGGCGCGGCCAACGTCGTCCTGCGGGCTACCCTGAACCCGGGGGATGAGGTCATCATCCTGTCCCCCTTCTTTGGGGAGTACGTTTACTACATCGACAACCACAACGGAGCGCCGGTCATCGTGCCGACTACCGAGGATTTCCAATTGGACCTGGCGGCTATTGAGGCGGCGATTACCCCGCGCACTCGCGGGCTGATTCTCAACTCGCCCAACAACCCGTCGGGGGTAGTTTACTCTGCCGACCAGGTAAGGGAACTGGCCGGGCTGCTGAATCGCAAGCAGGCGCAGTTGGGTACGGAAATCTACATCATCAGCGACGAGCCTTATCGCCACCTAATCTACGACGGCCTGACCTATCCCCAGGTTTTCCCCCATTACGAGCGAACCATCGTAGTCAACTCCCATGCCAAGGATTTGGGACTGCCCGGCGAGCGGATCGGCTACATTGCGGTACACCCGGACTACCCCAACAAGGGGGAACTGGTGGACGGGATGATTTTCTGCACCCGCACCCTGGGGTTTGTCAACGCGCCGGCCCTGATGCAGCACTTGGTGCGCGCCCTGCAAGGGGTCAGCGTTGACGTGGGCGAGTACCAGCGCAAGCGGGACTTTCTCTACTCCCAACTTACGGAAATGGGCTACTCGGCGGTGAAACCTCAAGGCGCCTTTTACCTGTTCCCCAAGTCGCCGCTGGCCGATGACGCCGCTTTTGTCGATGCCCTGCAAGAGTGGAACGTCCTGGTAGTGCCGGGCCGGGGTTTTGGCGCGCCGGGCCATTTCCGTATTTCCTACTGCGTGGATGACCGGGTGCTGGAGGGGGCAATGGAGGGTTTTGCCAGGGCAGCGGAGCGGTTTGGCCTGTAGCCTATAACCGGCTTTGCCGGCGTCAGTCCCCGGCTAGGAACCGAAAACCTCCTCCAGGTCAACCGCCAACTCCGGCAACAAGGGGGACGCCAGAGTCTGGCGGCGGTGGTAAGTAGCGTACCGTGTCAGGCCCGACTCCCCGGCAGTCAACACCTCAACCGTTTCCGCGTCCGGGTCCACCAGCCAGTATTCCCGGACGCCGTGCCGGGAGTAGAGGTCTCGCTTATACCCCCGGTCATGCCCGGCGGTGCCGGGGGAAAGGACTTCCACCACCAAATCCGGCGCCCCCTGAATGTTGGCCTCGGTGATTATGGCGGCGCGCTGATTGGAGACAAAGAGAATGTCCGGTTGAACTACGTCGTGTTCGGAAAGCATCACGTCAAAGGGGGCAATCCATACCCGGCCCAACCGGTTGGCATTAACAAACCAGCGCAGAATCGCAAAGAAATTACCGGCGACGGTCTGGTGTTTATTGGTCGGTGAAGGGGCCAAAATCAACTCTCCGTCCAGAAGTTGGCAGCGCTGGTCGTCGGGCGTGTTCATATAGTCGGCCACGGTGAATTTCAACCTTGGGTTAGTCATATTTCCATTCCCGGCGCCGCCGGTTGGGTATTGCGTGTGTTATGACTGATTATACCATCCGGCGCGCTGCCGCCGCCATAGGGGAATGTCGGGGTATTCTCAACGTGGGTTGGCAATATCATCAACGTAGGGGCAATCGCACCATAAACCCGTCATTCCGGCCATAAACCCGTCGTTCTGGCGAAAGCCGGAATCCAGAACCCTCGGTAGCCGGCCCACTCTTTTCCGGGGGATTTCCTGGGTTCCGGCTTTCGCCGGAACGACGGTGGCCGGCGCCGGAATGACGGTTACCTGCTAGGTTGCCCTGGTTAAGACACGATTACCCCTAGTCAACCTACCAGGCCGCTTGACGGGAGGGCAAGCGGATGGTGGCGGTTCCTTTGGTAGTTATCTGCTGTCGCTGGTTCTCGCCCCAGATCTCCAGGTCAACCAGCTTCTCGCCGTTTTCCTCCCGCTTGCCGGTAACCGTCCCCTGGCACCAGGTGGTATCGCCGACCACGTTGAACCGGCGCAATTCCACGTACATTTTTTTCAGGAAACCGTCGTCGCCCATCCAGTTGGTCAGCAGGTGGCCCATCCAGCAGCAGCGCTGGCAGCCATAGTCGTAGGCTCCGGGCAGCCCGGCGCTTTCGGCAGCTTCCTGGATGTCGTGAACCCGGATAATGGCCTCCTGCGCCCCGGTGTTGGGGTCGGTAAAGCCCCAGGAGGGGTGGCGCTGCATCTCCCGCAGTTGGATGCCGTGAGAAATGCCGCCGATACAGCCGGCCACAAAGGCGGTAATGTCGCCGTGGCTCATCGGCCCCTTGACCACCGGCTTCAGCGCATCGCCCACCTGCACCTCTTCCCACCAGCGGGGACTGCTGCCCCGAATCTCCTCGCCCAGCACCGCCTCCTGAATCGCCAGGATTTCCGCCCGGGAATACTGGTACGGCTCAAAGGTGTATTTCTGCCGCTCCCGGGCGGCGGAACGCTCGGCGCGAATCTGCCAACCCCGGGTCTTGCCCAGCACCTCGCCCCGCTGGTTAAAGTAATGGGTTACGCTGGACTGAATCAGGATGACGCCGGCGAACTCGCTTTGCTTTTCCTCCAGGCCGGTAAATTGCTCCTGGACCGAAATCTTGTCGTCCAGTCGGATGGGCCGATACCATTCCCAATCGTTGCCGGCGTGGAACCCGTGCACCCCGGGCAGGCCGCCGGTGCGCCCGGAGCACCAGTAAACGCTGTAGAGGAAACAGGGGGGCGCGATGATTGTACCGTACTGGCTCTGCTGGCCGTAGCTCACGTCCCAATAGAGGGGGTTGCTGTCGCCGATGCCCTGGCAAAAGTGGCGGATGGCGCTGCGGGAGGCTTCCTCGTTAAACAAGCCCACCCCGTACTGCCGGGGCCGGTTATAGCTGCCCAACCGCCCCCGCAAGCGGTCAATGCCTTCCCGGGTTATTTTGCCCGATTCAAGTACCATAGTTTTATCTCCCGGTTATGTAAAATGCAGACTTTTGCGTAGCTTTATTCTACGGCAGGGTTCTCCAATGGACAATCGGCCGGTCAGCCCACGCCGGTGGCAATAGCTTCCTGCCTGGCCCGCCGGCGGGCCGGGGGCCGGGGACGGGGCAGGAGCAGGTAGGTCAAGGTCGCCAGGACGAACAAGGCAATCAAGGGGAACAAGGCCCAGAAATAGCTGCCCGTGCGGTCATAAATCATCCCCATCCAAACCGCCGTCCACATCGACATCAACTGGTCCGGCAGGTGCTGCCAGCCCCGCAGGGTGGCAAAATTCCGCCGCCCAAAGAACTCGCCCATCATCGCCCAGTTCAGCGAATTGGCGCTCTCCGAGAGGGCCAGCAGGATGGCAAAGCCGGCCAGTTGCCACAGGTTGCCGGTGGCGTTGAACAGCAGGGTCAGCGAAATCGCGCCGGAGGCCATGCAGATGGCGGTCAACCGTTTCTTGGGGAACCGGTCGCCCAGCCAGCCAATCACCGGATTGAATAGTATGGTGGCGGTGGCGACCAGGCCCACGTAAAAGGCAGCAATCTGCAAACTTTCCGTCTGCTCCCGCCCCCCCTCTTGCAGGAACCAGACCATCACCGGGGCCAGCAGAAAGGACAGGCCGGAATGGGCGGTATTCCGCAACCCGGAGGCCAGTACCAGCATCCAGTAGGTGGGGGTACGCATCGCATCGCGTACCTCAAAATCCGTCTCCCCTCGGGTGGGCCGTCTCCGACTGCTCCGGGCGACATCGGCCCGCCCGGAAGGCGCCGCGCCCGCCGGGGTTTCGGCGGGGCCGGCGGTTTCGGTGTCGGCCGGGGCATCTGGCGGCGCCGGGCGGTCGCCGTCGGGCAGCAGTCCCATACTTTCCGGCGACCGCTTGATCAGAAAGGACAGGGGGAGAATCAACGCGATGATTACGATGCCGGAGATGAGCACCGCCTGACGCCAACCCAGGGTCAGCACCATCAGGCCGGCCAGGGGCGCAATGGCCCCGCCCAGCCCGTGGCCCATAGAGACAAAGGACATCGCCAGCCCCCGCCGCCGCCGGAACCAGTTGTTGATCGCCGCGATAGTGGCGTTGTTATAGCCGGAGCGGAAGCCTACCGACATCAGCCCGACGAACACCAGCAGAAAGAAAAAGTAGTTGCCGGTCAGGGACAGCAGGATAAAGCCCAAGCCGGAGGCCAGGCCGCCAAAGGCCAGCATTACGCCGGGGCCGTAGCGGTCGGTCAGGTAGCCCACAATCGGCCCCTGGATGCCGCCCATCAGCCGGCCCAGGGTATCGGCCCAGCCAATGGCCGCCGCCCCCAAGCCCAGGTCGTTCTGGATGGGGATGATGTAAACCGTGAAGCCCCGGTTGAAACTGCCCTGCTTGATGCCGTCGGCAATCAGGCTGACCAGGACAATCCACCAGCCGTAGAATATCCGGGGTGGCCGCTTCGACGAACCGGGCGAACCGGGTAAAGGCGATGATTTAAGCACCGGTCAGCGCGACCGCCCGGTTCGGAATAGCCCGGTGAATAGTGGTGAACTCAAGCAATTTTCTACCCCGTTCCTGGTGGGCCGATGCGCCGGCGGCTATCGGCCCGGTTATTAGCCCAATGTCAGCCCGGTTACTTTATCAGATTACGAAGGTTTTGGTGAGGGGGTTGGGGCCGGGCAATCGCAAAGTCTATTTACATCCTCTCACCGCTCATCCTGAGCCTGTCGAAGGACGAACCGTTGGATACAAGGGCGTGGTTCGACAAGCTCACCATGAGCGGATTTTGTGCTTGGCGCAGACTTTGCCCCGGCCCGGTTACCCTGAATCAGGACACGATATACCGGGAAATCGCGTCTTAACCAAGGCCACCGTCGTTCCGGCGAAAGCCGGAATCCAGGAAATCCCCGGGGAAAGAGCGTACCGGCTACCGAGGGTTCTGGATTCCGGCTTTCGCCGGAACGACGGGTTTATGGCCGGAATGACGGGCTTATGATGCGATTACTCTGCCGGATGAGTGGTTCGACAAGCTCACCATGAGCAGATTTTGTGCTTGGCGCAGACTTTGCACCTACCCACCCCCGGCTAGTAAATAACCTGCGCCTCCGCCAACCGCCCCATTTCCGCGGCGGACACGCCCAGCAGTTCTTGAAAGACATATTCGTTGTGCTGGCCCAGGAGCGGCGCCGGGGTGCGGATGCCGCCGGGGGTTTCTCCCAGCAGCCAGGGCATCCCGTACAGCCATTCCGCTCCGACGTGGGGATGCTCTACGTCCAGGTAGGCTTGCCGTTCCTGCAAGTGGGGATCCAGGAACTGGTCCTCAATGTTCATTACCGGCATCGCCGCCACGCCGTGAGCTTGCAGCCGGTCGGTAATTTCCTGGGCGGTATGTTGTCCGGTCCACGCCGCTACGTGAGCGTCCAACTCGGCCAGGTGTTGCAACCGGCCCTGGTGGTCGGCAAACCGGGGATCGGCGCACCACTCCGGTTGGCCCAGGGCGGCGCAAAAGGACTGCCATTCCGCATCGCTGCCTACGGCAATCGCCACCCAGCGGTCAGCCTCGGCGCAGGGGTAATTATTATGGGGGGCATAGGCCGGGTGGTAGTTGCCCTGCGGTTGCGGCGGCGCGCCGCTCATCTGGCAGTCCAGGAACGCCTCGCCCAGCAGGGAGGCGGTGGCCTCCAACTGGGCCACTTCGATAAACTGCCCCTGGCCGGTGTGGTTGCGGTGGCGCAGGGCCGCTACCGTAGCCAGGGCCGCGTGCAGCGCCGCCACCACGTCGCTCCAGGGCGCTTGCAGTTCCCCCACCAGTTGCTCATCCCCGGCGTAGCCCACTACGCTCATCAACCCGGACAGGGCCTGAATTATGGGGGCGTAGGCCAGTACGTCCCGCAGCGGCCCGGTCTCCCCCAGGGCCGGCATAGATACCAGGATGATGTCGGGGCGGAGGCGGCGCAGTTCGGTATAATCCAGCCCCAGCCGTTGCAGCACCCCCGGTGAGTAGTTGTTCAACGCCACGTCGCTGCGGGCCAGCAGTTCCCGCGCCAACTCCAGGCCCTCGGCGGTTTTCAGGTTCAGGGTTACGCTCAACTTGTTGCGGTTGATGCCGTGGAACACCGGCTGCAACTCCGGCCACAGGCCCCGGTCGCCGCCGGCGATGTCCTCGCCGACGATGGGACGGCCCAGGCGCAGCCCGTCCAGCCGCGCCCGGCTCTCCACCTTGATAACCTCGGCCCCCAGGTCGGCCAGCAGTTGCGCCGCCATCGGCCCGGCCCAGGCCGTGCCAAAGTCCACCACCCGGTAGCGGGCCAGAGGCAGCGGGGTCAGGTCATTTTCCGGTGGCGTCATCAGCAAAACCCGGCAGCAGAGTAGGGCGTATTTCCAACTATATTACCCCGGCCCGTTCCAAATGGGAAATTGCCGCCTCAGCCAGCCCCAGCTCATTGCCCAGGATTTCCCGGTTGTGCTGGCCCAGGGTAGGCGCCGGGCGTAGCAGTCTGGCCGGGGCGCCGGACAGCCGGTAGGGTGGGCCGGGGTAGCGGTAGGTCTCCGTCCAGGGGTGTTCCACCGGCCGGAAGTAGTCCCGCGCGTTCAGTTGCGGGTCGGCCAGCGCCTCGTCAAAAGTCTGCACCGGCACGCAGGGGATACGCTGCTCCAGGCAGGCTTGCAGTATCTCCGCCTTGGTACGCTCCATAAACCAGGGGGCAATCAGCGCCTCCGCCTCCGCCGGGTACTGGTCGCTCATCGCCCGCCGGTCCCGGTAGCGGGGGTCGGCCGTCCAGTCCGGTTCCCCCAGCAAGGCCAGGAACCGGCGGTACTGTTCGATTTGCGGGGCGTCAATGCAGATATAGCCGTCCTTGCAGGGCAGCACGCAGTTGGGGAACAGCCCCAACCGCATCCGGTTGCCGGAACGAAAGCCGGCCACGCCCCGGTAGATGTAGGTGGGCAGGTGATAGCCGGTCAGCAGCGTCCCGATGACCTGGGCCTCGGCCACGTCCACCAGTTGCCCCCGGCCGGTCAAGTCCCGGCCCAGCAGGGCGACAATGCTGGCAAAGGCGGCGCCCACCCCGGCCAGGTAACCGGCCTGGTGCAGGGGCGTAGTCAGCGGCTCCCGGTGGGGATGGCCGGTGCCAAAGCTCAAGCCGCTCATGGCGTTGGCCGTCAGGTCGCTCCCCCGGTAGCCGCGATACGGCCCGCTCCGGCCATAGGGCGATATGGAGGTAACGATGAGGCGGGGATACTGCCCCTTTAATGCTGCATAGTCCAGCCCCAACTCCTCTACCAGGGGCAGGGGCTGGTTCTCCAGAAAAATATCGGCGGACTCCAGCAGCCTCCCCAGCAGTTCCCGGCCCGGCCCGGATTGCAGGTTCAGGGTAATGCCCCGCTTGTTCAGGTTGGCAAAGAGGTACAGCCCGCTACGTTCCGGGTGAGGCTGGCCGGCCGGGAAGGGGCCGCGCTGCCGGGCCTCCTCGCCAACGCCGGGCGGCTCCACCTTAATGACCTCCGCGCCCAGTTCGGCCAGAACCTTGCCGCAAAAAGGGGCGGAGACCAGACTCCCCCATTCAACAACCCGCACCCCGTTCAAGGCTCCGGGTGATGGCTCAGGTTGCATTATGCACCTTGATTACTTTTCCGAAATTATTGGCAGGCAGTTGACATTTGAGCATAGACGGTATAAGATATTTACCACAACACCCCTGTTGCTTCTGGTGGCAGGGCGCAAGGCCACCCTCACGGGTGGCTATTGCATTTCTAGGCCCTGATGATGTCCGTAAACGTATATATTGACGGGTTCAATCTTTATTACGGAGCGGTGCGTGGTACGCCATATAAATGGTTGAACTTGGCGGAAATGTGTCGACGACTTCTGCCAAATCGGGACATTCATCGTATCAGATATTTTATAGCCCCTATCCTCCCTCTTCCTCACGATGAACAAGCGCCTGACCGACAAGAAGTTTACTTCAGAGCGCTTCAAACAATCCCCAACTTGACTATTCATTACGGACGTTTTTCCTCTAATCCAACTACATCCCCCAGATACCCCCTCAATTATCCCAACCCGTTGGAACCCCCTGAGATGGTACAGATTCTGAAGACCGAGGAAAAGCGTTCCGATGTGAACCTGGCTACCCTGCTGCTGATTGACTGCTTTGATAATGACTTTGATGAAGCCGTAGTTATTACTAACGATTCGGATTTAACCCTGCCGATTGAGTACGTTGTTTCGAGATTTAACAAAAGGGTCGGCGTTATCAATCCGCAGCGTCGTGGCAGAGCCAGCCGGGAATTGCGCCAGGCGGCCAGTTGGTCTTACCGGCAGATAAATCGCAGCATCCTTGCCAATAGCCAGTTCCCGGCAACTATGAGCGATGCCCTGGGCGCGTTCAGAAAACCCTCCCGACGGTAGGGCATACCCCACTTCTCACCCCACTCACCGCTTAAACCGTAGCTCCCTTTTGCCCAATGCTCACCGCCAGCTTGGGCGTAGCTTTATGATGTGACGGATATGGCTTGTTTTCGGTAGGCCCCGTCATTCACTTGCCTGGTCAGAAAGTCTGCGAGGTCTGCACGGCCGATTTGAGTTACCTTTCCGGCGTTGCCCGGGGTATAGTCGCCGGAGGCCGGCGTGTCTTTCAGGATAGCGGCGCGAACAATCGTCCAATCAAGAGAGCTTTCCCGGACCACTGCCTCCTGCGCCGCGTGGTCAGAGTAGATATTGCGCAGCAGCGTCCTGAAAAGAATACGGGCGAGCCAGGAGATTTGCCCCCAGCTTTCTCCGACTCCCGCGGCGGATAAAACGACCAGACGCCCTACGTTGTGCCGAGTCATGCCGTCCACTACGTTCCTCGTGCCGACGGCCAGGGTCGTTTTGTCGCGCAAGCCGTTGCTGCCCAGAACGATAATCGCCGCGTCGTGGTTGGCGACCGCCGCGGCCACCGATGCGGCGTCCGTAACGTCGCCCTGGGCGACGCGCAGGTTGGAATCGCGGCGGTCAACCCGGTTGGCCGAGCGCGTAAAGGCGGTAACTTCGTGGCCGCGCTCCAGAGCTTGCCCGCATACGTGCTGTCCGGTTTTACCAGTCGCTCCAAAGACGATGACTTTCATAACGCTTTCCCCTTGCCTGGCAGCATGACTTTATCCGATGTTCTCCTACCTCACCCCAAATACCGCTCAAACCATTCCAGCGTCCGGGCCAGGTATTCCTCCCGCAGCTTGGGGTGGCCCTGGCGGGGGAAGGAGTGGGAGCAGCCGGGGAACCGCACGAATTCCACTTCCCGCCCCAGCCGCTTGAGTTGCACGAAGTAGGCTTCGCTCTGGCTGATGGGGCAGCGGACATCCGCCTCCCCGTGCAGCAGCAGCGCCGGCGTCTCTACCTGGGCGGCGTAGGTCAGGGGAGAGCGGCGCACTAACTCCTGAAAGGCGTCCACCGGGGAGCCGCCCCATTGCACTTCGCCAAAGCTCACGCCAATGTCCGAGGTGCCGTACATACTCACCAGGTCAATGCAGGGCGCGCCCACCACCGCCACCCGGAACCGGGGGGTATGCCCGATAATCCAGCCCGTCATAAAGCCGCCGTAGCTGTACCCGTGTACCCCCAGCCGGGATTCGTCCACGTAGGGACGGGCCGCTACTGCATCCACCGCCGCCATCAAGTCCAGGTAATCCTCACCGCCCCAGTCCTCCAGCACCGCCGTCATAAAGTCATCGCCGTAGGTGGATGAACCCCGGGGATTCACCGCCAGGGTCAGGTAGCCGTTGGTGGCTAGTACCTGATGCAAGGGCGCAAAGGAGTCATAAAAGGCTCCGTTGGGGCCGCCGTGAATCTCCAGAATCAACGGGTAGCGCCCGGCCGGGTCAAAATCCGGCGGGAAATACAGCCGACATTCAATTTCCAGCCCGCCCCGGTGGAGAGCGAACTTTTCCTGCCGGGCCGGCGGATGCCCTTGCAGGTAGGCCCGATTATAGTAGGTTAGCTGCCGGTCGGTAGAGATTTCCCTTTCAACCCGGTTCAGGTCAATCAACCGCAAGTCGGCCGGGGAGTCGGGCGTGTTGGTGGTGATGACCGCCCGCCGGCCGCCGGCGTCCAGGGACAGGGCGGCGCACTGCATCCCGCCCCCGGCCAGCCGTTTCACCGTTCCCGGTTCCGCCTCCGGCGCGGCGGATGCTTGGCACAGGTAGGATTCGCCCCGGGTTTCTCCCAGGAACAGTATCCGGTCATCGCCGTACCAACCCATTTCCGGCGTAGGGCTGATGGCCGGAATACCCAGGACGGGGCGGATGCGGTCGTCGGTCAGCCGGCGGGGTGGCTGTCCCGGCTCAAGCAGGTAGAGCCAGCTTTGCCACAGGCCCAGCCCGTTAGTAGCGGGCGAACCGGCGGCCAGCAGTCGCTCCCCGTCAGGCGACCAGGCCAAAGCGCCCACGCTTTCCAGCCCCTCCGACCACCGCTCCGGGCTGCTTTCCCCGACGCCGCCCTGCTCATAGTCAGCCGGTTCAGCCCCAACCCCCCGCTCATGGTGAACTTGTCCAGCGCTATCCCCCCGCTCATGGTGAGCTTGTCGAACCACGCCGGCCGAAATCACGTAAGCCTCGGAACGGTTGCGGGTATCCCGGTCATCCCGCCGGCCGGAGACGAAGGCGATTCTCTCCCCGTCGGGAGACCACACCGGCAGCAAGTCATCCCAATCGCCGTCGGTAAGCTGGCGGGTGTCCCCGTCGGCCACCTCAACGATAAACAGGTGGAAATGGGCATCGCCCCGCCAGCCCAGGCCGTCGTAGCGGTAGCGGATGCGCCGGGCCACGCTGACCCGGGGCAGGGCGGCGTCGGCAGCGTCCGGCGCCGGCGCGTCCGGGTCCACGTCGGCGACGTACACCAGCCGCCGGGAGTCCGGCGCCCAGGCCAGTTCAATGATGTTACTTGGCGAGTCGGTAAGCTGGCGCGCCTCGCCGCCCCGGACGCCCATCAGCCAAATCTGCCGCTGGCCGGCCGGGTCAGCCCGGAGAAAGGCGAGGGTTTGTCCGTCCGGGGAAAAGCGGGGCAGTCCGTCCCGCAGGCCCTGGGTGAACTCTACCGCCTCCGGGTTGTTATCCGGCGCCGGGGCCGCCAAGTCCAGCAGCATAATGCGGGAACGGCTTTCCAGCGACTCCGGTTCCACCCAGGAGTAGGTGAAGGCCAGCCGGGCGCCGTCGGGGGAAAGGGCTGGGTCACCAACGTTTTTCAGGTGTCGCACCAGATCCGGGGCTATCGGGCTGCCCATATTTATGCCTCCCGGCCAAACCGGCCGACGGTATTCGGGGTGGAAAAAGAATAGAGGGCCTTTCGACCCTCTATTTCCGATTGACTCCGTTTTTTGTTGCCCGGCCTTGCCGCCGGGGTGAGAAGTTTGGCAGGAGCGGGAGGATTCGAACCCCCGACCACTGGTTTTGGAGACCAGCGCTCTGACCAGACTGAGCTACGCTCCTGCATTGAGTATTAAAATTGGTTGGTATGGTACCCCTGGAGGGACTCGAACCCCCGACGCGCGACTTAGGACGCCGCCGCTCTATCCTCTGAGCTACAGGGGCAAGTTGGTGGAGATAGGGGGGCTCGAACCCCCAACCTCGGCATTGCGAACGCCGCGCTCTCCCAATTGAGCTATATCCCCTAGTCCCTTTATAGAATGGTAAAACTCCCGGCAACCCTCTGTCAAGTACCGGTATGCTCATCAAGCGTTAGTGTCCTGCCGGAATACTCTATCGATCGGTAGGGGCGGGTTACAAACCCGCCCAGGCGACAACGTAAGAACCGTTTGGGCAACGGAGACATCTTATCCGACATATTCTTGCACCGGAACCAGGGCCACCGGAACCAGGGCGGGTTATAAACCCGCCCCTACGATGCACTAGGGCCGAGTAAGGAACACCCATACCCGTTGAGAATACCCCCTCAGCCGTAGGGAAGTCGCATCATAAACCCGTCATTCCCCCAAGCAACCGTCGTTCCGGAGCAGGCCGGAATCCAGGAAATCCCCCGGAAAAGAGCGGGTTGGCTACAAAGAATTCTGGATTCCGGCTTTCGCCGGAACGACGGTTGCTTGGGTTGCCCTGGTTAAGACGCAATTGCCCACCACTACCGGCCAGCGCTGCCTTGACATTGTTAATCGTGGTTAATCGTGTAATAATGTTTTCTGATTTTGACTGAAGGCAACAGTAGCAGTTGGTAGATAACAGCCTGTCCCCCCACGGGGGCGTACTAATCGAAAGGGTCGCTCCCTGGGACGCTGCGGCGGCCGGCGGCCGGCGTTGCCTGGCGCACCTGCCCCGGATTGCCGTGCGCGACCAGATTGCCCGGGAGTGCGTCAACCTGGCCTATGGGTTCTTTTCACCCCTGGAGGGGTTTATGGGCCGGGCCGACCTGGACTCGGTGGCCCGCCAGATGACCCTGGATAGCGGCTATGTCTGGAGCATCCCCATTGTCCTGGATTTGGCCGATGCGGAAGTGGCCCAACTGGGGCTGAAGCCGGGCGATACCGTCCTGCTGACCTACCAGGAGCAGCCGTTGGCTACCCTGGAGGTAACGGAGATTTACTCCTATGACAAGGAGTTTCTGGCCCGGCAGGTGTACGGAACTACCGAGGAGGCCCACCCCGGGGCGCTGCGTACCTACGGCTATCAGGACAAGTTTGTGGCCGGGCCGGTTACCCTGATTAACCCGCCCCGCATCAACCCGCCCTTCGACCGGTTCTGGCAAACGCCCCGGCAACTGCGCCAAATCCTGGCTGACCGGGGCTGGAATCGGGTGGTGGCCCACCAGACCCGCAACGTCCCCCACGCCGGCCACGAGTGGCTGATGAAGGGTGCCTGGCTGGCGGCGGCGGCCGACGGGGTGCTGGTCAGCGCGGTCATCGGCGAGAAAAAGCCGGGGGATTATATTGACGAGGCTATCGTCCTGACCCATGACCTGCTGCGGGAGGCCGGGTTTTTCCGCCAGGAAACTCACCTGACCTCCACCCTGATGTGGGATATGCGGTACGCCGGCCCGCGAGAGGCGGTCTTTCACGCCCTGGTGCGCAAGAACCTGGGGTGTACCCACCATATGTTTGGCCGCGACCACGCCGGCGTCGGCAGCTACTACGACACCTACGCCGCCCATCGTGTCTTTGAGGACTTGCCCGACTTGGGCATCAAGTCGGTGCTGACCCTGGAGTGGTGGTATTGCCCGGTATGCGGCGGCGTGGCCTATGAGGGGCTGTGCGGCCACCGGGAGCAGAAACAGGACTTGGCCGGAACCTTAATCCGGCGCATCATCCAGGGCGGCGCGGAACCGGCGCCCACCACCCTGCGGGCCGAGGTGCTGGAAGTGGTGCGGGAGTGCGCCGACAAATACGGCTTTGGCTCGCCCTTTGTGGCGGATACCTATTTGGAGAACCGCACTCCGGTTATGTCAATGCCGGCGCTGGATTGCGCCTGTACCTGTAGCGACCCATAGACCGTTTCCCTGACCCCCGTTGACTTTGGCGGGGGCTTTATTTTGGCCGAAACTTGCCAGAACCTTGGATACACTTCGATACACAACTATATAGGGGAGGAACCAAATGCCCACTTTTGTGAACCCTACCGCCTGCAACGCCTGCGCCGGCGAACATCAAGGCCCGCTGTGCGTTTACATCTGCCCCAATGACCTGATGGCGCTGGATTTGGAGTCGAACAAGGGCTTTAACCAGGAACCGCAGTTGTGCTCCGAGTGCTACGCCTGCGTCAAGCTCTGCCCCCAAGAGGCCATCCACGTCCGGGGCTACTCAGACTTTATCCCCCTGGGCGCGTCGGTGCAGCCCCGGCGGGTGGAGAACGGCCTGACCTGGACCGTAACCTTCCGCAACGGGAAGGTGCTGGAGTTCACCTACCCCTCCCGTTCCACCCCGGTCGGCTCCAGCGAACCCTACAAAGACTTCACCGAAGACCCGGCCGGCGACCTGAAAGGCCAGGGTCTGGCCGGTGAATCCCACTGGCTGGGGGTGGACAAGCTGCCCTCCCTGGCCGCCAGCAATTAAAGGAGGCGTGCTTAAAATGGCGTTACCCGTTACCGAAACCGTTGAATGTGACATCCTGATTATCGGGGGCGGAATGTCTGGCTGCGGCGCCGCCTTTGAGTCCAAGTTCTGGGGCAGCGACCTGAAAGTGGTCATCGCCGAGAAGGCCGTCATCGAGCGCAGCGGCGCCACCGGCGAGGGCCTGTCGGCCATCAACTGCTATATGGGCCAGCGCTACGGCTGGAACACCCCGGAGGACTTTGTCCAGTACGTGGTCAACGATATGATGGGCCTGGCCCGGGAGGACCTGGTCTATGACGTAGGCCGCCACGTGGATTCCTCGGTACACCTGCTGGAAGAGTGGGGCCTGCCCATCTGGAAGAAGGAAGACGGCACCTATGAGCGCATCGGTCGCTGGCAGATTCCGATTCACGGCGAATCCATCAAGCCGGTAACCGCCGAACCGGCCCGCAAGGCGGTGGGCCAGGAAAACATCTACGAGCGGGTTTCCGTTACCCACCTGCTGACCGACGCCAACGACCCGGAACGCATCGCCGGGGCCGTCGGCTTTGGCGTGCGGGAAAACAAGCTCTACCTGTTCAAGGCCAAGGCGGTCATCATCACCACCGGCGGCGCCTCCAACGTCTTTCGCCCCCGCTCGGTCAACGAAGGCATTGGTCGCACCTGGTACTCGGTATTCGCCACCGGCTCGGCCTACGGGCTGATGATTCCCGTCGGCACCGAGATGACCCAGATGGAACACCGCTTTGTCCCCACCCGTTTCAAGGACGGCTACGGCCCGGTGGGGATGTGGTTCCAGTATTTCCACGCCCGGGTTACCAACGCCCTGGGCGAGGACTATACCGTTACCCGGGACGATGAGCTGGACAAGTATCCCCCCTATGGCCGGGCCGTGCCGACACCGACGCCCCTGCGCAACCACCAGATGTTTCTGGACATTCGGGACGGCAAGGGGCCGATGTATATGCGCACCGAGGAGGCGATGCAAAAGCTGGCCGGCGGCGACCCGGCCAAGATGGACCAGGTGCGCCAGGAGGCGTGGGAGGACTTTCTGGATATGACCATCGCCCAGGCCCTAACCTGGGCCTCCCAGAACATCGAACCGGAGGTAACGCCGTCGGAGGTGAACCTGGCCGAGCCGTACATTATGGGTTCCCACTCCGGCGAGGCCGGGGCCTGGGTCAGCGGCCCGGAGGATTTGGCGCCGCCGGAATACTTCTGGGGCTACAACAAGATGACCACCATCCGGGGGTTGTTTGCCGCCGGGGACGGCGTAGGCGCCGCGCCCCACAAGTTCTCCTCCGGCTCCTTCACCGAGGGTCGGCTGGCGGCCAAGGCGGCGGTCAACTTCCTGCGGGACAATCCAGCTGCCCCCAGCGTCAGCGACGCCCAGGTGCGCCAACTGCACGAATCCATCTGGGCGCCCCTGGAAACCTTTGACCGGCACCAGGGCGCATCCACCACCGAGGGGATTAACCCCAACTACATCACGGCGGCCCAGGCCCTGGTACGGCTGCAAAAGATTATGGACGAGTACGCCGGCGGCACCTCAGCCTGGTACACCACCAACGGGCCGACGCTGGAGCGGGGCATCCGGCTCATCGAGATGCTGCGGGAAGACCTGAAACAGTTGGGGGCGCGCAACCGCCACGAACTGCTGCGCTGCTGGGAGGTAGTGCACCGCACCTGGGTGGGCGAGGCCCACATGCGCCACCTGCTGCACCGCCAGGAAACCCGCTGGCCCGGCTACTACTACCGGGCCGACTACCCCGACCTGGACGACGCCAACTGGCGGGTTTTCGTCAACTCCCGCTACGACGCGGCCAACGACCAGTGGAGCCTGATGACCAGGCCGTATATTAACCTGGTGAAGTAAGGGCCGGCCTGACGGTTAGACAATCAGCGGATAAAGCATCCGGCCCCGGCGGTTGTAGTCGCCGGGGCCGGGTGTTATATTGGGCTACGATAATCAGACCCTGAACCAAACCCTGCTGAATTCCGCCGTCCGGTGGCGCGGAGGCCCGCTATGACCACTAAACTAACCTACACCCGCTGCACCGACATTGACTACGCCAGCCTGGATTTTAACCCCGATGCACCGGAACCGCTGCCCGACGCTATGTATCAATATCCCGTATTCGTCGAAATCAAGGCCGTGCTGGTCTAACCTATACGCTTCATTAGCTGTCGGAAAGACTTAATGGTTCTCCCTCTGACAAATTTGCCAATATAGTTTTGCCCGGCCTATCAATATGTTCCACTTTCAGTAGCGTTCCGTCTTGGGTAGTCCAAGCCATTGAATTTGCTGGCGTAATCCTTACTGCCCGGTTGCTGTTTGAGCGTCAGACACTTCCAAAAGCAAGCAATACCACTGCAAGGAAAATTGAAGGAATAGTTAAAATAAATGCCCGCTTTACTCGGTGCATTTTAGCGCTGGCAATCTGCGAAACTCGAAAAGCCTGATCCAACAACTGTTGCTCAATAGACGCTGCGCTTAGCTGAACGCTATTCGCCACGTAAGAATCTCGGCTCATTTTGGCAATATCTTCAAAATATATCAAAGAAGAACCAGTCAAGGGAGTTGCAGGCATATAAACACGGGCTGCAACGAATATAGCGGCTGCTACTGAGCATAACCAGAGCACTATAAGCGCCAGCACAACTACCTGCACAGTACCCCAAGCGTCCACCTTCAAGATTTCCAATAAAGGACTGAATCGAGCAGATAAAGCGCCAAGCAATGCTAAATTCACGAATATAACGGGAGCGGCCTTTGCATCGGCCATTCTGGTAAACTCTATGGAGCGGGCGAGCAAGGCATAATGGGATTGAAGGCGTTCTTCCACAAGTTAGCTCCGGGGACGTTTGCCGGATATTAGGGCTTCGCAAAACTCTGGGCCGTGGATGGAGCACCATTTAGTCTTTAACCGGTGAAAGGTCGAAAAATCTAAACCCAAATCTCTCGGCGTTTGTTCCTCACTCCAGAGATAAGTAGTATCCTCAATTTGGGCGTCAAGCCCCCTTCCGCGCACCCCACCTCCGCATCCACAGGACTGACAGAAAATCCGTTGCTGGAGTGGTGACGAACTTCCGAATAAACGGAATACCCTATCCGACACTGCTAATTCATTCGAACCTGCCAGAGAGCTCAGCTTAGCGGACATATTGACTGGTTTGCCGACCCAGACTTCATTCAATTTCACGTGCCTGGTCCCTAACCGTCTAACCATGACAGTACCTCGATCCATTCCAATACCGGCTGTCAAATCCAAATCAATCGACCGGTCTCTTCTTAAACTCTCTGCTATATCCCCCTCAACGGCGGTCTTAATAGTAATGGCACACGCGGCAGCACTGAAAATAGAACCTTTTCCACTAAATAGCCCAAACAGCCCGTCTCCTTGAATATCCACGTATCGCGCCCCAAATCCATCAAATATCACCGCTGCTGCTCGAACAAAATAAGTGTAGGCTAGTGCAACTTTATCCTGATGGCTACCCGCGCTAATCTTGGTTGAAGATTTCATATCGACAAAGACCGCAGAGACATTAGGGATTCTGAACCAAACCCCATTGTTAGTAGGCCCCGTTTCCGGCACGTCAGTTACGTCTCGGATTTCGATGCCTAATCCCCTTTGTTGGTCAAGTTGCGAACTAACGTCCGCCAGTATGCTATCGAGCTTCACGATTTAACTCCTAACTAATGGATTCAGATTGACACTGCTAACTCAATTTTAATACATCGTCGCCCAATTTACCAAACTCATAAGTATAGGCGTACCAAGATTGGCTGATGGGAAACCCATACCTACCTAGTAGTGTTATAATCCCTCCACGCAACCCCCTAATCCAACAACATTTACCCCCACCAAGGAGCAACCAGAATGAAAGTAGGATTTATCGGCCTTGGCAATATGGGCAACCCTATGGCCGGCAACTTAATCAAGGCCGGCCACCAGCTTACCGTCCATGACCTGCGGCGGGAGGCGGCTACCAATCTGCTGGAGTTGGGCGCCGAGTGGGCCGACACGCCGGCCGCTTGCGTCCCCGGCCACGACGTGGTGCTGACTTCCCTGCCGGTGCCCCGGGACGTGGAGGCGGTGGTGTTGGGCGAAAACGGCATCCTGGAAGGCGCCAGCCCCGGCTCGGTCTATATGGACCTGTCCACCAACTCGCCCACCGCCATCCGCCGCCTCCACGACGTTTGCGCCGAGCAGGGGGTCATCGTGCTGGACGCCCCGGTCAGCGGCGGCGTCTATGGCGCGGCGGCGGCGACCCTGGCGGTGATGGTCGGCGGCGATGAGGCGGTGTTTGACCGGATGAAGCCCACCCTGGACGCTATCGGCAGCCACGTCGTCTATTGCGGCCCCATCGGCAACGGGATGGTCTGCAAGATTTGCAACAATATGCTGAGTATGGGCATCGGGGTGCTGCTGACCGAGGCGCTGACCCTGGGGGTCAAGGCCGGCGTGGATTTGGCGGTGCTGGCCGACGTGATTGCCAACAGTTCCGGCGGCAACCGGCGCATCGTCGAAAAGTTCCCCCGCTACCTGTTCAAGGGCAACTTTGAGCCGGGCTTTGCCACCGCCCTGGCCGCCAAGGACGTGCGCCTGGGCACCGACCTGGGCCGGGAATACGGCGTCCCTATGGACCTGGCTAACCTGGTGGACCAGCGGCACGTCGAGGCAATGCACCGGGGCTGGGGGCCGGAGGACTCGGACGCCGTGTCCAAGCTCCAGGAGGAAAAGGCCGGGGTGCAACTGCGGCTGCCGGAGGGTTAAGCGCGTTGGTAGGTAGTTGGTCGATAGGGGGTTTTATGTCGCAACGCCGCCGGAGTCCGGCTTTCACCGGAAAGACCGGGACGGTCTGGCTGCTGTCCATCGGGGCCTTGGCCGCGCTGGTATTGGCCGCCTGCGCCCCGCCTACCCCGGGTCAAGAGCCGCCGGCTCAGTCTCTCAATGGCGATACTGAAGCCACCCCCTGGGGGTATTGGGGAGAGGGCGCGCCCAACAACTGGGGGACGCTTTCCGCGGACTTTGCCCTTTGCGCCGATGGTACGCGGCAAGCCCCCATAAACATCACCGGATACCGGGAGGACGCCGCCGCCCCGCCGCTCTCCTTCACCTACCGCCACAACGCCCAGGAGGTAGTTCACGACGGCCGGATCGCCAGCGTCAACTACGGCGCGGGCAACGAACTGAACATCGGCGAACTGACCTATGAGTTAAAGACGGCGCATATCCACGTCCACGCCGAACACCAGATTGACCAACAACTTTTCACCGCCGAGTTGCACCTGGTACACCAGCAGCAGAGCGGCGAGTATGCGGTAGTCGCCCTGCTTTATCGTTTGGGCGCGCCAGACCCGGTAGTCCAGGCCTTGATTGATGCCTACCCCCGGCCGGGACAAACCCGCGAATCGGGCTTTACCCTCAACGCCGCCGACTACCTGCCGGGGGAGTTGGGTTACTACCGCTACCAGGGTTCCAAGACCACGCCCCCCTGCGCCGAGCCGGTGGACTGGATCGTGCTGCGGGAGATCGGCAGCATATCCCAGGAGCAGGCCAACCAACTGGCGGCGCTGCACAACGGCTTCAACCACCGCCCCATCCAACCCGGCAATGACCGGGACATAACCTACCGCGCGCCAGGGCGATAATTAAAACATGGATATACAGGATATACAGGATAGATAATAGATTACGGGATAATAATTCTCTGCTTATCCGCAGTATTACCTTCCCGCAGACAACAAAATCCTGTATATCCTGTCCATCCATGTAAATAAAGGAGGCCAAGCGATGCAATTGCCACCGGGACGGCTGCGACTGGAAGGGAAGGTTGCCATTGTAACCGGGGCCGGCTCCAGCGGGCCGGGGGTTGGCACCGGCAAGGCCACGTCAATTCTCTTTGCTCAGGAAGGCGCCAAGGTCCTGCTGGTGGATCGGGAAGAGGCCGCCGCCGCGGAAACCCTGGCGGAGATTGAGGCTGAAGGTGGAACGGCCTCGGTGTTCCAGGCCGACGTTACCAACGCCGCCGACTGCCAGGCTATGGCCGACGCCGCCGTAGAACGCTATGGCGCGCTCCACGTCCTCTTTAACAACGTAGGCATCAGCGGCCCCGGCTCCCCCACCGGCGTTGAGGAAGAGGTCTGGGATCGGGTGCTGGACGTGAACCTCAAGAGTATGATGCTGACCAGCAAGTACGTGGTTCCTAAAATGATTGAGTCCGGCGGCGGTTCCATCATCAACGTATCGTCTATTGTCGGCCTGCGGGCCGGCAGCGGCGCGCCCAGCATCCCCTACGCCGCCTCCAAGGGCGGGATAATCGGAATGACCGCTACCATGGCGGTGCACCTGGGCCGGGACAACATCCGGGTCAACTGCCTGGCCCCCGGCCACCTCTACACGCCTATGGTGGCCGGGCGGATGTCCGAGGAGATGCGGGACCTGCGCCGCCGGGCCGGGCCGCTAGGCACCGAGGGCAGCGCCTGGGACATTGCCTGGGCCAACGTATTCCTTGCCAGCGACGAATCCCGCTGGATTTCCGGCGTAACCCTGCCCATCGACGCCGGCCTGCTGGCCGCCACGCCCCTGGCAATGTTTCCCCACTTGCAGTAGCCGGGGACTACTGGTAAAACGGAACCAGGGCTTTAAGACGACACCCTACCGTGGGATGGCAATTAAAGGGTCGCGGTAAAGGAACAAAAGGTTAAGCGGTCTATGACCCTCTAAGCTGTATTTATCATTCTTGGTGCTTGTTGAATCGTTGCAACAACATTTTTGCAATAATGCTTGACAAGTAGAATAAATGATAGTATGCTTGCTGCAACATTGTTGAGGAGGGCAGTCATGACTACGAACTCTACCGTTGAAATTGGTAATCACCTGGTACGACTCAGGGACAAAGCCGGCCTTAGCCAGAAGGATTTGGCACAGAAGGTTACTTGGAGCCCGGCGGTACTCTCTCGGGTGGAATCGGGGGAAAGGCTCGCGTCCAGCGATGAGTTGACCTCTATTCTGAAGGCTATTGGCACTACGGAGGCTTTGGAGTTCTCGGAGACCGCCAACCGTGCTTGGCGCTACATCGAAAAGCCGCCTCTCGGCCACCCCGACGAACCGATACTCTGGCAAGCTGAGCGGGTTCTTGCCGCCCTCCAAGAACTCCAAGAGAATCCTGACATCAGACAAGCTTTCGCCACCCGGTTGAACGAGTATGTGAAGGAATTGGACGGCGCTGCCTATAACGTGGCCCAAACCGAGTACAGTATCGCGTTTGTTGGGGATATAGGTGTAGGTAAAACCACAGCCTTGTGCCGCATATCCGACTTGGAGGTACGGAAGGAGGGGGTGGTAATCCCTACTCCGGTTCTTGAATGCGGGTCAGGTAGAATAACCGTATGTGAAGTCAACTTGGCAAGGGGGCCAGACTACGGAATTATCGTAGAGCCTAGAGATGTCAACGAAATTGATCGGGAAGTTCTGGAGTTCTCCAAGTACCTCTTGCCATCCCACGAAATCGACCCCGACAGTGAACTGGACGGGCAAGATTTTTCCGGAACGTCCAAAGAAATAGAAAGGGCCATACGGAATATGAGCGGCCTTATTCCAGAGCGTCGGAGAAAGCCGGACGGTACTCGGGGGTTAGACCTTGCCCGTGAGCTGGCATCGGGGTTTGACGACCCTAAAGACTTGACTGCCGAAATCTTGACCAGAATGAAGTTGCCCAACCGTACCCGGCGAGAAATCTGGTTTTCTGACATTTCCGGTAAGGAACCCCTACCGTGGCTGGAAGAGATTTTCAGGCAGGTGAATAACGGACGCCACCCTGAGTTTTCCTTGCCCAAACGCATTGAGGTTTTGGTGCCCCACCGGATTCTTGGTGAGAACTTTTTGAACATCCGGCTTGTGGATACCAAAGGAATCGACGGAATTGCCGAGCGTGCGGATCTGGAGGTTCATTTCGACGCTCCGAACACCATAGTAATCCTCTGCTCGCGTTTCAATGATGCCCCGTCCCTATCGGCACAGCAACTCTTGAAAAGATCCCAAGCCGGAGGAGTCCGCGACTTGGACATCAAAGCCGCCGTCCTGGTACTGCCACGTCCAGACGAGGCTTTAGCGGCTAAGGATGACCTTGGCGACCTTGCGGACAGCGTTGTCGACGGTTACGAAATCAAACGAGAACAAGCGGAAACGCAGCTGGATAAGGAGCGCATCAACTGCACTAAAGTGGAGTTCTTTAACACCCGCGGAGACAATCCTCAACTGTTAACTGATTTTCTGTTGGGGATGGTCAACGGTTTGAGGGACAAACACCGCGAAACCCTGGATGTAGTCATAAAAGGCGCCTCTGACCTGGTGCAGAATTACGAACAAGAGCAAACGTCGGTAGTCCAGCAGCAGGCTGCCCGTTATCTGACTACATGGTTGGACAATAACAGGGAGTTGGGGACTTCAACCAGCGGCTTGGATGATACTTTGCTCAAGGCCATTAAGAAGGCTCATCCCAGTTCGCTGCGAGCCAGCGTTAACCGTCAAGGCGAATGGCCTAACCTTGACTATCCTCATGAACTTGCTTACGGGGCCCGGTTTATGGCGTTTCGGGCTATCAGAAGTAAGGGTGAGGCGTTCAGAGAAGTATCCAAAACCACCCTTGCCAACCCGGATTTGACGGAAGCGTACCCCTTGGTGGAACAGGCGCTCCGCATTTTCGAGGAGGGAACCCAAGCGCTCCTTCAGAACATCTACGTGTTCGGGAGAACCATCTACACCCATGACCTGAAGCCCGCCTCGAAACTTTGGGCAGACTGTGAGAGGGAGTGGGGCCAGGGTCCCGGGTATCGCGACCGGGTGCACCGACACCACGAAGGTTGGTTCAACAGCAACGCGAGAAACATCAACGGGAGGGCTGAGGCACTTATTGAAAGGGAGTGGCGGCAGGTACTTGACCGGGTATCCTCCGTCTTGCAAGTTGACTGAGCGTCAGTTGTGCCACGGGCGTCTGCCCCAAAGCGCCCGGACTACACCGGTCCGGGCGCCAGCTCTTCAGGCAACATCATCACCCAACTACGGAGGAAGCCCCCACCCTACAACAACGTCAAAGCGGCGATGCCGCCCAGCACCATTGCTATTGCCACGAACTTTGCCGCCAGCGTCCCCAAATCCCGCGGTTCGTCCAGCAGGGGAAAGGCCCGGCTGCTCAGCAGGATGCTGTAGAGAAACACGAACAGGGGGCGGGTGGCAATGGCGGTGGAGACCAGCGACACCGGCCCCAGGTTGATGGCCGCTACGTTCAGCCAGACCGCCAGGGGCGCCAGGGAAAACTCGGCCAGGAACAGCAGCAGCGCCGTCCGCCAATCCCGCAGGGAAGTCAGCAACTGCCCCCAGGCGCCGGGCCGCCACAGGGCCAGAAACACCAGGCCCATCCCGTAATTGCGTATCGAAAACACCAGCCAGACCGACAGCTCCTCCAGCGCCTGCTTGCCCAGCGCCAACCCCAAGGCGGTAAGCAGGCTGGCGCCCAACAGGATGGGCAAGACCCGGAAAAAGCGTCTCCCCAGCCCGCCCACCGAACCCCACATCGATATGAGGATAGCCCCGCCCACCACCGCCATAATGCCGCCCCACTGGCCCGGGGACAGGGTTTCTCCCAGAAAGGTTATCCCGATTATCGCCACGAACACCGGGAAGGTGTGGATAATGGCGGAACACCGGGAAACTTCCTCCAGCTTGTAGGCCCAGAACATCAGGGCCAGCGCGCCGCCCCAGCACAGCCCGGACAGGGCGCCGTAAATCAGCGGGCCTAAAGAAATGTCCGCCGGAATACCGCTCAGCGCCAGGGCCAGGGTTCCATAGCCGAAAAGCGATACGGAAACCCCGGCGTAGAAAGCAGGGATGCTGGGCATATTGTAGGAGGCCAGCCGCTTGTCCAGGACGGATACCAACCCCAGGATTCCGGCGCTGGACAGGGCTACCCAAAGGTACAGCAGGTTCATAAGCCGGCCCCGGTCGGGCCAGGCCGCCCGGAATCGACGCCGGGCCAATCCCGACGGCTAAAAGTCCGGGCGCATTGACCGGGGCGCGCCGGCCCGGGGGCAAAGGCCAAACTACTCATCCTCCGGGTGGGTGCTGATGAACCGGGCCGCTTTGGCCGGGTCGATGTGAGGGGCGCGCACTTCAACCCCGGCCTGCTCTTCCTGCAACAGCACGGTTACGCTGCTGTCCCGGTCTTTCCAGCCCCGGTTGAGGGCCTGCATCGCCACCTGTTCCGCCAGGGTCGCCATGGGCATCGGCACGTTGTATTCCCGGGCCAACTCGGTCGCCAGGGAGATGTCCTTATGGGCCAGTTCCAGGGCAAAGCTGGCCGGGTCGAACTCGCCGCGGAACATAGTCCGCACCAGCCCCTCGTGCAGAATCCGCATCCGGCCCAGGGAACCCCGGCGCATCCCCTCCCACAGGGCTTCCGGCTCCACGCCGGCCTTGACCCCCAGGGTCAGCCCCTCGGCAATGGCCTGGCGGACACTGTGGCCCACCATATTATGCACCAGCTTGCAAATGGAACCGGCGCCGATTTCCCCGGCATAGAACACCTTATCGCCAAAGGAGTCCAGCACCGGCTTGATGCGTTCGTAAATCTCCCGGTCGCCGCCGACCATCACCGCCAGGTTGCCGCTGGCCGCGCCGGTCTTGCCGCCGCTGACCGGGGCGTCCAGCACGTAGGCGCCCTTGCGCCGGAACACCGGCTCAATTTCCCGGATGAGGGTAGGCCGGCTGGAGGACAAGTCCACATAGACGCTACCGGGCCGAATACCCTCCAGCACGCCGGCGTCGCCCATCGCCACCGCCTCCACCTCCTTGGGGCCGGGGAGGGAAGTAAAGGTAATATCGCTGAGTTCGGATACTTCGGCCGGCGTGTTCGCCAGCCGGGCGCCGCCCTCCAACAGCGGCCGGGCCGCCGCCTCCCGCAAGTCATAAACCACCAGAGGATAGCCGGCCTTCTGGATGTTGAGCGACATCCCGCCGCCCATGTTGCCCAGGCCAATAAAACCGATAGTTTCCATAGCTCGATTTCTCCTTATGCGGCGCGGGGTAGCGCCGGCATTGGCATTAAAGCCGGCATCCGCGCCATCGGTAGGGGCATTGTAGTAGGGCGCAAGGTAAGGGTCAACGAAATCCCGGTTATTGGCGGTTCGGCAACAGCGCCTATTGCATTTACGGGAAATAATTAAGGCCATTATACTTGACATTTCCTCCACAACCGACAGAAAATGTCCTAAATACGTGACCATTTTAACAAGGGCTTCTCCTAAGGTTTATGGTATGTTGATGGAAGCTATACCTATCGCATCCATAAAAGGAGGAGCAAAATGCCTCCATTCCGTAACGTTAACCAAAATGATGCTGTAAAGGCATTTTGCCGTCTGGGTGGTGTGGAGATAAGAGGGAGGGGGAAGGGTAGCCACAAAAAGGTCGAGTTGAATGGGGCAACTTTAATAATCCCGAAAGGTATCTTGAAAATCGGGTTGCTGAAGTCCCTTATTAAGACCGCCGGCATATCTGAGGAGCAATTTCAGGAAGCCTTGTAAAGCGGATTCCCTGAAAGTTTGCCGGAAGGAGTGTACCGATGCAGCAGAAACGGACGTACACCGTCATCATCCACACTGCGGAAGAGGGCGGGTATTGGGCCGAGGTTGAGGAATTACCGGGTTGTGTCAGCCAGGGAGAAACCCGGCAGGAACTCTTGGACAACATCAAAGAAGCGATAGAGACTTACCTGGAAGTCGATTTGGAAGTCGCTTCCGACATTCCTCTGGCAAAGCCGGAAATTGTGAAAGTCGAAGTGCTGGTCGGAGCGGCGGATTAGGCTTTCCTACCGGTATCGTCATTGAAAAAGGCAATCCGGTTGGATTGCCTTTTCTTTGAGGGTAAGCACATCCGCCGTCGGGTATTCAGACAATCTGAACTACGCGCCGGCTTCCCCCCTAGACCTCTCATCAGTATTATCAGCCAACCCAATCCGGCTTGCCACCCCTTGGCGCCCCGTGTAGAATTGCCCCAACCTGCAACCGGGGGTAACGTCTGATGTACGACAAGCCAATGCTCAGCCTGGAACAGACCCGCAAGGCGATGGACGCGATGCTGGATAAGGCGACCCAGGAACCTCACCGTCCGGTGGCGATTGCCATTGTTGACGACGGCGGGAATCTGCTCAGCTATGCCCGGATGGACGGCTGCCGCACCAACCCCCAGACCTTTGCCGTCCGCAAGGCTTATACCGCGGCCCTGGCCGGCCAGGATTCGGCGGCCTACGCGGCCCGGCTGCAAAGCCAGGGGCGCACCGTGGCCGATATGGGCAACCCCAACCTGGTAGCGGCTCAGGGCGCCGTGGTGGCCCTGCACCCGGACAGCGGCGCCGTGCTGGGGGCTATCGGGGTCAGCGGCCTGGCCGCCCAGGAGGACGAAGACCTGGCCCGGCTGGGCGTTCAGACTATGGGGCTGTAGCGGGGCGGTAGAACTTTCCCGGCCCCGGCGTCTCCGTGTTGAATAATCTCCTCAACACGGCGGCGTAGCGACCCAGCGATTCCCTGCGTTATATGCTTTAAGCCCGGAGGAGTAATGGCTAATCCCCGCGCCGATTTTTCACCGATTTTTCACCGCCCGCCCCTCAAGCTGCCCGGCAACGCCCGGGTGGCGGTCTGGGTGGTCATCAACGTGGAGGAGTGGGACATCAACGAGCCAATGGCCCGGACCGTCCTGCCCACCCCGCAAGGAGTAGAGGTTATCCCCGATGTTCCCAATTTTGCCTGGTTCGATTACGGGCTGCGGGTGGGGTTCTGGCGGATGAAACGGGCGCTGGACCAGCGCGGCATCCGGGCCACGGTCAGCCTCAACGCCTCGGTGTGCCACAGCTACCCCCAACTGGTACAGGAAAGCCTGGATTCCGGCTGGGAACTGATGGGCCACAGCTATATCCAGCGGGTTATCAACCGGGAGCCGGACGAGCGGGCGGCCATCCGCCGCACTATCGACACCATCCGGGATTTCAGCGGGACGGCCCCCCGGGGCTGGATGGGGCCGGGCCTGGCCGAGACCTTTGACACCCCGGACATCCTGGCCGAAGAGGGCATCGAGTACGTTTGCGACTGGTGCAACGACGACCAGCCCTACCCGATGAAGGTCAAGAGCGGCAGCCTGGTTTCCGTGCCTTATACTGTGGAGTTGAACGACATACCCATTTACCTCATCCAGCACCACCGCTCGCCGGAGTTGTTCGACCGGGCCAAAGACCAGTTTGATACCCTGTACGCCGAGGGAGCGGAAAGCGCGCGGGTGCTGTGCATCTCCACCCACCCCTACATCACCGGGGCGGCCCACCGAATCAAGTATTACGAGATGATTTTCGACTACCTCAGCCGGTTTGAGGGCGTGGTGTTTATGACCGGCAGCGAGATTCTGGACTGGTATAAGTCGGTGGCCTGACCGTGGTGGGGGAAAGGAGCGGCGGCCGGTTTGCGCCGTTCATCCTGAGCCGGTTGAAGGATGGGGTTGGTGGTTCGACAAGCTCACCATGAGCGGGTCCCGGGCTTTGCACCAGACCCGGCTCACCATGAACGGGTTGGGCCGCTTGTTGGTGTTTGCGGTGTCCTTACTTGAGAGTAAAGGGCGGGTTTGAAACCCGCCCCTACCGAGATTTAACCAGGCCGGGGCCGGTTAGAAACCGGCCCCGGCCGTTTTGGCCTTTCCACTTGAGGGTAAAGGGCGGGTTTGAAACCCGCCCCTACCGAGATTTAACCAGGCCGGGGCCGGTTAGAAACCGGCCCCGGCCGTTTTGGCCTTTCCCGGTTTACGGCGCTCCAACCCAGGCTCACCCTGGCATCAGGCCACCGTAAGATTGCGGCCTAGTCGCCCTCGCTATAGCCGCCGTTGCTCATACCGGCGCCGGCCAGGGTGCTGCCGGCCAGCATATCAATTCCCTTGCGGACCGAACCGCTGATACTGTTCACCTCCCGCTCCAGGGCGCGGAGGCTGCGCAGGGCGTAGGCATCGGCCTCGGTGCGGCGGGACTGGGCCTCGGCCTCGGCCATTTGCACGATGCGGGCGGCCCGCTCCTGGGCATCGGCCAGAACCTGGTCGGCCCGCCGTTGGAGTTCCGATTGGGTCAGCTTCTTGCTGAACTCATCCTCGGCCTTGGCCTTGGCCCGGCGGGCGTCGGCCATGGCGTGGTTCATAATCTGCTCCTTCTGGGACAGCACCTCCTCGGCGGCCTTGAACTCCTGGGGGATGCCCAGCCGGAGTTGATCCACCAGTTCAATCAGCTTACCCTTGTCCACCATCAGGCTGCCGGTGATGGGCATAACCTTGCTGTTGTCAATCAGGATTTCCAATCTATCTATGACGTTTATAATATCTATGATGTCCTCCTTTTCTCCGGCCTCCGTTTAAGGGGCCGGGATTCCGAATTTAGCATAGACGGCGCCGGCTACGCCGGGCGGCACCATCCCGGTGATGTCGCCGCCGAGCCGGGCCACTTCCTTCAGCAGGCTGGAACTGACGAACATATGATCCTGGGAGGTCATAAAAGAGACCATATCCACGTCCGGGGCCAGCTTCCGATTCATAAAAGCCATCTCGTACTCATACTCAAAGTCCGACCCGCTCCGCAAGCCCCGCACAATCACGGCGGCGCCAATCTCCTGGGCAAAGCGGACGACCAGCCCCTCAAAACGGCGCACTTCCACGTTGGGCAGGTCCCGGACGGCGTTGATAAACAAGTCAACCCGTTCGTCGGTGGTAAAGAGCAGGCTCTTGGAGGGCGTAGCGTAAACCGCGACTATTACCCGATCGAAAAGGGCCGCCGCCCGGGTCGCCACATCTACGTGACCCAGAGTTACCGGGTCAAAGCTCCCCGGGTAGAGCGCGGTTACCATTCACTACCTCCTCTGGCGCTTTCTGAAAAAAGTCAACCACGTTGTCCCCGTAACGGCGGTGGGAATAGAGGCGCAGGGGGCCGTAAGCCGGCTCCAGCGCAACGTGGCGGGAATGGCCCACCACCACCGTTCCCTCAGCGTCCACCAGCCCCGGCGTAGCGGCCAGGGACTCCAGGAACTCGCCCAGCTTTTCCATTTTGTAAGGCGGGTCCAACAGCACCAACCGGTAAGGCCCGGCCAGGCTTTTCAAGCTGCGGTTGACCTCGGCGCAATGGGCGGCGGCTTGCCCGCTGAACCCGGTGGCTTTCAGGTTGGCCTGGATTACCTGGCACTGGCGCCGGTTGCGCTCCACGAAATCGGCCCAGGCCGCTCCCCGGCTAAGGGCCTCAATGCCCAAACTGCCGGTGCCGGCGAACAGGTCCAAGACCCGCGCCCCCTGACAAAGCTCCGGGGGTAGAATGTTAAAGATGGCGGCCCTGGCTCGCTCGGAGGTCGGGCGCACGCCCGGAATTACCGCTCCCTGGAGGCGGCGGCCCTTGGCCGTGCCGCCAACCACCCGCATATTACCGATAGCAGGCATTATAATCCACGCCTTAATTCAACTTTCCAGTGAAAAACCGGGTCAGTTTTGAGCATTTTACGGCCCGGCCCAACCGGCTTATAATGCAATGAGTAAATGATTGAGCCGGAGTTGATGATTGCCGGCCGGCGCCGGCCGGTAGAGAAACGGTTATAACCGGCCGTCTTTTCGGTTGACATATTTTTCGCAAGGGTCATAATAAATCTACTGGCCGGGTTTAAGGGTAACACACGGAGGCGGCGGGAATGCTTAATATGTCCATCGACAGCATCAGAGTTAGCCCGATGAACTACCAACGGGTGGTCATTCTCAAGGAACGGGATTCCGACCGCTATCTGCCCATCTGGATTGGCCCGGCGGAAGCCGACGCCATTGCGGTGAAACTCCAGGACTTGAGCGTTCCCCGTCCGCTGACCCATGACCTGCTGCGGACGGTCATTGATACGCTGGGCGGTTCGGTCAATCACATCCTGGTCAGCGACCTGCACAACGACACCTTTTACGCCAAGATAGTGATTGAGGTGAACGGGGCGACCAAGGAGATTGACTCCCGCCCCAGCGACGCCATGGCCCTGGCGGTGCGCGCCCAGGTGCCTATTTTCGCCGAAGAATCGGTGATGGACAAGGCCGGCATCCTGCTGGACAAGGAAACCGGCAAGCCAATAACCCCGGAACGGGAAAACCTGGAGCAGACCTCGGAGGTCAACGAAGAGGAACTGCGCCGGATGTCCGCCTTCACCGACTTCATCAACGAACTGGAAAACCTGGAAGACTTCGGCAGAGAGGGGCAGCAGGGACGGTAGGCGCGCCCGTAGCGGATTGAACCAGTAAATTAACGCCCCGGCCCTTATCCGGCCGGGGCGTTTTATGTCCGCCCAACAATTGGGGCGGGGACTTGGCGCCGGCCCCGGTAAGCCCCGGTATCGGTATTTCAACACTTGTTGGCATTTTCATCCGGGTAGGGGCGGGTTTGTAACCCGCCCTTGCCAACCACCGGAACCGGGCCGGGCAAGGATTACCAACGGGTTTTGTTATCGGCGGGACTTGGCGCCGGCCCCGGCATCAACCGGCTCCCTGGTTATACCGGCCCTCGGCCAGCCACTCCAGCACCTCGGCCAGGGGCAGCACGTCGGCATATTTCTGGTTCATATCGAATAGGTTGATGGCGTGGGCGGCTTGATGCCGGTCGAACACGCACTCCTCCACCACAATCATCCGGTAGCGGTTGGTGCAGCCGTCCACCACGCTGGCCCGGACGCAGCCGCTGGTACTCTCCCCGCAGGTGATGATGGTGTCCACCCCCAGGTAGTTCAGGTGTCCCAACAGAGGCGTACCCCAGAAGGCGCTGGGCGCGGTCTTGTATAGTACGGCCTCGTCAGCGATCGGCGCGCACTCGTCGATGATGTCGAAACGCCGCCGCTGCCGTACCAACGCCGCCGCGTCTTGGGCCGTATTCGGTTTAGCGGCGCCCGGCAAGGTTCGTTTCAAGGCGCTCCACGACTCAACGCCGGAGCCGCTCAACCCGGTTACGTGGACTACCGGTAGGCCGGCTTTTCGGGCGGCGTCCAGCAAGGTCTGGATGTGAGGAATGGCATCCCAAGCCGCCAGGCCGCAACTGCCCGGCCAGTCCTGAACGGCCTCCAACAGGGGTTGCGGTTCGTCCCCATAGACCCACCGGTAAAGGTCCACCAGGAGCAGCGCCGGTTTTTGCCCAAAGCCTACGGCCCGGGGTTCCGTCATCGCCAGATGGGCCCGGTCTTGCGCCGTCAGATAGGAGTCCCATACTCGTTCCGCCATTTGCCACCTCCACTTTAAGCGCGGCCCTTGACCGGCTTTATACGGCCGGCGCCGCGCGGTCAATAAGGGGTCGGGTCAAACATTGTTGAGAATCTAACACCCGGCCCCGGGGCAGTCAACGGCGGGTAAGCCGTCGGGCAACCCTTCACCTCAAGGGATTGGGTATTTCCAACGCTTGTTGGCATTTTCATCCGGGTAGGGGCGGGTTTATAACCCGCCCTGCGTTCAAGGGCAAAGAAATCTCAAGAAAGGGGTTGTCGTATCCGGCCCATTATTGCACCCAAACCAGGGCGGGTTACAAACCCGCCCCTACCACCTAACCCCCCTCCGGAACGACGGTTGTGCCGGGATGACGGTTGCCTGGGTTGCCCTGGTTAAGACGCTATTACTATCACCTAAAGGGATTGACACCGGGCCGTCCAGGGTTAAGAATGGGTTGGCATCGAATTGCTCCAGCGCTAAGGAGGTCGATATGACACAAACAGTCTCTTACACTATGGAAGGCTTTCTGGAAGACGTAAAGCATACCTTTGCCTCAACCAGTGATCCCCTCGCCCAAGCCAGGGAGGTGGCCGAAAACCTGAAAACCCTGCTGGCGACACCCGGTTGGCTGGAAGAAATGCTCGACCTGCCGGAGGAGGGCGGCTATGGGCCGAAGAGCCTCCACCTGGAGGAAGACGCCGGCCATCCCGGTCCCGGCTTCTGGCTGATGGCCTCGGTACAAAAGCCCGACCAGGACAACCTGCCTCATGACCACGGCAACGCCTGGGTGGTGTACGGCGTGTACCAGGGGGCGATCGAGCAGACCAAGTGGCGCTGGTTCTACCCCGGCGAGGGCGTGGACCAGCTTCAGATAAAGGAGACCGGCCAGTTCATCCAAAAGGAGGGCGCGGTAGCCTTTTTCCTCCCCGGAGAGATTCACAACACCCGCAACGTCACCGGCGGTCGGGCCTTGGTGGTGCGCCTGGAATCTCAAAAGCTGGATCGGCTGACCCGCTACCAGTATAACCCCGAAGACACCACTATGAGGGTGATGGATCGGTAGTTTTCCCGGCCGGCCTTTAGGCCAATGGCCCTTTCACCCTGGAGACACCGCGAGCAGAGAGTTTCAGTGAAATTCTCTGCTCGCTTTGCGTCAAGAACAAAATCCGCTCATGGTGATAACAATGTCCGCTCATGGTGAGCTTGTCGAACCACCTTCCCCTATCCGACGGTGCATCCTTCGACAAGCTCAGGATGAGCGGAGAGCAGAACAAAACCCGCTCATGGTGAGCTTGTCGAACCACCTTCCCCTACCCGACGGTTCATCCTTCGACAAGCTCAGGATGAGCGGAAAGAATGGCAACCCGACTTTACACACATCCTAGCGGGAAAACAACCCGCCTCACACCTCATAGCAGGCCACCCAGTGGCCCGGCGCCTTTTCCTCGGTGGGCGGGTGCGGGTTGTCCCGACAAAAGGTGGTGGCCCGGGGGCAGCGGTCGTAAAAGCGGCAGCGCGGCGGCGGGTCAACCGGCGCGGTTACGTCGCCCCGAATGTCCGGGGGTTCCCGGCGGTAATCCGGGTCGGCAACCGGCACCGCCGACAGCAGCGCCCGGGTGTAGGGGTGCAGGGGGTTGCCCAGCAACTCCTCGGTCTCCGCCAACTCTACTATTTTCCCCAGGTACATCACCGCAATCCGGTGGCACATATAGCGGGCCACCGCCAGGTCGTGGGTAACGTACAGGTAGGCAATCCCCAGGTTCCCGGCCAACTCCTGCATCAGGGACATAATACCGGTGCGGCTGGATACGTCCAGCATCGAGGTGGGTTCGTCGGCCACCACAAAGGACGGGCCGATGACCAGGGCGCGGGCAATGGCTACCCGCTGCCGCTGCCCCCCGGAAAGTTCGTGGGGATGCCGGAACAGAAAAGTGGCGGCGGGGGTCAGCCCCACCAGGGTCAGAATGTCGGTTACCCGGCCCACCCGGTCCAGCACGTCGCCGATTCCCTGAACCGCCAGGGGTTCGGCAATCGTGTCGTAGATAGTGCGCCGGGGGGTCATGGATTCGTAAGGGTCCTGGAAAATCATCTGAACCTGGCGGCGAAAGGCCCGCATCTGCCGCCCCTTGATGGCAGCGGCGTCCACCGGGCCGGCCGCGCCGCCGGCCGCCGAGTCGGGAAAGTGAAAGGATATGCCCCCTGCCGTAGGTTCCAGCAGCTTGACCAGCAGTTTGCCGACGGTGGTTTTGCCGCAACCCGACTCGCCCACCAAGCCCAGGCTCTCACCCCGTTCCAGTTGGAAAGAGACATCATCAACGGCGTGAACGAAACCGGCCGGCTTCCGAAACAGGCTGCGGGTAACCGGAAAGTGTTTGGTCAGCCCTTCCACGGCCACCAGGTAATCCCGGCGGGCCGGCCCTTGACCTGAATTCTCCATTGCCGGCTTATCGGGACGCATCGGCCTGGCCCATCGGAGACAGCGTTGCGTCCAGGGGATGCCAGCAGGCGGCCCAGTGGCTGCCCCGGCTGACCAGCGGCGGCGGTTCCTCCCGGCACACTGCGGTGGCGTGGGGACAGCGGGGATGGAACGGGCAGCCCGGCGGCGGGTCAATCAGGTTGGGCGGCTCGCCCGAGAGGGTCGCCAGGGGCCGTTTCTCACCGCTGATCCGGGGAAATGAGGACAGCAGCGCCGCCGTATAGGGATGCAGCGGGGCGCGGAACACCTCCGCAGTATCCCCCAACTCCACCAGGTTGCCGGCGTACATCACGCCAACCCGGTCGGTAACTTCCGCTACCACCGCAATATCGTGGCTGATGTAGATGATGCACATTTGGAGTTCCTGCTGGATGGTTTTCAGCTCCCGCAGGATTCGGTCCTGCACAATTACGTCCAGGGCGGTAGTTGGCTCGTCGGCGATTATCACGGCGGGGTCGCAAGACAAGGCCATGGCGATAACCGCGCGCTGGCGCATACCGCCGCTGAATTCGTGGGGGTAGCGTTCCATCAATTGGGGGGCCAGCCCCACCAGGCGGAACAGGCGGGCCACCCGCTCCCGGGCCGCGGCGACGGTAGTCTCTACGCCGTGGGTTTCAATGGCCTCCACCACCTGCTGGCCGACTTTATACACCGGATCCAGGCTGTTCATTGCCGCTTGAAACACCATAGCGATGCGCCGCCACCGGAAACGTCGGATTTCCTCCTCCGACAGGGGCAGAAGGTCTTGCCCGTCAAGAAAGACCTGCCCCGCCACCAACCGGGCGTTGTCGGGCAGCAGCCGCATCAGGCAGTTGGCAATGGAAGTCTTGCCGCAGCCCGACTCCCCCACCAGCCCCAGCGACTGCCCCCGGGCCAACTCAAAACTTACCTCCCGCACCGCCTTAACCTCACCCTGCCGGGTCAAATAGTGCAGGGTAAGACCGGCCACCTTCAAGACCGGCTCATTCGTAACTACTGCCATTGGCCCCAACCCGCCCGATTAGTCATATTGCATATTGCCCATATTGTTTATGAGTTACGCAGTGGTAGGTCATCCCGTCCGATTAGTCTGTCATTCCGACCGCTCAACCGGTCATTCCAACCGATTAGTCTGTCATTCCGACCGCCGGGAGGAATCTAAAATGCCCGGCCCTTATCACGTTCCGGTTTTGGCAGAAATCTCGCTTATGCAGGAGTTTAGATTCCTCGCTACGCTCGGAATGACATAGAATTTTCAATGACTATAGCCCGACGTAACTTCTAATTGTTGTCCAGGTAGGGGCGGGTTTGTAACCCGCCCTGCCCCAACAACAAGTCGGCTCAGAGAACAAATACCTCCATAGCTGACACATCCTTACACCGGAGCTTGGGCGGGTTACAAACCCGCCCCTACCGGCCACCGTAGGTTGGCCTGGCAGGAAATACCGGCCCTTCGACAAGCTCAGGGTGAACCGGTTTCGTGAGACCGGCAAGCGCAACCTAATCATACTGCCGCCTTAACCGGGGGTTCACCACCTCATCCAGGGCGCGCCCGCCCAGGTAAAAGGCGCTGCACAGCAGGGTTATTGAGGCCCCGGCCGGCAGAATCAGCCACCAGTACCGGGTGCCGCCCAGCAGGTAGCCGCCGGTGTTGGCGGTGTGAATCATTATGCCCCAACTCATCCGCACGTCCAGCAACCCCAGGAAGGACAGAATCGCCTCGGCAAAGATGGCCCCGGTAACCGTGAACATCATATAGAGCAGGGACAGGGGCAGCAGGTTGGGGATGATATGCACCAGAATGATGTGGAACTGGCTGCCGCCGGCGACCCGCGCCGCCTCAATATAAGGTTTGACCTTGATGCTCAGCGCCTGGGATTTGAGAATGATGGCCGTGCCGCCAAAGCCGCCCAACACGCCGATAATCAGGGCCAGGTGAAAGAAGTTCAGCCGGAACAGGGCGCTCAGCACGATGAGCAGGGAAATGGCCGGCAACGCGATAATCAAGTCGGCCAGGCGCATAAAGAAAGCGTCCACCAGCCCGCCGTAGTAAGCGGCCACCGCGCCCACCGTGGTGGCAATGGACACAGTTACCAGCGCCGCCGTCAGTCCCAGGATAAACTCGGAACGGGTGCTGGAGAGCAATTGGCTGAGCACGTCCCGCCCCAGGGGGTCGGTGCCTAGCGGGTGCCGCCAACTGGGCGGCGCCGGCTGCTCAATTTGGTCAAAGGCGTACCCGGTAACCGGGTCATAGGTGCCGGCATCCCACACCGTCGCCATCAGTATCGGGTGGGAAATCGCCATTAGCGCAAAGATAACGATCGTTGCCAGGGACAGCAGCCCAATACGGCTTTCCAGGAATATGGCCCAGCCGTTCTTGAAGGAACGCAGGGCCAGCCGCAGCCGGGCCAGGGCCAGCCGGAACCGGCCCCGGCCCAACTCCGGCGGCGGCGGTTCCGGCGACTCGCCGGGGAAGGTAGGATAGTTCGGCGGCGGCGTAATCACTGGTAACGTATCCGGGGGTCAAGATAGACGTAGAGAACATCCACAATCATGTGGGCAATCAGGGCAAACAGCCCGATGAATACCATTGCGCCCATCACCAGGGGCAGGTCTTCGGTACGAACCGCCTGGAGCAGGGTCATGCCGGTGCCGGGCCAGGAGAAAATTCCTTCGATGATTACGCTGCCGTCAATGGCAAAAATGAGGCTGTAAACCAGGCTGGTAACTACCGGCAGCAGGGCGTTGCGGGCGGCGTGGCGGTCGCGCACCAGCTTTTCCGGCAGACCCTTGGCCCGGGCCGCCATAACGTAGTCCTCCCGCACCGTCTCCAGCATACTGTTCCGGGTAAGGAGCATAGTGCCGGCAAAGGATATTAAGGTAAGGGTGGCAATGGGCAGAACCATGTGCTTGAGGATGTCCAACGCCAGCCCGCCGATGCCGGAAAAGGCCCAAATCAGGGGAATTGCCAACCCGCCGGCCAGGATAACCGGGAGCGCCAATGACCCCTTTCCGAGGCGGCCGGCGCGCCGGAAAACGAACAAGGCCAGAAAAGCAAAGACGGTGAAGGCGGCGGCGGTCAGCAGCATAAAGCCAAAGACGTAGTTGGCGCTGACCTCGGCGCTGCGCCAGACCAGCGGGTCCAGGAACTTGCCCACCGGAAACCAGCCCAGCTTGAAAGCAAAGACCCAAATCATCATCAGGGCAAAAGCGGGGGTGAACACGGTGAACAGGGTCGCCCCGGAAATGGTGGCGGTATATTCCAGCAACCCGCCCCGGCGCCAGGCAATGGCCTTGCCCAGCAGAAACCCGGTATAGAAGGACGCCACCGTCGCGGTAAGAAACAGCACCGCCGTCCGGGGCACCCGTTCCGCCAGAACCTCAATGACCGGACGGGGAAAGTGGCCGAAGGAGACGCCAAAGTTTCCGGTAAAGGTGTTTTTCAGGTGGATGAGGTACTGCTGCCACAACGGTTTATCCAGGCCGAAGGTCGCCCTGATCTGCTCCCGCACCTCGGCCGGCAAGTCGGGGTTGAAGGCGTAGAAAGCGGCATAGTCGCCGGGCTGAGCCTGCACCAGAAAGAAGGTCAACGTAACAATCAGAAAGAGGGTGAGGACTATCTGTCCCCCACGCCGAACCAGGTAACCGGTCATCGGGGCTAACTCCTCCGGGCAGGTTCACCCGGCGGCGCCGCGACATTGCGACACTGCGGCCCGCCGGGATTCTCTGCCTGACTCCGCTTACTCGGTGTCCAGTCGGTTTCCAAGTAGTAACAATGCCCGCTGCGCCTACTTAATCTGAACCGTGGTGGTCAGGCCGGCGGCATCCTGGAGTCCCCCCAGGTTATCGGTATAGGGAAACTCCAGGCGGTCGCTCCGGTAGGTTTCCACTATGGGCGTGGTGAACAACACCACGTAGGGCAGGTCGTCGGCCAGGAAGGACTGCATCTGAAAGACCTGCCGGCGCGCCGTTTCCAGGTCCGTCTCTTCCAGTAACTCGTCGGCCAGGCGGTCAAACTCCGGGTTGTTATAGCCGCCGGGGTTGAATCCTTCCAGTTCCGAGTTGCGGCTGTGAAAGAAAGCCTCTAAATAATCCGGGTAGAGGGTGAGGCTCCAGCCCAGCACCCACAGGTCAAAGTCCTGCTGGTCGAACACCTTTTCCACAATCAGGTTGAACCCGGTCAGGTCGGCTCGCAGGGGGATACCCACCTCGTTCAGCCACCGTTCAATCCAGATGGCAAAGGTGGAGCGCAGAGGGTCATAGCCAGGGCCGGGCGCCAGCATCGTCAGTTCCGGGATCGGCTCGCCGTTGGGCATCCGCAACCCCTCGCCCTGCTGCTCGACAAACCGGCCGTCCTCGCTAACCCTGGGTTCGGTTTCCCAGGTGAACCCGGCATCCTTGAGCAACGCCACGGCCTGGGCTACCCGTTCCGCCCGGCTCATACCCTGCCCAATCAAGGGCACGTCGGCGTTGTACCAGGCCCGGTTGCCTTCGGGAACCATGCTGTAAACCGGAATGGCTACGCCTTGCAGCACGGTATCGGTCAGAAATTCCTTGTCAATGAGGGTTGCCACCGCCTGCCGGAAGGCCTTGTTGTCCAGCGGCGGCCGGCGAAAGTTGAACCCTAGATACCGGACGCCGTCGGAGGGATTTTCGATAGTGGTCAGGCCATCCTCTCCCTGCAACTGCTCCTGCAACCCCCGCGACAGCCCTATGGGATTGAGCATAAAGTCAATGTCGCCCTTCTTGAGGGCCAGCACGGCAGCGTCCTGGCTGCCGTAAACCGAGTAGATGGCGCCGTCGGCGTAGGGGCCTACGGTGTATTCCAGCGTCTTGTCGCCGCCGGTTTCCCCGTAGGCGGAGAACTCATACACCCCCGGCTTGGCCTCGGCATAGGCGCCGCCGGCGTATTCGGTAACTACGCTGTCGGTAAAATAGTAGTCCGGGTTCCGGGTATTTTCCGCGAAGGCGCCCCGCTCCCACTTGCCGAACCGGTAGCCGCCGGCCGAAGGCTCATCCTGAGGAACGTGGGAATACAACACCTTTTGCTGCTCGACGATTTCCCCGGCCTGCCGGGCCTCGGCGACCACCGGCGCCCAATAAGCCCGGGAGAAAATGGGCATAAAGGCCAGCCCGAACTGCCAGCGCGCCAGGCCGGGCTTTTTCTTGAAGTAGATTTTCAGCGTGTAGGAATCCAGCGCCTCGGCATGGTCAAAAAACTCCGGGTCAACGATGGAGGGCCAATTGCCGGTAAGCTCCAGGTCGGCGGCGGTATGGGCCGTGAAAAGAAAATCCTCAGCGGTTACGTCCTGCCCGTCGCTCCACTTGACCCCATGCTTCAGGGCTATCTCAGTAGTCCAGTAGGTTTGACCGGCAACGCTCTCCTCCAACAGGGCCGACGGAAAATCCGCCGCCAGGGAGGGAATCCAGTCATAGCGCTGCGCCGAGTAGGTGTAGAGGGCCGGCTTGCCGCCACCCAGGACGTACTGGTTCCAGATAGTAGTATCCGGCCCCAGGTAAGCCCAAACGTTGGTGGTGGTCAAGTCCGCGGAAATGCCCAGTTGGTAAACCTTTTCCTCAATTTCCCCGCCGCCCGAACCGGCGCCGGTCGCCGGAGGCGGCTGAGTAGCGGCAGCTTGCGGCGCAGCAGTAGCCGGTGTAACCGGAACCGGGGCAGCGGTAGCAAGCCCCGCCCCCGCCGGAGCGACAGTAGCTTGCGGAACGCCGGCTTGGGGAGCCGCCCCCGGCTGCGGGGTAGGCGTAACCACCACCTCCCGGACTACCTCCACCTCCCGGGTACACCCCAACTGAACCAACAGGGCCAGGATAAGGCCGAGTCCGGTCAGCCAAATGAGCCATTTGGTAGTATGCGTTGTATGTGTTGTACGCGCCATCGCTGCCCCCCTTGCGAAAAGCAAAAGTCAACTCTGAAAGTAACAGGATAGCGTATTCCGGTCAAGAATTTTAACCATTATGGTAATTATGGTAATTGCACCGGGGTAATGGCGTCTTAACCGGGGCAAACCAGCAGGCAACAGTCGGCAGCATAAGCACCGTCGGCAACCCAAACAACCGTCGGTGACCCAAGTAACCGTCAGCACCCCAAGAACCGTCGTTCCGGCGAAAGCCGGAATCCAGGAAATCCTCCTTGAAAAGAACGTGCCAGTTACAAAGGGTCCTGGATTCCGGCTTTCGCCGGAACGACGGTTCTATGCTGCGCTTGACTTGGGTAATTACAGAATTTCTGAAAAGTCCAAAATCCGGTGTTCTCAACCGGTGTTGATAACCCGGCCGGCCGGGTTCCGTGTATGGTAGGGGCGGGTTTGTAACCCGCCCTGCGTTCAAGGGCAGAATCATTTGGGTAACGGAGCCATCGTATCCGACCCATCCTTGCACCGGAACTTGGGCGGGTTACAAACCCGCCCCTACCGACCGTTGGAGCATTCCGGCCAGAACACCAACACCCGTTGAGAATACCGAACCATCCTCACCCTATCTAGCGTTCCTCTTTCAGTTTATCCTTCGACAAGCTCAGGATGAGCGGGGAGCGAATGGCAATATCCGCTCATGGTGAGCTTGTCGAACCATTCACCCGTATCCGGCGTTCCTCTTTCAGTTTATCCTTCGACAGGCTCAGGATGAGCGGAGAGCGGATGGCAATATCCGCTCAATGACAATATCCGCTCATGGTGAGCTTGTCGAACCATTCACCCGTATCCGCTCATTCCCATCTTGTCCCTGCCTTGCTCTCAAGCTATAATTCCCCTGTATTTAACCGCCTCAGGAGGTAACGGGTTGCCTGACCTTGCCCTTGTTGCTTTTGAGCCTGGCGATGCCGGGTTTATTTCCTCTATACCGGTAGAGCATCTCAATTACCTCGGGGATAGTCCCGAAGTACGGCTGCTGGAGGCGTGCGAGATCTACGCCCGCTCCATCGGGGCGATGCGCCAATTGTTAGCCGACCTGGAAACCCTCAAGGGAAAACGCATACCGATCCCCGCCCGCAAGATGTGGGAGTTGGGCGATACGGCGCTGGCCCTGGTTGCCGAGTTGGAACAGAGTTCGATGGAACCGGACAGCCTCTATGAACATCTGGTACGGGACTTGGGGATCAACGGCAAGCGGCTGGGAACTATCGTTACTTTCCGCCGGCACCTCCCGGAGCTAACGCTGATTCCCGAGTCCCTGGGCTGGAGTCAATGTGAGAAACACGCCCGCAAGGTTGCCGAGGAACTGAAGGCGGCCCAACCGGTTGCCGGGCCGTAAAGTAATCCTGACGATGCAAGTAAAAGACCTGGGCGAATTTGGCCTGATTAACCGCCTTAACGCTATGGTAACCGGGGAACGGCGCGGGCCGGATAACGGGTCGGCCTATGCCTTCCGGCTGCTGGTGGACACCGGCGACGATACCGCCGCCTGGTCAACCGCCGCCGCCACCGAGCTTTGCACCACCGATACCGTCGTTGAGGGAGTCCACTTCACCCGGGAAACCACCCCCTGGCACGACCTGGGCTGGAAATCCCTGGCCTCCAACATCAGCGACATCGCCGCTATGGGCGGCCTTCCCCTGTACGCCCTGATTACCCTGGGGCTGCCCCCGGAAACCGACGTGGCCGGCATCGAGGAACTGTACCGGGGAATGTTGGAAATTGGCGCGGAGTACGGCGTTGCCATCGTGGGCGGCGACGTGGTGCGTTCCCCGGTGGTGTTCATCACCGTGGCCCTTACCGGCGTCCGTTCCGGCGCGCCGCTGCTGCGGGCCACTGCCCGGCCCGGCGACCAGGCGGCGGTTACCGGCTGGCTGGGTTCCTCCGGCGGCGGCCTGAAACTGATGCTGGAAAAGGCGGCCGTATCCGAACCGGCAGCCACCTTTCTGCGGGAGGCCCACCGGCGGCCCCAACCGGCGGTGGCCGAGGGGCAGCTATTGGCCCGCTCCGGCGTGTTGACCGCAATGGATGTCAGCGACGGGCTGGCCGATGATTTGTCCAAACTCTGCCTGTCCAGCGGCGTGGCGGCCCGGGTCTATGCCGACCGGGTGCCGATACATCCCCGGCTGCAAGAAGCCTTCCCCGATAGCTGCCTGGAGTTGGCCCTGCACGGCGGCGAGGACTACCTGCTCCTGTTCACCGCCCCGGCGCCGGTGATGGCCCAGGTAATGCCGGCCCTGCCTGCGGGGGCCGCCGTAATCGGGGAGATAACCGCCGGGCCGGCGGGACAGGTAACTTTGATCGCCGCCGACGGCAGCGAGCAGGTAGTAAGCCGCGCCGGTTGGGATCATTTCGGCTGACGGCGGGAACAACCGGTATTAACACGGGTATTAACTATGACTGACTACCGGCACATTGTTACCGGCTCCCCGGAGGAAACCCAGGCGGTGGGCCGGCGGCTCGGCGAAGGGGCCAGCCCCGGCGACGTATTCCTGCTCACCGGGCCGCTGGGCGCCGGCAAGACCTGTCTGACCCAGGGCATTGCCTGGGGTTTGGGCGTGGTCGAATACGCCCGCAGCCCCACCTTTGTTATAATGACGCGCTACCGGGGCCGGCTGACCCTGTACCATTTCGACCTCTACCGCATCAATGACCCAATGGAGGCGTGGGACTTGGGCCTGGACGAGCAGCTTTTCGGCGACGGCGCCTGCGTGGTGGAGTGGGCCGACCGGGCCGAGGAAGTATTCCCGGAGGATTGCCTGTGGGTTCACCTGGATTACACCGCCGACGGCGCGGGCCGTACCATTGCCTTCGGCGAAATACCGGCCCGTTACCGGGCAACGCTGGATTCCATTATAAGCGATTACGAATCAGGAATTGCCAATCATCAACCACTAAAACCATAATTCCTAATTACCAATTCGTAATTCTCAATTGATTTAGATGCTGCTGGCTATTGATACTTCAACACGATACGCCGGGGTGGCCCTGGCCGACGCCGGGCGGGTGCTTTCCGCCCGCTCCTGGTACTCGGCGGTGAACCATACAGCGGAGTTGATGCCGGCCGTGGCCCGGACGCTGGAGGGCGCCGGGTTGACTGTCAAAGAACTGGACGGGATTGCCGTGGCCCTGGGGCCGGGCGGGTTCAGCGCCCTGCGGGTCGGGATGAGCGTAGCCAAAGGGTTGGCGCTGGCCTCAGGGCAACCCCTGGTGGGCGTAGGCACCCTGGACTTGGAAGCCCACTGCTACCTGGAATCGGGCCTGCCGGTCTGCGCCCTGCTGGACGCCGGGCGCAGTGAGGTAGCCTCGGCCAGTTTCGGAACCGGCCCGGCCGCCGGGCAGCGTACCCGGGATGACCTGATTGGCCCGCCGGAGGAACTGCTGGCCGAGTTAGCGGAAACGCCGGAAACTAGGGAACCGACCCTGTTCTGCGGCGAAGGAACGCCGCCTCACGCCGAGTTAATCCGGGAGCGGCTGGGCCGCCGGGCAGTGGTAGCCGGCCATACCCCGGCCGCCCGGCTCTACGCCCTGGCCGAACTGGGCCGCCGCCGGCTGGAAACCGGCGCCACCGACGACCTGGCTACGCTGCAACCCTACTATCTGCGGATGCCCACCATCGGCGGCCCCAAGCGGCGGGATAGAGTGGTGCAGCAGTCTTGAGGGGCGGTTGCCGGCATGGTCAACATGGGTTGGTATTGACACGGGTAGGGGCGGGTTTCTAACCCGCCCGCCACGCCAGGGCCAGGTCATATTGCGGAACGGAAGTCGTCATATCCGGCATATCCTTGCCCCGGAGCTTGGGCGGGTTATAAACCCGCCCCTACCGGCACCGGAATACCGGAAAATGACCGGGCAAAGAATATCAACAGATGTGGGGAATAGCAGGGCAAGCGCAGCATAAACCCGCCATCCCGGTCATAAAAACGTCGTTCCGGCGAAAGCCGGAATCCAGGAAATCCCCCGGATAAAGAACGTGCCGGCTCACAGAGCGTTCTGGATTCCGGCTTTCGCCGGAACGACGGTTGTCTTAATAATGACGGTTGCCCCGGTAAGGGTTCTATACGCAATGCTTACACTTTAACCGACCATCCAAAAGAGGAGACGGATAACAATTATGGAACAGACATTGGTACTGGTTAAGCCTGACGGGGTGCAGCGGGGGTTGGTGGGAGAGATAATCGCCCGGTTGGAGCGGCGGGGGCTGAAGCTGGCCGGGCTGAAGCTGATGCAGGTTGACGAGGCCCTGGCCCGCCAGCACTACGCCGAGCACGTGGAACGCTCCTTTTTCCCTGGCCTGCTGCAATTCATCACCGCCTCCCCGGTGGTGGCAATGGTCTGGGAGGCGAATAACGCGGTGGCCCTGGTGCGGCAAACTTTGGGGGAAACCAACCCGGCCAACTCCCCGGCCGGCACCATCCGGGGCGACTTCGGGATTGACATAGGCCGCAACCTGACCCATGGCTCGGACAGCCCGGAGTCGGCGGAACGGGAGGTGAACCTGTTTTTCCGTCCCGAGGAGATTATCTCCTACGACCGCAGCCTGGACGCCTGGATTACGGAGTAGTTACAGAATCCGTACCACCTGGGGCGCCGCGACCCAGAGGCGTTCCAGTTCGTAGAACTCCCGCTCCTCCGGCCCGAAAATGTGGACGATGATGTCGCTGAAGTCCAGCAGAATCCAGCCGGAGGCCGGCGTCCCCTCCCGGTGGAAACGGCGCACCCCGGCCTCTTTCATCGCCTGGGTGATGTCATCCTCCAGCGCCTCAATCTGCCGGGAAGACCCTGCGGACATTATCACAAAGTAATCGGTGAACGGGGCCAGCCGGCGCAAGTCCAGCATAATAATGTCCTCGGCCAGCTTTTCCGAGGCCACCTCCACCGCCAATTGGGCTACCTCTGCCGAATTCAGGTTGCCACCTCGCTAAGGCTAAGATTGATTGTCTGTCTGTAGTAAGCCGGGGTAAGTATAGAATAAGGGCAAGGTTGGGGTCAACGGCGGGAGGCAATGGTATCCGGGCCGGCGCCAGGTTAATGCCAATGGGGGTTAGGCATAGGGCAACCGTGCCATAAACCCGTCATTCCAGCTATAACCCCCTCATTCCGACTATAATCCCGTCATTCCGGCTATAACCCCGTCGTTCCGACCACCAGCCCCTGTGTCATTCCGACCGCAGGGAGGAATCTAAAATGCCGGCCCTTGACTCCGCTCAAGATTTTTAGATTCCTCCCTGCGGTCGGAATGACATACAGGATAATGACATAGCAGGCTCGGGATGAGCGGTGAACGAACACCCCGCCTCTCCCTGCGGAAAAGCTCGGCGTATATGCTACAATTACCCCCTATGTTCACTCTCCCCGCTCCTCTGCGCCACGCCCTGTTTGCCTTGTTTATCGCTGGTATTCTGGCCTATGGCGCCGCCTTTGCCGGGTATCTGCTGGTCAAGTTTGACCTGGTCAATCTGCTGCGGGACGTGAACGGCGATGATGCCTTCTACTACTTCCAGATAGCCTATCACCTGGCTGAGGGAAAGTTTTCCACCTTTGACGGCGGCATTACCCGAACTAATGGCTACCATCCTATCTGGCTGCTGCTGATTACCCCTTTCTACTGGATGTTTGACAAGGAAGGGGCGTTGTTTGCTATTAAAGCCCTGGAGATTATGCTCATCGCCGGGGCGGTGGCGTTAATTGCCGGGGCCGCTCGGCTGGCCCGGCTACCCTGGTATCTGCTGTTTGCCCTGTTGCCGATACTCTACCGGCAGGACGCTCTCTTTCAAGGGCTGGAGGCCGCCGCCGCGCTGTTTATGCTGGGGTTGTTGTTTCTGGCGTTGCTGCTGTATGCCCGGAACCCGGAGCGGTGGACTTGGCCGCTGGCGGTAGTGGCTTTTGCCCTGCCCTGGGTACGCCTGGAGTATATCGCCATATCGCTTACCGCTACGGCCGCGCTGCTGCTGATGGAGTGGTCGCGGCGGGAGCGGCCGGCCGGCGCATCCTGGCGTACTGCCCTGGTTTCCACTCCTGCACGAACCTTTGCGCCAATAATCAGCGCCGTCGCCGGTATCCTGACCTACTTTGCCTACAACAAACTGGTTTTTGGCGGCATCGTGCCGGTGAGCGGGGCCACCAAGCGGGCGTGGTCGCAGGCCCGATTTGAGGAGCAAGACGGCTACAACTTGACCCAGAACTTCCGGGAAGTAGTGCAGATTCCGGCCTTTGACTACGAACTGCTGACGGCGTTGGCAATCTGCGCCGGTTTCCTGCTGGCGCTGGTATGGTGGCTGGCCGGCCGCTCCCGTAGCCGGGAGGACTGGCTGCTGCTGGCCTTTATGGTGGGGGTGTTCAGCCTGGCGGTGGGGCATATCGCCAAGTTTGCGCAGACCGTCCTTCAGGTGCATCCCAGCTATGGGGGTTATGTTTGGTATTTCGTCCCGGCCTACCTGATGCTGGCGCTGGTCGTTCCCGTATTCTGCTACGTCGCTATTCACTTCCTGCGCCGTCTCATCGGGCCGCGGTCGGCGCTGGCGGCCAATGGGGTGAGCGTGGGAATTGTATTTATCGGCGCGGTCTTTCTATTCACCGGGGCGGATTTCACCGGGCCGTTCCGGTGGGTTGACGGGAAGAGTCAGTCAGCCCACCGGGAATGGGAGGTTACTTCCTACCTGGGTATGCAGGTGGCGAATCGAGCGCTGCTCCCGGATAGCGTGATTGGGGCGTGGGACGCCGGCGCTATCGGGTACTTCTCCGCTTTTCCGGTGGTGAACCTGGACGGGTTGGTCAATTCTTATGCCTATTGGCACGCGATAAACGCAGATGGGTACCGCAGGGCCTCATGGAAGGAAGAATTCAGGCCTCTCTATCGAGAATTGGGAGTAACGCACTTTGCCAATCTCCGACCGGCCCGCCAGTCGGAGGACGCGATTCTGTTCGAAGGCCCGCCATTTTTCCACTATGTACGGGGTGAACTCCGCTTTATGCTCTGGCCGGTCGAAGCAACGGAAGATGTTGACCCGGCTGCCTGGTTCCGGGAAAGGATGGAACCGCACCTTGACTATCCAGCCGACGGCGGCGGGCTGCTGGTGGACGGGCGGTTGGCCCAGGCGTTCACGCCGGACTGCGCGCCGGAAGAGTTGATCGGGTGGGAATGGCACGGCGCTGGGCGCCCAACGGCCCCCCAAGCCTGGACGCAAACGCAAACCGGGTTATGCACCATCGCCACCGTCCTGCCCCCCGATGCCAACGCTCCGGTGCGAATTAAGACCACAACGGCCAACAATTACCTGGCAAGCCGGATAGTTGACCGCCAACCGGCAATCCGCTCCACATTCAACGTATATCTGGTCGAAAACCGCCTGCTCTACGTCCGGGAGCAGTGCCAGCCGGCGGACCTGGAGGCGTGGTTCTTTCTGCACCTGTACCCGGTTGAGGCGAATGACCTGCCGGTCTGGCGCCAGCAGCAGCGGTTTGACAAACTGGACTTTCCCTTTGCCAAGCAGGGCGTAAGGTCGGGCGATTTCTGCCTGGCGGTGGTTCCGCTCCCGGAATACGCCATTGCCACCATCGGCACCGGCCAGTACGTGCCGGTGGAGGGCGGGTTTGAGCATTTATGGGAGGGGGAGATAGTTAGGGGGAGACAGTAGTTGATTAGCGCCGCCGCCGGCGGCCGGGCAGGCCGGGGTAGGCCCGCTCGGTCAGGACCCACTGGACGCGCTGGTGGAGGGCCTGCACCTCTTCCGGCAGCAGCAACTCCAACAGTTCCCGGAGCGTCCCCTCCGGGCGGTTCAGTTGCCCGGCCAGTTGGGTCAGGGAGTCCAGGTAGTAATCCGGGATCGGTTCGCCGCCAAAGTCCCAGATTACGGTGCGGATTTTGGTGTCGGCGTGGAAGGTCAAGCCCTGGTCAATGCCCCACAGCTTGCCGTTGCCGTCCACCAGGACGTGGTTAGCCTTCCGGTCGGTGTTGTTCGCCACCAGGTCAAAGCAGGCAATCATCCGCAGTTCGTCGGCGTCGGCCTCGCTCAGGGTGTAGTAGTTCAGCCGCGGGTCGTGGTCAACGTACTGCTGCACCGAACCGATGCCGTAAGGCCCGTCCCGGATGATGGTAGGGGGGATAAAGTCCCAGCCCAGGGCGCGGCTCAGCAGATAGGCCCCGTACTCCCGCTTATACAGCGTCCCCCGGGGGAAATCCCACAGGGGAACCTCGCCGTCCCGGGGCTTGTAGATGGCCTGGCCGTCCCGGTCGCCCCAATGGAGAGAAGCCAGAAAGGTGTAGTTGGAACCCAGGGGGGTGAGTTCGCAGGTAACGAACTCGCCGTTGCGCAACAGGTCAAAGCCGGACTGTTCTGAGTCCGTCGGATTGCGTCCGTTATCACCGCTGCGGTCAGGGTCGGAGAAAGGCGACTTATCCACTTTCAAATACCGCGTGTCCGTTGGCCCGGGGGCAGACGTGGCCTTGCGGGTCGATGGGCAAACCGCAGAGGAAACAGGGGGGGCGGCCGGCGGCGCAGATGCGCAGGCTTTCCTCGGCCAGGGCCGCCGCCTGGTCAACGGTAATCCAGAAACTCACCGAAGGCGGCTCCTCGCCTGACTCCGACTCCTCGCCGCCCTGGGCCTGCAAGTAAAAGGAGTTGGTGTCCTGGTCGTGGCGGCCGGACAGGATTCTGGCCCGGAATTCAATGGTAGTTTCGGCGCCGCTCCAGCCCGGCGCGGTGGGCGCGCTGCCCCGCTCTCGCTCCGATTCGGTCTGTCGCTGGACGGCCTCCCGCAGGCCGACGCCCAGTTGGAAAAGCTGTTCCTTTTCCAGCCACAGCAGAGACGTGGCACGGCCCGACTCCAGGGTCAGCCGGAAGGTACGGCGGCCCGGCTCGCCAAACGTCTCCGCCGCAATGCGGGACAGCGGCCCCAAGGGGTATTGTATTGCGCCAGGTTCCATACTCATATCCTAATCCGGGGCCAGGGTTCTGACAAGACCGGCCGGCGGGCATCCTTCGACCGGCTCAGGATGAGCGGAAGGGTCAATAGTCCGCTCAAAGGGCAACAGTCCGCTCATGGTGAGCTTGTCGAACCACCTTTCCCTATCCTGTGGAGTAGGGGCGTTTCGCGAAACGCCCCTACTACCGGGCCGCCGGGATGATAAAATCCAGCGCCAACCCCGGCCAGTTACCCGGCGGACAGGCCCACCGTTGCCAGAACCGCCTGCCCCTCCGGGGAAATTGCCAGCCCCTGGGCCAGGCCGGCGGCGTATTTCTCCTGCAAGGCCCGCATCAGGTGAGTCAGTGGTCGCTGCCCTTCACCCAGGCGGCGGGACAGGTCGCCCAGGGAATCGTAGGGTTGATCCACGTGCCAGAAAAAGGAGAGCAGCCAGGCCAGTTCCCGCTCGTTTTCCGGCGGCGGGATGTCGGCCAGGTCAATCAGCGCGCTGTTGACCTTGGTATAGCGGAGGATGCCCGCCTTGTCCTGAGAGTCCCGGCCAAAGTAGCGGCGGCGGCGCAATTCCATCACCCGCTCGGTGTAGTCCGCTTCACCGTAAATCTCCCGGGGCAGCCATTCCCGGCGCAAGTCCACCACTTCCTCGCCGCGCCCGTTCACAATCGCCACGCCCACCTCGGAGCGGAGAATGGCGTCGTACTCAAACTTGACGGCCTCCCGCAGCAGGGCCTCCTGGAGCATCAGGGTCAGTTCGCGGGGTATCTTTTTATAGTTCCGGCCGCTGGCTTCCTCGTTGGTGTCGGCGCCGATGCCGCCGGTGTTGAAAACGTAATACTCCTGGGGCAGGCCGCCCCAAGCCAGTTGTTGCAGGATGTGGTGCATCAGGTTGGCGTTCTCATCCTCCAACCCGATGATGAAGGGGTCGGAGAAGTATTCCACGTAGGGGCGGCCAATGGCGCCGATGGCCGCGCCCATCTGCACCGCCTCGCCGTACATCAGCACCCGGATATATTGCTCCAGGCTCAACCGGCGCAGGGGCGGGATGACCGTATTCTGGCGCATTACCTCCTGCCAGAACACCCGGTCGGTGAACTCCATCGGCACGTGCACCGCATCGGACAGGCGGCCCCCGGTGATGGATTCAATCAGGCCGCCCACGCCCTTGCGGGTCAGCAGGCGTTGGCGGGACAGGGTAACCCGCATATTGCGTACCGGATTTTCCAGGAAGTTGGGCGCCGCGTCCCCGGCGTTTTCCGGGAGATGCACCGGCACGTTTTCCAGGGTTTCCTGAGGGTTGGGCGCCTCCGCTGATCCGCGCACCGCGTCAAAGGTTATGGGGTCTTCCGCTTCGTTCAAGCCGAAGGGCATCGCGTAAAAGTTGTTCTCAGTGCCGTCGATGCTGTAGGAAATGGTGTAGCGGTTGCCGGCCCGGTGAGCGACAATCGGCTCCCGCAAGGGCTGGAGCAGCACAATGTCATCGTTCATCGGATAGACCCCTTCGTCGGAGTCGGTATCCAGATTCAGCAAACCGGCCAATTCACTGCCGGCCAACTCAATCATAATGGTCAGGGTACTCTTGCCGTGCAGGGACGGGCCGACGGTAACCAGGGCCGTGTTGGAGGTAACGCCGTTCACGGTTTTGATTCGGGCCAGGCTCAGGGCCGCTTGGATCGCGATGCCGTTGTTCTGCTTTACCTGGTGCATCGCGATAGACAGGGGGCCCATCTTGTGTTCACCCACGTAGTCAAAGCCCAAGTGCAGGGACAGGCCCCGGGTGGGCGCCTTAAAGACCAACTGGTTAATGCCCAACTCCCGGATGCGGGCTTTCAGGTCTTCCGGCAGCCCCAGGTCTTCCAGCCAATGGGGAATGGAAACCTCCATAATGTCCGGGGCGCCGGTGCGTTCACTCTCCGGCAGGTCGAAGGTCAACTGCCGCCACATATAGGGCAACTGGAGGTAATCGGCGCCAAAGAGCAGTTGCCGGGCGTGGAAGGAGCGGCCCGGCGCGTCGCAGATTTGCCGGTCGGTCTGGATGATGGTATCGCCGGCCGCCAGGTGTTCCCGCATTTTGCCGACGATGTGGTGGAAAACCTGGGCAAAGAGGGCCTGATTTTCCTCGCTGAAGGAAAGGGCGTCCCGGTTGGGCGTAAAGCCGTCCACGTAATACTGGGTCAGGTCGGGACGGCGCACCACCCCCAACTGACTGAAAAAACCCATGCCGCCGCTGTCCAGCCGGACGGCCACCCCCGGCCAGGCTTTGGTGGCGGCCCGGCCGGCGGCATTGGCCTCCACCGCAGTCGCGGTTACCTGGGCCGCCTCCGCCAGGACGCTGGCCCGTTCCGCCTCCGGCAAGTCCTGAAAGACCGGCATATTGGCGACCAGCCATTGATTGGAGGGGTTGAAGTTTTCACAGTCCGGGCGGTGTCCCTGCCGGGCCAGGGCCACCAGTTCATCCAAAGCCTGGGCAAAATCCGGGTTGATTGTCGGCGGGAGCAGCGGAGACTTGGCCGCCGGCTCTCCTTGCGGTTCCGTATGTTCGTCAGCCACTTGCGGTTCCTCGCATTGATTGGGTATCGGTTCGGTATCGGTCGGGTATCGGTTGGCGGTAATTCGGCGATTCCGGGGGGACTCAATCCCCGCGTTGACGCCCGGTTTATGCTACATTGTTAGTTGGCCGGTGTCAAAATTTATCGGCGCCGGATTTCACCCCGGACTACCACGCAGCTACGCAATTTACCGGGGAACATTGAAAACCCGGTGTCATCGAAAGTTCGATGCCGTTGAAAATTGTATGTCATCCTGAGAAATGCCTCGGTCATTCCCGGAAAATTATATGTCATCCCGAGAAAATCCCAAGTCATTCCCGGAAAATTATTGTCATCCTGGGAAAGGCCCCGGTAATTCCTGGAAAATTATATGTCATCCCGACCGACAATTATTGTCATTCCGACCGCAGGGAGGAATCTAAAAATCTTGAGCGGAGTCAATGGCCGGCATTTTAGATTCCTCCCTGCGGTCGGAATGACAAACTAGGCAGACGGTCGGAATTACAGACTAGACAGTCGGAATGACAGACCAGGCAGTCGGAATAACCTGCCAACCGCATAACTCCTACTACGGTTTAAGCAACATTCGCCGGCATTTCCTTTTGTTGCTACAATTAACCCGCTAACAACCCGTAACCCACTAACAATCTGCCAACCCCGGTTGTCGCTGTTGAGGAAATATGCCGTCATTAACCTTAAAGCCGGTTCCCCAAGTAGCCGGCGTGGTGCAACTGCCCGGTTCCAAGAGCCTGTCCAACCGGCTGCTGCTGTTGTCCTCTCTGGCCCGGGGGGTTACGGAAGTAAGCAACCTGCTGGACAGCGACGACACCCGGTATATGACCGCCGCCCTGCAAGCCCTGGGCGTTTCCCTGCGCTTTTCCGACGCCGGGACCAAATGCCTGGTGGAGAGCCGGGGCGGGCCTTTTGCCGTCCGGGAGGCCGAACTGTTCCTGGGCAACGCCGGCACCGCCATCCGCCCCCTGTGCGCCGCCCTCTGCCTGGGGGAGGGCATCTTTACCCTGACCGGCGAGCCGCGGATGCTGGAACGGCCCATCGCCCACCTGGTGGATGCCCTGCGGCAACTGGGGGCCGGCATCGAGTATCTGAAGGCCGAGGGCTGCCCACCCCTGAAAATAAGGGCCGCCGGCCTGCAAGGGGGCCGGGTTGCCATCCGGGGCAACGTATCCAGCCAATACCTGACTTCCCTGCTGCTGGCCTCTCCCCTGGCCCGGCAGGAAATGACCATTGATATTGAGGGCGACCTGGTATCCAAGCCCTACATTGATATGACGATTGACGTTATGCGCCGGTTCGGGGTTGCGGTGGAGAACCGGGACTACCGCCAATTCCGGGTGGCCGGCGGCCAGGTTTACGAATCGCCGGGCCGGGCGCTGGTGGAGGGAGACGCATCCTCGGCCACCTATTTCCTCTCGGCGGCGGCGATTCGCGGCGGGACGGTGCGGGTCAGCGGCGTCGGGGCCGACAGCATCCAGGGCGACATCCGCCACGCCGACGTGCTGGAGCAAATGGGCGCGGTGGTACGGCGCGGCCCCGATTATATCGAAGTGTCCAAAGGAGAGTTGCGCGGGGTGGAGTTGGACTTGAACCACATCCCCGACGCCGCTATGACCGTGGCCGTTACCGCCCTTTTTGCCCAGGGCAAGACGGTCATCCGCAACATCGGCAACTGGCGGGTCAAGGAAAGCGACCGTCTCTCCGCCATGGCTACCGAACTGCGCAAGGTGGGCGGCCAGGTGATTGAGGGGCCGGACTACCTGGAAATTACGCCGCCGGAGCAGGTTCAGCCGGCCGCCATTGATACCTACAACGACCACCGGATGGCGATGAGCTTTTCCCTGGCCGCGCTGGGCGCCGCCGAGATAACCATAATGGACCCCGGTTGCGTCTCCAAGACTTTCCCGGAGTATTTTGATGTTTTTCGGAGCATCACCGCCGGGCCGTAACTACCCCTAGCCACGTAGGGGCGTTTCGCGAAACGCCCCTACGTGATGCCCCACCGGATCTGGGCAGATGGTTCGACAAGCTCACCATGAGCGGACTTCCTTCCGGTGAGCGTTTTAGATTCCTCCCGGCGGTCGGAATGACATACTAACCAGTTGGAATGACCGGCTAACCGGTCAGAATGACCCGCCAACGGCGTAACCCTCAATCGGAATGACCGGCCAACGGCGTAACCCCGGCTCAGTTCAAGCCCCGGGAGCGGTATTGCAGGGCTTCGGCCAGGTGGGAGACGCTGATTACCTCGGATTCGGCCAGGTCGGCGACGGTTCGGGATACCTTTATGATGCGGTGAAAGGCCCGGGCCGACAGGTTCAGTTGGGTGGTGGCCGTCTGGAGCAGGCTCCGGGCGCCGTCGTCCAGCTTGCAGATGTTCCAAATCTCTCCCGCGCCCATCTCCGAGTTGCACCAGCCGGGGGCGTTCTCAAACCGTTCGGTCTGCGCCGCCCGCGCCCGTTCCACCCGTTGGCGAATCACCGCCGAATCCTCGGCCAAATCCTCCGCCACCAACTTGTCATACTCCACCGGCGGCACTTCCACAAAAATGTCAATCCGGTCCAGCAAGGGGCCGCTGACCCGCTTCTGGTAGCGGGACACCGCCGAGGAACTGCAAATGCACTCCTTCCGGGGGTGGGAGTAAAACCCGCAGGGGCAGGGGTTTTGCGCCGCCACCAGCATAAAGCTGGCCGGGTAGGTAACGGAGCCGGTTACCCGGCTGATGGTTACCACCTTATCCTCCAGGGGTTGGCGCAGGGACTCCAGGGCGGTACGGTCAAATTCGGGCAACTCATCCAGGAACAGCACCCCCCGGTGGCTCATGGTGATTTCTCCGGGGCGCAGGTTGCGACCGCCGCCCACCAGCCCGGCGTTGGATATGCTGTAGTGGGGGGCGCGGAAGGGCCGCTGCGCCACCAGGGGGCAGTCGGCGGGCAGGGCGCCGCTGACGCTGTAAATCTTGGTGGCGTCCAGGGCTTCCTGCGGAGTCATCCGGGGCAGAATGGAGGGCAGGGCGCGGGCCAGCATAGTCTTGCCGCTGCCCGGCGGGCCGTTAAAGAGGATGTTATGGAAACCGGCGGCGGCCACTTCCAAGGCGCGCTTGGCGTGTTCCTGCCCCTTGATATGGGCCAGGTTGCTGCCGTTGGCCCGGTGGTGGTCATCATCAGTCAGTATCCCGCCGCCTTCCGCCGGGGCAATTCGGGATTCCCCCAGCAGATGGCTGATTAAGGCGGCCAGGGTGGAAACGGGGAAAACCCGGATGCCGTCCACCAGGGCCGCCTCGGCGGCATCGGCGGTAGGAACGTACACGGCGGCAAACCCCTGCTCCCGGGCCACCGAGACCATCGGCAGGACGCCGTTGGTATGGCGCAGGCTGCCATCAAAGGAAAGTTCGCCCAGAAAGAGAGAGGGTTCGGCCGGCAGGTCAACCTGCCCGGAACTGAGCAGGATGCCGACGGCGATGGGCAGGTCGTAGGCCGGGCCGGCCTTTTTCAGGTCGGCCGGGGCCAGGTTGACCGTGATTCGCCGCATGGGGAATTCGCAGCCGCTGTTGCGGAGCGCGGCCCGTACCCGCTCCCGGGCCTCCTGAACTGCCGTATCCGGCAGGCCCACAATGTTGAAGGCGGGCAGACCGGGGGATATGTCCACCTCCACCTGAACGATAAACCCGTCTAGGCCGACTACGGCGCACGTTTGACTCTTGGCTAACATCGCAAAACTCCTTGCGTTCCCGGACTTTTCCGGGAAAAGTTTTAGAAGTCAGCCAAAACTATAGAACAAATGGTCGGGTTCGCGCTAGGGCCTGCTGACACTAATTTGCAACAGGTCGTCGGCCACGCTGACCGGGCCGCCAAATTCCCGCCGGGCCTCGTCAATCAGCGGTTGGGTATCCCGGTGAAAGGGGGTATCAATGTGGGTGAGGATGAGTTGACCGGCGCCGGCCAGAGCCGCGGCCCGGCCGGCTTCGGCGGCGGTGGAGTGGCCCCGGCGGTCCGTGCCTTCCTGGTCATCCTCAGTGCTCAACGCCTCGTGAATCAAGAGGTCAGCGCCCTGGGATGCTTCCACCAAGTTATCGCTGTAGCGGGTATCCCCGGAAAAGACTACCGAGATGCCCCCGGTTTCCACCCGCCAACCGACCGCCCCGCCGATGTGATTCACCGCAAAGGCGCTGGCCCGAACTTCGGTTCCCAGTTGAATCCACTGCCCGGTCTCAACCGGGTTCCAGTTCACCACCCGGTTGCCTTCCGAAGTGGTAACGCCGTCCTGGTCAACTTGGTGGGTGATGCTGGTGGCCCGGAAAAGACGTTGCACTCCTTCAATGCTGGGTTCCAGGCTGTGGATGACCAGGGGGGCCGCGTCCGGGGCGACCTGAGTGCGCCGGCCCTGGATATGGGGCAGCCCACCCATGTGGTCGCCATGCCGGTGGGACAACAGGACGTGCTCAAAATCCTCGGCATAGATGCCCAGCATAGCCCCGTGCCGGAGCGCCGAATTGCCCGAGGCGGCGTCCAGCAACAGCCGGGTGCCGTCGGCGCAATCCAGCACTATGGCGGTATGGGCGCGAAGGATACAGTTTCCCGCCCCGGTGCCTAGAAAGGTAACTTTAACGTCTGGCAAGGGTAAAGGCGCTCCTTCAGGTTAATCAGGTTAAATCAGTCCAGCCCGGCATCGCGCTGCAAGCCCTAATCCGGGCAAGCTATAATCCGGGGATGATTTCGCTCATCGGTAACACTTTTTATCGCTCATGGTGAGCTTGTCGAACCATCCCGCCATCCTTCGACAAGCTCAGGATGAGCGGGGGAAGTGGCGATGTCTCTGCTCACCACTCCAACCCTTCTTACCGCTCATGGTGAGCCTGTCGAACCATCCCGTCCTTCGACCAACTCAAAATAATCAGGGCAGCCCGCGCCCACCGGACACCGGGGTTAATCCGGCTGCCGGCCCTCCTGGTCGGCCAGGCGGGCCTCCAGGCGCCGTTGTTGCAGGGATATGGTCAGGTCGCCCCGGGTGCGTTCCAGGACGCCGCGCATAGCGTCGGTGCTGCGGCGCAGGCCGGCGGTTACCGCCTCAGGGAAGTCTATGGTAACCAGGATGCCGTAAATCTCATCCATCAGCTCCATAAACTCCTCGCAATGCTCCACCGAATCCCGGCGCAGGGCGTCCAGGATGTAACGGCGCAGTTCCCCAATCACCTCGGCCATGCCGTTCAGGTACGCCGGCGCGTCAACCTCCAGGTCGCCGGGATGGGGAATGGCGCCCCGGGAGATGACCGCCAGGGTGATGTGGGCCTCGGCATACTCCTTGCGCGCGTCGGACAGAAAACCGGCGAAGTAAATCTCCGGGTTTTCCTGGCGGATCGGCCGGGTCTCTTCCAGTCGGCGGCTGGCCTGCTGGAGCAAAAGGCCGGCCTCCTCAAACTCCCCGCGATGCACGGCGCGGATGGCGTTGGCTGAGCAGCGGATAACTTCCCGGGAAATCGCCAGGGCCTGCTCCCGGGCCTGGTGGCGCACCGTCAACAGGTCAACGGCTTCGGCGGCGATGTTGGCTAGTTCCTGATTGTAACGCGATGGCATTAAATCCGGCCTCCGGCTTGACTGATGGCGGCCACCAGGCGGTGGGCAGCGGCTTCCGGCTCCGGGGCCAACCCTACGGCGGCGGTTACGCAGACGGCATCGGCGCCGGCTTCAATTACCGGGGCCACGTTTTCCGCGTTAATCCCCCCGATGGCGACCAGGGGAACCTGGGTTACGGCCCTAGCCTGGCGCAGGCGTTCCGGCCCCTGGGGGCCGCGCCCGCCGGGTTTGGTGGTGGTCGGGTAGATGGCGCCAAAAGCCACGTGGTCGGCGCCCATTTCCTGGGACTCGATGAGCAGGTCAATTTCCCGGTTGGAGCGGCCCAACACCTGCTCCGGCGCCAGCACCTGCCGGGCCTGGGCCACCGGCAAGTCGGTCTGCCCTACGTGAACCCCGCCGGAACCCACCGCCGCCGCCAAGTCCACGTGGTCGTTGACGATGAGCAGCGCATCATTAGCCGCGCACAACTCCTGCAAGTCCCGGGCCAGGGGGAGAATATCGCCCTTGTCCCGCCGCTTGTCCCGCAGTTGGAGCATCCGGGCGCCGCCCCGGACGGCGGCCTGAGCGATTTCCAACGGCTCCCGCCCGCCGGTAACCTCCGGGTCAATAATCACGTACAGCCCCCGAACCATACCGGCCTGCTCCCGCCGCCGGGCCGCGCCCAATTGCCCGGCCAGGGCCGCCAGGGCCTCGGCCAGCGCCCGGCCGGTTTCGGCCGGCCAGGGGGAATCGCCGCCCAGCGCGGAACGGGTATCCAGCGTATTCCGGGCCGTTTCCGTCAAGGCCAGCCCTTGGGCCAGAGTCAGCGGTTCCGCCGCAAGTTCCGGGCGTTCCGGGGGGGCAGTACCGCCGGGGCGCAGGGTTGCCGCCAAGTCCCTGAGCCGGTTGACAGTCGGCCCGCTTTCCGGCAAGGCGGGGCAACCGGCAAGCAAAGCATCGAGGCAGCCAACCAGAGATTCCAGGAGAAAGTCGGGCAAGGCATTATGTTCGGTCATATATCAAGTTCCTTGGGGAGAGAACCTTGCCGGGCGGCGTCGATGTTGTCCCGCACCGACGGGGGCATCTCTACGCCATGCCGTTGAAAGCTCTCCTCCACGTTTCTGCCAATGTTGCGGGGGTCGCGGTAGTAGTCCAGGGGCGACGCTGCCCCGGATGCGGGGTATTGTTCTTGCACCGATTGGGTGGTCTTGCCCATAGCAAAGGTGGACATTCGGCGCTGCATATCGCCGCTCTGACAGTGGGAGCAAACCGGGGTCAAGGCGGCGGCAATGGAACGGGTGAAAAATGAGGAAACCCGGTCGCAACTGCCGCAGCGATATTCGTAAATGGGCATTGCTGCACCTTCCAAAAGGCAGGCTAAAAGATGGGCTAACCGGCATCGCCGGCGCCGGCGTCCGTCCCGGCCCCGGTTCCGGCAGAATTTCCGGCAGAGTTCCCGGTATCGGCCCCGGAGGAATCGGGGCGGTCAAAGGAACGGGGGCCGGTATGCAACTCCCGCCGCATCTCCTCAAAATCCGAGGTTACCTGCCCGCCCATTTCCTGCTTGATGCGGCCCATAAACCGGTCCAGGCTGGCCGGGCTGTCCTCATCCACGTCGGTCAGGGTTTCACCGCTGGGCGCCCAGTTCAGGCTTTCCCCCCAGGAACGGCGAAACGAAAAGCGGGAAACCAGCCGTTGCAAGTCGGAACCCCCACACCGGCCGCAAGCCCGGTCGGTATCCTTAGACCAGCTATAGACCAGCAGGGAATTAAGGTGCTGACAATCCGCGCAACGGTACTCATAAATGGGCATTAACCGGCCACCACTCCCTTGCCTTCTCTTGCCGTTTGTTCCGGCTATTGTAGCACTAATGGGGGGCGGTTTTCACTATGGAGACACCCCAAGGTACTCTCAACCCTTGTTGGCATTATCATCGGGTAGGGGCGGGTTTATAACCCGCCCTGGCCCACAACGGCAAGGCAATGCAGGGAAACGGGAGTGCCGTAGTTGACATATTTCTCCGCCCGAGCCAGGGCGGGTTACAAACCCGCCCCTACCGGCCAACGAAACGTGGCATGGCAAGAATTTCCAATAGCCACTGCCAATAGCCAACAAATGTTGCCAATACCCTAATTCCCCCCGCATTTGTGCCGACTAGCGCCTGTTGTATAATGCAGGCAGCTAACTGCCCCAACGCTGCCCCAACGCCGACCTTTGAGGTGTCCGTTATGGCCCAGGCTCAAGACGCTACGCTGCCCCTGTTCCGCCCCACGGAAGCGCAGCCTTTATTGCTGCTGATGGACGGCCATGCTATGGTGCATCGCTCCTTCCGGGCCATCTCCACCCAGCGCCATCTCACCGTCTCGGCCACCGGAGAGGATGTTACCGGGGTGTACGGCTTTGCCAACGTCTTTCTGCGGGCCTTGCAGGACTGGCAGCCCACCCATTGCGCCATTGCCTTTGACACGCCGGCGCCCACCTTCCGCCACCAGCGTTTTGAGGCGTACAAGGCGCAGCGGGAGTCGGCGCCGCCGGAGTTGCGCCCGCAGTTCGGGCGGGCCAAAGAGTTGATGCGAGCCTTTGGCGTCCCGGTTTACGAAATTGACGGCTACGAGGCCGACGATGTCATCGGAACCCTGTGCCGCCAGGCCGAGGAGGCCGGCCTGAACGCCGTAATCCTGACCGGCGACCGGGATACCTTTCAGTTGATTTCCCCCCAGGTGCGGGTTGACCTGTCTTACAGCATCCAGGAGCGGAAGGTGTATGATGAGGCCGAGTTAGCCGCCCGGTATGGCGGCCTCACCGCCGCCCAGCAGCCGGATTTCAAGTCTCTGTTGGGCGATTCCTCCGACAACATCCCCGGCGTCCCCAAAATCGGGCAGAAGCGCGCTGTGGGCCTGCTCAACGACTACCATGACTTGGAGGGCATCTACCAACACCTGGACGAGGTGAAACCGCCCAGCGTCCGCCAGTCCCTCAGCGAGAACAAGGAACTGGCCTTTGCCAACCGCATCCTGACCACCATCTCCCGGGACGCCCCGGTGGAGTTGTCCCTGGACACCGCCCGCTATGGCCGGTTCGACCGGCAGCAGGTAGTCAGCCTGCTTACCGAGTTGGAGTTTTTCAGCATCATCCCCCGGCTGCCGGCGCCTACCCTGGAAATGGCCGGGGAAACGGCCGGTGGCGCCGGCGCGTCGGAAACGCCGGCCGCCAACGCTGCCGCCCCGACCGACTATGTAACCGTGCAGACCGAGGCACAACTGGAGGAAATGCTGGCCGCCCTCCGCGCGGCGGGCAGCTTTGCCTTTGACACCGAAACTACCAGCGTTGACCCCATGCGGGCCGAACTGGTGGGCCTGAGCTTTGCCACCGAACCGGGCCGGGCCTGGTACGTTCCCGTGGGGCATCAGGAAGGGGCGCAACTGCCCCTGGAGCCGACCCTGGCCCAAATCAAGGCCCTGATGGAAGACCCGGACTTAGCCAAGTGCGCCCACAACGCCAACTTTGACCTGATGATGCTGGCTAACTACGGCATCAACTCCCGCAACGTCAACTTCGACACGATGATTGCCGCCCACCTCTTGAGCAAGAACAACCTGGGGTTGAAGCAACTGGCCCTGGACTTGCTCGGCGTGGAGATGACCCCCATCAAAGACCTGATCGGCTCCGGCAAGCGGCAAAAGACCTTTGACCAGGTGCCGGTGGAAGACGCCGCCCCCTACGCTGCCGCCGACGCCGATATGACCGGACGCCTGCTGCCCCCCCTCCGCAACCAGGTTGAGCAGCAGGGGTTGGGGAACTTGCTGGCCGAACTGGAGATGCCCCTGACCCCCATCCTGGTCAATATGCAGCGCCAGGGCATCAAGCTGGACGTGGGGATGCTGCACGAAATGGCCCGGGACTTGAACGGCCAATTGCAGCAGTCCGAGTTGGACCTGTACGATTCCATCGGCCATACGGTCAACATCAACTCGCCTCAGCAACTCAGCGACCTGCTGTTTCAGGAGTTGGGCCTGCCCAAGACCAAGCGCACCAAGACCGGCTATTCCACCGACGCCAACTCCCTGGAAGGGTTGAAGGCTTTTCACCCGGTAGTGGACAAAATTCTGGAGTACCGGCAAATCGCCAAGCTGAAGTCCACCTACGTGGACTCCCTGCCGGAAATGATTAACCCCCGCACCGGGCGGATTCACACCAGCTATAACCAGGTGGGTTCGGCCACCGGGCGGATGTCCAGCAGCGACCCCAACTTGCAGAACATCCCCATCCGCACCGAGTTGGGGCGGCAGATACGGAAAGCCTTTATCGCCGAGGATGCGCCGGAGTGGGCGCTCTTTTCCGCCGACTATTCCCAGATTGAACTGCGGGTGCTGGCCCATCTCTCCCAAGACCCGGCCCTGCTGGAAGCCTTCCGCCGGGGCGAGGACATTCACGCCTCCACCGCCGCGCTGATGAACAACGTACCCATCAACGAGGTCAATTCGGAACAGCGGCGCATCGCCAAGGTATTGAACTTCGGGGTCATCTACGGCCTGTCGGCCCACGGCATTTCCCAGCAGACCGGGTTCAGCCGGGAGGAGGGGGCCAGGTTTATTGAGACCTACTTCAACCAGTACCCGGGCATTTCCGGCTACCTGGAAGGGGTCAAGGCCCAGACCCGGCAGACCCAGTACGTGGAGACGCTGCTGGGCCGCCGCCGCTACGTGCCGGGAATCAGCGCCGCCAACTTCAACGAGCGCAACGCCGCCGAGCGGATGGCGATAAATATGCCGGTGCAGGGCACCGCCGCCGACATTATGAAGCTGGCAATGATTCGGGTACACGACCGGCTGGCACGGGAAAACCTGCGGGCGCGGATGCTGCTCCAGGTTCACGACGAACTGGTCTTTGAGGTGCCCAAAGAGGAAATGCCGGCCCTGCAAGCCCTGGTCTTTGACGAAATGCCGGCCGCCATGGACCTGGACGTTACCCTGAAAGTGGACGCCAAATGGGGCGAAACCTGGGGGGATATGGAGTAGGGGGGTAGGTTTGGGCGGATGCAATGCCCTTGGTCATTCCGAGTCTGGCCGGGGCTTGTCATTCCGAGCTTGGGCGGCGTTTGTCATTCCGAGCGTAGCCGAGGAATCTAAAATGCCCGATGTCCAAACCGTTACTTACGGCAAAGATTTTAGACCCTTCGCTGCGTTCAGGGTGACATTTTATAGAGGTAGAGGGTTTTGTTGCATTTGGCGGGTAGTTCTGGATTCCGGCTTTCGCCGGAATGACGGGCTGGAAAGAGGCAACACTTTATGAAACCCTGGATAATTATTGCCGGTTTGTCGCTGTTGCTGCTGGCGACCTTGGCGGCGTGCAGCGCGCCGTCCGGGGAACCGGAGGCCCAGCTGCCGACCGTTTCAGCGTTTACCTGGGAAACGTATTCAGACGCCGCCGGGTCTTTTACCATTGACATCCCCGACTACTGGCCGCTGGATGTGGTGGAAGTGCAGCCGGACGGTAAAACTTCTCTTACCCGGTGGAGTGTACGGAACGGTGAGGATTCCTTGCAGTTTTTCGTGGAGGTTGTCGCCCATTATAACCAGACCGGATGGGACTTCACCAGCGAGGAGAGGAGTAAGAATAACTTCGCCCACCTGAATACTATATACGAAAGGCAGGTAGGAGTTCACTATATCGAGCCGCCGCATCCAATCCGCAATGGATGGGCCTACACAGTAGAGTTGGATGCTTACGAAGGCAAGCATTGCCGGGTCCGTTCCACTGAATACTTTGATGCAAAGCCGGGATGGACTTACGTTGCCACTGCCAGTATCTGCGCCGACGAAAATATCACCTATTACCTGGATGGCAGGCAGGCGATTTTCTCCCTTACGCCCACCCCATAAGGCAGAAGGGTTATGTTCACTATTTGCTATATAATCTCTGTGCCAACTTTATTGCCCAGAAAGACCAGAGGTAGCGATGCCAAGCTACCCAGCAAATGCAACAGAACCAGGGAGGGGTATGGCGCCGGTTGCCAGGGCAATCGCATCATAAAACCGTCATTATAAACCCGTCGTTCCGGCGAAAGCCGGAATCCAGAACGCTTGATAGCCGGCCTGCTCTTTCCCCGGGGATTTCCTGGATTCCGGCTTTCGCCGGAACGACGGTTGCTTATGTTACCCTAGTTGAGAAACGATTACCCGGCGCCGGTTGCCTAAATACGCCCCGACTTTAACCGACACTAAAACCGATTAAATCATCAGGAGGCCCTCCTTGGAACTACTCCGCAGCCTTATTTTTGTTCCCGGCAACCGGGCTAATATGCTGGAGCGGGCGCTGGCTTTTGACGCCGATATTGTTATGGTTGACTTGGAGGATTCGGTGCCGCCGGCGGAGAAGGTTGCGGCGCGGGAGTTGGCCGGCCAATGGGTTCCCGCCCTGCGCCGGGCCGGCCGGCGGGTGATGGTTCGGGCCAACTCGCTGGATACCGGATTGACCGGGGAGGAACTGGCCGCCGTGATTTCCCCCGACCTTTACGGCGTCAGCGTGGGCAAAACCGAGTCGGCGTGGGACTTGCGGGAGTTGGAGCGCATCATCGCGCCGCTGGAAGCCGCCGCCGGCCTGGAATACGGCCAGGTCAAGCTGATTCCCTGGATTGAAAGCGCCAGGGCGGTTATCAACGTGAGCGAAATGGCCGCCGCCCTGCCGCGCATACCGGCCATTGCCTTTGGCGCCGAGGACTACACCAACGATCTGGGTATCCGGCGCACTGACGCCGGGGCCGAGGTTCACCACCCCCGGGCCGCCATTGCTATCGCGGCGCGGGCCGCCGGCGTCGCCGCTCTGGACAGCCCCTACGTCGCCTTTCAGAACCCGGAGGGGCTGGCCCAGGACGCCGCCGCCGCGCGTCAACTGGGCTACACCGGCAAGTTTGCCATTCACCCGGCCCAGCTTGCGGCCATCAATCAGGCGTTCAGCCCTCTGCCGGAGGATGTGGACTACGCCCGCCGGGTGGTGGCGGCGTGGGACGAAGCCGAGGCTGCCGGGCGCGGTTCCCTGGCTCTGGACGGCAAAATGGTGGACGTGCCGGTGGTCAAGCGCGCCCAAAACCTGCTGGCCCTGGTCGAGGCCATCAGCAACGCCGGCGGTTGACGCCGGCGCCCCGCCGCTACCTACCGAATGGATTATTTATAGCTATATCAATACATCAATACGCTGGAGCGGGCCTTGTCAGCCGACCGGATAATCTTGAAGGGAATGAGGTTCTACGGGTATCACGGGGTCAACCCGGAGGAAAAGGCCCTGGGGCAGTCCTACGTGGTTGACCTGGCCGCCGACATTGACCTGGCCCGGCCCGGCGCCTCTGACCGGCTGGAGGACACCGTTAGCTACACCTTGATGTACCGGATCGCCAAAGCGGTGATTGAGGGCGACTCCCGCAACCTGCTGGAGGCCCTGGCGCAAGACATAGCCGACCGGCTGCTGACCGAGTTGCCCCTGGCCGGGGTTCAGGTTCGGGTCAAGAAACCGGCCCCGCCGGTCAAGGGGTCGGCAATCCGGTACGCCGCCGTAGAAATCTACCGCCGCCGTAGCTGAAAACCGGCTTTCAATCCGTAAAAGGGAGTAAAAAATGGGCATCCGCCGGCTGTTATTCCCGGTTCTGGCCGCACTGCTCCTGGCGGCTTGCTCCACTGCGCCCACGGCAACCCCGCCGGGCGGCGCCGATTCCCCGGTTTCCCCAACGGCGCCCACCGCCGGCGTTGTCGGGGAAACCGCGCCCGCCGCCGGCGGAATGTCCCCTACCGCCGGCCCGGACGCCGCAACCCGGCCGTCGCCCACCTTGTCCCCCCAAGTTGCGCCAAGCAGTAGCCCGACGCCGGCACCCACCGGAGAACCGGCGGCTACCCCTTCGCCCACCACTCAAGCCCCGGCAGAGGCGGCGCCCGCCCCAACAGAAGGGTCAATAGCGTCAATACCCCAGGGCGGCCGGCTGATTCGGCTCTACTCCGACCCGCCTACCCTCGACCCGCACCTGACCACCGACGCCGGCTCGGCCGGCATCATCGTTGAGGTGTTCGGCGGGCTGGTAACCATTGCCCCGGACTTGAGCGTAGTCCCGGATTTGGCGGAAAGCTGGGAACTCAGCCCGGACGGGCGCACCTATACCTTCCACCTGCGGCCCGGCGCCCGGTTCCACGACGGCAAGCCGGTTACCGCTGAGAACGTGCGCTGGTCGCTGGAGCGGGCCACCGATCCGGCAACCCAGGCCCCGGTGGCGCAGCAGTACCTGGGGGACATCGTGGGCGTAACCGCCAAACTGGACGGAGCGGCCCAATCCATCCAGGGAGTGCGGGTCATTGATGACCAAACCCTGGCAATCACCATTGACGCCCCCAAGTCCTATTTCCTCGCCAAGCTGACCTATCCCACCGCCTTTGTCCTCGACCGGGATAACGTGGCCGGCAGCGACGGGGAGAACTGGCTGGATCAGCCCAACGGCACCGGCCCTTTCCGCCTGGCCCAATATGACCTGGGGGAGACCATCCGGCTGACCCGCAACGAAAGCTATCACCTGGGGCCGCCCCATTTGGCTGAGGTGGAGTTTATCCTCAGTGGCGGCAACCGGATGATAATGTACGAGAACGATGAGATACACCTTACCGGGGTGGGCCTGGCCGACCTGGAACGGCTGCGCGACCCTTCCGATTCGCTGAACCCGGAACTGCACCAGTCGCCGCCGGATTTCTCCGTTTTCTATATCGGCCTGAACGTCAACGAGCCGCCGCTGGATGACCCCAAGGTGCGCCGGGCGTTGAACCTGGCCTTTGACCGGCAGACCATCGCCACCACGGTGTACCAGGATTTGGTGAACCCGGCCAAAGGCATCCTGCCGCCCGGCTTTCCGGGGCATAATCCCGACCGGCCCGGCTATGAGTTCGACCCGGAAAAGGCGCGGCAGTTGTTGGCGGAATCCAGCTACGCCGGCCAACTGGATAGCCTGCCGCCGCTTACCCTGTCCATTCCCGGCAGCTTTGGCGCCGCCCTGCCCCTGTACCTGGAGGTGGTGATTCAGGAGTGGGCCAACCTGGGCCTGCGGGTGGAAATCCAGCAGACCGAGTACGCCACCTTTATCCAGGACTTGCACGACCGGCGGTTTCAGATGTTCGACTTTGGCTGGATTGCCGACTACCCCGACCCGCAGAATTTCCTGGACATTCTGTTCCACAGCGAGAGCCAGAACAACCATACCAACTACTCTAACCCGGTGGTGGACGATTTGCTGGAACAGGCGCGGGTAGAGCCGGACCAGGCCGCCCGGTTGCAAATGTACCAACGGGTTGAGGCGATGATCCTGGAGGATGCGCCCTGGGTGCCTACCTGGAATCGGGGAGAGGGTTACGCCCTGATTAAGCCCAACGTCAAGGGCTACCTGCTCACCCCCCTGGTGCTGCCCAAGCTGCGCTACGTTTACTTTACCGAATAGAACGCCCTCGCGCCGGCCCGTTCCCGGAAGGAGTGAGGCCGGGAGTGAGGGATAGAGAGGAACCTTGATGCGGAATAATGACATTGCGGCGGCTCGGGACTACCATGAGTCCACCAAGCTGGCCTATATCAACCTGGCGAACAAGCCGCCCCTATACAAGACTTATTCCGGGCTACCCACCCAGCCCCTGCCGGACGACTTTCCCTTGCCCGATGCCCCAACCCTGGCGGCGGTAAGCGCCTTTGCGACCCCCGACTTTGCGCCCGGCGGGGAGGCCGGCGGGGGCCCCGAACCCGGATTGCCCACCCTGGCCCAATTGCTCTACTTTTCCGCCGGGGTAATCCGAACCGGGATGTTTCGGCTGGCGGGGGAAGTCCACTTCCGGGCGGCGGCCTCGGCCGGCGGGTTGTACCCGGTGGAGACTTACCTGGCCTGCCGGGACCTGCCCGGATTGGCGGCGGGGGTTTATCACTTTTCCCCGGATACTTTCAGCCTGACCCAACTGCGCCGGGGCGACTACCGGGCCGAGTTGGCCGCTGCCGCCGGCGCCAATTCCTCAATCGCCGCCGCTCCGTTGACCATCATTTTCACCACCGTTTTCTGGCGCAGTTCGTGGAAATACCGGACCCGGGGTTACCGCTACTGTTTCTGGGACAACGGCACCGTAGCCGCCAACCTGCTGGCCGCCGCCGCCGCCGCCGGCCTGCCGGCTCAGGTGGTCAACGCCTTCCTGGACCAACCGGTCAACGAACTGGTGGGGATTGACGGAGTGGGGGAGGCCGCCACCTGCCTGGTTCCCATCGGTCAAGTTGGGCCGGCGGCCAACGCCGGCACTCCGGCATCCGGCGCCACTGGACTGGAACCGATAGGGGGAACCTCGGTAATTACGGCGCCGGGGGAGATTGACTACCCGGAAATGCGGCAGATGCACGCCGCTACGCTCTTGACCGACTTAGCGGAGATAGCCGGCTGCCGAGGCGGGCTGGCGGCGCCGGTTCCGGCAACCCCCGGCGCGTTTTATCCGCTACGGGATGCTGGCGACGGCAGCAACCCGGCAACCTCCGCTCCTTTGGGCCAGACCATCAAGGAACGCGGCTCTACCCGCCGGTTTGACCGCGTATCCATACCATTTACCAGCTTGAGCGCAATTTTAGACGGTTCCACCCAGGGGGTGCCGGCCGATTTCCTGAACGGCCCCGGCGACAGCCTGCTCAGTCTCTACCTAATCGCCAACGCCGTGGACGACCTGCCCCCCGGCGCTTATTACTTTTCTCCACAGGAAAAGGGCCTGGCCCAACTGAAAGCGGGGGCCTTCCGGGAGGAGGCCGGGCATCTGGGCTTTGAGCAGGCTTTACCCGCCGATGCCGCGGCGGTGGTGTTTTTTATGGCCGACCTGGACTTGATTTTGCAACGCTACGGCAACCGGGGCTACCGGGCGGCCCAACTGGAGGCCGGAATTGTCGGCGGCAAGCTGTACCTCAGCGCCCATTCCCTGGGCCTGGGGGCCAGCGGATTGACCTTCTATGATGATGAGGTAACCGACTTTTTCTCCCCCCACGCCGCCGGCAAAAGCACGATGTTCGTAGTGCCGTTGGGCGTAACCGCCGAGCGGAACCGGGTACGCCCCTTCCGCTCCCGAATCGCCATGAACCTGGATGCCCGCTCCCGGGGCGCGCGGCGGGGGTAAGGGTGGTTCGACAGGCTCACCATGAGCGGATATTGTTATTGGCGCAGACTTGGCACTGGCCCCGACCCCATCCCCCGCCCGGTTGACATTGGAAAGGGCATTAGTATATATTCCTGTCTAGCTGAAATTGTCATTTTCCGATTAGTCAGTTCTTATCAGCCCGAACCGGCGCCGGCGGCTCGGCAAAGCTCCGGCTTGATTAAAGAGCCGTCCCTACATTGGCTTAAAGGATTATTGCTATGAGTGTTGACACCAGCAACGTTATCCTGGAAGTTGAAGACCTCCAAACCTATTTTTTCAATCGCGATTCAATAGTCAAAGCGGTGGACGGGGTCAGCTTCTTCCTGCGCCAGGGGGAAACCCTGGGCATTGTGGGGGAGTCGGGCTGCGGCAAGACGATGACCGCCCTTTCCCTGTTGCGCCTGGTGCCGCCGCCGGCCGGCCGGATTATCGGCGGCGCCATCCGGCTGAATGGCGATGACTTGCTGCAAAAGAGCGATGACGAAATGCGCCAGATTCGGGGGCGGCAAATCTCAATGATTCTGCAAGACCCCCAAACCTCCCTCAACCCGGTGTTCACCATTGGCAACCAGTTGATGGAAGCCCTGGGAATGGCCCGGCGGGAGGGCCGCAAGAATATGCTGACTCGGGCCGTTGACGCCCTGCGCAACGTGAACGTGGCGGCCCCGGAGCGGCGGCTGGAGGACTTTCCCCACCAGATGAGCGGCGGTATGAAACAGCGGGTGGTGGGCGCCATTGCCCTGTCCTGCGAGCCGGGCGTCATCATCGCCGACGAGCCGACCACCGCCCTGGACGTTACCATTCAGTTGCAATACTTGAGACTCCTGAAGGACATCCAGGCCGAGACCGGCCTGGGTATCATTTTCATCACCCACGATTTCGGCGTGGTCGCCCGGATGTGCGACCGGGTGGCGGTGATGTACGCCGGGCGCATCGTAGAGAACGGGCCGGTTCGGGACATATTCAACGCCCCCTCTCACCCTTACACCCGGGCCCTGATTGACTCGGTGCCCAAGCTGGAGGAGCGCACCGACCGGCTGTATTCCATTGAAGGGCAGCCGCCGTTGCTGTCCAATCTGCCCGTCGGGTGCCGGTTTGCCGACCGCTGCGAACACGCCCGGGACCACTGCCTAGCCGAATACCCCAACTCCTTCACCGTTAAGGAGGGTCATACTGCCGACTGCTGGAGGTTGGACGAGTCATGGTAGAAACTGGTCAAGCCCTCATTGAGGTAAAGGACCTGAAAAAATACTTCCCGGTTACCAAGGGCCTGATTCTGATGAAAACCATCGGATACGTTCAGGCCGTCGATGAAATCAGCTTTTCCATCAATCAGGGGGAAACGCTGGGACTGGTGGGAGAATCGGGCTGCGGCAAGACCACCACCAGCAAGCTGCTGCTCCGACTGGAAAAGCCCACTTCCGGCCAGATAATGCTGGACGGCAAGGACATCCAGAACTTCCGCGGCAACGAGTTGCAGGACTACCGGACTACGGTGCAGGCGGTTTTCCAGGATCCCTGGTCATCCCTCAGCCCCCGGATGCGGGTGCGGGACATTATCGCCGAGCCGCTGGTGGTGAACCGCCAGGTAACCCAGCAGGAGAAACAGGAACGGGTGGGCGAGGTGATGAGCCAGGTGGGGCTGCACGCCGAGCAGGCCACCAACTACCCCCACGAGTTCAGCGGCGGCCAGCGGCAGCGGATTGCCGTAGCCAGCGCCCTGGCCTCCTTCCCCAAGATGATTGTCCTGGATGAGCCGGTCTCCGCCCTGGACGTATCCATCCGCGCCCAGATAATGAACCTGCTGGTCGATTTGCAGGGCCAGTATAACGTCAGCTACCTGCTGATTGCCCACAACCTGGCGACCGTGCGCTATATGGCCCACCAGACCGCCGTAATGTACCTGGGGCAGATTGTAGAGTATGCGGAGACGGAGGAACTCTATCAGAACCCGCTCCACCCCTACACCAAGGCCCTGTTCTCGGCGGCCCTGCCCTCTCACCCGGACCTGGTACGGGAGGAGATAGTGCTGACCGGCGAAGTTCCTTCGCCCATCAACCCGCCCTCCGGCTGCCGGTTCCACCCCCGTTGCCCCTTCGCAATGGACAAGTGTTCGGAGGAGACGCCGGTGGACAAGGAAGTAGCCCCGGGCCACCGGGTTTCCTGCCACCTCTACTAGGCCGGGGCCAAGCAGGCCCAACTTTACACCGGAAACTAAAAGGCCGGGGAAGTCATTCCCCGGCCCGTTTTCCGGTTGCCGATACTACTTGGAAAGCCGGTTACTCATCCCAGTCGGAATCGTCGCCGTCATTGCCGCCGTAGCTGCCCGACTCATCGTCGTCATCGTCCTCATCCAGTTCGCTCTCCTCCAGATACCGGAGCAGGTCGTTGTCCAGATAGATTCGGCGCTCCCCCTTGCCGCTGGTGGGGAAGGAGCAGATGTTGTGCAGGCTGGGGTGGCGATAGGTTTCCCGGATAGTTATGGATATGCCCCAATCGTTGACCCCGATAACGGCGGCCTCGTAACGGTTGCCGCCGTCAATGAGCCGCAGCAGGCGGCGGGCCAGCTTGGGTTCCACCTGGCCCAGGTATTCGTCGTCGCGCACATAGACCCGAATCGCCTGCTTTTCCACCACCAGGTTGGCCGGCTCTCCCGGGGCGACGCTGGCTAACACCCGGGGCGCCGCCGGCTTTTGCAGCACCGTAGTGCCGGACTTGCCGCTCTCGGCGATAAACAGCCGGGGGACGCTCCCGGTCTTTCGGACCGGCTTGCCGCTGGCCGGAATGTCCTCCAACTGTTCCAGGCGGGTCAGGTTCTTTTTGGCGATGGTGTTGTAGGGGGCCTTCAGCACCACCTCGGCCAACACCTCCCGCGCCCGGCCGTATTCGTTAAGCTCCATAAAAGCCTTACCCAGCCGGTTCATCGCATCGACATCGTCGGAAAAGAGGGCCAGAATGGCCTGGTTCACTTCCGCGGCCCGCTGCCATTCCCCCTTTAAGGCCAGGGAAATGGCTTCCTTACTCCAATCCCGTCTCAGTCTGGATTTGTCCTCGGTCCTGGTCATCTCCATCTCAGTTTGTCTCCAAAAAATTAAGAATAGTGCGAATAATGATTGCCCCGGTGGTCAACCCGAGATTACCCGGTAAAGAAAACCACCATATAGTAGTTACACTACCGGCCAACATCCGGTCAAGTCCATTTTGGGCATTTATTTAAGAATATACTGAAAATAAGTAAATAACTATAGCCGGGGTAAAAGCCGTTTATGGTAAGCGGGAAAATCAACCGGCCCCACTCCGCTAAAGTCCGCTCATGGTGAGCCTGTCGAACCACGCCACCCTATCCTGCAAGACATCCTTCGACAAGCTCAGGATGAGCGGGGCAGTCAACCCAAAAGTCCGCTCATGGTGAGCCTGTCGAACCACGCCACCGCCAGCGAATTTTTACCACCTCCCAGGCCATACCCAGCGAATCCTGAAAGAGGCGCACCTTGCTGCCCTCCCGGTAATACCAGTCGATGCCCACCTCCCGGACCGTCAGACCCATCCGGCGGGCCAGGTACAGCACCTCCACGTCAAAAGCGAACCCGTCCACCCGTTGCCGCTCAAACAAGTCCGCCGCAATCGCGCCCCGGAAACACTTGAACCCGCATTGCGTATCCGGGATGCCGGGCAGGGCCAGGGCTTGAATCAGCGCATTAAAGAACCGGCCCATCAGGTGGCGGTGGCCCGGCTCGCCGATGCGCCGGGAGTCGGCCAGTTCCCGGGAACCCACCACAATATCCGCTCCCTCAACCTGCGGCGGCAGAAACCGCTCCACCTGCTCAATGGGCATAGACAGGTCGGCGTCGCAGAGGAACCGGTACTCGCCGGCGGCGGCCAGCATCCCCTGTTTTACCGCCCCGCCCTTGCCCCGGTGGGCCAGGGACAGCAGACGGATTTCCGGCTGTCCGGCGGCAAAGGCGGCGACCAGCCGGGCCGTAGCGTCAATGCTGCCATCATCGGCTACCACGATTTCCCAGGAGAAATTGCGCCCCTTCAGGAAGGCGGCAACCTGCTCCAGGGTAGCGTGAATCCGGGCCTCTTCGTTGAACGCCGGAATGACGACGGATAGAAAGGGCTGGGTCAAGGGGCCTCCGCGCTGAATAACGGGCCGGTGCACAGTCAACGCCAATAACTACACTTACGCACGGCGAGCCAACATCCGAGCACGGTGAGTCAACATCCGCTCATGGTGAGCTTGTCGAACCACGCCGCCCCATCCTGCGGGTATCCTTCGACAGGCTCAGGATGAGCGGTAAGCGCAGGCATTGGCGCTGAATAACGGGGGAGTTATTCCTCCTCGTCAAGTTGGAAGCCCCGGTGCAGCAGGCGAACCGCATCGGCTACCTGCTCTTCCCGGATGATGCAGGAAATGCGAATCTCCGAGGTAGTTATCATATCAATGTTAATGCCACCCTCGGCCAGAATACGGAACATCCGGGAGGCATAGCCTGGGGTGTTCTGCATCCCCGACCCGACGACGCTGACCGAGGCCAGGGTCGGGTCGCTGACCACCTCGGCGGCGCCCAGGGCCGCCAGGCCGGTCTCCACTTCCCGGATGGCCCGGGGCAGGTCGGAACGGGCGACGGTAAAGCTGATGTCGGTAGCGCGTTCTACGCTGGTGTTCTGCACAATGGTATCCACGCTGATGCCTACGGCGGCCAGCGGCTCGAACAGGGCGGCGGCCACGCCGGGCCGGTCCGGCACCGACCGCACGGTAATTTTCGCCACGTTGGCCTGGTAGGCTATGCCGGTAACCTTAACCCGGTTTTCCATCCCTTCCATTTCCGCTACCTGATGAATCAGAGTTCCCGGCGCATCGCCGAAGCTGGAGGCCACGTAGATGGGCACCTGGTAGGCCGCCCCCAACTCGATAGAACGGGGGTGCATCTTGGCCCCGTAGCTGGCTAGTTCCAGCATTTCCTCATAGCCGACTTCGGCCAGCTTGCGCGCTTGGGGCGCCACCCGGGGGTCGGCGGTATAGATGCCGTCCACGTCAGTATATATGTCGCAGCGTTCCGCCTCCAGAGCCGCCGCCAGAGCCACGGCGGTGGTGTCGGAACCACCCCGGCCCAGGGTGGTGATGTCCAGGTCGTCGGTTATCCCCTGGAACCCGGCCACGATGACCACCTTGCCCTCGGCCAGTTCGCTCCTGACCCGGGCCGGGTCAATCCGGTGGATGCGGGCCTTGCCATACATCGTATCGGTATGGATGCCGGCCTGGAAACCGCTGAGGGTAATGGCGTCATACCCCAGCCGGCGCAGGGCCATAGTCAGCAGGGCGCAGGATACCAACTCGCCGGTGGAAAGCAGCAGGTCCAGTTCCCGGGGATCCGGTTCCGGGGAGACGGTGCGGGCCAGGTCAATCAGGTCGTCGGTAGTATCCCCCATCGCCGAGGCCACCGCCACAATATCAGCCCCGCCGTCCTTGACCGCGCCAATCCGCCGGGCCACGTTCAGAATCTTCTCAGCGTCGGCCACCGAACTGCCACCGTATTTATGTACTACCAGCGCCACGGTCTTGTTTAGCCTCTTTTAATCCAAGAATAGGCCCGAATATACCTTGATGAGTAATGCGGGATACACCGGTTTAACACGCCTAACCGCCCAACACGCCCAACCGCCCAAACACCCTTAACCGCTCATGGTGAGCCTGTCGAACCACCCGTCCTTACATCCTTCGACAGGCTCAGGATGAGCGGGGTATTTGCCATTACGCCTATACCGCCCAACGCCTCTAACCGCTCATGGTGAGCCTGTCGAACCACCCGTTCATCCTTGCATCCTTTGACCGGATCAGGATGAGCGGGGCATTTGCACCAGAGAGAGAACGGAAATACCCTACCCCCCACCCACCACGTAGGCCCCTTGACTGGTTGGCCGGGTAACTTCCAGGCGGCCGGGGACTCCGGTAAGCCGGGCGGCCTCAAACATTTCATAGGCTACCGTCATTTCCCGGCCCTCGGTCAGGGCCAGCACCGTAGAGCCACTGCCCGACACGAACACGCCCAGGGCGCCGGCCGCCCGCGCCGCCGCGAAAATCGTTTTGACCGCCGGAAACAGGGGCTGGCGGTAGGGTTGGTGCAGCTTGTCCTGAGTCGCCACCTCCAGATACTCCGGGCGGTTAAAGCCCATTCCCGCCACCAGCAAAGCCACCCGGCCCATATTGAACACCGCATCGGCCACGCTTACCTGACGGGGCAAAACCGCCCGCGCGTCGGCGGTGGCGATGCGGGTCTCCGGTATGAACAACACGGTATGCAATTCCGGGGGCGCCGGTATCGGCGCCGTGTATAGCTGGGGGCCATCGGACACCACCAACTGGAGGCCCCCCAGGACGGCGGCGGCCACGTTGTCCGGGTGCCCCTCAATAGTCGCCGCCATTTCCAGCAGTTCGTTGGGGGAAAAGAGGCCGCCGCACCGGGCGTTGGCCGCCACCAGCCCGCCGGCAATGGCGGCGGCGCTGCTGCCCAAGCCCCGGCTCAAGGGTATGGCATTATGGCAGCGCAGCCTGAGCGGAGGCATTTCCAGGGCGGCCTCGGTGTAAAGGAACTGCATCGCCCGGTAGGTCAGGTTGCCGGAGTCGGTAGCCAATTCCCCGGCTCCCTCACCAAAAACCTCTACGGACGGGGCATCTCCGGCGCCCGGCTCTGCCGGCAGCACTTCCAGCCGGTTCCACAAATCCAGCGCCATACCCAGGCAGTCAAACCCCGGCCCCAGGTTGGCGGTAGTGGCCGGCGCCATCACCTCTATTGGCTGAAAGTCGGTCATAACTGAACCGTAAGAACCCCGTTAAACCTTAATAAGCTGCGCGGCCTGACCGCCGGAAAGTATAGCAACGGGTGGATACACTGGCAATATAACCAGATTCACCACCGGGACGATTGCAAAGGCGTGGAAGTTGACTATTACCGCTCATCCTGAGCTTGTCGAAGGATGGGGCGCCGATGGTTCGACAGGCTCACCATGAGCGGTTACAGGCTCACCATGAGCGGTTATTGTTGTTGGCGTTGACTTGACGCCGGCACCGGAAATTTCACCGGGTATTTCCAACATTCGTTGGTATTTCTTGCCGGGCCAGGCTGCGTTGGCCGGTAGGGGCGGGTTTGTAACCCGCCCTGGCTCAGGTGTCGGAGTATGCCAACTACGCCCACCCGTTTTCCGATATTCCCTGCCGTTGAACGACGGGCGGGTTACAAACCCACACCTACGCCGATGATACCACCAACAGACATTGAGAATATCTAATTATCCTGAAAATCAACCGGCGCTACCTGGCAATCATCCCAAAGTTCAGACCGGGTTTGCCTGGGGCGCCGGGATGTGCAACTGTTCCAGTTGGTCAAAGGCGGTGGGGTGGTGTCCGTTAGTCCCGTTTGCGCCATTAACGCCGTTGGCCCCGTTTGCGCCGTTGGTGTAGCGGGGGGGCAGTTGGGCCAGGCCGGCGCGGGCCGCCCGCAGGTAGTCCAGGGCCAGCCGGGGCAGCAGGAACTGTTGGCGTACCCGCTCCCGGGCCGCCTGGCCGATACTTTCCCGCAAATCCGGGTTTTGCAACAACTCCACGATGCGCCGGCCACATTCCTCCGGGGAATCCACCAGGTAACCGTTCACCCCGTCCTCAATCTGCGACCGGATGCCGCCGACGTTGCCGCCGATTACGGCCCGGCCTTTCCACATCGCCTCGGCAACGGTCAGGCCAAAGCCCTCCCTGGTGGACTTCTGCATCACTACCAAGGAGGCCGTCTGAAAGGCGTTGACAATCCGGTCAATGGAATCGGGCAAATCCACCGGGTAGAAATAGGTGTGAATGTCCGGGTCGCCGGCGGCGTGTTCCCGGACGCTGTTCAGCACGTCCAGGGCCTCCGGGTCATCGGCGGCCTGGCTCAACCCCAGCAGGGCCAACTGCAAGCCGGGCGCTGACCGGCGCGCCTGGCGGTAGGCGTCAATCACCCCCCAGGGGTCTTTCCAGTAGTCAAACCGGGATACCTGGGTAATCAGGGGCCGCGCCGGGTCAATGCCCATAGCGGCGACTATCTGCTGCGCCTCCACCCGGCTGAGGGGCGTATTCTTGGCGGTCAAGGGGTCAATGGAGGGCGGCACAATGGAAACCGGCGGGTGCCCATTCAACCCCGGCGGCACAAAATCGGGCAGGGAGAACACCAGGCCGTCATAGTGGCCGGTCAGCGGCGCCAGTGCATCCAAAACCTGCGGGTTGGGCGCGGTCAAGTCAATATGGCAAACCCAATACCGCAGTTCCGCAACCTGCTTGGGCAGCAGGGACGCCAACGGCAGCAACTGGGGGTCATGCAAAAACCACACGTCGGCGGCCAACGCCCGCTCCTGAATATCCTCGGCCACCTCTCCGATACACCGGAAATAGACCTCTAACTCCTCTGGCGACAGAGAACCCTCGGCCCCCTGGAGCAGGTTGTGAATCCGCTTGGTAATCTGGAAAAACCGGGGTTCCGTCGGGCTGACTACCACCCGTTCCGTTGCCACGCCCAGGGAGTTCATCAGCGGAACCAGGGACTGGAGAATTTCGGCGACGCCACCCCCGGCGGCGGTGCTGTTGGCGTGGACAAAGCGCCGGCCTTTCAGCTCCTGGGCTAAAGTGGTCAGTTCGTGGAGCAGTTCCGGGGGGAGTAAGGAGGCGTAGCGGTCCAGGGCCATTTCCGGGTAGTTGATTCTCAGCAGCATTGAAGTCATTTACCTGCCCTTAGGGTCAAGGATTGGGGTGGTTTTATTCGTAGGAACCGGGGGGATACAAATAGGCATTATTCCACTACTACGGCGCAATCCGCAACCCTTTTGCCGCCGAATATCCAGGGGATTCGTGAATATCAAAGGGATTGTTGAAAGCCCGGCAATTCGGGCCGCTCATTCTACGGTTACCGTTTTCGCCAGGTTGCGCGGCTGGTCCACGTCATACCCTTTAAGCAGCGCGATATAGTAGGCCAGCAGTTGCAGCGGGATGGTCGCCAGCATCGGCGTCAGGTGTTCGGGGGCCGGGGGCAGGTACAACGCCTCATCCACCTGGTCGGACAGTTCGGCGTCCCCTTCGGTCAGCACCGCCAGCACCACCCCTTCCCGGGCCTTAACTTCCCGGATGTTGCCGGCCATTTTGTCGTACAGGCCGTCCCGGGGCGCCAGGGCCAGGGTCGCCATATTCCGGTCAATCAGGGCAATGGGGCCGTGTTTCATTTCGCCAGCCGGGTAGCCTTCGGCGTGGATGTAGCTGATTTCCTTGAGTTTCAGCGCGCCTTCCTGGGCAATCGCCGCGTTGATGCCCCGGCCCAGGTAAAGGAAACCGCCGTAGCCGTTGAATTTGCGGGCCAGCCGCCGGTACTCGGAAAGGTCGGCCAGCATCTCCCCAATCAGCCGGGGCGCGCGGGCCAGGTCGGTTACCAGCCGCCGGGTATCCTCCGACGACAGATGCGCGCGGGCTTGACCCAGGTAAATCGCCAGCAGGTGCAGGATGGTCAGGGAGGCAATAAAGGTCTTGGTGCTGGCTACGCCGATTTCCAGGCCGGAACCCATATACAGGGCGCCTTCGGCCAGCCGCGCCGCCTGGCTGCCTTCAATGTTGGACAGGGTAATCAGGCGCGCCCCCTGCCGCCGGGCCTCCTCCATTGCCGCCAGGGTGTCCGCCGTTTCCCCCGACTGGCTGATGGATACCACCAGGGTATTGCGGTTCAGCAGGGGTTCCCGGTAGCGGAACTCGGACGCGCTCTCAATCTCGGCGGGCAGCCCGGCAAACTGTTCAATCCAGTGGCGGCCCACCTGGGCGGCGTTCAGACTGGTGCCGCAGCCTATCAGCGCCACCCGTTGCAGCGATTGGATTTCCGTTGCGTCCAGGGGGAAGTCGGGCAGTTCCACCCGGCCGGCCTCGAAGTTGACCCGTCCCCGCAGGGCGCCGGCCACCACCTGCGGCTGTTCCATTACTTCCTTGAGCATAAAGTGGCGGTAGCCGCCCTTATCCACCAGGGCATCCTCCGGGGCGACGCTGTGCAGTTCCTTGTCCAGGCTCGTTCCTTCTACGTCGGAAAAGGCGACGCCCTCCCGGGTAACCACCGCCATCTCCCCGGCATCCAGAAAGGCCACCGGCCAGGCAAACGGGCCGGAGGTTCCCGGCCCGGGGCGCAGGATGGGCAGGGCGGCCGGCAAGTCGCTGCCCACAATGCCCTGGCCGTCCCGGTGGGCAATGACAATGCCCCCGGCGTGGCCCAACCGCAGCGCGCACACCTTGTCCGGCTCCCCCTGGTAGATGGCGGCAACGGCTTGAGAGCCTTCCAGCAGCTTTCCCAGGCGGCGAAAGGCGGCGACAAAATCCAGCCCCTGGTGCATACCCTCCTCAATCAGGTGGGCGATGACTTCGGTATCCGTTTCCGAGGAAAAGGCGTGGCCTTGAGACAGCAGGCCCAGCTTTAACTCCAGAAAGTTCTCGACGATGCCGTTATGCACCACGGCCACCTGCCGGCTGCACTCGGTAAGGGGATGGGCGTTAGCGTCGGAGGGCGGCCCGTGGGTAGCCCAGCGGGTATGCCCCAGGCCCACGGTGCCTTTGGGGGAATCGGCCTCCAGCCGGGTCAGCCCATTAACCTTGCCCACCGTCTTGCGGAGACGCAGCCGCCCGGAGGCGCCCAGCACCGCAATGCCGGCGCTGTCATAGCCCCGGTATTCCAGCCGCTGCAAGCCCTCCAGAATAATGGGCCAGGCCGCCTGGCTGCCAACATATCCTACGATGCCGCACACAACGCCTCCGGGTAAATCCCCTCACCCCGGCCTTGCCGCGCCGGGATAAGCGGGGCCGGTAAAGGGTGAAACCTGCTTGAAAACAACAATTGGCCCAGGGGCGGCGCAAGTCTGCGCCGGGAACAGAATCCGATCACCGAACCAAACCCGCTCATGGTGAGCTTGTCGAACCACCCTACCCTATCCCGTAGGGGCGTTTCGCGAAACGCCCCTACGTGGCACACTCCCCCATCCAACGGTTCATCCTTCGACCGGCTCAGGGTGAACGGGGATAGGCGTAACAAAACCCGCTCATGGTGAGCTTGTCGAACCACCCGCCCCTATCCGACAGTTCACCCTTCAACCGGTTCAGGGTGAACAGTACGAGGGGCCGGGGCGGGGCGGTTCACTATCTCCATTATAACCCGGGCCAGGGACTTGGCGTCGTGCCGCAGATAGACCCCGGCGGCCAGCACCGGGCGGGCAACTATCTCCTTCACCACCTGGTCGCACTCCTCCCGGTCCAACTCCACCGGGTACTGCTGGTCGGCGGCGTAACGCTGCAACAGACGCGGGGGAAAGGGGCTGTCGTTGAATACCAGGTAATCCAGCGGCCGGTCGGTGCCCAGGTAGTCCATCAGGGCCTTGACAAAGGTGGACGCCTTGAACCGGTCCGACTCCCCGGGCTTGGTCATCAGGTTGCAGATGTGAATTTTTACGGCGGGGGAAGCGTTTATCGTCTCCGCCACGTTCTCCACCAACAGGTTGGGCAGGACGCTGGTGTAGATGTCGCCGGGGCCGAGGATGATGGCGTCGGCCTGCTCAATGGCGTCCAGCACCGGCGGATAAACGTAGGCTTTGGGGTCGAGCCGAATATAGTCAATGCCGACGTCCAGGTTGACCCGCCGCTGGTCGATGACCGACTCGCCGGCCAGTTCCTCGCCGTTCTCCAGCCGGGCCACCAGGGTGGAGTGCGTCAGGGTAACCGGCAGCACCTGGCCCATAACCCCCAACAATTGAGAGGCTTCCTCAATGGCGGTAATCGTGTTGCCGGTAACTTCGGTAAGGACGGTGAGGAGCAGGTTGCCAAAGCTGTGTCCGCTGAGGCCGTTGCCGGAACTGAAGCGGTAGTCAAAGAGGCGGCGCATCAGGTTGCCCTGGGGGGTTTCGGCGGCCAGGGCCATCAGGCATTGGCGGATGTCCCCCGGCGGCAGTTGCCCCAACTCATCCCGCAGCCGCCCGGAACTGCCCCCGCTGTCGGTCATCGCCACCACCGCCGCCAAGCTGCAATCCTCATCCCGCAGCCCGGTAAGGGTGGTATGACTGCCGGTGCCGCCGCCGACCACCAGAACTTTTTTCCTGCTCATTTACCCTTGACCGGCCCGGGCCGCCCACCAAAAGCCGGCGGCCCTTTGTCCTTCAGCGAGGCTTTGGCTAATAGTTTTGGCTAGTATATGAACACCCTTTCCGCAATGTCAAGGCGCCGGGCGGCGGGGTATTCTCAACAGGAGTTGGTGTTCTGGCCCGAATACTCCGGCGGCCGGTAGGGGCGGGTTTATAACCCGCCCTGGCGACAGGGATTTTAGACCCTTCACTCCGTTCAGGGTGACATTGGTAAAAAGGCGCGCCCAAGGTTGTGTCAACAATCCCCAAGGCAATCGCAGCATAAACCCGTCGTTCCGGCGAAAGCCGGAATCCCGAACCCTCGGTAGCCGGCTCGTTCTTTTCCCGTAGGATTTCCTGGATTCCGGCTTTCGCCGGAACGACGGTTGACGGCGCCGGAACGACGGTTGACGGCGCCGGAACGACGGTTGTTTGGGGATTGCTTGGGTTGCCCCGGTTAAAACGTAATTGCCCTGACCAAACCCCAATCCGGGTTGAGCGCCGCCGCCGATAAAGGTACAATGGAGACCGCATCAGGGGCAGCGACACCAGAGGCAGCACACATCCGAAAAGAGGCGGCAAATGTCCGGCAGCGCATCAAACAATCGGGAAGACTGGCGGGAGAATACCCTGGAACCGGTCATCCGGCGGTTCCCGGAACGCCGGGAGCGGTTCCAGACCGACAGCGGCCTGACCATTGACCCGCTCTACGCCCCGGATGACGCCGCCGGCGATAGCGACGAATCCGGCCGGGGTATCGGCTATCCCGGAGAATTCCCTTACACCCGGGGCGTGCAGCCCAATATGTACCGGGGCCGTATCTGGACCATGCGCCAGTATTCCGGCTATGCCACCGCCGCCGACACCAACCGCCGCTTTCGCTACTTGCTGGAACAGGGCCAGACCGGGCTTTCGGTGGCCTTTGACCTGCCCACCCAGATTGGCTATGACTCCGACGCCCCCCAATCCCTGGGCGAGGTGGGCAAGGTGGGGGTGCCGATTTGCAGCCTAGAGGATATGGAAACCCTCTTCGACGGCATCCCCCTGGACCGGGTCAGCACGTCAATGACCATCAACGCCACCGCCTCCATCCTGCTGTGCCTCTACATCGCCGCCGCCAAAGGGCAGGGGGTCGGCCCGGAAAAGCTGAACGGCACTCTCCAGAATGACATCCTGAAGGAATACATCGCCCGGGGAACCTATGCCTACCCGCCCCGGCCCTCGATGCGGCTGGTGGTGGACGTATTCAAGTATTGCGCCGAGCACATCCCCCGCTGGAACACCATCAGCATCAGCGGCTACCATATCCGGGAGGCCGGGGCCACCGCCGTCCAGGAGTTGGCCTTTACCTTTGCCAACGCCATCGCCTACGTGCAGGCCGCCGTGGACGCCGGGCTGCCGGTGGACGACTTTGCGCCCCGCCTGTCCTTTTTCTTTGTGGCCCAGAACAACCTGCTGGAGGAGGTCGCCAAGTACCGGGCCGCCCGGCGGATGTGGGCCAGAATTATGCGGGAGCGGTTCGGCGCCCAAGACCCTCGCTCCCTGATGCTGCGCTTTCACACCCAGACCGCCGGGGTAACCCTGACCGCCCAGCAGCCGGACAACAACCTGATTCGCAGCACGGTGCAGGCCCTGGCGGCCATCCTGGGCGGCACCCAATCCCTGCACGTCAATTCCCGGGACGAGGCCCTGGGCCTGCCCACCGAGGAATCGGCCCAGCTTTCCCTCCGCACCCAGCAGATAATCGCCCACGAAAGCGGCGTCGCCGACGTAGTTGACCCCCTGGGTGGTTCCTGGTACATCGAAAGCCTGACCGACCAGTTGGAGCAGGCGGCGCTGGACTACATTGACCGCATTGAACGGCAGGGCGGCGCGGTGGCCGCCATTGAGCAGGGCTTTCAGGCGTTGGAAATCGGCGAGTCGGCCTACCGCCACCAGCAGGAGGTGGACAGCGGCGACCGGGCCATTGTCGGGGTGAACCGCTACGTCAGCGACACGCCGCCGGTCGGCAACCTGCTGCGGGTGAACCCGGAGGTAGCCCAGCAGCAGGCGCAACGGCTGCAACGGCTACGCCGGGCGCGGGACAACGCCGCCGTCCGAGCGTCCCTGGCCCGGCTGGAAGAGGCGGCCCGCAGCACGGACAACACCCTGCCCCCTACCCTGGAGTGCGTAGAAAACTACTGCACCCTGGGCGAAATTTGCCAGGTATTCCGCCAGGTGTTCGGCGAACAGCAGGGGGAGTTGGCGTTTTGATTTTTTTATAAACGCCGATGGCCTGGATTATCCCGAATAAATAATAGTCAGGGCGCGTTCCTACAACCGTTATCATCCCTTACAATGTCACCCTGAACGATAGTAGGGGTCTAAAAATCTGGCGATAAGAACCGTTCTGGACAGGGAATTTTTAGATTCCTCCCTGCGGTCGGAATGACAGTGGTGGCCCCTGGTGGCACTGGCGGTTAAATCATTGGCGGTTAAAGGTTAAATCAAGATAGGGAGTAACGCTATGCCGGACCCGATGCTTAACGAAGAAGAACGGATGCTGCAAAACCTGGTTCGCGACTTTGCCGACCGGGAAATGGCGCCCCGCGCCCGGGAGGTGGATGAGAAGGAGGAGTTTGACCAGCAGAACTGGCAGGGTATGGCCCGGCTGGGAATTACCGGCATCAGCATCGCCCCCCAATACGGGGGCAGCGGCGGCGGCTACCGCCAGTTAGCCATTGCCGCCGAGGAAATCGCCCGGGGCGATGCCGCCGCCAGTACCGGCCTGATTGCCCACCTGTCCCTGGGCACCACCACCATCTACCGCTTCGGGAACGAAGAGCAGAAACAGCGGTTTATCCCCTCCCTGGCCTCAGGCCGGGGGGTAGCAGCCTGGGCCTTGACCGAACCCGGCGGCGGTTCCGACGCGGCAGCCCTGCAAACCTCGGCAGTGCAGCGGGACGGCACCTGGTTCCTCAACGGCAGCAAAATGTTCATCACCAACGCCGACGTCGCCGAGTCGATGGTGGTGTTCGCCACCCAGGACCGGGAGCAAGGCTACAAGGGCATCAGCGCCTTTGTCGTCCCCCGGGGCGCGCCGGGTATGCAGGTCAACCCGATGCACGGCAAGATGGGGATGCGGGCCTCCAGCACCAGCGAAGTGGTGTTCCAGGATACGCCGGTGCCGGCCGAAAACCTGCTGGGCGAAGAAGGCCGGGGTTTCCGCTACGCTATGGAAGTCCTGGACTCCAGCCGGATAACTATCGCCGCCCAGTGCGTCGGCATCGGCCAGGCCGCCCTGGAAGAGGCGGTGCGTTACGCCCAGCAGCGGGAATCCTTTGGCCGGCCCATCGCCCAGCACCAGGCCATCCAGTTTATGCTGGCCGATATGGCGGCAGCGGTTCACGCCGCCCGCACCACCACGATGCAGGCCGCCACCCTGAAGGATGAGGGCCGGCCCTTCATCAACGAGGCGTCCATCGCCAAACTCATCGCCTCGGAGATGTGCGTCAACGTTACCTCTCAAGCGGTGCAGGTTCACGGCGGCTACGGCTATTTCAAGGATGCCCCGGTGGAACGGCTGTTCCGGGACGCTAGGGTAACTACCATTTACGAAGGCACCTCCCAAGTCCAGCGGCTGCTCATCGCCCGGCAAACCCTGGCCCAATATCCGGTTTAAGCCAGCAATTGCACTTGGGGCATTTTCACCCGGAGACACCGGGGCCGCAGGGAAAAGAAACCTTGTCAGGAGAGAAGGATAACCTTGAACGCCACGCCAATCTGCGCCGTTGACTACATCGACCACGTAGGGATTGCGGTAAGGGACATTGAGGCCGCCTTGAAACTGTTCAGCGAGGTGTTCGGCGCGCCCCGGCCTGAGGTGCGGGAACTGGCCGACCAGGGCATCCGGGGCGCGCTGATTCAGGTGGGCCAGACCCGGCTGGAAGTGATGGAGCCAACGGCGGCGGATACTACGATCGGCCGCTTTATCGAGCGGCGGGGCGAGGGCCTGCACCACCTGGCCTTTTACGTTACCGACCTGCCCGGCAAGCTGCAAATCGTGGACGGGCTGGGCCTGGAGTTAATCGACCGGGAACCTCGAGAAGGGCTGTCCGGCGACATCGCCTTTATTCACCCCCGCTCGGTGTTCGGCATCCTTACTGAACTGGTGGAAAGGCCGGCCGGGTAAGTGGGGTTTTGCAAAGCCATGTAGGGGCGTTTCGCGAAACGCCCCTACCGGATAGGGACGGGTGGTTCGACAAGCTCACCAGTGGAACGGACGGCCGGGTAAGCAGGGTTTTGCAAAGCCACGTAGGGGCGTTTCGCGAAACGCCCCTACCGGATAGGAACGGGTGGTTCGACAAGCTCACCATGAGCGGATTTTGTTATTGGTCAGGAATTACACAGTTGATATGTCATTCTAACCAATTAGTCTGTCATTCCGACCGCAGGGAGGAATCTAAAATCCCCGGCCTTTGCCAATTTCCGGTTCCGGCAGAAACCCGGCTTATGAAGGAGTTTAGATTCCTCGCTACGCTCGGAATGACATAGAGCTTTCCCCGGAATGACATAGAATTTCCCTCGGAACGACATCGACCTTTCAATATAGAACTTTCACTAATGCCGGGCTTTCAATGTTCTATAGCCACCGGCACAACGACATTATCCTGAACCGGACTGCTTGATTGTTGGGGGGGATAACTTTGCCGGCCCACGTTATTTATGGAGACAGTTTCCTGGTTTCCGAGGCGTTAAAGGGGCTGGAACGGGAGGCGGGGGCCGATGGGCTGCTGGAGGCCAACCGCCACCAGCTTAACGGCGGCCAACTGACCCCGCCGGAGTTGCTGGCCGTCTGCAACGCCCTGCCCTTTATGGATGCCTGCCGCCTGGTGGTAGTTACCGGGCTGCTGGCTACCCTGGAACGCCGGACGGGGCAGAGCCGGAGCCGGGGCCGAACCACCGCCGGCCGTTCCGCCCCGGCGGGCCGTGCTTTGGGCGCCTGGGACGGGTTGGCGGCGGCTATCCCCCAAATGCCGGATACCACCCGGCTGTTCCTGGTGGATCACGCCCTTGCCGAGTCCAACCCGCTGCTCCGGGAACTGAAAGGGGTAACCCAAGTTCAGGTTCAACACCTGCCGGCCCCCACCGGCGAGGCCCTGGCCCGCTACGTCAAGGGCCTGGCCCAGCAAAAGGGGGCCAGCATCAGCCCGGCGGCCATCAAAACCCTGACCGACCTGGTGGACAACGACCTCTGGACCCTGGACCGGGAATTGGAAAAGCTGTCCCTCTACGCCGCCGGACGGGGGATTGAGGAGAAGGACGTTCAGGAGTTGGTCTCCCAAGTGCGCGAGGCCAGCATTTTCAACGCGGTGGACGCGATGATTGACGGGCGGCCGGCGGTGGCCCTCCGCCTGTTGCAGCAGCTACGGCAGGACGGCGCGGCCCTGCCCTACATCATCGGAATGATTGAGCGTCAACTGCGCCTGGTGGCCCTGGCCCGGTACTGGTCCGAGCAGCGGGTTCCCCAGCAGGAACTGGCCGGAAAGCTGGGCGTCCCGCCCTTTGCCGTGCGCAAGACGGTGGAACAGGCCCGCCGCAACCCCTGGCCGGACATCGACCGGCGTTACCAACGGCTCCTGGCGGCTGACCTGGCAATCAAAACCGGGCAGGTAGAATCGGAAGACCTGGCCCTGGAACTGCTGGTAGCCGACCTGGCCGCCCCCGGCCGGCGGTCAGCCTGAACCGTAGCCTTAATTCCCGCTATCATCCCCATAGGGACGAGTTATAAACCCGCCCCTACCATCTACCGGCACCGTTCCGGGTAAGCAATACCAGGAAAACCGGTCATTCGGCCACCATGGGGTTGTAGCAGGCGGCCCAATGGCGGGGCGCCAGCTCCTCCAGGGGCGGGCGCGGTTCCTGGCGGCATTGACTCAGGGCCTTGGGGCAGCGGGGCAGGAAGGCACATTCCTCCGGCAGGTTCACCATATCCGGCGGGCTGCCCTGCAAGGGCCGCAGCCGCTTGCCCACGTCATCCAGCCGGGGCAACGCCTGGAGCAGCGACCAGGTATAGGGATGCCGCGGCTCCCGGAACAGGGGGATAACGTCGGCCGTTTCCGCCAGGGCGCCGCCGTACATCACGGCGACCCGGTGGCCCATGTGGGCTACGATGCCCAGATCGTGGGTGATGAGCAGGACGGCCGAGTTCAGTTCCCGGCACAGGCCCTTCAGCCGCTCCAGGATTTCCGCTTGCAGCGTAACGTCCAGCCCCGAAGTGGCCTCGTCGGCAATCAGCAGCCGGGGCCGCATTACCAGGGCAATCGCCAGCATCACCCGCTGGCACATTCCCCCGCTGAGGTTGAAGGGATATTCGCCCAGGATGCGCCGAGGATCCGGCAGCCCCAATTCCCGCAGCACTTCCTGGGCCATTCGGCTGGCCTCCCGGGAGGACTTGTCGGTGTGGGTCAGGATGACCTCTTCCAGTTGCGCGCCCACCGTCTGCACCGGGTTCAGGGCAGTCTGAGCGTCCTGAAAGACCATGGATATATCCTTGCCCCGGATACTCCGCAGATGCTCCGGGCTGGCCCGCAGCAAGTCCACGCCGTCAAAGATAATGCGGCCCTGCAACACCGACGCCGATTGCGGCAGCAGGCCCATAATCGCCAGGGCCAGGGTCGATTTGCCGGCGCCGCTCTCGCCAACGATGCAGTAAATCTGATTCTCTTCCATGGAAAAGCTGACCCCGTTCAGCGCCTTCACCGGGCCGGCGACGGTTCCAAACTCCACGTACAGGTCTTCTACAATCAGCGACTCACTCATTTATCCCGCCTGCCAAGGTTTAACTTCCGGCTGGGTTTGCCCGGCGGCCGGCTCCGTTCAACACTTCGGGCCGGAACCGGCCGGCCTTGATTTCCCGAATCAGGTCGGCCAGGCCGCGGACCGGGCGCTCAAACCGGGTGGCGACGGTGCCCAGTTGCTCCAGGCGGTGGGCGTCGCTGCCCCCGGTGGACGCCAGGTTAAGGGCAGCCCCCAGGTCCCGGGAAAAGTCATTCTCCGCTGGCAGCCCGCGCCCGTTGACGCCCTCGATAGCGTCGCACAGGGAAAAGAAATTATCGGCGGCGGCCCGCTCCAGCATTTCCGCTCTAGCCTGCGGTTCCCGGCCCGGCTCGGCCAGGAACCGGCGCCGGTAGGGATGGGCCGCCACCATTGCGCCCCGGCAGCGGTCAACCGACTGGCGCAGAAAGGCCGGCCGGTGCAGGCCAAAGACATAGCGCTCCAGGCCGAAAACCAGGATATGGCCGGCGTCAGTGTTGATTTCACTGCCGGGCAGCACCAGAAAATCGTGCCGCCGGGACAAGGCTTGCACCGCGTCCAAAGGCCAGAAATCATCATGGTCGGTCAGGCAAATCCCGTCCAACCCCAAGTCTTTAGCCCGGTCGATGCAATCATCTACGCCGACAAAGCTGTCATCGGATTTGGGGTAGCTATGGGTATGCAGGTCAATCAGCAAAAGCAGCAATCATAACTAAAGAAAGTTGGTCTGCCGGGCGGCTTGACCCGGCAGACCAATAATACCACAACCGCCGTTGCCGACGGGAGGTTACTTACCAATGAGCAGGGGCATCGCAGGGTATTCTCAACATTTGTTGATATTAGTGCCGGGGTAGGGGCGGGTTTGTAACCCGCCCTGCGTTCAAGGGCAGAGACATCACCGGAAACGGGTCTGCCAGATCCGACCCATTCCTGCACCCAGGAAAGGGCGGGTTACAAACCCACCCCTACCCGATAATAATACCAACACCTATTGAGAATACCAGGGATGAGGTTATTGCAATCGCAGCATACCGGCCTAACGGGGGATTACCAACCCCTCCTCCTCCAGCATCTCTACAATCTGGGATGCCCGGCTGCCGCCAATTTTCAGGCGGCGTTCCAGCAGCGAGCTGGTCAGGTGAGGGTTGCGCAGGGCCAGTTCCCGGGCCTTCTCCAGCATATCCTCGTCCCCAAAATCCTCGTCGTCCCCGTCCTCCTCCGAATCATCCAGGGATATGGGGGGCAGGGGCGGGCCTTTCTGGTCCAGCCAGAACTGTACCAGTTCCTCAATTTCCTCGTCGAACACCAGGGTGCCTTGAACCCGCCGGGGCTTGGGGGAATCGTTATTCACCAGCAGCATATCCCCCTTGCCCAGCAGTTTCTCCGCGCCCACCGAGTCCAGGATGACCCGGGCATCCACCTGAGAGGCAACGGCAAAGGCGACCCGGGAGGGAATGTTGGCCTTGAGCAGGCCAGTAACTACCTTGACCGAGGGGCGCTGAGTCGCCAGTACCAAGTGGATTCCGGCGGCCCGGCCCAACTGGGCCAGCCGCACCAGGGACTGCTCAATCTCATAGCCGCCCACCAGCATCAGGTCGGCCAACTCATCCACAATCAGCACCAGGTAAGGCATCTGCTCTTTAGACTTGGCGTTGAAACCGGCGATGTTGCGGACGCCAATCTCCGCCATAGTCTTGTAGCGACTGGTCATTTCCCGAATCAGCCCCTTGAGCATCGGGCTGACATCATCCACGTCGGTGATTACCGGAACTATCAGGTGGGGGATGCCGTTGAAGGGGGTCAACTCCACCTGCTTGGGGTCCACCATCAGCATCCGCAACTGGTCCGGCGGCTTGGTCAGCAGCATCGAGGCGACAATGGAGTTGATGCAGACGCTTTTGCCGCTGCCGGTGGCGCCGGCAATCATCATGTGGGGCAGGGCGGCCAAGTCCATTGCCACCGATTCACCGCCGGCGTCGGCGCCCAAAGCGATGGGGAGACCGCCTTTATCGACGATTTTGCGGAAGTCCTGAGAGTCCATTACCTCCCGCATCGTTACCTTGCTGGGCGTCGGCGTCGGCACTTCCAGGCCGAGGAGGGCCTCACCGGGCACCGGCTCAAAGCGCAGGTTGGGCGTGCTGAGGGCCAGGGACAAGTCCTTTTCCCTGGCCAGGATGCTGCCCACCTGAACCCGCCGCCGCTCCCCCGCCTCGGCGCCGTCGCCGCCGGCCGGCCCCTTTTTCTGCACCCAGCCGGGCAGCAGGCCAAAGCGGACAATACGCGGCCCGGATTTGATGTCGGTAACCTCCACGTTCACCCCGTAGTCGGAGAAGGCGCTTTCGATGCCGGCCGCCATTTTCTTGAGCGGCTTTTCGTCGGTTTCGTGAGACTCGGACGGGGCCAGCAAGTCCAGGGACGGTAGCTGCCATTGGGAGCCTTTGACCGTTACCGGCGCCATAGTTGGCGGCGGAACCGGGGGTGATTCCGGGGCCGCTTTTGGCGCAGCGTCGGGTAGAGCTGGGACTGCGCCGCCCGACTTGTCGGTCAAGGCCACCCACAGGCGACCGGGCAGGGAAATTACCGCGCTCAACCAGCCGGGGCGGGTTTCCGGGTTGGCAAGGGCGCGCCCGCCGCGAACCAGCGACACACCCAGCCAGCGCAGGGCCAACGCCAGGTAGCAGGCCCCATACCACAGGCCCTTGCCCAGGGTGAGCAGGGCCACCCGGTAGCCTTGTCCAACTTTCCGGGGGCTGACAAGCAGGGGAATTACCAGCGCTATAGGCAGCAGGCGGGCGATGCCCCAAAGCAGAGACTCGCCAACCATTGCGCTGCCCCAGCGACCGCCGAGGCTGGCAAAGGACAAGGCGCCGTATCCGGCATTGAAAAAAGAAAGCGTCCCCACCGCCAGGGCCACCAGCCCGGCCCCGGCCAGCCACCAGTTCCAGGGCCGGAACAGCCAGCGCGGACGGTAGCGCAGGACGGCCAGGGCAGCCAGACTCCAGACCAGTACCGGAACCCAGCCATAGCCCAGGGCGGTGTAGGCCCGGCCCCGGAAGTCCTCATAAAGCCAAAGCACCAGCCCGGCCGCCGCCAGGACGGACAGGATGATGCAAAGGTCCAGAACCAGGAAAAACCGGGAGCGCAGCCGGGCGTTATCCGTTGCCGCCGCCGTCCGGCGCATAGGTTGCGCGGATTCCACCATTTTGACCCCCGAAAATAGTCAAGAATAATACCGATGGTAATATCCTAGCGGAGACGGGGGCAAAACTTAAAGGAAGGAAATGCCAGGGATTTAAGCAGTTCCGGGGAAGTTCAGGGAAAGCCGAAGCGGGGCATAGGCATCAAGTTAAGGCGGCACAGATACAAACAAGCCACTCAATCCCCAAGCCGCCTTATCCGCTCATGGTGAGCTTGTCGAACCACCACCCTGTCCTTCGACAGGCTCAGGATGAGCGGCTCTATGGGCTACCCAACCCGCTCATGGTGAGCTTGTCGAACCATCCGCACCACCCTTCGACAGGCTCAGGATGAGCGGCGCTATGGGCCACCCAGCCCGCTCATGGTGAGCTTGTCGAACCACCACCCCGTCCTTCGACAAGCTCAGGATGAGCGGTACTATGGGCCACTCAACCCGCTCATGGTGAGCTTGTCGAACCACCCACCCCGTCCTTCGACCAACTCAGGATGAGCGGCGCAATGGGGCAAGCCGGTCAGACTTCCAGCAGCACCGGTACTATAGTGGGGCGGCGGCGGGCTTCGGTTTGCAGGAACCGGCGGACGCTGTCCCGGATTTTGTTCTTCAGCCGGTCTTGGCGGTCAAGCAACTCCGGGCTGTCGGTCAACAAATCGTCCACCAGGCCGGACAGGGTGCGGAAAAGGGCGTCAGTTTCGTTGGCCTCCATAAATCCGCTGGCAAGCACCTTGGTCGGGCTGGCCGGGGCGCCGGTGTTCCGGTCAACGGACACCACCACCACCACCACGCCGTCTTTAGCCAGGGCGCGCCGCTCCCGCAGCACTTGACTCTGTATGTCCCGGGCGCTGGGGCCGTCAATCAGTACCGGACTGGCCGAAACGGTTTCCACCACCTGGCCGCCGGACTCCGACAACTCCAGCACGTCGCCGTCCTCCAGCACGAAAATGCCGGCTTCCGCCACGCCCATATCCCAGGCCAGGCGGGCGTGGGCCATCAGGTGGCGGTACTCGCCATGCACCGGCACAAAGTAGCGGGGCTGGGTCAGGCTCAACATCATTTTCAGCTCTTCCTGGCTGGCGTGGCCGTGAACGTGAACCAGGGCAATCCGGTCGTAAAGCACCTTGGCCCCCTGTCGCAGCAGGTTGTCAATGGTGCGGCTGACCAGCAGTTCGTTGCCCGGAATCGGCGTTGCCGAGATTACCACCGTGTCGCCCTCCATCACGGATACGTCCCGGTGGTCCTGATTGGCGATACGCACCAGGGCGGAGGTAGGCTCGCCCTGGCTGCCGGTAGTCAGCAGCACCACCCGTTCCGGGGGATAGCCCCGGATTTCGTTGAGGGAAAGCAGCAGGTCCGGGGGCAGGGACAGGTAGCCCATTTCGGCGGCCATGCTCACGTTATCGGCCATGCTGCGGCCCACGATACTGACCTTGCGGTGGTGGCGCGCCGCCGCGTCGATAACCTGCTGGATGCGGGAAATGAGGGAGGCAAAGGTAGCCACCATCACCCGCCCGGTGGCGTCGCCGATAGCCCGATCCAGGGAATCGGCCAGTATCTGCTCCGAGGGGGTGTAGCCGGGGACTTCCGCATAAGTGGAGTCGGAACACAGGAGCAGCACGCCGTCCTTGCCGTGCTGGGCCAGGGTATTCAGGTCAATGGTATGCCCGTCCACCGGCGTGTGGTCAATCTTGAAATCGCCGGTATGAATAACCGTGCCTAAAGGGGTACTGAGGGCAATGCCCATAGCGTCGGGGATGCTGTGGCAAACCCGGAACCAACTGGCCTTAAAGTTGTCGCCAAACTGGTAGGAAACGTCCGGGTCAATCGGCTCCACCACCGCGTCCCGGGTGGCCCGGTGTTCCCGCAACTTTACCGAAATCAAGCCGTGGGCCAGCCGGGGAGCGTAAACCGGCACGTCCAGTTGGGGCAGGACGTGGGGCAGGGCGCCGATATGGTCTTCGTGGCCGTGGGTGATGAGGATGCCCCGAACCCGGTCGGCCCGCTCCACCAGATAGGAAACGTCGGGGATAATCAGGTCAACGCCCAGCATTTCCTCAGTAGGGAATTGGACGCCGCAGTCAACGACGACAATATCGTCGCCGCACTCCAGGGCCATCATATTTTTGCCGATTTCGCCGAGGCCGCCGAGGGGTATAACGCGCAAGTTATGGTGATGATTCAAGTTTAAGCCAATTCCTAACCGGTTCTGGACCGGTGCCGGTTGATTTCTAAAAGAGCGACATTTGTTCCGGCGGCGGCGTCTCTTCCACCACCGGCTCAGGCTGGAGAGCCGGCTGCCGCCGGGCCTCCTCCAGGATCGTGGGAATCCTCTGAAAGTCTTCGACTATGGCGCTCCGCATTTCCTGCCGGTAGAGGGCCGCCGCCGGGTGCATTACCGGGTAGATACGCCGTCCGTCCCGCTCCCGGAGCCGGCCCCTGGCCCGGCTGATGCTTTCGCCGGGAAAGAACCGGGCCAGAGAAAACCGGCCCAGGGTAACGATGAGCCGGGGGTTAATCAACTCAATCTGGCGGTTCAGGTACTTGCTGCAAGCGCCAATCTCCGCCGGCAGCGGGTCTCGATTCTGCGGCGGGCGGCACTTGACCATATTGGCAATAAAGACCCGGTCCCGGCGCAGCCCGATTGAGGCCAGCAACTCATCCAGAAAACGGCCCGCCGGCCCGACAAAGGGACGGCCCTGCAAGTCCTCCTGAGAACCCGGCCCCTCCCCGATAAACATCAACTCGGCGTCAGCCGCGCCTTCCCCCGGAACTGCGTTGGTACGTCCCCGATGCAAGTCGCAATCGGCGCATCGGGAAACTAACCGGGCTATTTCTTCCAGGCTATCCATCATAGTTCACTGGCATAGTTCACTGGTGCAATGGTAACGCCGGCCGGGAGAGTCTGCCGGGGCAATCGTACCATAAACCCGTCAAACCCGTCTCATAAACCCGTCGTTCCGGCGAAAGCCGGAATCCAGGAAATCCCCCGGGAAAGAGCGATCCGGCACCGAGCGTTCTGGATTCCGGCTTTCGCCGGAACGACGGTTGCCAAGGTTAAAAGGCAACACATCATCCCCACCGGAGATGAGCCAGAGGTAAGCACGAAAGCCGGCTAACTTGGAACAACCGCCGGGTTACTCGCTGACGACGCCGTGCTCAATCAGGTAGCTTATGGCATCGCCAACCGTGCGGATGTTGGCGGCGTCATCGTCGGAGATTTCCACCTGATTATCGTCGGTGGAAAACTCCTCCTCAAAGGCCATAATCAGTTCTACCAGGTCCAGGGAGTCGGCGTTGAGGTCATCGACAAAGGAGGAGCTTTCCTCCACGTCCTCGGCTTCAACTCCCAGCTTATCCACCACGATGGACTTGACTCGTTCATTAACGGAGGCCAAAAGGTCATCCCCCTTCAGACGCAGGTTTATCCGGGTCCAGTTCTCCCCGGGACAAGGCCGCCATCACCGATCCCAGCACCCCGTTGACGAACCGGGCCGTGCTTTCGCTGCCGAAGACTTTAGCCAATTCCACGGCCTCGTTAATCGCAGTCTTGGCGGGAGTGTTAGTATAGTGGAGCAATTCAAACAAAGCGATACGCAGGATGTTGCGGTCAACCGGCGACAGGAGCTGCACCGGCCAGGCCGGAGCGTAAACCTGGATTAACTCATCCAGCGCCGCCCGCCTTTCCTGCACGCCCCGCAGCAGCGTTTGAGAAAACGCCATTACGTCGGCTAGATCCTGCGGATGCAGCGGATTTTCTTCGGCCAGCCATTCCAAGGAGAACTCCTCAAAGTCCCCCCGGACATCGCTGGCAAAACCGGCCTGCAAGGCCATCATCCGCGCCGTCCGTCTCGGGTCGTTGGTTAATACCTTGGGCATAATCACCAAAGGGCAGCCTGATGCCTGACTAAACTGCCCGGTTATTACCGAATTCCTAGATTTCCTGGGTAAGTTTCCGTATGGAGGCCGGGTCCGACAGGGTAAAAGCCTCCACGTCCCGGTCAATGCGCTTAATCAAGCTGGACAGGACCCGGGCCGGGCCAAACTCTACAAAATGAGAGGCCCCGGAGTCCACCATATAGCGAACCGACTGTTTCCACTGAACGCAATGGCACAGGCCGTTGACTAACTCACTCCGCACCTGGGCCACCGTGGTTACCGGCTCGGCCAGGGAGTTGGCGATTATCGGCACCTCCGGGTCGCGCAACTCCAGTTCGGTCAGCGCCGCTACCAGACCTTCCCGGGCGTGGCCCATCAGGGACGAATGAAAGGCGCCGCTCACCTTCAGCGGGACGGTCTTTTTGGCGCCCCGGGCGGCGGCCAGGTCCATCGCGCGGGCGACGGCAATCTTGTCGCCGCTGATTACCACCTGGTCGTCGCTGTTCACGTTAGCCAGTTCCACCCCGGTCTCGGCGCAGATATGCTCAAAGGCGAACTCGTCCAAGCCGATAATCGCCGCCATCCCGCCGGGCCGGGCTTCGGCGGCCTCGTGCATCAGGCGGCCCCGCTCCCGGACCAGTTTCACCCCGTCCCGAAAACTGACCACCCCGGCGACTACCAAAGAGGTATATTCTCCCAGGCTATGGCCGGCAACGGATACCGGGCGGGGGTACTGGGAACCCAGGATTTCCTCCCAGGCCCGCCAACAGGCAATGCTGACCACCATAATAGCCGGCTGGGAGTTCATCGTATCCTGAAGGTCGCGGGACGGCCCCTCAAAGATTACGCGGGACAGGGAAAAGCCCAAGCTGTCATCGGCCTCTTCAAACACTTCCCGGGCCGCCGCCGACGTATGGAAAAGCTCCAGGCCCATACCTACCGCCTGCGAACCCTGGCCGGGGAAAACGTAGGAATAGCCGGTATTATCTTGCGTATTCGTAATCGCCTCCACACTCAACCCATCTTTCCATCTTTCTTAGTTGCGGAATTGCGGACGGATTATTTGCCGGCCGGCAGCATCCGGCGCCGGGATACCAGCATCGGCACCGCCGCAACCGGGAGTTACGCCTCTACGCCCACCACTTGCCGCCCCCGGTAGTAGCCGCACTGGGGACAGGCGGCGTGGGGCAATTTAGCGGTGCGACACCGCTGGCAAAGGGCGGGATGGAGCGGCTTCAATTTGTAGGAAGTCAACCGCCGCCCTCTTCTGGCTCGGGTTACCTTCTTGTTCGGCACTGCGCCCATAGTAAAGTTTCCTCTTCAGACCTTTCAGGCTTCGGATTCACGCAGCAAGGCCGCCAGGCCCGCCCAGCGGGGATCCCGCGTGCCTTCGCCGCACGTACAGTTCTCTTTGTTCAGGTCAACCCCACATTCCTGGCATAACCCGGAGCAGTCAGCCCGGCACAGGGGTTTGATTGGCTGCGCCGCAATGACGTACTGACGCAAAACCTCGGTCAAGTCCAAGACGTGGTTAGCGTCTATAATAGTCCCTTCGGTATCCGAGGGCAACGGCATCCGCTGCCCGGTGTTGACATCCACCCGGGGAAAGAACTCTTCCTCCAAGTCCAGTTGGGCGGCGTCAACAAATTCGTTCAAGCACCGGCTACAGGTCAGGGACACCCTGGCCCTGACGTTGCCCCGAACCAGCAAGCCCTGGTGGGTACGCAGGAACTGCATCCGTCCGGCCAGGCCATCAGGAGAATAACCGCCCCGGCTCTCCGGCTCCTGGTTCAATTCAACGCTGCGGGTAGCGCCGGTAGGCTCCTTCAGCAGTTGCGCCACGTTATATTGCATCGCTTTTCAAAGAACGCCGCCGGCCGACCGTCCAGCCTCTCCGTGAAAATAACAGTAAAAGAAAATCAAGAGACGGTCCGCCGCTAAATTGGAAATGATTATACGGGTATTATGTATGCTGCTGTCAAGGGCAAGGGCCGGCAAGAAAACCGGATTTTGCCCTGGCAAGGCCGGTCCGGGCAAGAATTGGTATCTATTGAGCCGCCCCGGAGCAGTTTCACCACCCTTACGGCCCGGCGCCCTTATGCCTCATTTACCCCCTGCCGGAACCGGCACCGCTAGAATGCGGCCGGCCCGCGCACGCCGTTGCGGATGTAGTCAACAATCTGCTGGGTAGAGGCGCCGGGGCCAAATACCGCATTTACCCCCATTTCGGCCAGCGGCTGCCGGTCTTCCTCCGGGACAATGCCGCCCAGCACCACCAGCACGTCATCCATTCCCTGCTCCCGCAGCAGGCGCATAATTTCCGGGAGCAACTCCATGTGCGCCCCGGAGAGGATGCTCAGGCCCAGCACTTCCACGTCCTCCTGAGCGGCGGCCTGGACAATCATCTGCGGCGTCTGGCGAATTCCGGTGTAGATTACCTCCATACCGGCGTCGCGCAGGGCGCGGGCGATGACCTTGGCCCCCCGGTCGTGGCCGTCCAGACCCGGCTTGGCTACCAGCACCCGTACCGGTCGGCTGTCTTGAACCATTGAAACCATTGCTAACTATCCCCGGTTGGTTATTTCAGCGGGGCTGGCCGCTAACGGCGTCCCCGACCGCAACCATTTTAACTTATCCCGGCCCGCCTTGACACCCAATTGCGGGCTACGTAAGATTAGATTAGTCCCCGGCGCGCCGGGGGGAAACCCCGGCAACCCCGGTTAAATCAAGTCCCAGTAGCTCAGGGGACAGAGCGGCTGCCTTCTAAGCAGCGGGTCGCGGGTTCGAATCCTGCCTGGGACGCCACTTTTCCTACCGAACTTAATGCTGTAGAGCAAAGCTCATTGGGGTGGCGATGCTATAGCCAGCAACCGTTCGGTCAGGACAGCCGCTGAATCTCTACGTTCTGTTACTTCTTGAGTACTCAAGGCGCCATGGTCCGAATCAATATGCAAGCGCCTGGCATCAGCAAGTAATTCCAGCAGATTGTCATGACCCTCAGATTCCAGCCGTTTTACAACATTCTTCTTCTGCCGGTAATTCTCATACAGCCAGCCCCGTTGCAAGCCGATAGCATTGATAGCGTGTTTTACCGAACACCAGGTTATTTCCGCTCCCTGCAAGGGCCGGCCTTCCTCGAAAAGACGTTCAGCGGTCTGCGCGGAATCCCTGGATTCGGCAATGTGTTCCTCGGGCGTCAATAGAACCCTACCTACCTCCGACCAACTACAGGACTTCCAACTCTTTGATGAATCTCTCCGCTATCGGCTGAGTGGACTTTACCTCGGCCATATCCATAAAATCGTACTTGATGTTATCCTGAAACAAGCGGCAAGCCCCTAATCCCGCGCGAAAACGCCGGTACGGGTTGGGGTTTTCCTCGTCCAGAAGGCGCGCTGCCTGGTCGAGGTCATCCTGGGTTTCGTGGGGCCAGCCCCGGCGAATGGCGAGGGCCACCATAGCCTGCTCGACCTCCTCCCAAATTCGGCGCGACCTTTCCAGCCGGGTGACCCGTTTCCGTTTCTTGACCGGCGCAGTGCCATCGTTATCAGACATAGCCATACCCTTTCCTCCTCTTGGCTTGCCCTGAATTATAGCATAAACCCCGCCCCCGTCGGCAAAAGAAAAGGGCCTCCGGGTAACCCCGAAAGCCCTCATTGGTATCGGTATTGGTATCGCCGCTATCGCCGTAAGCCGGCATCAGCCGGCCGAGCCGGCTAACTAACTACCCTCGGCGTACTTGCCGGTTAGCTGGGGCGTGGTTCCTTCCAAGCCCTGGTCCATCCGGTCCAGGCGGGTTTCCCTGGCCCAGGTGCGCTTCAGGTCGTCCCGGAAGTTGAGGTGAAGGTTGCCCAGGCCCTCCACTTCCAGGTCAATCACGTCGCCGTCCATCAGGGAGCTGAGGCCCCGGTGATTGGTGCCGGTGGCTACGATGTCGCCCGGCTCCAGGGGGTGGATGGAGGTAACCCACTCCATAATCCGGGGAATCTGGTGGGCCATGTCGCTGGTGTTGTAGTTCTGCTTCACCTCGCCGTTGACCGACAGCCTTACCTGGCGGTTCAGGGGGTCGGTGAACTCGTCGGCGGTAACCACCCAGGGGCCGGTGGGCGCAAAGGTGGCCCGGGACTTCATCTGGTAGAAGGTGTTGCCCGGCGGCAGCACGCCCCGCGCCGACCCGTCAATGAAGTTCAGGTAGCCAAAGATATAGTCATAGGCGTCCTCCGGCTTCACGTTCTCGGCCCGCTTGCCGATGACGAAGGCCATTTCCGCCTCGAACTCAAAGATGGTGGCCGGGATGTCCGGCAGATTTACCGTGTCGTCGGGGCCGATGATGCAGTGGGGGGACTTGAGGAAGGCGTTAATCGGGGCCGGTTCGTCCCGGGTGCCGTCCTCCATATAGTTGACCGCCATGCAGACGATGGTGTAGGGCTTGGGCAGGGGCGGGCGCAGTTGCACCGAGCTGAGGTCCACGCCGCTCTCCGCGTTGACCACCGCCTCGATGTTGCCCTGGTGGTCGCTCCAACCCTCAATCACCCGGTTAATCAGGTCCTGGGGCGACGTATGGGGGACGCTGCTCACGGCGGCGGAAACGTCCACCACCGCATCGCCCTTGACTACGCCCAACTTGAAATCGTCAAAGAAAACCAGCTTCATATCTACCTCTCTTGAATCAGGTCTTGAAACGGATTGCCGCCGGGCTGCGCCGGCCGGCGCTACGCCGGTTCGGGGCCGGCGCCGGGGTTCAGGTTAGACCAGCGCGCTAGACCAGCACGCCAAACCCGGACACGGTGCAAAGCTCAATGCGGTTGCCGTCCAGGTCATTGATGTAGAACGCCTGCTGCCCGTCGTTGCGGGTCTGGATTTCCGTGGCCTCAATGCCCCGGCCGGTCAGATGCTCCCGGGCCGCCGCCAGGTCGTCCACCTCAAAGGCGGTGTGGTGCGACGGGGCGGAGGGCGCCTCCGGGTTCTCGATTATGTGAACCATGGCGCCGCTGGGCAGTTGCAGCCAATAGAGATGGTCGCTGTTGACCATCTTGGGAATCTGCTTCAGCCCCAGGATGTCCTCATACCACTTGAGGGCGGCGTCCTTGTCCTTCACGTTGTAAGTTATGTGGTTGATGTTCTTGAGCCTGATGTGGTCAGCAAGCATCGCTGCCTCCTTTTCCGGTTTTGTTCCGCTTTTGACTGGCTGGCCCTATGATACCAGATGATACCAGCATTTGCCGGGTTCACCAAATAATTGGCCGGATTCCGGGATAATCGCGCTTAACCCGCCATTCCGGCAAAGGCCGGCATCCGGAACGCTCGGTAGCCGGCCCGCTCTTTTCCGGGGGATTTCCTGGATTCCGACTTTCGCCGGAACGACGGTGGCTTGCGCCGGAACGACGGTGGCTTGGGTTGCCATAGTGGGCCTAGATACCCAGCACCCGCTCCAGGTTTTTCCACAGGATGGCTTCCTTTTCCTCCTGGGTCAGGCTTTGCAGGCCGTTGACCCACTCCACCGGGGAGTCAATGCCCATGTCATAGGGCCAGTCGCTGCCCAGAAAGATGCGGTCGATGCCGGCCGAGTCAATCATATAGCGCAGCACCGCCTCGCTGTGGGTGAGGCAGTCATAGTAAACCTTGTTGAGGTAGCTGGTGGGCGGCTGCACTCCGTTGGCGCGGGCCTCGGAACGCACCTGCCAGCCCCGATCCATCCGGCCGGCGCCGAAACAGGCAAACCCGCCGCCATGGGCCAAGCAGACCTTCAAGTCCGGGAACCGGTCCAGCACCCCGCCAAAGACCAGGGTGGCAAAGGTAACCGCCCGGTCGGCCAGGTTGCCGATGGAGTTGTCGATACCGTAGCCCTTGGTGTCCCGGGGCGCGACAATGGTATCGTCCCCTTCCTGGTGAAAGAAAATCAGCGCGCCCAACTGCTCTACCGACTGCCAGAAGGGGGTAAAGTCCGGGTGATCCAGGGTCTTGTTGTTCACGTGGTCGCTGATTTGCGCCCCCTTGAGGCCCAGTTGATTCACCGCCCGGTCCAGCTCGGCGATAGCGGCGTTCACGTCCTGCATCGGCAGGGTAGCCATACCGGAAAACCGGGCCGGATTGCTCCGGGCCAACTCGGCCACGTAGTCATTGCAGTCCCGGGCGATGGCGGCCCCCACTTCGGCCGGCAGGTCATAGTTATACAGGCCGACCCAGGTGGTCAGGACGTGAACGTCCACCCCCAGGGAGTCCATCTCGGCGATGCGCTGCTCCGGGGTCAGCGTATATTTGGGGTGCAGCCACTGGCGTTTGCCCTCCTGCACCAGAAACTGGCGCCCGTTGGCCTCCTGGCGGGTAAAGCCGTGCCACTGCTGGCCTTCCGGCAAATTAGCCGCCACCGCCGGGGCAATGTGGGCGTGGATGTCGATACTGCGCATATTCAAGCTCCTGATTTTGGTTAAGCCGGGTGGTGGTTCGACAAGCTCACCATGAGCGGGTTGAGTATTCAAGCTCCTGATTCTGGTTAAGCCGGGTGGTGGTTCGACAAGCTCACCATGAGCGGACTGCGTAACCGCAAGCGGACGGAGTAACTGCTGCGGACTAGGTAACTGCGAGCGGATTGGGCAACTGCCGGGGGAACACTCCAACCGGCAAGTCCCACCCCCGCCGCTCACCATGAGCGGATTGAGCAACTGCCGGGGGAACGCTCCAACCGCCAAGCCCCCCCGCCGCTCACCCTGAGCTTGTCGAAGGGTCTCAAAGGATCCTTAAATACCCAGCAAATTCTCCAGGTTCTTGCCCAGGATTGCCTCTTTCTCCGTTTGCGTCAGGCTTTCCAGGCCCAGCACCCAGGCTACCGGCCAGTCGGTGCACATATCAAAGGGCCAGTCGGTACCGAACAGCACCTTGTCGATGCCCACCGAGTCAATGAGCATCCGCAGGGCCGGCTCGCTGTGGGTCAGGCAGTCATAGTAGAACCGGTTAAGGTAAGTGCTGGGCGGCTGGGCGATGTTGGCCCGCGCCTCGGAGCGCACCTGCCAGCCCCGATCCATCCGGCCGGCGCCAAAGCAGGTATAGCCGCCGCCGTGGCACAGGCAAATCCGCAGGTCGGGGTACTTGTCCATCACCCCGCCGAACACAAAGGAGGCGAAGGTGATGGCCCGGTCGGCCAGGTTACCGATGCTGTTGGGCAGGTGGTAGCGGTTCAGCCGGGCCGAAACTACGGTTTCCAGCGCCTGGTGAATCAGGATGACCGCCCCGGTCTGCTCGGCCACCTCCCACAGGGGATAGAACTCCGGGTCGTCGTAAGTCTTGCCGTTCACCTGGTCATCAATCATCGCCCCTTTCAGGCCCAATTGAGTCATCGCCCGCTCCAGTTCGGCGGCGGCGGCGCCCACGTCCTGCATCGGCAGATTAGCCAGCCCCGCAAAGCGGGCCGGGTGGTCTTGCGTAAGCTGGGCCACGTAGTCGTTGCACTCCCGGTCCATCGCGGCGACGGTGGCGGCGTCCCGGTCATAGCAGTAGAAAACGGCGTTGGTGGAAAGGACGTGCACGTCCACGCCCAGCGAGTCCATATCGGTCAACCGCTGCTCCGGCGTCCACATCGTCCGGGGGACGCTCAAGTGAAAGTCATTGGCAAAGGCGGTAATGCCGTACCAGTCCTCCCCGGCCTCCAGGGCGCGAATATAACCCTCCGGGCTGATGTGGGCGTGAATGTCGATAGATTTCATTGGGTTGCTGCTCCTTGCTTTCTAGGTTTCGGCGGTGGGGTGGAAAGGGAGTCATTTACGGGTTGCATAGTCCACACAGGTGGACATTCAACCCCGCCTCCTCAGCCGCTTCGATTGCCTCTTGCTTGGTATCAATAGGCCCAAGCCAATCGCCGTCCTGGGCCTGCTTATCTTGGGGTTGGCACCTTGGGTCGCTACTGATGAAAGTATGGATTGTTGCCCGCTTGGTTGGCTTATCCACGTTGACGCAGAAACTCATTTGACAACCTCCTTGTAACTGTAATGGGTGTATGCCCTACCGCCTGCGCCGGCGGCTACTCCGGCCGGCCGCCCGGCCCATACGCAGGTTGCTTTCGTTCCGCATATACCCGCTGGCTCGGTTATGGTCCTGCAAGCCAATCAGGGTGAATCGGTCCCGCTTTTCCTTGTTGCAGGGCGGGCATAGCAGGGTAAGGTTATCGTAGGCATCCGTTCCGCCTTGAGAGCGGGGATTGATATGGTCAACTTCCAGAACGCGGGTATCAAAGTTGTAATCCGCCCCGCAGCCCTGGCAGAAGGGGCCAATGTCCACCAGCAACCGGCCGTGCTGGGTACGTGGCGCCGGGTAGCGCTGGCCGCCCCTACCCGTTGGCGTGCGTAAAACCAATGTCGCCGTTTCTCCGCTGTCGGTACGCTGGGGCGGCGTGGTGGAGTAGCTAATATCGCCAAAGGTCAACGCTTGCTGCCCCCCGCGCTTGGGGCGACTCTCGACGGCCAACCCCTCAGTTTCCAGGCGGTCAAGAACGATTTGGTACGCCTGATCCCAAATGTCCATTCCCACCCATTGACGCCCCAACCGCTCGGCGGCGATGGGCGTGGTGGCGCAACCACAAAAGGGGTCAAGGACTAAATCACCAGGGTTGCTACTGGCTTGGATGATGCGCTCATAAAGGGCCAATGGCTTCTGCGTGGGGAATCTGGTATTTTCTCGTTGGTTCGTTAAGGCAGCAATGCCTACCCACCAATCCTCTGGAACCTTGCCTTCCCCAAACCGTTCCTCAACCTCATCATCGTTGCGTCGCCCGGTATTTTCAACGGATGGGGCTATGATGCTCCTTTGGCCTTCAGCCCTACCTCTCCTTGCAAGCGTCTCATCATTGTAGGGAATTCGTACAGCATCTCTACTGAATTGGGTTTGGTCAGATTTGGCGTAGAACAGAATGGTATCGTGCTTTCGGGGGAACCAACGCCGCGTGTTACTTGGTCCGGTATAGGCCCAAACGATTTCGTTTCTGAAGTTACGCCGGCCAAAGATAGCGTCCAGCAGGCACTTGGCCCAAGCGTGGGCCGTATGGTCAATGTGCAGGTAAAGGCTCCCGTCATCCCGCAATATCCGGTGCATTTCCAGCAGACGGACGCCCAGCCAGCACAGGAACGCCCCCATATCATCGCCCCATACTTCCTTTGCCGTAGTAATGACACGATAGACTTCCGGCTCATCCCGCATTAAGGAAATAAGCCAATCATCGTGAATGTCATCCTGCCAACTCCAGCGGTCCTGGAAGGATGCGCCACTGGCAAGACTGTCGGGGGTAGCGTGGAAATCCCGGGACTTGTTAAACGGCGGGTCGGTGGCGATAAGGTTGACCGTCCCGGAGTTCATACCCCGCAGAAAGTCCAGGTTATCCCCGTGATACAGCGTCCGGTTGGCAAAATTGCGTTCCGCCATAACTTTCCCCTTTAGGCCGGTGGCTGCCGGTATAGTAATATGCCTAAACACTAAAGTAAATGAGCCAGCGTCACCACCGGGTAAGGCAGCCGTCCCCCTACAACCCCAACATCTTCTCCAAGTTCGTGACCGTGCTTTAGATATTTGACAAGCAGGGGCATTTCCGACCTCGGCTTACGGACCTACTTTTTCTTCTCGCACTCGGAGCATAGGGGTAGATACTGGTAACAGTCACATTGACAAAGATTGTCAATGTTGCCAATGTGGTAGCAGTCTCGATAGATATGGTTCTTGTTGTCGCTCTCGTGCATCGCCGAATGGAATTTGTTCTGCATAATTTCTCCTTTACTTCTTGATATGTTGGCAAAGCTGTACGGGCAGTTTACTCCGCTCATGGTGAGCTTGTCGAACCACCGGCCCGTGTCCTGCGGGACATCCTTCGACCGGCTCAGGATGAGCGGAGCGGGTAACTCGCACGGCTTTGCAACTGCCCGGCGGGACTTACAGCCCCAACATCTTCTCCAGGTTCTTCCACAAAATGGCTTCCTTTTCGGCCAGGGTCAGGCTTTCCAGACCCATAACCCAGGACACCGGCCAGTCAATCCGCATATCGGCCGGCCAGTCGGTGCCCAGCACTACCCGGTCGATGCCCACCGAGTCAATCAGCATCCGCAGGGCCGGTTCGCTGTGGGTCAGGCAGTCATAGTAGAACTTGTTCAGGTAGGCGCTGGGCGGTTGGCCGATGTTCACCCGCGCCTCGGAACGCACCTGCCAGCCCCGATCCATCCGGCCAATGCCAAAGCAGGCGTAGCCGCCGCCGTGGGCCAGGCACACCTTCAAGTCGGGGAACTTGTCCATTACCCCGCCAAAGGTGAAGGCGGCGAAGGTAACTACCCGGTCGGTCGGGTTGCCGATGGTGTTGCGGACGTGGTAGCGGGGCTGGCGCTGGGAGCCGATGGTCTGGCCGCCCTGGTGGATAAAAATCAGCGCGCCCATCTGCTCCGCCGCCTGCCAGATGGGAAAGAACTCCGGCTCGTCAAAGGTCTTGCCGTTCACCTGGTCGCCAATCATCGCGCCCTTGAACCCCAACTGACTGACCGCCCGCTCCAGTTCGGCGATGGCGGCCCCGGCGTCCTGCATCGGGATGGTCGCCAGGCCGGCCAGCCGTTCCGGGTAGTCCATGGTCATCTGGTAGATTTCGTCGTTGCAGTCCCGGGCGATGGCGGCGGTAACCGCCGGGTCTTTGTCGTACTGGTAAAACCCGGCGTTGGTGGAAACTACCTGGATGTCCACCCCCAGCGAGTCCATATCGGCGATGCGCTGCTCCGGCGTCCAGGCGTTGCGGGGATTGAACAGTTCCCCGTCGGCGGTGGTCATACCGTGCCAGTCCTGGCCGGCCAGCACCGCCCGCTGAAAACATTGGGGCGTAGAGTGGGCGTGAACGTCTATACTTCGCATTGGTCTCCTTTTCCTTTAATGATGTGGCATAACTTGATGGTAAGGCGTAATCCCTGCTCATTTTGAGCTTGTCGAAGGACGGGTAGGGCGTAACCCCCGCTCATCCTGAGCTTGTCGAAGGACGGGTAGGGCGCAACTCCCGCTCATCCTGAGCCTGTCGAAGGACGGGTAGGGCACAACCCCCGCTCATGGTGAGCTTGTCGAAGGACGGGTAGGGCGCAACCCCCGCTCATCCTGAGCCTGTCGAAGGACGGGTAGGGCGCAACCCCCGCTCATCCTGAGCCTGTCGAAGGACGGGTAGGGCGCAACCCCCGCTCATCCTGAGCCTGTCGAAGGACGGGTAGGGCGCAACCCCCGCTCATCCTGAGCTTGTCGAAGGACGGGATGGTTCGACAAGCTCACCATGAGCGGCCAGAAGCTCACCATGAGCGGACTGGTTCGACAAGCTCACCATGAGCGATACGAGGCCCTGGGGGCAACAGGGCTAGATGCCCAAAAGCCGCTCCATATTCTTGTAGAGGATGGCTTCCTTTTCCCCCATAGTCAGGCTTTCCAGGCCGAGAATCCAGGACACCGGCCAGTCAATCGCCATATCGGCCGGCCAGTCGGTGCCGAAAATTACCTTGTCAATCCCCACGGTATCTATGAGCATCCGCAGGGCCGGTTCGCTGTGGGTCAGGCAGTCGTAGTAGAACTTGTCCAGGTAGGCGCTGGGCGGCTGGGCGATGTTGACCCGGGCCTCGGAGCGTACCTGCCAGCCCCGGTCCATCCGCCCGGCGCCAAAGCAGGTATAGCCGCCGCCGTGACACAGGCAGACCCGCAGGTCGGGGCAGGCGTCCATCACCCCACCAAAGACAAAGGAGGCAAAGGTAACGGCCCGGTCCACCAAGTTGCCGATGGTGTTGTGCAGGTGGTAGCGGGGGTTCCGGTCCCGTACCAGGGTTCGGCCCCCCTGCTGATGCACCAGCAGCACCGCGCCCATCTGCTCCGCCGCCTTCCACAGGGGCATAAACTCCGGGTCATCGTAGGTCTTGCCGTTCACGTGGTCGTCAATCATGGCGCCCACAAAGCCAAGCTGATTGACGGTGCGGTCCAGCTCGGCAATCGCCAGCCCCACGTCCTGCATCGGGATAATCGCCATACCCTTGAACCGGTCGGGATAGTCCACCGTCATCTGATAGACCTCATCGTTACATTCCCGGTGCATCGCGGAAATAACCTGGGCGTCCCGCTCGTAGTAGTAGTAAAAGCTGAAGGTGGAAACGACGTGAACGTCCACCCCCAGGGAGTCCATATCGTCGATGCGCTGCTCCGGCGTCCAGGAGTTGCGGGGGCCGACGCGCATTTCGCCGGGCTTGACGCCGTGCCACTCCCGGCCCTCCCGCATGGCCTGGATAAAACACTGGGGCGTCAGGTGAGCGTGAATATCTATGCTTCGCAAGGTTGCCACCTCCAGGTTAAATGTTTTAGCGGCAGGGAAGCCGTCAGCTTTCCCCTTGACGCCGCCGCAGTTCCTCTTCCAGTTGGCGTACCCGGGCCTCGGCCCGCTGCCGGGCTTCCCGCTCGGCGCGCAGGGCCTCCCGCTCGGCTTGTAAAGCCGCTTCCCGATCACGCAAGGCTGCTTCCCGGTCAAACAATGCTTCCTCAGAGTCCGCCAGGTTGCGGAGGTAAGTGCTACTGGCCGGGTCGTAAAAGTAAAACCATTCCCTTTCCCAGCATAGGTACAGGTCCAACAGCGGACTGTACGACTTCAGGATACCGTCGGGTTCCGTGCTCAGCGGGAATCGCTGATACTGGCCCTCTACCAGTTCTTCCCCTACCAACGGCTCCCCGTAGTATTCGCCCCCGGTTACGTCCAGCCGCCAATACTCCCTTACCCCGATTTGGGCGTAGATTCCCCGCTTCCTTCCAAAGTCCTCCCGCCCCGTGCTTTCCGACCCCACCTCCAACACCAGGTCCGGCGGCTTGCCCACTTCCCAGGGCAGGTATATCTTCCGCCGCCGAATTGCCTCTACGTCCACCCCCAGGGCCAGGTAGCAGTCGGGCATTACCCGCCGGTTCAGGTTGGCCGGGTCATAGCAGACGATGGTGTTGCTGCCCAGGAAGTTCTCCCGGCTGCGTCCGCTCCCGGCGTAACGGGTGCTCAGTAGGGGCAGCAGTTCCTGTAGTATCGGGTCTTGATACATCGAGTCCGGCAGCGGCTCCTTTTCGTCCGGGTTGTAGTCCAGGCTTGCGTAGTCGATTTCCGATACGTACCTGTAGGCCAGCTTGGTTGTCATTCCGCGCCTCCTGACGTTTCTGACCGCTTCGGGTTAATCCGGTTCCCGGCGCCTCGCCACCAATCCACCGCTGGACGGAGCCGGCGCCAACCGTGGTTACCTTTAACCGTCAACCCCCAGCAGTTTCTCCATATTCTTCCACAGGATGGCTTCCTTCTCATCCTGGGTCAGGCTCTCCAGGCCCAACACCCAGGCCACCGGCCAGTCGATAGCCATATCAAAGGGCCAGTCGGTGCCGAACACCACCTTGTCGATGCCCGCCAGGTCAATGAGCATCCGCAGGGCCGTTTCGCTGTGGGTCAGGCAGTCATAGTAGAAACGGCTCAGGTAGGCGCTGGGCGGTTGGGGGATTTGCGGCAGGCGACCCACGTCCCAACTGCGGTCCATCCGGCCCACGCCGTAACAGGCGTAGCCGCCGCCGTGCGCCAGGCAGACTTTCAGGTCGGGGCAGGCGTCCATCACGCCGCCCATCACGAAAGAGGCGAAGGTAACGGCCCGATCCACCAGATTGCCGACGCTGTTGGGCAGGTGGTAGTCGCTGGTGCGGGGCCGTACCAGCGTCCCGCCGCCCTGGTGGATAAAGATGACGGCGCCCAGTTGCTCAGCAGCCTTCCACAGGGGCAGAAACTCCGGCTCGTCAAAGGTCTTGCCGTTCACCTTGTCGTCAATCATCGCCCCAATCAGGCCCAGTTCATTGACCGACCGCTCCAGTTCGGCAATCGCCAGGCCCACGTCCTGCATGGGAATCTGGGCAAAGCCCCGGAACCGCTCCGGGTAGTCCAGGGTCATCTGACGCACCTCGTCGTTGCACTCCCGGTGCATCGTGGCAATGGTCTGGGCCTCCCGGCCATAGAAGTAGAACTGGGCGCCGGTGGAGACCACCTGCACGTCCACGCCCAGGGAATTCATATCCTGGATGCGCTGTTCCGGCGTCCATTCCAGTTCCGGCTCAATATCCAGCGGACGGGGTTCCAGGCTGTGCCATTCCCGACCTTCCTTCATTGCCTGGATAAAAGCCTGGGGTGTTACGTGGGCATGAATATCTATACTACGCACCTGAACCTCCCGAATCGATTGGGCTGATTTGCCGCTTGATTATATGAGATAAAACCGCCCGGTTCTACCTTTTGCCGGTTTTGGTATTTTCCCGCTGGTCGGCATTTTCGTCGGAGTAGGGGCGGGTTTGTAACCCGCCCTTGCCCACAACGGCAGAATTATTTGGGTAACGGAGACAGCGTATCCAACCTATCCTTGCACTGGAACCAGGGCGGGTTATAAACCCGCCCCTACAATGCACCAGGGCCGGGTAAGGAACACCAACGCGTGTTGAGAATACCCCGGTTTTTCACACAGAGACGCAGAGACCCGGAGTTTCACAGAGAGTCTCTGCGATTCTCCAGGTCTCTGCGTTAAAAGGAATCCCGCAGAGTAGAGCCGCTGCCCGGAACGCCTACCGCCCGCGCTGCCGGGGGTCGAACAGGTCCCGCAGGGCATCGCCAAAGAAGGCGAAACCCATCACGGTAATGGTGATGAAGACCCCGGGGAAGACGATAATCCACGGCGCCCGAGGCGCGTACTGGGCCGCCTGGCCGGTGAGCATCCGCCCCCAGGACGGGGTAGGCTCGGAGATGCCCAGTCCCAGGTAGCTCAAACCCGCCTCGGTCAGGATGGCGGTGCCGAACATTGACGACATTATAATCAGGAAGGGCGCCACCGTATTGGGCATAATGTGGCGCAACATCGTCCGCAAGTCGGAGGCGCCGATGGAACGGGCCGCCATGGTGTAGTCCGTTTCCCGGATGGCTATGGTGGCGGAGCGGATAATCCGCACGCCCCGGGGCAGAATGGTGGCGGCAATTGCCATAATCACGTTGGGCAGGGTGTTGCCGAACACCGCCACGATGGTCAGGGCCAGAATCAGGTCCGGGAAGGACATCCACATATCCACCAGGCGCTGCACAATGGCGTCCACCTTGCCCATAAAGAAGCCGGAAATCAGGCCGATAACCGCGCCGATCCCGGTGCCGGCCAGCACGGACAGGAAGCCCACCAGCATGGAAATCCGCGCCCCATGCACGATCCGGGAAAAGACATCCCGCCCGAAGTTATCGGTGCCGAAGAAGAACTCAAAGCTGGGCGCGTGCAGCACCGCCGTATAGTTCTGCTCCTGATAGGCGTAGGGGGCAATCAGGTCGGCAAATACGGCGGTCAGCACCATCACCACCACGATGAACAACCCGATGGTGCCCAGCAGTTTGTGCCGGAAGTAATAGACGTTGTATTTCCAGAACCCGGGCCGACGGGGCGGCTCCGCGGCCATCAGGTTCTCGCGGACGGCGTCGGCGCTGGTAGTCTCATTTTGAGTAGCCATTTTATCTCTCCCTGGACAAAATGCCGGATGCCACCACCGGCGTCGTTAAACCTGAACCCAAATAATCGCCAGTAATCCCGGTCAGCCGTGCAACCTGCAATCGGTTCAATGGCCGGAGGCGGTTCAATGACCGGAGGGCCGGGCCGTAAGCGGCTCCTGCCCTCCTTTCCGGGCGGCCTGCCCCGGATTAGGTGTACCGGATTCGGGGGTCCAGATAGGCGTACATCAAGTCCACCACCAGGTTAGCCAGCAGCACCACCAGGGCGACGAACATTACGATGGCCTGAACTACCGGGTAGTCCCGCGCCGCTACGGCCTGAACGAAGAGCTTGCCGATGCCGTGCAGGTTAAAGACCGACTCGATGATTACCTGGCCGCTCATCAGGAACACTACCTCAAAGCCGGCCAGAGTAGTTACCGGGAGCAAGGCGTTGCGCAGCACGTGCTGGCCCAGAATCTTGGAGCGGTACAGGCCCTTGGCCTCGGCGGTGCGGACGTAATCCTCCCGCAGCACTTCCAGCACCGAGGAGCGGGTCATCCGCAGAATTTCCGCCGAACTGCGCAGGCCCACCAGGAAAGCGGGCAGCAGCAGTACCGACAGGTTCCGCGCCGGGTCATCCCAGAGATGGCGGTACTCGATGGGCGGTTTCCAGCCCCAGACTGCCACCAGAATTACAATCACCATCAGGGCTAACCAGAAGCCCGGCATGGCCTGCAAGGTCATACTGGAGGAGCGGAGGACATAGTCAATCCAGGTATCCTGCTTGACGGCGGAGATGACACCGCCCACCGTACCCAGGACAAAGGCCAGCGTTACCGCCAGAACCCCTAACTCAAAACTCAGGAAGATCCGGGGCGCCATACGGTCCCAGACCGGCTTGCGGTTAGTCCAGGAAATCCCGAAATCACCCTGGAAGAAGTTGCCCAGCCAGCGAACATACTGCTGGTCTAACCGGCCGTCCAGCCCCAACTGCTCCCGGATTTGCTGAAACTGCTCGGAACTCGCGTCATAAGCCTCTCCTGGCTCACCACCCAGCAGCAAGGCCGTAGCGTAGTCACCGGGAATGGTGTGGAGCATGACGAAAATGAACAGGGAAACGCCAAAAGCGGTAGGGACAAAAAGGAGCAGGCGCTTGATTAAATAGGTTCTCACAGTATCCACCTCCCCGGGTGTTTGCCGAACTTATTGCCTGACCAGTTACTGGCCGGATCGAGTCGCCGATTGGGCCGATTGTATTGCCTTACGCCGCAAGGGGTTGGCCGGTTCTGTCGGATTTGCGTCTGATTATATAAGTTTTATGATTGCTGTAAAGACCCGGACTGATACCGGCCGGTTATCGGCCCCGTTATCGCCTTGCCAGGCAGCCGCTATATACCGGTAGGGAACCCGAAAGTCGGCCCTGGACTGCCTTTATCGATACTTGAATCGATACTTGATTGACTGCCCTGGATTTATGACATAGGCCACCCACCGCGCAAGTGAGTGGCCTACGTTCAGTTGTTGGTTCCTATCCGATTTGAGCCGAACCGGGGGTACTAGGCCCCACCGGGGACACCGGTAATCTGGCCGGCGTTGCCGCTGTCATCCTTGTGCGCCGGGTCGATCCACAGGTGCATAAACTTGAGGAAGGAGCCGTTGGGCGCCGGGAAGTGGGCATAGCCCCTGACCTCGGGCCAGAAGGATACCGCTTCCTGCTCCCAGTAAACCGGGAAGGAGCTGTACTGCTTCATCGCGGCCAGCTCAATCTGGTGGGCCAGCTCCAGCCGCTTGGCCTGGTCCAGCTCGGTCTGCGCCTGGTCCAGCAAGTCCACGATGGACTGGTCGCAGGGGCCGTTGGGCGTCCAGTGGTTGCCGGCGGAGTCGCAGCGCAGGAAGGCCGCTACCCCGGCGTTGGGGTCGTCGGCGGTAACGGTGCTGTTACCGGGTTTGAAGGCGCCCCAAGTGCCGCTTTGTTCCTGTTCGCGGTAAGCGATGGTCTCCACCAGGTCAAAGTCGGTTTGGATGCCGACCAGTCGCAACTGCTCTTGCAGGAAGGTAGCGCGAGCCTGCACCTGGGCGTCGGACTCTACGGTGAAGGAATAGGTCTGATCATAGTCGAAACCTTCAGCATCCAGGATTGCCTTGGCTTCGGCCCGGGTAGCATCCATATCCTCGGACACGCACCAGCCGGGGACGGAGCAAAGCTCGGCCTGGGACAGTTCCCAAGGGCTGCCGGGAGCATAGCCGAACCCGCCGGCGGCGCCGTGACCGTCCTGAAGCACCAGGATAGCCGCGTTACGGTCAATACTCATTATAACGGCCTGGCGCACCTTCGCGTTGTCAAAGGGCGCGTTCCGGGGGTTAATCCACAGCCGGAAATTGCCCCGGGTGGCCCGGATGACCGTCATAATCTGTTCGTGGTCCACGTAGGACTGGTACTGGCCCCAGTTACGAACCCAATGCCAGTCGGTCTGGTGGGCCAACTGGGTGGCCTGCTGGGTGGACTCGTCCAGGATACCGTTGATTACCAACTCGTCCACGTAGGGCAGTTCCGGGATGTAGTAGTTGGGGTTCCGGTCGAAATACTGGGTGTCAATGCCTACCGACTGGCCGTCGCGCCACATAAAGGGGCCCAGGCCAACCGAGACATCCTGGAACATGACATCTTCGCCACCGGCCACGAACCAGGCCTTGTTGAAGATTTGCGCCCGGCGGTTGGACAGGGGGAGCAGGGGGATACCGGTCGGGCCGCTGAAGTTCATCGTCAGGGTCATATCGTCGGGGCAGCTAAGAGCGGTCACGTTGGCGAGACGGCTCTTCATATAGCTGGCGGTGATGCCTTCCCCGGTACGCATGGTCTCAAAGGAGAACCGGGCGTCCTCACAGGTAAAGACGTCGCCGTTATGCCAGGTAGTTCCTTCCCGGAAATGGAAGTCCACGCCGTCCAGGTTGTCGTGAATATCCCAACTCTGGGCCAGTTCGGGAAGCAGGGGCGCGCCGGCGTCGTAGGGGTTCTCCATAACCAGCGTCGCGCCGGTGGGCATCCGATAGCGGTCGGTTACGCCGGAACCGGCGCCCCACGCGTTAGCGTGTTCCAGGGGGTCTTCGTAGTTAATGCGGAGCGTGCCGCCCTTGACCGGCTGGCCGTAGAAGTCCGTCGGGGGCTTCCAGTAATCGGCAAAAGCCATGGCGCCGGACTCGCTCTCCGCCATCATCTCACCGGCCGGCTCGGCCATCGCCTCGGGCACCGCAGTAGGTTCGGCCATCACCTCGGGCATGGCGGTAGGTTCAGCCATTGCCTCCGGGGCGGCGGGGGCCGCAGTCGGCGCCGGGGCGGCGGTGGGGGCCGGGGCAGCGCCGCCGCAGGCTACGACCGCCACGGCCAGCATCGCTACGATTGGCGCCAGTATCAGCGCCTTGGGTTTCCTTAACCAATGGTAGGACATTCTCAAATCCTCCAAGTCTTCAGTTGGTTGTAGTTCCCTTAAAATTGCGACAATTGCCATCCGGGTAACCCCAATGACAACCAGAAAAAATGTACGCTAGGCAACTCACCTCCTACTACTAACCTTCGGCTAAAGATATATAATAATTCGGTTAAACGCCCGACAAAGATTGCCGTAAGGCAATATATACTTGCCCGCCCCCGGTGTCAATAGCGGGGCCGCCGACTGCCGGGGATTTTTTTGACTGTCCATTAAACCCGATTTTCCACTCATCCTAGAAAATAATCCGCTCAGCTCATCCTGCTAACCAGTCCGCTCATCCTGAGCCAGTCGAAGGAGGATAGAGCGGGATGGTTCGACAAGCTCACCATGAGCGGTTATAGCAATTATTCACCATGAGCGGGTATAGCGGTTATCTTCACCTCACGGGCGGTCATGGGCGGTTATCTAATATAAGATATGGGCCACCCTCCTTGCGGATGGGTGGCCCATATCCGGTTGCCGGTTGCTATCGTTCAGAGTTCAGCCGTTCCGCCGAACCTGAACTGCCTAGACCCCGCCGGGGACACCGGAAGTCTGACCGGCGTTGCCGGTGTCGTCCTTGTGGCCTGGGTCAATCCACAGGTGCATAAACTTGCGGTAAGAGCCGAAAGGCGCCGGGAAATGGGCATAACCCCTGACCTCGGGCCAGAAGGATACCGCTTCCTGCTCCCAGTAAACCGGGAAGGAACTGTACTGCTTCATCGCGGCCAGCTCAATCTGGTGGGCCAGGTCGCGCCGCTTATCAGCGTCCAACTCGACCTGGGCCTGGTCCAGCAGGGCCACGATGTCCAGGTCGCAAGGCCCGTTGGGAGTCCAGTCGTTACTGGTGGAGTCGCAGCGCAGGAAACTCGACACGCCGGCGTTGGGGTCATCGGCGGGGACGGTACTGTTGCCGGGTTTGAGGTCGCCCCAAGTGCCGCTGGCCTCCTGCTCCCGGTAGGCAATGGTCTCCACCGAGTCGAAGTCGGTCTTGACGCCGAGCAGCCGCAGTTGCTCTTGCAGGAAGGTAGCGCGGGCCTGCACCTGGGCGTCGGATTCTACGGTGAACAGGTAGGTCCGGTCAAAGTTGAAGCCTTCCGCTTCCAGAATCGCCTTGGCCTCGGCCCGGGTTGCCTCCATATCCTCGGACACGCACCAGCCGGGCACCGAGCAAAGTTGATCCTGGGGCAGTTCCCAGGGGCTGCCGGGGGCATAGCCGAACCCGCCGGCGGCGCCGTGACCGTCCTGGAGTACGGCGATGGCCGCGTTGCGGTCAATGCCCATAACGATGGCCTGGCGCACCTTTACGTTGTCAAAGGGCGCGTTCCGGGCGTTAATCCACAGGCGGAAGTTGCCCCGGGTGGCCCGGATAACCGTCATAATCTGGTCGTGATCCACGTAGGCTTGATACTGGCCCCAGTTACGAACCCAGTGCCAGTCGGTCTGGTGCGCCAACTGGGTGGCCTGCTGCGTGGACTCGTCCAGGATGCCGAAGATAACCAGTTCGTCCACGTAAGGCAGTTCCGGGATGAAGTAGTTGGGGTTCTTCTCAAAGTGCTGCTCGTCAACGCCCACCGACTGGCCCTCAGACCACATAAAGGGGCCAATGCCCACGCTGGCATCGGTGAACATCGCCTCCTCGCCACCGGCCTGGAACCAGGCCTTGTTAAAGACGATGCCCCGGCGATTCGATATGTTGAGCAAGGGGATTCCGGTGGGGCCGGTGAAGTTCATCTCCAGGGTCATATCGTCCAGGCAGGACATTTCCTCCAGTATGACGTGAGCCAGACGGCTCTTCATATAGCTGGCGGTAATGCCGTTCTCCGTAATCATTGTCTCAAAGGAGAAACGGGCGTCCTCGCAGGTAAAGACGTCGCCGTTGTGCCAGGTGGCGCCCTCCCGGAAGTGGAAGGTTACGCCGTCCAGCCCATCGTGAATATCCCAACTCTTGGCGAGGTCGGGAACCACCGGCGCGCCGGCGTCGTAGGGGTTTTCCATCACCAGTGTGGCGCCGGTGGGGCCACGGTAGCGGGAAGAGGCGCCGGTAGCCGCCCCCCAATCGTTGGCGTGTTCCAGGGGGTCTTCGTAATTTATGCGGAGAGTGCCGCCGTAAACCACCGGGCCGTAGAAGTCCGTCGGGGGCTTCCAGTAATCGGCAAAGGCCATGGCGCCGACCTCAGGCTTAGCCATCATTTCCCCGGACGGCTCGGCCATCGCCTCGGGCATGGCCGTAGGTTCAGGCATTGCCTCCATCATAGCGGTAGGTTCGGGCATGGCTGTCGGCGCCGCCGTGGGCGCCGGCGTCGCGGTAGCGGCTGCGCCACAGGCCACCGCCGCCAGAACCAACACTATCAGCATTGGCGCATAGAGTAGTCCCTTGGGTTCCTTCAACCTTTGTTTCACCCATTGGCCGGACATAAAGCCATCCTCCAAGTGTTGACTTTTTGACAAAGGAACAATGGTCTCCGCGGGGACTCAAGGCACGAAAATATATCCGCTAGGCAATCCACCTCTCATTCAAGATTCGGTTCCGCATTATATAAGAGTATTTCTTGCGTATTTTAGACAATTTTCATCATAATATATATCTCTATGCCATATATGTCAACAATATATCGCTATATAGTGCAGTATTATTGATCTAATTCGTTATTCCGAACATCCTGAGCCGGTCTAAGGGTGAAGGGATGGTTCGACAAGCTCACCATGAGCGGTTATAGCAATTATTCACTATGAGCGGTTATGCGGTTACACCTGGCAACCACCGCCCCCGTCGTTCCGGCGAAAGCCGGAATCCAGGAAATCCTCGGGGAAAGAACGAGCCGGCTACCGCAGGTTCTGGATTCCGGCTTTCGCCGGAACGACGGGGGCGTTAATGACGGGTTGCCGGAACGACGGGTTTATGGTGCGATTGCCCGGCTATCATCCCCGGAAATAATTGACCTGGCCTACTATTAGTAATATGCTTATAGCAATGTGCCTTTTCAGTCATTTTTAGTCAATCGAGCTGGGCAAGGAGTCTGATGAGTTTTAGCGGAAACCGGGTAATTAACGGGCTGCTGGCATTGGCGGTAGTGGCCGGGGGCGTGGCCGCCATTTATCCTATCGCCAAGCTGAGCCTGCTTTTCCTTTATATTGAGCCGAACCCTCGGCATATGCCCACCGACCTGACCGGTGAGGCGGTAGGCTGGACTATTATCGGGACGCTGACCGGGCTGATAATCACCGTCATTCTCGAAACGGTCATCTGGCAAAGCCGGGAAAGTTTCTGGGCCAGGTACAAGGGCCTGATCCTGAGCAGCATCGTTTCCCCCATTGCCGGCGGCGCCCTGGGCGTAGCCTTCGCCGTTACCCTGGCCCGCAGCTTTACCGTCGACGCCCAGGCCATTACCTCCACCGAGTTGGGCGTGCTGGCCGGCGGCACGGCCGGCATCCTGGGCGCCGTAGTCGGAATCACGGCCGGCGCAATCCTGCGCCGCTACGTGCTGAGCCTCTACCGGTTGCCGGATACCGGACAGCAGCAGTTTTCCCTGGACTCCAACTCTAACCATAATCATAACGACGCCAACGGCGCCGGCCGGCCGGCGACCAGCAGGAGACGCCATGCGGGATAATACCCTCAAGCAAAAACTGGAAGCCGGGAAGGCGGTTTTCGGCGTGATGATTACCTTCCCTTCGGCCCCGGTGGTGGAAATGCTGGGCGCCCTGGGCTTTGACTGGGTACTGATTGACAACGAACACGGCTCCATTACCGTCGATAACTCGGAAGACCTGGTGCGCGCCGCGGAACTCAGCGGCATCGCCCCCATCGTCCGGCCGGTGGGCAATCAGCCGGAAATCATCGCCCCTTTCCTGGACCGGGGGGCCTGGGGCGTCCAGGTGCCTCACGTCAACACCGCCGCCGAGGCCCGGGCCGCCGTGGACGCGGTCAAGTATTACCCGGAAGGGCATCGGGGGATTTTCAGCCGCAGCCGCCCGGCCGGCTACGGCTTTTCCGGCGCCACCGCCGATTATGTTAAGGATGCCAACCGCAACACCCTGGTTTGCCTGATGCTGGAGGAGGTGGAGGCCATCAATAACCTGGAGGAACTGGTTACGGTGCCGGGCGTGGACGTTTTCTTTATCGGCTCCGGCGACCTGTCCCAATCCATGGGCTACCCCGGCCAGCAGACCCACCCGGAGGTTCAGGAACAGATGGAGCGGGGCGTGAAAATCATCACCGACGCCGGGCGCATCGCCGGCGTAAGCTGCCCGGACAACCTGGTGCCCAAGTACCTGGACCGGGGCGTGCAGTATTTCCACGGCAACGTCGGCAACCTGCTCCAGACCGCCAGCGTGGACTACCTCCAGGCGATGCGTTCCGCGGCGGCCTCGGCCGGCCTCTAGGTTCCGTATCTACATCATCCACATCGACAAATAAGATAGCAAAGAGAGGGAATAAAATGGGAGTTTACCGGTTGTTCACCGGCGACGACGGCGAGAGCCACATTGAGGAACTGGCGGCGGACGCCTTGAAGGAGATTAAGCTGGAGGGGGCGCAGATGAACTTCAGCGTGTCCGAGCGGGAACCGGGGCATTTCTCCGACTACCACCCGGCGCCCCGCCGCCGCTGGCAGGTCGGGCTGGTGGGCCGGACGATTATCGGCCTGAGCGACGGCACGTCTCACGAATTCGTCCCCGGCGACGTCCGGCTCATTGAGGACACCACCGGCCGGGGCCATACCACCACCTACCCCGACGGCTTTATGATTACCTTGCAGGTAACTCCAGCGGAGGATATTCGCGGGTAGGCTGCCTCCTTTACTATCGGGCATTTCCGGGGCCGGGCCGGCTTGACGCCGGCGCCGGCCCTTATTTATTTGTGCGGCGTGGTTCGACAGGCTCACCATGAGCGGATTTGTTATCAGTTCGCCATACGCGGATTTAACCAGCTTGACTCACCCCGCTCATCCTGAGCTTGTCGAAGGACGGCCGGATAAGGGTGGTTCGACAGGCTCACCATGAGCGGATATTGTTCCTTGCCCGGCCCGGCTCCGGTGATTTGTAGGGGCGGGTTTGTAACCCGCCCTGGCTGAGGCACGGGAACCGGTCAGCCAGGGGGCACTTCCGTTTGCCGGACGGTCATTGCCGTTGAACGCAGGGCGGGTTATAAACCCGCCCCTACCCCGGTGGTAATACCCCAAGGCAATCACGTCTTAACCAAGGCAACCGATAATACCCCGGGCAACCGCGTTTTGTCCGGGGCAACCGATAATGCCCCCACAATCACGTCTTAACCGGGGCAACCCAAGTAACCGTCATTAACAACCCGTCGTTCCGGCGAAAGCCGGAATCCAGAATCCTCGATAGCCGACACGCTCTTTGCCGGGGGATTTCCTGGATTCCGGCTTTCGCCGGAACGACGGTTGCTTACGGAACGACGGTTGCCTACGGAATGACGGTCGCCTACGGAACGACGGTTGCCTACCGGAACGACGGTTGCCTAACGGAACGACGGTTGCCTACGGAACGACGGTTGCCTAACGGAATGACGGTTGACCGGGTTGCCCCGGTTAAGATGTGATTGCCCTGGTATATGGGGGGCTGACCGCAAAAGTTTGACAAGCCTTTACCCCCTAACTATACTTGCGCCAATCTTATTTGCGGCGTCGGGGCAAGCGGGATTTATGCCCTTTTCCGGGCGGCCGTCGGTACGCGGGGCAAGGGCCGGCTCTGGCCGGTTCTCCCCGGAACGCATTATTTACGGCAATCCTACCGGCAGGTTTAACGGAGGTATATTTATGGCTATGGCACGACACTGGTTGCAGAATACCCGGCTGCTGGCAACCCTGGCGGGCGTCTTAACCCTGGCCCTGATTGTCGCCTGCGGCACGGCGGCCCCGGAACCGGCGGCCCCGGCCAGCGAACCGGCCGCGCCGGCTCAACCGGCCGCCCAGCAGCAAGCGCCGGCGGCCCCGGCCAGCGAACCGGCCGCACCAGCCCAACCGGCGGCTCAGCAGCAAGCGCCGGCGGCCCCGGCCAGCGAACCGGCTGCGCCGGCCCAACCGGCCGCCCAGGAGCAGCCGCCTCAGGGCGTCCAGACCACCCAGCAGGAATATACCGTGCCGACCCCCGTACCCCAGCCGGCCCCGGCGGAACAGCCGGCAGTGGCGGCGGTTACGGTGGATAACCGCATCGACCGGCTTGGCGTCGCCGTCGGCGGCCAGTCCTGGGACTCCAACTACAGCTACAAGGTGAACATCAGCGGTTTCCTGGACAAGTGGCCGGTTCTGGAGTACCTGGTGGGCATCGACAATCAGAGCGGCGCGTACATCCCGGAACTGGCGACCTCCTGGGAAGTGGCGCCCAACGGCAAGGACTGGACCTTTAACCTGCGGGAGGATATTCAGTGGCAGGACGGCTACGGCGAGTTCACCGCTGAGGACGTGCGCCATTCTATGTGGCTGCTGGTGCAGCCCACCGCCAAGCCCAGCGGCGTCAGCACCTGGCGCAAGATTATGGGCGTGAGCAAGGGCGATGAGGAGGCCGTAGTTGCCCAACGGGCCGAGGAGGCGGTGGAAATCATCAATGACCACCAGGTAGTAATCCACCTGGGCATCGTCCTGCCCGAGGCCCTGTTCAACCTGGGCAAGCGGCGCAACCTGCCAATGGAAAGCAAGGCCCGCTGGGACGCGGTGGGCGACGAGGGAATGGGCGATAAAATCGTCGGCACCGGCCCCTTGAGTTATGTCGAGCGGGTGGAAGGTTCCCATGTGCTTTACGATGCCGCCGAGGAACACTGGCGGGTGGTGCCGGAGTACGGGCAACTGGAGTTCCGCGCCATCACCGAGAGCCAGACCCGCCTGGCCGCCCTGCTGACCGAGCAGGTGCATCTGGCGGTCATTGAACGCTCGGTCCGGGAGGAAGTGAATGAACGGGGGATGAGCTTCGTTTCCGGCGTTTACCCCGGCATTTCCCATCACTGGACTTTCTGGGGCAACTACCACGTGGACAGCGCCGACGCCGAGGGCAACTACTTCAACAGCATCGACGCGGATAACCCCATGCTGAAACGGGAAGTGCGGCAGGCGATGGCTAAGGCGGTGAACCGGGAGGCGATCGCCCAGGCCCTGCTGCCCGGGGCCAAGGTGCAGATTCCCAACTTTACCAACTTCACCGACCTGGACGAACAGGTGTGGCCCGGTCTGAAAAACCCGGAGTGGACCACCCGCTACGACGAAGTGTACGGCTACGACCCGGAGGCGGCCAAGCAGTTGCTGAACGCGGCCGGCTACCCGGAAGGGTTTGAGTTCACCCTGGCCCTGGACTCCAACGCGGCCCTGCCGGAGGTTATGGACATCGGCCAGGCCATGGCGCTGGACTTTGAGGCTATCGGGCTGAAACCGAAACTGGCTAACATTGAGGCCAGCGAAATCCGTTCCCAGCGGCGGGCGCGGGAGATTCATAACACCATATCCGCCTCCGCCGGCTACAGCTATACCGTCTATCACCTGGAAACCCGGTTCTGCTCCTGCGGTTCCATTCACGCCTTCCAGGATGCGTTCATCGACCAGAAAATTGATGAACTGAACAACACCGTCGCCAAGACGGACCGGACGGCGCTGATGCGGGAGATTGGCGACTTCTGCTTTGAGCAGATTTGCACCCTGCCGATGTTTGACGTCGCCCCGGACATCGCGGTGAACCCCAAGTTCGTCAAGAGCTACGTCTTCCCGGGGTTCGTCAGCGGGTTCTACACCCACCTGGAATACATTGAGACCGTCCCCCAATAGGGACAGTCCCGGTGTAGTAAAGCAGACATTCGGGAGTGCGCCGCAACGCCGGAGTTGGCAAATAATGGCGTTGGGCGCGCTCCCTTATTTCTTTCAAGTTTCCTTGGGCATCCCGGCAGCCAATACCGGATCCAATACCGGCATCCAACACCGGCAAACTACCGGCCAACCGGCGCAGTTAGCCCCCGGCGCCTCCGGGAGATGGAGCAATGCAGCGTTACATCGTAGTTCGCCTGTTTCACGCGCTCCTGGCTCTGTTCGCAATGAGCATCATCGTCTTTTCCCTGGCGCGGGTTTCGGGGAATCCTATGGACGTGCTGCTGCCCGAGGACGCCACGGAGCAGGACTTCATTCAGACCGCCGAACTCTGGGGCCTGGACCGGCCGCTGCACGTCCAGTACCTGGTCTATCTGGGCAACGTGCTGCGGGGGGACTTCGGCGTATCCATCAAGTGGCCCGGCCGGTCAACCCGGGACCTGATATTTGCCCGCCTGCCGGCTACCCTGCAACTGTCGGCCCTGTCCCTGGTGGTGGCCGCCCTGCTGGCCCTGCCCCTGGGGGTGCTGGTGGCGGTCAAGAAAGACACCGGCATCGACTACGCCGGCAAGGTGGTGGCCTTGTTAGGCCAGGCGGCGCCCTCCTTCTGGGTCGGCATCGTCCTCATCTGGATTTTCGCCGTAACCCTGAACTGGCTGCCGGCCTCCGGGCGGGACGGCTTTGCCAGCCTGATTCTGCCGGCCTTTGCCCTGGGCTGGTTCCAGGTGGCGGCGGTGATGCGGTTGACCCGTTCCTCCATGCTGGAGGTGCTGGACAGCGAATACGTCAAGCTGGCCCGAATCAAGGGGATACCCAACTGGAAGGTCATCTGGAAACACTGCCTGCGCAACGCCGCCATTGCGCCCCTGACCTACTTCGGGTTCATCCTGGGCGGATTCCTGACCGGCTCGGTAGTAATCGAAACGGTGTTCGCCTGGCCGGGGGTGGGCCTGCTGGCGATTGACGCCCTGCGCGCCCGGGACTTCCAGGTGGTGCAGAGCGTAGTGCTGTTTTTCGGCGTAGTTTATATCGCCAGCAACCTGCTGGTGGATATACTATACGCCTACCTGGACCCCCGGATTCGTTACAATTCCTAGCACCGGGGCAAGGTCAGTCAGACCAATTTCAGAGCAACCAGCCCGCTCATCCTGAGCTTGTTGAAGGATGGGGGTGGGATGGTTCGACAGGCTCACCATGAGCGGCTAATGGGTGCCACTAGCGGACAAAGGGGCGCAATTAGCGGGTTGGCCCATACCCATACGCTCATCCTGAGCTTGTCGAAGGATAGGGTTGAGGGCCGGGTGGTTCGACAAGCTCACCATGAGCGACTAATGGGGTGCCACTAGCGGACAAAGGGGCGCAATTAGCGGGTTGGCCCATACCCATTCGCTCATCCTGAGCTTGTCGAAGGATCTGGCTGAGGATGGGATGGTTCGACAGGCTCACCATGAGCGGCTAAAAAGTGGCACCATTAGCGGACAAAGGGGCACCATTAGCGGGATTGGCCCAGCGTGGTTCGACAGGCTCACCATGAGCGAATCGGCTCAGCAATGAGCGTGGTTGCCCCAGCGCGGTTCGGGAACCGATAGACCCTTGATTAAGGGAGCGGCATAAATGGCAAATGTGGCCGAAACCCTACCGGAATCTTTAGGAGCGTCGGCGGGACGCCTGCGGCGCGGCATCAGCCGGGCGCGCCGGTTTCCCCTGCTTTCCCTGGCCGTGCTGTTGTTCGCGCTGGTAATCCCGGCGGTTTTTGCCGAACAGGTGGCGCCTCATGACCCCTTCAAGGGCAACATTTTAGAGCGGCTCCAGCCCCCTGCCTGGGTGGAGGGCGGGTCGTGGAACCATCCCCTGGGTACGGACAAGCTGGGCCGGGATATGCTGAGCCGCATCATCTACGGGGCGCGCATTTCCCTCACCATTGCCGCCATTTCCATCGTCTGCGGCGGGCTGGTCGGCACCACCCTGGGGCTGCTGGCCGGCTACTTCGGCGGCCTGTGGGACCACATCATAATGCGCCTGGTCGATATTAAGATTTCCATACCCTCAATTCTGCTGGCCCTGATTCTGGCGGCGGCTTTAGGCCCCAGCTACTTTACCGTGATTATAGTGGTGGCCCTGACCCTCTGGACTCGGTACGCCCGCCTGGTGCGCGGCGAGGTGTTGAGCCTGCGCAGCCAGGACTTCGTGTCCCGGGCCAAGGTCTCCGGCGCCTCTACTTCCCGGATTATCCTGCGCCACCTGCTGCCCAACGTAGTCAATACCATCATCGTGCTGGCAACCCTGGAAGTGGGGGTGGTCATCATTCTGGAGGCATCGTTGAGTTTCCTCGGCGCCGGTATTCCGCCGCCCAATCCGGCCTGGGGGCTGATGGTGGCCGACGGGCGGGCGCTGGTTATCAACGCCTGGTGGCTCTCCTTTTTCCCCGGCCTGGCAATCCTGCTGACCGTGCTTTCCATGAACCTGCTGGGGGACTGGCTGCGGGATCGGCTGGATCCCAAGCTGCGGAACGTTTAGGTGAACCGGTTACCCCGGAATCAGCTTTACACCGGGCAGTCCACCCGGAAATAACCGAGGCCGGACGAAAGGCAAACTATTCGTCCGGCCCTTTATTTTGCCCGGAACAACTGCCGGCAACAACGGCAACAACTGATTGAAAGCGCCGGTGTTCTCAACCGGTGTTGATAATCCTGCCGGCCCGATTTCGGTGTCCCGGTTTCGGTGTATGGTAGGGACGGGTTGGTAACCCGCCCGGCGTCAAGGGCAGGGACAGCCCAGGAAACGGGTCTGCCAGTCCGACCCATTCCTGCACCCAAGAAAGGGCGGGTTACAAACCCGCCCCTACCCGGATAATAATACCAACACCGGTTGAGAATACCAAAGCGCCGGCCCGTAACAATTGCCCGTAACTATCGGCCCGTAACAATTGCCGGTAACTATCGGCCCAAAACTACCGGCCCGTAACTACTGCCTGAAACTACTGCCTGAAACAACTGAATGAGTATAAGCGCTACCATACGCCAAGCCGCCTACCCGGTTGCCATTCTGGGCCAGCGCAACTTTGCCCTGGTCTGGGCCTCCATTACCCTGTTCCAAATCGGGAGCCAGACCGAGGCCCTGGTGCTGGGGTGGTTCGTCTATCAGTTGACCGACTCGCCCTTTCTGGTGGGGCTGATTGCCTCCGCCCGGATGGGGTTGAACTTTCTGGCCCTGTTCGCCGGCGCCATTGCCGACCGCCTGCCCCGGCACCGGCTCCTGGCGTTTATTGACCTGGTGATGACCTCGCTGGGCCTGCTGGTGCTGGGTCTGCTGCTGACCGGCCAACTGGAGGCGTGGCACCTCTTTGCGGTTACCCTGAGCGCCGGGCTGGTGCGGATTTTCCAGATGCCCTCGGCCCAGGCCCTGGTGGGCGATACCCTGCCGGAGGACAAAATCAGCAACGGCGCCGCCCTGACCAGTATGGGCCAGAACATTTCCACCATCCTCGGGCCGCTGGTGGGCGGGTTGCTGTACCAGCAGTTTGGCCCCACCGGCGCCTACACCGTCATCGCCCTGCTTTACTTCTCCAGCGGCATCAGCGTCTTTTTCGTGAAACCCCGGCGCGCCGTTTCCGACAAACCGCAAGTCTCAGTGCTGCGGTCGGTGGTGGAAGGACTGCGCTACGTCAAGGGGGAACAGGTGTTGTGGGCTACCCTGCTGGTGGCGGTGGTAATCAACCTGACCGGCTGGCCCTTCCATACCGCGCTGATGCCCATTTTCGCCCAGGACGTGCTGGACACCGGGCCGGCCGGGTTGGGGGTGCTGACGGCCGCCTTTGGCATCGGCGCCCTCTGCGGGTCGGCCGGCTGGGCCACCGTGCGCAACCTGCGGCACGCCGGCAAGCTGACCATTCTCTCCATAATCGTATGGCATGGGAGTATGTTGATCTTTTCCCTTTCCTCCTCCCTGTACCTGTCCCTGGCGATTCTGCTGGTAACGGGAATGGCCTTCTCCTCGACCCAGGTAATGATGCTGACGGTGATGCTGCGGACGACCCGGCCCGAGTACCGGGGGCGGGTATTGAGCCTGCGGGTGCTGGCGATTTACGCCTACACCTTTGGCGGGGCCGGCTCCGGGGCCATGGCCGGCTGGTGGGGCGCGCCCTGGGCCGCCACCATCATCGGCATCACCGGCGCCGCGCTGACCGGCCTGGTGGCCCTGTTCACCCCTAAATTGTTGCGGGCGTGAGCGGGGTATTGGTAACGATTAGGCTTGCAATTGCTACGATTATGCAACCGCTCATGGTGAGCTTGTCGAACCATCCGCTCATCCTGATCCAATCAAAGGATGAATTGAAATAGAGCCGCCGAATACGTTAGGGCGGGTGGTTCGACAAGCTCACCATGAGCGGATATTGTTATTGGCATTGACTTGGCGCCGGTTACGTCAAGGGGCAAGCGGGCAAGCGCACCATAAACCCGTCGTTCCGGCGAAAGCCGGAATCCAGGAAATCCCCCGGAAAAGAACGAACCGGCTACCGAACATTCTGGATTCCGGCTTTCGCCGGAACGACGGTGGCTTGGGTTGGCGTTGACTAGGTTGCCCTGGTTAAGATGCGATTGACCGGCGCCGGCCTTTAGTAGTTGACCAAAAATCGCTATACTGGCCGGGTGTAAATTGAATTGAGAAATCGCAAGGATAAGGAGGACAGGCATGGCACGATTACCCAACGTAACCCGCGATATGGTTCCCGAACAGTTCCAGGGGGCCTATGACCAGTTGACCGCCGACGGCCCGATTACCGGCGGCCCCGGTTCCATCACCCTCAACAGCCCGGAAATGGCGCGGCGGCGGGGCGAGTTGACCGCCTACCTGCGCTACGAAACTACCTTTCCCCGGCGCATCCTGGAGTTGGCGATAATCGCTACGGCCCGGGCGATGGACTGCCCCTACGTTTGGAACGCCCACGCGCCGGCGGCCCGGCGGGAGGGCGTCAGCGACGCCGTGATTGACGCCCTGCGGGAGCGGCAGCCCCTGCCGGAAATGGCCGCCGACGAAAGCGCCGTCGTCGCCTATGCCACCGAGTTCTATCAAACCCACCGGGTCAGCGAGGGAACTTTTCAGGCCGCCCTGGAACAGTTCGGCCCCCAGCACCTGGTCGAACTGACCACCTTGATGGGGAATTACGCCCAAACCGCCTTTATCCTCAACGCCTTTGAGGTAACTTTGCCCGAAGGAACCACCGAGCCGGTACTGCCGGTTTAACCCCGAATAAACCGAATCATTCCGGGTTAAATCCAAAATCCCCGGTAGAGGAGAACGCTATGCAAGGGAATACGGCCATCGCCAACGTGCTACGAATGGAGGGCGCCGAGTACCTCTTTTGTTATCCGGCCAACACGCTGATTGAAGCCTGCGCCATCGCCGGGATTCAGCCCATTATGTCCCGCACCGAGCGCACCACCGTGAATATGGCCGACGGCTATACCCGGGTAACCAACGGGCGGCGCACCGGGGTGGTAGTTACCCAGTCCGGGCCGGGCATTGAAAACGCCTTCGCCGGCATCGCCCACGCCTACGCCGAGTCCACGCCCATCCTGGTGCTGCCCGGCGGGACGGCGCGCAATCGGCAGGGCCAGCCCCCGGACTTTAACGCTATGGAAGCCTACCGGGGCGTTACCAAGTGGGTCAGCCAGATTAACCAGGCCGACCGGATCCCGGAACTGATGCGCCGGGGTTTTACCTCCCTGCGCTCCGGCCGGCCCGGCCCGGTAATGCTGCAAGTCCCCGGCGACGTGGCCCAGGAGGAGATTGACGAAGCGGCCTTTGACTACCGGCCGGTCAAGGGCTATAAGAGCGCCGGCGACCCCGGCGACGTGGCCGATGCGGTCAAGGCGTTGCTGGCGGCGCGCCACCCGGTCATTTACGCCGGCCAGGGCGTCCTCTGGGCCGAAGCCTCGGCGGAGTTGGTCGAGTTTGCCGAACTGGTCAACGCCCCGGTGATGACCACCAACACCGGCAAGAGCGCCTTCCCGGAAAACCACCCGCTGGCCCTGGGCGTGGGCGCCGGCACAATGACCAAAATGGCCCGCCACTTCCTGGATCAGGCCGACCTGGTGTTCGGCGTCGGGTGCAGCTTTACCACCAACCTGGCCTCCGTCGCCATTCCCCGGGGCAAGACCCTGGTACAATGCACCGTGGACGACAAGGACTTGAACAAAGAAGAACAGTTGCATCACGCCGTCATCGGCGACGCCAAACTGGTGCTGCGCCAGCTTATTGAGGAGGCGCAGCGGCAGGCCGGCCCGGAGGGTCGCCGGGACAACGGGGAAGTCGCCGCCGCCGTGAAGCAGGTCAAGGACGAATGGCTGGCCGAGTGGCTGCCCCTGCTGACCTCTGAGGAAGTTCCGATTAACCCCTACCGGGTCATCTGGGACCTGATGCACACCGTTGACCGCACGCAAACGATCGTAACCCATGACTCCGGCCACCCCCGGGACCAGACCATCCCCTTTTACGAAGCCATTGTTCCCCGGGGCTACCTGGGCTGGGGCAACTCCTCCCAACTGGGCTACGGCCTGGGCCTGGCCATGGGGGCCAAGCTGGGCGCGCCGGACAAGCTGGTGGTCAACATTATGGGCGACGCCGCCATCGGCATGGCCGGAATGGACATTGAGACGGCGGTGCGGCATCGGATACCCATTATGACCATCGTGTTGAACAATCACGTGCTCAGCGGCTACTCCCGCAACTACCCGGTGGCTACCGAGCGGTTCGGTTTCACCAACCTGTACGGGGAATATGCCAAGCTGGCCGAGGCCCTGGGCGGCTATGGCGAACGGATTGAAGACCCGGCGGAAATCGTCCCGGCCCTCCGGCGCGCCCAGTCGGTTATGGAAACCGGGCGGCCGGCCCTGCTGGAGTTTATGACCAAAGAGGAAAATACCCTGTCCCGCTACCCGGCCCGGTAGGGCAGCGGCTGATGAGTTTTGCCGAGGCCGCGCTGCTGGGCCTGATTCAAGGGTTGGCCGAGTGGTTGCCGGTCAGTTCCGAGGGGGTAGTTACGGCGGTACATTCCCTGGCCTTTGGCAGCACCTTAACAACTGCGGTCAACTTCTCCCTGTGGCTGCACCTGGGGACGGCAATCGCGGCGCTGGCCGCCTTCCGGGTAGAGGCGTCGGAGCTAATCCGCGCCGCCGCCGGAAACCCGCTGCGCCCGACGCCATTGCTGGCCTTCCTGGGGATAGCGACCCTGACCAGCGCGCCGCTGGGGTTGCTGCTGCTGTGGGGCCTGCCCGAGTTCTCCGACCGCATCGGCGCGGCGGCTATGGCCGGGGTCGGCGTCCTGATGCTGATTACCGGCGTGGCGCTGCTGCGCCGGCGGGCCGGGGGAACACTTACCCGCCACGATGTAACCTGGCGTGACGGGGCGCTCACCGGCCTGGCCCAGGGATTGGCCGCCCTGCCGGGGCTGAGCCGCTCCGGGCTGACGGTGTCGGCGCTGCTGGGGCGCGGCGTGGACCGCCGGGAGGCGTTGACCCTCAGCTTTCTGCTGAGCATACCGGCCAGCCTGGTCGCAGGCCTGTACGGGGCGGTCCAATCCGGTTTCTACGCATCACCGGAGGCGTTGGCGGCGCTGGCCGTAGCCGCCGCAACCGGTTTCCTTACCCTCAAGGCCCTGGTGAGCGTGGCGCAGCGGGTCAACTTCGGCTGGTTCGTGATTATCGTCGGCGGGGGCATCATCGCCGGCGGCTTGTGGCAGGCCGCCGTTTAGGGATTTGCCCTTGCCTTGGCTTTGTTATATGGGGAGAGGGCCAAGGGGCGGTTCGGGTTATTTCGGGTCATTATGGTCATTATGGTAAAAGTTATGTAATTGGTATGTCATTCCGACCGGAGGGAGGAATCTAAAATGCCGGCCCCTTGTCAACTTCCGGTTCCGGCAGAAATCTTGCCTATGCAGGAGTTTAGATTCCTCCCTCCGGTCGGAATGACACACTTGGGGCCGGCGTACTTGAGGCCGGAATGACTTGCCAACGGCGTAACTCCTACGTGGATTAACTTGGAGGTAGGTGATGAGACTTGCAGGGAAGGTAGCCCTGATTAGCGGCGGGGCGCGGGGGCAGGGGGCCTGCGAGGCCCGGATGTTCGCCAGCGAAGGGGCGCGGGTAGTCTTTGGGGATATTCTGGACGATTTGGGCGGACAGGTGGAAGCCGAAATTCGCGAGTTGGGCGGCGAGGCCACCTACATTCACCTGGACGTTACCCAGGAGGCCGACTGGGCCGCCGCCGTCCAGACCGCCGTTGACCGCTACGGCAAACTGGACATTCTGGTGAATAACGCCGGAATCGTAAGCTGGGGCCGGTTGGAGGACTCCAGCGGCGCGGAGTGGGACCGAATAATGGAGGTGAATGGCAAGGGCGTCTTTCTAGGCACCTTAGCGGCGATACCGGAAATGCGCCGGGCCGGCGGTGGTTCCATCATCAACATCTCCTCCATTTCCGGGCTGGTGGGGCAGGACACGGTGCAGGCCGCCTATAACGCCTCCAAAGGCGCGGTGCGGCTGCTGACCAAGACCACCGCCATTCAGTACGCGCAGGACGGCATCCGGGCCAACTCGGTTCACCCCGGTTCGGTCGCCACGCCGATGACCGCCGAGCGGCAGTCCGACCCGGAAATTCTGCGGCAGAGCGAGTCCCGAATCCCCCTGGGCCGAGTCGGTCAGCCCGAGGACATCGCCTACGGGGTGCTGTTCCTGGCCTCGGACGAATCATCCTTCGTTACCGGCAGCGAACTGGTAATTGACGGGGGCTTTACGGCGATGTAACTCTCCTATCCCCAAGGGGACGGCGGCACGGACGGGGTGGTTCGACAGGCTCACCATGAGCGGAACGGCCGGCTCACCATGAGCGTGCTGGTAAGACAATGAGCGGAATAATCGGGTTTTGCGGGGAACAACTTGGCCTTTGCCGGATAAAGAGGTGAATTATGGTGGCTGAAGTAACGGGCCTGGTGGATTTGGAGCGGGGGTTGGTGAGCCGCCGTATCTTTATTGAGCCGGATATTTATGAGCAGGAGTTGGAGCGTATCTTTGCCCGCTGCTGGCTGTTCCTGTGCCACGAAAGCCAGATTCCCAACCCCGGCGACTTTTTCACCACCTATATGGGAGAGGATCCGGTGCTGGTAATGCGGGACAGCGGCGGCCAGGTCAACGCCTTTATCAACTTCTGCCGGCACCGGGGCAACCGCCTGTGCCGGGCCGACGCCGGCAACGCCGCCACCCTGACCTGCGCCTATCACGGCTGGACTTACGCTAACGACGGCCGGCTGGTGTCGGTGCCCAACTTCCGGGACGCCTACTTTGAGGAGTTGAACCTGGAACAATGGAACCTGATTCCGGTGGCCCAACTGGACAGCTACAAGGGCTTGTTCTTTGCCACCTTTGACCGGGACGCGCCGCCCCTGCGGGAATACCTGGGGGAAATGGCCTGGTATCTGGATACCTTTTTTGACCGCCGGGAGGGTGGGGTGGAAGCGCTGGGCGGCGTCCACAAGTGGGTGGTGCCCTGCAACTGGAAGCTGCCGGCGGAGAACTTCGGCGGGGATGCCTACCACGTGGCCTGGAGCCACCTGTCCGCCATTCGCAGCGGCTTTGCCGGGGACTTCCGGCTGCGCAGCACCGGCGGAACGCTGCTTTCCCCGGGCCGAGGCCATTGCGTCATTGCCCTGGGCGGCGGCGACATCGCCGAGGCGCCGGAGCCGGAACTGGTGGCCTACGAACAACAATGCCTACCGGAGGCGGAGCGCCGGCTGGGGACAAGATTGCAAACAATCAGCCCGATTGTCGGCACCGTATTCCCCAACTTTTCGATGATTCGCTCCACCTCCCACTCCTTCCGGGTCTGGCACCCCAAGGGGCCGGATAAAATCGAAATCTGGGCCTGGATTTTCGTGGATAAGGCCGCGCCGCCGCCGGTGCGGGAAGCCCTGCGGCTGAACGGCTTGCGGGGCTTTGGCCCTTCCGGGACTTTTGAGCAGGATGATATGGACAACTGGCAGGAGTGTACCCAAACCTGCCGGGGCGTCGTATCCCGCCGCTATGACCTGAATATGCAGATGGGCCTGGGCCACGACAATTACAACCCGGAGTTGGGGGCCTGGGCCAGCGACTACCGCCTGAGTGAGAGCAACCACCGGCAGTTTTACCGCCGCTGGGCCGAGGTAATGGCCGCCGATAGCGGAGCGGAATTGTAGCCCTCACCCCGGCCGGCTCCCCCTTATCCCGGTCTCCCCTAGTGGAAAGGGGCCGGGGTTGGGAGCAGTCTGGGGCCGAGGGCAAAGGGACGGGTTCACTATGGCCGACAACACCCTCCGGGAAATTGAGCAATTCCTGTACCAGGAAGTCCGCTTGCTGGACAACCGGCAGTACCACCGCTGGCTGGAACTGCTGACCGAGGATGTCAGGTACTGGATGCCGATGCGGAGCAACCGCTACGCCCCAACCAGCAAGGCCGTGGCCTCTCTGGACGAAACTATCTACGAAACCGGCCACGATACCGGGGAATTGACCGCCGCCCACGAGTTGGCGATTATGGATGAGACCAAAGACTCCCTGCGCCGCCGGGTGGAGCGGCTGGACAGCGGCCTGGCCTGGGCCGAAGATCCGCCCTCCCGCACCCGCCACTTCCTTTCCAACATCGAAGCCTACCCCGCCGAGGCCAACGGGGAGATGCGGGTCTATTCCAACTTCATCCTGTACCGTACCCGGGGCGAAAGGGAGCAGGACTTTTACGTGGGCAGCCGGGAGGACTTGCTGCGCCCCGCGCCCAACGGCTGGCAATTGGCCTACCGGAAAGTAATCCTGGACCAGAACGTGCTGTTGGCGAAAAACGTCAGCAACTTTTTCTGAAACCGGGGGCGCGCCTTGGCCCTCAAGCCCGGCCTATCGCGTCTTAACCGGGGCAACCCCGGTAGCCAGGGCAACCCCGGCAACCGTCGGCAACCGTCATTCCGGCGCCGGCAACCGTCGTTCCGGCGAAAGCCGGAATCCAGAACGCTCGGCAGCCGGCCCGCTCTTTTCCGGTAGGATTTCCTGGATTCCGGCTTTCGCCGGAACGACGGGTTTATAGACCGGTTTATGGACGGGTTTATAGACGGGTTTATAATAATGACCGGTTTATAATGCGATTGCCCGGCCCTTTCCTAGGGATGGCCTCAGGGAGAGTATCGGGAAACTACGCCATTCTCTCATCCTTTAACTTTCTAACCGTAAGGAGGAAAACATGGAAATCGGGGCCTTTATGTTTGTAACCGACTACTCGATGCGGCCCGATGAGCTGGCCCGGCTGCTGGAGGAACGGGGCTTTGAGTCGCTGTGGGTGCCGGAGCATACCCACATCCCGGCCAGCCGCCGCAGTCCCTGGCCCGGCGGCGCCGACCTGCCCCCGGAATACTGGCACAGCTACGACCCCTTCGTGGCGCTCAGCGCCGCCGCCGCCGTTACCACCAACTTGAAACTGGGCACTGGCATCTGCCTCATCGTAGAGCGGGACCCCATTACTACGGCCAAGGAAATCGCCAGCCTGGACTTCCTGTCCAACGGGCGGTTTATGTTCGGCATTGGCGGCGGCTGGAACGCCGAGGAAATGGCGAATCACGGCACCAACTACCGGCGCCGCTGGCGGCTGCTGCGGGAGCGCATCCTGGCGATGAAGGCTATCTGGACCGAGGAGGAGGCCGAGTTTCACGGGGAGTTTGTCAACTTTGACAAGGTATGGTCTTACCCCAAGCCGGTACAGAAACCCCATCCGCCTATCTTTATGGGCGGCGACGGCCCCCGAACCTTTGACCGGGTGGTGGAGTTCTGCGACGGCTGGATGCCCATTGCCGGCCGGCCGGGGCAGGAGGGCAGCCTGGCCGAGAAAATCGCCCTGCTGCGCCGCCAGGCAGCCGAGGCTGGCCGCGACCCGGACAACCTGCCGGTTTCCGTCTATTGGATGGGCCGCCCTCAGGATGACACGGTGGAGCGGATGGCCGAGGCCGGCGTTGACCGCCTGATTTTCGGCCTACCGTCGGCCGAGCGGGACGCCGTAATGCCCCGCATCGACCAATGCGCCGCGTTGATACCCTAGTCAACGGGACGCTTTTCAACCGGAAACCCCGGGACGCCGCGCCAGAGGAACGCCGGAATCTCCCGGAAACCCGGCGTCTCCGGGTGAACCAAACCCGGCAAGGAGATAGGTATGGGCTGGTCAAACCACCACCGGAACGGTCTAATCCACTACGCGCCCCAGCACTGCTACCGGGGTTACACCCTGCTGACCACCAACGGCGGCAACTACGTCAACCTGATTGATATGGAGGGGCGCCTCTGCCATCAATGGTATCTGACGGAACGGGTGGGCTATGGCTACCTGCTGTCCAACGGGCACCTGCTGCTGCGCACCGTCAGCGCCCGGGCCGGCGGCCGGCGCAGCGACGCCGGGCCAAGGGCCGGCGCCATCATCGAACTGGACTGGAACGGCCTTGAGGTCTGGCGCTACGAAAACCCTATGCTGCACCATGACTTTGAGCGGCTGCCCAACGGCAATACCCTGGTGCTGCTCTTTGAGCCGCTGGCGCCGGAACTGGCGGCCCAAGTCCAGGGCGGCGCGTCCGGCGGCGACGGGGCCGAGGAAATGCTGGGCGACCTGGTAGAGGAAATCACCCCGGCCGGGGAGACGGTTTACTCCTGGCGTTCCTGGGAGCATCTGGACCCGGCCGAGGACGTAATCTGCCACCTGGAGAACCGGGAGGAGTGGACGCATCAGAACTCTCTGACGGTTACCCCGGAGGGCGATTTCATCGTCAGTTTCCGGCGCACCGACACCGTGGGCATCGTGGCGCGGGACAGCGGCCGGTTCAAGTGGAAGTGGGGGCCGGGGGAAATATCCCATCAGCACTACCCCTACCGCCTGGAAAACGGGAACATCCTGCTGTTCGACAATGGCTGCCACCGGCCGGGGCCGACCTTCTCCCGGGCGCTGGAGGTCAACCCGGCCAGCAGCGAAATCGTCTGGGAGTACCTGGGCGACCCGCCCATCTCCTTCTACAGCTTTCACATCAGCGGGGCGGAACGGCTGCCCAACGGCAATACTCTCATCTGCGAAGGCGCGCCCGGCCGGATTTTTGAGGTAACGCCCCAGCAGGAAATCGTCTGGGAATACGTCAACCCGATATTCACCGGCGCGCCCCGGGGCGGCGGGCGGGCCAACTCGGTTTTCCGCGCCCACCGCTACGGGCCGGAACATCCGGCGCTGCAAGGCAAAGACCTGGATCCGGCCCGTTACGCCAACTTCAACCGGCTCTATGCCTTATGATGACGGGCTTGTTTACCCCGGCGATCGAGACACCCGGAGACCCGGCGGCGCCGGGCTTCCTCCGGGATCCCCGGCGTGGCTCCGGGATCTTCGGGTGTCTCTATCGCCGGGGTGAAAAGCTCTCCTGGGAGGCGGAATGACCACACGCGAGGAATTGCTGGAGCGGGCGTCCGCTATGGTGCCGGCCCTGCAAGCCGGGGCGCTGGACACGGAAAAGCGGCGTCAACCCCTGCCGGAAAACATTGCGGCCCTGCAAGCCGCCCACCTGATCCGCGCCGCCCAGCCGGAACGCTACGGCGGGTTGGGCCTGGACTTTGACGTGGTTTTTGAGGTTGCCGCCGAGTTGGGCCGGGGCTGTGGTTCCACCGCCTGGTGCTACAGCATCTGGGCCAGCCACAACTGGCTGCTGGCTCTTTTCCCGGAGGCCGCCCAGGATGAATACTGGGCCGACACCCCGGATACCCTGTCCTCCACCTCCTTCAACCCGGCCCGGAGCCAGGCTACCGCCGCCCCCGGCGGCTATCGGCTTTCCGGCCATTGGGACTTTTCCAGCGGTTCCGACGCGGCGGCCTGGGCCTTGCTGATTGCCAACGGGCCGGAGGGTCTGCTGATGCTGTTGCTGCCCCGGCCGGACTACACCATCCTGGATACCTGGTTCGTATCCGGGCTGAAAGGCACTGGCAGCAAGGACATCGTCGTTGACGATGCCTTTGTGCCGGAACACCGCGCCGTCCCGGTCAAGGATTTGCGGGAGGCCACCGCGCCGGGCCGCAAGCTGCACGACACCCCCAACCAGCGGATTCCCCAGCAGTGCATCCTGCCCTTTACCCTGGCCTCCCCGATTATCGGCATGGCCCGGGGCGCCGTCGAAACCTTTGAGGAGCGGCTGCGTCACGGCGCGTCGGCCCGGGAAAGCAGCCCCTTGAGCGGGGTTGCCAGTTACCACCTGCGCCTGGGCGAGGCGGCGGCAGAAGTATGGGCGGCCCAGGCCATCCTGCGCCAGGACTGCCAGGAAATAATGGCCCGCGCCCGGCGGGACGAACAGCCCTCGATTGATGACCGGGCGCGCTACCGCCGGGACCAGGCTTACGTGGCCCGGCTGAGCGTCCGGGCCGTTGACCGGCTGTTTGAGGCCAGCGGCGGCCACGGCCTCTTTGACGCCAACGCCATGCAGCGTTTCCACCGGGACGCCCACGCCGCCGCCCACCACGTAGGCATCGCCTGGGACGTAATGGCCGAGCAATACGGCCGGATCCGGGCCGGCCTGGAGCCGGATTTGCGGATAGTTTAGGGGGCCGGGGTATTAACATGGATTTACAGGATTTACAGGATTTACAGGATATTTTGGAAGTTGTAGGGGCGGGTTTGTAACCCGCCCACGCTCCGGGATCGTGCGTTTTGTTGGCACTCACGCCGAATATGACCGAATTGACGCCAGGGAGATTTGCAATGCCGCCAATCACTGCGATTAACAATGACGACGACCTGGACGCCGCGCTGGAACGCATCGGGGAATTGTTGCGTTCCCCGGAGGATAGTCCCGAAGAAGCGGAATTACTGGCTCTTTCCGACTTGGTGGAGGCTTACGAAGCCATCCATTACCCCATCTCCGACCCGACTCCTGCCGGCGTGGTTCAGGGACGGTTGGATGCCCTGGGCTTGGAAGAGGATTGCCTGATACCCTGCATCGGCAGCCGGGAAATGGTGGCCGAGGTGCTGGCCGACCAGCGCCCCATCACCCCGGCAATGGCCGAGGCTTTAAGCCAACTCCTGGGCATTGATGTGGGGGAACTGTTGCAAGAGCCGGCGGCCCGCCAGGGTTGACCGGGAGCCGGGTCTGCGGATTGTTTAACCGGGGCTATCCCGCACTTGGCAACAAACAATCGCTTTAACTACTGACCGCAAGCCGTTGACGCCTGGGAATGGCTACGCCTAAACTAAACCGGCGGCCGGCGTTGGACATTATGAGCCTGGTCCACCGGCTCATTGCCCGGTATATATCCTGACCGATTTGGAAAATGACCGGCGGGACCGGGGCGCCCCGTCGGGGGAACCAGCGCGAAAGATATACTTGTTCGTCAAGGCCGCGGCTTTAGGAGCGCAACTATGCAAACCGGCGATGCCAAACCGGACGTTCTGCTGGAAACTGACCAGTTCTATCGCGGAAATTGCGTGCCAGTGATGGCCGACTGGCCGCCCGATTGCATTGACTTGACGGTTACGTCCCCACCCTATGACACCTTGCGGGACTATGCGGGATACTCCTTTGACTTTGCGGGCATCGCGTCGGAACTGCTGCGCGTTACTAAACCGGGCGGGGTGGTGGTCTGGGTGGTGGGCGAGAAAATCAACGGCGGCAGGTCGTTGACCGGCTTCAGACAGGCCATTCACTTTCAGGACATCGGATTTGTCGTTCACGATGTAATGATTTATCAGAAAAAGAATACGCCGTTTATGCGCTCCAACGCCTACACCAATGCCTACGAACTCATGCTGATCTTGAGCAAAGACGGGCCGCCCAAAACCTTCAACCCGCTCAAAGTCCCTACCCAGCGTTCCGGGAGGGAGCTATTAACCCATAACAAACTCCCGGACGGCGTGAATAAGAAGAAGCGGGGAATGTTGAAAAGGGAGAAGACCCGGACGAATATCTGGCCTTACGCGGTCGGCTTCGGCGGGACAACTACGGACCGCATCGCCTTCCAGCACCCCGCCGTGTTCCCGGACCGCCTGGCCGAAGAGCACATCCTGTCGTGGTCTAACCCGGGCGACCTAGTTTTAGACCCGATGTGCGGCAGCGGGACAACCTGTAAGATGGCATTGCTCAACAATCGGCGCTACATCGGTATTGATATAGCCGATGAATACATCGACATCGCCGAGGCTCGAATTGGCGCCGCCATGAGCCGGCTGGCCGGGCTGGAATGAGCTTGTCGATGTATCGGAAAGACGCCTGCGTACTGATAAGCAGCGGCCAGGGTTGGCCCGATGCCAATAGCCGGCCGGGGGTAAGCCCGCCGGTTGATTTTGGCGAAATGTCCATCGGATATTTGGTTCGTAGGGGCAATCCGCGCAGTACGGTATTCGTGATTGGAAAGCGCAGCAACTACCTGGTGAACAACACTGACATTGAACCCTTTGACCCGAACAGTAGCGGCCCGCGCACCGACCCCAAAATCTGCTTATCCTGCCATCGGTTGAAACCCCTTTCCGAATATCCCCGTAATCAGAATAATCGCGCCGGGCCAATCACAAGGCCACGTTGTCAGCAATGCTATGCTGCGGAGAGTGGGCCGTCTCTATCAGAACGGGCCAAACGAGAATTCCGCCAGGCGGTAGGCGCTCCCGACAAAGGCGATTGCTGGCAATGTCCTATCTGCGAGAAGGTTTCTATCGCCGACGTAACCGCCAGTATAGTAGTTGACCACGACCAGGAACGGCGCCGTCCGCGGGGGATACTGTGCGATTCCTGCAATACCGGACTAGGACGATTCAAGAACGGCGAAGACCATTTACAACGGGCCATTGATTACCTGCGCAATTATGAGGCCAACCAAGCCGAGGCATAAACTTCAGAAAAATGAGCCACGCCCGGCACCAACTCCTGAACTTTGAGAGGTAAAACTATGCCGAAAATCAGTCAGGATTGCCTTGCTCAAGTATTGAGCGCCTTGGAACGCTACAAAAGGGAGGTCAGCACCGCTAATTTGGCCGGCACAACCAAGTCCACTTATACCCTACACGCTGACAATTTTGTGCGCTGGCTTAACGATGACTTCGAACCCGGCGGTAGGAATAAACGCTGATAATTTAAGCGCAGCGCAGGATTTCAGACTTTCACAAAACGTAGGGGCGGTTCGCGAACCGCCCCTACGATGTTATTGGCCTATTGCCCCGTTACCGCCCTGCTTACCCCCCGTTTTCCTGCTGCCAGCGGGCTTCCAGGATGTTGGCCGAGTTCATCGGCAGGTCGGTCAGGCGCAGGCCGACGGCGGCGTAGATGGCGTTGGCGACCGCCGCCATGGGCGGCACCAGGGATACTTCGCCGACGCCCCGGACGCCCAGGGGATGGCCGGGGTTGGCGACCTCCACGATTACCGTGTCAATCATCGGCAGGTCCAGGCTGGTGGGCATCCGGTAGTCGAGGAAACTGGAGTTGACCATCAGGCCCTCCCCGTCCACGTAATACTCCTCGTTGAGCGCCCAGCCGATGCCCTGCACCGCGCCGCCCTGAATCTGGCCCTCCACGTAGCTGGGGTGGATGGCCTTGCCGGCGTCCTGCACGGCGGTGTAGCGCAGCACGTCCACCTTGCCGGTGTCCCGGTCCACTTCCACGTCCACGATGTGCAGGCCAAAGGCGTTGCCCACGCCGGGCGGGTTGGCGGTGGCCCGGCCCACGATGGGGCCGCCGCTGCCGTTGAGCCGCCGGGCCAACTGGGTAAAAGTCATACTCAATTCCGAGTCGGACTTGTGGCTGAGGGTTCCCTTATTGTAGGCCACGTCCTCGACGTTCACGTCCCAGATTTTGGCGGCCCGTTCCACCATCTGGCGCTGGATGTCCTCGGCGGCCTGATAGACGGCCGTGCCCATCTTGAAGGTAACGCCGCTGCCGCCGGCGCCGGAACTGTAGCCGATGGAGTCGGTGTCGGCGATGGAGGGTTTCACGTCCTCGGCGGCGATGCCCAACACCTCGGCGATGTGCATTGCCATGGCCGCCCGGCTGCCGCCGATGTCCGGGGAGCCTTCCACCAGGCTGACGGTGCCGTCCGGGTTGACGCTGGCGACGGCGCTGGCCGGGCCGGTGCCGTTCATCCAGCAGCCGGCGGCCACGCCCCGGCCCCGGTTCTTGCCCTCCACCGGCGCGGCCAGGTGGGGATGCTGCTGGGCGGCCTGGCAGATTTCCACCATGCCAATCTTGCGGAAGGTGGGGCCGGTTATCTGCCGGTCGCCCTCCTTGGCGGCGTTGATGAGACGGAACTCCACCGGGTCCATCCCGATTTTTTCGCACACTTCGTCCAGCACCGACTCGGCAGCAAAGGCGGCGGTGGGCGAGCCGGGGGCGCGGTAGGCCGCCGACTTCTGCGTGTTCACCACCACATCCAGCCCCTCGACGTAGCCGTTGGGGATGTTATAGGGGGCAAACATCGTGCGGCAGGCCGAGGCCACCGGCGAGCCGGGAAAGGCGCCGGCCTCGTAGGTCAGGTGGGCTTCGGCGGCGGTTATCCGGCCGTCATTGGTCGCTCCGACCTTTACCGTCATGTGGGTCGCCGGGGCCGGGCCGGTGCCCAGGAACACCTCATTGCGGGTCATGGCAATTTTCACCGGTTGGCCGGTCTTGCGGGAGAGGGCCGCCACCACCGGCTCCAGGTAACAGCCGCCCATACCCTTGCCGCCAAAGCCGCCGCCGATTTCCATAGGGATGATTTTCACCTTGGACACCGGCAGGCCCATAATGGTCGAGGTATGGTCGCGCAGGGCGAAGTGGCCCTGGCTGCTGCACCAGATAGTTACCGTGTCGTCGGTATTCCACTGGGCGGTGGCCGCGTGGGGTTCGATGTAACCCTGATGCACCGGGCGGGTGTGAAACTCCCGCTCCGCCACCACGTCCGCCGCCGCAAAGCCCTGTTCCAGGTCGCCGAGGCGAAACTCGAAACGGTTAGCCAGGTTGGTAACCTCGCCGGACTGGTCGCCCCAACCGCCGGGCCGCATCCCGGGGCTGTCAAAGGTAACCAGCCGCTCATGGAGCAGGGGCGCGCCATCCTGCAAGGCTTCGTCGACGTTCAACACCGGGGCCAGCACCTCATAGTCCACGTCAATCAGGGCCAGCGCCTCCTCGGCCAGGTGAACGCTGGTGGCGGCAACGGCGGCTATCGCGTGGCCTAGATAGAGGGCCTTTTCCCGGGCCATCACGTTGCGGCTGTAAAAGCCATAGTTGACGTTGGCGCCCTCGGACAAGTCCGACGCCTCGGCGGACACCTCCGGGAAGTCGGCGGCGGTAACTACCGCCACTACGCCGGGAACCGCCAGGGCGCGGCTGGCGTCGATGCCCCGAATCCGGGCGTGGGGATGGGGACTGCGCAGGATTTTGCCGTGGAGCATCCCGGTCAGGTGAACGTCGGCGGCATAGCGCGCCCGCCCCATAACCTTGTCCGGGCCGTCATGACGGATGGGCCGGGTGCCCACCACGTCATACTCCTGGGTGGAGAGCACCAAGTTTGGCTTGTAGTCGAGCATCTTTCTCCCCCTCTAACCTGGTATGGTTTTAGTGGTTCTAGTATGGTAACCGGTATTGGCAACCGTTGGTAACCGGCAGCGGTTTTAACTGGTGAATAATTTACCATAAATCGGGGCGATTAGCTCGCCGGGTTTCCCGGCGGGCGGATTTGTGCCAAGCCCGAATCCGCTCATGGTGAGCTTGTCGAACCATCCGTTCCCGTTGGCCCGTTGGCATTTTCACCGGGTAGGGGCGGGTTTGTAACCCGCCCGTCCCGCAACGGCGAGTACGGATCGGAGAACCGGCGCCGTCATTGCCATAGTTGAACCGTCCTGATACCGGAAAGTGGGCGGGTTAGAAACCCGCCCCTACCGGACAACAAAGCCTGGTCTGGTAAGAAATACCAACAAATGTAGGGAATACCGTCCCGGCCCGCCAAGGCAACCGCAACGTAAAACCGCTCATGGTGAGCTTGTCGAACCACCCGTTCCAAGGCAATGGTATCTTATACCCCACGCAACCGTCATTCCCCCTCAACCGTCGTTCCGGCGAAAGCCGGAATCCAGGAAATCCTCGGGGAAAGAGCGTGCCGGCTACCGAGGTTTCTGGATTCCGGCTTTCGCCGGAACGACGGTATGATGCCGAGCGTTCCGGGTGACGGGTTTATGACTGGAATGACGGATTTATGCTGCGATTCCCCAACCGCCAAATATCCGGGCTGGCGCAAAGTCCGCAAGCCGCTCATGGTGAGCTTGTCGAACCATCCGCCCTATCCGCCTGCTTATCCTTCGACTGGCTCAGGATGAGCGGGGAGATGGGGCAACTCGACTTGCCCCGAAACGGATGGTTCGACAAGCTCACCATGAGCGGGTTTTGTTCTTTAACCTTGACTTTGCGCCGGCCCTTGAATGTCCCTGTGATACTTTCAACACTTGTTGGCATTTTCACCGGGTAGGGGCGGGTTTGTAACCCGCCCGTCCCGCAACGGCGAGTACGACCCGGAGAACCGGCGCCGCCATAGTTGAACGGGCCTGGCGCCGGAACATGGGCGGGTTAGAAACCCGCCCCTACCCCGGCGCTAACACCAACAAATGTTGGGAATACCCGTACCTCCTCCCGCCCCTTGACCCCCGTTGTAAATTACTATACTATGTTATCGCCAATGTTTGCATTAACTGGTGATTGCATGACCAGTCATGAGCAGTCGCTCCAATACTTGCAAAGTTTAGGGTATCGGTTGACCCCTCAGCGCTTGCTGGTGCTGGAAATTGTGGCCGAGGGCGGCAGCCACATGGGGGTTGATGAGGTCTATCGCCAGGCCCGGGCCGCCTATCCTTATATGGACTTGGCTACGGTTTACCGCACCCTGCGCCTCTTTAAGCAGGTGGGCGTGGTAACCGAGGTAGCTATCGGCAACCGGCTGCACTATGAGTTGACCGACCCCGGCGAAAAGCATCACCACATGGTTTGCCGGGACTGCCACCGCGCCTTTAACCTCAGTCCCCATTACCTGGAGGAGTTCCGGGATACGCTGATTAAAGAGTTCGGCTTTGCGCCGGACCTGGAACACTTTACCGTTTCCGGGGATTGCGTGGACTGCCGAGCCGGGGCCGCCCCCGCCGCCGGGTCAACTATCAACAACGCCGATAATTGGGAAAATGCTGAAAGTTAGGAGAGCAATACGTCTGAAATACGGCAGGCCATTCCCCCAGGTGTCCGGCCTGCTGGTGTCCGGCCTGATGTTTCTGGGCCTGCTGGCCGGTTTGCCGGCCTGTACCCAAGGCGCCGAACCGGTGGAAAGGGCTGACCCGGCCCCGGACAACCCGGCGGCAGCGCCGGCCGCAACACCAGCGCCAACCCTCCAGGTGGTCAGCACCGTTTCCCCGATAACCAGCCTGGTGGAGAATATCGGCGGCGACCGCATCGAACTGGAGGGAATTGTCCCGGAGGGCGCCAATTCCCATACCTTTGAGCCGGCCCCCTCGGTGGCGGCAGTTCTGGCTAAGGCCGACCTGTTCGTCGCCAACGGCCTGTTCCTGGAGGAGCCGACTATCGAATTGGCCCGGGCCAACCGGAAACCCGGCGCGGTGATTTTGACCCTGGGCGATAAGGCCCTGACCCGCCAGGAATGGGTGTATGATTTCTCCTTCCCGGAGTCGGCAGGCCACCCCAACCCCCACTTGTGGACGGCGCCCCACCTGGCCTTGAAGTACGCCGAGTTAATCCGGGATCAATTGACGGCGCAGGATCCGGCTAATGGCGATTACTATGAGGAGAACTTCGGAAAGCTGAAGGTAAAGATTGAGGACCTGGATCTGAGAATCGCGGCGGCGGTGGCGACCATCCCGCCGGAAAACCGGAAACTCCTGACCTACCACGATTCCTTTCCCTTCTTCGGCCCCCGCTATGGACTGGAGATAATCGGGGCGGTTCAGCCCTCGGACTTTACCGAGCCGTCGGCCCGCGAAGTGGCGAGCCTGATTGACCAGATACGGGAAACCGGGGTTCCGGCCATTTTCGGCTCGGCGGTGTTTCCCAGCCCGGTTATGGAGCAAATCGCCAAGGAAGGCGGCGCCCGGTTCATCGACCAACTGCGGGATGATGACCTGCCGGGCCGGCCCGGAGAGGCCAATCATACCTACCTGGGCCTGATCCTGGAGGACGTGAAAATTATTGTCCCGGCCCTGGGCGGCGACCCGTCGGCGTTGGAGGGCTTTGACCCCGGCCCGGTTTTCGAGGGCCAAAGCCGGGCGGTATATCCCCAGTAGGGCCAGCCCCCGGTTGCGGTTACCGTTGCTATTTCCAATTCAAGTTCCAATTCAAGCAAGTTCCAATTCAAGAAGGAAGTCAAGGAAGTCTAAATGTTACATCCATTTCCCCACCAGCGCGGGTCGGGGGAGCCAATCGTAGAACTGCAAGACGTTACCGCCGGTTATGACGGCCAGCAGGTGCTGGAGAACGTGAGCCTGAGGGTGATGCCCGGCGACTTTGTCGGGCTGCTGGGCCCCAGCGGTTCCGGCAAGACCACCCTGCTCCGCACCATCCTGGGCGCAGCCCGGATTTTCCGGGGGAAGGTGTCGGTCAACGGGACTAATCAGGTCAACAAGCGGGCGCAGGCCGGCTACGTTCCCCAACTGGAAACGATCGACTGGAACTTCCCGGTGAACGTGGAAGAGGTGGTGCTGATGGGCTGTACCCGCCACAATCCCCTATTTCCCTGGCACCGGCGACAGGACCGGGAGAAGGCCCACGAAATGATGGAACGGCTGGGCATCGCCCACCTGCTCCGGCGGCAAATACGGGAACTTTCCGGGGGGCAGCAGCAGCGGGTATTCCTGGCCCGCGCCCTGGTCAGCAACCCCGACCTGCTCCTGCTGGACGAACCCACCGGCGGGGTGGACATCAAAACCCGGGATGAGGTGATGCACCTGCTCCACGAACTGAATCACCAGGGCATTACCGTGGTGATGACCACCCACGAAATAAACGCGGTGGCGGCCCACCTGCCCTGGCTGGTCTGTCTGAACGGGCATATCCTGGCCGAAGGCCCGCCCGGTGAAGTAATATCGCCGGAAATCCTGCGCCAAACCTACGGCGCCGAAATGCCGGTTATCGAGTACCAGGGAATGGCCCTGGTCGCCGAGAGTCCCCACTTCTTTGGCCGCAACGGAAACGGAAACGGCAAGGGAAAGGAACGGGATAACGGGGATGATAACGCCGCCAACCAGGACGGCAACGATGACCGGAACCGGGACGGGAACCAATACGACCGGCAAAGCAACAGCGATAACGATAACGGGAACGGGAACAACCCGGTTCCCGCCCAAATCACTCAAGCCAATTACTGATGCGGGAATAAACACGGGAGTTACGCCGTTGGTAATGGAACATTGAAAGCCCGGTGTCATTGAAAGTTTCAGGTCATTCCGAGCGCTTGATTAGCCATTCCAACAGCATTAGTCTGTCATTCCGACCGCAGGGAGGAATCTAAAATGCTGGGCTGTTGTCAAGTTCCGGTTCCGACAGAAATCTCAACCAGGAAAGAGTTTAGATTCCTCGCTCCGCTCGGAATGACAGGCTAACGGTGCTCCGCTCGGAATGACAGACTATCGGAATGACCGGCTAACGGCGTAACTCCTATAAATATAAACACCTGAACCGAAAACATCTAAACCGGCCCATACCGTCATCCCCGCCGGCGCCGGAATGACGGCGGCAAAACCGAGGAGTCCCAGGTTGCTTGAACCTTTCAGCTATGAGTTTTTTGTCCGCGGCCTGATTGCCGCTACCCTGGTCGGCGGCCTGTGCGGGCTGATTGGGGTCTATATTGTGCTGCGCCGCATGGCCTATATCGGGCATGGCCTGTCCCATGCCGTCTTTGGCGGCGCGGTGGTCAGTTATGTAATGTCCTTCAACTTCTTTATCGGGGCCAGCATCTGGGGTTTCCTATCGGCCCTGTTGATAACCCTGACCACCCGCAAGCGGAAAATCGGCTCAGACGCCGCCATTGGCATTATTACCACCGCCAGTTTTGCTTTGGGCATTGCCCTGATTAGCCGTTTCAAGACCTTTACCCGCAGCTTTGACGCCGCCCTTTTCGGCAACATCCTGGGCGTTACTCAGGGCGACTTGATTGCCATTCTGGTGGTGGCAGCGGTTACCGTTGCCATACTGATAGTCGGCTACAAGCTGTTCCTGTTTGCCACCTTTGAGCCGGAGGTGGCCGGCTTTTACGGCGTATCCACCGGTTGGGTGGACACGATGTTTTCCCTGGTGCTGGCGGCTACTATCGTGGTCTCCATCCAGGTGCTGGGCGTAACGATGATTGCCGCCGCTATCGTCATTCCCCCCATCGTGGCCCGCCTGCTGACCGACAGCTTCAAGACAATGGTGCTGCTGTCCAGCGGGGTCGGCGCCCTGTGCGGGTTGGGGGGAGTGTATGTCAGCTACTTTGTGGACGTATCCTCCGGGGCCAGCGTAGTCCTCTTTTCCTCGCTGCTTTTCGTGCTGGCCCTGCTCTACAGCAACCTGCGGAGTATGTTGTCCTCGGCGCCGGGCCGGGGAGCCGGGTTGCGCCGGCTGTCTCAGGGACACTCCGGCAACTTTGATTAAGCGATTAAGCTCAATTTATGCACCGGGGGCTAACGTAGTATCGTAGCTTAAACCGTCATTTTCACCCCGGAGACACCGGCGTTACTCTGGGTCGCGGTGGCGGAAAACCCCCGCCCCCAATCATAGCTCAGGCAGGAGACAGATTATGGCGCACGCTCACCACCACGCCCACCTTCCGGCCGATGAGGAACAACGGGGATTCCGCCGGGGGGCCGCCTTTATTATCGGCGGCCTGACCAGCGGCCACGGCGTCTTTCACTGGCTTACTCAGAGCTTCCTGGTGGTGCTGCCGGAGGTGCGGGAGTTGCTGCTGGGCGGCAGCGTCATCGCCGCCACCAGTATCCAGACCACCCGGGAAATCGCCTCCGGGGTAGTGTCCCTGCCCGGCGGAATCCTCACCGACGCCCTGCGCCGTTACTGGGGCTGGGTGATGGCGGTGTGCATGGCCCTCTTTGGCGTGGGCTGGCTGCTGATGGCGGCCGGCGGCTGGTCGGTGCCCGGCAGCGCCTGGCTCACCGCCGAGCAGCCCCTCCCGGACGGCAGCCAGTCGGCCTCCTTCAACCTGGCCGGCTACATTCTCCTCATCATCGGAATGGCCGTAGTGGGCCTGGCGGCGTCCTTCTGGCACCTGCCGGCAATGGCGGCCCTCTCCTCCCGGTTCAGCCACCGGCGCGGTTCGGTACTCTCCTTTCACGGCGTCGGGGGCAACGTCGGGGACGTTATCGGCCCGGTGTTGACCGGTTCGCTGCTGGTTATCCTGACCTGGCAGGCCATCATTACCATCTACGCCGCCGTGCCGATTTTCCTGGCCTTTCTGGTCTTTTGGGCCTTTCGCGACATTGGACACCGGGCGCAGGCGGCGGCGGAGAACGAGCCGGCCCATACAATGGCAAGCCAGCTTGCCGAAACCCGGTTGCTGATTGGCAACCCCCGCATCTGGGGCATAACGGCGGTGGCCGGCCTGCGGGGTATGGCCTACCTGGGCTTTATCACCGTCCTGCCCCTGTATATGTATGACGTGCTGGGGCTGACCGGCGAGGCGGAACGGTGGAACTTCAGCGGCCTGGTCATCCGGGGCGGCCTCATCGGGCTGCTGGTTTTGGTAGGGATTTTCGCCAGCCCGGTGATGGGCTACCTCTCCGACCGCTTTGGCCGCAAGCCGGTGTTAATCCCGGGGATGTCGGTGCTGGCAGTGCTTACTCTGCTGATGGCTTTCTACGGGGACAACCTGGCGGCGATGACCGTCCTGCTGGCCGGCCTGGGGCTGTTCCTCTACAGCGACCAGCCAATTTTGACCGCCGCCGCAATGGACATTGTGCGGGAAGGCACGGCGGCGACTACCCTGGGGGTGTTGTCCACCGCCCGGTTTATTTTCAGCGCCGCCTCTCCCCTGATTGCCGGTTCGCTGTACGCCATCAACCCGGACAACCTGTTCTACTACACCGCCGCGCTGTACGCCGCCGCCATCCTGATTCTGGCGCTGGTTCGTATGCCCCGCACCGCGCCGCCACCGCCGCCCGTTGCGGAGGACAGCCACCCCGGACACCAGCACGGCCACCGGCATAACCACTGACCCACCAGGCTCTTAATCCCGGAGACGCAGAGGGACTGTCTGCGTCTCCGGGCCAAAACCCGCCAATCCCTAACTACGGTTCAAGCTGTGATTGCCTGAATTAGGCGATATAATCCCCGGAAAGAGCAGGGCAATCGCAGCATAAACCCGTCATTCCGGTCATAAAACCGTCGTTCCGGCGAAAGCCGGAATCCAGAACCCTTTGTAGCCGGCACGCTCTTTCCCCGGGGATTTCCTGGATTCCGGCCTGCGCCGGAACGACGGTGGCTTGGGTTGCCATAGTTAAGACGCGATTGCCTTGATTGTAGGGGCGGGTTTATAACCCGCCCGACGTTTAACGGCAAGGGAATACCGGAAAACGGGTTGTCCTAGTTGACCGGTTCCGGTATCTGAGCCAGGGCGGGTTACAAACCCGCCCCTACGTCGATGGTAATACCAGGTCGATGATAATACCAACACCCGTTGAGAATACTGGTGATAATACCGGGCAATTGCAGCAGGGCGGTCGGTGTTGAACTGTCATAACTGCGGAAAAGAGCTTTCCTCGACGGCAAATTTCTGCTCCTACTGTGGCGTTGCTCAGGGAAATGCCGCTGCCGGCGCCGCCGCCCCTAATGTAGAGAGTTTGGCCCCGGAACCGGCGGACGGCGCCGACCCGTCGGGACAGCTTGCGGCGCTGCGGGCCATTGTCCGGGAATTGCAAGCTGAGGTGGCCCGGTCAGCCCGGCGCATTGCCGCACTGGAAAACGCGCTTTTCCGGCCCGGCCCGGCTACTCCTGCCGACCGGTCAACCACCACCGTACCGCCAGACGCTGCTGCTGCCCCTACTGCCGGCCTGCCACCGGTCTCCGCCGTACCGCCGGCCGCGCCGGCGCCACCGGGCTACTATGCCGCCACTCCCGCCGGCCTTGCCGGCGCGCCGGCCGGTGAACCGCCCCGGAGCCTGCCCGACCGGGTAGCCGGGATGGATTGGGAGTGGCTGTTGGGGGGCAACTGGCTGGCCCGAATCGGTATTCTGGCCTTGATAATCGGTATGGGCTTCTTTCTCAAACTGGCCTTTGATAATGACTGGATTGGGGAGACGGGGCGGGTGCTGCTGGGGTTGGTGGTAGGGTTGGCTCTGCTGGGCGGCGGTGAATACTGGCGGAAAAAGTATCCTATCTGGGCGCAGGCCCTGACCGGCGGGGGCATTGCCATCCTGTACCTCTCCGTCTTTGCCGCCTTTGCCTTCTACGGACTGATGCCGGCCCTGGCGGCTTTGGGCCTCTTTTCCCTGGTAACGCTGGCCGCCGCCGGGTTGGCCCTGCGTTACGAGGCCCGGGCCATCGCCATCCTGGGCATCTTGGGGGGATTCCTCAGCCCGCTGCTGCTGGCCGAGGGGTTGGCCGAGCAGTGGATACTGCTGGCCTACGTGGTGGTGCTGGATTTGGGGGTGCTGGGGCTGGTCGCCTTCCGCAACTGGCGCTGGTTCACCCTGCTGGGCCTGGTCGGGTCGCTGGCCCTCTACGGGTTCTGGCGGGCGGCGCTGGAGCCGGGGCTGCTGCTGTCCCAAATCGGCATTACCGTCATATTCATCATCTTTGTCGGCGCAACTACCCTGTTCCACCTGATTTGGCGGCGCGCGCCGGGGCCATTGGATTTAGCCCTGATGTCCCTCAACGCGGCGGCCTACTTTGGCATCAGCTACGCCCTGCTTTTCTCCGAGTTTCGGGCCTGGATGGGCGGCTTTACCCTGCTGCTGGCCCTGTTCTACGGGGCGTTGGGCTATGGAATTATGCTGCGACACCGGGGGCTGGCGCCGCTCAGCCTCTTTGCGCTGGCGATTGCCCTGGTGCTGCTCACCATTGCGGCGCCGGTGCAGTTCAACGGCCCCTGGCTTACCGTGGCCTGGGCCGCGGAGGCGGTGGCCCTGGTCGGGCTGTCCTTCACCTGGCGAATGTACCAACTGCGCTGGTTCGGCGTAGGGGTATTGGCCCTCATCGCCATTCGGCTGCTGATTCTGGACAGCTTTCCCCTGGACTCGCTGGAAACCTATGCCTTCCTGCTCAACCGGCGTTTCCTGGCCTATGCGGTGGGCATCGGGGCGATGTACCTGGTGGCTTATGCCTTATGGCGGTGGCGAGAGCGATACTTCCATCCTGAGGAGCGGTGGCTCATTCCGCCGGTTCTGGTGGCCGCCAACTTCCTGTCCCTGTTCGTCTTGAGCCTGGAGATTTTTGAGGCGATTACCTTGAATGTCCTGCCGGTGCCGCCGAATCTGGCCGGCAACGTCAGCAGTTTGTCGCTGAGCCTGCTGTGGGCCGTTTACGCCGCTGTATTGATTGTGGTGGGCATTGTCCGCCGTTCCCGCTGGACCCGGCTGGCCGGGCTGGGGCTGCTGGCAATCCCCATTATCAAGCTCTTTCTCTATGACGCCTTTGCCATGGAACGGGAGTACCGGGTCGCCGCTTTTATCAGCCTGGGCGTTTTGCTGGTCCTGGGCGGGTTCCTGTACCAACGCTACCGCCGGGTTATCCGGGGGTTCCTGCTGGATGATTAGTTTCCGCCGGACTTTGGGGAAAGGAGAGGTGGTTCAAGCAGGCGCAGCAAGGGCGGGTTTGGAACCCGCCCCTACCATTGTAGTTTGACCCGGTGTAGTTTGTACCGTAGTTCGCTCCTAGTAGAAAACGGCGCTGCCTACGCCGCCGCCGGCCGCAATCACCTCGCCGGTAATGGCCCAAGCCTTGTCCGAGGCCAGGAAAGCGGTCAGGAAACCGATTTCCTCGGCGTCCACCATCCGGCAGATAGCATTGCCCCGGCCCGAACCGGGGGAAAAGTCCTGCTGTTCCACCGCCTCCGGCGACAGGCCCAACTGGGCCGCCCGGGCCTCCAGCATACCGGCGGTGCGCTCGGTGCGGGTGGTGCCGGGGTGGATGCAGTTGACGGTAATCCCGTAGCGGCCCAAATCGTTGGACAGGGTCTTGGTCATGTGAACCAGGGATACGTTGCGCGCCCCGCCGCTCAGGTTGCCGGCGTTGCGGGCGTTGCCTCCGCTGATGTTGACGATGCGGCCCCAACCCTGTTCTTTCAGCAGGGGAATGGCCGCCCGGGAGCAGCGCAGGGCGCCGACGTACTTCACGTCAAAATCGCCCAGCAGCGCATCCTCGTCCACCGTCTCAATGTAGCCGACGGCGTTGTCGGAGCCGCCGGGCAGGGAGGCGCTGTTGACCATTATATGCAGCCCGCCCAACCTTTCCGCAGCCTCGGCCACCACCCGGTTCACCTGGTCGGTCTGGGTAACGTCCAGGGGAATGGGAATAATGCTGCGGCCGGTGGCGTCGCCGATTTCCTTGGCGGCGGCCTCCAGTTGGTCCACCGAGCGGGAGGAAATTACCACGTCGCAACCCTCCTGGGCCAGCACCCGGGCGATGGCCTTACCGATGCCCCGTCCACCGCCGCCCACAAAGGCTTTCTTGCCCTCCAATCCAAAATCCATAATGATACCTCCAGTCAACTTTCCGGCATTGTACACAAGCCCCGGGTTCGTAGCAAGTTGAACCTGATTTGCGGCGGGGGTAGGGTAGATGCCAAGTCTGCGCTAGGGACAAAATCCGCTCATGGTGAATACAACCGCCCATGGTGAATACAACCGCCCATAGTGAATACAACCGCCCATAGTAAATACAACCGCCCATAGTGAATACAACCGCTCATAGTGAATACAACCGCTCATGGTGAATACAACCGCTCATGGTGAGCTTGTCGAACCACCCCCCTATCCTTCGACAAGCTCAGGATGAGCGGATCAGTGGGTAGGGGCGGTTCGCGAACCGCCCCTACCCCAACGAAAATACCAACATACATTGAGAATACCAGACGGATATTCGATACCGCGCCGGCGAATTTCCTGATAAGATATAAGCCCCAATGACCGATTAGACAAATCAGGCGGTACTCTTGCCGGCCGCTGAAAGCCGGCGGAAAAATAATAAACCGGGAGCAGCATGGACAGCTATACCAACGGAGACATTACCAACGGAGACATTCGGAATCTGGCAATCATCGCCCACGTCGACCATGGCAAGACCACCCTGGTGGACGCCCTGTTAAAGCAGGGGCAGGTTTTCCGGGCTAACCAGGCGGTGGGCGAGCTGATTATGGACAGCAACCCCCTGGAGCGGGAAAGGGGCATTACCATTCTGGCAAAAAATACGGCGGTGCATTACCGGGGGGTGAAGATTAACATTATCGACACGCCGGGCCACGCCGACTTCAGCGGCGAGGTTGAGCGGGTGATGAATATGGCCGACGGCTGTCTGCTGCTGGTGGACGCCGTGGACGGCCCGATGCCCCAGACCCGCTACGTGCTGCAACAGGCCCTGCAACGGGACGTAACCCCCATGGTGGTCATCAACAAAATTGACCGCCCGGAATCCCGCATCGCCGAAGTGGTGGAACTGGTGCAAGACCTGTTCCTGGAATTGGCGACCAAGCCGGAGCAACTGGACTTCCCGATCCTTTACGCCTCGGCCCGCCAGGGTTACGCCGTTACCGACCCCGGCGCCGTTGCCCCGACCGGCGGCCAGGATATGCAGCCCTTGTTTGAGGCGATTCTGGAGGTTGTGCCGCCGCCCGCCGGCAATCCGGCGGGGCCTTTGCAGTTGCTGGTCGCCGCCCTGGATTATGACAATTACCTGGGCCAGATAGCGATCGGCCGCCTGTTCCGGGGCAACGTCCACTTCCGGGAGCCGGTGGCCTTAATCGGTCGGGACGCCGAACCCCGGCCGGGCAACCTGGAGAAGGTGTTTGTGTTCCGGGGCCTGGAACGCCTGGAGGTGCCGGAGGCTCAGGTAGGCGATATTGTCGCGGTGTCCGGCATTGAGGAGGTGTCCATTGGCGATACGATCGCCGCTCAGGACTGCCCGGAGGCGCTGCCTTCCATTGACATCGACGAGCCGACGGTGAAAATGACCTTCGGCGTCAACACCTCGCCGTTTATGGGCCGGGAAGGGGCGCGCTGCACCTCCCGCCTGCTGCGGGAACGGCTGTTCCGGGAACTGCGCACCAACGTAAGCCTGCGCGTCGAGGAAACCGCCAGCGCCGATGAGTTCCTGGTATCGGGACGGGGCGAGTTGCACCTGGCGATCCTGGTGGAAACGATGCGGCGCGAAGAGTACGAGTTTCAGGTGTCCAAGCCGGAACCGGTTACCAAAGTCATTGACGGCAAAGTTTACGAACCCTATGAGCAACTCACCATCCATACCCGCGAGGAGTTTATCGGCGAGCTTTCGGAAAGCCTGTCCCATCGGCTGGCCCAGCTTACCGATATGGACAATGACGGGGCCGGCAACGTGCGGTTGGAGTACCGGGTGCCGACTCGCGGGCTAATCGGGTTCCGGTCCTTTTTCCTGCGAACCACCCGGGGCAACGGCGTGAACAGCAGCCACTTCACCGAGTATCAACCGATGCGGGGCGAGGTGAAGTCAACCTTCACCAGGGCGTTGATTGCCTCGGAAACCGGCGTAGCCGTTACCTATGGACTCCTTAACGCCCAAGGCCGGGGGTCAACCTTTGTCGAGTCGGGCGCGCCGGTTTACGCCGGAATGATTGTCGGGATGCACCCCAAAGAGGATGACATCGTGGTCAACGTATGCCGGGAAAAGAAACTGACCAATATGCGCTCCTCCACCGCCGACGTAGCCAAGCGGCTCAGTCCGGCGGTAAAGTTCAGCCTGGAGGAGGCGCTGGACTTCATCGGCCCCGACGAACTGGTAGAAGTTACCCCGCAAAACTTCCGCCTGCGTAAAAAGGAATTGTCGGCGGGAGTACGCCAACGCCAGCGCCACCGGGACCGCCGCAGCGAAACCGCCGGAGTGGTATAGTCCTGGATTCCCGGCTTTGGCGGCGTAGCCGGTTTCAGGTTGCGCCGCCGGGACAGCCGGGCAACCGCAGCATAAACCCGTAGCATAAAACCCGTCGTTCCGGCTTTCGCCGGAACGACGGTTGCTTGAGTTGGCGTTGCCTGGGTTAAGACGCAATTGCCCTGCCCCCGGACGTTGGTAATTGTAGCGGCCCCGGTGGTAGTGTTACAATCTCCCTACAAACTTCCTGCCTTCGGCTCCCCGGCATCTACTTACCGAGCAGTAAATGGGGGAGAAATGGAACATCGGATTAGCGTTGGCAAACTCTCAAAGATGATAGCAAGGCTGTTGCTGGTCGCGTTCCTGGTGTTGGCCTTGAATGTTGCCGCTTACAGCGCCATTTACGATGCTCCCAATGATGGCGTCCTGTTTCCCCGCGCTGCCTCTGCCAGCTACTACTTTGATGATTTGGAAGATGACGACGGGCTGGACACGCCTGATACCGCCACCGACGGGCTGGATACCCCGGACACCGCCACCGACGGGGTGGATACCCCGGACACCGCCACCGACGGGGTGGATACCCCGGACGCTGCTACCGACGGGGTGGACACGCCCGATACTGATACCGATACCGACAAAGACGGAGTGGATACCCCGGACACTGACAATGACGGGGTAGATACGCCGTACACCGACAATGACGGGGTGAATACCCCGGACACCACCACCGACGGGGTGGATACCCCGGACACCACCACCGACGGGGTGGATACCCCGGACACCACCACCGACGGGGTGGATACCCCGGACACCACCACCGACGGGGTGGATACCCCGGATACTGCCACCGACGTGGTGGACACGCCCGCCACCGCCAGCACTCAGGCCGACACCCCAGAATCGCCGGATACCCCGACGCCGGACTCGCCCGACACGCCAACTCCTGATACGCCAACACCGGATACGCCAACACCGGAATCGCCGGATACGCCAACACCGGATACCCCGGACACCCAATCCGATGACGCTGACAGTTCCTGAACGGAAATGACCAGCACGCTAAACGTAGCGCCGCTATACCCTCAGGTTGCCTTTCCGGCCGACCCGGGTTTGAGGGAGTTGCCCAATCTCTTTGACCCGGAATGGGTTTGGCCGGCCTATCAGCAGCGATTCGGCGCTGCGGGTTTGGTTCCCCGGCTAATCCAAATTCGCCAGTTCAGCCACAGCCCCGGCCGGCTGGCTCTGGTTAGTTACGTGGCGGAGTGGGAACCGGATATTTACCTGCCTTCCCTGCACTTTGTGGCGCGGGTTGAGCGCGGCAAGCCGGTTACGTTGTTTCAGTTTCCCGACGACCCGGACTTGCCCGGGTTAGCGCAAGCCGCCGAACCGGAGCCGGCGATAAAGCTGCTTAACCGGTATGTGCTGGCTATTGGCGCCCGGCGGGCGCTGATTGAGGTTGTCCGGTATCGTCCGGGCAGCCGGGCGGTGCTGCGCCACCGGGTCAGCAAGACCGGATTCTATGCCCGGGTGGTTCGGCCCGCCGCCTTGCCCCCCCTACTCGGAGCGTGGGAGTTAGCCGGCCGCTCCGGTTTCGTCGTTCCCCGGATTGCCGGATGCTGGGCCGACGGCGGCGTAATCTGGCTGTCCGAAATTCCCGGAAAGAACCTGCGCGCCCGGATTCGTCAAGGAAATCATCCCGACCCGGAACTGCTGCTCCAGGGGTTGGCGGACTTGTGGAGTGCGCCGGCCGGCCAGCAGACCCAAGCCCCCTTTAATCTGGCCCGGGCCTACCGCACGGCAAAGCGCGCCATCCGCCACGCGGCCCAGGATGCGGATGCCGCGTCTTTGGGTCTGCAAGCGGCGTCCCGGTCCTTAGACCCCTTTGTTGAATCCTGGCGCCCGTCGGGTATCGCGCACAACGATTTCTACGACGACCAGCTACTGGTACTGCCCGACGGGAGAATGGCGCTGGTCGATTTTGAGGAGGCCGGCCCCGGCGACCCGATGCTGGACGTAGGCAATTTCCTGGCGCACCTGCGTTGGGCGTCCCACTTGGGACGGGAAAAAGAGGCCGGCGCCAGCGGAGCGTTCCACCACCGGTTTCGGGAGGCGGCCCTGGACCGTTTCCGGTGGGACGCCGGGGAGTTGAACCGGAGAGAGGCGGTTTGCCTGTTCCGGATCTGCACCACTGTGGTTCGTTACCCGCGCGGGGACTGGCGCAGCAAGTTGGCGGCCGGTTTGGCCCTGGTAAATGAAACGCTGGGGTGAATCCCCGGGCAACCCGGCGGCAATCCGGCCGGCGTGCCGGTGGACAACGCAACCGGTCAAGCAAGGGCGGGTTGGCAATTGCCAACCCGCCCTGAATAGCGTCCTTTTCCGGTTCCGGTGGTGCGCTATCGGAGGCCGTTAGTCGCCCATCATATTGCGGACGGTGCCCCGGTGGTAGCGGTCAACGGTGGTGTCCGGGTCCCAGTCGGCCGGCACTTCGGTCGCCCAGGGAGGCACCGGGTCGTCAAAGGTGAATACGAAGTCCCGGTCGCCCCGGCCCCGCTTGAACAACTCCTTGGAAGTGGGGAATTCGTAGTAAATCTCCAGCCGGTTGCCCTCGGAGTCGGCAAAATACATACTCCGCTGGTTGGCGTGTTCCACCAGCCGGTCAACGCTGACGCCGTTGTCGGTCAGGTGGTCGTAGGCGTTCTTCATATCCTCATGGGTGTCCACCTTGATTGCGATGTGGGCCACGCCCACCTGATTGCGCTCCGGGGCGTCGGCGGCGCTGGCCGGGTCATCCACCGGAACCAGGTCCATAACGTGGCCCTCGTCCACGTCATCCCGGCCCAGGCTCATAAACACGCCGCCGTGTTCGGGGTCTTCCTCTTCGATTACAAACCCCATAACTTCGGTGTAAAACTTCTTGGCCCGCTCAATGTCCCGAACCCGGACGGCGGCGTGACCAATGCGGGAGAGTTTGATTGCCATAAAGGTTTCCTCCAACTTCAGTAACAGTTTCCAAGACTAGCGTAACTTTATCCCAAAGTGTTTCCGGTAGTCAACCGGCCTGAAGGGACGATGCAACCGTCGTTCCGGCGAAAGCCGGAATCCAGAACCCTCGGTAGCCGGCACGTTCTTTTCAGGGGGATTTCCTGGATTCCGGCTTTCGCCGGAACGACGGGTTTATGCTGCGGTTACCCGGCAACCGGCCCGAAACGACAGGCTTGGCCGGCGCCAAGTCTGCGCCAAGAACAAAATCCGTTCATGGTGAGCCTGTCGAACCATCATCCCTCTATACCTATGGACATCCTTCGACAAGCTCAGGATGAGCGGGGAAAAGCGGCTACTCTATCCGCTCATGGTGAGTCTGTCGAACCATCATCCCCCTTATACCAGTGGACACCCTTCAGCAAGCTCATCCTGAGCGGCGGGCGCCGGCAACCGCCCTTTAAGCCCTACCCTCAATTATCCAGTCGGCCAACCGCTCGGCAATCATCAGGGTGGTTACGTTGGTGTTGGCCCGCACTACGTCGGGCATCACCGAGGCGTCCACCACGCTCAGGTTGCTTACCCCATAGACCCGGCAGTATTGGTCAACGACGGCCAGCGGGTCAGCGGCCGGCCCCATCTTGCAGGTGCCGGAGGAATGTTGCTGAGTGGAAACGTTGCGGAACAGCCAGGCGTCCAGCGCATCATCGGAGACCAGGTCGGCGTCGGTGGGGGTAATGCGCCCGGTGATTACGTTGGCGAAGGCCGGGGATTCGGCGAGGCGAATACACAGGCGGACGGCCTGGCGCATCCGGTCCCGGTCGCCGGGATCAGCCAGGTAGTTGTAGCTCAACTCCGGCTGGACGTAGGGGTCGTTGGCGGTCAGCCGCAGTTGGCCGGCGGTGGCGGCGTTCTCCAGGGCCGGCGCCATGCGGAACCCGGCGGCCTGGTCGGCGGCGCCGCCCCGGGCATCGGCAAACCAGCCGGGCAGGATTTGCATATCGTTGCGCGTCGGCGACCCTTCGCTGGTATAGCGCAGGGCCACCTGGCTCCAGGGCGTATCCGGGTCATCCAGATACTCCGGCCTGACCTGGAACTGTAGGGCCACCAGGGGATGGTCGCGCAGGTTTTCCCCTACGCCGGGCAAGTCGCGCACCACCGGAATCCCCAGACTTTCCAGGTGGGCGGCCGGGCCAACCCCGGACAGCATCAGGAGTTGGGGCGAGGCGATGGCGCCGCCGCTGAGGATGATGCGCTCTCCCTCAACCACCCAGCGGTCGGGGCCGCTGTCCACCTCTACCGCAACGGCCCGGTCGCCCTGAAACAGGATGCGGCGGACGGTAACGCCGGCGCGGATGGTCAGGTTAAGGCGGTGGCGGGCCAGGTCCAGGTAGGTAATGGCGGCGCTCATCCGCACCCCGTCCACGTTGTTCATCGGGCGGGGGCCGACGCCGGTGGAATCCGGGTCGTTCATATCGGCGCTTTCGGGCATCCCCGCCTCGACGCAGGCCCGGAAAAAGGCTTCCTGCGTCGGCAGCCATTCCTCCCGGCGGTGGCGGCGCACCGGAATCGGCCCCTCGGAGCCGTGAAAGTCGCCGCCGAAGTCCAGGTCCGTCTCAATCCGGTTCAGGTAGGGCATCACCTCGGTAAAGGCCCACTCGCTGTTACCCCACTGCACCCAATTGTCAAAGTCCTCAGGGACGGCGCGGAGCCAGACCTGGCCGTTGACCGCGCTGCTGCCGCCCACCACCTTGCCCCGGGGCAGGTGAAAGGTATTATCGTGTTCCGGCCGGGCCTTGGCCCGGTAGCCCCACATATGCGGCCCGGCAATGGCCCGGGCCGTGTTGTAGCCATACTTAACGTCCGGCGGTATCTGCTCAAAGTCCGGGTAATCCGGCCCGGCCTCCAGCAGCAGCACCGAGCGGCACGGGTCCTCGGAAAGCCGGGTAGCCAGCACACTGCCGGCAGAACCGGCCCCGATAATAATGACATCGTACTTCATAAACGTCCCCTGAAAACCCAAAGTTCGGTTATTCGGTTATTCGGTTAAATGTAGTATCCCCGGCCCGGCGCGTCAACCCTGGCCTTTCCGGGGCGGGGTAGGTGCAAAGTCTGCGCCAATAACAAACCCCGCTCATGGTGAGCCTGTCGAACCACGCCCCCTTACCCGGTGGGCATCCTTCGACAAGCTCAGGATGAGCGGGGAATAACAAAATCCGCATCCCCTCAATCAACCGTCGTTCCGGCGAAAGCCGGAATCCAGGAAATCCCCCGGAAAAGAATGTGCCGGCTAATGAGGATTCTGGATTCCGGCTTTCGCCGGAACGACGGTTACTTGCGCCGGAACGAAGGGCTTATGGCAGGATTCCTCTCCCGCTCATCCTGATCCTTACTCTCCCGCTCATCCTGAGCCGGTCGAAGGATGCCCACCGGATAGCGGGACGTGGTTCGACAAGCTCACCATGAGCGGATACCGTTCTTGGTTGAGCGGATATTGTTATTGGCATTGACCTTGCACCGTCCCCGGTATTGTCAACGTAAGTTAGTATTCCTTGCCCGGTCATTTTCCGGTAGGGGCGGCTTTCTAACCCGCCCATGCTCCAATGCAAGGATATGCCAAATACGGCGACACCCGTTCCGCAAGATGACCTGGCCCCGGCGTGTCGGGCGGGTTACAAACCCGCCCCTACCATTCAACCATTTACCCTACCCAAACCGGTACGGGTAAGGAATACCAACCTACGTTGAGAACACCCCGCCCCCGGCAACATTGACAGCTTGCCGCCGCAACCCTAAACTTATCGCTACCAAGACTGCCAAAGAACTGCCTTGACCCTTCCAGCGCACTTCCCACCTACTCCCGCGCGGCGACCCGACAAGGAGGAACATGAAAGCATCCTACCTGGGCGCGATGGGATATTCCGAGCGTCATCTGTTCCCCGACTCCTGGCCCATTCCGCCGGCCTACCACGACCCCCAGCTTTCGGTGCAGAGCTATCAGGACGGCATGGCCGAGTGCGAGTTTGCCGAGGAAATGGGCTTTGAGTGGATTAGTTTCTCCGAGCATCACTACTCCGGGCGCATCGCCACCGGCAACCCGGCGGTGATGGCCGCCGCCGTCGCCGAGCGGTGCAAAAAGGTCAAGCTGGCGATGCTGGGGCCGCTGCTGCCCCTGAACAACCCGGTGCGCATCGCCGAGGAAATGGGGATGCTGGACAACATCTCCGAAGGACGCCTCATTATGGGCTTTCTGCGGGGTACGCCCAACGAAGATCAGGTTTATGGCGTGAATCCGGCCGAGGGACGGGCACGGCTTTTTGAGGGCATGGACTTGATACGGAAAGCCCTGACTGAGCCGCAGCCCTTTTCCTGGGAGGGCCGTTACTACCAGTTCCGCACCGTTTCGGTCTGGCCCCGGCCGGTGCAGCAGCCGATGCCGCCGACAATTATGGCGACCCGCAGCGATGACACGGTCAAGTACGCCGCCGATAACGGGCTGGGCCTGGGCGTTTCCTTCGTGCCGGTGGAGCAGATGGAGCGGATTACCGACAAGTATTTTACCTGGTGCCGGGAAGCCGGCTGGGAGCCGCAGCCGGACCAGGTGGTGTACCGGGGCAGCATCTACCTGGCCGAGACCGACCAGGAGGCCAAGGACTGGCTGAACGGCCTGGACGGGGGCGAGCCGCGCCGGGCCATCGCCCTGGATCCCAACGTCGCGCGGGTGGTGCAGGCGGCCCGGGCCGGCGAGGAGTTTGACCTGCGCCGCGTCCTGGCCGGCAGTCCCCAGGGGGACGTGGTAGGCCGCTCCCTGGGCATCAACTTCCTGGGCAGCCCGGACACCATCGCCCGCCGGATGAAAGCCTTTCACGACCGCTGCGGCGTCGGGGTTATGGACCTCTTTTTTCAGCAGCCCGGCCTGACCCACGCCGAGGTTATGGGGGAGATTGAGCTGTTCGGCAAGGAAGTAATACCCCGGATTAGGGAGTTTTAGACCGGGTAAGCCGTTCACCACCAGCCCTTGACCACCAGCCCTTGACCAATCGACGGCAAGACAATATCTGACGGGGACTGAGGAACATCGCTATGGCCGACGCCAATTCGCGGATAACCTTTGATGAGTACATTCTGGAAGCGGGCAACATATCGGTGGATTGCCGGGAGGCCGGTTCGGGATTGCCCATAATCTTTCTGGAGACCATCTGCTGGGGACACCGCTACCTCTACGAGGCCCTGGCCCGCCAGTATCACCTCTTTATTTTGAGCTTTGAGGATGCCAAAGAGGACGGGGCCGAGGCCGCCGTCCGGGAATTGGCAAAGTCCCTGGCCGGCGACACCTACACCCTGATTGGCTCCTCCCAAGGCGCCAACCTGGCCCTGCGCACCGTGCTGCGGACGCCGATGGAGCCGGAACCGGCCGAGACGCTGATTCTGATTGGCCCCAACGCCATCCGGCCCGACCCCGACCTGCGCGACCTGGATTGGGTGGGGTGGTCCCGGCGGCTGCTGGCCCACATTGAACGGCAGAGCAACCTGCGCGACCTGCCCGGCGGGTGGGAACTGGAGGGCCTGTTCCTGCCCAAAGACTCCGATGCCGAACTGGAGACCTGGCTGCGGGAAATATCCTGCCCGACCCTGGTGGCCTTCGGCACCCGGGACCGGATGATTTCCCCGGACACCCCCTCCACCTACCGCGCCGCCATCCCCAACTGCCACGTCTCCCTGGTGTACGACGCCGGCCACCTGGTAGCCGCCGAAAGGCCCGAGGCCGTGACCAGCGCCGTAATCGACTTCGTAGAAAACCGGGAAACCTTCGTAGTAACCCGCCACGGCGGCGTGATAAACCCGTAGCGGCGCTCGCTTATCCTGATGCCGTCGAAGGACGCAAGCGTTGCAGATTCACTTTAAGGGTTGAGATTCCCGGGGAGTATAGGTAATATGAATACACCTACTCCCACCGAGGCATCAAGCAAAATGGCCCGTGTTCAACTGGTAATTCCCGACGAAGACCGGGACCGTTTCCTGCATCAGGCGCAAAGGGAACGAATGACCCTGAGCGCCTGGCTGTGGGCCGCCGCCCGCGCCCGCCTGGAAGCCGGGCAGCAATCCGAACCCTTCAAGGCGCCGGGAGACCTGGCAGAGTTTTTTCATAGCTGCGACGCGCTGGAAGAAACCGGGCCGGAACCGGAATGGGTCGAACACTTGAGGGTAATCAACGAATCACGCCGGCAGGGAGTTTCCGGCACGTGACTTTCGTCGATACCAACGTATTTATGTACGCGGTGGGTCGTCCCCACCCTCTTCAGGCTCCCGCCCGGGGGTTTTTCATTGAATCCCACAACAACAACGAACCTTTATGCACTTCGGCGGAAGTCTTGCAGGAATTGCTGCACGCCTACTTACCGTCCTCTAGGCTCCAAACCCTTGATGCCGCCCTCTCCCTCATTGTCCGAGCCGGGGTAGAAGTCTGGCCGCTGGAAGTCGAGGACGTAACCCTGGCGCGACAGCTACATACCCAGTACCCTACCCTGCAAGCGCGGGACCTTTGCCACCTGGCAAGTTGCCGCCGGCGCGGGGTTCGCACGGTCAAGACCTTCGACCAGGCTCTTGACACTGCCGCCGGCCCCGGTTGAGCGTCCGCCAACCCCGACTTGTCTCAACCAGCCCGATTACTGACACCCGCCCGGTTGACAGGGCCAATCCCCCAACAATAACATTGCCCCATAAACCACTCGGCGCCCTTACGGGGGTGGATGAATATGAAGAGGCGTTGAGGGGGATGGGTTGTATTGAGTAACTGCCGCCTAGACGCCTGCACGAATTAGCGGCACGGAAACCAGCCTTTCCCCTTCCCCAATTTCCACATCATCCATACTGCTGGGGGCAACCAGGTCATCCCCATCCTGCTCAGTTTCAATAGCATAGTCCCGCAGAACTTCCTCGGCATTAGCCAGGGCCTCATCCACGGTTTCACCCATAGCGGCAATGCCGGGCAAGTCGGGGAATACCACGCCGTAGGCGCCTTGTTCACCGTCAATAATGGCCGGGTATAGCAGCATTTCTTTCTCCTTTTACCCGAACAACTAATTGAAACCGTATCGGAATTGAAAGAGAGGGAGACACCCCCGGAAAAGGGAGTCTCCCCAATGTTCAGCCAAAAGCTGGCCCAACAGAGCGTCCAGCCCCAGCCCCCAACCGCCGGCCCTAGCGGGCGGCGGTGGCTGGTTGATGCGCCATTAGGAAGTCGCGCACCTGGGTTATCGTCTGGGCTTTCAGGCCCTCTTCCTCTTTCCAGGGGTAGGCCGTTACCTGGGCTTTTGGCGCCAACTCCACCAGGTCCATAGCCGCCTCATAGGAGTGGGACGGTGTGTCGTCGGGCATAACCAGCATCGGCGTCGGGCAGGAGCGGGCAAAGTCCCGGGACACGCAGTACATAAAGTCCGGCTGCAACCGGTAAAGGTTGTGCAGGTACTGTTCGACAATCTCCATCGTTACCTCAGGCCGCTGGGCGCACAGTTCCGGCCCCCAGCTACTGATGCCGGAGTTATACATCGAGTCCGGCGTGGCCCGGGCGTGGCCTACCGGCTGGCAGAGCACGGCGGCCAGGACCCGCTCCGGCGCCCGTTCCATCAGCTTCATTGCAAAGGGGCCGCCGATGCAGTAGCCCATAAAGAAGAACTCCCCGATGCCGAGGTGGTCCATCAGCCCCAGTTGGTCGTCAGCGAAGGCTCCCCAGGGGTCATTGACCTGCACCGGCCCGGTGGACTCGCCGCCAATGGCGTTGCGCTGGTCCATGGTAATGCAGCGGAAGTCGTTCTTGAACTCTTCCATGGCGTTGAACACCTGCCGGGGCCAACCACTGGCAACGGAGTTCAAGCCCCCGCCGGGGGTTACCAGCAGCGGGAACCCGGAGCCAACCTCTTCGTAGTGGATGCGGACATCACCTTTAGTATAAAACGGCATTGCAATCCTCCTTCTATACCCCGATACCGGGGGGTCAAGGCAATTGTAACTTGGGCCGCCGGGTTGTCAAGGCAAGGGTTGCGGGGCAAGGTAATCGCATCCTAACCAGGCCAACACAGGCAACCGTCGGCAACCCAAGAACCGTCGTTCCGGCGAAAGCCGGAATCCAGGAAATCCTTTGGGAAAGAGCATACCGGCTACCGAGGATTCTGGATTCCGGCTTTCGCCGGAACGACAGGTGTTGATTATGCAATTGCCTTGGGTTATCAAGGCCGGCGCAAAATCCGCTCATGGTGAGCCGGTCGAACATCTACCCCGTCCTTCGACAAGCTCAGGATGAGCGGAGTATTTGCTCCAACGGCGATAACCCAAAGAACTTGACCGCCCAAAACCTTATGTTGACATCCCCCTTTATACCCCATACAATTAGCCCCAACTTAACAACCTATTCGGGCCAAGGCACGTAGGGGAGCTTGGTTGAGCCAGGCTGAGAGGGCGGCCCGTCTGCCGCCGACCCTTACGAACCTGATCTGGGTAATGCCAGCGCAGGGAAGCGGCGTCTCTTGATTGTGTTTAGTGAAGTCGCCAGGCTCCTTGCTTTGGCGGCTTTATTTATTCTGCGGAGGTACATCATGACACAGACTCAGGAGGACCTGGCAATCCAGGGACAGAACCCCTTTCCCGCCAGCAAAAAAGTTTATGCTCCCGGCTCCCGGGATGACATCAAGGTCCCCTTCCGCGAAGTTGTCCTGACCCCCACCTCGGGCCGGTTCGGGCAGGAAGACAATGCGCCCCTGAAAATTTATGACACCAGCGGCCCCTATACCGACTCCGCCGCCCGCCTGCACCTGGGCCAGGGGCTGCCGGCCCTGCGCCGCCCGTGGATTCTGGAGCGGGACGACGTGGAAGAGTACCCGGGCGCGCCGGTTGCCTATAAGGGCAAAGACCGGAGCCAGCCCTTCCCCGGATTGACCCGCAACCCCCTGCGGGGCCGGTCGGGCCGCCCGGTTACCCAGATGCACTACGCCCGGCAGGGCATCGTTACCCCGGAGATGGAGTTTATCGCCATCCGCGAGGGCGTTTCCCCGGACTTCGTGCGCCAGGAAGTAGCCATTGGCCGGGCGATTATTCCCTCCAACGTCAACCACCCGGAAACCGAGCCGATGATTATTGGCCGCAACTTCCAGGTGAAAATCAACGCCAACATCGGCAACTCGGCCATCACCTCCTCCATCCGGGAAGAGGTGGAAAAGATGCTGTGGGCCACCCGCTGGGGCGCCGACACCGTGATGGACCTGTCCACCGGGTCGGACATCCATACTACGCGGGAGTGGATTATCCGCAACTCCCCGGTGCCCATCGGCACCGTGCCCATCTACCAGGCCCTGGAAAAGGTGGAGGGCAACCCGGAGGAACTGACCTGGGAACTGTACCGGGACACCATCATCGAGCAGGCCGAGCAGGGGGTGGACTACTTCACCATCCACGCCGGCGTGTTGCTGCGCTACGTTCCCCTGACCGCCAACCGGGTTACCGGCATCGTCTCCCGGGGCGGCTCCATCATGGCCGGCTGGTGTTTGGCCCACCATGAGGAGAACTTCCTTTACACCAACTTCGAGGAACTCTGCGAAATTATGCGGGCCTATGACGTAGCCTTCTCCCTGGGCGACGGCCTGCGGCCCGGCGCCATCGCCGACGCCAACGACGAGGCCCAGTTCGGCGAACTGCAAACCCTGGGCGAACTGACCAAGTTTGCCTGGGAACACGACGTGCAGGTGATGATTGAGGGGCCGGGCCACGTGCCGATGCACAAGATTAAGGAGAATATGGAGCGGCAGATTGAGGTCTGCCACGAAGCCCCCTTCTACACCCTGGGGCCGCTCACCACCGACATCGCCCCCGGCTACGATCACATCACTTCCGGCATCGGCGCGGCGATGATTGGGATGTACGGCACGGCGATGCTTTGCTACGTTACCCCTAAGGAGCACCTGGGCCTGCCCAACAAGCAGGACGTGAAAGAGGGGGTCATCACCTACAAGATTGCGGCCCACGCCGCCGACGTCGCCAAGGGCCACCCCCGGGCCGCCGAGTGGGACGACGCCCTCTCCAAGGCTCGGTTCGAGTTCCGCTGGGATGACCAGTTCAACCTGGCCCTGGACCCGGAAACGGCCCGGGACTATCACGACGAAACCCTGCCGGCCCAGGGCGCCAAGGTAGCCCACTTCTGTTCCATGTGCGGCCCCAAGTTCTGCGCCATGAAGATTACCCAGGACGTGCGGGAGTATGCCCGGAACCGGGGCCTGGACCCGGAAAAGGCCATCTTCACCGGAATGGAGGAAAAGTCCCAGGAGTTCCGGGAGGCCGGCAGCCGGATTTACCAGAAGTCTTAACCGGCAACCTTCCGGTTTATCCACGAAGATGCACGAAGAATCACGAAGGGAAAGAACAGCTATCGTGGTTCTTCGTGTTTATAGTGGAAAGGCATTTTTCGGGAGGTTATGATGGGAACCTTTAGTCACCCTATTGAGGTTTTTTCCTCTGATGGCCGCCGCTCCATGACCGTCGACGCGCTGGTGGATACTGGTTCCACCTATACCTGCTTGCCCGGTTCGGTATTGCGCGAATTGGGTATTTTCCCTGTTCGGCGAGTCCAGTCCAAGTTGGCTGACGGTAGCGTGATTGATGACTACCTCGGCGAGGCCAGAGTCAGACTACAGGGCGTTGAATCGACGACCATTGTAATTTTTGCCGAAGAATCGGCCCCGGCTCTGTTGGGAGCCTACACCCTTGAAGGGTCTCTATTGGTAGTTGACCCGGTGGAGTTGCGCTTGGTTCCGACCATAGCCCTGAAAATGACCCGCTCCAACCCGCAATTATATGCGACAAAATCTTCGTGAAACTTCGTGTCCCTTCGTGGATAATTCAATAATCCCGGTCAGGAGTTAAGGAATGGAAAAACATGACCTGGGCGTCGCCGTAGTCGGTTCGGGGCGCATCGGAACCCTGCGGGCTAACATGGCCTCCCGCCATCCCTCGGTGCGCTTTCTGGCCGTTTCCGACATTGACCCGGAGCGGGCCGGAGTGTTGGGCCAGCAGGTGAACGCCGACTTCACTTCCAGCGACAACTACCGGATAATCTCCCACCCGGAAGTGAACGCGGTGGTGGTCTCCACGCCGGAGCATGAGCACGTAACGCCAATTTTGCAGGCGTTGGAACTGGGCAAGCCGGTCTTTGTGGAAAAACCCCTGGCCCTGACCCTGGAGGACACGGACCAAATCGTTGAAGCGGTGGAACGTACCGGCGTGGAACTGCGGATTGGCTATTCCCGCCGCCATGACCGCCGGTGGATGCTGGCTAAAGAGCAGATTGCCCAGGGACGGCTGGGCGGCATCATCGGCATCCAGTCCCGGGTCTATAACTCCCGCGCCCACATGATGGAAATTCTGAAGCGTTCCCCGGAGGCAACGCCGGTGCTGGACGCCTTGACCTACTATGTGGATATGGCCTGCTGGTATCTGGACGGCGTGCCGCCGGTGGAGGTCGTCGCTAGAGGCAACTATCGCCTCTACAAGGAGATGGGGCATGACATCCACGACGTAACCTGGGCCATCATCACCTTTGAGAACGGCTGCCTGGTCAACCTGGGCATCTGCTACGCCCTGCCGGCCCGGTATCCTACCTACGGCCAGAGCGCCCGGTTTGAGGTGCTGGGCGAGGACGGCGTAATCGTCCTGGACATGGACAACAAGGACAGCTTCCTGTTCACCGACAAGGGCGTCCCCCACGCCTACGTCCCCGACCATTACGTTGACGCCCTCTTTATGCAGAGCAACTCCTCCGGGGATTGGGCCATGGGCGAATACTGGGGGCCGATTGCCAACGAAACCCGCTCCTGGCTGGACCACCTGGCCGCCGGAACCCCCTGCTCCCACACCACCGCCCGGGAAGGACGGCGCACGGTAGAGGTAACCCTGGCAATCGAGGAAGCAGCCCGGTCGGGACAACCGGTAAAACTGTCGGGGCGGTAGCCGGTTGCGGTACGGCCTATGCCCGGAAACCGTAACGCCACCAAGACGCTGAACGGAAAGTTATGAGCGCTACCGAACTAGTACTCAGTCTGTTGAGTTGGCTGTGGGGCAACCCATGGGCCATTTTCGTGGTGTTCTTCGTTGTGGTAGGACTGGCCCTGTGGGCCAGAAGGGTCTTTTCACCCGACTATTTCTACGTCCGGGGCTTGCCCCGCTGTAATAAGTGCCTTGACGGAACCAAATCCAAACACAAAGTTGCCTACCAGAGCCGGGAGATGGCAGCCGGCGCAGCGGAGCGATACCAGCGGAAATACGGTCGCCAGTGGCCCTATCGCGCCGAGTGCGGTTACTGGCACCTCACTTCTCAGAACCCCGGTGCACCCCGCCGCAGGAGCGTGAGGCGATAACGGGGGCGATGGAGGCGGCGGCAAGATACGGGCTTCCGGTGAAGTCCTCTCGCCGGTAACTGAAACGGTATGGGAATAAAGTAAGGGGCCGGTTTGACCGGCCCCTACGCCATCTTCAAGAGAACCCGGCTCCCATCTATTGCCCCAAAAGGCCCTTCAACTTATCGACGCCTTCCTCAGCTTTCTCAATGCCAGCGTCAATACCGGACGGAATAAGCTGGGTGTCAATCCCGGTCAGTTCCGCGTCAAAGGACGCATCGGCAAGGATAACCTGCTCATCCACCACGTTACTGCCATCAATAAGCAATCGGAAGGGCAAAGCCGCTTGAACCCTCCCGCTAATTGGCGGCCTGGATACCTGAAATTCGACGCTCCCGGTCGCTATGACTATCTGGTTGCCCGCGCCGTCGGGCGTGGCAGTTGAAAAAGTCCAAGTCAAATGCTCGTTGATCCGGTCTTCAATCCACTCCCCACCCAATTCCGTGAGCACCTTGCCTTCCAGCCCTTCCTTACCGAGGGTGCCCAGGATAAATCCAGCAATTTCTTCCCCGGCGGCGTCCACATTATCTACGGCCCATTTCCGCGCAACTTCTTCCGGCGTTGGCCCGGGAATCAGTAAAAAGATGACCACCGCAATAACGCCAACGCCCAGAACGGCAGCCAGGATTATGAAAAGTCTGGAGTTACGGCGGGGATTCCCGGTATGACCCGGTTCGACATTCATCAGTTTCCCTTTCCTCCCGCAAATTATTTCGAGCAGCCGAGTTCATCCGAGCCGGCACGCAAACGAAGCCATTACAAGATAACGCAGGCAAATCGGATTTTCAATCTCACCCTTGCCAAGACAATCGCATTTTGGCTATTGGCTCCAAGTATCAACCGTCGTTCCGGCGAAAGCCGGAATCCAGGAAATCCCCCGGAAAAGAGCGTGCCGGCTACCGAGAGTTCTGGATTCCGGCTTTCGCCAGAACGACGGTATTATTGGAATGACGGTACTATTACTCCCCGCACCATCCTTGAATAAACCGCCCCGGCCCTTTATCATCAGAGACGGTAATTGAAATACCCTTTTCCACAAGCCAGGTGTCGCTATGACTACGGAGATAAGGGGCCAAGCCCCGGCCACCGCAACCGTAACCGCCGCAACCGCGCCGCCCCAACCGGCGCCGCCAGTCCGGGAAACCCGCAAGTTCACGGTGGCGGAATACTACCGGATGGCCGAGGTGGGCATTCTGCGCCCCGACGAGCGGGTCGAACTCATTGAGGGAGAAATTATCCTTATGCCGCCGATCGGCCCCCGCCACGCCGGCGATGTAATCCGTTCCATCCGCCTCTTTTCCCGCTTGGACGACGACCGTTTCGTCATCCAAATCCAGAATCCCCTCCATCTGGCAGACCAATCTGAGCCGGAACCGGATGTTATGCTCTTGCGTCCCCGGGCAGACGATTATACCGCCTCCCATCCCACTCCCGCCGATGTCCTGCTGGTCATTGAGGTGGCGGACAGCAGCTTGGACTATGACCGGGAGGTTAAAGCCCAGATCTACGGGAGGGCCGGAGTGCCGGAAACCCTGGTGCTGAACCTGCCCGAGGATTGCATTGAAGGGTTTGACCAACCGGGGCCGGAGGGATACGCCCACCATACCATCTACCGCCGGGGCGACCGCATCCGGCCGGTATCCCTGCCCGACCTGGAGTTGGCGGTGGCGGATTTACTGCCGCCCCCACCGGCCGAACCGGAAACGGTAGAACCGGAAACCCCGGCGGCCTGACCAAACCGATACAGACTCTCCTCTAAAGAGCCGGGCATCGCCCAACCTTTTCCAACAGCCAGGTGTCGCTATGACTACGGAAATAAGGGGCCAAACACCGGCCACCGCAATCGCAACCGCCGCAACCGCGCCGCCCCAACCGGCGCCGCCAGTCCGGGAAACCCGCAAGTTCACGGTGGCGGAATACTACCGGATGGCCGAGGTGGGCATCCTGCGCCCCGACGAACGGGTCGAACTCATTGAGGGAGAACTTATCCTTATGCCGCCGATCGGCCCCCGCCATGCCGGCGATGTAATCCGTTCCATCCGCCTCTTTTCCCGCTTGGACGACGACCGTTTTGTCATCCAAATCCAGAATCCACTCCATCTGGCAGAGCAATCTGAGCCGGAACCGGATGTTATGCTCCTGCGTCCCCGGGCAGACGATTATACCGCCTCCCATCCCACTCCCGCCGATGTCCTGCTGGTCATTGAGGTGGCGGATAGCAGCCTGGACTATGACCGGGCGGTTAAAGCCCAGATCTACGGCAGAGCCGGCATACCGGAAACTCTGGTGTTGAACCTGCCCGAGGATTGCATTGAGGGGTTTGACCAGCCGGGGCCGGAGGGATACGCCCGCCACACCATCTACCGGCGGGGCGACATTATCCGGCCGGTATCCCTGCCCGACCTGGAGTTGGCCGTAGCGGATTTACTGCCGCCCCCGCCGGCCGAACCGGAAACGGTAGAACCGGAAACCCCGGCGGCCTGAACGGGCCGCCGGTTTCAGCCCTCAAATCCGGGCCGGTACAGCCCATCCCCCGAACCTACCCCAACCGCTCCAAAGTCTGGTCTTCAATCCCCGGCATAATCCAAATGGGGCGCGGCGGGTTGTCGATGGTCAGGTTGGGGTCGTTCAAGTCCAGGCCGGAGACGGTCATTTTGACCTCTTCCACGTACTCGATTTCCCCTTTCACGATTCGGAAGGGGCGGTCGTGGCCGGGGTAGATAAGGTCGGCCTGTTCTACGATGCGGTCAATGCTCTGGGTGGCCTCTTTCTCGTTCCAGAACACCAGGGGATTTTTCCGGGTCAGGGCCACGGCGGAGTAGTGCAGTACGTCGCCGGTAACGGCGCATAGCCCCTGGGCCGTTTCCACCAGCACCGACACGCTGCCCGGCGAGTGGCCCGGCGTGTGCATCAGGGTAACGCCGGGTTCGATTACATGACCCTCTTCCACTTCCTCTACCTTGGGCTGGAACTCAATCATCGCCCCGGACCAGGCCGGCGTAGCCCAATCGTTGCGGTGGGGCTTATGGGCGTACTTCCGCTCCAGGGGATGCACCAGCATCGGGGCGTGCTGGAACAGGTCATAGTTCTGGCTGTGGTCCCAATGGGCGTGGCTCATCACCGTAACGTCGATGTCCTCCGGGGTCAGGCCCCTGGCGGCCAGGGCATTTTCCAGGGCGGTGCGGCGCCCTACGTGGCCTACGTCCACCAGAATACGCTTTTCACCTTCAATCAGCAGCACGGAGCAAAACCCCACCACGCCTACGTCGGTGCGCAGGGGGCTGCCGTGCAACAGCACACTAAGTTCCGGCATTATAATTCTCCTCTTATCCCGGCATATTTGGTAAATCGGGCTAGAGTGTAATTGTCCGGGAAACCGGTTGTCAATTTGCGTCTTTTTACCAGGGCGATTGCGTCTTAACCAGGGCAACTCAGGCAACCGTCGGCAACCCAAGCAACCGTCGTTCCGGCGAAAGCCGGAATCCAGGAAATCCCCCGGAAAAGAGCGAGCCGGCTGCCGAACATTCTGGATTCCGGCTTTCGCCGGAACGACGGGTTTATGCGGCGATTGCCCTGGCTCTATGGCCGGGTGGTTGCAAAACCCGCGCCAAGCACAAAATCCGCTCATGGTGAGCCTGTCGAACCATCCGCCTCTATCCGACGGTTCGTCCTTCGACAAGCTCAGGATGAGCGGGGATAGGAGACAACTCGACTTTGCCCGCCCCCGGTTGTGAAATGCCCCGGTTGACTGTAGCTAGGGATAATGCTAATGTTCAGCCGTTAAAGGGAAGGAATAAATTGGAGGTTTCACTATGCCCAGGATGACCGGAGCCAGGTTTGTAGCGGAAACTTTTAAGGGCTATGGCCTGACCCATGTATTTTACGTCCCCTCAATCGCCCGCCGCATACTGGCGGAAATGGAAATAGTGGGAATTGAGCGGGTGGTGGCCCACGGGGAAAAGGCCGCCGCTTATATGGCCGACGGCTATGCCCGCGCCGCCAACGGCCCGGCCGTCTGCATGGCCCAATCGGTGGGCGCGGCCAACCTGGCGGCGGGCCTGCAAGACCCCTTCCTCGGCCTCTCCCCGGTCATCGCCATCACCGGCCACCGGCCCCTGTCCCACCAGTACCGCAACTCCTACCAGGAAATCGAGCATTTCCGCCCCTTCAGCTCCACCACCAAATACAGCGTGGCGGTGGACACGGTGGAGCAGTTGCCCCACCTGCTGCGACAAGCCTTTCGGGAAGCCACCTCCGGCGCCCCCGGCCCGGTGCACATGGACTTTATGGGCATCCAGGGCGAGGTTATCGAGAACGGCGAGGCCGACCTGGACGTGATTATTGAGGAGGACTTTATGAAACGCTCCTCCCTGCGCCCGGAGCCGGGGCCGGAAAAGATTCGGGAAACGGTGCAGGCGCTGACCGAAGCCCGCCGGCCGGTGATTATCGCCGGCGGCGGCGTTACCTCCTCCGGCGCCCAGGCCGAAGTGGTGCAACTGGCCGAAATGCTCAACATTCCCGTCGCCACCTCCCTCAACGCCAAAGGCACCATACCGGAAAATCATCCCCTGTCCGTCGGCGTTTGCGGCGCCTACTCCCGCTGGTGCGCCAACCGGGTGGTAGCCGAGGCGGATTTGGCGATATTTATCGGCAGCCATACCGGGAGCCAGGTAACCCTGGACTGGCGGATTCCCCAGCCGGGTACGCCGGTCATCCAGATTGACATTGACCCCTCGGAGTTGGGCCGCAGCTACCCCACCCGGGTCGCGCTGCACGGCGACGCCAAGGCCACGGTAGGCCGCCTGGTGGAGGCCCTGGAACCCCTGGGGCCGCGGGCCGAGTGGGTCAACCGGGTCCGGCAGTTGGTTCAGGAATGGCGGGACGAAGTGGCCCCGGACTTTCATTCCGACGCCCAGCCGATCCGCCCGGAACGGCTGTGCCAGGAGTTCACCGATAACCTGCCCTCGGACGCTATGCTGGTGTCGGACACCGGCCACGCCGGAATCTGGACCGGGGGCTATATTGACCTGAACCACCCCGACCAGAGCTTTATCCGGGCGGCCGGTTCCCTGGGCTGGGCCTTGCCGGCGGCCCTGGGCGCCAAGTGCGCCATCCCCGACCGGCCGGTAGTGGCTTTCACCGGCGACGGCGGGTTCTGGTATCACATCGCCGAGTTGGAAACGGCCGCCCGCTACGGGATCAACGCCGTCATCGTGGTCAACGACAACCAATCCCTGAACCAGTGCCGGGTGGGGGATGAGCGGGTATATGCCAACTATCCCGGCGGCGACTCCGACTCGATGTGGCAGTTCACCGACGTGGACTTGTCCAAAGTGGCCGAGTCCATGGGCTGCTTTGGCCTGCGGGTAACCGACCCGGCCCGCATCCCCGCCGCCATCGAGGAGGCCCTGGCCTCGGGCCGCCCGGCGGTGGTGGACGTAGTATCGGATATGGACGTGGTGGCCCCGCCACCCTGGGGGCCGTAGGGGGCATCAGGGGCAGTCGCAACCTGCCCCCCGGTTTCCCCAAAGCTAGGAAAGGACAGGAGCAAAGCTATGGAAATCCTGGGCATAGTCATCGGCCTGCTGATGGGCTTGGTTGTCGGCGGAATTGCCTGCTGGTTTATCCGGGGCGCCCGCGCTAAGAGTGAACTGGCAAATCAACAAGTGGAAATAGCCGGGCTGCACGGCCAGTTGGAGCGGGCAACTACCTCCCAGCAACTACTGGAAACGGCTGGCAACCAACTGAGCGAACGGTTCAAGGCAACGGCTGCCGAAGTGCTGCAATCCAACAGCCGGCAGTTTATGGAACTGTCCGAACAGAACCTGGGCAAAACTATGGAGCAGGCCAAGGGCGAACTGGAACAACGGCACCGCCAGTTCCAGGAATTGGTCAAGCCCTTGTCCGAAAACTACGGCAAGTTGAACCCCCTCATCGAATCCCTGGACCAGCGCAGCCAGTCCCTGGCGGCGGAAACCGGCAAGCTGTCCTCAGCCCTGACCGACGTACGACAGGTTGGCAGTTGGGGCGAGGTACAGTTGCGCAAGGTGGTAGAACTGGCGAATATGACCGCCTACAGCGACTTTGCGGAACAAGCAACCACCGGAGAGTCTCAAGACCGGCCCGATTTAATCGTCCGGCTGCCCGAAGGACGGTCGATAGTGATTGACGCCAAGGCGTCCATCGCCGCCGCCCTGGAAGCTCAAACCGCTGAGGATGAAGCCTCGGCCAACGTCGCCTGGGAAAGGCACGCCCGCGCCCTGAAAACCCAAGTTACCAGCCTGTCCCGGAAACGCTATGGCAACGTCGTCGAGGGTTCTCTGGATTTCGTAGTTATGTTTGTTCCCGGCGACCAGTTCCTGGCGGCGGCCCTTAAAGCCGACCCCGGCCTGGTGGACTACGCTATGGACAGTCGAATAGCCCTTGCCACGCCGGCTACGCTGATTGCTATGTTGTGGGCGGTAAACAGCGGCTGGCAGAAATGGGAGTTCGCCCAAAACGCCGAGGAGATACGCAAGCTAGGCTCCGAGATGCACGAGCGTTTGTTGGTTTTCCTCAGGCATTACGATTCCGTGCAAAACAGATTGTCGCAAACCGTAAAAGCCTTCAACGACTCAGTCGGTACACTGGAGGGCCGGGTACTGGTGTCCGCGCGCCGGATGGCCGAAATGCGCGCCATAGACGCGTCGGCCATCAAGGAACCGGAGCTTGTAGAGTCCAGCCCAAGGCTAACCGCAACTGCCAATGACTCGGCTGACGCCAGCGCCAAGATAGCCGCTGACGATAACTAGGGGGAGTGCCGGTAGGCGGTAGGCGTTACCTTGCCAGTGCACCCACGGCCTTTGACTCCCCCGGCTGACCGGGATGCAATAACGCTTGAACGCAATGGAACAAAGCCAAGAGGGCACGTAATACGCGCCCTCTTTTAATGGATGGTATGGCCTCGCCGATAACCTGCTACCGATCACCCCCCCACCATCATACCTGCCTCAACTTGGGGTCTAACGTATCGCGGAGCCAGTCGCCAAACAGATTGAAGGCTACTACCGTCAGCATTATCGCCACGCCGGGCATTGCGGAGACCCACCAGGCGGTATCCACGTACTCCCGGCCATCAGACACCATGCTGCCCCAGGCCGGGGTGGGCGGCGGGATGCCGGCCCCCAGGAAACTGAGCGACGCCTCAACGATAATCACCCACCCCACTTGCAGGGTCAACAGCACCAGCAGGGTGTTAATCGTGTTGGGGAACAGGTGAAATAACACAATCCGCAGGTGGGAACAGCCGGCCACCCGGGCCCGGGCGATAAAGTCCCTTTCCTTGAGGGTCAAAACCTCGCCCCGGATGACCCGGGCGTAGCGCGCCCACAGCACCAGGGCAATGGCAATTACCACGTTAGCCAGATTCGGCCCGACGGCAACCACCAGCAATATAGCAAACAGGATTATCGGAAAGGCCAGGGTACTGTCGGCGCTGCGCATCAGCACGGCGTCAATCCGCCCGCCGAAGTAGCCGGAAATCAGCCCGATGGCCGTGCCGACGCCGCCGCCAATCAGCAGGGTGAAAATCGCCACCAACAGGGAGACCCGCCCCCCGTACATCAGCCGGGTTACCAGGTCCCGGCCCAGGGCGTCGGTGCCCAGGGGATGACTCCAGGAGCCGCCCTCCTGCCAGGCCGGCGGCGTCAACCGGTCGGCCAGGGAGGGGGTGGTGGTGGAGTAGGGGGTGAGCAGCGGGGCGAAGGTGGCGGTAAAAACCACAATCACGATGATTGCCAGGGGAATCAACGGCGCCCGGCGCAAGCCCCGGACCGCCCGCCAACTCCGTCCCAGGAAAGCCTGCCCTCCCGCTACCGTCGTGCTTAAAGTCGCCAACTATCCAGCTCCTTTGCTTTTCACCCGCTCCCCGGCTCTCTCCAGGGGGAGAGACTTTTATTACCCAACTCTCTAAAGAGAAGGCCGGGGGCGCGGTCGGTTGTCAGTTGTATCGGATGCGCGGGTCGATGTAGGCGTACAGGATGTCCACTACCAGGTTCACCGAAATTACCACGGCGGCAATCATCAGCACCAGGGTTTGCAGCACCGGGAAGTCCCGCCAGATGATGGAGTCGTACACCAGGCGGCCCAGGCCCGGCCAGGCAAAGACGGTTTCCACCAGGATTGCCCCGGTTATAAAGGTCGCCAGATAGGTTCCGGCAAAAGTCAACACCGGAATCAGGGCGTTCTTAAAGGTGTGTTTCCACACGATTTTCCACTCGGACAGCCCCTTGATGCGGGCCATCTTGATGTATTCGCCGTCCAGGGCCTCCAGCATACTGGAGCGGAGCAGCCGCATTATGGCGGCGGCCACCCACCAGCCCAGGGTGAAGGCCGGCATTATGTAGTGGGTGACGCCCCCGGTGCCGGCCGCCGGCAGCAAGTCCAACTGCACGGTGAAAAGCTGGATGAGCATTATGCCCACCCAGAATTGGGGCAGGGACTGGCCCAGCACGGCGATGAGCTTGGCCCCCCCGTCAAAAAAGGTATCCCGTTTCACCGCCGCCAACACGCCTAACGGTATGCCCATTGCCAGGGTAATGACCATCGCCGCCAGCCCCAGCCGTACCGAGTTCATCACCTTCGGCCCGATTAAATCCAGCACCGGACGCTTGGCCTTGATGGAGTCGCCAAAGTCAAACTGGACGGCGTTGCTGATAAACTTCCAGTATTGAATCGGCCAGGACTGATCCAGGCCCAGAGAGCGGCGCAGAATATCCTCGGCCTCCTGGGTGGCGTCCGGCGGCAGCAGCAGGATTACCGGGTCGCCGGTTACCCGCCCCAGGGCAAAGATGACCATGGAGAGAATCATCAGGGCAATGATGGACTGGCCCACCCGCATGACAATGTAGCGTTGCATAAGCCTTACGTCTCTAAGTTCCTAAGCAGATGAGGGCAATGCCCCCGGAGGCGCGGCCAGGGCCACGCCTCCGGGTTTATTTCCCCCGCACGGTCAAAGCCCTACTACTACCTCAGGTCGGGGAAGATGAGGCTGTCCACGTTATTGTCGTAGGAGTCTTTGCCCGTGTTCCAGTAGGTTATGTCCGGGGTGGTGGCGAAGGCGGAATCCACCTCGAACATGGGTATGCCATAGTAGTCGGCGTGCAGGAATCTCTGCATCTCTCCGATGAGACGCTTGACTTCCTCCACGTCGGTTGAGGCGAAGGCTCTGTCGAAAATTTCGTCAAAGCCCGGGTTCTTATAGGTGGTGTAGGGCGCCTCGGAGTGTTCCAGGGCCTTGACGATGCTCAGAATCTCGGCGGGCGCGGCCCGGTTGTGGGTTCCCCAGGGGCCGACCCAACCGCCGCCCAGGTCCCAGGCCCGGCGCATACTGCGCAGGGTGCCGTACTCGGTGGGCTGGAAGTTGACCTTGACGCCTACCGCCTCGAAGTCGGCGCCCACCGCCTCAATCATCCGGGAGAACTCGGCAATGCCGCCGAAGGAGTAAATCGCCAGCTTGATTTCCAGCGGGTCGCTATCAGTGTAGCCGGCCTCAGCCAGCAACTGGCGCGACAGGTCCGGGTCGTAGGGGTAGGAACTGAGCGAGGGGTCATAGCCGCTGGCGGCGGCGTAGCTGCCCATCGGATACAGGGTAGTGCTGCCCCGGCCCAGGAAGATATGCTCCAGGATGGCGTCCCGGTTGATGGCCTTGTTCAGGGCCTCCCGAACCCGCACGTCCTTAAAGGGGTTGTCGTCCTCCCACTGCTGGAAGAAATACATCCCGGTCAGCAAGGCCCGTTCCTTGTAGAAAATGTTGAACCCGTCATCGGCCAGGGGCGCAATCCGTTCCCGGCTCACGTCAATGACGTCGGCCTGGCCGGACTTGAGCATCGCCAGGCGGGTAGTCTCCTCAGAGACGCCCAGGAAGGTCATTTCCGCAAACTTGGGGATTCCCCCGTTGGGGCCGCCCCGGAAATGGGGGCGGTTGATGGACTCCACCTGCACCGACGCGCCCAGCACCTGCTCCACGAAACTGTAGGGGCCGCTGCCGATGGGCGCCTTGGCAAACTCCGGCTCGGTCACGGCCTCATAGTGGGCCTTGGGCACCACCATGCCCTCGGTGCCCCTTACGCCGGAGAAAATCCAGGGGGCGTAGAGGCAGGCGGTGTGGCAGTTGATAACGAAGGTGTAAGCATCCGGGGTCTCGTAGCTGTCCCACAGGGGAGTAAGTTCCCGGATGAAGGCGTTCTGCGCGTCCTCCTCCATAACCTCCAGCGCGCTGAACATCACGTCCGCCGAAGTAACTTCCGTCCCGTTGTGGAACTGGATGCCCTGGCGAAGGTTTATGGTGTGAACCTTGCCGTCGGCGCTGACCGACCAATCGTTGGCTAAACCGGTGTCCTTGCTGAACGCGCCCTGCGCGTCGGAACCGATGACCACGTCATACATCGTCGAGTTGACATCTTTGCCGCCGGCGTTGACGTTGCTGGCCTTGGGGTAGATGCCGTCGCTGCCCAGGGAGGTGTAGGTAATCCGCAGGTGGCCCACCGACTCGGTGGCCGCCGCCGGCGGGGGCGCCGGCGTGGGGGTGGCAATCAGTATCTTTTCCACCTCGACTACCTTCTCCACCTCGACCTGGACCTGTTCGACCCGCTCTTCAACCACGGTCCTTTCCACCGGGACTTCCCGGACTACCTCCCGTTCCACCGGGACTTCCACCTCCACCTCCCGGATTACCTCCTTTTCAACCTCCACTTCCCGGACAACCTCCTGAGGGGCCGCCGAGCCGCAGGCCAGGATAAACAGGAGCAACCCAATTGCGCCCGTCGCCAGAAGTTTATTAATGCTTGACCCATAACGAGCCATAAATACCCCTCCTTGAACTTGAAAGTTAAGCCGATTCAGGATTGCCGGAAGTCCTGCCCGCCCGCCGGGTAGCTAAAGTTAGCGCATTGTAGCACAAAAGCAGCGGCAAAATGCAACAATTGACGCCAAGAGGCAGCAAAGGGGTGGCAAAAGTTGAGGATAGTACGATTTATGGCAAGGAAATGGGGCTTATTCCGCAATATCTGCGGGTTATCCGGTGTAAAACGTAAGCGGCTTTCGGTATCCGGGGGTGGCGTTTGCCAGGAGACCCCCAAGACGCCGGGATGGGCAGAGAGTAGATTTATCTCTGCCCATCCCTAACCCGGTATCGCCTGGTGAAAAGCTACCGGTATTCGGTTACTGGTACTTGGTAGCGTCGGTCACCTGAAAGGTTCTGACCCAATACTCGCCGGTGATGTAACTCCAACTGGTAGCGTAGTTCTTCTGGATGTCATCGGCGAACTGTTTGCGCAGGTTGCTGCCTTCGTACTGATGCAGGGCCTCTTCGGTTTCCCAGACGCTCAGGGAAATGGCCTCGTCCGTTCCGTCAATGCCCCGCAAAACGGAGCGGTTCAGCAGGCCGTCAATCTTTTCGTTAAAGGGAAAGACGTTTTCCCGGTAGTATTTCTCATACTCGCCCCAAGCCTCCGGCTTGAGACGCCCCCAGACCATCCTTACGAACATTTCCAATTTCTCTCCCGTTTCTTTCCCGGAATTGCTAATCTTACCGGATTCGCTCATGGTGATTAGACCCGCTCAGGTGATTAAATCCGCTCACGTTGATTAGACCCGCTCATGGTGAGCTTGTCGAACCACCCGCCCGTATCCGGCGATTCCTTCCAGTTCGTCCTTCGACAAGCTCAGGATGAGCGGGAAAGTGAACTCGGCGGATGAGCGGAGCGGTCAAGTCGGGCAATTTTGCGCCGGCCCGGTAAGCAATTCCCTCCCCCGTCAAGGGAGAGGGAACTGCGGCGTTCTACAGCCAGAGGCAGGTAACGGTGTTGGTAATCCCGTCAATGGCGCGGATGCGGTTACGCAGGATGGCGGTAATATCCTCCTGGGTATCCGCCTCAATCTCCACGACGGCGTCATAAGGCCCCAGAACCTCCTGAACCACGCTGCCGGGCAAGTCCCTCAATCGCTCCATGGCAGTCTGGGTTTTGGACGGCTCCAGGGTTAGCAGAATATAGGCATTGGCGCTCATAGGTTCACCTCAAGTTGGTAATGGGCCTGGGCCGGCGCAAGGTCGCCCGAATTATCCTCTCCGGTCAGCCGCCGGGTTCACTTTCCCGCTCATCCTGAACCGGTAGCCCCCCTCCGCTCATCCTGAGCCTGTCGAAGGAAGGATAAAAGGGGAACCGCCGGATCAGGCAGGGCCAGTTTGACCCGACTCACTATAAGCGGATTCCCGACTTTACACCAGCCCCGGGCAAATCGTTGGGCTAAGAATCCCCCTCCCGCAGTTCCCGTTCCGCGCTAATCGTCAAGTGGGTCAGCGTTTCGGCGTAGCGATTGGCGAACAGCCGGCCGACGGCGGCGTAGAGGCGCATCCCGATTTCCGGCTCCCGGGAGCAGAGCATCAGCAACTCGGAGCGGGGAATCGCCAGCACTTCCATTTCGGTCAGGGCCTCGCCGGAGGTAATCAGGGTGCCGGCGCCCAGCAGGGCCGCCAGGGGAAACGCCTCGCCGGGCCGGGCAATCCGCACCGAAATTTCCCCCACCTCGGAGTGGGAGGTCAGGTGGGCCTCGCCCTCCAGGATGACAAACATATACTCACCCAGTTGGCCGCCGGTGCCCATACGGTCGCCGGATGCCACGTGGTCCCGGGTGCCCAGGGCCACCACCCGGTCAATCTGCTCGTGGGACAGGTCGCTGAAGGCGTCAATCTGGCGAAAGACCCGGTTATCCACCGTGGCCGGTTGCCCGTCCGTTGTCTCGGCAGCCCCGGCGGCGGCGATTTCGCTCAGTTCCCGGGTCCCGAACACCCGGACTTCCGTCGCGGCCCGCCGTTGCACCTCCCGCGCGATGCTGCGCTTGATGTGCCGGGCCAGCAGCCGCCGGTCGTGGGTGTACATCGCAATCAAGTCGGCGCCGGCGCGGCCGGCCAGCCGGACAATTCCCTCGGCGACGGAATTATCCACCTCCACCTCGCAGCGCCAGTTGCCGGCGTCCCAGGACTGTTGCCGGGCCACCGCCCGCAGATAGTCCACCGCCTCGTGCCGGTCCGAATCCTCCTGCTGGCTGCCCAGGACGATGTGGCTGCCCACCATTTGCGTCCGGGCCGGCGGGATGACCTGGAGCAGGATTACCTCTCCGTCGGTTACAATCTCCTCCTTCACCAGGGGGAATACCTCTTCAGCTTCCTTGGAACCATCCAGGGGTATCAACACTTTCTGGTACATAACAACCTCCTTGACGCCCTTGACGCAAGACCGGAATGGTTGAAGTTCCCGGTACTGCCTTGGTTGGATGGCGGCCCGACCGCCCCTATAGTAGCGCATCGACCGGATTAAGGCAAAAGCCGCCCGGTCAATCGCCAGGGCTGGTCAAGTCTGAAATCCGCTCAAGTCCGAAACCCGCTCAAAGTTCGCAGTCCGCTCATAAAGCCGGGAACCCGCTCACCATAACGAAATCCGCTCATGGTGAGCTTGAACTAAATCCGCTCATGGTGAGCCTGTCGAACCACTCTTTCCCGCTACTCATACAAATGGGCCAAGTCCGCCTCCACCGCAAACTTCGGTTCCAGGGCCAATTCCCGGTCGGATTCGGACAACTCCGCCGCCTGCTGCTCCCCCAGGGAAAGGTACTGGCGGGCGCGCTGACTGCGATAGACCTGGCCCTTGAACCGGGCCGCCGACTGGTCCAGGCAGGCCGCCGCCGCGTTTATTGCGGCGCTGGCCGACGAACCGCGCCGCTCGGCCCGAATCAGGGCGCCCTTCACCGTCAGGGAAACCTGCGCCAGGTAGCGTTCCTGGTAAGACCGGGTAGGCTCGGCGGTTATCTCCACCAGGGCGGCGGTGGCCGCCGGCAGATGACGCCCCACCTGCTGCAACTTGCGGGCCACGTGCATTTGCAGCCGTTGACTGATTTCCAGGTTGCGCCCTTCAATCTTCAACTCCACGATAAACCTCCATTGGAATAAGGATAAGGATATTGACCGGGAATACGGTCAAGAAAGATTAGGAAAGCGACGGCCTGAGACCGGGCAAAAGGAGGCAGCCGCCGGCGCCGGGCGTAGGAACTGATACCGGACTGCCCGGGCCGGGGGCGGTTAGTTGCGGCTTAAGAGGGTGTTGACGTAAACCGACGTGATTTCCAGGTGGCGGGACTGGGGGACAAAGGCATCGGCGCCGTGGCTGAGGGCCTGGCCGGTATCGGTTCCCCGGCCTGAGCCGACCAGCAGAATCGGGGCCGAGGTGAGGCAGCGGATGGCCCGCAGCAGGCTCACCGCGTCGGCGCCGGTAATGCCGGCGCTGATGATAACTACGCTGGGGGCATCCTCCAGGACGTGCTTCAGCCCCCGGCGCCCCTCGGTAGCCTCGATAATCGCAAAGGCCGTACCGCGCAGGGCGTCGATGATGCCGGCCCGTCCCCGACAATTGCCAATTACCAGCGCTTTGGGTTTCTGTTGGGTAACCATAAACACCTCCTCACGCGCGCTGTGGGGCAACTCCCCAGTGGTTTTGTCGTAGTTTTGTCGATGTTGGCGATAGATGGGCGATAGATGGATGATAGATGTTACCGCTGTTGGATAGCGGTTATTTTGATGTTGTTAAGGCTACCGGGCTACTTTACACACACTTTCAACGATTAGTCAACATTGTGTTTCAATTCACGATGTTTATCGGATACAGCAATGTTTTTCTGGCTGTTTTATCGTGAATCACGAATTAAGTCAACGAAATGCGTAAAATGGTGGTTTCAACCGGTGTTGGGGTTCCTTGCCCGGCCCGGTCTAGCGCCCCGGCCCGTCCTGGTGCATCGTAGGGGCGGGTTTGTAACCCGCCCGGCGTTCAAGGCAAAGACCGCCCGTGAACCGGTGTATCATCGCCGACCGATTCCTGAGGCCAAACCAGGGCGGGTTATAAACCCGCCCCTACCCCGGCGCTGATACCAACAAGTGTTGGGCATACCAAAACCCCGCCTTGTAGAACCGCCCTTGATGTAATAGTATTAGCCAAAAATGGGGGTGTTGCAGCGATGGATGCAAAGCCGGTGAATATCTATGAGTACGAGGAAATTGCCCGGGGCAAGCTGGGCCGGGGAGAGTACGACTTTATCGCCGGGGCGGCCACCGACGAAATTACCCTGCGCCGCACTCGCGCCGTCCTGGACTCGATAATGATGAAACCCCGGATGCTGGTGGACATCAGCGAGCGGGACCTGTCCACCACCGTCCTGGGCCAGGAAATCAGCTTTCCGGTGATGCTGGACCCGGCCGGCAATCACAGCGCGGCCCACCCGGAGGCGGAACTGGCGACGGTCCGGGCCGCCGGCGCCGCCGGCACTCTGATGGCGCTCAGCGCCCAAGCCTCCCGCACGCTGGAGGAGGTGGCCCAGGCCGCCACCGGCCCCATCTGGTTCCAGCAGTATTTTTTCAAGGACCGGGGCCTGACCCTGGAGATGGCCCGGCGGGCCGAGGAGGCCGGCTACTCCGCCCTGTGCCTGACCGTGGACGCCAAGGTCAAGCCCAAGCGGGAGCGCAACATCCGCAACGACTATAAAGGCCCGGCCTCGCCCAACTATGCCGCCGACCTGAACATCGCCGGCAGCAACTGGAGCTTTGGCCTGGACGCCCCCACCGGGGCCAATGACATCCGCGACCCGGCGGCGGCCTGGGCCGACCTGGACTGGCTGGCGGCCAACACCCGCCTGCCCCTGGTGGTCAAGGGCATAATGGTCGCCGAGGACGGGTATCAGTCCGCCGAATACGGGGCCAAAGCGGTCATCGTGTCCAATCACGGCACCCGCTACCTGGACACCACCTTTGCCACCATTGAGGTGCTGCCGGAGGTGGTGGACGCGGTGGACGGCCGGATTGAGGTTTATATGGACGGCGGCATCCGCCGGGGTTCCGACGTGTTCAAGGCCCTGGCCCTGGGCGCGCGGGCGGTGCTCATTGGCCGGCCCCTGTTCTGGGGCCTGGCGGTGGACGGCGAGGAGGGCGTCAAGTCGGTGCTGGAAATACTGCGGGACGAGTTGGACGCCACTATGGGGATGTGCGGCAAGACCACGGTAGAGAGCATCGACCGGGACTCTCTGGGCGGCGTCTCCCCCCTGCTGTCCCTACTGCCGGCCGCCCCGCAGTTTCTTTAGGGGGGATTTTTGCAGAGAGACGTGGAGACGCCGAGGGAAAGCCACCCTCGGCGTCTCTCTGCCAGTGTCAGGGATAGGGTAGGTGCAAAGCCCTACCGGGCTTAAAAGGCGGGCTGATGCCGCCGCTGCCGCAGCCGGAACACCAGCAGGACAACCCAGGCCGGCAGGGAAACTACCGCCGCGTAAATAAAGACACCCGGCGGCCCAAACAGGCCCCCGACGATGACCGCCAATACGGTGAGCGGCCCCAGCAGCGCCCCGCACAGCCAGGCGGCGGTGTGGGAAGTGGGGTAGAGCAAAAGCACCGCCAGGGTCAGCGGGATGGCAGCCGGCCAGGCGAAGACAAACAACATCGCTATCTGGTCCAAGCCCGGCCCCGCGGCGGTCCAGAACCAGAGGCCAAACCGCGCAAAGGACACCACCAGCACCAGCAGCGGCAGCCACAGGGACATCAGGACAGTCCGTAGAGCAATGCCGAACATCGGTTGCGCAACCATAACATCCCTCCTCAAGCTGATATTGAGTCGCCCCCGGTTAGTTCCGGGAATGTCTCCCTATACCAGCCTACAACCGATACAAGTTATCCGTCAACATTGCGTCTATTTTCACAAGGTTTAGCTGATTATTGGATGACTTTCTGTATATTTCTCCTATAAACCAGGCAAAATGTTAAGAAATACGTTGGCATATAAATACCCAGCCGGCGTGCCGGCCACACCATCCAAGCTAAAGGGCCGGGATTATTTCATCGCACAGCAGGGACAGGGCCTCGTCCACGTCCGGCCCCAGTTCGGAGAACATTAGCTGACCAAAGCCCTGCTGCCGGGCCGTTTCCTGCACCTCCAGCAGCCGCTCCAGGCAGTCCCCCGGCCGGCCGGCGATAAAGATGGCGTCAATCATCGAGTCGGTAACCAGGGCGTTAAACTCCGCCTCGGCGGCGCCGTTCTTGTCCGCTTGATCCAGCCGCTCAACTTCGGGCAAAGGGACGCCCATCCGTTGGATGTCCTCCGGGGTGTAGCCTTGCCGGTACATATTCAAGACCCGGCGGCCGGCGCTTTCCTTGACAAACTCCCGCGCCGCGCCGGGGTCGCGGGACAGGGAAATTTTAATTTCCGCCACCTTGGGAACGGCGGTTCCCGCCCGTTCCGGGGGGATGGCCCGGTCAAAGGCATCCAGCAGCGCCGGAACCTGCCCGGTGCCTAAAGCCGCCACGTAGTGGCCGCCGAAAATCAGGCCGTCCATATCTGCCCCGCCTACCGCCATCCCCAGCGGCCCGTTGCTGCCGCAGTAGAGCCGGACCGGAGTGGCCGGGTGGAAGTTCAACCGGAAAGCAGCGGCGGGGTTGAAGTTGAAGTAGGCCAGGAGATTGGGGTAGTCGGCAAAGCAGACGCTCTCCCCGGCCAGCAGGCGGCGCAGGCTTTGGGCCGTCTCCCGCAGCATACTCACCGGCCGGGGCGTGCGGATCAGATTCGGCGTGCGGGGATTGCCCCGGCCCAGCCCGATGCTCAACTCCCGCCCGTCCATCAACTCGCTGAGGGTAGCGACCAGATCCGCCAACTCCACCGGGTTGCGGAAATACTGAACCGTTACCGCCGTACCCAGCTTGATTTTGAGGCGGGAGGCCAGGGCGGTCAAAGCAACGTAGGCATGGCGACTTCTCAAGTTGTCGGTAACCCAAAGCTGGGCTACGCCCTTGGCCTCCGCTTCCCCGGCCAGTTCCACCAAGTGGGGCAGGGGAACGTGGGCGTAAGTAGGCAAATGAAACTGAATACCGGCTTCCAATCGGGACATATCGCTACCATCCTTAAAGTATTTGGATTATCCACGAAGGGACACGAAGGAACACGAATAGGTAACTCCTAAAACCTTCGTGCCCCTTCGTGTCCTTCGTGGATTAAATCGTCTTAAACCGTAGGAGTGGGCAGCCACCACTCCCGGCCCCGGGGCGTTTCGATATACTCGGGCCAGCGCAGGTCCACCGGCGGCGGAAAGTCGGCCGGCAGCAGGGGCGCCACCCAGCGGTCGCCGCCAATGCCGCCGCCGGTTCGCTCCGCAAACTCCTGCTGCGCCTTTTCCAGTTCGGCGGGACTGGTCAGCAGGTCGGTCAGGGTGGCCGCGATGGTGCGGCCGGCCACGAACATCCCCGGGTCAATGCACTCCCGCACGCCGCCCATCGCGTTCAGCGTCCACATCGGATAGGTAAAGCCGGGTTCCGGCGCCCGCAACCGGGGCCGGGCGGTATGGAGCCGGACGGTGGGCGCGTGCCAGGTGTATTCAACATAGTCGTCGGAAGTGAAGTTTAGCTGCCAGGGCGGCAGGTTCCGCCGCTGGCCGGCCTCATAATCCTGCGGGGAGAGCAACCGTTCGTTGTCCTCGGTAAAAGGCTCCGCCAGCGGCGTCAAGCCCAGGTTGGACTGGATGGCCCGGGCAAAGGCGCGGGCCGGTTCACCATAACGGGGCGGCCCCACCAGTTCCAGGTTCCGGTAGGCCAGGTCGGTCAGGGCCAGGTTGGGCAGCCCGACCCGGGTTTTGGTAACCCAACGGGGCGTAACGACGCAGCCGGCAACCTCGGCGGCGTGGCGGGCGTTGCGTTCCAGCACCTGGTAAATCCGCTCCTGAATGTCCAGGGTGGGCGACCGCCAGGCGTATTGAATCTGGCTGAAACGGGGCGGCAGGTTGTCGGAAGTGCATTGACCGCCGGCCATAATGAACTCGTTAAGCGTCCAGGTGCCGGTATGGGGAAACATCGCCTCCTTGGTGTATTTGGTGTTGGCGTACATCAGGCAGAGCGCATCCAGCGCGCCGGGGCAGCGGGCTACGGTATGGGGCCGGTTGGGGTCGGTCAGCAGGCGGGCGTCCATCCACTGCTCCGGCGCCGGACACTCAAAGGTAAACACCACGCTCCAGTAGGAACCGCACTGGGTTTCCCCGGCCACGGTGTTGGTGGTATGAGGGTGATAAACTACGGCGGCATCCAGGCCGTCGTAGTAACCCTTGGCGGCGTGTACCGGCTTGGAGCCACATATTTTCTCCGCCGGTTCGCCGAAAATCCGCAGCGTTCCCGCCAGGCCGTGCCGCTCCATCGCCGCCTTGGCCGCCAGAATACCCATCAGCGCCGCCACGCCCAGCGAGGAATGAGGGTCGGTATGGCCGGCGGCCCAGGGATGCAACCCGGCCCGGGGCGCGGGATAGGGAACCGCCTGCTGGGAGTTGCCGGGGACGGCGTCATACTCGGCAAAGGTAGCCAGCGCCGGGCCGCCGGCGCCCCAGGCGGCGGCAAAGGCGGTGGGCATATCCCCGGAACCGGCCTCCACGGTGAACCCCTCCCGGCGCAGCAGGTCAACGTAAGCCTGCGCCGACCGGTACTCCCGATAGGCCGGTTCGGCATACTCCCAAATCTCCTGGTGAAAGTCGGAAAGCCAGTCCCGATGAGCGTCAATCCATTCCCAGGCGGTGGCCTTGGCGGCGTTGCTATCAGTCATAACAAATCCTTTTAGGTTAATGTACGAATGGGCCGGAGTCGGCGCCAATGATTTTAATGGGTATATTTCCCCTTGTGAACCTCTACGCCGGCTCCGGTGGATTGTAGGTAGGGGCGGGTTTGTAACCCGCCCACGTTCCGGTGTGCCAAGTTTGCCGTTGCGAGCCAAGGCAGGTTACAAACCCGCCCCTACATTGATGATAGCACCAGGATGATAGTACCAACACCCGTTGAGAATACCGCCCGGTAACGCCTATGGACATCAGGCAATCACACCGTAAAACCGTCATCATCAAACCGTCGTTCCGGCGAAAGCCGGAATCCAGAACCCTCGGTGGCCGGCCCGCTCTTTTCCCGGAGGATTTCCTGGATTCCGGCTTTCGCCGGAACGACGGTTGCTTGGGGGAACGAAGGTTGTCCGGGGGAATGACGGTTGCCTCGGTGAACGACGGTGGATTATGTTGCCCTGGTTAAAATGCGGTTGCCCCGCCCGGTAGCGTCTATGGACAGATTGGGATAGCCGGTCTATATTTATGCCTATACTGAATAACTCAAGAGAAACGGGAGGGATTGACGATGGCGACCAAGCGCAAGGGTGAAAGTTATTGGGGAGAGGAACTGCACGTTCCCCTGTCCGCCGACGGGCAAGTATCGGCCTATGTGTGGCCGCTGCGGATGCTCACCATCCGGGAACGGGGCTGCGGCGGGCCTACCATCGGCGTGGACGTGGGCAACGAGGAAGTATTGCGGTTTGACTGCCACGCCGATATGGGCCACTGGCACAGCGGCGGTTATGACCGGCTCGGCTCGCCGGGCAACTCCCAGCGCCCCTTCCCTGAGGGCTTGGGCGCCGCCGTAGGCGACCAGGTAGCCTGGTCCCTGCAACAGCTAAGGGAGCGGGTCGGGGAACTGCTGGAATCCTCGGAACACGGCGAGGCCGCCCAATCCCTGGAGTCCCGGCTGGTAGAAAGCGGCCTAATCAACCTCCGCGACCACCTGGAAAAGACCGCCTACCTGCGGGGCCGGGCCATCGGCGACAACCTGATTGCCGAGTAATTAGGAATTAGGAATTAAAAATTAAGAATTAGGAATTGGGGGGTTAGCGGACTCGGTTCCTGGCGCTGGCAACGCTTGTTGGCGTTTTCGTTGGCGTAGGGGCGGGTTTGTAACCCGCCCTGGCTCGCAACGGCATACTCGGCATACCGGAACATGGGCGGGTTATAAACCCGCCCCTACCAGTCAACCAAGGGACGCCCGGCAAGAAATACCAACACCTGCAAGAAGTACCAACAAATGTTGGAAATACCAAGTTAAGGTTTCAGCAACCCCAATTCCTAATTCCTAATTCTTAATTCCTAATTCCTAATTGAAAGCAGCTCCTCCAGGTTTTTCCACAAGATGGCGTCCTTTTCCTCTTGGGTCAGGCTGGACAGGCCCAGCACCCAGGACACCGGCCAGTCGATTTGCATATCGGCCGGCCAGTCGGTGCCGAACACTACCTTGTCGGCGCCAACGCAGTCAATCAGGTAGCGCAGGTCGGCCTCGCTGTGGGTCAGGCAGTCATAGTAGAACTTGCTGAGGTAGGCGCTGGGCGGCTGGGGGATGTTCACCCGGGCCTCGGAGCGCACCTGCCAGCCCCGATCCATCCGCCCAATCCCGTAGCAGGTATAGCCGCCGCCGTGACAGAGGCAAACCCGCAGGTCGGGGTAACGGTCCATCACCCCGCCAAAGACAAAGCTGGCAAAGGTAACCGCCCGGTCGGCCAGGTTGCCGATGGTGTTGGACAGGTGGTAGCGGCTGTTGCGGGGGCTGACCACCGTCGGGCCGTCCTGGTGAATCAGCATTACCGCGCCCAACTGCTCCGCCGCCGCCCACAGGGGAAAGAACTCCGGGTCATCGTAGGTCTTGCCGTTCACGTTGTCGCCAATCATCGCCCCTTTCAGCCCCAACTCCACGACGGAGCGTTCCAGTTCGGCGACCGAGGCCGCTACGTCCTGCATCGGCAGGTTAGCCAGGCCAGCGAAACGGGCCGGGTAGTCTTGGGTCAGTTGGGCCACGTAGTCGTTGCACTCCCGGTCCATTTCCAGCACCGCCGCCGCGTCCCCGTCGTAGCAGTAAAGGAAGGAGTGGGTGGACAGGACGTGAACCTCGACGCCCAGGGAATCCATATCCTTGATTCGTTCCTCAGGCGTCCACATTCCCCGGGGCGTATAGTCTCCAAAGCGGCGGGCCACCAGTTCCGGGCTGAGGGTATGATAGCCCGTACCCTCCCGCATCGCTTTAAGGCAGTTTTCCGGCGTGATATGGGCGTGAATGTCGATGCTGCGCATTTGGCAAATCCTCTCCCGGCAGATGGATTCAGGTCGCTGAAGTCAGCGTTCAGACTAGGGGTTAAGCGGGGCGGTGTCAACCGCCGGCGACCCCTTCAACCTTTTCAACCTTGACAATCCCCCTCGCCGGCACATAATAATGGCAATCCGCGCCGGAGGCAGGAGTCGGGATGTCAGAGCCAAGAGCAAGAGAACAGCGCGGAGCGGATACGCCGGAACTATCCTATGAACACCTAAATTCTGCCCCCCCCCCCCCCCCCCCCCCCCGAGAAAATGGCCGTCGTGGGGTTTTACTCTACAGCAAGGCATCCATTTATGGCGCAATCTTTTTGGGTCTTAACCTTACCCTGCTGAGTGTCCTGCTCGTCTTTAATGCAGATGCTCTCTACGTTGGGGAAGACGGTCTGCTTGAGAACAGCGCCACCTTCCTGTTTTTCCTGACCGCCCTGTTGCTGCTGGCAATCGCCGTCCTGGGACGGGGCGCGCCCGGCCGCTGGCTCTATCTGCTGGGCGCGCTGGCCTTTCTATTCGCAACTGGTGAAGAAATCAGTTGGGGACAACGTATATTGGGGTGGGAAACGCCCCATTGGCTTGGTGCTGTAAATGTCAAAAACGAGACCAATCTGCACAACATTGAGTGGGCGTGGGGGCCGATTCACCGCGGGTATCGAATGGGAACTATGCTCCTGTGCGTCGCCACCGGCGCGGCCTATTTTGCTCGGAAATCCCGGGTCTTTGGGGTTCCCCTTCCGTCATTTCTGCTCCTGGGTTGTTTTCTGGTGACCTACGCTTACCGGCCCGGCGACCTGGTGGGGGTATTCCCCCTGTCCATTGTTTATGGACAACATCTGTTGTTGCTGCTTTTCGCCGCCTACGCCGGTTTTTCCCGGGATAGACGGCTGTTCACATTATCCGTCCTGTTCCTCGCCGTTATTGTTCTGGAGCAATTCCTCCTGCATCAGTTCAATCCCAGGCCCGCACCGCCCTGGGAGGCGGGCGAGTATCTGTTCAGCATCGCCTGCTTCGTCTATGCCGCCGAACTTTTTCTCACCCACCGGGCCGTAGTGGAGAAAAATGTCCGCGCCGCCTACCGCGCCGTAAGCCAGTCCCGCCAATGAACGCAAACCGGGCCGGTGCAGAGCCCCGTCTTTCCGCTCAGGGTAAGGCCAACAACCCGCTCAGGGTAAAGGTAACAACCCGCTCTTGGTAAGGCCACTAATCCGCTCATGGTGAGCTTGCCGAACCACCCTACCCTATCCGACAATTCCTCATTCCGCCCCATTGACCGGAAACTCCCCCTTCCATAGGTTCACGAAACCGCCACCGGCCACCGGCACGAACTGGCCGGTAATGATGCGGGCAATGGCATAATCCGGGAGCGGGACTCTTGCCATACACTTCCCGTCAAACATCACGCCGCGCCGGTCAAAGTCGAAGTCCCGGTTGTCATAGCCGTGCTGCTGGCGATTTGCCGGCAGGTCATTCACGTCAACCGGGTAGAGGGCCAGAAAGAACTTGGCCGCCGTGTCCGCCGGGGCGCACTGTTCCTTAACGTAGGTCAGCGTGTTGTCACGGAGATATACGTCAAAGTCGGAGCGGATTATCGGTTGCCGGTCTCCGACCGGCCGCTCCGGTTAGTGGCCGGTGAGGTAGTCGGCGATGGCGCGGGCTTCCGCGGCGGTGGCGCCGGTTGACGCCATAGTAGTGCCGGGCGCGAAATGCGCCGGGTCAACGAGAAACACGGCGAGGCGGGCCGGCGTCCAGACAACGCCCAACGAACTCAGGGCCGGTGAAAATTGGTAGCCTTCGACCTGGCCGGCGCGCCGCCCGATGACGCCAACCAGATGCGGCCCGGCGCCGTGCTGCGCGGCGTTCAGGTCGTGGCAAACGCTGCATTGCGCGCCGAATAGCCGAGCGCCGGCCGCCGGGTCCGTAACCGGCGCTCCCGGAGCGGACGGAATTGCCGTTCCCAGGTCTCCCCCGCCCGATGCGTCCGGTGTTGGCGCCGGGGCGAAGGACGCGCAGTTGAACGAGTAAACTTCGCGCCGCTCCCGCGCCTCCTCGGTACAGTACCGCGCGGAACGGCTCAGGAAATGAACCGCCCCGCCGTCGCTCAACAGGGCGATGCGCCCGTCGGCCATAAAGGTCAGGTCCCGGATGCGGTAGCCCAGTTCGATTTGCTCCACGTACTGCACCACCGTCCCGTGCCGCCGGACGCGGTAAAGGGATTGAGCCGCCAGCGAACCCACCAGCAGGTCGTCTTTCCACAGGGGAAACTGCCGCCCGTCGTTGACGGCGAGGGCCGAGACGGCGGGGCCGTATCCGGCGGGGCCGGGAACCCAGGCGAAGGCCGGCCGGGCAAAGCCGCCGTGCTGGCCGGCAGCTTCCTCTTCCACCAGCCATAGACCAACGCCGCCGTAGCCAGTGCCATAGGAGGCCAGGGGCCAGCCATAATTGGCCCCCGGCTCCAGCAGGTTCAACTCATCGCCGCCCTTCGGCCCATGGTCCGTTACCCAGACATTGCCGGCTCCATCCCGCGCCAGCCCCTGGGAGTTGCGAATCCCGGTGGCTACTATCTCCGCTGCTCCCGTGGCGATTTCAATGCGGACTAACTTGCCGATATGCAGGTCAGCCGGAATGAGGCGCTGCCCATAAGTGTGGTTGCCGATGGTTACGAGCAGGTGTTCTTTTCCGTCGGCCAACAGCTTACCGCCGGCATTTTCCCATCCAAAAAAATGTTCCCGGCATGGCTCCGCATCGAAAATCGCTCTCCAGTCCGGCGAGACCGTGACGCCGGCGGCATCCCGCCGAATCGTCGTGGACGACAACCGGAACCGGACACATTCTCCGGTGAAATAGTGGTGGGTAACGAATAATATGTACCCTTCCTCAGTCTCTTTCAGCAGCAGATCGGCGGCTCGAAATGGGTACGGGTCGAAATCGGGTTGCTCGCTCATTGGACTGGACAACAGCGCCGCATAATTCATCGGAACGCTGCCGTCCAGGTACTCCACCGTCCCGTCCCGGGCGACCAGGGCAAACCGGCCCTTGGTCGTAACTACCAGCAGGTCATCCCCCAGGCTTTCAATGGCCCCGCCGTATCCGTCGAAACTTTCCAGGCTGACGGACTCACTCTCCAGCGCATAAAGATGGGTGGTAAGCGCCGGTTCCACTTCAGGCAGGGCTGGCGTCGGCGTCGGGGTAGGCGTAGCTGTCGGGATAGGTGTAGCCGTCGGGTCGGCAGCGCAGGCGGCGGCCAGAACTCCCAGCAGAAGGAGGGCGATAAGCCTCAATGCGGGACGCAACACGCGCCCCTGATTGTTCAGCGCCAAGCCCGGCAAACCGTTTCCGTTACTGGTCAAGATGTATCGTGTCTCCATATCCCCCATATTACCGAAACCGCCGGCCCCGCGCCCGCCCTGGCCGGTACTGATGCGGGTAACATCATACCCCCCAACCGCCAGCGCCGCCATACATCGCCCGTCAAATGCAGGTCAACCGCGTCTTAACCAGGGCAACCCAGGCAACCGTCGGCAACCCAAACCACCGTCATTCCGGCGCAAGCCTGAACCCAGGAAATCCCCCGGAAAAGCGCGGGCCGGTTACCGAGGGTTCCGGGTGCCGGCTTGCGCCGGAACGACCGATTTATAGCGCGTCCGTTGCCTGGCCCCGGCTCCCTCATTCCGCCCCATTGAAAAGAAACTCCCCTTCCCATAAAGACTGGTAACCGCCGTCCACCGGCACGTACTGGCCGGTGTGGATGCGGGTAAGCGCATAATCGGGGAGCGCCCGCACGGTCATACACTTCCCGTCAAACATCACGCCGTGCTCGCCGAATCGGAAATCCCGGTTGCGATAGCCGTTCTGCCGGTGCCGGGCCGGCAGGTCATTCACGTCAACCGGGTAGAAGGCCAGAAAGAACGTTGCCTCGGTGTCGGCGGCGGCGCACGGCTCCTTAACGTAGGTCAGCGCGTTCTCACTGAGATATACGTCAAAGCCGGAGCGGATGGCCGGTTCGCCGGATACCACCGCCGCGTAGTCGGCTACCAGCGCCGCGTAGGCCGGTTCGACCAGCTCTTTGGCGTTCGCAATCAGCGCGATATTTAACTCCTCGCCAGCAATGACCCGCTCAACCGGCACCGGCTCTCCCATCACCTCAAACCGCTCTGCTGCCGTAGGCTCATGGACCAGGAAGATTCTATTGGGGACCTCCGGGAGCGCGTGGACTAAACGGTCCAGATCCCGGAGACACACGGCAAAGTCGACGCCCCAGCATGGTCGCCCATAGAGGTAGTTGCCCGGTTTTTCCGCTTGATAGAACTCTATAGCAGTGGCTGCATAATAGGTTGCGAAAACTACATCCCCGGCGGCCTCATTCTCTGACAGATAGGCGAGCACCGCCTTGGCGTTGTAGGGTTTCTCATAGGGATTGGCCTGCCGCAGATTGTCCACTCCGGTCAGCGCTATGACGCCGGCTACCGCGACGGTCAGCGCCGGCGCCAGCCACCCCTGCCGCGTCAGCCCGGCCACACTTTCCACCACCCAATGGATGGCGACGCCGGCGGCCAGAAAGATGACCGGCCCCAGATAGAGGTTCTGGCGAATCGCGCCCAGGGGGTAAAAGGTCAGCAGGGCGGCGCAAAGGGCCGCGCCCACGGCCAGCAAGGCCAGGGTTGCAACGGCATCGCAGCGCCGCCGCCTCAGGGACGCCACCAGCAGCATAAGGGCCAGGGCGACCAGCGCCGCTATCGCCACCCGCTCCGGCAAATGGTAGGTCAATAAGCTCCAAATGCCGTTAATCGAAAACTCAAATATCGCCGGCGCATCGAGCTTTCCCTGATAGTAAGACGCCGTTAAATAGGCATCCGAGGCCCAGCCTGCTCCCGGCCACTGATAGCGCAGAGTTACCGCATAGCTCAAGGCGCACCCGGCCAGAAAACACGCCGCCGGCCCGACCAGGGCGATGCGTTGCTTGAGCCAGTTACGAACCCGGTTTAGGTATGAATTATATTCTGACGCCGGAAAAGTCGGGGATTGAGGTAGAACTATCGCAGCAACCAGTACGGCGGCGCCGAACAGCACCAGACCATACTGCACCAGCGGCGCAAGGAACAGCGCAACGCAGAGCAGGACTTTCCGACCGTCCCGCAGATACCACAGCAAGCCCGCAATCAGCAGCACCGCCAACAGCGCGTCAATGGAGTATTCCCGCGCATCCTGAGCGTGATAGATTGCGGCAACGGAAAGCGTCGCCAGCAGGGCCGCCAGAAACGCCGCCCACCGGTTCACCCCCAGACGGGGCAGCAAGAATAACATTACCGCCACGGTCAAGACGCTGGCCGTCGCCGGCAGCAGGCGGATGCTGAAGGCCGAGACATCCACCTTCTGCACCGCCCACAGCGCCAGAGGGTACAGAATCGGTGAGGTGTTACCGTAACGGGTATTGGGGATTACTTCCGAGAGGGCGCCGCCGGCATTTCTGGAGGCAGCCACTTCGTCATACCATACGGAATTCCCCGACAGGTCATAGAAACGCAGCCCCGCCGCCACCACCAGCAGGCCCACGAACAGCACCGCCAGGGCCAGCCGTCCCGGGGAGATGCGCACGGGAATGTTCATCTGCCTTTTCTCAAGAGGAATTCCCCCTACCAGCAGTTGTTGAAACCCATTACTATGGGGATGGGCTGGCCGGTACTGATGCGGGTAATAGCATACTCCCGGACCGCCACCGCCGCCATATATCTCCCGTCAAAGTCAGGGCAACCGCGTCTTGAGCAAACCGGCCGGTATTCTCAACACGAGTTGGTGCTCTGACGGAATACTCCGGCGGCCGGTAGTGGCGGGTTTGTAACCCGCCCTGCCCGCAACGGCAGAATCATTTGGATAACGGAGACAGCGTATCCGACCGATCCTTGCACCGGAACCAGGGCGGGTTATAAACCCGCCCCTACAATCCAAATGACATACCAACTGCGTAACTCCAGGGCAACCGCGTCTTAATCAAACCCGCTAAACCGTTGGACAATCCCCCGCCAAACGTATATAATGCTGGACTATAACACTACCGGAAGAAAGCAGTTGCCACCTTACGGCGAAGCTCTCAACCGGCCGGGGTCTATGGTGGCCCAGGCCGGTGAACCGGAAGAATCTGAGAGAAGGAGTTAAGGGTATGGCAGAAAACGACATTATGTTGATGGCCCACCTGATGCGGCGCGCCGGGTTCAGCGCATCGTATGAGGAACTGGAACAGCGCACGGCCAAGGGCTACGAAGCCACGGTTGAGGAACTGCTCCACCCGGAAGAGCAGCCCGACCTGGAAATGGACGTGATGAACCGCTATATGCACGGTTGGCGGGACCTGAACGGCCTGATGGCTAACCAGGGCTACTGGACCTACCGGATGGTCAACTCCTCCCGCCAGTTGGAAGAGAAGATTTGCCTCTTCTGGCACGGGATTTTCTGCGTCGGCGACTCCAAGTGTATGCGCGCCCGCCAGATTCTGCTGGAGTTGAACAACTTCCGCACCCACGGCATGGGCAAGTTCGACAACCTCCTGATGTACCTGTCCACCGACCCGGCGATGCTCTACTACCTGGACAACCAGCTCAGCCACAAGGAAGCGGTCAACGAGAACTGGGGCCGGGAACTGCTGGAACTGTTCAGCATGGGCGTCGGGATGGACGGCGAGGCCAACTACACCGAGGACGACGTTAAAGCCTGCGCCCAGGCCTTTACCGGCTGGACGATTGCCAACGCCATCCCCCGCTATCCCTACGGCAGCTATGCCAACCGGTTCCTCTACAACAAGTTTGACCACATCGACGACGACAAGACCTTCCAGGGGGAGACCGGCAACTTCAACGGCCAGGACATCATCAATATCATCTGCAAGCAGCCGGCCACCGCCCGGTTCGTTGCCCGCCACCTCTACAACTTCTTTGTGGCCGACGAACCCCAGGTTCCCGCCTGGCAGCACACGCCGCCCCGGGACCCGGAACTGATTAAGGCCCTGGAGGACGAATACTTTAGCTCCGGCTACGAGATTCGCGCCATGCTGCGGGTGCTGTTCAACTCGGACAGCTTCAAGAACGCCCGTTTCGCCAAGGTCAAGAATCCCTGCGAAGTGGTCGCCAGCACCCTGCGCCTGGTGGGGGACTTCACCACGCCGAAGCCCCGTTTCTATGACCCGGCCCTCCAGATTCGCTATATGGGCCAGGATTTGCTCAACCCGCCGACGGTGGAGGGCTGGCATACCGGCAAGGAGTGGATTGACAGCGGCACCCTGGTGGAGCGGGTCAATTTCACCGCCGGCGAAATGGGCCGCATCGACTCGCCGGGCATCCGCGCCATCATTGACCGGCTGGCCGCCCGGGGCCGCACCATCTCCGCAGAGGCCCTGCTGGACGGCTGCCTGGAAATCCTCGGCGGCTATGAGTTGATGGACGAAACCCGGGACCTGTTCCTTTCCCAGGCGCTCAAGACCAGCGAGTTGGCAACGGACAGCGAGGAGTTCGCCAATCAGGTAAGCCAACTGCTCCAGTTGATTGTGGCGACCCAGGAGTACCAGTTCGCCTAACCCCGGCGCCGGCCGGAAACGGTCGGAAAGGAAACCTTGAACAACCACCCTTCGACAAGCTCAGGGTGAGCGGTGAATATGACAAATCCGCCCAGCATTATGGGCAAGGATAAGCAACCCCGCTCATGGTGAGCTTGTCGAACCATAACTCAGTTAGCAACAACAATCAGGAGGCGCTATGACCAGCACCAAGAAAGACCCGGTCCTGGTAGTTCTTCAGCTATCCGGCGGCAACGACTTTATGAACACCCTGGTCCCGTACACCAATCCGCTGTACGAGGACAACCGGCCCAACGTCAGGATCCCCACCGACCAGGTTATGCCCATCAACGACGAGCTGGGCTTCAACCCCAATATGCCCGAGTTCAAGAACCTCTACGACCAGGGCAAGGTGGCGGTAATCCAGGGCGTAGGCTACCCGGTGCCCAACCGCTCGCACTTCCGCTCTATGGACATCTGGCACACCTGTGAGCCGGAAAAGATTGCCGACGAGGGTTGGCTGGGCCGGGCCATCCGCGAACTGGACCCCAACAAGGACAACGTGCTGACCGGCGTGAACTTCGGGCGGGGCCTGCCCCGGGCCATGGTCGCCGGCGGCGTGCCGGTGGCTTCCGTCGGCAACCTGGAGTCCTACGGCGTGCTGACCACCATCGAAGCCGAGGAGCAGCGTTCCGAGGCCCTGGATATTTTCGCCCGGATGTATTCCCCGGCCCTGGGCCACGGCCCGGTGGTGGACTACTTGTCCCAGACCGGGATGGACGCCTTGAAGGGCGCCGACATCCTGGCGACGGCGCCGGCTCAGTATTCCTCCACGGTGGAATACGCCGACGTCTCCACCGCCCAGTACCTGCGGAACATCGCCCAGGTGCATTGCGCCGGCTTGGGGACGCGGATTCTCTACACCACCGCCCCCTACAACAGCTTTGACACCCACGCCACCCAGCTATCGGCCCACGCCAAGCTGGTAACCGACGTGTCCCGCATGGTCAACGATTTCTACAACGACCTGAAGGAACACAACGCCACCGACGAAGTGATGCTGCTGGTGTTCACCGAGTTCGGGCGGCGGGTGCACGACAACGGCTCCGGCACCGACCACGGTTCCGGCGGGGCCGCCTACATCATCGGCGACTGCGTTAAGGGCGGGCTGTACGGCGAGTACCCCTCTCTGGAGGCGGACAAGCTGCTGGACGGCGACCTGCACTTCAACAACGACTTCCGCGGCCTGTACACCACCATCCTGGAGGACTGGTTCGGCCTGGACGCCAAGCCCATCGTGAACGGCAGCTTTGAGAAGCTGGACTTCATCAAGAAGTAAGCGCTGCAACCCCCGGGAGGGCGCCGGAACCGGCGCTCTCCCCGCCTTTTCCGGCCCCGGCAAGCCATAGATGACCGAAGGGGCCAACCGTATTGAAGGTCGGCATCCCGTTCCCTTGCCCACCCCCTTTGCCGGGGGTAGTAGTCCGGGAACTGGCAGGCCGAGGAGCGGTCAACCCGCTCAGAATAGAGGTGAGAATGACTACAGAAGTTCAAGGCGTAACTTTTCGTTACACCCACACCATAGGCCGGGGTGAAGAGGCCGGGCCTGGCTTCAAGAACCCGGTTTCCCTGGCCCGGGGCGCGGATGACATTATTTACGTGGTCAGCCGGGCCTACGATTACCGGGCCGACTCCAAGCGGATAACCGTCTGCACCGTTGGCGAGGAATACATCGGCGAAATCGGCAACGGCGGCCGGCTGGGCGGCGACCTGATGGACACCGGGGAAAATGCCGCCGACGGTTCCCTGGTCTGGCCCACGTCCATCGCTCTCGACAGCGAAGAGAACCTGTATATAACCGACGAATGGCTCAACCGGGTCGCCATCTTTTCCAAGGACGGCGACTGGCTGGGCGCCTGGGGCGCGGTAGGCGAGGGTGAGGGTGAGTTCAGCCAGCCCTCCGGCATCCACTTCGACGCCGACGACAATGTGTTTCTGGTGGATACCGGAAATCACCGGGTCCAGAAATACACCAAGGACGGCCGGTTTATCTCCCAGTTCGGCAGCTTCGGAACCGGCGACGGCGAACTTAATATGCCCTGGGGCATTGACCTGGACGCCGACGGCAACATCTACGTGGCCGACTGGCGCAATGACCGCATCCAGAAGTTTGACCAGGACGGCAACTTCCTGATGAAGTTCGGCAGCCGCGGCTCCGGCAACGGAGAGTTCAAGCGCCCCACCGACGTAGCCGTGGACCAGGAAGGCATCATCTACGTCGCCGACTGGGACAATGACCGGGTGCAGGTCTTTGACGCCAACGGCTTGTTTATCGCCCTGATTACCGGCGACGCCACCCTGTCCCGGTGGGGCGAGACCAAGCTGGACGCCAACCCGGATATGCGCCTGCAACGGGAGATTGCCCAGGGCCTGGAACGGGAAAAGTTCCTGCGCGGCCCCATCGGGGTGGAGGTTGACGAACAGGGTCGGCTCTTCATCGTCGATTCCCAGCGCAACCGGATCCAGATTTACCGGAAGCTCCAACCCTACTTCGTGGGGCTGTACGACGGCGCGCGGCTGTAAGGCAGCGTTCTACCGGTTCCACGATACCGATACCGATTCCATCCCTGGAAATGGCAACAAAAGCACCCCTCAGCGCCGGCCTGAACTGCCGGCCGAGGGGTGTAATGCTGTAGGGCGTAGGGGCAATGTCTCAATATCCCCAATCTCTACCCCCGGATTTAACCCTGCAAGTCATCAGCGCCCCTGACTTGGCCCCCAGGATGCGGACCAGCATCCTGGACCTCTGCCACCGGGCTTACGGGGAAGACCTGGCGCATCTGTTTGACGCCTATACCGCCGACGACCACGTGGTGGCCCGGCGGGGCGATACCCCGGTCAGCCACGCCATGACGGTTACCCGTTGGCTCCAAGCCGGGAACGGGCCTCTGCTGCGTACCGCCTACGTCGAACTGGTCGCCACCGCGCCGGAGTTTCAGGGCCGGGGCCTTGCCACCGCCGTTATGGAACGGCTGGGCCGGTCGATTGCCGAAGCCGGCTACGCCCTGGGCGGCCTCTGCCCGGCGGATACCCAGCTGTACGGCCGGTTGGGTTGGGAATACTGGCAAGGGCCGCTGTTTATCCGCCCGCCCAAGCCACAGGAACCGGAACAAGAACCGCCGCCGTCCGCCCTGATTCCTACCCCTGAGGAACGGGTGATGATTCTCCGCTTGCCCCATACCCCGCCGCTGGACTTGACCCAGCCCCTTTCCGCCGAGTGGCGGGGCGGGGGAGAGCTTTGGTAGGGGCGGCGGGCAGCGAGAACCGAACAACGTATAACCGCTCATCCTGAGCTTGTCGAAGGATGGATAGGTGGTTCGACAGGCTCACCATGAGCGGTTACAGGGTGTTGAAAATACCGCTCATCCTGAGCTTGTCGAAGGATGGATAAATGGTTCGACAGGCTCACCATGAGCGGTTATAGGGGCTTGAGAATACCGCTCATCCTGAACTTGTCGAAGGATCGGGGGATGGTTCGACAAGCTCACCATGAGCGGTTATAGAGTGTTGAGAATACCCCTCATCCTGAGCTTGTCGAAGGATGGGGGGATGGTTCGACAAGCTCACCATGAGCGGTTATAGAGTGTTGAGAATACCCCTCATCCTGAGCTTGTCGAAGGATGGGGGGATGGTTCGACCGGCTCACCATGAGCGGTTACAGGGTGTTGATAATACCGCTCATCCTGAGCTTGTCGAAGGATGGATAGGTGGTTCGACCGGCTCACCATGAGCGGTTATAGGGCCACCATGAGCGGGGGTTACAAGCTCACTATAAGCGGTTGCCCTGAGGGTCAGGTGGCGTCGGTCTGCTGGTGCTGGCCGATGTAGCCGACGATGACGCGCCGCCGTTCCCGGTCCCAGTGAAAGGCAATCCGAATGGTATTGGTCGGGTCTTTGCTGTTGCCCCGGCCGATATGCTCTTCCAGCCGGTAAAAGTTTCCGTCAACTTTGGTCTGGTAGTGGTTCAGGTATTGCCCCATAGTAACGTCGCTTTGATTGCTGACGTACTTCCAGCGACAGACTTCGTAGAGGGATTCGTCCAGCTTGGGGACGCTGATTTCCCCGGTGCGCGACCGGTAATAGGTGGTCGCCAGCCATTCCAGGGCCTCCAGGACCGACTTGGGGTCGTTGAAGGGGTTGTTCTTGTTCACCCAGGATCGGGCGTTGAGTTGAAACAGCAGCTCAACGGGAAACTTTTTCTCGGCCAGCTTGACGGCATCGACGACGTTCTGCGGTTCGCTGACCTCTTGAGCCGCCGCATCCCCGGCCGGGTCTTTGTGGGCGCTCATATAAGTGCTGCGCCAATACTCGGCGCTTTCCTTGCTGGAGTGCAACTCCGCCTTCGCGTTTTCCAGTTCATCCCGAACCGCTTGCATATCGGCCAGGAGGGAGGCGTTTTCCTCCAGGACAACGGCGACTTCCGGCCCGGTGGGGGCCGGCGCCGCAGCCGGGGCGTCCGGCGCCATATCTGGCTCCCGGGCCGCCACCGGGGCCTCGGGAATCACCACCACCGGCTCGGCATCATCCTCAGCAACTTCGGCAACCCCGTCAACCTCGACTACTTCAACGCCCTCGGCAGCCTCAGCAACTTCGGCGACAGTATCCGGCGCCGGGGCCTCCACCTCTTCCGGCACCAGGGAACCGGACAGGAACCGCTCCATCTCCCCCAAGGCGGCGATTATTTCCGTTTCCAACTCGGCCCGCCGGCTGGCCCGCATATATTCTTCGCTGCGTACCGGGGCCTGGTCGCGGATGAGACGGTACTCGGACAGCAGGGACTCCAGCAGGGTCGCCTGCTCCAGGCCCCGGGCGGCCAGGGACGGGGGGACGGCGGCGGGAGCGGCCCACAACTCAACGTCCCGTTCCAGGTAGGTCAACTCCTCGGAAAACTGCTGCCGGATGCTGGTAACTTTCGCTTTCAGGATGTTGACGGCTATCTGAACGCGCTGCTTTTCTTTCGCCGCCACCAGTTCCAACACGACGGCGGCAAACTCCCGCGCCCGCTCCCATTGGGGCGCGTCCGCCGGCAATACCCGCAGCAGTTCCCGCCACTGGTCAAAGTCCACGCCGTAGGATGCGCTTTCCGCCACGGACGCCGGCAGGGGTATTTTCCCGGAGACGTACCACAGCATCAGCCCCACGTCATCCCGGTCGAACTCATCGTGTTCGGCCAGGAGTTGGTCCCGGTTGGCCTCCCAGTCTTTGGTATCCCAAATGTCCCGGAAACAGCCCTCTTTGCGGTCCGGGCCGTAGGTCGGCTCATCATTCTCCTGCAAGCGCTGAACTACGACCTCGTAAAGGTCGGTCCGGGAACTGGTCCAAATCCGCAGGATGGCCCCGACCAATTCATCCGAATCCTGCATTTTGCGGAGCACCGGCATGTGCAGGTGGTGGGAGGGCGCGGTAGGCACCGCTTGCGGCCGGAACCCGCCGGGCACGCGCACGCCGCTGTTCCGGATTGCCGTATCCAGGGCGCGTTTCATTTCGGCGGAAACCTGCTCCCGGGCATCCAGGGCATGGCGCACCACCCCGGCCACGTAATCCTCCCGCATCCACTCCTGGGCCGCCAACGGGAAAGATGACAGTCTTGGCGGCGCCGCCGGGGTCTGGCTTACCATGGCAAAATTCCTCCTCATCAGCTTGTCCTGAGTAGTATGCGGGGCAACCCGGTTATGCTAATCAGTTTACCATAAATCGCCTTGCGCCGGCCCAACATTTTGACAGGAGAATACCGCCCCTTTATCATTGTTACCGTTACCGGCGTTACCGTTATCGGAGCCGGCGGGGATACGTTGCTGGAGGGAGCCGTAAAGTGGCGATAGAGCGGCAGCAAATGGACATACTGGTGATTACCGTAGTGTTGTCCAACGGCCTGACTTTCGACCATCGTTATGCCATCGGCAACGTCAGGAATCGGGATGAGTTTGAGTTGCTGGTGGACTCGGCGCTGCGCCAGCCGCATGAGGCATTGATGGGCCTCAGCCGGGCCAGGGCCTTTGTCCTGAACAATCCGTGGGGCATTTACAACGTCAGCCACGTAATGGGGTTGAGAATCCGGGGGGAAGGCTCGGCCCAGGCCCAGCGGTTGGCCGACCACGTTCACGAAATGGGATTCCTGGCCCGGGACCGGCGCGTTTAAGCAATGACGTTGATTACCGGCGTTTCACCGGCCGGGTATGGTTTGGAATGGAAAATAGCCGACTGAAAATCAGTATTCTGGACCAAAGCCCGGTGGCCGAGGGGGAGACCGCCGCCGTTGCCCTGCGGCATACTATTGAGCTGGCGCAGCGGGCCGAGGCGTGGGGCTACCACCGCTTTTGGGTGGCCGAGCATCACGGCTCCAACCGGAATATGGGTTCCTCGCCGGAAGTGCTGATGTCCCATCTGCTGGCCCGAACTGACCGCATCCGCATTGGTTCCGGCGGGGTGATGCTCCAGCACTACAGCCCCTACAAGGTGGCGGAAAACTTCAACGTCCTGGCTGCCCTGGCCCCGGGCCGGGTTGACTTGGGCATTGGCCGGGGGCCGGGCGGGATGCCCCGCTCGACTCAAGCCCTGCGGCCCCATCCCCAACCGGCGGCCGGCAGCCCGTCCCCAGATGAGAAACTGGTAGAACTGCAACGGTTTCTCCACAACCGCCTGGAACCGGGCCACCCCTACCAGGGGTTGACGGCAAACCCGCTGCCGCCTCAGCCGGCCGACTTGTTTCTCCTCGGCGCCACCGCCGACAGCGCTGAACTAGCCGCTGAGTTGGCCCTGCCCTACGTCTTTGCCCTCTTTCTCAACGGAGACATAGGGGAAATGCGGCGGGCGGTTGACGCCTATCACCGGGAGTTCAACCAGTCTAACGGGGCAATGCCCCAAGCAATGCTGGCCCTGCCGGTGATTGTGGCCGATACCGACGGGGAGGCCGGGGGGTATGCCGGGGAAATCCAGATAGTGCGGATTACCCTGGAGAGCGGGCGCACCTTTACCGTCTTTTCCACCGAGGCCGCCGCCGAGTTTGGCCGCCAGACCGGGGAAAACTTTACTTACCAGATACAACCGGCCAACGTCATTCACGGGTCGCCGGCCAACGTCGCCGCCCGGCTGCTGGCCCTGGCGCGGGAATACCAGGTTGACGAAGTGTTTGCGGTAACCGCCCTTCAGGACTTCCAAAAAAGGCTGCACTCCTACCAACTGTTAAGTGGGGCAATGCGGCTGCGGCCCGATAATTAAGGGCAAACCGGCGGGTATTTTCAATGGATGTTGGTATTATCACCAACCCGTCGTTCCGGCGAAAGCCGGAATCCAGGAAATCCCCGGGGAAAGAGCGTGCCGGCTATCGAAAGTTCTGGATTCCGGCTTTCGCCGGAACGACGGTGTTATAACCGGAATGACGGTTACTTGGGTTGCCCGGTCTCGGAGACCGGGACGGTTGCAAAGTCTCATCAATGATAAAATCCGCTCATGGTGAGCCTGTCGAACCACCACCCCATCCTCCGACAAGCTCAGGATGAGCGGTAATCAAGGTGAGCGATAAAAGGAATACCAACATCCTACCCACCCCGCTCATGGTGAGCCTGTCGAACCACCAACCCATCCTCCGACAAGCTCAGGATGAACGGTAATCAAGGTAAGCGATAAAAGAAATACTAGCCACCAGTGAGGACGTATGACAAATCAGCGTAAACTGCGCTTGGGCGCCTTCTTTTCCGGCACTGGCAGCAATATGGCCTCCTGGCGGCACCGGGAGGCGGTGCCTGACGGCCCCATTAACCTGCAATACTACCGGGAACTGACCCGCAAAGCCGAGGCGTCCAAGCTGGACTTCGTCTTTTTCGGCGACGGCCTCTACATCAGCGAAAAGTCGCACCCCATTTTCCTCAACCGCTTTGAGCCGCTGACCCTGCTGGCGGCGCTGGCGATGGACACTACTCACATCGGGCTGGCGGCGACCCTTTCCACCACGTACAGCGAACCCTTTACCGTGGCCCGCCAGTTCGCCTCCATTGACCACATCAGCAACGGGCGGGCCGGCTGGAACATCGTAACCTCTCCCCTGGAAGGCTCGGCGCTGAACTACAGCCGCCCGGAACACCCGGCCCACGACCTGCGCTATGCGATGGCCGACGAGTTCCTGGAAGTTACCAAGGGTCTGTGGGATTCCTGGGAGGATGACGCCTTTCTTTTCGATAAGGAAAAGGGCGCCTTTTTCGACCCTGACAAGATGCACCGGGTCAACTACCAGGGCGAGTTTTACGCGGTAACCGGGCCGCTGAACATCTCCCGTTCCCGCCAGGGCCGGCCGGTGCTGATTCAGGCCGGTTCCTCGGAGGCCGGGCGGACTTTCGCGGCGCGCCACGCCGACGTTATTTTTACCGGCCAGCCCTCTCTGGAGGCGTCTAAACAGTTCTATGACGACGTGAAGGGACGCGCGGCGGCGCAGGGCCGCAATCCGGGGGAGATTCTGATTCTCCCCGGCTGTTCGCCCATTGTGGGGACTAGCCCGGAGCAGGCCGAGGAAAAGTACCGGGAGGTTGCCGGCCTGGTGGTGATTGAGGATGCCCTGAACTATCTGGGCCGGTATTTCAACGACCTGGACTTTACCCGGTTTCCCCTGGACGAACCCTTCCCCGACCTGGGCGATTTTGGGCGCAACGGCTGGGAAAGCGCCACCGACCGGCTGAAACAACTGGCCCGGGAGGAGAACCTGACCCTGCGCCAGTTGGCCCTGCGCACCACCACGCCGCGCCACCAGTTCATCGGGACGCCCAGCCAGGTGGCGGATACGATGCAGGCGTGGTTTGAGGCCGGGGCCGCCGACGGGTTTATGGTGAACAACGCCGTGCTGCCCGCCGGATTCCACGACTTTATTGACCTGGTGCTGCCCCTACTGAAGGAACGGGGCCTGTTCCGCACCGAGTACGAGGCCACCACCCTCCACGGCAACCTGGGCCTGCCCATCCCCGCCAACCGCTACACGGCGGCGCGGGGGGTTGAGCGGGGATAAGGGCGGGTAAGGGCGGTTCGACAAGCTCACCATGAGCGGGTTGCGGACTTTACACCAGCCCGGTAGATGGTTGGCCGGTAGGGGCGGGTTTGTAACCCGCCCTGGCTCGGGTGCAAGAAAGGTCAGACCGGGCATACTCGGTTTCCGGTATGTCCTTGCCATTGAACGCCGGGCGGGTTTGAAACCCGCCCCTACCCGGATGATGATGCCAAACAAATGCAGGGAATACCGGCAAAGTGGCCTGATTTGGCCGCCCCGCTCATCCTGAGCCGGTCGAAGTAGGAAGGCAATCGTATCTAAAACCGTCGTTCCGGCGAAAGCCGGAATCCAGAAACCTCCGTAGCCGGCACGCTCTTTTCCCGGGGATTTCCTGGATTCCGGCTTTCGCCGGAACGACGGTTGCTTGGGTTGCATCGGTTAAGCGTGATTGCCCTGGACGGCTACGGCGGGATGGTTCGACAGGCTCACCATGAGCGGATTGTTGACTTGGCGCCAGCCTTGACTTGGAATCAGGTATCCTCAACATTTGTTGGTATTCCCTAACCGTACCGGCCCCAGCGGATGGTTGGCCGGTAGGGGCGGGTTTGTAACCCGCCCTGGCTCAGGGCGTAGGAAACGGTCAACTATGGCCCACCCCTTTACCGGTATTACCTTGCCGTTGAGAACGCCGGGCAGGTTATAAACCCGCCCCTGCGTCAATAATGATAATGCCAAGAAACAGCGCAGCCGGTTGACGGCTGCCGGTTCCGCCTAGTCCGCCTCGCTGGGGCTGGGGTTGGCGGCCAGCTGCTGAGCCGTCGGCTCCTTCCAGCCGGGGCCGGTTACGTGGTCAAACAGTTCCGTTACCTCTTCGGTTGGCTCCGGGGTCAGCAGGGTTACCCCTACGGCAATGATCCAGGCGGCTACGAAGCCGGGGACTCCCGGGTTTATCTGCCAGATGCCAACTTGTTCCAGCAGCCTAACCGATTCCTCAAACCCCAGCAGGTCGGTCAGGGTTTCGGCCTGTTGGTAGCCCAAACCCATCAGCCACCACCAGGTTGACACCAGCGTCCCGGAGGCGACGCCGGCCAGCGCGCCCCAGAAGTTGAAACGCCGCCAGTAAAGGGCCAGGATTAACACCGGCCCGAAGGCCGCGCCCATGCCGCCCCAGGCCAGGGACACCAGGGCAAAGACCGACTCCGGGGACATAATGGAAATTATCGCGGCCACCAGGCCCACCCCCACCAGCATCGCCCGGCCCATCCAGACCCGGTATTGGGTCTGCATTGCGTAGGTGAACCGCTTGATGAAGGGCATATCGTCGGTGGCAATGGCCGAGGCCAGCAGCAGTTGGGAGTCGGCGGTGCTCATTACCGCCGCAACTACCGCGGTGAGCAGCAGGCCGGCCACTATCGGATGGAAGAAGACCTGAGCCACCACCAGGTAGAGCCGCTCCGGGTCGGGCAGAACCTGACCCTGCTCCAGCAGGGCCGGCGCCGCCACCAGGCCGGTCAGCAGGCCGAAGCCGAAGATGAGAATGACCCACACGGCGCCGATGTTCCGGCTGCGGTTGATGTGCTCCTCCCGCTCCACCGCCATAAACCGGGAGTGGATCCGTTGCGCGCCCAGGGCGCCTATGCCCCAGCCCAGGGAGGAGATGAAGAACATCACGCCCAGACCCTGGTTATTGGGATCGGTAAAAGGGTTCCAGAACCCGGCGGAGGGGGACGCCATCTCCTGGAAGGGGTTGCTGACGGTCAGCAGCAGGACCACGGGAATGATGATAAACCCGGCCAGCATTATCAGGGCCTGGAAAACGTCGGTGCGGGATACGGCCAGAAAGCCGCCAATGAAGGTGTAGGACACGACGGCCACCAGGCTGACCAGCACCCCGATGTCGTGGCCGGAACCCGCCGCATCCAGCCCGAAGACCTCCTCCAGCAGCTTGGCCCCGGCGATTAGGCCGGAGCAGATGTACAGGGTAATGAAGTAAATGCTGATGACCGCGGTCAGGCTGCGCAGCGAACCGGTCTTGTCCTCAAAGCGTCTTTCCAGGAACTCGGGCAGGGTCAGGGAATTGTCGGTAGCCATAGTATAGCGGCGCAGGCGGCGGGCCAATATCGTCCAGGAAAGCCAGGCGCCCAGGACAATGGCAAAGGCAGTCCACAGGTGCATCATCCCGGCGACGAAGGCCAGGGCCGGGAAAACCAGCATCGTCCACCCGCTGGCGGATGACGACGCGGCGCTCAGGGCCGACGTAAAAGCGCCCAGCCGCCGACCGCCCAGCACGTAGTCGGACATATTATCCATATGGCGGCCCTGGTAAATGGCAATGCCAATCAACGCCGCAAAATAGGCGATAAAAACGCACAGAATCCAAATCCAGGCCGTGCCCTCGGTAAATAACTCCGTAACCATAATGCTTTTACAGTTCCTCCCGGGAATTGAGCAAATTGTCCTGACTATCGCCGGTTAAACCGTCATTCCGGCTTTCATTGCACTCCGGCCCGGCCGGGGCGCCGGAACCGGGCAGCTATGGCCCACCCGATTACTGAGCGGCCTTTGCCGTTGAACGCCGGGCGGGTTACCAACCCGCCCCTACCCGGTGATAATACCAAACCACGTTGAGAATACCCAAAGAAAGGCCAACCGGCCCGGCGGCGCCTTACACCCGCCGGAGCAGTTCCTCCTGCAAGCGTTCTACGTCAAAGGCTTCGCTGGTTTCGGCGACCAGGGAATCGCCCTGCCGCACCATCAACTCCGCCGCCGTGTCCTCCAGACGCTCCGGCAGTTCCTCCTCCCGTTCCCGCCGCCGCTGCACGTCCCGGGCGTGTTCCACGAACAGGCGGCGCATCGCTACCACCACCGAGTCCGTGGAAGAGAGGTACTCCGGCAGGTCATACTGGACGTATTTCTCCGCGTCGTAGTCCTGGTTGCGGAAGTTGAAGTTCAACTCCCAATTCCGATAGGGCCAGCTTACCGTACTCCAGAGACGGCGCAGCGGGTTGGGCCGCCGGCTGTACCGCTCCACGTTGAGGTACACCATCCGGGTCAGGTTGTCCTCCACCGGCACCGCCCAGCGGGTGCTGCGGAAAAAGGCGTTGTTGCCGCCGGTGCGGGACATCCCGGGGAGCCGGGTGCCGTTCCATTCGTTCACCCCCGGCGAGTCGGCCTGCGGGGGCCGGACCCGGCCCGGAGCCTGTCCCTGCTTGCGGGCCTTGCGGTCAAAGAACCAGGCCCACAACAGCCGCCACCGGCTTTGGGGCCACACGCCGTCCACGCCGGGGTAGTACATCTGGTAGGGGATGTTACCATCCTCATCGTAGTAATACCGTTCTACGCTGGACTTGCCCCGGCCCGGCTGGTAATGCACCGTCTTGTTGTTCACCAGGTTGACCCGGTAGCCCAGGGGAGTGCGGGGCCGGCCGCCCAGCCGGCTTTTCAGAATCCGCAGGGAGTTGCGATGCACCATAAAGGCGTTATGGGCGTCCATAGTGTTTTCCAGCACCAGCACCCAGTTGCAATCGAACATAGTGAAAACCGGGCGGTGGATGTTGTGCTCCTCGAACATTTCCGGGGGGATGTCCTCCTCCGGGGCCACCGGCTCGCCGTCGCCCATCCAGACGAACACCATGCCCTTGATGGTCACCGTGGGGTACTTGCGGGCCTTCATTCCCGGCGCGCCGACCATCCGGGAATCGGGGCCTTCGGTCAGGAACGCCACGCAGTTGCCGTCGCCGTCAAAGGTGGCGCCGTGATAGGGGCAAGTAACAAAGCCGGGGTAGTAGCAGCGGCCCATCGAGAGATAGACCGCCCGGTGGGGGCACCAGTCCAGGAGAGCCTGCACCTCGCCCGCCTTATCCCGAAAGAAAACCACGTCGGTGCCCAGCAGCCGCAGCACTTCCGGCTTGTCCGCCTTAACATCCTTGGCCGGCAGGGCCGGATACCAGTATTCCCGGTAGCCGGTAGGCGGGATACGGCTGCGCCGGTCGCCGTAGTCATCAGGACGCCGGAACGGGGGCGTTTGGTCAAAGCCCTGAGAACCCCGGCGCATCTGCTTATAGCCGCCGGGATAACCGGACAGGGGCTTGGTCAACATTTTCTTGAGTCCCATAATCCCTGAATCCCTCCTCCGGGAAAGTTGACCGGATTATAGCACGGGGGATTTATTTTTACACCGGGGCGCCGGGGTCAGCGGGCTTTGCACCTACCCGGTAACTCCCCGGATATTCTCAACGTAGGTCGTATTATCATCAACGTAGGGGCGGGTTTATAACCCGCCCTGGCGTTCAACGGCAATAAAGTGCCGGGAATCGGAGTCCATATCCATATATGACCGTCCTGCATCCGAACCAGGGCGGGTTACAAACCCGCCCCTACCATTACCGTCCAACCATCCGCCGGCGACCTTTATGGTAACCCGGCAACCGCTCATGGTGTCCCCTACATCCGCTCATGGTGAGCTTGTCGAACCACTTACCCATCCTTCGACAGGCTCAGGATGAGCGGAATAATTACCCCGCCAGCCGCTCATAGTAACCTGACAACCGCTCATGGTGAGCTTGTCGAACCATTTACCCATCCTTCGACAAGCTCAGGATGAGCGAAGTAATTACCCCGGCAACCGGAATTGAAAGACCCCAACAACCGCTCATGGTGAGCCTGTCGAACCACCTATCCATCCTTCGACAAACTCAGGATGAGCGGGCAACTACCCCCCTAAAACGGATAGGGCTGGCCGCCGCCGACGGCCAATACTTGGCCGGTGATGTAGGAGGCGTCCGGGGAGGCCAGGAAGGCGATGGCCGCCGCCTGCTCGTCCGCCTCGCCCCGGCGGCCCATCGGTATCTCCGACAGGCGGGTTTCCTGGCGGTACTTCTCCTGCAACTCCCGTTCCTGTTGGGGCAGTTCCGGGGGTTGGACATCAATACCGAAGTTGCGCGCCGTTACCCGATCCTCGGCCAGGGTGCCGCTGGGGGCCATGCAGTTGACCCGGATGCCCAGGGGCGCCACTTCCCGGGACAGGGAGGTGGTGAGGCCAATCTGCCCGGCCTTAGCCGCCGCGTAAGGCACCCGGAAGGCCCCGGTTACGGCGTGGGTGGCGACGTTGACGATGGCGCCGGACTGCTGCTCAATCATATAGGGCAGGACGGCCCGGCAGCACCAAACGGCAGTCCAGAAACTCTTGTCAATCTCGGCCTGGATCTGTTCCGGCGTGTAGTACTGGAAGGACTGGAACCAGATAGTACCGCCGGCCACGTTAGCCAGCGCGTCAATCCGCCCGTATTCCTGATAGGCGCCGGCCATCAACGCCTGGGCATTTTCCCACTTGGAAAGTTCGCCAAGAACCACCACTGCCGACCCGCCAAAGTCTCTTATCTCATCCCGCACCCGCATGGAGGACTCCTCCACCATATCGCCGATGACAATGGATGCGCCTTCCTGGGCCAGGCGGCGGGCGGTGGCGGCGCCGATGCCCTGGCCGGCCCCGGTAACGACGGCGACCTGCCCCTCAAAACGCCGCGCCCCGGCCGCCCTGGGGTCTAATACTTCTGCCATAACCTACTACTCCTCTCCGGCGCGCTGCCGCCGGCCCTTTGCCTCGGGTTCGTGCAGGAATAATAACTGCTGGCGGCGATTTTTTCACCCCGGAGACGCGGCGCAACGGGGCAGTAGCGTCTTAACCGGGGCAGCCCAGGCAACCGTCATTCCCAAGCAACCGTCATTCCGGCGAAAGCCGGAATCCAGAACATTCGGTAGCCGGCCCGCTCTTTTCCGGGGGATTTCCTGGATTCCGGCTTTCGCCGGAACGACGGTTGTATGATGCGATTGCCCTACCCTTTAAGGCCAATGACTGACGGCGGACAAAACAACGGGGCAGGTCTGATACCTGCCCTTAAACATCAAGCTAATCCTGATTTGTCCCGTACCGCTCATCCTGAGATTGTCGAAGGATGCCGGGGGATGGTTCGACAGGCTCACCATGAGCGGGTTTTGTTATTGGTATTGACTTTGCATTGGCCCGGCACATCGCAACGGGGCGGGGCGAGCAGCCGAAAATCCCGGTGAATTCCCCTACCCTCGGCGCCTCTATGGTAAAAAGACATCAAACAGGGATATGTTAATGTATTTCGTAATTATACAGCGCATAACCGGAACTTCATCTGCGCCAAACCGGAATTATTGACATCATCCAAACTTGGGCGTATATTGCCCCTATACCTTTCGGGCAGCGCCTGCGCCTCTATACGCCTCTAATAAAAAGGAGGGTTATCTATGAGTAATCGTTGGCTTTTAAGTCCCAGGTTGTTCCTCTTCGCATCCCTGCTATTTATCCTGACCTTAGCGGTAGCCTGCGGCACCTCCGCCCCGGAACCGGCCGCTCCCGAACCGGCGGCGCCGGCTGAGCCGGCCGCAGCAGCAGCGCCGGCGGCGGCCCCCGCAGCGGAGACAATGGCTCAGAGCGAACCGGCCGCGGCCCCGGCCGCCGCCGCCCCCGCACCTACGGCCGTCCCGGCGCCGGCTATGGAAACTATGGCCGAGCCTACCGTGGTGCGCTACGTCGAATCCCAGGGGGAGATTCAGGTAGAGACCAATCAGCACTGCGGCGGCAACCGCCCCATCATCTCCCAATTCCTGCCCTACACCGAGTTCTTGGTGGAGGCCGACCCGGTTACCGCCGAGATAATTCCCTGGCTGGCGGAATCGTGGGAAACTACGGCGGACGCCCGTTCCTGGACTTTCCACCTGGAACAGGGCGTTCAGTTCCACCATGGTTACGGCGAACTGACCGCCAAAGACTTTGAGGCGATGGCCCTCGCCAAGGGCGACGAATCCTGCGCCTCCAGCACCACCAGCTTCTGGAAGGAAATGGATCGGGCGGAAATAGTGGATGACCATACCATAATCTTCCACATGAACAACCCGTCCCTCCCGATGCTCAGCGTCGCCTCAAACCTGCCCACCGGCCTGGAGCTGATTTCTTTCAGCAAAGACCAGTTGGACGAAGTAGGCTATGAGAACTTCGACGACGTAAAGCCGGCCAGCACCAGCTACTACCAGTTCAAGGAGCGCAAGCTGGGGGAAAGCGTAGTGTACGAAAGAGTACCCTACGAACACTGGCGCTACCAGTCGCCGTTTGAGGAAATGGAGATTCGCTGGATTGGTGAGGAAACGACCCGGCTGGCCGGGCTGCTGGCCGGTGAGATTCACGCCATCGCCCTCTCCCGCGACCTGCAACCGTCGGCGATTGAGAGCGGGATGAAGGTTATTCCGGCGCAGCAAGCCTTCAGCCAGCTCAGCCTCTTCTTCGGCGGGATGTACTTTATGCCCGGCGACCCTGATTTTGACCCCACCACGCCCTGGGCCGACATCCGGGTACGCAAGGCGATGAACAAGGCCATCAACCGGGACGAACTGAACGACTTCATCTTCCGGGGTGAGGGCGAGCGGATGCACGTAACCGCCTGCTGCCATTCGGTACTGGACCCGGAAATCTACAACCCGGAATGGGAAACCCGCTGGGATGAGGCTTACGGCTACGACCCGGAGGAAGCCAAGCGGCTGCTGGCCGAAGCCGGTTACAACGAGGAGAACCCGGTGCAAGTGGAGATGCTGAACTACCGCACCTCCGGCGAGCCGGAATCCCCCCTCGCCGTCGAGGCCCTGCCCCAGTATTGGGGGCCGGTTGGCATTGACGTAACCATCACCGACCTGGACTCCGGGGCCTACTCCGCAATGCGGCGGGCCAAGCAGATTCAGCACATGATGTACGCCAACGTCTTCAGCTTCCGGAAAATCCAGGACCGGATTCGCACCAACGCCCCCTCCAACACGACGGGGCATACCTTTGACCATCCCTTTATGGAAGAGAAGTACCAGGAAACGCTCACGGTTTTCACCCAGCCCGAGGTTGACGCCATCGGGCGGGAGGTAGCCAACTTCTGGTACGACCAGTATTGGACCATTCCCATCTTCTGGTTCCGGTTCAACTTCACGGTCAACCCGGAGGTGCTGGAGGATTGGGTGTATCTGAATCGCGGGTACTACTGGCACAACCAAGTGCCGGCCACCAAGTAACGGCGGCGTAACGGCGGCGTAATGGCGGCAAGCAGCCGTTACCCACGCTAACCTCCAGTCAAGGTAAAATCCCCCTCATCCCCGGCGAGGGATGAGGGGGATAGATTACCGCAGAGTAGATTGTAGATTAAGGGTAGATTACATCAGGAAAGGCCGCTTCCCCGGTTACCGCCGGGGCTGGTTGGGCCAACAACCCGGGACCGGCGGGGGTTTTCCCCAGAGGACCGTCAAGATGCAACGCTACATCATCATCCGGGGCTTTCACGCCATCCTCACCCTCTTTGCCATCAGTCTCATCATCTTTGCCCTGACCCGGGCCAGCGGCAATCCGGCCGACGTGCTGCTGCCCGAAGAGGCTACCGTGGAGGATTTCGAGCGACTGCGGGCCTATTGGGGTCTGGACCGGCCGCTGCACGTGCAATATGCCGTGTACCTGGGCAACATCTTCACCGGCAACCTGGGCGAGTCCATCAAGTGGCCGGGCAAGTCAGCCGGGGAGTTGATTCTCCAGCGACTGCCGGCGACGGCCAAGCTGACTATCGTAGCCTTTACCGTCAGCGTGCTGCTGGCGGTGCCCCTGGGCATATTGTCGGCGGTCAAGAAGGACTCCCTCTGGGACGCCGGCGGCAAGCTGTTTGCCCTGCTGGGCCAGGCGGTGCCCAACTTCTGGCTTGCCATTATGATGATCTGGATTTTCGCCGTCGATTGGAACCTGTTCCCCACTTCCGGCAAAGGCGAGGGAACCCTGGACGGCATCCATCACCTGATTCTGCCGGCCATCGCCCTGGGCGCCTTTGGCCTGGCCGCCGGGATGCGGCTGAGCCGTTCCGCTATGCTGGACGTGCTGGACAGCGAGTACGTGAAACTGGCCCGCATCAAGGGCGTTCCCGAATGGAAAATCATCTGGAAACACTGCCTGCGCAACGCCGCCCTGGTGCCCATTACCTACTTCGGCATCCAGTTTGCCGGACTCATCACCGGGTCGGTAATCACCGAAACCGTGTTCGCCTATCCGGGGGTGGGCCTGCTCGCCATTGAGGCCATCCGGGCCCGGGACTTCCAGGTAGTGCAAAGCGTGGTGGTCGTCTTCGCCTTTATCTACGTCTTCGTCAGCCTGCTGGTGGATATTCTGTACGCTTACCTCGACCCGCGAATCCGGCTAACCTAGCCACGGCAATTACCGTTGTCATACCGTAAGGAGATTGCCCAATGGCATCTATAGAACTTTCCTCTCCGACCTACGGGACCGGGAGATTTATCCGAACCTGGGAGACCGCGCGGCGCTACCCGCTGGTTCCCCTGGCAATCCTCATCTTCGTGCTGGCGATTCCGGGGATTTTCGCCACGCAGATAACCGATACCTGGCTCCAGGACCCCCTGGAGGGCCGATTGACCGAGCGGCTCACCCCGCCGGTCTGGCAGGAGGGGGGAACCTGGCAGCACCCCTTGGGGACGGACAAGGTGGGGTATGACATTGCCAGCCGGGTCATCCACGGGGCGCGGGTGTCCCTCATCGTTGCCGGCCTATCCATCCTCAGCGGCGGGTTCGTGGGAACCGTGCTGGGTCTGATTGCCGGCTACTTCGGCGGCTGGTGGGACCATATAATAATGCGGCTGGTGGACATCAAGCTGTCCATCCAGTCGGTGCTGCTGGCCCTGGTGCTGGTGGGAGTAATGGGGCCGGGTTTCCACACGGTGATTATCGTCATCGCCCTGGTCTTATGGGTGCGCTACGCCCGGCTGGTGCGGGGCGAGACCCTGGCCCTGAAAAATCAGGACTTTATAGCCAAGGCCCGGGTGGCCGGCGCCTCCAACTTCCGCATCATCAGCCGCCACCTGTTCCCCAACGTGGTCAACACCCTCATCGTGCTGGCAACCCTGGAAGTGGGGCAGGTCATCCTGCTGGAGGCCGGCCTCAGCTTCCTGGGCGTCGGCATCCCCCGGCCCACCCCGGCCTGGGGGTTAATGGTGGCCGACGGCCGGAATCTGATTGCCGCCGGCAACGGCTGGTGGATTTCCCTATTCCCCGGCATGGCGATTCTGCTCACCGTGCTGTCAATGAACCTGCTGGGCGACTGGCTGCGGGACAAGCTAGACCCCAAGTTGCGGAATGTTTAGGGCGGTATTCGCAACGCTTGTTGGCATTTTCACCCTTGTTGGTGTATTACCATCGACGTAGGGGCGGGGCAACTCAAGCACCCGTCGTTCCGGCGAAAGCCGGAATCCAGGAAATCCCCCGGGAAAGAACGGGCCGGCTACCGCGGATTCTGGATTCCGGCTTTCGCCGGAACGACGGGTTTATGCTGCGATTATCCTGACCTTCCGGGCCAATAACTTAACGGTGGACAAAACAATGGGGCAGGTCTGAGACCTGCCCCGTTTGTACCGTACCGCTCATCCTGAGCTTGTCGAAGGATGGCCGGGAGATGGTTCGACAGGCTCACCATGAGCGAGTGTTGTTACTGGCGCTGACTTTGCGCCGGCCCCGGCTCACCATGAGCGGATTGGGTGGCTTGTTTGTAGCTATGGCCGGCCTTTACTTGAAAGCCGGCATTACCTCTTCGGTGATTAGTTTCAGGCTGCGGTGCACCGCCTCTTTGGGTAGCAGGCCGCCGGGGTTCAGTTCTGCCGTGAAGCCGGTCAGCCCCAGCATTTCCTTATACTGTTGCAGGCGGTCGATGACCCGGTCCGGGCTGCCTACGATTACCTTGGTGTCCAGGATGTCCTCATAGGACATTCTTTCCATCCGGGCCAGGCGCTCCCGGCGGGCCTCAATCAGGTCCTGGCCGCCGCTAGTGTCGGCCAGGGCTTCCTCAAAGCGGCCCTGCTGGAACCGCTCCCGCATCCTACGGAAGTAGCTTTCGATAGTTTCGCGGGGTTCCTCCAGGGCGTCCTCTTCGCTGGGGGCCACGTACATCGGGAAACGCACCGAAATGTCGCCGCTCTCTCCGGGGTGGCCGGCCTTCTGCCAGGCCTGGTGGTAATACTTCAGGTTGGCCTCCAGTTCGTTCACGTCCATCCCGCGCATCGATAGGAAAATGGGGAAACCGAGGCGGCCCACCCGCTCAAAGCTCTCGTCGCCGCTGGAGGCGATGCGCACTTTGGGGTGGGGCTTCTGGTAAGGCAGGGGCGTGAGCCGGGCGTTGGTGATGTGGTTGTATTTCCCCTCATAGGAAAAGGTCTCGCCGCTGAAGGCTTGCATAATGATTTCCAAGGCTTCCTGGAACCGGTCTTTGCTTTCCAGGTAGTCGATGCCCATAGTGTCGTAGGCCCGGATGTTGCCGCTGCGGCCCACGCCAAACTCGAACCGGCCCTGGCTGATCTGGTCCACCGTGGCGGCCTCTTCGGCGATGCGCAGGGGATGCACCAGGGGCAGCACGTGCACCGCCGAACCGACCCGCAACTGCTTGGTGCGCGCCCCGATGGAGGCGGCGATTACCATTTGGGCCGAGTGCACCGCCCGCTCCGGGGTGAAGTGGGTTTCCCCCAACCACACGGTATCCAGGCCAAACTCGTCCGCCAAGTCCACCAACTCAAAGGTTTCCTGAAATGCGTCTGCGTGACTTCCGCCCCGGGGAATGGGAAAGTCCAGAAATATGCCAAAATCCATCAGGCTCGCCTCCTGCATTTTTTGCTAAGGTAACCGGCCTTGTTGGGAAAAGGGCTGTTGAAAACCGGCAATGGCTGGAGTGTTCCAGCAACGCCGGATTGTCAGCTTGTTGGCATTAGTTTATACCCCACCGGTGTTTGGGTCAAACCGGGCGGCAGACGGCGAGGCATTTGCGTATTAACCGGGGCAAGCCAGGCAACCGTCGGCGACCCAAGCCCAAGCAACCGTCGTTCCGGCGAAAGCCGGAATCCAGGAAATCCCCCGGAAAAGAACGGGCCGGCTACCGAGGGTTCTGGATTCCGGTTTTCGCCGGAACGACGGGTTTCATGGTGTGCTTGTCGAACCACCCGTCCGCTAGGTATTCCTTGCCCATACCGGCCCCGGTGGATGGTAGGGGCGGGTTTATAACCCGCCCGTCCGCAACGCAAAAAGTCGGCTCGGAGAACCGATGCCGCCATAGCCAAACCGTCCTCACCGGAACGTGGGCGGGTTACAAACCCGCCCCTACCGGCCCAAAGCCCGGCCTGGCAAGAAATACCGCAAATGTTGAGATACCTAACCGGCCAAATCCCAGCCCAGCCAGTTGCAGAGGGCGCGCCCCATAATCAACTCCTTGTCGCTTTCCGACAGCCAGGGCAGTTCCTCGGTAAAGAGGGTGATGCACTCTTTCCAGGAGCAGGGCATCCGGGTAATGTCGGTGCCCCAGAACATCCGCTCCGGGCCAAAGGCGTCATAAACCTGGTGGAGGTAATCGTGGATGTTGGTAAAGGGGTAGGCGGCGCTGGAGTAGCTGGGGGCGCCGGTGGCCTTGACCGCCACGTTGGGAAATTGAGCCAGGGCCAGCAGGTCGGGCAGGTTGGCCCAGGCCGCCGCATCGGTAGCGCCACCGCCCCGGCCAAAGTGGTCCACAATCAGCTTGACCTCCGGGTTGCCCTCGGCAATCTGGCCGACGGCGGGCAGAAAGGCGGAGCAGGCCAGGGCTACCGGCAGCCCGGCCGCGGCGGCGGCCGGCCACAGCCAGTCCATCGTGCCGTCGGTGGGCCAGGTCTGCATATGGGGTTGCTGGAAGGTAAAGCGCAGCCCCAACATTCCCGGCCGCTGTTTCCAGCCGTCCACCAGGCCCCGGCTGGCCTCCTGGTCCAAGGGGAAGTTGCCCAGAATCGACAGCCGGTTGGGATGCGCGGCCGCCGCATCAATAGCCAGTTGGCCGGAGTTGGGGTCCCAGCCGGGGGGATGGATGACCGCCGCATCCACGCCGGCCTCGTCCATTTCCCGCAGCAGGTCATCCTGGGAAAAGGAGGTTATCTGCCGGTGGGCCGGATTGGTGGGCAGCCCGGTGGCCCAAATGTGCACCTGCGCGTCAACTATCAACATAGCCTGCTCCTTTGCTAATTATCCGGTAGCGACCGGAGAAAATCCGGCCCGACGCCTGGGGGCGCCGGGCCGCCGGTATTACTGGGCCACGCCCCGCTCTACCAGCTTTTCCGGGGTCGCCAGTTCGTACAGTTCCAGGGCGTACTCGGTCAGCAGTTGCTGCATCTTGGGGTTAAACTCCCGCACCGCGTCCGGGATGTTGGTCGGCCAGTTGGGTTCGATGGTTGCCTGCGTCCACTCGGCATAGACCACGTTGGGCGTGCCCGGCAGACCCTGACCGCCAATGTAAATCTGGGCCTTGTTCCGCCCGCCCTCTTCGTAAGCCTCACAAATCTTCGTCAGGTAACCGGCCACCGCCCAAGCCTGACCGGGTTGGGTTCGACAAACTCTGCGTACCAGGTACATAGCCAACTCTCCTGTGGTTAAGATTATGTGATTATAAGGGCCGGCGCCAACTTTAGCTAGGGCGGGCCGGTATTTCCCCGACAATCGCAAAGTCTCCTTGATGGCATACCAGTCTCGATGATATACCGGTCTCATTGATGATAAATCCGCTCATGGTGAGCTTGTCGAACCATCGGCACGGCGTCCTTCGACAAGCTCAGGATGAGCGGGGAGAGTCCGACAAGCTCGCCTTGAGCGGGGAGAGTCAACTCCTCAACTTGACAATCGCATTTCCGGGCCAAACGGTTGCCAGGATTGCGGAACCACCGCATAATGACCGGAAAGCAACTACCTGGCACAGTACGGAAAAGACGGGAGGATAGTATGCAACTGGAGGGAAAGGTGGCCCTGGTTACCGGTTCGGGCCGCAACATCGGGCGGGCCATTGCCCTGGGCCTGGCCCGGGAGGGGGCCGACGTGGTGGTGAACGCCCGCACTAATCGCGCCGATGCCGAGGCGGTAGCCGCCGAAGTGCGCGAGTTGGGGCGCAAGTCCCGGCCCCTGCTGGCCGACGTGGGCAACCGCGCCGAGTTGGAGGGGTTGCTGGAAACGGCCTTATCCGAGTTCGGCCACCTGGACATCGTGATAAATAACGCCTCGGTGCGGCCCCACAAGCCCTTTACCGAAATGAGCTACGACGATTGGCGGGGGGTGCTGGCAACGGACCTGGACTCGGCCTTTCTGACGGCCCGGGCCGCCGTGCCCGGTATGCTGGAACGGGGCTGGGGCCGCATTGTCAATCTGGGCGGTTTGCAGGCCCACCAGGGACGGCACGGGGGAGCGCATATTTCCGCCGCCAAGGTCGGGCTGGTCGGCTTTACCCGCGCCCTGTCCACCGAGTTGGCGCCGCAAGGCATCCGGGTCAACTGCGTAGTGCCGGGGATGATTGACACCACCCGGGACGGCGGCAATGCGCCCCGCACCGGCAACCGGCTGGCCGACATTCCGGCCGGGCGCATGGGCCATACCGATGACATCGCCAACCTGTGCGTCTTTCTCTGCACCAACGCCGCCGACTACATCAGCGGGCAGACCATCCACGTCAACGGCGGGGAACGAACCTTTTAGGGGTTTTAGGCTACCAGGAGCGGGACGGGGGGAGTAGTTTCTAGTCGTTGCTGAGGGTAACGGCGCCGCTGCGTCCCGCGTAAACCAGCGTGAAGTTTTGGAGGAAAGTGCGCCCGATGAGGGCGTAGTAGGGCTGGCGGCCGGCCTGGAGTCGCGCCCCCGCAAACCGGCCATAGATAGTCCAATTCAAGGCCGGCACATATATCTGGCCCATATAAATATCGGTATCACTGATCCCACCGACGCCGGCTACGCGGCCTTGTTCTGCTACCGGCAACCCCAGTTCAGCGGCAAAATCGGCGTCAATGAAACTTTCCAGCGCGCCAGTGTCCACCAGGGCCGGGAGCAGGTCATCCGATATATCGGGCCGCTCCGTGTCGCTATCCTCAAAGCCCGGGTCAAAGCCTATCTCAACCAGCAGCGTTGGCCCGTTGGCTACCAATTCTGATTGACCGGAACGCCCCGGCTGGTCGCTGAACCCGCAATTAACTGTTGGCATAAATCTGCCTCTCCACGATGTAGAGAGGTACAACTATAGGCGGCGCGCCAATCTGCCGGATGAGGTAAGGGCCGCGACCAAATCTCTTGACCGCAGCTTTAGCGGCTTCCTGAAAATCACCGTAGGTCCCAGCCAAGTCCTCACCATGGACGACGGCCCACTGCCCCAAGTGCTTGGCTTCCAGTTCTTCCTGTATCAGTTCGTAAGCCGCTATTTCCACATCTAACTTGCCCACGCTGCCCTCCTTGTCGGGCGTTGACTTGTTCTCCGAAACTCGCTGAGACCAAACTGAGGCCGGCAACTTTATAGGCGGCGCGCCAATCTGCCGGATGAGGCAGGGGCCACGTCCAAAACGCCATACCGCCTGGTCTGCCGCCACCTGGAAATCCTCATAAATTCCGATAAGTTCCTCTTTGTGGATGACGGCCCATTCCAAATGATGCTTGGATTCCAGTTCTTCCTGCATCCCTTCGTAAGCCGCTATTTCCACATCTAACTTGCCCACGCTGACCTCCCTGCCGGGCGCTGTCCTGTTCCCCGATTGTAGAGACGCATTATTGCAAGGTGCAATGATTGTATCACAAACGGCCTAGCCCACCCGACAATCAGCAACTCGATACAGGGCAATTGCGTCTTAACCAGGACAACCCAAGCACCCGTCGTTCCGGCGAAAGCCGGAATCCAGGAAATCCCCGGGGAAAGAGCGAGCCGGCTATCGAGGGTTCTGGATTCCGGCTTTCGCCGGAACGACGGGTTTATGATGCGATTGCCCCGCAACCCAATAATCCATTGGAAGCCGATGTTGTGATATAGTGGACAGCCCCAGCCGTATCGGGGGATTATGCAAAAGGGTACAAGCCGAGGTGAATGGTGAAATCTCCTGTAGAACGCGGCGCTCAGCTGAAGGTTACTTACGATAAGGAGATGGATATTCTCTGGCTGCGGATCCCGGGCCGGAAAATCGAGCGGACGGATGCGGTTATCACTCCGCTGGTCATTGATTTTGGCAGCGACGACGCTACCGCCGAGGGTTTCCTGGATGTGGTAGGCGTGGAAATCCGCAACGCCTCAGCGTATCTGGCACCGATGCCCAGGCGCTCCAGGCCGAGGTTGATTGACGAATTCAAGGGCGGGTTTCCTATTCAGAGGAACCCGCCCTTAACCTTTTACTTCCCACCGCTTACTGCTATAATCCCCTTGGCAACAGCAGGCTTGAAACCCTGATTGCGCTCTTTTGGCGTCAGAGACCCTTACCGGTTTGGAATGTAACGTGAGGTGGCATGAAAGTCGCAGCCTTGATTATTGGCGTATTCGGCGGGCTGGCCTTGTTAGTGGGGGCAATCATCGGTCTGGTGGTGGGCGGCATTGGCGCGGCCTTTGGCGGCGGATCCGCAACTGCCTGGTTAAGTCTCGCGGGTTTAGTTATGTCCATTGTCGGACTGGTGGGCGCGGCTATAGCTATTGCCAAGCCGCAGGTTGCCGCCGTGCTGATGGCCGTAGCCGCCGTGCTAATGGTCATATTAGACGTGCTGGACATTTCAGTTATTCCCTGGATCTTTCTGCCAGGGGCTGGCCTGCTGCTAATCGCCGCGATACTGGCCTTCCTGGGCCGGAAAAGCTGAATCGCCAACCCTAACTTAACATGGATTAACAGGATAAACAGGATAAGTTAGAGAAAGAAAACAAAATATCCTGTATATCCTGTTAATCCATGTAAAAAAACCCCTACCCCGGCCGGTCAAAGCCCTCGCCTACGTCCCGCAGAAACTCCTCAATGTCGGCGGAAAGGGGGGGCGGCGGCGGTTCCTCGGCCTGCCGCTCCCGGTCGTAGTGTTCCTCCAGTTGCTGCAACAGAGAGGCGACGCTTTCTCCCTCATCGCTGACCATGCCCTCAATGGAATCGTACTGCTCCCGCCCCCGTTCCGGCTCAATCAACCGGTCGGGCAGGCCGTACTGGGGACACAGGACTTCCATCAGCCGGGCCGTACCCATCAAGTCCTCATCCACCTGGAAGTATTGGGGCAGATGCACCACGAAGGTGCGGGTGGCAATGCCCTGCCTGGCCGCCTCCTGGGGTATCAAGTAGGTGATGGTGCTGGGGCCTTCGTAGTTGCTGAGCCGCACCCGCGCCTGCCGGTGTTCCGCCGCCATAGCCGCCTCGCCGCTGCTGGCCTCGCTGCTTGGGTCGGTGCCGGAGCCGGAAACCAGCAGGGGCCGGGTATGCGGCACCATATCGTACATCGCGCCCACCATTGAGTAGCGCTTTACCCCCAAGCGGCTCAGCAGTTCCAGCATCGCCTCGGCGTAGTCCTCCCCGTACAGGTGCGGTTCCAGCAGATGGGCCAGCAGCAAGTCCGGCCCCTCCTCGCGCACTGCGTAGCGGATGATGGTGTTGGGGATGGAAAACTCCCGGCGCCCCTTGTTGAAGTAGGAACGGGGCCGGTAGCGGGTGAAGTCATAAAACAGACCGGGCCGGTGCAGCCGCCCCAATTCTCTGGCCCGCAGGTGCCGCTCCAGCCGGTTGAGGCTCAGGCTGCCCACCCGGCCCACGTCAATCCAGGGGCGCAGGACGGCCAGCAGATGCGGGTCTTTCAGCTCCGGCAGGGGTTCGTTGATTTCAAATTCACCAAGTTTCATACCCTATAGTTTGACAGCGTACCCCGCTATTTACAAGTCCCGCCGGTATTCTCAACAAGCGTTGGTGTTCTGGCCGGAATACTCCGGCGGCCGGTAGGGGCGGGTTTATAACCCGCCCTGGTTCGGTACAAGGATGTGTCGGTACGATGACTCCGTTACCCAAATGATTCTGCCGTTGGTCGCCAGGGCGGGTTATAAACCCGCCCCTACAATCCACTAGCGCCGGGCAGGGAACCCCCACACCGGTTGAGAATACCGAAACGGCCCGGCCATTGCCGAAATACGCCGGGCTGGGATACTATACCGCTACTATACAGCTACTATACCGCCAGGCACCCCCACACCAAAGGAGCAGCAGCCAGATGAAAGTCATTGACGTACACAGCCACATTGTCCCTCCCTGTTTCTGGAACGCCAACGCAAAGGAGGGCCATTGGTACGGCGCCAAACTGTTCACCCGGGACGGCGTCGAGTTTATCGAGGCCACTAACCGCATCGCCGGCCCGATTGATGAAAAGTGGCGGTTCACGCCGGAGCAACGGATTGCCTTTATGGACCGCCAGGGGGTGGACGTGCATCTCCTATCGGTGGCCCCGTACCTGACCAACTATCACCTGGAGCCGAACCAGGGTCTGGCCTCGGCTCAGGAGTTGAACAATGAGATTGCCCAGGTAGCCCAGGCCCACCCGGAGCGGTTCCTGGGCCTGGCGACAGTCCCGATGCAGGAGCCGGCCGCCGCCGTAGCCGAACTGGAACGGGCGATGCAGGAGTTGGGACTGCGGGGCGTGGAGCTTAACACCAATATGGAGGGCCACAATTGGGACGAACCCCGGTTCCGGCCCTTCTTTGAGGCCGCCGAACGGTTGGGGGCTTTCGTGTTTTTCCATCCCCACAACCCGGCCGGCGCCGACCGGGCCGGCCGCTATTACCTGTCCAACCTGATTAACTTCCCCCTGGACACCACCATTGCCATTGCCTCCTTCATTTTCGGCGGCGTCCTCGACCGCTACCCCGGCCTGAAACTCTGCTTTGCCCATGGCGGCGGCTACGCCTGTTTCGGCATTGGCCGGATGGACTTCGGGGCGCAGGTGCGCCCGGAGCCGCAGGTCAACGGGATAAAACAGGCCCCCAGCGACTACCTCCGACACCTCTACTACGACTGCATCACCCACAGCGACGCCGGGCTGAAGTACCTGGTTGACCAGGTAGGCGCCGACCGGGTAATGCTGGGCGACGACTTCCCCTTCGACATGGGGCCGGCCAACCCGGTGGAGTGGCTGAACTCCCTGAATTACCTGAACGCCTTTGAGAAACGGCGGATCCTGGGGGAGAACGCTCAGGAGGTTTTGGGGGTAGCGGGGTAGTAAGCGATCGGCGATAAAAATTTCATCGCCGGCTGAAATTGCCTGAACATCTCTGCCTCAAAGTCAGCAGTCAGGAGGTTTATCTATGGAACCTGGCAAAGAACGAATCGATGATTGCATCAACAATCTGGAAAAGGCGCTTTGCTACCTTGAGAAACAGACGGTTGCGGCTGAAGGTGCATATTCAAAATCTTTTGAAGAGGCTCACGAAGAATGTGGCAGGCTGTTGAAGCGACGGTTGAGAGAATACTTTGCCTCCAACCGGCAAGCTGATCGTCTCCATTTCCGGGACATTTTCCGTGTTGCTGCCAACCACTGCCTGATTTCGCTGGATGAAGCCGAGCGTTGGTTGCAATACCGCAACTACCGCAATAGCGACGAGAACGACGAGTGCTACATCGAGAACATTAAGGCCGCCCTGCCGCAATTTGTAGAAGACGTTAAAGCTATAGCTCAAGTGGTACGGGATGAGGTTGGTATCCAGCGCGAGGATAAGGAATCCCGGCACTATGGATTGGCTGTGGAACCTCGATACCTTGAAAAGATTAAACTCTTGTTACAAGAGCATATACCCAACTTGGAAGTGTGGGCCTTTGGCAGTCGGGTCAACGGTAGAAGCCACGAGGGAAGCGACCTCGACTTGGTGCTGCGTTCTCCCGGGTTGGATGAGATACCTCGGGAACAACTGTCTTGCGTGTACCGAGCCTTTCGGAAATCCGACATCCCCTTCTTGGTTGAAATATACGACTGGACGCAACTGCCCGAGAGCTTCCACCGTGAGATTGAGCAGGGGCACGTCGTTCTGCTTCGGCCTGCCCCTCACTCTCCCGCCACGTAAATGTCGCTGTCCGGGTAAAAGCCGTGCCAGCCGAACCAGTAGGCGGTGTGGCTGGGCAGGCGGGGGAGACGCTCGGCCGGGTTGTCCAGTTGAATCAGGGCCGCTTCCTCGACCCGCCACAGCCGGCCGGAGTCGTCGGTCAGGATGGTTGCCCCGGCGTCAGCGGCGCTAACCCCCTCCTCCAACAGGAAACGGTTATCCCCGCGCTGATAGGCCCGGCTCCCCACTGCCCCGGTAGTAACTATCACCAGGGCTTCCCCGGCCAGGGAGTCATTGATTACCGGATGTTCCTCCAGCACCTGCAACGGGTAGGCCCGCGCCTGCCCGTTCCGGTGGAGGCCCAGCACTTGCCCCTTGGTGGACAGGGCGCCACTCCGCTGCCACACCGGAAACATAGTGTCCGGGCTTTCCCGGTAGTTGAAGTAAATAGAGCGGGCATCCCATTCCGATTCGTAGAAATAAGAGGGGTAAAGGCCGGTGCCGATACTCAACACCGTGGTGTCCGGGTGGGCCTTGAGCCACTCGCCCCAGGTGGTAACCAGCACTGGCAGCAGTTCCAGCTTGATGCCCTGGCCGGCCAATTCCCCCACCGCCGGTTCGCCGGTAAACTGGTTCCAGAGGGTCTGGGTTTCCCGGTCGTACATCAGCTTGTTGCTGCGGTAGAGCAGCCCGGAGGTGCCGAACCTCAGCCGCTTGCCGTTGACCTGGGTGGAATACACGATTCCCGCGCCGCAGAGGGTTCAATACGCCAGGGCAAACGGCACGCCGCCCACCACGTCATTAGCCATCTCATGGGCGTTCACGATGCGATGGGGATAAGCCCGATGCTCGCCGTTAAAGGATACGCCGAAAACCCGATCCTCCGGGTGGAGAAAAGCCGCCTCCGCCCCGGCCACAATCGGTGGGTTGGTCAAGTCGGGGATGCCGTCCTTGGGGACACCGCCCCATACAATTTCCTCCAGCCGAATGGTTGACGGCGCCCCGTCGTACAGAAAGGCGCCCATAGCCGGGTCAACCAGGGTGGCAAACAACTGGCCTTTCCAGCCGGCAAATCCCTCCGGCGGCTGCACCTCCGGGTGGCGGCCCACCCAGGCGACCCACTGGGGCCAGGGGTCTTGTCCCTCCGCAACCTCAATCTCGACCTGGAAAGCGTTTTGCCGGGCGATGCGCTCCAGGGCGGAATTGGTGGCGGTTTCCACGTCCCGGTCAAACCGCCACCAGGCAAAGCGCAAAAGCTCCACCAGGGCCGGGATATAGGCCGGGTTGCCGCTGTCCCCCATCCTCTCAATAGGGCCGGCATCCCGTTTAAGCGCCGACTCCAGGGCCGAATACATCAGCCCGGTGGCCGCCTCAGCCGCGGAGAGCGGGCTGCTCCCCGGGAAAAGCCACCTAGACAACGCCGGCTCCACTGCGGCGCAGGGTTGCAGTCGCAGGTTGCGGCGCAGGTGAGACCGCCCGCCGGCCGGTTCACCGCTGCCCCCGGCCATTGCCAGGCACAACTCCCCGCTTTCGGTGCGAATAGCGCCGTCCCCGGCGTGGGTAAAACGCTGGGCCGGCGCGTCGGTGCAAGACCGGGTATAGGCCAGGTCGCCCTCGGCTTCCACACAGAGGTCATAAGCCGCCATATAAAGCTGGCCCGCCGCCGGTTGATTAAAGCGGAACAACTCATCATCAGCCCCCGGCTTGCAGGTATGGGCCTGCAAGGGCCGGTCAGTACGCAGGCTGTCCCGAAAACCCGGCACGTCAACGCAGTAAAACTCCGGCTCATCCAACGGGTCAATCAGTTGAATCAAGCTGTCCTGGCTTTCCGGTTCCGGCGTCGGGGCCGGCGTAGCGGGCAAGGCGGCCGGCGGCGTTGGCGTTGCCGGGGGTAGCGGCGTAGCGGCGGGGGCAGCCGCCGCAACCGGGGGTACGGTAGGAATAGAGGCAGCAATTGACGCCGGGGATAGTGCGCTAGGGGTAGCGGTGGATGCCGGCGGTGGCGCGGCAGGATTAGACGGTGCCGGTTCCGCCGCCGGGTCTGCCACCCCGGAATCGGGCCGACTGCACCCGGCCAGCGCCAGCAGCAGCAAAACCAGCAACAGGCCGGCCAGCCAACCTTTCCAACCGGATATTCCCATTATTTTATCCGCCCTTCGATTACCTGCCGGGGTATTCCTGTTATCCTTATCCGCTCAGGGCCGGGCAATCTCAGCATAAACCCGTCATTCCAGTCATAAACCCGTCGTTCCGGCGAAAGCCGGAATCCAGAACGCTCTCTAGCCGGCACGTTCTTTTCCGGTAGGATTTCCTGGATTCCGGCTTTCGCCGGAACGACGGTTGCTTTGGTCACCTTGGTTGAGACGCGGTTGTCCTGCCGCTCATGGTGAGCTTGTCGAACCACCAGTTTATCCTTCGACAAGCTCAGGATGAGCGGAGTATTTGCCCGGCAGTTTGCAAGGGAAAAGACCCTGGCCCTGCCAGTCGCGTATTTCCATTATCCGACAAGGTGTTTCTATTACCCGCTCATGGTGAGCTTGTCGAACCACCCGTTAATCCTTCGACAAGCTCAGGATGAGCGGAGTATTTGCCCCGCCTAGCACGGCCCCATTTCGGTCAGCCGGCCCTCCCGCCAGACCACCGACCCGTTGCGCACCGTCAGGAAAGTGTCCAGCCGGACTTTGCCTTCTACGTTGTGGCGGGCCATGTCGTGCCAGACGAACCGGCCCTCCCGCAGGTCAAAGACCGCCGCGTCTGCCGCCATTCCCGGGGCCAGGGAACCCAAAGTGTCCTCCAGGCCCAGCACTTGAGCCGGGCGGGAGGTACTGGCGGCCACCGCATCGGGCAGGGACATCCCCAGGGCGTGGAACTTGCTGACCAGGTCGTTCATCAGGTAAACCTTGCGGCCCGGCGGCCCGATGTGGATGTCGGTGCTGATGGTGTCCGGCGGCAGTCCCTGGGCCAGCGCCGCCTTGACCACTTCCACGTCGCAGTGGACGCCGGCATGTCCCAAGTCCATTATCACCCCCCGCTCGGCGGCGGCCCGCACCTCCGGGCGTATCTGGTCCTGGCGGTCCAGGATGGACTCCGGGTTGCCGTTAAAGGCATGGGTGCAGATGTCCCCCGGCCCCATAAAGTCCAGAACCTGGGGCAGGGGCAGGGGGGTGCCGCTGACGTGCACCATCAGCCGGCTGCCCGACTGGTCGGCGGCGGCCCGGGCCTGGCGCATCGCCTCGGCGGCGTTCCAATGGGCCACCGCGTTAAGTTCCATCCGAACCTTCACCCCGAACAGGAAACCGGCGTTGTTTTTGATGGCGTCGGCGGTCTGGTCAACGTCAATAATCCGTAAGTCCTGCAAGCCGCCGCCCAAAACCCGATTGGCGGCCAGCCCCACCGCGCCGATGTGGAGAAAGGCCAGCAGGCGCGTCCGGTGGGCCGGAAATACGTAGTCCCGCATCGCCCCCAGGTTCAGAAAGCCGGAACTGCCGGCGTCAACCCCGGTAGTGGCCCCGGCGGAGAGGCAGTTCTGGTCGGCGTGGACGGCGCTGCCGGTGCCGCCGTGATAGAAATGGCCGTGCAGGTCAATCAGGCCGGGGGTTATCAGCTTGCCGGAAACGTCCATCACCGTAGCGGCCTCGGCTGGGTCAATGCGCTCGGCTACGGCGGCCACCCGGCCGTCCCGAAAGGCAATATCCCGCCGGGCGTGGATACCCTGGCCCGGGTCCAGCAGCGTCCCGCCGGTAAGCGCCAGGTCATAATTTGCGGTTGCGGTGGTCATTACATCCTCCCGGACTTATTCACGAATGGGGATTCTCAACGGTGTTGATATTATTATCGGGGTAGGGGCGGGTTTATAACCCGCCCTCGCCTGGGTGCAGGAATGGGTCGGATCTGGCAGACCCGTTTCCTGGGATGTCATTGCCCTTGAACGCCGGGCGGGTTACAAACCCGCCCCTACCATACACTGGAACCCGGGCGCCCAAACCGGGCCGGCAGGATTATCAACACCGGTTGAAAACCCCCACTAATGGGCGCGAATATGCGCTGATTTTTACTTATCCCCTTCGGGATTATTCGTAGTCATCGGTGCTTTCCTGCGTGTATTCCAGGCGGCGCAGGCGGGGGTACACCCGTTCCTTAGGGTTTGCCAGGTCGCCGTCGGAGATGTCCGCCGACGTCGGCATCGGGCGGGCCGGCCACTTTTCCACCGCCTGCTGAATCAGCCGGTTCACTATCTGGGGCGACCGGCCCTCCAGCCGGCCCAGTTGGTAGGCCAGGGTTACCGCCAGTTGGTTGCTGGTGATTAGGTCAAAGGCCGCCGGGTCGCTCAAGTCCTCGGGCATCCCGCCGCACTGGTCCAGAAAATCGTCCAGCACCTGGCCCATAATGTCGGTCAGCCCGCCCAACTCAATCTCCGTCATATATTGGGTCAACTGGTCGGTCAAGTCCTCCACCCCGTCCGGCGGCAGCACCAAGCCGTTCACCTCCGGGGAATCGTGGTTAGCGTCATGGTTATTATCGTGGTTGGTATCCCGGTTGGCGTCATCGTCGCTGGTCATCGTCCGGCAACTCCCGATTCAGTTTCGGTTAGTTGCCATTGTAGCACGCGCCGGGATTTTTTCACCACCGAGCGGCGGGGCCGGGCAATTGCGTCTTAACCGGAGCAACCGGTCAACGCAAGCCACCGTCATTCCAAGCCACCGTCGTTCCGGCGAAAGCCGGAATCCAGAACCCTAATGTAGCCGGCCCGCTCTTTTCCGGGGGATTTCCTGGATTCCGGCTTTCGCCGGAACGACGGTTTGACGGGTCTAGGAATGACCGGTTCAGGAATGACCGGTTTACGCTGTGATTGCCTTGGGGTGCAACTTGACGCCCGGTTTTAACGGCGTGCTAATATGACTTTATACCCGGACGTTGTTATACCCCGGCGTTGTTGCGCCGGGAGGAGTGTACCCCGCCGTTGACCGACCAGGCCGCCAGGCAGCTATATATTTCCGTAGCCGGGGACTTACTGGATTTACCACCGGAGTTGTCCGAGGCGTGGCTGGAACGGGCGCTACGCCTGGCCTTGGAACAGGCGCTGCCCCCGGAGACGCCGGGCCAGGTCAGCCTGCTGGTAACCGATGACGCTACGGTGCGGGAACTGAACCGGCGCTACCGGGGATTGGACGAGGTAACCGATGTCCTGTCCTTTTCCGCCACCCACCAGGGCCATTGGGAGGGCGATGCTGAGCCGCCGCCGGATTCCGACCCCGGCACGGCAGAGGACTGGCCCGACTTTATCCTGCCCCCGGAGGAGTTGCCGCCCCTGGGCGAGGTGATAATCTCTTATCCCCAGACCCGGCGGCAGGCCGGGGAATTGAACCGGCCCGTCGCGCGGGAGTTGGCCCTGTTGATTGTTCACGGCGTACTCCACCTGGTCGGGTATGACCACGAAGAGCCGGCGGAAACGGCCCGGATGCAGGCCAGGGAACAGGCCGCCCTGGACGCTATCTTTTCCATAGATTCCATCGAACTGGAGCCGGCAGCGCCGCCGGCGACCGCGCCGGCAGAAACCGGCCGACAGGAAGAATGTAGATGACTTCCCAGGTCTATTACCGCAAATGGCGGCCCGGCAGCTTTAGCGACCTGGCCGGACAGGAACACGTCGCCTCCACCCTGCGCCAGGCCATCCGGCAGGGGCGGGTGTCCCATTCCTACCTCTTTTGCGGCCCCCGGGGCACCGGCAAGACCACCACCGCCCGCATTGTCGCCAAGGCGGTCAACTGCCTGTCCCCCCAGGACGGCGACCCCTGCAACGCCTGCGTCATCTGCCACGCCATCAACGAAGAGCGGTTTATGGATACCATTGAGATGGACGCGGCCAGCAACCGGGGCATTGAGGACATCCGGGAGATTCGCGACAAGGTGAACTTTGCACCGGGTCAGGGACGCCGCAAGGTCTATATTATCGACGAAGCCCATATGCTCACCGACCAGGCCTCCAACGCCTTTCTGAAAACCCTGGAAGAGCCGCCGGCCCACGTCATTTTTATCCTCTGCACCACCGAGGCCAACCGGATTCTGCCTACCATTGTGTCCCGCTGCCAGCGTTTTGACTTTCGCCGGCTCCCGGCGGAACGCATCTACCAACGTCTGGCCGAGATTACCGACGGCGAGGGGGTTTCGGTGGCCCCGGAGGCCCTGCGCCTGGTGGCCCGCTACGCCGCCGGCAGCCTGCGGGACGCGGAAAACCTGCTGGAACAGTTGGTCGTCTCCTACGGCGACGGCGTTACCCTGGCCCAGGCCGAGGAACTGCTGGGCCTGGGCCACGGTGAGCGGTGGCTGGCATTAGTCCAGTACCTGCTGACCGGAAACACATCGGCTGCCTTGGAGGTGATTAACCGGGCCGCCTGGGACGGGGCCGACCTGCGCCAGTTGCACCGGCAGGCCCTGGAGCTGCTGCGGGCCGCGATGCTGCTGGAGTGGGGCGCCGCCGACGCCCTGGAATTGCCGGAGCACGTTACGGCCCAACTGAAAGAACTGGTGGGCAATTTACCCAACTGGCGGGTAGTCCAGGCCCTGCGTCTCTGGGGCGAAGTCAATATGCGCTACGACGCCCCGTCCACCCTGCCGCTGGAATTGGCGGTGGTGGAGATTTGCAATGATGATGTTGCGCCGCCGGCGGCCCGGACTGAGGCCGCGGCGCCAGCGCCGCGGCCGGCGACAGCCCCGCAACGGCGGCCGGCGGCCGGCGCTACGCCACCCCCGGCAGCAGCGCCGCCGCCGGCCAGACCTATGCCGGACGCCGGTAGGCCCGATGATGCCAATACGCCGCCACCGGAACGTCCCCGGACGGCGCCGGAACGCCCAACGGCCAACGGCGCGCCGGCCGCGCCGGACGGGGCCGGGGCCGCCGGCGAAGCGGACTTGCCCGCCCGCTGGCAGGCCACGGTCAAGGCGTTGAACCGCTGCAAGGGCAAGAAGTATAACCTGGGCGCCCTGCTCCGGGACTGCAAACCCGACACGATCAGCCTGAATAGTGATACACTACTACTGCCCTTCGTGCATCGCCCCAACCTGGAGCGGATGCAGGAGGAGATGGAAGACCCCAATTCCCGCCGGATGGTAACGGAAGCGGTAACCAAGTTCTTTGGGTCGCCTTATGACTTCAAGATTACCCTGGCCGGCGATAGCGAAGAGGGCGCGCCGGCCAACCGGCCCAACCAGCACAGCCCGCTGGTGCGCACTGCCCTGAATATGGGAGCCCGAATCCTGGAGGATACTGTCGAATGAACCGGAACATGATGCGGCAAGCTCAGCGTATGCAAGCCCAGTTGCAAAAAATCCAGGAGGAACTGGAAACCCTTACCGTGGAGGGCAGCGCCGGCGGCGGCGTGGTCAAGGTGGTGATGACCGGCAAGCAGGTCGTCGAGTCGGTAACCATTGAGCCGGAAGCCGCCGAGGACGTGGAACTGCTCCAGGACCTGGTGGCGGCGGCGGTCAACGATGCCTTCAACAAGACCCAGGAAATGGCCGCCAACAAAATGAGCGCCATCACCGGCGGAATGAACATCCCCGGCCTGACCTGACCAGTGCCGGCCGATAAGGCCGCCATTCTGCCGATTAGTCTGTCATCCCGGACGGATTAGTTTGTCATTCCGACCGCCTGGTTTGTCATTCCGACCGCAGGGAGGAATCTAAACTCCTGCATAAGCGAGATTTCTACCGGAACCGGAAGCTGTCAAGGGCAAGGTATTTTAGATTCCTCCCTGCGGTCGGAATGACAGTGAACCCTATCGGAATGACCGGGAACTTTCAATGACACCGGGCCAGGGCAATCGCAGCATAAACCCGTCATTCAGGCCATAAAACCGTCGTTCCGGCGCAAGCCGGTATCCAGAACCCTCGGTAGCCGGCTTGCTCTTTTCCGGGAGGATTTCCTGGATTCCGGCTTGCGCCGGAACGACGGTGGCTTGGGGCGTAACCCGGAATCCAGAACCCTCGGTAGCCGGCTTGCTCTTTTCCGGGAGGATTTCCTGGATTCCGGCTTGCGCCGGAACGACGGTGGCTTGGGGTGTAACTCCCTTCGTAGCTAAAGAAAATCTAGGGATAGCCGTTATGACTCTGGAGCATCTGCCCTCGGCCGCTCCTTCGCTGGCGCGGCTGATTCAGGAACTGAACAAGCTGCCGGGCATTGGCCCCAAGAGCGCCCAGCGGCTGGCTTACTACATTATCCGCCTGCCCGACGGCGAGGCGCAGGACTTGGCCGACGCCATCAACGCCGTCAAGCAGAGCATTATTTTCTGCCGGGAGTGCCAGAACCTGACCGACGCCAACCCCTGCTCGGTCTGCGCCAACGCCCAGCGCAACCGGGAGCAGATTTGCGTGGTGGAAGACCCGCTGGACGTGCTGGCCCTGGAGCGTACCCACTGCTACCGGGGGCTGTACCACGTGCTGCACGGGGTAATATCCCCCCTCAACGGCATCGGCCCCGACCAGATAAAGCTCAAGGAACTATTCCCCCGCCTGTCCGACGGCGCGGTCAAGGAGGTGGTCATCGCCACCAATCCCACCCTGGAAGGTGAGGCTACGGCGATGTATATTTCCCGCCACCTGGCCGGCAGCAACGTCAAGGTTACCCACCTGGCCCGGGGCCTGCCGGTCGGCGGCTCCCTGGAGTATTCCGACGAACTGACCCTCAGCCGGGCCTTTCAGGGCCGCCAGGAAGTTTAGCGAAAATGGCGCCCCCCCGAACCTACCGCGCCGAGGCGTTGACCCTCAAAACCGCTCCCTTTGGCGAGGCGGACTTGCTGGTAACCCTCTTTGCCAGGGAGGAGGGCAAGCTGCGGGCCGTAGCTAAAGGCGCCCGCCGTCCCACCGGCAAGCTGGTCGGCCACCTGGAGCCGTTGACCTTTACCCGCCTCTCCCTGAACCGGGGCCGCAACCTGGACGTGGTCAGCCAGGCCCAGACCCTGGACAACTTTACCCCCCTGAAGTCCAACCTGACCGCCTTGAGCAAGGGCTTGTACGTGGCCGAACTGGTGGACGGCTTTGGTTCCGAGGCCAGCCCCAACGAACCGCTGCTGCGGCTGGCCCTGGACACGCTGGCCGCCCTGGGCCGCGCCCCGGAGGATGACCTGCCCCTGCTTTACTTTCAGTTGCACCTCCTGGCGGTGTCGGGCCTGCTGCCGGAACTGCACTGCTGCGTAGAGTGCCGCCGCCCCCTGGAACCGGGCCGCCACCGCTACAGCGCGGCCGGCGGGGGGGTATTTTGCCCGGACTGCGCCGCCGCTCCCGCCGTCAACGGCGCCCCGGACGGCGCTGGTTACAGTTCCGGTTACGGCACCGGCACCGGCATAGGCACCCGCCCCCTGTCGCTGCGCGCCTTGAAAGTGCTGCGCCTGCTGGCCTCCCGCCGCCGCCCCGCAGACCTGCCCGACTTAACCCTGGACGAACCCCTGGCCCTGGAGCTGAAAGCCATCCTCACCGCCACAGTGCAATACTGGCTGGACCGGGAAATACGCTCCAACGCCTTCCTGAACCACCTGTCCCGCACCGGCGGGGGCGGGGCGGTTTCCCGTTCCGAGTAATTGAACCGCCGAGGGACTTTTAATTGTCATTCTGACGGAGCGGAGCGTAGGAAGAATCTAAAATCCTTGCCGGAACCGGCGTTGACTTACCCGACGGATTTTAGACCCTTCACTCCGTTCCGGGTGACAATATACCGATACACCGGGGCAATCGCATCATAAACCCGTCATCCGGTCATAAACCGGTCATCCCGGTCATAAACCCGTCGTTCCGGCGAAAGCCGGAATCCAGAACCCTCGGTAGCCGGCCCGCTCTTTTCCAGGGGATTTCCTGGATTCCGGCTTTCGCCGGAACGACGGTTCTTTGGGTTGCCATAGTTAAGATGCGGTTGCCCTGGCGGTTATACTTCAATAGTGGAACTGCAACCGCCAGTCGGGGTATAGTGATATAATCATCAACTAATGAAAGTGATTTATGACCAAGCGGTTGATGTCCTGCGTATTATCGGCGGGCAACCAGTCGCGGATACCGCGTCGTTGTTGCGGGGGCCTGACGTAGCGGTGGATGTAGCGACCTGCAACGGCCACGATGTAATCGGGTTTACCGTTATTGGCGCATCGGCTTACCTGCCTTTAGGCTTGGGCTACGATGCCCAAAGCGACATTCTGACCATTGGTGAAACCACTATTGACCCTGCTCTGATAACGGAGAACGGCGACTTTATCGGTTATTGGCAGGTGTACGCAGACGAACCGAATGGCTTTCGGGACCCAATAGGCGTTGCCTTGCGGCAGGCGTCCAAGTATTTGGCATCAGTGATTGCCATTCCATTTGGCTGAAATTGTATATAATCCCTCTAACCATTAAACGGAACTGATTGGCCTTGACTACTATCCGAGTAAAAGTCGGCGAACAATGGTACACCGTGGAGGTGGGCGACCTGAACCACTCCCCGGTGGAAGTCAACGTCGCCGGCCAGACCTACTACGTGGAGGTTGAAACGCCGGAATCGGCGCCGGCCCCGGCTCCGACCCGGGGGCGGCGGGGGCGCCGGCCGCCCAGCCGGGTTACGCCGCCGCCGACCTTTCCCCGTACCGGCGCGCCGCTCAGCAGCTTTAACCCGGCGGATAAAATGCTGCGTTCCCCGATGCCGGGCCGGGTCATTTCCATCCGCGTCCGCCCCGGCGACCGGGTGACCTCCGGCGATGAGTTATGCGTGGTGGAGGCGATGAAAATGGAGCAGAGCATCCGCGCCACCCAGGACGGCCTGATTAAAGAAATCTACGTGCAGCCGATGGACTCGGTCAGCGCCAACGACCCGCTGATTGAACTGGAATGACCCCGGAAACAACCCCGGAATAACCCCCGTTTCCTACCGGCCGGCCGGCGCCGGCCCCACCTTTCTACTCCCGCCGAAGGGCAGCAATTTTCTGGAGAGGATAGGCAATGAAAATCACTCAAGCCACCACCCGCGTTCTGCGAACCCCGGCGGACAACCCCCTGCTGGAGGACATTCCCGTCGGCGACGCCACCAGGGATTTCGTTACGCTGGAACTGGATACCGACGAGGGAATCCAGGGCATCGGTTTCTCCTTTATTCCCGGCTCGGTGGGCAATCCCCTGATTACCGCCTTGAAAGTTACGGTGGATGCCCTGGGCGAGTTGGTCGTGGGCGAGGATCCGCTGCCGGTGGAGGCCGTCGTGGGCCGGCTGCGCCAGGAAATGGGCAGCGCCGGGCCGGGCCTGTTCAACTTTGCCCTGACCGCCATTGATATGGCCCTCTGGGACATCAAGGGCAAGGCGTTGGGCCAGTCGGTCTGCACCCTGCTGGGCGGCCACCGGGACCGGGCAGCTACCTATGCCAGCGGCCAGTTGGAGCGGCGGCGCAACCTGGAATACCTGGCCGACGTGGGGCCGCGCCTGGTGGAAAAGGGGTTCCGGCAGATGAAAACCCAGATGGGCGCCGAGCCGTCGGCGGAAAACGAGGTAGCCCGCATCCGCACCCTGCGGGAGGCCCTCGGCCCCGATATTGACCTGATGTGCGACGTCAATCAGCTTTGGGACGTGAACCGGGCCATCACCATTGGCCGGCGGGTGGAGGAGTATAACCTGTTCTGGCTGGAGGATTTGACGGTTCACGACGATTACCAGGGTCTGGCCCGCATCGCCGACGCCCTGACCACGCCCCTGGCCGCCGGCGAGTACGTCTTTGGCATCACCCCCTTCCGCCAGCTTATTGAAAACCGCTCCATTGACATCGTGATGATTGACCTGATGCGGGTCGGGGGCATCACCCAATTCCAGAAGGTGGCGGGAATGGCCGAGGCTTTCAACCTGCCGGTGGTCAGCCACCTGGCGCCGGAAGTCCAGGTGCACAACATCGCCGCCATTCCCAACGGGCTGACCGTGGAGTATATGCCCTGGTCGCTGCGCCTCTTTGAGGAAACGCCGGCCATCATCGACGGGGAAATCGTCGTGCCGGACCGCCCCGGCCTGGGGCTAACCTTCAGCCAGGACGCCATCCGGCAGTACCAGGTGTAGGGGCGGCAACGCGGCGTATGCTACAATTGAGCCAGACAGCCCACTACCGGAGGAACCGCCCGATGCTTGAATCGACCAACCGTTACGCCGTTGCCAGCCGGGAGTTTATGGGCAAGGCTTACCAATACCTGGCCGAGAATGACCTGCCCCAAGCCTCGGAAAAGGGCTGGGGCGCGGCGGCGGAAATGGTCAAGGCCGTCGCCGAGGAACGGGGGAGACCCCACGACACCCACCGTTTGTTGTTCCGCATTGTCAGCGCCCTGACACAGGAAACCGGGGACACGCAACTCCCCCGGATGTTCGGCCAAGCCCACAACCTGCACATCAACTTTTACGAGAACTGGCTGGCGCCGGAGGATGTTCAGTTGTATCTCCAAGACGTTCAGACGCTGCTGAGCAAGCTGGAGCCGCTGCTGGAGACCGAGTAGGAACCGCTTAAACTCGCCGCCGCCGCGCCCCGTTAGGAATAAAACACCAGGAGGAACTATGACTGCCCAACTGCGTATCTACACCATCAACCGGGGAATGATGGATTCCTGGCTGGAGGTGTTCAATCAGCACATCCGGCCCCTGCATGACCGCCTGGAAATTCCGGTGGTCAGCAGCTACGTCAACGCCGACCGGAGCGAGTTCATCTGGATCCGCCGTTTCCGCAACGCTGAGGAAATCCCGACCAAGGAAGCGGAATTTTTCGCCTCCCCGGAGCGTACCGCCCTGGGCGACATCCCCACCAGCCACATCGCCAAGATGGAGGTGCGGGTGATTGAGGAAGTGGCCGCCGGGGGCTAGGGCAACCGGGCCGGTGCGGGGTCAGGGGCAACCGGGTAGGTGTGGAGTTAGGGGCAACCGGGCAAGGGCAAAGTCCGCGCCAAGAACAAAAACCGCGCTAGGAACAAAAACCGCTCATGGTGAGCTTGTCGAACCATCCTTCCGTACCCGGCGATTCCTCTTTCAGTTCCGGGTCTCTGCACCATCGGGCTAAAATCAACAGATACCCGGAGACACCAAGGGGACAAATGCAAGTCATCCGAAAATTGCTGCGGGCATTAGCCGCCGGGCTGAACCGCCCCGGAACGCCGTACCGGGGCAACGCCCTGCGGCGCGACTACTTGACGGAAACGGTAGCCTACCACCATTGAGGCCCCCGCCCCTGAACCCCCGGTTGGGGGTTGACTGAGGCACGGGGAATGGTCTATTTACCAGCGTCGTAAATGTGTATCTATCGTAAGGTTGCGAACCAACCGATAAGGAAGTAAGCCCGATGCTTGAATCATCCAACCGTTACGCCGTTGCCAGCCGGGAGTTTATGGGCAAGGCTTACCAATACCTGGCCGAGAATGACCTGCCCCAAGCCTCGGAAAAGGGCTGGGGCGCGGCGGCGGAAATGGTCAAGGCCGTTGCCGAGGAACGGGGCTGGCCGCATCGCGGTCATCGGCTCTTGTATGACGCTATTGATGATTTGGTGGAGGAAACCGGCGACCAGCAACTATCCACCCTGTTTCACGTGGCGTCAATGCTGCACATCAACTACTACGAGAACTGGCTACGGCCCCGAACCGTCCGGCGGTCTCTCCAGGAGGTTCAGCAGTTGCTGGGCAAGCTGGAACCGCTGCTTGGGCAGGGATAGGAATTAGAGGCAGCATCCATTCTTTCCTAACGGCCCCTTGTTCCGGTATTTTCAACGCTTGTTGGTATTTTCATCGGGGTAGGGGCGGGGAAAATTCCCTACCGGCACTTTACCCCGCCCCGGCCCCAAACAGTTGCGGCAACTCGATTATTTCGGCGCTGCCTTGGGCCGGGGCGGTCAGGGTTAGTTGGGCGCCGGCGGCGGCCCGGGCGGTGCGGACGTAGCCCAGGCCCAGCAGTTCTCCGGTGGTGGGTATTACCGCCAGGGACGTTACCTGCCCGACCTTCCGCCCCTCCTGTTCCAGCCCGGCGCCCTCGACAACTACCGCGCCCGGAGAGAACCGCAGCCGGGCCAGGTACTTCTGCACTTTTTGGTAGGTATCCAGCCGGGCGATGACTTCCTGCCCGATGTAGCAGCCCTTGGCAAAGTCGATCGAACCAATCAGCCCGGCCTCCAGCGGGTTATAGGCGTCGCCCAACTCCCGCCCGTAACGGGGCACGGCCTGCTGCACCAGCGCCGCCTCGTAGGCTTCCCGCCCGATCGGAGAGATGCCCGCCGCTGCCAGCGCATCCCAGACCGCCGGCGCCGCGTCCTGGCCGGTCAGCAGGTCAAAGGCCGGCAGTTCACCCAGGGGCCGGCGGATAACCAGCGTTTCCTGACCGGCAATGGAGGCGGAAAGGGCGGAATAGGGTTCCCCGGCCTCCGGTAGGGACGGCAAGGGCGGAGTCAGGACGGCCGCCAGCGCCGCATCGCTGCGGGGGCCGCAAACCGTCAGGAGGGCCGTGTCCGGCGTCAAGTCGGTAACGGTCAAGTCTTCCATAATGGTGTACTTGTCCAGCCAGTCCATCACCCGCTGCTGACCGCCGGGGCTGGTGAGCAGGAGGGTATAATCGCCGGTATTGACCACGCCCAGCAGGTCAAGGATGCGGCCCCGGTCCGTGGTCAGGACGGTAGGCGCGCCCCGGCCGGGCGGCAGGTTGACCACCTCGTTGGTGGACAGGCGGTTGAGCAGGTCCAGGGCATCGGCGCCGCTGGCCTTGAGCCGGCCGGTGGCGGAATTGTCGTAGAGGGCGGCGTCCTCGGTGGCCGCCCGGTACTCGGCGACCGCGTCGGAATAGACTTGGGGCGACGACAAGGTCATATTGAAACCTCCGGGGCATTGCTTCCCGGTCATTGTAGCACGTTCCGGCGTTTCCCCCGCGCCGGGGAGTTATTTTCACCGGGGCAAGCGCAGCATAAACTCGAACCCGTCGTTCCGGCGAAAGCCGGAATCCAGACCCCCCGGTTAGCCGGCACGCTCTTTTCCGGTAGGATTTCCTGGATTCCGGCTTTCGCCGGAACGACGGTGGCCGGGGTTGCCCTGGTTAAGACGCGATTGCCCGGCTGAATCAGCGCAACGGTGATGGGGCCAGCAGTTCCCGCTCAATGGCCTGGCGTACCGGGCGCAGGTAGGGGCGGGCGGCCCGCAGCGTGGCCGCCAGGTCGGGCAGGGCTACCCACTGGCATTGGTCAATGCCCTCGGACAAGTCGGGTTGCAGGGAGTCGGTCAGGGCGCCGGCGTAGTCCAGGAGAAACCATTGCACCGTCTTGTTGACCGGCCCGATTCGGTAGTAGGAAATATAGCTGCTGCGGCACAGGGGCGCGCGGATGGCAATTAAGCCGGGGTTTAGCCCGGTCTCCTCAGAAATCTCCCGGAGCGCGCACTCTGCATAAGGTTCACCGGGATAGTCCAGCTTGCCCTTGGGCAAGTCCAGGAGGCGGTGCTTACGGATAATCAATGCGCTGCCGCCGCAGAGCACCAGCCCCCCGGCGGCGAACATCTCAGGCAATTCAGCTCTATTCATGGATGAGTATCCGCTCCAATATGCCCACCTGCTCCCGATTCAATCCGGTGAACAATACCCCGTCCACCACCATATCGGTAACCATATCAGTTTCCGCCGCCTGGTACAGGTACTCGGGCCGCAAGTCCTTGCCCGGAAAGTCAAAGCGGGTCAGGATGTAGTGGATGGCGTTGAGCCGGGCCTGCTGCTTGTTGTCCGACTCAATGACCACCCAGGGGGCGTAATCGGTGGAGGTAACGGCGAACATCCGCTCCTTAAAGTAGGTCAGCAGTTGCCAGCGTTCCGCCACCTTGCGGTCATTGGCCGAGTATTTCCAGTATTGCAAGTCGCTGTCCTGGCGCAACCGGAACCGCAAGTCCTGGGACTCCTGGGACACTGACAGATAGATTTTGATGATGGTTACTCCCTCATCCACCAGGTCCCTTTCCCAATCGTTCACCCGGTTCATAAAGTAGTGATACTGGCGCATCGAGCAGTAGCCCATAGCCGGCTGAACCTGGGCGCGGGAATACCAGGAACGGTCAAACACGAAAATTTCTCCGGGGCCGGGCATCCGCTTGTAGTGCCGGCCCAGCCAGTTGCGCATTTCCTGGGGGGAGGGGATGCCCTGGCTGATGATGCCGGAGGAGCGGGGGTTCAGGTAGTGGGTAATCGTAGCGGCGGTGCTGCCCTTGCCGGCGGCGTCCCGCCCCTCCAGCACCACGGCGACCCGCAGGCCATTGTTGATAACCCATTCTTGCAGGGCCAGAAGCTGGCGGCGCAAAACGCGCAACTCGGCCCGGTAAGCCAGATACTCAATACCTCGAAAAGCGGCTACGTCATGCTTGGTTGCCGTAGTTTCGGGCAGGATACTGGTCTTTTCCTGCATCACATCGTAAACAATCATCAGCAAATAACCGTCCGACCACTCCTTACGCCTGAAGTTCTCCTTTCCGTTGCCGGGTGCCTGGTTATGGTAAATAATTCCGGGCGGCAATGTCAATCTATAACGTAACCGGATATTAAAAGATAGTTAAGGCTGGAGTATAACAATCACTCTTGGGGCGGTTATCAACCGGGTAGGGGCGGGTTTGTAACCCGCCCGACGTTCGACGGCAAAGACCACCCGGTAAACCGGTGTGCCATAACCGACCGATTATTGCCCCAAGCCAGGGCGGGTTTGAAACCCGCCCCTACCCGGTGATAATGCCAGCCCACGTTGAGAATACCGGTCGCCCGCCATCTCTGGCAATCGCACCATGAACCCGTCATTCCGATCACAAAACCGTCGTTCCGGCGAAAGCCGGAATCCAGAACGCTCGGTAGCCGACTCTCTCTTTTCCGAGAATTTCCTGGATTCCGGCTTTCGCCGGAACGACGGTTGCTTGGGTTGCCGGGGTTTCCTTGGTTAAGACGCGATTGCCCGGCCGGTCTCCACGCGCCAAGCCCCGGCGGTGAAAAAGTGGTACACTAGGTAACTGTTCGTAACTATTCCCCATACCGACACCAGGAGGAGCTATGCCCCCCAAGCAGTACGCCACATCGCCGGAGTTGATTCTGGAGCCGACCAAGCGTTACTCGGCCACCATCCGCACCAATCACGGCGCGATGACCCTGGAGTTGTTCGCCGCCGAGGCCCCCCGCACCGTCAACAATTTTGTCTTTCTGGCCCGGGAGGGTTTCTACGAGGCCGGCTGTTTCCACCGGGTTATCAAGGACTTTATGATTCAGGGCGGCTGTCCCGAAGGCAGCGGTCGGGGCGGCCCCGGCTACCGCTTTCAGGACGAGCCGGTTGCCCGTCCCTACGTCAAGGGGACGCTGGCGATGGCTAACGCCGGGCCGAACACCAACGGCAGCCAGTTCTTTATCGTCCACGGCCAGAACGTGGGCCTGCCCCCCAACTACACCATTTTCGGGATGTTGGTCGATGGCGAGGACACGCTGGACACCCTGGCCAATTCGGCGGTAAGCGCCGGCGGCGGCGGCGAAAGGTCCACCCCCACCGAGCGGCTGGAAATCCAAAACATCGAAATCACCGAACAGGAAATAAGCCCCGCCGGGTAGAAGTTTTATCCACGAAGGGACACGAAGGGGCACGAAGGATTTTTAATTCCTAATTCTTAATTCCTAATTCGTGCCCCTTCGTGTCCCTTCGTGGATCAAATCGTGGATTAAATCGTGGGAACGCTTTACGTCGTTGGTACTCCTATCGGGAACTTGGAGGATATTACCCGGCGGGCCGCCCGCATCTTGGGGCAGGTGGGACTTATCGCCGCCGAGGATACGCGGGTTACCCGGCGGCTGCTCAATCACCTGGGGCTGCGGGTTCCCCTGATTAGCTGCAACCGCCACAACTGGCCGGCCCGCCTGCCGGAGTTGCTGCGGGCGCTGGAGGCCGGGGACGCCGCCCTGGTTACCGACGCCGGGATGCCGGCGGTCAGCGACCCGGGCAGTGAGGTAGCGGCGCAGGTAGCCGCCGCCGGGTTTCCGGTGGAGGTGGTTCCCGGAGCCTCGGCGGTAACTGCGGCATTGGCCGCCGCCGGTCTGCCGGCCGACTCCTTTCTCTTTCTGGGCTTCCTGCCCCGGCGCCGCCAGGAACGGCGGGCCAGGCTGACGGCGGTGGCCCCTTTGCCCTTTACCCTGGTCATCTTTGAGGCTCCCCACCGGCTGCGGCCCACCCTGGAGGACTTGCTGGCGACCCTGGGCGACCGGGACAGCGCCGTTTGCCGGGAGTTGACCAAGCTCTACGAGGAAGTCCGGCGCGGCCCCCTGTCCCAGGCCCTGGAGTATTTCACCGCGCCCCGGGGCGAGTTCGTCCTGGTGGTGGCGGGAGCCGAAGTCGGGGCCGGCAAGAAAACCGGTACGGCGGCGGAGTCGGAGTCGGAACTAACCCAAGCCAACCGGTCAGCGGCGCAAGAACAACTGGCCCAATTGCGCCGGGAGGGTCTGCGAGGCCGGGAGGCCGTAGCCGCCGTAACCGCCACCACCGGCCTACCCCGCCGGGAGGTGTACCGCCTCTGGATAGCAACGGCAACCCCGCCCTGATTCCCCCGTCTTTTATCCACGAAGGGCCACGAAGGGGCACGAAGGATTTTTAATTCTTAATTCCTAATTCGTGTCCTTCGTGCCCTTCGTGGATAAAAGCGGGCAACGGATACCGGCTAGGCTACGATAGCTACGCCCTGGCCTACGGCGGTGGTGTCGCCGTTCTGGTTGTGGCACTGAACCTGCACCGTTACCTGCGTTCCCTGCTCCACCGCGTCCTGCTGGATGACCGAGCCGGATACGGTGATGGTGTCGCCGCCCTTGACCGGGCGGAGGAACTTCAGGTTGACGCTGCCGGTGTGATTGAACACCTCCGGGCCGAAGAACTTGCGCAGGGCCTCGGCGGCGAAGGTTATGGACATCCGGCCCGAGGCGATGGCGTAGGTGGTGCCCAACCGCTGGGCGGCCAACTCCGGGTCGTTATGGATGTTCTGCCGGTCCAGGATGCCGCAGGACTCGAACTGGTCGATGCTGTCCTGGGTGATGGACTTGGTCAGCGTGGGGATGGTCGCGTTGTCTAGGATTGAGGATGCCATTTCTTTCCCACCTCGTCAGGTTTTTTCATCTGGTACGTGCGCAGCTTCTCCAACAGGCGGCCATCCTCGTCCTCGGCGGTGGCCTCGATGACCATATAGGGCTTGTCCCGCCGCAGGTACTTGTCGTGGATGCGCCCGGTAACCTTGATCCGCTTGCCGGGGATCGGCGGATTGAAGAACTCCACCTCATTGCCGGCGTTCACCCCGCCGGTCTGGTCATCGTACACCATATTGAAGGCGGTAGCGTCGTGCTTGACCGCCAGGGTCGGAAAGGAAGCGTCCGGGTCCTCCACCGAGGCGCGGAAGGTATCCAGCATCTCCTGGGTCAGCACGTACTCGTAGGAACCCAACTCCTCGCCAATCTCAATATCGTCATAGTTGAAGGGCTTCAACTCTGCGTCAGCCATAAACTCCACCCCTGTTTGTAGTTGCCTATACAATACTTGACGGAAAGGGGCAAGTCAACGGCGGGGAGGAGATGGGCCGGATGGTTCGACAAGCTCACCATGAGCGGATTTGAGTATTACCCTCGCTCACCATGAGCGGATTTTGGTATTACTCCCGCTCATCCTGAGCCTGTCGAAGGACGAACCGTCGGATAGGGGAGAGTCAGGGCAACCCAGGCAACCGTCGTTCCGGCGAAAGCCGGAATCCAGGAAATCCTCACGGAAAAGGGCGGGCCGGCTACCGAGGGTTCTGGATTCCGGCTTTCGCCGGAACGACGGGTTTATAATGGGTTAGCCTTGCGGGGTGAGATAAGCCGGATAGGTACAAAGTCGAGTTGCCTCCTCTCCCCGCTCATCCTGAGCTTGTCGAAGGATACCCCACAGGATAGAGGGGCGTGGTTTGACAGGCTCACCATGAGCGGACTTTGTTATTCCCCGCTCATCCTAAATCAGTCAAAGGATAAACCGTCGGATTGGGCCGGATGGTTCGACAAGCTCACCATGAGCGGGTTTTGGTATTACCCTCGCTCACCATGAGCGGATTTTGGTATTGAGCGGGTATTGTTATGAGCGGATTTTCTTATTGGTATTGACTTGGCGCCGGCCTGACCGGGATAGGCACCGCTCCGCTATAGCCCTACCGCCGTTGATACTCTATAATCGGATACACTTGACGCAGATATTGACTTGGCGGGAAGAGCGCATGGATTTGACATTTGACCGCGGCGACTACCGGCGTCCCAAGGGCCATGCCCTGGTCTATTTCCGGGTGGATACCGAGGCCGGCCAGCTTTATGCCACCTACGTGGTTATCCTGCCGGTGAAGGCCGATTTCGGCAAGTACGTGCCGCCCTTCCTGGCCTCGCACCTGGGCAACCTGCCCCTGAACGACTTTTCCGCCTTTGCTATGCCGCCGGTGCCGGAGCCGGTGGACGGCTATCAGGAGTTGCAGCGGCTCAGCGAATTGCGGGAGGATGACCTGATTTTTGGCTCCAGTATGTTCTCCTTTGACCTGCCCCGGATGATGGAATCCACCACCGAGGCGGTGCAAGCCTACGCCCAGTTGTGCGCCGATTACTTTGACCGGGACAGCGTATCGGCCCCGCCGCAGCGGGCGGCCGTTGGCCCCCCGGAGGCTGACGCCGCCGACTCGGATACGTCCTACCAGGTCAACGAAGTCCTGTTCAGCCTGATGAGCGAGCGGGATAAGCTGGCCGAGTTGTCCCGGCTGCTGGGCAAGCTCCAGTTCGCCCAGGAGGGCCGGGACGCCGATATGACCGGCGAGGTAACCGAGGAGATAACGGCGCTGTCCCGCCACCTGCCCGAGGAGTTCCAGGTGCCGAACCTGCTGGCCGCCGCCCGGGAGGCCACCGCCAAAGGCTCCCGCCTGGCCCAGCTATACCTGGACCGCTGTTTCCGCCTCTCCGACGGCGACGCCGGCAGCGCCCAGGCGTTAGCCGCCCAGATAGCGGAATTGCAGCGGGAGGGGTGAGATGCTGAAGCGAATTCACATCACGGGCTATAAGTCTCTGGCTGACGTCGATGTAGAGCTTTCGCCCCTCACGCTGCTATTCGGGCCTAATGCTGCCGGCAAGAGCAATTTCCTGGATGCCTTGCAACTTTTGTCCAAACTGGCGGCCAGTCGCACGCTGCGGGAAGCCTTTGACCCGCCTTATCGCGGCAAGGCGCTGGAATCTTTCGCCATCGGTGAAAAGGGCCTCAAGGGATTGATTGAACAGGAACGGTTGGCCTTTTCTATTGAGGCTGATCTGGAACTGTCGGACGCAGTGGTGAATGCCGTCAATCGGCAGATCGAGGAAATGCGCCCCTCCAGCAGCGATAGCCGCTCCGCAGAAAAGGGCAATACGCCGGGCCGGGTACGGGAACGCTATCTGCGTTACCGGGTTGAGATTGAGATGATCCCCCGGTCGGGCATCCTGCGGATGGCCGACGAGTACCTGGCGGCGCTGAACGCCAAGGGTGAACCTGCTGGCAACCGCAGTCCTTTCCTTGACCGTCAGGGCGAGAAAATCCGGTTGCGACTGGAAGGACAAGCCCATCCCACCGACTACGACCGTTACCTGGACCACACCATCCTCTCAATGCCCCATTATCCGCCCCACTATCCGCACCTGACGGCGGCCCGGCGGGAATTGGAAAGTTGGTTGTTCTTCTATTTTGAGCCGCGGGAGCGGATGCGCGCCACCGGCCCGGTCAAGGAAGTACGGCATATCGGATTGATGGGCGAAGAACTTGCTGCCCATCTCAATACACTCAAGAATCTCAATCCGGCCCAATTTAATGCCATCGAAAAAGCTTTGCATACCTTAATGCCGGACGTGGACGGAATCGAAGTGGAGGTGAGCAACCTAGGTGAAGTTGAGTTATTCCTCAAGGAAAGCAACATTGCTATTCCGGCCCGGGTGTTGTCTGAAGGCACCCTCCGGATGCTGGGATTGCTGGCCCTGACCGGCGCCGACGAGCCGCCTTCCCTGGTAGGCTTTGAGGAACCCGAGAACGGCGTTCATCCGGGGCGTATCCAGTTAATTGCGGAATTGCTGAAAACGCGTTTAAGTCTGGGCGCCACCCAATACATCGTTACCACTCACTCCCCCATTCTGCCCGATATGTTGCCAAATCAGTCTCTATTCCCCGTACGACGCGCTAAGCGAGATACCCGTATTGACTCATTTTCCACTTGGGGGCCGTTGTTCCGTAGGAAAGAAATTGGTAGTGTCCTGGAGGGCCTGCCTACTAATCTCTCCATTTCGGAGCGAATCATCCGGGGTGACTTTGATGCGTGAAATCGCTCTCTTTGGCGAAGACTACGCCCACCAGCAAGTTGTCGGAGCACTGGCGCGTCGCCTGGCTGATGAGTGCGGGGTTTCGGTGCACCTTAACTGGCGAAGCGCAGTACGGGGACACGGCAGAGTCGTTCAAGAGCTTGACGATTATCTGAGAGACTTGAGGAATCAAGGCGGCCCCTATCCCGACCTGATAGTTGTTGCCACAGACGCCAATTGTCAGGGGTTGAATCAGTGTGTTCAGGAAATTAAACGACTGGGTGACCCGGCGCCTGCGCACATGGTCCTTGCCATCCCTGACCCGCATATTGAGCGCTGGCTGCTACTGGACGGGGCCGCATTCCGTAGCGTGTTTGGACGTGGCTGCAATGCTCCAGATCAGAAATGCGACCGGGAGAGATATAAAAACCTTTTGAGAGAGGCTATTCAAACGGCGGGAAGGGTGGTGCCTAACTTAGGCGGCATAGAGTACGCTGAAGACATCGTGAAGGAAATGGACATTGAGCGCGCTATTCAGGCAGACAATTCTCTCCGCCGTTTTGTTGAGGAACTGCGCCACGCCTTCCGGCAGTGGCAGCAGTGATGGCCGGTATTTCCTTCGCAGGACGGTTGTAAAAAATCCGGGTGGTTCAACCGCCTACCATCACTCGGCATAACTCACCGTTGAAAGGAACGGCTAAAAGGCGGGAACCTGACAGTCGCCCCTGAACGATAAGCAATCAAGGAGGTCTCAAAGTGGCTTACTATATGTACGTTGCCCTGCAAGATGACGACAAGGTTCTCATTCTTACCATGGACGGGGAGACCGGCCGACTGGAACCCAAAGGTGAAACGCCGGTGGTGGGCGGGCCTTCGGCGGTGGCGCTCAGCCCTGACGGCCGGACGCTTTACGTGGGCCACCGCAACAGCAACGAGTTGTCCAGTTTCCGCATCGACCCGGCCAGCGGGGAACTGGCGGCGCTGGGGACAATCTCTCTGGATGCCTCCCCTACCTACCTGTCCACCGACTGCCGGGGCCGGTATCTGCTTTCGGCCCACTATCAAGGCGCGCGGGTGGGGGTACACTCCATTGGCGACGACGGCGCGGTGGTGGCCCCGCCGGTGGAGTGGATTGAGACGGAAAACGGCGCCCATTCGATTCTGGTTGACCGTTCCAACCGCTATGCCTTTGTGCCGCACATCGCCCGCCTGGCCGATAACGTGATGCAGCCGCCCGGCGATGCCTATGGGCCAAACGCGATTTACCAGTTCCGGTTTGATGAGAACACCGGAAACTTGACCCCCAACTCCCCGTTGAAAATGGAAATGACCGAGTTCCTCGGCCCCCGGCACTATTGCTATCACCCCAGCAAGGACATCGTATATTTCTCCGATGAGCAGGGTTGCAGCGTAACCGGCTATGCCCTGGACTCGGCAACCGGGCAACTGACGGCGTTCCAAACCATCGCCACCGTACCCGAAGGTTATTCGGGAAGGAACACCTGCTCCCAAATCCAGATTTCTCCTCCCGGCGAGTTCCTGTACGTCCCCAACCGGGGCCACAACAGCGTTGCCGGGTTTGCGGTGGACGCTGACTCCGGGCGGTTGACCGCCCTGGGTCAGGTGGCTACGGAGCCGGTGCCCAGCGCCTTCGGCCTGGACCCGCAGGGCAAATTCCTCTACGCCGCCGGGTCCGAGTCGGGACAACTGGCCGCCTACCGCATCAACGGCGCCACCGGAGAGCTTACGCCAACGGAAGTTTACCCGGTAGGCAAAAGGCCCATGTGGGTGCTGATTACCGGTTCAGCGGGGTAGAATTACCGATGCGGGAATGATGGCCTAAACCCTGATTGATGCCCTATACCCCGCTCAGTACTCTAAACCCCGCTCATGGTGAGCTTGTCGAACCATCCAATTCTAACCTCGACAAGTAGGGCAATCGCATCATAAACCGTCGTTCCGGCGAAAGCCGGAATCCAGAACCCTATGTAGCCAGCACGCTATTTTCCGGGAGGATTTCCTGGATTCCGGCTTTCGCCGGAACGACGGTTCTCCGGGTTGCCGGGGTTGTCCTGATTAAGACGCAATTGCCCGGCTCGGCAACCGGCAAACTTGACACTCCCCCGGAATGGTCTTAAACTCCGGTGGCAATCCACCCGCAAGGGGGGTTAGCGTCCGGCAAGACCGACCGCCAGTTTATAGATCAGGGTGGGCCGCTGGGATCCGATGCTGACCGAGACGGCCAAAGTTGAACGGTTCCCTTAATTGCGAAGGCATTAACAAGCCGCGCCACCGGTTGGCGTGGCTTTTTTAATCGCCCCCTTGGTTCAGACCGGCTTGAGGTTCTCCTGGAGAGTGAACCGACTTGAACGCCACGCTTACCGCAGTGGCCGGACTGGAAGTAGGCCACTACACCGACCGGGAAAATGCTACGGGCTGCACCGCCATCATCTGCCGCCAGGGCGCCGTAGGGGGCGTGGACGTGCGCGGCGGCTCACCGGGCACCCGGGAGACCGAACTGCTCCGGCCCCTGCATCGGGTTGACCGGGTTCACGCCGTTGTCCTCAGCGGGGGCAGCGCCTTCGGCCTGGATGCCGCCTCCGGCGTGATGGCGTACCTGGAAGAGGCCGGCATCGGCCTGAGAGTAGGGCCGGCCATTGTCCCCATCGTAGCGTCGGCCATTCTGTTTGACCTGGGGTTGATTACCGCATCGGTTCGGCCCGGCCCGGCCCAGGGTTATGCCGCCGCCGTCGCCGCCGGGCCGGCGCCGGTAGTCGAGGGCAGCGTCGGCGCGGGAACCGGCGCCACGGTAGGCAAAGTCCTGGGCCTGGAACGGTCAATCAAGGCCGGCATCGGCGGCGCGGCCCTGACCCTGCCCGGCGGGGCCACCGTCGCCGCCCTGGTCGCCGTCAATGCCGTCGGGGACGTGGTGGACTACCGCAGCGGCCGGTTAATCGCCGGGCCGCGCCGGGACTCTGCCCCCGGATTTATCAGCACGGTGGAGTTGCTGACCGGAACCGGCGCGGATGCGGATGCGGATACTACCGGGGATACCGGCCAGTCATCGCCTCCCCTGAGCAACACCACCATCGGAGTGGTCGCTACGGACGCCCGGCTGAACCGGGAGGAGGCCAACCTGCTGGCCCGAGTCAGCCACGACGGGCTGGCCCTGGCGATCCGGCCCTGCCATACCATCCGGGACGGGGACACGATGTTTGCCCTGGCTACCGGGCAGGGGGCCGAACCGGGGGATTTTACCGCGTTGGGCGCCGGGGCCGTAGAAGTTACGGCGCAGGCCGTTTTGCGCGCCGTTACCGCCGCCACCGGGTTGGGCGGCGTCCCCGCCATCAGCGAGTTGGCAAATGGATAAGGACAAGGGCCGGGATAGGGACAGGGATAGCAACAGCGCCGGGCCGCGCATTGGCTTTATCGGGGTTGGCGTCCTCGGCGCCGGCCTGGCCCTGGCCCTGGCCCAGCGGAACTATAACGTCGCCGCTGCCGCCAGCCGCCGTACGGTATCAGCGCGAGACTTGGCCGCCAAGATTCCCGGCTGCCGGGCGTTGGAATCGTCTCAGGATTTGGCCGACGGCGCCGACCTGGTATTTATCACCACGCCCGACGCGGCGATTGGCGCGGTGGCGGCGGCGGTGCAGTGGCGGCCCGACCACCAGGTGGTTCACTGCTGCGGCGCGGCCGGCCGGGAGATTCTGCGGCCGGCGGCGGAACAGGGGGCCAGTACCGGGGCGTTTCATCCCTTGCAAACCTTTGCCGGCCTGAATGACCCGGCGGAAACGGTGGCCCGGCTGTCCGGCGTAACCTTTGCCATATCCGCCGAGGGGCGGTTGCGGGAGTTTCTTGACGGGGTGGCCCGGTCTCTAGGCGGCCAGCCGGTCTGCATCAGCGACGCCGCCCGGCCGCTATACCACGCGGCGGCGGTGCTGAGTTGTGGTTATCTGGCGGCCCTGCTGCACGGGGCGGTAGAATTATGGCAGGCGGCCGGTTTCAGCGAGGAACAAGCCTTGAGCGCCCTGCTGCCCCTGTCCCGGGCCACGCTGGAAAATGTGGCAAAGGGCGATATTGGAAACCAGGTTACCGGCCCGGTGATGCGCGGCGACACCGCTACGGTCCGCAGCCACCTGGAGGCGCTGGGCCGGAGCAAGCCGGAATTGACCGGCCTTTACCTGGCCCTGGCCGAGGCGTCCCTGCCAATGGCAGCTAAGGCCGGGCTGGGGCCGACTGAGGCCCAGGCCCTGCGCCAACTACTGCTGGAATATCGCCAAAATCGCCAAATCGCCAACCCAATTGCGGGGAGCGGAGACCGGAGGTTGGAGTAATGCCCAGAATAACCGTCCGAAACATCGCCGAAATGAAGCGGCGGGGCGAGAAAATCCCGATGATTACCGCCTACGACTACACCACCGCGATTCTGGCCGACGCCGCCGAGATTCCCATTGTCCTGGTGGGCGACAGCCTGGGCATGGTAGTCCTGGGCTACGAATCAACGATTCCGGTTACCCTGGACGATATGCTGCATCACGTCAAGATGGTCGCCCGGGGCAGCAAGAACGCCCTGATTGTCGCCGATATGCCCTTTATGACCTACCAGGTTGACCCGGCGCAGGCGCTGACCACCGCCGCCCGCCTGATGCAGGAGGGCGGGGCGCATACGGTCAAGCTGGAGGGCGGCGTGAACCTGGCGCCCACCGTGCAGCGCATCGTCGAGTGCGACATCCCGGTAATGGGACACATCGGCGTTACGCCCCAATCGGTCAATGCCCTGGGCGGTTACCGGGTGCGGGGACGCAGTTCTCAGGAGGCCGGCCAACTGCTGAACGATGCCCTGGCCCTGGAAGCGGCGGGGGCCTACGCGGTGGTGCTGGAACTGGTGCCGACGCCCCTGGCCCGGCTCATTTCCCAACGGCTCACCATCCCCACCATCGGCATCGGCGCCGGCGCCGGCTGCGACGGGCAGGTGCAGGTACTTCACGATATGCTGGGCCTCTTTACCGACTTCGTTCCCAGGCACGCCAAGCAGTACGCCAACCTGGCCCCGGTGATTAAGGAAGCCTTTTCCCGCTACGCCCAGGAGGTACGGAAAGGCACTTTCCCCACGGACAAGGAAAGTTTCACGATGGACGAGACGCTGCTGGCCGGGCTTGACGATACCCAATAGCCGGTGGCTGGGGCGCGCCCTCGGCCCCTCTCCACAGGAGAAGGTTAGTACGTCAATTCCGGCCACCACCCCATTGCCATCACACACCACCCAGCCATCATTCCGACCACCGCCCCACTGTCATTCCGACCGCAAGGAGGAATCTAAAAACCTGGCCCTTACCCCGTCCCGGTCCCGCCAGAGATCCCGCTTATGCCGGAGTTTAGATTCCTCGCTCCGCTCGGAATGACAGTGGGGTGTTAGTCCACTCAAGAGAGCAGGAAAATCCCTCTCTAAAAAGGGAAGGCGCCGAGCTTGTCGCTCGACGCCTTTATTTCTGACCCTGGGGCCGTAACCAGGATTAAGACTTGGGTCGCCGGCTCTCAATCTGGTCAATTATCAGCTGTACCTCGTTGAGGGCATTCTCCACCGCCACCGGGTCATTCTGCAATACGGAAATGCCTTCCCGGTCCGATACAATGCCGGTCAAATCGACTTGCAAGTCCGCCCGGATGCTGCCGTCCTCATTGTTCAAGGCCAGGTTGTGATGGATGAGGTCAATGCGCATCTCCCGGGAGAACATACTCGGTTCATTGGGCTGGTCGGTGTAGAACTGCTGGGAAATTATCGTACCGGTTTCCTGGTCAAAGGTGATAACCCGTTCCGGGTAATCGGGATAGAAAATCGTTACCTGGGCGTTCTTGATGGTTTCGACCAAGCTATAGTCCTGAACGATGGCCGTGCGGCTCATCTCCCCACTCACTCCGTCATAAAGGGCAAAGACGTAGGTGGTCTGCTTGGTGCTGCTGTCCAGGTGCAGGGTGTACCAGGTGCGCACAGTGCCACCCAGCAGTTGCAAATCCACAAATCCCTCAGCTACGACTTCGCCAAAATCCACCCGCGGCGGCTGAAAGGGGGTGTTGCCGGCTGACGCCGGCTCCCGGCTAATCTCCTGTGGGGAGACCGGGGCCAGGGTGGGCCGCTCGAAGGACACCGGCGGGGCGGGATTGTTGGTTTGGGGATTAGCGGCCGGTTGAATCGGTTGCGCGTTCACCGGCGGGTTGGCGACCGGGGGCGCGGCCAGGGGATTGCGCCCCAGCAGCAGGAAAATGACCACGCCGCCGACAATCAATACAATCAGCAAGACCAGGATAAGCACGATGGGTGAGCCGGCGCCTCCCCGATGCTCCGGCGCTCTTGAGACTCTCAAATTTGCCTCCAGTAATTCGGTTCAATAACGGCAGTAACGGCAGTAATGGCTCGGGAAAGCGGCCCCGGCCCAAACTACGCTTTTGCCGGCGGGATTACAGATTGGGCAGCATATCAGACAGCTTGGAGATGTCCTCCCAGCGCTTGCCGCGACCCTCGCGGCGGTCCCGGGAAGTGTTCATCATATTGGCCGCCTCCCGGTAGAACCACTCAATCCGGTCCATAGCCTTGCCCTCGCCGATGTTGGCGACGATGGCGGTAACGCTGATGGTGTCGGAAGTCCGGCCGGGGTAGGTTCCCTTCCGCCGCCCGGCGCCGGGCACCATTTCGGAGAAGGTGTTGTCCATCATCTCCACAATCTCCTCGGTAGCCTCGTTGGCCGGCCCGCTGAACAGACCCAGGACGTGCTGGGCGTCATACAGGGTTTTGCCATCGTCCACGTACTCACAATCCAGCGAAAGCTCGGAAAAAGCCTGGGTAACCACGTTCTGGGCGCGCTCAACCTGGGCCTTAGACACGGAGAAGTGTTTCTGCGTCCGGTCGTTGCCGCCCCGGATGCGCTCCAGCAGGGACTTGGGCCTCCGGGCCTCCGGGATGGCGGCGTGGCTGACGCCGATAACGGTGGGGCCTTTCAGGATGCGGATAACGTCGTTGGCGTCCAGCACCTCGCCGATGTAGCGGCGGTCGGTTTCCTCGCCAACGCACAGAATATCCAGGAAGGAGTCGGCAATTTTCCGGTTGATGGTGGCGTAGTTCAGCCCCATGGACTCCTGCTTGCGGGCAAACTTCTGGTTGTCCACCAGGAAAACCGCGTCGGACTTGGAGTTTTCGAGGACTTTCTTGAGGCAGGTTGCCGTGTTGATGACGCTGTCCGGCTCATCGTACTGGTTCTCAAAGGGCAGCACCAGCATAGCGTAAACCGGCTTCTTGAACTCCTCTTTGAGCAGGTCAACGATGACGCCGATGGAGCCGGAGCCGGTGCCCCCGGCGGTGGTGGCGATGACCAGGATGGCGTCGGCGGAATAAACGTCCCCGTAGTCCCGGATGGTGGCGACAATCTTGCGGGAATCGCGCCGGGCCTGTTCGGCGCCGTCGGCGTTGACCTTGCCGGCGCCCCGGCCCCGGAACTCGTCGGTGGAACCGAGCAGGATGGTGTGGTCGTCGGTTTGGGGGATGTTTTCCAGGCCGTAAAGGTCGCCGGCGCCCAGGTTGATGGCAAAGACGCCGCGGGATATGGGGTCGCTCTCCGAACCGGTAAAGATGCGAACCCGGCGGTTGGCCCAAACCCAATGGCCGAGAGCTACGAACTCATCCGCTATATTTGAGCCCCCCTGGCCGGTGCCTACAACGACTAACTTCATAGCAAACTCCTTAAATACAACAAGTGGGGGAAGCCGGGTGGTGCCAAGTTTCAACCCGGCAATTTACCTTTCGCCAGTCTCCGTTTTAATGCCCTTGCGCCACTTTCCTATTTAATTGTTCGACACATTAACGGTATGATTGTATCACGTCCAGCAGATTAGGCGCAATATAATACGGCGCAATTGCCGGGGGCTTTCGGTTCTTGCCGATTATAAAGTATAACCGCTCATCCTGAGCCGGTCGAATTGCCGCGTAGGGGCGTTTCGCGAAACGCCCCTACTACGCTACGGGATGCCCACCGGATAGCGGGCCAAGGCAATCGCAGCATAAACCAGTCATTCCGGCTATATAATACCGTCGTTCCGGCGAAAGCCGGAATCCAGGAAATCCACCGGAAAAGAACTAGCCGGCTAACGAAGGCTCTGGATTCCGGCTTTCGCCGGAACGACGGTGGCTTGGGTTGTCCTGTCTCCGAGGCCGGACGATTGCCAAGTCAGCGTCAGGAGTAAAGTCCGCTCATGGTGAGCCTGTCGAACCATTCACCCAATCCTTCACCCAATCCTTCGACAAGCTCAGGATGAGCGGAGTATTTATTTCGGCAGCGAGAATGGAAAGACCTTATCCTATAGCACCCGGTTTCGTTGACACAATCCTATTGATAGCATATATTTTGGGGAATTATTGGGCGCTTACCTCCGGGGGCGCCCAGCCCGGTCAGGGTGGAACAACGGCCGGCCGCCGGACTCAATTGCCAGCGGCATAAAACTGAGGGGTGGGTATGCAACGGTTTATCATCATCAGGTGCTTCCAAGCGCTAATCGTGCTGTTTATCGTCAGCATTATTGTCTTTGCCCTGGCCCGCTTCAGCGGCAACCCGGTGGACGTATTTCTGCCCTTTGACGCCACCGACGCGCAGCAACTGGCCCTGGAGCGGCACCTGGGCCTGGACCAGCCCCTGCCCCTCCAGTACCTCAAGTTCGTGGGCAACGTAATGCGGGGCGACTTCGGCGACTCGGTGAAGTGGGACGGGCAGACCGCCTTGGGCCTGGTCGGCCAGCGATTCCCCGCCACCCTCCAACTGGCCGCCATCGCTATGGGTATCAGCCTGCTGATTGCCCTGCCGGTGGGGGTGCTGTCGGCGGTCAAGAAGGACACCATTTTTGACTATATCGGCAAGGTCATCGCCCTGGCCGGCCAGTCCTTGCCTCCCTTCTGGCTGGGCATTGTGCTCATCTTCATCTTCGCCGTCGCGTTGGATTTGTTCCCCACCTCGGGCCGAGGTGGAGGCACGAACCTGATTCTGCCGGCCATCACCCTGGGCTGGTTCCAGGTAGCGGCGATGATGCGGTTGGTGCGCTCGGCAATGCTGGAAGTGCTGGACACCGAATACATCAAGCTGGCCCGGATTAAGGGCGTGCAGGAATGGAAGGTAGTCTGGAAACACGCGCTCCGCAACGCCTCCATCCCGCCGCTGACCTTTTTCGGCATTATCGCCGGCCAGTTGATGACCGGCGCGGTCATCACCGAAAGCGTATTCACCTGGCCGGGGGTGGGCCTGCTGGCGGTGGACGCCATCCGGGCCCGGGATTACCCGGTAGTGCAAACGGTGGTACTCACCTTCGCCGGCATTTACATCCTGTCCAACCTGGCGGTGGACATCCTTTACGCCTACCTGGACCCGCGCATCCGTTACTAGGCTACCGGATAGCATAGCGACCGGGCCGGGGTCAACCCTTCTTTTGAGGGTTTAACCGCATCCTCATGGAAAATCGAAACCGAAACGATGGCGGATACTGAACAGGAGTTAAGCAATGGAGATAACTGCACCAGCCAGGAAAGCCAGTTGGTACTCACCCTCCGGTCTGGTCAACATTCTGCGGGAGGCGCGGCGGTATCCGCTGATACCTTTTGCCATCCTGCTGGCGGTGCTGCTGATTCCCGCCTTCTTTGCCCAGAACATTGCGCCGCACCATCCGACCCGGGGCCAGTTCGCTGAGCGCTTGACGCCGCCGGCCTGGCAGGAAGGCGGCTCGATGAAATACATCCTGGGCACCGACAAGCAGGGGCGGGATCAGCTCAGCCGCATCCTGCACGGCGCCAAGTACGTGCTGATTGTATCCCTGACGGTCATCGCCATCAGCGGCGTAGTGGGGGTTTCCCTGGGGTTGATTGCCGGCTACTTCGGCGGCCGGTACGATATGCTCATTATGCGCGCGGTGGATATTGCCTTATCCATACCGGCAATTCTCCTGGCCCTGGCGATTGTCGCCTCCCGAGGCCCCAGCTTCGGGACGGTGATTTTCGTCATCTGCGTAATCCTCTGGTCCCGCTACGCCCGGCAGGTGCGGGGCGAGGTGCTGTCCATCAAGAACCAGGACTTCATCTCCCGGGCCCAGGTGGCCGGCTCCTCCAGTTTCCGCATCATCGTCCGCCACATCTTTCCCAACGTAGTCAACTCCATCGTGGTGCTGGCGACGCTGCAAGTGGGGTTCGTGATTCTGCTGGAATCCAGCCTGAGCTTCCTCGGCGCCGGCATCCCCCGGCCCACGCCGGCCTGGGGCCTGATGGTAGCCGAGGGGCGCGAACTGGTCAACGCCGCCTGGTGGGTATCTTTCTTCCCCGGCGTTGCCATCTCCCTGGTGGTGCTTTCCCTGAACCTGATGGGCGACTGGCTGCGGGACCGGCTGGACCCCAAGCAGCGCAACCTGTAAGGCTCATTCCCCGGCCGGACCCAAGCCGGCCGGCATGGTGCTTGCACGGCAGAGAAAAGAGACGCAGCGGCATAAAACCGCTGCGTCTCTCTGTCTCTATGGTGAAAACCCCTGAGCTAAAGTTGCCGTCCCCTCAGCGCAGTTCGTCCTTCCAGAGTTGGTAGGCCGAGGCCAGCACGCCGGGCCAGGCCCCCACGCACAGGACAATCAAGCCCCAGCTAACCTCCACGTTCCCCTCAAAAAATAACCGGGAATCGCCCCGGGGGATGTCCCCGGCGTTGGCCCAGTTGACCAGACCCAACAGGGCGCTGACCAGCAGCAGCAGAAAAACGGCGAGCAGAATAAACCCGCTGGACTTGGGGGGATAGACCAGCCGCCAGAGAATCAGGACGCCGGCCAGGGCCGCCAGCACCAGGGCAATCATCCCGTCGCCCACCAGGGGAATCATCCCCGGAGCATCAATGCCGGCCACCCAGAAAACATCGGACTCGCCGCCGGCCAGGCCATAAATGTTCTTGTACCCCGGCACCCTGGCCCAGGGATTCAGCGCGCCAATGATTATCAGCGCCACGCTGATAATGGCGATAAACATAGACACGGGAAAGGCTGTGGGCCGGCTGGCCGTAGATGTCTGCAAGCTGCTCACCTGATTATGGTGTTTCCCTGGCGGGTATTGTATCGGTTATCGGTTACCGGAAAGCGGGGATGACCGCTTCGGTGAACAGGCCAATGGAGCGCATTACCTGTTCGTGGCTGAGGTCGCCCCAGGCAAAGATGGAGCAGAAGTAGTTGATGCTGCTCTCCGCCACCGTCCGCTTTACCTGGTCGCGCACCGTTTCCGGCGACCCGGCCAGCAGCACTTCCTTTTCCACCCACTCGTCGAAGTCAATGGCCGCCGGCAGGGGTACGTCGTGCTTGTCCCACAGGAAGTTGATGTTGTAGAACCAGGTATCGAACGCCTTGCGGCAATCCCGGATGGCCTCTTCGTCGGTGGGGGCCACGTAAACGTGGCGGGTCAGGCCCAGCTTCGGCTCCTTGATATGGCCGTTCAGCCGGTTGGCTTCCCCCTGATGTTCCTGCCAGACCTGCCGGTAGAGGTCAAAGTGGGGCTTAACGTCCGCCGCCTGGTCAAAGACGCTGCTGGTGTTAAACCCGTGCTGGGCAATCCAGGGCACCGAGTCCCGGTTGTTGGTGGCGTACCACAGCGGCGGATAGGGCTTCTGCTGCGGTTCGGCCCACATCTTGATGTCCTTGTAGGTGTAGTGCTTGCCCTCATAGTCCAGGGTGTCCTGAGTCAGGCCCATAATGAGGATGTCCAGGGCTTCGTGGAACATCTCCCGGCCTTCCTCAAACTTAACGTCATAGTGTTCCGCTTCCATTGGAACGATGCCCCGGCCTACGCCCAACTCCAGCCGGCCGTTGCTCAGGTTGTCCAGCATACAAACCTCGTGGAGCAGGCGCAGGGGGCTGTAGAAGGGCAGCAGAAATACCAGGGGGCCGAGGCGGATGTTCTTGGTGCGCTGGGAGGCCGCCGACAGGAAAACCGACGGCGACGGGGCCAGGCTCAGGGGCGTCATGTGATGCTCGGCCAGGTGGTAGCAGTAAAAGCCGTTCCGGTCGGCGTACTCCAGCAGCTTCAGCCGCTCCTCATAAATCTTGCTGTGGGGCTGCTTTTCCCACTCAATCCAGTCAAAGAGGCCGAACTCCAGGGCGTTGCCATTGGTCTGCGTAGTGCTCATTTCAAGACTCCGCTACAGTTGTTAAGTTGATAAGAACTCCGGGTGAAATGGTGAACTTAAGCCGTTCAGGGTGAGCCTGTCGAACCACCAACACGCATTGCGAACACCCATAAAGAGAGGCAGGCTACTTATTATAGCAACCTGCCTCATTTGGCGCCAGTAAGGGGTAAGGGATCTACCCTACCGCCCGGACTGGTTTATTGGGCCGCCGCCGTTACGCTGTGCAGGTGGCCGCCCCGGGGCACCGTGCTGCCGGGATAGACCCAGTCGGATACTACCGAGGGGTCAACCACGACAGTGTGGGGGAACCAGAACAGGGGCATGGTCATATAGCTCTCGAAGGCGTAGTTGCCCCACTCGCGAGCCAGAGCGTCCCGCTCGTCAAAGTCGGTCGCGTTGCGCCATTCGAAGGACTTGCGGTTCACCCAGTTATCCTGGTAGTGATTGCTGCGCCCGAAGGTGCTGGTGAAACCGCTGACGTTGCCGTACTCCAGCGGGAAGTAGATGATGATGTTGGGCCAGACCCGGTGCTGCATCTCACGGCCACGATAGCGCTGCCGCACGGTGGCGCCGTCCAGGTCCTCAATCTCCACCTCGATACCCACCTGCTGCCAGTAGTTGGCGATCGCTTCCATCGCCTGGGGCAGTTCCGCTTCGCCCGGCGAGACATAGGACTGCACCGTTACCTTCACCGGGTTCTCTTCGCTGTAGCCGACCTCGGCCAGCAACTGGCGGGCTTCATCCGGGTTGTACTTGTAGGCTTCCTCGTAGCGTTCCGGCCAAGTGTCATCCCAACCGTAATGGGTGGGGTGATAGTAGCCGACGTACATCAGTTCGCCGATGCCCTTATAGAGCTGGTCCAGGAGTTCTTCCCGGTTGATAGCCTTGTTCATCGCCCGGCGTACCTTCCAGCCGTTAGTCTCAAAACCCGCCTCGCCCGGCTGGGGCGGTTCCGAGCCGGCCCAGGGGGTCTCGGCCCAGGGCACCGAGGCGTCATAGCTTTCGATGTCCTTGGGGTCGTCGCTCAGGTACATCCCGCCAAAGAAGACGAAGAAGTTGTTGGCGGTGAACTGGGAGCGGATGAGCTTCTTGCCCTGGGAGGCCGCGTCCTTCTGCAAGTCCAAGGGCAGGTCGGCCATGTGCGCCTCGCCGGCCAGCAGGGCGGCGTAGCGGCTGGCGTCCTCCCGCACCCAGAAGATTCGCACTTCCTCGAAGTCCGGGTCTTCCGCCGCCACGTCAGCGGCGTCCTGAGTCCAGTGGCGGCCCGGCGTCTTTTCAATGATGAAATGCTCGGCCGGCACGATCTCCACGTACTGGTAAGAGGCGGTGCCCTGGAGGCCGTTGTCGTCCAGGTTCTTTTCCTTGGCCTCAAGGCTAGCCAGGCAGGCAGCGTCCCCTTCGCCACAGCTATAGACGGCCTCAGCGCCGCCGGCGGAATTCCAGAAGTCCCTGCTCCACGGCCCCATTTCCGACGAGGCGTTGCTCATTACGAACTCGGCGTCGAAGGTGGTGGCCGGGTTGCCGTCCGGCCCGTGGAAGACGATGGTAAAGGTATGATCGTCAACCTTGCGGAAATACTGGTCGGGGGTCGCCAGGGGGTTCCCGTCGTCATCCCGGCCGCCGATGAAGTAACGGGGCGTACCCAGGCGGGAATCGGGCCGGGTAAGAATCCCGGCGGTGTGCAGGAAGTCATCCGCCGTCAACTCGCCCCAGCCGTTGTGGAACTGGACGCCCTCCCGGAGGTAGAAAGTCCACTCGGACAGGTCTTCGTTGGCTTCCCAGCGGGTCGCCAGTTCCGGCACGTAGGCGCTGCTCTTGCCGTCGACGCCAATGGCGTACTCCAGAATCGGGTCGAACAGCACGTAAGCCTGGCGGCTGCCGGCCCAGGGGCGGTTGGACTCATTGGCTACGGCGCCAATGGCGTACTCCAGCCGGGTAACCGAGCGGGTTTCCACCGCCGGCGGCGCGGCCGTCGGTGCGGGAACCGCGGTGGGCTGGGCCATGGCCTCGGAACCGCTCACCGAGCCGCTCTCACCGCCGGTCATGCCGGTGCTGGGCTGCCGTTGCGCGGCGGGAGCCGGCGCCTTTTCCGCCGATATTCCGGCCACTTCCGAAACGGACTGGTCAGAAGTGGCGCCTGCACCAGCCGGCTCAGACGGTGAGGCCGGACTCTCCTGCGCTGAACCGCAGGCGATAATCAAAAGTAGGACTAAACACAATGACCCGTACAGCCAGGCACGGGGATGTGTAAACCAGTGAAAAGCCATAACGTAACCCTCCATCGCCTTACGGCAAGTTGTAATTGGGTCTATCCGGGACGCCACGCGGCGCAACAACACGACAACCGGTCGGGCCGCCGCCGGCACCCGGCAATGTGAGGCACTATAAGACAAGGCATTGCGATTGTCAACAATTATTGGACACCGTGTATTGAACACCGCGCCGGGGTAGGCGCAAAATCCACGCCAGGAACGGCAATCGCTCATGGTGAGCTTGTCGAACCACCGGTTCACCCTTCGACAAGTTTACCGGTTCCCGGCCAGCGCCGCCCCCGGCCCTTGCCCGGCTATTTTACGGAATATAAGACAAGCCGCCGGAAATGTCAAGCAAATCAGGCGGCTGAACTCTTATTTATGGCATAAACCGGCGATTATTCCGGCAATGGGCCGAAATCCGGCGGCGGTATCCGGCGGCGGGAGGCGGATTCGTAAGCCGAGGCGATGGTCAGCAGCAAGTCCTCTTTGCCCGGCTCGGCGCGGAATACCAGGGAGAAGGGCAGGCCCGGTTCCGGCAACTCGGTGGCAACGTCGGAGGGCGCCGACACATAACTGGAACCGTCGGCGGAGAGTTGGAACACCGGGTCGTAAACGGTGGTAACGTAACCGGCGGGAATCAGCACCTCGGTCAGCCCGGCGTTGGGGCCGTTGGTGGACTCCTGCCGGATGTTGTTGCCGCCATCGTTCTGGTTGGCGCCGCCAATTTTGGCCGGCGGGTAGGGGGTGTGCAGCCGCACCAGGGCATCCAGGCGGTTTTCCAGAATTACCATCATATCCACCCGCCGCAGCAACTCCCGCAGCATAATACGCTCGTCCACGCCCTGGCGCCCGCCCAGGGGATTGCGCATATCGGTAACCTCTTCCCAATTCTTGAAGGCGGCCCGCTGGTCGTCGCCCCAGAACTTGGAACGGGCGTTGAGCGTCGGCCAGTCCACCAGGCTCTCCCGGAAACCCAGGGCGCGCCAGTCGGCGGAACGGCGGGACAGGTATTGCCGGATGTGGAACCGGAAGGACATCGCCAGTTCCTGCTGCTGGATGGTCGCCAGGTCCAGGTTCACCGGCGGCTCGATAAGCCCGTCGGCCAGTTCCACGAAATAGTCGATGGGCTGCATCTCCCCGGAACCGAAAAACCGGCCGGGGGCAAACTCGGTAGGGACGATAACCTCGGCAAACTCCTTGAACAGGGGCTGGCCGTCCGGCCCCAGCCGGTAGAGAACGTCGGGCATAAATACCGGCAGCAGCCGGGCAATGGCCCGCCGGAAGTCCACAGTCATCGGTTCAATTTCCGGGTCGGCTTGCCAGTTCCGGTCGTAGGACTCCAGCAGGGTGGCGCCCAACCGGTCCCGCAGCACTTCCTTTACCTCCCGGTTGGCGGCGGTAACGATGGGCAACTCGGTCAGCGAACCGGGGGGCGAGGCAAAGGACTCCCGGATGATGCCGATGCGCCGCCCGGCCAGGGAACCGGCGGCCCCGGAACTGCGGGCGTGGCCGGCGTAGGGCGTGGGCAGCACCGAGGAGCGGGGGACGGTGGTGAACGGGTCCCGGGGGTCATAATAGCCGTTTTCCGGGTCTTTCAAGGCATCCAGCACCCGGGCGCAGTCCTGAATGGCGCGGCAGTGGATACCACTGCGGTCGCAATAGATGTCGGCGCCGATGGCCCCACCGTCAAAACCCAGCATCGCCTTGTGGGGCAGGATGAGGGCTACGGCGTTGTGATTGGCCGGCCCCCGGGTGGAGGCCCGGGTTTCCTCCCCCAAACTCGCCATAACCATATTGGAACTGACCGACAGGGCCGAGCCGGAGCTGGAACCCAGGGAGGCGGAACGGGTGGTATCGTAGGGATTGGAGGGGTTGCCGCCCCAGGTACTCCGCTGGTAGCCCAATACCGAGGGCAGTATCTGGTCCGGCGTGTGCCGTCCGCCGGGGTCGCCGGCGCGCCCGTTGTATTCGGTGTTGACCGCCTTGGCGAAAATTATCGCCCCCTTGTTCCGCAACTGCTCCACCAGCACGTGGTCCCGGGCTGGAAAGTCGATGTCATAGGCCGCATCGCCGCCGCCGGTGGAGCGCATATCCTTGGTATCGAAGGGGTCTTTGAAGGAAAAGGTTACGCCGTACATCGGCAGCAGTTCCAGGTCCGGGTTGCTGCCATAGGCGGCGTCCAGTTCCGCCGCCCGTTCCAGGGCGTCCGGGAATTGGCGGAAATGTTCGCAGACCGGGGGCGCGCCGGCGGGCAGCGGCCCCTGGGCGGGATGGCGGTCATAGTCGCCCCGGCAGGTTACCGAGCGTTCTCCCCGCAGGTTCAGGGTTGCCAGGGCGTTGACCTGGCCGGCTTGGGCCTTGCCGACAATCATTCCGAATTGCTGCTGCACTGAGGGGTCAGAGGCGGTCGGTTCCATCCGGCCATACTCCAGGGGCTTTCCCCGGTACTGGTCCAGGTTGGGGAATAGTTCCGACGCCTTGACCGTTTCGGTGGGAAAGCGAATCGGCTCCCCGGCCCGCACCGTTCCCGTGGCTTCGGGAACCGGCGCGCCGTCCTCGGTTACCAGCAGGCTGGGCACGCCGTTATAGGCCCGCACCCGGTCAATGTAGCCCTGCACAATCTCAACGCAGGTAGTTTGCCCCGCCTGTATTGCCGCCTGCAACTCGGCGATGGTCGCCTCTTCCAGGCGGAATCCTTGTTCCGTCATAACCCTACCTCGTTACCGGATTTCTTGGCCCCGGAAATACTTTACCCCGGAAACAGGATAACGCAGCGGCGCGCCGGGATGTTCGGCGTCTCCAGGGTGAAAAGTCCCCGGCGTTGCGAATATCCAACTATCTAATCAATCACCACCTGCTCATCCAGCACCACGCCGCCCTCCCGGTAGGCGATGGAAATGGGGTCGCGGAGCAGGGCCGCCTGGATGGTCTCAATGGGCATAGTGCGGGGGCTGCCCGGGGCCACGATGCGGCGCACGGCGTTGCGGTAGCTGACCGTGCCAGCGGCGGCGTTGCCTTGAGCCTGGCCCCGTCCGCCGGGGGCGCTCATGCCCAGTTCCACCCGCAAACTCTCGGCGTCGCCGGCGTCCTCAAAGGGCAGCAGGCGGCTCAGGGTGGTGGCCGTAGAGGCGGCCCACGCCGCTTGAGCGGTGGGGAAGGGCGGCGGCACCCAGCCTTCGGAACTGTGGCCGGCCAGCACCGTCCAGCGGCTGGTATGGGTCAGGTTTTCCGTAGTAACGTAAATCTTGGCCTCCCCCTCGTCGCTCATCCCGCCGTCGGCGTCATACTCCTTGGTATCCAGCAGGTAGCGCCCATGCACCGAACCCGGAACGATCGCCGGCAGGTTCCCTTCCAAAGGCCGGAGACTTTCGGGAACCGGCGATGCGGCGGTTACTTCGCCGGAAAGCCACTGTACTTCGTCCTCAACTACCATAGAGCCTTTGGTGAGGGCCTGCCCGACGGGGCAATACCGGACGGCGCGCTGGAGCCGGACCCGTTCCGTCTCGGAGAGATTGCCCTTGAGCCGAACCACTTCCCGGACGCCAAACCCCAGCGATGCCGGGTAGTCGGCCCGCTCCACCGGCTCCACCGCAAAGTCAACCTCGATGTTCTCCAGAGGAATCCCACCCCGGTAGGCCACGCCTACCACGGTTACCACGGTTCAAGCGGCCCAGGCCGCTACCGCCAGGTATTGGGGCGGCGGGCCACCGATGTCGGAAGTCAGGTTAGGGATGCCGGTTACGAAGGGCCAGGGGCCGCGACCGCCGGCGCCGATGAGGGTAAGAACCGTATCCTCACCCACCGGGCGGGCAATAATGTTGCGTTGGGTTTGGGACGCTGCGCTGGAACTGGCCGGTTGCGTCATCGGGGCGCCTCCTGATACAGGATACCCGCAACTATAAATGGGGAAGGGGGCAGCGTCAACCGGGGCGGGGGCGGGGGGTAAAGTCGAGTTGTCCCCTCTCCCCGCTCATCCTGAGCCAGTCGAAGGATGCACTGAAAGAGGAATCGCCAGATAAGGCCGGGTGGTTCGACAAGCTCACCATGAGCGGATGTTGTTATTGGCACAGGCTTTGCACCAGCCTTGGAACCGGGGCAGGGGTGGTTTTGACGGAGGGAGACCGGGGCGGGGTACTACATAGACTCTAACTCGGCAAGGAAACTGGCAACCGCTTGTGAGGGGTATTACATAGATTCCAACTCGGCAAGGAAACTGGCAACCGCTTGTATCGCGGGAAATGGGGTCAGGCAGGGGCTGCACTCTCTACGAGAGCGCCAACCGGGTAGATACGGCGTACCGATGTTTGGTCGTCGGGCTGGGTTATGTAGTTGACGTGATGGGGTACACCGTGGTAGGCCAGATATTGGGGAACGTCCGGGGTGTACTTCAGAAAGAAGTCAATCCCCTCCTTGACCCGGCGCTCCACACCCTCTCTCGTATCGCCGTAAACCCACATACCCAAAGGTTTAATCAAGGCAGCCCAATAGTCGCCTCGATCCTCCAGGGACACCTCGGCGTCGAAATGTACCGTTACTGCTACCCTCCTGTTCATTTTTGTTTCTCCTCATTTACGGCAGATTAACCAATACCACGTTGTCAGTTTAACATATTGGCACGAAGCACGACAATGTGGTGGATTCGGCGGTATTCTCAACAAGAGTTGGTTTTCTGGCCGGAATACCCGTCGGAACTCCAACGCGTGTTGAGAATACCGGTTATCCGGCAATGACGGTTAGCCCTGCCTACTATTGCTTGTTTGGTGCTTGTTTGGAAAGCTGCGGTCAACCTGTTCTGTCATTCCGACCACAGGGAGGAATCTAAAAATCTTGAGAGGTGTCAAGGGCCGGCATTTTAGATTCCTCCCTGTGGTCGGAATGACAGAGGCGTGGTCGCGGAATGGCATATGCACGACCCTACTAAACGTCGGGCGTATGCCGGCAGGAGCCATCCACCGGGCATGGCTGGAAACCGGAAAAGCGGGGACGCATCCGCCGGAAAAGGGCGTAGCCGGCCAGCCCTAACTGCCGCAGTCCCGGCGTCCGCGTCCAACCCCAAAGCCACCCCTGGCCGACGGCGTCCCACATAACCGGAAAGCTGTCCAGCCCTTCGTGCAGGACACCCTCCCGGTCTTTGACATACATCCGGGAAACCAGGTCTGCCAACTCCAAGCCGTATTGGGCCGGGTCAAAATCGGGGGCGGCAAAGTCAATGAGACGCAGGTTCCGCCGCTTATCCAGCCGTTGCAAAAGGCGGATTTCCCGCTGGCAAACCGGACAGAGGCCGTCATAAAACACTTCCACCAGTGGCTCTTTCAATGGCGCTTTCCCGGCAGTGTCTATGCTTGCCATCATCCACCCCGCTCCGGCCGTTATTGCGGTTCGCCTTACGCTGCCGGCATTGTCGCAACCGGCATCATCGCAAAACCTTAACCGATTACCGATTATTTCCCGGTGGCGAGGGTTAAGGCGCCACGTCAAACGGCCCGGGCAACTCCAGTTCCTCGCCAATTTCCCGAATGGCCGGCAGGACTTCCTGGTCCATCAGTTGCAGGCAGCGCATGGTGGCCTCGTGGCTGATGGAGCCGTCGTTGGTCCAGACCGCCAGGATGCCGGGGCGCACCAACTCCAGCACTTCCCGCACCTTGCGGATTACCGTGTCCGGGCTGCCGATTACCATGCGGTTGTTGTCAATCATCGCCTGGTAGGTTTCGTCGGTTACCGGGCCGGTGCGGAAGGGGTCGCTGGCCCGGGTTTCCCGCACCATCGCCTCCCGCTTGTCGTCGGCCCATTCGTCCCGGGTGGCCCGGTTGTAGCCGGGGGGGAAGGAGTATTCCCGGGGCATGGGCACCCGGCCTACGCCGACCAGGGCCTCCAGAAAACCCCGGCCCTCCACCTTGGCCTTCTCGTCGGTATCCTGAACGTGAATCGGCAGCATATAGCCGAAGTTCTGCGGCCCGGCCTCATACCCGTACATTCGGGCGGCGTCCCGGTAGATGTCCTGCATATAGCTGAAGGTGTAGGGAACGATGCCCAAGTAGAAATAGGGATAGTGGCGCTCGGCGCACCAGGCCGCCGTCTCCGCGCTGCCGGTGCCCGGAATCCAGACCGGCGGGTGGGGCTTTTGCAGGGGCAACTGGAAGGGATTGACCGCCCGGAAGTGGTAGTGCTTGCCCTCCCAGCGGAAGGGGCCGGGCGTCGTCCAGGTCTTGATGAGCAAGTCATGGGCCTCCTCGAACCGTTCCCGGTTGTAAACCGGGTTGGTGTTGGTGGCCCAGCTTTCGGTGCCGCCGCCCCGGACAAAGCCCGACACCAGGCGGCCCCGGGAGATGCAGTCGATTTCCGCCAACTCTTCGGCCAGCCGCAGGGGGTTATCGTGAATCGGCAGGGGATTGCCCATCAGCACGATTTTGGGCTTTTTGGTGATGCGGGCCAGGATCGCGGCCTCCAGGTTCATCGCCGCCCCCAGGCTGGTGGGCGTGCTGTGATGCTCGTTGAGCATCATCCCGTCAAAGCCCACCTCTTCGCAGTATTGCCACTCATCCAGATAATAGTTGTACTGGTCGGCGGCCACCGCCGGGTCAAAGTGGGAGTTGGAAAAGGTAACCCGATGGGCGCCGTTGGGACTGTTCTTAACGTCGTCCTCGGTATAGTTAAAGTAAGCACGCTCAGTGAACCGCATTACGAACATGGTCAAATCTCCTGGGAGAACGATTTGGGCAATCGCCTCTAAAGTTACTCTATGGAGTATCGGTAGTCAATCAACCGGGTTCTTTGGTGTTCTCAACAGTTGTTGGTATTCCCGGCCAGGCCACCCTGCGTTGTCCGGTAGGGGCGGGTTTATAACCCGCCCTGGTACGGGGCAAGGATGTGTCGGATACGGTGTCTCCGTTACCCAAATGATTCCGCCGTTGAGGGACGGGCGGGTTTGTAACCCGCCCCTACGTCGATAATAATACCAACAGGTGTTGAGAATACCGGTTCTTTTCCGGGGCTGGTGCCAAGCCCACAATCCGCTCATGGTGAGCCTGTCGAACCACCCTTCCGTATCCGGTTAGTCCTCTTTCACCACATCCTTCGACTGGCTCAGGATGAGCGGAAATACCCCGGCCATCACCCCCACAACTCTGCCGAGGCCCGCCGCGCCCCTTCTACCAGGGACTCCAGTTTCATCCAGACAATCCGGGAATCGACCTGCAAGCGTCCGGCAAAGGTTCCAAAACCGCAGTCCACGCCGGCCAGCATATTCTCCCGTCCCACCACTTCGGCATAGCGGATTATCCGGTCGGCCACCACTTCCGGGTGTTCGATGAAGTTGGTGGTGGAGTCGATGACGCCGGGGATGATGATTTTCCCTTCAGGGAGTTTCAACTCCCGCCATACTTTCCATTCGTGTTCGTGGCGCGGGTTGGCGCCGGGGAAAGCGACGGCGGCCGGGCGGGCTTGCAGCACGATGTCGATTACGTCCCGAATCGGCACGTCGGTGTGGTGCGGCCCCAGGGTGCTGCCCCAGCAAATGTGCATCCGCATCCGGTCCGGCGGCAGGTCGGCCACCGCGTAGTTCAGCACTTCGACGTGCATCGCCGCCACGGCGCGGAACTCCTCCAGAGTCAGGTGGGCAAAAATCTGGTGGCGGCCCAGGGCCAGGTCCGGGCAGTCCAACTGGAGCAGAAAGCCGGCGTCCACGATGGCCCGGTACTGGCGTTTCATCACCTCGGCCAGGGCATAAAGGTACTCCTCGTCGGTGGCGTAATACTCATTATGCAGAAAGCGGGCAATCTGCCCCGGCGACGGGGAGGTCATAAATACCTCTTCCGCCGGCGCGTCGGTAGCAGCGGCTTTCAGGTTGTCAATATCCGCCTCCACCGCGGCCCAGTCGGACCAGTCAATAGGGCCGGTGCAGGTAGGGCGAACCTGAAAGGGGGAGGCGAAGGGTTTGAGCAACTCAGCCAGTTCGGGAAACTCCGATGCGCCGTCCGTCCCCAGGGGCGTACTTTCCCCGTCGTAGCCGGTGAGTCGGTCTTTAACGTACACCGTATAATCCACTCGCCCCTGCTCGCCGTCATTGATAACGTCCAGGCCGGTTGCCGCCTGGCGGTTCACCACGTCCTGCACGGCGGCGCGCACCGACGAATCCAGGTCAGCCCGGTCGGACCGGCGGGCCTGCTGTTCTTCCACCAGCAGGCCCAGCATCGCCGGGGGCCGGGGCAGGCTGCCGGTATGGGTAGTGAGCATCCGGTCAACACTCTGTTTCATCGCCAGTTCCTCTCCGGTAAGGGATGTTGATAGGAAATGTTGGGCGTCATTGTAACCGATTACCAAGTAGGCCGCTATGCCCTTTCTTTCACCAACCGGGCCAGGGTAAAGTCTGCGCCAACAACAATATCCGCTCATCCTGAGCTTGTCGAAGGACGGGCCGGGGTGGTTCGACAGGCTCACCATGAGCGGACTGTAGATTAAGCGGATTGCGCAGGTTGCGGATTGCGCGGGTTGCGGGCTTTGCCCAATCCCGGTTTCACCGGGATAAAACGCCCGCCCCTAAATCTGCAAGCGGCGCAGGGTGGGGCGCCAGACCGCCAGCCAGAGGGTAAAGGCCAGGCTGACCGTTGCGCCGCCGGCCAGGGCCAGGGGCCAGCTAACCAGGTCGGCTACCAGGGCCATCGGCAGCGAACCAATGAACATCAGACCCGCCGACACATACCACAAACTCATCACCCGCCCCTGCAATTCCGTCGGCACGGTGAGTTGCAGCACCGTGGTGCCCAGGGAGATGTAACTGATGCTGCCCATGCCGACGAACAGCAGGATGGCCCAGGAAAGCCAGAAGGATTGCGACCAGGCAAAGAGGAACAGGCTGAGGTTAAAGAGCAGAACCGAGCCGATGAGCAGCCGGTTCTTGTGGCGCGAGTTGCCCAGCAGCGACAAGAGGACGTTAGCCAGCAGCGACCCCAACCCGGCGGCGGTAATCAGCAGGCCGGCGGCGGCGGCGCTGGCGTTCAGCACCTCTTTGGCAAAGGCCGGCATTACCTGGATATGGGGCATCGCAAAGAACCCAAAGGCAAAACCCACCCCGATGACGGTGAAGGCCACCGGCGTCTTGCGAAAATAGTCCAGTCCCGCCAGCAAGTCCCGGAGTATCGCCGTGCGCCGGGCCGGCCGGGTTTGCTGGACGTTCCGAATGAGCAGGATAAAACCCACCGCCAGCAGGTAGCAGCCGGCGTTGATGTAAAGGGCCGGGCCAATGCCCACCAACTCAATGATGCCCCCGGCCAACGCCGGGCCGATTATCCGCCCGGTATTCATCACCGCCGCGTTCAGCACCACCGCGTTCATTATGTCATCCCGTTCCACCAGGTTGACCACCATCGCCAAACGGGTAGGCATATTGATGGCGTGCAGCGTCCCCAACAGGAATGACGCAGTGTAAATCTGCCAGACCGCCACCAGGTTGGTCAGGGTCAGGGTCGCTACGGCAAAGATGATGACGGTTACGCCGGTTTGCGTGGCGATGAGGAGTTTCTGGCGGTTGACCCGGTCGGCAAAGATGCCGCCAAACAGCACCAGGGTCAAGTTGGGGATGCCGTAAAAGAAAATGGTCAGCCCCAATTGGGAAACCGACTGGGTAAGCTCCAGCACCAGCCAACCCAGGATGAGGAACTGCATCCCCTGAGCCATTGACTGGCCGGAGGTGCTGAGCCAGAACCAGCGGAAGTTGGGGTAGCGCAAGGCCCCAAAGGCCGGGAGCCGGGGCGCGACTGCCTTGAACCGTGCCAGCAGTTGGGCCATTTATGTCCTTTGCCGCCAACGGGCAACCGGATTGGGCAACTAGATTGGGCAACTAGATTGGACAAGCAGATTGGGCCACCAGGATGTAAGACGGGATGCCACCGGCCCCGGGCCCGGGGAAACCCCCAACCACACCGGCGGCGTTGCGGACACTATAGCACCAGCCGGGGCGGGACGGGGAGAACCGGGCCGGGATTGGTGGGGGCAATCGCAGCATAAACCGGTCATTCCGGGGAGAACCGGGCCGGGGTTGGTCAAGGCAGCCGTAGCATAAACCGGTCTCATAAACCGTCATTCCGGCCATAAAACCGTCGTTCCGGCGAAAGCCGGAATCCAGAACCCTCAGTAGCCGGCCCGTTATTTTCCCGAGGATTTCCTGGATTCCGGCCTGCGCCGGAACGACGGTTGCTTGGGTTGCCGTTGCCTAGGTTGCCCTGATTATCTCCCGCTCATCCTGAGCTTGTCGAAGGACGGGGTTGGGGATGGTTCGACCGGCTCACCATGAGCGGGTGGGCTTACCTGAGCGGGTTAGGCAGATTGTTGGTTTCTGCGTGGCCTTTAATTGAGATGCCAGGGCGGGTTTGAAACCCGCCCCTACCCGTGTCAATGCCAGCAATGCCAGCAATTCCGCCAATTCCGCCAATTCCGGCAACACCAGCAATGCCGACTCCCGTTGCGAATACCGCAAGGATTGGCGGGGAGGGTAGGGTAAGGAAACCGTCGGAAAAGGGAACGCCGCCAGGGGAACCGGCGGCAAGAGAAACGCGGCCCCGGCAACTGCCGGAGTCAGGGCAGGCGGATTAGTCAACTGCGGGAGCGCCGGTAGCGGGGGGATAGGCCCAGCGCCTCGGCCTCCAGCAGCAGGTCAACGGCGTTGGCGGCGCGGCGTTGGCGGGTTTCGGGCCGCTTGGCCTCGGCTACATAGTCGGCGTACTCTTTCCGGTGAGAGTAGGACAGTCGCCCAAAGGCGGCTTGGGCGTTCTCCCGGGATTGCAGGGCCTGAGCCAACTCCGGCGGCAACTCGGCCTCCCGCGGCTCCGTATCCGGCTCCAGGACAAAGCGGGCGGTGTCGCCGGCCGTTACCCCGGCCCGGTCGCGCAAAGCCTTGTTGACCACCAGGATATGCGCGCCACCGCCTTGAGGCAGCAGAGATGAGCGAAAGGGGATTTCGTTTATCGTGCCTTTGACGGCGATGCGCCCCTTGACGCCCAACTCCCCGGCCACGCTGAACGGCGCCCGGATAAAAGTCCACGCGCCCCGCAAGTCGGGCCTTTCCAGAGTTGCCTCAAATCGGTACACGGTCATAAGTACCCCGGCCTATTCCCCGGTAGGGGCGATTCGCGAATCGCCCCTACCAACCTCGTGAGGGAACGAATCGCCCCTACTGCACGAATCGGTGAAAGACTTCCTCCTCGGTCAGGGCCTCCCGGCTGAACCAGCGGCTTTCAATGGCCTGGTAAATGTCGGCAATGCCGGATTCAATCCGCGCGGTAATTGCGATTACCTGCTCCGGCGACCGGAGGGAGTCGGCCTCCGTCTCCTCCAGGTCTAGGATGATGGCGGCGATGACCCGAATCAGCTCGACCGGCGCCACCTGGGTAGCGTTCATCCGGGCTTTGGACAGGCATTGCAGCGCCGACGAGGCCGGATGATTCAACAGGATTTCGCCGGCGACCTGAGCCGGGTCGGGCAGCTCCACCCCTAGAAAGTCGGCAATGGGCGCCAGCCCGGCGACCAGTTGATCCTCATCCCCGCCGGCCTGCCGGACGCGGTGGGCGGCGGCGCTCACCGCGCGGGCAATGCTTTCCGTCCGCTCCAGCCAACGGCCCAGCCAGATAAGGTTGTAAACGCGGGAATCGGTCAGCCAATTATCCGGGGACACAGCCAAAGACCTGGGTTCTACCATAACAACATTCCTCATACTTTTATCGCTGAACTATATCTGCACGGGATTTTCAATCAAGCTGAGGGCATCGTCAAAAGACACCAAATCCCGCTCCAGGTGAACCTGCGCCCGGGCGGCCTCCAACCAGCCGGAACCCCGGGAGACAAAAGAGCCTTCCACCGGGGCGGCCTGGGTATAGTCCCGGCCGACGGCCAACTTGACCAGGTCGCCCTGCCGGGCCAACGGCTGGCCCCGGGTGGGGTCGGCCGGCAGCCAGCCCAATTGGGGATGCAGAAACTCCACCCAGGCGTGGGTTTCCCCTGCTTGGGTCGCCAGCAGGCCGCTCACGTAGCGCGCCGGAATCCCCAACGCCTTGAGCAGCCCCAGGGTCAGGTGGGCCTGGTCCTGACAGACCCCCGCGCCGGCGGCCAGGACGTGCTCCGCCGTAGTCGCCACCGTGGTGATTTCCTTCACGTACCTTATGTTTTGGTGAACCCAGTAGATAACCCGGCTTACCGCCTCCAGCAGGCCGTCGGCGCCTTGGGCGATGTCTTGCGCCGCACCAGCCAACTTCTCCGGGTCCACCAGGGGGGTGGGCGTCAGAAACTCCGCCGCCGCCGCGTCATACACCGGAGAGCGCAGCGCCACCTCCGGGGGAAAGGCCGGCGGCAGCTCAATACGCACTAACCCGATTGCCAGGATAATCAGTTCCCGGTGGGGCGCAGTTATCCTGACCCGGTGAGTAACGTTCCCGTAGGCGTCCCGGAACAGGGCGGGACGGCTTTCGGGATCGGTCATCACCGCGCCGCTGACCGGCGTCTGGTAGGCATCGGCGTAAGCGGACAGCCTGAGGAAATTATCGTTCTGCACCACCACGTCGGTGTAGTGGTAGCGGGCCGCATAGGCGTAGCCGGCAAGGACGGCGGCATCGCTTATCGAACTACCCAGGTTGGTTTGCATAGCCCACCTGATGAGTTATTGGTAATGCGACTGTTGGCCTGGGATACGCGGGTCAGACCGCCGGGCAGGGCCGTAGCCTCGCCACGCCCGTTCTGGACGGCGAAAACCCGGAGGTCGATGTAACGCTCCTCGAATCCGCCGGTTTCATCATCAAAAATCAGATGCTTGGAAAAGTCAAGGGTTTCCTGGGCGATGAACACCCGGGGTTCCTCAATGATGTGCCGGGCCAGGTTGGCGCGGTAGTTTCCGCCCAGGTCGGGCATAATGTAAACCCCCATGCCGCCGTAGCCCTGGCGGGTCTTTACCACCAGCTTATCCAGGTTGTCCAGCACGTACTTGCGGCTGGCCCCGTCTTGCAGGTCATAGGTAACGGCCTGTTCCAGAATCGGCTCCTCGCCCAGGTAGTGGCGAATCATCTCCGGCACCCACATAAAGACCAGCTTGTCATCGGCGGCGCTGGTGCCCATCCCGTTGATCAGCGTTACCTGGCCTTGCAGGTATGCCTCGGTCAGGCCGGGGACGAAAATCTCCAGATCCTCCACCCGCCGGTAAATCACATCCACCGCCACGTCGCCGTCCAGGGCCTTGACCATCACCCGCCCGTCGTGGCCGATATACAGGTCGGAGCCTTCCACCAGGGGGATACCCAGCAACTCGGCCAGGTAGCGATGCTCAAAGAAGGCCGCTCCGAACTTGCTGTCGGTAAGCAGAACGCAGACCGGGTTCTCTTTATCGCTGAGGGAAGTGAACAAGTCCAGGTAAGTTGCCTTTATGTCGTAGGGAACGATGTCGTAGGCGGCGGCCAGTTCCGGCAGCAGGGTTTCCGCCATAGCAACGGATTTAAGCTGGTAGGAAATCCCGGAGGGAATCCGCAGGTTGTCCTCCAGAATCACGTACCGCCCGTCCTCGAGGTGAACCAGGTCGATGCCGTAAATGTGAACGAAGGTGTCCTTGGCCGGGCGGAATCCCTGGTATTCCGGGTAGTAATACTGGCAGGAGTAGATAACGTCCTCGGGAACGACCGGCTGCTCGCCAGTGTAGAGGTCCAGCAGAAACCGGTTCAGGGCCTTGAGCCGCTGCTCCACCCCGGCGCCCACCATGTCCCACTCGGCCTGGGGGATGATGCGCGGTATCCAGTCGGTGGGCATAGGGCGGAAGGATTTGGGGTCAAGGAGAAAGGCAAAGGCGTCGAGGGCCGCCTCCCGCTTACCCTGCCGCCAGATGTCCCGCAGCCCCGCCACGTCCCGGTCGCCCAGGGCCGCCAGGGCGTCCTGATAGTTGGGCTGCACTGAGCCGTCCGAGGCAAGGTATTCGCTGTAGGTTTTTTGTTCCGGCATTGGCAACGGCAGCATAATCTATACTCATCCCTTCCGATTCTCGGCCTGTCTGTTACCAAGTATAGCAAGGGCAGGTTAATCCTGTGTTACGCCGAGGTTACAATTATTAAAATTACCATCTATAAAATTACCAAATGTATGGCCTGGTGGAGGTGAGGGGATTCGAACCCCTGACCCCCTGCGTGCAAAGCAGGCGCTCTCCCTCTGAGCTACACCCCCAACTGTGGCGTACTCTATTTTATCACGTTTGGCGGGGGGTTGGCGGTATTCTCAACGGGTGTTGACCGAGAATCGCGTCTTAACTATGGCAACCGTCGTTCCGGCGAAAGCCGGAATCCAGGAAATCCCCCGGAAAAGAGCGGGCCGGCTACCGAGGGTTCTGGATTCCGGCTTTCGCCGGAACGACGGTTGTGTGCTGCGGTGGCCCTGAAGTGGTGTGGGTATTCCTTGCCCGGCCCGGCTCCGGCGGCTGGTAGGGGCGGGTTTATAACCCGCCCGGCGTTCAACGGCAAGGAAACGCCGGAAAACGGGTGCGCCATATCCGACCGGTTCGTGCCTCAAGCCTGGAGGGGTTATAAACCCGCCCCTGCGCCAACGTATAACCGCTCATGGTGAGCTTGTCGAACCACCCGTTTATCCTTCGACAAGCTCAGGATGAGCGGGCGACAAACTCAGGATGAGCGGGGTATTCTCAACACCGCCCGATATTCGACATCGGGGGCGCAAACGGGTATTATATTGCCCATCGAAAAAGCGGAAACGTATCCCGATTTTCACCTTTAGAGATTAAAGATTGGGAGATAAGGAGCAGCAGATGCGAGGAGTTGCCATAGTATCACCGGTCAGGACTGCCGTAGGAACTTTCGGCGGGGGGTTGCGCGGCCTTTCCGCCGCCGACCTGAGTTCTCTGGTAATTAAAGAACTGGTGGAGCGTAGCGGTATTGAGCCGTCCAAAGTGGACGACGTTATCCTGGGCCTGGGCTATCCCAGCGGCGAGAACCCGGCCATCGGACGTTTGGCCGGCCTGAAAGCCGAGTTGCCCATTGAAGTCCCCGGCTACCAGTTGGACCGCCGCTGCTCGTCCGGCCTCCAGGCCATCCTCAACGCCGCCATGCTGGTGCAGACCGAGAACGCCGATGCGGTGATTGCCGGCGGCGTGGAGAGCATGAGCAACGCCGAGTATTACGTGAACGAATCCCGCTGGGGCAGCCGGTTCGGTTCCCTGACCCTGCACGACCGCCTGGTCCGGGCGCGGGAGACCATCTCCCCGGAGGAGCGGTTCGGCTACATCTCCGGCATGGTGGAGACGGCGGAAAACCTGGCAAAGCAGTATGAGATTTCCCGGGAGGAGCAGGACGAGTACGCCCTGCGCAGCCACCAACGGGCGGTAGCCGCCGTCGCGTCGGGCAAGTTCGACCGGGAAATTGTTGACGTGCCGATTCCCCAGCGGCGGGGCGACCCGGTAGCGTTCAACAAGGACGAAAACCCCCGGGCCGATACCTCAATGGAGGCATTGGGCCGGCTCCGGCCGGTGATGCCCAACGGCACCGTAACCGCCGGCAACGCCAGCAGCCAGAACGACGCCGCCTCGGTGTGCCTGGTGGTGGCCGAGGACAAGCTGGAGGAGTTGGGCCTGACCCCTATGGGCTACCTCAAGGGGTGGGCCGTAACCGGCTGCCATCCGGCCTATATGGGCATCGGCCCGGTGCCTTCGGTCAACAAGGTTATGTCCCGAATTGATCTGTCCCTGGCGGACATGGACTTGATTGAGTTGAACGAAGCCTTTGCCGCCCAGGTGCTGTCGGTGCTGCGGGAGTGGAAACTGCCCAACGAAGACAAGTTGAACGTCAACGGCTCCGGCATCTCCCTGGGCCACCCCATCGCCGCCACCGGCGCCCGCATCCTGACCACCCTGCTCCACGAAATGGAGCGGCGGGACGCCCAGTTCGGCCTGGAAACTATGTGCGTCGGCGGCGGCCAGGGCGTAGCAGCGGTGTTTGAGCGGCGGTAGGGCGGTGGCGGCTGGCCCTGGCTGGTGCCGGGGGATTTCAGTTCTTGTTGCCGGGGTAAATACTCCGCTCATCCTGAGCTTGTCGAAGGATAAACGGGTGGTTCGACAGGCTCACCATGAGCGGTTGCAGACTCACCGTAAGGGTTATTCAGTGGCAATTCAGGATGTACGGGAAGGAATTGAGGCAAGTCAATGCCAACATAACCGCCGGGTTCCGGGAGGTCAATAACCGGATTGACCGGCTTTTTCTGGCAATGCTGGGAATAGGCGCAGCCCAGGTAGGATTGCTGCTAACCCTGGTGTTGCGCAATTAAACTAAAGGTATTCTCAATGGGTGTTGACATCCCCTGCCAAATCATTTGCCGGTGAACGCGGGCGGGTTAGAAACCCGCCCCTACCAGTGGCGATACTAACACCGGTTGAGAATACGGGTTGAAAATACGCAACTAACGCTCATTTGCCTTTCCACAGTTTCCGGGTACTCAGCCGGGAATGACTAAACGGGTTTTAAGGGTTTTAAGGAGGGATGATGGCTAACCGAAATGATGTGGCCGACGTGCTGGTAATCGGGGCCGGCGCCTCGGGCGCGGCCTTTACCTGGAGCCTGGCCCAGGCCGGTATCAAGGTGGTCTGCCTGGAACAGGGCGGCTGGGTGCCTCTGGACGCCTTTTCCACCAGCGAGCCGGATGCCCAAATCCACTGGCAGACCGACTTTCACTCCAACCCCAACTTTCGCGGTCTCCCCGAGGACTACCCGGTGAACGAGGCCGACACGCCCATTGCGCCCCTGATGTATAACGCCGTCGGGGGCAGCACCATCCACTGGGGTTCCCACTTCCCCCGCTTTCATCCCTCCGACTTTCGCCTCAAGTCCCAGGACGGGGTGGCCGACGACTGGCCGATGACCTACGCCGAACTGGAACCCTACTATGACCTGAACGACCGGATGCAGGGCGTGTCCGGGTTGCGGGGCGACCCGGCCTACCCGCCCAAACCGGAACGGCCCACGCCGCCCCTGCCCATCGGCAAAGGCGGGGAACTGCTGGCAAAGGGTTTCAACAAGCTAGGCTGGCACTGGTGGTCATCGGATAACGCCATCTCCTCGGTAGAGTATGACGGCCGGCAGCCGGACACCGGCGGCAATCTCCGCTCCCTGTCCAGCGCCGACATAATCTACTGGCCCAAGGCCCTGCGCCGGGGCGCCCGGCTCAAGACCTGGTGCCGGGTCCGGGAAATCCTGGTGGACGCGTCGGGACGGGCCACCGGCGCCCTGTATTACGATGCTCAGGGCAACCTGCAAGAGCAGACGGCGCGGGTGGTGGTGCTGGCCGGCAACGGCGTCGGCACCGCCCGCCTGCTGCTCAACTCCAAGTCCGCCCTGTTCCCGGAGGGACTGGCAAACAGCAGCGGCCTGGTGGGCAAGAACCTGATGCACCACCCGGTCGGCGGCGCCATGGGCATTTTTGAGGAGTGGCTGGGCGCCGACGGCGGCCCCCGGGGCAGCAGTATGCTGAGCCAGGAGTTTTACGAGACCGACTTGAGCCGGGGTTTTGTCCGGGGCTATGACCTGCAAATTACCGGGGTTACCGGCTCCCCGCTGCCCACCGCTTTGGGCGGAATCCAGCAGGAAATCGTACCCTGGGGCGCCGAGCATCACCGGGTATTCGGCGAGCGGTTCGGCCACACCATCGGCATCACCGTGATGACCGAAGACCTGCCCGAGGAGAGCAACCAGGTAACCCTGGACCCGGAGCTTACCGACTCTCACGGTATCCCGGCGCCCCGGATTCAATACACCGTCAGCGAGAACACCCACCGGATGCTGGACCACGGCGTAGAACGGGCGCGGGAAGTGCTGGAGGCCGCCGGGGCCAAGCAGACCTTTACCTCTCACCTGCGGCGCAACTCCGGCTGGCACCTGCTGGGCACCGCCCGGATGGGGGACGACCCGGCCAACTCGGTGGTGGACCGCTGGGGCCGCGCCCACGACGTGCCGAACCTGCTGATTATTGACGGCGCCATTTTCACCACCGGCGCCTGCATCAACCCCACCACCACCATCCAGGCCCTGGCCCTGCGCACCGCCGACTTTGTTAAGGGCGAGGGGAGCAGTCTGCTGGCCTGAGCAACGGCCGGCGCTTTGGCCTGATAAAACAGCCCCTTCCGTGTTGGAAGGGGTTGTTGCTTTAACCTGTCGCATTAGAAAACATAGTATCCACTGTCTTTCCAATTTGCCTTTCCAACCAGAGGACTAGAGTAACTCGAACCGGAGAACTGTCATTCTGAAGGACTGTCATTCCGACCGCAGGGAGGAATCTAAAACCCTCCCCAACCCAAACCCTTCTTACCGCCAGGATTTTAGACCCTTCACTATCGCCCAGGGTGACATTGCTGTAGGCAAGGATGTTCACGAGAGCAATTCCAGTTCCAATGCGATTGCACCGTCCTACTGACCGCCGGCCATTGTTAGCCTGTTCCGAATCTGCTAGTCTGCTGCTGGGCCGGGGCTGCCGGCCCGGCAAAGTTAATAACAGATTGAAGGAGGTCGCCAATGCCTAGAGTAGTCCACTTCGAGATTTACGCCGACGATATGGAGCGGGCCGAGAAGTTTTATCACGACATCTTTGACTGGACGGTGGACAAGTGGGAGGGGGAAAACGGCTTTGTCTATTCCCTGGTAAGTACCGGCGATGCCGCGCAGCCGGGGATTAACGGCGGGTTGCTGCAACGCCCCGACCCGGCGGCGGTTACCACCATTATGCTGGAAGTGCCGTCCATTGACGATTACGCCGGGAAAATTACTGACGGCGGCGGCACGGTTACCGTTCCCAAGTTCGCCGTCCCCGGCGTAGGCTATGCCGCTTACTTCACCGACACCGAAGGCAATCCCTTCGGCATTTTCCAGGACGACAGCAGCGCCGCCTGACCGGACGGCCCCGGTCATCTGCCAAGTCTGCGCCAAGGGCAAAGTCCGTTCACTGGAAAGAAATCCGCCCATGGTGAGAACAATATCCGCTCATGGTGAGCTTGTCGAACCACCCATCCAGGGCAATCGCAGCATAAACCCGTCATTCCAACCCTTAGTTCCGGCGCAGGCCGGAATCCAGAACCCTATGTAACCGGCCCGCTCTTTTCCGGGGGATTTCCTGGATTCCGGCTTTCGCCGGAACGACGGTTGCTTGGGTTAGGTTGACTTGGTCAAGCTGCGATTGCCCCGGTTTCTCCCCACCTTTAATTGACGATACTACCTCCCGCCTGTAGTATTGACCCAGCAACCAGCAACAGGAGGAAAAACGATGGCAGAAGTTTTCGGCTCCGGCGATTTCCAATATACCTTTGTGGAGGATTGGGTCAAGCTGCCCGACGGGATGCGATTGATGGAATGTCCCGGCGTGGTCTGCGACTCGGAAGACCGGGTGTTCATCCTGACCCGGGGCGAGCATCCGATTATGGTTTTTGACAAGGACGGCAATTTCCTGCGTTCCTTCGGTGAGGGGCTGTTCAGCGACCGCACCCACGGCCTTTACATCGCCCATGACGACTCCATCCTGGCGGCGGATGACGGCATCCACACCATCCAGAAGTTCACGCCCGACGGGGAGAAGGTGATGGAGATTGGGGAGCGCAACCATCCCGCCCCCAAGTGGAGCGGCCAGCCCTTCAACCGGCCCACGTCGGCGGCCATCCGGCCGGCCAACGGCGACATATACATCTCCGACGGCTACGGCAACTCCCGGATTCACGTTTACTCCGGGGACGGCGCCTACAAGTTCAGTTGGGGCGAGCCGGGCATTGACGCCAGCCAGTTCATCCGCCCCCACAACATCGCTGTGGACGCCGATGACCGGATTCTGGTGGTGGACCGGGAAGCCCACCGGGTTCAGGTATTTGACCCGGAAGGCGGCTTTATCACGATGTGGAGCAACATCCACCGCCCGGATGCCATGGTGCTGTGGGACAACCACATTTACATCGGCGAGTTGAACGGCATGGGCGGCGTGGACGATGCGCCGGGCCTGGGCCACCGGGTTACCATCTATGACCTGGACGGCAGCCGGGTGGGGATGTTCGGCGACAAGGAAGAGGGCGAAGGCCCCGGCCAGTTCATCGCCCCTCACGGGGTAGCCGTAGATTCCACTGGCGCGGTGTACGTGGCCGAGGTCTCCTACACCATCCGCGGCTCCAAGATGGACCCGCCCCGGGAACTGCGCAGCTTTTCCAAGTACGCCCGGGTCCGGTAAGGGAATTGCCGCCGGCGCCTACCCCGGAAGGGCCGGGCGCCGGCGGCCTGGGCCGGACTGAGGAGATGCCATGGTAACTTATGAAGTCTTCATCGGAGCCTTGCTTTCGCTGCTGGTGGTCGGCACCGGGGCTTTCTACTGGTTGATGTCCGAAATTCGGAATCTCCGACAGGATATGCGCCAGGAAATGCAGGCAATTCGACAGGAAAACCGAGCGGATAACCAGGCACTGCGCGAGGAAATGCAGACAATTCGAGAGGAAAACCGAGCGGATAACCAGGTGCTGCGCGAGGAAATGCAGGCAATTCGAGAGGAGCACCGAGCGGATAACCAGGCACTGCGCGAGGAAATGCGGGCGAATACGCAACGGATACTGGAAGCCCTGTATTTCCACCGCCATGACCCGGACGGCACAGCGGTATTCTACCCACCCACCTCGGCAGCGCCGGCGGACTGACCGGCTAAGTTTCGACAAGCTCACCATGAGCGGTAATACCTGGTAATCGGGCAAAAACCGAAATACCCCGCCGGCAGCCGATACCGGGTTGAGGATATACTATGGTAACTTATGAGGTCTTCATCGGAGCTTTGCTTTCGCTGCTGGTGGTCGGCGCCGGGGCTTTTTACTGGCTGATGTCCGAAATTCGGAATCTCCGACAGGATATGCGCCAGGAAATGCAGGCAATTCGACAGGAAAACCGAGCGGATAACCAGGCGCTGCGCGAGGAAATGCAGGCAATTCGACAGGAAAACCGAGCGGATAACCAGGCGCTGCGCGAGGAAATGCGGGCGAATACGCAGCGGATACTGGAAGCCCTGTATTTCCACCGCCATGACCCGGACGGCGCAGCGGTATTCTACCCACCCACCTCGGCAGCGCCGGCAGACTGACGGGCGAAGCTATGGCAACGACACCGAATCTGGCGAAAATCGAGCGGGTGTCCGACCTGCGGGCCACCTGGCCCAACGAGACCCATGACTTCACGCCCTGGCTGGCTGACAATATCGCCGAGTTGGGCGAAGCGCTGGGAATGGACTTGGAGTTGCAGCAAACGGAAGCCCCGGTCGGCGGTTATTCCCTGGATATTCTGGCTACCGACTTGAACAGCAGCCGCCCGGTTATCATAGAGAACCAACTTGAGGCTACCAACCACGGCCACCTGGGACAGTTGCTGACCTACGCCGCCGGGTTCGACGCCGGGGTCGTGGTGTGGGTTACCCGGGAGTTCCGCGACGAACACCGGCAGGCATTGGACTGGCTTAACCAGCGCACCGGTGAAGATACTCAGTTCTTCGGCGTTGCCGTCGAGCTGTGGCGGATTGGTGATTCGTTGCCGGCGCCCCATTTCAATCTGGTTGCCACCCCCAACGGCTGGCGCAAAGAGACTGCTGCACGTTCAGAAAACCAGACAGACGCTACTGCCTCGGAACGCATGGAACGCTACCGAGACTTCTTTCAGTCCCTGATTGATACCCTGCGGGAGCAGCACCAGTTCACCAACATCCGCAAAGGACAGGCGCAGAATTGGTGCAATTTTTCCACCGGCCGCAGCCACGTTGCCTACAAAGCCGACTTTACAAACCAGCAGCAGGCCAGGGTGTCAATCAGAATCGACTACCCCGACGGAGAAAGGAATCTGCGTTTAGTGAATGACCTGGAACTTCACAAGGACGAAATTCAATCCCGATTGGGCAGCCTTAACTGGCAACAGGTAGAGGGCCGCCGGGCTTGCCTGATAACCCTTGAGCGGCCCGGCAACATTCAGGACGATGACGACACGCTTGAGGACCTTCAGTCCTGGATGGTAGATAATTTACTCAAGTTCAAGGAAGTATTTGCCCCCCTCCTGGCAGAACTAACCAAATAGCGATACCGGCACGGTAGAAGGGAAAAGCATTGAGCGAACAAAGTAATACCACCACCGCCCAATGGGACAACGTATTTGAGGCGGTGGAACGCTGCTACGAATTGGGCTGGACTGACGGCCTGCCGGTGGTGCCGCCTACCGCCGCGCGGGTGGCCGAGTTTCTGGATGCCGCCGGCCGGGACGGCGCGGAAATAGTGGGCGAACTGCCGGAGCGCCGCCGCCGGATTACCACCGAAAAGGTGGCGGCCAACGCGGTGCTGGCCGGCTGCCGCCCGGAGTACCTGCCGGTGGTGCTGGCCGCTACGGCAGCGATGCTGGCGCCGGAGTTCAACCTGGTCGGGCCGTCCTCCAGCATGGGCGGCGCCGCCACCCTGGTCATTGTCAACGGCCCGGTGGCTCGGGAGCTGAACATCAACGCCCGCAACAACCTGTTCGGCCCCGGCAATCGGGCCAACGCCACCATCGGCCGGGCCCTGCGGCTGGTCTTGATGAACGCCTGCGCCGCCGTCCCCGGCCTCTTTGACCGCAGCGTCATCGGACACCCCGGCAAGTTCACTTACTGCATCGCCGAGGCGGATACGGAAACCCATTGGACGCCCCTCCACGTGGAACGGGGGTTCGCCCCGGAGCAGAGCGCCGTTACCGTCTTTGCCGCCGAGGGGCCGCGCCAGGTGCGTTCCGTCGGGCGGCCGGAAGCCATCCTGTACGCCATCGCCGACGTTGCCTCCTCCCTGGGCACCTCTCTGTCCACCTCCGGTTCCGTTGGCGACCCGGCCCAGGGCATCCGGCAGGGGGAGACGGTAGTTACCATCGCCGGCAACAGCGGCCTGTGGCGGGATTGGAGCAAGGCCGACGTGCGGGACTACTTGCACGCCCGCATCCGCCGCTCGGTGGCCGACCTGAAGCAGGCCCAGGTCTTTGCCGGCCCGGTGGAACCGGGAGACGAAGCCCGCTTTGTGCCTCTGGTCGCCGCGCCCGAGGACATCCTGGTGGTGTTCGCCGGCGGCGAGGAGTCCAATATGTCCTCGGTAATCCCCAGTTGGGGGCCGAAGGTAGGCTCAACTGCGGTTACCCGGGAAATCCGCTAAACTATTCTCATATTGCCTATCCCGCTCGTCCTGAGCGGAGTTTGGGGTATTATTCAACGGTCAGCAAATCAATCATAAGGGGGAGAGAAATATGCCGGAATACACTCTGATAAACCCTACTACGGAGCCGATTATCGCGCCCTTTGACGGCGCCCCCCGGCTGCCGACTCTGGCCGGCACCCGCCTGGGCATCATCGACGACAGCAAGCGGAACGCCGACGTGCTGCTGGAGGAGTTGGCCGAGACGCTGCGTACCCGCTACGAAATTGCCGACGTGAAGTGGCACCGCAAGCCCAGCGCCTCCCGGCCGGCCGACCCTGCGGCCATTCGCGACCTGGCCGGGGACTGCGATTCGGTGGTCATCGCCATTGGCGATTGAGGCTCTTGCAGTGCGTGCAGTGTGCACGACGGGATTCACGTGGAGCAAGCCGGGCTGCCCTCCGCCACCATTTGCACCGACCGATTTATCCCCACCGCCAGGGGGATGGCGCAGATGTGGGGCGCCGCCGACTACCCCACCATTTTCACCGAGCACCCCATTGAAAACCTGACCAGGGAACAACTGCGGCAACGGGCCGAGGGATTAGCCGCCGAGGTGGTCGCGGTTTTGACCGGAAGTTAGGTATGCGCCAGGGGTTTTGGCTTGACCGGCATTGCGGTAGGGGCGGGTTTATAACCCGCCCTAGCTCTGGTGTAGGAGTAGGTCGGCTATGACATACCGGTTTTCTGGTACTTTCTTGCCTTGAACGCAGGGCGGGTTACAAACCCGCCCCTACCCCGGCAATAGTCCTCGCCAACATTGATAACATCGGGGTGAGCGGTACAAGGCGGGATTAGCCCGGCTTGCCGGTCAGGACAATCGCAGCATAAACCCGTCAACATAAACCCGTCGTTCCGGCGAAAGCCGGAATCCAGAACGCTAGGTAGCCGGCCTGCTCTTTTCCGGGGGATTTCCTGGATTCCGGCTTTCGTCGGAACGACGGTTGCGTGGGTTGTCGTAGTTAAGACGCGATTGCCCCGAATACCGGCGGGGCGGCACACTAAACCCGCAGTTGCGGCGGGAGCAGGTTGGGGATTGAGTCGGTTATCGGGTAGGTTTCGTTGCATTGGGCGCAGTAGAGGGCACCCTCCATAACCTCATCGCCCTCCTCCGTTTCCACCTGCAACGCCAACTCGCCCTTGCACACCGGGCAAGCCAGTATTTCCATCAGTTCCTTTTTCAAGTTTCCTCCGATTGCCGCCACCGGGGATTTTGTTGCTTTTATCCTATTCGGCCAGGCTGTTCTCAAACAGGGCGCCCAATACGTCGGCCAACCCGAAAATCACCACACCGATAATCAGCAGGGCCGTGTTGCCGGTGAGCCAGACCCGTACCCTGGCCCGGCGGCTGGCCGCGACCGCCGCATCCGGCTGAACCCCGGCGCCGCGCCGGCGGAATCGGATGACGGCAAACATATACAGGGCCAGGACGATTTTCAGGGACAGTACCGCCACGTAGGGAACGGTCACCGTGTCGGCGGTCAGGCGGCTGGCGGTCAGGACGGCCCCGGTAACTACCAGAACCAGGATTGCCGTATTGACCAGGCCGCGAAACTCCTCTCCAATGGCCCGGCCGGTCTCCGCCGGGGGCGCGGCGCGGTGAAAGGCCGGGCGCAGCACCAGGATATAAAAAATCCCGCCGCCAACCCAGGCCACGGCGCCCAAAGCATGGCACCAGCGAATCGCCAACAGTATCCAGTCAACAACAGTCATTCATCAAGCCCGGAACATTCTATAAGCGGCCGGCCAGCGGGTCAATTGACCCGGCAATACGGCAGGGCAATCGCGCCTTAACCAGAGCAACCCGGACAACCGCCCACGCAACCGCAACCTACGCAACGGCAACCCCAGCAACCGTCGTTCCGGCGAAAGCCGAAATCCAGAACCCTATGTAGCCGACACGCTCTTTTCCGGGGGATTTCCTGGATTCCGGCTTTCGCCGGAACGACGGGTTTATGGCGGGTTTATGCCGTGATTGCCGGGTCAATCGCTCAGGGCCGGCGCCAAGTCAATGCCAATAACTATATCCGCCTATGCACGATACCGCTCATGGATAAAATCCGCTCATGGTGAGCCTGTCGAACCATCCATCCATATTCCTTCCGTGGGACATCCGGTAGGGGCGTTTCGCGAAACGCCCCTACGTGGTCGCCACCCTGGCCTAGGGTTCATCCTTCGACAAGCTCAGGATGAGCGGATATTGGTGATGCGTGAGTTTTGATATTTACTCTGCGCCGGCTTTGCAACAACCTCAAACCCCCAACCCTTGACACCAATGGGGGGCAAGTTACAATCCTTCCATAGTGGTATCGTGGTATGCCACTATCCCCGGCAAGCAAGGTTGAAATGGGGGGCAAAGATATGCGTTTGGAAGGAAAGGTAGTGCTGATTAGCGGCGGGGCCAGGGGGCAGGGCGCGGTGGAGGCCAAACTGTTTGTCAGTGAGGGCGCGCGGGTGGTCATTGCCGACGTTCGGGAGGATGAGGGCCGCCAGGTGGAGGCCGAAATTAACGAGAGTGGCGGCGAGTGTCTGTTCCTGCGGCTGGACGTAACCAGCGAGGCCAATTGGCAGGACGTAGTGGCCGCTACGGTGGCCCGGTTCGGCAAGCTGGACGTGCTGGTCAATAACGCCGGCATTTACCGGACGGAGCGGGTGGAGGAAACTACCGAGGAGCTATGGGACCAGATAATGGACATTAACGGCAAGGGCGTGTTTCTGGGAACCAAGTGCGCCATTCCCGAAATGCGCCGGGCCGGCGGCGGTTCCATCATCAACATTTCCTCGGTCGCCGGACTGGTGGGCAGCCAGATGTCCGCCGCCTACGGGTCATCCAAGGGCGCGGTGCGGATTTTCACCAAGGCTACGGCCATTCAGTACGCCGGGGACGGCATCCGGGCCAACTCCATCCACCCCGGCATCATTGAGACGCCGATGACCGAGCATCTGCTGGCCGACGATGAGCAGTACCGGGAGCGGCTGGGCCGCACGCCCCTGGGCCGCATCGGACGCTCGGAGGACGTAGCCTACGGCGCCCTGTACCTGGCCTCGGATGAATCGTCCTTCGTAACCGGCAGCGAGTTGGTAATCGACGGCGGGCGCACCGCAATGTAATCCCCTTACCCCGGCGCCTCTCATTCCGGTAGAGGCGCCGGGGTAAGGGAAAGTTGCCCGGCTACCGGCCCAGGGCGTAGTTGTCCCGGCGCAGGTCGGCGCCCACCGCCAGAGTGTCCCGTTCCCGGTCAATGGTAATGGCGCAGAGGGCGCCCATTCGGGGCGTCCAATCGTCCCAAACGTCAACCCGGTGGCCGCGCCGCTCCAGTTCGGCGATGGTAGCCGGGTCAATGCGCCCCTCTGCCGACATTGCCGCCGGCGTGTAACCGTGGGGCCAGCCGGAATCGGGGAAACTCCAGCTTGCCACCCGGGGGGCCTCAATGGCCTGCTGCACGTCCATACCGAACTCCGCCACGTTCAGGAATAGCTGCACCATAGATTGGCATTGAACGTCGCCGCCGGGCGTGCCGAAGGGCATCCACAGCTTGCCGTCCCGGAAGGCCATAGCCGGGTTGGGGGTCAGCCGGGGCCGTTTGCCCGGCGCCAGGCAAGCGGGATGTTCCGGGTCCAGCCAGGTCTGGTAGCCCCGGGAGGACATCGCGAAACCCAGCCCCGGCGTTACCGGCGCGCCGGTCATCCCGTCGCTGGGGGTGGCGGAGAAACCGTTGCCCCACCGGTCAACGACGCAAATATAGCTGGTATCCAACTCGGCCCGGCCGGCCACCGGCTCCGGGTGAGCCGGGCGGCTGCCGTTTACTTCCCCGGTACGTTCTCCCTGGTAGGGCCAGGGGTCGCCGGCGTGGGGCATTTCCGGGCAGGCCCGCTGCGGGTCGATTTCCTGCCGCCGCCCCGCCGCGTAGTCCGCATCCAGCAGCCCGGCCATGGGCACGTCCACAAAATCCGGGTCGCCGACGTAGGAATGGCGGTCCGCGAAGGCCAGCTTGAGCGCCTCAATCAAAGTGTGCAGGTAGTCGGGGCTGTTGTGGCCCATCCCGCGCAGGTCAAAGCCCTCCAGAATCCGCAGGGCCATGGCGGTAGTCGGCCCCTGGCACCAGGGGCCACAGGTAGCCACGTCAACGCCTTTATAGTTGGCAACTACCGGCGGCTCCAGCTTGGCCTCAAACCCGGCCAAATCCTCCAGGGTAAGCAGCCCGCCCTGAGACTGGTTGAACTCCACCATCTCTGCCGCAATCTCCCCCCGGTAGAACAGGTCGCGGGCCGCTTGGAGGGCCGATTCCCGCCCGCCGCCGGCGGCTTGCTCCGCAGCAATCAGGCGGCGGAAGGTGCGGGCCAGGTCCCGTTGGATTGCCCGCCCGCCGGCCTCCAAGGCGCGCCCGCCGGGAAAGAACACCTCCCGGGTAGCCGCCCAGGGAGCGGCGTCCCGGCGTCCATTAGAAAATTTCTCCTCCTCCCGAACCAACGCCCGGTGCAGGGTATGGGGGATGGGAAACCCCTGCTCGGCCAACTCCAGGGCCGGCGCAACCACCTGGGCAAAGGTCATTGTCCCGTACAATTGCAGCGCGGACAGCCAGGCGTCGGCGGCAGCCGGGGTTACGGTGCGCAGGACGCCGGAAGGGAGGTCGCCGCCGGCGTGCTGATTGAAGTAGTCAACGCTGGCGGCTTGGGGCCAGCGACCCAGGCCGCTGATGGTTGCCGTCGTTCCGCGGGCCGCGTCATGCACCATAATCGGGGCCACGCCGCCAAAGCTGGTGTATTGGGGCAGGGTTACGTTGAGCGCAATGCCGGCGGCCACCCCCGCGTCGGTGGCGTTGCCGCCCTGCTCCAGGATGCGATAGGCCGCCGCCGTAGCCAGATAGTGGCCGGTAGCCACCATGTGGGTAGTCCCGGCAATCAGCGGCCGGTAAGTCCTCAGTCCCAAAGCCATCGCCAAACCTCCTTACTTTTGACTTTGCAATCTACGAATAGTCGGGAAAATAAAACAATTCCTTCGTGCCCCTTCGTGCCCCTTCGTGGATAAAAAAACCCTCAGTTCAAGTCGGCCAGCCGGGGCATAACGTCCTGGGCCAGGGCGGTTACCGAGTTAAGCCAGCTTTCCGCCGGCTGCCATTCGTGGCCCATCGCCAGCAGGACGCCAAAGCCGCCTACGTCCCGGTACATCTGCCGGATTTTTTCGGTAACGTCATCCCGGCTCCCCACAATCCAGACGTTATCCACCAGGTACTCCGGGGTAACCGCCGCGTCGGGCATTTCCGGGTCAACCTTGAACAGGCTGCAAGCGTTCACGTACTTCATCAGCGGGATGAAGTATTGGCGGAAATCCCGCCCGATGGTGCCTTCCAGGACTTCCTGCCGCGCCTGCTCGGTAGTATCGGCAATGTAGATTTCCCGGGCGATGCGCCACTCGGCACGGTCGGGAGTGCGCCCGGTCCGGCTGGCCCCCGTTTCCACCGCGTCCCAGTGGCTTTTGAGAGTTACCGGCGGCACCAGGTTGATGCTCAGGGGCAGCCAGCCCTTTTCCCCGGCCAGCAGCAGGGTGTCGGAGTTGGGGGAGACGCCGGCCACGCCGATGGGGGGATGGGGTTTCTGATAGGGCGTTACGTGGAATTGCAGGCCGATTTCGGGAACCGGCTCCGGGATGGCAAACTTCCAGAAGGGATGCTGATAGGCGCCCGGCCGGGGGTTGGCCCACATTTCCAGAATCACCTCAAGCATCTCCCGGGACATTCCCCGGTGGGCGCCCTCAGCCGGGTCAACGCCGAACACCTCAAAGTCGCCGGGAAAGCCGCCGGAGCCGACGCCCCAATAGAACCGGCCCCGGGCCAGGTTGTCCAACTGGGCTACCCGGTGAGCAATCATAAAGGGGTCATGATTGGGCATACAGGTAACGCCGGTGCCGAAAATGAGGTTCCGGGTACGGGCCAGGGCCGCCGCAATGAACTGGTCCGGGGCCGGTATATTCTCCCAAACGGTGGTAAAATGCTCGCCAATCCAGGCTTCCCGGTAACCCAGCCGATCCAGGGTTTCCATCTGCGCCAGGTCCGACTCCAGGGTTTCCGCCAGGTCGGAGCCGGGCGGATGCAGGGGCATCGTGAAGTAACCCAAGCGCATAATCACCTCCCCAAGGGGCTGGATAACCGGCGCACGCCGGCCGGGGGTATTGGCCTAGTATAAGCCATCAGCAAAGCAAGTCAACGGCGGGGCGGTTTGGGTATTCTCAACGCTTGCTGGTGTTATCATTCGTTGGTGTTGCCAACGGGGTACTTGTTGGTATCATCACCGGGGTAGGGGCGGGTTTATAACCCGCCCTGGCTAAGGCGCAGGAACCGGTCAGCTATGGCATACCCGTTTGCCGGACGGTCTTTGCCGTTGACCGTCGGGCGGGTTACAAACCCGCCCCTACGATTGACCGGGGCCGGGCAAGGGACAGGATGATTACAAAGTAGCCCAATTTACCTTTCCGCTCATCCTGAGCTTGTCGAAGGATGGTGGGCCGATGGTTCGACAGGCTCACCATGAGCGGACTTTATACCACCGACAAGCTCACGGTGAGCGGATTTTATCGCGCCGAGGCTTGGCAACCTACATTCTCCCCCCGCCCCTGTGTTACCCTGTATCTCTCTGGTGAACAAAATCGCCCGGAAAGGGACAAGCTATGCTGTTTGAAGTTGAAGTAATCGCCGGGGGCAATAGCCCTATGGACTTGAACCGGGTATTTGACCTGTTGGAGGAGCCGCGCAGCATCCGCCGGCTGTTCACCGCCGACCCGGACGGCGCGGACGCCTGGTGCCAGGTTACCGGCTGGGCGGAAAGCGGCCCCGGCCCGGCTTGGGCGGCGCTGGCCGAGGACTCCGGCGACGGCGTCATTCTGCTGGTGTACGGGGGCGACGACGGTATCCGCCTGAAACTTGACGGCGATGCCGCCGAATGGGACGCAGCCAGCCCCGGCCAGTGGGGTGAGCCTTGCCTGATGCTGGATAAGGACACGCCGGTTACAGAGTAGCCACATCAGGAATAAGGACGGCAACCGGCTAAAGTAGTCCGCTAAACGTCGGAACCGGGAAATCGAACCGGGCCGGTATCAGTCGCCCGGCGGCGCGATAGGTTCGGGCCAATCGGGGTTGCTGGAGTTGCCGGCGGTTTCCCGTTGGCCGGCTAAAACCGCCACCAGGCGGGCCAGACTCTCCCGGTAGGGTTCGGCCTCGGCCCAGCCCCGGAACGCTACCACCGTCCCCCGGCGCAAGTCGGCGCAGAGGGTATCCTCCCGGTCATCAATCCGGTCATCCAGGGTCAGGGAAACCGGGGGATTGGCGCCGATATTGGAGCCGCCGGACGCTCCGGCCGGCCCGCGCGCCGCCTGCTCAAAGGAACGCCAGCCATAAGGACTGCCCAGGGATGCCTCGGAGCAGACCAGCAGCGGTTGGTCGTAGTACACAAACCGGCCCAGCAGCGACTCCCCGGCGTCATCGGAAAAGGCCGCCTCATCATCCACCGCCACGTGCCAGCAGGGAAACCCGGCCCGGTTCAGGTCGGCCTCCAGCTTGCGGACAAAGTCGGCGTCGCTGACCGAACCAACCAGCAGCACCCGGCAAAAGTCTCTGGGCGCATAGCTGACCCTTTCCTGGAGGGCCAGCAGCGGCGCGGCAACCCCGGCCCGGCGCAAAAACTCCGGGGGAATCAGCCCTCGCGAGCGGGCCAGCGTGTCCAGGCCGATGATGCTGGGGCCAACGTGCCGCATCGTCTCCAGCCCCAGCGCCTGGCTCAGGTCGCAGTCGCCGAACAGGGTCATTTCCAGGACGGCCTCGCCCAGCAGGGTGGTGTCCAGCCCGGCCCGTACCAGGGCGGCCCGCCGCAAGTCGGCGCCGGTGAGGTTGGTCACGTCCAGCAGGGTGGCGGTGAGCCGGGCGTCGCTGAGGCAGGCCCGGCTCAGGTCGGCCAGCGTGAGGTTAGTTTCCCGCAAGTCGGCCCCGGCCAGGTTGGCCTCGGTCAAGTCGGCAGAGGAAAGGTCGGCAAAGGAGAGGTCGGCGCCCCGCAAGTCGGCCCCCCGCAGGCAGGCGCCGGAGAGGTCGGCCCGATTCAGGGCGGCGCCGGGCAAACTGGCATCTTTCAAGTTGGCCCGGGACAAGTTGGAACGGGACAGATAGGCCGAGTTCAGGGCGGCGCCGGCCAGGTCGGCATGGCGCAGGTTGGCGTTGGTGAGGTCAATGGCGCTGAGGTTATCGTGGGCCAGGTCGGCCCCGGGCAGGCGGGCGCCGCTCAAATAAGCGCCGGACAGGTCAAGCCGGGCGCGGCTGCGCCAGTGCTGTTCCCGCCACCGGGCCAGGGCATAAGGCCCCCCCTTAGCCAGGGCTACGTGCTGCTGATTCGCCAGGAAATGCTCCTTTGCCGGTACGGATTATTGCTTGCGGGATTCAGGCGGTTGAATCGGAAACTCTATCAACGATATGCCTATCAGCGATATGTCATTCCGAGCGAAGCGAGGAATCTAAAATGCCCCATAACCGGAACGTTTCTTATCACAAGGATTTTAGACCCTTCACTCCGTTCAGGGTGACATTGGGGTGGCCGGGAATTGTCTCAATTGCGTAACTCATACCTTGCCTGAATAACCGGAATACCCCCTAATCCCCGTCATCCCCGGCCATAGATGCCTTTTGGCGTCCGGCGAAGGCCGGCATAACCTCGGCGGCGAATTGGGAAAGCTGGTCTTTGAACTCCAGCCAGGGCATACCCTCCGGCCACTGGAGGATGATGTCTTCCAGGCCGGGGTACTTGTCCTCTACTTCCTGAAGGAAGGGAATGAAGTCCTGAGAGGGGCCGCAGTACCAGGCTTTTTGCTGTACGCCGTCCTCGATTTTGGGGACGCCCACCGGCGCGCCCGGCGTACCCCAGGGCCGCCCTTGGGCGTCGGTATAACGGACAAAACCGAAGGGCGCAAACCACTTGTACCGCTCATCGTGATAGGGCCGAACCCGGTCAATGGCCTGCTGCCGGGTGTCATCCAGGCAGAAACCGAAACCCAGGGCCATATCCTGGCCGAGGGCAATGGGCCGGCCGGCGGCGACGGCGGCATCGTGGTAGGCGTGGAACATCCGCTCCACCAACACCTCGCCGGTCAGGGCCACCATGGCCTTGATGCCCCGCTGGGCGATATACTCCAGCGTCTTGCCGCTGGCGATGGGCTGCCAAATCTCCACCGGCCGGTTGAGGGGCCGGGGAACCAGGGTAACGTCCTCTACCTGGTAACCCCGGTAAGGAATGTCCGGCGGGATGGTGTAGTACTTGCCCTGGTGGGTGAAGGACTCTTCGTTAAAGGCTTTCTGGATTATCTCCATCTGCTCTTCAAAGAGTTCCCGGTTGGCGTCATTGTCAATCACCGGGGAGCCGAAAGTTTCCACTTCCCGAGAATGGTAGCCCCGGCCTACGCCGAAAATCAGGCGACCGCCGGTCAGCACGTCGGCCATGGCAAAGTCCTCAGCCAACCGCAGGGGATGCCACATCGGGACGATGTTAAAGGCGGCGCCGAACTTCAGTTGTTTGGTCAGCCCGGCCAGGTGAACCCCCAAAAGGGTCATATTGGGGAGGCACTCGTAACCCTCCCGCTGGAAATGGTGCTCCGCCGTCCACATACAATAGAAACCCAACTCATCCATGTGTTTAGCGAGGGCAACGGCGTGGTCATAAGCCTGCACCAGCTTTTCGTTGGGATACCGCCGGTCATTGGCCGGCGTGCCGTCGGCCCCCACGTTATCCAAGTCAATCTGTCCCACATACAAGACGGAAAACCGCTTTATCATTCCCCAAACTCCAATGTATTCAGTAACCGCCCCATTATAGCACGGACAAGGCGCACAATGGCTAGGGACGTGGATTTGGTACAGGGCCGGGTGCAAAGTCAATGCCAATACTCATATCCGCCCATACTCATATCCGCTCATGGTGAGCTTGTCGAACCACCCGCCCCTTATCCCGTGGGACATCCGGTAGGGGCGTTTCGCGAAACGCCCCTACGTGGCTTGACTTTGCCTACGCCCGGCGCTCTTTGTCTCTATAGTGAAAAATCCCGGCTCACAAGCTATAATCGCCGAAAATCAGGACACCTAATCGGGAGGCAGCGATGGACTTGGGCTTGAACGGCAGGACGGCGATGATTACCGGGGGCAGCCGGGGCCTGGGACGGCAGATTGCCGAGGCTCTGGCTAGGGAGGGCTGTCGCATAGCTATCTGCGCCAGGGACGAGGCCCAACTGAACGCCTCAGTGGCCGAGTTGGCGGCTCAGGGCTATCGGGTTCAAGGGACGCCGGCGGACGTTACCGAGGAGGCGCAAGCAGTCCGTTTCTACGAGGAGACCGTGGCCGGCTTGGGCGCCCCGGACATCCTGGTCAACAACGTGGGCGGTCGCCGCGGTTCAACTTTGTTTGAGGAGACCAGCATGGCCCAATTCCGGGAGGGCCTGGAGGTCAACCTGTTCAGCGCGGTGCACCTGACCGCGCTGGCCCTGCCGCAGATGAAGGCGCAGGGCTGGGGCCGGATAATCAACATTTCCTCGATTTATGGCCGGGAACACGGCGGCTCAATCGACTATATGACCGGCAAGGCGGGGTTGATTGCCTTTTCCAAGCACCTGGCGTTGCAAATGGCGCCCTACGGGGTGCTGGTAAATTGCGTGGCCCCCGGCTCCATTGACTTCCCCGGCAGCACCTGGGAGCGGTTCCAGAACACCCAGCCGCCGGAAGTGGTGGCCGAGTTTATCAGCCGCAACCTGCCCATGGGGCGGTTCGGCTGGCCGGAACCGATTGCCGAGACGGTGGCCTTTCTCGCCTCTGACCGGGCCGACCTGATAACCGGGGCCTGCCTCAACGTGGACGGCGGCCAGTCCCGTTCCCTGTTTTAGTTGCCGCCGCCCCAGTTCACCGCTACCGGGTTTTCCGGGCAAAAAATACGCAATGCTCCACCGGCTTGGGGTCGGTGAAGTAGAGCAATCCGCCCAACTGGTCGGGAGCGGCGGCCTCAATCAGTTCCAGACCGAGACCTTTTAGCTGCCTCAGGAGTTCCCTTTCGTCATAAAGCTGAAAGCTGCGTTCCATTCCATAGTCCCTATCGAACACGGTAATGACGCCGCTGCCGTTCTTGAACATCAATTGCAGCACGCCCCCGGCCCGGAGAACCCGGGCCAATTCCGGCAAGACCACCCGGCGCACCAGCCCCGGCGCGATGTGCTGGATGACGGCATTGCAGGCGACAAAATCAAAGGCGGCATCAGCGAAGGGCAAGGGATTCTCCAGATTTGCCACGGACAAGCGGCCGGCAATTTCCGGGTGGAGTTCCTGGGCGGCCTGAATGTTCTCGGCAATGGCATCGACCCCGGTAACGTCATAGCCCTGGCGCCAGGCGTGGAAAACGTCCCTGGCGCCGGCCCCGCAGCCGGCATCCAGCCCGCGCCGGCCCGGCGCCAGTTCGACCAGCCGATCCCAAAGGTCCCAATCATGTTTCAGTCCGGGGTGGGAACTGCTGAGATAGACCGACTGGCGAAACTCCCTGGCTACCCTGGCGTACTGCCACGCATATTCCCGGTAGAACCCCGGCGAGTAATCGGGTGAAGGCATAGTTATTCTGCGGCCCGTCCAGCCTTGAATTATTTGGATTCTGCGCCGGGCAATCCAACCCGAACCTTATGGACGGTTAGCCCCCTAGCCGCCCAGGAAAAAGTCGGCGACGTTGCCGAACTTGGAAGTATCGCCCCGGTAGATTTCGGTGTAGCCGCACTGGGTACAGGACACCGTCATAAACTTCTTGTTCTGCACGTCAAAAAACTTGGCGAAGTTCCCGCCGGTAGCGCGGAACTCATCGGTGGTATAGCCGGTGTTCCGGCACTTGACGCAAGCGTAAGTGGTTTGTCTGGCAGCCATTTTAACGCCCTCCGAAAGACTGGATTAGGCCCGGAGAAACGGGAACCCATATACCAATATATAGGGAATGGCCGCTTTACTCAAGCCAGCCAGCGCCGGAATCCGGGCAATCACAAAGTCGAGTTGCCGCCTCTCCCCGCTCATGGTGAGCTTGTCGAACCACCCGTCCTATCCGGTGAGTAGGGGCGTTTCGCGAAACGCCCCTACGTGGCACGACTCCCTTACCCGACGGTTCGTCCTTCGACCGGCTCAGGATGAGCGGGAGTAGGCGGCAACTCGACTTTGCCCCCACCCGCCGTTACTATCCGTAACGATTAAGCCGCGCCGTTGTCCGGGTTAAGGCCGGTGAACACTGCCAATAAACTCCCGCCACTCCGCGACGCACTTCTCCGGCTCCGAGTGCTGCACGTAGCCGCTGGCTTGGGGAATCGCCGCCAGGCGCGCGTTGGGCAGCAGTCCGGCCATCCCGGAGGCCCGGTCCGGGGTGTTGGTGTCGCTGTCCGCGGCCACCAGCACCAGCGCCGGGGTCTCAATTTGGGGCAGGATGGGCGACAAGTCCTGAGTGGACAGGTAGGCCAGGGTTTCCATCACCACGCGGGGGGAGGTCTGCATCATCTGTTGGGCGTACCATTCGTGGTGGGCCGGATTGGAACGGCCCGGCTCCAGCCGACGGTCGGCCGACCGCCGTACCCAGGCCTCGATGCCCTCCTCCTCAATGATTTTGTAGTTCTCCAGGTATTGGGGCGCGCCCACGAACTTGTAGGGCGAAGTGCAGGCGGTAACGGTATGCAGCCGTTCCGGGTGTTCGTAAGCGAACTGGAGGGCAATGGTGCCGCCGACGGTCTCGCCAATCAGGTGTACCCGGTCAAGTTCCAGGTAGTCCAGCAAACCCAGCAAGTCGGCAGCGAACCCGGTCAAGGACCAATCGTAGCCCGGCGGCGGCGCGGTGGAGCGGCCAAAACCCCTTGCGTCCAGCCGCACCACCCGGTACTGGCGGGCCAGCAGGGGAACCCAGGCGTACCAGAGCCGCCCGTTCTTGGCGTTGCCGTGATGCAGCACCACCGTCTCCCGGGGACGCCAGGGGTCGGTATAATCGTCATCCTCGTAATACATTTCCAGGGTATCGTCCAGCTTAACCGTCGGCATAATCAACCTCCTATCCCTTGTCTATTGATGAGTGAGTAATGTACCGGGGCGGGTTCTGCAACCGCCGTCATTCCCCGCTCCCTAAGCCGCCATCCTCCACGCAACCATCTCTCACAAGGCCGCCCGGAACGCCCTCGCTGTCATCCTGAATTATCCACACTGTCACCCTGAACGATAGTGAAGGGTCTAAAAATCCTGGCGATAGGAACCGTTCGGGACGGCGGGGTTTTTAGATTCCTCCCTGCGATCGGAATGACAGTAATGGCGGTAATGACAGTACCATAATGACAGTGATGACGGCGGGGATAGTTGGCAAGTTCTGGTGAACACGCCCTACCCCCGCCGGTTCAGCCCTTTATTCACCACCCCCAGCCGCCAGCGCCGCCGTCTGGCCGGTTAAGCACACGGCGCGGAGGCAGCAGGCGGCGCAGGCCGGAACTTTCCGGCACGTTGCGCCGGCGTGGTGGTCCAGCAGGGCGTGGTATTCGTTGAACAGGGCAACGTCTCCGGGAAGTTGCTGGTGGAACAGCCGTTGAAAATCAGCATATCCGCCCCGGCCTTCCTCAGGAACCAGGCCCACCCGTTGCAGGATGCGAATGGTGTAGGCGTCAATGACAAAGGAAGGCTTGCCGGCCGCATAGACCAGAATGTCATCCGCCGTCTCCGGGCCGATGCCGTAGATGGACCGCAACTCGGCGCGCAGGGGCTGGGTATCCTGGGCGAACATCAGGGACAGGTCGCCGCCGTAACGCTCCAGCACGTGGGCGGCAAAGGCTTTCAGCTTGGCGGCCTTGGCGTTGAAATAACCGGAGGGGCGGATAATCGCCGCCAGTTCTGCCGGCGGGCAACGCTGGATGGCGGCAAAAGACCAGCAATCCGCCGCCTTCAGCCGGCCAATTGCCAGTTCTACGTTCTTCCAGGAGGCGGCCTGGGTCAGGATGGCGCCGATTATCACGTCAAAAGGCCCGTCGCCGGGCCACCAGTCCTGCGGCCCGTAGGCCCGGTAGAGGAGCCGGTAAATCTCCCGGAGCGGGGCGTTTTTCAGAGCGGCCGGGCTATGGGGCATCCCGTTTTCCTCACAAGTTGACCGGCAGCGGGGCGGCCAGCCGTATCTCCTCCAGTGAAACCTGGCAGGGATAGGCGTAGATTTCTACTCCGGCGGCCTGGGCGGCCCGCAACGCGCCGCCAAACTCCGGGTCTGCCATATCGTGGGGGGTAAAGGAACGGGCGTCGCCCCGCTGAATCACGAATACCGCCGCCGCCCGGTGCCCGTCGGCCACCGCTTGGGACAGGGTTCGCAGGTGCTTTACGCCGCGCAGGGTGGGCGCATCCGGGAACCGGGCGACTCCTTCCTCTTCCACCAGGGTTACCGACTTGGTTTCCAGGTAACACCGCCCGGCCGGCCCTTCCAGCAGCAAGTCAAGGCGGCTCTCCCCAAAGGTTACTTCCCGGCGCACTTGGGGATAGTCGGCAAAGGGGCGCAGGTCGCCCCGCGCCAGGGCCTCCGCCACCAGCGCGTTGGGCAGCCGGGAGTCGGCGGAAACCAGGGTAAAGTCCAGGTCAACCAGGGCCAGGTCAAATTGAGTCTTTCGGTGTTCGCCGGGGGCCGGGGCCAGCAGCAGCCGGCGGCCCGGCTCCAGTAGTTCCCGCAGCCGCCCGGAGTTGGCGACGTGGGCCATCACCTCCCGGCCCTCCAATTCCACCAAGGCGGCAAAGCGGTTAAGCCGGGTCAGGAAACGGGCCTCTACCAAGTCAGGGTGTAACTTCATCGCCGGCTAATGGTAGCAACCGGGAACCATCCTGGCAAACCCGGTTTGGCCGGGCAAAGTCGAGTTGCCTACTCTCCCCGCTCATCCTGAGCTTGTTGAAGGATAAACCTGCAAGAGGATTCGCTGGGGACGCACGGGTGGTTCGACAGGCTCACCATGAGCGGATTGTTGACCGCCTCCGCTCATCCTGAGCTTGTCCTGCAAGAGGATTCGCTGGGTACGCACGGGTGGTTCGACAAGCTCACCATGAGTGGGTTGAGGGATTTGCACCGGCCCGGCTACACAAGGCAACCACATCACAAACCCGTCGTTCCGGCGAAAGCCGGAATCCAGAATCCCCGATAGCCGGCCCACTCTTTGCCGGGAATTTCCTGGATTCCGGCTTTCGCCGGAACGACGGTTGCTTAGGTTGCCGGCCCGCCCTTTTCCGGGGATTTCCTGGATTCCGGCTTTCGCCGGAACGACGGTTGCTTAGGTTGCCGGCCCACTCTTTTCCCGGGGATTTCCTGGATTCCGGCTTTCGCCGGAACGACGGTTGCTTAGGTTGCCGGCCCACTCTTTTCCCGGGGATTTCCTGGATTCCGGCTTTCGCCGGAACGACGGTTGCTTAGGTTGCCGGCCCGTTCTTTTCCGGGGAATTCCTGGGTTGCCCCGGTCAAGCGCGATTGCCCGGCGGGGCTGCAATACTCTGGCAAGCCGCGCCGCTGCCGGGCTATAATAGCCTAAAATTCCCGGAGGATTTATGACCGACTATCTGACCAATCTGGATAGGGCTTGCAGCGTGAACCGCAGCCTGGTTTGCGTTGGGCTGGACCCGGAGCCGGCTCGGCTGCCGGTGGCCGACGTTTTCCAGTTCAACCGGGCTGTTGTGGAGGCCACCGCCGATTTGGTATGCGCTTACAAGCCCAACCTGGCTTTCTATGAGGCGCTGGGGCTGCCCGGCCTGCGGGCGCTGGAACAGACCATTCAACACATCCGACAAGCCGCGCCTCAGGTTCAGATTATCGGCGACGCCAAGCGGGGCGACGCCGGCCCCTCCGGGGTGGCCTACGCCAAAGCGATGTTCCAGGTCTGGGGCTTTGACGCCGTTACGCTCAACGCCTGGGGCGGGGCGGATACGGTGCTGCCCTTTCTGGAGGATGCGAGCCGGGGCGCGTTCCTCTGGTGCCGGGGTTCCAATCCCGGCTCCGCCGACTTGCAAGACCTGGCGGTGGACTCCCCCTATGGCAAGGTCAGCGTGTATGAGCATCTGGCCCGGGCCGGCCTGGACTGGAACCGGCAGGGCAACCTGGGCCTGGTGGTGGGGGCCACCGTGCCGGAGCAGTTGGCCGTAGTGCGGACGGCTTGCCCGGACTTGCCGCTGCTCATTCCCGGCGTGGGCGCGCAGGGGGGAGACCTGCCGGCCGCCGTCCGCAACGGCGTGGATCAGCAGGGACGGCGGGCCATCATCAACTCCTCCCGGGGCATCATCTACGCCTCGGCGGGGGATGACTTTGCCCAGGCCGCCCGCCGAGCTGCCGCCGCGCTCCGGGACGCCATCAATCAAACGCTGGACGCCGCGGGTAAGGGCTGGTAAGGAGTGGTGCGGGATGGCCCTTGACCTGAAAGTTGGCGACGAAGTGCGGCTGAAACGGGCGCATCCCTGCGGCGGTTACCTCTGGCGGGTAACCCGGCTGGGCGCGGACATCGGCATCCTGTGTCTGAAGTGCCGCCACTACGTGCTGCTGCCCCGGCCCTACCTGGAACGGCGGGTGCGGGAAGTGGCGCGCCGGGCGGCGGCCGGTGAGGATTCGGAAAGCGGGTAGCGGGGCGGGTAATTGAGGAGAAAGTAGCGGCAATACCCTAACCCCTCTCTTTGGGGAAAAGCGGTGGTTCGACAAGCTCACCATGAGCGGTTACTGGAAGGTTCACCATGAGCGGTGGCGGGTAATCCCCTAACCCCTATCTTTGGGGAAAGGCGGTGGTTCGACAAGCTCACCATGAGCGGTTACTGGAAGGTTCACCATGAGCGGTCGCGGGTAATCCTCTAACCCCTATCTTTGGGGAAAGGCGGTGGTTCGACAAGCTCACCATGAGCGGTTACTGGAAGGTTCACCATGAGCGGTGGCGGGCAATCTCCCAACCCCGGCGGTGGTCAGCCGCTTAACCGGAGCAGTTCGTCGGCGTTCCCGGCGGCGGCGGTGGGGGGAGTTGCCCACTCCTCCAGGTGGACTTGGTAGTTGCCCAGATGCTTTGCCAGGTTGTCCATAAAGTTGCGTACCGCCCGGCCCAGGAACTTGCCTCTCAGGGTGCAGACTCCCACCACCGAGGAGGGGAAAATGTGTTCCAGGGAAACTACGCCCAGCTTGTCGTGGTCTTCCGGGTGGAGGGTGAAGTCGTTGCCAATGCCGACGCCCATGCCAATCTCCACGTACTGTTTGACCGATTCGGCGTGATCCACCGCCAGCACTACGTCAAAGTTAATGCCGTTATCCTTGAAGGCTTGTTCCAGGTTGCGGCGGGTCAGGCTCTCCGGGCCGGAAAGAATCAGGGGCCAGCCGGCGATGTCGTGCAGGTCAATAGGATGTTTCTGCAAGAGTTGGTGGCCCGGCGGGGTCAGCAGAACTACGTTGTACCGGAACAGTTCGGAAAACTCCAGCGAGGGTTCGTCCGGCGGCGGGGGCGAGGAGATAGCCAGATCCAACTCCCCGGATTTAACCAACTGAATCAGGCTGATGTAGGAGCGGGCGGTCAGTTGCAGGCGCACGTCCGGGTAAAAGTCCAGGAAGGCTTGAATCGGCTTGGGCAGATGGTGGGTAATCAGGTCGGGGTAGGCGCCGATGTGCAGGGAACCCCGGCGCTCCGTGTAGTCCATTTGAGTCTTGAGGGTATCTACGGATTCAACTATCGGAGTAATCAATTCCAAAAATATAAACCCTTCCGAGGTAAGCTGAATCGGTCGCTTAATCCGGTCAAAGAGGGTTATGCCGAACTCATCCTCCAGCTTTCGCAGGTGGGTGGTAACCGTGGGCTGACCCAGTTCCAGCCGGCGGGCCGCCTTGGAAACGCTGTGCAAGCGCGCCACGTGGTAAAAGCTGATAATCTCGCGCAGTTCCATAAAAACGGCTACCTCAAGCGGGGTCTTTTATCGGATTATGGTATATAATACATCAATATAATATATTACACAATATCACTTGACAAAATAATAAACTATATTGAGAATGGATTTTGTCTGGCCCAGTTATTTGAGACTCCGGCATTGGTTACCGAAACAATCCCGAAGCAACCCCTTTGCCCCTGCTTGCAGGGAGGAGCCGGGCTGATGGCTTTCGTTATTACTGAACCCTGTATCGGGGTTAAAGATGCGTCCTGCGTTGAGGTCTGCCCGGTGGATTGTATCCACACCGACGACGACGCACAGATGTATTTCATCAATCCCGACGACTGTATCGACTGCGCCTACTGTGAATCGGCCTGCCCGGTGAACGCCATATTTGATGAGTTCACCGTTCCCGCCACGATGCGGGAATACGTGCAGAAAAACCGGGCCTATTTCAGGAAATAACGCCGCGCCGCAACCCGCTGCGCCCCGGCCGCGCCGGGTGAAAATAGTCCAAAGGATAATCCGTGGAACTTGCGCTCCTGGTCCTGCGCCGGCTGAACGTAATCGGCAACTTCCGGGAATTGGGCAGCGACCGGCAGCGCCGGGAAACCCTGATTGGCCTGGCCGCCACCCAATTGCTGGTTCAGCTCTCCAGTATGCCCATCGCCTTGGTCATCCCGTCGGTGGCCCGCCACTTTGAGATAGACGTAGCCCAGGCGGCCTGGATGGTGGTGATTCGGCTGCTGCTGCTGGGCAGCACCGTCTTTTTAGCGGCCCGGCTGGGGCAGAAGTACGGCCACGTCCGCATCTACTTCCTCGGGGCCATCCTGCTGTCGGTCGCCAGCGTCCTGTCGGCCACCTCCTTCACGCCCACCCAGTTGATTCTCTGGAGCGGGGTAGTCGGCATTGGCGGCGCCCTGATTACGGCCAACTCCAACGCCATCCTGGTAATGGTGTTCCCGGTCGCGGAGCGGGGCCGGGCCTTCGCCGTTCCGGTGGTGGCGGCCCGGTTCGGAACCCTCATCGGCCTGGGGATGTTCGGCGTATTCCTGCAATTCTTCGGCCTGCAATGGGGCTGGCGGCTGGTCTTTCTCTCCTCCCTGCCCATCGGTTTGCTGGCAATCTGGTGCAGCTACCCCCTGCTGAAATACCACGCCCAGCAGCTAACCGAGGAGATGAAACAGGTCTCCATCAACTACTTCGGCGCCACTTTGATGATTGCTACCCTGGGCACCTTTATCCTGTCCGGGCTGCACATCCACGAAGGGGCCGAGTCCTTCACCACCCCGGACGCCCTGAGTTACCACGTGCCGATGCACCTGCTGTTCCTGGCCTGCCTGGCCCTGTTCTTTGTAATCCAGCAGCGGAGCAGCGACCCCTTTGTCGATTTCCGCTACTTCAAGCAGAAGTATTTCTCCATGGCCCTGTTCACCAATACCACTTTCCACCTTTCGATGCTGGCGGTAACGACGCTGATACCCATTCTGGTGGAAAACGGTTTGGGGCAGGCCCCCATTATCGTAGCGCTGGTGCTGCTGCCCAACCAGTTTATGGGGCTGTTCCTGCCTACTTTAGGCGGCTGGATTCACGACCGTTACAACCCGCGCTGGCTCCGGCCCGGTTCCCTGCTGCTGATTGCGTCGGGGTTCTTTCTGGCGGGAATCTTTGCCGATGATATACCGGTGTATATGCTCCCGGTACTGCTGCTGCCCATTGCCATCGGCTCCAACCTGTTCAACTCGCCTAACAACGCCACGGTGATGAACTCCCTGCCGGACAACCGGGGGTTTGCCTCCGGGATGCTGGAGACCACGCGGCAGATGGGCCACTCGGTAGGGACGACGGTAAGCGCCACGGTGCTGGGGCTGGCCCTGCCGGTGGCAATTGACCTGATGCCCTCCGGGGAGGCGCAGGCGCATTACCTGGGCGGCTTCCAGCTTTCCGCCCTGACCGTGGTCTGGATAATGATTTCCGGCAGCATCGTCGCTATGTTCCACCGCACTCCCGCCCCCAGCGCGCCGGCCCGGCAGCAGCGGGAGGCCCCGGCGCCCCAAACCGGCGGTGATGGCTAGAAAACAGTCCGGGCGTTCCGGCATTAGCACCGGGGGTTGGCATTAGCGGCGGCGTAGGGGCGGGGCCGGGTAACGAATACCAACAAATGTTGGGAATACCGACCCACCCGTACCTTTGCCAAGTCAATCGCGTCTTAACCAGGGCAAACCGGGCAACCGTGGCAACCCAAGCAACCGTCGTTCCGGCGAAAGCCGGAATCCAGGAAATCCCCGGGGAAAGAGCGGGCCGGCTACCGAGGGTTCTGGATTCCGGCTTTCGCCGGAACGACGGTTTTATAACCGGAACGACGGTTTTATAGCCGGAATGACGGTTTTATGCTGCGATTGACCCGCCCGCCCCTTTGCCAGAATTATCCGGGCCGGTTAAACTATGCCGGATGATTTGCATTTTAAGAGGTACACGACAATGGCGTTGTTTCTCCGGGATGAAGAGGTCAACCAGGCGGTTTCCATGGCTGAAATGCTGGATGCTATCGAGGAGATGCAGCGGCGTTTCGGCGGCGGCGAGGTGATGAACCTGGCCCGGCGCAAGATTATCGCGCCCGGCGGGATGCTCTCGGTGATGGGCGGCGGGCTGTTCTACGACAACATCCTGGGCGTCAAAACCTACACCGTAGTTCAGGGCAAGTATTCCTTTCAGGTCAGCATCTACGACGCCGGCACCGGCGCGCTGCTGTGCTACACCCAGGCCAACCGGCTGGGCCAACTGCGTACCGGCGCCACCACCGGCATTGCGGTCAAGCACCTGGCTAAATCCGACGCCGCCACCGTCGGCATCATCGGCGCCGGCTACCAGGCCCCCACCCAGTTGGAGGCGGTATGCCGGGTGCGCGACATTCAGAAAATCCGGGTATTCAGCCGCACCCCGGAGCGGCGGGAAGCCTTTGCCCGAACTATGACCGACTCCCTGGGCGTCGAGACGTCGGCGGTGGACAGCGGCGAGGCGGCGGCGGCCGGCAGCGACATTGTCATCTGCATTGCCGCCGCGATGGAGCCGGTGCTGGCCGGGGAATGGCTGGCGCCGGGGGCCACGGTAATCGGCGCCGGGCCGACCACCTGGCGGGCCAGGGAAGTGGATGACGCCGTATTCAGCCGGGCCGACAAGCTGTTCGTTGACTCGGCGGAACAGGCCCCGGTCGAGGCCGGGGATTTGGCCGGCGCCGTTGACCGGGGCAGCCTGCAATGGAGCCGGCTCCAGGAGTTGCGCCACGTGGTAGGCGGCGCGGTTCCGGGGCGGGACAACCCGGAGCAGATTATCTACGCCAAGCTGATGGGCACCGGGGTGGCCGACGTCGCCGCCGCCAAGCTGGCCTATGACCGGGCCAAGTCCCTGAACCTCGGTACGGAAATGGAGTGGTAGCGAATCAGGCGCGCCGCTATTCCCCTATTCCGGCCCGGTATTCCGGCCCAAGCAGCAAGCCAGGAGAAAATAATGACCGACCGATTTCTGTCCGGCGTCCCCGGTTCGCAAATTGAAGCAATCTATCAGGACGGGCCGGGCAACGAGATTGCCACCGGGAAGTTCGACAGCCCTCAATCCTCCGCCAACCTGGCCGCCAACACCTTCGGGTTATTCCTCAACCGGGCCGCCGACCTGCCCCCCTTACCGGGCTGCGAACAGGAAGCCTGGCCGGCCAGTTCCCTGACCCTGGAAGGGAAGTTGCGCTTTCCCTGGAACGGCGGGCGCCATCCGGTCCTGGACGTTCTGGTTACCACGCCGTCGGCCCTCATCGGCATCGAGTCCAAGCGGTTCGAGCCTTTCGGGAAAAACCGGGTCAAGGCCCTTTCCGACGCCTACCGCCGGCCGTGCTGGGGCGACCGGATGACCGGCTATGAACGAGTCCGGGACCAGGTGGGCGCAAGTAAGGGCAGCGCCTACTCCCTGGATGCGGCCCAGCTATTCAAGCACGCCCTGGCCCTGCGAACCCAGGTCAACAAACCCGGCGAGCACCAGGGCCTCACCCCCATTCTCTTTTACCTCTACGCCGAACCGGGTGCCTGGCCGGACACCGGCTTGCCAATTGAGGAAAGCAGCCGGGACACGCACCGGGAGGAAATCGCCGCCTTTGTCAAAGAGGTTGAGGGCGACGAAGTAAAGTTCGTCGCCTGCACTTACCGCCAATTGCTGGAAGGTTGGGTAGGCCAGGGAACGGCCCAAGTCAGCCGCCACGCCGCAGCGGTTTTCCGGCGCTTCGCGCCTTGATAGCGCAAGGGGGGGCGGGCAATCGCGTTTGGAAATGGAAACCTGATGACGCCAGGGCGGGTTAGAAACCGGCCCCTACCGGAATTGACCGTTGCGGGCCGGGATTGACCATTGTAGGGGCGGGTTTATAACCCGCCCTATGCACGTCAAGAGGGATGCCTCAAATACCGCCAAGCTACCCAACCCGCTCATGGTGAGCCTGTCGAACCATCCCAACCCCATCCTTCGACAGGCTCAGGATGAGCGGCACGAGCCGGGTTTGGCTTGATTCCCCAAATACCGCCAACCTACCCAACCCGCTCATGGTGAGCTTGTCGAACCATCTCACCCCGTCCTTCGACCGGCTCAGGATGAGCGGGGACAATCACATCATCAACCCGTCATTCCATCATAAAACCGTCGTTCCGGCGAAAGCCGGAATCCAGAACCCCCGGTAGCCGGCCCGTTCTTTTCCGGGGGATTTCCTGGATTCCGGCTTTCGCCGGAACGACGGTTGCGTAGGTTGCCCGGTTTGCCCTGGTTAAGATGTGATTGCCGGCAAACCGGGGCATTTCCATTATCCGCTCATGGTGAGCCTGTCGAACCATCTACCCCGTCCTTCGACAAGCTCAGGATGAGCGGGGGCCATCACATCATAAAACCGTCGTTCCGGCGAAAGCCGGAATCCAGAACCCCCGGTAGCCGGCCCGTTCTTTTCCGGGGGATTTCCTGGATTCCGGCTTTCGCCGGAACGACGGTTGCGTGGGTTGCCCGGTTTGCCCTGGTTAAGATGTGATTGCCTGCAAACCGGGGCATTTCCGTTATCCGCTCATGGTGAGCTTGTCGAACCACCCCAACCCCATCCTTCGACCGGCTCAGGATGAGCGGGGACAATCACATCATCAACCCGTCATTCCATCATAAAACCGTCGTTCCGGCGAAAGCCGGAATCCAGAACCCCCGATAGCCGGCACGTTCTTTTCCCGGGGATTTCCTGGATTCCGGCTTTCGCCGGAACGACGGTTGCGGGGGGTTGCCCGGTTTGCCCTGGTTAAGATGTGATTGCCGGCAAACCGGGGCATTTCCATTATCCGCTCATGGTGAGCTTGTCGAACCACCCACCCCGTCCTTCGACAGGCTCAGGATGAGCGGCACAAGGCGGGCTTGGCTTAATCCTTACGGGGCGGCACAATGCGCGCCCTACCCCTCCGCCGGCCGCAGGTAAGCGTCAATTTGCTGAACGCTGTAGCTGCCCCGTTCCATTAGGAGACACTCCACAGCGGCCCGGGCGGTGTCCAGGGAGGTAAAGCAGGGGATACGCCGTTCCACCGCCGCCCGCCGGATGTAGAAACCGTCCCGCAGCACCGACGTGTCCCCGGACAGGGTGTTGATTACCGCGCCCACCGTGTCATCGTTTATCACGTCCACCACGTTGGGGTGGCCCTCGCTCAGCCGCTTGGTAATCATCGTAACCGGCATCCCGGTGGCGGCAATCATCGCCGCCGTGCCTTCGGTGGCGTACAGCCGGCACCCGGCCTCCAGCAGTTCCCGAATCAGCACCAGCGACTCGGCCTTGTGCTGGTCGGCGATGCTCAGCAGGACCCCGCCGCCCTTTTTCAGGTTCAGGTTGGCCGCCATCAGGGCCTTGGACAGGGCGCTGGGAAAGTCCCGGTCAATCCCCATCACCTCCCCGGTGGATTTCATTTCCGGCCCCAGATAGGAGTCAACGCCCACCAGCTTGGACATTGAGAATACCGGGGCCTTGATGCCTACCAGTTTCTGCCGGGGCCACAGGCCGCCGGGGTAGCCCAACCCGGCCAGGGTCTCCCCCAGCATTACCCGGGTCGCCAGGCGGGCCACCGGGACTGAGGTAACCTTGGAAATAAAGGGTATGGTGCGGCTGCCCCGGGGATTAACCTCAATGATGTAAACCGTGGTGGCTTCCGCCGCTTCCCAGGGGGCGTGGGGGCTGCGGTAGGCGCTGCCGCCCTGGATGACAAACTGAATGTTCATCAGGCCGCGCACGCCCATGGCCAGCCCGATGCGGGTGGTGTAGTCAACAATGGTATCCACTTCCGCTTCGGTCAGGTTCAAGCCGGGATAGATTGCCATAGAGTCGCCGCTGTGTACCCCGGCCCGCTCGATATGCTCCATAATGCCGGGGATTAGCACCTGCTCCCCGTCGCAAATGGCGTCAACCTCACATTCCTTGCCTTCCATATAGTGGTCCACCAGCACCCGCTTGTCCGGGGCCACTTCCGTTGCCAGGGTCAGATAGCGGACCAGTTCCGAGGCGTTCTGAACAATCTCCATCGCCCGCCCGCCCAGCACGTAGCTGGGCCGCACCACCACCGGGTAGCCGATGTTCTGGGCGACCTGCAAGGCTTCGGATACGGAGGTTACCGACGCGCCCGGCGGCTGGGGAATACCCAACCGGGACAGGAACTCCTCAAACTTCTGCCGGTCGGAGGCCACGTCAATGGCCTCAGCGCTGGAACCCAGGATCGGCAGCCCGGCGTGGGCCAGGGATTGGGACAGGTTGATGGCCGTCTGGCCGCCGAACTGCACCACCGAGGGCGGCGGCTGGTCGTCAATAGTTTCGTTGTCGATAACGTCCCGCACCGCCTCCTCATCCAATGGCTCAAAGTAGAGGCGGTCGCTGGTGTCAAAGTCGGTGGAAACCGTTTCCGGGTTGGAGTTGACCAGCACGCTGGACACCCCGGCTTGCGACAAGGCCCAGGCGGCGTGAACGCTGCAATAGTCGAACTCGATGCCCTGGCCGATACGAATGGGGCCGCTGCCGATGACCACCGCCTTGGCGCCGGGCAGGGGCAGGGCTTCGTTTTCCTCCTCGTAAGTGCTGTAGTAGTAGGGAGTTACCGCCTCGAACTCGGCGGCGCAGGTGTCCACCATTTTATAGACCGGCCGCAGGTTCCAGCGCTGCCGCAGGTCGCGCACCTGTTCCGGCAGCATATCGGCCAGGGTGCCTACCTGCTGGTCGGAGAAACCCAGCCGCTTGGCCCGGCGCAGGAGGTTCGGCGTCAGCGTTTCCGACAGCAGGCGCCGCTCCATTGCCACAATGCGGGCCAACGCGCTGATAAACCAGGGGTCGATAAAGGTATCCCGTACCAGGGCTTCCGGCGTGGTGTCCCGGCGCAGGGCCGCCATTAACGCCCACAGGCGCAGGTCGTTGGGGGCCAGCAGGTTTTGCGGCTTGCTGCCTTCGCCTTCCCCGGCCATTTCCCCACTTTCCCCTTCGCCGGCGGGCAGGGCCTCCCACAGCAGGGTGCGGTTGCCCAGCTCCAGGGAGCGGGTAGCCTTTTGCAGGGCCGCCTCAAAGGAACGGTCAATCGCCATTACCTCGCCGGTGGCCTTCATCTGAGTGGTTATCTGCCGGTCGCCGTTAGGAAACTTGTCAAAGGGCCAGCGGGGAATTTTGACTACGCAGTAGTCCAGGGCCGGCTCAAAGGCGGCGCCGGTCTTGCCGGTTACCGCGTTGGCGATTTGGTCCAGCCGCCGGCCGACGGCAATCTTGGCCGAGACCCGGGCAATGGGGTAGCCGGTGGCCTTGCTGGCCAGGGCCGAACTGCGGCTGACCCGGGGGTTCACTTCGATAACGTAGTACGGTGAATCCGCTTCCCAGTCGGATTGGATCGCGTCGGCCACGTCCGGGTGGGGACGCAGGGCCAGTTGGATGTTGCAACCCCCTTCAATGCCCAACCCGCGAATTATCTTGAGGCTGGCGGTACGCAGCATCTGGTACTCTTTGTCGGTGAGGGTCTGGCTGGGCGCCACCACGATGCTGTCCCCGGTATGGGAACCCATGGGGTCCAGGTTCTCCATATTGCAGACGGTGATGCAGTTGTCCGCCCCGTCCCGGATGACTTCGTACTCCACCTCTTTCCAGCCCACCAAGGAACGCTCCAGCAGTACCTGGGATATTGGACTGGAGGCCAGGCCGCTCTGTACGATGTCCTCAAACTCCTGCCAGGTGTTGGCGATGCCGCCGCCGGTGCCGCCCAGGGTGTAGGCCGGGCGCACCACCAGGGGCAGGCCCATTTCCTGGCCGTAGGCGCGGGCCTGGTCGATGGTGGAGACGGTGGCGTTGGGCGGTTCCGGCTCGCCGATGTCGTGGAGGAAGTTGCGGAAATACTCCCGATCCTCCGACTTGCGGATGGTCTCCAATGGCGTACCCAGCAGCCGGACGTTGTACCGTTCCAGGATGCCGGCGTCGGCCAGGGCCACCGCCAGGTTCAGGCCGGTCTGCCCGCCCAGCGTGGGCAGGATGCCCTGAGGCTGCTCCACCCGGATAATGCGCTCGATAACCTCGACGGTCAGCGGCTCGATATATACGTGGTCGGCGATGTCCCGGTCGGTCATAATCGTAGCCGGGTTGGAGTTGACCAGGACGGTAGAAACGCCTTCCTCCCGCAGGGCCTTGCACGCCTGCGTGCCGGCGTAGTCAAACTCGGCGGCCTGACCAATGACGATTGGCCCGGAACCGATTACCAGGACTTTGTTCAGTTGTTCTCCGTTACTGCTCAAGGGCGGTTTTCTTCCTCCGTGCGTTCCGCCGGCGTATCCGGTCGGGGGCAAGGGCGGGTTATAAACCCGCCCCTACCGGGTTGAATCCATTAACCTAGTAAGTCGGCAAGCGGCCGGGGAGTTTCATCAACCCCCGGTCGTGCAGGACGTTGAGCATCTGGTAGATGAAGGAGCCGTAATAGGCCCCGTCCCAGTCGAACTTGCTCATCCCCGGGAAGTCCTGCTCGGCCCGGGGCGGGACGCGGAAGTTGACCGAGTCATTGCTGGTCTTTTCCACGGAAACGCAGCCGACCGGCTCTTCGTAAACCTTCCCGGTGCCCTGCTCTACCAGCTTGACCGAAACATCCCAGCGGCTGCCCAGCTTGGCCCGGCTGACCGAGGCAAGCTGGTAGCCGTAGTGATTGTGGGCAAAGCCGGGGACTACCTGATCCAGCAGCCCCAGCATATTGGACAGATTGATTGGAAGTTCGGCCTCCAGCCCCTCTTCCAGCAACACCATCGAAAACGTGGTCATCAGGAAACCTCCAAATAGTGCGATTAGGAATTACCACTGATACCGGATACTCCCCCGACCAAGCCGGGGCCATCCGGTTCCGGCCCAACACTCACCTCCTCTGCCACCCATCTCCCTCTATCGCGTTCTATCGCGGACTGGTATCACGGGTTAAGGGTTGAAATCTCTAACCATCTCCAGAAACTCGTCGAAAATATATTCATTATCCCGGGGGCCGGGGGCTGCCTCGGAATGGTACTGAATGGTGAACAGGGGCAAGTCCCGGTGGCGCAGCCCCTCCACCGTGCCGTCGTTCAGGTTGATGCGGGATACCTCCAGGCCCGGCGGCAGGGTATCCGGGTTGACGGCAAAGCCATGATTCTGGGCGGTGATGTAAACCCGCCCGGTATTCAAGTCCTGAACCGGATGGTTGCCGCCCCGGTGTCCGAACTTCAACTTGAAAGTGTCGGCGCCCAAAGCGCGGGCCACCAACTGATGCCCCAGGCAAATGCCCATTACCGGCGTCCGGCCCAATAGCTGCCGCACATTATCCACCACGTAATCCAGCAGTTGGGGGTCGCCCGGCCCCGGGGAAAGCAGGATGCCGGAGGGCCGCATCGCCAGGATGTCCGCGGCCCCGGTGTCCGCCGGTACGGCGATAACCTCACAGCCCCGTTCCCGCAGCAGCCTCAGGATGTTGTATTTCAACCCCACGTCGGCAACCACGATGCGGGGGCGGGGTTGGCCGGAGTCGGCGCCGGCGCCAGCAAGGGCATCAGTATCGGCAAAGGTATCGGAACCGGCGGCAACCGCTTGCGGGCCGGCGGCGCTCCAGCGATAACTTTCGCTGGCGGTAACCGTGCGCACCAAATCCTGGTCATCATAGCGGGGCATTTGGGCCAGGCGGGCCAGGGCCGTCTCCGGGGATTCGGTGGTCAGCATACCCATCATTACGCCATGCTCCCGGAGGCGGCGGGTAATGGCCCGGGTATCCACGCCGGAGATGCCGGGAATGTTCTGCGAACGGAGAAATTCGTCCAGCGTCCGGTCGCTCCGGCCATGGCTGGGCTGGTCGCAATGCTCCCGGGTAATCAGGCCGGCGACCCGGATCCGGCTCGACTCAAAATCCTGGGGGTTGATGCCATAGTTGCCCACCAGCGGGTAGGTAAGGGTTACCAGTTGGCCGGCGTAGGATGGATCGGTCAAAACCTCCTGGTAGCCGGTCATACTGGTATTGAAAACCACCTCGCCGTAGCCGGACAGTTCCGCCCCCAGGGACTCGCCCCGGTGCACCGAGCCGTCCTCCAGCACCAACCAGGCCGGCGGCGCCGTTTCCCTAATCGCCATTGCCAAAATCCTAACCTCTCTGAACCCTTTGCCCCGGTATTTCCCTGCTTAATTCGTTAAATCCTATTACCGCTCGACAGCCTGTACCGCCCTACAACCTGCAACCGCTCATGGTGATTTGATTTATCGCTCATGGTGAGCTTGTCGAACCACCCAACCCATCCTTCGACAGGCTCAGGATGAGCGGAGGTTTGCCCCCGGTATTTCCCTGCTTAATTCCTTACAACCTATACCGCCCTACACCCCGTAACCGCTCATGGTGAGCTTGTCGAACCATCCAACCCATCCTTCGACAGGCTCAGGATGAGCGGAGGTTTGCCCCTGGTATTTCCCTGCTTAATTCCTTACAACCTATTCCCGTCATGGTGAGCTTGTCGAACCATCCCTCAAACCCATCCTTCGACAAGCTCAGGATGAGCGGATGTTTACCCCGGCATTTAGCCCCTTCTCAAGTCAAGGGATATGCCACCTAATACAACGAATCCTGATGCACCACTTTTCCCTCGACGAAAGTTGTTACCACCCGGCCCTTCAAGGCAACGCCTTCCAGGGGCGTGTTCCGGCCCTTGGAGGCGAACTCTCCGGTATCCACTACCCAATCCAAATCCGGGTCAAAAAGCACCACGTCCGCCGGGGAACCGGGGTGGAGGGTCGCCAATTCCTCAAAGGACGGCCCCAGCACCCGGGCCGGGCCGACGGTCAGCCGATCCACCAGGGTACTGAGGGAAATCTGCCCCCGATGCACCAGCGCCATCAGAGAGCCGAGGGCGGTCTCAAAGACGCTGATGCCAAAAGCGGCCTCCTGGTAGGTAACCTGCTTGCTGGCCGCCTCGTGGGGGGCGTGGTCGGTGGCAATGCAGTCAATCACCCCGTCGGCCAGGCCCTCAATGAGAGCGTCCACGTCTTGGCGGCCCCGCAACGGCGGATATACCTTGGTGGAGGTATCGTAGTTAAGCGGCCCGGAACCGCCGTCGGGAGTCCCTTGATAGCCCAACGCCCAGTCATCAGTGAGGGAAAGGTGATGGGGGCAAACCTCGGTAGTTACCGACACGCCCCGCTCCCGGGCCTGGCGCACCAGGGCCACCGCGCCGGCGGTGCTCAAATGGGCCAGGTGCAGCCAACCGCCGGTCAACTCGGCCAGGGCCAAATCCCGGGCAATCATCGCCTCCTCCGCGGCGGCAGGGATGCCCGGCAAGCCGAGCCGGGTCGCCGCCCAGCCCTCGGCCATTACCCCGCCGGGGCAAAGGCGGTGTTCCTGACAGTGGTTGCTGATGGGCAAGCCCAAGTCCAGGGTATAGGTAAGGGCCAGCCGCATCAGGTTGGGATCATAAACCGGGTCGCCGTCATCGCTGTAGGCCACCACCCCGGCGGCGGCCAACTCCTCCAACTCGGCCAGTTCCTTGCCCCGGCGGCCCTTGGTAACGCAGCCGATGGGAAAGACCCTAACTACCCCTTCGGCGCGGGCGCGCTGCTGCACCAGGGCCACCGCCGCCTCATTGTCCAGGGGCGGGTCGGTGTTGGGCATACAGCAGATTGAGGTAAAGCCGCCCCGGGCCGCCGCGCGGGTGCCGGTGGCGATGGTCTCCTTATACTCATAGCCCGGCTCCCGCAGGTGGCAATGCAGGTCGATAAACCCCGGAGCGGCGACCATACCGTTGGCCGGAATCGGCCGGCAGCCTTCAGGCAGGTCGGCGGGAGACAGCCGGGGGCCGGCGGAAACTATCTTTCCGCCGGTAATCAGGATGTCTCCAATCGCGTCCATTCCCCTACCGGGGTCAACGATTCGAGGCCCCTGAATCAATATGGAGTCCGGGTCTGCACTGGTCAGCAAGGTACGTCCTATCTGCCTTCCGGGTAATCGTATTGGAATCGGGCGGGATTTTCCGCCTTACTTTCAGCCGTTTCTAGCCGGCGGTTTCCAGTTTTTCGGCGCTGGGTTGGGCGCAGAGGCGGTAGAGGAGGGCCATACGCACCGCTACGCCGTTAGTTACCTGTTCCTCAATTACCGAATGGCCGCCGTGGGCGATGCCGGTGCTGATTTCCACCCCTTCGTTCATCGGCCCCGGGTGCATCACCAGCGCGCCGGGCTTGGCCCGTTCCAGGCGGCTCTCGGTAACCTGCCAGCGGCGGATGTATTCCCGCAGGCTGGGCAGAAAACCACCGCTCTGCCGCTCCGACTGGAGGCGCAGGGCCATTACCACGTCGGCGTCCTCAATGGCCCGGTCCAGGTCGGTATTGACTTCCACCTGGGCAAAGGGATGGCCCTCATCCCGCTCATCGCCGCAGTTCAACAAGTCCAGGGGCAGCAGCGTAGTCGGGCCGCAGAGGGTAACCCGCGCCCCGGCCTGGGTCAAGCCCCACAGGGCGGAGCGGGCCACCCGGCTGTGCAGCACGTCCCCGACGATGACCACCTTCACGTTCTGCAACCGGCCCACCTTTTCCCGAATGGTGTATAAGTCCAGGAGGGCCTGGGTCGGGTGGGCGTGCAGCCCGTCCCCGGCGTTGATGACGCAGACCCGGGGCAGGTGGCGCGCCAGCAGATAGGGAGCGCCGGAGTGGGGATGCCGGATGACGATTACATCCACGCCCATGGCCTGCAAGGTAAGGCCGGTATTGAGCAGCGACTCCCCCTTTTCCACGCTGCTGCCGGAGGTGGACATATTGATAACGTCGGCGCTGAGCACCTTGCCGGCTTCCTCAAAGGAAATCCGGGTTCGGGTGCTGGGTTCGTAGAACAGAGTTACCACCACCCGGCCCCGCAGGGTGGGGACTTTCTTGATGTCCCGCCGGAGCACCTCGCCCATAGCAGCCGTGCCGTCCAGCACCGAAAGAATCTCCGCCGCCGAAAAGTCGTCCAAATCCAGGACGTTCCGGCGCAGTTTCCCGTCGGGCGCAAAGTCGGGGATTGCCTCGGGAATTGGGGGAGTAGCGCGGATTTCCGCCGCTTCCGGGCTGACCATATCCCTCAGTCCTCCCTCCGCACCAGGGCTACTTCGTCCCGCCCGTCCGCTTCCACCAACCGGACTTTAACCTGTTCGTCCCGGCTGGTGGGGATGTTCTTGCCCACGTAGTCGGCGCGAATGGGCAGTTCCCGGTGGCCCCGGTCCAGCAGAATGGCAAGCTGCACCTGGCGGGGACGCCCCAGGTCATTAAGGGCGTCCAGCGCGGCCCGGACGGTGCGCCCGGTGAACAGCACGTCATCCACCAGCACCACCTTCTTGCCCTGGATGTCCACCGGAAACCGGGTGGGCTTGACCACCGGCCCCAGGCGGCCCTGCAAGTCGTCCCGGTACAGGCTGATGTCCAACTCCGCCAGCGGCGTCCGGTTGCCCTCGAACCGGAGGATGTTCTGTTCCAGCCGCCGGGACAGGATTACGCCCCGGGTGTGGATGCCCACCAGCACCAGGTCGGCAATGCCCCGGTTCCGCTCCAGGATTTCGTGGGACACCCGGGCCAAGGCCCGCTGGATGTCCTGTTCGTTCATTATCTGACGTTCCGCCATTCCTCTGCCCTATGCGGAGCTTTCAAGATTAGGCCAAATCGAGGTAGCGCCCATTGTCCTGCCCATTGCCAAGGGGAGCGGGATGAACCGGTTAGACCGGACTCCGGCGCATCAGGTTTATGGTATCCACCAGCCGGGTCATACCCTCCTGGAGCGTTTCACCCACGGCGGCGTCCAGCAGTTCCCCGTCCGGGCCAATGACACTGGCGGCGTTGGGCACCAGCAGCAGGGGCTTGGGAACGACCCAGCAGCCTTCGCATTGCAGGCAGTCGGAGAGGTGCAGGTGCATCCGGATGCCGCCGGACTTGCCGGGGGTAACGCCCATCGCGTAGGCCACCTTGTCGGTCAGGGTGTTGGGCGGGCGGCAGGCCCATTCAATAGCGTTTTTCAACACCGCCGGAATGGAATGGTTGAACTCCGGGGCAGCTATGAGCACTCCGTCGGCCGGGCGCAGGGCCTCCCGCAGGGCGGCGACCGGCTCCGGGTACTCGCCGCCGTCCAAGTCGCCGTTAAACAGGGGCAGGCCGGCCAGGCTGGCCTCAACTACTTCCACCCCCTGGGCCTGGAGCATAGGTATCGCCAGGCGGGAAAGTTTATGGTTCCAGGAATCCTGCCGCAGGCTGCCCACAATGCTGACTATTTTCATAACCTTTCCCTCTGCCTTGAATCCCGCGCCCCAACCCTCTGCCGGGGGAGACTGGGGTATTTCCCCCACCATTTCACCCTTTGGCAATCCCCAACAAAATACCCCTTGCAACGGCGGCAAGGGGTACAGCGCATAAAGTCATCCGGCGCCCACCAGGGGGGCAACCCGACTTGACCGGGGCGATAACACTTTGCCAGCCTCACAGGACTGCTTAAAAGCCGGCCCACCGCGCCAAAGCGCAGCAGACCCAAGCCCATTCAATTGTTCAATTGTTCCAAGCAGGTATGTTACCAGATTTTGGGGCTATAAGAAAGGGGGGCGGGGGGGCCAGTAGGGTAGGCGCAAAGTCTGCGCCAAGAACAAAATCCGCTCATCCTGAGCGGATAAGGACTCTGCTAAATGCGCCCGACCCGGCGTAGTTGTTCCACAGCCATACCGATTACCCCGGCGTACTCACCACGATATTCCTCTACGACCACAGCGATAAAGGCTTCACGATCCGCGGCAGGGAGTTTCAACAATCCTGTGATGAACCCACGCATATGGGCAGAGCGTGAAGAAACCAAGTCATACCTATTCAAATCCAGGTCATCAATGGTGTTCACGGCTTTACGCCGAGCAGTCTCGGAAAGGCCTTTCCTGAGTATAATCTCCCCGGTAACCACATCGTAATCAAAATACTGCTCCGGGCGTTCCGATGGATCAGCAGCGCAAGGATCGACATACCCGGTTTCCGGCCATTTGTCCCATTTTGCCGTGTTGCATCTCTGGCAACTGAAAACCCAGTTAGACCATTCATAGGCAAGCTCCGGGAAACGGCTGCGGGGCCGGAAGTGGTCAACCATGGGCGCCAAGTAGCCTTCGCCTTCGCACTGCCGCCCGCAATACCAGCAGATACCGTTGCTCCGGCTCCCCAGCACTGGCCGGAACTCCCCCCAAAAGCGATCTACGGGCGGCCTGCTGAACTGTCGCTGACTGAGCCTGTTCCGATGATCGATCCAGCCCTGCGTGTATTGCCGGGCATAATCGGCAACTCCATCAGGTTCCGGCCCCCGGTCAATCCAACGCATCTCGGCTACCCTCCAGGTTAGTTTTGCCCTTCCCAAAACCCGGCTGGTGTCTCAGTTTGATTAAGAATCACCCTGAAAAGCACGTCAACCTGAGACGCTACCAAGGATTCTGCTAAATGACCCCATCCCGACGCAGGTTTTCCACAAACATCCTAATTACCCCAGCGTGCTCAACGGGCCTATCCACGTGCTGATCGATAACGGCTTGGCGTTCCGAAGCAGGGGTTTTCTGCAATAGTTCATAGAACTCCTTCGTCCTTTCAAGGCGGGCTTCCAGCAAGCCCAAATTATTCAAATCCAGGTCATCAATGGTGTTCAAGGCTTTACGCCGAGCAGTCTCGGAAAGGCCTTCCCTGGGTATAATCTCCCCGGTAACCACATTGTAATCGAAATACTGCTCCGGGCGTTCCGAAGGATCCTCAGCGCAAGGGTCGACGTACCCGGTTTCCGGCCATTTGTCCAATTTTGCATAGTTGCATCTGTAGCAACTGAAAATCCAGTTAGACCATGCATAGACAAGTTCCGGAAAACGGCTTCTGGGCCGGAAATTGTCAACCGTGGGATCCAACTCGCCTTCGCCGTCACACTGCCGCTCACAGTACCAGCAGATATTGTTGCTCCAGCTACCCAGTGCTGACCGGAACTCCCCCCAATAGTGATCAGTGGGCCGCTCGCCAACTCGGTTCTGAAAATAATCGACCCAACCTTGCGTGAACTGCTGGGCATAGCCGGCAACTCCATCAGGTTCCGGTCCTCGGTCAATCCAACGCATCTCGGCTACCCTCCATACAATCAGATTAGTTTTGCCTTTCCTCAAACCCGGCTGGTGTCTCAGTTTGATTAAGAATCACCCCGAAAAGCACGTCAACCTGAGACGCTACCAAGGACTCTGCTAAATTTTCCCGCTCCGGCGTAGTTGTTCCACATGTATCCTGATTACCCCAGCGTACTCAACGCCCTCTACGTGCCGAGCGATAAAGGCTTCACGTTCCGAAGCAGGGGTTTTCAGCAATTCGTCACGGAACTTTTTTGTCGCTTCACGGCGGAGGGGCATCATAAAGACTATATTATTCAAATCCAGGGCATCAATAGTGTCCAATGCTTTTTTTCGAGCAGTATCGGAAAGGCCTTCCCTAGTTAGAATCTCACCGGTACCCGCAAAATAATCAAAATACCGCTCCGGATGTTCCAAAACATCAGTAGCGCAAGGATCGACATACCCGGATCTCGGCCATCTGTTTCGTTTTATGTCGTTGCATCTAGAGCAACTAAAAATCCAGTTAGCCCATTCATAGACAAGCTCAGGGAAACGGCTGATGGGCCGGAAGTGATCCAAGGTGGGCACCAGATCGCCGACGAAATCGCATCGTCGCTCGCAATACCAGCAGATATGTTTAGTCCGGATGCCCATATCTCCCCGGAACTCCCGCCAATAGGAATCGGTAGGCCGCCCGCCAACCCCGTCGCTCTGGACGTAATCAACCCAGCCTTGCGTGAACTGCTGAGCATAGCCGGCAACTCCATTAGGTTCCGGCCCCCGGTCAACAAAGCGCATACCGGCTAGTCTCCATCCTGGGTCAAGTCGGACTGGCGGGAACGCAGGAATTCCTGCATCAATTCGTCAAAGCTTTCCTCTTCAGCATCTACTGGGTCGTCCTTGGCCAACAGGGCCCGATTCACTTGGCGGCGTAGTTCCAGCGATTCCTTCTCTTCTTCCCGTGTCAGGCTTTCCTTTCTCCGAAGCTCCCGCAACCGGTTGGCCCGGTCAACAGTAGGCTGGTCGGTAGGCTCATCCACCCCCATCAGCGTCCGCAGGATTTCATCCGCCGTCCAGCCGATAACGTCTCGCTCGTTGGTCGATGCCGTCACCACCCCGTTGGCGTCCCGTTGCAACAGGTGAACCTGCCCGACCTTCAGCCCGGCCACCGCAAAGGGGGAGTGAGTAGTAGCGAAAATCTGCAACCCGCGGAAACGCTTCAGCAAGGTCGGGATAACCCGCCGCTGCCAGGTGGGGTGCAGGTGGTTTTCTATCTCGTCGATTAGGAGGATGGCCGGCTGCTTTTCCCAACCCTCCTCGAAGTTATAGTGGTGAGCCATCTTGAGGGCCAGCCACCGTATCCAGAGCAGCGTCAATTGCGTTCCCGAACTGAGGTGGCTGAAGTGTAGGGGTTCCTGGTCGTCTCCAGGTTGACGTAACGGCCGTTCCCCAAGAGGAGTGTCGTCATGATTGGGCTTGTCGTTGGTAATCATACCCTCCCTGGCCCGATGGATTACAGTGTATTGTCGGGTCGGCGACCGGCTCAGCACTCCTCCGATGCCATGATCATAATCCGTTCCTTTTAAAATCACTTCACTACAAATTTCCTTGCCGCAATCTTCCGCCACATTTATCGCTTCATCCAGATTTATCAATTTTAGATTTATCCGCTCTTCATTGGGCCTATTTTGCGAAAGTTCCTCCTCCAACAACCCGAGTACGGATATTGTACTGGCGGTGCCGAAAGGGCCTTTCAGCACTTTACTCGCGGAAGCATCGGAACTTTCCTCATTAGATAGGCCGGGCAACTCTGCACGAACCGCGGGGATGTGAACCACTGCTGGCCCCCCACTCCCTGGCCCCAATGCTGGTTCAGTTTCGGTTCCAGGCCAATCAGGGCTTCTGCCTATCCATATATACCGTGTGCTATTACTTCCAGGTCCAACACTAAGATAGTCTGCCAGTTGCATCAGGATAGTGCTCTTCCCGGAAGCATTAGGCCCGACGAGTACGTTGACTCGTTCGTTGAACTCGAGCTCAATTTGACTGGTAATCGGCGGTATATTATCTAACTGTATTTCACAGAGGTGCATCTCAACAACTCCTTATTCAGCAACGCTAGGCCCGACCAATACGCTGACTCTTTCGCCGAGTTTCAGGACAATCGGCTCGGTGAACGGCAGGTACGCCACCTAATCTTACCCTACAAAAGCGCCTATTAGCAACCCTTTACGCAAGCCCTTGGCTACCCCTACCCTTCCTTCCCCCTAATCGCCCGCAGCACCCGCTCTGCCGTTATGGGTAGTTGGGTTATGGGGGCGCCGATGGCGTCATAGACGGCGTTGGCGATGGCCCCGGCTACCGGGGTGTTGCTGCTTTCGCCGATGCCCTTGCTGGCAAAGGGGGCCGGGCCGCCAGCCGGCTCCAGCAGCACCGTTACCAGTTCCGGGATGTCCTTGATGGTGGGTATCTTGTAGTCGCCCAGGCTCAGGGTGGAAACGCGGCCCTCCTCGGTTTCCATCTCCTCCATCAGGGCATAGCCCAGGCCCTGGATTACCCCGCCTTCAATCTGGCCCTGGTGGGTCAGCGGGTTCAGCACCGTGCCTACGTCGTGGGCCGTTACCAGCTTGTTGACCGTTACCTCGCCGGTCTCCGGGTCCACCTCTACCTCGGCTACCTGGGCGCAGTAAGAGGTGTATTCCGACGGCGGGGCGGTATAGGTCTTTTGCCCGCTCAGCGGTTCGCCCAGAGTGGCAACCGCCTGGGCCGCTACGTCTTTCAATTGCATAGCCCGGCCATCGCCGGCCTGGAACTGCCCGGCCTGGAGGGTAACCGAGTCGGCGGCGCCGCCCAGATATTCGGCGGCCAGGACGGTCAGTTGTTCCCGCAAATCCTCGGCGGCGCCCAACGCCGACTGGCCGGAGGTGTAGGTAACCCGGCTCCCGCCGGGGCCGGACTCGAAAGCTACGGCGTCGGTGTCCTGAATGACTACGCCCACGTCCTCCACCGGCAGGGTCAGGGTTTCGGCCACCACCTGGCGCAGGACGGTATGGGCGCCGGTGCCGGTGTCCCACAGGGACATCAGCAGCGTAGCCTTGCCGTCGGCGTCAATTTGCACTTCCGCCGCGGACTGGCCGGAACCGGGGGGCTGGTCGGAGATGGAAATGCCCCGCCCGGTGTAGGGCTTGGCCTTGGGCTGATACCATCCGGCGGTTTCGGCGGCCTGGCGCAGGGCGTCCCCGGCCCGGATGTTCAGCCACTCCTCGCCCACCGGGTTGGCGTCCCCGTCTTGCAGCACGTTCAACATTCGGAACTCGTAGGGGTCCAGGCCCATTGCCCGGGCAATCAGGTCCATGTGAGACTCGACGGCAAAGGTTACCTGGGGCTTGGCCGGGGCGCGCATATGGCCGCAGGGGATGTTGTTGGTATAGACCATATAGCTGTCGATGTGGACGTGGGGGATGCGGTAGGGGCCGCCGCTGTGGTCGGCGCCCCGCAGATGCACCCGGGGCTTGAACGCGCCGTAGGCCCCGCTGTTAAAGACGGTGCGGGCCTGCCGCGCCCAGATGCGCCCGTCCGCTTTCATCCCGGTCTTGAGGGTGATGAGGCCCGGGTGGCGCGGGTTGCCGGCCATCAACTCCTGGATGTAGTCCATCACCATCTTTACCGGACGCCCGGCGGCTTGGGCCAGGTAGTAGCACAGCGGCACGTCCATAAAGGAGCCTTTGCCCCCGAAGTCGCCGCCGATGCTGCACGGGTTAATCCTGATTTGCTCCTGGGGCAGTTCCCAGACGGCGGCCAACTGTTCCCGCAGCATAAAGGGGCCTTTGTTGTTGGCCCAGACCTGCACCCGACCGTCGCTGTCAATATCCACTACGCAGGCGTGGGGTTCCAGGTAAGCCTGGTGCATCAGTTGGGTGGTGAAGGTATGCTCAAACACCAGGTCCGACTCGGCGAACCCCTGCTCAATCTCCCCCTTGTCCCAAACGTTGTGGGCAAAGACGTTGTTGACCGGCGACATTGGCCGGGGCAGGCCGGGGTAGGAGGCCAGGTTTTCGTGGAGGGTCGGGGCCGCGTCGGTCATCGCCTCCAGCGGGTCAAAGACCGCCGGCAGTTCCTCATACTCTACGTCAATGAGCAGCAGGGCCTCCTCGGCCACGTCCGGGTCAGTGGCAGCTACCGCGGCCACCTTTTCCCCGACGAACAGAACTTTGTCCCGGGCCAGCACCGGGCAGTCCCGGAGCAGCCGGCCCACCCGCCGGTCGGGTATGTCCTGCCCGGTGATGACGGCGTGAACCCCCGGCAGTTGCGCGGCGCGGGAGGTGTCAATGCTCACAATCCGGGCATGGGGAAAGGGGCTGCGCAACACCTGGCCCCACAGCATCCCCGGCAGCGTGATGTCGGAGGTATAGATGGCCTGGCCGGATACCTTGTCGGCGCCCTCGCCCCGCACCACCGGCTGACCTACTACGGAATAAGCAGCAACCATAACTGACTCCTCAACTGAATCCTGGCGTTAAATATCTGGGTCAGGGGTAAAAGCGGTTTGGTATTCTCAACACGAGTTGGTGTTCTGGCCGGGATACTCCGGTGGCCGGTAGGGGCGGGTTTATAACCCGCCCCGGTTCCGGCGCAAGGATAGGTCGGATACGATGTCTCCGTTACCTAAATGATTCCGCCGTTGCGGGCCGGGCGGGTTATAAACCCGCCCCTACAATGCACTAGCACCGGGCCGGTAGGGTTACAAACCCGCCCCTACGCCAAGCAAATACCAACAAGCGTTGCGAATACCTAGAGCGCCGCCCCGGCGATGCGTTCCAGTTCGTCCAGAGCGCCGGCGTCCCTGGTGTTGGGCAGCATTACGATGGCCCGGTTGGCGCCGGCCTCGGCAAACTGGGCCAGCAAGTCCCGGTCGGAGGGGACGGCAAAGGCGGTTATCTGGATGGAGGCCGGGTCGCGGCCGGCGGCGTCGGCCAGTTCGTCCAGGGCGGCCCGGCCGGCCTTGACCTGCTCCACCGAAGGCCCGGCCGGGAGCCAGCCGTCGGCCCAGCCCACTACCCGGCGGAATACGTTCCGCGCCGCGCCGCCCAGGAATACCGGCGGATGGGGCTTTTGCACCGGCTTGGGGTAGCACTTGACCGGGGGAAAGTCGAAATAGCTGCCGTGAAACTCTGCCTCCTCTTTAGTCCAGAGTTCCTTCATCACCAGGACGGACTCCCGGGTCTGGCTCCAGCGGTGGTCAAAGTCGCCGCCCATAATTTCCGTCTCCTCCCGCAGCCAGCCGGCGCCCACGCCGAGGATAAAACGGCCCCCGGAGAACAGGTCAAGCGAGGAGATTTGCTTTGCCAGCAGCAGGGGGTTGCGCTCCGGTATCAGGGTTATGCTGGTGCCCAGCTTGATGGTCTGCGTAACCGCCGAGGCCCGGGCCAGGGCCATATAGGGGTCAACCATATCGGTCATATATTCGGGAATGGAACCGTCGGCGGTGCCGTGATAGCGGCTGTTGGTATGCACCGGCATAATCGGGTGTTCCGGTAGCCACATAGACTCAAAGCCCACCGCCTCAGCTTTCCGGGCCAACTCGGCCACGTCAATGGCCTGACTGGACAGGGCCATAAAAATTCCAACTTCCATAATTCTCTCCCGCAGATTCAGGGTTTTTGGTTCTAGCTACCGGCGTATCCAGAACAATCGCGTCTTAACTCAAACAACCGTCGTTCCGGCGAAAGCCGGAATCCAGGAAATCCTCGGGGAAAAGAACGAGCCAGCTACCGAACATTCTGGATTCCGGCTTTCGCCGGAACGACGAGTTTATGACTGGAATGACCGGTTTATGCTTGCGATTACCCCGCCGGCGTATCCTCAAGTGTGTATTTTTAGGTAGGATGATGATAGCATAGCGAATTAACTACAGTCGATAGGCCGGGCAACCTGCCGGGGCGGTTGCAAAGTAGCGGCGATGATAAAACCCGCTCATGGTGAGCTTGTCGAACCATCGGCACAACATCCTTCGACAAGCTCAGGATGAGCGGGTTGGGGACTTTGTACCAGGCCGGGCAACCTGCCGGGGCGGGTAAGACTGCCCGCCAAGAGTAAGAGTATATGAAGGGTATATGATAGGATTTCTGCTTTCACCATTTCGTACCGTGGGAAGGGGCTGTTTGTTTGGATTCGGCTGCCTGCTGGGAGTGATTGTGCTGGCGGTTCTGGTGTTAATCAGCATCGGCGTAGTCAACATATCCTGGCCTTCCTAGCCTGGCCCCCGGCGCGGCGTCTCCGGGTGAAAATATCCCTTATAGGCCACCGCCCATCAACCCGGCTATCTCCTCCAGGGCCGGCGTTATGTCCTGAGCTGAGTCCACGCTGACGTGGGGGCGTTGCAGCGGCTCCCGGCCGGGGCGCAGGCGGCAGTAAATCCGCCAGTCGGCATCAGACCAGTCAGTAGCAACGCTGGCGCAAGTATCGGGGCCGGGACCGGCCGCCGGCGGCTCCCCCCGCTGCGCCGCGCGCCGTTCCAGGCGTTGGCGGATCAATGGCTCCGGGGCGTCAAACCCTACCAGCAGCAGCGGCGCCCCGGTGCGGTCGGCGATGGCATACAGGGGTTGGCGCGCCCGCTCGGTCAGGTTGGTGGCGTCAAAGATGACCCGATAACCCTCGGTCAGCAGTTGCTCCAGCAGGCAATGGGCGGCGGCGAAAACCCGGGCGTGTTCTCCCCGGGTATAGCGGGGCTGGGGTATCAGAACCTTGCGGAGGCGGTCGCTGCCCAAGACCATAGCAGGGACGCGATGCGCTAAGGCAGCGGCAAAGTGAGACTTGCCGGTTCCCGGCAGGCCGCAGAGTACCACCAACGACGGGGAATCGCTGGCCGCTATCGGGACACCGGCCAACTCAACCTGCAAGGCTTGACGCAGAGTCGCCGCGTCCGGGGCGCCGGGCCGGTTAGGTTCGGTTACTTCAGACAAAGTGCATCCATAGCGGTTGATATGGGGTTGGTGCCAGTCATTCTAACCATGGGGCAAATTGGCGGTCAAGGAAAGGACAAAGTGTTGTCGCCCCACGGTAGGGGCGGTTCGCGAACCGCCCCTACGTTCTTGCCGATGACCCGGCAATGGTATATAACCGCTCATGGTGAGCCACCCATACAGCCGCTCATGGTGAGCCTGTCGAACCACAAGCTCATGATGAGCGGGGAAAGGTCAACTTACCCGCATTGACACCCCACCGGCCCCAACCCTGGAATTGCCGGCACGCCCGGCCTTGGAGGATGCTGATGTCCGTCAGATACGGCATATCCCTGATTCCCGAACCCCGTTTCACCGCCCGCGTGTACCGGTCGCGGCAGTTGATTTGCGGCCAGTATGCAAGCTGGGCGGCGGAAATGCACCTGGTTCACCTGCCCCTGCTGAGTTACTTTCAATGCCCGGAAACCCAGGTTGAGTCCCTGGACTCCGCCCTGGCAACGGTGGCTGCGGACTGGCTGGCCCAGGGCGGCATCCCCCTGGCCCACGGCGGAGTTGACTACGAATACGATACTGCCGGCGCTGCCGGCGACATCTTTCTGGACTTTGCGGCCGGTCAGAGCAGGGAGGATGCTATTCGTCCCTTGATGGAGGCCGTTGTCAATAAACTGGTAGAGAGTGGGTCAGTCCCTGCTCTGGAAATGTCCCCGGCATTGGATTTTGGAAACTATCCTTACCGCATCGCCCTGATGCAGCACGCCAACCTGCCGCCGGCCGTCTTTGCCAGCGCGGTGGCCTTTGCCCAAGCGGTAGTCAATGACCTGGAGGTGCCGGCCGCCACTACCGCCTGGCAGTTGGCCCTCATCCGCTTTGAGTCCGACGCCGCCGGAGAGGACTGGAGCGGGGGCCGCTGGGCCGCCGACCTGCGCTGGCAACTGGTCAACAACCATCCTTTAATTACGAATTAGGAATTAGGAATTAAGAATTGGGGATTATGAGGTTGGGGTGATTGGGGTGAAAGTTGATAATTTGGTGCAGGTTAAGAGTTATGCTTTTGCCGTTAGGGTGGTGCGGCTTTATCAGCACTTGTCGGCCAGTAAGAAGGAGTATGTTCTTTCGCGGCAACTGCTGCGCTCCGGGACCAGTATCGGGGCTAATGTTGAGGAGGGGATTGGGGGGCAGTCCCGGGCCGATTTTGTCAGCAAGCTGGCGATAGCGTATAAAGAGGCCCGAGAAACGGCCTATTGGCTGCGCTTGCTGAGAGACACGGATTATCTGTCAGAAACGGAGTTTGAGAGCATCTACACCGACGCCGAGGAACTTTGCCGCCTCTTAGGGGCAATCCAAAAAACGGCCAGGAGACAACGGAATTAAGAATTAAGAATTAGGAATTAGGAATTAAAAATTGTCAATTCCTAATTCCTAATTATCGGTGGGCAGTCCCGGGCCGATTTTGTCAGCAAGCTGGCGATAGCTTATAAAGAGGCCCGGGAAACGGCCTACTGGCTGCGCCTGTTGAGAGACACCGATTACCTATCGGAAACGGAGTTTGAGAGCATCTACACCCCGGAATTAGGAATTAAAAAATGACAATTCCTAATTCTTAATTCCTAATTATAAACCGGAGGTAACTATGAACGCCGTGAACGCTACCACCCCCGCTACCAAGCCTACCGCCCGGCTGCGGCAACTGCTGGCGGGCGACGGGCTGATTGTGGCGCCGTTTATTATGAACGCCCTGCACGCCCGCATCGCCGAGTCCGTCGGTTTTGAGGCCGTTTATATGACCGGCGCCGGCACTTCCGCCGAAAAGGGTTTCCCCGACGTGGGGATGCTGACTATGACCGAGATGACCACCAACGCCCGGTATATCGCCAATGCGGTGAACCTGCCGGTCATCTGCGACGCCGATACCGGCTACGGCAATGCCCTGAATGTGCAGCGCACGGTGCGGGAGTACGAGGCCGCCGGCGTGGCCGCCATTCACATCGAAGACCAGGTTTTCCCCAAGAAGTGCGGCTTTTTCGAGGGCAAACAGGTGGTGCCAATGGAGGAGCACGTCCAGAAAATCCGCGCCGCCCTGGACGCCCGCACCGACCCGGACTTTGTCATCATCGCCCGCTGCGACGCCTACGCCGTTACCGGCTGGGAGGATACAGTGCGCCGCTGCCGCGCCTACCGGGAGGCCGGGGCCGACCTGGTGTTTGTGGACGGCATCAAGTCCATGGACGACCTGGAGCTTTATGCCAAAGACCTGCCCGACTTTCCCCGGATGTATAACGGCAACCTGGCGGCCACCCAGGAAGTAGCCGCCCTGGGCTATAAGCTGATGATTTGCGGCAGCACCATCTGGCTAATCTACCGCCAGTTGCGCGACGCCTTTACCGAACTGAAGGAAACCGGCCGGGTTGACCCCGCCCGTTTCGGCACCCGCTGGGACGTGGCCGGCCTCCTGGGGCTGGATGAGGTGTATGAGCTGGAACGGAAATACAGCGTTTAGTATTCCCATCGGCGTAGGGGCGGTTCGCGAACCGCCCCTACGGGCCAACAAAACGTGGCTTGGCAAGCAATACCAACCCAAGAAACGCCAACACCCGTTGAAAATACCCAAAATCCTGTATATCCTGCCCATCCATGTCTGAATCCGGCTTACCCTTGGGGAATCAGGGGCATTACCTCCCGGGAGAACTGCTCCATTGCCTCTTGCTGGGCGGCTACGCTGTCGGCCCGGAAGCCCAGGATGAAGTTCTGCACGCCCAGGTCCTGGTACTGGCGCAGGTCGGCGGCAATCTGTTCCGGCAGGCCCTGCATCATCCGGCGGGACGGCCCCGGCGTCCGGTCAAAGTCGATGTCGGTGCTGAAGCAGGGGGTTACTGCGTCCTCCGGGCGGCCGGCCCGCGCCGTCAGTCGGCGCAGTTGGGCAATCTTGGCCGCCATTTCCTCCGGTTCCAGCACCGCCGGGGGGCGCAGGCCAATGGGCATCCAGCCGTCGCCCAGTTCGGCGGCCCGCCGCAGCGCCGGCCCGGTATGGCCGCCAATCCACAGCGGCGGGTGGGGCTGCTGCACCGGCTTGGGCCGGAAGCCGGCCCCGGAAGTCTGCACAAACCGGCCCTCAAACTCCGGGTTCTCCTCAGTCCACAACTCCTTGAACAGCCGCAGGTACTCATTAGTTACCGCGCCCCGTTCCGCAAAGGTGTCCAACCCCAGGGCTTGAAACTCCTCCTCCATCCAGCCTACGCCGACGCCCAGCGTTACCCGCCCCTCGGAGAGGGTGTCCAGAGTAGCAATCATCTTGGCGGCCAGCACCGGGTTGCGGTAGGGAATAATCAGCACGTGGGTGCCCAGGCGCAGGCGGTGGGTGCAGCCGGCCAGAAAGTTCAGCGTGGCAAGGGGGTCATAATAGGGTTGGTCGGGGCTGAAGGCCGGCACTCCGTCGGGCGAGTAGGGATAGAAGGAGTCCACCTGCCGGGGCAGGATGATGTGGTCGCTAACCCAGGCCGAATCGAACCCCAACTCCTCGGCGCGCTGGGCCAGAGAACGCAAGGCTTGAGAGCTGGCAAGCGGCCCCCGGCTGGGCAAAGAAGCTCCAAAGGTTACGGGCATAGGACACCTCCCTTTCTTTTCTTTGTATCTCTCTGATACGAACTGATACGGAATCCGGGGCGTGTCCCCCTAATCCGGGGTCTGTTATTATGGGGACACGGAAATTACCGGAAAGCGGCGCGCCGGGGCAGGATTGGGCTTACTCAATCTGCCGGCACTCAGCACATCCTATAGGCGGCGGCGCCGGGTTGCAAGGGGGGAGAAAATCAGGGTATTCCCTACCCGGACCGGCGCGTGGATTGTAGGGGCGGGTTTATAACCCGCCCTGGCTTAGGGTAGAGGAATCGGTCGGCTACGACAATCCGTTTTCCGGTATTTACTTGCCGTTGAACGCAGGGCGGGTTACAAACCCGCCCCTACCACGGTAATAATACCAACGCACGTTGCGAATACCAAAATCAGGGTTGGACTGCTCTAATTTAACGGGAAAGGAGATAGTGGATTATGGACCGAGGCATTTGGGCCACCTGGTACGACCTGCCAGAGGAGGGCAAGGAGGAGTACCTGTCCTGGCTGCACCAAGTTCACCTGCCGGAGGCTTTGACCCGGCCCGGCTACCTGTGGGCGGCCCACCAGGAAAACGTGATGTCCCCGGAGCGGGAGGCGGACATTCACCGGATTTTAACCCACGTGAACGACCCCGGGGTGGACAATCCGGGCGTGCCGACCGGCAATCAGTACCTGCTGCTGTTCGGCGCCGCCTCGCCCCATACCTTTGTTGACCCCAGCGTACCGGAGTTAATGGCCCAGGCCGATGACCGGACGCGGGAAATGCTGGCCCGCCGGCGCAATTCCCGTTACTGCATCTTTGTGGAGGAGGCCCGGGTGGACGGCCCGGCGGTCAAGTCCCGCCAGCCCGGTCTGACCCCCGGCCCGGTGGTGCAACTGGGCAGTTTCAACATCAACGCACTGGAAAATGAGGATGAGATGGGAACCTGGTATTCCCGCTCCCGGCTGCCGCTGATGACGCCCATGCCCGGCTGCGTCGGCGCCCGCAAGCTGGTTTCCATCGTAGGCTGGGCCAAGCACGCCATCCTCTACGAATTCGTGTCATTGGATGCGGTGGAAAATCACTTCATCGACACCGACGCCGCATGGTCAACGCAGGTGGTAAAGAACCTCATCCACGCCCCCCATTCCCCCAGCCTGGGCAACCGAATCTGGCCGGCGTAGGTTGGTGGGTAGGTAGGTTGCGCCAGGAGACACCGGGGCCTTTTTATAAACGGGAGTTACGCAGTTGGCTATAAGACATTGAGGGCCTGGCGCTTGCAATGGCGCCAGGCCCTGAAGTTTTATGTCATTCCGACCGCCGGGAGGAATCTAAAATACCTGGCCCTTGCCATCGTCCGGTTCCGGCAGAAATCCGGCTTATGAAGGAGTTTAGATTCCTCCCGGCGGTCGGAATGACAGACTAAGCGGTGGGAATGACCGACTAAGCGGTGGGAATGATTTGGTAAAATGGTCGAAATGACCTACCAATTGCGTAACTCCTATACCAATACCAAACTCCGCTCATATACCAAAATCCGCTCATGGTGAGCTTGTCGAACCACCAGTTTATCCTTCGACAAGCTCACCATGAGCGGAGGGGTCAACCGGGCGACTTTGCACCGGCCTGGCCTGGTGAATACCCCCGGTTAATGACGCCTAGTTGGGCGTCAAAGCTACGGAGCGGATTTCGCCGAACTCCTTTTGCAACTTTTGCCAGTTTTCGCCGCCGTCATTGCTCAGGTACACATACCCGTACAGGCTGGCGGCCACCACCACGTCGGGGACGGCGGAATGGACGCCGAACCAGTAAACTACCGAGTTGGGTTCCACCGGCAGGGCTACCGGCTGCCAGCTATTGCCGCCGTCGGTGGTGCGCTGAATGACCCCGGTAACGCCCGGTATGGCATCGCCGTTGCCCACGAACATCACCTGCGGGTTGTCCGGCTTAATCGCCATACCCCGGCAGTAGGAGCGGCGGTCATTTTCGTTGAACTTGGGGAACTCGTGCAACTCCCAGCTTTCCCCCTCGTCGGTGCTGGTGGAAATGCCGAAGGGGGTAGTAGCGTGCACCGAGGTGGTCGAACCTATCCGCAGGGTCATCCCGTGAATGTCCCCGTGAAAGGGGTCGGGGCCAAGATCGGGCAGGTGAATCCAGTTGTCGCCGCCGTCCAGACTCTTGTATATGCCGTCCACCTCAATGCCGGCCCAGACCGTCCGGTGGTCCCGGGGGTCAACAATCATATTGGTGGTGCGGGGGATGCCGACGGGACAGGGCAGGGTAACGCCCAGGGCCAGTTGTTCCCAGTTTTTGCCTCCGTCCCGGGAGCGGAAAGCATCCGGGCGGGTGCCGGCAAAAATAATCTCCGGGTCTTCCGGGTCAACGGTTACCGACCAGATTTGGATGCCCGACATCGGGGAGTCCAGTTCCTGCCAACTGCCGCCGTTGTCGTCGCTGCGGTAGATGCCCACGTCGGTGCCGGCAATCAGGCGGTGCGGGTCGTCGGGATAGACGGTCAGCGCCCGAACATTGCACTCGGAGGGCAGGGGGTCGCGGATCCGGTTCCAGGTGTCGCCCCCGTCCGGGCTGCAAGACAGGCCGCCGCCCACGGTTCCGATGCTGATAGTGTAGTCTCTCGCCATGCTTTTCCCCTCCTGTTTAAGAAATGGGCTGCGCCGGTTAGGTATGAGGGTATAATAACGGCAAAGGGCGGGAAAAGCTATAGGGGAATCGTAATGGTATCTTATGCTGGTGTTGTAGTCAGGATAAAGGCGGGTATTATCACCGGGTAGGGGCGGGTTTATAACCCGCCCTGCGTTCCGGGGCAAGGATATGTCGGATACGCTGTCTCCGTTACCCAAATGATTCTGCCGTTGTCACCAGGTCGGGTTATAAACCCGCCCCTACCATCCGCAAACACCGGGGCCGGGCCGGGCAAATCCGCCGGAGTCAAGGCGGGCAGGGAATACTAACCCCCCTTGAGAATACCCCCTATCCATAGGCCGACTAACGAAAGAAACGGCTAGTCATACAACCCCTCATCGGAAAAGAACATCTTTTCCCAATCGGAATCGGGGCGGTCATAAACCAGGCTGGTGTAGAGGTCGCAGGCCCGGATCCAGAGCAGGATTGACGCCCGGGCGATGCGCTCCCGGTCGAAGTCAATCCTGATTCCCTGAGTCTGCCAGACCAGTTGAGTATAGCCGGCGGCAAAAAAGTTATGGAGAAACTCGGTCGGCTCATCTCCGGCGAAGGATGCCGCCTGCAATATCTCCGGGGGAACTTCGGAACACCTCATATCGGGCCGTTCCAGGGCCAGTTGAATGTAGGATTGTTCGCTTTCCGGGGCAATGTAGGGAAAAGTCACGGGGCAATCCCTGGGTTCAGGATGGGGCGGCTATGACGGGGTAGCTATCGGGGTAGCTATAAGGTTCTGCGCCCGGCGCGGCTCGGTCTGAAAGCTCTTTCCAACTTCAGAGACGGCGCGGGCGCAGCGACACGCAGACCGGCAACGGCTACTTAAAGCGACGGCGGGTTACAAGTTGCGCTGGGCCGACACATAGCCCTTGACCTTGTTGTAAATCTGGATGCGGTTGCGGTGGGTGTCGGCAATCAGCAGGCGGCCCCGGGCCGCGTCGTACTCCACCGCGCAGGGCAGGGCCAGGCGCCACTCCACCTCGATGTTCTTGACCTCCCGGCGGCGCAGCAGCACCTGGGGGCTGGCGTTCACCACCGGCCTGGCCCACTTGGAAAGTTCCTGGGCATCGCCGACCAAGCTGGTCAGAAAGCGGCCTTCTTGGGTAAAGACCTGTACCCGGCTGTTGCCCCAGTCGCAGATGTAGATGTCGCCGTCCGGGTCAACGGCCACGTCCGCGGGGCGATTAAGCTGGCCCCGGCCCTCGCCGTAGCTGCCGTATTGGGCCACGAACTCCCCGGCGGCGGTGAGTTTCTGCACCCGGTTGTTCTTGTGGTCGGCCACGTAAAGGTAACCCTCGGCGTCCTGGGTGAGGCCCCAGGGCGCGTTAAACTGGCCCTCGCCGCTGCCCAGGCCGCCAAACTCGCCCAGGTAAGTCCCGTCAGTGGCAAGACGCTGTACCCGGTGATTGCGTCCGTCCACCACGTACACCGTATCCTGGTCGTCAATGAGAATACCCGAGGGGCCGCTGAACTGGCCGGGGCCGCTGCCTTCGCTGCCCCAGTGGGTTACAAAATTGCCGGCCCGGTCGAACACCGATACCCGGTTCAGCCACTCGTCGGTAACGTAAGCATTGCCATCAGAGTCCAGGGCAACGCCGGCCGGCCAGATTAGTTCACCGGCGGCATCGCCATACTTGCCGAACTCCGACACCCATTCCTCATCCTCCTGCTCGCCGCCAATGGTGAACACGCCGACGCGGGAACCGTGGGCCACCCGGTTCCAGGGGGCGCCGGGGATGTATTCCGAACCCCGGTCAACCACGTAGATGCGGTCTCCCTCGCCCAGGCACATACTCACCGGCAGGGCAAACCCGGCCCCGGACACGGCGCCGCGCCCCACTACCCGGTCATAGTCATAAACCCTTCCGGCCACTATTTGGGTTACCATCTTAATTTACTGTCCTCCTGGCTTTCTGGTCGCCGGGGTTGCCGGCCTTTGCCGGGTCTTTTATTGAATTACTAGACCAGTCCCCTCCGCTCACCCTGAGCTTGTCGAAGGGCGGGTTGGAATGGTTCGACAAGCTCACCATGAGCGGATCTAGATGACCGCTCACGCAAGCCAGGATGACCATTCACGCAAGTTCAGAGGGTCATTCACGCATCAGTAAATGACCCGGCCCGCCTTTAGGCGTACTGGTATTCCCGGAGCGAAACTATCAACTGGAGCATCTCGCCCACCCGTTCCGCCGCGTTGGCGTCGGCCCAGCGCAGGTCGCCGCTCTCCCCGGCGTGATTGACCAACTCCTGGCGGTTTTCCGGCTGAGCTTCCAACGGCCCCATCAGGTCCAGGCAGCCGTCCACCAACTCGGCGGCGGTCAGGTCGCCCCGGGCTTGCAGGCGGTTGATGATGGCCTGGATGCCCGGCTGTTCGGTCTGGGCCACCATATCGGCGGAGAAGTTAATCCGCTTCATCAGGGAGCCGCTGTTAATCCACTCGGAGCCGGTATGCCAACCCTCCACGCTGGGCGGGTTCATAAACTCCTGGCCCATATAGGTGGCCTGGCGGGAGAGTTCCCCAATGCCGGGGGCCGGAAACGCATAGCCGCCCACCAGTCGCAGGGTGCCTACCACCACCTCGGCGGGACTCTTGATTTTGGCAAAGCGGGCTTCCTTGAAAAAGTCGGACATAAACAGAACCCGCAGCACCGGGGTGATTTCGTAGTTGGAGTCGATGAAGGTCTGGGCCAGCAGGTCAATCGCCGCCAGGTCGTTGGGCGGCGTTACCGACCAGGCCGGCACCTGGGGTTCGTCGGCCACAAAGAAGTTATAAAGGTGGCGGGCGATAAACCGGGCGGTGGCCGGGTGGCGGCAAACGATGTCAATGATGTCTTCCCCGTTGAAGTTGCCGGTATGGCCCAGGAAAGTCTTTTCCTCATCGTCGTGGTCTTCTTCCTGGTACTCAAACTCCCAGTCGAACCGGCCGTAGGCGCTGCGGGGAATCATCGGGGAGACCGTCCAGCCGGTAAAGGCCCGGGAACATTCCCGCACGTCATCCTCGGTATAGTTGCCCACGCCCATACTGAACAGTTCCAGCAGTTCCCGGCCCCAGTTCTCGTTGACCGCGTAGGCGTGGTTGTCGCAGTTGTCCAGCCAGTAAATCATGGCCGGGTTCTTCGCCAACTCCACCAGCAACTCCCGATAGTTGCCCATACCCAGGTCTCGGAACATATCAATCTGCTTGAACACTTCGTGATAGTGGTCAATTTTGGAGTAGCCGGTGGCGAAAACGTGATGCCAGAAAAGCACCATCTTTTCCTGGAGCACCCGGTGGGTGTTGACCATATCGTGGAGCCAGACGGCGCCGCCCATTCCGGCGGAAGTCGGCGGCTTCCAGAATCCCGGCTGATAGCGCAGCAACTCCAGCCGGTCGGCCGGTTCCTGTCCGGCGGGATTCAGCAACTCTTCCACCGTCGCCTCATAGCCCCGGGCCGCCCGTTCCTCCAACTCGTCGCGGGTGGCGCCAAAGCCGGCGCGGCGCATCAGGTGAGCCATCAATGCAATATCCTGGTTAGCCACGGTTACCTTACCTCCGTTTGTCGAATGTCCTTGTTGGCCGGTTCGCTGGGCCGGTTGTCTCAAACCTTGATAGATACCGGACACCAATACACCGGCAGCGCATCCGGTTGGTTTTCAGACTTTTCCCAAGATGGAATTATCATCAGTAAGCAATTGTTCTGTCAAGTGAAGGGGGCCGGGCCGCCGCATCTTAACCAGGGCAGCCCAAGCAACCGGCACCAGGGCAACCCAAGGAGCCGTCGTTCCGGCGAAAGCCGGAATCCAGGAAATCCCCGGGGGAAAGACGTGCCGGCTACCGAGCGTTCTGGATTCCGGCTTTCGCCGGAACGAAGGGTTGCGGGCGAGAATGACCGGTTTATGCTGCGATGGCCCGGCGCCGGGCGGGGGGAAAGCCCGGTTAGAGGTCAAAGATTTCACTCACGGCGCAAGTGAAATCGGGTAGCACGTCCAGGCCGTCCAGCGTGTCGGCCTCGGTAAGCACGATTACCTTATGCCCCTCCCGGTGAACCTCTACCGTTCGGGTATCCGGATACACCGCCCACACCAGGCGCACCCCGTAGCGGAGCCACATCAACGCCTTGTCGTTCACCGCGCGGCGGCTGTCGCTGGGCGACCTTACCTCCACTACCAGGTCGGGCGGCACCTGGGAGTAGCCGGTTACCAGCGTCCCCGGCGGAACTTTCTCCGCCGAGAAGTAGGCTATATCCGGCTCCCGCACCGTGTCCGGGTCCCGCTCCAGCCAGACCCCCGAATCCGAACCCACGAGCCGGCCCAACTTGCGCGGCTTGACAAAGATTACCAACATTCCGCCCAAGTTCATCACTATTTCGCCGTGTTGCTGTCCTGCCGGCATGGTCTCGCACAGCACCCCCCGGATAAGTTCGCCCCGCACGCCCTGGCTATCCAATCGCAGCAGGTCGTCGGCGGTCAGCAGTTTTTGCTCGGTAGTAGTCATTTCCGGCCCCCTTGGCTGAAACCCTTTGGGGTATCTTACCCCATATTGACCTTTTCCAACACCTTTCAACGCTAATTTCCGGGGGGAATCGGGGGCTTTCAGTCTTCGATTACCCATACCGGCGGCAATTTCCCGGCAGCAATGGCCCCCGGTAAGTTGCACAAGACCCCCGGCGGCATTATACTAGGCAGCGATAAACGGCAGAAGGAGCGTCAAATGGCCTCAGGAAAGTACGATTTCTCCCTTGCCATCGGGGGAGAGGCCGGACAGGGCATAGCTACCCCCGGGGACATCCTGGCCCGGATTTTCGTCCGCCGGGGCCTCCACCTATATACCTACAACGCCTACCAGTCCATCATTCGCGGCGGGCATATCTTCCTGACCGTCCGGGTTTCCGACCAGGAGTTATACAGCCACGGCGACCGGCTGGACCTGCTGCTGTGCCTGAACCAGGACACGATGACCCGCCACCTCAACCTGCTGGGGCCGGGCAGCCGAGTCATCTATAACGGCGACAGCGTTACCCCCGGCGCCACCAACGACGGCGTCCATCTCTGCCCCCTGCCGGTTTCCGACCTCAGCGGCGGCAGCCGAAACCGCCTTATCCAGAACACCATCGCCGTCGGCGCCATAATGTCCCTGCTGGGCCTGGACTTTGACATCCTGGAGGAGAGTCTTACCCTCCGGTTCCAAAGGCAGGGGCAGGGCGTGATTGATGAGAACGTCGGGGTGGCCCGGGCCGGTTTCAACTACGCCAACGATAACTTCGTCCCTTATTACGATTCGCTGCCCACCGGCGGCAAACCGCTGGCGGTCTGGGCCGGCAACGATGCCCTGGCCATGGGCGGCGCGGCGGCCGGCGTAAAGTTTTACTGCGCCTACCCGATGAGTCCCTCCAGCGGCGTCCTGCACTGGATGGCGCAGAACGCCCGCAGCCTGGGCATTATGGTGCGCCAGGTGGAGGACGAAATCGGCGTTGCGAATATGGCAATCGGGGCGGCCCACGCCGGCTGCCGGGCCATGTGCGGCACCTCCGGCGGCGGTTTTGCCCTGATGACCGAGGCGGTGGGCGCGGCCGGAATGATGGAAATTCCGGTAGTCTTTATTAACGTGCAGCGGGCCGGCCCCTCCACCGGCGTTCCCACCAAGACGGAGCAGGGCGACCTCTGGCAGGTGCTGGGCGCCAGTCAGGGCGACTTTGAGCGTTTCATCGTCGCCCCCCGGGATGCCCTGGACTGCTACAACACGATGCCGGAGTTGTTTAACCTGGCGGATCAGGCCCAATGCCCCGCCATCGTCCTGTCCGACCTGCTGATTGGCGAGGGCCGGTTCAGCGTTGACCCGGACCGGATTGACCTTCACCCCGCCATCGACCGGGGGGAGTTGATTACCCAGCCGGCGACGACCAACGGCTATATGCGCTACCTGGATACCGAGAGCGGCGTGTCCCCCCGCGCCCTGCCCGGCATGGAGGGTTACGTCCACATAGTAGCCACCGACGAACACGACGAGAACTCGGTGCTAATCAGCGACGAGTTCACCAACCCCCTCAAGCGGCGGATGATGGTGGAAAAGCGGGCGCGCAAGTTCCGGGACATCGTTACCGCCATCGCCCCGCCGGAACTGGAAGGCGCCGCCGACGCCGAGATTACCCTGGTCGGCTGGGGTTCCACCTACGGGGTCATCAAGGAGGCCATCGGGCAGTTGGCGGAAAAGGGCGTTACGGCCAACCAGTTGCCCATCAAGTGGATTGTTCCTTTCCACGGCGACGCCGTTACCGAAATCCTGTCCCAGGCCCGGCGGGTCATCATCGTGGAGAACAATTATTCCGGCCAGTTCTACCGCTATATGCGCAGTGAAACCGGCCTGTCGGTGGACGGCCACATCCGCAAGTATGACGGCGAGCCGTTTATGCCCCACCACATCGTTGACGGGGTGCTGGAACTGCTGGCCGAAACCACCGACCGCTACGTTCCCGTCCAGGAAATAATCGTGTAGAGGAAGGAGTGCTGATGACTACTACTCAAGACAGCGCCGGAGATGTTGGCGTCGTTGCCTTAACCGCCAGGGATTTCAAGGGGGCGGTGGACCCGGACTGGTGCCCCGGCTGCGGCGACTTTGGCGTACTGAACAGCCTGCAACGGGCCTGCGCCGGTTTGGGATTGCAGCCCCACCAGATACTCACCGTCAGCGGCATCGGCTGCTCCTCCAACCTGCCCGGCTACTTTAACAGCTACGGGATGCACACCCTCCACGGGCGTTCCCTGGCGGTGGCTACCGGGGCCAAGCTGGCGAACCACGAGTTGACCGTCATCGTTACCGGCGGCGACGGAGACGGCTACGGCATCGGCGGCAACCACTTCACCCATACCGCCCGCCGCAACATTGACCTCACCTACATCGTGATGAACAACCAGATTTACGGCCTGACCACCGGCCAGATTTCCCCCACCAGCCGGGACGGGATGAAAACCAAGAGCACCCCCTTCGGCAGCGTGGAAATGCCCATCAACCCCATCACCTCGGCCATTATGAACGGGGCGACCTTTGTGGCCCGGGCCTACAGCGGCGACGTGCGCCACCTGACCGACCTGATGCAGCAGGCCATTAAACACAAGGGGTTTGCCCTGGTGGACGTTTTCAGCCCCTGCGTTACCTTCAACCTGGACAACACCCACAACTTCTTTAAGGACCGGGTGGTCAAGCTGGAGGATGAGGAACACGACACCGGCGACTGGAAGCTGGCCTGCGAAAAGGCTATGGCCTGGGGCGATACCATCTACACCGGCGTATTTTTCCAGACCCCCGACACGCCCAGCCTGGGCCGCCGGGAGCCGGTGCTGGACGAAGGCGGCCCCCTGGCCTTCCGCCCCCTGGGCCTGAGCGAGGAACAGGCGCAGAACATCATCCGCCGAATGATGTAGCGTAGCTGGTGTAACCGCCAGGCTCTTCCGAAAATACCGGGCAATAAAGACAGGCTCGTCAATTGACGGGCCTGTTTTGGTCACGGCTAATTGGCGCAATAACCAGGGGTGAGGGATTATTATTCTGCGGCCGGCAGCCTGACATCGGACGCACGGCCCCCAAGTTTGTGCTAAACTGGATCCTATAGTTTAGTAGTTCGGTTTAGTTTAGTTATGAGGGCTGAAAACCGGCAGAGGAGGGATATGATGGAATCCTTTGCGCCCATAGTTGGAATGGCCCTGATTTTTATCGGGGGCGTCATGTTCATTGGGGGTATAGTGTGGACTTATAGCTGGTATCGCCGGCCTTCCGGCAACAATGGCTCCCGGAATGAGCCGGGCCAGCAGGCTTAAAGCAACACTGAGGTGTTATGAATTCCCCATTAACGCCCGCTTACCGAGTCCTTTCCACTTTGCTCGGACTGACCATTATGGGGGTGGGCATCCTGGCGGCACTATCACCAGTACCGGCAGACCAATTGACTCCCGCCCAAGATAATCTTATTGAGATAGCCGATTGGATGATTAAGGTCTCCATAGGGGCGATTTTGGGGGTTACCGGCGCTACCGGGCTGTCAGCAACAAGCGCCAAAGCAGATTAGCCAAACACCCTTGCGCTGCACCAAGGCTTGTGCAAAGTCCAAAACCCGCTCATCCTGAGCTTGTCGAAGGACGCACTGCATAGGAATCGCCGGATACGGAAAGATGGTTCGACAAGCTCACCATGAGCGGATTTTATTCCTAGCGCAGATTTTGTTCCCGGCGCAGACTTCGCACCCACTCTGGCGCAAATTTGGCACCCACCCCCACCCCTAACCCATCACGCCCACCCAAACACTGGCGGGAACGCCACTACAACCACCGCGGCCCAGCCGGCGTACACCGGCAGGTAGGCGGTCTGCCACCGCTCCAGGGCGGCGAAGTTGCCCCGGCGCCGCAGGTAGCGGGCGTACAGCCAGGCCGACCAGGCCAGGTTGACCAGCAGAATCAGGTTTTCCCCCAGGGCTGCGGTCTTGTTGGCGCTGAAACCGAACTCGGTTATGCGGGCGACGATTGCGGACAGGGCTACCCCGTCGGCGATGATGGCGCTGACCACCAGCAGCGCGGTCAGGGCGTCAAACCAGTTGGGCGGCGCCTGCGGGTCCCGCGCCGACACCGAGTAGAGCAGCAGGCCCAGCACCAGAACCAGCAGCAGGTCAAAGCCAATCAGCACTTGCCGCTCCGGGTCAATGCCGCTGCCGGTCAACGCTATTGCCGCCAGAAAAGCCAGCAGCAGGACGACCACCAGGGGGGTGAACACGCGGGTCAGCATCGGCGCCAGGCTCTCCATTAGCCCCTGCTTGGACTCCACCAGCCAGGCGCAGATGATGACTGCGCCCAACGCCCCGCCGGGCATCAGCCATTCGGTCAGAAAAACGCTAACGTCCAGGCTGATGGCGATGAACAGAACAAAGGTCAACCCGGTCAGGACGCCGCCGCCGAGGGCCAGCAGCACGTAGTAGATGAAAAACTCGCCGGAGAACCGGATAAAGTCCATCCGCCCGGCCACGGCGCGCCAACGGTCGCCGGCGTAGGCAATGCCCACCACAGTCCACAGGACAAGGGGCAGGTGCAGCACGGTAAGCACCAAAGTAGCGTTGTTTTCGTCGAAGGGGTAGGCGTTGGCAAAGACCACCGCCCCGATAAAGGGCAGGGCCAGCCAGAGGCAGCGAACCGGACTCAGCCGCCGTTTCCAGGCAAAGTAGGCGGTGAGAAAGGGCAGCACAAATAAACTGAAGTTGCGGGCGTAAAACTCCTCGTCGCCGCCGGTAAGCTGCTGCCCGAACAGTTCGGGAACCTTCACCGCCAAGCCGGCGACCACCGCCAGGCTGATGACAACAATCGCCTCGGTACGCGCGGCCCGGCCCGATGCGGCAGACGGGGCGGGGGCGTAGTCGAGGGCGTGGTCGGGGTTGGAGTTGGAATCAGAGTCGGCCACCGGTTGTTGCCATAACCGCCCGGAATGTTCCCGGACAAACTCTTGAGATACGGCGTCCCGGTCGCCGATTCGCTTGACCGCTACCAGGAAAGCCTCGTCAACGGCCAGCCCCACCGCGACCAGGGCGTCCACCTCATCCCGCAGGCCGCTTTCCAGCCCCTCAGTTTCGGGAGAGGGGCCGGTCTCCTCCGGGCGGCGGTAGTCCCGCCACCGGGCAATCAGTTCTTCCATTTCCAGGGTGTCCCCGTTACTTGCCATTCCCGTCCAGGCCCTTCGCCGTTGATGACACGGGCCGGGTTAATCCGGTTATACCTGGATTTACTATACCTTGCTTTGCCGGGTATAGAAACCCCTGGTTTCCGGTACTCTCAACGGGGGTTGGTATTGCAGGTTGGTATTATCATTGAGGTAGGGGCGGGTTTGTAACCCGCCCTGGTTCGGGCGCCGGAACCGGTCAGACCGGGCGCACCCGTTTTCCGGCATTTTCTTGCCGTTGAACGTCGGGCGGGTTACAAACCCGCCCCTACCAGCCAATCATACATCGGAGTCAGTTAGGCATCCTTCGACAAGCTCAGGATGAGCGGGGAGCGGCAACCTAAAGCGTAAAACCCGCTCATGGTGAGCCTGTCGAACCATGCCCCTCTATCCTGTAGGCATCATTCGACCGGCTACCTCTTTTCCGGGGGATTTCCTGGATTCCGGCTTTCGCCGGAACGACGGTTGCTTGGGTTGCAGGAATGACGGTTGCCTAAGCTGCCCTGGTTAAGATGCGCCTACCCCACGTTTCCGGGCAAAAGCAGCCGGGGGCCGGTTAAAAACCGGCCCCCGGCCACCAGACCATTCAATCCCCACATCCCCGGCCCGGCTCCCCTAACCTAACCCCCGGTGCGCCGGTTTATCATAGCCTCGGCCAGGGGGCTGGCGCCGGAGCGGACGGCGATGTTGACCAGGGAGGGCAGCCCGGAGTTGATGGCCCGTTCCACCGCCGGGGCCACTTCCGCCGGCTTTTCCACGTATTCGGCGTAGCCGCCGATGGCCTGCACTACCTGGTCGTAGCGGATAAAGCGCAGGTCGGTGCCTACCGCCCGCCCGTAGTAGGCCACCTGAAAGGTTTTGTCGATGCCCCAGGTGGCGTCATTGCCCATTACGGTGGTGATGGGCAGGTTGTGGCGGATGCAGGTATCGTACTCCATGGGGTAAAAGCCAAAGGAGCCGTCGCCGCAGAAAACCAGCACCTTGCTTTCCGGGTGGGCCAGCTTGGCTGCCATTCCGTAGGGGATGCCGCCGCCCAGGTGTCCCAACGGCCCCAGCCGCAGGAACCGCCCCGGCCGGCGCGCGCTGAAGTAGGAACGTCCCCACTGCACGTAGTCGCCGCCGTCCAGGATGATGAAGGTATCCTCATCAATCAAGTCCTCAATGCCGGTGAACACATCGACCGGGTGCATCGGTTCCTCGCCGGTGGCGTTGGCCCGCATTTGATTCAGCCAGGCCTCCCGGTCCTGAGCCAGTTGCGCGACCCAGGCCGATTTATCGGCCTTGCTGCCGGCGCCGGCCGCCGCCGTCAACTGTTCGGTAATGGCCCCCAAATCGCCCAGCAGCCCGACGGCTACGCCCCGGTTGCGGCCAATTTCCGCCGGGGCCGGGTCGGCCTGAATCAGCTTGGCCTCCGGGCCGAAAACCTGGCCGTAGCGGTAGCGGTGGTCCAGCCGCTTGCCCAGCAGCAATACCACGTCGGCCTCCCGGAACCGGCGGGCCGCCGCGTTCAAGGCGCCGTCGGCGTAGCCAAAGCAGAGGGGATGTTCGTCATCAATCATCCCCCGGGCCTGCTCCACGGTAAAGGCAGGGATTCCGGTGGCCTCCACCAGGGCGGTCAACTGCTCTTGGCTGGCGGTGTACCGGGCCGGATTGCCGACAATGATGACCGGCCGCTCGGCCTGGCGCAGCAGGTCGGCGGCTTGCTGAATCAAGGCCGGGTCGCCTTGGGCCTTGCCCATATTCCGGTACTCTCCGGGCAGGTAGGGCGGCAGTTCCTCCTCGGCAATGGGCTGGTCCTGGATGTCAATGGGCAAAGTCAGATGCACCGGGCCGGGCCGGCCGGACATCGCGGTGCGAAAGGCGGTGGCGACAAACTCCGGGATGCGCTTGCGGTCATGAATCAGCCAGGAACCTTTAGTTACCGGGGCGGCCATCCCCACCTGGTCAACTTCCTGAAAGGTGGTCATCCCCTTTTCCGGCAGTTCGGCGCAGCCGGCCACAAAGATAACCGGGCTTTCCGAGGTGTAGATGGCCGGCAGGCCGGAGATGGCGTTGGAAAAGCCGGGGCCGCCGGTGAACATCGCCACCGCCGGCTCGCCGGTGATGCGGGCGTAGCCGTCGGCCATGTGCATCGCGGCCCCTTCGTGGCGGGTATCAATAAACTCAATGCCTTCGTCCGCCGCCGCATCCACCAGGGGCAGAATGGTATCGCCGACGATGGTGAACACCCGCTTGACCCCCTCCTGTTTCAGGCAGCGGATGAATAGATGGCCTCCGTTCAGGTTGGGCATAACTTCTCCTTCAGTTTTAGTTTTGCAGTTTTAGTTTTGGGTGTAGTTTTGGGTGCAACAGGATTAGAACCGCTATGCCAAAGAGCTTACATTGCAGGCCGGGTTTCGGCAACATTTGGGCGGTATTCCCGTCATTCCCCGGCGGCTTGGCGGGACAGCAACAGGACGTGGTCGAGCATTATGTGGCCCCAGCCGCCGGTTTCGATGTCGAACAACTCCAGTTGCAGCCGCCGGCCGGCTACGTCGGCCAGGTGATAGATGACCGGCTCAAAACCCTCGGTGTTCTCCCCGCGCCAGACGGCAACTTCCTCGCCGTCGGCCAGCAGGCGCACCCCGACGCCTCTGCCCCGGCCCCCGGCAATCAGAAAGGCCAGTCGTTGGTCGGCCCGCGCCGCAAACTCCGGTGAAAGCGCCCGACCGATGGGCCGGTCGCCCTCGGTGGGATGGTAGCTGGTCAGGAAACCGGGGCCGATGTTGCCGCTGATTGACAGCTGCCCCTGGTAGCTTTCGTGGCTGGAATGGTTGGTAAAGGCATCATCCTTCAGCGTCCAGCCGTCCAGTCCGGCCTCAAAGTTGCCGATAAAACCCTCGCCAACGGAAACGCTGCCATCGGCGTGGGTCAGTTGATTGCCGGCCGGGTCGGTGGGGTGGGTCTGAGAGAGGCGGGTATTCACCACCAGGCCCCGGCCGGCAAAACTTGCGCTGACCCACTCATGGTCGTCGGAATCGAAGGGCAGCCACAAGTCCGGGCCGACCGGTACGGCGTAATTTCCCCGCTCCAGCGCCTGTTGCTCAGTGGCGGCGGCGTGGTAGGCCACAAAATTGACGCCCCGCTCCGCCAGGTATTCGGGCGGCGCCCAGCGGTCATGGGCCATGTGCCGCTGAGCGTTGGGGGTTGTATGCTCCAAGCGGGCCACCGTCGCGTCGGTTAGGCCATACTTGTCGATTACCGCCGGTTCCGGCAGGTAGTAATAGGGAATACCAATGAGCGAGTCGGCAATCACCGCATCCTCCGGGATTATCCCCCGCTCCATATTCTCATAGGGCTGCCAGCGCTCCATTCGCACGTTGGCGAACTCCCGATGTTCTACGAATCTCATTCCTACGGTCTGCCTGATTAGCGACTGGCGCAGGTCGCCGGAGATGGCGGACAGCGCGGACATCCCCGGCACCGCCAGCAACCAGCCGGCGTTTTCTCCATTCAGCTCCGGGTGGATTGCCAGGGCGTACTGGTCAATCCTGGCCCCCTCAAACAGCAGCGCCGCCTGCATTGCGCTGGCGTAAAAGATGACCGGGACGAACAGGATGAGGGCGCAAGTCCTGGCCCCCGGCAACCAAACGCTGGGGTGGAAAGTAAATTGACCAAGCCAAGCCGCCAGCCCTGCGCCCAGGTGAACGACCCCCGCCGCCGCCGGCAGCGCCAACAAGGGCCAGTAGAAATCCAGGGGCCGCCACTCGAAATGGTCGCCGCCAATCCGCATCACATAGGCTAGGTGAGCCGCGATCAGCAGCAGCACCAGGGCATAAGTCCCGTCCCGCAACTCCCGCCACCGCCGGGCCAGCCCAACCCACGCCAGGGGCAACAGCAGGTACAGCCCGGTCTCCAGCGCAGCAGCCCATAGGTAGCGGAACCCTGACTCGTACCAGGGTCGGATATGCTTGGCGTAGTAGGTGTTGGGCAGCCATTCCCCATAGTAGGCGTAGCGGAACAGAAAATGTCCCGCTACCAGGATGACAAAGGGCAGAATCAACCAGGCCAAGCCCGGCCAGTCCAGACGCCGCAACTCCCGCCAGTCCGGTTGCAGTCGCCCCCTGTCGGCCAGGCGTTGGAACAGGAACCAGCCAAAGCAGCACAGGGCAATCAGCGGCCCTTCCGGTCGGGTGTAGGCCGCCGCCGCCAGGCTCAGCGACGCGGCCAGCAGACCCCAGCGGTTGCCCCGGTAAAGGCTCAGAAAGACCACCGCCAGCACGATGAAAAAGGTGAATTGCCGGGTTTCCAGCCCGCCGCCGGAAGTCCACACCGCAAAGGTCGCGCTACTGCACACCAAGCCCAGGGCCAGCCAGCCCACCAACCCCCGGTGGGGCAGCGCCGGCAGCCGGAACATCCACCACAGCAGCGCGCCGACGGTTCCTACCGTGTACGCCACCGACAGCCAGGGCGCGGAGTGTTCCGGCGCCACCCCCAGCACTTTCCAGATGGCCGCCAACTCCAGCACCCACAGAAAGTTGGAGTAACCCTCGACCCGCTCCCCCATGTTGAACACCAGCCCATGCCCTTCCACCAGGTTGCGGACGTAGCGAAAGCTGATAAAGGCGTCGTCGGTCAGAAACCAGGACACCCCGGCCATCCAACCCAGCAGGGCCAGCCAGGGCAGGTAGAGGAGTACCCAAAGGGGGATGGAGGTTATCCGGCGCAGAAACATATCTGCCAAAGAGCTTACATTGCCGGCCGGATTTCGGCAACATTCCGGCGGTATTTCCGGGGCGGGACGGGATACAGGATAATTGCCAATTCCCGATTATCCGGTATATCCGGTCCATCCATGTTTGCCCCCCTTCATTTGCCTTCTTTCCAGGAGAAAGTCCCGGCCCAGAGGTGGTTGAAACCGTGTTCCGCGGGGACGTACTGGCCGGTGCTGATTTCGGAGATACCGTACTCCGGGAGCTGAACTTGCACCAGACATTTACCGTCAAATATCACGGCGCGTCTATCGAACACGCCGCGTCTATCGAAATGGAAGTCCAGGTTGTCAAAGCCGTGCTGCTTTCTCGTTGCCGGCAGGTCGGCGGCGTCAACCGGGTACACCGCCAGAAAGAACCCCGCCACCCGGTCGGCGCGGGTGCACGCCTCCCGGACGTAGATGAGGCTGTTCTCGATAAGATACACCTCCCACTCGGCGCGGATTACCGGCCGGTGGTCTCCGACCCGCCTTACAATGGAATCACCCAACAGCATTGGGTCAACCTTGGCCCGCAAGTCGTGTCCGGCAAAACTTGCGATGACCCAATCAAGGTCGTTGGAATCGAAGGGCAGCCACAAGTCCGGGCCGACCGGTACGGCGTAAGCTGCTTGCTCCAGCGCCTGTTGCTCGGTAGCGGCGGCGGGGTAGGCCCCAAAGTTGACGCCCCGTTCCGCCAGGTATTCGGGCGGCGCCCAGCGGTCATGGGCCATAGCACGCTGAGCGTTGGGGGTTGTATTTTCCAAGCGGGCAACCGTCGCGTCGGTTAGGCCATACTGGTCGATTACTGCCAGTTCCGGCAGGTAGTAATAGTTAATACCGATGGTCCCGGCGGTACTCACCGCATCCTCCGGGATTATCCCCCGCTCCATATTCTCATAGGGCTGCCAGGCCCAAATTCGCCCGGCGGCGTACTCCCGATGCTCCACGAATCTCAGTCCTACGGCCTGCCGGACTATCGACTGGCGCAGGTCGTTGGAGATGGCGGCCAGCGCCGACATCCCCGGCGCCGCCAGCAGCCAGCCGGCGTTTTCCTCATTCAGATACACGCGGGTTTTCAAGACGTGCCCGTGAATCCTGGCCCCCTCAAACAACAGGACTACCTGCATTGCGCTGGCGTAAAAAATGACCGGGACGAACAGGATGAGGGCGCAAGTCCTGGCCCCCGGCAGCCAAACGCGGGGGTGGAAAGTAAATTGACCCAGCCAAGCCGCCAGTCCTGCGCCCAGGTGAACTATCCCCGCCGCAGCCGGCAACGCCAACAAGGGCCAGTAGAAATCCAGGGGCCGCCACTCAAAATGGTCGCCGCCAATCCGCATTACATAGGCCAGGTGAGCGATAATCAGCAGCAGCACCAGGGCATAAGTCCCGTCCCGCAACTCCCGCCACCGCCGGGCCAGCCCAACCCAGGCCAGAGGCAGCAGCAGGTACAGTCCGGTCTCCAGCGCGGCGGCCCATAGGTAGCGGAACCCCGACTCGTACCAGGGGCGGACGTGCTTGGCGTAGTAGGTGTTGGGCAGCCACTCGCCATAGTAGGCGTAGCGGAACAGAAAATGACCCGCCACCAGGATGACAAAGGGCAGAATCAACCAGGCCAAGCCCGGCCAGTCCAGACGCCGCAACTCCCGCCAGTCCGGTCGCAGCCGCCCGCTGTCAGCCAGGCGTTGGAACAGGAACCAGCCGAAACAGCACAGGGCAATCAGCGGCCCTTCGGGTCGGGTGTAGGCCGCCGCCGCCAGGCTCAGCGACGCGGCCAGCAGCCCCCAGCGGTTGCCCCGGTAAAGGCTCAGGCAGACCACCGCCAGCACGATGAAAAAGGTGAATTGCCGGGTTTCCAGCCCACCGCCGGAAGTCCACACCGCAAAGGTCGCGCTGCTGCACACCAGGCCCAGGGCCAGCCAGCCCACCAACCCCCGGTGGGGCAGCGACGGCAACCGGAACATCCACCACAGCAGCGCGCCAACGGTTCCTACCGTGTAAGCCACCGACAGCCAGGGCGCAGAGTGTTCCGGCGCCACCCCCAGCACTTTCCAGATGGCCGCCAACTCCAGCACCCACAGGAAGTTGGAGTAGCCCTCCACCCGCTCCCCCACGTTGAACACCAGCCCGTGCCCTTCCACCAGGTTGCGAACGTAGCGAAAGCTGATAAAGGCGTCGTCGGTCAGAAACCAGGACACCCCGGCCATCCAACCCAGCAGGGCCAGCCAGGGCAGGTAGAGGAGTAGCCAAAGGGGGATAGAGGTTATCCGGCGTAGAAACATACGCCCCATAAGATACACCGGTCAACCCGGCAGGGACAACCGGCTTTCACCGAGTAATCACGGCCTAAACCCGTCATTCCAAATATAAACTCGCCATATATAAGACCGTCGTTCCGGCGAAAGCCGGAATCCAGGAAATCCTCCCGGAAAGGATGGTTCGACAGGCTCACCATGAGCGGATATTCGTATTGACTTGCACCGGCCTAGCAAAAGGGTGTAGGGCAATCGCATCACAAACCCGAACCCGTCAACCCGTCGTTCCGGCGAAAGCCGGAATCCAGAATCCTCGGTAGCCGGCCCGTTCTTTTCCGGGGGATTTCCTGGATTCCGGCTTTCGCCGGAACGACGGTTGCTTGAGTTGCCAATGACGGTTGCCGGGGTTGCCAATGTGCCAATATACGGTTGCCGGGATTGCCTGAATATCCCCGGACTAAACCCGGGCAAAAAAGGTTGTGCCGGTTGCGTGATGTGGTATAATGAGTTATGCGCCGACAGGCCGAGGTGGTGGAATTGGTAGACACGCGGTCTTGAGGGGGCCGTGGGCGTAAGCTCGTGTGGGTTCAAGTCCCGCCCTCGGCACCAACCGAACCGGCCCAACACGGCGGGGCGACGTAGCCAAGTGGACTAAGGCGGAGGTCTGCAAAACCTCTATTCGGCGGTTCGAATCCGCCCGTCGCCTCCAACCCTCTCCCGGATTATTTCCCCCTCATGCTGCATTGCGCCGGTTCCTGCCCTTAGCTTACGATTGCGGAACTTATAGCCGGGGTGGCGGAATGGTAGACGCGGCGGACTTAAAATCCGCTATCTTAAACGATGTGTGGGTTCGAGTCCCTCCTCCGGCACCACTTTTTTAACCTCCTGCGGGATTGCTTTTCATCCCGGAGACACCAAGACCCGGAGTTGCGCAACTCCGGGTCTTGGCGTTCCCCGGCGAAAATCCCCCTGCCGGGAGAACTGCCTTTAACTTGACTCTGCCGCCCTAAGTAAACTGGTACTCCTGGGTGGAGACAATCAGCTGGAGCATCTGCCCCACCTGTTGGGGAAAGTCGGCGTCATCGGTGGCGATGTCCGTATCCTGGCCCAGGTGGGTCAGGAACAGGTTGCGGGTTTCGGGCATTAGCTGATAGCCGCCCAGCATTTCCAGGCAGCCGTCCAGCAGTCCCCCCGCCGAGACGGTGGGGCCGGCGTCGTTGAACCGCCGGACTACGGCCCGGATGCCCGGCGCATCGACCCGGCCCATCTCACTGGCGGCGTAGTTCACCCGCTCCACCAAAGTGCCGCTGTCAATCCACTCCCGCCCGGTATGCCAGCCCTCAACGGTGGGCGGGTTCATCAAGTCCTGGCCCATATAGCGAATCTCCAGGGCCATGTCATACATCCGGGGCTGGGGGCGGGTGAAGTCGCCCATAAACCGCAGGGTGCTGCACACCAGTTCCGCCGGACTCTTTACCTTGGAGAAACGGGCCTCCTTGAAGAAGTCGGAGTTAAACAGTACCCGCAGCATCGCGCGGATTTCATAGCCGGAACGGAAGTATTCCTCCTCCAAGAGCCGGATGGCCTCCGGGTCCCGGGGCGGCGTGTCCTGCCAGGCCGGCACCTGGGGTTCGTCGGCCACGAAGTAGTTGTAAAGGTGGCGGGCCACGAACCGGGCGGTGGCCGGCTGCCGGGCGATGATGCGGACGATGTCCTGACCGTTAAAGTTGCCGGTCTCCCCCAGGAAGGTCTTGTCCTCCTCAATGTGGTCGAGGCGGTTATAGAGGAACTGGTTGAAGTAGCGGCCATAGGGATAGCGGGGCAGCCCGTTGCCGACAGTCCAGCCGGTAAAGGCTTGAGCGCAGGCTTTCACGTCCTCCTCGGTATAGTTGGGCTGGCCGTCCATACCCACGCCCATAGAAAAGAGTTCCAGCAACTCCCGGCCCCAGTTCTCATTCACCGCGTCCTTGTGGCTGAGCTGGTTATCCAGGTAGTAGAGCATCGCCGGGTCGGTGGACATTGCCAGCAGCAGGCCCTCAAAGCTGCCCAGGCCCTGAGTGCGGAATTTGTCCAACTGGGCCAGAATGTTATGGGGGGCCATAATTTTGGAGTCGCCGACGCAGAAGATGCTATGCCAGAAGAGGCACAGCTTTTCCTGCAACTGGCGGGGCGAGTTGACCATGCGGTAAGTCCAGTAGCCCTGGTTGGCGGCCAGGTAGCCCATATCCCGCCAGCCCATATAGCGCTGCATCACGTCAGTATCCAGGTCGGGCTGAGCCTCCGGGTACAGCAGTTCCTCCACGGTAGCCGCATAGCCTCGGTCGGCCCGGCGCTCCAGTTCCGCATAGGAGGCGCCAAACCCGGCCCGGCGCATCAGGTGAGCCATCAGCAAGATGTCATTGTCCGCCATGTTACTTCTCCCTTGCTTGGGTAATTATCGGTTCGATTTGCCTTTATTTTACTATATTTCAGGGGCAAGGTGTTATACGGTGGGGTTTTTGGTCAGGGCAATCGCAGCATAAACCCGTCTCATAAAACCGTCGTTCCGCAGCATAAACCCGCCTTATAGAACCGTCGTTCCGGCGAAAGCCGGAATCCAGAACCCTTTGTAGCCGGCCCGCTCTTTTCCGGGAGATTTCCTGGATTCCGGCTTTCGCCGGAACGACGGTGGCCTGGGTGCCTGGATTGCCACGGTTAAGACACGATTGCCCTGAGGGTTTGGTATTCTCAATGGGTGTTCGTATTACCATCAACGACGTTGGAACGACGGTGGGCGGGATATTATCACCACCGGGTAGGGGCGGGTTTATAACCCGCCCGACGGTCAACGGCAAGAAAGCGCTGGAAAATCGGTGAGCCGTCTCTGACCTAATCCGGCACCTGCGCCAGGGCGGGTTATAAACCCGCCCCTACCATCCAAATATCCACCGGAACCGGTACGGGTAGGGAATACCAACACCCGTTGAGAGTACCGGGAACCGCCGGGACGCAGCGACTATCGCGACCCCTCATTCCACATTGCGGCGCGGTTCTGGAACACCGTCGAGTCGGCCAGCCAATCGCCGTAGCCGATGCTCCGGTTGTCGGTCAACCAGTTAATCCGCTCATTGAGGCAGGCCAGCAGTTCCGTATCATCCACCGCCACCGTGAAGCCGCCGGTTTCTACCTCCTCATCCAACGCCGTAACTACAAACTTCCCGGCGGAAGTCTGGACCGCATCCCGGTTGCCGATTTCTCCCCGGGCCAGCGCATCCAACTCGCCGGCGGCCAGGGCATCCAGCAATTCCACCTCGCCGGCCTCATCCCCCAGATATACTACCTGAGGCTGGCTATCCGACGGCGGGTAGAGGTGGGTTCGGCCCTCCAGGTTTGGCGAGTCTCCTGACGCGGTGATGACGTAATCCTGGCTGCCGTCGGCGGTTACCTGGCCCCGGGGGGTGTCCACGCGCACGCCGGCGACCAGGGCGCCGTCAGCGTCCACCAGGCCCACCAACTCCAGCAGGCGATGTTCCCCGGTGGTAGCGGCCAGGGCGCCCACCAGCACGTCGCTGGTCAGGTCGGAGTAACCGGCCAGGCGCTCGGCATCTTCAGGCCGCACCAGCAGCGACTGGCGAAACTGGACGTGGCCGTCGGTAAAGGCAATCACCTCGGCGCCCCCGGCATCGCGGCGTCGCGTGTCCAGAATGGTAATGCCGCCGCTGACAATATCGTATTTGGAAGTGGCGGATTGCAGCCAGATGTCATCCCAAATGGCGATGCCCTCGCGGTCAAAGGACAGTTTCGGCTCGGTCATCGCCTCCACCGCCGTCAGCAAATCCCCCTCGTAACCCCGTTGGGTGTTGAATTGAGGGGAGGCCGGGTCTTCACTATCGCTGTAACTGAGCTGCGCGAAAAAGGCGTAGAAACCCACGTTGAGCGTCCGGTCTTCCTCACCACAAGTTTGCAATTGGGCCACCTCCGTTTGGGCCACCTCCGTAGGGTTGGAGCAGGCTGCCAGGCAGAAAAGGCCGATAACTAACGCAGAGGCTCTGAGGAGAACTTTCAAGAATAATTGAGTCGGAATAATGATTTTCCCCCTCCCTGATGCAACGCGATTTTAGTCGGATAAATATAACCCAACCGGTAGTCCGGGCGCAACTTGCTGGGGGGGTAGCACAACCGTCGTTCCGGCGAAAGCCGGAATCCAGGAAATCCCCCGGAAAAGAACGTGCCGGCTACTGATGGTTCTGGATTCCGGCTTTCGCCGGAACGACGGGTTTATGAGCAGAATGACAGGTTCAGGCTAGGATTGCCCGGTTGTACGGTGGGTGGTTCGACAAGCTCACCATGAGCGGATTGTACGGGGCCGGGCAATCGCGTCTTAACCAGGGCAACACCGGCAACCCAAGCAACCGTCGTTCCGGCGAAAGCCGGAATCCAGGAAATCACCCGGAAAAGAACGTGCCGGCTACTGATGGTTCTGGATTCCGGCTTTCGCCGGAACGACGGTTGTATGGCCGGAATGACGGGTTCAGGCGGTGATTGCCCGGTTGTACGATGGATGGTTCGACAGGCTCACCATGAGCGGATATTGTTATTGGCATTGACGTAGTTGACGTAGCTATTGTTGCCCCAAACTTGACGCCCCGGCCTCTCCCTACCATAATCACCTTATCCTGGCTTGCCCCGCCCCGCCTACGCCGGCGGTCATCCCATCCCAACATCTCAATACATCTCTATTCTGCTCAGGAGGCAAAATGGCCCGAGTAACCGGAAGCCACCTTATCGCCCAGGCGCTCAAGCTGGAGGGCGTGTATAACATCTTTACCCTGGCGGGAGACCACGTGCTGCCGGTGCTGGACGTGATGGCCGACGGGGATTTCCGTTTCATTGATACCCGCCACGAGCAGGCGGCGGTACACATGGCCGACGCCTGGGGCCGCATTACCGGACAACTGGGCGTTTGTATGTACACTACCCCCGGTTTTGCCAACGCCATCCCCGGCCTGTCCAATGCCCTGTATAGCGAAAGCCCGCTGCTGTCCATCGCCGGTTCCGCCGACCTGTCGGAGTTGGGCCGGGGCGCGATGCAGGAGATTGACCAGGTGGGCATGGCGGCGCCGACGGTCAAGGAGTCGCTGATGATTCACGACGCCCGGCGGATTCCCGACACCATCGCCCGGGCGGTGCGCCTGGCCTACAGCGGACGCCGGGGGCCGGTGCATCTGACCATTCCGGTGGACGTGCAGGAGCAGGAACTGGACGAGGCTGAAGTAACTTTCTTCAACCCGGACGAATACCGGGCCGGGGAGGCGTCGCTGGCCCCGCCGGAGTTGATTCGCCAGGCCGTTGCCCTGCTGCGCCAGGCGCAACGTCCCTTTGTCATCGCCGGGGATGCCGCCGGCTATACCCTGGACGGGCGGGCCTTGCAGAACTTTGTTGAGACGACGCGGGCGCCGGTGCTGACCGAGGGGCAGGCCCGGGGCCTGGTGGCCGACGACCACCCCTATGGTTTCGGGTTCTTTGAGCGGGGCCTGAACCGGGCCGCCAGCAAGCTGCGGGAGGCCGACCTGGTAATAATGCTGGGCCGCAAGCAGGACTATACCATCGGGTTCTGCCGCCCGCCCAACATTGCCGCCGACGCCAAAATCATCCAGATTGACCCCGCCGCCTCGGAAATTGGCCGCAACCGGGGCGTGGCGGTGGGCATAGTGGGCGACGTTACCAGTGTGCTGGAACAGTTGACGCAGGAAGCCTCAGCCTACTCCTGGCAGGACTTGCCCTGGCTGGAGGAGTTGCGCGCCTCCCGGGCGGCTCAGGCGGAGTGGGCTGAGGGGCTGGCCGTGCCGGAAACGCCGATGCACGCCATGTTCGTCCACCAGACGCTGGAGTCGCTGCTACGCCCGGACGATTTTCTCTCCTTTGACGGCGGCGACTTCTGCCACTTCGGGCGCGCCCTGCTGCCGGCCCAGATGCCCAAGCGCTGGTCTTACGTCTCCGGCCTGGGGATGCTGGGTTCTTCCCTGCCCTCGGCGCTGGCGGCCCAGGTCGCCTACCCGGATTCGCGGGTCATCAACCTGACCGGCGACGGGGCTTTTGGCTTTAACGGGATGGAGTTCGACACAGCGGTGCGGCACGGCTTGAACGTAGTTACCATCCTGGGCAACGATTCGGCCTGGGGCATTGACCGGCAGATACAATTGGGTCTGTACGGGCGTCCGGTAGCCACCGACCTGCTCCAGACCCGCTACGACCTGGTGGTGCAGGGCCTGGGGGGACACGGGGAGTTTGTAGAGCGGCCCGAGGACTTGAAACCGGCCCTGGAGCGGGCCTTTGCCGCCAACAAGCCGGCCCTGGTCAACGTAGCGGTGCAGCGGGCGATAAGCCCCCGGGCCGAGGCCGCCATAGCCCGGAGGCAGGCGGTTACCGGGAAGTAGGCGGTTAGCGGGAAGTAGGTCAGCCCGGCGGGAAATCTCATCTCATTTCAGGAAGGCCAAACAATGGCAGAGGAAAACATTGTCCGGCGCCCCGGAATCCCCTATGACCCGGTCAAGCAGGATTGGGAAGACCGGATTGTAGATGCGTACCGGGACGCGCCGCGCAAGGCGGTATGGGTGCCGATGGGCTGGCATACCGGCCACTGGTACATCTCCCGGGAACGGAGCATCCACGACCTGGCAAACGCCGTGCTGCGGGAATATATGGAAGCGGAAATCGCCCGTCAGCAGGCCGAGGGCGCGCCGGAATGACCATCTTCCAATTCCTGGACCCTGATGGGTTTGAATGGGACGAGGCCAAGAATGAGGCCAACATTGCCAAGCATGGCATCAGCTTTCCAAAAGCCACGCTGGTTTTCCGGGGGCCACTTCAGCAATTTAGAGATAGTCGCCGGGACTACGGAGAGATCAGATACCGGGTTGTTGGTATGATGGAAGGAGAAGAGATAGCGGTAATATATACCGAGCGCGGCAACATCTTGAGGATTATTTCCGCCAGGAGAGCGAAGAGAGATGAACGAAGAGACTATCGTCAGGTATTCCTGGGACAACGTGCCAGAGGATGACCGGACCGATTGGGCCAGGCTCAAAGCCATGACCGAAGAGGAAATTGAGGCGGCGGCCTGGTCGGACCCGGATAATCTCCCCATGGACGTTAATGACCCGGAAGTCTGGAATCGGGGGGCAATGTTTCACTTTCCGAGGAAACTGGCCCAGTTGAACATCGACCCGGACTTGCTGGACTGGTTCCGCAGCCAGGGCGAGGACTTTCGGGCGCAGATCGGCGCCGTCCTGCAAGCCTATATGGAAGCCAATGCCCACTCGGAACCGGCCAGCGCCGACAAGTGGAAAACCGACAAGTGAAAGGGGCGCAACGGGCGGGAAGTAGGTCAGCCCGACGGGAAATCTCATCCCCCTTCAGGAAGGCTAAACAATGGCAGAGGAAAACGCGGAAAACATTGTCCGGGTTAGTGTTACCTACGATGATACCCCCCAGGAATGGGAGGACGATATTGTCGACGCGTACCGGGACTATCCCCGAAAGTCGATATGGATACCGCTGACTCACCAAACCGGCAATTGGTATATCACTCGCGAGCGTGGAATCCATAACCTGGCGAACGCGGCGCTGCGGGAGTATATGGAGGCGGAAACTGCACCGCAAAAAGCTGAGGCCGGGACTGAGCCGGAATGACCATCGCTCGTACCCCCCACACGGGGAGTTTTGAGTGGGATGAGACCAAGAACGCCACTAACGTCGCCAAGCACGGCATCAGCTTTCAAGCAGCCAGCCGGGTTTTCGGCCGGCCCAGGCTGCGGTTTGAGGACAACCGCCGGGACTATGGAGAGCGCAGATTCCGGGTTATCGCTGTGTTGGAGGGAGAAGAGATAGCGGTAATATATACCGAGCGGGGTGAAACACTGCGGATTATCTCCGCCAGGAGAGCCAGAAGAGATGAAAGAAGAGAATATCGTCAGGTATTCCTGGAATGACCTGCCTGAAGATACGCAAACCGATTGGGCCAGAGTCAAAGCCATGACCGACGAGGAAATCGAAGCAGCGGCCCTGTCCGACCCGGACAACCCGCCCATTGACATGGATGACCCGGAACTCTGGAAACGGTCGGCAATGTTCTATACTCCCCGGGGCCTGGTCCGGCTGAACATCGACCCGGACCTGCTGGACTGGTTCCGCAGCCAGGGCGAGAACTTTCGGGCGCAAATCGGCGCCGTCCTGCAAGCCTATATGGAAGCCAATGCCCAATCAGAACCGGCCAGCGCCGACAAGTGGAAAACCGACAAGTAACAAAGGAGGCCCCCTGATGGCCCAGACACCCCACGGTATCAGCTACGAATCCTATCGCCCCGTGGTGATGGGGCGCAACGGAATGGTCTGCTCCGGGCATCCCCTGGCCTCTCAAGCCGGCATCGCTATGCTGCAACGGGGGGGCAACTTTGCCGACGCGGCCCTGGCGACGGCGGCGGCCCTCAACGTCGTTGAGCCGCTGATGTCCGGCATCGGCGGCGACGGGTTCATTATGGTGTACCGCCGGGACACGGACCGGGTTGAGGTGTGCAACGGCACCGGCGCCGCGCCCTACGCCGCGACCCGGGAGCGCTACCAGCCCCAGGGCATCCCTCAAAAAGGAATCTTGTCCGTATCGGTGCCCGGCCTGGTGAATAGCTGGCTGGACGTTCACGAAAAGCACGGCGTCCTGTCCCTGGGGGAGTGTCTGGCCCCGGCCATTGACCTGGCCGACAATGGCTTTCCGGTGAGCCACGTCCTGTCCCGCGCCATCGCCGCCGATACGCTGCTCTGCCAGTTCCCCACCTCGCAAGCCGTCTTCACCCGCAACGGGCGGCCCCTGCAACCGGGGGAAATCTGCTACCAGCAAAACCTGGCCCGCACCTTCCGGGCCATCGTTGACGGCGGACGGGACGCCTTCTATCGCGGCGCAATCGCCCGGGCCATCGTCAAGTTCAGCGAGGAACAGGGCGGCCTCCTGTCGATGCCGGACCTGGCCGACTGCCGGGCCCGGTGGCAGGAACCCATCGCCGTCAACTATCACGGCCACACCGTTTACGAAGCGCCGCCCAACTCCAGCGGCCACATCCTGCTCCAGGAGTTGAACCTGGTCGAGCAGTTCGACCTGAAGGGTATGGGCTGCAACACCGCCGCCAGCATCCACCTGATGGTGGAGGCCAAGAAGCTGGCGTTCATTGACCGGGAAGCCTACGTTGCCGACCCGGAGTACGTGGACGTGCCGGTGGCCGGGCTGATTTCCAAAGCGTATGCCCAAGAGCGGGCCGGGCTGATTGACCCGGAGCGGGCCGCCGCCGCCGTAAATCCGGGCAATCCCTGGCCCTACCAGCAAGTCCAACGCCAGGGCGTCCCGGCCCGCAGCGGCGCCGGACAGGAGCAGGAGGATACCACCTGCTTTGTGGTGGCCGACGGCCAGGGCAACGCCATCTGCCAGTTGCAGAGCATCCAGAGCGCCTGGGGTTCCAGCCTCATCGCCGGCGACACCGGCATCCTGCTCAACAACCGGATGACCTACTGGCATCTGGAAGCCGACCACGTGGATTGCCTGGAACCGGGCAAGCGGGTGCGCCATACGATGAACCCGGTGATGGTTTTCCGGGACGGGGCGGCCGGCGGTAGCGGTTCCGGCAACGGCAGTAGAGGCAACGGGACGGCGGCCCGGCAACTGGCCCTGGTCTGCGGCACCCCCGGCGCCGATACCCAGGTGCAAACCAACTTGCAGGTGATTACCCACGTGCTGGACTTCGGGATGACCGTGGCCGAGGCGGTGGAAGCCCCCCGCTGGCGCAACACCCACAGCCCCACCGAGTCCAACATCCCCCACACCTGCGCCGACGAACTGCTGGTAGAGTCCCGCTTTGCCCCGGAGGCGCTGGAGGGCCTGCAACAGCGGGGCCACGCGCTGAACGTCATCGGCGGCTGGGCCGCCACCGGCAGCGAGATGATGATTCAGGTTGACCCGGCAACCGGCGCCCTGCACGGGGCGGCGGACCCGAGACGGGACGGGTACGCGGTGGGGTGGTAATAGTTATCGCTACAACCGTCCAAGCCGGGAAATGCGCAGGCCAGCGGTAATTTCTACCGCTGGCCTGTGTTATGATACTTTCCGCTATGGCTAACGAACCTACGACCACACTACAGAGTGCCAACCAACAATGGCAGAACCTCAAAGCAGTAGGCCTTATGCTTGCTGCGATCTTGTCTTTTTCCTTTATCCCATTGTGGATTATCGGCAGCGGGGGAGCGGAGAACCCTTTCCTGTTCAACGGTATGTGGAGGCTTGGGGCAGTAATCGGTTGTCTCCTATTACTGTTTCAGGGCTTTCGATCATTGATGTTCAATTGGCAAGTTTGGAAAGTGATAAGGTCTCACACCATCCGTAATTGGATGCTATTGTTCATGACTCTCGAGGGTTTGCAATTCGCTTTATTTGCTTGGTCAACCGAGTATATAGAGGTCCCGGCAGCTTCCGTATTGCTGGAACTCTGGCCCTTGGGTGTCATCGCTATTCTGGCTTGGGGTCATAGAAAAGAAGTCCAAACCGGGCGAACCCCTCGTTACCGGCGAAATATGGGTTCATTGCTGTTGCTCCTGTCGTTAGCCTTTGCTGGCGTTTTTTTCGTTGTCATCAGCCAAGTCAAAGAGGTTGATCTCACCCTTTCGACCTGGATAGACACACCTATCTCTCTGGATTGGTCTGACATTCAAGGTATGGTGCTTGCCATGTTGGCTGCCATGGCAGGTTCCTTTGGAGCATTTACTCTATTATGGGGTAGAGACTTGGCCGGTAAACTCCGAAAAAATCTGGAAGAATCAACTGGCACTACCGACTACAGAGAGGAGTCTTGGGAGCTTTTCGGTGCAATTCTCGGATTTGCGATCGGAAGTTTTCTTAGTGTGCCGATAAGTCTAGCCTTTGGCTTTTACAGCGGTGAGGGAATAGTAGATGAAGCGCTGACAGCCGGTATCATAGGAGGTTTTATAGTCCTAGTTCCAGGTGTCTATCTCATACGGCGAGCTCTTTTGGCTACTGATAACCTGGGTGTTACTGCTCTGGGATACGGAGTTCCAGTCATTACTTTAGGCTGGTTCTGGTTGTTCTCCACTGTCGGCATACCTATCTGGCTAGGAATTTTTTGGGGAACCAGTGTGCCGGTCTGGCTGGACACACTGTCAGCAATCAGGGTTTCCAGTGTACCGTATCTGACCATCGGTACTGCCGCCATTGTCGCCGCCAACCTACTCATCAACTTCGAGGCCGATAGACTGCTGGGTTTTAAGGTGCTGGTCATATCCTTGTGGGTCTGCGGTACGATTGTTTATCTGCGCGACCTGGCCGGTTGGGGATGGGCTGCGAAGTCAGACGGGTATTTTGATGTCTTGTTCCTGTCGGCAACGGTGTTTGCCCTGATACTCTCTTTTCGAACCCAACGGTTGGCGAGCCGTACTCAGGAGGAGGATAACCGGGCGTTAAAGGTGTTTCGAGAATTAGAGGAATTGGAAGGGCGGGGTGTGATAAGCCCTGGGGCCGAGATTTACGAACATATCCTGACTATTGATGAAAAGCAGGGCCAGAAACTGGAGGATGCCTACGGAGCGGCCCGACGCGCCATCAGTGATGCCTTGATTACCGCCGAAGGCCCCGACCGGAAAAAGCTGATTGCCGTGAGTACTGACCTAGACGCGCTGGCCCATTCCCGGCAGCAGGGGATAAACTTCGGGGAAATCTGCGCCCTGTTTATTTTCGCCGGCCTGGTCGTAGGGACGGCATTGCTTTCCCGCCCGGCGGGAGTATCGGAATTGACCGGGTTTTTGGTGGAGATGTTTGCCATGCTGTTCCCGGCGGTGATTCTTTTCCTGGCCTTCAACGTGCTGGACTTGCAGCGGGATCGGGTTTCCCGGATTTTGGTGTCTAATACCCAATATAGCGGGTATGGCGTGGCTTTCCAGGACACGGAAAGCCAGAACGGGACGATTAGGCACAGCAGCCGCCGATTCTGGGAGCAGCGGATTTCCGTCTTTGTCGGGGTGGCCCTCATCGTGGCCTACGCCGGGTTGTTTCTGTATAAGTGGGGGCTTCTGCATAAGTGGGGACTTCTGGCGGATTTCCCCGGCCGGTTTCCCGGTTTGCTGTCCTGAACGGCGTGTTATAATTGGGGCAGGTTGATTGCGGAGAGCCGCAGGAGGTGGGGCAAATGCGCGAGGCAATTCTCATCGTCCTGATGATGGGCCTTATCATTGCCTGCTGGGCCTTGGTCATCGGCCACCAGATAAACGCCTTTGACCCGGACCAGTTTGAGGTCTTACAGGGCTTTACCGCCTTTGCCTACGTCGGGGCGGGCCTGTCGGTCTGTGGCGTAGCCATATTCGCCCTGTCCTTTCTCAAGAGATGAGAGAGCTTTCCCGGTATTGGCGGAACAAGTCGGGAGAAATTGCCGGGCCGGTTCTGACCGACTTCGGTACGGTCTTTCTGGGAGCGGCGGCTATTTTCCTGACCCGGGCGTTCCCGGCAGCCTCCCTCAGCGACTTTGACTTGGGGATGTTGATTACCAGCGTTGCTTGCTGTTTAGTCGGTTTAGTATTACGCTTTCTGGCACGCCTCTGAAGCAACCCCCATCCTGCCCCCCAAAGGTATCGCTAATGCGTATCCCCGGCCACAAACGAAGCCAGGAACCTGATGACATCGGCAACCGGGCCGGTGTGTTTGCCGAGGCGATTCGCGACGGCGATATGAACCGGGCCTGGGCGATGCTGTCCAAGGAAACCCGCGGTATGCGGATGGGCGTCTGGGCCACCCGCAACAACATTGATATGCAGAACGCCTACCGCGCCGCCTATGACCTGGATCACAATATGCGCCCCTCAATGCTGAAGGACTTTCGGGATACGGTGCTGCGCCTCTGGCCGCTGGAGGACCTGACCGACCTGGGGGTGGCGCCCACCAATTTTATTGACGATACCCACGCCTTTGCCTTCCTGCCCTTTGGCGTTACCGAGGACGAAAGCGCCGTCCCCCACCGCCGGATGATGCCCGGGTTGGTGATTCCCATGCTGCTGGAGGAGGGCAATTGGCAGGTGGACTTACCCGGCTGGCGGTTCCTGAACGCCTAGACACCGGGTATTTTCAACGCTTGTTGGCATTTTTATCGGGTAGGGGCAGGTTACAAACCCGTCCGGTGTTCAAAGGGAAAATGACGGAAAACCGGTGTTCCAGGCCCGACCAGTTATTGCGACAGAGCCAGGGCGGGTTACAAACCCGCCCCTACCGGACAAGGTAGCGCGGCCGGGCCAGGAATACCAACACAAGCACTACCAACAAATGGCGGGAATACCGGTAATGCCAAAAATGCCAAATCAATGCCAAATCTTTGACCGGGGTTGACGGCTTGGCCCGACGCCATAATTATAACCAACGCCCGGAGGCCCACCGCCCGGAGGCCCGGCTTACGGAAGCATTGCCTACCCGCAAAGCGTCCGTGGCTTGTGAGCTTTGCCGGCGGGAGGTGGAGCGCTGCACGGTGCATCACTTGGTGCCCAAGGCCAAAGGCGGCCGGTTCGGGCCGACCGCCCAGCTCTGTTCCACCTGCCACCGCCAACTGCACGCCCTCTTTTCCGAGGCTACCCTGGCCCAGGAACTGCACTCCATCCCCAAGTTGCAAGCCAACCCCCAAGTCCATAACTACCTGAAATGGGTGCGGAAGCAGAAAAGCCCCGGCGGGTTTCGGGTGCGCCGGGCCAACCACCGTATCTAGTCCAGGATTCAGCCAGGATTCGCTTATGTTAAGAGCAACGCCCCCCTCGGCGGACGCGGTAATCATCGGCGGCGGGGTTATGGGATGCAGCATCCTGTATCAACTGGCGGCCCGGGGCCTGCCAAACTCGCTGCTGCTGGAGCGGGACGTACTCGGCGCCGGCTCTACCGGCCGTTCCTCCTCCGCCATACGGATGCACTACTCCACCCCGGTTCACGCCCGAATGGCCTGGCAAAGCCTGGAAACTTTCCGCAACTTCGGTGAAATCGTGGGCGGCGAATGTGGCTACGTTCAGACCGGCCAACTGATCTTTGGCGGCGAGGCCGACGCCGCAGTTTTCCGGGCCAACGTCGCGATGCAGCAGGGGGTGGGCATCAACACCGGCCTGATTAGCCATGAGGAGGCCGGCGATCTGGCGCCGGGTTTCTACCTGGCGGACTGCGCGGCCCTGGCCTACGAACCCCTATCGGGCTACGCCGACGCTTCGGCTACCGCCTTTTCCTACGCCGCCCGCGCCCGGGAACTGGGGGCCAGAACCCTGCTCCGCACGCCGGCCACCGGGGTAGAGATAACCCAGGGCCGGGTGACGGCAGTGCATACGGCCGGCGGGCGAATTGCCACCGGGCGGGCGGTGGTAGCCACCGGCCCCTGGAGCCGCCGGTTCCTGTTGCAGCACGGCATCGACCTGCCCCTGGAGGCTACCCGCCACGAGGTAATCCACCTGCGGCGCCCCCTGGCCGCGCTGCCCCACCACCCCGGCGGCGGCGACCTGATCAATCGTATCTACTTCCGGCCCGAAGGCGCCGACTTGACTCTGGTGGGCAACGGCAATATGGAAGAGGTGGTGGATGACCCGGAAGTGTATGCCCAACGGGCCGGGCCGGATTTCATTGGAGAGGTCTGGAGCCGTCTGGCCCGGCGCATCCCGCCGCTGGCCGAGGCCGAGTTCAGCGCCGGCTACGCCGGCCTTTACACCTCCACCCCCGACTCTCACTCGGTCATTGATGCGGTGGATGGCATTGAGGGGCTGTACGTCTGCACCGGTTTCAGCGGGCATGGGTTCAAGCTGTCGCCAATGGTAGGGACGCTGGTGGCCGAGCTAGTCCTGGAGGGCCAGGCCACTACCATTGACATCGCCCCGCTGCGTATGTCCCGCTTTGCGGAGGGCAAGCTGAACAATGACGGCTACGGGTTCCGGGTGATGGTGTAGGGATTGAGCCGGGAGGCCGGGCGGGGCTAGGGAAAAGTCCGAAATCCGCTCATCCTGAGCCAGTCGAAGGATGCCGACAGGATAGAGGGGCGTGCCACGTAAGGGCGTTTCGCGAAACGCCCCTACCGGATGCCCCACGTGATCGGTGAAAGTGGTTCGACAAGCTCACCATGAGCGGATTTTGTTCCTGGCGCAGACTTGGCAAAAGCCCCGGTGGGATAGCAGCGCAATCTCATCACAAAACCGTCGTTCCGGCGAAAGCCGGAATCCAGAATCCTCGGTAGCCGGCTCGTTCTTTTCCGGTAGGATTTCCTGGATTCCGGCTTTCGCCGGAACGACGGTTGCTTGGGTTGACTACTGTTGCCGGGGTTGCCCGGTTAAGCCGCAATACCCCCGGTCAAATACCCTCAACAACTCCCGCAAAATCGGGTATAATCTACCCTTGACTACAGTTTTCGTTTGTGAGGAAACGTGCCTTCTAACAGCGCTAAAGTGGGCAGGGGCCTTTACCTGCTCAAGATTGACCTGGACTCCTTCGTGCCTCGGGAGTTTCTGAACTATCATGCGGAAGAGGCCGTGCCAACCCTGGAGCAAATCCTGGGCCAGGTCAAGGATGCCCAGAAACCCTTTCTCAATATGAAGACCCAGGACTTGCTGGCGGTGATGCAGGCCGCCTGGCCCGAAGTGTTCCGCAACGCGCTGGCCGGCATTGAGCCGGGCCTGGTTCGGGAGGTCGCCACCGCCCACGAAACCTGGGCCAGCCGCCAGTCCTTTTCCGACGATGCCGCCTACCGAACCCTGGACGCGGTACAGCAGTTGCTCTACGCAATGGCATCGCCCAGCGTCGCCGAGTTGGAACGGCTGAAGCTGGAGTGTCTGGAATCCCCGGAGGACAGCGACTCGATGGAATCCCTGGAAGCCCTCCTTGGCGGCGGCTCAGTGAAACTCTCCAACCCGCCCCCGTCGGTTGATTCCATTGATTCCATTGATTCCATTGACTCCGTCGATTCCGTTGGCTCTGCCGAAGCCCCCGAACCTCCTGCGGCGGTTGACCCTTACCTGGCCGAACTTATTGGCAGCTTGCAGGAGTTCGACGCCCTGCATGATCGGGACCGGGTTACTTCGGAGACCCGGGAGCGGATGGAACCGGTCTATGCCGACAGTTCAATCCTCCAGCAACTCACCCCGACGCTGGCCCAGGCCCTGGAATCCCTTGGCCTGGACCGCCTGTATGAGCATCAGGCGGCGGCCCTTGACCAGTCGCTGGCCGGGGCTAACGTAGCGTTGGCGGCGCCGCCGTCCGGCGGGAAAACCCTGGCCGGCGCCATTTCCCTGGCGGAGGCTTTGCTGCAAAACCCCGGCGGCCACGCCCTGGCGCTTTACCCGACGCCGGCCGCCGCCGCCGGCCAAGCGGCGCAGCTTAATAACATCCTGTCCAAAGTGGGGTTAAACGCGGAACGCTATGACGGCGCTACGGATGCCGGGGAACGGGAACGCATTGAGAACAACCCGCCCCCGGCCCTCATCACCGACCCGGAAACGCTCAATAATTCCCTGCTGGGCCGGAGCGAGGATTGGGCCGATTTCCTCAAGAATCTCCGGTTTGTCGTCATCGGTGAAATGCAGGAATACAGCGGCTATTTTGGGGCTAATATGACGGCGTTGCTGCGCCGCCTGGCCCACCGCCTGGCCCGCCTGGGCGCCGCGCCCCGCTATTTTGCGGCGACCACCGCCGGCGCAAACCCGGCGGAACACGCCGCAAACCTTACCGGCCAGCCCTTTGCGCCGGTATTGGCCGAGAGCCGGCCGGCTCCCCGGCGGCATTACCTGTTTGTTGACTCCGCTGAGGCTCTAACCTACGAACAGTTCCAGGCCCACGTCAGCGCCGCGGCGTTGGCCTGCGTGAAACTGGATAAGTCAGTCCTGATTCTCTGCCCCACCCAAAAGTTCGCCGAACAGTGCTGCGACTTCGCCCGACAGGAGAGCGTCGGAAGGGGATTGGATCGGGATTGTATTGGGCTGCTGAACGACGGAGGGGAAATAGCAGACGGTTCCGGGAAAGTATTATTCTCCGCCAATCCTTCGGTAAGCGATATTGACGCCGGGCGCTGGGACGGGGTAATCCTGGCCGGTTTCCCGGATACTTTCCGGGCGGCCCGGCAGCGTATCGAGGGGGCCGGAAAGGACTGGGATCAAGAAGGTTTTGCCCTTTGCTACGCCTTTAATGACCCGATGGCCCGGTTCTACGCCCATAATTTGCCGGCCTTTCCGAACTGGCCGGGGGGCGAACCGGTCGCCGACTCCGACAACGCGGAAATCATCCGGGCGCACTTGCCCGCCCTGCTCCGGGAATCCGGGGGCCGCATCTACTCCTTTTCGGCGGAGGCGCTGGGGCCGGCCATATTCCGGGAGTTGGCCGGCTACCGGGAAGCCGCGCCGACCCCGGAATTCCCTCAGGAAGAGTTGAGCTTACGCCGCCCCGCCGGGCAGACCTGGCGCTTGCTGTGGGAAGGTGAACCCATTGGCTCCTTGTCCGCCTATCAAAAGTTTCGCCGGATTTATGAGCGGGCCATTTACTTCCGGGCGGGTGTCTCATACCGGGTGGAACGCATTGAGGAAGAGAGCGGCGACAATACCAACAGCCGGCCCCAAATTCACCTGCGGGCCAACGCACAACCGCCAAGCTGGAGAACGGAACCTTACTTTGACCGGACGCTGGAAATACGGGAAGAGTATCGCCGCTCCCAATGGTCGGCGGGTATCGCCACTTTTCTGGGCAGCGTTACCTTGTCGGAAAGTCTAACTTCCGTTCAGGTAATTGACGCATCCGGCCACCTCGATACGGTTAACGCCGGGACGCCTGGCCCTCAAGACCATCAAGGCCAGCAATCGGAAGACCGGGTAATCGAAACTTACACGCCCGCCGGCCCCAACACCTGGGAAGCAACGTCCCCTGCCTTCTGGCTCGATGCCGCCGCGATTCTTGACGGAGAGCATAGCGCGGGCTGGGCCGCAGTGGAACAAATGCTGCGGGTAGGAACGTTGCTTACCTTCCCGGTGGATTCCTGCGATACCACCACCCACCTGGACGGCGGGAAAGTCTTTCTGATTGAGCGCGATGCCGGCGGCATCGGCGTAGCCAAGCAGGTCTTTGACCGTTGGCGGGACATTCTTGAGGTTGGCGTCGCGGTAGCGCAAGGCTGCCCCTGCGCCCAGGGCTGCGCCAACTGCATCGTCCCGCCGCAATCCTATGGCAAGCGCCTGGACAAGGCCAGGGGAATCGAGTTGGCCCGGCGCCTGCTGGAGGCAACCGGGGGTTCCGGGGCCGGCGAGGTTCAAGGTTGACGGGCGGGAAAGTTGGGCGCCGGTTTATGAGGAATAACTAACCCCGATTCGGGAAAATGAGAGGTGCGCTAATGGACTGGAAAGGCAAGATCACGGCCAACCCGCAAGTCTGCCACGGCCAACCCTGCGTCGCCGGCACCCGGATAATGGTGTCGGTAGTCCTGGACAACCTGGCCGAAGGGCTGACCCCGGAGGAAATCGTCGCCAGCTACCCGACGCTGACTTTGGACGGGGTGCGGGCGGCGATTGCTTACCAGACCAACTAAGCGGCGCTCTCTGGATAGTTGAAGCGGATAGAATAAGAATCCGGGAAGGGCCGGCTGATCGGCATAATACAGCCTATCTGAGTTGACCCTTTCGTTACTTACACCATAACCATTCTTGAAGGAAAGTAATTTGGCCCATTCACCCCCCACCATTGACGCCGCCCGGCTTAACCGCTCTCTGGACGAGTTGGGGCGCATTGGCGATACGCCCCAAGGGATGATGCGGCTGGCTTACTCGCCGGCCGACGTTCAGGGGCGGGAGTATGCCTTGACGCTGCTGCATCGGGCCGGCCTGGCAACCCGCATTGACCCGGCCGGCAACATCATCGGGCGCAAACCGGGCGCCGACCCCAACTTGCCCGCCATTGCCCTCGGCTCCCACACCGACACCGTCCCCAACGGCGGCAAGTATGACGGCGCCCTGGGCGTTATGGGCGCTATCGAAGTGGTGCAAACCCTGGCCGACCACTCTTACGCCCTGCGCCATCCGGTAGAGGTGATAATTTTCACCAACGAGGAAGGCACCCGCTTTCACCGCTGGCTGCTGGGCAGCCGGGCCATGGCCGGACTGCTGGAGCCGGAGGACTATACCGCCGTTGACGATGAGGGCGTGTCCCTGGCGGCGCGCCTGGCCGACATCGGCGGCGACCTGGCCCGCATTGACCAGGCCCGGCGTTATCCGGGTGAACTGGCCGCCTACCTGGAATTGCACATCGAACAGGGGCCGACGCTGCACCAATCCGGCCTCCCCATCGGCGTGGTCAGCGGCATCACCGGCCGGGCGGTTCTGGCCGTGGACGTTCAGGGCCGGGCCAACCACGCCGGCACGACGCCGATGCCGGACCGTCAGGACGCCTTGGCGGCGGCGGCCCACCTGGTGCTGGAGACGCAACGGTTGGCTACCGGGGCGGAAATCTGCCGGGTAGCTACCGTGGGCCACCTGCAAGTCCGGCCCAACGCGGTCAACGTGGTGCCCGGCGCGGTCAGTATGGGGGTGGAGTTTCGGGACGCGGACATTAACGCCTTGTCCGCCGCCGAGACCACCCTGCGCCGCCGCGCCGCCGAAATCGCCGACGCCAACCGGGTGTCGGTGGACATCAACGTGGTGGAGTCAACGCCCGGCGTCCCTCTGCCGGCCCGGATGCAGGACTTGGTGGCGGCGGCGGCGGAGCAATCGGGGCTGGCCTACCAGACTTTGCCCAGCGGCGCCGGCCATGACGCGCAGGCTATTGCCGCCATAACTACGTCGGGCATGATTTTCGTGCCCAGCGTGGACGGCATCAGCCACGCCCCGGCCGAGTTCACCCCGCCGGAGGACTGCGCCCGGGGCGCGCAAGCCCTGTTGAACGCGCTACTGCTGGCCGATGAGCGGCTTTAGGCGGCGCGGCCTCTTAAGCCCGTCATTGCCTAAACCCGTCGTTCCGGCGAAAGCCGGAATCCAGAACGGTCGGTAGCCGGTTCGCTCTTTTCCAAGTGATTTCCTGGATTCCGGCTTTCGCCGGAACGACGGTTATCGGGTTGTTTGGATTGACTTGGTTGACTTGGGTTGCCCTAGTTAAGATGCGAAAATCCCCGCCGATTTTCTTTCAGGTGTGGCAACCGGGGGCCGTGTGGGGTATTATGCAGGGCAGATAGATTGTCCCCGAACAGAGGAGCAGGCCCAGATGAAGAACAAGATATATCAATCCTTTGACGCAGCAATGGCCGACGTGGCCGACGGTTCCGTCTTTATGTCTCCGGGCTTTGGCGGCGTGGGTATTCCCCGCAACCTGCTGGCCGCCCTGCACCGCCAGGGCGCCCGGGACTTGACCGGCGTATCCAACAATACCGGCACCCTGGACGAAAAGGTGGACGTGGGTACGCTGATTGCCGCCGGGCAGGTGAAGAAAATGTACGCCGCCTTCACCGCGCCCACCCATCCCTCTCAGGTAACGCCCTTCGTGCAGATGTATAATAACGATGAGATTGACGCCGAGTTGGTGCCGCAGGGAACGATGGCCGAGCGCATCCGCGCCGCCGCCTCCGGTATCGGCGCCTTTTATACGCCGGCCAGCGTCGGCACCGAACTGGCCGAGGGCAAGGAGCACCGGGAGATAAACGGGCGCACCTACGTTCTGGAGTATCCCATCCACGCCGATTACGCCCTGGTTCGGGCCTGGCGCGCCGACACCTTCGGCAACCTTCAGTTCCGCATGGCCGCCCGCAACTTCAACCCCATTATGGCCATGGCCGCCCGGATTACCGTGGCGGAGGTGGAGGAGGAAATCGTCCCGGCCGGCGAGCTGGACCCGGACAAGATTCACGTCCCCGGCGTGTACGTTGACCGCCTGGTGCAGATTCCCCCCGACGGTATCTGGGACTGATGCCCGGTGAATCCCGGCTTGCCCCGGCGTCTCTATAGTGAAGGTTCTTTCCACCCCGGATACGCTGGACGGCGCAACGGCAAGCCGAGCCGGTTGTGGTATAAGGAGGAAACAAATGGCAACGGATAAACCCCGACTGCAACGCCAGGCCATGTGCGACCGGCTGGCGATGGAGTTTCAGGACGAATGGATTGTGAACCTGGGCGTGGGTATGCCCACCCTCTGCTCCAACTACGTTGACCCGGACAAAGACCTGGTTTTCCACTCGGAGAACGGCGTCATCGGCTACGGCCCGCTGGCCCCGGCCGGCGAGGAGGATCCCCACCTGGTCAACGCCGGGGGGCAGAATGTTACCGCCGTGCCGGGCATGGCGATTGTCCACCACGCCGATTCCTTTGCCCTGATTCGCAAGGGGATGGTGGACGTTACGGTGATGGGGGCCTACGAGGTGGCGGAAAACGGCGATTTTGCCAACTGGCGCATCCCCACCCGCAAGGGCGGCGGCATCGGCGGCGCCATGGACCTGGCCGCCTGCGCCAAGCAGGTATTCATCGCCATGGAGCATTGCACCCGGGAAGGCCAGCCCCGGATGCTGAAACGCTGCGCCCTGCCCATCACCGCGCCCGGCGTAGTAACCCTGGTCGCCACCGACCTGGGCCTGTTCCGGGTAACCCCCCAGGGCTTTGAGCTACGGGAACACGCCCCTGGCTGGTCCGCCGCCGACATCCAGGAATTGACCGAGGCCCAGTTGATAATACCCGAGGACTTGCAGGAGTTCCGATTCCGGGGCTAGGCCATCCCCGGCCCGCGCCGTTACGGTATAGACACAAAACGGTAGAGGAACAAAGTCCGCACGGTATAATAACAAAGTCCGCTCATGGTGAGTATTTACCCGCTCATGGTAAGCTTGTCGAACCACAATCCCCATCAGACGGTTCATCCGGTAGGGGCGTTTCGCGAAACGCCCCTACGTGGCACGCCCGTTATCCGGTGAGCGTCCTTCGACAAGCTCAGGATGAGCGGGTATTTGTTCCGGGCGCAAACTTTACCCATACCCAATTACCCTTCCGGGTATTCCCCACATTTATTGGCATCACCACCGGGTAGGGGCGGGTTTATAACCCGCCCTGCGTTCAACGGCAAACACCGTCCGGTAAACCGGTGGGCTATCGCCGAAGCTGACCCGTTCCTGCGCCTTCCTGCACCAGAGCAAGGTCGGGTTATAAACCCGCCCCTACCATCCGACGGAGCCAAGACCGGTTATAAACCCGCCCCTACAATTCACCAAAACCGGGACGGGAAGGTTCACTCACCCTCTTTCCAGGAAAACTCCCCCTCCCATAAACGCTCGTAACCGCCCGCCACCACCACGAACTGGCCGGTGCGGATGGTGGCAATGGCGTATTCCGGGAGGGGAACCGCTACCAGACAGAAATCGCCCAACCTTACACCCTGCTGGTCAAAAAAATCGAAGTGCAAGTTGTCAAACCCGTACAGCCAGCGCCGGACCGTCAGGTCCTGCACCGCAACCGGCTCCAGGTGCAGAAAGAATTGGGCCGTCAGGTCATCCCCTTCGCACTGCTCCTTGGCGTAGATAAGGCGGTTTTCGGTCAGATATACGTCAAAGGTGGCGCGGATTGCCGGTTCGCCGCCGCCGAGCAGCCTGGCCCGGTAATCGCTGGCCGTTGCGGTCTTAATCCGCACCGGCGGGGTGGCATCCGGGGGCAGGACAGTGGCGGCGGCGCATAGCCCGGTTTGCGTTTGCGTCCAGTTTTGGGCGACGGTGGCAGTCCCGGCGCCGCTCCAGTCCCACACCGCCAACTCGCCCGGCCGGCAGTCCCGGGCAAATGCCTGGGCCAACCGCCCGTCCACCAGCAGCCCGACGCCGTCGGCTTGATAGTCAAAATGCGGTTCCATTCTTTGCCAGAACCAGGCCGCCGGGTCAACGCCTTCCGTCGGTTCGACCGGCCATAGCCCGAATTTACGGTAGCCGACTGATTCGAGGAATGGCGGGCCGTCAAACAGCAGCGAATCCCCCAGACGGCTGAAGATCCGGATGTTGGCAAGGTGGGTAATCCCGTAACGCGGATATAACGCGGTCTCGGTTCCGCTCTCCGTGGCGTGAAAGTAGTCATAAGAATTGACCAACCCGTCCAGGTTCACCACCGGATAGCGGGAGAAGTACCCCATAACCCCGGCATCCCACGACCCAATCACGTTGTCCTCGGTCAGCGTCCGGTTCATAACCTGCGCCCCCGCATAGGAAGTAACCATCCATTCCCGCGGGGTTGACGGGTTGTCCTGGTCAACATACCGGAACGGCCTGGCAAAATCCGCGTCGGTGAACAGCAAGACCGCGCCGATAAGGATGATGCCCCCGCTTACCCCATTGGCCGCCAGCGCCGACCGCGGCCCGAGGATACGGCGCAGGAAGTGCAGGGCAACGTAGCAGCCGGCGGGAATAACCAGCGCCAGCAGCAGATAGAACGGGACGAAGTACCAGGGATAACTCCCCCAATCGGGATGCACTTGGAGGACGGTCTGAGCGAACTTAGCCAGATGCCCCACCGCCAGGCTGAACACCCCCACCATAAAGGCCAGCAGCAGCCAGTCCTCCCGGCTCCGGGAGCGGCGGGCCAGCCACCATACCAGCAGCAGCAGGAAACCGGCGCAGATTGCCAACGCTACCAGCAGCATCTCATTTTGGAAAACGTAGATTTGCCGGACATCCTGCAAGTTCTGGAACAGGCTATAGCCGCCTTGCTCCTCAAAGCGAACCTGCGACCAGGCCCGCTTGGTGGCCCCGCTCACCGGTACAATGCCGCCGAATACCAGCTTATTGTAGGCGAAATAGGTCAGGATGCCGGTAAGGGCGCTGATTATTGGAACAAAGGCCCGGCGGGCCGGGATAGCAGTCAAGGCAGCCCACCAGGACGCGCCGGCCGGCCGCTCTTGCCTTGACCACTCCATCAGCAGCAACGCGGCAGTAGCGGTCAGCGATATGGCGATATATTCCAAGCGTACCCAGGGCAAGGCAAAGGCTACTACGGCCAGCGGCCAAGTCCACCGCTCCGGGTTGCGGGCATAGAGCACCAAGGCCAGGAACAGCAGCCCCAGCATAAACAGCGCGGCGGCGGCCTCCAGCCCATGAAAGAGGGCTTGAGTTTGATAGAGGATCGGCAGCACGGCAAACAGCAGATACCAGGCCAGCCGGGCCAGCCGCGCCGCCACCGCAATTAGCGCCACCGCCCCGGCGATGAGCATTATCTCCAGGGCTTTGATGGCGAACAACGCCCCTTCCTTGTCAAACATCCAGTAGAAGGGGGTTATCAGCAGCAGCCAGAGGGGATGATAGCCATTAGTTTGAGTTATGCCGCCGTCAAAGGTGGAAAACCGCCCCTCGGACAGGTGATAGGCTATCTGAAAGTAGTAGAAGGCATCATCGCTGATATACCGAATCAGGTTGATGAGGTCAAAGTTGACCAGCAGATACCCGGCAAAGGCGGCGCCATAGGCCAGAATACCGCCAATAAACAGAACAAACAGGGCGTGGCGCAAAGGTGCGGGCAGGGTGAACATAGGGGGTTATTGTAGCATATATGCGGGGCTTTTCCGCAGGGAAAAGCGTAGTATCGTTCCCCGCTCATCCTGAGCCGGCTACACCGTTATCCCGTTATGTATCCTGTTATGTCATTCCGACCGCAGGGAGGAATCTAAAAACCTTGAATGAAGTCAAGGGCCGGCATTTTAGATTCCTCCCTGCGGTCGGAATGACATAGGGGTTGGTGGTAGGAATGGCACAGGCGTTTGTCGGAACGACCTGCCAACTGCGTAACTCCAAGGTAATCGCGTCTTAACCAATGCAACCCAGGCAACCGTCGGCAACCCAAGCCACCGTCGTTCCGGCGAAAGCCGGAATCCAGGAAATCCTCGGAAAAGAACGGTTTGGCTACCAAGCGTTGGAGACGGGCAATGTTCACCTGCTTTCTTTCCAAGGGAATTCCCCCTCCCATAAATGCTCGAAACCGTCCTCCAACGTCACGTACTGGCCGGTGTGGATGGTGGCAATCTCGTATTCCGGGAGCGGAACCACCGCCCGGCAGAAATCGCCGAATCTACTGCCATGCTGGTTAAAGGGAAAGTCCAGGTTGTCAAAGCCGTGCGTCCGGCGCGGGCCGGGCAAGTCAGCCACGTCAACCGGGTACACGGCCAGAAAGAACTGAGCATTCGTGTCGGCCCGGACGCACGGCACCTTGGCATAGACCAGCCGGTTGTCGCTGCGATATACGTCATAATCGGCGCGGATTGCCGGTTCGACGGACACCAGCGCCGCGTATTCGGCCCGGGCCGACGCTTCTCTGGCGGCAGCTATGGGGTTGAAATACGCAAAAACCATCAACCCGATACTGCCGGCAATTACCAGAGAGCAGGTCATCAGCCGGCCGGGAATCCACCGGCTCGGCAGTTGCCGGCCGGTGAAGGGCGCCGGCATTATTGCCGCCAACCGTCCCGGCGCCTGAGCCAGCGCCAGTTCCAGAGCATAGAACAGGCAGCAGAGGCCGAACAGATACTCCCGTATCTCCTGTATCCTTACAGAATTGACGATACTATCGTGGTACACATTATGGTAGTTCACATAGGAGTGAGCAAAAACGAGGGTCAGGGTTGCCGCAGCCGCAATGACCAATTTGCTTTGTCCTGAAAACAGGGCGAAGATGAGCAAGAGCAGCAGCAGCCCCTTATGCTTGACTACAATAAAGTGTAATAAATCTCTGAGGCCCTCTCCTGAAGTATAGGAAAGGATTAGCAGAAAACCCAGCGTCAGCAGGATTGACGGGAAGGGAATCCCCAAAAGCCGGTCTTTCCGGCAAAAGAAAGCTACGCTGGTTGCCATACACAGGAGCAGCCCGCCGTTCCGGTAGATGCTCTCAAACCTTGAATGGTTGATATTGTGGACGTTGAATTCTTTACTCCGATTCAGGGGCAGCAGGAAGTCGGGGGTGGCAAACCCGAAGATGCGCTGCCCCCAACTGATTTCCTCCCCGGCGGCAAACAGCATCGCCATACCGCCGATAATATAGACGCCGCGCCGGAAGAGACTCGTCTCCCGCCAGGCCGTACCGAAGAACAGGCAACCGGCCAGGAGAAACCAGACCGCGGTGAGATACTCCACCCAGTAGTCTTCCCGGGTCAACTCCCGGAAGGTATCCGGGGCGGCGGCGATGAGCGAGCTGAAGAAAAATACGTGCAGACTCAGAATGAGGTAAGCAAGGACGGAAACCTTGTTGTCCAGACCCGTTGCGGCGGGGGGGGGGGGGGGGGGGGGCAGAATTTAGGTGTTCATCGGATAATTCCGGCGTACCTGCTCCGCGCTGTTCCCTTGTTCCTGGCTCAGACATCCCGACTCCTGCCTACGGCGCGGCTTGTCCTTATTATGTTCGTGCCAGGGCGATTGTCAAGGTTGAAAGGGGGCGGGCAACCCGAACAACCTTACCAGGTCAACCCGGACAACCGCCCTATGGCAACCCAAACAACCGTCGGCAACCTACCCCACCGTCGTTCCGGCGAAAGCCGGAATCCAGGAAATTCCCCGGAAAAGAGCGTGCCGGCTTACCGAGGGTTCTGGATTCCGGCTTTCGCCGGAACGACGGGTTTATACTGCGGTTGCCTTGGCTGTCTGGTTCGACAAGCTCACCATGAGCGGATTATGGACTTGGCACAAACTTTACCCATACCCGATTACCCCCTCCGGGTATTCCCAACATTTGCTGGTATCACCACCGGGTAGGGGCGGGTTTATAACCCGCCCTGCGTTCAACGGCAAACACCGTCCGGTAAACCGGTGGGCCATCGCTGACCTGTCCCTGCGCCTTCCCGCACCCGACCAGGGCGGGTTAGAAACCCGCCCCTACCATCCAACTATCCACCTATCTGCCTATCCGCCGGGGCCGGGACGGGTAGGGAATACCAACCCCCAGGCAACCGCCATTCCGCCCGGCGGAATCCGTTGACAGCCCGGCTACCGGATGCTATTCTTAATTGTTGACTAAATTAGTCAACAATCTTTGGGTTCAACTCGGCGCAGATTGGCGCCGGCGGTTTCCCGGGGTTCCTGGGAGGTTGCCGCCGGTTACTCGACAATCGCCGCCGGCCGGAGGGATGTTCAATGACGACCCAGCGGGTCATCTCCCGTTCTTCTACCGACATCGACACCGAATACAAGTGGGGCTTTACCATTGACATTGAGGAGGACTCGGCGCCCCGGGGCCTCAGCGAGGACATTGTCCGCTTTATTTCCGCCCGGAAAGAGGAACCGGAGTGGATGCTGGAGTGGCGGCTCAAGGCTTACCGCCACTGGATTACCCTCAAGGGCGAGGAACCGACCTGGGCCAACATCCAGCACCCGCCCATTGACTTCCAGGACATCATCTACTACGCCGCGCCCTCCGCTAAAAAGGACGGCCCCCAGAGTATGGATGAGGTTGACCCGGAACTGCTGGAGGCTTTCGCCAAGCTGGGCATCCCCTTGGATGAGCAGAAACGGCTGGCCGGCGTCGCCGTGGACGCGGTGCTGGACAGTTCCTCGGTAGCCACCACCTACCAGGAAACCCTGGAAAAGGCCGGGGTGATTTTCTGCTCGATGAGCGAGGCGGTCCGCAACCACCCGGAGTTGGTGCAGAAATACCTCGGCTCGGTGGTGCCTTACGCCGACAACTTCTACGCCGCCCTCAACTCCGCCGTGTTCAGCGACGGCTCTTTTGCCTACATCCCCAAGGGCGTCCGCTGCCCGATGGAGTTGATGACCTATTTCCGCATCAACGCCCTGGACACCGGCCAGTTTGAGCGTACCCTGATTGTGGCCGAGGAGGGCGCTTACGTCAGCTACCTGGAGGGCTGCACCGCGCCGATGCGCAAGACCCACCAACTCCACGCCGCCGTGGTGGAACTGGTGGCCCTGGACGATGCGGAGATTAAATACTCCACCCTGCAAAACTGGTTCCCCGGCGACAAGGAAGGCAACGGCGGGGTCTATAACTTCGTAACCAAGCGGGGCAAGGCCCAGGGCCGCAACTCCAAAATCTCCTGGACTCAGGTGGAAACCGGCTCGGCCATCACCTGGAAGTACCCCAGCGTCATCCTGCAAGGGGACAACTCCGTCGGCGAGTTCTACTCGGTGGCCCTGGTCAACAACTACCAGCAGGCCGACACCGGCACCAAGATGATTCACCTGGGGAAGAACACCAAAAGCACCATCGTCGCCAAGGGCATCTCCGCCGGCCACGGGCAGAACACCTACCGGGGGCTAGTGAAAATTATGCCGGCCGCCACTGGCGCCCGGAACTTTACCCAGTGCGATTCCCTGCTGGTGGGCGACCAGTGCGGCGCCCATACCGTCCCCTATATTGAGGTGCAGAACCCCACCGCCCAACTGGAGCATGAGGCCACCACCTCCAAGGTCAGCGACGACCAGCTTTTCTACTGCCAGCAGCGGGGCATCTCCCCGGAGGAGGCCAACTATATGATTATCAACGGCTTCTGCCGGGGCATCTTCCAGGAACTGCCCTTCGAGTTCGCCATGGAAGCCGGGCAACTGATGAAGGTCAGCCTGGAGGGAACGGTGGGGTAAAACGCCGCCAATCCCGGCGGCGCGGCGGTTCAGTAATGCCGGGCTTTTATTCACCCCGGCGACCGGGAGCGGCACATAGGCGCGCAACGGTGGGAGAGCGGTAACCGGAATAGTTTGCCGAATCTAGTTTGAATGATTATGACCAGGATAGCCATGGCATACTGAACTGGCTGCTGAGTCTGCCGGGGGTGCCCCGCCCACTGCTGGCGGCGCTGTGGGGGCTATGGTGGATTTACTTCACCTTCGGCGCCTACCTGGAAAATTCGCACACGCCGGGGCAAGTCTGGTGGCTGAACATCTGGCACGGCAGCCTGGGCGGTAACGCTTTCAGCGCCTACGGCGCCACCGTGCTGTCCATAATTCTTACCGGAGAGGTGATATTCATGGTGTTGACGCTGTTGGGCAACCGCCGCCGAATAATCGACGCCAGGAAAGCAGCCGAGAAAGAGGCGGCGGAAAGGGTGCAGAAAGCAGAAAAAGAAGCGGCGGAAAGGGCAGAGAGAGTAGAGAAAGCATTGGCGGAAATGGTGGAGAAAGCGGTAGCGGAAGTGGCGGAGAGGGCAGAGAAAGCAGCAGCGGAAGCGGTAGAGAAAGCATTGTCGGAAGCGACCAGTCAGTCCCGTTTATCGGAACGGCAGGAATGGCAGCAGTGGTATCAGGCCGTCAAACCGGACTTGGAAGCCGGCCGCCCGCCCAGCATCCCGCCGCCCGCCACCAGCAACGGCAGTACGTCCGAATAGTCCCGGTAAACCGAGGTGAAGGATGGTTCAAACCGTCAAAGCCGTCATTGATGCAGAGGGAAATGTTCGCCTGCTGGAGCCGTTAAAACTTGCCGGCCAACGCAAGGCCCTGGTTACCATCCTGGAAGAGGAGATAAGGCCGCCGGCCACGGCGCTGCTGAGTGAGGCGGCGCTGGCCGAGGATTGGAACCGGCCGGAAGAGGATGCGGCGTGGGCCCACTTGCAGCCGGGGGCGTAGTCAAAGCCGCCGGGTTCAATCGGTTGATTGACGCGGTAGCGCGCTTGCTGGATGACAACCGCCGGTAGCTTGGGCTATCGGCCAAATCAGACCAAACATTGAGGAGAAGAACCGTCAAATGTCCCCCATCCTAGAAATACAAGACCTTCACGTTTCGGTGGAGGAACAGGAAATCCTTTCCGGCGTGAACCTGAGCGTCAACGCCGGCGAGGTTCACGCCATTATGGGGCCTAACGGCTCCGGCAAAAGCACTTTAGCCAGCACCCTGGCCGGCCGCCCGGAGTACCAGGTAACCGCCGGTTATGCCCATTACCGGGGCAAGGACTTGCTGGAAATGGCGCCGGAAGAACGGGCCAGAGAGGGCCTTTTCCTGGCCTTTCAATACCCCCTGGAACTGCCCGGCGTCCGGGCCTGGCAGTTTCTCAAGGCCGCCGCCGATGCCGGCCGCCAGCACCGGGGCGAAGAAGAATACTCGGCCCGGGACTTTGACCGGATGCTGCGGGAAAAGGTCAAGCTGGTGGACATTGACCCGGAACTGGTGCGCCGCTCGGTCAACGAAGGCTTCTCCGGCGGGGAGAAGAAACGCAACGAGATTCTCCAGATGGCGATTCTGGAGCCGACCCTGGCCCTGCTGGACGAGACCGACTCCGGCCTGGACATTGACGCCCTGCGCATCGTGTCCGACGGGGTGAACCGCCTGCGCCGGGCCGACAACGCCATCGTCCTGGTTACCCACTACCAGCGGCTGCTCAACTACATCACCCCCGACCGGGTTCACGTGCTGCTGGATGGCCGCATCGTCCGCTCCGGCGGCCCGGAACTGGCCCTGGAACTGGAAGCGCAGGGTTATGACTGGATCAAGGAAGCGGTGGAGGCCGGGGAGAGTCTATGAGTTATTACGTTCTTGAAGACCTCTACACCTCTTGGGCAAGAGTGCATTTAGGCGAGTGCTCCAGTTGCAACTATGGGCAAGGGACATCTGAAGGAGCCTCCACTACTACCCAATGGCACGGCCCTTACGAAGAGAGAAGTCAAGCATTTGAGAAAATGGAGAGTCTGGAAAAGGATGACGCTCGAGGGTGTCAACTTTGCAACCCCTGATTAGCTGAATCCACCTTTACGTAACGAGAAACCGAACCAACTATGACACAAACATATACCAACCATCCCGCCTACCACGCCGACTACCTGGCCCTGGCGGAACAACTGACTCCTGACCGCCCGGACTGGCTCCGGGAGTTGCGCGCCGCCGCCTGGGAGCGGTTTGACACTCTGGGCTTTCCCACCGCCCGGCGGGGCAATGAACGCTGGAAATATACTAACGTCCGGCCCATCGCTCAAGCCGAGTTCGGCCTGGGAGCCGCCGACGGTAACGGCCGGCCGGATTTGCCGGCCGGACTTGACGTTAAGCCGTCCTTTCCCGATTTCCCGGCCCCCTGGCTTAACCTGGTTTTCGTGGACGGCTGCCCGTTGGCTGGCCCGAACACCGGGGACGGGGCGGTCAGCACCCTGGCCGATGCCCTGGCCGCCGGCAACGGCATAGCCGAGTCAGTCCGCGCTAACCTGGGCCGCCACGCCGCCTTTGACGACGACCCCTTCGTAGCACTGAACACCGCCTTTCTGAACGACGGCGCCTGCGTCCGGCTGCCCGACGACTCTCCCGAACCGGTCTTTCTGAACATCGCCTACTTGCGGCAGAGCGCAGCTACCGTGGCCTATCCCCGGACGCTGATTGTCGCCGGGCGTAACACCCGCCTGACCGTGTTCGAGTCCTACCTTGATGCCAATGCCCTAGTTGATGGTGGCAACGGTGCCGGCGTATCCGACGCGGCGCCCCGCTACTTCACTAACGCCGTTACCGAGATTGCCCTGGCCGAAGGCGCCCAGGTGAGCCATTACCGCCTGCTGGACGAAAGCCGCAACGCCTTTCACGTAGGAACTACCCGGGTAACCCAGGCCAGGGACAGCAGCTATACCTCCGGCTCCTTTGCCCGGGGGATGGCCCTGGGCCGACATGACCTGTCGGTGCTGCTGGACGGGACGGGGGCTTTCTGCTCTCTGAACGGCCTGTACCTGACCGATGACACCCAGCACATGGACAACCTGGTCAGCATTGACCACGCCAAGCCTCACGGCATCAGCCGCCTCTACTACAAGGGCATCCTGGACGGTCGCTCCAAAGCCGTCTTTGGCGGCACCGTGCTGGTCCGGGAGGACGCTCAGAAAACCGACGCCCAGCAGACGGACAAGAACCTGATTCTTTCCGACCGGGCCGAGGTGGACAGCAAGCCCAGCCTGCTCATCTACGCCGACGACGTGAAGTGCGGCCACGGCGCCACCGCCGGCCATATTGACGCCGATACTCTCTTTTATATGCGCAGCCGGGGCCTGGATCCGGAGACCGCCAGCCGTATCCTGATTCACGCCTTTGCCAGCGAAATCATTGACTCCGTGGCCCAGCCGGAGGTGCGGGATTACCTGGACGCCTTGTTCCTGGATACCGTCTCCAGCAAGACCCTGCCCAATCTTGGTGAGTCCGGCGCTGCATCCGGCAATAAATCCGGCACCGGATCCGGCAGTAAAAACCCCGGCTCCGGCCGGCGCTTGGGGGGTGACTAGAATGTCCACTGCCTCCGGCTCCTTTGACGTAGCCCGCATCCGGGAGGATTTCCCTATCCTGAAACAGCGGATCAATGACAAGCCGCTGGTGTACCTGGATAACGCCGCCACCGGCCAGAAACCCCAGGCGGTCATTGATGCCCTGGTCAACTACTACACCTGCGAAAACTCCAACGTCCACCGGGGCGTCCATACCCTGAGCCAGCGGGCCACCGACGCCTATGAGGGGGCGCGCAGCAAGGTGCGCCAGTTCCTCAACGCCGCCGATGACCGGGAAATTATCTTTGTCCGGGGAACCACCGAGGCCATTAACCTGGTGGCCCAGACCTATGGCCGGGAGAACATCGGCCCCGGCGACGAAATCATCATCTCCGCTATGGAACACCACTCCAACATCGTTCCCTGGCAAATCCTGGGCCAGGAAACGGGCGCCATCCTGAAGGTAGTCCCGATTAACGATGACGGCGAACTGCTCCTGGATGAGTACGAAAAGCTGCTCAGTCCCCGCACCAAGCTGGTATCCATCGTCCACCAGTCCAACGCTTTAGGCACCATCAACCCGGTGGAGCAGATTGTGGAACTGGCCCACCGCCGGGGCGTGCCGGTGCTGCTGGACGGCGCCCAGTCGGTGGCCCACGTGCCGGTGGACGTTAGCCGGGTGGATTGCGATTTCTACGTTTTTTCCGGCCACAAGCTCTACGGCCCCACCGGCATCGGCGTCCTCTACGGCAAGGCCGAGTTGCTGGAGGCGATGCCTCCCTACCAGGGCGGCGGCGAGATGATTCGCTCCGTAACCTTTGAGAAAACCCTGTATAACACCATCCCCAACAAGTTTGAGGCGGGGACGCAGAACATCGCCGGCAGCGTGGGCCTGGGCGCGGCCATTGACTACGTTGCCAACCTGGGGATGGACAACATCGCCGCCTACGAACAGGAACTGCTGACCTACGGAACTCGGCGACTGGCCGAAATCGGCCCCCTCCGGCTGATTGGCACCGCCCGGCACAAGGGCAGCGTCCTGTCCTTTGTGATGGAAAACGCCCATCCCCACGACGTCGGCACCATTCTGGATGCCGAGGGCATCGCCGTCCGCACCGGCCACCACTGCGCCCAGCCGCTGATGGATCGGTTCGAGGTGTCGGCCACCGTCCGGGCTTCCCTGGCCTTCTACAATACCAAAGAGGAGATTGATGCCCTGGTCCACGGGATTGACCGGGTAATCGAGATATTCAGCCGATAATGTCCAACTTGAACGAACTGTACCAGGAAATCCTGCTGGAGCATAACAACAAGCCCCGCAACTTTCGCAAGCTGGAGGACGCCAACCGCCAGGCCGACGGCTACAACCCTCTGTGCGGCGACCGGATTACCCTCTACCTGAAGGTGGAGGAGGACGTGATTACCGACGTAGCGTTTCAGGGCGTTGGCTGCGCCATTTCCCGCGCCTCGGCCTCGATGCTGACCCAGAGCGTCAAGGGCCAGACCCTGGACAAGGCGGAAGAAATCTTTGACGGCTTCCACACTATGATAACCGAGCCGGAGGCCGAGGTGGACTACGACGCATTGGGCGACCTGGAAATGCTGTCCGGCGTATCCGCCTTCCCCACCCGCATCAAGTGCGCCATCCTGGCCTGGCACACCCTCCACGCCGCCCTGGCGGGCCAGGGAGACGCGGTTACGACGGAGTAAACCCGTCCGGCAGCGTTGGAAAAGCTCTGGCAACGAAGGGGCAATTTTCAATGACCGACCAAGCCGAATACTATAAGTCCACCAGCCGGGATTTCATCGCAAAGGCCCACAAGTACCTGGCCGAGGATGACCTGTTGCAAGCCTCGGAAAAGGGTTGGGGCGCCACCGCCGAAATGGTCAAGGGCATCGCCCAATCTAGGGGATTGTCCCACGAAGGACACCGAGAACTCTGGCGGATTATCAACCGCCTGGTAGCCGAGACCGGCGACCGGGAGATACGCACTGTCTTTGGCCTGGCCGACTCCCTGCACACCAATTTCTACGAAGGTTGGCTGCCTCAGGAGACGGTAGAGGATTACCTGTCCCAAGTTACCGAACTGCTCCGCAAGCTGGAGAACCTCCCTGACTAACCCGGTTGAAATCCACACTGACGGCGCCTGCCTGGGCAACCCCGGCCCCGGCGGGTATGGCGTTGTCCTGCGCTACGGCGATAACCGCCGGGAGTTGAGCGGCGGCTACCGTCTGACCACCAATAACCGGATGGAGTTGATGGCGGTCATCAAGGCGTTGGAGGCCCTCAATCAGCCCTGCCGGGTCATCCTGCACAGCGATTCCCGCTACGTGGTGGACGCCATCAGCAAGGGCTGGGCCAGGAAGTGGCAGGCCAACGGCTGGCAGCGCAACAAGCGGGAAAAGGCGGTGAACCCGGACTTGTGGAAAACCCTGCTCCAACTCTGCCAGGCCCACCAGGTGGAATTCCGGTGGGTGCGGGGCCACGCCGGCGATGCGGAGAATGAGCGCTGCGACCGGCTGGCGGTGCAGGCCGCCAAACAGCCCGACTTGCCGGCCGACCCAGGCTACCCGCCCGGCAAGTAAAGCTACAATATGCCACGTGCCTTGAGGTGAGAGACTTGGCCCAGCATACGGAAAGAACCGTTGCCCTGCGCGGGGGCAAGTTTAACGTCCAGTTGGTGGAGGGAGGCAGCGGCGACCACCTGCTTTACCTGCACGGCGCCGGCGGCTTTACCGGCTGGGATGACAGCCTGGACCGCCTGGCCGGCCAGTTTCACGTCGTCGCCCCGGCCCATCCCGGCGTGGCCCGCTCCGACGGCCTGGAACACCTGGATGACCTGTGGGATTTGACCCTCTTTTACGAGGAACTGCTGCAAGAGTTGGGGCTGGAGCGCGTTTGCGTGGTGGGCCATTCCTACGGCGGGATGCTGGCGGCGGAACTGGCGGCCCACTGCCCCCAGCGGGTGGCCCGGCTGGTGCTGGTCGGCTCCCTGGGCCTGTGGCTGGAGGAAACGCCGGTAGCCGACTTTTTCATCCTTACCCGGTCGGAACGGGCCGAACTGCTCTGGCATAACCCGGACAGCGCGGCGGCCCAGGCGTATCTGGCGGCGCCCACCGACCCGGCGGCCCGGATGGAGGCCGACCTGGACCGGACCCAAACCCTGGCCGCCGTAGGCAAGTTCGCCTGGCCCATACCGGACAAGGGCCTGACCAAGCGCGCCCACCGGATAACGATGCCCACCCTGCTGCTCTGGGGCGACTCCGACGGCATCGTACCCCCGGCCTACGGCCCGGCCTTCCAACAACTGCTGCCCAACGCCACCCTGCGGGTAATTGAAAGGTGCGGCCACATCCCCCAGGTGGAATGTCCCGACGAGTTTTTTGAGGCGGTGGCCGGCTTTCTGCGGGATTAGGGATAAGCGGCCGGCGGGCCGGGTTGGGTGGTGATTAAAGGGTTTTTAATGACAACGGGGCGTAGCTAAATCGGCTGAACCGTGCTAGTTTAGCTGCATCAAACTCTACAGTTGGAACCCAACCGGAGCTTATACACTATGACGCTTAACGACTTTATCGAAGTGGCCCTGAACCGGGAGCAGGCTCTTTTGTGGGAGGCCGTCCAGGACTTGACCCCGGAGGAATTGGTCTGGCAGCCCGGCCCGGCGGCCAACCCCATCGGCTGGATGCTGTGGCACAACCTGCGGGTGGAGGATATGTGGATTCAGTTCTTTATCCAGGGGCAGCCGGAGTTGTGGGAGCGGGACGGCTGGCATGAAAAGTTCGGCCTGCCCACTCGGGATAACGGTTTCGGACATACCCCGGAGCAGGTAGCCAACTTCCCGGCCCTGGATTTGGCGGAACTGCTGCGCTACGGCGAGGCCGTCCGGGCCGGAACCCTGGCCTACCTGCGAGGGTTGACGCCGGAGGACTTTGACCGGATACCCCGGGAGCGGCGCCCCAACCTGTCGGTAGCTGGCGTGATGCGGCTGCTGCTGGGCGAGTTCTACCAGCACCAGGGCCAGATTGCCTACCTGAAAGGTCTGCAACGGGGCGCCGGCGCCCTGCCGCCCAGCTACAGCACCCCGGATTAAAGGTTTGTTAGTGTCATCATCGATGTAGGGGCGGGTTTGTAACGCCCGCCGTTCAACGGCAAGGAAATACCGGAAAACAAGTTGCCATAGCAGCCCCGTCCGGCACCAGAGCCAGGGCGGGTTACAAACCCGCCCCTACAATCCGCCGGAGCCGGTACGGGTAAGGAATACCCTTGACCGCCGCTATCGTCGGCAGTTCCCCCTACTGCCGTTGCCGCCAGGTTTCGGCCCAATAGTGGTATTCGGACAGGACGGTGTTGGGGTAGAAACCCTTGAGGTTCCAGTCGAACACCCAGCGGTAGGAGCCGGTTACCGGGCTGAACATATACGCCTGCTCCAGAACGTGCCGCTGCAACACCAGCAGTTGCTCCTGCCGCCGGGCCGGGTCCGGCTCCACCGCTTGCCGCTCAATCATGGCGTCCAGGTCGGCATCCTGGTGACCGACGATGTTCCCCGGCCCGGCGCTGTGCAGCAGGGCGTACAGATACCCGTTGGTGGTGGGGTGCGGCGGCACCGGCCCCAGAACTATCTGGTAGGTACGGGACGGGCCGAACAACGCCTCCTTGAGGTAGTTCGGTTTCACCGTCCGCACCGTCGGCTCAAAGCCCACCGCCCGCAAATCCTGCGCCACCTGCTCCCCCAGCCGCCGATAGTCCGGCCCCAGGTCGGCAACGGTTATTTCCAGGTTCAGGGGGAAAAATATCCGCTCATTGACCAGAATGTCCCGGGCTTCGCTGGGCGAGGCCAGGTAGTCAGCGTGCATTTCGGCCCGGCCCAGCCGCCAGTCCGGGGCCGGCAGGGGCATCCCCAAGCCCACGTCCCCCTGGCCCGACCAGTTGACATCCACGTACTCCCAAGGGTCAACGGCCTTGAAAATGGCGCGGCGCACCGAGGGATTGTCCAGGGGCGGCGCCTGGGTGTTGAGGGACAGCACTACCCCGATTTCCGGCTGCTGGGAGACGCGGGCGTTGAACTCCAGACTGCTCCGGCGCAGTTGCTCCCAATCCGTCGGAGAGACCACCAGCACGTCCACCAGGTCGGCCTGGAAAAGGGCGATTCGTTCCAGGTTCACCGAGTCCGTAGCGTTGGGACTCTTGACCGTTTTGACCGTCAGGCGATCCAGGTAGGGCAGTTCCGACTCAAAGTAGGCGGGGTTGCGGCTGAAGTGGGCGCTGGCGCCGGCCGGCGGCGGCTCCCAAACCCAGGGGCCGGTGCCAACTACCGGGGCGCTTTCCAGGCCGCCGTGCTGCTCCACCACTTCCGGGGCCACAATCTTGCTGTGCCCGTCGGCCAGAGCCAGCAAGGCGTCGCTGTCCAGGAAGTCCAGCTTAACCCTCAGGGTATGGTCGTCGAGGGCCTCAATTTCGCCGATGCCCCGGTCGGTAAAGCGGGAGGCGCCGGGCCAGCCGGGAGTCCGCAGCCGGGCGTAGCTGTAGGCCAGGTCTGCGGCCACCAGGGGCCGCCCGTTGACCGGCGCCACGTCATGCCAACGCACGTCGGGGCGCAGTTGGAACTCGTAGGCCATTTCCGGGGTCAGTTCCCAACTTTCGCACAGGTCGCACTCCAGGGACAGGCTGGGCTGAAAATGCTCCTGCCCGACGCTGACCCGCAGCAGCCGGCTGTAGGCCAGCCCCGGCCCCAGGGCGGTCAGGGTTTCCTGGTAATCCCGGTGCACGTCCCGATGGGGAAAATCGGCCATTCCCGCCACCACCAGAGAACCGCCGTGCCGTTCCTCGCGCGGCGCGGCGCCGTAGGAGATAGCCAGAGGCGGCGGGGCCGGTTCCACCGCCGGCGGCGGAGCGAAATGTACGGCAATGGGCTGGGTTGCCGGTTCTGACGGGCTGACCGGGGCCGGGGCCGCCGGCGGCAGGGATGACACCGCCACCGGCCGGGGTTCCGGTTCCGCCGCCGGCCGGTCAAAGGAAAGGGCATCCGGCCCGCAGGCGGTCAACGCCAGCATCAGCAAACCCGGAACCAGCGCCCTGACAAAGGTAAATAAGTGCGTCATACCACCCTCCCAAACCCAACCGGCAACTGACGCGCGGGGGCGGAACAATTTGACCGGAGAACCGGCCCAAATAATTTAGCGGAAATCCGCCGCTCCCTGCCAGTTAATTGCCGAACGCAATAAGCGGATTTTGCGGTGATGACCGGGGCAAGGTCGGATTCCCTTCCCGCGCCGCTCATCCTGAGCCAGTCGAAGGATAAATTCCCGGATTGGATGGGTGGTTCGACAAGCTCACCATGAGCGGACATTGTTATTGTTATTCTTATTGACTTGGTGCCGGCTTGGTTTTGCGGCAATGAGCGGGGACTAGGGATTGCCTTCCCTTACCGCTCATCCTGAGCCAGTCGAAGGATAAATTCCCGGACCGGGTAGGTGGTTCGACAAGCTCACCATGAGCGGACATTGTTATTCTTATTGACTTGGCGCCGGCTTGGTTTTGCGGCAATGACCGGGGGCGGGGGGTTGTGGTAAGCTATAGCCTACCGATTATTGATTGCTGAGCAGATTCAACCGATATGTCACAGTTTTCCGACGTTTCTTTTGACGGCCTTTACGGGGCCGCCATTATGGACCACTTCCGCAATCCCCGGCATCGCGCGCCCCTGGGCGACGCCGATATTGCGGCCCATGAGTTCAACCCTTTTTGCGGCGATGAGGTAACTCTCCGGGCGCAACTGGACGCCGACGGCCGGGTGTTCCGGGTGTCCTCTCAATCTCAAGGCTGCTCAATTATCCAGGCTTCGGCGTCAATGATGGCCGAGGGTATGGAGGGCAAGTCGGCGGCGGAGTTGGCGGAGTTGAGCCGGCTGTTCCGGGAGTTGATGCAGGGCAATGACCTGCCGGCGGCGGCGCTGGCCCAACTGAAAGACCTGGCCGCCTTGCAAGTGGTACGCCGCTATCCGGTGCGGATAAAGTGCGCCCTGCTGCCCTGGATGGCGTTGGAAGAGGGGTTGGCCGAATTGGGGCGCGCCGGCGGCGCGGGCTGAAGTGTTGAAAATGCCGGATTGTCCGGCTATGCCTCCGGCTACCACTCGGAGTGAGGGGGGCGGGCCATCAACTCAGCAATGGCCTCCCGGGGGGGCAGGTTCTCAAAGAGGATTCGGTAGGTTACCCGGGCGATGGGCAGCTCTACGTTCAGCCTTTCCGCCATGGCCAGGGCGGCGCCGGTGGTGTTGACGCCCTCCACCACGTTCTGCATCGTATCCCGTATTTCCGGCCAGGTACGGCCCCGGGCCAACTGCTCCCCGGCGTAGCGGTTGCGGCTCAACTCGCTGTAGCAGGTGGCTACCAGGTCGCCCAGCCCGGCCAGGCCGGCAAAGGTCAGATACTGGGCGCCGGCCGCAATCCCCAGCCGGGCCATCTCGGCCAGGCCCCGGGTAATCAGGGTCGATTTGCTGTTCTGGCCCATTTCCAGCCCGTCGGCGATGCCCGCGCCCAGGGCGATAATGTTTTTCAGCGTGCCGCCCAACTCCACGCCGATGATGTCGTCGCTGGTGTAAACCCGGAAGGAAGGGGACATCAGCAGTTCCTGGACGTAGGCGGCCTGGTTCTCATCCCGGCCGGCCACCACCGTGGCCGCCGGCTTTTCCTGGGCGATCTCCCGGGCCAGGTTGGGGCCGGAGAGGACGCAGACGTGGGAACGCAGGGCCGGGGGCAGTTCCTCCTCCAGGATCTGGCTCATCCGCTTGCCGCCGGGCAACTCCAACCCCTTGGAGACGCTGAGCACGGTGGCCTCCGGGGACAGGGCCGGGGCGACCCACTGCACGTTGCGGCGGAAGTGGTTGGAGGGGACGGCCAGGATGACCAGGCCGGCCGGCCCTACCACCGGCGCCGGGTCGCTGCCCACCGCCAAGCGGTCCGGGAAGGGTATGCCGGGCAGGAACCGCCGGTTTTGCTGGTCCGCATTAAGCCGCTCCGCCTCCTCAACCGTCCGGGCCAGGAGCGTCGTCGGGATGTTGCGGCGCGCCAGCATAATTCCCAGGGTGGTGCCCCAGGTGGTGGTGCCAACTATTGCTACTGTTGAGTTCATAGCTGCTTTACGGGGAGACTTCCCCTCACTCCCGCCACTTCTCTTTAGGTGGCAGAGAATACCCAAGGGGTATTATACGCTCACGACTCAATCCGGGTGGCCGGGTGGCCGATGCGCCGCTCGGTGCCTTGCAGGATGCGCTGAATGTTGTCCCGATGCTGCCAGATTATGACGCTGCCGCCCAGCAATCCGTAGATAAGATAGAGGTTTGAGCTTAATCCCCCCGGATTAAACCGCAGCAGAATCAGGGCCAGCAATGAGACGCAGGCGGTAAGCACGCCCAGGATTGACCCCAGGGACAGGTAGCGGCTAATCAGGGTGGTGGGGATGAAAACCAGGACGCCCAGGGCCGCCGCCAGGGGCGCGATTACCGCCAGCCCGCCCAGGCCCGGCGCAATGCCCCGGCCGCCCCGGAAACCCAGGAATACCGGCCAGTTGTGGCCGATCAGGGCCAGCAGCCCTACCGCTACTTCCGCCGCCGGGTCGCCAATCAGCCGGCGCGCCAGCAGCACCACCACGATTCCCTTGAGCAAGTCCAGCAGCAGCACCAGCCCGGCCACCCGGATGCCGGCGGTGCGCAGGGCGTTGGAAACTCCGGTGCGGCCACTGCCGTATTCCCGGATGTCGATGCCGCGCCGCAGGTACAGGACGACGTAGCCCCAGGGCAGCGCGCCAATCAGATAGGCCAGGGGCAGCAGCGCCGCGTACCGGTAGGCCGTCGGCGCCCCGGGCAGGGTCAACAGCGCCGCGCCAACCGCGACCGCCAGCAGGGGCAGGGCGACCAGCGTACATAAGGCCGGGAGGGACATAGCTCGGTTCATCTTCGCTTGAACACCAGTTTCAGGTGCGTATGGTCAAACCTGAACTTGTGCCTGATCCGGTTTTCCAGGTAACGCTGGTAGGTAAAGTGTACCAGGGTCGGGTTGTTCACCGTAAAGAGAAAGGTGGGCGGATTTACGCCAACCTGGTTGACCCGGTTGATGCGCAGGAACTCGCCCCGCCGCACTCCCTTGCCCTTCACCGGCGGCGGCGTGTGGTCGGTCAGCGCCTCGGCCAACATATACTGCAAGTCCCGGCCCGGTATCCAGCGCATCCGTTCCTGGCCCAAGTCCAGGGCCGTGTTCAGCAAGGTGGTGATGCCCTGCCGTTGCAGCGCCGAGGTAAAGCAGATGGGGACGTAGGGCATAAAGTGGAGCCGATCCTGCAACTTGGCGATGGCCTCCTCCCGCGCGTACCGCTCCGTTTCCGGCACCAGGTCCCACTTATTGACCACCACGATGATGCCCCGGCACATTTCCCAGGCCAGGCCGGCGATGTGAGCGTCCTGGGCCGTCGCCAGTTCCGCCGCGTCGGTAACCAGCAGGGTGATGTCGCTGCGGTTGACGGCGTTCACCGAGCGCAGGACGCTGTATTTTTCGATGCCCGGCTTTACCTGCCCCGGCCGCCGGATGCCCGCCGTGTCAATCAGGGTCAGGGGCCGCTCCCGGTAGGTCATTTGCGTGTCCAGCGCGTCCCGGGTAGTGCCGGCCACGTCGCTGACGATGGCCCGGTCCTGGCCCAGGACGGCGTTCAGCAGCAGGGACTTGCCCACGTTGGTGCGCCCCACGATCGCCAGCCGCAGTTCGTTGGCCGCCTTCGGCCCGGCACCGGCCACCGGCCCGTCTTCTTCCTCGCTCATTCCGAGTTGGTCAAGGGGCGCATCGGCCTCCCAATCCTCGGCGGCGGGGATGTATTCCGGGGCGGGCAGGTGGAAAGTAACCCGTTCCATCAGGTCGTAGATGCCATAGTTGTGGTAGGCGCTAATCATCACCGAGTCGGCCATGCCCAGTTGATAAAACTCGGCGGCGGCCACTTCCCGCGCGTCATTGTCTATCTTGTTGACCGCCAGGATGACCGGCTTGGGGGTGCGGCGCAGCCGGTCGGCAATGTCCTGGTCGGTCGGGGTCAACCCGGTGGCGACATCGGTAACGAATACAATCACGTCGGCCCCGGCCATGGCCAGGTCGGCCTGTTCCTGCACCATTTCCCGGATGTGTCCTTCCGGGGCCTGTTCCAGGCCGCCGGTATCCACCAGGATAAAGCGGTAATCGTCCCACTCCGCCTCGGACATCAGCCGGTCCCGGGTAGTGCCGGCCACGTTGGACACAATGGCCTGGCGGCGGGCCAGGATCCGGTTGAACAGGGAGGACTTGCCCACGTTGGGCCGCCCCACCACCGCCACAATGGGCAGGGACGAAGTTGCGCCAGTGTCTATGCTATTTTCCGAGCTTATTTCTTGAACCATCATTCTCCGATCAATGTTTTTTGTCCACGAAGGGGCACGAAGGGGCACGAAGTTTTTTATGAATGTTTGCTGCGTTTCTTCGTGAACCTTCGTGGCCCTTCGTGGATAAATTATTTACATGACAAATCGTTTCCATTCAAGGCGGCCTTGACTGCCGAAGTTTATGAGCAGGCCGACTTTGAGACCCGTGGCTTTCAAGTAGTTCAGGACTTGGGCCTCTTCCTGACCGGAAAGTTTATTCAGGGCTTTCAACTCAACTATAATCTGGCCGAAACACAGCAAGTCGGCAAAGTACCGGCTTTCTAACGGCTGGCCCTTATAGTTGATTCTTAAAGGTTCTTGAGAACTAAAATTGATTCCTTTCTCATTCAGTTCCCGTTCCATCGCCTCCTGATAGACGGCCTCAAGGAAACCCGGCCCCAACTCCCGGTGCACCTCAATAGCCGCTCCAATCACGGCATAAACCTCGCCCCGCAGCGGAATTTCCAATTCTCAGCAATCTCCAACGCAACAAGACCCCGAATAACCCAACATTCGCCAATAACGCCCCAAAAAAAATCCCTTCGTGCCCCTTCGTGCCCCTTCGTGGATAATCAAGACAACAGATACTCCAGGATGGCCTGCTGGGCGGGTTTGCGGTTGTGGGCCTGGGCGTAGGCAATGGATTGGGGATGTTCCAACATTCCGGGGGGAACCTCCTCCCCGTAGTGGGCCGGCATATCGTGCATAAAGTTGGCGGTGGGCTTGGCCTGGGCCAGCAGCGCCGGGTCCACGGTGTAACCCCGGAAAGCCTCCAGGCGACCGCCGCGCTCCGCTTCGTCGCCCATACTGGTCCAAACGTCGGTATAGACTACGTCGGCCTCCTGCACCGCCGCCGCCGGGTCTTGCAGCGACCGGATTTCCGCCGCCCTGCTGCCGTCCCGCTGCCGGGCTTGTTCCAGAGTAGGCTCCTCCAGGCTGTAGCCGGTTGGCGAGGCGATGGTAAAGTTCATCCCTACGGCGGGCAGGGCCAGGCACAGGCTGCGGGCCACGTTGTTCCCGTCGCCGATAAAGGCCAGCTTGCGCCCGCTCAATTCCCCCTGGTACTCGGCGACGGTTACCAGGTCGGCCATTATCTGGCAGGGATGCTCCCAATCGGACAGGGCGTTGACCACCGGCACGCTGGCGTACTCGGCCAGTTCCTCCAGGCTGCGGTGGGAGTTGACCCGGGCCACGATGCAGTCCACGTAGCCGGACAGGACGCGGGCCACGTCGGAAGCCGGCTCCCGGACGCCCAGGCCCACCTCCTCCGGCCCCAGGTACAGCCCATAGCCGCACAATTCCTGGATGCCCACCATAAAGCTGACCTTGGTACGCAGCGACGGTTTCTCAAAGAGCAGGGCGATGCTCTTGCCGCGCAGGGCATTTCCGGCGGCCGGCCCGGCTTTCAGTTCGGTTTTCAGTTCCAGGGCGCGGCGGACAATGGCCCCGGTGTCCTCGGGGCTAAGGTCGGCAACGGATAAAAGGTTGGGGTTGGCTGGCATAATTTACTCTCTCCCGGTAGCGCAATCATATATCAAAACCGGGTCAGGTTCAAGAATGACCCCTTACCGGCCGGGCTTAGGCAAAGTCGAGTCGCCTCCCTACCCGCTCATCCTGAGCCTGTCGAAGGACGAACCGCCGAATGGGAAGGGTGGTTCGACAAGCTCACCATGAGCGGATTTTGTTATTGGCGCCGACTTTGCACCTACTTTGACTTACCGGTACGCCGCCCTTGCTGGTATCATAGGCCGGGAAATCTACCGGAAAAGGAGCGGGATGATATGGTCAGCCTGAACCCGAACATTGCCCCGGGACTGACGGGGCAGCGGCAGACGCTGGTATGTGAGCATAACGTAGCCGGCCACGTGGACAAGTTCAGTACGCCCTCAATGATCAGCCTGATGGAACGGGCGGCCATCACCGCCATTGACGCTTACCTGGCCGAGGGGCAGACCTCGGTAGGCTACGAGGTCAACGTGCGCCACCTGGCCCCCTCGGACATCGGCGCCACGGTCATCGCCCACGCCGAACTGCTGGAGGTAGAGCGCAACCGGCTGAACTTTCAGGTAATCGCCTACGACGGCGACCGCAAAATTGGCGAGGGCACCCACCGCCGGGCGATTATCCAGCGGGGGTAAACCCCGTCTCCCATACTAATCTAACACGGCAAAAACAGAGCGGCGCAGAGCTGCTCCGGAGAGTTCTCTGCGCCGCCGCGCCTTGGTTTGCCAAGGGGGTTGGTTACAGGTTAATCTGCGGGTCCAGGTATTCGTGGTCCTTCTCATACACCTGCACCCGGTTGCGGGCCGTGTCGCAGATGAATAGGAGGTTGTTTTCCCGGTCATAGGCACACGCGGCCGGCTTGGTGAACTTCCGCTGCTGTTCCAGCAGGTCGGGCACCCGGCGGCGGGCCTTCACCATATCCGGGTTGGCGTCCAGCCCCATCTGGCCCCACTTGGAAATGTCCACGGCGTCCCCTTCCAGGTAGGTCAAGGGCCGGGATTCCGGGTCGTAGATGACTACCCGGTCGTTCATCCAGTCCACCACGTACACGTCGCCGTCGCCGTCCACGCAGACGTCGGTGGGGTGGTTCAGGGCGTCGGCGCCGTTGACGGTGTGGGCAAAGGTGCGGAGCAGGGTGCCGCCCACGCTGTATTTCTGCACCCGGTTGTTGCCCCAGTCGGCCACGTAGAGGTCGCCGTTGCCGTCGATGGTGATGCCGTCGGGCATTTCCAGCTCAGCCTCGCCGCTGCCCTTCCGGCCGAACCCGCCCAGATAGGCGCCGTCCTTGCTGAACTTCTGGATGCGGCTGTTGAAGGAATTGACAATCCAGAGGTTATCCTCGTCGTCAAAGGCCATTCCGGCCGGGCCGTTCAATTGGCCTTCGCCGTCGCCCTTTTCTCCCCAACCGCCCAGGACATTGCCCTCGCCGTCAAAGATGGCGATGCGGCACTTATACTCGTCGGCAACGTAAACGTTCTCGGCGGAGTCGAGGGCCACGCCGGAAATCCAGGTAAAGTTGGAAGGTTCGGTGTCGCCGTAGGCCAGCCCCAGGCGACCAAACTCGCCGAGGTACTCCTGGTCCACGGTGAACTTGGTAACTCGGATACCGCCGGGGTTCTGCTCGGTGGCTCGGTTGGTCACGTACAAAACGCCGTCTTTGGCGGCAGCGATGCTTACCGGCTGGCTGAAACCCATGCCGGCGGCGCCGTTGCGACCAATGTTGTGGCTATAGAGCCAGGCGCGCCCGGCAGCTACAGTATTCTGCGCCATGTTCTCCTCCTGTTTGCTAGTCTTCTCCGGTAGCCAGCGGCGGCAGGAAACCCTTGCCGTTGCCGGCTCATCCTTCGGCAGGAAGGGCCGGGGAACCACCCCGGTTGGGAAAGTTCACCCGGCCCTTAAAACTCAATCTCGACTGACTTCGATTACTTACTGAACCGGGGCAACTCGATTGAGCGCCAGGTACTACTGTCCTGTGGTGTCCCGCAATCCGAGGCTGGGCCTACTTCAGGTAGCCCATCTTCTCGAAGTTGCCGTTGACCAGGGGAGTGGCGTCCATGCCGAACCAGTCTTCCACGATGGTGGTGTACGCGCCGCGGAAGTCATAGTTGGGAACCAGGTCGCCCTGCTCCAGGTCCTTGGCCTCGCGGGACGGGTACTCGCCGTACATTCCGCCCTTAACCCCGTCGCCGATGGCGAAGGCAACGCCGGCGGCGCCGTGGTCGGTGCCGGAACCGTTGTCCCGCACCCGGCGACCGAACTCGGAGAACAGGTACATAACCACGTTCTCGCCGGTGTTATGCTCCTTCAGGTCCTCAAAGAAAGCGGAGACGCCTTCGGAGATGTCCTTCCAGAGGGCCGGGTGAGCGGCGTACTCGCCGGCGTGGGTGTCAAAGCTGGCGTGCTGGGTGTAGAAAACCCGGGTTCCCAGGTCGGCCATGTAAACCTGGGCGATGTCGCGCAGGTGCTGGGCCACGGGGGAACTGGGATACTCCACGTTGGAGGAGTAGCGTTCCGGGGCTACCTTAACGATGTCGGCGCCAATCATGGCCTCCGTGCCGGTGGAGCGCAGGTAGTCGGTAACGAAGCTGCCGCCGACGGTGGGGGAATACATCCGGCTGAACAGGTCCAGAGCCTTGGCCCGCTGGTCCTGGTCGCTGATGCCGGTGAGCAGGCCGTAGGTGCTCAGGTCGGAGATGGCGGCGACGGGAACGCCCGGCACGGCCAGGGCGCGGGGCAGGCCATGCCCGAAGTTAATGGCGGTCAGCACGTTTTCCTTGTTGGGGTCCAGTTCCCGGGCCAGCCGGCCGGCCCAGCCTTCCGTCCCCACCTTGTCCGGCTCGCAGGTGTGCCAGATGTCCATGGAGCGGAAGTGAGAGCGGGGCGAATCCGGGTAGCCGATGCCGTGGATGACGGCGACCTTGCCCTGGTCATACATCTCCTTGATCGGGCCCATGGCGGGCATAAAGCCCAGGTGGTCGTCCACCTTGATGATGTCGTCCATCTTGTAGCCGACGTTGGGCCGGTTCTCGAAGTAGAGGGGGTCGCTGTAGGGGATGACCGTGTTCATATAGTCGTTGCCGCCGGTGAGCTGCAACACGACAATGACCGGGTCTTTCTTGGTTGAAGTCATTTCTTCCTCCTTTATTGCAGGTATTGCCGGCTGGGCCTATTACGGGCTGGGCCGGAGCCGAACCCGTTTAGGCAAACTGGTACTCGGTGGTGGCGCTGATCAGGGCCATCATCTCGCCGATGCGGGTGGCGGCGCCTTCCCCATCGCTCCAGTCCAGGTTGCCGCCGGCGTTGGCGTGCTCACTCAGTTGGGCGCGGGTCTCGGCGCTGAGTTCCAGGAAGCCCATGTAGTCCAGGCAGGCGTTCAGCAACTCCTCCGGGGTGGTGGCGTTCTCCGCCTGGATGTTGCCGATAATGCTGCGCATCCCCGGCTGGTCGGTCCTGGTTACGCTGTCGGCGACGAAGTTGATGCGGGCCAGCAGGGAGCCGCTGTTAATCCACTCGGAGCCGGTATGCCAGCCTTCCACGCTGGGCGGGTCGAGGATGTCCTGACCCATGTAGCCCGGTTCCCGGCAAATCTTCGCCAGGCCCGGATCGGGGAACTGGTAAATCCCCACCATCTTAATGGTGCTGGCGACCACTTCCGCCGGACTCTTAATCTTGGAGTAGCGGGCGTTCTTGAAGAACTCGGACTTGAGCATAAAGCGAATGACTTCGCCAATCTCGTAGCCGGATTCCTCAAAGACGTTGCACATCATAACCAGGGCTTCCTCGTCCCGGGCCGGTTCAATGGTCCAGGCGGGCACCTGCGGCTCGTCGGCGACGAAGAAGTTATACAGGTGGCGGCAGATGAAGCGGGCGGTAGCCGGCTCCTGCACCACGATGTCGATGATGTCTTCGCCGTTGAAGTTGCCGGTCTGGCCCAGGAAGGTCTTTTCGCCAAAGTCGTGGTCTTCTTCCCGGTAGGAGAAGTGCCAGGGGTAGCGGCCATAGGGCTGGCGGGGCAGCTTGGGCTGGATGGTCCAGCCGGTAAAGGCCCGGGAAGCCTCCCGCACGTCCACCTCGGTATAGTTGCTGACGCCCATAGAGAAAAGCTCCAGCAGTTCCCGACCCCAGTTCTCGTTCACCGCGTCCCGGTGGTTCTCGTTGTTGTCCAGCCAGTAGATCATGGCCGGGTTGGTAGAAAGTTCCATGAGCAGTTCCCGGTAGTTGCCCATGCCCTTCTCCCGGAACATATCAATCTGGGTCAACATCTGGTCGCAGTTGTCCAGTTTGGAGTTGCCGGTGGCGAAGACATGGTGCCAGAACAGGGCCATCTTTTCTTCCAGAGGCTTGTCCGTGCTGACCATGTTGTAGAGCCAGTTGGCCTGGCCCATTACCGGATTGCCGCCGGGGAGCAGACAGCCGGGATAGTAGCGGAGCAGCAGTTCTGCCTGGCCGCCGTGCCGGTCTGCGGGCGGATCCACCAGTTCATCCACCACAGCGTCATAGCCTTTGGCTACAAGCGCTTCCAACTCCTCCCGATTGGCGCCAAAACCGGCGCGTCGCATCAGGTGAGCCATTAACGCGAGGTCTTCTTTATTTGACATCCGACGCCTCCTTCTCGAATGTTGGATAACCAGTTTAAGGGCTTTTTGCAAACCCAATAAGCTATTTGGGATTTTAGGATACCCCCGCCCATCTGTCAACACTTTTTAGAGATTTCCAAAATACTGGATGGTTTTTAATACTGATTATAATGTAGAAACAAAGGGGCGGGAGAAGGGGATACTAGCCTGGCAATCGCGTCTTAACCAGAACAACCCAGGCCACCCAAGCAACCGTCGTTCCGGCGAAAGCCGGAATCCAGGAAATCCTACGGGAAAAGAGGGTGCCGGCTACCGAGGGTTCTGGATTCCGGCTTTCGCTGGAGCGACGGGTTTATGATGAGATTGCCTTGGTTGAGAATACCCGGCAAAAGGGGTTATTGAACAGAGAGGCCGGAGCGTCTATTATCATGAGGCAAAGGCATTGCCCCTACTCCTACTCTCGCCAAGGGCAAGGTAAGGTGTCGCTATGACCACTCAGGTAAAGGCGCCGACCACCGCGACGGAAATGGAAACCCGGGAGACCCGCAAGTTTACGGTGGCCGAATACTACCGGATGGCCGAGGCCGGCATCCTCCACCATACCGAGCGGGTGGAACTGATTGAGGGAGAAGTTTTAGTTATGGCTCCGATCGGCAACCGCCATGCCGGTGTCGTGCGCCGGGTAGCGCGGCTCTTTCACCACGCTGCCGGGGATGCGGTAACGGTCAGCGTTCAGAACCCGATCCACCTCGGCGAGCGCTCCGAACCCCAGCCGGATATTGCCATCCTGCGCTTCCGGGAGGATGATTACCTTGATGCCCACCCCGGCCCCGACGACATTCTGCTGGTCATTGAGGTGTCCGACACTACTCTGGCCTATGACGTAGCGGTTAAAGTCAAGCTCTACGCCGAGGCCAACATCCCGGAAACCTGGGTGATGAACCTGCCGGGTGATTGCCTGGAAGGGTTCAGCGAACCAGGCCCGCCAGGTTACACCCGGCATACCACCTACCGGCGGGGGGAGCGGATTAGCCCGGCGTCCCGGCCCGACCTGGAGTTTGCGGTGGATGACCTGCTGCCGCCCCTGCCGCCGGCCACCGGGCAGCAACCCCCGGAGAACGCGGCTTAACCCGGTGGCCGCCGTTAATTCTCGACGGGTTTATTTATCCCTGGAGACGACGGGGCAAAAATCACCGGGGAACTATATCCGGTCAACCCCGGCGCTTTACCCCTCGCGCCGCCCCGCCAGTATCGCCCCATAGTCCTCCCGCCGCCAGCGGTAGGGGGAGGCTACGATCCGGCCCGGTTCCGTCGCCGTTGCCAGCACTTCCAGGGCATCCTCCAGCACTACCCGCTGCTGCTCCGGGCTGCCCGGCGCGCCGAAGGGACGGCCAAAGGGAAAGCGCAGAATCAGGCCCCGGGGCACCGCCATGGTCGCCGCCTTTTGCCGATCCACCATCACCACTACCGTCGGCACGCCGGCCGCTTCAATGGCCCTAGCAATCAGTCCGCCGGACTGATGACAGCGGGGTCAAGTGGTGCCGATAACCGCCCCGTCCACGCCTTCGTCCTTGAGCCGTTGGGCCGCCTCCGGCGCGCTGACCTCAATCAGGCCGGCTACGTCGTAGATGTAGCCCATAAAGCTGAGGGTAGGGCTGTGGGCCTGGCCGACGCGGCCCGCCGCCGCCAGTTCCTGCAAGCGGTGGATGGGGAAAACGGCGTCCACGTCCTCGGCGACGCCGGTAGTATCGTAGTGGGTATGGGCCACCCGGAAATCCTCCAGGGGCGTATCCAGGGGAATCGCCCGGTAACTCCAGTCGCCGTCCACGTTGAAGGGCTGCTGACCATCCACGTAAATGCCGCCGGTGGTCAGGACGGCGATGCGGGCCTGGGACAGGGGCTTGGTAAAGGGCGACCAGGGCGCGGCGTCAAAGGCCATCGGCAACTCCAGCCGGTCGGTCAGGATTTCCTCCCACTGATTCAGGAACCGCTCCACCGGCCGCCAGTCATCCTCTTCCTTGGCCAGGGCCGCCAGGTTAAACAACTCATTCATAAAGCGGGTAACGTCCCCCTCCGACTGGCGCACCAGGTACTTCAGCCGGGAAAAGGGGGTAGTTTCCGGGTTCTTCACCAGGTCTTTCAGGTCAATGGGCATAGGGGCGCCTCCGGGGAGAGAGGTTGAGTCAGGATAATCTGCGCCGCGCAGGAACCAGGGCCGGGGAATAGTTGCCGGTTGCTATGCTACGCCGGCCGGGCGGGGATGGCAACTGATTGACTTGGCTATACCTGGCAATCCCGGCATAAACCCGTCGTTCCGGCGAAAGCCGGAATCCAGGAAATCCTCCCGGAAAAGAGCGAGCCGGCTACCGAATTATTTTGTCAGGGTATTCTCAATAGGTGTTGGGGTTCATTGCCCGGCCTTAGTGTCTGGTAGGGGCGGGTTTATAACCCGCCCAGGTTCCGGTGCAAGGATGTGTCGGATACGATGGCTCCGTTACCTGAATGATTCTGTCGTTGAACGCAGGGCGGGTTACAAACCTGCCCCTACCGGCCGCTGGAGTATTCCGGCCAGAACATCAACTCGTGTTGAGAATACCCCAACCTAAAATCCCTTGACAACGATGCTGTGCTGCGCTGACAATATAAATGGAATTGAGCTGGCTTCGAAAAGTGCCCTGCGGTGGGCGCCTGCCCCGATTGGGGATAGAAGCCAGCTTTTACATAGTTGCCGGTTGCTATGCTACGCCGGCCGGGCGGGGATGCAACTGATTGACAAACCCAAATATCCTACGATAATAGAGTTATAAGCTGGTTACTGCGTAGCGGGGGCTGGCTTGCAGGCGGCCCGGTATGCTAGCTGGGGCCGCCTTCTTTATTACCTTGGCAAGGTAACGATACCATAACCCTCCACGCCCTTCCGATTCCGAGTAATATCGGCAGTATGCAGTATGATGTCAGTGGAACCGAACATCTCACGCTTAAACTCATTCACCGCCTCAGTCAACTGACCTTCCGCATAGTCTTGTTCCATAATGACCCCACCAAGAACAAAAAGGGGATATTGGGGATCAATCACGGATAAATTGCGGTCGCCTGATTCATCCAGGAACATTACTTTCATAATGGTATCTCCAGGGATGGCACTCTCGATAGGCAAGGCAACTTCGTTTTAGCGAAATAAGTAATCATCATATCACGCTGGCCGGTTTGGAATTGCGATTTGCCACCCGCCACCCCTTCCCGCTATACTGCACCCTGAACCCGAACTTTTCACTGGCGTTGGGGGTGTTGATGGTTTACCCGGACTTTTCTGTGGGGGTTAAGGAGGTGGACCTGGGGACGGAGGCTTCCTTTACCGAGTTTCCCGCGACTATTGAGCTGGAGGGCGGCGACTTTTACCTGGCTAAGGGCAAGGACGGCGTGCTGCGGCTGCTTTCATCCCTGTGTCCCCATAGCTGGGGGACGGTTTATATGGAGGACACCTGCTTTATGTGTCCTTCTCACGGCTGGCGGTTCGAGCCTTTCACCGGCAACTGCATCAACGGCCCCATCGCCCAGATGTATTCCTTTGCGGTTACCGCCCGCAACGGCCATCTCTTTGCCGAACTGCCCGACAAGAAATAGGCCCCGCGCCCGTCGAGCAGCCCGGAGCGGACGGGGCGCAGGTCTGACTTCCGTTCCCGGAGCGACCAGCCCGCCCTGAGCCGGCCCTTCAACCGGCTCAGGGTGGACGGGGTACAACCCTCTTGTCCGGGAACCGTACCGGCGTCCAAGTCAGCCCCTACGGGGAACCGATGTTCGCGTTCTCCACGGTTTCCATCGCCGCGTCAAAGTCCAGCACCGGGTAGATGGTGGTAGTGTTCCACGCCGTCATATTGAGGTCAATAATTGCCGCTTCCACGGCGTGGGCGCCGGGAGCGTCCAGCAGCAGAAAGGTAACGTGTCCACTCAGGCAGCCCCAGCCGCCCTGCCAGGTGCAGCCGTGGGCTTGCAGTACCTCATGCCGGTCCCGGTACATCCCCAGGGAAAGCTCGCGCACATCGCTGGCGATGCGGGGGCAGCGGTCGGGGCTGTGGTGCAGTTCTACCATATAAAGCATCGTTCCCCCTCTATATTAGATTAGCCACAAATAAGTCTGAACCGGCACAAAGGTTTTGCCGGCCGGCGACTTCCATACCAATTCTACCAACTCTACCAATTCTATACCAGATTTGCCTTGCGGAACACGCCGGGCGGGGCCAGACCGCCAAACCGTTCCGGGTGCAGCGCCTCGGTCAGACCCTCCAGCACGTCCAGCACCCGCGGCCCGTGCCGGCTGGGAATCAGGCCGTCAAAAAGATAGACCTGCCCCCGCTGCACTGCCGGCAGTCCCGCCCATTCCGGCCGGGAAAAGAGTTGCTCCCGGGCCTCCCGCTCGGTGCGGGCCAGGTCAAAGGCGCAGGGCATAACCATCAGGTAATCCGGCTGATACTCCACCACCTCAGCCCAGGCGATTTCCCGGGACTTGCCCCACTTTTCCGCCAGCCCTTCCGCGCCGCCGGCCAGTTCCACCAGTTCCGGCGTCCACTGGCCGGTGTTGCGCAGGGGTTCCAGCCAGTCGATGCAAAAGACTTTGGGCCGTTCCACGACTTCGCCAAGGCCGGCCGCCACCCGCGCCGCCCGCTCCCGCAGTTGGATTACCAGCAACTTCGCCCGCTCCGCCACTCCCGCCGCCTCGCCGATGGTCAGGATGTTCCGGTAGATTTCCTCCAGCCCCACCGGGCGGGTAACGATGATTTGCGGTTGGTAGTCCAGGGCCTGGGCGACGGTGGCGTACACCGAACCCCGGTCAATGGCGCAGACCTCGCAAATCTCCTGGGTGATTATCAGGTCGGGGCGCAGTTCCCGGAGCCGGTCGGCGTCAATCCAGTGCACCGGGTTGTTATTCTCCCGCGCCTGCCGGATGATGGCGTCAATCTGCCGGCTGTCCAGGTGGGACACGCTGCGGACGCTGTGGCTGACCACCGGCTTGCTGCGGGCCGCCGCCGGGTAGTCGCAGGTATGAGAAACGCCCACCAGTTGGTCGCCCAACCCCAAGGCATAGACGATCTCGGTGGCGCTGGGCAGCAGGGAGCAGATGCGCATAAGGGCCATCTCCTGGCTGGGCTGGAATATATACAGTATAACCTGATTTATCCAGCGGGAAAGGCATCGGGCGCATTATTCCTCATTGTCTTTCGGTTCTTGCCGATTGCACGTATAGCCGCTTATGGCAATCCAATTACCCGCTCATGGTGAGCTTGTCGAACCACGTCCCCATACCTCCCGCTCATCCTGAACTTGTCAAAGATGGATGGTTCGACAAGCTCACCATGAGCGGATTTTGGGCCTGATGAGTGAGTTTTATCCCTAGCGTGGATTTGGCACCAACCCGGATTGGCCTGCCCATCCGTTGAGCGCCGCCCGGCCCCGTGCTAGAATTGGTCAGGAGTTGAGGATGGAGATTTGAGGTATGGCAAAGCTACTGGACGGGGCGGCGCTGGCCCAGGAGGTACGGGACGAGGTGGCCGCCGGGGTATCGGAGTTGCAGCAAAAGCACGGCGTTACTCCGGGACTGGCGGCGGTGCTGGTGGGCGATGACCCGGCCTCCGCCATCTATGTCCGCAACAAGGGCCGGGCCTGCGCCGAGGCCGGGATGCTCAGCGAGACTTTCCACCTGCCGGCCGCCGCTACCCAGGCCGAACTATTGGCGTTGGTGGCGGCGCTGAATGAGGACGCCCGCTTTCACGGCATCCTGGTTCAGCTTCCCTTGCCGCCCCAGATTGACGAAACTGCCGTTATCGAGGCCCTGCGGCCGGACAAGGACGTGGACGGCTTGCACCCTTTCAACTTGGGCAAGCTGGCCCAGGGCGTCCCCGGTTTCATTCCGGCCACTCCCGCCGGCGTCCAGCAGATACTCCTGCGCAGCGGCTATGACCCGGCCGGGCGGCACGTGGTGATTTGCGGGCGCAGCAACATCGTGGGCAAGCCGCTGGCGACGCTGCTGCTGCAACGGCGGGCCGGCGCCAACGCCACCGTAACCGTTACCCATACCCGCACCGTCAACCTGGCCGAAATCACCCGCCAGGCTGACATCCTGGTGGCCGCCATCGGCCAGCCCCAGGCCATCACCGCCGATATGGTCAAGGCGGGGGCAGTGGTAATTGACGTAGGCGTCAACCGGGTGGATGACCCCAGCCGCCGGCGCGGTTATCGTCTGGTGGGGGACGTGGATTTTGCGCCGGTATGCGACCGGGCCGAGGCCATCACCCCGGTGCCCGGCGGCGTTGGCCCTATGACCATCGCCATGCTGCTGGTCAACACCCTGACCGCCGCCCGGGGCGGGGTTGGGAATTAGGAATTGCGAATTAGGAATTGGGGGTTCTCCTTTCACCGGGGAGCGGGCCGGTGAGTAGGCGGGGCAAGGCCCCGGATAAAAAGGTGTTTCCAACATTTGTTGGTATTTCTTGCCAAGCCACGCTACGTTGGCCGGAACGTGGCCGGGTTACAAACCCGGCCACGTTCCGGGGTCAGAACAGTTCAGCTAGGGCGGCGGCGGTTCTCTGAGGAGAATTTGCCGTTGCAGGTAGTAGGGGCGGTTCGCGAACCGCCCCTACGCCGATGAAAAATCAACAAGCGTTGAAAATACCGATAAGAACACCAGGAGAGATAAGCTATGTCCCAACCGGAACTCCCCAGCCCCGGCAACATTGTCTGGCAGGATTTGACTGTGCCGGAGGCCCCGGCGGTGCGGGATTTCTATTGCCAGGTGGTCGGCTGGAACTATACCGACCATGATATGGGCGAATATAACGATTTCAACATTACCCACCCGGAAACCGGCCATACCGTGGCCGGCATCTGTCATCGCCAGGGGCCTAACGCCAACGTGCCGGCCCAATGGCTGATTTACATTGTCGTTGCTGATGTGGCCGGGAGCGCCCAACGCTGCCGGGACCTGGGCGGGCAGGTGCTGGACGGCCCCCGCGCTATGGGCGACCAGCAGTTTTGCGTGATTCAAGACCCGGCCGGGGCGGTGGCCGCCCTGATTGGGAACTGAACGCCGGCCCGCTCCGATGCGTACCGGCGACTTTGACTATCACCTGCCCCCGGAGTTGATTGCCCAGACTCCGGTGGAGCCGCGGGACTCATCCCGTCTGCTGGTCCTGCACCGGGCCAACGGACGGGTGGAACACCGCCAATTTACCGACATTGGGGAATACCTGCCCCCCGGCAGCGTGTTGACCCTTAACCGGAGCCGGGTGATACCGGCCCGGCTTTACGGGCGGCGGCGGGACAGCGGCGGCCAAGTGGAATTGTTGCTGCTCCGGCGGGAGGGGCCGGGAATCTGGCAAGCCCTGGGCAAACCGGGCCGCAGTCTCCGCCCCGGCTCAGTCCTGCGGCTGGAACCGCCGGGCGATCCGGCAGCGGCTGAGGCAATGGCCCCGGTCGAGGCAGAGGTGCTGTCGGTGAACGCCGACGGCGTCCGCCGGGTACGCCTGTCCGCCGAGTCAGGCATTGATCGGCTGGGCCAGGTTCCCTTGCCACCCTACATTCACCGGCGGCTGGAGGACCCGGAACGGTATCAGACGGTCTATGCCCGGCAGCCGGGCAGCGTGGCCGCGCCCACCGCCGGGCTGCATTTCACCCCGGAGTTGCTGGACCGCCTGGGCCGGGCCGGCGTGGAGACAGCCTTTGTTACCCTCCACGTGGGGCTGGACACCTTCCGGCCGGTGCAGGGGGAAGACCCGGCGGAGCATACCATCCATACCGAATACTACGAACTGCCGGCCGAAACCGCCGCTGCCCTGAGCCGGGCGCGGGCCGAGGGCCGGCCGATTTTTGCCGTGGGAACCACCTCGGTGCGGACGCTGGAGCAGGTGGGCCGAGACCGGGCAGCGGCGGGACGGGGTACGGGGGATGCTATTGAGCCGGTCAGCGGGCAGGCCGACTTGTTCATCCTGCCCGGTCATGAATTCCGGCTGGTGGACGGGATGATTACCAACTTCCACCTGCCCCGGTCAACCCTGCTGATGCTGGTGTCGGCCTTCGCCGGACGGGATCGAATCCTGGCCGCCTACCGGGAGGCTATCGAGCAGGGTTATCGCTTCTACAGCTTCGGGGACGCGATGCTGATTCGGTGAGGGCGTCAGTCTTCCCGGATGATGGCCGGCGGCGGCGGTTCGTCAAACGGTTCACCCCGGTCTTCGGCAGCCAGGCGGCGATTGTTCCAGTCCTGCCACCTTTGCGCCATCTCTTCCCGCCCTTCGGCCCGTCCCTCAGCCACGCCCTTGGCTCGGCCCTCGGCCATGCCCCTAGCCCGGCCCGCAACTTCTCCCTCAGCCTTCATCCGTGCATCCCGTTCCTTGCGGTATTGTTCAATGATATACCTGGATAACACCATAACGACCTCCATTATCCCCATAGTCAGCAGTGTCGTCGCCACTGCCCCACCGATGTTCATCGAGATGGCCTTCATGGTTTCCGGCCCGGTGTCGGCGGTAACGTAGAACACCTCGTACCAGACCCCTATGGCCGCCAAGCCACTGGCTATGCCGACGGCCGCCAGGAGAAAAAACGTCAGCCCTTTGGATTGATTATACACTTCGCGCCAGCACCTCCCGAAACTTATCCCCTTACCCGCCGGTTAAAAGGTAACGCGATGCTGATTCGGTGAGGGCGTCAGTCTTCCCGGATGATGGCCGGCGGCGGCGGTTCGTCAAACGGTTCACCCCGGCCTTCGGCAGCCAGACGGCGATTGTTCCAGTCCTGCCACCTTTGCGCCATCTCCTCCCGCCCCTCGGCTATGCCTCTGGCCCGGCCCGCAACCTCTCCCTCCGCCTTCATCCGTGCATCCCGTTCCTTGCGGTACTGTTCAATGATATACCTAGATAGCACCATAACTACCTCCATTATCCCCATAGTCAGCAGTGACACCGCCACTGCCCCGCCGACATTGGGGAGCGAATCCTGGCCGCCTACCGGGAGGCTATCGAGCAGGATTACCGCTTCTACAGCTTTGGGGACGCGATGCTGATTCGGTGAGGGCGTCAGTCTTCCCGGGTAATGGCCGGCGGCGGCGGTTCGTCAAACGGTTCACCTCGGCCTTCGGCAGCCAGACGGCGATTGTTCCAGTCCTGCCACTTTTGCGCCATTTCCCGCCCCTCGGCTCGGCCCTCGGCTATGCCCCTAGCCCGGCCCGCAACCTCTCCCTCAGCCTTCATCCGTGCATCCCGTTCCTTGCGGTACTGTTCGATGATATATCTGGATAGCACCATAACAACCTCCATTATCCCCATAGTCAGCAGTGTCGTCGCCACTGCCCCGCCGATGTTCATTGAGATGGCCTTAACGGTTTCCGGCCCCGTGTCGGCGGTAACGTAGAATACCTCGTACCAGACCCCTAAGGCCGCCAAGCCACTGGCGATGCCGACGACCGCCAGGAGAAAAAACGTCAGCCCTTTGGATTGATTATACACTTCGCGCCAGCACCTCCCGAAACTTATCCCCTTACCCACCGGTTAAAAGGTAAGGGGAAATAAGCTCATCGGCAAGGGGCAAGTGTCAGTAGGGGCCGGAATCCGGCGTGCTAGAGGATTTCCTTCTTGAACAGCCAGCGCTCGATGCCGTATTTGCGGCTGCCGAGGACGCCAATCAGGCCGGCGATGGCGAACCAGAGGATGGTAACTTCGCCGCCGTGGGCGGTGAAACCGCCCTGCATCAGGTAAATGTGCGGCCAAAGCCCGTGGCCGGCGTGAACCTTGAAATAGGCGAATACCATCGTAACCGCCAGGGCGCCGGCGCCCAGTCGGGTCAGGATGCCAAAGGCGATGAGGAAAGCGGCGATGAACTCTATCCAGCCGGCGATGTCCACCCAGGCGCCCAGAGGAGTGACCGCCGGGAAGCCCCATAACAGGAAAGCCTTCTGCGCCCCGTGCAGGGCGACCAGAAAGGCGAAGATGAGGCGAAAGAGCAGGTAAAACTCATCGGCGAACCTGCCGAAAAACCCGCCAAAAATGGGATAGCTCACTGTAACTGTAACTGTAGCTGCCATCAAAGCGCCTCCTGTCGGTCAGTTTGAGCGCCGCGACGGGGCATACTACCCACGCCGGCCTTTGGCAATCAAGTCTTTCCCAATACCTCCTTATCCGCTGTCAGCTTGCGGGAATTGAAGCAGTTGCAGGACGTTGCCGTCCGGGTCCTGGAAGGTGGCTACCCAGCCGCCCCAGTGTTCCTGTTCCGGCGGCCTGAGGAACGCCACGCCGGCGGCGGCCAGCCGTTGGTGCTCCCGGTGGATGTCCGCCACCTCCAGATGGGGCATCATCCGGTAGGGGTCTTTAGCCGCGCCGGACACCCCGCTATGGATGCCCAGGTTGAAACGCATATTTTCGCCCAGTTGAAAGGCGATAAAGTCCCCGTGATTGGAGTGCAGGGGCAGTTGCAACAGGTCGTGGTAAAACCGGAACAGCCGCTCCAGGTCATCAGTCCACAGGGTAATGCCCACCACGCCGGTAATCATTCCCGTTTCCCTCCTACCGGTAGTTGCGGCCCTTTGCCTACGCCCCGGTCATCTCCCCGGTCTAGGGAGAAAAAGCGCCCCTCTCTCAGGAGAGGGGCCGGGGGTGGCGGGGATACGCGTCCTGATGCTACGCCGGGGAATGTTGCCGGGACTCTCGGGCGGCGGCGCAGCGGTGGCACCAGCCGTGAAAGTCCACCCGCTGCCAAGCTACGGAGAAGTTGGATTCCCGGGAAATCAGCGCCTTGAGGCGCAGCACGGCCTCCCGCCCCAGGTCGGTATCAACCACGTTGCCGCACTGAACACACACCAGGTTGACGTGGGGTTCCAGGTTGGACTCGTACCGGGACGACTTGGGGAAGGGCAATTCCTGAATCAGCCCGCTCTTTTCCAGCACGCCCAGGGTGGAATAGATGGTCGCCAGGGTCATTGAGGGGAAATGGTCGCGCACCCGCTCGTAAATCTGCTGCACCGAGGGATGGTCGGTCGAGTTAAGCACCGCCTCGGCAATCGCCAGCCTCTGCGGAGTTACGCGCACTCCCCCTTCCCGCAGCCGCGCCACCAATTCTTGCTGTGTCATAGCTTGCCGCTCCAGGGCGGTGGTTGCGCCCCGCCCCGCCGGGATGGGGCCAGTAGAAAGCCCTGCCAGACCTGCCGTTTGTCGTATATTGCGTATTGCCCCCTCCAGTATAAACCCCTTTGGCGGTGCTGGCAAGGTTGGGGCGGAGACCGGGCAGGGCAGTCGCGTCTTGACCGGGGCAATAGGGCAAAACCGTCGTTCCGGCGAAGGCCGGAACCCAGAACTCTCGGTAGCCGGCACGCTCTTTTCCGGGGGATTTCCTGGATTCCGGCTTTCGCCGGAACGACGGTTTTGTGGCCGGAATGACGGTTTTGTGATGCGGTTGCCTTGCCTTTCGGGTATTTCATCGCTTATTGGTATTTTCATCGGGGTAGGGGCGGGTTTGTAACCCGCCCGCGTTCCGGTGCAGGACAGTTCAGCGATGGCGGCGTCGGTTCTCCGAACCGTATTTGCCGTTGCGGTCAGGGCGGGTTAGAAACCCGCCCCTACCGGACAACGTAGCGTGGACGGGCAAGAAATACCAGCAAACGAATAAATCCAGCAAGTCAACCGGCGCCGGAACGGGGTATTTTCAACGCTTGTTGGCATTTTCATCGGGGTAGGGGCGGTTCGCGAACCGCCCCTACCGGCCAACGCCGGGTGGCCCGGCAAGAAACGCCGGCAAGGGTTGGGAATACCTGAAACGCCGGGCCTTAGTTGTGCTACAATACCCCCGGCAAATCCACCGATACCCCAATAAAAACTGCCAAAACTACCAGCAAGGGGGAACGAAACAAATGGCGCAGATGATGGCCGGCCGGGCAATTGTGGAAGCGTTGCGGGCCGAGGGCGTTGACCATATCTTCGGGTTGGTCGGCACCACTACCAACAGCATCGTTACCGAGCTTTACGGTCGGGACGACATCCGGTTTATTGATACCCGCCACGAAGAGGGGGCTGCTTTTATGGCCTATGGCTACGCCCGGGCCTCGGGCAAGCCTACCGCCTGCGTTACCACCTCCGGCCCCGGCACCATCAACCTGGCTACCGGCATTTCCCTGGCCTACAAGGGCCGCGCCCCAGTAATTGTCATCGCCGGCAACACCGCCCAGGACTATACCTACCGGGACGGCGCCCAGGAGTTTGACCTGGTATCCGTTTTCAAGTCCACCACCAAGATGGCCCTCCAGGTGAACCAGGCCGAGCGCATCCCGGAAATGCTCCACTACGCCTTTCGCACCGCCCTGGCCGGCAAGCGGGGGCCGGTGCTGCTGGACATTCCCCGGAACCTGATTGACGGGCAGACGCTGGACTGGACGGTGCAGCCGCCGGAAAGCTACCGGGCAGTGGCGGACCGGGTGGAGGGCGACAGCCGGGCGGTGCAGCAGGCGGCGGCTTTGCTGGCTCAGGCCCAGCGGCCCCTGCTCCTGGCCGGCGGCGGCATCATCGACTCGGAAGGAGTGGATGACGCCGTGGCCCTGGCGGAACGGCTGGATCTGGCAGTGGTGCCTTCCTACGGCCATAATGACGCCTTCCCCAACAGCCACCGGCTCTACGTTGGCCCGCCGGGGGGACGGGGCGCCGGCGAGGCCCTGGAGGCCCTGAACCGGGCCGACGTCATCCTGGCTTTAGGCACTCGCATTAACCAGGGCAGCACTTCTTGGGACTACAGCGTTATCAACCCGGAAACCCGGATCATTCAGGTCGATATTGACCCTCAGGAGATTGGCCGCAACTACCCGGTGGCGGTGGGCATTGTGGGCGATGCCGGCGCCGTGGCCCGGCAACTGTCCGGGGTGTTGAGCCAGCAGTTCCCGGAGGGCCGGGCCAACCCGGACTGGAGCAGTGAAACCGCCAACTTGAAGGCCCGCCGCCAGGCCCGGCTGGCCGCCGAGGCGGAACTGGCCGGCGAGCCGATGCTGCCCCAACGGGTCTATCGGGAACTGGTCAAAGTCCTGCCCCGGGACTGTATGGTAACCATTGACGCCGGCATCGCCCCCGGCCTTTCCTATGACCGGCTGAGCTACGAACTGCCCCGCACTATGTTCAACTACGCCGGCCAGGGCGGGCTTGGTATGGGCCTGGGCGTCGGATTAGGCACCAAGCTGGGCCGGCCCGACCGTCCGGCGGTCAGCATCCAGGGCGACGGCGGCTTTCTCTACACCTCGCAGGAGTTGAACACCGCGGTGCGCAAGGGCATCCCCCTGGTCAGCATCGTGCTGAACAACAGCTGCCACGGCGCGGAAAAGGCCCAGCAGCAACGCTACTACGACCAGCGTTACATCGGCGTTGACCTGGAAAACCCCCGCTTTGACCGGCTGGCCGAGGTCTATGGCGCGAAAGGCTACTACGTGGAACGCCCGGAGGACGTAGCCGACGCGGTACGGGAGGCGCTGACCCTGGACGGCCCCAGCGTGGTGGAAATCCCGGTAGCCGAATACTTCCCCCCGTCAGCCCCCCTGCCCAACCGGGGCAACGGTTAATCAACTAATCAACAAGGCCGGCGGCAACGGGACGCATCCGACACATCCGGGGAGTTGCGGTTCAGTTGCCGCCGGCCGGGCGTGGGCCAAGTCTGCGCCAGGAACAAAATTCGCTCACCAGAATGAGAGCCGCTCACCCTGAGCTTGTCGAAGGGCGGAATTGGCAAGGCAATCACAGCATAAAACCGTCGTTCCGGCCATAAAACCGTCGTTCCGGCGAAAGCCGGAATCCAGAAACCTCGGTAGCCGGCTCCCTCTTTTCCGGGAGGATTTCCTGGATTCCGGCTTTCGCCGGAACGACGGTTGCTTGGGTTGCCCGGGTTAAGATGCGATTGCCTAACAAGGTTGCCTGACCCGACAAATACAAATCCCGCGCCTTACTTTATAATCCATAATCCTTGGGGATGTCGCCGCGCCCCTGACTGCAAAACCCCTAATGAGCGATTGAGAGCCATACCGGGAAGTGCATTGATGAAAGTTTACGTAGCCAGTTCCTGGCGCAATGAGGTGTACCCGGAGGTGCTGGCGGCGCTCCGGGGCGCCGGGCATGACGTTTATGACTTCCGACACCAGGGCGGGGTCGAGTGGAACCTGGCCGACGGGGTGGACGCCGGAGGGCTGTTCGACGTGCTGGAACATCCTCAGGTTCAGGCCATTTTCCGGCGGGATATGGACGCCCTGGTCAACTGCGACGCCGTAGTTTGTGTCCTGCCCTGTGGCCGCTCTGCTCATCTGGAGTTGGGCTACGGCGTCGGCGCCGGCAAGCGCACCGTGCTGCTCTGGCACAACGGCGACGAGCCGGACATTATGCACAAGGCCGTTGACGCCATCGTTTTCAACGTAGCCGACATTCCCGGGGCATTAGAGTAGTCGCCGGAAAGGTTATCCGGCATTTTCAGCGGCGTAGGGGCGGTTCGCGAACCGCCCCTACCGGCCGGCCAAGCACGGTTTGGCAAGAAACGCCAACAAATGTTGGCAATACCGATTACCCCGCCTTATCCCACCGACACCGCCCGCCCCTCATCTGAGGACTGGCGGATGGCGTCGATGAAGTGGTGCAGTTCTACCGCCGTGTCAAAGTCGGGTTGGCAGTCCTGGCCGGCGCGGATGGCCTGGCCGAACTGGTAATACATCTGGCCTACGTTGTAGGGTTCGCCATGGGGCATCCCCTCCAGCACGTAGGTAAAGCGGGCCGGAATTTCCAGGGGTTGCAACGCGCCCCGTCCCTGAACTCCTTGAACAGCAACGTCGGCCAATTGGGGTGAATCCTCAGAGGCGGCCACCAATGTTCCCTCACTGCCATATATTTCCATTCGCAGGCCGCTGCCGGCCCAGGGGTTGCTGGCGACGTGGGCCGAGGCTACGCCGCCGTTGACCAGCCGGCCGCTGACCAGAATGTTGTCCGGCGAGGTTACTTCGACCCGGTTCCCGGTGTCAGTCTCCAGCCATTCCCCGGCCTGGGTGGAGACGACGGCGGCGACCTGGCTGAAATCGCCGACGACAAAGCGCAGGGCGTCAATGCTGTGGCCGGCGGCAATGGTCAGGGTATGGGCGCCCAGTTCGTTGTCCCGCTGCCAGGTGCGGTGGGAGGGACGCTCCAGGGAACCGCCGCGCACCAGGCTCAGGTGGCAGGACATCACCTCGCCCACGTACCCGTCGGCCACCAATTCCTTCAGGTACAGAATGGCCGGGGCGGCCCGGGCTTGCAGCCCCACCATATTGCGCAGCCCCTTGGCCCGGGCCAGGTCGGCCATTTCCCGGGCTTGAGCGGTGGTCTGGCCCAGCGGCCACTCGGTATAGACGTGCTTGCCGGCCTGGAGGGCGGCCATAGTTGGCTCGTAATGGGACGGCACCCGCAGCACTACGGCTACGGCGTCAATCTCCGGGTGGGCCAGCAAGTCCCGGTAGTCGTCAAAGGCCAGCCGCGCCCCAAAGAGCCGGGCCGACTCCTCGGCGCTCTCCCGGCGGGTGGTGCAGACGGCGGTAAGCTCGAACTCCGGGCTGGCGACAATGGCCGGCAGGTGAGAGCGGGGCGCCCAGCCCAGGTGAACGTTGGCGCCGATAATGCCCAGGCGAATTTTCTCCGATGCCATAGCGGTTGCCTCCTGTATAACTTATAACTGCTTTCTATTCAGGGTTTTCTATCCGGGGTAATTTAACACAGAGACGCCGGGAAAGGCAGCAGGGGGAGCGCCAATGTTATATAATTGAGCCGGTTTCTCCCGCATCCCCACTTCTCCAACTTGTGGCAAGGAACGGGGATGTGGGGAACGGGACGGAACCCAAACCGGCATTGGGGGTAAGCAGATGAGCCTGGCCGAAAGCAGCAAGTTCCGGTTCACCCCGGACCTGACCATCTGCCGCCTGCTGAACGGGATGTGGCAGGTGTCCGGCGCCCACGGGCGGATTGACCCTACGGCGGCGGTGCGGAGTATGTTCGATTACGTGGACGCCGGTTTTACCACCTGGGACCTGGCCGACCACTACGGCCCGGCCGAGGACTTTATCGGCGAGTTCCGGCGCCAACTGGCGGACGCCCGGGGCGCGGCGGCCCGGGACGGCGTCCAGGCTTTTACCAAGTGGGTGCCCCGGCCGGGGCCAATGACCCGCCAGGTTGTGGAGAACAACGTAGATGTGTCCCTGCGGCGGATGGACGTAGAGACGCTGGACTTGCTCCAGTTTCACTGGTGGGAGTACCGGGATGACCGCTACCTGGAGGCGCTGGGCCATCTGAACGACCTGCGGGACGCCGGGAAAATCCGCCACCTGGCCCTGACCAATTTCGACACGGCCCACCTGAAAACCGTCGTTGACCAGGGCATCAGGGTTGTTTCCAACCAGGTGCAGTATTCCCTGGTGGACTTGCGGCCGGGGCAGCGGATGGCACAATTCTGCCAGGAGCAGGATATTCACCTGCTGGCCTATGGCACCTTCGGCGGCGGCCTGCTGTCGGAGCGCTACCTGGGCCAGCCGGAACCGGGCGGGGCGGCCCTGTCCACCGCCAGCCTGGGCAAGTACAAGCAGATGATTGACGCCTGGGGGGGTTGGGAGTTGTTTCAGGAGTTGCTGGCGGGACTGAAGGCTATCGGCGGCAAGCACGGGGTCAGCATCGCTAACGTGGCGGCCCGCTACATTCTGGAGCAGCCGGCCGTAGCCGGGGTAATCGCCGGGGCGCGCCTGGGGTTGAGCCACCACCGGGAGGACAACGCGCGGGTCTTTGAGTTTGCCCTGGACGCGGCAGACGCGGCGGCCCTACGGGAAATAACCGGCCGCTCCCGGAACTTGCTGGAGCTAATCGGTGATTGCGGCGACGAATACCGGCGGCGGGGCTGAAGTCGGGCCAGTCAGGAGCGTTTCTCCTCCGGCTTGCCAAACAGGAGTTCCTTGAGATCCGGGGGAAGTTCAACGCCGTCCTGTTCCAGGATTTCCTTGATGCGCTTGCGCTCCGCTTTCCGCCCTGCTTCCCTTCCCTCTTCCCGCCCCACTTCCCTTCCCGCCTCAAAGCGCATTCGCTTATATCTTTCTGAAATCATCCTTACCGCCTCCCCGGGAACGGTAGGTAGGCTACCCAGACTGCTGTCCGGTTAGGAGCGTTTCTCCTCCGGCTTGCCAAACAAGCGTTCCTTAAGCTCCGGGGTAAGCTCAACGCCGCCCTGTTCCAGAATTTCCTTGATGCGTTTGCGCTCCGCCTCCTTTCCCGCCTCAAAGCGCATTCGCTTGTATCTTTCTGAAATCATCCTTACCGTCTCCCAGTGCGCGAAGATTACTATGGTTACTGCCAGGGATATGGATACGCCGATGCCCAGCCCCAATAGGGTTGAAGGCGTGGAGTCCCCGGTTTTGTAGAAGACCTCATACCAGATAAAGAACAAAATCTGACAATCGGTTAGAATGACTGCCAGTATGAAGTCCAGGGTCAGCTTGTCCAGTCGCGTGGGCACGTTCTGGAATACCTCGCCGGTATTTATGCCATTGTACCACCGGCCGGGTTGCTATGGAAATACCAGTTTCAAGACAATACAGGGGGCGCTTATGCAAATTGGAGCTATTTTCCCGCAAACGGAAATCGGGGCGGATCCCGGGGCCATCCGCGAGTACGCTCAGGCCGCCGAGGAGTTGGGCTACTCTCACCTGTTCATCGCCGACCACGTGCTGGGGGCCGACTCCGGCTTTCACCCCCACGTCGCCGACTCCTACTATACCCACCGCAGCGTCATCCACGAATCCTTTACCCTGATGGGCTACCTGGCCGCCATCACCAAAACCATCGGGCTGACCACCGGCATCCTGATCCTGCCCCAGCGGGCGACGGCCCTGGTCGCCAAGCAGGCGGCGGCGGTGGACGTGCTGAGCGGCGGGCGGCTGCGGCTGGGCATCGGCGTGGGCTGGAACCACGTGGAGTATGAGGCGCTGAACCGGAACTTCCGCGACCGGGGCCGGCGCAGCGAGGAACAGATTGCCCTGCTGCGGGCCTTGTGGACGCAGGAAGTGGTGAACTTTACCGGCCGGTGGCACCGGGTTGACCATGCCGGGCTGAACCCCTTGCCGGTGCAGCGGCCCATTCCGGTCTGGCTGGGCGCCGGCAGCAGCGCCAGCCCCCTGCCGCCGGAGCCGGTGCTGCGCCGGATTGCCGCCATCTCCGACGGCTGGTTCCCCAACTTTCCGCCGGAGGAACCGGGGCGCGCCGCCATCGGCGTCCTGCGGGAATACGTCCGGGCCGCCGGGCGGGAACCCTCCGCCGTGGGCATCGAAGGGCGCATCCGCATCGGCGGCCAGCAGCCGGAGGATTGGGTGAACGAGGCCCGGGGTTGGGAGGCCCTGGGCGCCACCGCCATTACGGTGGAGGCCCGGCGGGAGGGACTGAGCACCGCCACGGAGCATATCGAGGCCATAGTGCGTTTCCGGGAGGCGCTGGACGGCGTGGGGAGTTGGCAGCGATAAGTACCGCAACATACCGCCACCTTGATAGGGGCGCCAACTCAGGGGAATCGCGGCTTAACCAGGGCAACCCAAGCAACCGTCGTTCCGGCGAAAGCCGGAATCCAGGAAATTCTCCCGGAAAAGCGCGTGCCGACTACAATGAGTTCTGGATTCCGGCCCTCGCCGGAACGACGGGTTTATGCTGCGATTGCCCCGGCGCAAGTCAATACTAATAACAATGTCCGCTCATGGTGAGCTTGTCGAACCATCCGACGGTTTGTCCTTCGACAAGCTCAGGATGAGCGGTACAAAGCAGGCTTAACTTGAAACTTATGGGGCGGGTTTTCCAACCCGCCCCGGCTTTTGTCACCACCCCCCTGAAAGTTTGATATAGATATTTAATAATTTGATAATAAATTGCTTACATTATCCCTTGACAGCATAAAGCCGAAGGTATATTATTATATTCAATAGTAACAGCCGGATACTATCATCACCCCGGCTAGTAAAAGGAGGTAAGGTATGCACGCACACATCAACGTCCACTTTGACCACAACCACGACCGGTTGTTCAGCCGAATCAGCCGAGACCTGGGGGCGGCCTATGATTGGCTGGCCGGGCCGGGTATGTCGGGCCAGGAGCGGATGAGCCGGGAACTGGCCGAGGCCCGCAACGGCAAGTATTCCAACGGCGCGGTTTAACTTAACCGCCGCCGCCAGCAAAGCAAAGAACCGATAACCCAAGCGTCGAATCACAGGAGAAGAGAAATAATGACTACGCAGCAAACCACCCCGACGGCCGCCGAGTCGGCCACCGAATCGACCAACATCCTGGGGCGCATTGCCCAGGACATCCTCATCATCTACGGCTGGGTCTCCGGCCCGGGCCTGTCCGAGCAGCAGCGCATCCAGCAGGAACTGGCGAAGGCCCACCGGCTGGAGCTGGAGTTGGACAGCACCAGCATCATCGGGTAATCGCTGGGTAACCGTCAGGCAATCGGGCGTAGGGCGGTCAACCCGCCCCGCCCCCTGGCCTGAACCGGGGCCAGATTACCGGAAAGCAGGCTCTCCCCATTTAAGGGGGGAGCCTTTCCTTTTGCTTGCGCCGGTTTTCACAAGCGATAAAGGTATAACTATCATTATCATATTGCGCCCTTGTCCAACTGCTCTATCGAGGCGGCCGGTCGTCAAGCAACGGATTGCTATAGGGTAATGAGGCTTGACACCCTGTTTATCAATGCATATAATCAAGATACACAATAGAAACGGCGCGATGGCAGCGCCCAAACATTCTACAATGGCTAGTTGCAGCGGAGGTGAGGTTATGGTAACTCTTGAACTGCTATCCAAGGTAGAAAGTCCCGGCCGGCCGTTGAATGACACGGTAAACCGTCAGTTAGCGGAGATAGTAGCCGCCGAGATAGTCGAGGCGGCGGAGCCGGTCAGGCCGGCAGCCCCGGGAACCCTCTCCTGGGCCTACTCGATACCCTTTGCGGGCGTCCGGTACTACAGCTACGGCAAGTAATTTCATCCCCCTCAGCCAGCAAGCCGGACCCCGCAATTCCACCGGCCCCCGGAGCTTTCCGGGGGCCATTTCTTTTGATTACTATGGGCCAGGAACAAATTACTACCTCACCAGAACAAAATTCGCTCAACAAAGTCCGCTCATGGTGAGCTTGTCGAACCATACCAATTCCGCCCTTCGACAAGCTCAGGGTGAGCGGGACGGGTAGGCACAGGGCAATTGTGTAATCAACCCGTCATTCCGGCGCAGGCCGGAATCCAGAACCCTCGGTAGCCGGCGCGTTCTTTTCCGTGGGATTTCCTGGATTCCGGCCTGCGCCGGAACGACGGTTGTTTAGGACGGTTGATTAGAATGAATGGCGGTTGCCTGGGTTGAGCGGGTTAAGGGGCAAGGGCAATCACCATCATAAACCCGTCATCCCAACCCGTCGTTCCGGCGCAGGCCGGAATCCAGAACCCTCGGTAGCCGGCAAGTTCTTTTCCGGGGGATTTCCTGGATTCCGGCTTTCGCCGGAACGACGGTTGTTTAGGACGTTTGTTTAGAATGAATGACGGTTGCCTGGGTCGCCCTGGTTAAGGGGCAATGACAATCGCCATCATAAACCCGTCATACCAACCCGTCGTTCCGGCGCAGGCCGGAATCCAGAACCCTCGGTAGCCGGCAAGTTCTTTTCCGGGGGATTTCCTGGATTCCGGCTTTCGCCGGAACGACGGTTGCTTAGGACGGTTGCTTAGAATGAATGACGGTTGCCTGGGTCGCCCGGGTTAAGGGGCAATGGCAATCGCCATCATAAACCGGTCATCCCAACCCGTCATTCCGGCGCAGGCCGGAATCCAGAACCCTCGGTAGCCGGCACGTTCTTTTCCCGGGGATTTCCTGGATTCCGGCTTTCGCCGGAACGACGGTTTTACAGCAGGGATGACGGGTTTACGCGGCGATTGCCCGGTTACGCGCCGTCGCTGTGGTGAAAAAATCCGGCTATTCCGGTACAATAACTTAAGTTACCCGGTTACCGGATTAAAGATTACATTAAACCGAGACGTTCCCCGGAGGTAGTGGCAGGAATATGGTTACCTTGCTTCGTAAGTTTATCGGCGACCCCGGCGAAAAGGCGGTGGACAAAATCGGCCAGAGCCTGGTGCCGAAGATTAACGCCCTGGAGCCGGGACTCCAGAATCTTTCCGACGACCAACTGCGGGGGCAGACCGAGCGGTTCCGGGAACGCCTGGCCCGGGGCGAGACGCTGGACTACCTGCTCCCGGAAGCCTTTGCCGTCGTCCGGGAGGTGGCCCGCCGCCGGCTGGGGCAGCGTCATTATGACGTGCAGCTTATCGGCGGCGTGGCGCTGCACCAGGGCAAGATTGCCGAGATGAAAACCGGCGAGGGCAAAACCCTGGTGGCGACCCTGCCGGTGTATCTGAACGCCCTGGCCGGCCAGGGCGTCCACGTGGTAACGGTCAACGACTACCTGGCCCGCCGCGACCCGGTGTGGATGGGGCCAATCTACCACCACCTGGGGTTGACCGTCGGCTGCCTCCAGCACGACGCCGCCTACCAGTATGACCCGGAAGTTACCGACACCGCCGCCCGTCAATCCGGGCCGGCCGAGGGGATGCGGTTCCTGCGCCAGGTCAGCCGGGCCGAAGCCTACCAGTGCGACGTGCTCTATGGCACCAATAACGAATTCGGCTTTGACTACCTGCGGGACAATATGTCCATTGAGGCCGCCCAACGGGTGCAGCGGGAGCGCAACTACGCCATCGTTGACGAAGTGGACAACATCCTCATCGACGAGGCGCGGACGCCCCTGATAATCAGCGGGCCGGCCGAAGAGCCGGTACAGCACTACTACACCTTTGCCCGCCTGGCCCCCCGCCTGGAACCGGCCGACGACTTTACCATTGACGAGCGAACCCAGGCCATTTCCCTGACCCAGGAGGGCATCGGGAAGATGGAGCGGTGGAGCAAGGTCAGCAACCTGTATGACCCGGACAACTATCACCTGGTTCATTACATTGAGAACGCCCTGACCGCCCAGGTGCAGAAGAACCGGGATAAGGATTACGTGGTGCGGGACGGGGAAGTGGTCATCGTTGACGAGTTCACCGGGCGGCTCCAGTTCGGGCGCCGCTGGTCCGACGGGCTGCACCAGGCGGTGGAGGCCAAGGAGGGGCTGAAAATCCAGCGGGAGAGCGTTACCTACGCCACCATTACCCTGCAAAACTACTTTCGGATGTACCGGAAACTGGCCGGAATGACCGGCACGGCGGCCACCGAAGCCGATGAGTTTTACAAGATTTACGGCCTGGAAGTGGCGGTGATACCCACCAACCTGGCAATGGTGCGGGAGGACGCGCCGGACCAGGTTTTCCAGGGCGCCGAATCCAAGTGGCGGTCGGTGGTGGAAGACATCGTTACGATCCACGAAACCGGCCGGCCTATCCTGGTCGGCACTACCTCCATCGAAGCCTCCGAGGAGTTGAGCCAGCGGCTGAAGCGGCGCGGTGTGGCCCACCAGGTATTGAACGCCAAGAACCACGAACACGAAGCGGCCATAGTGTCCCAGGCCGGCAGCCTGGGCGCCGTTACCGTCTCCACCAACATGGCCGGCCGCGGCACCGACATCGTGCTGGGCGGCAGCAGCAGCGGCGATAACGGCAACGGCAACGGTAATCATTCCGACTGGCAGGCGGAACACGATAAGGTGGTAGCGCTGGGCGGCCTGCACGTCGTCGGCACCGAACACCACGACGCCCGGCGCATCGACAATCAGCTACGGGGCCGCTCCGGCCGCCAGGGCGACCCGGGCAGTTCCCAGTTCTACGTGGCCCTGGAGGACGAACTGATGCAGCGTTTCGGCGGCGACCGCATCAAGTCGGTGATGGGCTGGACCGGGCTGGACGAAGATACGCCCATTGAGAACAAGCTCATCAGCAAGTCCATCAGCAGCGCCCAGGTCAAGGTGGAAGGCTACCACTTTGACATCCGCAAGCACCTGCTGAACTTTGACGACGTGCTCAATACCCAGCGGGCGGTTATCTACGCCGACCGGGAACGCATCCTGAACGGGGACAACCTGCGGGAAAAGATTGTAGAGATGCTGCGCCAGGAGTTTGCCGACCTGCTCCGCAAGCACCTGCCCGACCGCCACAACGATAACTGGGAGGTAACCAACTTTATCTCCGAGTTGATGCTGATTTGCCCCCTGCCCCCGGACCTGGCCGACGAGGAACAGGTGTACCGCTGGAAGCAGGAAGAAATCGGCCAGAAACTTTGGGACTACGCCGAAACGGTCTATGAGGCCCGGGAGTCGGACCTGGGTTCGGACCAGATGCGGACTCTGGAACGGCTGCTGCTGCTGCGGGCCATTGACCTCCACTGGGTCAACCACCTGACCGCCATGGAAAACCTGCGTACCGGCATCGGCCTGCACGCCTACGGGCAGCGGGACCCGCTGGTGATGTACCGCACCGAGGGCCACAAGGCGTTTCAGGAGTTGCTGCGCCGGATGCAGGTGGACGTGGTACATTCCCTGTTTCACGTTACGGTGGCCCAACAGCCGGCCAACGGCGCGGCCCGGCGCCGGCCGGCGGATTCGGCCAAGGCCAGCCCGATGCAGACGGTCATCGGCAACGGACGCCAGGCCGCTACCGGCGGGGCCAAAATCGGCCGCAACGCCCCCTGCCCCTGCAACAGCGGCAAGAAATACAAGCGCTGCTGCGGCGCCAACGTCTAGGAAAACCGGCCCCCCGGCAACCAAGTTGAGGAGGCAGCATTATGTCCATCTTGAAAATCATCCTCTACGTCGCCCCCTTCCTGGCGGCCCTGGCAGTGTTATGGGTCGGAATAGGCGTCGGCTTGAATATGGATCCGGCGGACGGCAGTATGGTGGTCGGCACTATCCTGATCATTATCGCCCTCATAGCTGCCGCCCTCAATGTCGGCTGGATAGTGGCCTATAGCAAGAAGTAGGGGGGCGGCGGGGGAAGCCCACCACAGGCGCCATCCTCCGGGTTGTTACGACAGCCATAGCAATACTGAACGTGCTGTCTTCAAGGAAAGCTAGGGCCTGACCTGATTGGTCATATCCTGTAACGATACAATCCGTTTGTGAGAAGAAGACACCGCAGGACGCTGGCGGCAATCTTCCGGCGGCCTACACAATCAGGCATCCATTGGGACGACATTGTGTCCCTGCTACTGGCTTGCGGCGCCTATATTGAAGAGCGGGCCGGTTCGCGGCTGGCGGTGGAACTCAACGATACCAGGGCCATATTCCACCGTCCCCATCCCCGGCAGGATACGGACAAAGGAACCATAGCGTCGATGCGAAGATTCCTGGCCGAAGCGGGAATCAATGAGGGCCAGCCATAATGATGGAGTATAAAGGATACCGCGGGGTGGTTACTTTTGATGACGAAGTTGACATCTTCCACGGCGAAGTAGTCGGCACCCGCGACGTCATCACCTTTCAGGGGCAGTCGGTTGAGGAACTGCGCAGCGCGTTCCAACTCTCCGTTGACGAATATCTGGAGTTCTGCGCCGACCGGGGAAAGGCCCCGGACAAACCCTTCTCCGGGGAGATTCCCCTCACCATAAGGCCGGAGATTCACCGGGCCGCCACGGCAGCGGCGCAAGCGGAAGGCAAAAGTCTCAACCAATGGCTGTCGGAAACCATCGAGAAAGCAACGGCGCAAACCGCCTGAATTGTATATACGGACTTCAGTTCACGGTTTGTCCGAAGTGCTGGATGAGGCCGAGTTGCTGACCCGGCCTGTGGTAAAATAAATCAACTGCCGCCAGGGGGAAATGGTATGGCAACCGCCAAAGGGAAGACCATCAAGACCGCGCAGTTCGAAGTCCCGGTGCGGGATGGACGCGAACTCCGGGAAGAGTTGCGCCGGAAGTTGCGCGCTTACGAACGCAAGTATCGAATATCCTCGGCGGAAATGGCCGCAAGGGTGCAGTCTGACCAAGTTCAGGAGACTCTGGAGATATTCAAGTGGATGTCCCACTATCGCGTGCTGGAGTCTATCGAATCCGTGACCCCCACGGCTGGAACTCCTACGACAACTACCGGGTTCTCCACTACAAGTACCTAGCGGAGCATCCATTTCTGGACGAATCCCGCCCCAACACTATCGAGCTCGATTTGCGGGAAGAAGATGGCGTTGCTTATCTGTACGTAATGGGAGAGTGTTATTGCCAGCGGGGTTTAACGCTCCAGGTTGCAATAGTGCTGGAAACCCGGTACGCCGGCAACATTCTCCAGGTCAGGGGCATCAGCTACAACTATGTTGCCTGGCTACCCGGTCAATACCTGGTTCTAAAATATCACAATTGGCACGATAACCGGGACACCTACATCCACCGGGCCTATAACCCTTTAACCGAACAGGAAATCCTCTACGAAGAACTGACCCGCTCCCAATTCCCGGTTTTCTCCGAAGTGCTGGACGAGGCCGAGTTGCTGACCCGGCCTGTGGTAGAATAACTCAACTGCCGCCAGGGGGAAAGGGTATGGCAACCACGAAAGAGAAAAAGGTTAAGACCGCAAAGTTGGCCGCCGCCACGCCGGAGCAGCGTAAGTACGTCAATTCCTGGCGTCAGAAGATTCCCATTTACGAGCGCCTCTACGAAACGTCCTCGGCCAAAATGCTGGAACGGGTGAAATCCGGCCGGGCCAGGAATACCGCCGAGATTCGGGAGTGGATGGAGGCGTATCACGTCCTGGGGGAGTTGAACCAACTGCCCCCCACCGCCAGAAATGAGCCGCCGGCGTATCTATTCGGAAATCGCCGGGCGAGCAAAGCCGGCGTGATAAGTGAAGAAATAGTTTCCGCCCATACCCGGGTACGTAAAATAGACGGGGAGATTTATATGAAGCAGTTGCGCCGCCGGATTCGCGCCTGGGAACGCCGGTATGAAGTTTCCTCTGCGGAAATGCTCGAACTGATAAGTTGCGGCAAGGAAGAAGATACCGTGGATGTCCTTCTTTGGATGGGCGACTACCACTCCCTACGATCTATGGAGGGATTTCCCCGCAAGATTACAGAAAGCAGTGAACTTCCGCCAGCCCCTGACCCGGCGAGGCTTTAAGGTGGTGGCCCACCTATCCCGCTCCGGGATTGTCAGAAACAACGATCCCCATGGCTGGAACTCTTTTCACAACTATGCAATCATCCACGAAAAGCTCCTGTCGGAACATCTTTTCCTGGATTACTCCCTTCCAAGTACCATCATATTCCGAGACGATAGGAGCGAAGGCATCCCCCGCATCCGCGCTGAAGGAGTGGGCTACTGCCGGCGGGACGTTATTCTGGAGTTTGAAAAGCGATTAGATATAAGGTATCGCGGCAACATCCTGCAAGTCAGAGCCTACAGCTACATCTACGTAGCCCGAATTGAAGGTGTAGGGTTGGTGCTTAAATACCACAACCACCACGCCAACCCCGCCGCCTACATCCACCGGGCCTACAACCCTTTAACCGGCGAACAAATCCTCTACGAAGAACTGACCCGCTCCCAATTCCCGGTTTTCTCCGAAGTGCTGGACGAGGCCGAGTTGCTGACCCGGCCGCCGGCAAAGTAAAAGTATAACCCAGCCTAGTCCCCTGCTCTTACTCTCTAAACCTTCGCCTGCCGCAGACGCAGGGAGTTGCTTACCACCGTTACTGAGCTGAAGGCCATGGCCAGGGCCGCCAGGACCGGGTTGAGAAACCCCTGCTCTCCGAAGAAGAAGACCAGGCCCGGCGGCACGCCCCCGGTGGCGGCAAATACCGGGTAGAGGACGCCGGCGGCTACCGGAATCAGCAGGACGTTGTAGAAGAAGGCCCAGAACAGGTTTTGCTTGATGGCCCGCAGGGTCTGGCGGCTCAGGCTCAGGGCAGTAATGACCCCCTTCAGGTCGCTGCCCATCAGGGTAACGTCGGCCGACTCCAGGGCCACGTCGGCGCCGGCGCTCACGGCCAGCCCCACGTCGGCTTGAGCCAACGCCGGCGCGTCGTTGATGCCGTCGCCCACCATCGCCACCGTCTTTCCCTCGGACTGGAGCCGCCGGATGGCCGCCGCCTTGTCTCCGGGCAGCATTTCCGCCTCTACCCGCGCAATGCCCAGGCGGTCGGCAACGAACCGGGCGGCGCGCCGGTTGTCGCCAGTGAACATCACCACTTCCAACCCCAACCGCTGCAACTCGGCCACGCCGGCCGGGGAACCGGGTTTGAGCGCATCGGCCAGGGCGATGATGCCCATAGCGGCGCCATCAACGGCCAGTATGACCGGCGTTTTGCCCTCGCCGGCCAACCGCTCCGCCGTTTCCGTCAACCCGTCCAGCGGGATGCCCCGGTCTTGCAGCAGGGCCGGGCGGCCCAACAGAACCGGGCGGCCTTCCACCGTAGCGGTTACTCCCTGCCCCGGCAAGGCTTGAAAGTCGGCCACCGGCCCCAGCGTCAAGCCCCGTTCCCCGGCGGCCCGGACGACGGCCTGGGCCAGGGGATGCTCCGAGCCTTGCTCCGCAGTGGCGGCCAACCGCAGCAACTCCTCAACTTCCTCATTTTCCTTGATTGCTGCGCCGGCTGTACCTTCGGTTTTCCCGGCGCTCCCGGCGGGAATCAGGTCGGTAACTACCGGGCGCCCCTCGGTCAGGGTGCCGGTCTTGTCCAGGACAATGGTATCAACCCGGTGGGCGGTTTCCAGGGCTTGGGCGCTGCGAATCAGGACGCCCCGTTCCGCTCCCTTGCCAGTCCCTACGATGATGGCGGTGGGCGTCGCCAGTCCCAGGGCGCAGGGGCAGGCGATAATCAGCACCGCCACCAGGGTCAGGAGGGCATAGGTCAACTGGGGTTCCGGCCCCAGCAGCAGCCAGAAAATGCCGGCGGCCAGGGCCACGCCGCCCACCGCCGGCACAAAGACGGCGGCAACCCGGTCAGCCAGTCGCTGGATGGGCGCTTTGGAACCCTGGGCCTCCTCCACCAGGCGGATAATCTGGGCCAGGGCGGTATCCCGGCCTACCCGGGTGGCCCGGAGGCGGAAAAAGCCGGTACGGTTCAGGGTGGCGGCATATACCGGCTGGCCCGGCTCCTTGTCCACCGGCATACTCTCCCCGGTGAGCATCGCCTCGTCCACCGCCGAGTAGCCCTCAATCACCTCCCCGTCCACCGGGACTTTCTCCCCCGGGCGCACCAGGGCCACGTCCCCTACCACCACCTCCGCTACCGGCACCGCCACTTCCCGCCCATCCCGAATAATCTGCGCGGTATTGGGCTGGAGGCCGATGAGCCGTTGGATGGCCTCAGAAGTACGGCCTCGCGCCCGGGCCTCCAGCCAGCGGCCCAGCAGGATCAGGCCAATAATCAGGGCCGCCGTGTCAAAGTAAACCCCGGTTCCGATGCCGCTGCTGGTCAATACCTGGGGCGCCAGGGCGCCGAGGACGGTTATCACCGCGCTGTAGCCGTAGGCCACCGACGACCCCAGGGCCACCAGGGTGTGCATATTGGCCGAGCCGTGCCGCAGCGCCGCCAAGCCGGAGACGTAGAAAGACCAGCCGGCCCAGAATTGCACCGGCGTCGCCAAGGCCCACAGCACCCAGGGCCAGATTGGGACGGACTGGTACTCCAGCCGCAGCAGGGCCGGCGACCAGGGCAGGGCGTGAAAGGAACCCAACAGCAGCAGGACGCCGGCGGCGACGGCAAAGACGCAGCGTTGGCGGAAGTAGCGAATTTCCCGGGAGCGGGACAGCCTTTCCAACTCCGCCGTCCCGTCCCGGTCGGCGCCGTCGGACTCGCCTACCCGGTAGCCGTAGTCCGCCACCGCCCGGCGGAAATCGGCCGGCCCGGCCCGGCCCGGCAAGTAGCTGACGGTGGCCCGCTCGGTAGCCAGGTTGACGCTGGCCGCCACCACGCCGGGGACGCCTTTCAGCGCGCCCTCCACGTGAACCACGCAGGCGGCGCAGGTCATCCCCTCAATAGGCAGCGTCAACCGCGCCGGCTCCTCCAACTCGGTGTCAATTTCGGTAGTCATAACATTACAGCATACCCCATAGCCCCAAGCCGGTCAATGAACCCGGGGTAGATAACATGGATATACAGGATTTACAGGATAGAGATAGGGATAGGGATAAAGATAAGGATAAATAAAAATATAAAATCCTGTAAATCCTGTATATCCATGTTAAACCCCGGCAGAAGCGGGCAACCTTGACATATCCGGGATTTGCCAGCAGGATAGGGGCTATTCCGCTGCCACCGCAACCGCCGCCGCAACCGGAAACTGGAGGGCTATTGCTCAACCTTAATCTCAGGCCGTCCCAACTGTCCGTGGGCAACCGGCCGATTCACTACGCCTGGGTCATCGTCGGCGTGGCCGCGCTGATGCGGCTAAGCTCCTCCAGCTTTCGCACCTCCTCCAGCATCCTGATTCCCCGCCTGGTGGAAACCTTTGGCTGGAGCTATGGAACGGTGGGCGGGGCCTTTGCCCTGCAATGGGTGGTTTCCGGGTTATTCGGCCCGCCGGCCGGCTGGCTGGGCGACCGCTACGGCGTGCGGGTAACTATGGCGTTAGGGGCGGCCATTTTCATCCTCGGAATGGTCCTGACCAGCACGGTCAATCACTGGTTGCAGTTCTACTTTTACTTTGGCATCCTGGTCAGCGCGTCAATGGGCATCTTTCAGGTGCCGCTGACCGCCGGGGTTACGTTGTGGTTCCACCGGCGCTTGGGCGTGGGGATGGGGCTGTTGCAGGCGTCTCAGGGGCTGGGGCCGATTGTAGCGGTGCCGCTGATTCTGCTCATCGTCGGCCTCTTTGGCGGCGGCGAGAGCGGGCTGCGGGCCGCCTTCTGGATCCCCGGCATCGGCGGCGGGATACTGCTATTGCTGCTGGTGCGACTCTTTTACAACGAACCGGCCGACATCGGCATCCGTCCATTGGGCGCGGCAGCGGACGAACCGCTGCGCCGCCTGCAACGGGGGGAGACGGCCCAGGCCCGGGCCAAGGTGTTCCTGAAACAGGTACTTCGCACCCCGACTTTCTGGAACCTCATCGGCATCCACTATTGGGGTTGCGCCGGCCACGCCATCGTAATGGTGTTTATCGTAGCTATGGCCGAGGAGGCGGGGGTGCCGCCGGTCCAGGCCGCCGGAACCTTTGTCGTCCTCACCGTCTCCAGTACCCTGACCCGGTTCGCCGTGCCCATTCTGGCCGACCACCTGGGCAGCAAGGGGGTTATGGGGGTGTGCTTTTTCCTGCAAGTGGCGCCGGTGGCCCTGCTGTTTTTTGCCGACAGCGCCTGGATGTTCTACCTCTTTGCCGTCCTGTTCGGCATCGGGTTCGGGGGCGAGATGACCGCCTTCCCCATTATCAACCGCCAGTATTACGGCAACGCCCCCATCGGGACCACCTACGGATTGCAGATGATGGGCGCCGGCATTGGCATGGCCTCCGGCTCCTTAATCGGGGGGCTGCTGCGGACATTTACCGCCGGCTTCACCTACCCGGCGATCATCGCCTCCGGCGGGTTCACCGCCACCATCGCCGCGTCCCTGTTTTTCAGCTCCCTGGGGGTAATCTCCATCCTGCTGCTGCCCCGCACCTCCCGCCACCAACTGCCCGACTGGGAGGAGTCCCTGCCGGAGCAGTACCGCACTGACGCCCCACCCCGGCCGGCGGGGCCGGTGTCGGGGGATTAGGGGGTATAATCCCGAAAACGGGGAAAGTTTAAGAAAGTAGCGCCAACCTGACCGTTAACAAAGACAGTTTAAGGTGAGATATGCCACGCCATACCGAACCCGCCGCTAACAGCGCCTTGGGCAATCTGCTTCAACCGATGCTCGGCAAAGCCCTTGTGCGCTCCGAGAACGTCCGAGCTATTGTTGACCAGCCCGGACTGCAACCCGACCTGCTTATTACGGCAGAAGGACGCGCCCCGGTGGTGGTAGAAGCGGAATATCTGCCGGCCTACACCGCCGAAGCGGAAGCCCGCTCCCGTTTGGGCCTGGTAACAACCGCAGGACGCCGTCGCATTGAAGCCGTTATAGCCCTCCGCTACCCGGAAGCTGTGGGGGATGCCGAAGACCTGAACTTGGCAGTTCGGAATTCTCTTTTGTCTTACTGTCTGTTCACGGTAACCAAGTATAGCCAGACCCCGGAACGGGAAATTAAAGGCATTGACCGGTTCCCGGAATCGGGCTGGCTGGAAGGCTCGGTTTCCGACCTGGCGGACCTGATTCGCCAAGTGTCATTTCCTCAATTGGCGGTGGACGAAGCCGCCGATGTCCTGCAAAGGGGCATTGACCGCGCCGCCGCTACTCTGGAGGAAATGGAAAATACCCGTCCCTTCATTAACCCGGCGATAGCCCGTTTGCTGGGAATGGATAACGTGCCTCAAACCCGCCGGATGGCCGGAGCCATCCTCGCCAATGCCCTGGTATTTCAGGAGCGGCTTTCCGGGATCCACTCGACAGTTAAACCGGTATCCCAAGTCTGTGGCCCAGGGGTAACTAATCCCAAAGACGATACGCTGGAGGCTTGGACTGCTATCCTGGAAATCAACTACTGGCCTATCTTCGACATTGCCCGGCGCATCCTGGATGCCGTGCCTAACCCGGAAGTCGGCGGCATTTTACGCAATCTGGCCTACACCACCGGGGAAGTCAGCGGCACCGGGATTAACAACGCTCACGACCTGACCGGGCGCGTCTTCCAAAGGCTGATTGCCGATCGTAAATATCTGGCTACTTTCTACACCCTGCCCGAGTCGGCGGCTCTGCTGGCGCGCCTGGCCGTGGCTAAGCTGGATAGCCTGGACTGGGCCGACGCCGAAGCCTTGGGCAACCTGCGTGTTGGTGATTTCGCCTGTGGCACTGGCGCTTTGTTGTCGGCAGTATATGACCAGATTGCTGCCCACCACGAAAGGGCCGGCGGCGACCCGGCCCAACTCCACCCGGCGATGATGGAAGAAGTCCTCTATGGCTGCGACGTAATGCCTTCCGCCGTCCATATCACAAGCGCCACCCTATCGGGAGCACAGCCCACCGTCGGCTTTAGGAAATCCCGTCTCTACACTATGCCCTACGGACGGCTGAACGACGGTAGCGTAGCTATCGGTTCTCTAGAGTTCCTGACATCCAACGCCCAGATGACCCTCAGCAATTTCAGCGACCCGGTCCTCCGGAGCAACGGCAATGGCGACGAAAAGGCATATCAGGCTATCGCCGAGATTCCCGACGAGAGTTTCGATATGGTGATAATGAACCCACCTTTTACGCGAAATACTACCAACGAGGGAGCGTATTCCGGTCAATTTAATGCCGCATTTGCTGCATTTAACACCGGCGATGCCGAACAACGGGATATGAGCAAGCGAATGGCTGTATTGTCAAAAGGAACAGCGTATCACGGCAACGCCGGGGTCGCCTCAGCTTTTGCTGCATTAGCGGATAAGAAACTCAAGCCCGGCGGGATAATGGCGCTGGTGCTGCCCCTGTCCGCCGCCGCCGGCTTGTCCTGGCAAGGCTTCAGGAGAATGGTAGCCGACAGTTACGAGGATTTGACAGTTCTGAGTATCTCCGCCAATGGCAGGGATATGTCCTTTTCTTCGGATACCGGCATGGCGGAATGTCTGATAATAGCCCGTAAGCGTAAAACGGATTCGACGGCGGCGCAACGGGCGCAATTCGCCTCGTTGCCGCGTCGTCCCCGGGGGTTCGCACAAGTCGGTTACATCGCAAAAACAATTATCGACTGCGCTGATGTCCGGCAAATTGAGGATGGTCCATTCGGCGGCACTATTTTAACGGTGGGAAATGAGTTGGTCGGTCAAATGATGTCAGCTTCAGACAGCGAAATTTGGGGCGGTGTACGTCTGTCGGACTATTCATTGGCTCAAACCGCCTATGCCTTGTCCCACTCCAAACTGTGGCTCCCCGGCAGTCCGGCGGATTTGGAACTGAGAACAATACAGTTAGGCGCAATCAGCAGGATTGGCCTGCATCATCGCGACATAACTGGCCCGGCACCTCGCGGCCCTTTCAACAAGGTCGCTTCCAGTCCAACCGCCACTTATCCGGCTCTTTGGAACCACGACGCAAAAAACGAGACTAAAATGCTTTGTGCTCCCGATTCCCAACTGGTAGTACGCCCCGGGATGGAAGCTAAAGCAATCGAGGCTTGGACTACCGCCAGCCGTGCCCATCTGAATGTCGAATTTACTTTCGGTTCTCAAGCCTTGGGAATTGCGTTCACCCAACAGGAGTCAATCGGCGGTCGGGTATGGCCCAACGTGATTTTCGACGATAATCGGTTTGATTATGCCTTCACAGCGTGGGGTAACAGCACCCTGGGCTTGCTGTCTTGTTGGTGGCAGGCCAGCCGTCAACAGTCAAGTAAGATAACTCTGTCCTTACGCACTGCGGAGTCCTTGAGCGTCCTCGACCTCCGCGCGCTCAGCGATGAGCAGTTGACAAAGGCCGAGGAGATATTTGAGGAGTTCCGGGACAAGGAACTGCAACCGGCGTACCTGGCCGACGCCGACCCCAACCGGGCCTTGCTGGATCGGCGGGTGGTCTGCGACCTGCTGGGGTTTGACGCGGCGGTGTATCAGGGGGTAAGGCGGTTGGCGGCCAAGTGGTGCGCCGAGCCGTCGGTGCACGGCGGCAAGCAACGGCCCCGGGGCGCGGCGTTGGTGGTTTGACCCGGCACGCTGACTTGAAAACCCGGCCCTATCCCGGTAAACTGCTCAACAGCAGGGAGGGAAAATTATGGCTACCACCAAACAGGAGCATAAGATTCCGGTTCGGGTTGTGCCGCGGGAACAAATGCTGAAAGAGCGGCAAAGCGAACTGCGGGAATACGAGAAACGCTACGAAATGTCCAGTGAAAAGATGGCGGCCCTCTTGTCGCTGGACGCCATACGTCCGACGGCCGAGGTGCTGGAATGGTACGCCACCTATCAAGGCGTGAAATCAATGCTCGCCAGGACCCCCACGGCTGGAACTCCTGGGACCACTACCAAACCATCCACGAAAACCGGCTGAGCGAACATCCCTTCGTAGTCAGTTTCCGGGATACCCTCGCTTTCGACACCGACAGCGAGGGTGATATTTATCTGGCGGGCAATGTTCACTGCCAGAAAGATGTCCTGTTGAGAGTCAGGAAAGAGTTTGACTCCCGCTATTTCGGGCGCACTCTGCGGGTGCGGTGCCACACCTACGTCTATATCGCCTGGCTACCGGGGGAACACCCGTTGCTGAAGTACCATAATATCCATGAGGATAGAGACGAATATCATCACCGGATTTATGACCCGGCCACCGGCGTTGAAGTGTTCCACGAAGTCCTGGAGAGGTATCAGTTCCCCATATTCACCGAGGTGCTGGACGAACTGCAAACCCTGACCGAGGACTTGTAGGCGCTGGCCCCGCGTCAGTAACCCTCCCCCGCTCCCCTCATCCTGACCCTGCTTAAATACGATTACGCTTTCCGCAACCTAGCTCCCCACCTACCGCCCCAATCCGCCATTAACGCAAGCATAACCGGCAATTGGGGCGCCCGACTGGTTATGCCGGCCACAAATGCTGACCTATTCAGATTGATAAAGTTGGCCGGGGCCGGCTATAATCCCTCTGACGGAGGTATGCCTGATGACAATGCCCCTGGACACCGCCCCCGGCCCCTCGCCCGACGCCGAGGCGCTGCGCAACGCTGAGATAAGCCGGGACGCGGTGCACAAGGCCCGGTTGGAACTGGATAATGGCGACCTGCTGCAAGCCTCGGAAAAGGCCTGGTGCGCGGCGGCCTACGCCGTTAAAGCGGTGGCGGAACGGCGCCGCTGGTTCAGCGAAGCCGACTGGAAGCTGCGGCGCATCGCCGAAATTATCACCGCCGAACTGGGCGACGATAACATTATGCGGTGTTACTCCCTGGCGCGGGACGCTCATTTCAACTTCTACCACCACGAATATGACGCCCTGGGCGTGGATTATGCGATCAAGGCCGCCGCCGACCTGGTGGCGATGCTGAACGTAACGCTGGCCCCGGACTATGCGCCGCCTTATGTCAGCGCAGCGGTGGCAGCCAACATCCGCTCTCTGGAGCAGCCGACCAGCGACCTGGACTATCAACGACTGGCAACCGGCCGGCCGCCGATGTCGGAGCGCCCGCCGGCCGTTTCCCCGTCCTGAACCGGAGTCCTGAACCGGAGTCCTGAACCCAATCAGAGAACCAGCCGGGCAACATTCCCCAAAACGCAGGAGCAGGAGGGCTGAACAATGTTTGACTTGATTATCCGCAACGGCCAGGTAGTTACTCCCTGGGGGGTGGGCGATTGGGACATCGCCGTGCAGGGCGAGAAAATCGTCGCCGTCGCCGCTAATCATACCCTGACCGAGGAATCGGCCCGGGTCATTGACGCCACCGGCAAGGTGGTGGTGCCCGGCGGCATCGAACCCCATGCCCACGTCCACGCTCCCGTGATGGGCCACGGCGACCTGAAAACCGCCCCGCCGGAAGAGGTGAGCCGGGCGGCGGTTTTCGGCGGCACTACCACCATCCTGGACTTTGCCATTCAGTTCCCCGGCATCGACATCAACCAGGCCATCCAGGAGCGGACCGGGGTATGGCGGGGCAACTCCTACGCCGACTACGCCCACCACCTGATGCTGCTGGGCGACATCTCCGACAACACCCTGGGCCAGCTTAACGAGCATATCCAGGACGGCTTTGCCAGCGTCAAGATTTTCACCACCAACATCCGGCCCCCCAGTATGTCCGGCGAGCCGCGCATGGTGCGGATGGGCCACCTGCACGACCTGATGGAGCGGGTTCAGCGCCACGGGGCGATGCTGATGGTTCACGCCGAGGATGATGACATGGTGCAGCATATGTACCGCAAGCTGGCCGACCAGGAGCAAACCGAGTGGTGGAATATGCACCTGGTCCACAGCAACGAATCCGAGGACGTATCCTTCCGGCGGGTGCTGCGGGTGGCCGAGTGGACTGGCTCTCCGGTCTATTTTGTCCACGTCAGCGCCGGGGAGGGGCTGGCCGCCGTGCAGGAGGCCCGGGCCAAGGGAATGGCGGTGTACGGTGAAACGCTGCACAACTATTGCTGTTTCAGCGCCGACAACTACCGGGAGGAGAACGGGATGAAGTACCATACCTATCCCTCCCTGAAGTCGGAGCAGGACCGCCAGGCCCTGTGGGACGGCATTGTCCGGGGCGGCCTCAGTTCAATGGCTACCGACGAGTATTGCACCACCTGGGACGTGAAAGTGGCCGGTCGGTCGGTAACCGACGTTACCGGCGGCCACAACGGGATTGAGACCCGGCTGGGCATCACCTACAGCGAGGGCGTGTCCAAGCGGGGGATGTCGCTGCAACGGTTCGTGGACGTAACCTCGGCCAACGCCGCCAAAATTATGGGCCTCTACCCGCGCAAGGGGGTAATCGCCCCGGGCAGCGACGCCGACATCGTGCTGATTGACCCCGGCATCAAGCGGCCCCTGACCATGAGCGACTTTCACATCTCCGACTACAGCATCTGGGAGGGCCACGAAGTAGAGGGCTGGCCGGTAATGACCATCCTGCGGGGCATGGTGGCGGTAGAGGAGGGCCGGCTGCGCACCGGCCAGAACAGCGGCAAGTTCCAGCGCCGCAAGGTTGACCCGGAGGTAACGAACCGCCCGGCGGCGTAGGGGGGGGCCGCCGGCTCATAAAACCGGAGTTTTCGCTGAGCAGTCCTCTCAGAGCGTCGTTTCTCATTTTATTCACCAGAGGTGGCGATTTGTGGAAGGTAGTAGCTGAAGAAAACATTCAATGCGCCGAATGTTTTCATACGATTAAAGCTGGATCAGTGTGCCTATCGCAGATGCCCACCAAGATGCCAGCCAAGTTTAACCGAAGGAAATTCGAGAACTTCTGTGTATATTGCAAGGAATGTAGGCAGAAGAATAAGCGGTTGCCTTGCTATGTGCGTAGCCTTAACCATTGGTACACGTCCAATAAAGTGGTTAAAGAAGACGTTCAATGTGGCCGATGTGGGGAATCAATCCCCGAGAAAACGAACGTTGTTGCACAGAAGGTGTATGCATGGCCTGGTGTCCCAAATGACGCCAAGGACGGGCCCGATTCCTTTGATCCCTCGATTATTGCTCCCACGGGTCAGGTGGTAACAAATAGCGTAAGACGCGTTCAATCAGGTGCTTGGGACAGATTGAGTCCAATTACTCATCAAAAATTTAAAGTAGCAGGGCTGGGTAGGGGGTTAAAGCCTCGAACCCCATCAGAGGCAAAAGCATTTTATGAAAGCTCCATCCCCCTACAAATACGTATTCAGGGTGAAAAGGAGGTCTTGCGATTCATCGGTGGGAAACAGGCGAGCCACAAAATATCCGTCTCAAACAATCCGAGTATGGCACGAATTCCCAGCAATCTTTCTTGGGAGGATAAAGCCAAGAATTTAGCCAGAGGCAAGCGGAATATGACACCTGCCGACGTTGCAGCGATCAATACCGCTTATCGTCGGGCAAGCATAAGCGCTACCGCGAAAGGTGCGGCGAGCGGAGGGATAGCGGCCTCTGCCGTTGAACTGCCGGTAGCCGGGGTGGAAAATTTCCTGCATTGGAAGCGGGGGCGGAAAACGGGTGGGCAAGCAACTAAAGACGCCGCACTGAGTACAGTAGGGGCGGGCGCGGTTGGCGCTGGTATGACCGTTGTTGCAACTGGAGTTGCCAAAGGGGCTATTTTAGTAGGGATTTCTCCTACGTTGGGTCCTGCGGGTGTTCCTATTGTGTTAGCGGGCGTAGGTTTGATGTTAGGCGGCACCATCTATCGCTTGGCTAATGCCGCCAAACGAGATATACCACTCGATGAATACCATATCTTCTTTTGTAAAGACGCTGATTGCAAAAATAGGTTCGCTTTTGACGTGACTAACGGCAGAATATCGCGCGAAACCTAGGTCATGCCCTATCGGTGATTAGGCGTTAGAGATTCTGCCCAGCAAGGTCTCTTTCCAGTCGCCTTATTTCTTAGATGAACCGGACTGCTTTTCCGGCTTTTTGCCCTTGGGCGGTTCTGCCGGCTTTTCCGCGCTGGGCAGGGTGATTTTCTGATTCACCGGCTGATCCATATTTATGCGCCGGCCTATAATCCTTCGGATAACCTTGTTTTCCTGACTCTCTTTTTCCGACATTTCCCACCTTCTAACCGAACGAATTTTGTGAGGGCACAGGGCGGTCCACAATTGGTGTTTTCCTTTAGGCAGGACCATAGTATAGCGTACGTCCACTGCCGTAATCCAATCCGGAATCGCCAAGCTCATATCAACTACGTTGGATTCCCCAGGCTCCAGGTCAATACCGGGGTTATCATTCTGGATTCGGTATTTCACGTCCCAAGGGAAGTCCACAGAACGCCCTTCCCCAATCATATAACCCTGGTATTCCTCTACCTTACTGGCAACGTCCTCGTCATCATAGGGCGCCAGCACCCGAACCGCCCACTTCGCCGACCGGCAACTCGCTCTTACTCGGGAAGTATTTGTGACTACTCCCACCGCGTTCAGCACATTCCATGAGTCGCTGCTTGACCAGGACGTTACCTCAAGGTCAATCTTGATGGAGGGCTTGGCACTTCGGTAGAGGTTGAACCGCAACAAAGCAAATATCCCCGTCGCGATAAACACGCCGATGGGAGTTATAAAGAAAGTTATCTGGGCAATCTGGGCAATCTGTTCTAACATGGTTCCGTTCCTGCCATATTGCAATTATACGTTAAGGAATGTACGCGGGACAATCCGGGGCTATAAAGGCAACGATAGAACGACGGGTTGAAATACGGCTATCCGTTACTCCAAAACCCGGAGGCTGTCGGTCGCCCCCACCATCCTCCACCCCATCCCCTCCCCAAAGCGTTGCGCTACCCTGTCCTGCACCGCCGCCATTGCTATCTCCCCCTCCCGGACTTGGGCCATTGACGTTACCGGGCGGTCGGTTATGCCGCAGGGGATTATGTCGTTGAACCGGGCCAGGTCGGGGTTGACGTTGATGGCAAAGCCGTGATGGGCGATCCCCCGGCTGATTTTCACCCCGATGGCGGCTATCTTGGCCCCGTCCACCCATACCCCGGTCAGGCCCGGTTCCACGCCGGCCGCGATGCCAAAGTCGGCCAGGGCGCTGATGATGATTTGCTCCAGGGCGCGCACGTACTTCAGCGGCCCGCCCCAATCCCGCAGGTTGACTATCGGGTAAGCCACCAGTTGGCCCGGCCCGTGATAGGTAACCTGGCCGCCCCGGTCCGTATCCACCACCTCAATCCCCCGGGCCGCCAGTTGCGCCGCCGTCAGCCGGATGTGGCCGGGTTGGGCCAGGCGGCCCCGGGTATAAACGGGGGGATGTTCCAGCAGCAACAGGGTATTGGGCTGGCGTCCGTCATATACCGCCGCCACCAGCCCGGTTTGCAGTTCCCAGGCCCGGCGGTAGTCCATTATGCCGACCTTTTCCACGATACAGCGGGGAGATTCAGACATAGCAACGCCCCGGCCCGGTATCCCCGGCTCAACTCTGGCCGGCGTCCGGGCTGATGGACTCCAGGCGGCGTTTGACCGACTGGATGAAGGCGCTGGATTCGGCCCCGTCGTTGATGCGGTGGTCGAAGGAGAGGCACAGGTTCATCATTGAGCAGATGGCAATGGCGTCGTTGATGACCACCGGCCGTTTCTGGATGGCCTCGGTGGTCATAATGGCCGCCTGGGGGTGGTTGATGATGGGCATAGACACGGTGGAACCCAGGGCGCCGGTGTTATTCAGCGTAAAGGTGCCGCCCTGCACGTCCGCCAGGGTCAACTGGTTCTGCCTGGCCCGTTGCGTCAGGTCGGCGACGGCGTGGGCCAGACCGGACAAGCTGAGCCGGTCGGCGTCGTGGAGCACCGGCACCACCAGCCCGGCGGGAGCGGCTACGGCCAGGCCGATGTTCAGCCGTTTCTTGAGGATTATCCGGTCGCCGCCCCAGGTGGCGTTGAAGGTGGGATTTTCCTTCAGGGCATCCACCAGGGCGCCGATTACAAAGGGGAGATAGGTCAGGTCAACGCCCTCCCGCTGCCGAAAGCCGGCGCGCCGGGCGGCGCGGGCCGCCACCAGGTTGGTAACGTCCACCTCGGTAACGCTCCAGGCGTGGGGAATCTGGGTAACGCTGCGCACCATCGCCTCGGCAATCAGCCGGCGCACCGGGGTCAGCGGGATATATTCCTCATCCCCGGCAGCATCCCCGCTAACCGCCGGTTGGGCTGCCGGCGCCGACACTGCCGGCGCCGGGGCCGTTTCCAGGTATTGCAGCACGTCGTCCCGGGTAATGCGGCCCCCCATGCCGGTGCCGGCAATCCGGGACAGGTCAAGCCCGTGTTCCCGGGCCAGCCGGCGCACGGCCGGGGAAAGACGGGGCGCGCCGTTAGTGGCGTCAACAACGGCAGCGTCAACGGGGGTAGCGTCAACGGGAGCCGGGGCTACCGGGGCAGACACCGGAGCCACCGGTGTTGCGGCCGGCGCCGTCTGGGGCGTATCCGGCGCAGTATCCTCGCCGGCCCCGCCGCCGGTAGGCCCGATCATAATGGCCGAGGTGTTCAGGTAGCCGATGACGCCGGCGGGGGGCGGGATTGCCCCGGCGGCCGGCCCTGAGCCGGCGGCGGGCGGCGGCTCTACTTCGACCGACTCAAGTTGGGCGACGGTCTCCACCTCGGCCAGGGGCGCACCCATGGGAATGGTCTCCCCTTCCTGGGCCAGGATTTTGACCAGGGCGCCGTCCACCGGCGAGGGAACTTCCATTGTTACCTTGTCGGTTACCACTTCCACCAACGGCTCGTAACGCTCAATGGGGTCGCCCGGCTGTTTGAGCCACTTGCCAATGGTGCCTTCGACGACCGATTCGCCGACTTGGGGAAGTTCTATGATTTGAGCCACGGCAACACCGCCCGCTGTTCAGGTTTGACTATGAACGACCTGAATGAATAGAGTAATTCGCGGTTTGAACTCAGTAAGCCGCCAAAGTACGCAGGGCTTCGGCAATCTTATGAGTGTTGGGCATATAGGCGTCTTCCAGGGTTTGGGCGAAGGGCATCGTTGGCACGTCCGGGCCGCAGAGCCGGGTGATGGGCGCGTCCAGGTAGTCAAAGGCGGCGTCGGCGGCCAGGGCGGCAATTTCCGAGCCGACCCCGCCGGTGATGTTGTCCTCGTGGACGATGAGCAGCTTGCCGGTCTTTTTCACCGACTCCAGCACCGTGGCGGTGTCCAGGGGCCGCAGGGTTCGCAAGTCCACCACTTCCACCTGGGCCACGCCCTCGGCAGCCAACTGTTCCGCCGCCTCCAGGCAGTAGTGCAGCATCAGCCCGTAGCTGACCAGGGTGATGCTGCTGCCGGCCCGCTTTACTTCGGCCCGGCCAATGGGCAGCACGTAGTCATCCTCCGGCACTTCGCCCCGCACCAGGCGGTAGGTCTTTTTGTGTTCCAGGAACACCACCGGGTTATTGTCCCGGATGGAGGCTTTCAGCAACCCCTTGGCGTCATAGGGAGTGGCCGGGGCCACCACCTTGAGGCCGGGGGTATGGAAAAAGTAGGCTTCTACGCTTTGGGAGTGGTACAGGCCGCCCCGGATGCCGCCGCCGTAGGGGATGCGGATGGTCATCGGCGCGTTGAGCTTGCCGTCGGTGCCATAGCAGACCCGGGCCGCCTCGCCAATCAACTGGTTAACCGTCGGCCAGACAAAGTCGGCAAACTCCACTTCGGCGATGGGGTGCAGGCCGCGGAAAGAGGCGCCCAGGGCGATGCCCATAATGGAGGCTTCGGCCAGGGGGGTGTCAATAACCCGGGCCTCGCCAAACTCTTCAATAAACCCCTGAGTCGCCAGGAACACGCCGCCGCGCCAGCCCACGTCCTCGCCCATCACAAAGACCCGCTCATCCCGGCGCATCTCTTCCCGCATTGCTTCCCGGACTGCTTCAATTACGCTTTTAACGGCCATAAGTTTTCCTTTCTTTACCGGTGCGTGTCTTTTCTGCTGCGTGAATAATGCCCGGAACTCTGCTCACCCGGCGCTGGTTGCTTAGTATGTCATTCCGACCGCAGGGAGGAATCTAAAATGCCCGGCCCTTGACATCTCCCGGTTCCGGCAGAAATCTCGCTATATAGGAGTTTAGATTCCTCGCTCCGCTCGGAATGACATAGAACCCTGTGTAACTCCTATAGTTAGTGTTAGCTCAGGGCGCGTAAACGTGCTTCAGCATTTCCCCTGCGTCCGGGGGCGGGGTGGCGTCGGCGGCGTCGGTGGCCTCGTTGACGGCGCGGCGGGCCTGGGCCTTTATTTCCTCCTCCTGCTCCTCGGTCAGGAAAGCCTCGGCCAGCAGATAGGCGCCCAGGGTAGCCACCGGGTCCCGCAGCTTGGCAGCTTCCACCTCTTCCCGGGGGCGGTAGCGGCTGTCATCGTCATCGGTGGTATGGGGCATCAGGCGTTCTACTTTCATCTCCAGCAGCACCGGCCCCTCCCGGCGGGCGTGGGCAATGGCCTCGGCGGTCGCCTCGTAGCTGTGCAGCAAGTCCATCCCGTCCACCACCAGGCCGGGAAAGCCATAGCCCTCGGCCCGGCCGGCCACGTCGCCAATCGCCATCTGGAGCCGTTGGGGTACGGAAATGGCGTAGCCGTTGTTCTCACAGATAAATACCACCGGCAGGCGGTGAACCCCGGCAAAGTTCATCGCCTCGTGGGTTTCGCCCTGGCTGGAGGCCCCGTCGCCAAAATAGACCAGGGTTACCCTTTCATCGCCCAGCATCCGGCAGCCCAGGGCATAGCCCACCGATTGGGTCAGGCTGGCGGCCACCACGTTGGAAAGCTGGATGATGTTATGCGCCAGGTCGGCGCCCTGCAACGGAAACTGGCGGGCGTTGCTGTAGGCGTCGCCGGCCTTGCCCATAAAAGACAGCATCACCTGGGTGGGGGTCAGGCCGGACATTTTGATGCTCAAGTCCCGGTAATATGGAAAGAAAAAGCAGTTGCCGTCCTTTTCCGCCGCCAGCAGGCTGCCCATTTGGGCGGCCTCATGCCCCTGGCCGGAGGCGGCGATGGGCACCTTGCCCTGGCGGTTCATCATCCAGATACGCTCGTCCAGCGCGCGCACCAGGACCATCCGCCGGTAGATGTCCACCAGGTCCTCCGGGGCAACGCCCTGGGGCAGCCGGCGGGACATATCGATCCCATCTACCTCTAGCGGCCCGGCTATCCCCCCGGCTATCCCATCGGTAGTTTGTGTCCCGGCTTGCGTCATTACTCCACTCCTCCCTGGTTACCGCGATCGGCCCGGTGCAAAACCGGCGGGGCGCTGACCCGGCCCCCCGAATACCGGATGATAGTACCATAGACAGATGATAGTATCCCGGATAATTACCCTGCAATTATATATCGTGGCTTGCCCTCCCGCAAACCGCCGCCGGGACGGGAAAAAGAGGTTTTGCCGCGGAGACCGGGGGAGACGTAGGGGTGGTTCGCGAACCGCCCCTATTCCTTGGGTGAGGCAATCGGTTCCCGGTGGATTGTTCCGGGGGGTTATGCCGGGCTGAGGTCTCGTCTCTCGATGGGATACCAGGTAACTTCCCCGTAGTCGATGGCCTGCTGGGCGTCGTGGTCGTTTCGGACGCTGGCTACTACGGCGGTAGCGTTCTGGCCGGTGAAACTTCTGAGGTATTCAGCGTTGCGGCGGGCGCGGTTTATGTCCCGCTGGTCGGCGGTATAGGATATTTCTACGGCCAGGTAGTGGGTGTCGGTATTGCCGTTAGTTTCAATTACCAGGTCGGCGTTCCAGAAACTTCGGCGTTGATCCCGGCTGATGGAGCCGTTGGCGTTAAGGGCCATTCGGTTCAGTTCCGTAGCGGACAGGGTGCGAATGTATTCCAGGTCCAGTTCCAGGGCGACGATGTCGGGTTTCAGGATGATTTGAGTCCGGGCATGGCCGCCTTTGGATTCGCTTATGTCTCCTTCTATACGGTCGAATCGTGCATGGACCTGGTCGAATCGTTCGTTCACGCTTGTTTCAAAAGCGTCGAACCGTTTCACGAAAGCCTGGAATTGTACCGGGAGCAGGAGTAGTTCTTCCGTCAGGATTTGGGCGCGTACCGCTTCTTTCCAATCGGGATGTTCGCTCAGTGCTCTCAGGAATTCTTCCCGGGTGGTAATGGTTTCCGGTGTCATAGTTTCTACTCCTTTGCTCAAGTCTTATTTTACCGGGAAGTTCCGGTTGCTGGCAACAATTCCGGTTGCCAAGCCCGGTTGACCGGACGGGCAAAGTCATTTCCCGTCATGCCGGGCTAGTTGACAGAAGGGAAAGTGTCGGGGTATAGACTAGACGCTAAATCGGCTGCGGCCGGTTTTATTGAGCGACCAGGAGTTAATCCGGTGAAAATTGGGGCAGACTTTGGCTCGGCAGCGCCGGGCAATCCGGTGGTGGACGTACCGAATACCGCTCCGTTAATCGCCGATTTGTCAGAGCGCGAATTATTCCTGGGGAAGTTGAAAGGGCGGGGCCGGCATCGCTATGGCCGTTACAATGGCCTGCCCCTGCGTTACGCCGGCGGCAAAAGCCTGGCCGTCGGCCACGTCATTGAGCAACTGCCGGAGGGTCTGCAAAAGCTGGTCTCGCCCTTCATCGGCGGCGCTTCCGTGGAAATCGCCTGCGCCAAAGAGTTGGGTATTGCGGTACAGGGCTACGATGTGTTCGACATTCTGACCAACTATTGGCAGGTGCAGTTGCGGGAGCCGGCGGAACTGGCCGACCGCATCGCCCAATGGGAACCCACTAAAGCGGTTTACGCCGCCGTCAAGGAACGGCTTAAAGCCCACTGGCAGGGCGTGGAACCGATAACGGATTCGCTGGAATTGGCCGCCCATTACTGGTTTAACCATAACCTCAGCTACGGGCCGGGGTTTCTCGGTTGGATGTCCCGCATTTATGAGGAACCGGAGCGGGTGCGGCGTCTAATCGACAAGGTAAGGACTTTCCACTGCCCCAGGCTGACGGTGGCGCCGGGTTCCTTCGAGGAAACCCTGCCGCAGCACCGGGGCGATTTTCTCTACTGCGACCCGCCCTATTACCTGGACGGCGACAGCCGGATGTTCCGGGGCATCTACCCCCAGCGTAATTTTCCGGTGCACCACAAGGGCTTTGACCACGCCGGCCTCCGGGACTTGCTTTCCCGGCATCAGGGCGGGTTCGTGCTTTCCTACAACGACTGCTCCACCATTCGGGAGTGGTACGCCGACTGCCGGATAGTAGAGGTGCAGTGGCAATACACCCTGGGGCAGGGGGAAACCCGCATTGGCAAGAACCGGCTGGAGCGGGAGGATACCGACTACGTTAAAGGCTCTCACGAATTGCTGATTGTGCAGGATATTTAAGATGCAGCGACCGCCGTGCGATGTCGTCTGACCAGGCCAGCGCGGTACGGGTTCCCCGCAGGACCAGAAGGACGTGATTGATTCCCGGCATTGATTCCCGGCATCGTTCTCATCAGGTAAAAGGTATTCTCAACCGGTGTTGGTGTTCCTTGCCCGGCTCTGGTGTCCGGCTCTGGTGCATTGTAGGGGCGGGTTTATAACCCGCTCTGTTTCCGGTGCAAGGATCCGGTACAGGGATATGTCAGATACGCGGTCTCCGTTACCCAAATGATTCTGCCGTTGTCGCCAGGGCGGGTTACCAACCCGCCCCTACCGGCCGCCGGAGTATTCCGTCAGAACACCAACGCGCGTTGAGAGTACCCGGTAAAAATGGTCTTTAACATTCTCCATTCAGCTATAACACCGCAACGCCCGGTTGCGCCTCAACTGGTAACTTACGGCAGCGCCGTCAAAATGTTCCAACTACCAAGTTAGCATTTTCTCTCCAAAATATCCTTGACACCCTACAAACAATGTGATAATTTTCACTAGGTTTGCCGACCGGGGGGCTATCCGGCTACCCGGAATACCGTCAAGGGGTTCAAGCAGGGCAGGACTGATGGGCGATCCGAATGCTTTGACCAACATAGATTGGGCCAATCTGAGCAATTGGCTGACGATGTACTGGATTTATTTCCCGGTAGTCATCGTGTTCGCCTTTACGGTGATGATTGCCCACGCTTTTATCCCCTCGGCAGTGCAGACCGGCCATCTGCCCCCGGCGTTTGAGCGATTGCGCTGGCCGCTGACCATCTTTGCGCTCCTGACGCTGGCGCTGGCGGTGGTATTGATGACCTTTATAATTATGCTGTCGCCCCATATGCTGGGCAACATCTACGATCGGTTCCTGGTATAGAGTTCCTGGTATAGAATGGCCGAGGGCCGGCGGCCCCGGCAAGGTGTCGGAGTCCCGGCTACGGTTGGATACTTAACGGATACTCCAAAGAAGTCGGATACTAAAGAATAGGCAGGTTTTGGCGCCGATGAGGCCAAGCGCAAACATCATTCCACTGGCCCTGGTTGGATTGGTCGTCACCGGCATAGTTGGATTTATTGTCGTTGTCCTGTTTATTTCCTGGTTTTCCAATCCGCCTTTCGGCCTGGGCAACGCCCCGGCTCAGCCCATCGACTTTCCCCACACGGTTCACGCCGGTTCTCCTGCGGAGGGCGGCGTGGGCATCGCCTGCGAGTTCTGCCACCGCAACGTAACCGAGGGCGCGGCGGCGACGGTGCCGGCGGTGGAACAATGCCTTTTCTGCCACCAGCAGGTCAACCCGGAAAACCTGGTCGCCGACGCCAGTCACGACGGCCACGGTCACAACGATCTAGCGGGAGATCTGGCGGAAATGCAGCGGGTGGTGGACAAGTTTAACGATAACGACCCCATCGACTGGGAGCGGGTACACCGGCTCCCCGACCACGTGCGGTTTGTCCACGAGGCGCATCTGCGTTTCCTGACCCAGGGCGAACCCCGCACCGTGTCCCTGCCGATCGGAGACGGGCAGCCGATGCAGTTGCCGGTGCCGGTGGGCCAGGCCTGTTCGGTCTGCCACGGCGACGTGGCGAGTATGGAGGAGGTTCAACCCCAGCCGGGCCAGTCCCTGAAAATGGGCACCTGCGTGGACTGCCACCGGGAGTTGAACGCCCCAACCGACTGTACTATCTGTCATAAATAGGCTGCCATAAGTAGGCTGCCCTGAGTAGGAATTACGCCCTCACCCCCAGCCTTCTCCCTGGAGAGAACGGGCCGGGTGAGGGGGATTAAAGCGATTCAGAGCGAAGGCATCAACTGATTATGAAACTAACACGGCGCAACTTCCTGGCCTGGGCCGGCCTCTCCGCAGTAGGGGCGGTGGCCTGCGACGTTTTCCAGGAGGAAGAGCTGAGCCTGCAAAGCCCCCGGGACCTGCCCGAGGACCTGGTGAAGGGCCGGGATAACTGGTACGCCACCCTGGGCGGCCAGGCCACCGGCGGCGAGGGCGTTATCGTCCGGGTGATGGAGGGCCGCGCCAAGAAAGTCCAGGGCAACCCCAAGTACCCGGTGAACCGGGGCAAGCAGAGCGTCCGGGCCGAGGCCGGCCTGCAAGCCCTGTACCACCCCGACCGCATCAGCGGCCCCCTGCTCCGCACCGGCCCCCGGGGTTCCGGCCAGTATCGGGCCATCGCCTGGGAACCGGCGGCGCTGGACATTCTCCGCCGGGAGCTTAACGCCCGCCGGGAAAATATGGTGCTGATTACCGAGCCGCTGCGGGGCCACCTGGGAATGATTGCCGAGCGTTTCGCTACCGCTATGGGCGGGCAGCACCTGGGTTTTGAGACTCTGGACCAGACCACCTACCGGGCGGCGGTCAAAGATGTTTTCGACCAGGACTTGCTGCCGGACTTCGACATTGCCAACGCCAACTTCGTGCTTTCCTTTGGCGCCGACTTTCTCTCCACCTGGGGCGCCTCTACCCGCCTGGCGACGGCCTACGGCGAGTTTCGCCAGGGTGCGGGACGGCCGGAACGGGGCACCCTGGTGCAGGTTGACCCCCGCTTTTCGATGACGGCGGCCAACGCCGACCGGTGGCTGCCCATCAAGCCGGGGACGGAGGGCTACCTGGCCCTGAGCCTGGCCCAGGTGATTATTGAGGAAGGCTTGCAAGCCCCCGGCGTGGACGTGAACGCGCTGACCGACGGCCAGGGCGCCGCCGCCCTGAACGCCTACCGGCCGGAAGCCATTGCGCCGATGCTGGAACTGCCGGCCCAACTGCACGCCGGCCGTACCGCCGCCGAGTATATCCGGGAGTTGGCCCGGGACTTTGCCGGCCACCGCCCGGCCATTGCTTTGGGCGGCGACAGCGCCGGCGCCCACACCAACGGGCGGTTTAACTTGCAGGCCGTTTATGCCCTCAACTATCTGGTGGGCAGCGTCGGCCAACCCGGCGGAATCCGTTTCAACCCCAGCAGCCCTCTGCGGAACCTGCCGGCCGCCGCTAAAGTCGGTTCGTTGCAGGACTGGATGGACGTTGCCGACCGCCTCCGCAGTGGGCGTACCCGGCTGGCGCTGATTCACGATGCTGACCCGGTGCATGGCCTGCCGGCCACCGTGGGCTTTGGCGGCGCCCTGAACCGGGACGACCTGTTCATCGTCAGCTTTTCTCCCTTTATGGATGAGACTACCGCTATGGCCGACCTCATCCTGCCCGACCGGGTGTTCCTGGAGGATTGGGGCGACGACATACCGGAGCCGGGGCCGGGCTATCAGGTGCTGGGGATGCAGCAGCCGGTAGTCAACCCGCTCAGCGACCTGGATCCCCGCAGTTTCGGCGACCTGCTGCTCAGTATGGCCCAGGAAATGGGACAGGAAAGCGCCCTGCCCTGGCCCAGCGTGGAGGCCGCCCTGCGGGAGGACGTAGAGGCCCTGTATAACCTGAACCGGGGAACTTCCCGGGAAGTGGACTCGGCCGGCGCTTTGTGGAACCTGATGCTCCAGCAAGGGGGCTGGTGGGATGAGCGCCGTACCGGCCAAACGCCCAGCCCGGCCGGCGGCCTGTTGAACCGGATTGCCGCCGCCGCCGCGCCGCCCGATTTCTCCGGCCGCGGCGAGTTTTACCTGCTGCCCTTTGCCCATAACTCCCTGCTGGACGGGCGCAACGCCCACCTGCCCTGGATGCAGGCGGTTCCCGACCCGATAACTACGATTACCTGGCAGACCTGGGTGGAAGTGAACGCCGACAAAGCCGCCGAAATGAACCTGCGGGAGGGCGATTTAGTCCGCATCGAGTCCGACGCGGGCAGCATCACCGCCCTGGTCTATCCCAACCCGGCCCTGCCGCCCAACGTAGCCGCGACACCCCTGGGCCAGGGACGGCGCCACGGTTCGGCCTACGCCACCGGAGGGGATGCTAGAGAGAGTTCCAACGTGATGGATTTGCTGCCGGCCGGGGCGCGGACGGAAAGCGGCGGTCTGGCCTGGGCCGGCCACAAGGTACGGCTGGTCGCCACCGGAGAAAGCCTGAAGGTATCCAAGTTTGAGGGCCATTTCCCGGCCCGGGAGATTGCCATTACCTCCGGCGAGGAGATTATCAAGACTACCACCGGAGAAGCCAGTACCGGAGGAGCCAGCGGGCATTAAGCTGCGCCGGCATCTCCATAACTCTACGTCTCAGCGGGTCAAGGATGCCCTGGCATCTTTACACCGAGTTAAACCGGGAGCGTAGAGGCCGGAAACAACGGGGAGTTGTTAAGCTGCGGGGAGGACAATGGTTACCAGTAGAGCCAAACATAAATGGGGCATGGTGGTGGACTTGGACCGCTGCAACGGCTGCCAGGCCTGCGTGGTGGCCTGCCAGGCGGAGAACAACCTGCCCATCAATGACAAGAACGCCTTTCTCCAGAGCCGGGCCTACGAGTGGATTCGTATTGAGCGGTATTGGGAGGGGGAGTATCCCAACGTCCGCGCCCGGTTTATTCCGGTGCTGTGCCAGCACTGTGAAAACGCGCCCTGCGAGCCGGTCTGCCCGGTGTTCGCCACCTACCACAGCGCCGAGGGGCTGAACGTCCAGCTTTACAATCGCTGCGTCGGCACCCGGTACTGCATCAACAACTGCCCCTACCAGGTGCGGTTTTTCAACTACTGGCACCCCAACTGGCCGGAGCGGTTGGAAAACCAGCTTAACCCGGACGTTACGGTGCGCACGCGCGGCATCACTGAGAAATGCACTTTCTGCATCCAACGCCTGCGCCGGGCCGAGTTGCAGGTGGAGCGGCGGGGCGGCGGCACGTTGAACAACGAAACGCTGAAGTCGGGCAACTATATGCCCTCCTGCGTCCAGGCCTGCCCCACCAACGCCCTGATGTTCGGCGACCAGCAGGATGAGCAAAGCCCGATTAAGCCCTATTTCGACGACGTGAACAAGCACAACATCCACCACGAGCATGAACGGGAAACCCGGGGCTATCGGCTGCTGGAGGAAATGAACACCAAGCCCAACCTGATTTACCTGAAAAAGGTTGACAAGAACCCCGTAAAGGGCGGACAGCATGGCTAGTAGCGGCGAACAGCAACACGGCGGCGGGCATCACGCCGGGATGTGGGTTTTTCCGGTAGCGGAGCGGGTAACCGCCGAGGTAACCGGCCGGACTTTTGCCTTTCCCTCCGGCTACAAGTTGGCCCTGGGCGTGGCCGGCATCCTGACCGTCCTGGGCGTAATCGGCTTTATTATAAAGTTGACTTCCAGCGGTTTCGGCAGCCCCGGCCCGTGGGGGTACTACGCCGGGATTTTCTCCTTTATCTTTATGGCGACCGGCGCGGCGCCCCTGGTGGCGGTGGCCTTCCGGTTCACCAAGAGCCACTGGCGGCGGCCCCTGTCCCGGGTCTCCGAACTGTTTGCCCTGGTCGGCGTGGTCAACGTCATCCTGTTTATCCCCCTGATGCTGGCCCTGCCGCCGATACTGAACCCGGCGGCGCAAGGCACCGAGTTGGAAGTGCGCCGGACCCTCTGGTTTGAGGTTCCCATCGGCGCGCCCCACTGGTGGGATTTCCTGGGCCTGGTGGGGCTGGCGGTGTGCAGCCTGGCAATCCTGTGGCTTTCCGCGATGCCGGATATGGCGCAGGCCCGGAGCAGCGCTACCGGATTCCGCCGCGCCCTCTACGGGCTGCTGGCCGGAAGTTGGTACGGCAGCAAGCGGCAGTGGATTCACCAGAAGGCCGGGTTGGCAATGCTGGGCGCTTTCTACTTTATGCTGCTGGTCTTTGTCCAGTTCGTCTTTATCACCGAATACGCGATGAGCATGGTGCCGGGCTGGAAGGACTCGGTGCTGCCGCCGATGTACACGGTGATGAGTTTCCAGACCGCCTTGAGCCTGATTCTGGTCATTATGTTCGTGATGCGGCGCTGGGGCGGGTATGCCGAGTATATCGGAGTATCGCCTTTCTGGTCGGCCAGCAAGATACTGCTGGGGCTGACCCTGCTCTGGACGTACCACCTGTTCGCCTTCTTTATAACCTACTGGTACGGGCGGCTGGAGTTTGAGCAGAACATCATCCGCTACCTGTTCACCGAGCCGTACCTGGTATTGTTCCTGGGCAATTTCCTGTTCAGCTTTGTTACGCCCTTCCTGCTGCTCATCTGGAATCCATTGCGGAAGAGCGATTGGGGGCCAACCCTGGCCGGCTGTTTCGCATTGCTGGGGGCTTTCCTGTTCAACATCCGCACCTTTACTGCGGCCTTTAATACCGGAGACCACTATGAGTTTGCGCTGTCCCGAGTGCCGGCGGCGGTGCTGCCGGACTTTGGGGACATCTTAATCATCCTCGGCGGCCTGGGGTTGGCGGCCCTGGTCTATCTGTTGGCCGCCAAGCTGATACCCAATATGTCCATTTGGGAAGTCAAAGAAGGGGCCAAGTACCAGAAAATGGATACCTTGATGAAGGCCGATTACCTGGTGCTGGCTAAACCGGAGTAGCCCGGCAAAACCGTCAAAAATTGTTTCGTCCATTCCCGGTAAGCTGAACCGGGCCGCCCCCCGGCGGAAAACGCAGAATACGGGACACCAAGGCAGGAGCTTCCATGCAGGAAGGCAGAACCCTAAGCACAAGAGAGATAAACCGGGACTTGCTCCGGTCAATACTGGAATCGCCCCGGTGGTTCTGGCCGGTGGTGACCGTCCTGGGGATAATCCTGCTAGTGGCGGCCATCGCTATCGGCATAATGGTCAACCGGGGGCTGGGCGTAACCGGGCTGAACCGGCCGGTCGCCTGGGGCTTCTTTATCACCAACTTCGTGTTCTGGATTGGCATCAGCCACGCCGGGGTAATGCTTTCCGCCATCCTGCGGCTGGCTAAAGCGGAGTGGCGGCGGCCGGCCACCCGGGCCGCCGAGGTGCTGACCCTTTTCTCCCTGATGACGGCGATGATTATGCCCATCGTCCATACCGGACGGCCCTGGCGCATCCTTTACTGGGTCTTTCCCTATGACTTTGCCCGGGGCATCTGGCCCAACATCCGTACCCCGCTGGTCTGGGATCCCAGCGCCATTCTGACCTACCTGACCTCCAGCACCCTGTTCGTAATCATCGCGCTGATACCGGATTTCGCGGTGCTTCGGGACCATACCACCGGCGTGGCCCACCGGGTTTACACCCTGCTGGCGATGGGCTGGGAGGGCAACGCCCGCCAGTGGAAACTGCAAATCACCGCCGGGGTGCTGCTCTCGGCCCTGATTCTGCCGGTCTTCGTGTCGGTGCACAGCATCGTATCCTGGGACTTCGGTATGGCGGTGGCGGTCAAGACCTGGCACTCCACCGTTTTCGCGCCCTACTTCGTGGTTGGGGCGGTGCACTCCGGCGTGTCGGCGGTGGCCTTCGTGCTGATTCTGCTGCGCTGGTGCTACGGCTGGCAGGACTACATCCGCCACGAACACATTGACGCCCTGGGACGGCTGCTGATTGTGGTAGCTACCGGCTGGTTCTACTTCCTGATAATGGAATTGCTTTTCGGTATGTACGGGCGGGAGGCGGACGAACTGGCGGTGCGGGGCTTGCAGTTTACCCAATGGCCCTACAACGCCTGGTTTATCGTCTTTGTAGTTACCACCTACTTCATTCCGGTAATCCTGTGGCTGAGCCGGGCTTGGCGGCGCAATCTGTGGATAATGTCCATCGCCTGCATCTCGGTGAACATCGGTATGTGGCTGGAGCGGTTCCTGATTATCGTACCCGGCCTGGTGAACAAGCAGGTGTTCAGCTTTACCTGGGCCGATTACGCGCCCAGCCCCTTTGAGATAATCATCGTGGGCGCCACCTTTGCCCTGGTAACGATGCTGATGCTGCTGTTCAGCCGGGTGTTCCCCCTGGTGCCGCTGTACGATGTCAAGGAAGGGGACATTCTGAAAACCGAGGTAAAGGTGGGCCGGCGGACGGTTCCGGCTACCTTCCGGGAAGATTAGTTTTAGTTAGTGTTGCTCTCCGCTCACCTTAATGGTTCGACAGGCTCACTATGAGCGGTTGGGTGGTTGACCATGAGCGGCTCGACAGGGTCACTATGAGCGGTTGGCAAGCTCATAATGAGTTGACCGGTTCACCGGGAGCGGATAGCGAATCCGTCCGGGGATGAGCGGATAAATCCTGGTAGAAGATTATACCCTGGCACAGGCAGAGAGGTATAAATTATGGCGAGACGTCCTATATTGGGGTTGTTTGACAGCGCCAATTCCGCCGCCGATGCGGGCGATGCCCTGCGGCAGGCCGGTATCCCCGATACCGATGTCGATTTCCTGACCGACGCCCCCTACCCGGAAGGCGCTTTCGGGGAACGGGAAGAAAAGCACCGGTTGTATATCTTTCCCTTTATCGGGGGGCTGCTGGGGTTGACCACCGGCATCCTGCTGACCTCAATGACCCAGGTGGCCTACCCGCTGGTTACCGGCGGCAAGCCCATCCTGTCCCTGCCGCCCATGGCGGTAGTTACCTACGAAGGCACCATGCTGGGCGCGATTCTCTTTACCGTGCTGGGCATCATCTTTGAGTCCCGCCTGCCCAAGCTGAAGGCCGGGCTGTACGACAAGCGCATCACCGAGGGCTATATCGGCGTCCTGGTCAACACCGAGGAAACCCAGCACGGCCAGGTGGAGACGGCCCTGGGGCAGTCCGGGGCGGTTGAGGTCAAGCGGGAATCGGGCCAGTAACCGGTTATTTAATCCACGAACCGCCCGAATATACAGGCAGTAAGCCTATCGCGCCGGTTCGTGTCCCTTCGTAGCTAAAACGGACTAACGGATTATTAGAATGAACAAACTTTCTGGACAGCTCAAGGGAATAGCCGGCGTCGGGAGCAGAGGCTCTTTCCGGCGGCGTTGGGCCGGCCTGGTCGTGCTGACTCTGCTGACCGGCCTGCTGGCGCTGGGGTGTGCTCAGGGTTCCTACCCGCTGGACATTTTCTACGAGATGCACTACCAGCCGTCTTTCAAGGCCCACGAACCGCCCCGGCTGAGCGTGCCGGAAAGCGCCGTGCCTTACTTTGCGCCCCCCCGGTCGGAATCCGCCAACCAGGACGGCCAGCATCTCTTTGATGTCAACTGCTCTATGTGCCACGGCGCCCAGGGCAAGGGCGACGGGCCGGTGCTGACGGTGATGATGGAAAGCTACGGCTACAACCCCACCGTCCCCGCCGACTTGACCGCGCTGGACGACCCCTTGATGATTGCCAAAGACACCGCCGGAGTCCGCAATATAATGATCGGCGGCCTGACGGTGATGCCCAGTTTCTCCAAGCTGTTGACCGACGCGGAAGTGGATGCGGTCAGCCAGTACGTGGTGGACTGCCTCCAGGAACAGAATATGCAAATGTGCCGCTAACCGGGGATTATTGACCCGGGCTTGGCGGTTGATTGAGGGAAGGCGGCGGCTTGATTGGAATACCTTGACCCTATGCCGAACCTCTGCCATAATGACCGGCACTCACTGTTGAGAGGCTAGGCACTATGACTACCCAGGCAACAACTGAAGAGCGGTTGGTCCGCCTTGAAACCGGCTACGAACATCTGGCGACCAAGGCCGACGTAGCCGACCTGCGCGCTGAAATGCAAACCAGCATTGCGAACTTGATGGCCGAAATCCAGAAGCGAGACGCCGAATCGAAGGCCCGCGACGTCGAAATAATGAACCTCATTGCGGGAATCAACGCCAACTTCGAAGCACTACGGCGAGAAATGGCGGCAAGCAACGAAGCCCTACAGCGAGAAATGGCGGCAAGCAACGAAGCCCTACAGCGAGAAATGGCGGCAAGCAACGAAGCCCTACAGCGAGAAATGGCGGCAAGCAACGAAGCCCTACGGCGAGAAATGACGGCAAGCAACGAAGCCCTACGGCGAGAAATGGCGGGAAGCGACGAAGCGATAAGGGCTGAAATCCGGGCCGTCAGCGCTAAAGCCGAGGCGGTCAACGCCGAAACCAAGTCCGACCTTTTTCGATGGGTAATCGGAACACTGCTCGGCGCGGCTGCGGTAACCGGCGCCGTTACCGTCGCCTTTCAGCGCATTTTTGCCTGAAAGGACGTTCCGTACTTGCGCAAACCTCGGCTTGACGATAAGGGCAGGTTTCAGACCTGCCCTTTTCCCTATCTAACGGTAGCCTCCCTAACGGTTTATGGACATTAAATCCGGCTGCAAATCGCCAATTTTTCCCGTCGGTTTCCGGGTTAACTTCCGGGCGGCGGCGGCGTTGCTGTTGCTCAGCGCGGCGCTGCTGCTGTCCACCGGAACGGCCCAGGCCCAGGCCCCGGATGCCAGCTACGATGAGGCGGAGGCCCAGGCCATTGACCGGATGTTGATGTGCCCGGTATGCCCGGCGGAGTCCATTGACCAGGCCCAGGTGCCGCTGGCCCGGCAGATGCGCCAGCAGGTGCGGGAATTGCTGGCCGCCGGCCACAGCCGGGGGGAAGTCCTGGCCCACTTCGCCGACCGCTACGGGACCGACGTGCTGGCCTCGCCCCCCAAGTCGGGGCTTAACCTGCTGGCCTGGATTCTGCCCATCGCCGGGGTGCTGGCCGCCCTGGCCGCCGGCGGGCTGGTAATCCGCGCCATGACCGCCCGGCCGGACGCGCCGCCCGCCGCCGGGTCAACCGACACCGGCGCCGAGACTGATACCGAGACCGAGACCGAGACCGAGACCGACCTGACGCCGTATCTGGCCGCCGTTGACCGGGAACTGGACTTAACCGACCCGCCCGACTCGACTGAACCGACCCCGCTTGAGGAAAAGTAAAATGGGCGCAATACACCCTATCCTACCGCCGCAGCGTCTCCGGGCTTTACTTTCCGCCCGACGACCCGGAGGGACGCCGCGGGACACAGCGAGAGCGTATGGCTGATTTAGGAGAGCTTGCCCTGTGGGTTGGGCTGGCCCTGTCCATCTACGCCGTCCTGGGATCGGCGTTGGGGAAGCTGCGGGACATTCCGGCCCTGGTGGAGAGCGCCCGCCGCGCCGTTTACGCCCTGGCCCTGGTAATGCTGGTCGCCACCCTCAGCCTGGTGGGTTCCTTCATCAACCGGGACTTTGAGGTAGCCTACGTCGCGGCGCACAGCAGCCTGGCGATGCCGGACATCTACACCTGGGTAGCCTTTTACGCCGGCAACGAAGGTTCCCTGCTCTACATCGCCTTTATCCTGTCGGTGATGTCGGCCATTGCCCTGCGTTGGGCGCCGGCCCAGGTTCGGGACACCCTGCCCTATACCACCGCAACCCTGATGGTGATTCAGACTTTCTTTATCGCCGTGATGGGGTTTATGGCTAACCCCTTTGACCAACTGCCCTTTGTGCCGCTAGACGGGGAGGGCATCAACCCCCTGCTGACTCACTTCGGGATGTTCTTTCACCCGCCGGCGCTGATGGCCGGGTTGATTGGAATGAGCCTGCCCCTTGCCTTTGCCCTGGGCGGCTTGCTGGGCGGCAAGGAACGGGATGAGTGGGTGGACGCCGGACGGGTCTGGGGCCTGATCACCTGGGCTTTGCTGGCCGGCGGCCTGCTGCTGGGTTCCTGGTGGGCCTACACCATCCTGGGCTGGGGCGGATTCTGGTTCTGGGACCCGGTGGAGAACGCCGCCTTTATGCCCTGGCTGGTCCTCACCGCCTTCGTTCACTCGGTAATGGTGCAGAAACGGCGGGGGATGTTCCGAATGTGGAACATAGTGCTGATTAACGTGGCCTTTGGCCTGGCCCTCTACGGGATGTTTATGAACCGGGGCGGGCCGGTGCCGTCGGTACACTCCTTCGGCGCCTCTAACCTGGGCTGGGTATTTCTGATGTTCCTGGCGGTGGGGGTGATAGTTCCCTTTGCCGTCTTTTTCTGGCGGTACGGAAAGTTGAAAAGCGCGCAGCACCTGGATTCCATGCTGTCCCGGGAGGCGGCCTTTCTGGTCAACAACCTGTTGCTGCTGGGCATCGCCTTCGTTACCCTGTGGGGAACGGTTTATCCCCTGTTCGCCCGGCTGGGCGGCGGCGCGGAAATCACCATGGCCCGGCCCTTTTACGACCAGGTCAACGGGCCGCTGCTGCTGGCGCTGATTTTCCTGATGGGCGTGGGGCCGCTGCTGCCCTGGCGCCGGGCCAACTGGAACAGCCTGCGCCGGGCCTTGCTGCTGCCCGGCTCCTTCGCCCTGGCGGTGGTGGTCATCCTGGCGGCGCTGGTTACGCAAAAGCCCTTTGCCCTCATCGGATTCGGGTTAAGCGCCCTGGTCGCCGCCGGAATCGCCCTGGAGTGGTGGCGGGGGATGCGCTCCCGGCATCGTTCCACCGGCGAGCTTTACCCGGTGGCCTGGGCCAGGCTAATCGCCGCCAACCGGCCCCGCTACGGCGGCTACATCGTTCACCTGTCGGTGGTGCTGGTCGCCCTGGGCGTGCTGGGCGGGTCCCTGTTCGAGGTGCAGCGGGACGTGGTGCTGGCCCCCGGGGAGAGCTACGAAATCGCCGGCTACCGGCTACTCTACGTGAACACCACTCAGGAGGCCAAGTCGGACCGCACCGAGTATATTTCCACCGTGGAGGTCTATCGGCAGGGGCAACTACTGGAAACGATGCAGGCCCGGCGCAGTTTCTACCCGTCCTTCAACATGGCCTCCACCCTGGCGGCGATTCGCTCGACGCCGGTAGAGGACTTCTACGTGGTGCCCAGCGAAAACCTGCCCGACGGCTCGGTAGGGTTCCGCATCCTGGTCAACCCCCTCATCTGGTGGATGTGGGTAGCCGGGCCGGTGCTGGTGCTGGGCACAGTAATATCCCTATGGCCGGAACGCCGCCGGGAAACCGCCTTGGCGCCCCGGCCGGCCGCGTTGCAAAGACAGCCGGCGGGAGTTGGGAATTAGGAATTAGGAATTAGGAATTAAGAATTGGTAATTGATGATTCCGGTTTTTACTGATGAGTGGATGATTTATGAGTACGCAGTCGGTAGGTCATTCTGCCCGATTAGTCTGTCATTCTGACCAATTAGCCAAGTCGTTCCAGGCAATTAGTCTGTGATTCTGGCCGATTAGTCTGTCATGCTGAACGATTAGTCAAATCATTCCGACCGATTAGCCAAGTCGTTCCAGTCGCTTTGCCAAGTCATTCTGAGCAATTAGTCTGTCATTCCGACCGGAGGGAGGAATCTAAAATGCCCGGCCCTTGCCAACTTCCGGTTCCGACAGAAATGTCGCTTATACAGGAGTTCAGATTCCTCGCTCCGCTCGGAATGACATACAATCCCGAACCGGCAATTCCTAATTCCTAATTCTTAATTGAGACAGTTATGGCGTTAATTATTGGCACAATTCTGGCCCTGTTCAGCCTTGGTGTGGCGGTCTATCCCTTTCTGCGCCGCCGGCGGGTCAGGGCCGGCTCGTCCCAAGCTGACCGGGATGGCTTGCCAGTCGCGGCCGGCGGCGAAGTTGCCGCCGGGCCGGATTCCGTCGATTCCGTCTATGACGCCATTCGCACCTTGCAGTTGGAGCGGGAGTTGGGCAACATACCGGAGGGATTGTACCGGGAGCAGCTTGATGACTACCGCCGGCAGGCGGCTTTAGCCCTGCGCCAGCAGGCAATGGCGCAGGTTCAGGCGCCAGCCGAGGCCCCGGATACTGAGCCGGATGCTGAGGAGGATGCGGCTTTGGAGGAGGAAATACACCTGGCCCGCGCCGGCCTGGGGTCGGCGTCCCCGGAACCGGAACCGTCCCCGGAACCGACGCCGGAACCGCAATCTCCACCGGAAATTGACCGGCGGGCCGGGGATTAGGTTATGCCACTACGCCGGCTTTTCCCGACGCTCCGGGGGATGGCTCTGACCGTCCTGCTGGGCCTGGTCGCCATTGGCGCCGGCGTCCTGACGGTTCAGGAGGCGCTGGCCCAGGAAACCGGCGGCGGCGCGGCGGCGGCCGGGGCAGAAATGGTCGCCGTGCAAGGTCTGGTCATCAACGGCACCGGGGGCGGCGCGACTCCCGCCGAACAGCCCATTACCCTCCACACCATTGACCGGGCCGCCGGCCGGGTAGCTACCGCCGAGACTACTACCGATGCGGCCGGCCGGTTCCGGTTTGAGGACGTCGCCATCCGGGACGGGCGCAATTACGTCCTGGTTATGGACTATGCCGGGATGCGCTACAGCGAGTTGCTGGAGCCGGGGGCCTGGGCCGAGCCGGTGGAGTTGACGGTCTATGAGACCACCAAGGACATATCGGCAGTGCGGGTGGAGCGGCAAACAATGGTCATCGCCGGGGTGAACGAGCAAGACCGGGAAATCGCCGCCCTGGAGTTTCTGACCTTGATTAACGCCGGCGACCGGACCTTGCTGCCGGAACTGACCAACATCACCAATCCCGGCGAAATCAGCTTTCTCCGCTTTTCCCTGCCGGCCCAGGCCAGCGAGCTTGACGTGCAATCCACCCTGCCGGGGGGCGACATCATCGCCATCGGCAACGGGTTCGCCGTTACCTCGCCGGTAATGCCGGGCGAGCATCAGGTCAACTATACCTACACCTTCCCCTACCAGGGCGACCGGGTAATCTTTAACCAGCGGCTGCTCCAGGGCGCGGGAGTATATCAAGTGCTGGCGCCGGTAGAGTTGGCAGCCATCCAAATATCCCCCCTGGAACCCCGGCCCCGGGTTGACGTGGCCGGCCAGGTCTATCTGGTGTGGGAGGGCCGGGAAATCCCGCCAGGCCGGGGGGTAGCGCTGGAACTGGCGCAACTGCCCCAACCCAGCCTGCCGGTACAAATGGCGCAAACCCTGACCGACGGCAATTTGTGGGAAAGCGCCATCCCGGTAATGCTGAGCATCGCCCTGGCCGCCCTGCTGATTTACGCCTGGTTCCGGGGACATAGACCCGTTCCGGCGACCGCCGGGATGACCGCAACTCCCGACAACAGCACGGACTGTAGCGATATTGACTATACCAGCGGCGGCGTTGCTGACCCGGCTCCCGCCGGGCGTCAAGCCCTGGTTCAAGCCATTGCCCGCCTGGATGACTCCTTTGAGCAGGGCCAGCTTTCCGAAGGAGAATATCAATCCCGCCGGGCCGGGCTACTGGAACAGTTGCGGCCGGCCGCCAATCCCCTGAATCCCTCGAATCCTGCCTATCCGGTCAACCCGGCGGGCGCTGAACCGGGGCGGGACTCATGAACCGGCGGGGCTGGCTACTGCTGGCCGGAACCGGGCTGACCCTGCTGGCCTTTCTAGGCATCCTGGTCTGGGCCTCGCTGCAAACCCGGGGAACGCCGGGCGGCATGGGCATCAACACCGACTTCGGCGTGGTGGAGATTGACGCCGCGCCGGCCCGGGACTTCACCCTGGAACTGCTGGACGGCGACACCCTTACCCTGTCCGACCTGCGGGGCAAGGTGGTGATGGTGGACTTCTGGGCCTCCTGGTGTACCCCCTGCCGCCAGGAAGCCCCGGTATTGGAGCAGGTCTATCAGGAGTATGACCGGGCAGAAGTGGAGTTTATCGGGGTGAACATCTGGGACCTGGAGGACAACGCCCCCCAGTACGTGGCGGATTTTGGCCTCACCTACCCCAGCGGGGTGGACGGCCCCGGCGCCATTGCCATTGACTACGGCGTGCGGGGCATACCGGAAAAGTTTTTCATCGGCCGGGACGGGGTAGTCCGGCAAAAGTTCGTCGGCCCTATGCGCCCCGGCCCCCTGCGGGAAACTTTGGATAACCTGTTGGCTGAGGGCAAGTAATTCCGGGTCTCCGGGTGGAATAAAGGGCCGGCGCCAAGTCTGCGCCAATAACAATATCCGCTCATGGTGAGCTTGTCGAACCATCCCCCATCCGGCGGTTCGTCCTTCGACAAGCTCAGGATGAGCGGTGAGAAGGGGCAACTCGACTTTGCCTAGAACCCGTGAAAATCCCCTTATTCCTATCAGGACAATCGCATCATAAACCCGCCATTAACCCGTCGTTCCGGCTTTCGCCGGAACGACGGTTATTTAGGTTGAAACCCGATTGCCCGGTGAAAACAATCCCCTTATTCCCATTGGGCCTGATGACAGGTAAGATTGTCGGAAAACAGGAAAACAGGGGAGGGATTGAGATGACCCAACCGGCGGAAGTGGCTTTGGCGATGGACTGGGGCGGCACCTGGAGCCGGATTGCGGTGGCCGACGGGCAGGGGGAAATCCTGTGGCAGTCCCGGCGGCTCAATGACCCCGCCAGCGACCGGGAGCGGTTAATCGGCGATAGCGAGGACTTAATCCGGCAAGCCGTAGAATGGTGCGGCGAGCGGGCCATTGCCGGGCTGGGGATTGCCGTCGGCGGGCCGGTGGACGCCCCTACCGGCGCCCTGATGGAACCCAACCTGCCGGCCCTGAACGGCGTGTCCTTGCCGGCCCTGTGGGCGCCGCTGCTGGGCCGCCCGGTGTACGTGGGCAACGATGCCAACCTGGCGGCCCTGGGGGAGTTCCGCTACGGGGCCGGATTGGCAGCCCGACGTCAGGGAAATGCGCCCCGAACCCTGGTTTACGTTACCGTCAGCACCGGCATCGGCGGCGGGGTAATCGAGCAGGAGCGGATGTTCCTGGGCGCCCACGGCCAGGCCGTCGAGGTGGGACACATGGTAATTGACCGGAGTTCCGCCGCGCCCCGGTGCCGCTGCGGGCGCGGGGGCTGCCTGGAGTCCCTGGCCTCGGGCACCGCCATCGCCCGGATTGCCCGCCTAAGGGCGGCGGAACCCGGCGCCGGCGACTCTCCATTGGCCGGCCCGGAGCCGGCGCAAATCACCTCGGAAAGGGTGTTCGAGGCCGCCGGGCAGGGCGACCCCCTGGCCCTGGACATCGTGAACGGCGCGGTGCAGGCCCTGGCAGTGGGGTTCACCAACATCCTCCACCTCTACAACCCCGACCTGCTGGCCCTGGGCGGCGGCGTAACCTCCGGGCTGATTAGCCTGGGCTTGCTGCCCCAAATAAACGCCTTGATGCTGGAATCGGCGATGACCGAGGGCCACCGGGACATTCGGCTGGAACCCAGCCGCTTGGGTGATGCGGCGGGAATGTTGGGAGCGGCCAGCCTGGTCTGGGACGGCGCAGGGCGGGGGGGCGGTTGACTTTCCCTTTGATTTCCCCGCTTATGGTGAGCTTAACTTTCCCCGTTCATCCTGAGCTTGTCGAAGGACGCCCTATCGGATAGCGGAGGCGTACCACGTAGGGGCGTTTCGCGAAACGCCCCTACTGGACCCTACCGGGTAAAGGGACGTGGTTCGACAGGCTCACCATGAGCGGGCTTATTGCGTCAACTTTGCCATTGTCCCCCAAGTCAATCGCATCATAAAACCGTCGTTTCGGCGAAAGCCGGAATCCAGAATCCTCGGTAGCCGGATCGCTCTTTTCCGGGGGATTTCCTGGATTCCGGCTTTCGCCGGAACGACGGTTGCTACCGGAATGACGGTTGCCCGGGTTGCACCGGTTAAGACACGATTACCCGGCATCACCCGGCATCTTCCCAAGGAAGAGAGGCCGGGGACACAGGGATAGCCGAACCCCCTAAACAATATACCGCCCCCCTACCACGTTCAGGCGGTCGCCGGTGATGTAGCCGGATTCGTCGGAGGCGAAGAATAGGCAGGCGTCGGCGATGTCCTGCACCGAGGCTTGGCGGCCCAGGGGCAGGCCGGCCGTGTGTTCCGTAGAACCTCGGGCCACTTCCTGAAACTCCGGGTACCATTCCGGGTGGGCGCGGCTGGTGTCGGTGGAGCCGGGGTTGACCATGTTGGCCCGGATGTTGTAGGGCGCCATTTCCGCCGCCACCGCGCGAATCAGCCCCAGCAGCCCGGTCTTGGCCGTCGTTACCAGGGCCGTGTCGGGCCGGCCGGTGATGGCCGACTGGCCGCCCAGGGCGATGATGCTGCCAGTGCGCCGCTCCATCATTCCGGGCAGCGCCGCCTTGATGAGGTAAAAGGCGGGAAAGAGGTTGATTTCCATTACCTGCCGCCACTCCTCGTTGGAAATGTCCAGAATGGGCTTGTGGGGGCGGATTGCCACGTTGCTCACCAGGATGTCCACCTTGCCCAGGGCGGCGATACCCTCGGCCACGATGCCGGCGGCCCGCTCCGGGTCGGCCACGTCGCCCATCGCCAGGTGGGTGTTGACGCCCAACTCCCGGCATTGAGCCGCCACCTCCTCCAGTTCCTGGCGGCTTTGGCGGGTGTTCAGCACCAGGTCGGCGCCCTCCCGGGCAAAGGTCAGGGCCACCTGACGGCCAATGTTCCGGCTGGCCCCGGTAATCAGGGCCGTTTTCCCTTCCAGGCGCATATTTTCCTCCTCAGTTGAGCGTTGACTAACTCGGCGGTTCGGGGCAATTGGGGCCAGTGAAAATTACCATAGACCGGGGATTTGGGCAAATGCCCCGCCTAGCCACGTAGGGGCGTTTCGCGAAACGCCCCTACTGGAGCCTCACCGGATATAGGGGCGTGGTTCGACCGGCTCACCATGAGCGGTTGCCGGCTTGCCGTGAGCGGTTATATGTATTTTGTTGGTATTTCTTGCCAAGCCACGTTTCGTTGGCCGGTAGGGGCGGGTTTATAACCCGCCCACGTTCCGGGGTAAGGACAGTTCAAGGATGGCGTCGTCGGTTCTCCGAGACAAACTTGCCGTTGCGGGCAGGGCGGGTTTGAAACCCGCCCCTACGCCGATGGAAATACTAACAAGCGTTGAAAATACTAGAACCCAGCCGTCCCCCCAGCCTGGCGTTGACAATAGATAGTCCAGTCTATATATTTTCTGACGATGCGACTGGGCAGCGCCGAACTTCACGTAGTCAGCGACGGCGCCATCCACATGGACGGCGGCGCCATGTTCGGGGTGGTGCCTAAAGCCATTTGGAGCCGGCGCCGGCCCCCGGACCGGAAAAACCGGGTGGAGTTGGGCCTGAACTGTCTGCTCATCCGCGCCGGGGGCAAGAACGTCCTGGTGGATACCGGGGTAGGCACCAAGCATAGCCAGCGAACCCGGACTATCTACCGGATGCGGGCCGGCCAACTGACGCCCCGCCTGGCCGAGCATGGCATCCGGCCTGAGGACATTGACTTGGTGGTGCTGACTCACCTGCACTTTGACCACGTCGGGGGCTGCACCCGCTACCGGCGGCGGGGCCGGGGCAGTAGCAGTAGCAACGGCAGCGGCGAGTTGGAGCCGGTCTTTCCCAATGCCACCCACCTGGTGCAACGGGCCGACTGGCAGGAAGCCACCGAGACCAACGAGCGCACCCGTCCGGCCTACAATCCTGAGGACTTTATGCCCCTGGCCGAGTCCCGCCAACTGGAGTTGCTGGACGGCGACACCGAACTGCTGCCCGGTCTCTGGGTGCGGCGCATCGGCGGCCACACGGCCGGGCATCAGATGGCCTACCTGGAATCCAACGGGGAAAAGGCCGCCTGTTTCGGCGACGTCATCCCCACGCCGGAACATCTGCCCCTGAACTATCTGACCGCCTTTGACCTGTATCCGTTGGATACGCTGGACGCCAAGCGGCGCTGGCTGGCTGAGGCGGAACGGGAAAACTGGCTGCTGCTGTTCGGCCACGGGGTAGCGCCCAAGGCCGGGCGGCTGACCCGCAACGCCCAGGGGCGGCTGGAACTAACGGCGGTGGCGGTGGATTAGGCCCAACAAGCCCAATCGGTTGAATGGTTGAATCAGTTGAATCGGTCGAATCGGTCGAGGTGAAGGTTTGAGCCAGGGACAGCCTTGCGTTTTCTGCGAGATTATCGCCGGACGGGAACCGGCCCGCATCCGCTACGTGGACGATGAGATTATCGTCATCGTCAACCGGCTGACCTGGGTGCCGGTGATGCTGCTGGCAATGCCCAAGCAGCACTTGAGCCAACTGGATATGTGGAGCAGTGGATTGATGCAGCGGCTGGGCACCGTGGCGGTGGACTTGGGCTGTATGTTCTGCCCCAACGGGTTTCGGATTCTTTCCAACTTCGGCTATGACGGGCTGCAAAGCCAGAGCCACGGCCACCTGCACATCATCGGCGGCGCTTACCTGGGCCACTACGCCTAGGCAATTAGGAATTAGGAATTATCAATTAAGAATTGGGGATGAATCGACCAGGAGGGGGTTTTTTATGGCGGAGACGGTTCTTTATGAAAAGCAGGGTAGCATTGTAACTATTACCCTCAACCGGCCCGACTCGCTGAACTCGATTAACCGGCAACTGCGGCAAGAGTTGGCCGAGGCTATTACCCGGTTCGACGGCGAGGATGATTCCTACGTTGCCATTGTTACCGGGGCCGGGCGGGCCTTCTGCGCCGGCCGGGACTTGAAGGAACGGGCCAACGACAACGCCGAGGGCCGCCAGGCCCGGGCCGGGGACAGTATGAACCCGGAACGGCCCTATATGTGGCCCCAGACCTGGAAACCCCTCATCGCCGCCATCAACGGCTTTGCCCTGGCCGGCGGCTGGTCCATCGCCCAGATGTGCGACCTGCGGATTGCCAGCGAGGACGCCCGGCTGGGCATTACCGAAACCAAGTGGAGCCTGCTCCCGCCCTTCGGCACCATCCTGCCCAAGCAAATCGGCCTGGCCGCCACCCTGGAGTTGTGCCTCACCGCCCAGCCCATCACAGCGCAGCGGGCCTATGACATCGGCTTTGTCAACAAGGTAGTCCCCGGCGACCAACTGCTGGCCGAGGCGTCCATAATGGCGCAGCAGATCGCGGAAAACGCGCCCCTGGCAGTGCAGTATTTCAAGGAACTGGCCTACCGGGGGCTGAATATGTCCACCCAGGACATTTCCGCCCTGACCTACCGCACCTATGACCAACTGCTGACCACCGAGGACTCCAAAGAAGGCCCCCGCGCCTTCGCCGAAAAGCGCAAACCCAACTGGCAGGGACGGTAGGGGGAGGCGGAATTAAGAATTAAGAATTAGGAGTCAGGAATCAGGGGTTTTGAGATTTCAATTACCAATTCTTAATTCTTAATTCCTAATTCTTAATTCCTAGGGGTGAAGTTATGACAATGCCGATACTACCGCCGCCGCTACCGCCGCCGGATCCAAAGTATCACCGGCCGGAGTACGAGCATCGCAAGCATAAGGAACATAGAGACACCATAGTCTCCCATGGCATCGTCTCCGATATAGCGGTTTCGCTGGGGGAGTTGTTCAAGCTGCTCTACCGGTTGGTTACGCTGCCGCTACGGTTGGCGGTTCGCTGGCAGGCCAAGCGCCGGGCAAAGCACGCCGCCCGGTAGCGGGTTAGCCAACCGGGCAAGCGCAGAATAAAACCGTCATTCCGGCAACCCGTCATTCCGGTCATAAAACCGTCGTTCCGGCACCGGCCGGAATCCAGAACCCTTTGTAGCCGGCCCGTTCTTTTCCGGGGGATTTCCTGGATTCCGGCTTTCGCCGGAACGACGGTTACTTGGGCTGCCGACGGTTGCTTGGGTTGCCCTAGTTAAGACACAATTGCCCGGTTGGCTCCCTCACCCGCTCATCCTGAGCCAGTCGAAGGATGAAACGCCGGATAGGAGAAGGTGGTTCGACAAGCTCACCATGAGCGGATTTTGTTCCTAGCGCGGATTTTGTTCCTGGCGCAGACTTTGCGCCGGCCCCGCCTCTCAATTTCCCAGCCCGGTTCTTTACTTTTCCCGGTATGTTATTATTAGCGCAATACCATACCACTTTACCCTTTTGCGAGCAGGGATTATGACTACCCCGCCTCCCGGCACGGTGGCCTACCAGGTTGAAAAATCCGACCGTTACGCCCGCTTGAGCCGGCTGAAGTTGCGGCAGGCTCAGGGGGAATTGGAACGGGGCGACACGATGCCGGCGTCGGAAAAGGCTTACGGAGCGGTGGGCTGCGCCGTCAAAGCCTGCGCCGAACTGCGCGGCTGGAACCACTACAGCCACCTCCGGGTGGGGCGCATTATCGAGCACCTCACCGACGAATGGCGGGAACCGGAACTGAGCCGCCATTACCTGGCCCTCTACGGACTGCACAGCAACTTTTTCGAGCATTGCTTGAGCGCGGCGCTGGTCCAGGAGGGACTGGAAACGGCCAAAATCCTGACGGCCCGCCTGGAGGAAATCCGTCAGTCAGAACCCCGGCCTTTGCCCCGAACTTCCCTGAACCAGGAACAGCGGCGGCGCCTGGCCCTGCTGATGCAGCCCCCTAGAGAGGAGCAGGTCGCCCTGGAGGAACTGCCAACGCTGGAGGATTTACCCGAATAATGCCGGGGCAGCGGGGGTAACCGGGGCAAGCGCAGCATAAACCGGTCATTCCGGCAACCCGTCATTCCGGTCATAAAACCGTCGTTCCGGCACCGGCCGGAATCCAGAACCCTTTGTAGCCGGCCCGTTCTTTTCCGGGGGATTTCCTGGATTCCGGCTTTCGCCGGAACGACGGTTCTTGGGATGTGCTAAACTACCCTTAATTCAACTAATTCAATGCGGAGGAACTGGTTATGACAACGCAAGTCCAACCCCAGAGCAAGACGGTAACCGCCAACGGGCATACGCTGCATTACCTGGATTGGGGGGCGGTGGGCCAGCCGCCGCTGCTGCTGGTGCATGGCCTCCGGGGCCACGCCCATTCCTGGGACGACGTTGCGGCGGCCCTGTGCGAGGATTATCACGTGCTGGCCCTGGACCAGCGGGGCCGGGGCGACAGCGATTGGGCCAAAGACGGCGACTATACCACCGGCGCCTACGTCGCCGACCTGGCCGGGTTCTGCGCCGCCCTGAACCTGGAAAAGTTCACCCTGATGGGCCACTCTATGGGCGGGCGCAACGCTATGGCCTTCGGCGGCAAGTACCCGGAAATGCTGGAAAAGCTGGTTATCGTGGACGTCGGCCCTACCCTGGACAGCCGGGGCAGCCAGCGCATTGCCGACGAAATCAAGAGCGTCCCGGAGGAGTTCGATTCCTTTGAGGCGGCCTTTGCCTATATGAACCAGCAGAACCGCTTTTCCTCGGAGTCGGTGATGCGGCGGCGGGTGCAGTATTCCACCAGAGAACTGCCCAACGGCAAGGTGGGCTGGAAGTATGACTTGCTCATCCGGGAGCAGCGGCGCAACGGCACCGTTCCGCCCTCCGACGACCTGTGGCCCGCCCTGCCCAACATCACCGGCCCCAGCCTGATTGTCCGGGGCGTGGAGACGGACATCCTCAGCGCCGAGGTAGCCCAACAAATGCTGACCACCCTGCCCAACGTGGCAATGGTGGAAATCCCCCAGGCCGGCCACATGGTCTTTGAGGACAACCCGGCCGACTTTATAGCGGCGGTCAAGGGTTTCCTGGGGTAGGCCAGGGCAACCGCATTTTAATTAGGAATTAGGAATTAAGAATTGGGGATGAATCGACCAGGAGCCAGGGCAACCCAAGCAACCGTCGTTCCGGCGAAAGCCGGAATCCAGAACGCTCGGTAGCCGGCCCGTTCTTTTCCGGGGGATTTCCTGGATTCCGGCTTTCGCCGGAACGACGGTTGTCCGTGTTGTCCTGACTGCCGGCTTGCCGAACCGTTCCCCGGCCGGGTATAGTCCCACCGGTCTATCGCATTTATTAGAGGTGCGCCGTGTTCTTTGTGCCAAAGGTGATGAGTACCCAACATCCCGACAACGCTACGCCGTCCCCCTATGCCGACCCGGCCGGGGTGCTGAAAAGCGAGGGGGAAGTTCACGAAGCCGCCGATATGTTCGCCCTGGGCTGCGACGAGCAGATGTGGGACTCCGAGGGGAAGGATGCCGATAATCAGGTCGTCCGCAAGCTGCTGACCGGCTACCCGGACTTCTTTCAGCAGGAGCAGCGGCTGGGGCGGGATATGGTGCTGACCCTGCGGGTGCCCAACCCCGGCATTGAACGGGATATGCGGAAGTCGATGGTGGAAGCCCTGCAAAGCATCCCGGCCGCCTGGGATATGGCCCAGAGTTTCTACGGCGGCGGGACGCCGGACACCGCCCCCATTCAGGAAGTCATCCTGCCCTTTACTACGGCGGCCCAGGAACTGGCCCTGGTGGAAGCCTACTACCGCCGGATGATTGTCGGCCAGGAAAGCCAGCCCCTCCTTGACGGCCAACTGGTCAAGGATTGGGTGGGGGAGTTCTTTCCCAAGGAACTGCGGGTCATTCCCCTAATCGAGGATATGGAGCATCTCTTTTACTGCGACCGCATCGTCGAGGAGTACCTGCACCGGCGGGACTTGCCGGCCCAGCGGGTCTTTCTGGCCCGCAGCGACCCGGCCCTGAACTACGGCATCATCGGCGCCGAACTGACGCTGAAAGTCGGCCTGTTCCGGCTGTATCAACTGGAGCAGCGGCTGGGCATCCCGTTGTACCCCATTATCGGGGCCGGTTCGGTGCCCTTCCGGGGCCACCTGACCCCGGTGAACGTGGAGCGGGCCTTTCAGGAATACCCCAGCGGCCATACCTTCACGGTGCAGTCGGCCTTCAAGTACGATTATGACCAGGAAACCGTCCGCAGCGGCATTGAGCAAATCCTGGCCCACCAGCGACAGGAACCGCCGCCGGTGGACCAGGAACGGGCCAGGGCGGTGCTGGACAAGGCCGTCGCCGAGTACCAGTCCCTGGTGCGCCAGCACATCAACCTGATTAGCGCCGTGTCCAACCACATCCCCCGGCGGCGGGACCGGAAACTCCACGTGGGGCTGTTCGGCTACGGGCGCACCCTGGACAGCGTAGGGGACGAAGTTACCCTGCCCCGGGCCATCGGCTTTGCCGCCGCCCTCTACTCCATCGGCGTGCCGCCGGAACTGCTGGGGCTGGCCGCCCTGGACGACGATGACCTGGCCTTTGTGCGGGAGGTCTATCCCAGCCTGGACGCCGACCTGCGGGCGGCCCTGCGCTACGCCAACGAGCGGCACATCAAGGAACTGCTGGGCGACCGCTACCTGCAAATAATGGAGCAGTTCACCGACGACGTTGACCGGGTGCATGAGGGACTGACCAGCGCCATCCGGGCCGGCATCACCTACGGCAGCCGGGTAAGCATATCCGACTACGTAACCGAGGCCGCCCAGTTGCGGCGGTTTTTGGGGTAAGGGTATTGGGGTAAGGGATAGCAAAGCAATGACGCTGCAAGACATTGAAGTCAACATCCGGGCCGCCCAGGAGCTTTGGGCCGACCACCCCAAGCAAGCTATCGACGCCCTGTTTCAGACGGTGCAAGTCCACTTGCGGGACCGGGCGCCGGAAACCGACCCGACCGACCCCTGGGCAATGGTCCGAAAAATCGCCAGGGAGCAGCGCGACATCGAGTTGGAGGCGGCCTATTCCTACGTCAAGGGGTTCAGCTTTGACCTGGAGCGGGGTATGGAGCGGGACGATGCGGATTGGGAGCTATGCGTGTCCATAGCCGAAGCCTTTATCGGTAAGTTGGAGCGGTACTATTAGGAATTAGGAATTAGGTCGCGAAACCGTAGGGGCGGGTTTATAACCCGCCCGCCGTCAACGGCAAGACCGTACCGGGACACGGGTAGGCCATAGCCAACATACTCCGGCCCCCGGGCCAGGGCGGGTTACAAACCCGCCCCTACCATACAATCCTTTGGGGTGGTTCGACAGGCTCACCATGAGCGGGGGTTGGCTCACCATGATCGGGGTTTGTTCTTGACGCAGACTTGCACCCGCCCGGTATCCCCCAAGGCAATCGCATCACAAACCCGTCATCCCGCCTTTAACCGTCGTTCCGGCGAAAGCCGGAATCCAGGAAATCCCCGGGGAAAGAGCGTTCCGGCTACCGAGGATTCTGGATTCCGGCTTTCGCCGGAACGACGGTTGCTCAAGGGCATAACCCTTTCCCGGTAGTTCCTTGCCATAGCCCAACGTAGGGCCGGTTCGCGACCTAATTCTTAATTCCTAATTCTTAATTCCCCGGTTGACCTTGACTTTCACGGGATACTATAATAGGCCCCGCAACCCGTAACCCTTACCCCAAAGATGGCAGGAATGTTATGCGGAAAATCCCCCGCCTCTCCGAATATGGTAGGGCAAATATGCTGCCCAACGCGGCCGGCTGGACCGGGCTGGTGGTGGCAATGGTGGCGCTGTTGGCGGGGCTGGCCCTGCTGTACGGGGCGGGAACGGCGGCGGCCCAGACCACCGTCGATTATGACACCGATAACAACGGCCTCATCGAAATCGCTACTACCACCCAGTTGAACGCCATCCGCCACGACCTGGACGGCAACGGCGACGCCACCCACGCCGACTACGTGGCCGCCTTTCCCAACCGGGACACTTCCAGCGGCGGGCGGATGGGCTGCCCCTCAGGAACCTGCACCGGCTACGAACTGACCGCGAACCTGACCTTCGATGACGACAGCAACAGCAACGGCAGCAGCGCCGGCGACCGCTACTACAACGGCGGGGCCGGCTGGCTGCCCATCGGCGACAATACCAACAAATTCACCGCCACCTTCGACGGCAAAAACAACAGCATTTCCTACCTGTATATCAACCGCACCTCCGGGGCCGGGTCAAACCGGTCCGGGCTGTTCGGCAATACCGACGGCGCCACCCTCCGCAACGTTCAGTTGCTCAACGTCAACATAGATGCGTCATGGCGCGCCGGCGCCCTGGTCGGCCTGATGGAGGATGGAACCATCTCCAACAGCTACTCCACCGGCGACGTAGCGGTAACGGGAAACCGGGCCGGCGGGTTGGTCGGGCAGTTCCAGACCCTCGGAACGAACAGCGGAACAATCAGCGGCAGTTACTCCACCGCAGACGCCGCCGCCGCCGCCGGCGAGGCCGGCGGCCTCGTGGGGCTGATGCTGGGCGGCACCAACGGGAACGCCAGTGTATCCTCCAGTTACGCCACCGGCGACGTCACCGCAACCACCTATGCCGGCGGACTGGTGGGCCGAACCAACCCCGGCAACATCAGCGAAAGCTACGCCACCGGCGCCGTTACCGCCACCGGCGGTGGTGGCAAGGCCGGCGGCCTGGTGGGTTGGTTTAGTAGTTCCGCTGCCGGTAACGCCGTCGCGGTACAGCTAACCAGCAGCCTGACGGCCAGTTACGCCACCGGCCCGGTCAGCGTTAGCTCCTTCGGCAAGGCGGGGGGACTGGTGGGGGAAATGCACGCCGCTCTGACACTGGATGCCCACGCCGCCAACCGGGCCAACGCCAACCTTACCGCCTGCTACGCCACCGGCGCGGTGGTCGGCGCCGGCGGCAACAACGACCTGGGGGGACTGGTGGGCTTCGCCTACAGCCAGCGCACTCCTTCATCGGGCAGTGTTAATGGAATTACCAACGTGAATATCATCGCCAGTTACGCCACCGGCCCGGTAACCGGGCCCAGCGGCGCCGAAATCGGCGGCCTGGTAGGGGCCGAAATCACCACCGCTACGCCCCTTATTGGCAGCACCGGGGCCAGCAACATCAGCTACAGCCAAAGCTATTGGGACGCCGGAACCACCGGCATCGCCGACGACAGCGACACCGCCGCCCCGGAGGGCAAGACCACCCGGGCACTGCAACGGCCCAGCGGCTACTCCGGCCTCTACTCCGCCTGGAACGTGAACCTGGACGGGGTAAGCGGCGGCGATGACCCCTGGGACTTCGGGATGCCGTTGCAGTACCCCAAGCTGAAGTACGGGACGCATCAGCCGGTAACCCAGGGCAGCCAGGCGATGGGGGAAACGGACCACAAGAACTTCCCGGTGGTGGGCGAACCCATCTGGGTCTGCCTGGGGCCGGGGGGCCGGGGCCTGCGGGGGGCCAGCGCCTCCTGGCAGTGGCAGCGTTCCGACAACGGGTACTCCGGCTGGACCGACGTGGACGCCAGCCGGGGGGCCGACCGGGCCGGCGGCGGCCCCAGCTACGCCTACATCCCCAACAACGGCGACCTGAACAAATACTTCCGGGCCAGGATTGCCCTGACCGATGGCAGTACGGTTTACACCCGGGTTTTCGGCAAGGTGCGCGCCGCCGACGCCGCCACCGCCGGGACTGCGCTGACTTTCGCCAGCGGCAATACCAGCCCCCAGGTGAGCGCCGGGATGGTTACCGTAGCCGGCAACGGGACGCCGGCCGGGGCCGTCAGCCGCACCGTGCGTTGGGGCTGGCAGCGCTGCGACAACGCCGACTCTACTTATACCGACTGCCAGAACATCATCCGTTCCTTCCGCATCTGGGGTTCAGTTTCCGAAATCCTGAGCTACGACCCGGTAGCCGCCGACCAGGGCAAGTACCTGCGGGCCTACGTCTATTACGAAAACAGCAGCGGCGTGTGGACCAAGGCGGCAACACCCTTCACCGGGGTGGTAGGGCCGTAGTTAGGAGTTAGGAATTAGGAATTAGGTCGCGAACCGCCCCTACGTTGGGCTGAGGAATACCAACATCCATACCAACATCCGTTGAGCGTACCAACATCCGGGTAGGGGCGGGTTTATAACCCGCCCGCCGGTCAACGGCAAGAATGTGCCGGGACACGGGTATGCCATAGCCCAACGTAGGGGCGGTTCGCGAACCGCCCCTACGTTCACCCGAAAATGACCGGGTGAGGAATACCAACATCCGTTGCGAGTACCAACATCCAGGTAGGGGCGGGTTTATAAACCGCCCTTCCTCGGGTGCGGGAATGTTCAACAAGGGCATACCCCTTTTCCGGCATTTCCTTGACGTTGAACGTCGTTGCCGTTGAACACCAGGGCGGGTTACAAACCCGCCCCTACCATACAATCCATTGGGTGGTTCGACAAGCTCACCATGAGCGGGGTTTGTTCCTTGCCCAGACTTGGCACCCGCCCGGCATCCCCCAAGGCAACCGCCGCATAACACCGTCGTTCCGGCGAAAGCCGGAATCCAGAAACCTCAGTAACCAGCACGCTCTTTTCCGGGGGATTTCCTGGATTCCGGCTTTCGCCGGAACGACGGTGGCTCAAGCGCCAGAATGACGGTTGCCCCAACTTTCACGGGATACTATAATAGGCCCCGCAACCCTTACCTCAAGGATGGCGGGAGTGCTATGCGGAAAATCCCCCTAACCCCCGAATATGGCAAGTCAACGATGCTGCCCCACGCGGCCGGCTGGACCGGGCTGGTGGTGGCAATGGCGGCGTTGCTGGCGGGCCTGGCCCTGCTGTACGGGCCGGGAACGGCGGCGGCCCAGACGACCATCGATTATGACGCGGATAACAACGGCCTCATCGACGTATCCGACCTGGACCAGTTGAACGCCATCCGCCACGACCTGAACGGCAACGGCGACGCGACCCACGCCGACTACGTGGCCGCCTTTCCCAACCGGGACACTACCGCCGGCGGGCGGATGGGCTGCCCGTCGGGAACCTGCACCGGCTACGAACTGACCGGGGAACTGACCTTCGACAAGAACGACGACGGGAAAGGCGACGACTCGGGCGACGAATTCTACAACGGCGGCCTGGGCTGGCTGCCCATCGGCGACAATACCAACCGATTCACCGCCACCTTCGACGGCAAAAACAAAGCCATTTCCGCCCTGTATATCAACCGCACCACCGGAACCGGGTCAAACCGGACCGGGCTGTTCGGCCGGACCACCGGCGCCACCCTCCGCAACATTCAGTTGGTCAACGTCAAGATAAATGCGGAAGGGCGGGCCGGCGCCCTGGCCGGCCACGTGGACGAGGGCAGCATCTCAAACAGTCATTCCACCGGCGACGTAGCGGTAACGGGAGACCGGGCCGGCGGGTTGGTGGGGCAGCTCAACGCCGTGGGAGCGACCAGCGGAACCATCAGCGGCAGTTACTCCACCGCCACCGTCTCCGCCGCCGGCGGCGAGGCCGGTGGCCTCACCGCGCTGCTGCTGGGCGGCAACAGCGTAAACGCCAGTGTAACCTCCAGTTACGCCACCGGCGACGTTACCGCCACGACCAATGCCGGCGGCCTGGTGGGCCGGGTTGCCCCCGGAACCATCTACCAAAGCTACGCCACCGGCGCCGTTACCGCCAGCGGCGACAATGGCAAAGCCGGCGGCCTGGTGGGTTGGTTCCGGGGTTCCACCGACGGCGGCGGCTTCCCGGTACAGGTAGTCAGCAGACTGAGGAGCAGCTACGCCACCGGCCCGGTCCGCGTTACCGCCACCGGCGCCACCGCCGTCGGCAAGGCGGGGGGATTGGTGGGGGAAAGTAACGCCTCGATCGTGAACGATGGACACAGCAGCAACCGGGGCCACGCCAACATTCTAGCCAGCTACGCCACCGGCGCGGTGAATGGCGCCGGCGACAACAACGATTTAGGGGGACTGGTGGGCTTAGCCCACAGCGAGCGCACGCCTTTTACTTCGTCGGGCGGGGTTGAGGGGGTCGGGGTTCATGGAATTACCATCGTGAACATCCACGCCAGTTACGCCACCGGCCCGGTAACCGGGGCCAGCACCGCCGAAATCGGCGGCCTGGTGGGGGCCGAAATCACCACCGCCACGCCCTCGCCCAATCCACCCGGGGAAAACAACGGCGGGTCGAGCAGCATCGCCATTGCCAGCAGCTATTGGGACGCCGGAACCACCGGCATCGCCGACGACAGCGACACCGCCGCTCCGGAAGGCAAAACCACTCGGGAACTGCAACGGCCCAGCGGCTATTCCGGCCTCTACGCAAACTGGAACGTGAACCTGGACGGGGTAAGCGGCGGCGATGACCCCTGGGATTTCGGGATGCCTTTCCAGTACCCCAAGCTGAAGTACGGGACTCAGGATCCGGTAACCCAGGGCAGCCAGGTAATGGGCGAAACGGATCACAAGAACTTCCCGGTGGTGGGCGAACCCATCTGGGTCTGCCTCGGCGACTCCAGCCTGCGGGCGGCCAGCTCCTCCTGGCATTGGGAGCGTTCCGACAACGGGTACTCCGGCTGGACCGCCGTCGACGCCAGCCGGGGGGCCGACCGGGCCGGCGGCGACCCCACCTACGCCTACATCCCCAACAACGCCGACCTGGGCAAATACTTCCGGGCCAGAATCGCCCTGACCGGCGGCAGCACGGTTTACACCCGGGTTTTCGGCAAGGTGCGCGCCGCCCACGCCGCCACCGCCTCAACGACCCCGATGGCCTTCGCCAGCGGCAATACCAGCCCCCTGGTGAGCGCCGGGGTAGTTACCGTAGCCGGCGACTGGCAGCCCACCGGGGCCGTCATGGACACCGTGCGTTGGGGCTGGCAGCGCTGCGACAACGCCGACTCTACTTATACCGACTGCCAGAACATCATCCGTTCCTTCCGCATCTGGGGTTCCGGCGCCGAAACCCTGAGCCACGACCCGGTAGCCGCCGACCAGGGCAAGTACCTGCGGGCCTACGTCTATTACGAAAGCAGCAGCGGCGTGTGGACCAAGGCCGAAACACCCCTCACCGGGGTGGTAGGGCCGTAGTTAGGAATTAGGAATTAAGAATTAGGAATTAAGAATTAAGAATTAGGAATTAGGAATTAGGTCGCGAACCGCCCCTACGTTGGGCTGAGGAATACCAACATCCATACCAACATCCGTTGAGCGTACCAACATCCGGGTAGGGGCGGGTTTATAACCCGCCCGCCGGTCAACGGCAAGAACGCACCGGAAAACGGGTATGCCGTAGCCAACATACTCCGGCCCCGGGCCAGGGCGGGTTACAAACCCGCCCCTACCACACAATCCTTTGGGTGGTTCGACAGGCTCACCATGAGCGGGGTTCAGGGTACTTTCAACGTGGTTGGTATTATTCTTGGTAGGGGCGGGTTTATAACCCGCCCGCCGTTCAACGGCAAGGACGTACCGGAAAACGGGCAGGCCGTAGCCCAACGTAGGGGCGGTTCGCGACCTAATTCCTAATTCTTAATTCTTAATTCCTAATTCTTATTGCGCGGAAGGGCGGTATCTCTGATAATGGAACAAATTCCTGCTGCCTTTCCCGGCGCCTTAACCGCCGGCCGGACGCCTGAAGGAGACTGAATTCCGATGAAAACGTCCTTCTTTCACCTGATGCCCTACCAGGGTTTGCCCCCGGATTTTGAGGCCAAGCACCATAGCGCGTGGGTGGATTTGCCCAATGAAAACTTTGACCCGGCGTTGGGCCAACAGCACTACGCCGACTACCTGGAGGAGTTGCAGTACGCCGACGCCCTGGGCTTTGACGGGGTGTGCGTCAACGAACACCACAACAACGCCTACGGGCTGATGCCCTCCCCCAACCTGATTGCCTCCATCCTGTCCCGCAGCACGGCCAACGGCGCCCTGATCGTGCTGGGCAACAGCCTGGCCCTGTACCAGCCGCCGCTGCGGGTGGCCGAGGAAATGGCGATGCTGGACTTGATGAGCGGGGGCCGCCTGGTGGCCGGCTTTCCCGTCGGCACGGCGATGGATACCACCTTTTCCTACGGGCAGACGCCCATCACCCTGCGGGAAAAGCACGCCGAGGCCCACGACTTGATAATGCGGGCCTGGGCCGAGCGGCAGCCCTTCGCCTTTAACGGCAAGTATAACCAACTGCGCTACGTGAACATCTGGCCCCGGCCCTTGCAGCAGCCCCATCCCCCGGTCTGGATTCCGGGCAGCGGCAGCCTGGAGACCTGGGATTGGGTGCTGGATCGGGACTACGTTTACTGCTACCTGAGCTACTTCGGCTACCTGCGGGGCAAGCGGGTGGTCGATGGTTTCTGGAACCGGGTGGCGGAACGGGGCATTGACGACAACCCCCACCGCCTGGGCTTTCTGCAACTGGTCTGCGTTTCGGAAACGGACGAATCCGCGGAACGGGAGTACGCGGCCCACGTCAAGTATTTCTACCAGAAAATGCTGCGGATTCACGCCCCCTTTGCCGAATCGCCGGGCTACCGTTCCATCGCCTCGGTGCGGGAGTCCCTGCGGCCCCAAATCGGCGAGGAGGCGCAAAAGGCCGCCGCCGAACTGGAGTGGCGGGATTACGTTGAGCAGGGCCACGTCATCGCCGGCAGCCCGGCCACGGTGCGGGAAAAGCTGACCGAGGCCGTCAAGCTGCTCCGCGTCGGCCACCTGATGTGCCTGCTGCACATCGGCAGTATGCCCAAGGACTTGACCTTCAAGAACACCGAACTGTTCGCCCGGGAAGTAATGCCGGCGGTCAAGGACTTGTGGCAGGAATATGATGACCCCTGGTGGCCGGCGCGGTTAGCCAGCCAGCCCGCGCCGGCGGCGGTGGGGGATTAACGGGCGGAAACGCCGGGTTAAGCGAATCACCACAGGATTACCAAAGGAGCAGTAACAATGTACGGAGTAGTCGCCACCATCAACATCAAGCCCGGATTCAAGGAGCCGTTTATGGCCTCAATGCTGGAGGACGCCGACGGCTCGGTGAACAATGAGCCGGGCTGCCTGCGCTTTGACGTGCTGGAGGATAACGAAAACCCCAACCGCATTTACCTGATGGAGGAGTACGTGGACGAGGCCGCTTTCCAATCCCATACCCAACAGCCCCACTTCATCAAGTGGCGGGAAACCTGCCAGGACTGGTTTGACGGGCCGGCGGAAGTCCACCGGGTTTCCGGGGTCTATCCGCCGGGCAAGTAGGGCCGCAGCGTAAAACCGCTAAAAGCAAGGGGAACACCGGGGGGCGGGTATCGGCGATCCGGCATTAGAATTATGGTAGAATAAGCCCGGAATGGACTGGCGTCGGTTAGAATTCTGGGTAACGATTGCTTTCGGGATAGCCGCCGGCTTGGCCCTGGCGATGCTGTCGGTCAACACCTGGGCGCCGGCCGGTTCCCCGCTGCGCCAACTGGCCTCAGATGAAACGGTAAACTTCCTGGGCGAGTTGGGCGATGTCAGCGGCGGGCTGCTGGTAATAGTATTTATCCTGATTTTTGGAGGGAATGTAATTATGACAGTGCTGCTCCGGGGCATTGAAAAACTCTCCGAAATGCGCGAGGAGCGCAAACGCATTAGAACCGAGGCGCGGGAGGAGGGGTTGGCGGAAGGCCGGGCCAAGGGTCGGGCGGAGGGCCGGGCCGCAGGACGAGCTGAGGGCCGGGCCGAGGGTCAGGCAGAAGGCCGGGCAGAAAACGCCCGGGAATGGGAAGATTGGGCCCGGAAACTGATTGATGAAGGAAAGCTATCTCCCGATGTGGAGCTTCCTTCCGACCCCGACGAATAACCACCGGCCTTGGGCAATACACCAACCCGGTATGGGCTACCTTGCTGATTTGATGCTGACCTGGCAACGGCCGGCCGGCCGCAAGGGACGAAGTGGCGGCCTGACCCGGCTCAGCCAGACCCTTTTCACCCCAACGGCGCAGAGAGCAGAGCGTTTCACAGAGAATCTCTGTGTTCCTCTGTGCCTCCGGGGTGAAAATGTCTGCAATTTAATGCCGGAATTGCCCCGCTATCGGCCCCTGTGTTATACTGCCCGGCAATCAATCCAAAAATTCCTGAAAAGGGCAGGTTAGAAAGGCAGGTTTTATGGTACAGTCGCTGGAGCGTCCGCCGGAACAGGCGCCCGTTGTTACTCCCCATCGCGAACCCCTGACGATGAAGTCTCTCCTGGAGGCCGGTGTCCACTTCGGGCACCAGACCCGGCGCTGGAACCCCCGTATGAAGCGCTATATCTTTACCCAGCGCAACGGTATCCACATCATTGACTTGCAGCAAACCCTGGGCCTGATGAACGAGGCTTATCGGGCAATGATCCAGGTCGCCGCCGGGGGCGGTAAGGTCCTGTTCGTTGGCACCAAGAAGCAGGCGCAGGAAGTGATGCAGAGCGAGGCGGAACGCTGCGGGATGTGGTACATCAACCAGCGCTGGCTGGGCGGCACCCTCACCAACTTCCAGACCATCCGCAGCCGCATCAACTATATGATCGAGTTGCAGCAGAAGCGGGACCAGGGCTATTTCCGCGTGCTGCCCAAGAAGGAAGGGCTGAAGCTGGAGGAAACCCTGGCTAAGCTGGAAAAGTATTTCCTGGGTATTCGGAACATGACCACCCTGCCCCAGGCGTTGTTTATCATCGACATCTGCAAAGAGGACATCTGCGTCGCCGAGGCGCGCCGGATGGGTATTCCCATCTTTGCCATCGTGGACACCGACACCAACCCGGACCTGGTAACTCACCCCATCCCCGGCAATGATGACGCCGTCCGTTCCATCCGGCTGGTTACCGGCCGGCTGGCCTCCGCCATCCTGGAAGGGCAGGCGGAGCGGGAAGCGCTGCTGATGGAGCAGCGGGCGCAGGCGGAAGCAGCCGCCCAGGCCCAGGCAGCGGCAGAGGCGGGTGAAGGCGCCGAAGAGCTTTCCGATGAGGAAGCGGAGCACGTAGCCCTGGCTTCCATGCCCCTGGACGACCTGGCCCAACTGATGGAGCAGAGCCGGGAGGTGGCGGAGTAACGGCCCGCCGCCGGGCCGGCTGAACCGAGCCGCCGGCCCAAACGCCAACTCTGAGTGAAAAGCTATCAGGAAATTCATTGGAAAATACTGGGTAGCTTACTATATCAGCTACCCAGTCTATGCCGGCATTTTGCTAGCGCTGTACCGCCACTCACCCCGGTGGCAGGAAGATTGGCTGTCCGTGCTGGCGGACATTCTCGCTGTGGCCCTGGGGTTAGCCATAGCATCCACAATCCTCGTAGAGGTGATCGGCCGTATGGTGTTGCTGATACCGGATGCCGTTAAGAAAATAAAGGCCCAAGGCCACGCCGAGGGCCGGGCAGCCCAGAGCAAACGCTACCAGGAAGCCTATGAACGCTTCGGGGTAGAAGTGAACGGCGTGCTGATGTTGCCAAACACCCGGGAAGTCGCCGAGTTCCTGTCGGGGGAGTCCGAGCAGAAGCCTTAATCCGGGGGTAGGCCGTATGGTGTTGCTGATACCGGATGCAGTTAGGAAGATATATGCCGAGGGCTGGGCGGAAGGTTATGCCGAGGAGCGGGCAGCCCAGCGCAAACGCTACCAGGAAGCCTATGAGCGCTTCGGGGTAGAAGTGAACGGTGTGCTGATGTTGCCAAATACCAGGGAAGTTGCCGAGTTCCTGTCGAGGGAGTCCGAGCAGAAGCCTTAATCCGGGGGTAGGCCGTATGGTGTTGCTGATACCGGATGCCGTTAAGAAGATAAAAGCTCAGGGCTACGCCGAAGAGCGGGCAGCCCAGCGCAAACGCTATCAGGAAGCCTACGACCGCTTCGGGGTAGCAGTGGACGGAGTGCTGATACTTCCCAATACCCCGGAAGTTGAAAGGTTCCTCTCGGGCCAGCCCGAGCAACAGCCTTAACCTTAACCTCGTGCCAGCAGGCGCCTAAACCCGAAAATTGGAGGAGACCTTTAGTGGTTACTGTCGAACAAATCCGGTCCCTGCGGGAACTGACCGGGGCCGGCATTATGGAATGTAAACAATCCCTGGAAGACAACGAAGGCGACTTGAACAAGGCGGCGGAGGCCCTGCGCCTCAAGGGGTTTGCCCGAGCCGCCCGGCGGGCGGACCGGGACACCTCCGAGGGGGTAATCGAAGCCTACATCCATACCGGGGGCCGGGTGGGCGCCCTGGTAGAACTGGGTTGCGAAACCGATTTTGTGGCCCGTACCCCGGAGTTCAAGCAGTTGGCCCACGATATTGCCATGCAGGTGGCGGCCATGGGGCCGGTTTACCTCAGCGACGGCGACATTGAGGAGGGGGACAGCCGCCCGGCCAACCAGGTCAGCCTGTTGCAGCAGACCTTTATCAAGGACAACTCCAAGGTGGTGGCCGATATTGTCCAGGAACTGGCCGCCAAGGTCGGTGAAAACGTCCGGGTAGTCCGATTCAGCCGTCTAGCTCTTGAAGAATAGCTTACCGGAGCCTATGCTTGCCGCCAAGTACCAACGGGTATTGCTGAAACTCAGCGGGGAGTCCCTTAAAGGCTCTGCCCCCTCCGGCATTGACCCGGACGCCGTTAATTATCTGGCCCAGCAGATTGACGAGGCCCACCAAACGGGCATCCAGCTGGCAATCGTCATCGGCGGCGGCAACATCTGGCGCGGCGGGCAGGCCGAACAGCGGGGGATGGACCGGGCCACCGCCGACTATTCCGGGATGCTGGCTACCGTCATCAATGCCCTGGCCTTGCAGGACTCCCTGGAAAAGCGGGGCATCATCACCCGCACCCAGAGCGCTCTGCAAATCCAGGCGGTGGCCGAGCCTTACATCCGCCGCCGGGCCATCCGGCACCTGGAAAAGGGGCGCGTGGTCATCTTCTCCGCCGGCACCGGCAACCCCTTTATGACCACCGACACCGCCTCGGCCCTGCGCGCCCTGGAAATCGGCGCCGAAGTGCTGTTAATGGCGAAAAACAACGTGGACGGCGTCTATGACTCCAACCCCCACCTCAACCCGGACGCCAAGCGATTCGCCAACCTGGACTACCTGGAGACCCTGAACCGGCGTTTGGGGGTTATGGACTCCACCGCCGTCTCCCTCTGTATGGAGAACAACCTGCCCATCGTGGTCTTTAACATCTTTGAGCAGGGCAACATGAGCAGCGTCCTGAGCGGCAACCCGGTGGGGACGACGATAGCCAACGGGGGTGGGTAGGGGCGGATGCTGGCGTTTTCGGATGACCGTCGGGAAAGTGTGTAAGACGGACAACACCGGGCCGGTAGTGGCTGGGTGCCGGGGGTAGATAAAAGCCAGAGAGCCAGATGTGATTCCCGCAGAGAATCCCGCCCGGCTCTGTTATTATGTCAGAAGTTGCCGCTGCAAATGTCAAACGCAGCATAAACCCGTCGTTCCGGCGAAAGCCGGAATCCAGAACGCTCGATAACCGGATCGTTCTTTTCCGGGAGGATTTCCTGGATTCCGGCTTTCGCCGGAACGACGGTTGCTTGGAATGACGGTTGCCGGGTTGCCCTGGTTAAAACGCAATTGCCTTGGCCGGCCGGGGCTTTCACCCAAGGGCGATTTTTGCAGTTGGCGGCCCGGGATTTCAGGAAAACCGCGCCTTGGTATATAATGCTTGGTGGAACGGGGCGGCCAGCGCCAACCCGGCCGGCGGCCCGGATGGAAAAGCTATCCACTATCACCCCGGACATCACCCCGGAGGTATTCAATATGCCGGAACAGGATAACGCCGAAACTCAATTGACCCCGGAAGCCGTCCTCAGCGAAGTGGAGCGCAAGATGGCCCGGTCTATCGAGGCCCTGCAACGGGACCTGGCTTCGCTGCGCACCGGCCGGGCTACCCCCTCGCTTATCGAAAACGTCAGCGTGGATTATTACGGCTCGCCCACCCCGCTGAAACAGATTGCCTCCATCTCCGCGCCGGACGCCCGGGCCATTATGGTGCAGCCCTGGGACAAGCAGGCCCTGCGGGAAATCGAGCGGAGCCTGATGCGCTCCGAGTTGGGCTTTAACCCCTCCAACGACGGCAATATCATCACCGTGCCCATACCGCCGTTGACCCAGGAACGTCGGCAGGAACTGGTGCGCCTCCTCAAACGCAAGATTGAGGAGGGCAAGATTTCAGTGCGCAACGTCCGCCGGGACGGGCTGGAAAGCCTGCGCAAGCTGGAGCGGGACAAGGCGATTTCCCAGGACCAGAACCGCCGCAGCCAGGACCAACTCCAGAAAACTACCGACGCCCACATCAAGGATATTGACCAGGTTTCCACCGCTAAAGAAGCGGAGATTATGCAGGTCTAGCGCCCGGCTGCAACTGGATGTAGCAACTGGATGTAATTGATGCAAACCCGCACCGGCCCGGTAAACTCATCAGATTCCCCGACCAACCCGTCGGCCCGGCCAACCCAGGCCGACGGGGAACCGGCCAACGACTCCGGCCCGGCCGCCGTACCCCGGCACGTTGCCATTATTATGGACGGCAACGGGCGCTGGGCCGCGCAGCGGGGCCTGCCCCGCCTTTCCGGCCACCGGGAGGGCGTGGATTCCATTCCCCGCGTGCTGGACCTTTTAACCGACCGGGGAGTGGAATACCTCACCCTGTACGCTTTTTCCACCGAGAACTGGACGCGCCCCCCGGCCGAGGTGGAAGGAATTATCGAACTGCTCCACGAGGCCCTGGAACGGAAGAGCGACCTCCTGATGGAGAAGAACATCCGCGTCTTTCACCTGGGCAACACCGACCACCTGGCCCCGGACACCGGCCAGGTCATTGAGCGGCTTCAGACGCTGACCCGCAACAACACCGGCATCGTCCTCAACCTGGCCTTTAACTACGGGGGACGGCAGGAGATTCTGGCGGCGGTAAAGCGGCTGATTCGGGAGGGGATTGCGCCGGAAGAGGTGGACGAGGAGCTTTTCAGCCGTTGCCTTTTCACCGCCCACTGCCCGGACCCGGACTTGATAATCCGTACCGGCGGGGAACTGCGCATCAGCAACTTCCTGCTGTGGCAATCGGCTTACAGCGAGTATTACCACACGCCCACCCTCTGGCCGGACCTGGACGCCGCCGAGTTGGGGCGGGCGTTGGACTCCTTCAGCAGCCGGCAGCGCCGCTTCGGCAACATTCCCCCGGAGAGCTGAGCGCCTTGCTGCTCCGGAGCCTCACGGCCCTGGCGGGTCTCCTCATCCTGCTGGGCGCCCTGTGGGCCGGCCTCCCCTGGGTTTTCCTCTTGACCGCGCTGGCCGCCGTCCTGGGCCTGCGGGAGTTTTACCGTATGCACCCGCCCCCGGCGGCTACCCCTATCCTTCGACAAGCTCAGGATGAGCGGGGGGATATTGCCGCCCCCGGCGCGCTGGTTGAGGATGTTGCTGGTGGAGCGGATGAGGGTTCAGCCCCCGGTACGATGGCTGAGGATGTTGCTGGTGGGGTAGCAGTTAAGAATTCAGCCCCCGGTACGATGGCTGAGGATGTTGCTGGTGGGGTAGCGGTTGAGAATTCAGCCCCCGGTACTATGGTCGAGGATGGCGCCGGTGGGGCGGATGAGGGCGCCGTTGGTACTGTGCCGGTAGCAGACGCCGTTGGTAGTGTGCCGGTGGCGGGCGCTGAGGGTGAGGCGGTGGACGCCGCCGCCGGTAGTGGGGCGAATGTGGACGCCGCAGGTGGTGCAGCAGATACGGAGAACGCTCATGGTGAGCCTGTCGAACCACCCCACCCCCACCGGATAACTCAGGAAACGCCGCATCCCGCTCAAGGTGAACCGGCGCAAAGTACGCCCCTGCCCTTTTTCCTCGGCGCGCTGTGGGTAATCGCCTTTATTATCGGGGGCGCGGCGGCCAACGGGCCGTTGCACTTTGCCGGCATTTCCCTGGGCATACTTATCGGCGGGGCCTTTGGCGGTCTGCTCTGGCTCATTGCCTTTTACCGGGGGGAAAACTGGCCGGTGGCAGCGGCGTACCTGGTGGTTGGGCCGCTTTATCTGGGCTGGCTCCTGGCCCACGTCCTGCTCCTGGTGCAGGTGGGCGACAACTATCCGGGCGGCGACCTGGGCGGCGACTTGAGCAACTACCTGGGCGGCGACCTGAGCCGGGGCGACGGTTACGAATTGGGCCGCAACTGGCTGCTCCTGGCCCTGCTGACCACCTTTGCCACCGACACCGGGGCCTACCTCGTCGGGCGGGCCATCGGCCGGCATCCCCTGGCCCCGGCCATCAGCCCGAACAAGACTTGGGAAGGGGCTATTGGCGGGTTCGTCGGCGCCGTCGCCGCCGCCCTGCTAATGGGCCAGTTCTTTAACCTCGGCCTGTCCCCCGCCGCCTGGAATTGGCAACTGCCCCTGATTGGTGCTACAGTAGGCATAGCGGCCCAGGCCGGCGACCTGCTGGAGTCCCGGCTGAAACGCCTCGCCCAGGTCAAGGACGCCGGCAATCTGATGCCCGGCCACGGCGGGCTGCTGGATCGGCTGGACAGCCTGTTGCTGACAATCCCGGTAGTGTATTATCTGGTCATCCTGCTGCCCGGGTAACGGGGGTTCAACCCCGCCGGGGCGGAGAGGTGCGGGCCTTATGAAAAACATTGTTGTCCTCGGCTCTACCGGCTCCATTGGCCGCCAGACCCTGGACATTGTGCGCGCCTTTCCCCAGGAGTTTCAGGTGGTGGGCCTGGCCGCCGGGACTAACCTGGAACTGCTGCGGCAGCAAGTCGCCGAGTTTCACCCCGAACACATCTATGCCCTGGCCCCGCCGGCGGCCCTGCCCGCCGGCCCGGTCTTTACCCCAATGGAGGAGATGGTCTGCCTGGAGGCGGTGGACCTGGTGATGGTCGCCACCACCGGGGCGGCCGGCCTGCTGCCCACCCTCAACGCGCTGCGGCATCAAAAGGCGGTGGCCCTGTCCAACAAGGAACCTATCGTAATGGCCGGCCCCCTGCTCAAGGAATACGAAAGCCGCTACGGGGGCGTCATTCGGCCGGTGGACAGCGAACCCAGCGCCATCTGGCAGTGTATTCAGGGCGAGGCCAACGAAATCCGCCGGCTGATTATCACCGCCTCCGGTGGCCCCTTCCGCACGATGCCCCTGGCCGAAATAGCGGCAGTAACCCCGGAGCAGGCGCTGCGCCACCCCACCTGGCAGATGGGGCCAAAGATAACTATTGACTCGGCCACGCTGATGAACAAAGCCTTTGAGGTCATCGAATCTCACTGGCTGTTCAACGTGCCCTGGGAAAACATCGAGGTGGTAATCCACCCGCAGAGCACTATCCATTCGATGGTAGAGTTTGCCGACGGGTCGGTTAAGGCCCAGCTAGGCCCGCCCAGTATGCGGCTGCCCATCCAGTACGCCCTATTTTACCCGGAGCGGCGGCCCAACGGCGACTTGGGCCTGATCCCCCGGCTGGATACCGGCATCGCCCACGCCCTGGACTTCCAGCCCCTGGAGTATGAGCGTTACCCCTGTTTCGGCCTGGCCCTGGCAACCGCCCAACGGGGACAGACCTACCCGGCAGTATTGAGCGCAGCAGACGAGGTAGCGGTCAACTCATTTCTGGCCGGAAAAATCGGCTTCGGCGACATCTACCGGGTAGTAGAGGCGGTAGTAACCGCCCACCAACCCACCCCCGGCCGGGAGTTGGCCGAGTTGCAGGAGGCCGACGCCTGGGCCACCAGGAAAAGCCGGGAAGTAGTGGCCGGGCTGCGGTAAGGGTAGTCGGGGATTGCAGTGCGGGAGTAAAGAACTAAAGCGGAATGGGGGTGGTTCGACAAGCTCACCATGAGCGGATGTTGTTAATTGAGATTGCCTTTGCACCAGCCCAACCCGCTCATGGTGAGCTTGTCGAACCATCCATCCTGTCCTGGAATTCATCCTTCGGGAGGTTCGGGATGAGCGGTGAGCAAAGGTAAATCGACTTTGCGCCGACCCTGATAAGCGGGTATTCTCAACGGGTTGATAGTATCATCGGGTAGGGGCGGGTTTATAACCCGCCCTGGCTAAGGGCCGGAACCGGTCAGACCGCGTACACCGGTTTTCCGGTATTTCCTTGCCGTTGAACGCCGGGCGGGTTACAAACCCGCCCCTACAATCCAATCATCCCCCGGAGCCGGTACAGGTAAGGAATAGCAACAAACGTTAGGAACATCAGCAGTATGCTATCATTGACCGACCAGGGTAATCACGGCGGGGACAGATGACGTACCGGAAAATACACGACTATGACCGGGCGCTGGAGGTGCATTGGCGGGAACAGGACGTCGTCATCGGCCTTTGGCGGGTACAGGAAAAGCGGAGAATCGCCTGGGATGCGGCCAGCAGCTTGAACCGGACGCTGGAAGAACCGGGAAAGGCCCGGTTAGTTGACTACGAGTTGGGGGAGTTGGGCCGGGACCTGGAGCAGCAGAAACGGGATTTGGAGGATGCCGGGGGATTAGACCGGATGCTGGAGCAACACCGGACGGCGCTGAAGGCCGCCGGCGAGTTGGGCCGGGCGTTGGAGCAGTACCAGGAAACTCTGGAGGCGGTCGGCGGTCTGGAGCGGGTTATCAAGGAAAATAAAATAGCCATGACCGTCGCCAGGGAGTTCAACGGCATCACCATTGAACCGGGCAAACGCAGCGGCCAGCCCTGCCTGCGCGGCATCCGTATGACCGTGTATGACGTGCTGGAGTACCTGGCGTCGGGAATGTCCGAGGCGGAAATCCTGGACGATTTCCCCAACCTGACCCAAGAAGACCTGAAGGTTTGCCGGGCTTTTGCCGACGCTCTGGAGCAGCGACTCCAGGCGCTACCGGCTCAATGAAGCTGATTTTCGACCAGAACTTATCCCGTCAGTTACCCCGGCTGCTGGCAGACCTTTATCCGGGGTCGCGCCACGTCCTGGAAATCAACTTGGACACGGACGGAGACCCCCGGATTTGGGCCTATGCCCAAGCCCACGATTACGTCATAGTTACCAAGGATAACGATTACAAAAAGTTGAGCGGGGCGTTGGGCCATCCGCCAAAGGTAATCAGGATTAGTTCAGGCAACGGCCCAACTTCGGATGTAGCGGCTCTCCTGCGGGATCGGTACGCTGACCTGCTTTCCTTCCACCGGGACGCGGAGCGGGGCTTGCTGGAATTGCCTTAAAACCCGGCCATTCCCGGTTAGACCTTTAAGGAACCCAACCCACCGCAAAGGAATAAATAAATGGAAACGGCCCTTATCGCCATCGTCGCCTTTCTCCCGATGCTGGTGATGCTGGTGGTTATTCACGAATGGGGACACTTTGCCACCGCCAAAGCCTTCGGCGTGAAGGTGCTGGAGTTTGGCATCGGTTATCCGCCCCGGGCGTTTGGCTTCTATACCGGCAAAACCCCTGTGCTGGTGGACGCAGATACCCAAGTGCTGGTGGACGGCGCCGCACGGTTACTTGGCCCGGAAATCGGTAGCGCCCTGCAAGTGGGCCAATTTGTCCGGGTCAGTTCCACCGAGGACGGCGCGGGCAACCTGGTGGCCCGTTCCATCGAAATCCTCCCGCCCGGCGGCCGGCGCCGTCAATCCTCCTTGCAGGAAATCGGGGGCGACGAGTATCTGCATCACGAAGGCCCCATCCGGCGGCTGGAGGGCGGCTCCCTGGTGGTGGCGGATATGCTCTACTCGGTGAACTGGCTGCCCCTGGGCGGGTTTGTGCGGCTGGCCGGCGAGAACAACCCGGCGGCGCCCCGCAGCCTGGCCGCCCAGGGCGTCGGCCCCCGGGCCGTCATCCTGGCCGCCGGCGCCTTTATGAACGCCATTTTCCCCATCGTAGCCTTTACCCTGATGTTTATGATTCCCCAGAATGTAACGGTGGGCAACGTAGCGGTGGAGCAGGTGGCGGACAACTCCCCGGCCCAAAGCGCCGGCCTGCGCCCCGGCGACCTGATTACCCACGCCGCCGGACGGGAGATTTCCCACGGCTCCGACCTGGTGCGGGCCACCACCCTGAGCGCCGGCTCGGAAATGGAGTGGATAATTGAACGGGAGGGCCGGCCGGAGACGGTCCGGCTGACGCCCCGGGTCAACCCGCCTGAAGGTCAGGGGGCTACCGGAATCCAGATAAGCCTGGTGAACCAGCGCCAGGAAACCCGCTACGAACTTCCCTGGACGGCCGTAGCCCACGGTTTCACCAACACCTGGGAAATGCTGACCCTGCTGCGCCAGGAAATATCCTCCTGGATTAGCGGGACGCGGACGCCCCAGCTATCCGGGCCGGTGGGCATCGCCCAGATAACCGGCGAGGTAACCCAACAGGGCGGACTGCGGGGCTGGCTGGTGCTGTCCATCCTGTTCAGCATCAACCTGGCGATTCTGAACCTGCTGCCCATCCCCATGCTGGACGGCGGGCGGCTGGTGTTCGTAGGGCTGGAGTGGGTCCGAGGCGGCAAGCGCGTCCCCCCGGAGCGGGAGGGCATGGTGCATCTGATTGGCTTTGTCGTCCTGATTGGCTTGATACTGCTGATAACCTACCAGGACATCACCCGCCTGATTCAGGGCGGCAGCGTGTTGGGGGGCTGACCGGGGATGACTCCTCTATCAACGGGGCGGGTATTCTCAACGGTTGTCGGTATTAACATCGGCGTAGGGGCGGGTTTATAACCCGCCCTGGTTCTGTTACAAGGATATGTCGGATACGATGTCTCCGTTACCCGGATGATTCCGCCGTTGTAGCCAGGGCGGGTTACAAACCCGCCCCTACCATACAATCATTCCAACCATCCACCGGAACCGGGCCGGGCCGGTACGGGTAAGGAATATCCACCCGCGTTGAGAATACCGGAATACCCAACGGGTTACTAAATACCCGGCCCCGGTCTATAATGGGACTATGGGCCTGGGCGCGCCGGGCGATTGGGAGCCGTTATGTCCCGTTTGCTGGTCAACATATTTATGATGCTCCTCCCCCGGCTTTTGCCCCAGATTATCCGTTACCTGCTGCTGATCTGGCGGCTTACCTTTGACCGGCGGGTAAGCATCTTTCTGCGGGCTTTGGTGCCGCTGGCCCTGGTCTATCTGATATTGCCCTGGGGCCTCATACCGGACAGGACGCCGATCCTGGGCTATGTGGACGACCTGATAATCATAGGGTTGGCGGTATTGCTGTTGATTAAGCTGTCGCCCCTGGCGATAGTGAACGAACACCTGGGCATTAAACCCGAATCGAACCGCCCGGAGGACAAAGACCCTTCGCAAGTGGTGGACGGGAAGGCCCGTTTCATTGACGACGAGTAAGCCGATGTCAAGCAACTTGAACCTCGGGGCCGGGTATAGTCAAAGTCTGCGCCAGGAACAAAATCCGTACCCTGAACAAAACCCGTACCTTGAACAAAACCCGCTCATGGTGAGCTTGTCGAACCACGATTCCCCTTTTAGTTCATCCTTCAACCAGCACCGGATGAGCGGAGCGGTCAACGCGGGCAACCTTGCTTATGCCTCGGCGCCAAGCACTCCCGCCTTGACCGGAGACGCCGTCGGCGACTCCATTTCTCTCTACATTCACGTCCCTTTCTGCCAGACCAAATGCCCCTACTGCGATTTCAACACCTACCAGGGCATTGAAAGCCTGATGCCGCCCTACCTGGAGGCTTTGGCCGTCGAACTGACCACTTGGGGGCGGCTGTTGGAGCGGCCGGAAGTTGGCACCGTGTTTTTCGGCGGGGGAACTCCCTCCTACCTGCCCGACGGCGCCATCGGGGACATCCTGGCCGCCTCCGGAACCGCTTTCCGGCTCCGGCCCGGCGCCGAGGTTACTATCGAGGCCAACCCCGGCGACCTGGACGCGGACAAGGCCGGGCGCTGGCTGGATCAGGGCGTCAACCGGCTGAGCCTGGGGGTGCAGAGCCTGGACAACGGCCTGCTGGCCCTGCTGGGCCGCCGCCACAACGCCGACCAGGCCATTGCCGCTTTCCGCACCGTCGGGAAGGCCGGGTTTGCCAACGTCAACCTGGATTTGATGTACGGGCTGCCCCACCAAACGCTGGCGCAATGGAAGGACACGCTGCAACGGCTGGCCGCCCTCTCACCGGCCCATATCTCCCTCTACTGCCTGACCCTGGAGGAGGGGACGCCCCTGCACCGCTGGGTGGAGCAGGGCAAGCTGCCCCAACCCGACCCGGATTTGGCGGCGGATATGTACCACTACGCCCGGGAGTTGCTGGCCGCCGGGGGTTACCACCACTACGAAATATCCAACTGGTCCAGGCCGGGGCTGGCCTCCCGGCACAACCTGGCCTACTGGCAAAACCGGCCCTACCTGGGCGTGGGGCCGGGCGCCCATTCCTGTCTGGGCGGCTATCGTTTCTGGGATTTGGACTCGCCCCGCGCCTACGTTGCGGCGGTCAAGGAATGGGCTGATACCGCTCCCCAACCGCCGGCGCCGTTGACCGCCGCCGGGCTGGAAAAGGTCGGCCCGGTGGGGGGCTACGAAAGCATCAGCCCCGACCTGGCCGCCGCGGAGACGATGTTCCTGGGCTTGCGGCTGTTGGACGGCCTGGATCTGGCCCAGGCTTCGGCCCGGCTGGGGATTGACCTGGCCGCCAAATACCAGCCTCAAATTGAGGAACTGTTAGCGTTGGAACTGCTGGAGCGTCAGGGCCAGGTCATCCGCCTGAGCCAGGCGGCCTACCTGATCGCCAACCAGGTTTTTACCCGGTTCCTGGATTGAGGCATAACCGGGGCAATGGACTGGCAAGCATAATCAGCGTTGGCAACATCCGTTTAGCTCATTGCTCCCGGATACGGGAAGGAAATGCGCCCACGCCAAGCCCTGGATATTTACCTATCCGATTACATCGACCGGCCGGGCGGGACTGATAACCTGCTGCCGGTTTTTCAGCAGGTTCGGGATCGCTTTGGCAGCAGGCGGGCGCTGTATCCCGGCAGTTATCTGCACATCACCCCCTCCCTGGTCTTTCCCCAAGTGTGTTACCTGGATTCCCTGAAGGACATTGCCGCGGCGCTGGCTGACCCCGCCTTGCTGGAGTACGTGAACCGCCACAAGAGTTACCCGGAAAAGGCTGAAATGAGGTGCTACCCGGAGGACTACTGCGGTTTCACCGGAGAGCCGGAGTCGTCCTTTGACTTGCTTATATCCCTCAACGCCGGGTTTATTTCGCAGGCCGTCAAGCGCTTTCTGCGCCCCGGGGGGCTGCTGCTGGTGAATGACGGCCACTATGACGCCCGCCGGGCCTGGGTTGACCCGGACTATCAACTCCTGGGCGTGTTCCGGGGAGAAAGTCTCCGACTGGAAACGGCCCCGGAGCAACTGGCAGCTTGTTTCCAAACGAACCGGGGCCGGCCGCTGACCCTGGAAATGGTCGAGGCCGATGCCCAACGTACGCCCAGCAAAGCCCGGTTCAGACCGGCCAGAGAGGCAGCGGCCTATCTTTTCCGCAAGGGGCCGGCGCCCAACGGCTCTACCTGACGGCAGTTTGTGGGGAGCGGCGGGGACTATGCCTTGGGCTGGGCCTTCTGCCGGCGGCGGGCCAGGGTGCGGCGGATATAGTCGGCGGCGTCCGGGGTTTTGCAGCCGGTTTCACCGTGGTCCACCGCCACTTTGCCAATCCGGGCGGCGGCGGCCAGGGCCAACGGCTCCAGGGCGTCGTTGCGGATGCCGATGGCAATGAGGGCGTTGTTCATCGCGTCCCGTACCCGGTTCTTACCGGCGTGAATCTCCCTTTCGATGGTGTCCAGCCCGGCGATAAAGTAGTCATCGGGCAAGTCCCGGTTTTTCAGCGCCAGGTGGGCGACCAGGTGCCAGCCGGCCCGGCCCGGCCATTCCGCCGGGGAGCCGCGCCACTCCCCGGCCTTGTCGTAAGCCAGGGGAGTTTTGCCCACAAAGCCGGAAAAGGCGTCGGTAACCACGTAGCTGTCCAGGTCTTTGACCCAGGAATCCAGCAAGTCCGCATCGGCCTGCGCCGGGTCGGCCACCAGGGCCGCCAGCACCCGGGCGTCATGGTTGCCGGTGGCCCAAAGCTCCTGCGCCAGGGAATGGTTGCGCTTGATAGCCTTCGCCAGCTTGTTCTGATTGGCATAGCTGACCCCGAACAGGTCGGCGCCGACGCCGTGCCGCCGGTAGATTTTCCGGTTCTGTTCGGTGCCGAGGTTTTCCAGTTGTTGCAGGGTTTGTTGGAGGTTCATTGGCGGATTGACCCCTGCCGGCAAAGGTTGGGGAGTTGTAATTTCCTGTCAAATATATGATACACTCCAACCAGAGAGTTCGGCATAGGAAAGAGAGGCGGTTATGGGGGAATTGCAGAGAAGCGGTCAGCACAGCCAGGAAATCAAGGGGTTTTTCGAGGAGATGGAGAAATATATGCAAAAGTATCGCCTGGTCAAGGTTCCCAGCCCGAGACGGGCGCGTCCAGTGACTAACCGGAAGCCGCGGCCCAAGTTCCCCAGGGTGCGGGTCTCCAATCGATCAATGCCGCGGGTCTCGGCTTGATATGCCTACGTGGGGCGAACTCATCCAGCAAATCCAGGAAGCGACGACCTCTTACGAGTCGGCCCACGACTATGTGCGCCATCAAGCCATTGCCAACCTGAACCAACATACCGGACGCGCGGTCATCCTTTACGCCGGAGGACATTTGCAAAATCCGGATGCTCCTTCGGCGACTTCTATTGACCCCTCCGATGTATCCGGGTTTATGGAAGCTATTTACGGCATCCGGGGGAGGGAACTGGATCTCGTCCTGCACAGCCCGGGCGGTTCGGTAGAAGCTACCGAAGCCATTGGAGAGTACCTGAGGAACCAATTTGACCATATCCGGGTGTTTGTTCCTCACATGGCGATGTCGGCAGCGACTATCCTGGCTTTCGTGGCCGACGAAATCGTGATGGCAACCCATTCCCAGCTAGGCCCCATTGACCCGCAGTTTATTCTGCAAACGCCTTTCGGGGTTCGGATGGTTCCGGGTCAAGCCATAACCGAGCAATTTGAGCGGGCTAAGCAGGCGTGCCTGGACAACCCGGCCGAGTACCCGGTATGGGCTGAAATGTTGCAACAATACGGGCCTAGCCTGCTGGTGGAAGTTGACAACGCTTCCGCTCTTTCCGCTGCTGTAGTGAAGTATTGGCTGGAAAGCTATATGCTTTCCAGTTTCCCCGCAGTAGAAAGAGAAACTAAATCCCAGGGTTTAGCCAGTTACCTTGCAGATTATTCCATTCACTTGACCCATTCCCGGGGAGTTTTCCGCGGCGAGTTGGAGAACTTCGACCCTGATCTCAAAATCATTGCCTTGGAATCTGACCAACAACTTCAAGACCTGGTATTGACGGTTTATCACGCCACAATGCACACTTTCAGCAATACCGCTGCCGCCAAGATTATTGAGAACCATTTGGGCCGGGGTTACATATCCACTGCGCCGGAGTCGGAGTAAGCGGCCAAGTCAGCGCTATCCTTGCTAATATGAGCTATATGGAGACTCATTTATGACTTCCACCAACCTTCAGACCAACTACATCGTTCAGGACGAGGGGATTTGCGGCGGGAAGCCCCGCATTGCCGGCACCCGCATCAAGGTGCAGCACATGGCTATTGATCACGTCCATGCCGGTTGGAGCGTCGAGGAGATTTGCGAAGCCTACCCGCACATCACCCGGGCCCAAATCCACGCCGCCCTGTCTTACTACTACGACCACCAGAGCGAAATTGAGCAGAACATCCGGGATGACTGGGAGTTTGCCGAGCGGATGGAGCGGGAGGATCGCCTGGATCGGATGAAGGACGGGCAGCGCTGATGCCCTTGTCCATCCTTTGCGACGAGCACACCTCCTATGCGATTATGGCGGGGTTGCACCGGCAAGGCGTTGACGCGATAGTAGTCCAGCAAGTCGGGCTGGCGGCAACGGCAGACCCGACGATTCTAGCGGCTGCCCGGCAGCAAGGAAGGGTTATTTACACCCGAGATTCCGATTTCCTGCGCCTTAATAGTTCCGGCGTTCAGCACCTCGGAATCTTGTATCACCATCCCCTCAAGTATTCCATCGGCGCAGCCATCAACGCCGTTGCTCTGGCTTGTCAAGCGCTGTCGATGGACGAAATGCAGAATCGGGTAGAATACTTGTGAATCCGGCCAGGAGAGAGTAACCCCCTATGTACGTCATTGGCACCGCCGGCCACGTGGACCATGGCAAATCTACCCTGGTCAAGGCTTTGACCGACATTGACCCGGACCGCCTGCCCGAGGAGAAGGAACGGGAGATGACCGTTGACCTGGGCTTTGCCTGGATGACCCTGCCCAGCGGCCGGGAGGTCAGCATCGTGGACGTGCCCGGCCACGAGCGGTTTATCAAGAATATGCTGGCCGGCGTTGGCGCCATCGACCTGGCCTTGCTCATTGTGGCCGCCGACGAAAGCGTGATGCAGCAGACCCGGGAGCATCTGGCGATTCTCGACATTCTCCAAATCAAACGGGGCCTGGTGGTCATTACCAAGACCGACCTGGTGGATGCGGAACTGGTGGAACTGGTTCAGGCGGAGGTGGAGGATGTGGTGGCCGGCACGTCCTTTGCGGGCTGCCCGATGCTGGGCGTCTCCGCCTATACCGGGGCCGGGCTGGACGAACTGAAAGCGGCCATTGACGCCATTCTGGACCAGACCGGGGCGCGGCGCGACCTGGGACGGCCCCGGCTGCCGGTTGACCGCTGCTTTTCCATTTCCGGCTTTGGCACCGTGGTTACCGGCACGTTGATTGACGGCCTGCTGGCGGTGGGGCAGGAGGTGGAACTGGCCCCCTCCGGTACGCGGGGCCGGATTCGGGGCTTGCAGAGCCACAAGGAGCGGGTGGAGCAGAGCGACCCCGGCGTCCGGCTGGCGGTGAACCTCTCCGGCATCGCCCGGACGGAAATCCAACGGGGCGAGTTCGTAACTGCCCCCGGTTGGCTGCGTTCCACCCGCCGCCTGGACGCCCGGCTGCGGATGGTGAAAGGCGCGCCCCATCCCCTGCGCCACAATGCCGGCGTTACTTTTCACCTTTTCACCAGCGAAACCGGCGCCCGGGTACGGCTGCTGGACGCCGACCGGCTGGCCCCCGGCGCGGAGGGCTGGATTCAGTTGCTGCTGGATGAGGCGGTGCCGATGGTCAAGGGAGACTATTTTGTTCTCCGCTCCGCCGAGGACACCCTGGGCGGCGGCCAGGTGGTTGACCCCAACCCCCGGCGGCGGCACCGGCGTTTCAGCCAGGACGCCATCGAGCAGTTGCTGCTGCTGGACCAGGGCACCGGCGAGGACATCATCCTCAGCGTGGCCGACCAGTGGGGGCCTTGCGACCTGCGCGCCCTGTCCCAACGCTCCAACCTGTCCACCGAGGAGGCGCTGGAGCGGGCCTTGCCCCTGGCCGAATCCGGCGACCTGGTAATTCTCGGCAACCTGGGCGTAGAAAATGACGCGGTAGTCTATTCGGCGCCGGGCTGGAACCGCTTGAAGGGCAAGGTGGGGGTAGAGTTGCAAACCTACCATAACCGCCATCCCCTGCGGCGGGGCGCGCCCACCCAGGAAGTCCGCAGCCGCACCGGGCTGTCTCAAGCGGTGTACCTGAAGGCCCTGGCCCGCCTGGTAGCGGAGAATTGCCTGGCGGAGGAGGGCCAATACCTGCGCCTCCCTGACCACCGGGTAGCGCTGACCCCGGAACTGGAACGGCAGGCCGCCGCCTACCTGCGCTCTCTGGAGCAGACCCCCTATGCGCCCCCCACGGAGCGGCACCCGGACGGGGAACTGCTGGGGGCGTTGATTGACCAGGGGAAGGTGGTCAAGGTGAACGAGTCGGTGGTGTTCGCCGCCGCCGCCTACCGGGAACTGACGGAGCAAATTGTGGCCCACCTGCAAGCCAACGGCAGCATCACCGTCGCCGACGCCCGCACCATGTTCGACACCAGCCGCAAATACATCCTGCCCCTGCTGGAGCATTTAGACCAGCAGCGCATAACCCGGCGGGTAGGGGATGAGCGGGTGCTGCGGTAGGGAAGTATGGCGACCGTGGGCTTTGTCGCAGCGCAAATCAGACATTCACCGGCCCGAACAGCCAGCCCCGGTTGTTGGCGGCCCGGCCCAGGTGCCGCGCCGCGCGCCTGACCTGGTTGCCGGTAAGTCCGGTGAAGTCGAGCAAAGTATGTTCGGGGAACAGATCCCTTGGGTCAGGAACGACGCCAATCTGATGTTGGCTACACTCGGCCGGCGTAACCGCCACCACGCCTGCCGACATCAATCCCAACACCTCGGTATAATGCTGCCAGGACTCCGCCGCCGTGATTTGGTCGCCGTCATAAACCGACAAGAAACCCCGATCCTTGGGCGTCGGGTGAAATACCTGCGAAGTAATTCTGCCTTCTCGAACCCAGCCGGGATGAACCTGACGGTACAACCGGGCGGCGTAGTTCACTGAATAACCTCCGCCATTCGGCGTAACTCAGCCGCAAACCAATTCCAGTCAGCAACGTCATCCAGATTCAGCGTCTTTTCAGCCTCGGCATCGGTGAGAACGTCAACCCATACCCATTCCGCTTTGTGGGTGGACAGGTTCACGTTAAGGCTGACTTCCCGTGAGCCGAGGGACCATTCCGCCTGTACGCCGCCCTCAGGCGTTGGATACAGGTAAGGCAGCGGAACATCGTTGGGATAGCAGCGGTCAAAGCGGTCGGCCAGCCAGTCCAACCCGGCCTGGCTGGGGGCCAAGCCCTCCCCGTCCAGCCAACCGGCGCGCATACCCCGAAAATCGTCCAGTTGAGCCGGTACGTCCAGCGGGTCGAGGATGCTGATTTGCTCGACGGATTCCAGGCGGGACAAGCGGCTCTGATGGTCATAATTCCCGGTGCCGCGCACCAGCGCCTTGACGCCAGCCCGATAACCGTTAAACGCCTCAATAATGGTATCGTAGTGCTGTTCCGGTATGGGGCCGGCCACTTCAGGCCCATAGACCAACTGCAAACCGAAGGTCATTCGGGCCTGGTTCACCCGGAAAACCGCCCCCCGCAAGGTTACTTCCATTCAGCCCCTTCCAACGCCATTTACAGCAATGCAATCAGGTTGTTAAGACCGGCCTGTAATCGGTTTTGCACCGGGTTTTAGCCGGCAATCCCGGTTCTCCCGCTCCACCTCATTATACCAGCCCGGAGTCCGTGCGGGTGATGCGCCGGTTGCGGAACTGGTCGCCCAAGGCCGTTAATTATCGTCCCGTACCTTTCCACCGGCGCCATTCCGAGGATAGGGAAGTTGAAATGCGATTGCCCTGTCATCCTTCGCCCCCAATTCCCCAAAACCCAATTGACATTTGCCATTGGGTTTTATATAATTTCCCGTGTATCAAGTTGGCTGGTTTAGTGGCCCCGCGATTACGGGGCCTTTTTCTAGTCCTTAACGCCGTGTCTTGCCCCTGTGGCGCAATGGTAGCGCAGTCGATTTGTAATCGACAGGCTAGGGGTTCGAGTCCCCTCGGGGGCTCCACAAGATTGATATTCAGACCCGTATGGCGCATCGCGCCGGTTCCGTTTGCGCCGGCCTACCAGACCGGGGGCCGGGCGCTGTCCAGGAGGGGTGGGTGAGTGGTTAAAGCCACCAGACTGTAAATCTGGCGTCCGGAAGGACTTCGCAGGTTCGAATCCTGCCCCCTCCACCACCTACGTTATAAGCCGGAATTAAACCAAATCAAAACCAATAATTTTCGGGGGCACGAGCCCAGATAGCTCAGCGGTAGAGCACGTTCTTGGTAAGAACGGGGTCGGCGGTTCAATCCCGCCTCTGGGCTCCAGCACTCCCAGGGAGAAAGGACTAAATGGCGAAGCAGCAATTCGATCGTACCAAGCCCCACGTGAACGTGGGCACCATCGGGCACGTGGACCACGGCAAGACCACCCTGACCGCCGCCATCACCAAGGTTATGGCGGAGAAGGGGATGGCAAGCTTCCGGGACTTTGGCAGCATTGACAACGCGCCGGAAGAGCGGGCCAGGGGCGTAACTATCGCCATCGCCCACGTGGAGTACGAGAGCGATACCCGCCACTACGCCCACGTGGACTGCCCCGGCCACGCCGACTACATCAAGAATATGATTACCGGCGCCGCGCAGATGGATGGCGCCGTCCTGGTGGTCAGCGCGCCCGACGGCCCCATGCCCCAGACCCGCGAGCATATCCTCCTGGCCCGCCAGGTGGAGGTGCCCCGCATCCTGGTCGCCCTGAACAAGGTGGATATGATGGACGACGAGGAGTTGCTGGAGTTGGTGGAGTTGGAAGTCCGGGAACTGCTCAGCCGCTACGACTTCCCCGGCGACGACACCCCCATCGTCCGGGTCAGCGCCTTGAAGGCGCTGGACGGCGACCCGGAGGCTATGGAAGGCGTGGCCGAGTTGGTGAAGGCGATGGACGAATACATCCCGGTGCCGGAGCGCCTCACCGATCGGCCTTTCCTGATGCCCATTGAAGACGTTTTCGGCATCAAGGGCCGGGGCACGGTGGTAACCGGCCGGGTAGAGCGGGGCACCCTGAAGCAGGGCGAGGAAATCGAAATCATCCGCTCCGGCGGCGTGCGCAAGACGGTCGCCACCGGGCTGGAGATGTTCCACAAGCTGCTGAGTACCACCGAGGCCGGCGACGCCGTGGGCATCCTGCTCCGGGGCGTGGACCGGGATGAGGTGGAACGGGGCCAGGTGGTGGTAAAGCCCGGCTCGATGCAGCCCCACACCAAGGCCGAGGCGGAGGTGTACGTGCTGAGCCGCGAAGAGGGCGGCCGGCATACTCCCTTCTTCTCCGGCTACAAGCCCCAGTTCTATATCCGCACCAGCGACATCACCGGCGAAGTCGTCCTGCCCGAAGGGGTGGAAATGGTGATGCCGGGGGACAACATCACGATGACCATATCCCTCATCACCCCCATCGCCCTGGAGGAGCGGCAGCGTTTCGCCATCCGCGAGGGTGGCCGCACCGTCGGCTCCGGCGTGTTCACCAAGCTGTTGGACTAGGGGCGGGACTTTCCCCGCCCCCAGGCCCCAGGTAATGAGGAGCGAGAGGCAACATTATGGCGAGAAAAACCGCAGACATACGGGGAGTCATTACCCTGCAATGCAGCGACTGCCGGGAGCGTAACTACGCCACGGTCAAGAACCGCCGGAACGATACCCAGCGGTTGGAGTTGCGTAAGTACTGTTCCCGCTGCCGGGGCCACAAGAGCCACCGGGAAGTAAGGTAGATTGTAATGGCCCGGGCAAATACCCAGCAGCGTAATCAGTCGCCCATCACGCCGCGCAGCGTGGGCCGGGTCAGCCCGGTTCTCTTCCTGCAAGAGGTGATAGCCGAACTGCGCAAGTCGGTATGGCCCAGCCGGGAGGAAACCGCCCGCCTTACCGCCATCGTCATCGCCTTGTCGGTAGTCATCGGTTTCTTTCTTGGCGGCCTCGACCGGCTGTTTGCCGAGCTGTTCAACCGGATAATTTTCCGGATTTTTTAAGGCCAGGCCGGCCGGCGCAAGGCAGATGCTCTTGCGGCAAATAAACGGGGCAGGTCCGATATGACGATGGAATTACCCCGGGCCGGCCAGCGCCAAACCTCGGAGGATCATGCGACAATAAGCCGGCGGCTTATTGCCCATGCCCGGGAACAGTTGGACTTGGGCGACCGGAGCCAGGCCGCGGAAAAGGTCTGGGGCGCCGCCGCCCACGCCCTCAAGTCCATTGCAATGCAGCGGGGCTGGCGGCACAATCACCACGAATATATGTTCCCTATCGCCGAACAGTTGGCGCGGGAATATGACCGCCCGGAGTTTCACGACTGGCTCGGCGTAGCGGACTCCTGCCACGGCAATTTCTACTCGAACCAACGGGATGAAGACTCCATTGCCCGGGCGATAGAAGTTGTTGAGCAATTCGTCGCCGACCTGGAGGTGGTGCGTTCCAGCGCGCCCCGGCCGGTTACGGTGGAGAGCAACGCCGAACGGAACCGTTTGCAAGTCCTGTTGGGCCGGGCCGTTCCAATCGGTTCCCATTCCGAAGTCGGTTTCACCCGGACGCCGCGGCGCCGGCGCCCACTGCCGCAGGATGACCAGGGAGCAGCTAATGACCACTGAAAGAGAAAGACCGGCCGAAGCGGGAGCGGAACAGGATTTCCGCTGGTATATCGTTCATACCTACTCCGGCCAGGAAGACCGGGTCAAGAAGAACCTGGACTTGCGTATCCAGAGCCTGGATATGCAGGACCGCATTTTCCAGGTGGTCATCCCTACCGAAGAGGAAGTTATCTTCAAGGACGGTCAGCGGAAGTCGGAGCAGCGCAAGCTCTTCCCCGGCTACATCCTGGTACAAATGAATATGGACGACGAAAGCTGGTACGTAGTCCGCAACACGCCGGGCGTAACCGGGTTCATCTCCGCCGAGGACGAAGGCGATTACGACAAGCGGCCCAAGCCGGTGCCTTTGGAAGATTCGCAACTGGATTCCATTCTGAAGCAGTCGGAATCGGGGCCGACCCGCATTAAAATCGGGCTGCAAGCCGGCGACATGGTACGGATTTCCGAGGGGCCTTTCATTGACTTCGTGGGCGCCATTGGCGACGTGGACGAAAGCAAGGGCAAGGTTCGGGTGCTGGTCTCCTTCTTCGGGCGGGAGACGCCGGTGGAATTGGACTTTTTACAAGTGGAACGCGCTTAGGAGGATTGGGTGGCAAAAAAGGTCAGGGCAATTATCAAGCTGCAACTGGAGGCGGGCAAGGCTACCCCCGCCCCGCCGGTCGGCCCGGCCCTGGGCCAGCACGGCGTCAATATAATGGGCTTCGTCAAGGAGTATAACGAGCGCACCTCGGCCCAGGCCGGAACCATTATCCCGGTACACCTGACGGTGTTTGAGGATCGCTCCTTTACCTTCGTAACCCGCACTCCCCCGGCGTCGGATTTGCTGCGCCGGGCCGCCGGGGTTGAGAAGGGCGCCAGCGATTCCCGTCAAGGGCGGGCCGGGGCAATCAGCCGCCAGGCCCTGCGGGAAATCGCCGAAACCAAGCTGAAAGACCTGAACGCCAACTCGGTGGAACAGGCGATGGCAATCATCGAAGGCACCGCCCGCAGTATGGGCATCAACGTGGCAGCAGAGGAGTAAGGGAATCCGGCCCCCCGTCCTGAGCTTGTCGAAGGATGGGGTACGGTTAGGCCCGACTCACTATGCCGGGAAAAGGGGATTAGCGATACTATGCCCAAGCACAGCAGAAGACACGCCAACGTAGCCGCGCGGGTGGAGCCGGACAAGCTGTACCAACCCGAAGAGGCCATTGACCTGCTCAAGGAGTTAGCCAGCGCCAAGTTCGACGAGACGCTGGAAATTCACCTGCGCACCAGCGCCGACCCGCGCCACGCCGACCAGATGGTGCGGGAAGTAACCGTCTTGCCCAACGGCCTGGGCAAACAGGTGCGGGTGGTGGTCTTTACCAGCGGCGAGGGCGCGGACATCGCCCGCCAGGCCGGCGCCGACTTTGTAGGCGACGATGACCTGATTGCCCGGGTTGAAGGCGGTTGGGTGGACTTTGAGGTGGGCCTGGCGACACCGGAAATTATGCCCAAAATCGGCCGGCTGGGGCGCATCCTGGGCCGCCGGGGCCTGATGCCCAACCCGCGCACCGGTACGATGGTACAGCCCCGGGACTTGGGGCGGGTGATTGGGGAATCCAAGGCCGGCCGCCTGGAGTACCGCACCGACCGGACGGCGATTATTCACTCTCCCTTTGGCAAGGCCAGTTTCGATACCGACCTGCTGCTGGAAAATCTGGCCGTGCTGGTGGATTCCATTGTCCGGGCCCGGCCGGCGGCGGTTAAAGGGGCTTTCCTGCGCTCCGCCTACCTCAGCTCCTCCATGGGGCCTAGCATCCCCCTGGACTTGCCCGCGCTGCAAGCCCTGAAACCCGAATAGTAACCCGGAACAGCCGCAACGCTATAAGTTGCGCCGGAACCAACAGTAACAAGGAACGATACGCCCATTAGCTGAACTAACATTGCGAATCAACCTGAACGCCGTAGAACGCCGGTCTCCTCAAGGGAGCTAAGGACCCGGGCAACGGGTCGCCTGCCGAGGCGCAACTTAACCGGCCCTTATCGCTCCTGGCGAGCCTGCCATACCCCTGCCGGTTTCCCTGCGTCTCAATTAGGGCGCAGGGATTTTTTTGGAAGGAGGTAAGCCTTTGCCAACACCGGCTAAAATAGAGCGCGTGGCGGAACTGAAGGAAAAGCTGGAAAGCTGTTCCATTGCCTTGACGGCCGGCTATGCCGGTATTCCGGTGAACGCTATGACCGACCTGCGGCGCCGGATGCGGGACGCCGGAGTGGAGTTCGTGGTGGTCAAGAATACCCTGGTCAACCGGGCCGCCGCCGAAGCGGAAGTACCCCAGTTACAGGAAATCGTGGACGGCCCGACGGCCATTGCCTTCGGTTACGCCGACCCGGTGGACACCGCCAAGGCGGTGAACGACTATATCCGGGCCACCCGGTCGCCGTTGGAAATTCGCGGGGCAATCCTGGGCGCCGGCCCGACCCTGGCCCGGGCCGAGGTGGAACGTCTGGCCTCGCTGCCGGCCCGCCCGCAAATGCTGGCTAACCTGCTGGGGCAGATTCAATCCCCCATCCAACGGCTGCTGGGCGTCCTGAACGGCCCTCTGCAAAACCTGGACGGCCTGCTCCAAGCCCGCATACGCCAACTGGAGGCGGAAGCCGCCGAATAACCCGCTTGGCGTGTCCTGGCGATACGCCGAGATTTTCAGGAAAAACCCAAGCAAGAGAACAAAGGAGGCCCTAATGGTTACCAAAGAGGAGATGCTGGAAACAATCAAAGGTATGAGTGTGCTGGACCTGGCCGACCTGGTTAAGGCGCTGGAAGAGGAATTCGGCATTACCGCCGCCGCTCCGGTGGCCGTAGCCGCCGCCCCGGCCGGCGGCGCCGAAGCCGCCGTCGAAGAGGATGAGAAGACCGAGTTCGACGTCAGCTTGCAGGACATCGGCCCCAACAAGATTAACGTCATCAAGGCCGTCCGGGAGGTTACTTCCCTGGGCCTGCGCGAGGCCAAGGAACTGGTGGAGTCGGCCCCGGCCCGCATCAAGGAAGGCGTCGCCAAGGACGAGGCGGATAGCATCAAGTCCAAGCTGGAAGAGGCCGGAGCCGTCGCCGCGGTACAGTAAGCAAACCCCGGCGCCGCTCGTTGCATCTGGCCGCTGCGTCTCCAGGGTGAGGGAAAAGGAAAACCCTTCACCGGCCGAGACGCAGCGGCTACTTACATACCCTCCATGCCCTCAACCGAGAAGAAAGGCTGCTCCCAGTCCGGGTCGGGGGCGCCGGTCAGTCGGCTGGTGTGCAGGCGGCAGGCCCGCAGCCACAGGCGCAGGATGTTGTTGTTGATGTGTTCCTGGGGCAGCCGCCGCCGGTAACGCTGCAACAGCCATTGGACGTGGCCGGCGGTTAGGAACTCCTCCATAAAAGCGGTAGGTTCGGCCTCCGCCGCGCACGCCTCAAGAATCTCCGGGGGCGCCTCGGAGCAGAGCATCTGCGGGTTGTCCGCCGCCAGTTGCAGGTAGTATTCCTCCCGGTCCCGATTCATAACTCCTTGCCCCGGCCCCGTTTAATTAAGCATCCAGCCCAGCCCGCTTTTGTACCGGATTTGTTTAAGTATCCAGCTAATCCCGCTTTTACACCACTCATCCTGAGCCTGTCGAAGGATAGGAAGGATGGGGTTGATGGTTCGACAAGCTCACCATGAGCGGTTGTAGGGTGTTGCAACCCCAGCAACCGTCGTTCCGGCGAAAGCCGGAATCCAGGAAATCCCCCGGAAAAGAGCCGGCCGGCTATCGAGCGTTCTGGATTCCGGCTTTCGCCGGAACGACGGGTTTATGCTGCGATTGACCCGGCCCACCATGAGCAGGTTGGGCCGCCTATCTGTATCTGTGGTGTCTTATAAGCATCCAGCCAAGCCCGCTTTTGTACCGCTCATCCTGAGCCTGTCGAAGGATAGAAAGGATGGGGTGATGGTTCGACAAGCTCACCATGAGCGGTTTAGGGTGCCGGGGGATTTCCTGGATTCCGGCTTTCGCCGGAACGACGGTTCTTGGGGCGGGTTACAAACCCGCCCCTACCGGTATTCTATATCCCCGGCTGCAACCCTTCGACCGATTCGGCTACCGTCCGGCCTACAGGTTCAGTTGGGGAACCATATAGCCCCGAACCTTGTTGTAGATTTGGAGGCGGCTGCGCTGGCTGTCCACCACCATTAAGCGGCCCTTTTCCGCATCGTACACCAAGCCGGTGGGCAGGGCAAACCGCCACTCCGATTCCTGGCCGGGGATGCCCACCTCGCGGCGCCGCTTCTGGTAGTCGGCGTTGGCGTCCACCGTCAGCTTGGCCCAATGGGAAAGCTCCTGGGCGTCGCCGATGAGGGTGATGATAAAGCTGCCCTGGGCGTCAAAGATGTGCACCCGCCCCGGATGCTGCCCGTTGTCGCTCCAGTCGGCCACGTAAACGTCGCCCTCCGGGTCCACCGCCACGCAGGTGGGCAGGTGCAGTTGCCCCCGCCCGGCGCCGGGGCTGCCGAACTGGGCCAGCCATTGCCCTTCGGCGTTGAACTTCTGTACCCGGTGATTCCGGTGGTCGGCCACGTAAACATTGCCTTCCCGGTCGGTGGTGAGGCCCCAGGGAGAATTGAACTGGCCGGCGCCATCGCCGAACTCTCCCCAGCCAGTCAGAAATTGGCCGTCGGTGGTGAACTTGCGTACCTGGTGGCTGCGCCCGTCGGTCAGGTACAGGTTGTCCTCCCGGTCAATCGCCAGGCTGGCCAGGCCGTGAGACTCGCCGCCGTCCTGCTCCCCCGGCGCCAGGGCGCTCCAGCGGGTCAGGAAGTTGCCCTCCCGGTCATAGACGGAAACCAGGTTGAGCCACTCGTCGGAGACGTAGATTTGTCCCTGACTATCGGTAACGATACCGGAGGCCCAGATGAATTCGCCGTTGCCGTCGCCGTACTTGGCGAACTCGCCCAGGAACTCCTCCTGGCCCCATTCGGCGCCGACGGTGATTTGGGAAACCCGGGCGCCGTAGCCGACCCGGTTCCAGGGGACGTTGCTGATTCCCTCGCTGCCCCGGTTGACCACGTAAACCAGATTGCCCGGCCCCAGGGCGGCGGCCACCGGCTGGCTGAATCCCATGCCCGACTGCGCGCCCCGACCCACCGAGTGGCTATAGTCGTAAGTGCGCCCGGCTGCTACTTGCGTTAGCATTTGCATTTCTCCCGATATATTTTCGTTTATCCCCGAAGGCCCGAAGTTGCGCGCCTTTAAGGGCAACCCTGATAGTTGCGGTTGCGTTGCCGTGGCTGGCGTTCCGGCCTAGATTGGCCTGACGTACACCTTTCTAGGCAGCAATTCCCCCACCGTCGGATCAACCACCAGGTTGAAAATCTCCAACGTGGTTGCGCCCAGCAGGTACTGATTTTCCGGGCCGAATATGACCGGACAGTGCCATTCCCGTCCGTCAATGTTGATTAGCGCCATCCCAACGTCATACTCAACTTCCCGGCCGTCGTCGACAAAATACCCCCGCCGTTCTATCGGCGCCACGTCAAGACCAGTCAGCAGGGACGCCGGAAACATTGAATCCACTGCGCCGGTGTCAACCGTTGCCGGCACGGTGGTCAGGGGGCCGCCGTAGATGCGCCCTACGCTGACTTCAACGCTGAATATGCCCATGTCAGGAGAGCCTCGCTGCAACTTCACCTTCTTTGCCGTCGCCATAGCCGGCCCTCCGTCATTCCCGGCGGGGCAGGGGCAACCCTTGTAGTTGCCCTGCCGAATAATGCGCCGGAATGTCAGGATGGAACTCCCGCCTTAAATAAACCGGGGCTTCTCAAAGATGCCGCCCACCAGCGGTTGAGCGTCCAGGCCCATCCAGTCCTCGGCGATGGTGGTATAGATGCTGCGGAAGTCCAGGCTCGGCACCAGGTCGCCCTGCTCCAGGTCTTCCGGGCGGGTGGAGGGATATTCGCCGTACTCGCCGCCCTTGACCGGGTCGCCGGCGATAAAGGCCACGCCGCCGGCGCCGTGGTCGGTGCCGGAACCGTTGTCGTGTACCCGCCGGCCAAACTCGGTGAACATCAGCATAATCACGTTGTCGGCGGCGTCATGCTCCCGCAGGTCGTCAAAGAAACTCTCCACCGCCTGGGAAACGTCCACCCACAGCTTATCGTGCATCCCCACCTGGTTGGAATGGCTGTCAAAACTGCCGTGGTCGCAGTAGAAAATGCGGGTGCCCAGGTTGGCCTGGTGCACCTGGGAGATGCCCTTGAGCTTGGCAGCGACGGTGGTGTCCGGGTACTCTACGCCGGAGGAATACTGCTCCGGGGCCACCTTCAGGATGTCGGCGGCCTTCATCGAATCCAGGCCGGTCTGGCCCAGATAGTCCATCACGGCGCCGGTGCCGATGGTGGGGGAGTAGAGACGGGTGAAACGGTCAAGAATCTTGTTGCGCTGCTCCGCCTCGCCGATGCCGGTGAGCAGGCCAAAGGAGTCCAGGTCGTCCACACAGGCCACCGGCACGCCGGGCAGGGCCAAGGCGCGGGGCAGGCTGGGGCCAAAGCTGACGGTGGTAACTACGTTTTCCTTGTGCGGGTCGATTTCCTTGGTGGCCCGGCCCAGCCAACCCTCGGTGCCCAGCTTGTCCGGCTCGCAGGTATGCCAGATGTCCATCGAGCGGAAGTGGGAGCGGGGCGAGTTGGGGTAGCCGACGCCGTGGAGAATCGCCAGCTTGCCCTGGTCAAACAGGTTCTTCATCGGCCCCATAGTAGGGTGCAGGCCGACCTTGTCGTTGAGTTTCAGGATGCGCTCTTCGGCCACGCCCACCGCCGGGCGGTTGTCCCGGTAGCGGGGGTCGGTGTAGGGAATGACGGTGTTCAGGTAATCGTTGCCCCCGGTAAGCTGCAAAACCACCAGCACCGGGTCTTTCTTAGTTGTGGACATTGTTAATCCTCCTGGATGGATTTTATGGGCTTGCTATTCGACCTCACCCCGGCCCTGTCTGAGGGAGAGGGGCCGGGGTGAGGGATAAAATTAAGCGTACTGGTAGTCCCGCAGGGAGACAATCAGTTGCAACAGTTCGGAAACCCGCTGGGTGGAGGCGGCCGTGTCGTCGCCCCAGGTGAGGTTGCCGCCGGGGTTGGCATGGTCCAGCAGTTCCTGGCGGGTGTCCGCGTTCACTTCCAGCGGCCCCATCAGATCCAGGCAGGTATCCACAAACTGCTCCGGCGTAGCGTCGCCGTCGGCCCGGAGCCGGTTAATCATATTTTGCACGCCGGGGCGGGACACGTCGCCCACCATATCGGCGGTAAAGTTGATCCGGCGCATCAGCGAGCCGCTGTTAATCCACTCGGCGCCGGTATGCCAACCCTCCACGCTGGGCGGGTTGAGCAAATCCTGGCCCATATAGTTGGGCTGGCGGGACAGGTCGCCGATGCCGGGGGCCGGGAAGTCGGAACCACCCACCAGTTTCAGGGTGCCTACCACCACCTCCGCCGGACTTTTCAGCTTGGCAAACCGGGCGTTCTTGAAAAAGTCGGAGTTGAACAGCACCCGCAGGGTGGCGCGGATGTCATAGCCCGATTCGATAAAGGCATCGGCCAAGGCGTCAATGGCGTCCTCGTCCACCGGCGGGGTAACAGCCCAGGCGGGAACCTGCGCCTCGTCAGCCACGAAATAGTTATACAGGTGGCGGGCGATAAAGGTGGCGGTGGCCGGATGCTGGCAGACGATCTCGATTATGTCGTCGCCGTTGAGGTTGCCGGTCTCGCCCAGGAAGGTCTTTTCCCCGTTGTCGTGGTCTTCCGGGCGATAGACGAAACTCCAGTCGTGGCGTCCCAGAGGGCCGCGGGGCAGCTTGGGTTCGATAGTCCAGCCGGTAAAGGCCCGGGAACACTCCCGCACGTCCACCTCGGTATAGTTGCCCACGCCCATGCTGAACAGTTCCAGCAGTTCCCGGCCCCAGTTCTCGTTGACCGCCTCGGCATGGTTCTCGCAGTTATCCAGCCAGTAAATCATCGCCGGGTTCTTGGCGACCTCCAGGAGCAACTCCTTATAGTTGCCCATACCCTTCTCGCGGAAGAGGGTAACCATATTCTGGATTTCGTCGTAGTGGTCAACCTTGGAGACGCCGGTGGCGAAGAGGTGATGCCAGAAGAGGGTCATCTTCTCTTCCAGGGGGCGGCGGGTGTTAATCATAAACCAGAGCCACTCGGCGGCGCCCATACCGGGCAGGGTGCCGGGACGCCAGGTCCAGGGCTGGTAGCGCATCATCTCAAAGCGGTCCAGGGCTTCCTCCTGGGGATTAAGCAGTTCCTCGACGGTGGCCTCATACCCCTGGGCGGCGCGGGCCTCCAGTTCCTCGCGGGTGGCGCCAAAACCGGCGCGGCGCATCAGGTGGGCCATCAAGGCTATATCCTGGTTTGACATTACCCTTCCTCCTCTCAATTAAAGCTGAACATCCTTTTATGCCGGTAAGCGTCCGTTCCCGGCAAACCGTCCGGCAAGCTCACCAGAGCCTGGTCGAACCGTTGTCTGAAACGAACCGTTATAGATTGCCCGCATTATCCGCTACCCACAGGGGGGTTGTCAATTGCGGGCCACTGCCTCAGGCGAAAACCCCCAGGGGGTTGAGGGAGCGGGGAACATCGGTAACGTCCATTTGCTCCTTCCGTTTCATATACCCCACCACCGCGTAGGTAATCGGCGTGGCGGCGGCTTCGTAGAGTATCTTGGTAATCCACTGGAAAATCGCCGCGCTCAACACCTGCGCGCCGCTCCAGTCGCCGAACACGCCAAAGGCGATGGAGATGAAAATGAAGGAGTCCAGCCCCTGGCCCACCACCGTGGAGCCGATGGTGCGCACCCACAGGTAACGGCCTCCCATCTTATACTTCAGCAGGGCCAGCACCGTGGAGTTGGCGAACTCCCCCACCAGGTAGGCCACAAAGGAGGCCAGCAGAATCCCCGGAACCTGGCCCAGGATACGGCCATACGAACCCTGTTCCTCCGGCGACCAGAAGGGCGCGCCCGGAATAATCCCGGTCAGCCAGAGGGCCACCACCACCAGCAGATTGGCCCCGAAGCCCAGCCAGATTACCCCCCGGGCAATCCGAAAGCCGTAAACCTCGGTCAGCACGTCGCCGACGATGTAGCTGACCGGAAAGATAATTATCGACGCCGGCAGCACCACCGCGGCGCTGCCGAGAAACACAAAGGGCAGGTTGAGCAGTTGGATCGGCTTGACCGCAATGATGTTGGAGGTAATCAGTACGGTTATAAACAGAGCCAGGACAATGATAAAACTGCCGGAAAACTTCATCGCTTCCTCACGCCAGCCCCTCACCCCGACCCTTTCTCTGCGGGGCCGGGGCTGCGGGCGGATACTCCACCGATACGGAGGTATGGATACCGCCCCGTACCTTATAGTCCAGGGTAACTTTCATCCGGCGGGGTTGGCAGCAGGCGGCCAGGTCTTTCAGGATGCGGTTGGCGGCGTGTTCCTGCACGATGCCCACGTCCCGAAAGGACAGCAGGTAATACTTGAGGGATTTAAGCTCGAGGCAGCTAGGCCCCGGCACGTAGGTCAGGTACAGCGTCCCGTAGTCGGGCAAGCCGGTCCAGGGGCAAACGGCGGTGAACTCGTCGGTATCTATGGAAATCTCCGACTCCTGCTCCGGGTACTCATAGGCAAAGGCCAGCAGGCAGCCGGCGTCAATGGCCGCCTCCGGGCGCACCTCCACCTGCCGCTCCAGGGTTTCGTACTGCTCCTTCAATTCGGGGATGGTTGCCATTCCGTCCCTGGCCTCCATTATTGTAATTGTATTGGGTATTGGACAGGTTATTTTACCATAGAGACCGGCAGAACGCAGGGCAATGACCTTCTCCATCAGGCCAATCGCAGCATAAACCTGCCAGAATAAACAACCCGTCATCCCGGCATAAGCCCGTCATCCCGGCATAAACTCGTCATTCCGGCGCCGGCCCGAACCGGGAACGGCCCGGCCTACTGACATTTGGGCCAAGACAGGCCCGACTCCGGCCCGGTACAATGTTGCCAAAGCCGGGGAGGTGATGGTACATTGCAAGATAATCAATCCGGTCAAACGCCCGGTCAAACGCGCCCGTCCCGGGAAAGCATCTGGAGCATCCCCCGGCACCTGCGCTGCTGGTACGCCGGGGTCTTCATCCTCCAGTATTTCAGCTTCCTGGGGCTGACCATCTGGGAAAAGGTACAACAGCAGCAGCTTGGGGCAGACCTGGCCGAAATGGTACTGACGGCCAACCGGGGCATGGGCCCCCACATCCCCAACATAGTAGCAAGCGCCTACGTCATAGTGGAGGGAATCATGCTGGCAGAATGGCTAAGAGAATGGGACCAGCGCCGGGTAGAAAAAGCCCGGGAGGAAGAGCGCCGGCTATGGCAAGCCTGGTACGAGCGCCAGCAGGCCGCCTTCCGTGAAGGCAAACCCTTTAACGAACCGCCCCCGTCCGGCCCGGCGTCCGACGCCAACAGCAGGAACGGCCAGTAACAACTTACCTCAGGGAGCACGGGGTAATTCCACGAAGGAACACGAAGTTACACGAATAAATAAAACCTGAAAAACCCCCTTTCGTGCCCCTTCGTGTCCTTCGTGGAATTAAAAGGCAACAGCAAACCCCCCGCCCTTTATAGGCGGGGGGTTGGTTTCAGGTGGTTGTTATGGGGTTGGGTTCCTGGGTTCCGTGCCTTGGCTTGGCTTGCCTTGCCGTTTGGCCCTCAGGTCAGGCTTGTGGCCTGGCCCCTGGGTTAGCGGCGGGGCATTACGAAGGGCAGGGCTACCGCCAGGACCACCGCCACGATGGCGATGATGATGGCAATCAGGCCGGTGGTGCCGCTGGCGTTGACGCCGGCCGCTCCGGCCGGGCCAGGCCCGCCAGCCGCACCGTCGGCGCCAGCCGCGCCGTCAGCGCCGGCCGGGCCTTGCGGCCCCTGCGCCCCGGCATCGCCCTGAGGGCCAATCGGCCCCCGCGCGCCCATATCACCCGCCGGGCCAGCCGCGCCGTCAGCGCCCGCCGGACCCGCCGGCCCCTGGGCGCCCCGGGCGCCCGCAGCCCCCGCCGGGCCTCGTTCACCCGCCGGGCCTTGTTCACCCGCCGGACCCGCCGGGCCAGCCTCACCCTGCACCGTCGCCTGGGTGGTGGCCGACAGGTTGAACCCGGTCTGAATCTCCCCGGAAGTCCAACTCGGCTGGGTCTGGTCCGCCGTTACTATGCCAATCTTAAAGGAAACCGGTCCGGACGAGCGGGACGCCTGGAGCGTAAAGCTCCCACCGGCTCCGGCGGTGGTCGAGCCGATTTGCGTGTCGCCGTCCCAGGCGGTTATGGGCGTACCCGCCACCGCCGTCTGTCCATTTACCACGGCCGTGCCTATGAATACGTGAGGCGGCGCCTCTTGGGCCAACGCCGTCATCGGCAGCGCGGCCAGCATCGCCACTACCGCAAGCAGGGCCAGGATTCTACTGACTTTTGCCATTGATTCCTCCTATCAGTGTGTTCAGGGATGGGGTGCGCCCGCTCCCTTTACCTACGAACCGGGAGCGGGCGCGGTTTCCTGGCCTTGTCTTACCAGACGATCTGGTTCCAGCAGTTCCCGCTCACGCAGGTCATGTTCCGGGTCTCGCCGTTCAGGATGGCTTCGGTAGTGGCGCTGACCAGTACCCAGTAGGTCTCGCCGGCTATGAAGTTAGCCTGAGAGCTGGCATCCCCGGCTGCCGGGTCGTAGAAGGTCCATTCCTTGTTGTCGTTGTTGAAGTGGAAGGAGCGGACGAAGGCATCGCCCAGGTTCTCCACCGCCTCAGCCGACGGGGTGATGTCTCCGGCGTTGATGCCGGAAGGCGTTACCGTGAAGCCGATGCTGGCGGTGGTGCCGCTCACCCGCACTTCAATGGTCTGAATACCGTTGTCCAGGCCGGGGACGGTGATGTCAAACTCCAGCGCGCCCTGGGCGTCGGTGGAAGGCGCAGGCGAAGGAGTTACCTCGATGGAGCCTACGTTCACTTCCTGCACCGGCACATAAGCCTTGAAGCCCTGACCGGTGATGCTTACCTGGGTGCCGGCCGGCCCACTGTCGGCGGAGAGGCTGATGGCCCCTTCCGGCACGCTGTGGGTTACGGTGGTTACCACGCTGACATCATTATCGTCCTCGAAGGTTACCTTCACCGTGTTGGTCGAGGGAATCCCCGCCCCGGTGGGAATCCGCAACTCCGCCTCGAAGCGTCCGCTGGCGTCCGGCGTCGCGGTTACCGTGGTTTCGCTGTTGTTGTCGGCAGTATAGGTGATTACCACGTTGAAACTGCTGCCGTCATCGTTCTTGCTGGGGAAGTTCTCCCCCCGCACCACGGCCAGCGTCCCTACCCGACTGGTCTCCGGCGTGATGGTTACCAACCGGGCCGGGAAGTTAAGCTCAAAGGTGCCGGAGCGTTCCGCCGAGTCGGTTACCCGGACGGTCTGGCTGCCCTCGGCGGTGGTGGAACTGTCCAGGGGCAGGTCCACCGAAGCGGACCAGTTGCCGCCGTTGTCCACATCCACGTCCTTGTTGCCGTTGATGCGGCTGCTGGAGATGTCCTGCCCGCCGATGGCGATGGTATTGATAGTCTCACCGGCGGTGAAGCCAGTGCCTACCAGGTTCACCTTCTGGTTGGGTACTACGCTGTCCGGCGTCGCCTGGATGACCGGCCCAGTGATGGTTACCGTCGTGTTGGCGTCATCATTCGCCGATTCAACCAGCAGGTCCTGCTGACCTTCCGGCGCCCAGTCGGGAATCGTCATCCGGAAGTTGAGGTCGCCGGTGTCGGGTACGTTCGGCAAGCCGGTGTCCAGCACAACCCGACGGGCCAGCTTAACACTGGTCAGGCGTTCGTTAGCGAAATCGGTCAGCTGAATCTGGATGGTATCGCCGGGCCGGCCCCCCGCCGGAGTAGCGGTGATGGAGGACTTCAGCTCGAACTTCTGGTCATCGTCTTCCGTCGTGCTGGCCTTGTTGTTGCGGCCATCCACTGCGTTGACGAAGTTGTCCCCCCGCTCGAAGGGCGGGTTGGTGATTTCGAAGGTACATTCGCCGATGTCGGCGCCGCTCACGGTGACCGCACAGAGGTCAAACTCCGTCTGGTCCCGAGTGCCGTTCTTGTTTTCGTCCAGGTAGAAGGTCAGCGTGGTTCCGTTCTTGAAACCCTTGCCGGTAGCGGTAACCATGTCGCCCCGGCTGCCGTCTTCCTCGCTCAGCTCGACCACTCGATCAATGTCGGTGTCGAGGGCGCTAATGCCGGTGACTTCGATTTCATCGTAGTTCCCGCCTTCGGAGGGGTTGCGCACTCCCGCCGCCTGGCGGATGGTCACCACAACCACGTCACCGGCAGCAATACCGGTCTTGGGCGGATCGTCATCACCGTCCAGGTCGGGGAGCGTGAGCCGGATTTTCTCACCGCTGACCGAGACGTCGTCCGGATTCAGAGCATCGCAGGGACTGCTGGTAGCCGCTCCGCAGATGTTCTTAACCAGCCTGATGGATATGTCATCGGTGCTAATGGAGGTGGGGACGTCGAAGTCGGTCAGCTCAATGGTCAGTTCGTCCTCACCACTGGTGAAAGCCTGGCTAGGCGAAAAGTTCACTCTGTACCAGGTGTTTGAGCCAGGCGTAGCGCTGCCCTTGGTAAACGTGCTCGGATGAGTCGGCGACGAATCCACCCCAAGGGGAGACCCTGACGCCGACGGAACGCTTCCGGCTACTGGGCGCACCCGGAACCGGTACGTCTGCGCGGAGTCCAAGCCGGTTACGGTGAATTCGCGGGCACTCGCGGGGATGGGGTCTCCGGCGCTGTCGGTAATATCCCTCCAGTCAAGCCAAACCGGCCCCGGAGCCTCCGAGAAATACTGCCACTTGGTTGCCGCCGAGCCAGATCCCTGCACCCAAGTCCACTCCAACTTCATTGTGCCAGGGCCCGGTGTCTGCTTAAAAGTAGCAACCGCAGCCGGGGGGGTGTTAGCCGTCCCGCGAACAACTGCGGTACGAGAACCTCTGATTTCAGTGTTCGCAGCGCCACCGGCAGCGGAACGGGCTGCCGCTTGGAACTGATGCTCTACGCCGTTGGCCACGGTAAAGGTATGGGTCAGACCGGCGCTAAGCAACGATTTCTCTGTCCAGGCGCCAAAACCGCCGTCAACGTCCCCATACCGATAAAACCACACAGTAGAGGCATCGGTTCCTTCGAGACCGTTCAAGGCGTAGGTTATCGTTATTTCGCCGTTGCCTCCCTGAGCCGTCAAGGTGGGGGTAGTAGTACCCTGACCGCGGAACGTTTCGCCGTCCACGTTGACCACCGGCTCCCCGCCAGCGAAGGCCGGGTTGGTCAGGCCAACCGCGCCAATCACGACGGCGAAGGCCAGGGCAACCACCACGGCCAAGCCAATCAATGGGGTAAATCTTTCTGCCATAAAAACCTCTCCTTATAAATGGGGTATGCCCAATGGTAACGGCGCAAGTATTACGCCAGTGTTACGAATTAAGAATTGAGAATTAAGAATCAGGAATTGCGGCGGGTGGTTTCAGGTTGGTATCGACCGGAGGGGCGCAATTCTCAATTGATAATTCTTAATTCCTGATTCGCAATTAACCCCCCGTGGGGTCCAAGCGGTGGGAAATAATGATAAGTCCGACCATAACAACACCACCCATCCTTGACTTAACTTGCCTCGCTTTGCCTGGCCTTGCGGCCGGCGCCGGGAGTGGGGGCGGCGGTGCGCCTGGCCCGTCCCGGCCGGTTCCCCTCGGCCCAGCGTCAGGGAACCGCCAATGCAATGCCATTAGGTTTATCATTGCCAGGCGGGAAATGTCAAGGTATGGCAACAATATAAATCAGCATTTTAAGAAAAATATAAGAAAAGTTTCAGGGTTTCCAATTATCCACGAAGGGGCACGAAGGGGCACGAAGGGTTTTTTTAGTTATTGTTGTTATAAGCCAATGTCATTCCGACCGGAGGGAGGAATCTAAAATGCCGGGCTATTGGAGCGTTTCGGTTCCGGGGGAATGGTAATGGTAGGGGCGGGTTTATAACCCGCCCCTCTTCGTGCCCTTCGTGGAAAAACAACCCCGCTCATGGCCGGTGGTTCAGGAGATGAGGGGGCGGAACAGGGCCACCAGCATCCCGCCCAGGGCGACGATGGCGGTGAGGAGGGCGATGACGCTGGCAATCCCCCACTTGAACAAATCGTTCTTGGAATTGACAATTTCCAGCAGGACATTGGCGATGTCCAGCTTGGTCGCCAGGTTGTCGTTCAGGACGTGGGCATTGGCGATAGCGTGGTCAACGTAGTCTTTGGTCGCCAGGTTGGGGTTCAGGATGTGAGCGTTGGCGATGTCCGCTTTAGTCGCCAAGTTGTCGTTCAGGATGTGGGCGTTGGCAATGGAGTTGTCAACGTAGTCTTTGGTCGTCAGGTTGGGGTTCAGGACGTGGGCGTTGGCGATGGCGTGGTCAACGTCGGCTTTGGACGCCAGGTTGGCCAGGTCCCGGAACCGTTGGTAGGACATCAACTCGGCCTGTTGCCGGGTGAAGCCGGCCCCCAACATCTCCTTGATGGAGTGGTAAACGTCGGGGGACGTAGTTTGCGGTTGTCGTTCCTGCTGCTGCATAGGGGCATTATAACCGGGAAAGGACGGGCCGGCAAGGGGCGGGGAGTTGCTAAAGGTCGCCGCGCGCCCCGGTGAAAATAAGGCGCAAGGGGCTGCGTTGGGGATTGCTCGCCAGGCTGTATTGAATCATCTTTCCGTACATATCGGCCAGAACCTCGGCCTGGGGCAGGGTGAAGTCGCCGTTGTCCGTCAGGTCATAGACAAACCGGGCGGTGTCAATGAACCGTATCGAGGCATCCATATTGATGTTGAACAATCTGAGCTTGGCATAGACCAGCGTGGCGGCCTGCCGCTCGGTAAAGTCAACGTCCATTAACTCCTTGATGGCCCGGTAGGTATCATAGGGTATGATGTCGGGTACGGCGTAGGGGAGGGCGGCGTCTTGATGCCGCTGCAATTGCTCTTGCGGCTGCTCCGGTTGCGGTGGTTGTTGCGGTTGCGGTTGCATAGGGCTATTTTAGTTGACGGCAGCCGGGAGACGCAAGGGGGCCGGCGCAAACCTCAATAAACCCGCCTATACTTAAATAGTATATATATATATCGATAGTATATACATCCCTTACCTTACTTATACTTAACTTCGTGCCCCTTCGTGCCCCTTCGTGGACAAAAAGAAAAAGAGCGGCTTTAAGGGTGTAGGGATGGGCCGGGGTGTGTATAATAGGCGGCTATGGTAAGCGGGTATTGTCGAATAATCAGGCTGGCTTTTGCGCTGGCCGCGCTGTCTATTATGTCCATCGTGGTGGCCGGCGCCGTTATGGTGGCCCTGCTGGCTGGCGCCGGCGGGGCGGCGGCGCAGGATGACGGGGAGCCGCCGGAGGTAACGCCGACGGCTACTACGACGGCGCCGGTGGCAACGGTTTGGGCCGATCCGCGCACCCCGGCGGCGGCGGCCCAATATGAGGTGTCGTTCACTACTGCGGAGGAGCAGGAACTGCGGCCCTTCGTGGACGGCATCGTGATGACCCTCCACGAGGACATCCGGGTTCCCACCCGCATCAACCCCTTCGCGGTGCAGGTGCGGGCCTCGGAACTGACCGGAACCGGCGCCGCCGGCTCCGGGCCGGCGATGGCGGTGAACCTGGAGGGGGCGGATGACCCCCGCCGGCCCACCACGTTGACCGTCGTTCCGGGGCCGCTGAGCCAGACCCCCGGGCAGAACATCGCCGCCGGAGCGCAGGTAACCATTACCTTTACCAAGCAGGCCGGCCTCATCAACCCCACCGAGGGCGGGGCCTACCCCTGGACGGTAAGCACTCCCCGCAACCCTGTGGTGATGGCGGCGGCCCACTTCAACCCCGACGTGCGCCAGGCTTTCGGAGAGCCGGCCAACCCGGAAACGGCGGCGGAACTGGTAACCGGGCTGCTGGTGGATCGGGAGGTGATACTGAGCCATGAGAGCGTCCGGCGCGGCGCGGAGGTAACGCTCATCGGCCGGGGCTACAAGAACGGCACTACCCTCACCTTCTGGCGGGACGCCAACTTCGACGGCCGCCAGGATTCGGGGGAGAGTACGCTGTGCCGGACCGAGGTGAGCAGCAACGACATCGGCTTCTGCACCTTTAAGGTCAGCAATCCCCCCTTCGCCCCCGGCCCCGGCGACTGCGACTTGGAACGGGCTGAGGACGGGCCGGCCGCCACCTGCAACTTTCTCAACGGGAAGGACGGCCGGAGCCAGACTACTACCCTGGTGCGGGGCGAGTTCGCTACCAGCGTAGCGGCGGCCTACCAGGTGCTGGAACTGGACGGCGGGGTGCTGGCCGGCCCCGAGGCCACGCCGGGCCAGCCGCTCCTGGTGCAGCTTACCGACTTCCCGGCCGGCGAGTTAAAGACGGTGGACTTGGGCGGCGTGGCCGCCGACCTGCCCGCAGCGTCCGACCGACAGGTGCCGGCCTCCGGGACGCTGGACTTCAGCATCGACCTGCCCAGCCGGGCAAGGCCGGGGCAACAGTCCCTGCGGGTGGTGGTTACCCGCCAGGACAACGGGCCGGATTTTGAGGCCAGGGCGACGCTGTTGGTCGGCAGCAGCGCCTGGCTGGAGGTAACGCCGGCGCGGGTGGTGCCCAATCAGCGCATCAGCGTGTCCGGCTACGGCTTCTCCGGCGGCGGGGCCGACGCGGTCATCGAGAGCATCAGCATCGGCAGCCACCCCATAGAATCGGCCCGAATCAACGGCGGCGGCGGGCCGGGCACGGTGCGGCCCGACAGCGCCGGCCGCTGGTCGGCGTCCATTGACCTGCCGGTCAACCCGGCCACGACCCAGCCCGGCGACCATGAGCTGAAGGCGCTGAGCCAGGACGGACGGGAGGGGATGGCGCTGCTCAACTTCCCGGCCCGGCAGGTAACGATTACGCCGCCCCGGGGCCGGCCGGGTACGACGGCGGTGGTGGCCGGCCGGAACTTCCCCGGCAAAAACGATAACGGCTCCGCCTTGACCCTGCTGATTGTCTATGACACCGGGAAACGGCAGGTCCTGGCCGCCACCGAGCCGGACGCCAACGGCAACTTCTCCGCAGAAATCCGCATCCCCACCGCGGCGCCGATACCTTCGAGCAACACGGTTTGGGTGGAGTTCGCGGACGATGCCGGGGTTCAGGTGATAACGCCGGCAACCCACCGGGTGCCGGGGGCGGGCCTGGTGCTGTCCCGCGCCGCCGGCCCGCCGGGGACGGCCCTGACCCTGGCCGGCCGGGGCTTCCGCCAGTATATACCGGTAAACGAGGTAACGGTGGGCGCCATTGAGGTAACGCCCTCGCCCCGGCCCTACACCGACCAGGACGGGAACCTGGCGTTGGAGATAGTCATTCCGGGGCTGAATACCGGCTTGCAGACGATTACGGTGGTGGCGGGGGGCATAGCGGTCAGCGCCGACTTTACCGTGGTCCGAGTCAGCGCGGCGGGGGCGGCAACCCCGGTAGAGTCGGGCCTGGCAAGCCTGGGCGAGCGTTTCACCCGCTCCTTCCACTTCGACAACGCCGCCAAGACCTGGACTTTCTACGACCCGGCAATCGGCGCCGCCAGCACCCAGCAAAACCTGGTAGCCGGCGAATCCTACTGGCTGCTGGTAACGGAAACAACGGAGGCCATCCTAAACGGCAGAACCAGAAACCTAACCTGCCTAGCCACCAACTGCTGGAACCTCATAGTATGGTAATTTTCAATTAAGAATTAGGAATTACGAGTTGCCAATTGATAATTCCTAATTCTTAATTCCTAATTGTCAATTGACCGGTCGGGCGCGGGGTTCAAGGATGGTTACCTGCATATTGGCTGGCAGGTTGGCGGTGGTTACCGACAGGCTGCGGCGGGGCTGTACCTCGCTGACCCCCATCAGCCGCAGAAAGGCGTCCAGGCTGCCCAGGGGTTCAACCAAGCCGGGTATCTGGTAGTGCATCGGTATGACAATCTTGGGGTCTAAATCCTGCATCAGTTGGAGAATCCGCTCCAGGTTCAGGGTACAGCCGCCGCCGGCCGGGGCCAGCAGCACGTCCACCGGTTGCAGTTCCTCCACCTGCCGGGTGGTCAAGGGCGCGGCAATGTCCCCCAGGTGGCAGACGTTCACGTTGTCCAACACGATGGTGTAGGCCACGTTGCGGCTTTCCCGGGGCTGACCCTCGCCCAGGGAGGTCATCACGCCCCGGGCGGCAATGCCGGAGTATTCGTACTCGCCGGGGGTGTCAAAGAGCCGGGGAGAGCCGCCCACTTCCAGCCAGTTGCTGTGGTTGGGGTGGGAGTTGCTGACCGTTACCACGGCGGCGGCCCGGTTCTCCGGGCGCAAACCCAAAGCTGCCGGGTAGGGGTCGGTAACCACCACCAGGTCATCAGAGCGGAGTCGAAAGCAGGCATGGCCCTGCCAGGTTATTTCCATAGCTATTGATTTCTACCTTTCAGTCCATTGACCAGATTGACCAGCGCCCAACCGCCGGGCAGCAGCGCCGACGCCAGGCCCAATTTCAGCAAGTCCCCGATGATAAAGGGGTACAATCCCCATTCCAGCGTAGTCAGCCACCGGGTTTCCGCCGGGGCAAAGGTGGCAAGCCACAGCAGGCCGGGGACGTAGAGGATGACGTTGCCGGCCAGCATCGCCAGCAGAATCCATACCTTCCGGTCCCAGCCCCGCTCGGCCAGCCAGCCCACCGCAAAGGCCGCCGGAACGAACCCGACGATGTAGCCCCCGGAGGCGATGCTCCAGACGAAACCGGAGGCGCCGCCGGCGTAGATGGGCAGCCAACTGCCGGCTACCAGGTAGATAAGCAGGGCGGCGGCCCCCCGCCGGCTGCCCAGGGCGGCCCCAATCAGCAGCACCGCCAGGGTCTGGCCGGTTATCGGCACCGGCGTAAACGCCAAGGGAATCTTGACCTGGGCCAGCAGGGCGGTGAACAGAACGGCCCCGACAATCAGGATGGCGTCCCGCACTATCCGGCGGGCCGTTTCGTTGGCCGGAAATACGGCATCGGCCAGTACCGGCCAGGTTTGTCGCAGGTTTGCTTCCAACTAGATTCCTTTCATCGGGTCGCCGCTTTTACGGTTCCGTTCCATTGTGGTTGATAAGGGATTTACTACTAGCGCGGGGCTATCCTGGGAACCCGCCGCCTGACCGATCTCTTTTTGTTCTTGCCTTGACCCTGGGTAGCAGTGGATTGGCCCCCTTTGTTTTGGTCCTTTGTTACTTTAGGGGGCTTGGGGAGAACAATCTTTGACTGGCGCGGCGGGGACGCTATGGCCGAAGGCTTATCCTTCGGTATTTCCCTCAGCCGGAGTAACGCCTGCGGGTCCAGCCGGGGCTGCCCAGCGTCCGGCCGGCGCGTCAGGGACACTGTGGTCGAAGGCTTATCCTTCGGTATTTCCCCCCGCTGGCGTGACGATTGCGGGTCCAGACGGGGCGTCGGGCGCTGCGGGCGTTCAAGCCCGCCACTATCACCACCGCCACCGCCACCATCGTTCCCATCAGAGGGATTTGGGCCACCGCCGGCGCCGCCGCCCGCTGTCTCGTCCCCCGGCCAGGGCTTTTGGGAGAATCCGATGTCCGACTTGCTCCCTATCTCCAGATCATTCCGGCCGGTCAACGAGCGCAACCGCTTTAGCTGGACACCGGTTTCAATGGTCATTGAGCGCGGCGGCAGGTTTGGCAAGGAAGCCAGCGCCGGCAGTATCCCTTCCAGCTTATCCAGCATTGCTTCCAGTTCTTCCTCATTGTACCGGTTTTCATAGAAGTTCTGGTGGCCTACCAGGTAAGTCTCAACGAGGGCCTCAGACAGTTCGTATTCGTAGTACTCCAACAACAATTGACGGCCTACGTCTCGCAGGGCGCTGTTGGAACCGTGCTTCCAGCCCCGTTGCTCAGCGACCGCTTTCAGTGGCTGAATCGCCGCGCCCCACGCCTTTTCTCCGGCCTGTAGGCGGTGGCCTTTGGCAAGTTCTTCGCGGGCGTCGATGATGAACCGCTGGCTTATCTGCAAGCGGTCTTCCGTGCTTTGCGGCCCTGGGGCCGGCAAATTTGGGGCGGTAGTCATGCTATCCTCCTCTCCCCCAATCAACAATAAAGTATTCTGTCCATTGAAACGGAACCACTTTTACCAGAGCCTTTCACCGCTGCGTGCATAGTTATCCAAACCCCGCCCTATCACATGACAATTAGGAATTAGGAATTACGAATTGCCAATTACGAGTTGCCAATTGATAATTCGTAATTCCTAATTCTTAATTCTTAGCGACGGGTTCAGCAACTCATTCCCGCCGCAGTAAAAGACCCCGCCGCTTTTACCAGCCTACGGTATTCCAGCAACTGCCTTTGGCGCAGGTAAGGTTCCGTTCCCGACCGTTGAGGGTAACCTTGACGTTCTCGGTTACCCGAATCCAGTAGGACTTGTTCACTTCCAGCGTCGTCAGCGTGCTTTGCGCCGGCGCCACGGGGTAATAGAACTTCCAGGTTTTGGTGGTGTTGTCGAAGTGGAAGGCGCTGACGAACCTGTTGCCCAAGGGCTGGAGGCCCTGGGCAATGGGCGTGCTGGCCTGAGTCGGGGCGGCGGCTTCCACCGCCGGCGTCATCCCCGGCAGCGTTCCCGTTCCTGTCCCCGTCCCCGTTCCGGCCACCGCCGCCACCAACAACATTGCCACTACCGCCGCCAACGGGATTATCAATTTACCGATTCTTGACATTTGTCTCTACTTCCTTGCTTACTTAGATTTTGTGGATTGAATCACCGGCAACCGTCGTTCCGGCGCAAGCCGTAATCCAGAACGCTCGGTAGCCGGCCCGCTCTTTTCCGGGGGATTTCCTGGATTCCGGCTTTTGCCGGAACGACGGGTTTATGCCGGGTTTATGCTGCGATTGCCCTGGTCTTTTCCTCTTTACGCCGGAAAGGAATGGCGGCCGGCGCCAGCTTATCCGTACCTTAATTCCCTGAAATTATCTGCCGGATGATACCACAAGTTGTCGGACTATTCTATCAAGCGCAAGGGTCACCAGACTATCAAGTTCCAGCAGTTTCCCGCCACACAGGACAGGTTCCGGTATTTGCCGTTCAGGGAAACCCCGACGGTCTCCGTCACCAGCACCAGGTAAGACTGGCCGGAAACGAACCCGCCCAGCGTGTTGGCCTGGCCGGCCCGGGGGTCATAAAAGCGCCATTCCTTGCGTTCGTTGTCAAAGGTAAAGGCCCGTACAAACCGCCCGTCCAGCGCCTCCGCCACCGTCGCCGGCGGCGTTCCTTCCGGGCAGTCGGCGACGGCGTTCAGGTTGAACCCGGTAGTTACCTGCCCCAGCGTCCAGCGGGGCTGCGTCCGGTCAGCAAGGCGGCCGTCAACCCGAAAGGTTATCTCCCCGGCGGCGCGGGCGGTCGTAAGGGTAAACGCCCCGTTCTCCCCGGTTGCGGCGTAGCCGATTTGCCGGTCGCCGTCCCAGGCGGTTACCGGGGCGCCCGGCGGCGGCGCAACTCCCTGCACCAACGCCCGGCCCACGAAAACGTGGGGCGGTGAACCGCCCTGCTGCCCAATCGCCGGAGTCGCGGCGCCCAAGTTGGTTCCTAAACACCCGGTAGTTCCGCCGGCGGTCAGGTCAAACCCGGTGGTAACCAACCCCGGCGTCCAAGTGGGATGAGTCCGGTCGGCCGGGCTGCCGCCAATGCGGAAAGTTATCACCCCCGACGACCGGGCAACCTGGATGACAAAACTCCCTGACTCCTCCACCGTCGCCGCCCCGACCTGCTTAGCGCCGTCCCAAGCGGTTAGCGGTGTCCCCGCCGCCGCCAACGTCCCGTTCACCGTGGCCGTGCCGACGAATACCTGAGGCGCCTGAGGCGGCCCGCCGGCTTGGGGAGCGCCACCGTTTTCCCCGCCGACTCCCGGCCCGACGACTGATGCGGTGTCCATTGCAGCGGATATTGCCGATACCCCGGATACCGGGAACGGCTCACCCCAAGCCAGGGCAGTATCAGCCGGGGCCAGCGCAAGAGTCAGCGTCAGCGTTATAACCGCTACCGCCACCACTGCCACCATTGCGGCCAATGCCCGGAGTCTTAAACCGCTCATTTCGCTGCACCGTCATTCCTGCGGAAAGCCGCACCCGGCTACCCGTCAAAGGGCCTCATTCAAGTATAGTAGGGGCAAGCTGCCCGGTCAACGCTTGACGGTATTACCCAACCAACTCCCCTAAAAAACCCTTCGTGCCCCTTCGTGCCCTTCGTGGAAAACCCCCGCTCACCATGAGCGAATTTAGTTCTTGGCACGGAGTCTGCACCGGCTTTGCTTGACACCACCTTTGCCTGCGTGCTAATTTCCGATTATCCCTACGGGAAAATCCCGTAGAATATCGGCGTTGCGCTTGATGCTTAAAGCGGCAAGCCGGCCTTTTTGAGAGTCCTTATGCTGACCCGACGCGCCGGCAGCGTGTTAAACATTCTGGTCAACGAATACATCAGCACCGCCAGCCCGGTGGCGTCGGAGGAAATCGCCCGGCTGTCGCCGGACAAGGTCAGCCCGGCCACGGTCCGCAACACTATGTCCCGCCTTACCGAGGAGGGGTATATCTCCCGTCCCCACGTCTCCGCCGGCGCCGTGCCTTCAGACCGGGGTTATCGCTACTACGTGGAGTCGCTGGAGGAACTGCCCAAGCTGTCCAGCGGACTCCAGCAGCAGATTCACCGCCACTTTGACCAGGCCGACCCGGACATGGCCGCCTGGAGCCGGCGCTGCGCCGCCATCCTGTCCCGCATCACCACCAACATGGCAATCGTAACCGTACCCCAGACCCGCGCCACCCGGCTCAAGCGCATCCAACTGGTCTATCTGGAGGACTTTACCGCCCTGCTGATTATCGTGTTGCAGGAGGCCCGGCTGCTGCGCCGCCTGCTGTCCCTGGAGGAACCCACCAGCCAGGATGCGCTGAACCAGTTAGCCAACGGGCTTAACGCCAGTTTCAGCGGCCTCAACCGGGCCGAAATTGAGCAGACCACCGGCGTGGGCCGCCGGGAGTTCAACCCCCTGGAGGAACGGGTCCGGCAGAATACCCTGGCGATGCTCCGGGAGGCGGACCGCGGCGATGCCGGCGATACCGATGCGGCGCCGGAGCATTACGTGGACGGCCTGCGCTGGCTGGTCAACCAGCCGGAGATGGCCCAGGGCCGCCAGGTGCGGGAGTTGGTGGAACTGCTGGAGGAGCGGGCGCTGTTAGGTAGTGTCCTGTCAGAACTGCCCGAAGGCGGCGACATTGCCGTTTACATCGGCGGCGAAAATCAGGAGGAACCGTTGCGGCCCTTTGGCGTAATTCTCTGCCGTTACGGAATACCCCACCAGGCCAGCGGCGCCATCTGCGTCATCGGGCCAACCCGAATGAGCTATGCCGAGGCCATCAGCGGCGTCGGGTTCCTGTCCTCTTTTATGAGCCGGCTGGTGCTGGAGCTTTACGAGGGCCGCCGCGCCCCGTCCTGAAACCGGGCAAGTGCGGGTAGGGGGAATGACGGGCCGGTGAAAAGTCGAATTACCTTAACAACCCGTCGTTCCGGCGAAAGCCGGAATCCAGGAAATCCTACCGGAAAAGAGCGAACCGGCCACCGAGCGCTCTGGATTCCGGCTTTCGCCGGAACGACGGTTGCTTGGGTTGCCATAGCTAACTTGGGCTGCAATAGCTAATACGCATTACCCGGCCGGATATATGGTTCGACAAGCTCACCATGAGCGGTTATTGTTCATGAGCGGTTATTGTTGTTGAGGGCCGGGCGGGTTACAAACCCGCCCCTACACCGATGAAAATACCAAATGCCTAACCCCTGCATTTAAGATTATGGATATTCGCGTACATCCGGGGATTCAATAAAAAGGCCGAAAAAGTTATGCCGGTCAGCAATGATGAAATAGCCGAGTTGTTTGAGAACATGGCGACCCTGCTGGAAATGAAGGGGGATACCGTGTTCAAGATTCGGGCTTACCAGCGGGCCGCCCGCACCATCAGCCAGCTTTCCTTTCCCCTGGAGCAGGCGGTGCAGGATGCGGTGGACTTGAAAAAAATCCCCGGCATCGGCAAGGCCATCAGCGAAAAAACCCAGGAGTACCTCCAGACCGGGCGGGTGGACGCCTATGACCGGCTCCTGGCCGAACTGCCCGACGGCGTCCTGACCCTGATGACCATTCCCGGCATTGGCTCCAAGACCGCCATGCTGATTACCCAGGAGTTGGGTATCAGCACCATTGAGGGCATTGAAAAGGCCATCCACGAAGGCAAGGTAGCCGCCCTGCCCCGCATGGGGCCGCGCGCGGCGGACAACATTCTGCGCCATATTCAATCCCTCCGCACCAAAGACGGGCGCACGCCGATCGGCCACGCCCTGGCCGTTGCCGAGGAAACCGCCGCCGCCCTGCAAGCCCAATGCCCTCAGTTGAGCCAGCTTTACCCGGCCGGCAGTCTGCGCCGCTGGGAGGAGACCATCGGCGACATTGACCTGGTAGGCGTCGCCCCGGAACCGCAGCAAGCCGGGGTGGGCGACGCCCTGGCCGCCCTGCCGGGAGTCCGGGAAGTGCTGGCCCACGGCCCCAAGAAAACCAGCGTGATTCTGGAACCGGGAATCCAGGTGGATTTGCGCCTGGGCGCGGCGGAATCCTTTGGCGCCATGCTCCAGTATTTCTCCGGCAGCCAGCAGCACAACCTCCGCTTGCGGGACTACGCCCACCGCCTGGGGCTGTCGCTGAACGAATACGGGATAACCGACCTCCAGACCGGGCAGGTCGAGCAGTTCGCCGACGAAACCGCCTTTTACGCCCGGCTGGGCCTGCCCTGCATCCCGCCGGAACTGCGCGTCGGAATGGACGAACTGGCGGCGGCCCAGGCCGGCGCCCTGCCCAACCTGGTAACCGAGGCCGACCTCCGGGGGGATTTGCACCTGCACAGCGATTGGAGCGACGGCCGCGACCCCATTGAGCGGATGATCGAGGCGGCGGTGGCGCAGGGCTACCAGTATATGGCCCTGACCGACCACTCCTCCGGGCGGGGCATCGCCAACGGCCTGTCCAACGAACGGTTGGTAGAGCAAATCAACCTGCTGCGCCGGTTGCAGGAAAATTACCCCATCACCATCCTGTGCGGTTCCGAGGTGGACATCCGGGCCGACGGAACTCTGGACTACCCGGACGAACTGCTGGCCGAGTTGGACGTGGTGGTGGCCTCGGTACACTCGGCTATGGGCCAGGATAGCGACACGATGACCCGGCGCATCATCCGGGCGATGGAACACCCGGCGGTTACGCTGATCGGCCACGCCTCCACCCGCCTGCTGAGCCGCCGCCAGCCGGTAGAGTTCGACCTGGAGGCCCTGCTGCGGGCCGCCCGGGCCACCGGCACGGCGATGGAAATCAACTCCGCCCCGGAGCGGATGGACTTGAAAGACACCCACGCCCACCGGGCCCGGGAGTTGGGCGTGCCACTGGTCATCAACACCGACTCCCACCACTTTACCAGCCTGGGGCAGCGGCGGTTCGGCGTCGCCATCGCCCGCCGGGCCTGGTGCCAGCCCCGCCACATCCTGAACACCCTGCCCCGGGACCAGTTCCTGACCTTTCTCCGCACGCCCAAACCCTACCGAATCGAACTGTTTGACGCCCGCCCGGACGCCTCGACCGCCACCGCCACCACCGCCACCCCGGACTCAACCCCGGCGCCGGGCCGGCCATGAACCCGGACTTTCCCCATAGCAGCGACTCCGGCAACAACTCCGTCAACGGCGCCGGTGAAAGCGGGACGCCGGGACACGGCAGCCCGGAGGCCAACGGCCACGCCAGTATTAACGCCAACGGCAACACTAACGGAGCCGGGCCGATAACCGTTCTGGCGGATGTTCTGGTGAAAACCGAACCGGAGGCGGTAATCCACCTGCGGGCGGCGGCGCGGGCCGGCGTACCCTGGCCCCAAGCCCTGCTGGAAGCCGTCGCCCTGTGGACAGCGCCGCAGGAAGTTCACCAGGGCCGCACCTACCGCTACCTAATCCAGGGCGAGGCTCTGGACTGGCTTACCCTGGCCGAGCGGCTCTGCGCCGAGTTGGCACCACCCGCAGAGGTGGCATCACCCGCTCATGGTGAGCCTGTCGAACCAACCGCAGAGGTGGCATCACCCGCTCATGGTGAGCTTGTCGAACCACCCGCCTATGGCGAGCCGGCCGAACCATCCCAATCAGTCCCCACCGCCGCCGAGTTGGAAGGGCTGCTGTTCCAGGGGCAACTGCCCGAAACGGTTACGCCGGAGGAGTTCCGGGAGCGGATGGGCGGCAACAAGTACCGGGCCTACCTCAATTACTGGTACGGCGTGGTGGTGGAAGAGGCCCTGCAACAGGCGGTAGAGGATGAGGTTCGCAAGCGGCACCGCGCCCGCTGCTACCCGGACAATGAAGACCTGGTAGAAGAAGCCTTCACCCACCTCTACGGCGCAACCCGCGCCACCCTGCTGAAAGAGTACCGGCAGGAGGCTAAAATCCCCCAACGCGCCGCCCTGTCCCTGGCCGACTATAAAGAGTTCACCTACTGGCTGTCCAAGCGGCGGTTCAACCTATGGGACCCGGCCCGGGTCGCCAGCGACACCCGCAAAGGCATCCGCCACCTGAAACAGTTGGAACAAATACCGGGACCGCTGGCCGGGGAGTTGGCGGCGGCGGGGGTTTAGGAGAATGGGGCAGAAAAAGGGAGCTTATCCTACAAGTTGCACAAGTCGGTTCGGTTCAGCAGATTCCTATGGGCAGGCCGGACATCCTTCCGCAGCAACGTTGTGTAAATGCGTCCCCTGGCACCGCCAATTATCGCCCGGTTTCCGAAGTCAGCTTGAAGGTCTCGGTCATTGGTGAAAAGCAGGCGGGCACCGCTGACTCGGGCCAGGGCCAGGACGTGGGCATCGTTGGACTTGCAAATGCCTTGGGATTGCAATGACGCGGTCTCCTCCCCTACTTTATCATCTTCGGTAATCAGTATGGCGCGACCGGAGAGTAGCGCCTGAGTGAGCCATATTCTGAAGTTCCCGTACTCCGAAAGCTCCCGCAAAAGTTCGCCGCCTACGACCAATTTGCCTTTATCGGAATTCACCCACTCAAAAAAGAACGTCCCTGCCGCTGTTCGAACATCCGCATCGCCAAATACCTCATGTCGAACATTATTGTCAATAATTGCACACATTTAGAGGCCGATGAAGCGGCGCGTCTCTTCCATAAAGAACTGCCGATAGTTGGGCGGCGCGTCCCGGATATTTCCGTACTCATCCAGTCGGATGGAATGTATTTTCACATCCAGATCGCCCGGCTCAAAATAGAGGATGGAGACATCCTCGGGCTTGAGTTCAGTTGTCTTATCCCTGATGTCCATACACACCCGTTGCAGGATGTAGTCGCTGTGGGTTTCCACGATGAGTTGACGTTCCGGCCCGGCGATGGTGCAAAACAGGCTGCCCAGGGCGGCTTGGGCGGTAGGGTGCAGATGCACTTCCGGTTGTTGCAACAGGAACATATCAGGGGCATCCGCTCGCAATAATTCAGTGAGCAAGGGCAGCGCCTGGCTGACTCCATAACCCACGTCAATCAGGTTACGCTGCGGCCCCTTCAGCCTTCTGTTCTCGGAGAATTTGCGAATTTGCACCTGGAAAGGCGTGCCTTCCGATTCGCCAAAGGACTTGATGGATATTTCGTCAAACAAGCCCGAGGCTTGGCCGAAATTTTCCAGTTTGCCTTTCAGGACTTGCCACCCGTCCGGGTCGCGGTGGTACACGCTCGCCAGATAAGTAGGGATATGTCCACCCTCCGGGTCGGCCCAGGGCCGGGCTGGATCATAGGTGCGCTGCGGATGCGAACGAACCGGGGCGCTGGCAAAGGGCCGTTCTTTCCCAAGCAATCGGTAATCCCACGGATCAAAATTAGAAATTAACTCCCTAAACCCTTCGGATGTTGGTTCATCAAATTTGCCATTTTCAGTTGTGGAGTTCCCTGGCCGATCACTCTCGATAATCTCTTCCGTCTCGACATTCCTGATGACATCGAGATTCTCCCTATACTGTTGCCGTCTGTAGATGACCAAGAGAAACAGCGACGTTAATCGGGTTTCATCCGTAAATAATGGTACATCAACGATGGATGAAGGATACTCTCCAATGCCATCCTTGCCCATTTTGACCGAGTAATTTCCATCTCGCAGGTCACAGGCTTCAACCCAAGCTCCACCTCGGTCAAAGTATCGCACAGACGGAAAGGGGTTGGCCGAGCGTTCTTCAAAGGCCGCTTGGAAGGAAACCGGCCCCAAGCTGCGATTTTCTCCATACTCGAAACCTGCCTCAAAAGTCCTGGCCTGGCGGCCCCGTCCACCCCGGTTATGGACAATTTCCCGGAAGGAACCGAGGTTGTAAGGCCTTTCTCGAAAATCCGGGGGCCGATCAGCAAAAGCCACGTCCCACAAAGCGCGGATCAACGCCAGAAAGGAAGTCTTGCCGGTACTGTTCTCCCCCACCAGAAAGGTCAGCGGGGCCAGCCGGGCTGACTGTTTTTCCCGGAAACACCGGTAGTTCTGGAGCGTAATTTTATCCATAGGCACATTCTAGCAGGGCCGATTTTCCCTGACAACATCTGACAAATGCAAAGCGGGGATATTGAAAAGATACCCCCATCCGTCTAAAATCTGCTAGGCAGAGTTGAACTGCTTTAGCAAACAGAATCTGAAAGTCTGAAGGATGGGGCGGCTTTTCCTGGCGCCCATCCATTTCTGACGGGAGAAGACCTGAATATGGTCAGCAGCGAATTTGCGGATTATTCCACGATGGCGGAACTGTCGGAGCAGGACCTATCCCCCCGCCAGTACCGGCGGGGCGAGGCGGTCGAGGGCGAGGTGGTGCGGGTGGACGAGGACGGCATCGTGGTCAGCATCGGCCTGAAAACCGAGGGCATCGTACCGCCCCAGGAAATGCGTACCCTGGCCCCGGAGGAGCGGGAACAACTGGGGCCGGGGGACAGCGTAATCGTTACCGTCAAGGGCGGGCGCGGCGCCGGGGACATGGCCCTCCTGTCCATCGACCAGGCCCAGGCGGAACGCGGCTGGCTGGTGCTGCGGGAACACCTGAACAACGGCGACCCGGTAACCGCCCGGGTGGTGGAACAGAACCGCGGCGGCGTGGTAGTCCACTACCAGGGCATCCGGGGATTCGTGCCCTTTTCCCAATTGGCCCCCGTACCCAGCGACTCCCGGGAGCAGGCCATGGCGGAACGGATGGGCCAGGAGTATCCCTTCAACGTGCTGGAGGTGGACCAGGCCCGGGAACGGCTGGTGTTGTCGGAGCGCGCCCTCTGGCAGAAACGGCAGAACGAGGCGCGGGACAGCTTTATCGCCGAGTTAGAGGTGGGCAGTTTGGTTACCGGACAGGTTACCTCCCTCCGGGGCTTTGGCGCCTTTGTCAACCTGGGCCAGGTCGAAGGGCTGGTTCACATCTCCGAACTGGCCTGGGCGCGCATCAAGGAGCCGGCGGAAGTGGTGCAGGTGGGCCAGGAAATAGAGGTGCAGGTAATCAAGGTGGACCCGGAAACCCAGCGGGTCAGCCTGAGCCTGAAACGCACTCAGCCGGAACCCTGGGAGACGGTGCCGGAACGCTACAACGTGGGGGAAATCGTGGAAGGCACGGTGACCCGCATCGCCGAATTCGGCGCCTTCGTCCGGCTGGAGGATTGGGTAGAGGGGCTGGTGCATATCTCCGAACTCTCCTCCCGGCAGGTGAAAAACCCCAACGAATGTGTGTACCTCAACCAGAAAGTCCAGGTGATGATTCTGGACATTGACCCGGCCAAGCGGCGCATCAGCTTGAGCTATAAAAAGGCTTTCGGGATGTAGCGATGACCGGGGAAAGCGCGCCGCCGGGAAACGGCAACCAAGAAAACGGTCAGGAACTGGGCCGGATTGAGCGTCCCGCCGCCGCCGAGTACCGGGGCAAGCGGCGTCTGCTGCTGGTGCCGCTGGTTTACGGCCCGCCACCACCGCCGCCAACGGCAACGGACGCCGCCGCCAGCCCGGAAACATTGGCCGCGGCGGAAGGGCAGGTCATCCTGGAACACTATTGGGAACAGGCCCAAGTCCAGGTGAACGCCCTGGAGTCCGGCCTGGGCGGGCTGCGGCGCATTTACCACGAAAGCCTCATCGAGGGCGGCGCGCCGGGGCTGGCCTACCTGCAACTGGCCGATCCTCAAAGCCACAGTCTGGTGCAGGCCAAATGCCAGGCCGGGGCGGTCCTGGAGGCCACCGAGAGTTGGGAACTGCTGGCCGAAACCCTGGACTGGCAGCGCTGCCTGATGGCGCCTCTCACCAGCGAAAAGGTAGCGGCCCAAATCCAGGAGTGGTTTGCCGCGGGCAACCGCCGCCGCTACGAATACATCGCCCGGCAGATTGACCAAACCCTGCAACCCGACGAAACTAGCCTCCTGCTGATTAACGAGCGGCATCAGGTACAGTTCCCCGCCGACATCGAGGTGTTCTACGTGGCCCCGCCGGCCCTGGACGAGTTCCGCCGCTGGCTGCAAAACTGGGCGGCCCGGATGCAGCGGGCGGGGGTAACGGAAGAGGAGAATGATGGCGGGGAAGGGGCGGTCGTAGAGTAATCGGGGAAAATCAAATAGTCCTCAAGAATTGGGCCAAGCCGTCAAAGGCGGGATTCCCCCAGGGCAAATACCCGCGCTGCCCGGCCTCTCCCAGGCGCAGTTCCGGGTCTTCCCGGGAGGCCAGGAAAGCGTGCATCCGCGCCTTGGCCGCATCCGCCGGCGGCGTCGCCACCGCCGCCTGAACGCATTGCATAAAATCCTCCACGCACCCCATCGCCGGGTCATCGGCCAGGGCCGTAAGGCATAAATTCTCCAAAGCCCCGGGATTGGCATTATCGGGCATAATAAACACCGCTACCCGGGGAGAATCCGGTAAATCTCCGGCCGGTTCCAGAAAGTTCTGCGGCACCGGCAACCCGAAATTCCGCAAACTGCTCTGGACGCTTTGCAAAGCGGAACGGGCGTTGCCGTCGGCGTCCCGGACTATGCCGATGGACTGGATTTGGGCGAAACTCGGAACATCCACATAAACTTCAAGCCGGTTGCCCAGATTGTTTTTGCCGCGATAGTTAAGAACCTGGATACCACTAACGCCAAGATACCTTAAAAACGCCTCGAAAAAGTTCTCTTCGTCTCTGCCTTCAACCAGCAACAGCTTTGACTCAACAAAGTTCAGGTCATCCGGCATAGCTAACGTATCCCCAACCCGTCTTCAAAGGCTATTCCCAACTTTTTCCGGTTATACATTACGGCGCGCAGCTTGCCGTAAGCGCGGTCAATGCGATAGAAGCGCATTTCCTCTTCCTCGTCCGCCTCAAAAGCCCGGTATGCGTGATAAACGCACTCCCGGCTATGGGTGGTGGCAAAAATCTGCACGTCATAGCTGCGGGCAAAGGCGGCGATGGCTTTCCACACCTTTTCCATCACCGTGTAATGCAGACCGTTCTCAATTTCATCCACCAGCACCATTCCGCCCGGAGCGCTGGCTATCGCCAAGGCCACAGACAGGATGCGGGACATCCCCTCTCCGGTAAGCTGTACCGGTATTAGCGGCTTCGTTCCGAAGTCGGCGTAAAGGCGAGGTTCCGGCCCGGTTGCCAGGACGGTCAGCCGCTGCAATGCCGGTTCAACAACTTGCAGGATTTGCAATACCTCATCCTGCCGACCGTCAATTTCCAGGCGGCTGTAACGTTCTATGTCCTGGCTGCTAATGCCCGGCCCGCTACCCGACAGAAAAATTCCGGTCAACAATCGGCCCGCCGTTGCAGCCTCATCCCTTTCGTAGCCGATGGTCAGATTACGGGCATTGTCGCCGTCTCTTTCAAGCCAACCTTTGACTATTGTTTCCTCCCCGGATTCGTCAAGGTAAGCCAGCACGATCAGCTTTTGGGGATTCGGGGTGTGGATGTCCAGCCGGTCATTGCCGGGGCCTCCTATGGATAGCTGTATCCGGGGATTTTCCTCGGTATAAATCATTAACTGCCGGGGTTCCGCTCCCCAATCGCCATGAGCGCAGAGTTCAATGGCTGAGCTACTGTCAAATCCGTAGAACAGGTTTTTAATGGCGCTGTCCGGGTCGGCCAATCCCCGGGCCAGATCCAGCCGCAGCGCATGCCCCGGATCCGTCGGCCCGCTATGCACCCACAAAGCCTCCAGCAGCGCCGTTTTCCCGATGTTGTTCTTACCCCCAATCAGGTTTATCCGGCCCAACCCCTCAATAGTCAGGTCATCAAACCCCCGGAAATTCTTGACGCTGAATGTGTGATACATCGCCCCTGCTCCTGACGGACTTTACTAGCGTGCGGGATTGATAATATACCAACTATACCATTGCTGCCATTATTGTGTATTGTAACATCACCGGCGTTCTCCCCATAACCGCCCCACCCTTCCGGCAGTAATTTACGCTAGGGCAATCGCAGCATAAACCCGTCGTTCCGGCGAAAGCCGGAATCCAGAACGCTTGGTAGCCGGCACGCTCTTTCCGGGGGATTTCCTGGATTCCGGCTTTCGCCGGAATGACGGTTGCTTGGGTTGTCCTGGTTAGACACGATTGTCCCGCAATAATTTACCCCCGCCGCCAACACAGGGCGGCGTTTTCGTTATACAATAAGGGCGTTCAGCAGACCATCAAGCAATCAACAACAATCAACAAAACTAAAGGATACTTTCTATGACCTCACCCACTCCCGCCGACATTCCCCGGGCCTATAACCCGGCTACCGTGGAACAGCGCATTTACCAGGACTGGCTCGACCGGGGCTACTTTACCCCGGAACCGGCGCCGGACAAGACGCCCTACGTCATCATTATGCCGCCGCCCAACGTTACCGGCGAACTGCACCTGGGCCACGCCCTCACCGCCACCATTGAGGACGCCCTGACCCGCTGGCGCCGGATGCGCGGCGACGCCGTCCTGTGGCTCCCCGGCAAAGACCACGCCGGCATCGCTACCCAGTGGGTGGTGGAGCGCCTGCTGGCCGAGGAGGGAACCAACCGCCACGAACTGGGCCGGGAAAAGTTCCAGGAACGGGTTTGGGAGTGGGTTGACCGCTACGGCAACACTATTGACGAGCAGCACCAGCGGCTGGGAACCTCCTGCGACTGGTCGCGGCTGCGCTTTACCCTGGACGCCGGCCCGGCCCGGGCGGTACGCGCCACCTTCGTCAACCTCTACAACAAGGGGCTGATTTACCGCCACGAGCGCATCATCAACTGGTGTCCCCGCTGCGCCACCGCCCTCTCCGACCTGGAGGTGGAGTACCAGGAGCAGGACGGCCAGCTCTACTATATCCGCTACCCCCTGGCCGAACCGGTCTCCCCGCCCCCGGAGGGAGCGGGACAAGGTGAGGATTTGGATTCAGCGTACATTACCGTCGCCACCACCCGCCCGGAGTCGATGCTGGGCGATACCGGCGTGGCGGTGCATCCCGAGGACTCCCGCTACGCCCACCTGTTGGGGCGGCAGGCCATCCTGCCCATTGTGGAGCGGCCCATTCCCATCGTCGGCGACGCCGCTATTGAGCCGGAGTTCGGCACCGGCGCCTTGAAAGTTACGCCGGGCCACGACGTTATCGACTTTGAGATTGGCGAGCGGCACGGGCTGGAAATCATCAACATCATCGGCTTTGACGGGAATATGACCGCCGCCGCCGGCCACTACGCCGGCGTGGAGCGGTTCGACGCCCGCCGCGCCGTGGCGGCGGAACTGGACGGCCTGGGCCTGCTGGAAAAGGTGGAGGACTACCGCCATTCGGTGGGCCACTGCCAACGCTGCGACTCGGTGGTGGAGCCGTTAATCAGCCTCCAGTGGTTCCTGAAAGTGGGCAACCACCAGGAGCCGGACAGCATCGCCGGCCGGGCCCACGCCGCCGTAGCCCAGGGCGACATCAGCGTCGTGCCGGAACGCTTTACCCGGGTCTATCTTAACTGGCTGGAAAACATCCGGGACTGGTGCATCAGCCGCCAACTCTGGTGGGGACACCGCATCCCGGTCTGGTACTGCGACGCCGCCGGCTGTGGTCAGGTCATCGTGGCAATGGACGACCCGGCCCGTTGCCCGGCCTGTTCCGCAGAGGGGCTGCGGCAGGATGAGGACGTGCTGGATACCTGGTTCAGTTCCGGCCTCTGGCCCCATTCCACCCTGGGCTGGCCCGAGGACACCGAGGACTTTGCCTACTTCTACCCTACCGCAGTGCTGGAGACCGGCTACGACATTCTATTTTTCTGGGTAGCCCGGATGATAATGCTGGGGCTGGAGAACACCGGGCAGGTTCCCTTCCGCACGGTGTACCTGCACGGGCTGATTCGGGACGCCAACGGCGACAAGATGAGCAAGACCCGGGGCAATACTATGGATCCCCTGGACTTGATTGACCGCTACGGCACCGATGCCCTGCGGTTTGCCCTCTCCACCGGCACCGCGCCGGGCAACGACCTGCGCATCACCGAGGGTAAGCTGGAAGCGGCCCGCAACTTTGCCAACAAGGTCTGGAACGCCGCCCGCTTTGTCATCACCGCCCTGGAAGGCCAGTCCGACCTGGAGGGCTGGCGCGACCTGCCGGACTTGGAACACCGGGAAGACCGCTGGATTGTCAGCCTCCTGGACCAGGTAACCGCCGAGGTGAACCAGGCCCTGGCCGCCTTTGAGTTGGGCGAGGCCCAGCAGAAACTCTACGATTTTATCTGGAACGAGTTCTGCGACTGGTACATTGAGATGGCTAAAGTGCGGCTGCGCGCCGGGGCCGGGGAAGCCGGGGAAGCAGCGGAAGCCGCCGGGCCGTCGCCGCGCCCGGTCCTGGCCCACGTGCTGGAGCGGACGCTGCGGCTGCTGCATCCCTTTATGCCCTTCATCACCGAGGAAATCTGGCAAAATCTGACCGCCCGCCTGCCCCGGGAGGGCGACCGGCCCGACGCGGCAATGCCCAACTCCATAATGATGGCCCCTTACCCCCAGGCCGAAACGCCCCGCCGGGACCGCCGGGCCGAGGCGGAAATCTCCCTGGTGATGCAGACCATCCGGGCGGTGCGCAACACCCGCGCCCAACTGCGCATACCGGCCAACCAGCGCCTCGAAGCGATCCTGGAAGCCCAGCCGGAGGCCAATGGACTCCGCAACGCCCTGGCGGAAGAGGCAGAGGTGATTCGCACCCTCTCCCGGGTTGAGCCGCTGCACATCACCGCCAGCGCCCCGGATTCGGCGGCGGCGCCCCGGGGGATTACCCTGCTGGTAACGCCCCTGGTAGTGCGCCTGCCCCTGGAAGGCGTAGTTGACCTGGCCGCCGAGCAGCAGCGCCTGCAAGGAGAGTTGACCGACTGCCAACGGGAACTGGAGCGCAAGGAAAAGCTGGTCAACAACCCCAACTTCCGCGCCAAGGCCCGCCCGGAGGTGGTGGAAACGGAAGAAACCCGCCTCCGCAGCCTCCAAGAACAGCAGCAAAGGCTGGGGGAGCTAATCGGGCAGTTGGGGGGTTAGGGAATTAGGGGGCAGCCGGTTCGGTTGAAGGATGAACCGTCGGACGGGAAAAGGTGGTTCGACAAGCTCACCATGAGCGAATTTCGCATCTACCCTGACAACCGAGTATAGACAATTGAGCAATGCCCAAGTACCATTAAGAAAACCAAGAAAGCAAACCGCGCTAACCGGCGATAAGCTATGACTACCATCAACACCATAGAAGACTTAATACGGCTGCTGGACGAAAACCCGGAATGGATCGAGGCTCTGCGAAAACGGCTGCTGACCCGGGATCTGTTGGAGTTGCCCGCAAAATTTGACCGGTTTGTTGAGGAGACGAACGCGCGGTTTGACCGGGTAGAGGCCTCCATCGGTGAACTGCGGGCCGACGTCAGCGGGTTGCAGACCGACGTCAGTGGGTTGCGGGCCGAAGGCAAGGGGATGCGGGACGACATCAGGGGATTGCAGGCCGACGGCAAGGAGATGCAGGAAGACATCAAGGGTCTCCGGGACGACGTCGGTAGGTTGCAAGACAACGTCGGTGAGTTGCAGGCCGACGGCAAGGGGATGCGGGACGACATCAGGAGTCTGAGGGCTGAAGTCGGAACCCTCAAGGGCTGGCGCGCTTGGGACTTTGTTCGTGAGGATCCCTCTGACATTGCCGAGGAAATGGGTTTGACCTATGTGAAAAGCCTCCGCAGGTCAGACCTGACCAGGCTGGTTCGTTTTTCGGATATTTTCGGCATTGAACCCAGCGATTTGCAGAGTTTTCGCCTGGCCGACCTGATTATGGAGGCTACCGACCAAGCCGGGGAAACCTGCTACATCGCGGTAGAAATCTCATTTACCGTCGACGAGCGGGACACCGACCGGGCCATCCGCAACTCTGCCTTCCTGACCCGGTTCACCGGCCAGCCGTCTTACCCCGCCGTAAGCGGAATATACCGGGATAACCGAATTGATGCCTTGACGGAATCCGGCGAGGTATTCTGGTATCAACTGCCCCGGGAGATTATGGTGATGGAGTAGGCTGCCTCAGCTCTGCCACCGCCGAGTACGGGTAAATAAAGCGTGCAAATGAACACCTCCCTGGGTATCATCGGCTACCCCATAGAACACTCCATTTCCCCGGTGTTTCAGCAGGCGGCGCTGGCGCAATGCGGCATTGCCGCCACGTACCGGGCCTACCCGGTGGCGCCGGCGGACGTGGGGCCGTTTGTCGCCGGCCTGCGGCAGCCCGGCGTCCTGGGCATCAACGTTACCGTGCCTCACAAAGAGACGGTTATCCCCTTCCTGGACGAAATTGACGACTGGGCCGCCGAGGCCGGAGCGGTCAATACTATCGTCCACCGGCAGGGCCGGCTTACCGGCCACAACACCGACGGCTACGGCTTTTTGCGCGCCTTGCAAGAGGGCGCCGGCTTTCAACCCCAGGGCCGCCGGACGCTGATTCTAGGGGCCGGCGGCGCCGCCCGGGGCGTTGTCCTAGCATTGTCAAGGGAGGGCGTCGGCCCCCTGACCATCGCCAACCGCACCCCGGAGCGGGCCGAAAGTTTGGCCCAACTGGCCCGGGGCCGGGGTATCCAAGCCCAGGCCATCCCGCTGACCGCCCCCAGCGCCGGCCGGCCCGACCCGTCCCTGGCCGCCGTTGCCGCCGAGTCCGAACTAATCGTCAACTGCACCACCATCGGCATGACCCACGGCGCTATTGACCACGATACCGGCGCCGCCGCCACGCCCCTGCCCCGGCAAATCATACCTTCCGCCGCCCTGGTCTATGACCTGGTGTATAATCCCCTGGAAACCCGGCTGCTGCGGGAGGCGGCCCAGGCCGGCGCAGCCACCCTGGGCGGCATCCAGATGCTGGTCTATCAGGGGGCGGCCTCCTTTGAGCTATGGCTGGAACGGCCGGCCCCGGTGCCGGTAATGCTGGCCGCCGCCACCCAAGCGATGCAGTCTCCCGGCTGACCCAATCCCCTGCGTATCGCCGCGTCTCTGGGCCTCCCGGTGGAGAAAAACTTCCGCCGGGATCGGCAGCGATGCCACGATACAGCAAGACTATAGAGGTATTTAAGTATGATTCGGTGGTTCACGGCGGGCGAGTCCCACGGCCAGGGCTTGATGATTATTATGGAGGGGGTGCCGGCGGCCCTGCCGCTCAGCGAGGAATATATCGGCGTCCAACTGGCCCGGCGGCAGCGCGGCTACGGGCGGGGCGGGCGGATGCTCATTGAACAGGATTGGGCGCACCTTATGACCGGCGTGCGCCATGGCCTTACCCTGGGCAGCCCCATCGGGATGACTATTGAAAACAAGGATTGGGCCAACTGGCAGGAAGCCATGGCGGTGGAGTATGTGGAAAACCCCTCTCAAGAGGGCCGGGGCCGCCGGGTTACCCGCCTCCGCCCCGGCCACGCCGACCTGCCCGGCGCGATGAAGTACGGCTTTGCCGACGTGCGCAACGTGCTGGAGCGGGCCAGCGCCAGGGAGACCGCCGCCCGGGTCGCCGCCGGCGCCATCGCTATGCGCCTGCTGGAGGAGTTCGGAGTCAAACTCTACAGCCACGTCATTTCCATCGGCGGCGTAGCGGCCAACGTGCCGGAAAACATTGATTGGGACGCCGTTGAGGAGTCGCCGGTGCGCTGCGCCGACCCGGAGGCCGCCGCCTTGATGATGGCCGAAATCGACGCCGCCCGGGAGGCCGGCGACACCGTCGGCGGCGCCATTGAGGTCATCGCCGAAAACGTCCCCATCGGCCTGGGTTCCCACACCCACTGGGACCGGAAAATCGACGGCCGCATCGCCCAGGCCCTGATGTCCATTAACGCCGTCAAGGAAGTATCCATCGGCCCCGGCCGGGAAGTGGTCAACCAGCGCGGTTCCCTGGTGCAGGACGTTATTGAGCCGGTAACCGACCCGGATAACCCCTGGCAGCGCAAAACCAACCGGGCCGGCGGCACCGAGGGCGGCATGACCGACGGGATGCCCCTGGTGGCCCGGTTCGGCATCAAGCCCATCGCCACCCTGCACAACCCTCTCCCCTCGGTGGACCTGGACACCGGCGAGCCGGTGCAGGCCCACTTCGAGCGTTCCGACGTCTGCCAGGCCCCCCCGGCCGGCGTCATCGGCGAGGCCATGGTCGCCCTGGTACTGGCCGACGCCTTTATGGAAAAGTTCGGCGGCGACGCCCTGCCGGAAACCCGCCGCAATTACGCGGGGTATATGGCAACGGTGGGGCCGCGGCAGGTGTATCGTTAGGGGGCAGACCGGGGTTCAACCAGAAACCGTAGAGAGGTTAGAGAGGTAGAGTTATGGCGATTTATAAGATGGTGGGCAACAAAGAGAACTTGGAGCCGGTTCCTGAAACTTCTTTTGGTGCAGCGGGTGTTTTGGAGCGTCAGGACTTGCAGCGCATACTCCGGGACCAACCTGAAGTCCTGGAGGAAGGGCTGGTAATAATCTCTGAGGAATTCGGCAACTGGCAAGATTCCAGCAGACGAATCGACTTGCTGGGATTGGATGCCAGTGGCCGATTAGTCGTGATAGAGTTGAAGCGCGGCGAGACTGGTGCGCACATGGACTTACAAGCCATTAGGTACGCGGCAATGGTTGCCAATATGACCTATCAGCAAGTTGTCGATGCTTGCCAGACATATCTGGAAAAACGAGCCGCTAACGGTGACATTGTTGAGGAAGATGCTGCCGAGAACTTCCTCAGGGAACATCTGGGAAACACGGAAGAAGAAAAGCAGACTGTTCATACTGAAATACCACGCATAATTCTAGCTTCAGAGAATTTTAGCAAAGAATTGACCACGTGCATCATGTGGTTAAACGATTCTTGGCTTAGAAACGAAAGGCTGGAAATTAAATGCATACGCTTGCAACCACATCGAAACGGGGACGAAATCCTGTTGGAAACCAGTGTGGTAGTCCCGTTGCCTGAAGCCTCCGAATACCAGACACAAATTGGACAAAGGGAACAAGAGACCCGAGAACAGAGCTCGGGAAGGTCACAACGTATCCCGGATGGAGATGTATTTCAAGAAAATATCGCCAAGTCCCAGGAAAAATTCCAACCTGGGTTGTTACGTCTCTATGATGCGGCCTCTTCCCTAAAAGAAAGTAAACTCGTAGAGTTCTCTACTTATATTAACCCGAAAGGAGATTACATTAGGCTGGAACTCCGGATGCCAGGTAAAAATCAATTCTTGGTATCGTTCAACAATCTGCTTCACAAAGGAGGGCGAGGGGGAGAGATAAGCTTTTGGCCGGGCTGGGAAGATGCTGCCCCTGAATCACTAGTCCGTATCGGCGATCTCATTGGTCCGGCTACATCAAACTCAGGGGTTCGTCACCGCAGATTATCCAGATCAAGAACTTCTGATTACCTGAACGACATCTTGGCCGTTATAAAAGATGCCTACCGGGAAGCCAACGGGTTGCCGAACAACGGGGCTGGGGAGTAGTGTTATTCTGTTGCCGCCACCGCCGGCGGCAACAAGTCCTCTACCGCCAACTCCAGGTCAGGCAGGGCGGCCGGGCTGACCCTATCGCCCCGCCGCAGGATGTCGTGTTGGGCGTAACCGTCGGGGCCGGGTTCGGTGAACCGCTCGATGCAGTCCTCCGGCAGGTTCAGCACCCAGGTTTCCGGTATGCCGGCCCGCCCGTAAATGTGGGCCTTAACCTCCCGGTCGTAGTTCAGGGAAGAGTCGGCCACTTCTATGACCAACAGCACATCGGCAGGGCCGGCGTGGGCTTGGTAATAGTCATCCTCCCGGAACTTCAGCAGGGCTATGTCCGGCTCAGGCGCGGAGTGTGCGTCCAGGCGAACGGGACCTTGTACTTGAAGGGCGAACCATTCGATCGGGAACCGGCGAAAAACGCGGGTGTAACGATTCACGCCACCATTGTGAGGAGGGCCTATCGGCGGCATAAGCAGAATCTCTCCTTCAATCAACTCTACCCGCTCATCCTCCAAGAGGATACCGGCCTCCACCATGCGGAAGTATTCCTCTACCGTGAACTTGCGAGTTTCCCGGGGGACTACCGGGGCCTGTACCGGCGCGGTGGTGGTCATAGCTGCACCTGGCCTTATGGGAAAGTATTGCCCTTGATGATAAACTTTCCGGCTTGATGATTCAAGGCTCAAGGCTTGGTGTGGTACAATAACCGCATCCTGAACCATCCTGAACCGCATCCTGCGGAGGTATCGCCGATGACCCTGCCCCTGGATACCGCCCCCGGCCCTTCGCCCGATGCTGAGGCGGAGCGCAATGCTGCGATAAGCCGCGACGCGCTGCGGAGGGCCTGGCAGGAACTGGCTCAGGGAGACCTGATGCAGGCATCGGAAAAGGCTTGGGGCGCCTCCGCCCATGCCGTCAAAGCCGTGGCGGAAAGGCGCCGCTGGTTCAGCGAAGCCGACTGGAAGCTGCAACGGGCCACCGAAATTATCACCATCGAACTGAAAGACGCTGACATCATCGGCTCTTACTATACCGCCCGGCACGCCCACTTCAACTTCTATGGGCATCTTTACGACGCCCAAGGAGTAGGATTCGCCATAGACGCAGCGGAGAATCTGGTCGCCAAGCTGGAGCCAACCCTGGCCCCGGATTACTCTCCCCCCTACGTCGACGCAACCACGGAAGCCAAAATCCGCTCCCTGGAGCAGCCTACCAGCGCGCTGGACCGGAATAGGTTGGAGAACGGCCGGCCGCCAATGGAAGAACGGCCTCCAGCGGCGGCGCCAACGCCCGCAACCTGAAGGCAGGCCCCCTTTTCTTGACCCAAGTTCCTGATTCAAGGTTCAAGGCCTGGTGTGGTACAATAACTGCATCCCGAACCGCATCCCGAACCGCATCCTGCTGAGGTATCGCCGATGACCCTGCCCCTGGATACCGCCCCCGGCCCTTTGCCCGATGCCGAGTCGGAACGTCATACGGAGATAAGCCGCGACGCGCTGCGCAATGCCCGGCGGGAACTGGCTCAGGGAGACCTGATGCAGGCATCGGAAAAGGCGTGGGGCGCCGCCGCCCACGCCGTCAAAGCCGTAGCGGAAAGGCGCCGCTGGTTCAGCGAAGCCGACTGGAAGCTGGGGAGAGTTGTGGACATCATCGCCAACGAACAGGGCGACGATGACATCGCCGCCTATTACCAAGTGGCCCGGGATGCCCATTTCAACTTTTACCGCCACGAATATGACGCCTCGCGAGTTGAGCGCGCTGTCAACCTCACCGCGAGATTGATTGACAAGCTGGACGTAACCCTGGCCCCGGACTATGCGCCGCCCTACATCAGCGAAGATGTCGAAGCTAAAATCCGCTCCCTGGAACAGCCTACCAGCGAACCGGACCGGGATCGGTTGGAGAATGGTCGCCCGCCGATGGAGGAACGGCCGCCCGTAGTCCCGCAGACGACGCCATAACCATAAAGGACAAGCCTTCTTGAAAATTAAGGACATACTCCAGGAAAAACGCACGGTCTCCTGCGAATTCTTCCCGCCCCGGGAAGAGGACGGGATTCCCGCCGTTTTCCGCGCCATTGACCGGGTCAGCGCCTTTAACCCGGACTTTATTTCCGTTACCTACGGCGCCGGCGGCTCTACCCGCGCCTTTACCGAGCGCATCACCACCCAGGTTAAGCAGGACACCGACCTGGAGGTGATGGCCCACCTGACCTGCGTGGCCCAGACTAAAGATGAGGTGCAGGGGGTGCTGGAACGGCTGGATGACGCCGGCATTGAGAACGTCATCGCCTTGCGCGGCGACCCGCCCCGGGGCGAGGCTGCTTTCGTTCCGGTGGAGGGCGGGTTCCACCACGCCACCGAGTTGATTGAACACATCCGCGCCCACTTCGGCTTTGGCCTGGCGGCGGCTTGCTACCCGGAGGGGCATACCGAGTCCCCGGACCTGGATTGGGACATCCGGTACGCCCGGGAAAAGGTGGACCGGGGGGCCGACTTTCTCATCAGCCAGCTTTTCTATGACAACCGCTACTTCTTTGACTTTCTGGAGCGGGCGGAACAGGCCGGCATCAACGTCCCCATCATTCCCGGCGTACTGCCCATCCTGAACACCGCCCAGATACGCCGGTTTACCTCCCTCTGCGGCGCCACCATTCCCGCCGAGCTGGACCGGCAGTTGGAGCAGTACGCCGACGATGATAACACCGTGCGGGAACTGGGGATCGAATACGCCACCAACCAGGTGCGGGAACTATGGGATGAGGGCGTCCCCGGAGTGCATTTCTACGTCCTGAACCGCAGCTACTCCGTATCCCGAATCCTGTCCAACCTGAACCTGCCCGGCCACACCGTCCCCGATTAAGAGAGTTGCGCCGCTCACCCCTGGCAGAACGGGTTGGAGTGAAGGCGCAGGGGCAATATGACCGAGTTGACCACCGGCGTTGACATCATCGAAATCTCCCGCGTGGGCCGGGTGCTGGAGCTTTACGGCCCGCGCTTTCTGCGGCGCATCTATACGCCCGATGAGATTGAATACTGCCGGGGGCGCGCGCCCAACCTGGCCGCCCGCTTTGCCGCCAAGGAGGCCACAATGAAGGCCCTGGGCACAGGCGTCCGGGGCGTGGCCTGGAAGGACATTGAGGTAATCCGCCAGCCCAGCGGCGCCCCGTCCATCAAGCTGCACGGACGGGCCAAAGCCCGCGCCCGGCGGCTGGGTGTCCGGGAAATCGCCCTGAGCCTGTCCCACTCCCGGGAATATGCCGTAGCCTTTGTGGTAACCCAATGCCAGCCGGACGCCGGAAATGAGCATCCCCAACCGGCCCCCTAACCTGAATCCCCCTAACCTGAAGGTAGTTACCGCCGCCCAGATGACCGCCCTGGAACAGGAGTCGGAGCGGCAGGGAACCACCACCGATACCCTGATGGAGCGGGCCGGGCTGGCGGTGGCAGCTATCGCCCGGCAGCGGTTGGCCGCCGCGCCCGGCGGGTTTGCCGGGGCCGATATACTGGTCCTGGTTGGCCCCGGCAACAACGGCGCCGACGGCCTGGTGGCCGCCCGCCACTTGCGCCGTTGGGGGGCCGAAGTTACCGCCTACCTGGTAACCGGATTCCCCGCCGCAAATCTCCCGCCGGGCAACAAGCTGGCGGCCAAGCTGGAACTGGCTCGGCGCTACGACGTGTCCCTGCTGTCCGCTGCCGACGATCCGGGATTGGAAAGACTGGCCGGCCGGCTGAGCCGCAGCCGGTTGGTCTTGGACGCCGTATTAGGCACCGGCCGCTCCCGCCCCCTGACCGGAACAGTCCGGGAGGTTATGCTCCGGGTCAGCGACTACCGCAATCAGCCGGCGTCCGGCCCCCGCCCCCTGCTGCTGGCCCTGGACTTGCCCACCGGCCTGGACGCCGACACCGGGGCGGTGGACGCCGCTTGCCCCGGCGCCGACCTTACCCTGGCCCTGGGCTTTCCCAAGGCCGGGCTGCTGTCTTTCCCCGGCGCCGCAAAAGTCGGCGAGCTTATGACCCTGGACATTGGCCTGCCTCCCGGCCTCGGCGAGGCGGACATTTCCCTGGAATTGCTGACACCGGCCTGGGTAGGCCGCCGTATGCCGGCCCGCCCCCTGAACGCCCACAAGGGCAGTTTCGGCCATACTTTAGTCGTAGCCGGCTCCCGGAACTACGTGGGCGCGGCCTGCCTGGTCGCCGCCGCCGCCGGCCGGGTCGGGGCCGGCCTGGTAACCCTGGCCGCGCCGGAAAGCGTTTACCCCAGCGCCGCCGCCCAACTGACCGAAACGATTCACCTGCCCCTGCCTGAGGACGGCGCGGGACAAATTCATCCCGACGCCGCCGGGATTATCCGGGACTTGCTACCCCGCTATAGCTGCCTGGCCGTGGGCAGTGGTATGGGCCGGTCAGCGGGAACCGCCGCTTTTATGGAACGGCTGCTTTTGGATGGGGCCGCGTCCCCGGCGTCCAGCCCGGCAGCTATCCCGCCGTCCATCCCGCCGTCTATCCCGGTCGTAGTTGACGCCGACGGCCTGAACAACCTGTCCCGGCGGCCCGATTGGTGGCGGCATCAAGAGAACCGGCCGGGGCCGCTAATCCTGACCCCTCATCCCGGAGAAATGGCAACCCTGACCGGCTTAGCCACCGCAGCGATACAGCAAGACCGGGTAGCTACGGCGCGCCGCTATGCGGCCCAATGGCAGACCGTAGTAGTCCTCAAAGGGGCCTTTACCGCCATCGCCGAACCGGGCGGCGGCGGTCGCCCGGAACCGGAAAGGGATGGCCTGGTGCGGCTATCCCCCTTTGCCAACCCCGGCCTGGCCTCCGGCGGCACTGGCGACGTGCTTACCGGCATCATCGGCGGGCTGTTGGCCCAGGGATTGACTCCCTTTGACGCGGCAAGCTGCGGCGTATATCTGCACGGCCAGGCCGCCGCCGCCTTGACCGCCCGGCAGGGCAACGCCGGCCTGCTGGCCTCCGACTTGGTAGCCGCCCTGCCGCAAACCATTCACCAACTACGCCACCACTGCGCCGCAGACGTGTATTAACCGGCTCTACCGGCTTTAACTTTCTCTGCTCCCGGGCATCCTCTATAGCTGCCGACAAAAGCCGGCATCTCCCGCTAATCCGGGGAAATAACCCCAAAATGGTCAAAATTTGCAATTGCCGTAATTATTGACAAAAAGCGTTATGTTATAATCTATCCATAGCCGCACTCAGGAGATTAGCCCCTGGTAGAACCGGCCGACCGGCCCCTGGAGCGCCGGGCAAGTCAGCAGAGTTTGAGGGCGAACTATGTCTCTGGAAAAATTCCTCGAAAACCTGGCCGACCCTTTCATCCCCCTGAGCAATTCCAACTTCATAGAGGTCTCCGACCTGTCGCCGGCCGAGTTGGGAGTATTCGCCCGCGCCTGGTTCCGGCTGTCCCTGGAACGGCGGCGGGCAATTATCGCCACTATGGTCGAACTGGCCGAGGATAACCCGGAACTGGACTTCTGCACCATTTTCAAGATGTGCCTGAAAGACCAGGACGAATGGGTGCTGGAAAAGGCCATTGAGGGCCTGTGGGAATACGAAGACCGCTCGGTGATTCCGGGGTTAATCCAGATTCTGGCCTCAGACAAAAGCCCGGAGGTGCGCGCCGCCGCCGCCGTAGCTTTAGGCAAGTTCGCCGTGCTGGCCCAGGAAGGCAACCTGCTGAACAAGGATGCCCTATCGGTGCGGGACAACCTGATGACCGTGCTGCAAAACACAACGGAAAATCCCGACGTGCGCCGCCGCAGCCTGGAGGCCGTGGCCCCTTTCAACACTCCAGACATTCAGGACTACGTTTGCTGGGCCTACCAGAGCGACGACCTGAAACTGAAATCCAGCTCCATCTACGCCATGGGCCGCACCGGCGAAGTCAGTTGGCTGCCCCTGCTCATCAAGGAACTGGAAAACCGGGAACCGGCCCTGCGCTACGAAACGGCCAACGCCTGCGGCGAACTGGGCGAGGAAGAGGTGGTGCCGCACCTGATTTGCCTGCTCCAGGATGACGATTACCAGGTGCAGGTGGCCGGCCTCAACGCCCTGGGCAAGATTGGCGGCTCCCTAGCCAAGCGCGCCCTGCTCCGCTGCATCAAGGAGGGCGACGCCTCCCTGGAAGAGGCGGCCCGCAACGCCCTGGAAAGCGTGGAGTTCCTGGAAGACCCCATGGCTTTTGCTACGGAAATCTGAACAATTGACAATTTCAATTAGGAATTAAGAATTAGGAATTAAGAATTACACGGTTGGCTATGGGGCATTGACCGGTCAATGTCATTCCGAGCGTAGCGAGGAATCTAAACTCCTCATAAGCCGGATTTCTGCCGGAACCGGAAACTGGCAAGGGCCGGGTATTTCAGATTCCTCTCGGCGGTCGGAATGACCAGCTAATCGGTCGGAATTCGGGCGGAATAACGTACCAACTGCGTAACTCGTATAAGAATTGGAAACGGGAACCGGGGTGTCGTAATTTCCAACTCTTGATTCCTGACCCTTGATTCTTATGTTGCAACTGACGCCCGAACAGGCCCAACGGCTGGCCGCCGCCCCGGTGGGGCATCTCTCCACCGCCGACCGCGCCGGCGCGCCCCACGTCATCCCGGTATGTTTCGTCCTGGATAGCCAGACCGCCGGCTGCCCCATCTACTCCGTCCTGGACCAAAAGCCCAAGCACGCCGCCTTGACCCGGCTCCGCCGCGTCCGCAACCTGCTGGCTAATCCCCAAGCGGCGCTGGTAGTTGACCACTACGAACCCGACTGGCACCGCCTCTGGTACATCCTGATAACCGGCAAGGCGGAATTACTGACCGCAGAGGCCCCGCAACCGGGTACTGGCGCCGGGCCGGATGAGCGGGTTCGGGCCATCCACCTGCTCCGGGAAAAGTATCCCCAATACCGGGAAATGGCGATAGACGCCAACCCGGTCATAAGGCTGACGCCGGACCGGGTGGCGGCGTGGGATGCCGGCCTCGCTCATGGTGAGCTTGTCGAACCACCCCGCTCATCCTGAGTCTGTCGCACCACCCCGCTCATCCTGAGCTTGTCGAAGGACGAACCGCCGGGTTGGAGAGTATGGTTCGACAAGCTCACCATGAGCGGATTTTGTCATCTTGACACTCAACGCTCATCCTGAGCCTGTCGAAGGATGCCCACAAGTAGCAGGGCAACTACATCACAAACCCGTCGTTCCGGCGCAGGCCGGAATCCAGAACCTTCGGTAGCCGGCGTGCTCTTTTCCGTGAGGATTTCCTGGATTCCGGCTTTCGCCGGAACGACGGTTGCCTGGGTTGTCTGGGTCGCCCTGTAAAATGCGATTGCCCTGGGGGAGCAGGCTGGACGGTTGCAAAGCCGTGCCAGTTGACTCTCCCCGCTCATCCTGAGCCGGTCGAACCATACTCCCCAACCCGGCAGGCCGTCCTTCGACAAGCTCAGGATGAGCGGCGTAGTGCCGGTGGTTCGATAAGCTCCCCATAAGCATCCGGGATGCGGCGCCGTATTCCGGCCTTTTCCCGTTTCCCCTACCCTACTGACACTTGCCCCTTGCGCTCGGCAGCCCCGACCGGCAACAATAGCCCGGTTGTATCTGATACCAGGGGGCAGGGATTATGGTCATTACCGTTAAACCGGAAGTTCACCCCGGCCAGGTTGATATGCCCGGCCAAGTTGATAAAATTGACGCCGCCGTCTCTACCGGAGCGACGGGCATTGCCACGCCCAATACCGGCCGGGGCAGCGCCTACCAACCGATGATTCGGGACTTGCCTCAGGGCGAGCGGCCCCGGGAACGGCTGCGGGACTACGGCCCCCGCTACCTGAGCAACGCCGAGCTTATCGCCATTCTGCTCCGCACCGGCCTCCAGGGCGAGAACGTCCTGGCGATGTCCGGGCGGCTGCTGGCCCGCTTTCAGGGGTTGGACGGGCTGGGGCGCAGCAGCTTTGCCGAGTTGTGCGCCGAGCGGGGCTTGAGCGAGGCCAAGGCTTGCCAACTGATGGCCGCCCTGGAGTTGGGCCGCCGTTTCATCTCTCTGGCCCCCCAGGATCGGGCGGTAATCCACTCCCCCCAGGACGTAGCCAACCTGCTGCAAGGGGAAATGTCCACCTTGGACCAGGAACACCTGCGGGTGCTGCTGCTGAACACCAAGAACCAGGTGTTGAACGTCCAGGAGGTGTACGTGGGCAACGTGAACAGTTCCATCGTCCGGGCCTCGGAGGTGTTCCGCCCGGCGGTGCGGGACAACGCGCCTTCCATTATAATCGTCCACAACCACCCCTCCGGCGACCCGACGCCCAGCCCGGAGGACGCCGCCATCACCCGGGACCTGGTGGCCGCCGGCAAGTTGCTGGGCATTGAACTGCTGGACCACGTGGTCATCGGCAGCGGTGGCCGCTACGTCAGCCTGAACGAGAAAAAGCTGGGGTTCAATTGAACCGACTGAACCGACTTGTTATCCTGACCTGGTATATCGTCCTGATGATTTCAGCCGGGTGCGTTGGCGGGCCACCAACCGCCACCCCGGATATTAAGGCTGTGGCTCAATCCCGGCCCGCTACGCCTACCGCTACGCCTACCTCAACGCCAACAGCGACGCCCACTCTCACGCCGGCGCCTACGCCCACTCCGTTGCCCACACCTACCCCGAAGCCTACGCCTACGCCGCTGCCTACTGCTACCCCGACGCCCACGCCTACTGCTACTCCTACACCCACGCCCACGCCAACCCCAACTCCTACTCCCACGCCTACCCCGACTCCTACTCCGCTGCCCACTGCTACCCCAACGCCTACGCCTACTCCGCTGCCTACCGCTACTCCTACGCCTACGCCTACCCCGCTGCCTACCGCCACCCCAACGCCCACGCCGGTTAGAGAACCTCAAGTTACTTCTACTGCCGGTTCCAATTTCGGCCTTTTGGTCAGGTTGAGCGTCTATATCCCGGACAATCCAAAGGAACAGGTTATCCGCAAAGTGGTAATGTATTTCCCGGAACACGGGTCAGCCGAGTATATTGTGAGTTTTACCAGGTATCGAGGCGACTATTTTCGGGGCGAGCTGTATGTTGACCGGGGTAAGCTGGAACGAGGGAGTCCCGATTGGATTCAGGAAAATGTCAGTATCTACATTCGGGAATTTCCGGTTAGAATCGCTTGCACCGGCAGTATGCGCCCGGTAATAGACTGCGGGGATGAGGTTATCTTTGAAGCGGCCCCCTTTGATGACCCGCTGCAAGTTGGCGATATGATAACTTTCCGCTTCAGCAGCGCGGATTTGGAAGGCGCGAAGGTTTGTCAGTCCCTGTTCAACCCGGCCTACCTATGGGGCACCCAGTATATACTCCATCGGATTGAACAAAAAGTCGGTTGGTCTTACCCTCCCAAATACATTACGAAAGGCGACAACAACCTGACCCGGGACCCCTGTTCGGTGAGCGAAAGCAGCATAATTTTCCGGGTCGTAGCGATAAACAAAGACGTTTACGTGATTGACCAGGAGCGGTACGAACAATACGTCAAGGAACACCAGGAAATAGTGTCCGAGTACCAGGAAAAATTTGCTGAGTACCAGGAGTTGCGGGAAAGGTATTCGGATGGCTTGTCCGAATACTACGACAAATGGCGGTCAAGAGCCTCTCAAGCGGAACTGAACGACCACTACCGGTATTTGGAAGACTTGCGGCGTCAAATAAACCGCCTGAGCGATGAGTTGAACCGGATTGGGCGGGATATGCGGGTTGCCCAGCGCCGGATCGAACAGACCGTACGTTAGGTCAAATTATGCAGTGGGAGGAATATAGCAATGTCTTATTTCAAGGATGCTGCGGAACGGGAGTCGCTGGAGTTGGCCCCCGGCGCCCGCACCCGTACCTTTTGGGGCGAGCGGATGCTGCTGTCCCTGGTGGAGATTGACGCCCACGCCGAGGTGCCGCTCCATACCCACCCCCACGAACAGGCGGGCATAGTGGTGGCGGGAGAGCTGGAGATGGGCGTCGGCGGCGAGGTGAAACTCCTGCGACCGGGGGATATGTACCTCATACCAGGCAACGTAGAACACTACGCCAAAGGCGGCGACCAACCGGCCAAAGCCCTGGACGTTTTCAGCCCGGTGCGGGAAGAGTTCAAGTATTGATTAGCCGCGCCCTGATGTTGAGCGCGTACCGTCTCAGCAACTCTCAAGCGGCTAACCCACCCCCCTAAAACCCTACGGCGCAGCCGTCCTTGCGCGGCTCGGAGCCGGCCCAGAGGACGCCGCTTTCCGGGTGGCGGCGGATTACCTGCCCGCCGCCCATGCCGACCCGCGCGTGGCCGCTGACCAGGTTCAACTGGTGGCCCCGGCTCTGCAACTCGCCCATTACCGCCGGGGGCAGGCCCTCCTCTACCAGCGTGGTGTCGCCGATGACCTGGAAACGCAGGGCGTTCAGCGCCTGCTGCGGCTCCATCCCGAAATCCACCATATTGCAGATGACTTGCAGGTGGCCCTGGGGCTGCATAAACCCGCCCATTACGCCGTAGCACAGGTACAACTCGCCGTCCACCGTCGCCAGGGCCGGAATGATGGTATGGTAGGGCCGCTTGCCCGGCGCCAGGGCGTTGGGGTGGTCGGCTTCCAGGGAGAACAGGGCCGCCCGGTTCTGGAGCACGATGCCGGTATCCGGCACCACCAGGCCGCTACCAAAGTTGATGTAAATGCTGTTGATGAAGGAACAGGCGTTACCCTGCCCGTCCACGCAACTGATATAAACCGTGTCGCCGCCTACGCTGACCTCGCCAAAGGGGGCGTAGGGCATCGCTTTTGCCGGGTCAATCAACTCCCGCCGTTGCGCGGCGTAGCCCTTGGCAGTCAACTCGGCGATGGGGACTTGGGCTATGCGGGGGTCGGCCACGTAGCGGTGGGCGTCGGCAAAGGACAGGCGCATCGCCTCAATCAGGTGGTGGTAGGTATCCACCGTCTGGGCGCCCATTCCCGCAATGTCAAACCCTTCGGCAATGTTCAACGCCTCCAGCGCGGCGATGCCCTGGCCGTTGGGCGGACATTCCCAACAGGTAACGCCCCGGTAGTCGGTGGCAATCGGCTCGTCCCAGTCGGAGGTATGGGCGGCCAGGTCGCCGGGGGTAATCCAGCCCCCCTGTTCCTGGACAAAAGCGGCAATCCGGCCGGCAATCTCGCCCTGGTAAAAGGCGGCGGAACCGCCCTCGGCAACGGCCCGCAGGGTACGGGCCAAAGTAGGCAGACGCATCACCTCGCCCTGGCGCGGCGGACGCCCGTTGAGCAGCATTTCCTGGCCCGAGGGAAACGCGGAAAGGCGGGCCTGCTGACCGGACCACTGGTAGGCGATAAAGTCGCTGACCGGAAATCCCTCCTCGGCGTAGCCGATGGCCGGTTTCAGCACTTCGGCCAGGGGCATTGAGCCGTGGGCCGCCAGGATGGTCTCCCAACCGTGCACCGTACCCGGAATAGATACGGAAAAGACTCCTTCGCCGGGCATCCGGGTATGGCCGGCGGCCCGCAGTTGGTCAATAGAGGCTGCCGCCGGCGCGCGGCCACTGCCGTTGAGGGCGCGCACCTGCTTTTCCCGGTCGTTCCAGATGAGGGCGAACATATCGCCGCCCACGCCGGTGGATTCGGGTTCCACCACGTTCAGGGCAGCGGCGGCGGCCACCGCCCCGTCCACCGCATTGCCCCCCTGCATCAACATTTGCAGCCCGGCCTGGGCCGCCAGGGGTTGGCTGGTGGCGACCATTCCGTTTTTAGCCAGCACCGCAGAACGACGGGAATCAAAGAACATACCAGTCAGCTCCATCATTACAGGATTGTTTTAGTTGACGCCGTTGCCAGTTTACCATAGATGACAGATGGGGGTAGGGGCAACACCACAACCCGCTCATCCTGAGCTTGTCGAAGGACGAGGCTAGGGATGGTTCGACAGGCTCACCATGAGCGGGTTGTATGATGTGCTCGGTTATACGTCGTAATAAGTCAAGAACCCAAGACAACCGCATCATAAACCCGTCGTTCCGGCGAAGGCCGGAATCCAGAATCCTCGGTAGCCGGCACGCTCTTTTCCGGGGGATTTCCTGGATTCCGGCTTTCGCCGGAACGACGGTTGCGTGGTCGGAATGACGGTTGCCCGGCAGGAATGACGGTTGCCCGGCAGGAATGACGGTTGCCCGGCAGGAATGACGGTTGCCGGGTTGCCCTGGTTAAGACGCGATTAACCGGCCCCCACCAACAAGCCATTACCCCCGGCCCGCTCTCTATGGTAAGATAGGCCGGCAATTGGATGCAATTTTAATTCAGGAGGCTGAATCATGGCAGCAGAAGTTGGGCAGGCCGCCCCGGACTTTACCCTTTACGATACCGACCGTCAGCAGCGGAGCCTGAGCGAGTTCGCCGGCAAGAACGTAGTGCTGGCTTTCTTTCCCGGCGCCTTTACCGGCGTTTGCACCACCGAGGCTTGCGCCCTGCGGGACCAGGTGGACCAGTTTAACGCGCTGGACGCCCAGGTGGTGGGCATCACCGTTGACCCGCCCTTTTCCCAAAAGAAATGGGCCGACGACAACAACGTGAACTATCCCTTCCTCAGCGACTTCAACCGTCAGGCGGTCAACGCCTATGACGTGGCTCTGCCCAACCTGGCCGGGATGGAGGGCTACGTGGCGGCCAACCGGGCCGTCGTGATTGTGGACAAGGAAGGCGTCATTCGCTACCGCTGGGTGGCCCCGTCGCCGGCCACCGAACCGGACTATGACGAGGTGCAAGCGGCGCTGAGCGAACTGGCTTAACCCGGTCCCGGCGCGCCGCCGGGTCTCTGCGTCTCCTGGTGAACTACCGGCAAAAGGTTCCGTTCACCATAGAGGCGCAGAGTTTTATCCATAGGAATTACGCAGTGGGCTGGAGGGCGTTGAAAGCCCGGCGCCATTCAAGTTCTATATATTCCATATTCCGAAAAGTTCTACGTCATTCCAAAATGTTCCAGGTCGTTCCGAAAAGGTCTATGTCATTCCGAAAAAGTTTCTGTCATTCCGAGCGGAGCGAGGAATCTAAACTCCGGCATAAGCGGGATTTCTGCCGGAACCGGAAAGTGGCGAAGGCCGGGCATTTTAGATTCCTCCCTGCGGTCGGAATGACAGAAATTTTTCGGAATGACATAGACCTTTTCGGAATGGCTTGGCAAAGCGGTCGGAAAGGGACCGGAATGACCGGCCAACGGCGTAATGCATAATCCATTCCAGACAAACCGGGAGGAAGTATGCCTGTAGGGGACGTTAGAGCCTTGATTTTCGACGTTTTCGGCACCGTGGTGGACTGGCGCGGCAGCATCATTGAGCAATGCGCCGCCTTCGGCCAGGCCCGGGGAATTGAACGGGACTGGGCCGCCTTTGCCGACGCCTGGCGCGGCAAGTACCGCCCCTTTATGGACAAGGTTCGCACCGGGGAGCTGCCTTGGACTAACCTGGACGCCCTGCACCGGATGGCCCTGGAGGAGGTGCTGGCCGAGTTTGCGATTGATGGGCTGACCGACGGGGAGAAGGCCGAGGTCAATTTTTTCTGGCACCGCCTGCGCCCCTGGGCCGACGCGGCGCCGGGGCTGTACCGGCTCAAGCACCGCTACATCATCGCGCCGATGTCCAACGGCAACATTGCGCTGATGACCAATATGGCAAAGAACGGCGGCCTGCCCTGGGACTGCATCCTGGGGGCCGAGGTGGCCCGCCACTACAAGCCCGACCCGGAAAGCTACCTGACCGCCGTTGCGCTGCTGGGACTGGCCCCGGAGCAGGTGATGATGACGGCGGCCCACCAGGGCGACCTGCTGGCGGCGCAAAAGGTAGGGCTGAGGGCGGGCTTTGTGCCGCGCCCGATGGAACACGGCCCCGACGTCACCCCGGACCCCACCCCCGACCCGTCCTTTGACGTAGTAGCCACCGATTTTACCGACCTGGCCCGGCAAATGGGAGCTTAGGAATTACGAATTAGGAATTATCAATTACGAATTAAGAATTAGCCAAAGCCCCGTATTGTCTCCTGGTGACCGACAGCGCCAATTCTTAATTCCTAATTCTTAATTCTTAATTGATAATTGACTGAAGGGAGATGAAGTTATGGCCCGTATTGGCGTCCGGTTGGAGAATGACCCGCAGCTATCCCCTCAGGATTTTCGGGAAATGGCGACTCTGGCCGAAAGCCGGGGTTATGAAATGGTCTGGGTGCCGGAGGGCGCCGGCCGGGACTCTCTCACCCAGCTTACCTTTCTGGCCGCCCACACCGAGCGGATTAAGCTGGCTACCGGCATCCTGCCCATTTACTACCGCACGCCCATGCTGACCGCTATGTCCGCCGCCGGGCTGGGTACGCTGTCGCAGGGGCGCTTTGTCCTCGGCCTGGGCGTAGGGCATCCCCCCTCGGTGGAAGGCGCCCACGGCATCCCCTTCCAACGTCCCCTGACCCGGATGCGGGAGACCATTACCATCGTCCGCCGCCTGCTGCGAGGGGAACCGGTAACTTATGACGGGCAGGTTTTCAACACCGCCGGCAGCGCCGGCCTGGGCGCGGCGGCGCCGGCGGAACCGGTTCCGGTTTATGTGGCCGCCCTGGGGCCGCAAATGCTGGAACTGGCCGGCGAACTGGCCGACGGCGTGCTGCTCAACTGGCCGGCGGCCCGCCATCTGGAGCCGGCAATTCAGCATCTGCGCCGGGGCGCCGCAAAGGCCGGCCGCGACCCGGCGGAAATAGACATCGCTGGCTACGTGCGGGTGGCCGTAGCCGCGGATGAATCGGCGCTGACCGAGGCTCGGGCCAGCCTGCAATTGCAGATTGCCCGCTACGCCGGCAACGCTTTCTACCGCAACTTCTTTCAGGACACCGGCTTTGCCAGGGAAATGGCCGCGGCGGATGCGGCGATGCAGCGGGGCGACAGCCAGGCAGCGGCCAACGCCATCAGCCGGGAAATGCAGGACCAGGTAGCCATAGTGGGCCGCCCGGAGGAGTGCCGGGCCGAAATAGAAAAGCGCCGCGCCCTGGGCCTGCAACTGCCCGTAGTGGCCCCCTTCACCGTGGGCGACGCCCGGGAATCTTACCAACAGGTGATAAACGCCTTTGGGGAGTAGGTGCCGGCTTGGTCGATAACCGGCGTCCGGTAAAATCAGCGGCCCAGTTAGCCGGGAGGTATAAGGAAAGGAAATGGCTCATTACAACCCTTTCTTCCGCATAGTGGACGGTCGCCCCGTCGTAACAGACGAGGAGGGTCTCAGGAAACATCGTGAGCAGTCGTGGAAGGACCATGAATTCCTTGTGGCCCACCGGGAGGAATTACTGAAGCAGTACCCCGACAAGTGGGTAGCGGTGTACCGGGAAAAGGTGGTAGCGGTCGCCCCCACTATGAAAGGTCTTTTCAGGAAAGTGGAGGCCCAGGGCATTAGAAGGGGTGATGTGAAAGGCGAATTTCTGGACACTAACCCAATGCCCTGGATATTGTAGTCGCAATGGCGGTTGAAGGATTTTTCCATTCAGGACATGGGGGAACGCCGGCGCCATACGTGCAAGGCCATATTGACTTTCCACGACTGGGAGCCACGGACGAGATTTACTTCCTCATAGATACCGGTTCCGATAGCACATCCCTGCATCCCCGCGATATTGGCCGGTTGCAGATTGACTACCGCCGCTTGCGGGGAAGTCCTTTGCGCTATTCCCGAGGAGTTGGCGGTAGTATCGGGTATTACCTGGAACCGGCCTGGCTGATGTTCGTTGAAAATACCGGCCAAATGCGCTTTTGCGAATTAGAGGTTCACATCTGCGAAATGACGGATGAGCCGGCGATGCGGGGCCTGCCCTCCCTGCTGGGGCGGGACTTTCTCAACCGCTGCTCCGTCCACCTGGACAGTTCACAAAACCGCGTCAGCCTGGAACCGCTGAATGTGGCGGGAGACTTTATACAGCCCGCGCAGACTTAGCCATCAGGCCAAGCCAAGTGCTCCGACTTGGCGAACCTCTCTTTTTGTTGTGCTACCCGGCCCTTTACAACACCGCTTGTTCAGGAATGAGCAAGGTCAGGGTCTAGAGCGATGGCACGGCTGTAATCAGTGTCGGCTAGGGCATCCCGTCCTAGCTCACGGTGGGCAAAGCTTCGCCAATAATAGGCCAAAGCGAAGTTGGGGCTCAGCTCAATAGCTTGGCTGTAATCGATAATTGCCAGCTCATACTGCCCTTGTGCGTAATAGGCACGGCCCCGGTTAAAATAAGCCCTTTCATAATTGGGAGCAACGACAATCGCCTGGTTGTAGTCGGCAATTGCCAGGTCATACTGCCCTTGTGCGTGATAGGCCAAGCCCCGGTCAAAATAAGCTCTTTCATAATTGGGAGCAACGACAATCGCCTGGCTGTAGTCGGCAATTGCCAAGTCATACTGATCTCGTGCGTAATAAGCAAGACCCCGGTTAGAGTAAGCCACAGCACTATTGGGCTTAAGGTCAATAAATCGGCTGTAATCGGCAATTGCTAGAGCGTACTGTCCTTGTGCGTAATAGGCATTGCCACGGTTAAAGTAAATCGCATCATCATTGGGCTTAAGGGCGATAGCTTGGCTGTAATCGGCAATTGCCCGGTCATACTGTCCTTGTGCGTAATAGGCATGGCCCCGGTTAAGGTAAGCCCTCTTATAATCGGGATCAAAGACAATCGCCTGGTTGTAGTCGGCAATTGCCAGGTCATACTGTCTTTGTGCGTGATAAGCAATACCACGGTCGACATAGACCATCTCCTTGTCAGGATCTAGGTCGATAAACCGGCTGTAATTTGCAATTGCCAAGTCATACTGACCTTGTTGGTAATAGACGAGGCCCTGGAGAAAGTAGCCCCTAGCCCATTGGCCTCAAGGGCATGCCATCTGCTTAAATCGGCAATTGCCCGGTCATATATTCCCAGTTCAACATAGATAACGCCCCGATTGTGGTAGCCCCGGGGGTCGTTAGGACTAAGGGCGATAGCCCTACCGAAATCAGCAATTGCCCGGTCATACTCTCCTTGTAAGACAAAGGTCCAGCCTCGGCCATTGTAGGCCTCATCGACATTGGGGTTAATCGCAATAGCTTGGTTGTAATCGGCAATTGCCAGGACATACTTTCCCTGTTCGCAATAAATGCCGCCCCGGTTAACGAAGGCCGCCAAGGCCGCCTCATTGTTAGGATCACGGGCAATTGCCCGGCTGTAATCGGCAATCGCCCGATCATGCCGTCCTCGATTGTCATTGAAAATGCCGCGGATTGAGTAGAACATTGAACGTAGCGTCATTTGTCGGTCTTCCTCTTTGCTTCGTGTCCTCTAAGTGTTATAGACAGCGTCATCCTGCCCTATCTACAGTCTAAACAGTCTAAACCCCATGTTCAGTCCCCCACCCCCTCCAACCCACACGCCTCCGCCACCAACTCATAAGAACGCCGGCGGTCGGCGTAGTTGTGGCAGATGGTTACGATGCTCAGGTCGTCGGTCTGGTAGGTTTCCGCCAGGCGCTCCAGCTTTTCCTTGACCTGAACGGGGTCGCCGTCCACGCAGACCCGGCTATACTGGCGGACAAAGGCCAGTTCGTTAAGCTGGTAGTCGTAGCTGAGCGCCTCTTCCACCGAAGGTATGCCTTTGGCCCGGTTGGTTATGGAGTAGAGGCGGCCCAGGTTGCGGCTGGCCGCGATACGCAAGGCGGCCTCCTCGGTTTCGGCGCAGAGTACCTGCACGCCGACGTTGACCCGGGGTTCGGCCAGGTTTTTTGACGGCTCAAAATGCTTCCGGTAGCCCTCCACAATGTCCGGGCCTTCCGCCACGCCCAGGCCAAAAAAGTGGGCATAGGCAAAGGGCAGGCCCAGGCGGGCGGCCATATACGCGCTTTCGTAACGGGAACCCAGCAGCCATACTTCCGGGGCGGTTTCCTTTTCACCAGGGCCGGCGCGCACCGCGGCAAAGGGATGTTCCGCTTCCAGGCCGCCGGACAGGTAGCCCAGCAAGTCCACCACCTGCCGGGGGTAATGCTGTATGTCCTTGGCGCTGCCGGGATAGGCCAGGGCGGCGGCGGTAAGCTGGTCGCTGCCCGGCGCCCGGCCCACGCCTAGGTCAATGCGGCCGGGGTAGAGGGAATCCAGCATCCGAAAGTTTTCGGCCACCTTCAGCGCGCTGTAGTGAGACAGCATCACGCCGCCGCTGCCCACCCGGATGGAGTTGGTGCGGGCCGCCACCTGGCCCACCAGCACCTCCGGGCTGGTGCCGGCGAAGTTGGGCAGGTTGTGGTGTTCGGCCAGCCAGTAGCGGTAATAGCCCAGGGATTCGGCGGCCACCGCCAGGTTGATGGTATCCCGCAGGGCGTCGGCGGCGGTCTCCCCGGCCCGTACCGGCGACTGGTCCACCACGCTCAAAGTAAGTTTCCGGCTCACAGATTACTCCTGAATAAGGGGGATTGATGGCTAATGGAGTGGCGGTTGCAGTAGGTTAAGCGCATCGCCCGGTAAAACAACTTGCAGGTTATAGATTTCCGGTATGCCGGCGGTTTTCAAGTCATTTATCAGGGGTTGGTCGGTAGTTACCAGAATAGCGCGGGTAACTACCGCCAGGCGCACAATTTCCACGTCATCCTGGCTGCCTTGAGGAATGTCGGTTTCCTCATCGAACTGCGGGGTGTCCTGCTGAAACGCCAGCTTGCCCGCCGGCAGTGTCGGGCTTTTCAGAACGCCGGCCAAGTGGGGAGTTGTCTGAAAACCTCCCAATTGACGCATATATTTGCGCCACAGGATAAGGTCAACAACGATGGGGTGACAAATTTTAATTATCTGATCCAGTAGGTCATAGCAGGTACTGTCCTTTTCACCCCGATCGTTTTCCAGTTTCTGCGCCAGGATGATGACATTTTCATCCAGGATAAACCGTGGAGTCATCAGGAGGCTTTCTCGTTTACTTGGGCAAACTGAGCTTCAACGTAGCGGTTCATCTCCGCCAGGTTGGTGTCAAAGAAATCCCGAACCCCGCCCTCGACACCCCCGTTCGCGCTGATTTGCAGGGGCTTGGCCGAGCATACGCCGGTCTCCCCGTCTTTCTCAAAGGCGTAGATTGCCAAGTCCTCGGGGGTAAGCCTCTTTTCGGCTACCAGGGTCAGCAAGCGGCCCAGGATGGTCTCGCTATGGGTGGTCATTATCACCTGCTTTTTCCCAGCCAATGCTTCCTCCACCATCACCTCCGCCAAATCCGCCTGAGCCTTGGGGTGCAGATGAATCTCCGGTTCCTCAATCATCACCGTCGCCCCCGGTTCAGCCATGACCAGTTGCAACAGCAGCATAATCAAGGAGTTAGTGCCAAAGCCCTCGGCGACGATGTTGAAAGCGCCCGCCTGGTTCAAGGATTTCACTTCCACCGATTTGGACGGGACAGTATCGACCCGCAAGCCGGTTCCCGTTACTTTCTTGAGCAAACGGGATATTTCCTCGACCTCATCACGGGAATAGCACAGGTTGGTAGCGGTCTGCTCCGCTTGCTCCATAACCCCATTCATCAGGGAAACATCCTCGACCAAGTCGTCCTTCAACTGATGCAGTGGATCTGAGAAACCTCGAATGGCCGGAGCCATCCTTAGTCCTTTAAGCACCACTAGGGAATTTACGAACCAAATGTCGTCCGCAGCTGCCTTATCCAGAAAAACTTTGTCAATTTCTGAAAAAACAGCCCCACATCGGTACTGACGTTCCTGGTTGAAAAGAGTGCTAAAGCCACTAAAGGACATTTTCGGTTGGCCCTCTCCGAAGGAGGCGGCCAACGAGCCGGCATCGGACAAGTTCACCAAAGGTCCTTTAAGGAGTGGTAGGGAAATGGCACGCAGAATATGATCGAACTCTAACTCCTGCACCGTCTGCTTCAACAGCCCAAAGGCTTGCAGCACGCTCGACTTGCCCGTGCCGTTAGGCCCCACAAAGGCGGTTATCCGCTTGGGCTGGATTTCCACGTGCCGAAAGCCCTTAAAGTTTTCCAGGATGATCTCGGTAATCATTGCTCTACTCCCTGGCCGCCAGTATATCCTTTGGGCGGCGGCGGGACAAGCCGGCTAATCCCCACCCCCCCCCACTCCCTCAACAATCCTTTAACAAAAGTTAAACCCAACTTAAATACTTATTGACCCAATTTCCCTTGTAAATTCGCCGCCGCCTCTATTATCCTTTGGGGCGCGCGATTCGATTGCCTTGCCGACTTTTTTCCCGCCGGGTAGCGGCTTTTGCTGATAGGGGTGAACTGCCTTGGCCCAGCCCGACATTTCCCTGGAGCGCGCCGCTGCGCCCGCCCCCTCCCGGTTCCGCCTCCCCGGCCCCGGCCAGTGGAAAAAGTACCTGCCGGAACGGATAATCAAGGCCGTCCTCTTCCTTTGCAGCATCGTTTCCATTTTCACCACCATCGGCATCGTGTCGGTACTGATTTTTGAGGCGGCCCTCTTCTTTCAGGAAGTTTCCATTTTTGAGTTCCTCACCGGCACCAAGTGGACGCCCCTGTTCGCCTCCAAGCACTTCGGCATCCTACCCCTGGTTACCGGCACCCTGCTTACCTCAATCGGGGCCATGTTTGTCGCCCTGCCCCTGGGGTTGCTCAGCGCCATCTATCTGAGCGAATACGCCCCGGACCGGGTGCGGCGGGCGCTCAAACCGATTCTGGAGGTGCTGGCCGGCATCCCCACGGTGGTGTACGGCTACTTTGCCCTGCTCTTTGTAACCCCCATCCTGCGGAACATCGCCGACCAAATCCCCTTCATCGAAATCTCCGTATTCAACGGCCTCAGCGCCTCTATCGTTATGGGCATAATGATTCTGCCTATGGTTTCCAGCCTGAGCGAGGACGCTATGCGGTCGGTGCCCCGCTCCCTGCGGGAAGGGGCCTACGCCCTGGGCAGCACCAAGCTGGAGGTATCGACCCGGGTGGTGATTCCGGCGGCCCTGTCCGGCATCGTGGCCGCCTTCATCCTGTCCATGTCCCGGGCCATTGGCGAGACGATGATTGTAACGGTGGCCGCCGGCCAGAACCCCAACTTTACCTTCAACCCCTTCGTGCCGATTGAAACGATGACCGCCTACATTGTGCAGGTCAGCATGGGCGACACCCCCACCGGCACCCTGGAGTTCAAGACGATTTTCGCCGTCGGCTTGAGCCTGTTTGTCATCACCCTGGGGATGAACCTGCTCAGCCAGTTTGTGGTGCGCCGGTTCCGGGAGGTGTACGAATAATGGCAATCATCAGCCAGGGCGAGTTTCGGCGGCGGATGAACCGGCGCAAGGTGGAGGGGCATATTTTCCACGCCCTGTGCCTGGTGGCGGTGCTCATCGGCCTGGCAATGTTGGGGGCGCTGCTCTTTAACATCCTGTCCGACGGGTTGACCCGGGTAAACTGGTCTTTCATCACCAGTTTTCCCTCCCGTCACCCGGAGCAGGCCGGCATCCAAGCGGCGCTGCTGGGCAGCATTTACGTGGTCGCCCTGGCCGGCGCGCTGGCCTTTACCTTCGGCGTGGGCGCGGCCATTTACCTGGAGGAGTACGCCGCCCGCAACTGGTTTGCCAAAATTATCCAGATAAACATTTCCAACCTGGCCGGGGTGCCGTCCATAGTTTATGGCATCCTGGGGCTGGAAATTTTTGTGCGCTACCTGGCCCTGGGCAAGAGCGTCATGGCCGGCGGGCTGACCCTGGCCCTGCTGGTGCTGCCCATCGTCATCATTGCGGCGGAGGAGGCGATTCGAGCGGTGCCGTCGTCCATCCGGGAGGGCGGGTACGCGCTGGGGGCCACCCGCTGGCAGGCCATCTGGCACCTGGTCCTGCCCCAAGCCTTCCCCGGCATCCTCACCGGGGTAATCCTGGCGGTCAGCCGGGCCATCGGCGAAACGGCGCCGCTGATTGTGATGGGCGCCCTGACCTTTGTGCCTTTCGCCCCGGACGGCCCGATGAGCCGCTTTACCGTGCTGCCCATTCAGATTTTCAACTGGGTGTCCCGGCCTCAGGAGGGCTTTCACGAAGCCGCCGCCGCCGGCATCATCGTGCTGCTGGTGCTGCTGCTCACTATGAACGCCCTGGCGGTCATTCTGCGCAACAAGTTCCAGCGCCGGACGGAGGGATAATCCCCTTGGCAGCAGTAGAACCGATAATACGCACCCGGGACCTGAACGTTTACTACGGCCCCACCATGGTAATCAACGGCGTTACTATGGATATGGAGCCGAACCGGATAACCGCCATCATCGGCCCTTCCGGGTCGGGTAAGAGTACCCTGCTGCGCTGTTTCAACCGGATGAACGATCTGATACCCACCTTTCGCCTGACCGGCGAGGTGCTGTTCGACGGCCAGAACCTTTACGCCTCCGGCGTGGATCCGACGGAAATCCGCTATCAGATTGGCATGGTTTTCCAGCGGCCCAACCCCTTTCCCAAGTCCATTTTCGACAACGTGGCCTTTGGGCCCCGGGTCAACGGGTTCAAGGGCGACCTGCCCGGCCTGGTGGAGCAGTCCATCCGCCGCGCCGCCCTGTGGGACGAGGTGAAAGACCGGCTGAAGGAAAGCGCCCTTTCCCTGTCCGGCGGGCAGCAGCAGCGCCTCTGCATCGCCCGCGCCCTGGCCGTGGAACCCCGGGTAATCCTGATGGATGAGCCTTGTTCCGCCCTGGATCCCATTTCCACCCTGGCGATTGAGGAACTGATGCGGGAACTGTCCCGGCAATACTCCATCGTCATCGTAACCCACAATATGCAGCAAGCGGCCCGGGTTTCCGACTTTACCGCCTTCCTCACCCCCCAGGGGGACAAGACCAGCGAGTTGATTGAGTACGGCGAGACCCGGCAGATATTCACCACCCCCAAAGATGAGCGAACCGAAGCCTATATCACCGGGCGGTTCGGTTAGGCCGCCCTTCGGGTAGCGCGGCAGGGCGGGTTACAAACCCGCCCCTACACTGCTGATAATACTGAAAGATGGGCCGCTTTCCGGTTGCCGGAAATCCGTACAACTTCAGCTAGGCAACTATCCGTACCAGCCCCTTATAATTCCCCGGTTATCCACACCGGTTACTGACATTTGCCCGTTGACGGCTGAGCAAAGCCCTTGTATTGTCAGCACAGGTGTTCCAATTTTATGACAGGAGTAGTTTCAAGTTATGGAAGTAAGCAGCTATAGTCCCGGAACCTTTTGCTGGATTGACCTGGCGACCACCGACGCCGCCGGCTCCAAGAACTTTTACTCTCAACTGCTGGGCTGGACCGCGGTTGACACCCCGGTGGGCGAGGATATGGTTTATTCGATGATGCAGAAGGACGGCAAGAACGTTTGCGGCCTTTACCAGATGGACGCCGGTATGCTGGAGCAGGGCATCCCGGCCCACTGGAGCAGCTATATCTCCGTGGCCGACGCGGATGCCGTCGCCGACCAGGTTGCCGCGGCCGGCGGCACGGTATTGATGCCGCCGGTGGATGTGTTTGACGCCGGCCGGATGTCCCAAGTGCAGGACGCCACCGGCGCCGCCTTCGGCCTGTGGCAGCCTAAAGAACATACCGGCGCCCAGGTAATCTACGAGCCGGGCGCGCTGGGCTGGAACGAGCTTTACACCAACACCCCGGAGGCCGCCGCCAAGTTCTACGCCGACGTTTTCGGCTGGACGGCCACCACCAGCGCCATGGGGTCGGAGGGCACGGAATATACCGAGTTCAAGGCCGGGGAGAACTCCATCGGCGGTATGCTGCAAATCCAGGCGGAATGGGGCGAGGTGCCGCCCAACTGGTCAATATACCTCTCCGTTGACGATTGCGCCGCCAGCCTGCAACAGGCGCAAGACCTGGGCGCCGAGGTCATCGTGCCGCTGATGTCGGTGGAAAACATCCGCTTTGCCTTCATCAAAGACCCGCAGGGCGTCTATCTAGGCATCGCCCAGGTGGTGGCGGAGTAAGGAACGGCGGCGGCAAGACTGCGGCCAATAAAAGGAGCGGCGCGCCGGTTTGGCGCGCCGCCCTTTCCTTAGTGGGGTCTGGTGTGGGGTCTGGCTCGGCCCGGGCTGAGGCTACCGACCCCGCAGCCGAATGGACTTATCCGGGTCCTTCACCCGTACGCGATGCCGGTGGATGTCGATGGGAGAGGCCAAGCGGTAGCCGCGCCGCTTAATACCGCCGCCGGCCCGCGACTCTTCCACGGCCTTCCGAACCTTTTCCATATCCACACCCGGGTTGGCTTCAATCAACTTCCGGATTTCCTCCTCAGTATTCATACGCTCCTCCTTATGCCACCAGCAAGTAACGGCCGGGGTGATGCAAAACCACTACCCCACCCCTTCGCATCGTGTAGTCTTCAAAGAGAGTATAATAGTCTTTAACCTTCTTGCCAAGACCGGGGACGGCATCCAGATCATCTATCTTAATTCGCAAGTCACGCCGCAACACTTCCATAGAAATGCCGTGGCCATGGGAATGCCACCGAGCAGTGTTATTAAGCTCTCGGGCAATCTGGCCGGCTCTTTGGGTTTTCATCCGTGAGGTGACCTTTCGCTGACGGCCTTCCGTAACCTCCCAATCCTTGAATTTGTAATTTACCAGCCACTCCTTGAGCAACGAGATGGATAGTTCTCTAGCCTGTTCATACTTATACAACTCGGCCTGGTCAAAACCTTCAAGCATCAATTGAGCCTCAACGTCGGTCAAATCGCCGTTCCTTGCTTTCTCCAGCAGTCTTTCCCAAGCGACCAAATACCCTAGAGCGGGAACTATATTTCCGGTTGTGCCCATCACCTGCGGGTCTATCGGACCGAGGCGGGAATAGTAGTTCATATAGATGGCATCCCCGGACATCGCCAAGACAGTTCCCGCCGAGTACGCACTGTTGGGGATGATAAAGTCAACGTATTCGTAATGATACCGCAAAGTTTCCACTATGCGCTGAACTACTTCGATGTAGCCCCCGGGAGTGTCCAGCACCATGACCAAGCGTTTCTTATCAGAGCTGGAGCGAATTTGTTCCACTTCTACCCGAATGACGTCATCAATCCCGTGAATCAAGCCCCCGCTAAAAGTCAGGGCGTCGCCGCCAAAGGCTTCTTCCAAATTCGCAAGGCGCTCATCCAGTTGGATTTCGATAATTCCGTTAGAGTTATCGGGTATATAGCTGGTCACGGGATTTGTTTCTCCTTCCTATACCAAGCTGGAGCGGTTTTTCCAGTCAACCACTAGATATATTATACCATAAGCCTACTCACTCCTTTAGGCGCCGCCCGCCCCCATCATCACATATTAAAATGAAATTCCCCCTTTATTATCAAAAAGTGTTGACACCGGCCGAAATTAGGGCTAGACTGCTTTCAATGATTATCGTTGACCGGCACTGCTGCTTCTGTACCTGTCCGCCCACATAGGGGGCGGGTAAGTCTTTACGTCCGATATAGACACCCCTGCGCCCACCAAGGTTTTTGATGCCTGGTGGGTTTTGTTTTGCCCGAATAATTGTCCCGAACAGCTACAAAATCGCCTTGAGAGGCCCGTACCAAGCAGACCTGAAACCGCCAAAATCCGAAGGAGGCCCCGTTGACCAGTAGAACCGACCGCCCCCAGGCGCCGACCCAGGAGGACATCCACCGCCGGAGTATGGAACTGGCCCCCGCCGCGCCCGGCATCATTCCCTTTATGGAGGATGAGGTACAGCGATTGGAGGCGGAATCGGCCCGCTTTCAGTCCGGCGAACAGGACAACGCCGAGTTTACCCCCTTCCGGCTCCGGCAGGGAGTCTATGGTCAGCGCCAGGCCGACGTGCAGATGATTCGGGTGAAAATCCCCGGCGGCATCCTCACCGCCGACGCCCTGGACGCCCTGGGCGAGGTGGCCGAGGATTACGCTCCCCTGGGCAAGGGCCACATCACCACCCGGGAGAACATCCAGTTTCACCACATCCCCCTGCCCCAATGCCCCGACGTGCTGCGTCTGCTGGGCCGGGTGGGGCTGACCAGCCGGGAAGCCTGCGGCAACACCGTCCGCAACGTGGTGGGGTCGCCCACCGCCGGCGTGGACGCTGACGAAATCTTTGACCCCACTCCCTACCTGACCGCCTACGTCCGCTTTGGCGTGCGCCACCCCATCACCCAGACCTTTCCCCGCAAGTTCAAGACCGCCTTTACCGGCATCGACCGCCGGGACACGGTGGCCGCCGCCATCCAGGACTTGACCTACGTTTCCCAGCTTAAAACGGTGGACGGCGAACTACAACGCGGTTTCAAGGTTTTCGTCGGCGGCGGCACCTCAATTATGCCCCGCCTCGCCAAGCCGCTGTACGAGTTCCTGCCCGAGCAGGATTATCTGCGGCTGGCCCTGGCAATCTGGACCGTCTTTGAGCAAGCGGTATCCCTCCGCAAGAACCGGATGATGGCCCGCCTCAAGGTGCTGATTGACCGCATCGGCCTGGATGAGTTCCGCCAACTGGTGGAGGCGGAGTTGGCCCAAATCGGCCCCATTGACCCCAAGCCGCTGATGGCCGCCGATAAAATCTACCGGGAAACGCCGCCGGGTTTGCCCGCCCTTGCCGCCACCGTAGCTACCAACGGTCACAATGGCAACGGACAAAATGGCAGCGGGGAGTATAACTACTGGCGGGAGACCAACGTCGTCGGCCAACGGCAGGCCGGCTACCACATCGTTTACGTCAAGCCGGAGCGGGGCGACCTTACCCCGGCCCAGTTCCGGGGCCTGGCCGACATCGTGCGCCGCTACACCGGCGGGCGCGCCAACGCCACCCAGGAGCAGAACCTGGCCCTGCGCTGGGTGCCGGAAGCCTACCTGCCCGAGGTTTGGCAAGCCCTGGGCGCCATTGGCCTGAACGAACCGGGCGCCCACAGCATCACCAACGTGGTGTCCTGCCCCGGCACCGATAGCTGCAAGCTGGGCATCACCTCCTCAATGGGCCTGGCAAAGGCCGTCCGGGAGGAATTGGGCAGTTGGAACGGGCTGTTGCAGGATGAGGGAGTGCGGCAAATCCGCATCAAGATGAGCGGCTGTCCCAACGGCTGCGGCCTGCACCACATCGCCAACATCGGCTTTCACGGGGCCGCCATCAAGGGGCCGGACGGGAGCCAACTGCCGGCTTATGAGTTGTTCCTGGGCGGCAACTATGGCGACAACCGGGTGGAGGATTCCCGCATCGGCTCCCGCATCCCCAAGGTAAAGGTTCCGGCCAAGCTGGTGCCCGGCGTCATCCGGGAAATCACCACTTATTACAAGGACAACCGCCAGGAAGGAGAGCGGTTCAACGACTTCCTGGACCGGGTGGGCGTGGCCGAGTTGACCGAAGTAGCCGCCGCCGCGCAGCAGTCCGCCGCCAAGGGTGAAACCGGCGGCGACCTGTACGTGGACTGGGAACGCACCAACACCTACGTGCTGGAACGCGGCGAAGGCGAGTGCGCCGTTTAATCGGTATTCTCAACGGGTGTTGGTATTGGTGTTGGTATTATTATCGGGGTAGGGGCGGGTTTGTAACCCGCCCACCGTTCAACGGCAGGAACGTACCGGAAAAGGGGTATGCCATAGCCAACATACTCCGGCCCCCGGGCCAGGGCGGGTTACAAACCCGCCCCTACCGGCCGTTGGAGTATTCCGGCCAGAACACCAACTGCGTAACTCCTAATCCGTTTAATCCATGTCTGAATCCCCGGAAGGACAAACACTTTGGCCTCGTTAGACGGCAAGACTATCGCCTTTGTAGAAGCCCGTATGTCCTCGGAACTGGCCGGGTTAATCCGGCGGCACGGCGGCGTTCCCTATCCGGCGCCGGTGCTGCAAGAGATTTACCTCAAGGACAGCCCGGAGGTGCAGCAGCTAATCGCCGACACCTGCGCCGGGCGGATTGACGCGGTGGCCCTGCTGACCGGCGTCGGCACCCAGGCCCTGGTGGAAACCGCCGCGGCTATGGGCCGGCAGGCCGAGTTTATCCAGGCCCTGGACCAGTTGACCGTCATCGCCCGCAGTCCCAAGCCGGCTCGGGTGCTGCGCCGCCACCAAATCCACATCGACCTGATGCCCCCGGAGCCTTTCACCACAACCGACCTGATTAACTCCCTGGACGAATGGGACTTGGCCGGCAAGGTAATGGCGGTGCAGCACTACGGCGGCCCCAACCGGCCCCTGGTGCAGCGCCTGCGGGAAAGGGGCGCCGAAGTGCGGGAAGTTACCCTCTATAATTGGGGACTGCCCCAAGACCAGGCCCCGGTTCTGGCGATGATTGACGAATTGACCCAGGGCAAAATTGACGCCATCGCCTTTACCAGCCAACCCCAGGTGGGCAACCTGTTGACCATCGCCGCCGGAGCCGGCCAGGAACCGGCGCTGCGCCAATGCCTGGGCCGCCGGTTGGAGTCGGCGCCGGCGACAGAACCGGCATCAGAACCGGCCGCCGCCCCCGGCGCAGTGGTGGCCTCGGTGGGGCCGGTGTGCAGCCGCCGCCTGCGGGAGGCCGGCATTGCCGTGGACGTAGAACCGGAACATCCCCACATGGGCAACCTGGTGCTGGCCCTGGCCGAGTATTTTCAGCAGCCGTAAGCAGTATCGGTAGAAAACATCAGCAGAACCCATCAGTAGAACACCGGGGCAAATGGCAGCCTAATCCTTAACCGGGCGGCGGTGTCAAGATGAACGTAAATCCCTTCCAAGTGCAGATTCCCGACTCGACCCTGGCCGATTTGCGGGAACGCCTGGCGCGTACCCGTTGGCCCGACGAAATCCCCGGTTCCGATTGGGGTTACGGCTCCAATCTGGCTTATGTAAAGGAACTGGTGGAATACTGGCGCGACCGGTTTGACTGGCGGGCGCAGGAAGCCTTTATCAACTCCTTTGCCCACTTCCGCACCAGCGTTGAGGGGATGGGCATCCACTTCATCCAGGAGCGGGGCAAAGGTCCGGCGCCGCTGCCCCTGATAATCACCCACGGCTGGCCCAGCACCTTCTTTGAGATGCTGAAAGTCATCCCCCGCCTCACCGACCCGGCGGCCTATGGCGGGAACCCGGCCGACTCCTTCGACGTGGTCGTTCCTTCTATGCCGGGCTATGGATTTTCCGACCCGGCCGGCGCGCCCGGTATGAACATCTCCCGGATTGCCGACCTGTGGGCCAGACTGATGACCGAAAACCTGGGCTACCCGCGTTTCGGCGCGCAGGGCGGCGATTGGGGGGCCAGCATCACCGCCCGCCTGGGTTTCGCCTACCCGGAGCAGGTGGCCGGGATTCACGTAACCGCCGTTGCCGCGGCCAGCATCAGCCCCGACCTGGGGGAGGGAACCCGGCCCTTGTCGGAGCGGGAGACGGCGCTGCTGGCCGAAAGGGAGCAGTGGCGACAGGCCGAGGGCGGCTATTCCCACATTCAAGGCACCAAGCCCCAAACCCTGTCCTACGGGTTGAACGATTCGCCGGCCGGGTTGGCCGCCTGGATTGTGGAAAAGTTCCGCACCTGGAGCGATTGCGCCGGCGACGTGGAATCCCGTTTCACCAAGGACGAACTGCTGACCAACATTACCCTCTACTGGGCCACCCAGACTATTGGCTCATCCACCCGACTCTACTACGAATCCCAGCATAACCCCTGGACTTTCCGGCCCGGCGAGCGTATTGAACCGCCCTGCGCCGTGGCCCTCTTTCCCGTAGATTTGAGCCACCCGCCCCGGGAGTGGGCCGAGCGTTCCTACAACGTGCAGCGGTGGACTGAAATGCCCCGGGGCGGCCACTTCGCCGCCCTGGAGGAGCCGGATTTGCTGGTTGAGGATATAAGAGAGTTTTTCCGCGCCCTGCGGTGATGCGGCGGCCTTATTTCCAATTCCCCAAGAGTTACGCACCTGAACAGGAAACGCTATCAGCAATATGTCATTCCGAGCGTAGCCGAGGAATCTAAAATGCCCGCCTTCCCGAACCTCTCTTATTGCCAGGATTTTAGACCCTTCACTCCGTTCAGGGTGACATACTAGGTTCAGAGAGACATGGAGAGACCGGGCATTGCCTCAATTTCGTAACCTCCACTCCATTAACCCGGTTCCATACCGGGCAATCGCATCATAAAACCGTCATTCCCATTATAACACCGTCGTTCCGGCGAAAGCCGGAACCCAGGAAATCCCCCGGAAAAGAGCGGGCCGGATACCGAACAACCCGGTAGGGGCGGGTTTATAACCCGCCCGGCGTTCCGGGGCAAAAACATCCGGGAAAACAGTTGCGCCATATCCGCCCCATTCCTGTCCCCAAACCAGGGCGGGTTACAAACCCGCCCCTACCGGACATTTACCGGGGCCGGGGCCGGTTCCATACCCGCCAATGACCATAGAAGTTACGCACTTGAACAAGAAATGCGATAGAGATATGTCATTCCGAGCGTAGCCGAGGAATCTAAAATGCCCGCCATCCCGAACCTCTCTTATTGCCAGGATTTTAGACCCTTCACTCCGTTCAGGGCGACATTGGGGAGACCGGGCATTGCCCCAATTCCGTAACCCCTACTCCATTAACCCGGATCCATACCGGGCAATCGCATCATAAACCCGTCATTCCGGCTATAAAACCGTCGTTCCGGCGAAAGCCGGAATCCAGAACCCTCGGTAGCCGGCACGCTCTTTTCCGGGGGATTTCCTGGATTCCGGCTTTCGCCGGAACGACGGTGGCTTGGAACGACGGTTCCCTGCAACGACGGTTGCCCGCATCACCATAGCCTAACCCGCCGTTATCTTGTATGATAGGCCGGGTCAGGGAAACCCAAACCTTTAACCCTTTAATCTAATCCTTGCTGCGCGGAGGGGAGCGATTATGATTACCAAGTTTGGCAGCCTGTTTGCCGGCCACGTGGACTTTGACGACATCGGACTGGACGCCACCCCGGTCAACGACCGCTGGCTGTCCGATGAGCATCTGGCCTCCGTCTTTGACAAGGCCGAGGCTATCGCCATCCTGATGGATCGGCTGGATTACGAAACCTTCTGGATGGCCGAGCATCACTTCCAGCGGGAGGGCTACGAGTGCATCCCCAACCTGCTGCTTTTCGGCGTCCACCTGGCCCACCTGACCAAGACGCTGAAAATCGGCTGCGGGTTCAATATCGCCCCGATGTGGAATCCCCTGCGGCTGGCCGAGGACTATGCCACCGCCGACATTCTTACCGACGGGCGGGTGGTTTTCGGCGTGGGCCGGGGCTACCACAGCCGGGAGGTGGAAACCTTCGACGCGCCGATTATTGACCAGGCGGCCAACCGGGAACTGTTCGAGGAGCAGGTGGAGGTGATGTTCAAGGCGTTCAACAACCGCTCCTTTTCCCACCGGGGCCAGCACTACACCATCCCCCCGGAAGTGCCTTACCGGGGCTATGACCTGAAGGAGATAACCCTGGTGCCGCGCCCCCGCTACCTGCCGGTGGAGTGCTACCAACCCCTGGTCAGCGCCAGCCAGCGGGCGATGGACTTTATGGCAAAGCACGGCATCAAGGGCATGATTGGCGGGGGCGCCGCCGCCGGGGGCGCGACCGAGGAGGTGGTGCGGGCCTGGCAGGAAACCCTGGCCCGTTCCGGCAAGGAAACCGAACTGGGCGGCGACCTGATTATCGGCTTTTCCATCCACCTGGCCGACACCGAGGAGCAGGCCATCGCCGAGGCCACCAGGTTTGCCGAGGAGAATATGAAAATGTTTGGGCCGCTGGGCTTTGTCCGGGGGCTGAGCGAGGAGCAGATTAGAGACTTGGGCGACCCTTCCCGGGCCCGACAGGCCGGCCTGCCCACCATCCGGGACGGGGTACGGGTCGGCTCCTGGATGTGCGGCCCGCCGGAACTGGTGGCGGAAAAAATCAACGCCGTCCAGGAACGCTACCCCGGCCTGACCCAGATAAACGTCGGCTCGGTAGTCGGCACCCCGCAGCAGGTAATCCTGGAACAACTGGAGTGGTTCGGCAAAGAGGTAAAGCCCCGATTCCAGGCCCCGGAAAAGGTGGCGGCGCCGGCCGATTAGGGGACGGGACTGCCGGGTAGCACGGCGGCGGTCATACCTCTTTAGGGGTTTAGGTTCAGAAGTTCAGGGGCGGGTTAAAACCCGCCCCGCGTCATACCGCCGTCTGCTGAAAAAAGCGGTCGTTAGCCAAATCCTCATCGGTGGCCGGCCGTATCTGCGACGGCAGAACATCCACCAGGGCAACGGTGTAACCGCCCGGCTCAACGAACTCCACGATAAACGCATCCCTTCCCGGGTAACTATGCACAATGGTGCCAACGTCGCCGGGCCGCAGTCCGTCCCCCTGATTGTCCGACTCCAGCAGTGGGCTTTCGTCGGGAACTTGAAAGATACTCTCCAGGGGAATCGGCTCGGTCAAGGTTACGGTGTCAAGTTCGTTGAACATTTGGTCCTGATACATTTTAACGACCGCCACTCTGTATCATCCTGTTTTGGAATTTCGGGCTTATGGAATAACGTATATTCCATTTTAGCATTTTAGCACACTCCCCCTACCCCATAAACCGTCTGGTATTCTCAACACGCGCCGGTGTTCTGACCGGAATACTCCAACATCCGGTAGGGGCGGGTTTGTAACCCGCCCTGGCCCGGAGGCCGGAGTATGTTGGCTATGGCATACCCCTTTTCCGGTACGTTCCTGCCGTTGAACGGTGGGCGGGTTATAAACTCGCCCCTACAATGCACTAGAGCCGGGCCTGGCAAGGAACCCCAACACCTGTTGAGAATATCAACCGTCTCCCTCACCGCCAACTCCCCCCGCCCCCCTACCCCGGCGTTCCCGCCGCCGGGGCGCTGGGGGCGGATGCCGGCGGCGGCCGGCGGCCGGGGCGGGTGCGTTTGCCGTTCAACATCGTCCCGATGGGCGTGTAGCGTACCCCCAGGTGGTACACCACCAGCAGCAGGCCCACAACCCCGGCGAAAATCAGGACGAACTTCAGGTGTACGCTGAGATTGACGCTCAGCAGCAGCCACTGGCCGCCGATTATCAGGGGCAAGTGCCACAGATAGACCCAATAAGAGGAATCCGACACATACCGCACCCAGGCCCGCTCCCGGGAGGCAACGATGAGAAACAGCCCCATGGTACCAAAACACATCAGCCAGGCGTAGGCGGCCTGCAAGACGGCGGTTAAAGCCCAGGCCCCACCCCACAAGTCGCGGGTTACCACCTCCCCGCCCGATTCTCGCAAATCGCTGATCACCGGGGCCAGCGCCGCCAGCGCCCCGCCATAGGCCGCCAGGGCTGGCAGCAGCAGCCAGACCCACCAGCGCCGGGTGGCAATTCCCCGCTGGTAAAAGAAGACGCCGAACAGGAAGAAAAGCACGTAGAACCCCACCACGTCCGGGGCGGGAATCACGGTGTCCGAGGTGTCCGGCCCCAGCACCGGCTCATTCATCAGGAACATCACCAGGGCAGTCAGCGGAACCAGCAGCCACCAGGCCGGGGAGGTGAAGGTCAGGCCCAGCCGGACCAGGACAAGAAACAGCGCCCCAATCAACAGCAACTGCCAGAGGAACCAGAGGTGAAAGAACCCGCCCAACCAGGCCAGGGGCCAGTAAAGCAGGCTGAACTCGCCAAAGTGCTGCGGCTCCAGCGCGCTGTAAATCCAGACGCATACCGGAATAACGGTGACGGCGCTGACCGCCAGGGGCAGGGCGATGCGCTTGAGGCGGTGTTCGGTCAGGGCGCGCCACCCCCGCCGTTGCCACAGCATCGCGGTGAAAAAACCGCTGAGCAGAAAGAATACCGGCATCCGGAACCCGTGAATCAACAGGTACAGGTGAACGTAGGGGTTGGTTTCCGTGCTTACTTCGGTGGCCCACGCCTCCTGCACCGGCCACAGGTCATAAGGGTCGGGCATCAGGAACAGCAGGGAATGTAGCACCACGCCCAGCAGCATGGCGAAGGCGCGCAGGGCGTCCAGTTCGTGAAAGCGGTTCATCGCGGCCCCTTCCTGTTCCGGTATTCCGGCCCGGCCGGTCGCCAATCGCCCCGGTTATCCGGTTAATCCAGCCTCCGAACAGCATCCGACTTTCCCCGGCCGGCCCGGCCCGGCGCCGGCCCAACCGGGAAAAGGGCCGGCGGTTTTACTCATACTGGCGGTCGGGCAGCGCGTAGTTGATGCTGGGGTTTTCCATCTCCGTCGCATCGAGCAGCGTCATAAAGTTATCGACCCGGGCGGTGGGGGAAATGCGGCCCAAGGCCCGGTCCCAACGCCGTTTCCAGCGCATCCCGGCCAGCAGCCCGGTGGTGCGACTCCGGGGAAAGTCCAGTTGGTCGGCCAGATTATCGCCAATCAAGGCGCGGGAAATGCGGTAGCCGTACTCGGTCAGCTTGCGCCGCCGCTCCTCATCATCCCTGATGCCCAAGGTCAGGGCCGCCGAGTTGACCAGGGTATGGGCCATAATAATCGAGTCCACGTTGGGCGGCGGTTCACAGGCCCGGGCCACCCGCAACAGGGCCAGCCCCCCGGCCTCGCTGTTGAGCAGCAACTCCTCGGGTACGCCAACCAACCACCCGATATAACGCCAGATATGGATATAGCCCTCCCGCTGCTGCCGGGTGGGATGCACCCCCAGTTGGGACAGCCCCCGCAAGACCAGGGCGGAGAAGGCCGCCGTCGCAAAGGCCAGATGGGAGGCGCTGACCGGAACGCCGTAGGCCGCCGTGTCCCAACTGCCCGACAACAGCAGGTTCCGCCGGGCCTGGGCGTGCACCAGCCGGGCGCGGATGGTCAGCCGCCAGCCGTCGCCGTAGCGCTCCAGACCGCCGGGCAGCATCGACTCAATCACCTGGAGCAGGCTTTGCCGCAGCCGCTGGACGCTGGCTTGAGTGGTGTATCCGGTGGAAAGAAAGGACTGGCCGATGAGGGTGGCAAAGTTCTCGACCAGCCCCACCGCTACCAGGGAAAGGAGAAACATATCCGAGTCTTTCAGAAAGGCGGCGGCGCCGTGGCGGGCCAATTCCCGGTTAAACCGGGCGTCGTGGGGGGCGCTGACTCCGGCGAAAAAGTCGCGTAATTCCGGCGGGGCCTCCGGCAAAACGCGCTCATCGTTCTCAATGCCGGCCTGAATAAAGCGGGCCGCCTGACTCCGCTCCAGGCCGGCCAGCGCCGCCACGACCGCATCGGCCGGCGGGTCGCCAACCATCGTGTAGGCCACGTAGTCGTCGGCCAGTTTGCGGTCGATACTCCGGCCCCTTTCGTAGCCATCCCGAAAGACGGCCGGCATCTCCTTGACTGCTGCGCTCATATAATACCCGGCCTGCTCCGGTTTGCCGTCGGTTTGCCGTCGGTTTGCCGTCGGTTTGCCGTCGGTTTGCCGTCGGTTTGCCGTCGGTTTGCCGTCGGTTTGCTGTCGGTTTGCCGTCGGTTTGCCGTCGGTTTGCTATAGTTTCTGCGATTATTGCAAAATGCCTTCCCGGAAACAAGCAAAAGCCGGGGCAATACGCTTAACTTTACCGGCCCCGGCTTTATTCCAACCGGTTAAGCCTCAAATACCGTCTCTCCCCCCACCACCGTCATTTCCACCGGAATATCCTTAATCGTCATTGGGTCAACCTGAGTGGGGTCGGCGCCCAGGATGGTCAGGTCGGCCAGTTTGCCCACTTCAATCGAACCCTTGAGGTGTTCCTCAAAGCCGGCGTAGGCCCCGTTGAGGGTGTAAATCCGCAGGGCCTCCTCCACCGTTACCTTCTGATTTTCGCCCCATACCCGGCCCTCGCTGTCGGTGCGGGTTACGCAACTCTGGACGCCCATCAGCGGCTCAAAGGGGCCGGGCGGGTAGTCGGTGGCCCCGGTGGATACGATGCCGTAGTCCATAAAGGAACGCTGAGCGAACATCCAGCGCAGCCGTTCCTCACCATAGAAAGGCATCTTTTCCCCGTGATAGTACACATAGGTGCAGAAGGGAGTAGCGACGCAGCCCTGGGTTTTCATCCGCGCCAGCAAATCCGGGTTGACCAGGGTGCAATGCTCAATGCGGTGGCGCGGGTCCGGGCGCGGGTGGGCCGCCTGCGCCCGCTCGTAGGCCGCCACCACCATCTCAATGGCGCTGTCCCCGTTGGCGTGGATGCACACCTGAAAGCCGGCCCGGTGCATCTCCATCACCCGCTCATTTATCTCAGCAGCGTCCATCGCCAGGATGCCGTGGTCGCAGGGGCTGCCCACGTAGGGGGCGGACATATAGGCGGTACGGGCGGCGATAGCCCCGTCAGCCACCATTTTAATGCCGCCAATCCGCAGCCGGGCGTCGCCAAAGCCGGTTTTCAGGCCGGCGTCCCGCAGGGCCGGAAAGTGGGGATAATACATCAGGGCATAGACCCGCAGGGACAGGTCGCCGCCGTCCCGTCCCTCCTGGTAGGTAGTGAACTCCTCGGCGGTAACCCGGGCATCGTGAACGCTGGTCAGGCCGGCCCGGTTCAGCATCCGGCAGATAGTCCGGAGACCCTGGCGGCGGATTTCCGGGGTTTCTCCCGGAATCAGCCCAAAGCGCACCGGCTCAATGGCCCGCTCATAGACTACGCCGTCCAACTCGCCGGTAGCGGCATCCCGGCCCAGCCTACCGCCGGGCGGGTCAGGCGTGTCCCGGGTGAACCCGGCCAGTTCCAGCCCCCGGCCATTCATATAATAGACGTGGCCGGCCCGGTGGGATACCAGGATGGGATGTTCCGTACTGACCGCGTCCAGGTCGGCCCGGTAGAGAAAGCGATTCTCCGCCGTCTTGGTGTCGTCGAACTTGAACCCCTGCACCCACTGGCCGGCCGGGGCAGCGGCGACCCGCTCCCGCAGGGCGGCCTGGATAGCGGCAATGGAGGGCTGGGCGCAGTCGGCGGCCATCACGTGGCGGATGCCGCTGCTCAGGACGTGGATATGGGCGTCAATAAAGCCGGGCAGGACAGTCTGGCCGGCCAGGTCCAGCGTCCGGGTGTCCGGCCCCACCCAATCGGCCACCGCGTCGGCCGCCCCCACCGCCACCAACCGCCCGTGGAGCATCGCCAGGGCGGTGGCCCGCGGCTGGGCCGGGTTAATGGTAATAATGTTGGCATTGCGAATAACCGTGTCGGCTTTAAGGCTGGGCATAGCGGTTACCTCCGGCGGGGAGATTGGGCAATTTGAGCTGTAGCAGTGGGATGGATGATAGTTGCTCCGGCGCCACCGGCAAAGGTTACACCGGGGCGGGGGAGTAAGCAATACGCCATCCCCGGTTATTGAATGATTGCAACGTATAACCGCTTATCCCGTAACCGCATATAACCGCTCATCCTGTAAATGCACATACCCGCTCACCCTGCAAATGCACATACCCGCTCATCCTGAGCCTGTCGAAGGATGGGTAAACGGGTGGTTCGACAGGCTCACCATGAGCGGGTTCTGTTCTTGGCGCAGACTTTGCACCGGCCTTGAAACCATTGCTAAAAGGGTCAGGCAATCGGGATTAGCCAGGGCAACCCCAAGCCACCGTCGTTCCGGCGAAAGCCGGAATCCAGGAAATCCCCGGGAAAGAGCGTGCCGGGCTACCGAGGGTTCTGGATTCCGGCTTTCGCCGGAACGACGGTTTTATGCTGCGGTTGACTTGGGTAGGGTATAACCCTTGGCACTGCCCCGCTCATCCTGAGCCTGTCGAAGGATGACCCATTGGATAGGGACGGATGGTTCGACAGGCTCACCATGAGCGGGTGTTGTTCCTGGCTCAGACTTTGCACCGGCCTTGAAGTCGTCGCCGGTATTATCAAGGTTTTGTGGCATTATCATCAACGTAGGGGCGGGTTTATAACCCGCCCTGGCTCAGGTGCAGGAATGTGTCGGCTGCGGCGCACCGGTTTTCCGGTATTTCCGCGCCGTTGAACGCCGGGCGGGTTACCAACCCGCCCCTACCAGCCAAAGAAGTCCGGCCTGGCGGAAAATACTGGCAAATTTTGCGAATACTTCGGCCCTAAAAGGGTTGACAATCGGCGTGGCAACTATATAATAGTAGGTTACTGGATATGCCTCAAACACCTGTCTTCACTTACTTTCCGAAGCAGCAACCAGACCCTGGCCCCCTTTTGCCCAAAAAATATGGGCCGTAGCTCCTATCCTGAATCCGCCTAAGGAGTTGGAGTATGACTATTTCCCCCGTTACCAACGGGCATCGCACCAAATATACCAATGGCAATACCTCGGAACTGTCCGAGGTAAAGTCCTATGCCCGGATTCCCCAAGTGCTGGACGTTCCCCACCTGATCCTGAGCCAGATTGAGTCTTACCACTGGCTCCGCAACGACGGGCTGCGGGAGGTTTATCAGGAAATCTCCCCGATCACCGACTATACCGGCAAGAAGTACGAACTGCACTTCCAGGAGCATTACTTCAAGGAGCCTAAACACTCCCCCCTGGAGTGCAAGGAACGGGAAATAACCTACTCCGAGCCGCTGTACGTCAAGACCCAACTGGTGCGGCAGGAAACCGGCGAAATGCTGGAGCAGGAAATCTTCATGGGCGACATCCCCATGATGACCGACAACGGCACCTTTATCATCAACGGCGCCGAGCGGGTGGTGGTCAGCCAACTGGTGCGCTCGCCGGGGGTGTACTTCGTCTATGAGCGGAACCTGGCGACTGACCGGAACCTCTGCTTTGTCAAGCTGATTCCCTCCCGGGGCGCCTGGCTGGAGTTTGAGACCAGCAACAAGGACGTGCTTTCGGTCAAGGTTGACCGGAAGCGCAAGGTATCGGCTACCTCCTTCTTCCGCGCCTTGGGCGTTGCCACCGACGAGGAGATTCTGGCTTACTTCGACGACGTGGATACCGACGAAAACCATAAATACATCCGCTCCACCCTGGAGCGGGACCCGGTGCAGGAGGAACGGGACTTTCACTTCCGGGAGGATGACCTGCGCGCCGTCTGGGACTGGCTCAAGCCGAACCAGGATTATGACGCAGCGATAGCCCGGCGCATCGCCGCCGCTCAGATTGAGTTTTATCGCCGGCTGCGGCCCGGCGAACCGCCCAGCCTGGAAAATGCCCGCAACCTGATCCGCAGCCTGTTTTTCGACCCTCGCCGCTATGATTTGGGCCGGGTGGGCCGCTACAAGCTCAACCGCCGCCTCGACCAGACCGAGCGGGCCGACCTGCGCGTGCTGACCCTGGCGGACATCGTCGAGGTTATCCGCACGATGATTCGGGTCAACCGGGGCGAGGGACACCCGGACGATATTGACCATTTGGGCAACCGCCGGGTGCGCGCCGTGGGTGAACTGGTGCAGAACCAGGTAAGGGTTGGCCTGCTCCGTATGGAGCGGATGGTCAAGGAAAAGATGACCCTGGTGGACCCGGAAACGGCGGCGCCCCAGGGACTGGTCAACATCCGCCCGGTGGTGGCCTCGGTACGGGAGTTCTTTGGCGGCTCTCAGTTGTCCCAGTTTATGGACCAGACCAACCCGCTGGCCGAGTTGACCCACAAGCGGCGGCTTTCCGCTTTGGGGCCGGGCGGCCTGTCCCGGGAACGGGCCGGGTTCGACGTGCGCGACGTTCACTTTTCCCACTATGGCCGGATTTGCCCGATCGAGACGCCGGAAGGCCCCAACATCGGCCTGCTCAGTTCCCTGTCGTCCTACGCCCGCACCAATCCCTACGGGTTTATCGAGTCGCCTTACCGCAAGGTGCTGAAAACCATCGCCAACACCGCCCCCGATTTGGAGGGCCGGGTGGTGACGGAGAACGTGCTGGACGAAACCGGCAAAGTCCTGGTCGCCCGGGGCCGGGCCATCAGCCGCCCCCGGGCCCGGGCCATTCGCGAACTGCCGGCCGGCACCATTCTCCAGGTGCGGCCCTACGTCGGCAGCGGCCCCCGCTACGTGGAATATATGTCAGCCGACCGGGAGGAAAACTTCCGCATCGCCCAGGCCAACTCCGAGTTGGACGCCCTGGGCCAGTTCGTCCACGACCGGGTGGAAATCCGGCTTGGAGAGAGTTACATCCAGGAGTCCCCGGAAACGGTGGACTTGATGGACGTATCGCCGATGCAGATTATGAGCATCTCGGCGGCCCTGATTCCCTTCCTGGAACACGATGACGCCAACCGCGCCCTGATGGGGTCGAATATGCAGCGTCAGGCCGTCCCCCTGCTGCGGCCCCAGGTTCCGGTGGTCGGCACCGGCATTGAGGAGCGGGTAGCCAGGGACAGCGGCCAGGTAGTCCTCTCCCGCGCCGCCGGGGTAGTTACCTCCGTTTCCGGGCGGGACATCGTGATTACCGACCCGTTGGGTGAGGAACACCACCACCGCCTGGTCAAGTTCGCCCGAACTAATCAAGGCACCTGCTTTGACCAGCGGACGGTGGTACAGAAGGGCGACCGGGTAGCGGAAGGCGATACCCTGGCCGACAGCTCATCCACCGATCAGGGCAAACTGGCCCTGGGTCAGAACGTGCTGGTGGCCTTTATGTCCTGGGAGGGCTACAACTACGAGGACGCCATTATCCTCAGCGAGCGGCTGGTCAAGGATGACCAGTTCACTTCCATTCACATTGAAAAGCACGAAATGGAGGCCCGGGAGACCAAGCTGGGGCCGGAGGAAATCACCCGGGACATCCCCAACGTGGGCGAGGCCAGCCTGCGGGACCTGGACGAGCGGGGCATCATCCGCGTCGGCGCCGACGTCGGCCCCGGCGACATCCTGGTGGGCAAGGTAACGCCCAAGGGGGAAACGGAACTGACCGCCGAGGAGAAGTTGCTCCGGGCCATTTTCGGGGAAAAGTCCCGGGACGTTAAGGATACTTCCCTCCGGGTGCCCCACGGGGAACGGGGCAAGGTCATTGACGTAAAGATACTGAACCGGGCCAACCGGGACGACCTGCCCCCCGGCGTGAACGAAGCGGTACGGGTTTGGATTGCCCAGACCCGCAAGATTTCCGTAGGCGACAAGATGGCCGGCCGCCACGGCAACAAGGGCGTGGTGGCCCGCGTCCTCTCCGAAGAGGATATGCCCTTCCTGGCCGACGGCACCCCGGTGGATATGATTCTCAACCCCATTGGCGTGCCTTCCCGGATGAACCTGGGGCAGGTGCTGGAAACTCACCTGGGCTGGGCGGCGCGGGGGCTGAACTTCCACGCCCTCACCCCGGTGTTTGACGGCGCCACCGACGACTCCATTGAGGACTCCCTGGCCCGCCTCTGGTTCGCCGAACAGTCCGGGGCCATTGACACCGGGCCGGCCGAATGGTCGCCCCAAATAAACTACCCGGTGGTCAAGGAGTGGCTGAAGGAACGGGGTTATGACCCGGAGCAGGTTTTCAGCGACACCGAGCGGGGCGCGGCCCGGGACGTATGCCTGCGCCTCTGGCTCCAGGAGGTGGCCGGCGTCAAGTCCGACCAGATGAGTTCCGCAGAGATGTACGAACAGTCCCTGAAGGTTCACCGGGAACGGCAAATCGCGCCCCCCACCTTCGGCAAGTTCCAGCTTTACGACGGGCGCACCGGCGACCCCTTCGACCAACTGGTAACCGTCGGCAGCATCTATATGCTGAAGCTCATCCACCTGGTAGAGGACAAGATTCACGCCCGTTCCACCGGGCCGTACTCGATGATTACCCAGCAGCCCCTGGGCGGCAAGGCCCAGTTCGGCGGGCAGCGGTTCGGTGAAATGGAGGTCTGGGCGCTGGAGGCGTACAGCGCGGCCTACAACTTGCAGGAGGTGCTTACGGTTAAGTCCGACGACGTGGCCGGCCGGGTCAAGACCTATGAGGCCATCGTCAAGGGTGAACCCATCGGCCAGCCCGGAGTCCCCGAGTCCTTTAACGTGCTCCTGAAAGAGTTGCAGAGCCTCGGCCTATCCGTGGAACTGCTCAACGAAGAGGATCGGCCCTCGCTGGTGGATGGATTGGGTGATGACTCCGAGCTATATGAACCTCTGGAGGCGATTTAATGGTCAGGATGCAAGACCGCGCGGAAGTCCAGGCAACCAACTTTAACGCTATTCGCATTTCCGTCGCCTCTCCGGAACAGATAATGAACTGGTCCCATGGCGAGGTGACCAAGCCGGAGACCATAAACTATCGGACGCTGCGCCCGGAGAAGGACGGCCTGTTCTGTGAGCGGCTCTTTGGGCCGACCAAGGATTGGGAGTGTTTCTGCGGCAAGTACAAGCGCATCCGCTACCGGGGCGTGGTCTGCGACCGCTGCGGCGTCGAGGTTACCCGCTCCAAGGTGCGCCGGGAGCGGATGGGCCACATCCGCCTGGCCGCGCCGGTGGCGCACATCTGGTTCAGCAAGACTACGCCCAGCCGGCTGGGCCTGCTCCTCGACCTGTCCCCGCGCAACCTGGAACGGGTGCTTTACTTCGCCCAGCACATCATCACCTCGGTGGACGATGCCAAGCGGGCCGAGTTTATTGAGGAAGAACGGCTCAAGTTCGACCTGGAACGGGAAAAGCTGCAACGGAACAACGCCGAGCAGCAGGCCGAATTGCAGGAAAAGCTGGCCGCCCTGGAAGAATCCGAAGACCCGGAGGCGATACCCGAGGCCGCCGCGCTCCAGGCCGAAAGCGACGCCCTGAACGATGCCGCCGAAAAGGAAGAAAACCGGTTGCAGCAGCAACTGGATGAGGTGGAGAGCGAACTGGAAGACCTGCGCCCCCTGAAAATCCTGGCCGAATCCAAGTACCGGGAGTTGAAGGAGCGGTTCGACGACCTGTTCCAAGCCAGCATGGGCGCCGAGGCCATCCTGCAAATCCTCCGCACCCGCAACCTGGAAGCCATCCGGGACGGCCTGGTTAAGGAGATGCGTTCCACCTCCGGCCAGCGCCGCAAGAAGGCCATCAAGCGCCTGCAAGTGGTGGAGTCCTTCCGGCACAGCGGCAACCGGGTGGAGGATATTATCCTCACCGTGCTGCCGGTGCTGCCCCCGGAACTGCGGCCTATGGTGCAGTTGGACGGCGGCCGGTTCGCCACCAGCGACCTGAACGACCTGTACCGCCGGGTGATTAACCGCAACAACCGCCTCAAGCGGCTGATGGATCTGGGCGCGCCGGAAATTATCATCCGCAACGAAAAGCGGATGCTGCAAGAGTCGGTGGACGCCCTGATTGACAACGGCCGGCGGGGCCGCCCGATCCAGGGCAGCCACAATCACAAGCTCAAGTCCCTGTCCGACCTGCTCCGGGGCAAGCAGGGGCGCTTCCGCCAGAACCTGCTGGGCAAACGGGTGGACTACAGCGGCCGGTCGGTCATCGTCGTCGGCCCGGAACTGAAAATGAACCAGTGCGGCCTGCCCAAGCGCATGGCCCTGGAACTTTTCAAGCCCTTTGTGATGCACCGGTTGGTGCTGTTGGGCATTTCCCCCAACATTAAGAGCGCCAAGCGGATGGTAGAGCGCGCCCGGCCTGAGGTCTGGGACATCCTGGAGGACGTAATCAAGGATCGGCCGGTGATCCTGAACCGGGCGCCTACCCTCCACCGGTTGGGCATCCAGGCTTTTATGCCGGTGCTGATTGAGGGCAACGCCATTCAGATTCACCCCCTGGTTTGTTCCGCCTTCAACGCCGACTTTGACGGCGACCAGATGGCGGTGCACGTCCCCCTGTCCCGCCAGGCGGTGCACGAATCCCAGGTGTCGATGCTCAGCACCCACAATATGCTTTCCCCGGCCTCCGGCGACCCCCTGGTGGCCCCCACCCTGGATATGGTGCTGGGCTGCTACTACCTGACCGGGGTGCAGAACGGGGCCAAAGGCCAGGGAAGCTACTTCCAGAACCCGGACGCCGCCCGCAGCGCCTACGAAGGAAGCCATGTCCAGAACTTGGACGCCGCCCGCGAGGACACCGCCCGCAGCGCCTACGAAGGAAGCCGGTTCCAGGACCCGGACGACACCCGCGAGGACGCCAAAGAAAAGAAAAAGAAGTCGATCGACCTGCGCGCCCAAATCTACGTGAAGAACATACCGGGATTCAACGGTTGGGTGGAAACCACGGTAGGCCGGTTGATTTTCAACGAGAACCTGCCCGACGCCCTGGGTTTCAAGAACTACGTTTTCGACAGCCGGGCCATCAAGAACCTGACCGCCGAGCTTTACCAGAAGCTCAGCAATGACGAAACCGCCGATGCCCTGGACCGGATCAAGGAGTTGGGCTTCCGTTACGCCACCGCCTCCGGCATTACCATCGCCATCAACGACATCCAGATTCCCAGCAGGAAGGCGGCACTCCTGCTGGAAACCGATGCCGAGGTGGACGGCTACGAAGACCAGTACCTTTCCGGCCTGATGTCCGAAGAGGAACGGTACAACGCCACCGTGGACGCCTGGACTCGCGCCGGCGACCGCACCGAGGATTTGGTGAAAGGCGAGATTAACGTGGGCAACTACGGCGGCATCGGGGTAATGGCCCTGTCCGGCGCCAAGGGCAACATTATGCAGATTAAGCAGATGGCCGGGATGCGGGGTTTGATGAGCGAACCCGGCGGGCGCATCATCGACCGCCCGGTCCGGTCCAGTTTCCGCGAGGGCCTGACCGCGCGGGAATACTTCATCTCCACCCACGGCGCCCGCAAGGGCTTGGCCGACACCGCCCTGCGTACCGCCAACAGCGGTTACCTGACCCGCCGCCTGGTGGACATCGCCCAGGAAGTAATCATCCTGGAAGAGGACTGCGGCACCTACGATACCTATATCATCGAACCCCGCCCGGACGCCGGCCCCAACTCGACCCTGCCGGAACGCATCGAGGGCCGGATGGCGGCGGCCCCGGTGATTGACCCGGCCACCGGGGAAATGCTGGTGGACCGGAACGAGGTAATCGACGAGGCCGTTACCCAGAAAATAGTCGAGGCGGGAATCACCCAGGTTCCGGTGCGTTCTCCCTTGATTTGCGAGGCGCGTCGGGGCGTCTGCCGGATGTGCTACGGCCGGCTGGCGGCCACCGGGCAGTTGGTGGAGTTTGGGCAGGCGGTGGGCATTATCGCCGCCCAGAGCATCGGCGAGCCGGGAACCCAGCTTACGATGCGCACCTTCCACACCGGCGGCGTGGCCGGCTCCGACATTACCAGCGGCCTGCCCCGGGTCGAGGAGATTTTCGAGGCCCGCGTCCCCAAGGGCGTCGCCCGCCTGTCCGAAATTGACGGCGAGGTGCGGCTGGCAACCAACGACGAGGGACGCCGCCTGGCCGACGAACCGATTCGGATTGTGGACCGCCAGGAGTTCCGGGAAGACTATCCCCTGCCCGAGGGCGTCCAGTTGCTGGTGGACGACGGCGAGATGGTGGAGGCCGGGATGCTGATGGCCGCTACCCTACCGTCCCTGGGCTACGAGGTCGATACCGGCGATGAGTACGAACCTCAGCCCATTGCAGAGGTGGTCGCCAGCGTCGGCGGGCGCGTTGAACTGGCCGAGGATGTAATTTCCATCGTCTGGGAAGACCCGGAAGAGCGGGAATATCCCATACCGGCGGCGGCGGAACTGCTGGTCTCCGACGGCGAACTGGTCAAGGCCGGCGACCGCATCACCGACGGCCCCAAGAACCCCCATGACATTCTCAGCATCCAGGGAACCAGCGAGTTGCAGCAGTATATGGTCAACGAAGTGCAGCAGGTGTACCGCCCCCAGGGGGTGGGCATCCACGACAAGCACATCGAGATAATCCTGCGTCAAATGCTGCGCCGGGTGCAGGTCAAGTCCATCGGCGACTCCGACTTTATCCCCGACCAGATAGTGGACAAGGTTCAGTTTCAGGAGAATTGCGCCAAGGTGCTGGCCGAAGGCGGGGAACCGGCCACCGCTGAACCGGTGCTGCTGGGCGTTACCCGGGCCTCCCTGCGTACCGACAGCTTCCTGGCCGCCGCATCCTTCCAGGAAACCACCCGGGTGCTGACCCAGGCGGCGGTCAGCGGCGCCCACGACCTGTTGCAGGGACTCAAGGAGAACGTCATCATCGGCCGGCTGATTCCGGCCCGGGTAGAATCAACGGCGCTGACCGAGGAACCGGCCCCGGAGGCCCTGCCCGACCTGAAGGAAATGGCCGAGATAGGCGAACTGGTGGCCGCCGGTTGGCTGGGCGCCGGCGAAGAATCGGCCGGCGGCGCCCTGAACTTCGGTATGGGCGCCGAGGCCCTGACCCCCGCCGGCTTTTTCCTCGAAGGCGACGTCAACTTCCCCGGCGGCAACGGCGAGGCCGAACCGGCCGCCGGCAACGGCCTAATGGTCCAGGACGACCTGGAAATTGACAACGGCTTCGACGCCGACGCCTTCCCCCCCTTGACCGAGGAAGACGCGGCGGAATAACCCAAACCATGGGGCAAGGCGTCCCCGGTATCCATTGGTATCACTAGGCATAAAGGGGCGGGTATAAAACCCGCCCCTTACGCATTTCCCTTCGTGCCGCTCATCCTGAGCCTGTCGAAGGATGGATAGGGTTGATGGTTCGACAAGCTCACCATGAGCGGGGCGGGTGGTGGGTTGGTAGCGGCGGTATCCTTAACTCCCTTTATTCCGCTCATCCTGAGCCTGTCGAAGGACGGGTTTGGTGGTTCGACAAGCTCACCATGAGCGGGTTGGGTAGCTCTATAGTGTGCCGGGTAAGGGCGGGTTTATAACCCGCCCTGCGTTCAACGGCAAGGACTTACCGGAAAACAAGTGTGTCCCGTCTGACCGGTTCCTGCACCCGGGCCAGGGCGGGTTACAAACCCGCCCCTACCGATATTTGCCTTGGTAGGTGAGAGGTGAACCCGCCCCTGCAATAATTAACCCGGCTGGTTCACCACAACGATTGCCGGATAAGCTGATTGCCCCTTATAATGCCCCAAATAACCAGGGGGGAGATCCAGTGTCAGCGACAGAAATGGCAGCTACTAATCTATCGGTTGACCTGGCGCCCCGCCATCCCCGGCGGCTGAAACTGTCCAACCCGGTAATGATTGCCTCCGGCACCTTGGGCTATGACGGCTACGGGCGGGGCCTAACCCCGGAAATGGACTTGAGCCGGCTGGGGGCGGTCATCCCAAAGACGGTTACCCGGCAGCCCAGAGAGGGCAACCCGGAACCCCGCTGGTATCCCGATTCCTTTCGCGTAGCTCGGGAGCAGGGCGAGCCGGTGCTGCTCAACGCCATCGGGCTGACCAACCCCGGAATTGAGACCGCCCTCAGCGACCTGGCGCCCCAATGGGCGGCGGGAGATGCTACCGTATTGCTCAGCCTGTCTGCGGACAGCGTTGACCAGTTCGGCGAGATGGCAAAAATGACCGGCGGCGTGGCCGGTTTCGCCGGCATCGAGTTGAACCTGAGTTGCCCTAACGTGGAGCAGGGCGACCTGTTCAGTTACAGCGCCAAGGCGACGGCGCAGGCCGTCGCCGCCGTCAAGGACTACGCCGAGACGCCGGTGCTGGTCAAGCTGGCCCCCAATGTCCCCGACATCATCCCCATTGCCCAGGCCGCCGTAGGTGCCGGCGCCGATGCCCTGACCATTTCCAACACCATCCCGGCGATGACCATTGACGTGGAAACCCGCCGGCCGGTCTTGGGCAATATCACCGGCGGGCTTTCCGGCCCCGGCCTGCACCCGGTAGCCGTAGCCCTGGTGTACCGCACCGCCCAGGCGTTGAAGGGAACGTCAGCAGAGGTTCCAATAATCGGCGTGGGCGGCATCTTTACCGCCCAAGACGCCCTGGAGTTCATCCTGGCCGGCGCTACGGCGGTGCAAGTGGGCAGCGCCAACCTGGCCGACCTGTGGGCGCCCTTCAAGATTCTGGAGGAAATGGAGATTTTCCTGGGGGAACGGGGCATTACCGACATCAAGGAACTTATCGGCGCGGTTGAGGTTTAGGGTATTCCGCTTTCCGTTTATCCTTCGACAGGCTCAGGATGAGCGGGGCGGTCAACTATCCGCTCATGGTGAGCTTGTCGAACCACCCGCCTTATCCGACCCCGGACTAGGGCAATCCCCAAGCAACCGTCGTTCCGGCGAAAGCCGGAATCCAGAACCCTCGGTAGCCGGCACGTTCTTTTCCCGGAGGATTTCCTGTATTCCGGCTTTCGCCGGAACGACGGTTTATAATGCACCCGCCCTACTCCGGCCCCGGCATCCTTCCACCGGGCGAGGGCCAAGGTAAGGGTTTACGCGGCAGCCGCCGACTCCACCCCCACCGCCCTGGTCAGGCGCAGGCCGGTATCGTCATCATCGGTATCAACCACCAGGTGGTCGCCGGCCTGGAACTCGCCGGACAGGATGCCTTTGGACAGGGGGTTTTCCAGACGCCGCTGGATGGCCCGGCGCAGGGGGCGCGCCCCAAATACCGGGTCAAACCCTTCCTTAGCCAGCCAGGCCGCGGCGGCCTCGGTCAGCTCAAAGGTGATTTCCTGCTCCGCCAACCGCTGGGCCACGTCCTTCAGCATCAACCCTACCACCTGAACAATCTGCTCCTGGGTCAAGGGCTGGAAAACGATAGTCTCGTCAATCCGGTTCAGGAACTCAGGGCGGAAGGCTTGCTTCAGGGCGTCCTCCACCGACTTCTGCAAGCGGGCTGACGCGTCGCCCGGCGCCGGCCCGTCGGTGTGAAAGCCGGCCGGGTGGCGGTTCAGGTAGCCGGTGCCCAGATTGCTGGTCATAATGACCACCGTGTTGCGAAAGTCCACGGTTCGGCCATGACCGTCGGTAAGCCGTCCGTCCTCCAGGATTTGCAGCAGGATGTTGAAAACGTCCGGGTGGGCCTTCTCAATTTCGTCGAACAGGATGACCCGGTAGGGACGCCGGCGCACCGCCTCGGTCAACTGCCCGCCCTCGTCGTAGCCGATGTACCCCGGCGGCGCCCCGACCAGGCGGGAGACGGCGTGCTTCTCCATATACTCGGACATATCAATCCGCACCAGGTTGCTCTCATCATCAAAGAGAAACTCAGCCAGGGCCTTGGACAGTTCCGTCTTGCCCACGCCGGTCGGCCCCAGGAAAATAAAGCTGCCGATGGGCCGCCGGGGATTGCTGAGGCCGGAGCGGGAGCGGCGGACGGCCTCGGAAACGGCGGTAACCGCCTCCTCCTGGCCGATTAGCCGTTGGTGCAGGGCCTCCTCCATCTGAACCAGCCGTTCCGCCTCCCGTTCCAGCAGCCGGCCGGTGGGGATGCCGGTCCAACTGGATACCAGGTCGGCGATGTCCTTTTCGTCCACCACCATATCTATTTTCCGGTCATCTTGCAGTCCGGCCCGTTCCGCGCCGTATTCGGCTTCCAGCTTGAGCCGTTCCGTCCTGAACCGGGCGGCCGGCTCATATTCGGCGCGCTGGGCGGCGGCCTCCTCCTGGTCGGCCAGTTGCCGGATGCGGTTCTCCAGTTCCTGGAAATTGTGAGGCAGGCCCTCGGCGTCAATCCGCAGCTTGCTGGCCGCTTCGTCGATGAAGTCGATGGCCTTGTCGGGCAACTGCCGGGCGGTGATGTAACGGTCGCTGAGGCGGGCGGCGGCCACCAGAGCCGAATGGTCAATTTTGACCTTGTGGTGCGCCTCGTAGCGGGGACGCAGGGCCTCCAGGATTTGCACCGTCTCCTCAATAGTGGGTTCCTCCAGGTAAACCGGCTGGAAACGCCGCTCCAGGGCCGCGTCCTTCTCGATGTGGCGGCGGTACTCGTCGGCGGTGGTGGCCCCGATGCACTGGAGTTCCCCCCGGGCCAGGGCCGGCTTCAGCAGGTTGCTGGCGTCAATGCCCCCCTCGGCGGCCCCGGCGCCCACCATAGTGTGAATTTCGTCCAGGAAAAGGATGATTTCTCCCTGGCCCTGCTTCACTTCGTCCATAACCGCCTTGAGCCGTTCCTCGAACTCGCCGCGAAACTTGGAGCCGGCCACCAGCGCGCCCAAGTCCAGGGCCAGCACCCGCCGGCCTTTCAGCGAATCGGGCACGTCGCCGGCGGCAACGCGGGCGGCCAGGCCCTCGGCGATGGCCGTCTTGCCCACGCCGGCCTCACCGATGATGACCGGGTTGTTCTTTTTGCGCCGGGTCAGGGTTTGCGTTACCCGCCGGATTTCCCCGTCCCGCCCGATGACCGGGTCCAGCTTGCCCGCCCGGGCCAGCTTGGTCAGGTCAATGCTGTATTTCTCCAACGCCCGGTAGCGGCTTTCCGCCCGGCGGTCATCGACCCGGTGGCCGCCCCGGATGGTGGTCAGGGCCTGATAGACCCGTTCCTGGTCCAGGTCAAACTCCCGGATGAGCCGGGCCGAATCCCCCTGGGGTTCCCGGAGGGCGGCGATAAAGAGATGCTCGGCGCTGATGTATTCGTCCTTCAGCCGCTGCGACTCCTCCTGGGCCGTCTCCAGCAGCCGTTGGATGCGGGGCGTGGTGTAAATCTGGCCGGCCGGCTGGGCCAGCTTGGGCGACGCCTCCAGCATCTGCTCCAGCCGGGACTTTACGGCCTCGGTGGAAACGCCCAACTCCGCCAGGATTCTGGCCGGGATGCCCGCCTCTTCCGACAGCAGGGCCAGGAGGATATGCTCCACGTCCCACTGGCTGTGCCGGTAGCGCCGCACCAGTTCCTGGGAATTATGCAATGCCTGTTGGGCCTGTTCGGTGAAATCATCGGATTTTAAGGTCATTTTATTCATCTCCTGAGTGCCATTAGGCCATTAGTAGGGAATAGTGCCAGTAGAGTTGACTCTGTTTTATATCCCTTGCCGGCGGCGGCTATGGGCCGGTTGCCGGCGGCCGGCGGCGCAGTTCGTTCACCGCCTCGGAAAGGGTCTTTACCTGCTGTTCCAGTTCGTCGATGCGGGCCATCAGTTTCAAGGCTACCTCGGCGCCGGCCAGGTTGACCCCCATATCCTCGGTAAAGGTCTTGATGCGGCGCAACCGCTCAATGTCGGCCGGCGAGTAGAGGCGCTGGCGGCCCATGGTGCGCGAGGGCCAGATAAGCCCCACCCGCTCGTAATAGCGCAGGGTCTGGGCGTGGAGGCCCACCATCCGGGCGGCGATGCTGATGACAAAACAGGGTTCGTCGGTGTGTTCCCGCTGATCGGCCATCGCTACTTCCTCCGGTTGCTCCGCAGCTCTTTCAGCTTGCGGAACAGCTCTGTTTCTTCCGGGGTAAGGTTGGTGGGCAGCGTCGCCTTGACGGTGGCAAAGAGGCTGCCCCGGGCGTTGGGCTGGTTAAGTTCGGGCATACCCTGGCCGGTCAACCGGAAACGCTGGCCGTTCTGGGTGCCCGGCGGGATGGTCAGGGCCACCCGCCCGCTGAGGGTCGGCACCGTGGCCTCCGTACCCAGCGCCAGGTCTTCCAGGTTAATCTCCACCTCGGAGTAGAGGTCTTTGCCCTTGCGCTCAAACCGGGGGTGGGGCATCACGGTTACCGCCAGGTAAAAGTCCCCGTCGCGCCCGCCGCCGGCGGGAATATGCACCCGCGACCCGTTATCTACGCCGGGGGGAATTTTGACCTCCAAGCGGCGCCCGTCGGGGAGGTCTATCACGCGGGTAGCGCCTTCGGCGGCTTCGGCCAGGGTAATCTCCACCGGATATTCCGCCGGCGCGCGCGGGCCGGGCCGGGCCGTCCGTTCCGAACCCAGGTTGTTGAACAGCCGGTCGAAAATATCGTCGGCGCCTACGCCGGCCATGCCGCCCAAGTCAAACCCGACGGTGTTGGGGTCGAAGTCGCCCACGTTATAGAATTGATAGCTGCTGCGCCCCCGGTTCCGCGCTTGAGTTTGGGCCTGAGCCTCGGCCTCTTCGATGCGGTCGGCGTGCATCCAGCGGTCGCCGTACTTGTCGTACTTGCTGCGCTTGTCGGCATCGGACAGGACGCCGTGGGCTTCGTTTATCTGCTTGAACTTTTCCTCGGCGCCGGAGTCGCCCGGGTTGACGTCGGGGTGATACTGGCGGGCCAGCTTGCGGTAAGCCTGCCGAATCTCCTTGTCGCTGGCGCCCCGGGCCACGCCCAGCACATCATAATAATTTGCAGCCATACACCAACATCCCGAATAAGATAAGATAGGATTGCTGACATCTATATATTAAGGTATTCAACGATATACGTCAATAACAATGATGAGTTTTTCACAAAAGACTTGACAAACTCACATCAGCTTTATACAATTGGATTTGCCAGGTTGATACAAAGCATATCAAGAAACCTGGCAGAAATAAGCGGATAATATAAGGAGGCACATTTATGGTAATGCGACGCTGGGACCCTTTCAACGAAATGCGCCGGATGCAGGCGAATATGGACCACTTCCGGCGGGGATTTACCCCGGCCCACGCCAACGGGTTTGGGGGCAGCCCGGAGCGGGCAAGCTGGGCGATTCCCCTGGACGTGACGCAGGAGGACGGCCAGATTATCGTCCGGGCCTCCCTGCCGGGCGTTGCCCCGGACGACATCAACGTTTCCATTGAGAACGACGTGTTGACCATTCGCGGCCAGACCGCCGGGGAGCAGGAGCGGCGGGAGGGCAACTACTTGATGCGGGAGCGGCACACCGGGTCTTTCCACCGCGCCCTGCGCCTGCCCGACACCCTGGACACGGAACAGGCCCAGCCCCGTTACGAAAACGGCGTGCTCACCATCGCCTTCCCCAAGCCGGAGGCCAAGCAAGCCCGGCAGTTGACGGTCACCGTGGGCAGCGCCCCGGAACCGGTCAGTTCCGACCTGGCGGCCTGACCGCCGCCGGCTACCATTGGCCCAGGGAGGGAACCAACCCGGTTCCCTCCCCTTATTTTTTGCTTGCCGGCCGGGCTTGAGTAAAGTCAATATCAATATCCACTCATCAATACCCGCTCATGGTGAAATATCAACATCCGCTCATGGTGAGCTTGTCGAACCACCCCCTATACCAGGTTCCATCCTTCGACCGGCTCAGGATGAGCGGGAAAAGAAGGATGAGCGGGGAAAGAAGGCAACTCGACTTTACACCTGCTCGGAACCGGGGCTTGAGAGTTTGCCCGGAAGGTGCTAAAATCCATAGGCTGTTTGCTTATAAGGCGCCACTTCAGCAGCGACATTCCCCAGTAGCTCAGCGGTAGAGCGGGCGGCTGTTAACCGCTAGGTCGCAGGTTCGAATCCTGCCTGGGGAGCCACCCCTTCCCTCTTGATTGGCCTCAACCGTATCATTCCGCTTGCCCAACCGCGCCTTAACCAAGGCAACCCTGGCGCAACCGTCGTTCCGGCGAAAGCCGGAATCCAGAACATCCCCCGGAAAAGAACGTGCCGGCTACCGGGAGTTCTGGATTCCGGCTTTCGCCGGAACGACGGGTTTATATGATGATAATACCAACCCACGTTGGGAGTACCGAGCTATTCCTTACCCTTACCGGCTCCGGTGGATGGTTGGATGGTAGGGGCGGGTTTGTAACCCGCCCTGGCCCGGGTGGAGAGGTAGGTCGGGATGGCACACCGGTTTTCCGGTATTCCCTTGCCGTTGAACGTCGGGCGGGTTATAAACCCGCCTCTACCCGATGATAATTGCCAATCCACGTTGGGAATACCGAGCTATTCCTTACCCTTACCGGCTCCGGTGGATGGTTGGATGGTAGGGGCGGGTTTGTAACCCGCCCTGGCTCGGGTGAAGGGATAGGTAGGCTATCTCACACCGGTTTTCCGATATTCCCTTGCCGTTGAGCGTCGGGCGGGTTATAAACCCGCCCCTACCCGATGATAATGTCAATCCACGTTGGGAATACCGAGCTATTCCTTACCCGTACCGGCTCCGGTGGATGGTTGGATGGGAGGGGCGGGTTTGTAACCCGCCCTGGCTCGGGTGAAGGGATAGGTCGGCTATCGCACACCGGTTTTCCGGTATTCCCTTGCCGTTGAACGTCGGGCGGGTTATAAACCCGCCCCTACCCGATGATAATACCAATCCATGAGCGGCATTTAGAGCGACCGGCGTCCAGCGCATCACCCGCCGCATCAATAAAACCCGGCTGTTGGAATCATCCAACGGCCGGGTTTCGCATCGCCGGTTAGTGGGTTGAGGGCGGTTAGTCGTCGCCGGCTACCGCCTCCGGGGTTTTGGCCTCGGCGGGGTCGGTTACTGGCTGGCCGGTCTTGGGGTCAACCTCGAAGGGACTCTTCAAGTCCAGTTCTTTAGCCATTTCCCGCACCGCCGGGATGACCTCCTGCCCCATCAGGCGCAGGCTGCGCATCTGGTCTTCGTGGCTCATCGCGCCGTCGCCGTCCCAGAAAAAGACGCTGCCGGGCCGCAGGTACTCCAGGACGTGGCGAATCTTGGGCAGCACCGTCTTGGGCGTGCCGGAGATGATGCTGTAGTCGGCGGCCTGGTCTTCGTAGGGCCGCCGGTTGGTGCCAAAGCGCCCCGCCGGCCCGAAGGAGGTGGCGGACAGCCGCCGGGAGGTGCGCGACGTGTGGCCCGGCAGGTTCATTATCGCCGGGTTGACCTGCCCCTCGTTGCCCGACAGGAAGGGGTTGCTGACGCCGGACAGGTACTTGCGGCCTACTTCGTCAGCCTTCTCCTCGGTCTCATCTACATGCACCTTCCACAGGTAAGCGACGTTCTGCGTTCCCGACTTGTGGCCGAACTCGGCGGCGGTGTCGTGGTAAAGCTGAAACGCCTCTTTGGTCGGCTCCAGCCGGGTCGCCAGCAGCACCAGGGGGTAGCCCTTCTCGGCGGTCCACTTGACGGTCTCGACGCTGACGGTGGAGGGAATCCAGATGGGCGGGTGGGGCTGCTGCAAGGGCCGCGCCCAGGGGTTGACGTAGCGGTAGTGGTAGTGCTTGCCCTCCCAGCGCCAGGGGCCGTGGGTAGTCCAGGCCTTGATGAGGAAGTCGTGGGCCTCCTCAAAGCGTTCCCGGTTGAAGTGGGGCGGCGCGTTGTGGGAGTAGCTTTCCCGGCCGCCGCCCCGGACGAAGCCGGACACCAGGCGACCGTGGGAAATCATATCAATCATCGCCAACTGCTCGGCCAGCCAGAGGGGGTCTTCCCAGATGGGCAGAACGTTGCCGAGGATGATGATTTTGGCCTTGTTGGTGATGCGGGCCAGGATGGAGGCGCCGACGTTGGTGACGCCCTGCATACAGAAGGGGGTGCTGTGGTGTTCGTTGAGCATCAGGGCGTCAAAGCCCATCTCCTCGGCATAGACCTTTTCGTCCAGGTAGCGGTTGTAGAGAGAGGCGCCCACGCTGGGGTTATAGTATTCGTTGCTGATGCTCAGGTCGGTGGATTGAGTCCCCATCAACCCGGATTGGTCGTCCTGCCAGGGCTGCTCGGTAAAGTGGCCGATGAGCATATCAACACCTCAAAGGGTTCGGTTACGTTAGGTTAGGTTAAGTTGCGCTACGTTGCGCCGGCCCGGGGAATTGAGGGGAGTTTAGCATTGGGGGGCGGGGGTTGGCAAGGTTGGGGGGTTATAACTGGCTCCACTGTGACGTAGGCTCAGGGAGCTTGCGATGGCCTGGAATGACCAAGTCAATCTCCGCATGGCTGGCGCGTTTATTGTTGAAAAAGGCAGTCTGCGTCCCATTTTCAGGTTGGTCACGCCGTATAAAGATTTTTCGACCAGGCCAAACTGATTTCATCACCTCAATGGTGGTCTGCTTAGTGAATTCCCTTGAATCGGACCGAACCCATACTGCTCCCTCGCATTTTAGCTGATTAGCCGAATCCTGAAACACATCAGTTAGCATCTTCTTATATAAAACCCGGTTGCTTTGCCTGTGATCCATTTTCCAATCAGGCAAGGCAGGGCCTTCCCCTAATGCCCACAGCCTAATCCAACTATCCTGCCGGTAATCGGTAAGATTAAAATAAGGCGGAGAGGTTACTAGCAAGTCATGCCGATTTTGGCAGGATTGTTGTAGGACGTGGGTTGAATCTCCCAAGATTATTTCCGAGTTATGGCAACCTTCAATGACGCCGTGTTTATAACGCCAACTGAACTTGGTTTGGAAAAATCTCTTGCAATCGACATCAGGAGGGTACAACCCTCTTTTCTTCCACCAACGAATGGCGTAGTCAGGTCCCATTGCTCTCGCCTTTTGCATCTGGTTGCCTAGACCTTCGCCCCTTCTGGCGTGTAAGTGTACTAGTATGAACCCCATCAGCGTTCTGTCGGTAATGTTATTGCGCCAGTCTAACATCCGACTAGCCGCCCTCAGGAAAGCCAAGACATCAGGGGCCCAAGCCCATTGCTGAAATTCATTCTCGGGTTCCTTTTCCTCTGACTTGATGGCATCCTGTATCTGATCTATTCGGTCAACCAACTTTTGAGTGTCTGGCTCAGGGCTGGTCTTTACCTTAGCAAACACCCATGCAACCGGGTTAATCTCTACCCCCAGTGCTGACCTGCCCATAGCTTGGGCCACGAAAGGAGCAGTGCCACGACCACAAAATGGGTCTAGTACAGAACCACCAGCCGGGGAAAATAATCCCACTACTTGCTTGGCGAAATCCACAGGGAACATCGCGTAGTATGGGCCAAATCCGGCCCAGCGCCCAATGGCATCGCTGTATTTGCCACCTTTAACAAGGGTCATGATTCCCCCAGCAAGGTGGAAATGATGTCTGCGCCCTGCTTCAAGGGTATAGCAGCGTGGGCATGGGCGCGCACGATCGGTATCAAAGCATCGTCGTACATATAAGTCGCCATCTGGTCAACGGTGTCCAGAATATCACCCAGCCTCACGTAACATCTTGCAGAATTATCGCGAAAGTTGTCCGAAAGCTCGTTAAGCATGGCGGTGTGGATGACCGCGTGTTTTCCGCGATTGGTTTTGTACAGGACGATCCGCCCGAAATGAGTATCCTCCCCGAAAGGTTTCCCTGGCTTATTTCGTGGTTTCACGTAAGTGCTAATGTATTCGTCGTCCGGAACTATAACAGTTTTTTCAGGGAACCCGGAGCGCGGCCCTTGATTATCCTGCCAATCCAATTGTTGCCAATGCTCTTTGAACCGTCCAGATTTTTCCAAGCCGAACAATGCTATTTCAGTCCCCGCTTTATCCATAGCTATTTGGTTAAGCGATTTTAGCTCTTTGCGGATTGAACCCAATAGCGAAGCCGGCGTCCCGAAAATGGCAAGGGGGCCGTCCAACACAAAAACAGACGAGGCCAAATAGGTAGGTGCTTTGTTCACGAAGAAGCGCAACACATTCAGCAAGACCAATATCTCAATCGTTGACATTAGGCGATTGAGAGCCTCGCCCGCGCTGTGTCCGTCATCGAAATACTCGTGCAGGCGTAAAATATCGGTCTCAAATAGCTGTTCTCTTCGCTCGCATTGACAAGGATACGAACCGGGACGATGGATGAATTTCCGGTCACAGTCAGACATGGGGCAATCGATATTCGTCTGAAATCCCGCTTTTATGCAAATGTCATGCAACGTCTCCAGCAGTGTCTCATGGTCTTTAGCGATAGATGAGGACAAGGTGTCGAAAGTTGCCTGCCTGAAGAAGTTCAAAGCAGTATCGTCATCGACGCCTTTCCTGACTACGCCCAAACCTGGCAAGACAGCTTCAAGCGCTGCTACATCCTCCATCTCCCTGAAGACACGCGGGCTGGGGATCTTATCCTTTGGAATGGCTTGTAGTTCTTCCAGTTTTATTGCTACTACTGAAGCGGTCAAAAGCCCTGCCTCCGCAGCCGGCAGGCCGTTATTGACTCGGTGCATCAGATTAGACCCATCAATCGCAATAACACGACGAGCGCTCCAGTCGCGCCTTTGTGGTGTAAGGACAGGCGGAGTGATAGGTTGCTGATTGTCCGTTTGTAAAATGATGCCGTTGAAATCAGTAACCGCTCTGCTGTTTTTAAGACGGATTAAGCTTTCTCCAGTAGCTCTTTCTCCCTCGAAAGGCATTAGGTCTCTCCCTTAGCCCGGCACGTTGGCTTTGAATTCATCAATTTGGACCGGCACCATGTACGGGTTCGACAAACAGCGCATCCTTACATACCCAGTGTCCGGCACCCTGATAATCTGGCTTGCAAAGTCTTCAAAGTCGTAGTAATCGTTAAGTTTCCTGGTCTCTTCACGGCTATTGAGGTGGGCGACAAACCAGTTATCGGTGTTCTTAAGGATATTTGACAAAATGGAACTGGGCTCCTGAGTGGAGTAAACCAATCCGATTCGGAACTTAGACCCTTCTTTGGCAGTCCGCGCCCAAACTGTTTCCAATTCACGGTCCTGAGCGGGTATCAGCGTATGAGCCTCTTCAACGTAAACTATTATGTCTTTGGGAGGAATGATACCGCCATCCTCTTTCGAATCCCGTTTCGGGTTAGTGAAAGCCCTAACTTGGTTCTGGAAAATGCTCCACATTATACGCTCAGACGCTTGCTGGATTTCTCTAGGCGACCCCACGGACTGATCAACGATAACCAACTTACCCCTGGTAAGCTCTTCTGTTATCTCATCAGCATAATCCGTTGCCACTCCTGGATTATGCTTTTCTTGCAGTTCTCTAATTCGCGTTATGCCACCGCCCCATTTCACGAATAGCAAAAGTCCCCGCATAGTGGAGTCAGCGTAGGACTCACCGGAGCCGCCAGAACGGTTCTCATACCCCGTGTTGAAGTTACGATATGCCTCATCGCCGTTGTTCCTGCTTCCACCCGTGATGAACTCTTGTAATTCGCTCATCGCATCGTACAACTCAGTCCATGTGGCAGTCTCTTTCCCAAGAACGCTGACTGCTTTTGTGTATTTTCCAGGGTCTTTTGCCTCCACCATCGCTTGAATAAATTCTTTTGAGAAAAGCCATTTAATATCGGCGTTGCCAAGTTCATCGGGAACCTCAAAGCCAGCCCTATAGAGGATGCTACGGTACAACGCCAAATTTCGCCGGTACCGCACAGAGGCCCCACGGTTCCATTGGGTCGGGGGGGCTATACTGGCTTCTATGAAACTACTCATGTATTGAGGTAAGCCGGATGTTCCGCGCAGATGGTCGTTAATTATTTCCTTACCAGTAATTAGGGGGGTTAGTGCAGTCTGAACAGCTTCCCGGTCGTCCAAATCTGCCGATGTGAGCTTGTCTCCGTAAAAGTTCAACTTGATTAAACGGCGGCTTGGGTCATTTTCTGGGTTTTCAAACATTCCGTAGGTAACGACATCTTCACTGCTGATATTTCGCAGACAACCCTCATCTTGAGTGTTGTCGTTGCAGTATTCTCCATTCATGTCAAAAATCAGTTGGCCGACTCTCCCCTTTTCAGGGTCTCTCTCCCGAATTTTGAATATGGCTGAGGCCAAGACCTTGATGGTATTTGACTTGCCGCTCCGGCTCATTCCGAACAGGGCGGTACGCCTAGCAATCATATCAGTAGGTTCGATTTCTACCGAGACGTTCTCTCGCTCTTCGCTAACCTGAATCTCAGTTGCAGCGTAACGTACCCTACCTACTGGAACCTGTTGACCCGCCAACGGGTGCGGTTTTCCAGTAGGTTTACTAAAATTGATGACCTGTTTTAGGGCGCCTCCCATTGGCTTGTAGATTTTCATGCCTTGTCCACTGTAAAAATTGGACACATCCGCGCCAAAAGTTAGTTGCCATTCGTCAGGTCCACCAGAGTATCTGAACGTACCTAGAACGCGACACAATAGACCAGCGCGGCGCAATTGGTTGAGCGTCCATTGATCGATATGTTCTTCGCTATCATAGGTTTCCGGGTAGTCCATTGCCCGCGTCGCCGCGTCGTACCGCCAGTTTTCGGTAGCTGTCCGGTCAGGCAGTTGAGTATGTCCTATTACGCGCAATAGTATGAGGGAGGTATCCTCTTTTCCCGCTAAAGGCCGACTATTCGGCTCTATTCGAGTAGCAACCAGAAAGCACCCCATCGGAACTCCGCCAACTCGTTGCCTGGCCTCATCGTGCACCAGGATTCTAGCTTCGTCGTAGTCCAAGGAGAGCAGTTCTCCGACCACTTCTTCCTCTTTTATGGAAGCCGCCAAACGGCTTCCATAGGAAGCTTCTTGTTCGTCATGAAAGTCTTGAATCTCTCTGTCAAGCATATCAGCCTTATCTCCGCCTCCTGCATCTCAGTAATAACCATAGTATCTGAACTTTCATTGGTCTGCAATCCCGGCCAGAATCAAAAATCATCTGCCGCTCCATTACTACCCCCGCAAAAACCCCCGCACTACCTCCACGAACCGCTCCGGCTGTTCTACCTCCGGGCGGTGGCCGCAGTTTTCCAGCACCTCCAGCCGGGAGCCGGGGATTGAGTCGTGGTAGAGTTGGCCGGCGCTCAGGGGGATGATGGGGTCCTGGCGGCCCCAGACCAGCAGGGTGGGCAGCCGCTTGAGGCGGGGCAGCAGGCGGGGCAGGGCCGGGTAGTGCATATAGGGCCGCCAACTCAACCGGCAGGCCCCCTCCAGCGAAGTCTCCCAATTCTCCACCTGCTCCGGCGTTGGCTCCTCCGGGCAGATTTGCGGGTACTCGGCCACCGCCGCCGGGTTCAGCAGGCTGGTGGTGATGTAGGTCTTGGCGACCACCTGAAAGATGTCAAAAATTTCCCCAGTGGGGGGCCGGACGCCGGCGGCGGCGACCAGGGCCAGCCGCTTGAACTGCTGGGGACACAGCGCCGCCATCTCCGCGGCCAGCCAGCCGCCCAGGGAAAAGCCCAGCACGTCCACCCCCTCCAGGCCCAGGTCGTCCAGCGCGCCCAAGTACCAGCCGGCCAGGTCGTGCAGGTTCATCACCCAATCCAGCTCCGGCGAGGGGCCAAAGCCCGGGTGCCAGGGGATGTAGAGGGTATGCTCCTGGGCCAGGGCCTGGTGCCAGCGCAGCCAGCCGGGATGCCCCATCTCATCGTGGAGCACCAGCAGCGGCGGGCCGGAACCGCCCTTGACCAGCATGAGTTGGCTGCCGGCCGCCTCTACCATTGTTTCAGTCCAGGCTACGGAACTGGTGGTCATAAAAACTCCTTATCTCCGGCGAACCTTGCCGGTGGGGGATTATTGAGTTGTCAGGATTGTTACCTTTACCCATTCACGCGCAAGCTGAGCTGGAGCTTGTTGTTCAGGTCGCGCACAAAAGCATCTTTGGGGGGCAGCGCGCGGTTGTTTCGCATGGCATGATATACCTCGTCAACGCTGGTCGAAACAAATCGGGTAGGGGCGAGGGCCAGCCTATCCTGATCAGGCACGATGTTATACAGCGCAAAACGGGAGGCGTGTTCCGCGGCAAACCCGTCTCTCTTGAAGCCGTATCGCCTGACTAAATCGGAATAAATATACTCCTGAATGACCCAATAACACTTGGTATCCCAAGCCTCGTACACCATGCCTTTATTCATCAGTTGGGTAATGGCGCGCTTTATCGAATCGTAAGTGTTCATCCCAAACCGGTAAGATTCCTCCAGCACGTCCCGCCCGGCGAGGAAGTCCTGTATTCCTTGAACCAGCCTACCGGTGTCTGTAGTAGAGTCGGATTGAAATTCAACCGCTACAAAGTCGTCCACAGTATATTTCATCGGTTCGTGCCTGACTATAACGTAGTCAATGTTCCCCACCCTCGGCAGCCGGACTTCGGGAAAAACAACGGTGTTGTCCGTGCTGCCAAAATAGTGTACCGCAATGTCCTCTAAAACCCGGGAAACGCCCGGGAGCGAACCGCGTTCCTCAAAACGGCGCGGGCAAATAGCGCGAACTTCATTATTGTATTCCACTGAGCAGACGCCGAAAGGGAAGTCAATCAGACGGCTTTTCTTGTCGCATACCTGACCCCGGAACGGACACTGATGGAGCCGGCGGGCAGCTTCCGCCGCATCTGCTCGATTCCTGACTGGATACCCGAAGATTTCGGCCGGACGCCGGCCGGCATTACCGGTCATTGGAGTTTCCTTTTATGAGGGTTTCCCAAGTAGCGCGAATTTCGGACGGGGAAAGGTCGCTGTCCAGCAGCCAGCCCAGGGTTGCGCCGCACCGACGACAGAATGTTTCGCTGTCCCCGGTATCAATCTCCTCTACTGGCTCCCAAGCTACCGGCAATTCCTCGCTGGCAAGGGCCAAAACCAGAACGCTGTCGTGCCGGATGGACTTCAAACCGCGAATATGTACCGATATAGGATGTTCGGAATATACCACGTAAGCGTTCATCAGCCGGAAGCCGGCGATCTTGAGGGCTAACGTGAGTTCGGCCCAGGCGTTGGGTTCCCAATGGTGAAAGGTGAATACCATCCGCCCGGAGTTTCGCTTCAGCACCCGATTACATTCCCCAAATATGTCGGCAATCCCGGCGGCGAAGTTGCCGGCCCGATCCGCCGTTTTTGCAGCGACGGCAACGCCGGTTTCATCGTAGTTCCACTCTGCTTCCTCGGGCAGCAGGCGGGTCAGCCACACCCGGAAGAAGGCGCCCAGGTCGCTATACTGTACGCTGTCATAGTACGGGGGGTCGGTAACAATTATGTCTATCGAATGGTCAGCAAGGGGCAGGCTTCGCGAATCACCCTGGATTAGCCAGAACCGGCGTTGACCGTCGGCAAGCTCGGATTGGCTGAAAACCTCGACGCCGCTATCCGTCTCTCCCGGTATCTTGACCAACTTCCTGGCGCCGTTTCCGTCGATCCTTCTTTCCACCGGCGCCGCCGCCCATTCGCGCCCCCGTTCAATGCGGTCGTGAAAGAGTTGTTGCAGATTTCCCGATGACCTCCGCGGATTGACCGGGTTGTTCTCCAGAGCAGTGTATTGGAAAGAATAAGCGTGTAAAGCGAAAACGTGGCGAATTGCGCCGGGGCGCCGTTTGTACCAGCCTTTGTAACCACAAAGCATTGAATTGAATTCCAGGGAAGTGGATACCAGAGTCCCCAAAATGAGCTTGTTGATGCCAGTATAGTTACGCAACTGCTGAATCGCACAGTTCAGATAGAGCAATTGGCGCGATGAAAAGGTATCCAGGTATGACCGGACGTTATGCCGCAGCAAGTCGCCGGATTTGGGGCCATTATTTACCCTGAAATCCTCCACCGGCCCGAAATCCAGTTGTCCCCGCCGCGCATCGGCTTGTTTGAGGCGAGCCAAGTCGCGCTCGCTTGGGGAACGTAAGAAAGTGCCGTGCTTTCCGCAAACGGCGACAATCGCCACCGGCACGTAGCGCGCATAAAAGGGCAGGTCAAGCAATTCAGCATACTTATGGCCGCAAGCGGGGCATTGCTTATCCGCTTTGGTAATCAGCCCCGGATTACCCGGGGCGCGCTCATCGCTGTGTTGACTTTCAGAAATCTCCCAGCTATGGGGATTAACGCGGATTTTCCGGTCGCCTTCGTGGCGTAAATCGTACTGGTCAATCTGGACCACATCCCGACAAGCGCACTTTTTACGCATCCCGTGTAAGGAATACTGGATATTTGTTGCCTGGTCGCAAGTCGGACATTCGGTCTCAAAATAATGCCCCAAGGAGGCATACAGGGCGGTAGAGAAATGCTTGAATGTATCCTGCAAATCCTTCAGTTCGGCCTCGGTGAGGGACGCCCGGGTCTGAATGATTGGAATGGGGTCAATATCGGCCCCGATGACGTTGGCGCCCAAGCGAATGGCTTCGTGTAGCGTTGTGCCGCCGCCCATCATTGGGTCCAGGATGACCTGGCCCGCCAAGCCGCCGGGGGCGTAATAGTCGGTGAGCGCGTCCTGGGGCGCAAACTGCTTGAGTATGGTGCGAAACGTGGTGCCGCAGCGCCGCGCCCACCATTTATGCAGGTAAGTATTGGGGCGAAAGAGATGTTTATTGAACACTTCTTGCCGGGAAAGATTGTCAACGAACTGTTCCGGGAAAGCGTAATCCATTCTGACGCTGAATCCCGCCTGTGGAGAGCCGGTCAATTCGTCCAATGCCAGTTGAGAGCCTTCCCGAAGGGCCGGCAGGAGTGATAGATTAGTTTCATTGGACGGATGGTGTTCGGGCATTGGTAAATGCGCTCCTGCTGCTGACCTCACCCCACCCAATCAATCAGGGTGGGGACAGACTTCCGGCGGTGTTGGCGGCAAGCCCAGCAGCAATGATATACGGGGGAATAGAGCGGCGCAAGCAGTCGGTAGCAGTTGGCAAGAGAGAAAGAAGGGTTGAGTTCGTTGCCCGTAACATTATACTGGCAGCGGCAACCAAATCTAAAACCGCTTGACGGGGTGAACCGATGGCCTCCTCACTGATTCGCGGCAAGCACCTGCTCAGCCCGGCCGGTTCCGACGGTTCGGCCGGTTCTACCGGCTCTGCTGGCCCAAATGCAGCTAATGGCGCCGCCACCGTGCTTTATGATGCGGCGGTTTACCAGGTGGACGGGGTTATCCGGGACGTTGGCCCCTACGCTACGCTCAAGGCCCAGTACCAGCCCGATGCGGAACTCGGCGGCCTGGACTACGCCATCCTGCCCGGACTGGTTAATTCTCACCATCACGGGCGGGGGGTAAGTACCCTCCAGATGGGCACCTGCGACGACTGCCTGGAGTTGTGGATTCTGGCCGGTTGGGGCCGGCGGCCCTATGACTACTACCTGATGACCCTCTACACTGCCCTCAATATGCTGGAGTCGGGCACCACCACGGTGATGTACAATCACCCGCAGACGGCGGCGGCCACCCTGAAAGAGGACGTGGACGCCGTGTTGCGGGGCTTCCTTGACGCCGGGATGCGGGTGGCCTTTTCCAGCTACTTCCGCAATCAGAACCGGGTGGTCTATGGCGACGACCGGGAATTTCTGTCCGGCCTGCCGGCAGATTTGGCGACGGGCGTGGGCCGCTACCTGGCGGTTTCCGATATGACCGACGATGACTACTTCGCCTTCTTTGCTGAGACCTACCGCCAATACCATAACCACCCTTCGGGCAAAATCCGGGTGCTGCTCAGCCCCAGCAACGTGCAGTGGAACTCGGATGACTTCCTGTTGCGGGCCAAGGAGCAGGCGGCCCGCTATCAGACCGGCATCCATATCCACCTGGTGGAGAGCAGCTATCAGAAGGACTATGGACTGCGCGCCTGGGGCAAGACGCCGGTGGAGCATCTGCAAGACCTGGAGTTTCTGGGGCCGGAGCTTTCCTGCGCCCACGCCGTCTGGCTCACCGACCGGGACATTGAGCTTCTGGCCGGGGCCGGCGCCACGGTTTGCCACAACGCCAGTTCCAACCTGCGCCTCAAGAACGGCATCGCCCCGGTCAACCCGATGCTGGCCGGCGGCGTCAACGTGGCGATGGGCACCGACAGCACTGCCATTAACGACGATGATGACCTGCTGCAAGAGATGCGCCTGGTCAGCAAACTCCACCGCCAGCCCGGTATTGACGCGCCGGCCATCACCGCCGCGCAGGTCCTGGCCCTGGCGACGGCCAACGCTGCCGCGCCCACCGGGTTTGCCGGGGAAATCGGCGTACTGGAGCCGGGCCGCCGGGCCGACCTGGTGCTGCTGCGGCTGGACGGTCTGGAGTACCCTTACCTGGAACCCGACCTGCCGCCCCTGGAGGCGATTCTGGGCCGAGCCAAGGCGCGGGACGTGGCTACCGTTATCGTCGATGGGGAGATACTGCTCCAGGACGGCGCCCACCGCCAGGTCAACAAGGCCGACGTGGGCCGGGAACTGCGGGAACAGCTCTCCCGCCCCTTGGAACCGGAAACTCTGGAAACCCGGCGAATGGCCCAACGGCTGGCGCCCTACGTCCAGCAGTTCTACCGGAGCCACCCGCCGGCCGGGGGCGCGCCCCATTACGTATTTAACAGCCGTACTTGATTGCTGGCCGGGGGGCGGAGCGGTTAGCCGGGTATGCACGGGTTGACGGCGTTATTCCGCAATATAACCCCACCATCAAGGCAACCGCCGCATAAAACCGTCGTTCCGGCGAAAGCCGGAATCCAGGAAATCCCCCGGAAAAGAGCGTGCCGGCTATCGAGGATTCTGGATTCCGGCTTTCGCCGGAACGACGGTTGCTTGGTGTTGCTATCAGCACCGGGTAGGGGCGGGTTTCTAACCCGCCCTGGCTCGGGTGAGGAACCGGTCGGCAAGGGCATACCCGTTTTCCGGTATTCCCTTGCCGTTGAACGCCAGTGTGGGTTACAAACCCGCCCCTACCGACCAATAATATGTGTCCGGTGGGAATACCAATACCAACAAATGTTGGCAATACCCACCCTTTTAATCCCCCCCGCATCCTGCTATCCTCTCCCCCAACAAATCTACCCCCGGAGCCGTAATGCGCGCTTTGAGCGTCCGTCAGCCCTGGGCCTGGCTGCTGGTCAGCGGTCATAAGGACATTGAAAACCGTACCTGGGCCACCCGGTTTCGGGGGCGGGTGTATGTTCACGCCGGGCAGCGGGTTATGACGGGGGATTTCCCGGAACTGCGGGCCTACGTTCACCGGGCCGGCCTGGCCCTGCCCGCCGACCTGCCCCGAGGCGCCATCGTGGGCGAGGTAACGATTGCCGACTGCGTGGACGCCTCCGACAGCCCCTGGTTCTGCGGCCCCTACGGTTTTGTGCTGGCCGAGCCGGTCATTTACCCGGTTCCGGTTCCCTGCCGGGGGCAGTTGGGCTTTTTTCGGGTAGATGAACCGGCGATTAAGGGTTACAATGATAGCCCGGATCACCCGGATAACCCGTTGGCAATCGGTCATTAACACCGGGTCATTAACACAGGAGGGAGGCGCCGATGGAAACTGCGTCGGGAGCGCCGGCTAATTCGATGATTTCCTTTCCCCAAGCGGTAGTTCTGGCCTTACGGAAGTATTCGGACTTCAGCGGTCGGGCCACCCGGGCCGAATACTGGTGGTGGGTGCTGGCCCTGTGGATTGGCAATTCTATGGTTTCCGCCCTGGACGCCGCCATCCTGTCCGTTTCCGAGCCGGGGACTTTCAGCCCCTTCGGTTCCATCTTCTTTCTGGCCGTAGTGCTGCCCTCCCTGGCCGTTACCGCCCGGCGGCTGCACGACATCGGACGAACCGGCTGGTGGCAGGTGGCGTGGGAGGCCCTGTTCACCCTGGGCTGGATACCCCTGCTCATCGGCATCATCGTGGGCCTGATTGGCGGCATCAGTTCCCTGCTGGGCGGCATCCCCGACCTGGTATCCACCTGGAACTTCCGGGAGTATTTCGGCGACCTGGCCTTTTCCCTCATCGTGCCAATGCTGGTGGGGTTGCTGATTACGGTGGTTCTCTATCTGGCTACCTTTGTCTGGTGGGTAGTATGGATGACCAAGCGGGGGACGGCGGGGCCAAACCGCTTTGGCCCTGAACCCGCTGCCCTGGAATAGGCCGCCGGCAATACCCGGTTCGACCTTAAAGGAGACGGAGAACAATGACGGGCACCAAGCCGATGATGCCTTTCCCGGAGGCTATCAAATCCTGCTTGCGGCAGTACGTGAGTTTCCGTGGCCGGGCGACGCGGGCCGAATACTGGTGGTGGGTGCTGGGCACCACGGTGGTCAGTATGCTGCTGTCCATTATTGACGGAGTCCTTTTCGGGTTCGGGGATGACCTTCAGATATTCTCGTCCCTGTTCGGGTTGGCGGTTTTGCTGCCGGGGCTGGCGGTAACGTCGCGGCGGCTCCACGACATTGGCCGGAGCGGGTGGTGGCAATTGGTGTGGATAGTAGCCGGCATCCTGGCGGTCATACCTCTCGTTGTCGGGATAGTGGCGTCTCTAGGCAGTATGTTCATCCTGTCCGGCGGCGAAGGCGATTTCAGTATGGCGGCTATCGCGCCTCTCATAGTCGGGCTGCTGATTTCCGCAGCCATCTGGGTCGGGCTGGCGGTGTGGATAATCTGGTGGATGGTCAAGCAGGGGCAGGCCGGCCCCAATCAGCATGGCCCTGACCCCCGGGCTTTGGATACGCCGGCCTAGAGTAGGCCGCCAGCAATACCCGGTCAACCGGCCGGCTGCATTGGAAGGCGGTTAAAATGCCCCTACTATAAAGGCAATCCTAGTCCGACCTTATAAAGAGGCAGAGCAGCGATGACGCCAACCAAGCCAATGGTTTCCCTCCCGGAGGCCATCAAATCCTGCCTGCGGCAGTACGTGGGTTTTCGCAGGCGGGCCACCCGGGCCGAATACTGGTGGTGGGTGCTGGGCATCACGGTGGTCAGCACCATTTTGTCCATTATTGAGGGGATAATTTTCGGCTTTGGGGGGGATTCGTTGGAGCGGCCGTCGTCCCTGTTCCAGTTGGCGGTTTTGCTGCCGGGCTTGGCGGTAACGGCGCGGCGGCTCCACGACATTGGCCGGACCGGGTGGTGGCAATTGGTGTGGATAGTAGCCGGCATCCTGGCGACCATACCTCTCATTATCGGGGTGGTGGCATCTCTGGACGGTATGACACTCATGTTCAGCGTTGAAAGCGATTACAGTATGGCGGCTATCGCGCCGCTCATAATCGGGCTGCTGATTTCCGCGGCCATCTGGGTCGGGCTGGCGGTGTGGATAATCTGGTGGATGGTCAAGCAGGGACAGGCCGGCCCCAATCAGCATGGCCCTGACCCCCGGGCTTTGGATACGCCGGCCTAGCCGGTTGCGGCCGGCCGGCAGGAGAATAGGGAGAGAGAAGGATGCCCAAGATAATCCCGGTTCCCGATGACCTGAGCCGTCCCTTTTGGGACGGGGTGAATGAGCGGCGGTTGCTGCTCCAGCACTGCGCCGCCTGCGCCAAGCTCCAGTACCCGCCCCAGCCGGCGTGCCAGGTCTGCGGTTCCGCCGACGGCCTGGAGTGGAAGGAAGTGGCCGGCCAGGGCCATATCGCCACCTACATCGTAATCGAGGACGGGCGGCTGAACCGGCGGATGCCCGACCAGCCCTACAACCTGGCCCTGGTAACCCTGGACGCCGACCCTACCGTCAACTTTTACTCCAACCTGCCCGGCCTCCCCCCCTACCAGGTTCCGGTAGGCGCCGCCGTTGAGGTAATGTTCGAGGAGGTAGCCCCCGGCCAGCTAATCCACGAATGGCGGGTGGTGGAGTAGGCGCCGGAACAAATGCCCGACACGGTGAGTTTGTCGGGGTATGAACCGATGGTTCAACCGGTCATTTTCCGGTAGGGGCGGGTTTCTAACCCGCCCAGGCTCCGGGGTAAGGGTATGCCGGATATGGCTACATCCGTTCCGCAAGCTGGCCTGTCCCTGGCGTGACGGGCGGGTTACAAACCCGCCCCTACCCATGGCAATGCCAACACCCGTTGACCGTACCGGATAAACGGGTGGTTCGACAAGCTCACCATGAGCGGTTGCAGGATGCAAGGAAATCGGGTCTTGACCAGAGCAACCCCGGCAACCCAAACAACCGTCGTTCCGGCGAAAGCCGGAATCCAGGAAATCCCCCGGAAAAGAGCGGGCCGGCTACAAAGCGTTCTGGATTCCGGCTTTCGCCGGAACGACGGGTTTATAATGCGCTTGCCCGGTGTAGATGATATTCTCAACGCGGGTTGGTATTCCTTGCCCGGTCATTTTCCGGGTAGGGGCGGGTTTCTAACCCGCCCAGGCTCCGGGGCAAGGATATGCCGGATATGGCTACATCCGTTCCGCAAGCTGGCCTGGCCCTGGCATGGCGGGCGGGTTACAAACCCGCCCCTACCCATGGCAATGCCAACGCCTGTTGACCGTAACCGGGTGGACGGGTGGTTCGACAAGCTCACCATGAGCGGTTATAGGATGCCGGGCAATCGTGTCTTAACTAGGACAACCCCGGCAACCCAAACAACCGTCGTTCCGGCGAAAGCCGGAATCCAGGAAATCCCCGGGGAAAGAGCGGGCCGGCTGCAAAGAGTTCTGGATTCCGGCTTTCGCCGGAACGACGGGTTTATAATGCGGTTGCCTTGTGTAAAATGATATTCTCAACGGGGGTGGTATTCCTTGCCCGGTCATTTTCCGGTAGGGGCGGGTTTCTAACCCGCCCTGGCTCCGGGGTAAGGATATGCCGGATATGGCTACATCCGTTCCGCAAGCTGGCCTGGCCCTGGCGTGACGGGCGGGTTACAAACCCGCCCCTACCCATGGCAATGCCAACACCCGTTGACCGTACCGGAGGAACGGGTGGTTCGACAAGCTCACCATGAGCGGTTATAGGATGCAATGCAACCCAAGCAACCGTCGTTCCGGCGAAAGCCGGAATCCAGGAAATCCCCGGTGAAAGAGCGTGCCGGCTACAAAGCGTTCTGGATTCCGGCTTTCGCCGGAACGACGGTTTTATGGTGGGATTGCCTTGTGTAAAATGATATTCTCAACGGGGGTTGGTATTCCTTGCCCGGTCATTTTCCGGTAGGGGCGGGTTTCTAACCCGCCCAGGCTCCGGGGCAAGGATATGCCGGATATGGCTACATCCGTTCCGCAAGCTGACTTGGCCCTGGCGGGGCGGGCGGGTTAGAAACCCGCCCCTACCCATGGCAATGCCAGCGCCCGTTGACCGTAACCGGGTGAACGGGTGGTTCGACAAGCTCACCATGAGCGGTTATAGGATGCCGGGCAATCGTGTCTTAACTAGGACAACCCCGGCAACCCAAACAACCGTCGTTCCGGCGAAAGCCGGAATCCAGGAAATCCCCCGGTAAAGAGCGGGCCGGCTACAAAGCGTTCTGGATTCCGGCTTTCGCCGGAACGACGGGTTTATAATGCGGTTGCCTTGTGTAAAATGATATTCTCAACGGGGGTTGGTATTCCTTACCCGGTCATTTTCCGGTAGGGGCGGGTTTGTAACCCGCCCAGGCTCCGGGGTAAGGGTATGCCAGATATGGCTACATCCGTTCCGTAAGCTGACTTGGCCCTGGCGGGGCGGGCGGGTTACAAACCCGCCCCTACCCATGGCAATGCCAATGCCCGTTGACCGTACCGGATGCAATGATGGTTCGACAGGCTCACCATGAGCGGTTATAGGATGCAAGGCAACCCAAGCAACCGTCGTTCCGGCGAAAGCCGGAATCCAGGAAATCCCCGGTGAAAGAGCGATTCGGCTGCAAAGCGTTCTGGATTCCGGCTTTCGCCGGAACGACGGGTTTATAATGCGGTTGCCTTGTGTAAAGTGGTATTCTCAACGGGGTTGGTTGTCCTTGCCCGGTCATTTTCCGGTAGGGGCGGGTTTCTAACCCGCCCAGGCTCCGGGGCGAGGATATGCCGGATATGGCTACATCCGTTCCGCAAGTTGACTTGGCCCTGGCGGGGCGGGCGGGTTACAAACCCGCCTCTACCCATGGCAATGCCAACGCCCGTTGACCGTACCGGAGGAACGGGTGGTTCGACAAGCTCACCATGAGCGGTTATACGATAGATGGTTCGACAAGCTCACCATGAGCGGATATATGATAGATGGTTCGACAAGCTCACTATGAGCGGATAACTCGTGAGCGCATAGCTGTAGTGAAAAAACTGCGAAAGGATAACCGATAACCTATGACCAGCAACCAGTACCAATGGCGCAGAGACCGGGACGGCCTGGGCGTTTGGGAACACCGGGGCCAGGTGGCAATCGCCGGCTACGGCCATTCCCCCGTTGACCGGCGCTGGGACGGCGTGTCAATGGACCAGACCCTGGGCGCCTACTCCATCCTGGCCTGCCAACGGGCGATGGAGGACGCCGGGGTTACTCCCGACCAGATCGACGGGATAGTCTGCTGCGACAGCCATATCGCCGGGGGCAGCGGCGGCTCGGCCTCTCAGTGGGCGCCCCGTCCCTACTTTGACCCGCCCTACGATTCCGAGTACGGCTTGACCCTCATCAATGGCGAGTGGCTGGCTAAGACGATGAACCTGCCCAACGTCAAGTTCGCGCCCACCGGCGTGCCGACTATCGGCGAGATGGTGGGACTGGCGGCCCAGGCGGTGGGCGACGGCGTCTGCAATACCTGTCTGGTGATATATCCCACCGGCAACCTGGAGGGCCGCTACCGCCGGGGCGGGGAGAACGCCGACGACTATGCCCGGGGCGTGCGCCAGTGGACGGTGCCCTGGGGCAATCACGGCGGCAATGACTTTATCAACATCTTTCCCCATAACCAGTATTGCCTCAAGTACGGCGGCCAGCACGATGACCTGGCCCCCTTTGTCATCAATCAGCACAAGAACGGGATGCTGACCCCCTGGGGTTTCAACGTCAATCACGGCATCGAACCCATCACGGTGGAGGATTACGTTAGCTCCCGCTACATCCTGAACCCCCTGCGTATCTGGGACTGCGACCGTCCGGTCAACGCCTCGGCGGCCTACCTGTTCACCACCGCCGAGCGGGCCCGGGATTTGCGGCAGCCCCCGGTCTATGTCCTGAACCATTCGCAGCACAACTTCCGGTTCCGCACCACCCAGCCGGACCTGGCCGAGGTGGAGGAGTGGACCGACCGGGCGGCGGCGCGGATGTATGAAGGCGCGGGATTAGGCCCGGCCGACGTGGACATTTTCAATCCCTATGACGGCTACGCCATTATGACCCAGTTCTTTCTGGAGGGCTTTCAGTGGCACGGGGTTAAGCGGGGCGATGCCTTTGCCTTTTACGCCGGGGACATCAGCGTGAAAGGCCCCCATCCCTTCAGTTCCAGCGGCGGCAACCTGGGCAACGGGCGCACCCGCACCGCGATGTACACCGACAGCATTGAACAACTGCGGGGCACGGCCGGCCCCCGGCAGGTTACGGTGCGGGCCGAAACCGCCCTCTGCGCCTTCACCACCCCCAGCAGTGGCGGCTGGCTGATGCTGGGCAAGCACCCCGGTTAATTTGTTCACCAAGGGGCGGGGACGAAATAGAGGTATTTCTAACGCTTAAAACCCCGTCGTTCCGGCGCAGGCCGGAATCCAGAACACTCAGTAGCCGTATCGCACTTTTCCGGGGGATTTCCTGGATTCCGGCTTTCGCCGGAACGACGGTTGCTTGGGTTGCTATAGTTAAAACGCGATTGCCCTGGCGTAGGGGCGGGTTTGTAACCCGCCCGTCCCGGCCAGGACAAAATCGGGATGGCTTGACCGTCTCACCATTAGCGGGGTTTTGAGCATTATCCCCGCAGCAGGAAATTAAATCACGGAGGGAACCCTTTGGCGAAACTAATCAGCTTTGACATCGACGGCACCCTGGAGGTGGGCGACCCGCCCGGCTGCATCACGCTGGATATGGTGCGCGCCGCTCAGGCCCAGGGGTGCATCATCGGCAGTTGCTCCGACCGGACGGTGAGCAACCAGCAGCGCATCTGGCAGGACAATGCCATCCCGATGCAATTCACCGTCCTGAAACACCAACTGCCCCAGGTTAAAGCCGAGTTTGCGGCAGAGCAGTATATCCATATCGGCGATACGGAAATCGACCGCCAGTACGCCGAGCGTTCCGGGTTTCAGTTCCTGCTGCCCGATGCGCCGGTAGCCCAACTGTGGGAGGGTTCGGATTAGCCGTTCCCCCAGCTACCAAGCCCTGATTGACCGGTTCCGCCAGGCCCGCCGCGACCCGTCCCTGGCGGCGCTGGAGGGTTTTCATCCCCTGAAACACGCCCTCCGTTTCGGCGCCGCGGTTCGGGAAACCGTTGCCCTGGACGCCGGGGAGTTGGCGCGCTTGACCGCAGCCTTGGCCCCGGATTTGGCCGGCACCCTGGATAGCAATATAACCGTAGTACCGCCCCAAGTTTTCCGCCAACTTTCCCCCGTACTGCCGGCCACCGGCGTCATCGCCATCGCCCAGCGTCCCCAAACATCCCTGCCGGAAGTGTTCAACAACCCGGCGCCGGCGCCGCTGGTGTTGCTGGAAAACCCCCGCAGTCATGGCAACCTGGGGGCGGTTGTCCGGGTAGCGGCAGCGGTGGGCGCCGCCGGGGTGATTGCCACCGGCGAACACGACCCCTGGCACCCCTCTGCCCTGGTGGGCGCCGCCGGGCTGCACTTTGCCCTGCCGGTGGCGTGGGCCGAGCAGTGGGGGAAGGAGTGGGCCGGTAGCGCCGAGCGGGGCGGCCGGCCGTTGGTGGCGATTGACCCGGCGGGCGCGCCGCTGCAACCCGGATTGATACCGGAGCGGGCCGCGCTGGCCTTTGGCTCGGAGCGGGAGGGCCTCAGCCGGGAACTGCGGGCCGCCGCCGACTGCTGCCTTGCCATTCCGATGCAGCCCGGCGTGTCCAGCCTGAACCTGGCAACGGCGGTAGCGGTGGCCCTGTACGCCTGGCGGCTGGCCCGGCCCTAACCCCCGGCCTAACGCCTTACAGCCTCACACCATAACCGCTACCAAATTTCCCCCAACACCGGCGGAAAGGTGATATAGTGATACAATAGACCCATTCCAAGAAGTCCGGTGATTCCCATGACCACCATCAACACTTTCGAAGACCTCCTCCAGGCGTTGGAACAGAATCCTACGCTCCGTGAGGCCATGCGCCGTCACATCATGACCGAGGAAGTGATGCAACTGCCGGCGCGGGTATTCCGCCTGGAAGAACTGGTCGCCAGAATCGCCACCCAACTGGAGGAACTGACCAACGTCCTAACCCGGTTCACGGAACAGACCAACCAACGCCTGGACAAGGTGGAATCCGACGTTACCGAGTTGAAAGAAGGGCAGGCCCGGCTGGAGGAAGGCCAAGCCCGGTTGGAAACAAGAACGGAACGCCTGGAAGCTGGGCAGGCCCGCTTGGAGACCGACGTTACCGCCCTGAAAGAGGGGCAAGCCCGGCTGGAGACCGACGTTACTGAGTTGAAAGAAGGGCAAGCCCGCTTGGAAACAAGAATGGACCGCTTGGAAACCGGACAAATCCGGATGTCAGGGCAACTCAGCCACCTCCTCGGTTCAGACTACCAAAGCCACGTCGCCAGGCTCGCCCACCGGTGGTTGCAGCGGCATTTCCAAATAACCCAGCCGGACACTCTGTGGGTCAGCGCCGCATCGGAAAAACAGGAACTCTCCGCTATCCTGAACCAGGCCATGGAGTCCGGTGCTATATCCTTTGACGAAGCCGAAGATATGGAACGCACCGACATAGTAATCCGGGGTTCCGACCCCGACGGCAACCCGGTTCACGTCGTCATTGAAGCCTCCCTGACCGTCCAGGAAAGCGACATACGCCGCGCCGCAGACCGCGCCGCCATCCTGGAAAAGGCCGTGGGCGGCCCCACCCGGGCCGTGGTAATCGGGGAATCAATCGCCGGAACAGACCAGGAACTGGCCGACCGGGAACAGGTACAGTACATCCAAATGATGCAACACGGCTCCACCGCCTGAGCAGGGCAGGCCTCAGTTTCCTCCAAACCCGCCGGGACAGACCATAGCCCGGCTAAAGGAATGACAAACCCGGATGGCAGGAAAATTCAACAAACACATCAGAACACGCTACGAAAGAGATGTTAACCGGGCGGGCCACCGCTGGGTGAGCCGCCGCCTGAAGCTAACCAACCCGGAAGTCATCCGAACCATGGCAAATCCCTACCGACCAGACCTCGGCAACCTGATGATCGACGCCATCGATGCCGGCGCCATATCCGACGATGAAGCCGACGACCTGGAATACACCGACATAGTGATGCGTGGCTCCGACCCCGACGGCAACCTGGTCCACGTCCTCATTGAAGTAGCCTTCATCATCCAGGAAACCGACATAAAGCGCGCCGCACGCCGCGCCGACATCCTGGAACGCACCGTCGCCGGGCCAGCCCGCGCCGTGGTAATCGGAGAATTCATCTTCCCGGAGGTCCCGGAACTGGCCGACCGGGAACCGGCGGTCTTGATATACATGACCCGCGCCTATAGACCACTTGACCCGGACCGACCGCAGCGCAGCATAACCCAGGCTTACCCCTAAACCCGGCGCAAAACCTTCTATTATCAACGGGTGCTAGTCGGTAGGAAACATTCCCCCGCATACGCGGGGATAGACCTGAGAATGACCAAGAAATGGGCGGCATTGGTCACATTCCCCCGCATACGCGGGGATAGACCTTGGTCGATTCCGTAATAGTTGCCGTCGGTGAACGTTCCCCCGCACGCGAGGGGATAGACCCCCGGCCCTCAGTGTAGGGCCGGGCTTCAGGCCAACCGGAAGGGTTCCAGGGCCGCAAAGTCAAACTGTACGCCATGCCCCGGGTCTTCCAAGGGCGTAAATACCCCCTGGCGGGGCAGGACCGGGTTGAGGATGAATCCGGTGTTGTTCAGGTTCAGGGTGGGCAGGTGTTCTACCAGGAAACCGTTGGACGCGCCGCAGCACAGGTGTACCGACAACTCTTCTACCAGGTGCGGCGCCATGGGCAGGTGGTAGGCATCGGCCAGGCGCGCAATTCGCATCCAGGGCGTTACGCCGCCCACCCGGCACGCGTCGGCCTGCACGAACTGGACGGCTCCCCGCTGGAACAGGTCAAGGAACTGCTCGGCCTGATGTTCTCCCTCGCCGGCGGCCAGGGCCACGTTGACCGTGCGGCTCAGCCGCGCATAGCCGGCGTGGTCTTCGGCCAGAATCGGCTCCTCCAGCCAGAACAGGTTGAACTCCTCCATTGCCCGGGCCCGGGTGATGGCCTCGCCCACCGACCAGCGCTGATTGGCGTCCACCATTAGAGGCGTATGGGGGCCGATGGCCTGGCGCACGGCCCGCAGCCGTTCCATGTCCTCGGCCAGCCGCTCCCGGCCTATCTTGATTTTGACGCCCCAATAATCCTGGCCGATAAAGTTCTCCACCTCATCCAGCAATTCCTCCGTGGAATAGGCCAGGTCCAAGCCGCTGCCGTAGGCGGGAACCCGGTCCCGGTAGCCGCCCAGCAGCCGGAACAAGGGCCGGCCGGCCCGCTTGCCGGCCAAATCCCAGAGGGCAATATCCAACGGGGCCAGCACTACCGCCGTGAGGCCGGCCATGGTGATGTTGGGAAAGATGCTGTGCCACAGCTTGTCCCACAGCCGCTCAATGTAGCGGGGGTCTTCGCCCACCAGCCGGGGCGCCAGCAGGGTGTCAATGGCCTCTTTCATACCCCGGCCGCTGTCACCGTGGCTGTAAGTCCAGCCGATGCCCTCCTGCCCGTCGGCGGCGATAACGCGGGCCAGCAGCAGGCTGGTGGATTCAATCTGCGAGCTGGAGTTGGACAGGCCCGGCTGCCGCTGAATCCGGTACAGGGCCGTTTCCACCTTTTCGATTTGCAATGGATTCCTCTTTTTATAGCTCTCTCCCAAAGGAGAGGTTTAACTGGAATAAGATTCAGCATTTGCTGATTTGCCGGGCACAAAGCCTCGGCAGGGCTGATAGCCGGCAGGTGGTCTAACTACCGCGACCAGGATGGTACTTGCCATCATTCGTCCTGTTGCGCGCGGGGTTTGCACCTTGCTGACGCCGGTGGGAAGCCAACTTAGCCGCCTCTACTTTTTCGGCTTTCTGCCGGTCAATCGCTCGCGTCTCCACTACCAGCTTTTCACTAGGCTGGAGCTTGCCGCTCGCACGATGTTCAGCAGCTCGACGCGTGGGATTATTTGTCGTCCCCACGTATTTGGTATCCCCCTGCTTGTCTTTGATGGAATACTGGACGGTTTTCCCGGAACGCACCTGCCCTTTGGGGCGATTACTAGCAGTCTGAGGAGTACCCCCACGTCTGGCATTATTGCGGGTCGGGCGGTTATTAGCCATGCCTGAAACTCCTTGTGTATTGGTGTAGTTGCCGGGATTGGCGGCTTTATCGGTCTCCAGACAGGGGTTGCACATAGTGATATATCAGCCTGAGCGCAACGAAGGGTCTAAAATGCCCGGCTGTTGCCTAGTTCTGATAAAGCCTGTCTTGGCAGAAATTCAGATTACTCACCCCGCCCCCCGGCCCTGCTCTCCAAGGAATAGGGCCGGGAAACCGGTATTGCCCGGCTGAACCTAAACCGTCGCTCCGGCGGCGGTCAACTGGCGGGATACAAAGGCTTTCATCAGTTCCAACGCCCGGTCCGACTCGGCGCCGGGGGTGTTGCCAAAGCCGTGGGGCATTTCCGGGAAAATCTCCAGTTGGATGTCGCCGCCAGCCCCGCGGAAGGCTTCGGTGAACCGTTCCGGGATGGACAACGGCACGTTGTCGTCCCGGGTGCCTTGAATAATCAGCGTCGGGGGAAGTTGCACCTTTTCACCCCGCTCCAGGATGTGCTGAGGGTTGCCTTCCTTCATCGTTTCCTGGTTCAGGAAGTAGGCTTCGCTGGAGGCAGCCAGCCGCTCATTGTTGGCTTCCTGGGCGTACAAGTAGCGGGCATAGGGGTCCAGCACCGGCCAGCAGCAGATGGTATAGGCCAGGGTTGCGTCAACGCCACTACCGGCCGGGCCGTCCAGTTCCAGGGCCGAATAGCGCGGATCGTCGGGCCGCATTGCGCTGAGCATCAGGGTGTGTCCACCGCTGGAGGAGCCAATGCCCCCCACCTGGTCGGCGGTGGCGTTGAACTCGGCGGCGTGGGCCTTAAGCCAGCGGGTGGCGTAGTTCACATCCACCACCTGGGCCGGATAGGGATGGGCCGGGGCCAGGCGGAAATCAATGGCGGCGACCAGGATGCCACTGGCGGCCAGCGCCCGGTTCATCACCTCATCGCTGGCGCGTTCCCCCCGGTTCCACGCGCCCCCGTGAACGTCCAGCATAGCCGGAAAGGGGCCGCTGCCCTGGGGTTGATAGAGGCGCACCGTCCAGGACTCGTTGCCGTCAGTCCGGTACTCCTGCTCGTGGACTTCCACCGCAAAACTCTGCATCGGGTTATAGTCTGCCATATATAATACTCCTTCCAGCGCGACTTTCTATCGCCGCTGGTGATACCGGCGTTAAATCAGGGCTTCCGGGGTGAATATGCCTTCCAGGTCGGCGGGCGTGGCCGGGTTCACCGGGGTTACGCCCAACTCGGTCTCCATAAACCAGTAAACCTGCTTCAGGTGGTGGGTGCTGTGGCTCAGGATGATGTTCAGCAACTCTACCACCGTTACCTCGCCGCCGTAGTGGGCGGGAACCACCCGGTCAAAGGCATCGTTATCGTTGCCGTTGAGAAACTCGACGATATTTCCGATGACCCCCTCGCCGTACTCGGCAATGGCCTCCGGGGCGTTCACGTCGGCCAGCCGCTCCCGGCCGGCTTGCATATCGGCGGTACTCATACTGCCGGTTCGGTGGCTGAGCCAGGCCAGTTCCGGGAAGGAAAGGATGTGGACGATGGTGTCCCGCAGGGTTTCGGGCCGCCAGGCCACCGGGCGCTGCAACTGCTCCGGGGCCAGTTGCAGGGTAGCCCGGATCGCGGCGTGCAGGATTTTATCGTACTTTTCCGCCATCCAGCCGGTTCGGCCGGCCAGGTCAACCCGGGTATCCAGGTTCAGGGTAGCAATCAGTTTTTTGGGGTAATAGCCGATGATAATTTCATCGTCCACCACCGTTACCGGCGCCGACTTGACGCCCCGGCTGTCCAGAAAGGCCCGGGCCTCCGGTTCACTGGCAATGTCGTGGTGCTCATACTGAACACCGTTGGACGTTAGGAACTCCTCCAACGTCCGGCAACTGAATCAACCGGGGTTGGTGTAAACGTGCACGTTCATTAGCCCATTCCTCCGCCGGCCCACAGCCGGTTAGTAGTGCCAGAATACCGGAAACCGGGCGGCATAGCAAGCTGGGCGCGGGCAAAGGGCAATTGCCGTCTCTCCCCGCTCATCCTGAGCTTGTCGAAGGACGAACCGTCGGATAGGGGCGGATGGTTCGACAAGCTCACCATGAGCGGATATTGGTATCGGCCTGCGCCGGGCAATGGCATCATAAACCCGTCATTCCGGCGCATAAACCCATCATCCCGGCGCATAAAACCGTCGTTCCGGCGAAAGCCGGAATCCAGGAAATCCTACGGGAAAAGGGCGTTCCAGCTAAAAAGAGTTCTGGATTCCGGCTTTCGCCGGAACGACGGTTGACCGAGGTATCACCATCCGGGTAGGGGCGGGTTTATAACCCGCCCGACGTTCAACGGCAAGAAAATACCGGAAAACCGGCGTGCCGTAGCCGACCCATTCCTGCGCCCGAACCAGGGCGGGTTACAAACCCGCCCCTACCATTACAATCAACCGGAGCCGGTACGGGTCAGAAATGCCAACAAATGTTGGGGATACCATATTGTTATTGGTATGGACTTGCGCCGGGCAACCGCATCATAAACCCATCATTCCGGCGCATAAAACCGTCGTTCCGGCGAAAGCCGGAATCCAGGAAATCCTTCGGTAAAAAGGCGATACGGCTACAAAGAATTCTGGGTTCCGACTTTCGCCGGAACGACGGTAGCCGGGGGTATCATCATCCGGGTAGGGGCGGGTTTATAACCCGCCCGACGTTCAACGGCAAGACAATATCGGAAAACCGGTGTACCGTAGCCGACCCATTCCTGCGCCCGAACCAGGGCGGGTTACAAACCCGCCCCTACCATTACAATCCTACAATCCGCCGGAGCCGGTACGGGTAAGAAATGCCAACGAATGTTGGGAATACCGTATTGATATTGATTGTTATTGCCATTAACCGGCGCCTACCCCGCTACCGCCGGTTACGGTACGTTGTATAATAAGCGCAGCGCAGAGTTGCAAGGTCAATGTCCAGGGGAGGCCAACTATGTCCAGTGAGTTGTTGATTCTTGATGAAAAGCCCGCCGCCCGTTACCTGATTGCCGGCTGGAGACGCCAGTGGTCGGACGGGGGCAACATTTCCAGCGGCCTGCCCCAGTACCTGATTGACCGGCTAGGCGCCCGGAAAATCGGCCGGCTGGGGTCGGAAATTCAGAAAATGTGCTACCCCTTCCAGGTAGCCGGAACCCATGACGCCTTTCGCCCGGCCACCGCTTTTCAGGACGGCCTGCCCAGTGTCCCGATGCACTGGGACAATGATTTTTATGCCGCCGGCGACGGCCTGATTATCTTTATGGGCGAGGAACCCTGGTTTGAGCTGGAGTTGTACGCAGAAGCCTTCTTTGCCGCAATCAAAGAGTTGGGCGTGGAACAGACCGTAACCGTTGAGGGTTACAACGGCCCGTCCCCGCCGGACCTGGAGCGGCGGGTGGGCTGCGTTTACAGCCGCCCTGAAATGAAGGAGACCCTGGAAAAGTACGGCATCCAGTTTTCCAACTACGGCAGCGGCGCGCGCCAGGGGCCGACGGTGGGGATGGCCCTGGTCAGCCTGGCCCACTACCACCACCCGGAACTGTCGGTGTTCCGGCTGGGGTCAATGGCGCCGATGTACCCCTTCACCACCTCGGGCAATCAGCAGGTCGGGATCGTTACCGACTACCGCTCTTTCTTTGACATTATGCGCCGGCTGAAAGTTATGTTCGGGCTGGACTTGGACTTGTCGGACCTGGAAACGCGGGGCAACGCCGAATCGGCCCGCTTGCAGGAAACCCTGGAACGCATCGGCAGTTCCAACGCCAACGCCAAAGAAATCATCGACCGGGTACGGGCCGATTACCGCTACACCCCCTTTGAGAACCCGGTAGAACTAAACCCGCAACTGGACCGAACCCTGGAGGACATTCTACGGAACCGGCCGGAAACGTCTGAGGAGGCATAGGGGTTTTCAGGTGGGGGATTCACCCAAGGCTGGCGCCAAGTCCCCAATTCGCTCAGGATGAGCGGGGATAACAAAGTCCGCTCATGGTGAGCTTGTCGAACCACCCACCCCGTCCTTCGACAAGCTCAGGATGAGCGGGGAACGCAGGTAACTTGACTAACAAACCTGCTCATGGTGAGCGGGGACAATAAAGTCCGCTCATGGTGAGCCTGTCGAACCACCCACCCCGTCCTTCGACAAGCTCAGGATGAGCGGGGAACGCAGGCAACTTGACAACAATATCCGCTCAGAGTGAGCGGGGATAATAAAGTCCGCTCATGGTGAGCCTGTCGAACCATACCCACCCCGTCCTTCGACAAGCTCAGGATGAGCAGGGGCGAAAGCCGGAATCCAGAACCCTCGGTAGCCGGCCCGTTCTTTCCCCGGGGATTTCCTGGATTCCGGCTTTCGCCGGAACGACGGTGGTTTGGAATGTACGGTTGCGTGGGTTGTTGCCCCGGTTAAGACGCAGTTGACCGGGTAAATCCCCCCGTTGCCGGTTGACCCCCGGCCCCGGCGGGAATAGACTGCTGCAACACCCGCTAACGATTATTGATATTGACCTTATCTTTGACAAACATCTGGAGGAAACACCGTGCGCCTGGCAGGAAAAACCGCCCTTATTACCGGCGCCAGCCGTAACATCGGCAAGGAAACGGCGCTTACCTTTGCCCGGGAGGGGGCCAACCTGGTGCTCAGTTCGCTGCAAAGCCAGCAGGAACTGGATGAGGTGGCCGCTGAGTGCCGGGAGTTGGGCGCCAAAACCCATACCACCGTGGCTGACATCGCCGACTCGGCCCAGTGTCAACGGCTGGTGGCCGAGGGGCTGGACGCCCTGGGCCAGATTGACGTGCTGGTCAGCAACGCCGCCATCCGGCCCCATCATCCCCTCTTGTCGGTAACCGATGAGGACTGGCACCGGGTCTTTGGCATCAACCTGCACTCCAGCTTTTACCTGTGCAAGGCGGCGCTGCCCGGTATGGTGGAGCGGGAGACCGGAAGCATCATCGCCATCGGCGGCATGGCCTCCATCACCGGCCGCCCCGACACTTCCGCCGTAACCGCCGCCAAAACCGGCCTTTGGGGGTTCATCCGGGCGGTGGCCGCCGAGTTCGCCCCCTACAACATCCGGGCCAATATGGTCAACCCCGGCACCATCGACACCAGCCGGCGCAACCCGGAGTGGTTCGCCCGGGAATCCCGCCGGCCCCGGGGCGACAACGACCAGTTGCGCCGGATACCCCTGGGCCGCCAGGGCACCATCTACGACATCGCCAACGCCTGCCTGTTCCTGGCCTCTGATGAGTCATCCTACATCACCGGAGACCAGCTAAACGTGGTGGGCGGGCGGTATATGGTAGCCGCCGCTACCGACTGAGGCGGATGCGGTGAAAATGCCCGGTATTCTCAACACTTGTTGGTATTATCACCGGGGTAGGGGCGGGTTTGTAACCCGCCCAGCGTTCAACGGCAAGGAAATACCGGAAAACGGGTATGCCATAGCCGACCAGTCCTTGCCCCCGAGCCAGGGCGGGTTATAAACCCGCCCCTACGTTGACGATAATACCAACACCAAAGGCCCAGCCTAACTACGATAACCAGGATTTAACCGGAGGTAACGATGCAATCACCGCAGCCACCGCAGCGGCAAGTAGTCAACACCGACACCGCCCCCCAACCTTTGGGCGCCTATTCCCAAGCCATCCGGGTCCGGGCCGGCGAGTTGCTGTACGTTGCCGGCCAGGTGGGGATTGACGCCAACGGCAACCTGGCCGGGGACGGCGGCATTGCGGCCCAGACTCGTCAAACCTATGAGAACCTCGGCCAGATATTGGACGCGGCCGGCGCCTCTTTCAGCGACGTGGTGGAGTTCACCACCTACCTGGTAGGCCGGGACACCGTTCAACCCTTTATGGAGGCCCGCGCCGCCCTTTTCCCCACCCTTTTCCCCGACGGCGATTACCCGCCCAACACCCTGTTGATCATTGAGGGCCTGGTGCGGGAGGAGTTTCTGGTGGAAATTAAGGCGGTAGCCGCCCTGCCTTAGCCCAATGGTATAGACGGCAAGCAGCGCGCAAGGGGCGCATCCTGGAGGTAGCAAACCGGTATGGAAGATTCCGGCGCAGCAGCGGGGGCCAGTCTGGAGGAAATTCACCGGTTGTTTCAGGATGCGGTGGCCGATGAGCCGTCGCTTTCCCTGCTGCGGGGGTTCAAGGTGGACTTTTCCGGCAACCGGGGCTTTCACAAAATCTATCTGGCCGCCCGCTGCGACTGCGGGACGGCTGCCCTGCTCAGCGTAGAGGTCGCTATGAACAAGACCTTGCCGGAAGTCGAGGAAGCCCTGCCCAGCCTGCTGGAAAACCTGCATACGAAGGCCCGGCAATTTGCCAATATGTCCTGCGCAATGCACGCCCGGATGCGCCAGGGTGGGGTATAATAGGGGCAGAATCGGTTGAAGCCAGCCGCCAGTCAGGGCCGGCCGCCGGGCCGGATACGGAACCAGGAGAAGCAGGTTTGCAGCGCAAGTTGACCATTGACCAGGCATTGCAGGGAACGAAAACCTTTTCCGAGAAATACGTTGAGCGCGGCCCCTACGAGTTTTTTCCCGAGGCGGAAGTGGTGGAGTTGGTGCAGCAGGGGCTGGCCGAAAACCAGGTGAATCACGGCTACCGCTACTGCCCTTGAATGCCCCTCAGCGGCGACCCGGTGGAGGATCGCAAGAAGATTTGTCCCTGCGACCGGCACCACGAAGACATCCAACGGGACGGGTTCTGCATTTGAATGTTTTTCGTGAGCGAAGAGTTTCTTCGCAAGTGTGAACAGGGCGAGGATTTTGCCCAAACGATCGATGAGGCGGTAAAGCCCGGCGAGGGCCTTTTCGACCAGGACTACCAGACTAAAGCCGACTTCAAGAGCCGGCGGCGTTCTACGGAACCGGCCCCTGAGTCCGCAGCGGAGCCGGAGTCCGGCAATCAGACCGTCAATCAGCCAATTCAAGGGGAAGGAGCATAGCTATGGACATCACCGTATTTACCTCGGCCGGTTGAGGCCCCTGCCACATGGTGAAAGCGTATCTTTCACGCAAGGGCATCGCCTTTACCGAGCGCAACGTATCCGAGGATGAGGACGCCCGGGACGCCCTCCTGGCCATGGGCCTGCGGAGCACCCCGGTTACCGTCATCGCCGACCAGCAGGTAGTGGGCTACAGCCCGCCCAAGCTGGAGGCGGCGCTAAAGGCCGCCAGCGCCTAATTCCGCCCTTTAACGGCGGGGCAGCGGGTATTGGCATCAACACGGGTAGGGGCGGGTTTGTAATCCGCCCTGTTTTGTTCCGCTCATCCTGAGCTTGTTGAAGGATGCAGGACAGGGGCGGTGGTTCGACAGGCTCACCATGAGCGGGTGGGGGTTTGGTGTTAGTTGTGGTGCCTTAATCCTCAATAGGTATTATCAACGGGTGTTGACATTGCCGCGGGTAGGGGCGGGTTTATAATCCGCCCTTTACCCATCAAGATAAACCCGTTCCATACCGCTCATCCTGAGCTTGTCGAAGGACGCGGTTGATGGTTCGACAGGCTCACCATGAGCGGGGGGGGGGGCTTGTTATGAGCGGGTTGTGGACTTGTTGGTAGTTGCGGCAACCCACGCAACCGTCGTTCCGGCGAAAGCCGGAATCCAGGAAATCCCCCGGAAAAGAGCGTGCCGACTAAAGAGAGTTCTGGATTCCGGCTTTCGCCGGAACGACGGGTTTAGGGTGAGGTTGCCTTGGGGACAGGTTCGGCCTCCATTGAGGTTTGCCGTGGTAGGGGCGGGTTTATAACCCGCCCTGGCCCTACTTAATAATACCCCTGTCGCTGGAAATGGTCTATTACCGGCTGAACCAGGTCGCTGTAAATCTGTTTGCGGTCCTTGAACCGGAAAAACAGCGTCTTGCACAAGGCCGTGATTCCCTGAGACTTCAGCTCCCAACTCAGCGTCCAACGGGTGCCGTCTCCCGCCGCCTCAAACGTGTCCGTCCGGTCTGACCAGGTGGATTCCAGGGCCTGCATCACCCGGCGGTGGGGCGGGTCAAAACTGCACCGCCACTTATTGGCGGACTCGGTGTTATCCTGAAAGGTGTAGCAGTTCCCCTCCCGGCTCAGCAGCCGGCCGTACTTCTCTTCCAGCAGCCGGTCGTCCGGCGCGCTGCCGGCCGGGAAGGCGGTTACGTGGCTGAAAACCTGCGCCGGGCTGGCCGGCACGTAAGCCTCGATCTGGAGAATGGGCATAGCGTCCTCTGGCGGCGTTTAGTTACTTCAGGAGTTACGCAGTTGGTAGGTCATTCCGACTACCCCATTAGGTCATTCCGACTATTCCACTAGGTCATTCCGACCGCCCCATTATGTCATTCCGACCGCAGGGAGGAATCTAAAACGCCGGGTCGCTGTACCGTTCCGGTTCCGAGGAAAGCCCGGATTAAGAAAGAGTTTAGATTCCTCGCTCCGCTCGGAATGACATTGAACCGCCCGGCAGCAATTAACCCCGGAAAGTATCAATCAGCCTCGGAAATAGGGTATCACCTGCCTGGCGACAATTTCCATTTGCCGGTACATTCCGGCGGCGTCGGGAGAGAGAAAGCCGAACATAAAGTCCCGCACCCCGGCGTCAATCCGCTCCTCAATGGCCTTGATGCAGTCCTGAGGCGTGCCGGCGATGCACAGGGCCTGGGCGATGTCCTCGGCGCTGCGTTCCGGCGTAACGTAGCGCTGGCCGACGTGGGCTACGGCGGTCGCCAGGGCCTCGCCCCGGTCGGCGGCGATGGCGGTAGGCTGATTCAGGCCCCAATGGAATCCGGTCAAGTCCCGGCCGGCGTCGGCGGCCAACTGCCGGACGGTTTCGTTGGTGGCCTTCAAGCGACGCACGGTAAATAGGTAGGGATACCAGCCGTCGCCGTAGCGGGCGGCCCGCTGCATCGCCGCCTCACTGCGCCCGGCCACCCAGATGGGCGGGTAGGGCTGCTGCTGGGGACGGGGCAGCAGGGTTACGTCCTCAAAGTCAAAGAACCGGCCGTGATGAGTAACGTGCTCCTCAGTCCACAGCCGCCGCATCACCGCCAGCATCTCATCGGTGCGCCGCCCCCGGGTCTGCACCGGAATACCCAAAGCGTCAAACTCCACCCGCGTCCCCCGTTGGCCGCTGACGCCGATGCCGAAGTCCAGCCGCCCTTTGGAAACGATGTCGAGGGAGGTAACCAGTTTAGCCAGCATAACCGGGTGATAGAGGGGCGCAATGACGATACCGGTCATCACCTGGAGGGTGCGGGTGGCCCCGGCCGCCGCCGCCATCAGGGGGATGTTCAGCAGGGTAGGCCGGGGCGGGTTGCCGTCCATCACGTGCTCCCCGGTAGTGATGCGGTCAAAGCCCAACTCCTCAGCCTTCTGAGCAAACTCCACCACGTCCCAGTATTCCTCAACGGAGAAATTGCAACCGAAAGTAACCTGCGGTGTAGTCATAAAAACTCCTTAACCGGCGGCGCGGCGGTGAATAAGTGATTGATTGAATGAGTAAGTGAGCAAGGGCCGGCGGTATTTTACCACAGGAATAAAATCCGCTGGAACAAACTCCGCTGGAACAAACTCCGCTCATGGTGAGCCTGTCGAACCATCTAACCGCCGCCCTTCGACAAGCTCAGGGTGAGCGGAGAGAACAGAGGCCGCTCAGGGTGAGCCTGTCGAACCATCCCACCCCCGCCCTTCGACAAGCTCAGGGTGAGCGGAGAGAACAGAGGCCGCTCAGGGTGAGCCTGTCGAACCATTCCAATCCCGCCCTTCGACAGGCTCAGGGTGAGCGGGTTGGCGTTGCCTTGGGTTAAACCGGGGCAATCACGTCTCAACTAAGTCAATCGCAGCATAAAACCGTCGTTCCGGCGAAAGCCGGAATCCAGGAAATCCCCGGGGAAAGAGCGCACCGGCTACCGAGGATTCTGGATTCCGGCTTTCGCCGGAACGACGGTTGCTTGGGTTGCCGCAACCATCAACAAGCCACCTCACCCGCTCATGGTGAGCTTGTCGAACCATTCCAACATTTGCCGGTATCCCTCACCCGTACCGGCTATGGTGGACGGTTGAATGGTAGGGGCGGGTTTATAACCCGCCCTGGCTCTGGCTTTGGAACCGGTCAGACGGGGCAACTCGTTTTCCGGTATTTCCTTGTCGTTGAACGTCGGGCGGGTTACAAACCCGCCCCTACCGCATCAAACTAAACCCGTTCCATACCGCTCATGGTGAGCTTGTCGAACCATCAACCCCACCCTTCGACAAGCTCAGGATGAGCGGGATAGGATAGGCGGGAAAACGCAACCCCCCCTACTCCCCCTGTACCACCTCGGTGTCGGGGCGGAAGGCGGCCCAGGCAAACCAGAAGTGGTTGGCGTGAACTATGGGGGTCAGTTGCTGGCCGGCCAGGGGGCCGGCCACCGCCCGGCCCAGGATGCTCCATTGGCTGCCGGTCTCCGCATCGACAAAACCGTTACCGTCATCGGCGGCGCGGAAGGTCAGCAATTGCCCGTCCAACTCCCGGTCAAAGACGCCGGTTGCGCCCACCTCTTTCGAGTCGCCGATGTACGGCCCGTCCAGCGCGGAGCGGGCGCCGGGCTGAAAAAAGACCGCCAGGGCCTGCCCGCCGACCGAATGGTGGACAACGCCCCGGGATTCCAGCAGCGGGAAGGGGAAGGCCGCCGCCCCATCGCCCACGGTCAAGGCCGCCACCCGCTCCATTGGCAGCAGCCGGGCATCCTCCTTCGCAAAGAAAAGGAAGGGCGACTGATCCACCCGGTCATAGCCAACGTAGGGGTTGCGCCCGTAGTCCCGGAAAAACCCGGTATCCTGGGACAGCACGGCGGCGTCCGGGTAGCCGGCCTTGAAATCCTCCCAGGCGACAATCGTTGCCGGCAGCAGGGTCAACTGCTGGCCGGTCAATTCGCCCACGATGGCCTCCCCGGTTAGCTGCTGCCACCAGGATTCGGTTTGCCGATCCCACATAATCAGGTCGCTGTTCCGCAGGTTGCCGGACACCCCGAAGTCATAAACTACCCCGTCCAGGTCGCGCCGGAAAACGATGGCCGAGTTGCAGAGGGGGCAGAAGGTGGCAACGACAGGAACCCCGCCCACCGTATCGTTCACGATTTCGTGCCAGGTGAGAATCTGAAGGGGATAGGCTTTGGCCTCTCCGTTCAGCTCAAAGGCGATGACCGGTTCCTTAGCCTCCAGCCAGCCGTCGGCCTGCGCCACCGTAGTAAAGTTGGGCTGGTCCAGGGGCGGTATCCCGTCCCGGGGCACACCGCCGGAGAATATCTCATTGTACGGCACGCTGCGCTTACTGAAGTCCGTTTCCCAATCGCCGCGATAAAGCCCGGCCGTCCGCAACTCCCGCTCCCAATCGGCCAGGGGTCGCGTTGGCGTTAGGGTCGGCGGCGGCGGTGTTGCCGGCTCTGGCGTCGGCTCAAGGGCCGGCCGGGTTGTCGCTACCGGGGCCGCCGGGACGGGCGTAGCCGGCCGCGCCGTTGGAGAGGCCGGCCGGGTGCTTGCCGCCACCGGGGACGCGGTTGGCGTTGCTACCGCCCTGGTTTCCGCCGCCGGTTCGGGGGGCAACTCCCGTTCCACCGGCGCCGCGCCCGGCCCGCAGGCCAGGCCGGCGGCTATTGCCATAGTTATGACCACGCCGGCCAATGCGGCCCGCAGGTTGCGTTTAACTGCCATTCTCATTACTCCGGTTCCAAAGGATACCGTTACTATTCATCATTGCCATTATGCCATTACCTTGACCTGGCGTGTGCAAATGCAAAGCCGAGTTACCGCCTCTCCCCGCTCATCCTGAGCTTGTCGAAGGATGCCGGGATGGTTCGACAGGCTCACCATGAGCGGTTATACCATTAGCGGTTACAAGCTCACCGTGACCGGTTATACCATTAGCGGTTATAAAATGTAATCGGTCAAGAACCTAAAGGCCCGGTATCCAGCCTAACCCGCCGTATCGCCGCCGCCCGATTCCGGGTAGAATATAGGATAACTATTGACTGGCGCCATAGCCGCCGGCCCGGCGGTTTCAGCCGTACCGGGCCGCCGTCGGCGCGAGGGGGGATAGATATATGGTCACGGAAAACCCGGATGCTACGGATACTACGGATACTACGGATGCCTTGTTGGTGGACGATGCGGCTTTGCGCCGCACGGTGGCGGCGTTGCAGGCCCGCAACATTGCGGCGGTAGTGGCCGAGAACGGCGACGACGCCCGGGAAAAGTTGATTGAGATGATTCCCGACGGGGCGGAAGTTTTCAAGAGTACCTCGGAAACCCTGGACACCATCGGCTACTCCGACTACATCCGCCAGACCGACCGCTACAAAAACCTCTATATGGAGATTGCGGCGGAACCGGACCGGGCGCGGCAGCGGGAACTGCGGCGGCAGGCCAGCGTCGCCGAGTATTACGTGGGCAGCGTCCACGCCATCGCCGAGACCGGGGAGGTGATAATCGCCAGCGGTTCGGGCAGCCAGTTGGGGGCCTACGTTTACGGGGCCAAGCAGGTTATCTGGGTGGCCGGCGTCCAGAAAATTTGCCCCACGCTGCCGGACGCCCTGGCTAGGGTGCGGGGCTTTGCCGTAGAGCGGCACCACCAATGGGCCGAAGCCAGCGGGCGCACCGCCGGCCCCCTGGGAAAGCTGCTGATTTTTGAGAACGAACAGGCCGAGAACCGGGTCAGCCTGGTGCTGATTAAGGAGTCGGTGGGGTGGTAGGTTGACCGCGCCCCGGCCGGGCAGGGCAAGTTGAGTTGAACCTCCCCCCGCTCACCCTGAGCTTGTCGAAGGGCGGAATAGGGATGGTTCGACAAGCTCACCATGAGCGGATTTATCAGCAACTCCCCGCTCATCCTGAACCGGTTGAAGGATGATGCGCCGGTGGTTCGACAAGCTCACCATGAGCGGATGCTGTCAGCGACCAGGGCAACCCAAGCAACCGTCGGCAACCCAAACCACCGTCGTTCCGGCGAAAGCCGGAATCCAGAAAGCTCGGTATCCGGCTCGCTCTTTTCCGGGGGATTTCCTGGATTCCGGCTTTCGCCGGAACGACGGTTGAAATGTTGGAATGACGGGTTGTTTATGATGACGGGCTTATAAGGCGATTGACCCGGCGCAGCGGTTGACCCGACCTTTCCGGTTCAATTACTATGCACAACTAAATACTACCTACCAGGCGCAACTACCTATAGTCGCCGGACGCAACGGCCCGGCAAGCAGGAGGATGCAATGGCTACCACTCAGGAAAGGCTTTACAACGTGGGCGGGGTGAATATGCCCCAACCCTTCAAGATTCGGCGGCTGGGCCATTTCGGTTTTAACGTAGCGGATATGGCGGCCGGCCTCCACTTCTACAAAGACCTGCTGGGGTTCAAGGTGTCCGACCACCTGAACTTCAAGGGCAACCCCCAGCGGGCCGAGTTGCTGAAAGAGGTTGCCGATGCCGACTGCCAGGGCGCGTTTATGCACCACGGCAGCGACCATCATTCCTTTGTCCTTTTCCCCAAGAAGGCCCTGGACGTGCTGGGCCGGGGCGGCGAACACAACGGCGACGGCGACGTTACCATCAACCAGATTACCTGGCAGACCGGCTCCCTGGCCGAGGTGGTCAACGGGCACCACTACTTTAATGATTCGGGCATCCCCATCCGCCGCACCGGGCGGGATATGCCCGGCAGCAACTGGCATACCTACGTCTGGGACCCGGACGACCACATCAACGAGCTTTACTACGGCATTGAGCAAATCGGCTGGCTGGGCCGCAGCAAGCCCCGCCCGATGCACTACCGGGGTTTCTCCGACACGCCCAGCCTGCCCCAAATGTCGGAGGAGGCCGAGGTGCAAGAGGCGGTTGAGCAGGGGATTGAAATTTTCTCCGGCACCCGCGACCTGGAATCAACGCCGGCCAACTATGACGTGGAAGGGATACTCCTGCCCCGCCCGTTCAAGATTACCAAAATCGGCCCGGTCAACCTCTTTGTGAACGACCTGGACGCCGCCCTCAACTTCTACACCGACCGGCTGGGCTTTGCCTTTACCGAGGAGGCCAGCTACCGGGGGCATCGGGCGGTGTTCCTGCGCAACGGCAATGAGCATCACAGCCTGGGCCTGTTCCCCAAGGCGCTGCGGGCCGAACTGGGTTGCAGCCCGCATACCTCCTGTATGTCCTTTGGGGTCGAGGTGGGTAGCTACCAGCAACTGCGGAACGCGGTGGCTTTCCTGAAGGAACGGGGGGTTACTTTCCAGGAAATCCCGGCGGAACTGCATCCGGGAATCGACTACGCCGCCTTTGCCCGGGACCCGGACGGCCACCTGATTCAACTCTACTACTACATGGAGCAGTTGGGTTGGGAAGGCCAACCCCGGCCCAAGGAACTGCGCCGCCCGGTCAAGGGCAACGGCAACAGCGACGAATGGCCGGAAACTTTGGACGCCCTGTCCGACACCTACGTTGACCAGGTATTTCAGGGGCCTTTGGGGTAGCGGGCAGGGGAGTAAATACCCCGCTCATCCTGAGTGGAGCATTTACCCCAAGCGGTGGACAATTACAAGGGGCGCCAAGTATAATAGCTTGGCGTCTCTTTTTTCGTCCCTTATTGCGGAGAGGTGCCGGAGTGGACGAACGGGCACGACTGGAAATCGTGTAGGGGCTTACGCCTCTCGAGGGTTCGAATCCCTCTCTCTCCGCCAGCAAAGGGATAGACCTATACGGCCTCTAGCGCCGGGAGCCGGAAATACCCCGGTTTAATTACCGGCACTTTACCGAACCGTCAGGGCGGGTTAGAAACCCGCCCCTACCATTTTTTGGCATCAAGCGAGGATGCCACCGATACAAACAGGCTACCCAAACCGCTCATGGTGAGCTTGTCAAACCACCTACCCCATCCTTCGACCGGCTCAGGATGAGCGGGGTATTTACGCTTGGCCGGTCAATCGCATCATAAACCCCTCATTCCGGGGGATTTCCTGGATTCCGGCTTTCGCCGGAACGACGGTTGTTGTTTGGGTTGCCTGGCTGAAATGCGATTGACCGGCATGGTGAGCTTGTCGAACCACCCACCCCGTCCTTCGACAAGCTCAGGATGAGCGGTATAAAGCGGGCTTGGCTTGACCCCACAAATGCAAACAAGCCACCCAAACCGCTCATGGTGAGCTTGTAGAACCATCCACCCTATCCTTCGACAGGCTCAGGATGAGCGGTATAAAGCGGGATTAGCGGATGCTTACCGGGCGGGTTTTCAACCCCGCCCCTACATTCAACTCGCCCTTTCCAGGGGGGCTACGCTGAAAATTACGCGGAAGGGGCGGCAGTAGATGATGACGCTGTTCTGGGCGGTCGGGTCCAGGTCCGGCGGTATTTCGTAGTTCTGGTTGCCGATGTTGCCCTTGAGCCGGCCCAGGCCGACGTAGCCCCCGCTATCCAACTCCTCCCGGCTTTGCGGGTCCGGGGCCTGGGCTAACAGGACGTGCAGTTCCGGCCCGTTGGTAACCCGGAAGTCCTCCAGCCGCAGCAGGTGGGAGCCGTCGGGGGCGCGGTAGATGGTGGCAACGCCGCTGCCCCGGTGGAAGGAATCAACGTCGCGGAAGTTGCCGGAGGCGACGATTTCCGGCCCGGCCGGCGCGGCAACCGGGGCCGGCGTGGACACGGCCGGTTCCGCAATAACCTCATCAATCATGGTTTCCGGCACCATATAAACCTCTACCCCTCCCTCCCGGACAACCTCAACCCGCACCTCATTTTCACCCTGGGCCATAGCAGCCGGGGGCATAGTCGGCATCGGCTCAGCCACCGGCGGCTGGTCCATACCCGCCATCGCCGACATCACGGCCTCCGCCTCGGCCATAGTCATCTCCGGCGGGATTTGGGCCTGGGCGGCGAAGGGAAACTCCTCGTCCACGCTCTGGCTGATAACCAGGGGCGACAGAAACCACCAGGCGGCGCCCAGAACCGGTATGAGAATAACCACGCCGACTATCAGCAGTATATTCCGTTTCCGCATCAAAACACCTTTTAATTAGGAATTAGGAATTAAGAATTAGGAATTGGAGACGCCGGTTCCAGAAGTTCAGCGTTTCAGCGTTCAATTCTCAATTCTTAATTTTTAATTCCTAATTCTTAATTCCTTCGATAAACTTCCGGGTTGGCGCACCGCTCCAGGGGGTCACCGTTCAGGCCGGCGATTAGGTTGCGGGCCGCCAGGCGGCACATGGCACCCCGGGCCGCTACCGAGGCGCTGCCGATGTGGGGGGCGATTACCACGTTTTCCAGGGTCAGCAGGGGGTCATCGGCCGGTATGGGTTCCGGGTCGGTTACGTCCAGCCCGGCGGCGTAAATCCAGCCTTCCTTGAGGGCGGTGTAGAGGGCGCGGGAGTCCACCACCGGGCCGCGGGCCGCGTTGACCAGGACGGCGGTGGGTTTCATCCGCCGCAGTTCCGCCGCGCCGATGTAGTGGCGGGTTTCCGGCGTCAACGGCACGTGGAGGGAAACAAAGTCGGATTCAGCCAGCAGGGTAGGCAGGTCGGCATAGGCCAGGCCGTAGCGGGCCTCCAAATCCGGGTGGCGGGTGCGGGAGTGGTAGAGGAGTTTCATATCAAAACCCTGACCCCGCCGGGCCATCTCCAAGCCAATCTGGCCCAGGCCGACGATGCCCAGGGTTTTGTCATGCACGTCCACGCCCAGCCAGCGCAGGGGGTGAAAGGCCAAGTCCCAGTGGCCGTTGCGTACCCACCGCTCGCTCTCACCGATGCGCCGGGCGGCGGCCAGCAGCAGGGCAAAGGCCGTGTCCGCCGTCGCTTTAGCCAGCACGCCGGGGGTGTAGCCCACCGGCACGCCCCGCCGGGTCGCCTCGGCCACGTCCACGTTGTCCAGCCCCACCGCCAACTGGCTGATGACTTTAAGGCCGGGGGCCGCCTCCAGCAGGGCGGCGTCCACCCGGTCCATAATGTTGGTGAGAATGGCGTCGGCGCCGGCGGCCTTTTCCCGTAGGATTGCCGGGGATGGCGGTTCGTCGTCGGGCCAGACTTCCAGATCGGCGGCGCCGGCAATCAAGTCCAGGGCCTCCGGCATTATCCGGCGGGTAACGAAAACTTTGGGCCTGCTCATAAACGGCGCCGCCTCGTGTTTGATGGGGTAAGGGTTAGAATTGTAACTAATGGCGGGGGTGTTGGCTAGGGGTCAGGGCAACCGCATCTTAACCAGAGCAACCCAAGCAACCGTCATTCCCAAACAACCGTCGTTCCGGCGAAAGCCGGAATCCAGAATCCTCGGTAGCCGGCCCGCTCTTTTCCGGGGGATTTCCTGGATTCCGGCTTTCGCCGGAACGACGGTTTGAAGGACGGGTTAGGGTTTATGATGCGGTTGCCCTGAGTAACGGATGGTTCGACAAGCTCACCATGAGCGAGTTCTGTTACATGAGCGGATTTTGTTGGCGGTATTGACTTGGCGCCGGCCTTGCCGGTATTACGGGTATTCGCAACGGGTGTTGGTATTTTCATCGGGTAGGGGCGGGTTTATAACCCGCCCTACGTTCAAGGGCAAGGAAATGTCGGGAAACGGGTGTGCCATAGCTGAACCGTCCTGCACCTGAGACAGGGCGGGTTACAAACCCGCCCCTACCATACAACCATCCACCAAAGCCGGGCTGGGTAAGGAACATCAACAAGTGTTGAGAATACCTTTGCCGCCGGTTGAACACTTGTCAAGCCCGGCCTGGATGCTATACTTGGCCCGCAGTCTTACCCAACTTACCCAAACCCAGGGAGGAATTGAGGAATTATGGCCCTGTTTCTGAACGAGCAAGAGGTTGCCCAACTGCTGCCGATGGCCGAGTGTGTGGACGTGCTGGACGAGGCGTTTGCCCACGCCGGGGCCGGCAAGGTGGATATTAAGCCCCGCTCCCGCATCCGGATGCCCGGCGGGTTTTTTCACTTTATGGCCGCCGCCGATGCCGACCATAAGGTGTTCGGCTATAAGGCTTACCCGTCCTTTGCCAGCGGCGCGCGGATGATTGTAATGCTGTATGACTATGAGACCGGGCAGCTATTGTCCTGTATGGAGGGGAGCCGGTTGGGGCAGATTCGCACCGGGGCCGCCTCCGGGCTGGCGACCCGCTACATGGCCCGGGGCGACGCCGACAGCGTGGGGGTCATCGGTTCCGGCTTTCAGGCCCGCAGCCAACTGGAGGCCATCTGCGCCGTCCGGGACATCCGGCAGGTCAAGGTTTACAGCCGCCGGCCAGAGCGGCGGGAGGAGTTCGCCCAAAGGATGGGGGAGCGGCTGAACCTGGACATTACCCCGGTGGCAAGCGCGCAGGAGTGTGTGTCAGACGTAGCGGTGGCGGTTACCATCACCTCGGCCCGGGACCCGGTGCTGGAAGGGGACTGGCTGGCCCCGGGCACTCACGTCAACGCCGCCGGCGGCAACCACTGGATACGCCGGGAGGTGGACGAGGCGGCGGTGCTGCGGTCGGCGGTCATCGCGGTGGACGACCTGGACCAGGCCAAGATAGAGTGCGGCGACCTGATTTGGCCGGAGAGCCGGGGCGAATTCCGCTGGGATCAGGTCTGCGAGTTGCAGGACGTAGTAGCCGGCCGGGTAGCCGGCCGCCCCGACGCCCAGGCCGTAACCCTGTTCGAGTCCATGGGCGTGGCCCTGGAGGACATCGCCGCCGCCCAACTGGTCTATCGCAAGGCCCGGGAACAGGGCATCGGCCAGGAACTGCCCTTTTAGGGGGGTAGTTGGGCCGGATTGACCGGGTATAGATAGGCTGGCCCGGATTAACCCGATACAAAGAGGCTGGCGCAGGGCAATCGCAGCCCAAACAACCGTCGTTCCGGCGAAAGCCGGAATCCAGGAAATCCCTCAGAAAAGAACGGGCCGGCTACCAAGGGTTCTGGGTTCCGGCTTTCGCCGGAACGACGGTTGCCCAGCCGAAATGACGGTTGCCTGGTTGCCCCGGTTAAAATGCGATTGCCTTACTCCCCCTACCCTTGCCCTTTTCCCGCCCCTTTGCAATAATTCTAGCAATAGTTATAGCCATAGCCGTACCCCGTTCCCCAACCGGTTCCCCATCCTTGACCCGTGTTTATGGGTGTTTATGCTTGAAACCTCAATCGCCGAATCCTTGACCCGCATTGTGGGCGATGGCAACGTGCTGACCGCCCCCTACGATTTAGACCGTTACTCCGCCGACGCCCTTACTCCCTTCCGGGCCTTCCGGGCCGGCTATGCCTTTGAGCGGCTGGCCGACCTGGTGGCGCGCCCCGGTTCCGCCGGGGAAGTGGCCCAAGTAGTGACCCTGGCCGCCGGGGAGGGCATCCCGATTGTCCCTTACGGCGGCGGCACCGGCGTTATGGGCGGCGTCCTGCCGGTGCGCGGCGGCATCGTCGTTGACCTCCGGCGGCTCAACCGCATCCGGGAAATCAGCTCCAGAGATATGACCGCCACCGTAGAGCCGGGGGTGGTGTTGCAGGAGTTGGTGGACGCTCTGGCCGAGCATAACCTGATGCCCGGCCATGACCCCTACAGCGTACCCATCGCCACCGTCGCCGGAACCATCTCCACCAACGGCGTGGGCTACCGGGCCAGCGCCTTTGGCCCTATGGGGCAGCAGGTGGTGGCCCTCCAGGTGGTGCTGCCCGACGGCCGGATTCTGGACACCCGCCCGGTGCCTAAATACTCCTCCGGCCCCAACCTGAACCACCTGTTTATCGGCAGCGAAGGCGTCTTTGGCATCATCACCCAGGCCACCATCCGGGTGTTCCGCCGGCCGGAGGCCCAGGTCTTTGCCACCGTCGCCTTTGACAGCTTCGACCGGGGCTTTGACGCCGCCGCCGAGTTGATGGCCCTGGAACTCCACCCCACCCTGCTGGACTTGACCGAGGCGGAGGATGAGGAGATAAAGATGTTCCTGCTGTTCGAGGGCTACCGGGAGGGAGTGGCGGCCCAGGAGCGGCGGGCGATGCAGGTCTGCGCCCAGTTCGGCGGGCGGGACATCGGCCCGGAGCCGACCCTAGACTATTGGGCCGACCGGCACCAGTCCGGCGAGCGGTACAAGCGCAACGCCCTGGGCCGCCCCCGGGAGGAACGCTGGAACCGGCAATGGGGCCGCCGCACCGACTACCTGCACATGGCCCTGCCCCTTTCCCAGGTGCTGGAGTACCGCCGCCGCTGCGACCGCCTGCTGGCCGCCCGGGGCGTCAAGGTGGTGGAGTATGCTATCTGGAGCCGGCCGGAGTTCTTTTCAATGATGGTGGAGCCGGTTGACCCGGACCGGGACGGCGCCGGGGACAACCTGGCCGAGGCGGTGGAGGAGGTGCTGACCCTGGCCCAGGACTTGGGCGGCGTGATGGAATACTGCCACGGCCCGGGAATCAAGCTCAACCACCTGCTGGCCCGGGAACAGGGCGTCGGCCACCAGGTAATCCGCGACATCAAACAAACCCTGGACCCGTCCAACATAATGAACCCCGGCAAGCTGGGCCTGTAGTTTTTTTGTATTTTGCTGATGGGGGGAATGGCTGTCTGAATTCCGTTTATGGCACGAATTCCGCTCATGGTGAGCTTGTCGAACCATCCCAATCCCGCCCTTCGACCAGCGCAATAGTAAAGTAACAGGAGTTATGCAGTTAGTCTGTCATTCCGACCGGAGGGAGGAATCTAAACTCCTGCTAAGCCAGGTTTCTGCCGGAACCGGAACGTGATAACAGCCCGGAATTTTAGATTCCTCCCTCCGGTCGGAATGACATTGACCTTTCAATTGATTATCTAAACTCCGCTCACCCTGAGCTTGTCGAAGGGGGGAATGGGGATGGTTCGACAAGCTCACCATGAGCGGAGTCAAACCCACTATGAGCGGAATTCGTGCTATGAGCAGAGTTTAGATAATCACCCACGCATCAGTAAAATACAAAAACATTCGGGGTTAAAGACGTGGTTAAAAAATACCGCTAACCCGCCGGCGTATTTATTGAAACCGGGGGCGCCGTTGCGGTACGCTGTTTAGTGGCGACGCCGACTGACAAACCGCACTTATCTCTCTCATATCTTTCCCTTTTCCAGGTCAGCCGGAAAGTTCGCCAAATCCAGAGCGAGGAGGTGGAATATCCGACGCTGACCGGCGGGCAATGCTGTCCGCCAGGCCCTTTGAGGGTTTACTGAAGGTTTTGCCTTCGCCAACTGCCGGGATTCGGCGGCTCGATTCCCTTTCCATTCCCCTGAGCCGGCCGCCGGAACACCCGCCAACCGAATCTCTACCAATCAAGAAAAGGATGAGAGAATAGATATGAGCAAGATAGCAATCAAACTGGTATCCTGGTACGACTGGCTGAGCCAACCGCCGATGAGCGAGCGGGAGCGGATTCACCGGCAAATCGCCGTATCCCACAACGACGTCCGCATCCACACCTCCGGCCACTAAACCCCGGCAGTACCGGAAACCGCAAAGGCAGGGGCGGGGTTATAACCCGCCCCTGTTTTATTTATGGGGATAAAGTGGATAAGCCGGTATTCCCGGCATTTGTTGATATTCCTTACCCGAATCGCCCGTACCGGTTCCGGTGGATGGTTGGGGCGGGTTTGTAACCCGCCCGGCGTTCAACGGCAAGGAAATGCCGGAAAACGGGTGTGCGATAGCCGCCCGGTTCCTGCTCAGGGCCAGGGCGGGTTACAAACCCGCCCCTGCGCCGATGATAATATCAACAAGCGTTGAGCGGATAAACCGGGTAAGGGATGCGGCGGCAACACCACCCCATACCCGTCCGGCCTCAGCACAAAACCCGGCCTACCCCGGCCGCTGGTACTGCCAGAGGGTGCCGTTGGGAGTGTCTTCCAGGACTACCCCTTGAGCCGCCAGGTTGTCGCGGATTTGGTCGGCCAGGGCGTACTGGCGGGCCTGGCGCAGTTCGGCGCGGGTGTTCACCAGCAGTTCAATGAAGGGTTGGGCCGCCAGTTCATCCCGGCCGGCGGGGCGACTCTCAAAAGTGAGTCCCAGGATGCCCCCAAGTTGGCGCAGGGCGTCCTGGGCGGCGGCGACCGGCTGGCCGGCGTCCCGCGCCCGGTTGATTTCCCGGGCCAGGTCAAAGAGGGCGGCGATGGCCTGCGGCGTGTTCAGGTCATCGTCCATTGCCGCCGTGAACCGCTCCTGAAAGGGGGCGGGACTCAAGGCGGCGCCGGAATTGTCGCCGGTTGCCGCCGCATCCCCGGCATCCCCGTCCCGGCCGGGCCGGAGGGCGTGGCGAAAACGGTCAAAGCTCCGCTCCATCGCCGCCGAACCTTCGTCGCTGTATTGCAGCGGGCTGCGGTAGTGGGAACTGAGGAAGTAGGCGCGCAGGGCGTCGGCGCTGTAATGTTCCAGGGCCTCCTCCACCGACACCAGGTTGCCCAGCGACTTGCTCATCTTGTCCTCGCCCAGCCGGAGCAGGCCGTTGTGTACCCAATAATTGGCAAAGGGTTCAATGCCGGTGTACGCCTCGCTCTGGGCGATTTCGTTCTCGTGGTGGGGGAAAATCAAATCCTGGCCGCCGCCGTGAATGTCCAGGGGATAGTCCAGGTAACGGAGGGACATCGCGGTACATTCGATATGCCAGCCGGGGCGGCCCGGCCCCCAGGGGCTATCCCAGGCCGGTTCGCCGGCCTTGGCGCCCTTCCACAGGGCAAAGTCCATCGGGTGTTCCTTGTCCTCATCCACCTGCACCCGCGCGCCGGCAATCATCCCCTCCAGAGTGCGGTGGCTGAGCTTGCCGTAGTCCGGGCGGCGGTTGACCCGAAAATAGACGTCGCCGGCGGCGGGGTAGGCAAAATCCTTGTCCACCAAGTCCTGGATGGCGGCGATGATGCCGGGGATTTCCCGGGTGGCCCGGGGGTAGGTGTCGGCCCGGCGAATGTTCAGGGCATCCATATTGCGGAAAAAGTCGGCGATGTACCGCTCGGACAGCTCTTCCTCGCTGATGCCGGCCTCCTGCGCCCGCTGGATTATCTTGTCGTCCACGTCGGTAAAGTTCTGGACGTGCTTGACCTGGTAGCCCAGATGCTCCAGATAGCGGCGCAAGGTGTCAAAAATGACGTAGCTGAGGGCGTGGCCTACGTGGGTCGCCGAGTAGGGCGTTACGCCGCAGACGTACATCTTTACGGTTTTGCCGTCGGCCGGAACGAAGTCCCGTTCCTGGCCGGTCAGGGTGTTGTATAGCCTCATCGTTTTGCCAATCGTTGTTTTAACAATCGTCTTGCCAATCGTTTTGCCATTATGTCAGGTCAAGAAACTTCCGCCACTTCAGCCATACCGGAAAATGGACGCTACGGCCAGGGCGGCGATGCCCTCTTCCCGGCCCACAAAGCCCAGGTAATCGGTGGTAGTAACCTTGACGCTCAACCGCGCCGGCGGCAGGGCCAGGGCCGCCGCGGTCTTTTCCTGCATTTCCGGGATGAACGGCCCCAGCCGGGGTTTTTGCGCCAACATTGTAGCATCAACGTTAGCTACCTGCCACCCGTCGGCGGCCAGCAAATCGCCCACTTGCGCCAGCAGCAGCAGGCTGGATATGTCCCGGTACTGCGCATCGCCGGAGGGAAAATGCTGCCCCTTATCCCCCAGGTTGGCCGCCCCCAGCAGGGCGTCCATTATAGCGTGAACCAGCACATCCCCGTCGCTATGCCCCACCAGGCCCCGGTCATAGGGAACAGTTACGCCGCCCAAGACCAGCCGCCGCCCCGCGCCCAGGGCGTGGGAGTCAAAGCCAATGCCGGAGCGGTAGTCGGGGATGGTCATATTGCCGGAACTCTCCCGTAAATGGGCGTTGGGTTATTACTCCGGGGCAGCCGGGGCCGTCGGCATACCGAATCTTACGATGCCTCCCCTTTATCCTAGCATACATTCCGGGGACTTTTCCCTGCCTTGTTTTCTTTAGTATTCTCAACATTTGTTGGTATTATCATCCACGTAGGGGCGGGTTTATAACCCGCCCTGGTTCGGGTGCAAGAATGTGTCGGATATGACCCATCCGTTTTCCGGTATTTCCTTGTCGTTGAACGCCGGGCCGGTTACAAGCCCGCCCCTACCATCCAGCGGTTCGTCCTTCGACAAGCTCAGGATGAGCGGGTAGAGGTGGCAACCCGACTTTGCACCGTCCCTGTTCCCCAAGACAATCACATCATAATACCGTCGTTCCGGCGAAAGCCGGAATCCAGAATCCTCGATAGCCGGCCCGTTCTTTTCCGGGGATTTCCTGGATTCCGGCTTTCGCCGGAACGACGGGTTGACGGGTACGGGTATATGATGTGATTGCCCGGTCAACTTGGGCGGCTTTGCGACACTCTCAACCTTATGTTGGTATTATCATCCATGTAGGGGCGGGTTTATAACCCGCCCTGGTTCGGGTGTAAGAATGTGTCGGATATGGCCCACCCGTTTTCCGGTATTGCCTTGCCGTTGAACGTCGGGCGGGTTATAAACCCGCCCCTACGTGGATGATAATACCAACAATCGTTGAGAGTGCCAAAGAAAGCGGGGCAATCACATCATAGACCCGTCATTCCGGCCATAAACCCGTCGTTCCGGCGAAAGCCGGAATCCAGAATCCTCGATAGCCGGCCCGTTCTTTTCCGGGGGATTTCCTGGATTCCGGCTTTCGCCGGAACGACGGTTGCTTGGGTTGCCCTACCACCCATACCCCCCAACTTTGACAGCCAACCCATGCAGGGTTATACTACCCCGGTTATTTGCTTGGCGCCGGCCAGGCCGGCGGTTTATTCGTGCTTTCACAAGGTAGGTCAGTGTTATGTCCCTGTTGACTCAGCAAGACCCGGAGGTGGCGCGGGCCATCCAACTGGAGGACGAGCGCCAGCGTAATTCCGTCGTTCTTATCGCCTCGGAAAACTATGCCAGCAAGGCGGTGCTGGAGGCCCAGGCCGGCGTGATGAGCAATAAGTACGCCGAGGGCTACCCCGGCCGCCGCTACTATGGCGGCTGCGAAAACGTGGACATCGTGGAGAGCCTGGCAATTGAGCGGGCCAAAGAGATTTTCGGCGCCGAACACGCCAACGTCCAGCCCCATAGCGGCGCCCAGGCGAATATGGCGGTCTATTTTGCCCTGCTGGAGCTTGGCGATCCGGTGCTGGGGATGGAACTGGCCCATGGCGGCCACCTGACCCACGGCTCCGGGGTCAACTTCTCCGGCAAGCTCTATAACTTCATTACCTACGGGGTGAACCGGGAAACCGAGCATATTGACTATGACGAAGTGGAACGGCTGGCCCAGGAACACCGGCCCAAGCTGATTGTCGCCGGGTGCAGTTCCTACGCCAAGGTGCTGGACTTTCCCCGCTTTCGGGCTATCGCCGACGCGGTGGACGCCACGCTGATGGTGGATATGGCCCATATCGCCGGATTGATTGCCGGCGGCGCCCACCCTTCGCCCTTTCCCTACGCCCAGGTAGTTACCTCCACCACGCAAAAGAGCCTGCGCGGCCCCCGGGGCGGGTTTATCCTCTGCACGGCGGAACTGGCCCGCAAGATGGATTTTGCGGTGTTTCCCTTTATGCAGGGCGGGCCGCTGATGAACACCATCGCCGCCAAGGCCGTCTGCTTCGGCGAGGCCCTCCGGCCTGAGTTTTCCCGCTACGCCCACCAGGTAGTCGCCAACGCCGGAGTAATGGCCGACCAGGTAGCCGCGGCCGGCCTGCGGCTGGTCTCCGGCGGCACGGATAACCACTTGATTCTGGTGGACTTGACCCCCCTGGGCCTGACCGGGCGGCAGGCCGAAACCGCCCTGGAGTCGGTGGGCATCATCGCCAACCGGAACGCCATACCCTTTGACACCACGTCGCCCCGGGTCACCAGCGGCCTGCGCCTGGGAACGCCGGCCATCACCAGCCGGGGTTTTGCGGAGGCGGAGGTCGAGGAAGTCTCCCGGCTGATTGCCGAAACCCTGAACCATATGGGCGATGACCAGGTGATCGGCCAGGTCAAGGGAGCGGTCAAGGAACTTACCGCCCGTTTCCCGGTTCCGGGGCTGGACTCCTAGATTGGGCAATCGGACTTTGCAGCAGCCCGGAAAAGTCAACCTAATCGGGTTGAGCAGCTAACCGGCCAATGCTATAATTGGGCATCGGTTAAAAACTATACAGGAGCGCCTTTTGCGTCATTACGAACTGGTAACCATCCTCAGTCCCATGCTCAGCCAGGACCAGGCTATTGAGGCCTGGGGGCAAATCAGCGCCTTTATCACCAATCGGAACGGGGAGATATTCCAGGAACAGACTTGGGGTACGCGCCGGTTGGCCTACCCGATTCACCGGGGCACCCACCATTTTCTGGAGGGCAACTACCGCCTGACCCGCTTCTCCACCGAAAGGCCCTTCAACCAGGCCCTGGAAACCTTCTTGCGCCTGGATGAACGGGTGCTGCGCTCTCTGGTGGTATCCATCCCGGAGCCGGGGATTCTCCCCGACCCGGTATCGGCGGCGCCGGCCGCGCCGGCCGCCACTCCCGCCGCCACCGCCGAGGCCGCGACCCCGGCGGCGGAAACTGCTGCGGAGACATCGGAGGCAGAAACGGCCCCGGCTGCCGAGGCAACTGCCGACGCTGAAACTCCCCCGGTGGACGCGGCAGCTACCGCCGAGGCGGCGGATGCGGCAGATACCCCGGTGGATCCCATCGAAGCTGCTGACGCGGCAGAACCCATCGCCGAGGCCGAACCGCCGGCCCCGGATACCCCCACCGCAGAACCGGAAGTGCTGGACGCGGTAGAGGCCGAGGCGGCTGACGCTATAGCCGGAGAGCCCCCCCCCGCCGCCGAAGAATCAGCCCCGGCAGAAGATCAATCGCAGGCATAGGTAGATATGCACAAAATTATTATTATCGGCAACGTAGGCAGAGATCCGGAGATGCGCTACACCCCCAGCGGAGACGGCGTCACTTCTTTTAGTGTAGCTTCCAACCGCCGCTATCGCACCGCCGCCGGTGAGCAGCGGGAAGAAACTATGTGGTTTAACGTCAGCGCCTGGGGACGTTTGGCTGAGACCTGCAATCAGTATTTGACCAGAGGCCGTCAGGTATATCTGGAAGGTACGTTAAGCAATCGCATTTATCAAGGTAACGACGGTCAACCGCGCATCTCTAACGATGTCCGGCTCATTGATGTGCAGTTCTTGTCACAAGCCGGCTCCGCCGGCGGAATGGGCGATGAGCGCCCCGCTTACGGCGGTCAGGGTGGCGGGCAAGGCGGCGGCGGGATGGACGATTATGGCGGCGCCGGCGGCTACGGCGGCCAGAATGACGAAGTTGACGACCTGCCCTTCTAGTTTCCCGACGCGGCAAGCGGCGCCGGCCCGGCTCCACCCGACTCGATACCCGGCCTTCAATAACTAGCGGAGGAAAAGCACCGGTATGACGACATCTGCACCTGCGCCGGCAACGCCGGCGGCCCCGGCACCCCAAACCGGCCCGGCAACCGGCCCGGCGCCTCAGCAGCGGCCGGCCGGCCCCGGCCCGCGCCCCGGCGGTTCCTACCAGTCCCGCGGCCCCCGGCCGGCTGGCGGCCCGCGCCCCGGCGGCCGTCCCCGGGGACGGTACGCTCCCCGGCGGCGGGTCTGCTCCTTCTGCGTGGATCACGTCAAGAATATCGACTACAAGGACTTTGAGCGGCTGCGCCGGTACGTATCCGACCGGGCCAAAATCGAGCCGCGCCGCAAGAGCGGGGTCTGCGCCAAGCACCAGCGCGCGCTCAGCCTGGCAATCAAGCGCGCCCGGCACCTGGCCCTCCTTCCCTTCGTTCCCATGGCGCCCATCCGCAGCGGAATACGCCGCTAACCCCCGGCACGGCGCCGTCCCCGATAGGGGCCGGCTGGTTTCACCCGGATACGCCGACCCTGCGGCAGGGGGAGAAGGACAGGTTATGACAGAGATACTGCCCCCGCCCGGGCGGAACACCCCGGAGGGCCACATGGTCATCAGTCGCGGTTTCGTTGACCATGCCCGCGATCAGTTGGCCCGGGGCAACCGGCTCCAAGCCTCGGAAAAATTGTGGGGCGCGGCTGCCCACGCCCTCAAGTCTATCGCTATGCAGCGGGGCTGGCGGCACGGCCACCGCAGCTATATATTCGCTATCGCCGCGCAACTCCGGGAAGAGTATGACCGGCCCGACTTTACCAACAAGCTGGGCATTGCCGACTCGATGCACGGCAACTATTATTCCAATGAGTATGAAGAAATTTCCATTAGCGACGCCATAGCGGAAGTGGAACAGTTCGTTGACGATTTGGATGAGGTACGCTCTGCCCCGCCCCGTCCTTTTACCGTGGAGACCAACTCGGCCCGGGACCGCTTGCAGCGGTTGCTGGGCAAGCGGGTCAAGTTGGGCGACCATTCTGAAGTGGGCTTTGCTCAAGCGCCGCGCCGCCGCCGGGCCAGGGGCGACAACGGCCGGCAGTAGGGCCAGGCTTATCTAACCCGGAAACGCAGCGGTCAGAGTAGAGTATAGGTTATGACAGAGATACTGCCCCCGCCCGGGCGCAACACCCCGGAGGGCCACATGGTCATCAGCCGCGGTTTTGTTGACCACGCCCGCAATCAGTTGGCTCGGGGCAACCGGCTCCAGGCCTCGGAAAAATTGTGGGGCGCCGCCGCCCACGCCCTCAAGTCCATTGCCGTTCAACGGGGCTGGCGGCACGGCCACCGCAGCTATATATTCGCCATTGCCGAACAATTGGGAGAGGAGTACGGCCGGCCCGACTTTACCAACAAGCTGAGCATTGCCGACTCGATGCACGTCAATTTTTATGAAAACGAGCGAGGCGAGTATTCCATTAGCAACGCCATAGCGGAAGTTGAACAGTTCGTTGACGATTTGGATGAGGTGCGCTCTGCCCCGCCCCGTCCTTTTACAGTGGAGACTAACTCGGCCCGGGACCGTTTGCAGCGGTTGCTGGGCAAGCGGGTCAAGTTGGGCGACCATTCCGACGTGGGCTTTGCCCAAGCGCCGCGCCGCCGCCGGGCCAGGGGCGACAACGGACGGCAGTAGGGCCGGAGCAACGGCGCTTATCCATAATCCTGTTACCGATTACCGATTCTGTTACCCGATTATCAGAGGTTAAACGAATATGGTTTTCCCCCGGCCCCCTGCTGAAACCGCCCCCGTTGCCCCTACCGGACGCCGGCGCCGCCGCCGGCGGGAGCGGGAGCAGACGGCGGAAACCGGGCGGCAACAATCCGCCCGCCGCGCCGAGGAAGGCCGCCGCCAACGCCTGGCGATCATCATCGGCGCCCTGCTCATCCTGGCGATTCTTGCCATCGTCGCCGTCGGCTACTACCGGGAGTTCTACCAGCCGCCCCGGACGCTGGCCGGACAGGTTCGCGACGTCCGGTTCACTATGGGCGACCTGGTTGACCGCATCCGGGTACTCCAGGGAGTCAACCGCTACCAGGGTGGCCGGGTCGATTTGAGCACCGTCCCCTTTGAGTATCTCCAGGATATGATTCACGCCGAAATCCTGCGCCAGGCGTCCCCCGGCCTCGGTTTCTCCGTTACCGATGCCGACGTTAGCGCGGAACTGGAACGCCGTTTCAAGCCCACTCCCCCGCCGGGGCAGGAAGTGGATGCCGGCCAGTTGCAGCAGGAGTATGAGAACGCCCTGACCAATTTCCAGACCGCTACCCGCCTTTCCGAAGAAGAATACCGGGTGCTGGTGGAAGAAGACTTGCTGCGCCGCCAACTCTTTATCGTCATCGGCTCCGGCCTACCGGAACAGATTGAGCAAGTGGAAGCGGCGTGGATTCGCTTGGAAACCGACGGCCCGGTTGACCCTCAGGAAGTGCGCGACCGGCTGGAGCGGGAGGATTTTGCCGTCGTTGCTGCCGAGATACACCGTTCCGCCGGATTTACCAACCCGCAAGGCTATGCCGGCTGGGTGCCGCCGGAGGCTTTCCCCGATTTGGATGAAACCCTTTTCGGCAACCCGGACCGGGAACGGGACCCGCTGCCGGTGGGGGAAATCAGCAACCCGGTCTTTACCCAGGACGGAACTTACATCGTCCACAAGATTTCCGGCCTGGAGGAACAGGAACTCTCCGACGTTATGGCCTTCCAGCTAAGCCGGGAACGGGTTGACCAATGGTTTAACGACCAGCTATCCCAGGGTTCCGATGACGGCTGGCTGAAAATAAACTTCGACAGCGAGCGCTACGCCTGGGTCGCCGACCAGGTGCAGCTTTCCGCTCCCCGTATGCAGCAGCCCCCGCCGGGCCAGCCCGCCGGGCCGGGGTTCCCCTAGTGGCGGGGCAGCCGGAGCATAAGACGCCGGGCGGGAGCGAATCCCCGGAAATACCGGGCGATGCCATCAACGTCGGCCTTTTGGGGTTGGGCGTGGTCGGCGGCGGTGTCGCGGCCACCCTGCTGGAGCAGCGGGACGCCATCGCCGCCCGAGTCGGTCGCCCGGTTAACCTGAAAAAGGCGCTGGTGCGCGATGCCGCCAGAGCCAGGGACGCGGCCATACCCACCGACTTGATTACCACCAACCCGGAGGAAATCCTGGCCGACGGCGACATCCGGCTGGTGGTGGAAGTCATCGGGGGCGTCAGTCCGGCCACCCAATACCTGAAAGACGCCCTGGCCGGCGGCAAGCACGTCGTTACCGCCAACAAGGAAGTAATGGCAAAGCACGGGCCGGAACTGCTTTCCCTGGCCCGCCAGAACCGGGTCAACCTGCTTTTCGAGGCCAGTGTCGGCGGTGGCATCCCCATCGTCGGCTGCTTGATGAAGGAACTCCAGGCCAATCAGTTCCGCTCCATCCGCAGCATCATCAACGGCACCACCAACTACATCCTCACCCGCATGGCAAACGACCATACCGACTTTCACCAGGCCCTGGCCGAGGCCCAGGAACAGGGCTACGCCGAGGCCGACCCGGCCAACGACATTGAGGGCATCGACGCCGTATATAAGCTGTCCATCCTGGCCGGCCTGGCCTTTCACCACCGGGTAGCCCCGGAGGACATCTACCGCCAGGGCATCGCCCACCTGCAACCCCAGGACTTTCGCTACGCCAGCGAGTTGGGCTATGCCATCAAGTCCCTGGCAATCGCCACCCTGGAGAACGAGGATATTCAGGCCCGGGTATATCCGGCCCTGATTCCCCTGGGCGATATGCTTGCCAAGGTGGATGGGGTGTATAATGCGGTGGAGGTGGAGGGCGGCCTCTGCGGGCGGGTGCTCTTTCACGGACGGGGCGCCGGACGGGGGCCAACGACCAGCGCCGTAGTGGGGGATTTGCTGGAAATAGCCGCCAAGCTGGACTCGGAACCGGCCCCGGCCCCGTCAGCAGCGCCCGGCGCGGCCAGCCCGCCGGAACGGCCCTGGCGCATCAAGTCCATTGACGACCTGGAATGTAAGTATTTTCTCCGGTTGAACATCGCCGACCGGCCCGGCGTGCTGGCCCAGATTGCCCGCATCCTCGGCGAGCAGAACATCAGCATCGCGTCAGTGCTGCAAAAAGACACCAATCCGGCGGCCCAGACTGCGGAAATAGTCATCACCACCCACCCGGCCCGGGAGTCCTCCGTCCAGAAGTCCCTGGAGTTGGTCGCCAACCTGGAGGTGGTGCAGGAAATCAGCAGCCTGCTGCGGATTGAGGAGTAGGGTTAATCCCGCCAATGATTGACCAGCATTTACTCACCAGGGACGTGCGCGCTCTGGCCCTGAACTGGCTCCGGGAAGGACTGCCGGCGCCGTTGGCCGGCGCGCTGGCCCTGGGCTTGCCCGAATGGGATGCGCGCCTGGACTGCTGGCGGGTGGCCCTGGTTCCCGCCGGCCAGCCTCGGCAGCCGGTAGGCGAACTTCAGGTTGACCGGGACGGCGCCGTTATCCGGGCGCCGGAACCGGCGCTGATCGCGGAACGCTTGAAGGCCCTTGCTCCCGGGAAGCCGACCCGCGTCGTGGCGCGCAAAGCGGAACGCTCGAAGGCGGTCGCTCCCGGGAAACCGACCCGCGTCGTGGCGCGCAAAGCGGAACGCTCGAAGGCGGTCGCTCCCGGGAAGCCGACCCGCGTCGTGGCGCGCAAAGCGGAACGCTCGAAGGCGGTCGCTCCCGGGAAGCCGACCCGCGTCGTGGCGCGCAAAGCGGAACGCTTGAGGGCGGTTGCCCCCGGTAAGCCGGCGCGACGCGTGGTGCGCAAAGCGGATATTGCCTTTCCCCCCGTCCCCAACAAGGTAGTCCTGGGCGACTGCCGGGCCGTGCTGCCGGAGTTTCCGCCGGACAGCGTGCAACTGGTTTTTACCTCGCCGCCCTACTTCAACGCCAAGCCCGAATGTGCCGAGTACGTTGATTATTCCTCCTACCTGGATTTCCTGGAGCAAGCCTTTGCCTCCTGCCATACCGTGCTGGCCGAGGGCCGTTTCCTGGTGGTCAACGTATCCCCGGTGCTGGTGCGGCGCACCTCCCGCAGTACCGCCAGCAAGCGGCTGCCCATTCCCTTTGACCTGCATCCCATCCTTGACCGTATCGGCTTTGAGTTCATCGACGATATTATCTGGCGCAAGCCGGAGGGCGCCGGCTGGCACCTGGGCCGGGGCCGCCGGTTCGCCGCCGACCGCCAGCCCCTGCAATACAAGCCGGTTACGGTAACCGAGTACCTGCTGGTCTATCGGAAAAAGACGGACCGCCTGATTGACTGGAACCTGCGGAACCATCCCGACCGGACGGCGCTGGAGCGTTCCCTCATCCGGGGCGAGTATGACAAAACCAACGTCTGGGACCTTACCCCGGCCAGCCACGCCGGGCATCCCGCCGTCTTTCCCGAGGAACTGGTCAGTCGGGTCATCCGGTACTATTCTATTGAAGGCGACAGCGTCCTCGACCCCTTTGCCGGCGTCGGCACGGCGGGGCGGGTAGCCGCCAGTATGGGGCGCCGGTTCGTGCTGGTGGAAAAGCGGCGGGACTATTTTGAGGTGATGCAGCGGGAGTTGGGGAAGTTGCCCAACACCGGCCCGGTCGATTTTGACGATTTGCAATACCGGTGGAGCGCGGATGACGCCGAACTTGTACGACCTTAATTCCGCCGGTGGAGTAGAGCAGATTAAACCGGCCAACCTTATCCGGCGGCCGGTACTTACCCTATCCTGATGGTATATAATCTCCGGCAACCGGGGTTCACCAAGAACAGCAGAGGCGCGCAGTTTGGGATTTCAGAATAGCAGGTAGTATGGGCGTCGGGGTATTAAATAAATATAAAGAGTTTCTGCCGCTGACCGAGGCTACCCCCATTTTTTCCCTGGGGGAAGGGGATACGCCCCTGGTCAAGTCGAACCGGCTGGGCGCCGAACTGGGCTGTTCGGAGCTTTACTTCAAGCTGGAGGGCTGCAACCCGACCGGTTCTTTCAAAGACCGGGGCATGGTCGTCGCCATTGCCAAGGCCCGGGAAGCCGGCGCCAGCGGGATTATGTGCGCCTCCACCGGCAATACCAGCGCCAGCGCCGCCGCCTACAGCGCCTACTGCGACCTGATGGCTTTCGTGCTGATTCCCAAGGGGGAGGTGGCCCTGGGCAAACTGGCCCAGGCTATGGCCTACGGCGCCAAAATCATTATGGTGGACGGCAACTTTGACGCCGCCCTGAGTCTGGCCCGGGATTTTACCGACAAGCACTCCATTACCCTGGTCAACTCGGTCAATCCCCACCGTTTGGAGGGCCAGAAAACCGCCGCCTTTGAGGTGGCCGACGTGCTGGGCGACGCGCCGGACTACCTGTTTATTCCGGTGGGCAACGCTGGCAACATCACCGCCTACTGGAAGGGGTTTGTCGAGTATCACCGCCTGGAGCGCACCAAGACCCTGCCCCGGATGATGGGTTTTCAGGCCGCCGGGGCCGCGCCGATCGTCCACGGCCAGCCCATTGCCAACCCGCAGACCATCGCCTCGGCCATTCGCATCGGCAACCCGGCCAGTTGGCAGCCGGCCCTCAAGGCCCGGGACCAGTCCGGCGGGATAATCGATATGGTGAGCGATGACGAAATTCTGGAAGCCTACCGGCTCCTTTCCTCCAAGGAGGGCCTGTTCGGGGAACCGGCCTCGGCGGCCTCGGTAGCCGGGCTGATTAAGCAGGTACGCCAGGGGTTGAATCTGTCCGGGCAGCGGGTAGTATGTATCATTACCGGCACCGGCCTTAAAGACCCGGACTTGGCGGTCAGCAGCATCACCGCCCAGACCATCGAGGTAGAGCCAACCCTGCGCGCAGTGGAGGAGGCGGCCCTGGCAACGGTGGGGTAATCGCTACCTTTGCTTTCCTGGCCGGGAGACAATGGGGCAAACCGTGATAGAATACAACCATCCGGTAATCGCGGGGTAAGATAATAACAATGAGCGATACCCGGTTGGACGTAGTAGAGGCGCGGCTGGAGGACTTGCGGGAGGGGCAAAGGGAAACCAATGCTCGGTTTGACGCCTTTCAGCAGCAAATCAATACCCGGTTTGACACCTTTCAACATCAGTTCAATGCCCGGTTTGACCGGCTGATACTGGCGCTGGTAGCCGTCGGCGTATCCCAGGTCGGGGTGATTGTAACTCTGGTAATCCGCGGAAACTAAAGGGCCGGTAACATCATCATCCAACAACGCATCGAACATACCGCCGCCGACTGCCGGAGGCGCTAATGACAATGACAACAGGTGATCCCCGGTTAGAGGTAGTGGAGGCACGGCTGGAGGATTTGCGGGAGGGGCAACGGGAAATCAATGCCCGGTTTGACACCTTTCAAGAGCAGATGAACGCCCGGTTTGACGCCTTTCAGGAACAGATGAACACTCGGTTTGACGCCTTTCAAGAGCGGTTCAATGCCCGGTTTGACCGACTGATACTGGCGCTGTTAGCCATCGGCGTAGCTCAGATTGGGTTGCTGATAACACTGGTAATCCGCGGAAACTAAAGGGCCGGTAACATCATCATCCAACAACGCATCGAACATACCGCCGCCGACTGCCGGAGGCGCTAATGACAATGACAACAGGTGATCCCCGGTTAGAGGTAGTGGAGGCACGGCTGGAGGATTTGCGGGAGGGGCAACGGGAAATCAATGCCCGGTTTGACACCGTTCAGCAGCAGATGATTACCCGGTTTGACACCGTTCAAGAGCAGATAAACGCCCGGTTCGACGCCTTGCAGGAGCAGATAAACGCCCGGTTCGACGCCTTGCAGCAACAAATCAATGCCCGGGTTGACCGGCTGATACTGGCGCTGTTAGCCGTCGGCGTAACCCAGATCGGGGTGATTATAACCCTGGTAATCCGCGGAAACTAAAGGGCAGGTAACATCATCATCCAACAACGCATCGAACATACCGTCGCCGACCTGCTGGAGGCGCTGGGGGAAAACCCCCGGCGTCCGGGCCTGCGGGAAACCCCCCAGCGGGTGGCCCGGATGTATGGCGAACTGTTCTCCGGCCTGGGCCGGGACCCTCAAGACGCTATTGACGCCGTCTTTGACGAAACCGGCAGCGACCCGGTTATCCTGCGCAACGTCGCTTTCTATTCTATGTGCGAACATCACCTGCTCCCCTTCTTTGGCCGCGCCTGCCTGGCCTACGTGCCCAACGGCAAGATAGCCGGCATCAGCAAGCTGGCCCGCGCGCTGGAGTTAGCCAGCCGCCGGCCCCAGGTGCAGGAAAGGTTGACCGGCCAGGTGGCCGACGCCATCTTTGCCGCCCTCAACCCTCGGGGCGTGGCGGTGGAATTGGCCGCGGAACACCTGTGCATGGCAATGCGCGGGGTGCAGCAGCCGGGGGTAAAAGTAGTTACCACCGCCGTCCGGGGCGACTTCTCCGACGGCCGGTGGGACCGGGACAGCCTGCTGGCCTTGCTGCGGAGGGATGAGTAGTTTGCGGGATACTTTGACCGCCACGCCCCTCAACTCCTTTCAGGAAATCCAGGCCGAATGGCTGGGTCTCCTGGCCCAATGCCCGGTCAATACCGTCTTTCTGATGCCCCAGTGGCAGGAAATCTGGTGGGACGCTTTCCGCAACGGGCGGGAAATGGCCGGGTTTTACCTGCGCCAGCCGGAGGGCGTAACCGCCATTGCCTCCCTGGCCCGCCAGGGCCGCGCCCTTTCCTTCGTCGGCAACTCGGAGACCTTTGACTACAACGACTTTATGATTCGTCCCGGCGGCGAGGCCGATTTCTTTGCCGCGCTCCTGGGCTGGCTGGAGCAGGAAAACTGGGAGGCGCTGGAACTGCCCTCGCTGATTGAAACCTCCCCCACTCTGGAATATCTGCCCGAATTAGCCCGCCAGCAGGGGTACGCGGTGGAAATCTCCCCGGAGGACGTAACGCCGGGGCTGGCCCTGCCGCCCACCTGGGAGGAATACCTGGCCGGCTTGTCCAAGAAAAACCGCCACGAGTTGCGCCGTAAGCTGCGCCGCCTGGAATCGGTGGAAAACTGGCGCTGGTACTCGGTAAGGGAGCCGGCGGCGGTGTCCGACCGGCTGGACGACTTTCTAACCCTGATGCGCCAGAGCGACCCGGAAAAGGCGGCCTATATGACCCCGGAACGGGAAGCCTTTTTCCGCCGGGTGGCCCAACGCACCGCCGAGCTGGACCTGCTGCGCCTCTATTTCCTGGAACTGGACGGGCAGGACGTGGCTGCCTCCCTCTGTTTCGACTACAACGGCACCCGGTTCCTGTATAACAGCGGGTATAACCCGGAGTACGGGTATTACAGCGTGGGCCTGCTGCTTAACGCCCTGTGCCTGCGGGAGGCCATTGAGCTGGGGCAGGGGTATTTCGATTTTCTGCGCGGGCCGGAGTCTTACAAGTATCACCTGGGCGGCCAGGACCGGAACATCTACCGTATGGTGGTAAGCAAACCGATGGCGGGGAGCAACAGTTGAGCGAAACAAGAGTAGCCTTCATCTCTTTCCACGCCAGCCCGCTAGCGGCGCCGGGCGAGGGCAAAGCCGGGGGAATGAACGTTTACGTGCGCCAGTTGGCCCGCGCCCTGGGCAATTCCGGCGTGGCCGTAGATGTCTTTACCCGGGAGCATCGCTTTGACCGAAACGGCGCAAAGGTTGCCAATGGCGGAGCGCCGGCCAACGGTGCCGTCCCGGATAACAATGCAGACTTGAGAAACGGCGCAGTCCCGGCTGACTATGCAGACTTGGCAAACGTCGCAAATATGGCAAATATGGTGGAAAACATCTCCGCCAACGTCCGGGTCATTCACCTGCCGGCCGGCGCGCCGGACACGCCGATGGATGACCTTTACCGCCACCTGCCCCAATTCCTGGAGGGGATGCAGGCGTTCCGGGCGCGCCACAACCTGACCTATCGGGCGGTACACTCCCACTACTGGCTTTCCGGCTGGCTGGGCCGCGCCTTCAGCCAGGCCCTCAACCTGCCCCACATCATCACCTTCCATACCCTGGCCCGCATCAAGATGCAGTCCCGCCCCGGCGAAACCGAGCCTAAAGCTCGGCAGCAGGTGGAGGAAGAGTTGCTGGCCTCGGCGGACCGCATCATCGCCTTCAGCCCCCACGAGCGGGACGCCATGGCCCGGCTCTACGGGGCCGACATCAACCGGATTCAACTGGCGCCCTGCGGCGTTGACCTGAGCACCTTCCGCCCCCTGGACCGGGAGGAGTCGCGGAAACGGCTGGGCCTCAACGGCGACAAGGTGCTGCTTTACGTGGGCCGCATTGAGTCCCTCAAAGGGGTGGAACTGCTGGTGCATACCGCCGCCCAACTGGATACCTGCGAACCGGTGCGGGTGCTGGTGGTGGGCGACGACAACGGCCAGGACCGGGAACTGGACCGGCTCCGCGACCTGGCGGAAACCTTGCAGGTGGAGGATTCCTTCCAGTTTGTAGGCCGGGTGGCTCAGGAGGAGTTGCCGGTCTATTACAGCGCCGCCGACGTCTGCGTCGTACCCTCCTTCTATGAGAGTTTCGGCCTGGCCGCCCTGGAGTCTATGGCCTGCGGCACGCCGGTGGTGGCGTCCCGGGTCGGCGGCCTTTCCACCGTGATTCAGCACGGCAGCACCGGCTACCTCAAGTCGTGGCGGTGCCCGGAGGCTTTCGCTAATTCCCTGGAAATGTTAATATCCAGCAAGAGCTTGCAGAGCAGCATGGGCCTGGCCGCCCGGCGGCGGGCCGAAGACCTGAGTTGGGACAAGGTTGCCGGCCAGATTGCCGACGTGTACCGAACCCTGGCCGCGGAACGGGCCGCCGCCGGCCCAACCTGAACCGGCCGTTCCTGAGCCGGTTACCGGGGCTGTTTTAACCTGGCAAACCTGGCGCCGATGACCCACCCGGGCACGCCCGGACACCCCGCACTCCATCCGGTTGCCCTCAGGGAAAACCCGGGCCGGCATCGGTTCAGGGCGCATCCTTCCCTCATCCATTGGGGCATCCATTGGGCGCCCATTGGCCTTTGACCGACCGGCTCGGCAAGCGCGGAGGAGGCAATCCAACCCGGCGGGGCCTGATCCCAACCAAGAAAAGGAGCGTTGAGGAGCGGTCATGGCGGCGCCGGTGGAAAAAAACAGCAACTTCGCCCGCAGGATCCTCATTCACGTTGAGGTTACCCTCGGCGCCGGCCTGTTGGTAGTCCTGCCCCTGGTTATTACCTTCTGGATCGTCAAGTTTTTCTTTGACTTGATGGAGCCGATCTTTCAGGAAACGGTGCTGAAACATCTGCCCGGCCCCCAGATTCCCGGCCTCGGCGTCGTGGCGCTGCTGGCGTTGATTTACATGGCCGGGTGGTTCACCACTCACGGCCTGGGGCGGAAGCTGATTAACGCCGGCCACCGGTCAATGGAGTTCATTCCCGTCATCAAGGGCATCTACAGTCCCCTGCGCTCCGCAATGCAGTTGATGAGCAGCGCCGAAGATCGGCCCTACCGGGGCGTGGTGCTGGTCGAGTTTCCTAGAGAGGGCGCCAAGTCCATCGGACTGATTACCTCCCAGCTTGGCGAGGCCGACGGCGAGGATATGCTCGCCGTGTACGTCCCCACTACCCCGGTGCCTTCCTCCGGGTTCCTGATTGTAGTCCCCAGCAAGGACGTTACCTACACCGACATCAGCGTGGACGACGCAATGAAAATAATAATCTCCGGCGGCCTGCTGGCCGGAACAATCCTGGGCGACCCGGAACCGGAGCAACATTCCCTGCGGGAACAAGACCACGACTAGACCGGGCAACCTCTCCCCGCTCATCAGCTATTGGCCTCTTTTCCCGCTCATCCTGAGCTGGTCGAAGGACGAACCGCCGGATAGGGCCGGGTGGTTCGACCGGCTCACCATAAGCGGATTTTATTCCTGCCCCTCCCCGCTCATCAGCCATTGGCCTCTTTTCCCGCTCATCCTGAGCTTGTCGAAGGACGAACCGCTTGATAGGGCCGGGTGGTTCGACAAGCTCACCATGAGCGGACATTGAACTACATTCCAAGTCAATCACAGCACAAAGAACCGTCGTTCCGGCGCAGGCCGGAATCCAGGAAATCCCCGGCAAAAGAGCAGGCCGGCTACCGAGGATTCTGGATTCCGGCTTTCGCCGGAACGACGGTTCCTTCCCTACAACCCATCTAAAGTTGAACCGGCCCAAGTTTTTGTGTACCATAGGGCCGGGCCGGGGCTGCCCGGCATATTTGCGCCGGTGGAAGGAGTCTGCGGATGGAAGAAACCCCGGAACGGGTGCTGGTAGTTACGCCTCACCCGGATGATGCGGAAATCTGGTGCGGCGGCACCCTGGCCCGCTGGATCCGGCAGGGGGCCGAAGTCTATTACGTCCTCTGCACCGACGGCGGCAAGGGCAGCGAAAAGCCGGGCGTTACCGCCGATGAGTTGGCGGCGACCCGGGACCGGGAGCAACTGGCCGCCGCCGCCGTGCTGGGCGTAAAAGAGGTGGTGAAGCTGGGCTACCCGGACGGCGAGTTGGAGGACACCAGCGAGTTTCGCAAGCAACTGGTGCGGGAAATCCGCCGGGTGCAGCCGGACGTGGTGCTGGTTACCGAGCCTTACCGCCGCAACCTGGCCTGGCACCGGGACCACCGGGTCGCCGGGCAGGTGGCCCTGGATGCCGTCTTTCCCTACGCCCGCGACCATCTCCACTTCGGCGAACTGTGGAGCGAGGAAGGGCTGGAACCCCATAAGACCGGGACGATCCTCTTTTGGGGAGCGGAACAGGCCGACACCTTCATCGACATCGGGGAAACCCTGGAGATTAAGCTGGAGGCGGTGCAGGCCCACCGCAGCCAGGTGGCCGAGCATCCCCAACGGGAAGTGATTGACTACGTGATGGAACGGGCCAGAGACGCCGGCGCCGAAGGCGGCTGTGCCTACGCCGAGGCTTTCCGCAAGGTAACTTTTCGTACTACCTGACCATCAGGGCAATCCCCGGATAGTCGCAGGGGCGGCTGGTTGGCCGGTAGGGGCGGTTCGCGAACCGCCCCTACCCAAGGCAATGATATGCCGGATACGGCGGCACCCGTTCCGCAAAATGACTTGGCCTTGGCGACCAGGGCGGGTTAGAAACCCGCCCCTACCCGTAGCAATGCCAACCTACGTTGAGAATACCACCCCGCCATGCCGGGCGGTTTTGGATATTCCCAACATTTGCCTATTCCCCACCCGTACCGGCTCCGGCGTGTTCTCCGGTAGGGGCGGGTTTGTAACCCGCCCGGTGTTCAACGGCAAGCCGACATATTCCTGCACCTACGCCGGGGCGGTTCGCGAACCGCCCCTACAGTGGGCCGTCCCCCGGTTGTTCCAGCATTGCCTCCCGGAGCAGGGGCAGGGGCGGCGCGCCGTAGGAGAGCAGCCGGTCATGGAACCCTTTGAGCGAATAGGCCGCGCCCTGTTCCCGCCGGTAGTCCTCCCGCAGCTTGAGAATCATCAGCTTGCCCAGGGTGTAGTTCAGATAGCCGGGGTCAAAGGTTCCGCGCAGGGCCTCCCGGCGGGCCGGCAGTTCCTCCATATAGGCGTTGTCCCGGAAAAAACGGGTCGCCTCCGCTACCGTCATCCCCTCGGTGTGCATCCCCAAAGCGCACAGGTAGCGGCAGTTGCGCACCAACGCCTCCAATAACTGGGTAACCAGCAGGGCATCCTGACCCTTTCCGTAGTCCGTTTCCAGCATCATCTGCTCGGTATAATGCGCCCAACCCTCGGTAAAGGCGTAGGAGGAGGCCACCCGGTTGACCAGGGGCAGGGGCCGGCCGTGGCGCTGGTGCAGGTGGTGGACAAAGTGGCCGGGATAGACCTCGTGGATGGACACGATGCGCAGGGTGGCATAGTTGAAGTTGGACAGCCACTCCTCCTGCTGCTGGGCCGTCCAGGTTTCCTCCACCGGAGTAACGTAGTAGAAAGACTCGGTAGCCAGGGTTTCCAACGCCCCGGGGCTGTCCATCGCGGCAAAGGCGTAGCGCATATAGGTAGGCGTCTCCACCACCTGGCAGCGGTTCTCCGAAGGCAGGGAAATCAGGTCGAAGTCCAGCAGGGATTGGCGGATGTCCTCCAGCATATCCCTGGTTTCCGGTATCAGCGTGGCGGCGGTGGGGTGGTTCCGGCTGAGGTCGGCCACGATTTCCCGGATGGAACGGCCCGGAGCGATGGCTGCGGTGGCCTCGGCCAGCCGTTCCAGGTTCTGCTCCAGGTTGACCTGGCCCAGGGCGATTAACTCCCGCAGGGGGACGTTCACCCCTTCGCCGTGGGCCAGCATCGCCGCAAAACATTGGGCGCCGATGGCAAAATCACCGCCACCGTTTCCCTTGCCGTCGCCGTTGCCGTTGCCTCCGGTCTTTTCCAGGCGCGCCTCCAGCCGGGCCACAAAACCCTCCAGGGCCTGGGCCGCCTGCTCCCGGGCCGCGTCAAACCCGGCCAGTATCTCCGACGATTGCGGCGACTCCGGGACGCCGCCCGGTTGGGCCAGGTCAACCCGGTAAAAGCGGGCCATCCCCCGATAGCTTTCAATGCTCATTTCCAGCACCGGACGGCTCAATTCCGGCGCCAGGGCGGCGTCCAGAACTTGCAGGAAGTCCGGGACTTGCGCCAGGGCTTGGGTGGCAGCGCGCAATCGGTCGGGCAGCGGCGCATAGTCCCGCTTGACGTAGCCGCCCACGTTCAGGTAGCCCACCTGCCGCATGGGGTTGTTGGCAAGGGGCCGCAACTCCTCCAGGGTGAACAACTCCCGCCGCAGAAACAGCTCCAGCAACCGGCGTTCCAGCCGCCGCTCCGGGGCCGTCAAGCCGGCGCCGGCGTCTGAACCGGCAGCGACAGCGGCGCCGTCATCCGGGGCGGCGATGCCGGAGAGTTGAGCCAACCCCCGGCGCAGTTCCTCGGCCCGGCGGGTCAGCCGCCGGGGAGACAGGTCGGGCAGTTGGCCGTCATACTCGTGGCGGCCAATGCGGGAGCCGGCGGTGGGGTAGAAGTCCCAATGTTCCTTTATCAACCGCTGGGCCAGTTGGTCAAAGACGGTGTCCATAACGGTTCCCCCCTGGTAAGACCGGGCTATGGTAAGACCGGGCTATGGTTAAACCGGGCTACACCAACTCGCTTATCTGGATTTGGGGACGGATGTCGGTATAGTTGGGCGAATCGCCCATCAACTCCCGCCCGTGAGTCTTGAACCCCTCATGCACCTCGTCGGCGGTGTTGAAGTAGAGATTGCCGACGGCGATGAAGGGGGCCGGCGCGTTGGGGTCGGCAGAGCTTACCCCGCTTTCCACCTCACTACGCAGCAGGCCCATCGAATCCAGCCGCTGATGCACCAGGGGCATATGGGTTCCGGTGTAATAATCCAGGTCAAACTTCTGGTCCGCCTCGTTGGGATACAGGAAGGAAACCTTAATCATTTTTAGAACACTCCTTTGTTTGAAGTGGGGTTATTTTAACACAGGGGGGTAGCGTAACGCCGATACGCCCGGACAAGGACAAAATCCGACCGGACAATGACAAAATCCGCTCATGGTGAGCTTGTCGAACCATCCGCCCCTATCCGACTTAACCGGGGCAACCCAGGCAACTTCAACCCAAGCAACCGTCGTTCCGGCGAAAGCCGGAATCCAGAATCCTCGGTAGCCGGTTCGCTCTTTTCCCGTAGGATTTCCTGGATTCCGGCTTTCGCCGGAACGACGGGTTTGTGGTGAGGTTGTCTTGACGGTAGGATGGTTCGACAAGCTCACCATGAGCGGACTTTAGCAACGACTCCCCCCGCTCATCCTGAGCCGGTCGAAGGATGCCCGCCGGATAGGTGGACGTGGTTCGACAAGCTCACCATGAGCGGACTTTAGCAGCGACTCTGCCCGCTCATCCTGAGCCGGTCGAAGGATGCCCGCCGGATAGCGGGGACGTGGTTCGACAAGCTCACCATGAGCGGGTGCTGTCATTGGTATTCTTGCCCGTACCGGCCCCGGCGGACGGTTGGATGGTAGGGGCGGGTTTGTAACCCGCCCTGGCTCCAGGGCAGGGATAGGTCAGACCGGGCACACCTGTTTTCCGGTATTTCCTTGCCCTTGAACACCGGGCGGGTTACAAACCCGCCCCTACGTTGATGCTAATGCCAACCTGCGTTGAGCGTACCTTTCCCGCCGGCAACTTGGCAACGGCCTACTATATCTGTATAGTAGGGCGCAACCTGCATTAAACCCATTAAATCAATGCAAAACACCGATTACGACTACATCATTATCGGGAGCGGTATCGCCGGACTGAATACGGCGCTGCTGGCCCGGGCGCATGGTTCGACGCTGATTCTGACCAAGGGGCGGGTGGATGACTGCAATACCCGCTACGCTCAGGGCGGGATTGCGGCGGCGGTGGGCGCCGGGGATACGCCGGCGCTGCACTTTCAGGACACCCTGACCGCCGGGGCCGGCCTGTGCAACCGGGAGGCGGTGCAGGTGCTGACCAACGAAGGGCCGCAGCGGGTGGCGAATCTGATCCAGTGGGGCGTCCCCTTTGACACCATTCACGGCGAAGTGGCCCTGGGCCGGGAGGGCGCTCACAGCCGGCCCCGCATCCTCCACGCCGGCGGCGACGCCACCGGCCAGCACATCGAGCTGACCCTCGCCAGTCGGGTGGCCGAGTCGGACATCACCGTGCTGGAATATACCCTGGCGACCCGCCTCATCGTCGAACAGGGCCAGGTTCAGGCGGTAGAGACCCTCAACTCGGCCACCGGAGAACGGCAAACCTACCGGGGCCGGTTCATCATCATCGGCACCGGCGGCGCCGGCCAGTTATACCAATACACCACCAACCCGGAGGTCGCCACCGGCGACGGGGTGGCCCTGGGGTTTCGGGCCGGGGCGCAGGTAATGGATATGGAGTTTTACCAGTTTCACCCCACCGCCCTCTGGCTGGAGGGCGCGCCCTGCTTTCTGCTGTCCGAGGCGATGCGGGGCGAGGGCGCCGTGCTCCGCGACCGTCAGGGGCGGGCCTTTATGGGCGATTATCACCCCCTGGCCGATTTGGCCCCCCGGGACGTGGTATCCCGTTCCATCGCCACCGAAATGGAACGGGACGGCGGCGGCCCGGTGTTTCTGGACATCTCCCACCTGCCCGGCGACGTGGTAAAGAGCCGGTTCCCCACCATTTACAACTTCTGCCTCAACTATCGGCTGGACATTACCCGGGAGCCGGCCCCGGTGGCCCCGGCGGCCCACTATATGATGGGCGGCATCAAGATCGACACCTGGGGCCGCACCAACATCCGGGGGCTTTACGCCTGCGGCGAGGCGGCCTGCTCGGCGGTGCACGGGGCCAATCGTTTAGCCAGCAACTCCCTGCTGGATACCCTGGTTTTCGCCCAACGGCTGGTCAGCAGCAGCCTGGGCCAGGCCCCGGAACAAGCCGATTCCGCCGGAGACGCGCCGGCTCAGCCGGACTTGCTGCGGAGCCTGCCCCGCCGGGCGCCGGTCTGCGCCAGTATGCCGGAGTTCAACCGGGCCAACCTTCAGGACTTGATGTGGCGCAACGTGGGCATTAACCGCAACGGCTCCCGGCTGCTGCTCTCGGCCCGCATCCTCAACCTGTGGCAGCCGGCGATAACGGATACGCCGGATACGCCGGAACCTACCGACCGGGCCGCCGGCGAGTTGAGCAATATGGCGCTGCTGGGGCGGCTGATGGTAGAATCGGCGCTGCTCCGGCAGGAAAGCCGCGGCTCCCACTTCCGGGAGGACTTCCCGGAAACTTCCCCCGCCTGGGAAAAGCACGTTGTCCTGACCGCCGAGGAGGTTTAACCGTGAGCCAGTTGCCCCCGGAAGTTTACCGCCTGATTGACGCCGCCCTGTCCGAGGATGAGACCTTTAACGACCCTACCACCGGCCTGTTGATTCCCCCGGACGTAACCGGCATCGGGATGTTGCGGGCCAAGGCGGTGGGCGTGCTGGCCGGGCTGGAAGTGGCCGGGGCCGTCTTTCACCGGGTCGATTCGGCCCTGCGCTTTACCGCCCTGCTGGATGACGGGGCCGCCCTGACGCCGGGGACGGACGTGGCAAGGGTGGAGGGTTCCGCCGCCGCCATTCTCCGGGCCGAGCGCATCGCCCTGAACTTTTTGCAGCGGATGAGCGGCATCGCCAGCGACACCAACCGCTACGTGCAGGCCATCGCCGGCTGCCCGGCCCGCATCGTGGATACCCGCAAGACGGCGCCGGGCCACCGCTACCTGGACAAGTACGCCGTCCGTATGGGCGGCGGGCATAATCACCGGCTTAACCTGGCCGACGGAATCCTGATTAAGGACAACCATATCGAAGCCCTCGGCTCCCGGGAAATGGGGCTGAAGGAGGTAGTGCAACTGGCCCTGGCCCGCGCCTCGCACACCATCAAGGTGGAGGTGGAGGTGGAATCCCTGGCCGCCGCCCAGGAGGCCCTGGAGGCCGGCGCCCACATCATTATGCTGGACAATATGCCGGCGCCGTTAATGCGCCAGGCTATGGCCCTGATTGGCGACCGGGCCGTGGTGGAAGCCTCCGGCGGCATCGACCTGGACACGGTGCGGGCCGTCGCGGAGACCGGCGTTCACCTGATTTCCGTCGGCAGCCTGACCCATTCCACCCAAGCCCTGGATCTCAGCCTGGACCTGGAGTTTCCCTAGCCGGCGGCCAACGGCCCCGGCCGGCAACCAATCCAATCCCGACCAATCAAATCCCGACCAATCAAATCCAACCAAATCACCAACCGGAAAAGGAGAAGGCAAATGGCCCGATTAGCCAATGTAACCAGAGATGACCTGCAACCCGATGACCAGCATTTTTTTGATGAAATCGTCGGCAGCCGGGGCAGCGTCCGCGGCCCCTACGGGGTGCTGCTGCACAGCCCCAAGCTGGCGGCCCGGGTGGCCCATACCGGCACCTACGTCCGGTTCGACTTTGACATCCCCGAAGCCTTGAAAGAGGTCATCATCATCGCCACGGCCCGGGAGATACGGAACCAGTACGAGTTTGCCGCCCACGCCCGGCTGGCCCGAGGGCACGGCGTCAGCGAGGAAACCATCGGCGCCATCGCCCGGGGCACCGCGCCCGAGGGCTTGTCCGGCGACGAGGCCCTGGTTGTTACCTACGTCAAGGAACTCATGCAGAACCGCAAAATCAGCGACGCCGCCTTTAACGCCGTCATGGAGCGGTTCGGCACCCAGAACACGGTGGACATCACCGGGCTAATCGGCCACTACCTGCTGGTCGGCCAGATACTGACCGCCTTTGAGGTAGAACTGCCGGAGGGCGCCAAAGCGGAGATTGTGGACTAGGGGGCGTGGGCAAAGACGTTGCCCCTTGTCCTTTCCGTTAGTATTCTCAACGTGGATTGGCCTTGCCACCGGTAGGGGCGGGTTTCCAACCCGCCCTGGTTGCCAAGGCAAAGTCATTTTGCGGAACGGGTGCCGCCGTATCCGGCATATTCTTGCCCTGGAGCTTGGGCGGGTTAGAAACCCGCCCCTACGTTCACCGGGAAAACCCGACCTTGAAAATCGCCCCGGCGTTCACCGGGGAATTACCTATCCTTGAAACCCGCCCCGGCGTTCACCGAAAAATGACCGGCCCTTGAAGGAGGCACATTATGGCCGTAACCGACGGGATTGTTACCGCCCTGGAGCGCAATTGGGATATGGTGGACCGGGCGCTGGAGGGTATGGACTACGACACTATGGCCCGGCGGCCCAACGACTCCAGCAACTCCGTCGCCTGGATTCTGTGGCACATGAACCGGGTTTGGGATGCCCTGATTAACGGGATGCTCACCGACAGTCCCCAGGTCTGGCTGCGGGAGGGCTGGCAGGAAAAGTACGGCATGGCCGACACCGCCCCGGCGGATCGGGGCGTAGGCTGGACGGCGGAACAGGTAGCCGCCTGGCAACCGCCGCCGCCGGAGATACAGTTGGGCTACTACGCCGCGGTCAAGGCCGACATCCGGGCCTACCTGTCAACCCTGAACCTGGCCGACCTGGAAAGAGAGACACTGATACCACCGATGACCGCGCCCCACACCGTAGGGGCAGCCCTGGGCCAGCGAACCTGGGACAACATCGCCCACGGCGGCCAGATTGCCTACCTGCGCGGCTACTACCAGGGCATGGGCTGGTATCCCCGCTAGGCAATTGTCAATTAGGAATTAGGAATTAAGAATTAGGAATTGGCTGTAGGGTGCGGAAAGGGTGGTGTTATTGAGGGTTTTAGGTCATCTCGACTGGTGGCTAGGTCATTACGGGCAGCCGGGATAACCGGCCAAGAGGTCGGGATGACCCACCAACTGCGTAACTCTTACATCAATTACGAACACGGAATCAGGAAATACCCTTAAAGGCCAATTCTTAATTCCTAATTCTTAATTGACAATTCTCACCGTCGGGGCCGTTGGCGGTCGGCGCTGTCCAGCAGCAGGGTAACCGGGCCGTCGTTTTGCAGGGAGACCTGCATATACTCCTGGAAAACGCCGGTGGCTACGGCCAGGCCGGCGGCGCGGAACAGTTCCACTGCCAACTCGTAGAGGCGTTGGGCCGGCTGGGGCGGGGCGGCCTTGGTGAAGTCGGGGCGGCGGCCCTTGCGGGTTTCGGCGTAGAGGGTGAACTGGCTTACCACCAGCAACTCCGCCCCCAAGTCCAGGGCAGAGCGGTTAAAGCGGTTCTGGGCATCGGCAAAGATTCTCAGGTTGACCACCTTGTCAACCAGGTACTGGGCGTCAGCCTCCGTGTCCTCGGCGGAAACCCCCAGCAGCACCACCAACCCCGGCCCGATGCGGCCCACCTCCCGGTCATCCACCGACACGGCGGCCTGGGCCACCCGCTGAATCAAGGCCCGCAACGGACTATCCTCTCCGGCATTATTGATTTCTCACCAATTGGAAGGCAGGCTGGTATCCGCTCACGGCGTACTTGCATCCGCTCATGGTGAGCCGGTTGAACCACCACTTCGTCCTTCGACAAGCTCAGGATGAGCGGGGTAGTTGCTCTCCGGGCATTTCTGCACCCGCTCACGGCGCACTTGCATCCGCTCATGGTGAGCTTGTCGAACCACCACCCCGTCCTTCGACAAGCTCAGGATGAGCGGGATAGTTGCCTCCAGCCCAAATGAGCATTTATCCCCGGCCCAAAAGGAAAGACCCTGAGCAAAGGACAGTGCCGGCTGCCAGACTAGGCGGCGGATTCGGCGGCGGTCTTGGCGGCTGCCGTGTCGCTCTTGGTTTCGGCGCCGTTGGAATTGGAATCGCTGCCGGAACCGGCGGACTTTTTCTCGGAACTGTCCCCGCCGTCCTTTTCCCGGCCCTCCGCCGGCGGGGTCTTGGGCCGGCCGTAGTCGGTGGTGTAGAAACCGGAACCCTTGTAAATCACCGGCACGGCGTGAAAGACCCGCCGGCCGTCGCCGGAGCAAACCGGGCAAGTCCCGGAACCGGCTTCACTGAAACTCTGAACCAACTCAAACTTGTGGTCGCAACTGGTGCATTGATAATCGTAGCGAGGCAATCTATTCCTCCTGGGCGTCTGCCGGGGAGTCGGCGTCTGATTGGCGGCAGCAATTCATCCCGTTGGTCATCATTCGGATTGTCAATACTTCAATCAACAATTTATCATTGCGCCAACCCGGTGTCAATGTAACGGTGAGCATCGGTCAGGGTCTTTCGGTTCTTGACCGGTTACCAGGTCAATCGCAGCATACAACCGTCGTTCCGGCGAAAGCCGGAATCCAGAATCCTCGGTAGCCGGCACGTTCTTTTCCGGGGGATTTCCTGGATTCCGGCTTTCGCCGGAACGACGGTTTTTTGGAATGAAGGTTCCTTGGGTTGCCGGCCTGGGTTGCCCTGGTTAAGACACGATTGCCCTTGACCGATTACACCATATAACCGCTCATGGTGAGCTTGTCGAACCATCCGCTCATCCTGAGACCAACCTTGCAATCACCCTAGCCTACCGTTGGGAAACAACGATTGCCTCGGCCAACATCATCAGCCCTTCGTCGGCGCCCCGGTTGCCCAGCAGGGACAGACCCACCGGCAGACCGTCCATTTCAACCAGAGGCAGGGACAACTGGGGCCGGCCGGTGTTGCCGGCGATGGAGGTCAACGCGCTGTTGCGCAGCCGTAGCGTATGCCGCTCCGAAACCCATTGGCCGGTAGGCGGCGCCGGGCCGATGGTAGTGGGCAACACCACGACGGTATCGCCGTCTTGAAAGACCTCATTCATCCGGGCGACGATTGCCTCCCGCCCGGCTTGGGCGGCGGCGACCTGAGCATCGGTTACCGACCGGGCCAGGACGTAGCGGTCGGACACCTCAAAGCTGAAGGCCGGGTTCACCCGGTCAATCCAGTGCCGGACCGACTCCCACGCCTCCCGGCTTTGCAACACCTGTTGCTGTTCCGACCACTCGACCAGGCTGGCGGGCGCCAGGCGTAGGGACGCTACCGAGTCAAAGAGGGCGCCGATGCGTTCCACCACGGCGTCCAGGGCCGGGCGCGCCTCCGGCTGGGCCAGCTCAAAAGCGTCCTCGGCAACCAGCAGGCGGCGCGGGCGGTTCGGTGCACCGTCCACGGAATTTTCCAGCGTCAGCAGCGCCGCCCCTACTTGGGCAAAAGTTGCGGCGTCCCTAGCAAACCAGCCAATCGTGTCGTAGCTGGGCGCCTGGAGCAGCATACCCTCCAGCGGAATCCGGCCGTGCGTGGGGCGCAGTCCGTACAGGCCGCAGAAACTGGCCGGCACCCGGACCGAACCCCCGGTATCCGAACCGAGGGCGAAATCGACCAGCCCGCCGGCCACCGCCGCCGCCGACCCGCTGGAGGAGCCGCCCGGCACCCGCCCCGGCGCCCGGGGATTTACCGGCGTCCCGTAGTGAACATTCTCGCCGAAAATTCCCCGGGTCAGTTCGTCGGTGATGGTTTTGCCCACCATAGCCGCCCCGGCATCCACCAACCGCCGGACGACCCAGGCCGTAGCGTCCGCCGGCTGGTGGGTGGCTTTCCAGGCCGGATTGCCGCCCCCGGTAACGTAGCCGGCCACGTCAAAGATGTCTTTAGCGGCAAAAGTCAGCCCGGCCAGGGGGCCGTCCCCGCCGGGGATATAGGCGTCGCTGTCCGTACAGAAGGCGTTGAGCGTATCGTTGATGGAGTCGGCGCGCAGATTTGGCGTCATCAGCAATCCCCCGGAGAAACGGCGTTCAGCAACTTAAATTCAGCAGTCCAAGTTCACCAGTCCAATCCAAAAGGAAAGGCCCGTGATACGGGCCATTGGACAAAATCGGGCAATTAGGTATAGGTAACGGGACTCCGCCGGAGCCGGCCTAGCGGCGTTGGCGGCGGCGGCGGCGGGCGGCGCGCTGGGCGGCCAACCGCTCTTTCTGCGCCTTGGAGCGGAAGAAACGCCGGTCTTTCAGTTCCCGCAGAATCCCGGCGTGCTGCACCGAGGCGCGAAAACGGTTGACCAGGCTCTCCGGGCTTTCCCCTTCCCGAGGCGTTACAAATGCCATTCGATTCTCCTTTCCCTCTACAGGGTTGGCGTGGATTTGGATTTGCGGGTAATGTACCACAAGGGGCGGGGGCAAGCAAGTAAATGAGAGTTTTAGTAGGGCAATCGCATTTTGGCTGGCGCATTTTGGCTATGGCAACCCAAAGAACCGTCGTTCCGGCGAAAGCCGGAATCCAGAATACTTGATAGCCGGCACGTTCTTTTCCCGGGGATTTCCTGGATTCCGGCTTTCGCCGGAACGACGGTTTATAATGATGCAGTTGACTTGGAGTTTCAGCCTGGTCTTTCAGTTCCCGCCAATGGAGTAAACATTCCGCTCATCCTGAGCTTGTCGAAGGATAAACGGGTGGTTCGACAGGCTCACCATGAGCGGTAAGGAGAGTCATCCCCCTTGCTCATCCTGAGCTTGTCGAAGGATGGACGGGTGGTTCGACAGGCTCACCATGAGCGGTTATAGACTTGTCATGAGCGGTTATATGTTGTTGACCAGTACCTAGGCTTGTAATCAGTCAAGAACCTAAATACCCCGGAGAGTTCAGGCCGGCATCAACACCCCGTCGGCCATTTCCACCCGGCGGGTGCCCATGGCGGCCAGGGCCAGGTCGTGGGTGGCGGTGATGACGGTAACGCCCCGCTCCCGGGCGATGTCCCGCAGGATGGTGGCGATGGACAGGCCGGTCAGGCTGTCCAGTTCGCCGGTAGGTTCGTCGGCGAACAGCACCGCCGGGCCGGTTACCAGGGCGCGGGCGATGGCTACCCGCTGCTGTTCCCCGCCGGAAAGTTCGTAGGGGCGGTGGCCGGTGCGGGCGCCTAACCCCACCAGTTCCAGGGCCGCCGCCGCCCGCTGCCGCCGCTCCCGCCAACTGGCGCCCCCGATGTGCAGGGGCAACTCCACGTTCTCGTAGGCCGACAACAGGGGAATCAGGCCAAAGGACTGGAACACAAAACTAATCCGGGTGCGGCGCAGTTCCACCAATTGGGCCTCGGAAAACTCGGCCAGGCTGCGCCCCTCGATAGTTACGACGCCGGAAGTAGCCCGGTCCAGCCCGGCCAGCAGGTTAAGCAGGGTGGTCTTGCCCGAACCGGAGCGTCCGGTAACTGCCAGAAACTCGCCGGCTTGAATGTCCAGGTCAACGCCATTGACCGCCGTTACCGCCGCCTCGCCGGAGCCAAATACCCGGGTCAGGCTACGGGCGGAAATAATGCCCGGCCCGGCGGAGGCCGGATTGGAACGGGCTGCTGGGGCGTTGCCGGGAGTAGGGCGGTGCATTGACATCGTTCTCCTTATTACCTTGGGGGGTACGCCGTTGGTTGGGGGTTATTGAAGGTTCGGGGCTACTGAAAGTTCTCTGTCATTCCAAAAGGTTTATGTCATTCCAGTCGGAATGACACTTCCAATTGCGTAACTCAGACTCCGGTATATTTATACTTGCCAGGCCGCAATTCGTTATCCGGTAGGGGCTGGTTTGTAACCCGCCCACGTTCCGGTGCCAAGACCGTTCACCTATGGCAGCGCCGGTGCTCCGAGCCTGACTTGCCGTTGCGGGCTGGGCGGGTTAGAAACCCGCCCCTACCCAGGTGAAAATGCCTTTATACATTTACATTACATTAGCCGCCTTGCCGTCGGGCCACGATTGCTAAACCGGTCTCACCCGTCCTACCCCCGCTCACCCTGAGCTTGTCGAAGGGCGGAATTAGGATGGTTCGACAAGCTCACCATGAGCGGGGTTTAGACAATCATTCCCGCATCCGTATCAACAATGGCCGCCCCGCCCCCGGTTACCGTTCCTCCCCCGGAGCGGGGCGCCGGAATAACTGATGCTGCAAGTCCACGTCGGCCGGCGGGTCAGGGTCATGGTCAGCATCAGTGTCGGGAGCAACCGGGGCGGCGGCGGATGCGGCGGGGTTTCCGGCGGGTTTAATTGTAACCTGGCCCTCAGTTAAGTCGGCTGCCGCCAGGCCGGACAGGCCGCTGCGCCGCAGTTGCTCTATGTATTCCCGGGGCAGTTGCAGGCGGCCGGCCCGGTCCACTACCAGGTATTCCTGCTGCACGGTGGCCCCGGAGCGGCGGAAGGTGGATTGCAGGAAACTCTCGGCGCTGATGCGCCCGTCCCGGATGTGCACTACCCGGTTGACGTATTGGGCTACGCCGGGGTAGTGGGTAACCATTACCACGGTTACGCCAAAGGCGCGGTTCATCTCTCCCAGCAGTTGGAAAATCTCCCCGGCGGCCTGGGTGTCCAGCTCGCCGGTGGGTTCGTCGGCCAGCAGCAGGGGCGGGCGGTTTGCCAGGGCCACGCCGATGGCTACCCGCTGCTGCTCCCCGCCGGAAAGCTGGGCCGGGAAACGGCGCGCCTTGTCCTCAATTCCCAGGGCGGTCAACAGTTCCTCACTCCGTTGGCGGCGGCGGGCGCGATTGACCCGGGCGATTGCCAGGGGCAACTCCAGGTTGTCCCGGACGTTGAGGTACGGCACCAGGTTGCGGGAGGATGCCTGCCAGACAAAGCCCACGTCCTGCCGCCGGTAAAGCACCAGTTCCCGCTCGGAGATGTGCAGCAGGTCCCGGGCGCCGACCCGCACCTGGCCGGCCGAGGGGCGTTCCAGCCCGGCCAGGATGTTGAGCAGGGTGGTTTTGCCGCTGCCGCTGGCCCCGACGATGGCAAGGACTTCACCGGGGGCAATTTCCAGGTCAACCCCCCGCAAGGCCACCACCTCCAGGTCGGCCAGCTTGAAAATCTTGAACAGGTCGCTGCACGCCACATAGGGGGCGGGGCCGCCTTCCCCCGGCAGCGATTCGGGCGCCGCACTGCCCGGCGCAAAACCTGAACCTGGCGTCTCTCTTACCATTCGTTCCAGTCCTGTCCTGATTAGGTTAGGTTGAGAATACCATTTCCTGATACTCCCGCATCAGCAATCAATATCCTGTATATCCTGTTAATCAATGTTAAAACACCCTAGCCGGCCTCGCCGGCGCGGAGTACCTGCTGCACGTCCAGGCGGGCGGTGAACCAGGCCAGCCATACGGCGTTGCCCACCGCTACGGCGGCCAGGGCCAGGTAGGCCACCGCCAGGGTGAGCCAGTCGGTTTGCAGCGCCATCGGCGGCGTTACCCGCACTCCCCCCTCGGACACCTCCAGCACCGGCAGCAGGGCGGCGCCGATTTGCTGGCCGGCCCAGGTGCCCAGCCCGACGCCGCAGACCACCATCAGCAGCAGGTTGAACCATACCATACCATTAAGCTGCCCCGCCGAGGAACCTAAAGTGCGGAGCAGGGCGAACTCGGTGCGCCGTTCTCCGGTGTCGATGTAGGAAAACAGCACCACGCCGGAGGCGCTGGCTAACACCAGGGCCAGAAACATCAGGGCCAGCAAGCCGCCCCAGTTGGCGTTGGTCAGGGGCCGCTCTCCCCGCTGCCGGATTTCCACTTCGGCCCGGCGGACTTCCCGAACCTGCACGCCCCGCTCCGCCAGCGCGCCGGAGAGCATAGAAAGGGCCGGTTCCGGGTTGGCGGCGGCCCATACTTCGTTAGGCCCGGCGCCGGTACGCCGGCCGTGCCGGTTGGCGTACAGGTTAAAGGTCTCCAAATCCAGCGCCACAAAGGGCTGCTCCCGGGGGTCAAGGGTCGGGAAGTAGTCGGCCACCGCCGCCACCCGAATGGGCAGGGCAAAGGTGGCAATGCTCAGGGTCAGCACGTCGCCCGGCGCGGCGTCGGCCAACTCCAGCACTTCCGGGGAGACCAGGGCGGGAATGGCCGTGTCCGGCGCGCCGGGGCGAATTCCGCGCAGGCCCACGCCGCCCGGCGCCCAACTGAAGGCCGCCGACGGTTGCCCCCCGGTCCGGGCCACCGCCTCGCTGGTTTCCAGGGCGTAAAGGCCGGGGCGGGTAAAGTCCTCTACCGGCTGCCAATTCTGCAACGCCTGCGCGCCGGTCAATGCTACTTCACCACCGGGGCCAAGCACCGCCAGTTCGTCCAGGAACAACGCCCCCGGTTCGTTGAGGCCGAACCGGCTGGAGAGTTGCAGGTTGATGAGGGTAAAGGGCGGCGTCACGGCCGGCGATTCGGCGTCCCGGCTGCGGCTGGAAATCGGCGCCAGCGGGCCGGCAAGCCGCTGCCAGCCCCGTTCCTCCGGTTCGCCCAACAAGGCATCAAAGTAGTAGCCGTTGGCGTCCCGGAGCCGGGCCTGCAAGGTCAACCGGGCGCCGGGCTGCCCCGGATTGGCCCATACCGCCAGCCCGGTGGCCTCCGGGGGCAGTTCGATTCCGTCCCACCCGGCGGCAGCCTCAGGCTTGAGCCGGGCAATCAGTTGCTCCAACGATTGGCCGGCGGCAAAGTCGGGGCGGAACCAGGCAACTTCGGCAAAGTTATCCGTATCCACCGCCAGGACGGAAAGGCGGGCGGTGCTGAATCCCTGGGTCAACAGGCTGCCGGTAACCCGCGATACTTCGGCCAGATGCAGCGCGGCCCCGGCCCCGGCCCCGTCTCTGGTAGTAAGACGGGGTTCCAGACCCAGGGAGGCTACCGGGTTCCGGTCGCCGTTGTGCTGAACCCGCAGGTCGGCCCCTACCTGATACCTGGCCCGGTCTTCCTGGCTGCGTTGCAGGGTGGAGCCGAAGGCGCTGCCGATAACGCCCAGGGCGGTCGCCAGCATCAGCAGCACCACCAGGCTGCCGGGGACTATCGGGTCCCGGCCCACCCGCCGCAAGCCCTGCACCAGCCAGACCGGCCCCACCGGCTCCATCAGCCGGGCCAGCAGGGCCACCGCCAGGGGAAAGAACCGCAGCACGATTAGCCCCAAGGCCAGCAGCCCCAATACCGGCCCCAGCAGCAGGGTAAAGTCGATTTCCAACTCCCCCCGGCCTACCGGCCGCAACAGAAAGGTATCCCGGCTCTGGATTTGCCACCACAGCAGGCCGATGAGGGCCAGCAGCAGAAAGTCCAGGTAGTAGCGGTGCAGCAGGGGGGCGCGGGCCGGGCGGGCGCCGGCTTGGCGGAACTCCACGATGCCCTGCCGGGCCGCCGCCAGGGTCGCCAGGGTCAGCACCACCACCGACAGCAGCGCGCCGCCGGCGCCCAGCAGAAAGGCCCGGTAGGACAGGGCGATGAGGGCGCGGTTTCCCTCAATATCAAAGAACAGGCTGCCCAACACGCCGGCCACCGGCGGCGCCAGCAAAGTCCCGACGGCCACCGCCGGAATCGCCAGCAGCAGCCCTTCGACCAGCACCATCAGGCCCACCTGCCAGGTAGTGGCGCCCCGGCTTTTCAGCATGGCGATTTCGGCGCTGCGGGAACGGACGGTCAAAGCGGATACCAGGGCCAGGTAGTAGGCCAGGATGCCCACCACCAAGAATACCATCAGGAACAGGGGTATCCGGGAGAGGAGTAACTGTTCCGAGTAGCGGGCCAGCAGCCGTTCCAGCTTGATGCTGACCGAGGAGTTGTCCAGGTTGGCATAGACGCCGTGCCGCATTGCCCGGATGGACGACTGGAGTTGTTCCACCTCGCCGGCCCGCACGCCCCGCCGGTTCAGGTCGAAAATCCAGGTTACGTTGGAATAGATGCCGGGGTAAGCGCCGGCCACCTGCTCCAGGATGGCCGCTTCCGTGGTGAACAGGGGAACGGTGGCCCATTGTTCGTTGTGATGGCTGAAGTTGTGTTCCCGCCCGTACCAGAAGTCATCGGCAGGGTTGACCCGGTGGAACAGGCCCACAATCCGAACCCGGTGGGGTTTGTCCTCCAGCACCCCGGAGGCCGGGGCTATGTCCAGTTCATCGCCCACTGCCAGGCCCACCAGTTCCGCCCCGGAGACTTCGATGGCCGCCTCCAGCGCCGCGCCGGGGGTTCCGTCGGGTTCGGCCGGCCAGTGGCCTTCCACCAGTTGGCTGCGTTTTTCGGTAAAGAGGCCGGTCATATATTGAATCCGGCCCCGGGGTCGGGCGTCTTGAGGCAGGTCAAACCGGGAATCGCCGGTAAAGAAAAAGGTAGCGGTTTCCAGCAGCCGGGCCTCATCCTCCAAGTAGGGCCGGAAGGTAGAACTGACCCGCGCCTCCACGTAGTTTATCCCGGATTGATAAACCGAGGCGCGCCGCTCGGCGGTAGCCGGTTCCTCCAGGTTATGGAAAATACGCACCCAGAAGTTGACTTCTGAGGCATCAGCCTCCTGCAACGTGCGGCGCAGCGCCGCCTCGGCCAGCAGGTCGGAAAACACGACGCTGGCCGACAGCAGGGCCACCGAAAGCAGGATGCCCAAAAACAGCACCAACTCCAGCCGCCAAGCCGCCGCAATCCTCCGCCGGGCAATAATGTAGGCCAGATGCAGAAAGGACATATTTATCCAATTAGGAATTAGGAATTAGGAATTAAGAATTAGGGCCGGCGCCAAGTCTGCGCCAAGAACAAAATCCGCTCATGGTGAGCTTGTCGAACCATCTTTCCCTACCCGGCAGTTCCTCTCTCAAGCCGTCCTTCGACAAGCTCAGGATGAGCGGAATGGTCAACAACCCGAAATCCGCTCATGGTGAGCTTGTCGAACCATCTTTCCCTACCGGCCACTCCTCTCTCAGGCCATCCTTCGACAAGCTCAGGATGAGCGGAACAGTCAACAACCCGCCCACGGAACGGCCCACAACCTGCAACCCACTCATCAACAATCCACCCATCAACAACCCGCTCATGGTGAGCCTGTCGAACCACCCCGGCTGATTAGCATTATCACCGGTAGGGGCGAGTTTATAACCCACCCTACAAGGCAATCTCAGCATAAACCTGTCATTCCAGCCATAAACCCGTCGTTCCGGCGAAAGCCGGAATCCAGAACGCTCGGCAGCCGGCTCGCACTTTTGCGGGAGGATTTCCTGGATTCCGGCTTTCGCCGGAACGACGGTTGCCGGCGCCGGAATAACGGTTGCCTGGAATAACGGTTCCCCAAGTTGCCCCGGTCAAGCCGCAATTACCCAACCCACCCCTACGATTGCCCAACTCACCCCCACCACCCGCCAAGTCCACATCAAGCCTGAACCGTAAACAATTCCTAATTCCTAATTCCTAATTATCAATCCCCCATGCGCAGTATATCAGAGGGACGCAGCCGGCCCACCGCCACCGCCGCCAGCAGAATCGCCAGCAGCGCCGCGATGACCAGGTTCAGAATGACCAACGCAATCAACCACTCCTGCACCGTCAAGACCATCGGCGGGACTACCGGGCGGCCCCCGGCCGTCTGCCCCAGAAACCCCAGCGTCCAGCGGCCCAGGAAGTAGCCGATGCCGGCGCCGGATACCAGGCCCACCGCCGCCACTAACAGCCGTTCCAGCACCAGGACGCCGATAAGCTGCCCCCGGGAAAAGCCCAGGGCGCGGGCCACCGTCAACTCCACCCGCCCGGTGCGAATGGCAACCAGGGCGTGGGCGCCCAGGGCCAGGGTTACGGCGACGGTCAAGGCGCCCAGGCTCAACAGCGTCAGCCCGTTCCAGCCGCCGCCGGCCAGCGGGTCGCGGCCGGCCCGGTCCACCAGGGCCGCCCGGTCGCGGATGTTGGCCGATATAGAGGTGGCCTCCCGCACGGAACGAATGGCCTGCTCCCGGTCGGCCCCCTCCTCCAACGCCAGCCAATACTCCCGGGGCGGCAGGGGAATACCCCGAGGCACCCGCCGGGTGTATTCCTGAAAGGATTTCAGGGACACCAACAGGAAAGGCCGGTTGGCCGTCGCCATTGTTGGGAAGTAGTCGGCCTTGTCCTGGATAACCACCGGAACCAGTTGGGCGCCGGTTGCCACCCGTACCGAGTGGCCGGCCGGCAGGCCGGGGCCGCCAATGGCCGCCAGGGGAAAGGAACCGGGCGGTATCAGTATCCCGCGCGGGGCTTGCAGAATCGGGTCCTGCCAGGAATAGGCCAACCCGTTGCCGCCGTTGCGCCCGGCCTGGCTACTGACGGCGATAGTGTCGGCGGCCTCCCCGTCATGGGGCAGCGCCACCCAGCGGCCCTGTTCCTCAAAGCCCTCAATAACCAGACCCTCCCCGGAATCGACAGCATCCGGGGCATCCGGGGAACCGACAGAATCCAAGGAACCGGCCGGGCCGGACTTTACCGTGATGTCGTCCACGTAGATAGCCCCCGGCGGCATCCGGTAGAGAGACTTACCCACGAAGTAAACCGAAACCACGCTGTAGGGCCGGGCCAGCCAGCTTTTATCCTGCGGTATCGGCGCCTCCAGGTAAGTCCACCCCGGTCGCTCTCTAGCCACCGGCCCGCCGCCGGCGCTCAGGCCGCTGCCCGCCAGTTGCAGGCTACCCAAGTCGATATTGAAGTAACTCCCATCGGCGTCGGCGATGCGCAGCCACAGCCGGAGGGACTGCTGGACGATGCTGTCGCCCAACTCCGAGGCATCCACCCAGAGGCCCACACTAGCGGCGTTATCCGGGATGGGTACGCCGGAGGCCCGGTTGCCGCTCAGGTCGGGCAGCCGGGACTGGCCCCGGCGCAGGGGCGCCATCAACTCGGACAGGTCTTTGCCCGGCGGCGCAAAGTCCTCCCGGAACCAGGCCACCTCCGCAAAGGTAGCCGGATCCACCGCCAGCAGGGTCGCCGAGGAACCGGGCCGGGCGTCCAGCAAACTTACCGCCTCCCGCTTGACCGGGCTGAAAAACTGCACCGCCGGCAGGGACGCCAGGTTGCGTTGCGTATCGCCGGTGGGGGCGACCACGCTGACCACCAAATCGCCCCCGGCCTTGTATAGGGCCTGTTCCTGCTGGCTGCGCGCCAGGGTTGACTGGAAGGATGCCCCAAAAACGCCCAAAGCCGCCGCCAGCATCACGATGACGGTCAACGACCCGAAGGGCAGCGGGTCCCGGGCCACCCGGGACAGGGCAAAGGACACCCAGGCCGGGGCCAGCCGGCGGGCCAGCCAGGCCAGGCCGCGCACCGCCAGGGGCAGGAGGCGCAAGGCCAGGAAAGCCGCCGCCAACAAAGCCAACGCCGGGGCCACCAGCAGGCTCAGGTCTAACTGCGCCTCGCCGGTCGCCACCGCCCGTTGCAGAAACCCGCCCCGCCGTTCCACCTGCCACCAGACCAGGGCCAACAGGGCAATGACCAGCAAATCCAGGTAGTAACGCTGGAGAAACGGCACCGTCGGCGGTCTGGCCCGTTCCCGGAGAAAGTCCAGCAGCCCCAGCCGGGTCAGCCCGGCGTTGGCCGCCAGCAAAACCGCCAGGCTCAGCAGGCCGCCGGCCGCGCCCATCAGGAACATATCCGGGGCCAATCCAACGGACAGGGAATCCCGCCCGCCGGCCGGGTTGATGGTGTCCAGCAGCAGCAGTCGGAAAATCAGCAGGGCCAGCAAGGGGCCGAGGGCGGTAGCCAGCAGCACCAGCAGCGCCTCTGCCAAAGTGATGACGCCGCCCACCTGAAACATCCCGGCGCCCCGGCTCCGCAGCAGCCCGGCCTCCTCCCGGCGGGTGCGGGCCAGCAGCCCGGTAACCAGGGCCAGAAAGTAGAGAATTACCACCACCACCAGGGAGATAAAGAGATAAATCGGCACCCGGGCACGGGTCAACGCCCGCTGGTAGGTCGCCAGCAATCCGGTATCCCGGCTGTTCTCCAGGCGGGTCAGGATTAAAGACCGGGGCAGCCGCTTGTTCAGGTCCGTCTCCAGGCCGCTGACCGCCACCCTCGCCGGCTGCACCAGGTCGGCGGTCAAAACGCCGGTATCCAGGTACAAGTACCAGCCATAGTCTCCGACTAAAGTAGGATAGCGGGCGCCCAGGCCGTCAAAGAACAGGGATTCCGGCACGTAGAGGGGCATCAGGATTACGTCCCCGGCCTCCTGGGGCGCGAAGTAGCCGGGGAACCCCATCCAGTATTCCGCCCGAGGGTCGATTGGCTCAGCCAGCCCTACGACGGTAACCTTCACCTGCTCGGCGTAGTCGGTGCGGTAGGGCAGGATGACCGCCTCGGAACCCACCTCCCAGAACATCACCGAGGCCGTTTTCTCCCCCACCACCACCTCCAGGGCCAGGCGGCCGTCAGCCTCCTGCGGTTCCGCCGACGGCCAGCGCCCTTCAATCAGGCGGGTATGTTCCTGAAAGCCGGTGAGAAAGAAGGGCCGGCCCACCGGGGCGCCCAGCAGCCCGGAGGGTTCGAAGGGTTCCTCGACCAGGAACAGGTCGGGCTGCACCCGGCCAAAGCGGTGGACTTCCCGCAGCATAAACCCCAGGCGGTTCTGGGCGATTTCCTCCACGGTGGCCCGCAAGTTGCGGTAGTCCGCCGGGCCAAGGGGGCGGTTCTGGGCGATGATGTGAGTGTTCAGGCTGACCGGGTCCGCCGTAGCCACGCTGTGGCGCAACCCGCCCTCGGCCAGGGCGCGGGAGTAAATAGCGCCCACCGACAGCAGCGTTACCGCCGCCAGCACGCCAAACCCGGTAACCGCCAGCAGCGCCCACGACGCCCGCAGACGCCGGGGCAGCAGCCAGAACAATGCCCCAATCCAGTTCATTATTCACCCGGTAGCGGATTCATCGGATTCTAGGATTCAATGGTTTTCAGCCACGAATAGCCGCAAGTATAGGGGTTACGCCGTTGGCCGGTCATACCAACCGCTTTGACTGTCATTCCGACTGCTTTGCCAGTCATCCTAAACGATAGTCTGTCATTCCGACCAGAGGGAGGAATCTAAACTTCTACATAAGCAAGATTTCTGCCGGAATCGGAACATGGTAAGGGCTGGGCATTTTAGATTCCTCCCTCCGGTCGGAATGACATTGACTTTAACCACCGTCGTTCCGGCGAAAGCCGGAATCCAGAAGGCTAGGTAGCCGGCACATTCTTTTCCGGGGGATTTCCTGGATTCCGGCTTTCGCCGGAACGACGGTACTAGGGCCGGAATAACCGGTTTATGCCACGATTGCCCCGGTATCTCCGCAATTGCCCCGGCCTTTCAACCCCCCGTAGCCAACAGCCTAACCCCCATACAAAACTTATTCCCGAATTTCCCGCCGGGCCGCCTCCAGCCGATCCTGTTCCTGTTCCCGTTGATACCACATAACCATCACGATGCCGGCGGCGATTATGCTCATCATATCGCCGATTACCCATAAGAACAGGCCGCCCAACTGCTGGTCAATAATCGCATCGAGGACGAAGGGCTGTTCCACCTCGGCGTAAGAGGCGTAGAGCAGGCCGCGGGAGAAGGTTATTCCCGCGCCCAGCAGGGTGTTGGGCAGGACAATCAACCCCAGGTACAGCACCCGCAGCCCGTAGTGCAGGCGCGACCGGTGGGGTTTGGGGTCAATGACCAGCCACCAGAACAGGAACCCGGAAAAGAGCATCGTGCCGTGCATTACTTCGTGGACGTAATCGTTGCGTACCGCCGCATCGTGCAGCAGGGGAACCTGCCAGAAGTAGAGGACGCTCAGGAATACCATGACGGCGACCACCGGGTTGGTCAGATAGTAGTAGGCGCGTCTTACCCGCGCGCTCCGAACCACGGTGCGGACACCCCCTTGCAGCAGCCACAGGGGGAGGCCCCGCAGCATAGGGGTCAGCGGCGCCCCCAACAGCACCAGCAGCGGCCCCAGCATCCGCAGCATCAGGTGTTGTATCTGGTGGATAAAGAAATAATGCTCGGCCAGCGGGTCTATGGGCGATTGAAGGGCCAGGAAAATGACCAGCAGCCCGGAAAAGAAGGAGATTTTGTGCCAGGCATTTATCGGGTGGCTGGGCCGCTCCCACTTGCCCAACCCATTCACGTACAGGAAAGCGGCCAGGAACAGGAACAGGGTCGGCAGGGGATTGGTGGTGTTCCAAGCGGCCCACAGGTTATCCCCCGGGGCCACGCCGCCGTGAGCGTAGGCCGCCGGCGCGCCGGCCAGGAACTGCCAGACCCCAACTAAGCCCAGGGCCAGCAGGAGCCACCCTTTCCCGGAGCGCAGACGGCGCCGATTCCGGGCCGGCCCCGGAGGGCGCCGGCCGGAACCGGCAAGGGTCGGGGTGTTTTCCGGCGGCTTAACCGGCATCGGTCAGCCTCCGCCGCTGCTGGGCGCGGCGGATAATCCAGACCATATAAGCCCAGCCGGCCAGCAGGGCCACGGCAGCGCCGGCGAATACCAGGGTACCGGACAGATACTGGCGCGGTTCCGGTATGGCAACCGTACCCACCTCGGTCTCCACCCGGCCCAACGGCCCGTCAATATCGACGTTGACCTGCCAGACGCCGGGGGAATCCAGCTTCATCCGGGCGCGGTAAATCTCCGGCCTTTCCGGGATACTGAGGGCTGTAGCCCAGCCGGTTTCGCTGCTCCGCTGGTGGGCGGTGCGGATTACCACCCGCGCGTCGGGGATGGGCTGCCCGGTGGCGGCGTTCAGGACGGCAATGCTGAACAGGGCGGTGCCCAGGGAGAGGTTGGAGGCTTCTCCCTCCACAAAAATGTCATAGCCGCCGGCGGCCAGGCGGCGGTCAATCCGTTCCGGGCCGGGAATGTCCTGCTGAGCCAGGGCCGGCAGCGACCAACCCGCTTGCAGCGTCCAGAACAAGGCCAGCGACAGCAGAACAACGGGGAACCTCAAGGCCAACCTCCTGAATCCCTTTAGTTAGTTGCCGTACAGCACAACGCCAGTGTACCAGATTAAGGCAACCGGGGTCAGGGGTAAAGGGCGGGCAAGGCGGGGGTATTTCAACGCTTGTTGGTATTTTCACCGGGTAGGGGCGGGTTTATAACCCGTCCGACGTTCAACGGCAACCGGGGTCAGGGGTAAGAGCAACCGCAGCTTAACCAGGGCAACCCAGGCAACCGTCATTCCGGGAACCCAACACGGCGACCCAAGCAACCGTCGTTCCGGCGAAAGCCGGAATCCAGAATCCTCGGTAGCCGAATTGCTCTTTCCCCGGGGGATTTCCTGGATTCCGGCTTTCGCCGGAACGACGGTTTTATGCTGAGATTGCCTCGTTCTACCCATCCCGCTCACCCTGAGCTTGTCGAAGGGCGGAATTGGAATGGTTCGACAGGCTCACCATGAGCGGGTAAGGGCGTGGTTCGACAAGCTCACCATGAGCGGATTTTGTTATTGCCTAACCCGCTCATCCTGAGCCTGTCGAAGGATAAACCGATGGTTCGACAAGCTCACCATGAGCGGATTTTGTTATTGCCTACCTCCGCTCATCCTGAGCTTGTCGAAGGATAAACCGGCGGCCCTAAACCTGAAAGGTCTTGGCCCAGACGCCGGGGGAGCCGGCGGCGTGGGTCATCATCGGGCGGATGCGGGGGGTGGACGGGTCAACGTCCCGTTGGGCCTCCCACTCGGCGCTTTCGGAAACCTGGGGATGCTCAAACTCGTAAACGGTGGCGTACATTGGCGTTCCCCGCACCGACCGGTAGCGGCGGCCCCGGATGACGCCGGGCACCTTTTCGTAGTTGGGGACGTAGATGCCGCTGTACCAGTTGTTCCATTCCGCTTCGTTTTCCGGCCCGACGTCCATCCGGCCTATTTGCAGGGCCGGGGCCATGTCGCTGCCGGCGATTTCCGGCGTCAGTTCCTCCGGGTGAATCATCTGATAGACGTTGCTAATCAAGGTGGTGGCAATGGCCGGCCCGGAGGCCCGGTTGGCCCACTCGGAGCGGGGCGGACGGTTGCGGAAAGCCTCGCTTTCCACCACTGCCGGGCTGGCCAGTTCGTAGCAGGCCAGATGCTTGGGGCCGCTCTTGACCGCCTCATAGCGGGCGGCGTTCAGCACACCGGGAATCGCCAGCAGTTCCGGCAGGTGTTCCTCGTTGTACCAGGCGTTGAAATCGGCCTCCTTGTCGGCCGGCACGTCGGCCCAGACCATCAACAACCCGGTTCCCTTCTTGTCGGGCATAACGCCTCCTTACTCTCCTATATCCTATCCCTATTCCGCAAATCCCGGTGTCCCCGGCGTCTCTGCGGTGAAAAGCGTCTTATCCGCAGAGACGCTGGGGGTTGTTACCGTTTCATCTCATACACATACCCGGCGGCGCTGCCTCGTTCCGGCAGGCGGGGCTGTTCTTTGGCCCGGTAGCGGTAGGCCGGGTCATCGTCAACCTTGGGGCCAATGGTGTTGCGCAGGATGCCGATGCCCTCAACTTCGTGTTCCACCACGTCGCCGGGCTGTAGGAACCTGGCCTCGTAGCCCTTGCGAATGGCCTCGCCGATGGAACCGCCGCCCACGGTGCCGCAGCCCAGCACGTCGCCGGGGGCGATGCGGCTGTCCCGGGCGGCCCGTTCCACCATCGCCCCCCAGGTGTGCCAGGACAGGCCGCCGTCGCTGTCCTCCACCCAGGGGTCGCCGTTGACCCGGGCGGAACACTTGACGTGGAGCCGGCCGTCCCGCAAGTAGGGCGCCAACTCGTCGGTAGTTACCAGGCAGGGGCCGAGGGTGGATGCGGCGTCCTTGCCCTTGGCCGGCCCCAACCCGACGGCGCTCTCATCCCGCTGCAAGTCCCGGCAACTCCAGTCGTTGAAAATGCAGAAACCGGCGATGTAGTCCAGGGCGTCGGCCTCGGCGACGTTGACCCCCTCCTTGCCGATAATGCAGGCAATCTCCAGTTCGTAGTCCAGCATCTCCGACGCCGAGGGGAAGGGGATGTGGTCCTCCGGGCCGTACACGCAGAGGGGGTTGGAAAAGTAAAAAATGGGCATCCGATACCAGGCTTCCTCCCGCTCCCGGCTGCCCTGCTGGGTGGCGTGTTCCTCAAAAATCATAAAGTCCCGGATGGTGGGGGGGCGCAGCACCGGGGACTGGAGGCGCACGTCCTCCAGGGCAAAAACCGGGGCGGCGGCATTGCCCCCGGCCAGCGCGGCGCGCACCCGTTCCACCGGGGAATCGCCCAACTCCAGCAGGGCTTGAACGTCCCGCAGGGTTTGGGGCGCGGCCAGCAGCGCCGTAACGTCAATCACGCCGGCATCCTGCAAGACGCCGCAGCGGGGTCCGGTTCCGGTATTATAGGTAACCAGTTTCATTTTAATCCTCCAAATAAACCTCGGCGGCTTTGGTTTAATCTTTGCCTTAATGTTGTAATGGCTTGGCGTTAATATACCACACTGGAACGGGGGGACAATCACGTTCTAAACCGACGGCAGGGCAATCGTGTTTTAACCGGGGCAACCCAGGCAACCGTCATTGGCAACGCAGGCAACGGCAACCCAAGCAACCGTCATTGGCAACGCAGGCAACGGCAACCCAAGCAACCGTCGTTCCGGCGAAAGCCGGAATCCAGGAAATCCCCCGGAAAAGAGCGTGCCGGCTACCGAGGATTCTGGATTCCGGCTTTCGCCGGAACGACGGTTTTATGCTGCGATTGACTTGGATGGAAGGTATTTCCAACGTGGGTTGGTATTCCTTAACCGGACCGACTCCAGCGGATGGTAGGGGCAGGTTTGTAACCCGCCCTGCCTCGGGTGCCGGAACGGGTCGGCTATGGCACACCCGTTTCCCGGTATTTCCTTGCCATTGAACATCGGGCGGGTTATAAACCCGCCCCTACCCGGTGAAAATGCCAACAAGCGGTGGCAATACCCGATACCAACCACCCCAAACCACCCAATAGTTGCATCCGGCGCCGGGTTGCCTTTAATATAGCCGGGGAAGGGCGGTACTACGCCCCTACGGGAACTGCCACTACGGGAATACGGGAACTATACGATACTACCGGAAGGAGGTTGGAGACATGGCAGAACTAACCCTGGCCTACCGGGTGAGAAGTTACAGCACCGGCACCCCCGGCCGCGCCATCTGCAACGCCCGCAACCACCACTTTGTAGCCGACGGCACCGGCGGCGAGGAAATCGGCGCCGGCGAGCTTTTCCTTTCCGGCATCTCCGCCTGCGCCGTCAATATGGTGGAACGCATCGCCGGCGCCGAGGAGATACCGGTCAACTGGATGGACGTTAGCGTTGAGGCGTACCGCGACCCGGCCAAGGAGCAAGGCAGCATCACCGTTTACGATGACGTTAAGGTGCATTTCCAGATTTGGGGCGTTGACGACGACCAGGGCCAGTACCTGGTTGACCAGTGGAAAATGCGTTGACCCCTCTACGGTTCGGTCGCCGTGGCGACCCCCAGCACCAGCGTAACCGCCGAAATCTACGCCCAGGCCCACTGACCCCTGACTCCAACTCTGCGTATCCCTGCGTATCTGCGGTTAAGAAACTGGGGCGCCGCAGATACGCAGCGGAAAATTCATCAATTCCGCGCTAAAACTTTCTTATTAGCCAACATTATGTTATGCTCAACTCGGCCTGCCCCGCTCACCTTGAGGAGCGCCGGGCAACCGCCTTGGCTCCGGCCCGTTTTCCGTCTTAATTTTTCGTCTGCCGGGGCAGTGTTTCCCATTTTATTCTCTAATCATATTTTAAGTATTCAGCGTTGCCTTTGGCCGCAGAGTTCGGCAGTGTGAGCGCTCGCTTGAGGGGTGGCGGCGGTTGGGAGAGTCGGTGAGCCGATCGTTGGCGATCTAAAACCTGCATTGGGCAAGGGAACGGCCGGTAGGGGCAAGCGTTGGAAAGGAGGCAGTTTCGTGTTTGATGTATGGGCCCTCAGAATTATTGGGGCCGGGGGCTTTGGCGTGCTGGGGTGGCGTCTCGGGCCTTACGTACCGGAATTTTCTTCAGATGGTAAACAACTTCTCCCCTGGGGCATAATGCTGGCCCTGGCCGGCGTGCCGGTGGGCGCGCTGGTAACTCCCTACCTGGTGGTCCGCCCCTGGCGCAAGGGCGTCAACTACCTCAACGCCGTGCCGGGGTCAACCCTGCTGTCCGCCGCTTTGGGCGCGCTGCTGGGCCTGATTTTCGCCGCCCTGATTTCCATTCCCTTCTACACCCTCAACGGCTGGATGGCCTGGGGCGTACCCATCATCGTCAGCGTTACCCTGGGGCTGACCGGCCTGACCCTGGGCGGCGTGCGCGGGCGGGACGTGCAGGCGGTTTTCCCTTCCCTGGAGCATACCAATCACACCAACGGGGTCGCCAAAGAGGGGCGCAACGGCAAAATCCTGGTGGATACCAGCGTCATCATTGACGGGCGCATCGCCGACTTGACCGGCACCGGCTTTCTGGAAGGCACCCTGGTCGTTCCCCGGTTCATCCTGGACGAACTGCGCCACATCGCCGATTCCAGCGACCCCCTGCGCCGCAACCGGGGCCGCCGGGGCCTGGAAGTGCTGGGCCGCCTCCGCCGGGATGAGAAGGTTACCCTGGACGTGATGGACGTCGGCATTTCCAACGGCGACGAAGTTGACTCGATGCTGGTGCAGATGGCCCGCTCGATGAAAGCCCCCATCCTCACCACCGACTACAACCTGAACCGGGTGGCCGAGTTCCAGGGGGTGCAGGTACTCAACGTCAACGAACTGGCTAACGCCCTCAAGGCCATCGTCCTCCCCGGGGAGGAAATGCGGGTCAACATCGTGCAGGAGGGCAAGGAGATGGGCCAGGGAGTGGCCTATCTGGACGACGGCACTATGGTCGTGGTGGAGGGCGGCAAGCGGTACATCAACGCCTTTCACGACGTAACGGTAACCCGGGTGCTACAGACCGCCGCCGGCCGCATCATCTTTGCCCAATCCAAGGGCAACTAACTGTACCGTTTGGCAGCATCATCGGGGTAGGGGCGGTTCGCGAACCGCCCCTACCGGCCAACGAATCCCGGCCCGGCCAGAAACACCAACAAATGCGGGGAATACCCGAACCGCATAGAGACACCATAGAGATACCATAGAAACGGCAGCGCAATGGCAGCGGAACCCCGCATCGGCGTGATAATCGTGGCCGCCGGCCGCAGTTCCCGAATGGACGGCGTGGACAAGACCTTTGCCCCCCTGCTGGGCCAGCCCCTCATTGCCCACACCCTGGATCGGTTCGAGGAGTTCCCGCCGGTAACTGAGATAGTCCTCGTGCTGGCCCCGGCCGCGCTGGCGGAGGGCCGCGCCCTGGTGGAGCGGCGCCAGTACCGCAAGGTGTCCCGAGTCTGCGCCGGCGGGGAACGCCGCCAAGACTCGGTGCGGGCCGGCCTGGACGCTTTGGCTACCCTGCGGCCAAGCGACTGGGTAATCGTCCACGACGGCGCCCGCCCCGGCCTGGACCAGGCCCTGCTCTACCGGGGGCTGAGCGCCGCCGCCCAAGCCGAATCGGGGGCGGTAATCGCCGGCGTGCCGGTCAAGGACACCATCAAGGTAGTATCCTCGGCGCAGGAGATAACCGCCACCCCGCCCCGCTCTACGCTATGGGCCGCCCAAACCCCCCAACTATTCCGCTGCGACCTGCTGCGCCAGGCCCACGCCCAATTCACCGGCGAGGCCACCGACGACGCCATGATGCTGGAAAGCCTGGGCCACCCGGTAAAAATGTTCCTCGGCTCCTACGAAAACCTGAAAGTAACCACCCCGGAGGACTTGACGGTAATGGAGGCGCTGCTGCGGGGGCGGGGATAGACCAGAGGTGTGTGAATCGAGTTGCCTACTCTTACCGCTCATCCTGAGCTTGTCGAAGGACGCACCGCTGGATTAGGGTATTCTCAACCGGTGTTGGCATTTGTAGGGGCGGGTTTATAACCCGCCCACCGTTCAACGGCAGGGAAATACCGGAAAACCGGTGGGCCATAGCCGACATATCCTTACACTCGGGCCAGGGCGGGTTATAAACCCGCCCCTACCGGCCAAGGCAACCGCATCATACAACCGTCGTTCCGGCGAAAGCCGGAATACCGGAAAACCGGTGTGCCATAACCGACATATCCTTACACTCGGGCCAGGGCGGGTTATAAACCCGCCCCTACCGGCCAGGACAATCGCGCCATAAACCCGTCGTTCCGGCGAAAGCCGGAATCCAGGAAAACCGGCGTGCCATAGCCGCCACATCCCTAAACTCGGGCCAGGGCAGGTTATAAACCCGCCCCTACCAGCCAAGGCAACCGCATCATACAACCGTCGTTCCGGCGAAAGCCGGAATCCAGAATCGTCGGTAGCCGGACCGTTCTTTTCCGGGGGATTTCCTGGATTCCGGCTTTCGCCGGAACGACGGTGTTATAACCGGAACGACGGGTTGCAGGATGACGGGTTTATGGTGCGCTTGCCCTGACGTTGGGATGGTTCGACCGGCTCACCATGAGCGGGTTTCGTTCTTTGTTCGGATCTCTCTCCCAATGTCACCCTGAACGGAGTGAAGGGTCTAAAATCCTGGTCATAAGAAACGTTCCGGTCATTGGGCATTTTAGATTCCTCGCTACGCTCGGAATGACATATCTCTGATGGCATTTTCTATTCAACGGCGCAATTCCTATACATATACCAATGTCAATATCCGCTCATCCTGAGCTTGTCGAAGGATAAACCGCCGGATGGGAGTATTCTCAACCGGTGTTGGCATTTGTAGGGGCGGGTTTATAACCCGCCCACCGTTCAACGGCAGGGGAATACCGGAAAACCGGTGGGCCATAGCTGACATATCCTTACACTCGATCCAGGGCGGGTTATAAACCCGCCCCTACCATTCAAGGCAACCCCACCATAAACCCGTCGTTCCGGCAAAAGCCGGAATCCAGGAAATCCCCCGGAAAAGGGCGGGCCGGCTACCGAGAATTCTGGATTCCGGCTTTCGCCGGAACGACGGTGTTATAGCCGGAATGACGGGTTGCAGGATGACCGGTTGGAATGACGGGTTTATGGTGCGCTTTGCCCCGCCCCGGCGCGCCGGGGAGATTACTTTCCCGGCGTCAACTGGTATGATGGCGTGGCCGGTGGCCGGGCGTCAATCGTAGTATGAGGCCGGTAAAATACGAGGCCCCGGCGACTTTCCCTGCGCCTTTTTCCGTTGGAGAATGGAGAACCCTTGACTTACGCCCCGCGCCCTGAGAACCGATTCAGGTTATCGTTGCTGACTCCGGTTGCTTTCCTGCGGCGGATGCGGGAGTTCTTAATCAATTCCGGGTATCGCTTGCCCTTGGGGGACGGGGCGTTTCTCCTGGCGGCGGCGGCGCTGGGCGCGGGTCTGGTACTGCTGCGGCAGGCCAGCTATGGGCCGGAGATGACCTGGGACTCGGTCAACTACGTCACGGTGGCCCGCAACCTCCTGGCCGGCGATGGCTTTTTCGGTCTGTTTCAACCTCTGACGCTCTGGCCGCCGCTGTATCCGGCGCTGCTGGCCGGCGGGGGCCTGTTCGGGCTGGATCCGTATGCCGTGGCCGGGCCGCTGAACGCCGCCATCTTTGGACTGACCGTGCTGGTCGCCGGTTGGTGGCTGCGGCGCTATCTGCACTCCAAATGGCTGTGGCAATGGGGCTGCCTCGCGGTGGCGCTGGCCCTGCCCCTGGTGGAAATAGCCACCCAAGCTATGAGCGAGGCGGCGTTCATCCTGTTCGTAACGCTGTCGCTGACCCAAATCGACGCTCACCTGAACGGCGGCGGGCGCGCCTCCCTGCTGCGGGCGGCGGCGTTCAGCGCGCTGGCCGGCCTGACCCGCTACCTCGGCCCGGCCTTGATTCTGGCGGTAGTCCCGCTGCTGCTGGCCGCGCCGGTGGCGCCCCGGGAAAAGCTCAAGCGCATCGCCGTCTATACGCTGCTGGCCGCGGCGCCGTTGGGCCTGTGGCTGCTGCGGAACTTTCTGCTGGTCGGGTCAGCGACCGGCTCAAAAAACCAGATTTCCTACTCATTTCCCTTTATCCTGGACGCGGCTTGGCGCATCGCCGTTGCGGAATGGTGGCTCATCGGGTTGACCGCCCCGGTTCTGGTGGCCCTCGGGATCGCCGCCGGCTATGCGTTCCGGCGCTATGCGGACCGGAAACGGGCAGCGCCGGTTGCCTATGCGGTTGCCTTGAGACCGTTGAGCGTATTGGTCGGTTTTGCGCTGGCGTACTTGGCTCTACTCGCCGCCGCGATGATGTTGGGAGGCACCTGGAGCGGCTTGCAGTGGCGGTTCCTCGTTCCGGTGTATATTCCCCTCCTGTTCGCGGCGCTGCTGCTGTTGGACGCCGCCCTCCGCTATGCGCGGCAGCGGGCGCCGGGGGGAGTAACTCCGCGCCGGCGGAGAGCTAAAGTCGGGGGCGGGGGGAGAATTCTTGCCGTCGTCCTGACCTTGACCCTGGCCCTGCAAACGGCCTGGCTGGTCAGGTTGCATCTAGCTGAGCTACCGGAATGGAACGCCGGCCATCGACAACAGTACGCCGCACCGTGGTGGCGGGATACGGAAAGCGCGCAGTACCTTTCGGAGGCGGGGCTGACCGGCGCGACCCTGAGCAATTCCCCGGCCTTTACCGGTTTGTACGCCGATGGCCCGACCCGCCATTACTTCCTGCCGTGTGGACTGGAGCGTCTGCGGCCCGAATTGTCGGAAGCAGCGGAGAGCGGCGGCGGAGCGGTGCACGTCATCCATTACTCCGAGGGCTGGCGGCGGAACGCCTGCTCGCCGGAGCAGGCCGCGGCCATCAAAAACGCCCTGGCTCAGGAGCCTCTGCTGGAGTTGGTGGCGGAACTGGAGAACGGCCAGGTGTACCGCTTGCGGTGAATGGGGGTGTTGCCGCCGCTCCCGGCTCACCCTGAGCCGGTTGAATGGTGAATTGAAAGGGGATTTAGTTATTGGCATTATCATCAACGTAGGGGGCGGGTTTATATCCCGCCCACCGTTCAACGGCAAGAAAATACCGGAAAACCGGCGTGCCATAGCCGGCATACCCTTACACTTGGGCCAGGGCGGGATATAAACCCGCCCCTACCATACAAGTCAACCGCACCATAACACCGTCGTTCCGGCGAAAGCCGGAATCCAGGAAAACCGATGTGCCATAGCCGGCATACCCTTACACTCGGGCCAGGGCGGGTTATAAACCCGCCCCTACCAGACAGGGCAACCGCACCATAAAACCGTCGTTCCGGCGAAAGACGGAATCCCGGAAAACCGGTGTGCTATAGCCGGCATACCCTTACACTCGGGCCAGGGCGGGTTATAAACCCGCCCCTACCATTCAAGGCAACCACAGCATAACACCGTCGTTCCGGCGAAAGCCGGAATCCAGGAAATCCCCCGGAAAAGAACGTGCCGGATAATGAGGGTTCTGGATTCCGGCTTTCGCCGGAACGACGGTGTTATAACGGGAATGACGGGTTTATGGTGCGCTTGCCTTGACGGTAGGATGGTTCGACAGGCTCACCATGAGCGGATGTTGTTAATGAGCGGATTGGGTTATTGGTATTGATATTACACCTATCACCGGTGCGGGTGTTAAGGTGTGTTACCCTAACCTCATCACCCTCTCCCAATGTCACCCTGAACGGAGTGAAGGGTCTAAAATCCTGGTCATAAGAAACATTCCGGTCGTTGGGCATTTTAGATTCCTCGCTGCGCTCGGAATGACATATCTCTAGTGGTGTTTTCTATTCAACGGCGCAACTCTTGTACCAATCACCTATGCGGGCGTTAAGGGGTGTTACCCTAACCTCATCACCCTCTCCTGATGTCACCCTGAACGGAGTGAAGGGTCTAAAATCCTGGTCGTAAGAAACGTTCCGGTCATTGGGCATTTTAGATTCCTCGCTGCGCTCGGAATGACATATCTTTTCGGATTGACATATCTTTTGACATATCTTTAATGGAGTTTTCTATTCAACGGCGTAACTCCTGTACCAGGAACTGCCAATAACCCAATCCGCTCATCCTGAGCGGGTTTTGTTCTTTATAATTACTTTATGCCGGCCCCGGTTTTCGGCCTAATTCCGTTGACAGCGATTAGGGGGCTGTGGTAATGTCTTTCACTAGTGAAATTTTGCACATACTCCAGGTTTGGGCTATAAACTTGAACCGGCAGCGCAGTAATAAGGGGAGTTGGCAGATGGGGCTTTTGCCCTTCCGAGGCGCAGATTCCCTGACCCCTCGGGCCAGGGATGACAACGACAATCAAAACAATCAAAACGGCAGTCAAGGCAAGACCGCAATCCGGGGCCAGGGGAGACCTTTCCGCACCAGGGGCTTGGCGCTATTGGGCCTGTTGGGGCTTTTGTTCCTGGTTATGGCCTGCGCCCCCGACGCGAAACAATCGACTTTCGGCACGGCGGGGCCGGTAGCTGAACAGCAGCTACTCCTTTTCAACGTCCTTCTCTGGGTAATGGTGGCGGTATTCATTCTGGTGGAAGGGATACTGCTTTACGCCATCATCAAGTTCCGCCGCCGCCCCGGAAATGATGAACTGCCGCCGCAGACCCACGGCCATACCGCCCTGGAAATCACTTGGACGGTTATCCCCACGGTGCTGATTCTGGCCCTGGGCATCTGGTCGGTGTTCACCCTCTTTGCCCTGGACCAGCCCCCGCCGGGCGCGGATACGCTGGAGGTTACCGCTGTCGGGCATCAGTGGTGGTGGGAGTTTGAGTATCCCGACGCCGACGGCAACGGCAAATACATCACCACCGCCAACGAACTGCGGGTGCCGGTGGACCGGGCCATTCGGGTGAACCTGCGCAGCGACGACGTCATTCACAGTTTCTGGGTGCCCAAGCTGGCCGGCAAGGTGGACGTTATCCCCACCCGCAACAACTATATGTGGTTTCAGGCCGACGAGACCGGCACTTTCTACGGCCAGTGCGCCGAGTTCTGCGGCACGGCCCACGCGCAAATGAAGTTCCTGGTGCAGGTGCTGCCTCAGGAGGACTACCTGGCCTGGGCCGATGGCTTTGGCGAGGAACCGGTATTGACGGCTCAGGCGCAGGCCGGGCAGCGGGTATTCCAAAGCACCGGCGGTTGCGTAGTCTGCCACACGGCCACCGGCTCCGACTCGCCCCAGGTGGTGGCGGGACGGGTGCAGGGCTTTATGACCACCGAGACCGGCATCGCTCCGGGGCCGAACCTGACCGACCTGGCAACCCGGGAGCGTTTCGCCGCCGGCCTGGCCGAGGTGAACCGGGACAACCTGCGCCAGTGGCTGCGCAACCCGGAGGACATCAAGCCGGGCAACTATATGTCGGAACGGGCCAGCATCTACCAGACGGCCGACGGGCGGGTGAGCCTCAGCGAGGATGAGCTTTCCTCATTGTTGGAATATCTGCTCAGCTTGAAGTAAAATTACGGCAGGAAAACGATAACAACGATAACCCGGTGAAACCGGCGTAATTCCACTCCGTTGCGGTGGAGCCGCTTTTCACCCCGGCGACCCGGCAGCGGGCGCAACGATGCCCAAGCGATGTCCAAACGATGTCCAAACGATGCCCATAGGCCAACGGTACGCATACGCAGAGGCTAGAGAGAGGCGCAGGAAATGGCGACACTAACCGATGTAATTTCCCGGCCGGCCGGTCAATCCGGGCTGTGGAGCTGGATTACGACGGTTGACCACAAACGAATCGGCGTCCTTTACGGGGTAACCGCCTTTATCTTCCTCCTGTTCGGCGGCATTGAGGCGGGCGTTATCCGCCTGCAACTGGCGGTGCCGGACAACACCATGATCGACCCGGACACCTTTAACCAGATGTTCACGATGCACGGGACGACCATGATTTTCCTGGTGGTGATGCCCCTGAGCGCCAGTTTCTTCAACTTTGTGATTCCCCTGGCAATCGGGGCGCGGGACGTGGCCTTTCCCCGGCTCAACGCCTTCAGCTATTGGGTGTTCCTCTTCGGCGGGCTGCTGCTGAACGCCAGCTTTTTGACCAATCAGGCCCCCGATGCCGGCTGGTTTTCCTACGCCAACCTGACGGAAAAGCCCTTCAGCGCCAACGCCGGCCTGGATTACTGGGCCTTGGGCTTGCAGGTGCTGGGCGTTTCTTCCCTGGCCGCCGCTTTCAACTTCGTAGTTACTATCGTGAATATGCGGGCGCCGGGGATGTCCCTGATGCGGATGCCCCTATTCGTGTGGATGACCCTGATAACCTCAATCCTGCTGGTGCTGGCCTTCCCGGTCATCACGGTGGGGCTGATTGAGTTGACCTTTGACCGCAACTTCGGCACCAGTTTCTTCGTTCCCGAAGGCGGCGGCGACCCGGTGATGTGGCAGCACCTGTTCTGGGTGTTCGGCCACCCGGAGGTTTACATCCTCATCCTGCCGGCCATGGGCATCGTGTCCGAAATACTGCCCACCTTCTCCCGGAAACCCCTCTTCGGCTACCCGGTGGTGGTCTTCTCCGGCATCGTCATCGGCATAATGGGCTGGGCGGTCTGGAGCCACCATATGTTCACCGTGGGGTTGGGGCCGGTTGCCGTTTCCGTATTCACCATCACCACCATGCTGATTGCGGTGCCGACCGGCGTAAAAATCTTCAACTGGATTGGCACCCTTTGGGGCGGTTCCATTGACCTCAGGACGCCCATGCTCTTCTCCCTGGGATTTATCGCCCTGTTCATCGTTGGCGGATTGAGCGGCGTATCCCACGCCGTCGCCCCGTCGGACAATCAGCAGCAGGACACCTACTACATCGTAGCCCACATTCACTACGTCCTGTTCGGCGGTTCCCTGTTCGGCATCTTCGCCGGCATCTATTACTGGTTCCCCAAGGTGACCGGCCGGCTGCTGCACGAAGGCATCGGCAAGGCCCATTTCTGGCTCTACTTCATCGGAATGAACATTACTTTCTTCCCGATGCACTACCTGGGCCTGAACGGGATGCCCCGGCGGATTTATACCTACGCCAGCGAGTTCGGCTGGGACAACCTGAACCTGCTGGCCTCCCTGGGCTACGTGGTGCTGTTCGTCGGGACGCTGCTGTTCATCCTGAACCTGGTGGTCAGCCTGCGCAAACAGCCCGACTCCGGCCATGACCCCTGGGACGCGCCGGGGCTGGAGTGGAGCATCTCCTCGCCGCCGCCGGTCTATAACTTCGCGACAATTCCCCAGGTAGAGGGGATTGACCAATACTGGATTACCAAGCGCCGGGCCGCGGCGGAGGGCCACCCGATAACCGAGCCGGAGGCCCCGGTGGATGTCAGCACCATCCATATGCCCAGCCCGTCTTACTGGCCCCTGGTAACCGCCATCGGGACGCTAATCCTGGCCGCCGGTATGCTGGTGGACGTGGGGTGGGACTATATCCGGTTCCCCATTCCCTTCCTCGGCGGCATAATCGCCTTCATCGGCATCGTCGGCTGGTCCAACGAACCGGCGGCGGCGGAACACCATGACGGGGAACACGGAGACGGAGACCATGCAATAGAACACGGGGCGACCGCCGTAATGGACCGACCGGGAGCGGCCCGGCCCGCCGTGCGGCTGCTCTGTTCCGTCTGCGGCAACCGGATGTCGTCGGATTTCCGGTTCTGCCCCTACTGCGGCGGCGCGGTGGAAAATCCCGACCAAGCAAATGACGAGGAGGGTTAGAGTTGGCCCACCACGCTGAAACCGGCCATCCCACCGGACACGCTCCCGCCGTCCATGCTGAGGAGCAGACAACTACCGGCATAAATCACCGGAAGCTGTTAATGTGGGTATTCCTCTCCTCGGACTGCCTCTTTTTCGGCTCGCTGATTGCGACTTATATGGTCTATCGGGGGCAGAGCCTGGTCGGCCCCTACCCGGTGGACATCATCGACGTGCCGATAACTACCATCAGCACCTTCGTTCTGCTGTGCAGCAGCTTTGCTATGGTGCGCGCTCTGGCGGCGACCAACGAGGACAATCAAGGCAAGATTCAGTTCTGGCTGTTGATGACCGCCTTTCTGGGGGCCATCTTCATCGGCTTTCAGGTTTATGAGTTCAACCTGTTCCGGGCCGAAGGGCTGCGCATCGACACCAACCTGTTCGGCGCCACCTTCTTTACGCTGACCGGATTTCACGGCGCCCACGTAACTTTGGGCATCGTCTGGCTGGTGGCCCTGTTCTTCGTGGCCCGCAAGGGACGGCTGGGGCCGCGCACCGCGCTGGACGTGGAAATGGCCGGGCTTTACTGGCATTTCGTTGACATCGTTTGGATTGTCATTTTCACCCTGCTTTATCTGATTGGCGGGTTTGACACCGGCCCCTCGGCCACCATATCCATTGACCCGTCCGTATTAGGCTTCCTGTAGTAAGGAGATATTTGGCGTATGAGCAGCGACCCGGCGGCCCATCAGTCTCGCCATCCCACCCTCAAACAGTATGTGGGCATCGCCATATTCCTGTTTGTGGTAACGCTTGTTGAGTTCCTGATAATCCTGCCCGAAGACTTCCGGGGGCAGGGCTGGACCATTGCGCCCCTGGTAATCCTGTCGGCCATCAAGTTCGCCGCCGTCATCTTCTTCTATATGCACCTGAAGTTTGACAACCGGCTGCTGACCTGGATTTTCCTGGGCGGGCTGGCCCTGGGCTTTGCCGTAACCATGGCCCTGGTCGGCCTGTTCGGAACCTTTACCCCCTCGCCCCGCTCCTACGCGGCGGCCAACGCGGTGGCCTTTGTGCATGAGACGGAAGGCAGCGGCGGTCATCACGAAACGGCAGCGGCTCACGAACCGACTGCGGAGACGGAAACGGCGGAACCGGCCCCGGCCAGCGAAGTTCAACCGGCGGAACCGGCGGCAGCCCCGGCCGGCGGCGGCCTGGTTGACCTGGGACGGAGCATTTTCATCACCGGAACCGGCGAGGGCGTCGCCACCGCCTGCGTAACCTGCCATACTATTGAGGGTATGCCTGAGGCGATCGGGTTGCTTGGCCCCGACTTGACCCATATCGGCACCGAAGCCGGAACCCGGCAGGCCGGCGTTTCCGCCGAGGACTACATCGTCGAGTCCATCAAGAACCCGGAGAGTTTCGTTGCCGAGGGCATAGAACGGGCCACGCCCGGCTTGATGACCACGGCGATAACCAGCGGCCTGACCGACGCCGACATAGAGGCCCTGACCGCCTTCCTGTTAGAGCAAAAGTAAAAAGTAGAAAATAGTCGCCGGCCCGGTGGGGTTGTCCCCCGGTGCCGGCAAATTGAAACTTTCTTACGATTACCCGCTTAACGCAACCTTGAGCCGCCCGGCATCCGTCGGGCGGCTTTGCTTTGTCCCGCCGGCGTATGCTACCCTGCACTGCAACCGCCGGGCCGCCGCCCCGAACCGGGCCAATACCGGCAATACCAGCAATACCAGCGGCAGTTGAGGGATGAGAGGGGGATGAGAATGGCAACTATCTACCACCTGATAACCGAAAGAGATTGGGCAACGGCCCAGGAAGCCGGCTTGTTCCGGCCCGGCAGTTTCAGCGATGAGGGTTTTGTCCACTGTTCCGGGGACGTAGCGCAAATGCTGCGGGTAGCCCAACGCCTCTACGCCGGGCGGGATGACTTGCTGGCGCTGGAGGTGGACACGGAACGCCAGAATTACCGGGTGGTATGGGAACCCAGCCGTTCCGGGGAGATTTACCCCCACATCTACGGCCCCCTGGACACCGCCGCAGTGGTACAAGCACGGCGGCTGACCCGGGACGGGGAAGGGAATTTTTCGGTGGATGAGGTTTAGCTGTTAGCGTTGGCGGGCGGCGGGTACTACAACCCAAACAACCGTCATTCCAAGCAACCGTCGTTCCGGCGAAAGCCGGAATCCAGGAAATCCCCCCGGAAAAGACCGTGCCGGCTACCGAGCGTTCTGGATTCCGGCTTTCGCCGGAACGACGGTGTTTATGACCGGTTAGGGGTTATAGGGCATGGTTTGATGGCGGGTAAGTCGGCTTAAATTACCGGCCCTACTGACATTTGCTACTGGCATAAACCGGGTTCCCTTGCTATAGTGCGGTCTGAAACCGGCTTTGCGGGAGTTCTCCTATTGTTGGCAGCGGCTAAACAGCGCTACGGCTCCTTTCAGGACAGCCTGAAAGCTCCCATTCACCGCTGGTTCACCTATCCGGCCGGCTATTCCTACAAGCTGGTAGAGGCCAAGATTGCGGGTAATCGGCTTACTGCTCAAGACTGGATCGCCGACCCTTTCCTGGGCACCGGCACCACGTCCCTGGCCGCCAAGTTGACCGGACTGAACTCCGTCGGCATTGAGGCCCATCCCTTTGTCTTTTGGGTGGCCCAAACCAAGCTGGCGTTTTGCCTTGACCCGGCGGAACTGGCGGCGGACGCGGAACAAGTCATTGCCAATGCCCAGTCCGTTGTTGTCCCGGATTTGGGCGCGGTCTGGCCGGCGCTTATTTACAAGTGTTTCACTCCCGCTAACCTGCGCCACCTGTATTCCTTGCGCCAGGCCATCCTGGAGTTGGACGGATTGCCGGCCCATAAAGACCTGTTGAAACTGGCCTTGACCGGCACCCTGCGGACGGCGACCAGCGCCGGGGCCGGCTGGCCCTACATCGCTACCAATAAGTACGGCCAACGGGTGGTGGAACGGGATGCAATGGCCGAGTTCAGGAAACAGTGCGCCGCCTTTATCGCCGACCTCCGCCAGGTTCAGTTTGAGGGCATCCCGCCGTCGGAACACCGGCTGATCCAGGGGGACGCCCGGGAGTTTGACCGCCATTGCGCCCCGGCAAGCATTGACCTGATTGTTACGTCGCCGCCTTACCTGAACAACTACGACTACGCCGACCGGACCCGGATGGAAACCTACTTTTGGGGCATTTACGATAGTTGGGGCGACATCACCCGGCAGGTGCGGGACAATCTCATCATCGCCGCCACCACGCAGATACGCATTTCCCAAATGAACGGCATCGGCCAATGCCCCAACGTCCGGCGGGTGAACCCGGAAATCCACAAAGAACTGACGGAAATCATCGGCAAGCTGGCGACAATCCGCAAATCCAAAGCCGGCAAGAAAACCTATGACCTTATGGTAGCCGGCTACTTTGAGGATATGCTGAAAGTGCTGGAGGGAGCCTATTCCGTCCTGAAACCGGGCCGTCAATTCGTCCTGGTGCTGGGGGATTCGGCGCCCTACGGCGTTCACGTCAGGACTGATGAGCTAATCGGGGAACTGGCCCATTCGGTAGGCTTTTCCCGCTACGATATTGAGGTCATTCGCAGCCGGGGGGGTAAGTGGGCGCACAATCCCCAGCGCCATAAGGTTCCTTTGCGGGAAAGCATCCTGACCGTGGTCAAGTAGGGGGGTAATCAATGGTATCCAATGCGGCCAGTGCGTTGGGCGAAGCGGTGGGCCGGCTGATTGAGGAAGCCATAGTTGAGGGGTTGAGCGAAGTAGTCGAGGCCCACGGCCATACTATTCGCCCAGCCCGGCTGACCAACGGCAGCGACAACGCTTACCAGATTGACGCCGTAGTTTTTGACCCGGCCGGCAATCCGGTCATCATCATCGACCCCAAGTATATCCGCTACACCAAGCACAACCGGGACAAGGGCAGTTGGCTTTGCGTAGCTCACTACAATCTCCGCAAGACCTATCCCTCGATTCGGAAGTCTATCGCCGTCCTGGCCGGGCGGTGGTCGGTTCCTTCCAAATCGCTCATCCGCAGCTTTGGCGTGGAAATTCTTGAAGTGCCTTTCGCGGAAATAGCGCAGGTTCTGGCTGGCTATGGCATCGCCTTTGCCTGGCCGGAGAAGGACCGGGACACGCCCCGCCAGTCCTGGGAAACCTATCAAGGACTGGACGAAGACACCCGAAGCGCCATTGCCACCGATATAACGTCCGCCATTATCCGGCAACTCCGGGCCGACGTGGTGCAAGTTCTGGAAACGGACTTGAACCTGCTGCCCCACCGAATATCCGAAGTTGAGATTCTGCTGAAGACCGATCAGGCAGAAATGCTGCTGTTGCGCTTTGACACGGCGGCTGAGGCGTTGGCGGCGCTGGCCGGGTTTGTCGCCGACCGCCCGGACATTAGCGCGCTGCTCCAACCCAGACCGCACTAGCCCGGCCGGCGCCGCCTTTTCCCCGGCCCACTCCTACCCACCCCCGCCGCCGATAATCTCCCCCAGAGTTGCGCTGAACCGGCCTTTGTTCAGGGTCAGGTGGCAGCCCAGGGCTTGGGCCTTTTCCATTGACGCCGTGTCCTCGTGGGGGCCAAAGGCTACTATGCGGACGGCGGGTTGGGCGGTTGACGGTGCGCCGGCCTCGGCGCCGGCCTCGGCCCCGGCGCCGGGTTGGGCGCGGCGTTGCAGGCCGGTCAGGACGGCGGCCCAGGTGTCGGCATCGCCCTCCAGGTCCACCAGCACCAGGGCCGTGCCACCATCACCGTCTCCATCACCGTCACCGTTCCCGCCGCCGTCGGCGTAGTTGGCCCAGAAGTCCGCCTCGGTTTGGGCCTGGCGCACCCGGTAGCCCATAGGCGCGGCGACGGCCTCCACCCGGCCTTGAAAGAACAGGTTTTGCCCCAGCAGGATTATCCCGTTGCGGCCGGCCATTCAGCCCCCCTGGAGCCGCTGACCCAGCAGGTCAATGGCGGCCTGGGCGGCGCCCCGCTTGTTCTGGTCCCGGTCGCCGTCCAGTTGAATGTGAATCGCCACGTCCGCGCCGTCCTTATCCGACAGGCCGATGTAAAAGGTGCCGATGGGAAAGCTGGAGCGGCCTTGTCCGGGGCCGGTAACGCCGGTGGTGGATACGGCGTAGTCGGTGCCGGTCAACTCCCGGACGCCCCGGGCCATGGCAATCGCCATCTCCTCGCAGACGCTGCCCTTGCTGTTATAGAGTTCGTCGGACACCCCCAGGATGCTCTGTTTCAGGCCGCCGGTGTAGGCGATAACGCCGCCGGGGAAGAACTGAGAACTGCCGGGAATGGTGCCTAGCAGATAGCCGACCAGGCCGGCGGTATCGGCCTCCGCCACCGAAACCCGCTTACCCTGGGCCATCAGCAACTCCGCCACTTCCTTGACATCCATAAGAAAACCCTCCCGATTGCTGGTTTGAGCAGAGCGCCGTTGTTGTTCGGCCTCTGCCCGGTTGGTGGCTGCATTATAAGCCGCCGGGCGGTTTTGGGGAATGGCAACGGGTGGACTGGCCTGGCAATTGTGTCTTAACCAGGGCAATCCAAGCCACCGTCATTCCAAGCCACCGTCGTTCCGGCGAAAGCCGGAATCCAGGAAATCCTCCGGGAAAAGAGCGACCCGGCTACCGAGCCTTCTGGATTCCGGCTTTCGCCGGAACGACGGGTTTATGCTGCGATTGCCCTGTTCCCCCGCACCCCCGGCGCCACTCCCAGGGGTACGGGGGTGAAACTAACCCCCTTCTCCCGGTGGGGCGTGACGGGGCGCAGCGCGTTTCTCCCCTCGGCGCGGACGGGTCAGCCAGGCGACCAGGATGCCGGCCGCCAAGCCGCACAGATGCCCCTCCCAGGACACGAAGCCCGACGTGGGCAGCAGGCCGAAGAGCATCCCCCACCCAAAGACCAGAATCACGGCCAGGGCCACCAGGATGGACAGGACGCTCCGCTCGTACCACCCCCGGGCCACCAGGTAGCCGAAGTAGCCAAAGACCAACCCGCTGGCCCCGACGTGCAGGGCCGTGCGGCCGGCCAGCCATACGCCGGCGCCGCCGACGCCGATGATGAAGACCGTAACGCCCGGAAAGCTGCCCCGGCCCCGTACCGCAATCAACCCACCCAGCGCCAGCAGGGGCAGGGTGTTGGCCGCCAGATGGCCGAACCCGCCATGCAGAAATGGACTGAACGCAATGCCGCGCAAACCTTCCACCGTGCGGGGCAGTATGCCATAAGCGTTGAGTCGGTGGTCGAGGAAAATGTTGACCACCTCTACCGCCCAGATTGCCACCACCAGGGCCAGGAGCAGCAGCAGGTTTATCGTCCGGCTGAGCGTCATCTCATCCCTCCTTCCCTCAGGGGCGGGTCATGGTGGGGGGTTTTGCAGTAGCAGGAAGAACTCCCGGTTGCCCTTGTCCCCCCGGATGGGCGAGGGACACAGGTTCCGCACCCGCAAGTTCCGCTGGGCCGCCCATACAATCATACGCCCCAGCGTGGCGGCGTGGACTTTCGGGGCTTTGACAATCCCGCCCCGGCCTACCTGCCCCCGTTCCGCCTCAAACTGGGGCTTGACCAGGGCCAATACCCAGCCGCCGGGCCGGAGGTGGGCCAGCGCCGGCGGGATTACCAGGGTCAGCGATATAAAGGAAACGTCAATTACCACCAGTTCCACCGGCTCCGGCAGGTCATAGGGATAGCGGGCGTTGCACTTCTCGATGACCGCCACCCGCCCGTCCTGGCGCAGGCGGTGGTGGAGCTGCCCGTGTCCCACGTCAACGGCATAGACCCGCTGCGCCCCCCGTTGCAGCAGGCAGTCGGTAAAACCGCCGGTGGAGGCCCCTACGTCCAGAGCAATTCGGCCGGCGGCGTCCAGGCCAAAGGCGTCCAGGGCGTGGGCCAGTTTCAGCCCGCCCCGGCTGACGTAGGGCAGCCGCCCCCGCACCTCCAGCGGCGTAGTTTCCGCCAGGGGCGAGCTGGGTTTTGGCACCCGCCCGTAGGGGGCGAACACCAGCCCCTCCATAATCAATATGCGGGCCTGCTCCCGGCTTTCGGCCAAGCCCCGCTCGGCCAGCAGCAAGTCGGCCCGTAGCTTGTGCTTTCTTGGCGGCATAATGCTTTGTTTATCCACGAAGGGGCACGAAGGGGCACGAAGGGTTTATAATTTATTTATTATAAGGGGTTAAGCGCTTGAACCAGCGACCGTCGTTTCCTACCCCTATTTCCCTTCGTGCCCCTTCGTGTCCCTTCGTGGACAAGACAACATCACTTCCCGATAAAGTTGGGTGGGCGCTTTTCCAGGAAGGCCCGGTAGCCCTCCTGGTAGTCCTGGGTGTCGAACTGGGCCAGGGGCAGGTCGGCCTCCTCCGGCGTCAGGTCGGCCAGGGCCGGCTTGGCCTGAACCTGGTTGAGGATTCGCTTGTTGACGGCGTGGGACAGGGGGGCCAAGGCGGCGATGTCGGCGGCCAGGCGGTAGGTGCAGGCGTGCAACTCCTCGGCCGGCGTTACCTGGTTGACCAGGCCAATCCGCAGCGCCTCCTCGGCCTCCAGCAGGCGGCCCGACAGCAGGATGTATAGGGCGTTGCCCTTGCCCACCAGGTTGACCAGGCCCTGCATCTCCCGGTGGCCGATGCTGATGCCCAGCCGGGCGGCGGGAATCCCCAGGCGGCTGCCGGCGGCGGCGATTCGCAAGTCGGTAGCCACCGCCAGTTCGCAGCCCCCGCCGGCGGCAAAACCTTGAATCATTGAGATGGTGGGCGTATCCATATTGGCGACGGTAGTCAACAGCCGATCCACCGCCGCATTATAGACCCGCCCCTTGGCCGAGTCGGCCCGGTACTGGTCAAAGTCGGCGATGTCCGCCCCGGCGGAGAAGGCCACCTCGCCGGCGCCGGTGATGACCACCGCGCGCACCGCCGGGTCAGCGTCCAGTTCCGCCAGCCGGTCAGCCAACTCTCCCCACATCGCATAGTTGATGGCGTTGCGCTGGCCGGGGCGGTTGATGGTGATGGTGGCGACGGGCGGCTGACATTCCACCAGAATCGGGTCAAGGGCGGTTGCAGACATTTACTCCTCGCTGGGTTCCCGCCGGCGCGGGAAGGACGGGATGGATAGAAATGGGTACGAAATAGATACGAACCGGAATGACCGGGGGATAACGGGGCATAACCGGGCTGAAATCCGGCGAATCAGGCAAAAAGTTCCTTGAGCGACAGTTGCCAGCCGGGGACTACGTCGGCGCCGTCCAGGGTGTCCTGCTCCGTCAGGATGACCGGGGCCTGCCCGGCGCGGCGCAGGGTTGCCGTGCGGTTGCGCGGGTTCACCAGAATCACCAACCGCGTCCCGGCGGCCAGCCAGTCGTCAACCTTCTCCTCCACCTCGGCATAGCGGTCGCCGGGCGAGATGACCTCAACGACCAAATCCGGGGCGCCGGGCCAATACCCGTCAACCCGTCCCACCGCCTCCAGCCGCTCCCGCCGGATAAAAGCGGCGTCCGGGGCGCGCACGTGGTCGGGGTCGGCGCCAATCCTGAACCCGGTCTCGGCGGCATAAACCTCGCCCAGATTATTGGCTTCTACATGGTTGAGCAACGAGCCCCCTATCCTAGCGGCCAATTTTCCGTGATAAATCCCGGCTGGTGACATCTTTCTCAATTCTCCCCGCACCAATTCGTAGCGATAGCCGTCATCAGGCATATAAAGGAGTTCTTCCGCGGTTACCAGTTCCGTTTTAGTAGTCATAGTCGGCGCTCCCGGTGTAGTGGTATTGCCGATGGGTTTGATGGTAGCCTTGCCGGTGGCCTTGATAGTTGTATCTGCTTGCGTGCAATGTATCACCGCCGGGCTGGTGGGCGCAAGATGCCGGCGTCAGCGGGCCGGGTAGGTGCCAAGTCTGCGCCAAGAACAAAATCTGCTCAGGATGAGCGGGGAGAGGCAGCACCCGGCTTGGCGCCTACCCCGGCTGACCGGGGCGGTGGCGTTTAATTTCTGGCCTTTTCCCAAAATAAACCGGAATTAACCCTGCCGGATGGCTTGCCCAGAACCGGGTTAGACCTTATTATACAGCAGAGCAATCTCGCCAAATCGGGCGTTAGGCGGCCCGCCCGGGGCCGGTCATACCAGCGCCCGGCGTTTAATGACTCTGACTCTAATCTCGATTCGGTGGAGCGGCGTAAGATGAAAGCAGCCAGGTTGGTAGGCCCGAAGCAGTTCGATTTCATAGATTTGGATATGCCCCAGGCCGGCGATGGTCAATGCCTGATTAAGCTGGAACGGGTTTCGGTTTGCGGCAGCGACATCCGGCACGGCTACGGGCCGATTGAACCGGAGGAGAATTACCCGATGCCCCCCGGCCGGCCCTGCCATGAGTTGGCCGGCGTCATCGTGGAAAGCCGCACCGACGCCTATCACGAAGGGCAGCGGGTTATCGTCATCCCGGAGCGGGGCACCGGCGGCCTGATGGAGTACCTGGTTTCCCACCCCGGCCGGATGATTCTGCTGCCCGACGAGGGGCCGCTGGACGAATGGGTGATGTGCCAGCCGCCGGGAACCGTCCTCTATTCCTGCAAGCGGATGGACACCCTGCTGCAAAAGAACGTCCTGGTGCTGGGCCAGGGCAGCATCGGCCTCAGCTTTACTATGCTGACCTCCCGGATGGGGGCGCGCAGCGTCATCGGCGTTGACCCCCTGGACTACCGGCTGGACAAGGCCCGGGAAATGGGGGCCACCCACGTCGTCAACCCGGACCGGGACAACCTGACCGAGGCGGTGCAGGAAATTACCCGGGGCGCCGGCCCCGACATCGTGGTGGAGGCCGCCGGCTACCCGGACACCTTCAACATCGCCTTCCAGCAGGTGCGGCAGTTCGGCACCGTCATTCTCTTTGGCATCCAGAGCGACCAGTACGTGCCGGTGGAGCATAACCTGCTGATGGAAAAGCAGCCGACCATTTTCCCCACCACCGGCGCCCGCAGCCTCGACCCCATCAGCCAGATTCAGGACCTGGTGGGCCTGCGGGAACGGGGCTGGTGCGAGCCGGCCCAACTGATTACCCACCGCCTGCCCTTTTCCGAGGTGCAGACCGCCTACGATATGTACGAACAGCGGCAGGACAACATCATCAAGGTGGTGATGGACATTAACCAGTAAGCAGCCGGTAATATCCCGCCGGCATTGCGCCGGCGGGGCAGTTCCGCTCGTAGTGAGCCGGTCTAACCGCAAACCCTGGCACCTTCAACCGCCTCCGGGCGCGGGGGTAAAGCAACATCAGCAGAACACCGGAGAAACCGGCGATGAAAGCGTCTAACCATTCAGGAAGTGAGACGGTGGGGCCAGCCTCATCAAACATCAAAATGGTCAAGGAAAACCTGGCTCTGTCCATTGCTTTGTGGGCGGCGGCGCAACGGGGGTCAATCACCGCCGCCTATGTCCCGGGCAAAACCGATTTCAAGGCCCTGACCGACGAAACGGTGGAGGTGGACACCCCCCTGGAGTTGCGGGACAACAAGGAATTGGTGCGCTGCGTCAGCAACCAGATCCGGGGCGCCTTTGCCTTCTCCGCCATCCAGACCTACCGTTCCCTGGAATCCACCTACACCGGCTCACCCCTGCAAGAACCGGACCCGGACTTGAAGGCGGCCCGTTGCGCCTTTTACCTCTTGAACAACACGATGAGCCGCGACCTGCTGGCGCCGGTCTGGATTTGCCCGCCGGACTATCGCCACCGCTTTGAGGTTCGGGAAGTGCCTTTCACCCTGGACGCCTCGGCCCTGGACGGCAAGGAGGTTTTCTGGGACGATTTTGGCGGCCTGCAACGCTACATGGCCCTGCTGGAGTATTGCAGCGACCGGGTGGCCCAGGTTTCCGCGCCGGAGGAGGACGCCCCGCCGGAGCCGGAGGGAGCGGCGGAATCGGGGGCGGAACTGCCGCCGGCTCGCCCCGGTGAGTTGGCGCAAATGAGCGCCGTACCCGATTTTATCTCCGCCCGTTGCCTGGTCGGAGAGGAGGCCCGGATAATCGCCAAGGATTTCTACCAGGCTTACAGCGACTGGTGCCGGGAATTGGGCCGGGAACCGCTGCCGCAGCGCAGTTTCGGGATGCAGCTAACCGCCCTGGGTTTCCAGCGGCGGCGGCGGGGCAAGGGCCGCCACTGGTGGACTGGCGTGGGCCTGATTGGCCCCTGATACCCGGCGGCCCGGCCGGCGTAGTAGTAGGCGCAGTAGCAGCGGTATTCTCAACACAAGTTGGTTTTCTGGCATTGATATTCCGGCCCGAATACCCCAACGGCCGGTAGGGGCGGGTTGGTAACCCGTCCGGCCCGCAATGGCAGAATCATTTGGGTAACGGAGACAGCGTATCCGATACATCCTTGCGCCGAACCAGGGCGGGTTATAAACCCGCCTCTACAATGCACTAGAGACGGGCCGGTATTCTCAACCCTAGTTGGTTTTCTGGCCCGAATACCCCAACGGCCGGTAGGGGCGGGTTTGCAACCCGCCCGGCCCGCAACGGCAGAGTCATTTGGGTAACGGAGACAGCGTATCCGATATATCCTTACACCGAACTTGGCACCGGAACCTGGGCGGGTTATAAACCCGCCCCTACAATCCCCTAGAGACGGGTAAGGAACACCAAAGCGTGTTGAGAATACCGTAGCAGCCGGATAGAAACGGGCGGGAGGTTCCGCTATGGCAGCAGATTACCTGGATAAGCTGGCCGAGTTTGTAGCAACTACCCGCCTGGAGGATTGGCCGGCCGCCACTATTGCGGCGGCCAAAGATGTGGCCCTGGACACCATCGGCGTCATCCTGGCCGGCAGCCGAATCCCGGAGAACGCCAACTTTGCCCGGTTAGCCGCCACCATGAGCGGCCCCGGCCACGCCACCTTGTTCGGAAATATCCCCGAATCCGCTCAAGACAATACCCACCAACCCGCTCATGGTGAGCTTGTCGAACCACCACCGCCAAAGGTACAGCCCCTCTTTGCCGCCCTGGTCAACGCCACCGCCGGCGTCGCCCTGGAACTGGACGAGGGTAGTCGCCGGGGCGGGGGGCATCCCTCAATCCACGTAACGCCGGGGGCGATTGCCGTTGCCGAGGAACAGGACGCCTCAGGCCAGGCGGCTTTGGCGGCGATTATTGTCGGCTACGAAGTAACTTCCCGCATCGGTTCCGGCGTTAGGGCCAGGGCCGAGGTTCACTCGCACGGCACTTGGGGGACGATTGGCGCGGCGGCGGCCACCGCCCGGCTATTGGGCTTTGACGCCGCCCACACCCGCCAGGCGCTGAACCTGGCGATGTCGATGAGTCCGGCCAACACCTGGACGCCCTGCCTGGAGGGAGCCACCATCCGCAACCTCTATCCCGGCCGCTCCGGGTTTCAGGGCATTATGGCAGCCCACCTGGTCAACTGCGGGTTCACCGGGGTGCAGGACGGCCCCGCCGACCTTTACAACGGCATCCTGGGGGAGGGCTTTGACCCGGCGGCGGTAATGGACGGTTGGGGCGCCACCGGGCCGGCCGGCCCCTTGCGGATTGAGCAAAACTATTTCAAGTATCACGCCTGCTGCCTTTACAATCATCCCGTACTGGACGCGGCCCTGGCCTTGCAGGAACAGCACGGCTTTGCGGCGGCGGCCGTCGCCCAAGTCCGGGTAACCGCGCCGCCCATCGTGCAGTTGATGACCAACCCGGCGCCGGATAATATGCTTTCGGCCAAGTTTTCCATTCCCTACGCCCTGGCCGCCGCCCTGACCTACGGCGATACCGGCCCGGCGGCCTTTTACCCGGAGCGGGTGGCGGACCCGGCGGTCAACGCCCTGGCCCGGCGGGTGGCGGTAATCGCCGACCCGGAAATGAGTATGCGCCGCTACGACTACCCGGCGGCAATCGTGTCCCTGACCCTGCAAGACGGGCGGGTGCTGGAGGAACGGGCCACCGCCCACTACGGCGACAGCCCCAACCCCCGGCCCCGTCAGGAACTGGTGGACAAGTTCACCGCCCTGGCAACCCCAACCCTGGGCAAAGACCGGACGGCCCAGGTAATAGCGGCGGTGGGCCGGCTGGAAAAGCTGAGCAGCATCCGGGAGTTGACCGCCCTGTTGGGGTGAAGGGGATTGGGGTAGCCGGCTACGCCGGTTTGGTACTCCCAACATTCGTTAGTATTTCTTGCTAGGCTACACCTCCTTTGCCGGAACGTGGGCGGGTTACAAACCCGCCCCTACCTGATGCAAATACCCTCCACTTTAGGCAATCACACTTTAATCAAGCAACCCCGGCAACCGTCGTTCCGGCGAAAGCCGGAATCCAGGAAATCCTCAGGGAAAAGATCGTGCCGGCTACCGAAGGTTCTGGATTCCGGCTTTCGCCGGAACGACGGGTTTATGGTGCGATTGCCTTGGCAAGGTGTCGGGGCCGATTGCCCCTCCGGGTACTCCCCACATTTGTTGGCATTACCGCCGGGTAGGGGCGGGTTTGTAACCCGCCCGACGTTCAACGACCAAGACCGTCCGGTAAACCGGTTTGCCATAGTTGAACCGTTCTTGCGCTCAGGACAGGGCGGGTTTGAAACCCGCCCCTACCCAGATGAAAGTATCATCCTCTCAAGGCAATCGCATTTTAACTATGGCAACCCAAGCAACCACCCAAGGCAACCGTCGTTCCGGCGAAAGCCGGAATCCAGGAAATCCTACGGGAAAAGAGCGTGCCGGCTACCGAAGGTTCTGGATTCCGGCTTGCGCCGGAACGACGGTTTTATGGTGTGATTGCCCTGGCAAGGTGTCGGGGCCGGTTGCCCCTCCGGGTATTCCCCCCACTTGTTGGCATCACCACCGGGTAGGGGCGGGTTTGTAACCCGCCAGACGTTCAAGGGCCAAGACCGTCCGGTAAACCGGTGGTCATAGATAACCTGTTCCGGCACCCAAGAAAGGGGCGGCTTTTGCAACCCGCCCCTACTTTAGTAATCCTATTCTAGCCAATTGAACCCCGCCCCGGCGTTAGTCAACTTGCGTTGACTCCACCGGGCGGCTCCCGGGCTTACTTGGGAAAGATTTGCCCGTCCAACTGGTCCCGGTGGGGGGCAAACTCCAGGTTGGAGGCGATGTCCCGGGCGCAGCAGCCGAAGTTCCACAGGTCAACTTCCGCGCCGATGGGCCAGACTACGTTGATGGCCGCGATGGGGAAATGCACCGCGTTCTCCAGAATCCACTTGGCGGTCTCCCGCTGAATTTCGATTCGCTTATCGAAGTCGGGTTCGGCAAACATGGCCTCTACCTGGGCGTCCAGGTAGGGATGTTCCATGCCCCGCATAATCAGGCCTTTGCTGGATACGCCCTGGTTATAGGCGTTCAGCGGCTCGTCGGAGGGGCTGTTGTCGTGGGTGTTGTAGCCCTTCCAGGTGCGGTTGACAAAGTGGGGCCGGAAAGCGGTCATCGGCATCCGGTGCTGGTTGCAGGTTACGTCGATTTCCTGCCACATCACGCAGACCGCCTCGCCCACCTTGGGGGTGCCGGGGTAGGAACGCTGGGTCAGGGCCATATCAATGGAAAAGCCGTCGCCATAGCCGGCCTCTTCCAGCAACTGGCGCGCCCGCTCCGGGTTGTATTCGACCTCAGCGCTGCGCATCTCATCATCAAAGAAATGCTCGTAGCCCGTCCAGCGCCAATAGGGATTGTCGGCGTAGCCCTCGCCGTCCAGCACGTTGTCCAGGATCGAATCCCGGTTGATCGAAATACGCAGGGCCTCCCGCACGTTCCGCGCCCGCTGCCACTCGGCGGAATCAACGTCGGGGGAGGCGGAAATCCAGGGCAGGTCGTTGTCCCGCTCCGGTATGCCTTCCCGGTCGATGTAAAGCTGGCCGTGCAGGGTAATGTGCAGTTCCAGGGCGCCGGTGAACCGCATAAACTTGACCCCGGGGGAGTCAATCAGGTTGGGAATGGAACCCAGGGAGGTCTGCATCGTATCCAGTTCGCCGGCAAGGAAGTTGGCGAGGCGGGTGGACTCCTCGGCAATCTGGAAGTAGTGCAGTTCCTGGAAATAGGGCGTCTTGTGCCAATGGTTGGGCACCGCCTCGGAGATGAACCGCTCGTTGGTGCGGAACTCCACGAACTGCCAGGGGCCGGTGCCGATGCCCTCCAGGGTCGCCTGCTCATCCCCCACCGCATCGGCGTAAGCCTTGCTGGCCAAGGGGATAAAGTTGTTGGCGCCGAACTGCTGGAACCGCCAGATAAAGTCAAAAGCCTGGTGGGTGCCGGTGTTGATTTCCACCGTCAGGTCGTCAACGATGGTAACGGTGGTTTCGGTGTCGTCCCGGTCAAAGATGCGGCGCATATTGGTCTTACCGGGGTGGCGGCCTTCGTCCAGCATAATCTGGTTCACCACCCACATCAAATCCTGGACGTTGATGGTGCCCCAATCCTTGTGGTAGGGGATGCCTTCCTTCAGTTGGAGCCGCCAGGTAGTACCGTCGTCGGACAGGCTCCAGTCCTCCAGCAGGTCATTCTGCAATACCCGTTCGGGACTCATCCGCCAGAGGGCGTCAAAGATGACCGGGCTGACGTAGGTGGCCTGGGGGACGGCCATATTCTTGGGCAGGAACTGGGGCGGCCCCAGGTCCTTGTTGGCGATGCGCAGGGTGCCGTAGGGGGCATCGCTGACGGTGGAGACTTCCACCGGCGCTGCGGCGGCCTGCTCCGGGGCCGTCGTAGGCGTAGGCGACATACTCTGCGGGGCCGGGGCGCTGGTCGGCGCGGCGGCTGCCGAGGAGGCCGGGGCAGCAGAGCCGGAATCCGCCGGCTGAGACTGGGCCGGCGCGGCCGGTTCCGCCGCCGGCGCCGCCGGGGCCGTTTCCTGAGCCGCCGGCGAGGCCGGCGCCGGCTCTTCGGAGGCTGAGCCGCAAGCCACGCCAATCAGCAGCAAAAGCATAACCGCCGGAAATATCAGGGCCTGGGGCCGGGTGATGCGTAATAACTTCACGATAACTCCTCTCCGCATTAGTAGATTGCCGCGTATCATACAACGACAAATCCGTCAGGTTAGCGGAACATATACTACAGATAGCCATTCTTGTCAATGCAAGGTATGGGGGGGCGGCGGGCCGGTGAAAGGTCAATACCAATAACAATATCCATCCGCATCCATCCGCTCATAACAAAATTCGCTCATGGTGAGCTTGTCGAACCACGCCCCCCACTTGTTGGCATCATCACCGGGTAGGGGCGGGTTTGTAACCCGCCTTGCGTTCAAGGGCCAAGACCGTCCGATAAACCGGTTTGCCATAGTTGAACCGTTCTTGCGCCCAGGACAGGGCGGGTTAGAAACCCGCCCCTACCCCGACTATGGCAACCCAAGCAACCGTCGTTCCGGCGCAGGCCGGAATCCAGGAAATCCCCCGGAAAAGAGCGTGCCGCCTACCGAGGGTTCTGGATCCCGGCTTTCGCCGGAACGACGGTTTTATGGTGCGATTGCCTTGGCAAGGTGTCGGGCCGGCTACCCCTACGGGTATTCCCTACATTTGCCGGTATTATCACCGGGTAGGGGCGGGTTTGTAACCCGCCCTGTCTTGGGCGCAGGAACGGGGCGGCTATGGCATACCGGTACACCGGACGGTCTTGGCCGTTGAACGCCGGGCGGGTTAGAAACCCGCCCCTACCCTGACTATGGACATCCAAGCAACCGTCGTTCCGGCGAAAGCCGGAATCCAGGAAATCCTACGGGAAAAGAGCGTGCCGGCTATCGAGGGTTCTGGATTCCGGCTTTCGCCGGAACGACGGGTTTATGGTGCGGTTGACTTGGCAAGGTATCGGGGCCGGTTACCCCTCCGGGTACTCCCCCCACTTGTTGGTATCACCACCGGGTAGGGGCGGGTTTGTAACCCGCCCTACGTTCAAGGCCAAGACCGTCCGATAAACCGGTTTGCCATAGTTGAACCGTTCTTACGCCCAGGACAGGGCGGGGTTGAAACCCGCCCCTACCCGATTGACTTGAAGGCATCAGGGTCAGCAGGCCCAGCGCAAAGTCAATACCGACAACAAAATCCGCTCATGGTGAGCCTGTCGAACCACGCCCCCTTATCCTGTGGGGCATCCTTCGACAAGCTCAGGATGAGCGGTTATACGTTGTGCCGGTCAATAACCTAAAGAACCGGTTACCCCCCACCCACCATTGACAAAAGCTATACCCGCTATTATTATCCCTTATGTGTTGAACCTGAACCCCATAAATGCCCCCTGGCCCGGCGCCGGCTTTACTTGACCCCGCATTAGCGAGGCCTGGATTGGCCGGCGGGTCTGCGGCGCACCCCTTTCGTAATCGCAAGTTTTCCACTTGCCCCGGTAAAGCTGCATCAAGAACTTTCTGCCTTTCATGCCTCCGGTTTTCCGTTGGATTGCCCCCATTCCCCGGAGCATTGACCGGTTGTTTATTATTATGAGGTTTCTTGATGCGTTCTTGCCTTTCTTTCCGGCTATCCCTCTCCGCGTTCCTATTGCTTTCCCTGGCGCTGCTGCTGCTGGCGTTGGCGGCCTGCGGCGGTGAGACGGCGCCGGCGCTGAAAGTTGGCGGCATCCCCGACCAGGATACGTCCCGGCTGGCCCGCCGCTACCAGATTTTTGCCGACTATCTGGCTAAAGAACTGGACGTTACGGTGGAATACGTCCCCAGCGTGGACTATGCCGCCGTAGTTACCGCCTTCGGCCAGGACGAACTGCAACTGGCCTTCTTTGGCGGCTTGACCGGCGTGCAGGCCCGGCTGCAAAACCCCGGCGCCCAGGCCATTGCCCAACGGGAAAAGGACGCCAAGTTTCACTCCAAGTTCATCGCCCGGGCCGACTTGCCCCTGGCCTCGCTGGAGGACGTGAAAGCCCAGGCCGGCGACCTGACCATTACCTTCGGCAGTGAAAGCTCCACCTCCGGCCACCTGATGCCCCGTTACTATCTGACCCAGGCCGGCGTGGACCCGGACGCCGACTTCCGCAGCGCGCCCAGCTTTTCCGGCTCCCATGACAAGACCTGGCAGTTGGTGGAGAGCGGCTCTTTCGACCTGGGCGCCCTGAACGAGGATGTCTGGGACCGGGCAGTCCGGGAGGGCAAGGCGGACCCGGACAAGGTGCGGGAGTTCTACACCACCCCGGATTACTTCGATTATAACTGGACGGCCCGGGCCGACCTGGACCAGGTGTACGGCGCCGGCTTTACCGACAAGGTACAAGCCGCCCTGCTTAACCTGAACCCGGACGAACACGCCGAAATCCTGGAACTGTTCAGCACCGAGCGGTTCATCGCCAGCAACAACGCCAACTACCAGGCCATTGAGGACGTAGCCCGCGGCCTGGAACTGATAAAGTGAAGTTAAGCCGGCGCTGGCGTTTCTGCCCTTTCAGCCATTTACCTTGAGTTGGTGATGACGTTCTTACCCTTTCAGCCATTTGTCTTGAGCTTGCCACTTTTCCGGTCGCTCATCCTGAGCCTGTCGAAGGACGGGGGTTCGGTATGAGCGTGGTTCAACAAGCTCACCATGAGCGACCGGCCCACCGTGAGCGGCACGGGACGGTGAATTGGTCATTTCTTTATCCGCTCATCCTGAGCCTGTCGAAGGACGGGAGGACGGTATGAGCGTGGTTCGACAAGCTCACCATGAGCGGAAAATGGAAACTCACCATGAGCGACAAGGGGCGGTGAACTGGTCATTCCTTAATCCGCTCATCCTGAGCCTGTCGAAGGACGGGAGGGCGGTATGAGCGTGGTTCGACAAGCTCACCATGAGCGACCGGCCCACCGTGAGCGGCAAGCGGCGGTGCACTGGTCATTCCTTAATCCGCTCATCCTGAGCTTGTCGAAGGACGGGGGGATGGTATGAGCGTGGTTCGACAAGCTCACCATGAGCGGAAAATGGAAACTCACCGTGAACAGCAAGGGGCGGTGAACTGGTCATTCCTTAATCCGCTCATCCTGAGCCTGTCGAAGGACGGGGGTATGGTATGAGCGTGGTTCGACAAGCTCACCATGAGCGGCAACGGGAACCGGCTTACCAAGAGCGTCCCGCCCACCGGGAGCGACAAGGGGCGGTGAACTGGTCATTCCTTAATCCGCTCATCCTGAGCCTGTCGAAGGACGGGGGGGCGGTATGAGCGTGGTTCGACAAGCTCACCATGAGCGGCGCGGGAAACACGGGGAAAAGGCGGCGGTAGCGGCGCCCCTGGTGGTGGTTGAGGGCATCGCCAAGGGCTACCCCCGGGTGCAGGCCCTGCATCCGGTCAGCTTTGCCATCCGGCCCGGCGAGCGGGTGGCGCTGGTTGGCCCCAGCGGTAGCGGCAAGACTACCCTGCTCAACCTGCTGTCCGGCATGGAGCAGCCCGACGCCGGTTCCCTGTCCATTGACGGGCGTTCCCTGTCCGGGCAACTGCCCCGCCGCCAGCTTTCCCGGCTGGTGGGGCTGATTCACCAGCAGTATGACCTGGTGCCGCAACTGCCGGTGGCGCATAACGTCCTGGCCGGCCGGTTTGGCCGGTGGGGGATTTTCCGGTCGGCCCTGTCCCTGGTCTGGCCTCAGGAGTACCCCCTGGCCCAGGCCGCCCTGGAACGAATGGGCCTGGCCGACAAAATTCAGGAACGCACTTCCCACTTGTCCGGCGGGGAGCAGCAGCGGGTCGCCATCGCCCGGACGATGGTGCAATCCCCCCGGCTGGTGCTGGCTGACGAGCCGGTGGCTTCGCTGGACCCGGCCCGGGCTGAGGAGATTCTCCGCCTGCTGACCGACTTGACTACCAATAATAATAATGACCCGGCCGCCAACACCGGCAAAACCCTGATTGCCAGCATCCACTCCACCGAGCTGATTCGGCGTTTCTTTTCCCGGGTTATCGGCCTGCGGGAGGGCCGGTTGCAGTTCGACATTCCGGCGGCGGAGTTGACCCCGGCGGCCCTGAACGACCTTTATGACCTGGGCGACGATGATTTCAGCCCGCACCTGGCCTGAGCTGTCAGGAACGACCCGCACTCCTGGAATAGGGCGGGATGAGGAGTTAATGACGGCAAAAGGGCCGGCCGGCGCTGCGAGGTGAACGCTGAAACTGCCGGAGATTCGTCACGGGAGTCGCCACCTGCTTTCCCTGCTGCTGCTGGGGGCGTTTATCTGGAGCCTGTCCAGCGTCAACTGGCGGGACCCGATAGTCCACACCGGCGGCGGCGAATCGGCCCTGCGCTTTCTCCTGGCCCTGTTTCCCCCGGAACTCGCCCCGGAGTTTCTGCTCCTGGGCCTTAAAGCCGCCTGGCAAACGCTGGCCTATGCGCTGGCCGGGCTGACGGTGGCGGTACTCATCGGCTTTCCCCTGGGGATAATCGCCTCCGGCGTGGTGGTGTCGCCCACTTCCCGGTTCCGTATCCCGCTGATTGTCGCCGTCCGGTTCCTGCTGGGCGGCCTGCGGGCGATCCACGAACTGGTCTGGGCCGTGCTGTTTGTCGCGGCCATCGGCCTGTCCCCCCTGGCGGCCATCCTGGCCCTGGGCCTGCCCTATGGAGGCATCCTGGGGCGCATTTACGCCGAGTTTCTGCAAGACGTTCCCGCCGAACCGGTCCGGGCCTTGCGCGCTTCCGGCGCCTCCCCCTGGCAAACCCTGCTATTCGGCTACCTGCCGATGTGCCTGCCCGACCTGGTCAGCTACACCTTTTACCGCTTTGAGTGCGCCGTCCGGGCGGCGGCCATCCTCAGCTTTGTCGGGATTCGCGGGCTGGGCTATGAGATACAGCTATCCCTGGGCGACCTGTTGTTCGGCCAGGTCTGGACGCTGCTGCTGTTTCTGGTGGCGATCGTGGCCCTGGTGGATTTGTGGAGCGGGCGGGTGCGCCGGAGCCTGGTAACCTCGTGATGCGGGCGGGAGAAATACTGAAAGTTCACCGGGCCTGGCATCGGCCCCTGACCTTCGCCCGCGGGTCGGCCTACGTCTTTGTCCTGCTGCTGGCGGCGGCGTGGGGCTACCTCCTGCTGGACGGCGACAGCGGGTTTCTTGACCTGTTTGCCGGCAAGACCTGGCAGAACGCCGGCCGGTTTATGGGCCAACTGCTGGGGCTGGATTCCGGCGCAACCCCGGCCTTTCTGCAACCGGGGCAATGGTGGGCCACCGGCAAGCTGGCCTACCACACCCTGGCGATGAGCGTGCTGGCAATGGTCATCGCCGGGCTGGGCGCCCTGTTCACCTTTCTGCCGGCGGCGCGCAACGTCAGCAACGGCGACCTGGGCGGGACTCCCTCCAGGGCCGGGGCCGGCTTTTACTACCTGCTGCGGCTGTTTTACACCTTCACCCGGGCGGTGCCGGAACTGGTCTGGGCGATGGTCATCATCTTTTTCCTGTCGCCGGGCATCCTGCCGGGCGCCATTGCCCTGGGGGTGCATAACCTGGGCATCCTGGGGCGGCTTTCCGCCGAGGTGGTGGAAAACCTGGATCCGGCCCCGGCCCGCGCCCTGCGTTCCTCCGGCGCCGGCAACCTGCAAATCCTGCTTTACGCCATCCTGCCCCAAGCCCTGCCCCACTTCATCACCTACCTGCTCTACCGTTGGGAGGTGGTCATCAGGACGACGGTGGTAGTGGGTTTTGTCAGCGCCGGGGGTCTGGGCCGGGAGTTCCGGCTGAACCTCAGCTTTTTCCACTACGACCAGGTAGCCCTGATAATCCTCTGGTATCTGCTGCTGGTAATCGGCGTAGATTTGCTCAGCGCCTGGCTGCGTCGATTGGCCCGGTTTAATTAGGGCCTAGCCAACTTCCCTTTCTCCTTGAGCCGGCCAAAAGAATCCGCGCCGGCGGGCCACTGTAATAATTTACAATTCACCGAAATTATTTACTGACATTTGGGCAATGACAAACCTCCCGGAGGCTTTATACAATGTTGCCAAATCCGGGAGGGTGGTGGTAAATTGCTGGAAAGTCAAGACAATCAACCAAGCTATCAAGCCGAGGGGGAACGGGAAAGTATCTGGAGTATCGCCCGGCGTTTGCGGAACTGGTACGCCTGGATTTTCTCCGTTGAGTATCTCATCTTTCTGGGCCTGACCATCTGGGACGAAGTGCATTACCAGACCGGGGACAATGCCTTGCAGACCGTCCTGGCCGTCCGGCGGGGCATGACGGCAAACATCCTGGACATCGCGGCGAGCGCGTACGTAGCTTTGGAGGGCGTAATGTTAGCGCAATGGCTGAAGGAAAGAGACCAGCGCAAAGAGCGGGAGGCAATAGAAAAAGCGGAGCGGGCGGTGCAGATGGCGGATAAGGCGGTGCAACAGGCGGCTGAACAGGCGGCGCAGCAGGCTGAACAGACGGCGGCACAAGCGGCACAGATGGTGGCGGAGCAAGTAGCCGAGGAACGTCAGCGCTGGCTGGCCTGGTATGAGCGGATGCAAGAGGCGCAGCGCGCGGGCCGGCCCTTCACCGAGCCGCCGCCAGCCAGCCCCGGCTCACCAAGCCAGAACGGGCGCTGACGCCTTGAGATTTGTTCGGGTAGGTTTGTAACCGTGGCCTACCGTCCCGATATTTCCGGGACGGCCCGGGCCTTACCTATACCGGCAATCCCGTCCTAAAACTGCACCGGGTAGATGACCTGGATTACCCGGCCGTCGCGCAGGGCCTCAAAGTAGCCATGGGAGCCGGCGGGGTTTTGCAGCCACCGCCGGACGAAGTAGGCGCAGATATTCGCCAATTGGGTGCAGACCGATTCCCCGGCGCCGGCATAACAGAAGTTTTCCAGCACCGCCGGCGTGGGTATTTCCACTTCCGAGTGAATGAACCGGGCCATGTATTCCGGCTTTATCGACTTGCCGGTCTCCGCCACCACCAGGGTATAGTCCCTGATTGGCCCGGCGGCGTCCATAATGTGTTCCGGGTCCACGTCGGCCATGGCCGCCTCATCGATGAACATATTGAGGGCAAAGAGGAACTTGGCGATGATGGCTTCCGCCGGGGTATGCCAGTCGGCCGCCGCTTCGCTGCCGTTGTTTCGGGCCGCCGCCCACTGGGTCTTGTCCACGTAGCTGACGATTACCGGGGTCTCGCGCCGCACCAGGACGTTCAGGCAGTCCTGAATCAGCTCGGCTCGCTTTTCCGGCGACCAGGATTTGAAATGGCCCCTCCCCTGGTAAATGTCGGCCGGCTTCAATTCCGACGGGGTATCGGCGCCGCCCAGCGGACTACCGAAGTGGCGGCGGCACAGGGCGTTGAACTCCCCATTGACTGCTACGTACTGGTTCTCGTGGATTAGCAGCCCCGCGTAAACGTGGTGCAACTGGTTGGGGTCATTAAGACTGCTCCCGGTATTTCCCGATTCACCCATATAGACCATGTACATAGCGATGCCTCCCCGCAATGCCCGGGACAAGAATACCTCTATGGAGTGTTCCGGCGCGTTCCCTACTCTCCGCTCTCCGCTTCTCCCGAATCGGCCGGGGCTTCGTCCTCGCCGGGGGCCGCCGCCGTCTCCCGGCCGGCATCAACCCGCACCAGCATCGCTTCCGGGTCGGTCAGCAGCGTTACGTTGGCCGGCAATGGTATATCGGCGGCCCGGATTACGGCGTTGGGGTCAACCAGTTCGGCCAGGTCTATCTCTATTTCGTTGGGTATTTCCAAGGGCAGGGCCTCCACCTCCAGGTGGTAGAGAACCTGGGCTACGGCGCCGGCGGTTTCCCGCGCGCCGGGCGACTCGCCGACCAGGTTGACCGGCACCTGGGCCGACATCCTTTCCGTCGCCGATACCGCCAGGAAATCCACGTGAAGCAGGTCGCCCCGCACCGGGTTCCACTGGATTTCCCGGGCAAAGGTCAGCCGCTCCCCGGCCTCGCCCGCTACCGAAAGGGCGATGGGGTTGGTGTTGCCGGCGGCGGCCAAGGCCCGGAGTAGTTGTTTCTGTTCACACTGCAAGGGTCGCGCTTCAACTCCCGGCCCGTAAAGATGTACCGGAACGGTGCCTTGACGCCGTAGTTGCTTTACTTTTTTGCCCAGAATCTCCCGGGGTTCCAGTTCCAGCTTGATTGCCTCGGTGGTCATCGGTGTCCTGCTCCTTAAATCGGTCTATCATCCAACAGCCGTATAATAATAGCACCGACCGGGTGGAAAAGGAACCTTTGGGCGCATCGGTCAGGGCTGGCGCAGCATAACCGTCATTCCGGCGTAGGCCGGAACCCGGAACCCTCGGTAGCCGGCACGGTCTTTTCCGGGGGATTTCCTGGATTCCGGCTTTCGCCGGAACGACGGTTGCTTGGGTTGCCTTGGTTAAAATGCGATTACCTTGCGCCCTGATTAGGGCCGGGGCAAAGTCAATGTCAATATCCGCTTAACGTCAATATCCGCTCATGGTGAGCTTATCGAACCACCTATCCGTCCTTCGACAAGCTCAGGATGAGCGGGAGATTTACTCCTTGTAACACATATCCGCTCATGGTGAGCCTGTCGAACCACCTACCCGTCCTTCGACAAGCTCAGGATGAGCGGGGGATTTACTCCGTACAACACACATCCGCTCATGGTGAGCTTGTCGAACCACCTAACCCGTCCTTCGACAAGCTCAGGATGAGCGGAGATTTACTCCGGCGGCAAGAACCGGAAACCTGGTGTTATCAACGTTTGTTGGTATTATCACCGGGGTAGGGGCGGGTTTGTAACCCGCCCGACGTTCAACGACAAGGACATACCGGAAAACGGGTTGCCCTGGCTGAATGTTCCTATCCCCGAGCCGGGGCGGGTTATAAACCCGCCCCTACCATCCTATCATCTCATCCGCCGGAACCGGCCCGGTTAAGGAATACCAAAACCGGCCGGGGAGCACCGCCCCTACCCCGGATGCCCCGGCGTCCCGTACATCGGGCAGCCGTGGCAGGAACGAGCCTCTCCACAGGGAGCCGTTGCCGCCCCGGCGGCGGAATGGACCGGGCCGGCCAACTCCGCCTGCATCGCCTGCCTTTCGCTGCCGCCCTCGGCGAACAGGTCCAGCTTCAGTTGCTTGGCGCTGGGCGGACGCTGGCCGGGGAAGGCTACGAAGGGCCAGGCCCGTTTCCGCACTACGCCCATGGCCTGCAAGTCCCGCCAGTTGTCGATGGTGTGCTGGCGGCGGTTGTCGATGATGCGCTGGGCCGAGGTTGGCCCCAGGCCGGGCACCCGCAGCAGCGTCTCCCGGCTGGCGGCGTTCAAGTCCACCGGAAAGGCGCCCAGATTTTCCAGGGCGATGGCCGTCTTGGGGTCTTGCTCCAGGGGCAGGAAACCGCCGCCGTCAAAGGCCAGGTTCAGCTCAGCGTTGGAGTATTGATAGATACGCTTGAGCCAGTCCATCTGGTAAAGGCGGTGCTCCCGCAGGGGCGGCACGGCGGGGTGTTCCTCCATCGGCGTATGGGCCGCCGGGCGGAAGGCCGAGTAATAGACCCGTTTCAGGTTCCAGTCGGTATATAGCTGGTCGATGCGCTGAAAGATGTCGGCATCGCTTTCGTCGGCGGCCCCCACCACCATCTGGGTGGCCTGGCCCACCGCGCCGCCGCTGCTGGCTTTGGTGAGCTTGTCAATCCAACTCATGGGCGCCAGGATGCCGCCCTCAAAGTCCTTGTGGGGACTGATGCGCCGCATCATTTCCGCCGTGGGCGTCTCGATGTTCACCGACAGGCGGGTGCCCAGGCGGTGGGCCGCCTCGACGTACTGGTACTCGGTGCCGGGCATCACCTTGAGGTGGACGTAGCCCTTGAACCCGTATTTGCGCCGGACGGTCTCGATGACCTGAATCATCTTGTCCGAGGTTTTGGAGCCGCTGCCGGCGATGCCGGAGCTGAGGAAGAGGCCGTTGACGGTGTGGCGCTGGTGCATTTCGTTAAAGGCGCGGGCCAGTTCGTCCACCTTGAAGGCGTAGCGTTTGCGGGGGACATAGACGCTGTTGGGGCAGTAGGCGCAGTCCATCATACAGAAGTCGGTGAACATGACCCGCATGAGGTTGATGAACTTGCCGTTGGGCATAGCGGCGCGATAGACGCCGGGGGCGGGGCGCTTGGCCGGGTTGGTGTAGGAGTAGTGGCCTGGCGGCGCGGGCGCAGCGGCAGTGGCGGCCTGGCTGCCGGCCCACTTCCTGCCGCCACCGCCCTGAGGCTGGGCCAGGACATCATCGCCGGCCATCCCGCCAAGAATCTGCATCTTTTCATAAACGTCCGGGGCGCGCTTAATGAGCATAAGGTAAAACCCTCCCGTGCAGCGTGATAAGAACTGATGTTCTCAAGGTTGACGGGGGGTTATACGGGTTGTCAAGGGGGTCAACTAGATGCAACTATTGGAGAAAGCTGTTAGAATTGCAAAAACCTTTCAAGGCACGGTCAAGAGATGGTAAATTCAGATTTACACCTGCCCAGCCTGTCCATCCAGGGCTTTCGCGGAATACCGGAGCTTTCGATTCCGCGCTTGGGCCGGGTTACGCTGATTGCCGGCCAGAACGGGGTGGGCAAGACCACCCTGCTGGACGCCGTCCGTATTTACGCCGACCGCGGCAGCTATTCCACTCTCATCGACGTATTGCAAAGCCACGACGAGCTGGGGGTTGATATTGGCGAAGACGGGGAAGACGTAGCCGCCCCCGATTTCAGCGGGCTTTTCCATAACCGAGGTCTAACGTCCACCGATTTGTCAATAGGCACGGAAGACCAGCCTCAACAACTTCGTATCCAGGCCGGGGAGGGACTGTTTCATCAAAGCAGCTTTTTCGAAGAAGAGATTACCAGTAACGAGGACCTTCCCCTCAAAATCAAATTTAACGGCGTCGCACAGGAGACTAACCCCCAATCACTCAAACGAGCATACCGGCGTATGCACAACCGGTTGCGGTATTTCGAGTCAGACGCCGCCGTCGGCATCCGTTGCCAATCCGCGGGGCCTAACGTCCTCCGCAACGAAGATATAGCCCGCTTCTGGGACGCCGCGGTGCGTAACAACGAAGATAACCGGGTAGTAGAAGCGTTGCGACTGGTTTACGGCGAAGGAGTAGAACGGGTCAATATGATTGCCGACTACCGCAGGCCCGGCTTGAGGACTAGCACGCGGCGCGCGGTTGTGAACTTCCAAGGACAAGCGCCGGTGCCATTGCGAAGCCTGGGTGACGGCGCCGTCCGTATGTATGGCGTTGCCCTTGCCCTTGCCAACAGCCAAGACGGTATCCTGCTGATTGACGAAGCCGAAAACGGCCTCCACCACTCGGTACAATCCGATTTCTGGAAAATGGTCATCCAAACGGCCCAGCAGAACAACGTCCAGGTTATCGCCACTACTCACAGCTGGAACTGCGTGGCCGGCTTCAGCCGTGCCTTGACTACTCTGGAAGTAGCCGAGGGTGTCCTGATCCGCCTTGACCGTATTGGCGACTTCCTGTGGCCCGAATTCCTGCGGCCGGTAGAATATACTGCGGAAGACCTGCAAGTGGTCGCCCGTCAAGGCATTGAGGTACGGTAGTATGCCCGAACCCGACCAATCCAGCCCCAAGCTACTCCTGGTCGAAGGCCAGAACGACTTGCACGCAGTTTTGCATCTGTGCAACAAACACGATTATTTTTCTGTCGAGGGGGATTGGGGGAGTGAGCGGGTTGTCCTGAACCAGCCAACACATTCCTATTTCACCGTTGAGGAAAAGAAGGGCATCAGCGAGTTGCGCAAAGCTATTCGTACCGAAGTGCAGACTTCAGGACGGCAAGCCTTGGGAATTCTGGTTGATGCCGACGAAGATTTGCACGGGCGTTGGAGCGAGTTAAGCAAGGAATTTCAGAGGGCCGGCATAACTCTGCCTGACTGCCCCTGCCCTGACGGAACCATAAAAGATTCTGCCAACCGGCCCCGCGTCGGTGTATGGCTTATGCCCAACAATAAGTGTAATGGTGAACTCGAAGACTTCGTTAAGGAAATGATTCCTGCTGGTGACCCGGTATGGCCGCGGTCCCAACGTTACATTAACGGCATCCCGAAAGGGGCTAGAAAGTTCGACCAGGCAACAGTTACGAAAGCCCAAGTCCATGCTTGGCTATCCGCTAGAAAGAACCCTCGTCAGATGGGCGCCGCCATTGGCGACGGCGACCTGGAAACCTCCGGCCCCCTCTGCCAAACCTTCCTGGACTGGCTGCAACGGCTGTTTGGTTGAAACCTACCCCCACACCCGCCCTACCGCCCCGCGCACCCGTTCCTCCAGCAACCCGGCCAACTCCCCTGCGCCCACCGCCCGCCGCCGCTCCTCCTCTATTCCCGCCACCAACTCCTCTTGCACCCGCAACGGCGGTAGGGGGATTTTGGCATTGTTCAAGCTACGGATTGGCAATTGGGGCTGGGCTGAACCTGACAGGATAGCATCTCGCTGTCCTTGGAAACTTCGGGATTGAAAGAAATAAAAAAGGTAATTCCCGGACAGTTCACGCTCATCCGGCCTGAAAATTAACATACCGGAATTGATTCGCAGGGAGTCAAAGGGAACCGTATCGTCGTAGTAGCCGGTATTCCCGACAGTTCCGCGTGTAGTGAGGACGACATCGCCACGACGCAACTTCCCTTTCTTTAAGGCAGCGTCTTTTTCTTGCGTTATAAACTCCACCCCGTCGAAGTTAAAACCATCCGGTCGAACATTTTTTGTGTTAAGAAAAACGCAGGCACCAGTTTGAGAGAAGTCCTCCTTCTTGGGGTAGTTAATTCCCCTGTCCCCGTCAATTATCTCAAATGGGGCCTCTGAAAACGCCACCACCGGCCAGCTTGGGTCAATGTCCACCCGGGGTCGCCAGTTATCTACCACCGCCCGCGCCCCGTCGATGACCCGCTGATACCCCGCTACCTCCGCCACTATTTCCTCCTGCACCGACAACGGCGGCAGGGGGATTTGGATGTTGCCGATTTCGGACAGCCGTAAAGACGGATAGTTTTGGTCTGCCGTCAACTGCCGGGCGTCCACTTGGCAAAGCAACTGATATACAAACTGCGGCAAAGCCTTTTCCCGGTTGCAGACAATCCCGGCCAAATGGCTTGATACATAGGCCGGCTCGCCCATAACAACCCGATGATTCAGAAAGGTTGACGCCCCGCTTTTGGGAAACAGAATTGTCCCGGCCGGGAACTGGCGCAACTTCTTTTCCTCAACCGCCTGCTGGTTCACCCAATCCTTTGCGCCAGTGAAGTTGTCCGACCGGTGAACCGCCCCCACGTCCGCCGTCCGCACAAAGGGAAATACGCCATCCTTAAAATACTCGTCGCCTTGCGGGGCAGAGTTGCCGGCAGTAATCGCGGCAATATCCACCAGCAGCATATAGGGGAACTTTGCATCCCGCCGCCCGTTCTCCCGATACCGCTCACCGCTCAGGTTATACTCCCCGCCGGCCGCCAGTTTGGCCTTGTCCACCACCAGCCCGGTTTGGGGCGCAAAGTCCGCCAGGCTTTCCCCGGCCCGCAACCGCCGCAGGTACTCTTGCAACTCCGACTGCACTGCCGGCAGGTCGTCCTGGTCAATGGGCCGCCGCTGCGCCCCCAGGTCAAAGCCGTCCCGTTCCACCTTGAAAAAGGCGACGGTGTCGGCCCGGCCGGCCAGGCTTTTGTCCAGAATCAGGATGGAGGTCTTGACCCCGGAGTAGGGCTGAAAGACGCCGCCGGGCAGGGAAATCACCGCCGCCAGGTAGTTGTCCACCAGCATTTTCCGCAGTTGCTTGTAGGCGTTTCCGCTCTGAAAGATGACGCCCTCCGGGACGATGACCCCGGCCCGCCCCTGGGGGTTCAGGTGTTCGGCGATGTAGTCCACGAACAGGACTTCGCTGCGCCGGGACTGGACCGAAAAGCGGTTGTGGGGCTGGATGCCGCCCCGCGGCGACATAAAGGGCGGGTTGGTGATAATCACGTCGGCGTACTGGTCCCACCGCTCCTGGCTGGTCAGGGTGTCGTACTCGACGATGTGCGGCTCGGCAAAGCCGTGCAGGTACATATTGACCCGGGAGAGGCGCACGAAGTCCGGGGAGATGTCATAGCCCAGGAGGTTGGCCGCCAGCCGGTGGCGCTCCGCCGGGGTCAGGGTATCGCCGCCCCGGTCGTCGGTATTGGCCTGGCGGATGTGCTGCCAAGCGGAAATCAGGAATCCGGCGGTGCCGCAGGCCGGGTCCAGGATGGTCTCCGTCTTTTGCGGGTTCACCACCGCCACGATGAAGTCGATGATGTGGCGGGGCGTGCGGAACTGGCCGGCGTCCCCCTGCACCCCCAGCACCGACAGCAGGTACTCGTAGGCGTCCCCCAGGTTTTCCGAATCGCCGTAGCTGAACCCGTCGATGACCTCGAGAAAGAGCATCAGGGTTTCCGGGTCCCGATAGGGCAGGAAGGCGTTGCTGAAAATGTCCCGGAACAGGGGCGGCAGGCCGGGATTTTGCGGCATCCGGGCGATGGCATCGCTGTAAAGGATCAACTTTTCCTGACCGCCCAGGCCGGAGCGCATCAGCCTGGCCCAGCCGTAGCGCTCAAAGTCCCCGGCAAAGAACCCCCGCTGGCCGCCCAGTTCCTCGGACAGAGCGTCCATATCATCCATAAACTTGTAGATGAGGGCCAGGGTAATCTGCTCCACCTGGCTCTTGGGGTCGGGGATTTTGCCCACCAGGATGTCCCGGGCCGTGTCAATGCGCCGTTTGGTATCCGCGTCCAACATTCCGGTCTCCTAAGCCGCGAACTGGTTCAGGGAAACATAGTCGCTGATATACTCGATGCTGCGCTCCCGGTAGGGAACGGGCAGCAGATTCAGGTCGTTCTGGGAAAAGGCGGGGTTGGTCGCCAGGGCGGTGAACCGGCCTTTGTCTATAATGCCGCGAAAATCGCTGTCGGTGGCGTAGGTCTTGAAAAAGGCCCGCAGCGTCGGAATGACGTCGGCCGCCGGCTGAAGGTCGGCCAGAAACTTGGCGAACTCCTCCTCCAGCAGTTCATCCTTGGACTTGAACCGGGGAATCAAGCCAAAGACCTGCTCCAGTATCTCCCGCAAGGTCAGCCGCCGATCCACTTCCGCCGCCCGGCGCAGTTTCTCCAGGGTGTAGTATTCCTCCGGCCGGTTCAGCACCCTGTCGTTGACGTAGGCAATGACGCTGTCCCACCGCCCCTCCGCCACTTCTTGAGCGATAAAGTCATCCCCCCGCACCGTGTCGGCAAAGCGGTCAAAGAACATCCGGTCAACCCGCATCCCCCTCGGCCCTACGGAACACTCATCATAGATTACCAGCTCATCCTTATCCCGAATGACAAGGCTGCCCGGGGCCTTGCCGGGATCCTCCCCGCCACCGTCGTCAATGCCGTCGTCGATGCCGACCGCGCTGATTGCCGGCAGGGCCAGCACTTCGTCATAGTTGAAGTCCCGCTCGAAGTATTCGCAGACGGCAAAGAAGTCAAAGAGCTTGAAGGCTTGCTTTTCCCCCAACCCGGCGGCGGTGAGGTCTGCCTTGAGGCCCTCGTCCCGCACCAGGTTGGCAAAGTTGTGCCGCCGGGTGCCGCGCCCCTTTATCTGAATAAACTCGGTGGGGGAAAAGATGGGCCGGAACAGGCCCAGGTTCAGCAAGTCCGGGCAGTCGTAGCCGGTGGTCATCATCCCCACCGTTACGCACACCCGCGCCTTGCTGGTGCGGTAGTCGGGGTTGAAGTTGCCCGACCCCATCAGGTTGTTGTTGGCAAACTGAATGGCGTACTGCTGGGCGTCCGGTATCTGGGAAGTTACCTGCACCGCAAAGTCCGACTGATACTTGCCGGGGAACATCCGGGTCGCCGTTTCGTTCAGGATGTTGGTCAGCCGGGCGGCGTGGCGCTGGCTGACCGCAAAGATGACCGACTTGCCGATTTCCCCGGTTACCGGGTCGGTTAAAGCGTTTTCCAGAAAGGTCTGGACGAGCACCCGGTTGGTGTTCTCGGAGAACAGCCGCCGCTCAAAGTCGGTTTCCGCAAAGGTCTCGATATAGGCGTCCCCGGTGTTCTCGTCGGTGTAGGCCACCGTAAAGCCCTCCTCCGACAGCAGTTGCGTGCTGATTTCGCTGCGGGCGTCCACCACGATGGGGTTGACCAGCACGCCGTCCTTGACGCCATCCAGCAGGGAGTAGCGGAAAGTCGGCTCGCCGCTGGCACAGCCAAAGGTGCGGTAAGTGTCCCGCCACAGCCGCCGTTCCATTTCCCGAGGGTCGGCGGCGCCGCCGGCCGGCAGGTTGTTCAGATAGTCCCGGGGCGTTGCGGTCAGCCCCAGCTTGTAGCCGACGAAGTAGTCAAACACCGCCCGCGCGTTGCCGCTGATCGAGCGGTGCGCCTCATCGGAAATCACCAGGTCAAAGTCGGTGGGGGAAAACAGCCCTTGGTACTTGTTGCCAAAGAGCAGGGACTGGACGGTGGTAACGACGATGGCAGCCTGCTGCCAATCCGCCTGGTTTTCCTTGTAGATGGCGGTGATGTAATCGGTCCGCAGCAAGTCCCGGAACACTTTAGCCGCCTGGTTTTCCAGTTCCAGCCGATCCACCAGAAAGAGCGCCCGGCGGGCGTTCCGGCTGCGGAGAAAGAGTTTGATGACGGCCGCCGATACCAGTGTCTTGCCGGTGCCGGTAGCCATCTCAAACAGAAAGCGGTCTTTGCCCTCGGCGACGGCGCGCTGCAAGGCGTGAACCGCCCGCTCCTGGTAGGGCCGCAGAAAGCGCAGGCCGTTGTCCCGGATAAAGGCCGGGCGTTCCGCTTCGTTAAGCCACGCCGCCTCCGCCGCGTAGTTGAACCGCTGCGTCAGCACGATGTAATCGGCGTTCACCGGCTCATCCACCAGCCGCTGCGGGTTGGGCGTAACTTGCTGATAATTGCCCACGGAGTCGGGCGTTGGAAAGGCGGTGATGATGTGGGGGTCGCCCCGTTCCAGGTCCCAGAAATAATGCAGGTTGCCGTTGGACAGGATGACAAAGCGGCAGTTGAGGGAGCGGGCGTAAGTCCGGGCCTGTTCCTTGCCCACCAGCGGCTCCTTATCCTCCGACTTGGCCTCCAGGGCCAGCAGGGGAAAGCCCCGGTCATCCAGCAGCAGGAAGTCCACGAACCCCCGGCCGGCTTTCTCAAAGTCCGCGCCCAGGCCCTCCAACTCGGCCGGCTTCAGGTCCACCCCCGGCTCCAGCCGGATGTTGGCCGGCCCGTTGGCATCAGCAAAGAAACGCCAGCCGGCGGCTTCCAGCAACTGGTTGATTTTAATGCGGGCCGTCGCTTCGTTCATAGTCCCTATTTCACCATACTATATACTATCCCCGACTAAAACAACCCCACCGGCTCAAACCGCCCCCCTACCACCAGGGCGGCGTCCAGGCCCAGCCATTTTGCTGCGGGGGGAACTGGGGGGGATGGGGGGGATGGGGGATTAGAGCAAGTTAGGTTGCGGAGTATATGGTTCGCAAATGTCAAACCCTACAATGCCGGAATACCGCATAATCCTTCTATCGTAGGTGTGAAATTCGCCAATCCTTATCCCGGAACTGGAAAGCCACTGGGCTGTTGCCAGATGAATAGCATCAGGGGGCTTCAAACTCCACTCCCGCGGAATAGACTCCCGAATTAACCGCGTAGCCATTGCTCCAATGGCGTCGTGGTAATCGACCACGGTGATGGCGGCGGGGTCGGACCAAAGGCTGTTTATCAGACCTTCTACCTCGCTATCCAGCCGGCGGCGGCGCTGCTCCTCCGCGCCAAAGGATACCTCTACTCTGCTGAGAACCGAGGTGTATATAGTGATGTCGCCACCGGCGCTGCGGGCAAGCAACCCTTCTAACATACGCCTACGGTCCTCAATCCCATTGACGTAGGAAAGAAAGACGCAGGAGTCCCAATAAATGTTCCGCTGGTCAGCCATCGCGCAACCGCCGAATAACCGCTTCCGGTTCTTCGTAGCCAGGCTGCCAGGGAACCGCTCCTTTGGCTCGTTGGTACGCCCCGGGGGAAGGTTCTTCCAGGATTTCAATGTTCAGGATTTGCCGAATCGCCATCGGTATGCCCAGGTTGGCATCTCTGGATACCTTGCCGCTCACCCTGGCCCGCTGTCCCCATACTTTGCGCATCAACTCTTCCTGACCGGGTTGGAGATAGCAGGATACGGCTTTGTCGTGAACGGAGTCGTACAAATTGAACTTGAGACCACCTCGGTTGCTCAGAGTTTGAATTTGTCCCGTGACAGCGCCAATGCTGACCAGCGGCGCCCGTCCCGAGACAACCTGGCCGTTTCGAGAAACTGTATATTCGACCGATGGCGTCTCCAAGCGCACATACTCCACGGTGCCGGCCAAGTCCTTAATGGCTTCGACCGCCTTCCGCGCCCGCTTGTTGCAACGCAACGGCTCGCTACGCTCCAGGGCCTTGCCGATGCTACCGTAGGCTTCAACGATTTCCGCCGCCTTTTCCGGGGCTTCCGTTTCGGCGCGCAACGTGATTACGGCGCTCCCCGCCTGCAAGTCATCAACAATCCACTTTACGCCCTTCCGGGGCGTAAGCGCGGCTACCAAGCGCTGAAACCGGGTAATTCCCTCTTGGAACTGCCCAATTTCGACCCGTCCCCCCATCGCGAATGTCAGCGTATCGTCAGCCATAATAATCACACCAGATTGCCCACTCAGACGGTTTGCTAGGTTGCAGGGATATTAGCCCGTTCCCCGCTCAGCGTCAACAACCGCTCCAAGGCAGTGTGAACCGGGGTTGTGCGGGGTGTCAGGGGAAAGTTGACATACCGGGAAAACCCACTAAACTAGATCTATGCAAGAACCTGCCCAAACACCTGAGTTCCTGGCCGTAGATTTCTACTGCGGGGCCGGCGGGACCACCCGGGGCCTGCTGGATGCTGGAGGCTATGTTATTACCGGCATCGATAAGGATACCGACTGCCGGGAAACTTACACCCGAAATAACCGCAACACTACACTGGATCGCGCTACGCCTGAGTTTCTAGGGTTGGATATGTTTCCTGCCTTGCCGGAATACCTTGACGGCCAGCAGGAACAGATTTACACAGCCCTACGGGAACTGATACCGCAAAGCCGGGCAATGGCCCCGGGAGTCCCCTTGCTGTTCGCCATCTGCGCCCCGTGCCAATCCTTCACTAAGTTTGTTCAGCGGAATATGACCGCTTCCCGGTCTGAATCCAGAGTTCGAGATATGGGGCTTTTGCATCAAACCCTCGGTTTCATCTCCGAGTTCCAGCCAGATATGATTATTTCCGAAAATGTTTCCACCATTGATCGGGGCACAAACTTGGAAATCTGGAACGATTTTAGAGCGAAATTGCGCCAGTTGGGGTATGATGTGGGAACGGGGCGGGTTTGCGCTTCCCGCTTTGGAGTTCCCCAATATCGCCGCCGTGCCATTCTAATGGCCGTCAAGAAAGATTCGGAAGACACCCTCGAGTTTGATATTCCGATTCCACGACAAGATCCGGCGGTTCTATCACCGCCCTCTGTTCGCACTGCCCTTGGGCACCTGCCGCAGTTGCAGGCCGGGCAAGGTTGCCCGGACGTGCATAACCACGTATGCCAGAATTTGAGCCGGACTAACCTTAACCGGTTACGTTCAGTGAAGCCGGGGGAACCCAATTACAGCCTTGCGGAAAGCCCTTTCGGAGACCTTTCGCTACCTTGCCACCGCAGATTGGAAGGTCCCAAAAGTCGGGGATTCGGGGATGTTTATACCCGAATCCATCCTGACCGCCCGGCACCTACCATCACCACCCGGTTTATCAGTGTTTCCTGCGGAAGGTTTGGACATTACGACGAGGCCCAGGTTCGCGGCCTTTCCTTGAGGGAGGGTGCTATTTTGCAGTCCTTCAGTGAGGATTACGAATTTGTAGCCGCGAGAATGGAGACTATATCCAGGATGATCGGCAATGCCGTGCCACCCAAGCTGTCGGCTTATATGGCACAATGGCTGGTGGAGCAGTGGCAAAGTTCTTTTAGTGTTGGCACAGAGTTAGAGAATGTTGTTGAGTAGAGAGCTAAAACCCTTTACAATAACTATCTAGTTGGCTATCCTCAGAGTTTACGCAGAAGGATAACTGTGAACGGCAACACCGAGCATAAGTACACTATGACTGCAAACCTGAATGTGCTGAAACATTTGGGTATCGGGTTGTACAGCAACGTCCCTGCCGTATTGTCGGAGGCGGTTGCCAACGCTTGGGACGCCGATGCTTCAAAGGTAGAAATCAAAATCGACGCCGACAACGGAGTAATCACCATTAAAGATGACGGACATGGGATGACCATCTCCGATGCTAATCGGAAATACTTGGAGGTGGGTTACGAACGCCGCAAAGATGGAGGTTCCCTTACGCCGAATGGACGCCCTGTAATGGGACGTAAAGGTGTTGGCAAGCTTTCGCTTTTCTCTATAGCCCGAACCGTTGAAGTCCATAGCACCAAGGACAACGAACTGCACGGATTTAAGATGGAAGTCGCAGGGATCGAGCAAGCGGCTGCAAACCGTAATGAGTACCACCCCATCCCTCTGCAAAATGTCAGTCTGGATAAGGGTACTTGCCTCACTTTGACCGATATTAAGCGTCGCCTCAGTCAAAGCAGTCAGCCCCTAAGGCGTCGACTTGCCCGCAGGTTCAGCGTTATCGGCTCTACCCACGGTTTCGCCATTGAACTGAACGGTAAACCGGTTACGGTGGAAGACCGCGGCTACCACGATAAGCTCCAGTATATTTGGACTTTTGGCGAACTCGGCAGGGAAGTTAGGGCCATTGCTAAGAATTTGGAGTACCACAAAGAACTTTCTAATGCAATACCTGCGGTCTCAGAATATCCCCCTCTGACGATTGACGGTTGGATAGGGACTGCCAAGTACCCTAAATACCTGAAAGACCCGGATACCCGCGAGAGTATCAACGGGATAGTGATAATGGTTAGAGGTAAGTTGGCCCAAGAGAATATCTTGGATGAATTCGGTGACGAGAACCTTTACAGTCAGTATATTATTGGGGAAATCCATGCCAACTTTCTGGATTTGGACGAGGCCGATGACATAGCGACGACCAGCCGTCAAAGGCTTATAGAAGATGATCCGAGATACCAAACCTTGAAGCAGACGCTCGGTGAACATCTTAGGACCATCCAAAACGGATGGCGTGAACAACGGGACAGGGGCGGCAGAGATGTTGCCTCTACCATACCACAGATTGAGAAGTGGTATGAAGGTCTCAACTCTGACCAGAAGAAAAACGCTATGAAGTTGTTCGGCAGGATCAACCAACTTCCGCTTGAGGAAGAGAGTGAGAAGCGCCGTCTGTTCATCGGCGGCATTTTGGCCTTCGAGAGTCTCCGCTTCCGAAATAGCTTGAACCGGTTGGATAATATATCCATCGATAATCTGAGTGCGCTTTCGGAGGTTTTCACCCAGTTGGATGACCTTGAACAAAGTGCCTACTACCAGGTGACCAAGGACCGAATCGAGGTCATACGTAAATTGACCAACTTGGTGGACAAGAACGCCAAGGAAAGGGCTTTGCAGGAGCATCTGTACAAGCACTTGTGGCTTTTGGACCCGTCTTGGGAGCGTGCTACTCGTACTGAGCAAATGGAGAAGCGGATATACAACGCCTTGGATGTTGTGTACTTCTCGTTACCTCCCGAAGAGCAGAAATCTCGAGTTGACATCCACTACACCACCACAGGAAACAAGCACGTCATCATCGAACTTAAGAGTGCTGATCGTGTCGTGGGTGCTTCAGAGCTCTACAACCAGATTCAGCGTTACCACAGTGCAGCGACGGGTGCTCTGCGTCAAGCAAACCGGGACAACGAGCCTTTGGAATTCATTTGTATTCTCGGTCGCAGACCTAGGGAATGGGATACATCACCGGGGGGTGAACAAAGATACCGAGATTCCCTCGCGGCCTTTGATGCTCGCGTCGTGATGTACGACAACCTGATTGACAACGCTCTTCAAGCGTACCAAGATTACGTGGATCGCTCTAATGAAGCGGGGCGGGTGTACGAGCTTATCCGGAGCATCACTGAGGAAGACATAAGCGCTATGTCTCCTAGCGAGTAACTTTGTTTGTGTGACGCCTGACATAGGCATACGCCATGGCCGACTTCCTGACCAAAGAACGCCGCTCCGCACTGATGTCCCAGGTCAAAAACCGGGGGACGGCGGCAGAGCGGTATGTACGCCGGGAGGTATGGGTCGCCGGCTTTCGCTACCGGTTGAATGTCCGCAAATTGCCCGGCGCGCCCGACCTGGTGTTACCCCGCTATCAAACCGCCGTGTTGGTACAGGGTTGCTTCTGGCACGGTCATAACTGCCCCAAAGGTCAAAAGCGACCGGCCACTAATCAAGAGTTCTGGAACGGCAAACTGGACGGCAACGTTGCCCGAGACGCTGTCAACCAAGCCAAGTTGCAAGCCTTGGGCTGGACGGTGTTCGTGATTTGGGAGTGCCGACTCAAATCCGACACCGCAGACCTACTAACTCACCTCCACCAACTCCGAACCGCCTACCCTATCAAACCGGCCACCGGCTCAAACCGCCCGCCCACCACCGGGGCGGCGTCCAGGCCCAGCCACTTTTCTACCAGGGTGGTGTAGAGGCCCCGGTAGTCGTAGCTGAAGTGCAGGTCGCCCTCCAGCAGGTCCGGCCCTTGCAGCGACGGGTATTCCCCGTACTGGCCGCCCTGCACCGGGGCGCCGATGACCATTGCCAGGCCGCCGGAGCCGTGGTCGGTGCCGGAGCCGTTGTCCCGCGCCCGCCGGCCAAACTCGGTGAACACCAGCATCACCACCCGCTCCGCCGCGTTATGCTCCCGCAGGTCGGCAAAGAAACTGGCGATGGCCGGGGCCAACTCCCCCCATAGCTGGCTATGCACCGCCATTTCGGCGGCGTGGGTGTCATAGCCGCCGTGCTGGGTGTAGAAAACCCGCGTCCCCAGGTCGGCCAGCAGCACTTGGGCAATGGCCCGCAGGTTGCGCCCGATGCCGCTGTCGCCGTACTCCACCGAGGACTGGTACTTTTCCGGCGCCGTCCGCAGCACGTCGGCCCCCTTCAGCGCGTCCCGCCCGGTCTGGCCCAGGTAGTCCATCACCGGGCCGGTGCCCAGGGCCGGGGCGTACATCCGGGCGAAAACGTCCAGGGCGCGGGTGCGGGCTTGTTCCTGGGCGATGCCGGTGAGCAGGCCGTAGTTTTCCAGGACGGCGACCGAGGCCACCGGGACGCCGGGCAGGGCCAGGGCGCGGGGCAGGCCGCGACCAAAGTTGACGCCGGTAAGCACGTTCTCGGCATTGGGGTCCAGGTCGCGGATGACCCGGCCCAGCCAGCCCTCGGTGCCAATCCGGTCCGGCTCGGCGGTGTGCCAGATGTCCATTGACCGGAAGTGGGAGCGGTTGGGGTTGGCGTAGCCGACGCCGTGCAGCACCGCCACGTCGCCCCGGTCGTAAAGCTCCTTGACCGGCGCCAGGGCCGGGTTGAAACCCACCCGGTCGTCCAGGGGCAGTACCTGTTCCGGCGGCACGTGAACCAGCGGCCGGTGGTCGTAGTAAAGGGGGTCGCCGTAGGGGACGACGGTGTGCATATAGTCGTTGCCGCCGGTAAGCTGGAGGATAACAAGGGCCGGGTCCTGGATCGTGCTGGTCATAACATCTGCTCCTTAACCGGATGGGGCCGGATGAGGGTGAGAGTTGCCGGGAGTTGGGGAAAGTTTAGCACAAAGGGGCCGGGGTCAGAAGCGTCAGAAGCGCAGGTTGCTCCAGGTGCTTTGCTCCGGGGTCGGGGCGGGACTGCTCAGCTGCTCCAGAATCAACTGGCACAAGCGCATCCCGGGGTAAAGGCGGTAGGTGAAAGGGCCGTTGTTGACGATTTCCAGGGTAAGCTGGCCGGCCCAGCCGGGCTTGACCGACGGGGCGGTCTGGTGCACAGTCAGCCCCAACCGGGCGTAAATACTGCGCCCTTCAACCCGGCCGGCCAGGTCATTCGGCAGGGTAAAACTCTCCAGAGTTTCGGCCAGGAGGAAAGCCCGGGGCTGAATATCAATATACTCCCCGTCCCGCAGCGTCCAGTTGTTGGCCTGGCGTACACTTTTAATGAAATCGCTTACCCGGGATTCGTCGCCCAAGTCAATGATTTGGGAGACGATGTCGCCAACGTTTGCCGGCAGGCCGGCAGTCAGGGAAGGATAGAAGGCGAAGTTATAGCCCAGGCGCAGGTCAACGGAGGAATACCCAATCTGCCTTTCCGGGAGCGGCGGGTTGAAAGGCAGCCGCCCGGAGGCAATCAGGTCCCGGATGTCATTCCCGGAGAGAAGCATTATTCCGTTTTGACCCGTGGCGACCACGGTTGAACTTTGGATTCCGGGTAGATGGCACTGTCGCCGTTAGTAAAGGACTCGCCGGGCAGCCTGACATCGCAAGCGCCGTCGCCGTAGTCGCCGCAGACAAAGACGGCCATCACGCTGCGATCCTGGTCCACCAGCCGCTCATCCACCTCAATGATATAGTAATCCTCGCCATGCCGGCCGCCGTAGAACTCGACGAACAGATGGCCGTCAAGGGCATTGTCCCAATCCAGAACTTTAATGTCAATCATACCGGGCTTCGGCGGATGGTACGGATTCCATTTCCACATAGTACGTTCCTCAGAGGAAAGGTTGGCCGGGCAATTCCGGCCCGGCGGGGTGTGGGATGATGTTAGGCCGACGGTGGGCGGGTGTCAACAAGGAAATGTCACTGAATTACCCGGTTGGCCGCAAATCAAAAGACCCCGTTTCCCGGCAGAAATACGGAGACACCCGGCAACGAAAAAACCGGTTTGTGGTGAGCCTGCCCCGCTCATGGTGAGCTTGTCGAACCACCAGTCCAGGCAGCCCGGGACAAAACGCGCGCTATCCCGCAATAAACAAGGGCGGGTGCTATACCCGCCCCATAGATGTGCCAATGCTTGGGCAGCCAGGCCACTGCCCTTTTTCCGGTAAGAATGACGGCAACCGGAACGCTAAACGCTGCCCTTAAACGCTGAAAGAAGTTCCGCAGCCGCAGGCTTTCTTGGCGTTGGGGTTGTCGAAGGTGAACCCTTTGCCGTTCAGCCCGTCGGAGAAGTCCAGCTCGGTGCCGACCAGGTAGATGTAGCTCTTCTTGTCCACCATCACCTTGACCCCGTGCTGCTCCACCACCTTGTCGGTTTCCAGTTCCTGGTTGGTGATTTTCAGGTCATAGGTCAGGCCGGAGCAGCCGCCGCCCTTGACCGCGACGCGCAGGCCCACGCCCTCGGAAATGCCTTCCTTATCGGCAAAGTATTTAATCTTCTCGGCGGCCTTCTCGGTGATTGCCACCCCCAGTTCCACGCCGTCCATCGTAATTGCCATAAAGCCCTCCCGCCGGGCCAAGATAACCAAACTCGGTTTGGCCTTGTTTGTTGATTGGGGAATAACATCCCTATTTTACGTTCAACCGGGCGGCGGCGTCAAGGGATGGATGCGGCGGGCGCCGGCTCTTTCGATTCTTGGCTTATTACAACGTACAACCGCTTATGGTGAGCCAGTCGAACCATACCGCTATGGTGAGCCGGTTATAGCCGCTCATGGTGAGCTTGTCGAACCATACCTTGCATCCTTCGACAAGCTCAGGATGAGCGGATTTTGTTCCTGGCGCAGACATTACACCGGCCCGGTTGGGCTGCCGGTGAACCGGTGAATGGACGCGGCATTTCTGCTAGAATCCTGGGGGATTCCGGCTCAACATTCCAATCCAGTGCTTTGGAGATATGCGTTATGCCTTCTTTTTGGGAGAAAGTTCAAGTGGCCGGTCAAGAGATGGATTTATACGCCAGCGTCCCGGACGGTTCCGGGCCTTTTCCGGCGATTGTGGTGGCCCACCCGGCCAGTGGGGTCGGGGAGTTTACGCAGAGCGTTGCCGACCGCCTGGCGTTGGAAGGCTACGCAGCAGTGGCCCCCAATCGCTTTCACCGGGTAACTGCGGAGATGCTGGCCGGCGGGGGCGCGGCCGGCCAGTTCCTGAACGACCCGGAGACCGTTGACGATATGAACGCTACGGTGGATTTCCTGCGGAACCATCCGGCCATTGACGGCGCGCGAATCGGCATCATTGGCTTCTGTTCCGGCGGGCGCGTGGCCTGGCTGTCGGCGGCGACCAACCCCCACTACCGGGCGGTGGTGCCGTACTACGGCGGCAACATTATGGCTACCGTCGGGTCGGCTACCCAATCCCCCTTTGAGCTGGCCGACGGCATCAACTGCCCCATGCTCTTCCATTTTGGCGCGATCGACGCCAACCCTTCCCAGGACGACATGGCAAAGTTGGACGCCGAACTGACCCGGCTGGGCAAGGAACACCGGTTCCGCACCTACCCCGGGGCCGGCCACGCCTTTCTGGACCATACCGGGGCCAGATACCACGAAGCGGCGGCCACCGCCTCCTGGCCGCATACCCTGGACTTCTTCGCCGCCCATCTGAAAGGTTAGGGGCAGGGTAATCACAGCTTAAACCCGTCATTCCGGCTTGCGCTGGAATGACGGTTGTTTGGGCTGCCCTGGTTAAGACGCGATTGCCCTGCCTTTATATACATTCTATCCTTTCCGTTTGCCAAATCCGGCATTATAAGCTAAACTGCCCTCTAAAGTTGGCTTGGTGTCGAAATGACCCCAAAATTACTGGATTACGCTATCCATCTCGAACCGACGCGGCAACGCTAATCAGAAAAGGTTGGGAGGTTCGGTAATGCTGGTTAAACGGCTGGGCAGACTCAAGGTATCGGTAGTTATTTCTCTTTTGGCGCTTTTAGTTCTGGGGGTGGCCTGCGGCTCAGCGGCGCCGGCTGAACCGGCGGTCGTGGAAAGGGTCGTGGAACAGGAAGTGATCAAAGAGGTGGTTAAAGAAGTCCCGGTGGATCGGGAGGTAATCCGCGAGGTAGAGCGGGAAGTGGTGGTGGACCGGGAGGTGCCGGTCGAGGTACAGAAGGAAGTGGTCGTGGAGCGGGAGGTCACCGTTGAGAGAGAGGTTCTCAAGGAAGTAATCGTCATAGCGACCCCGACTCCCCATCCCTTGACGTACCCGCCGCCCAAGGTAACCCCCGCCGGCACTCTAATATCGGTGGGCCACTACTGGGGCTTTATGGGGGTGGATACCAATATCTCGGAAGACAGCTCGACGAAAATCTACTATAACGAGTTGTTTGAATACCCCATTGACCAGAACCTGGACGGCAGCCTCAAGCCGGGCTTTGTCTCCAAGTGGGAAGTATCCCCGGACTTCCTGACCTGGACGCTCACCATCCGGGACGGCGTGCTGTTCCATGATGGCACCCGGTTGACTGCGGAAAACGCCGCCTGGGGCTGGAACCGCTCCATTGCGCCCGACTCGCTGGGCGGGTTCGGGCTGGAAGTGGCCCCCCTGCTGGACCCGGCGGCGGCCGGCTTTGTCTCCACCGGAGACGCCGTTCAGTTCACCACCCAAGAGCCGGCATCGACGATAATAATGAACTTTACGTCGGTGTCGCCCAGCCGTTCCACCATTTTCCCGCAAACCTATTTTGAGCAGCAGGGCGTGGACGGCTTTACCGAAAAGCCCATTGGCACCGGCCCCTACCAGTTTGTGCGGCGCGTCCCCGGTCAGTATATGGAACTGACCGCCTTTGAGGACCATTACGAGAAGTTCCCCGGCTACAAAGACCTCCAGATTTGGGACGTGGCCGAGCTTACCACCCGCATCGCCCTGCTCAAGACCGGGAAGGCCGACTTGATTTCCGCCTCGGTTCGCAACGTCGATGAACTGGAAGATGCCGGCTTTGATGTTCGGCAGGTGCCCGGCGCCAACGTCTCCTGGATGTGGTACAACCACCACTGGAAGGCCGGCCACATTTTCAACGATAAGCGGGTACGGGAAGCCCTGTCCATCGCCATTGACCGGCAGGGCATCGGCGACGGCCTTTACGCCGGCCAGGCCGACCCGATTTGCTGCGCCTATGCCGTGCCGGGCAACATCGGCTATCCCCCCGAGGGCGTGCCGCATCCCTATAACCCGGAGCGGGCCAAGGAGTTGCTGGCGGAAGCCGGCTACGGGGACGGTTTCCCGGTGGAGGTTTACACCTACGTGGGCGACGCCGACTTTGTTGACCTGCCGGGGCTGACCGAGGCGGTGGCCGGTTACCTGGAAGCCATTGGCCTCAAGGCTACCGTAAAGGTGGTGGACGGTCAGGCGTTCAAGGCCATTTTCTCCGGTTCCAACAACGACCCGGAAGCCCTCAAGGAGAGCCTGGCCGATGAGCCGCCCTACGTGCTGGGCGTCCGCGGCAGCGACACCCGGTATCACACCTTCCGCACCAGCTATATCTGGCATCACTCCAAGGGCAAGTTCGGCTACAATCAAGACCCCAATATCGCCGATGCCCTGCTGGACAAGGCCGCCGCCGCTTTCGAGCTGCAAGACCAGCACGAAGCCCTGGCCGAGTACCAGTTGCACATGAACCGGGAATACTGGCACGCGCCCCTGCTCTCGGCGGTGGCCGTGTTCGCCGTAGATAAGGAACGGGTCGGCACCTGGCATACCGTAAACGGGCGTCCTTTCGCCCACAACCATTGGTCAATCCGCCCGCCCCAGTAGGGGAATGGGCCAGTCAAGTAAACCGGTCGGGCCGGTGGGGCGTGGGCAAAGTCTGCGCCAGCAACAAAATTCGCTCAGCAACAAAATCCGCTCATGGTGAGCTTGTCGAACCACGCTCCGGTAGCTAACGGCATCCTTCGACAAGCTCAGGATGAGCGGGAGAGACAACAAAATCCGCTCATAGTGAGCTTGTCGAACCACGCTCCGGTAGCTAACGGCATCCTTCGACAAGCTCAGGATGAGCGGGGAGAGGACTTAGATGGACTTGCCCACGCCCTAGTTGGCCGGTGGGGGCAATATGAGCGCCGCCGCCGGCCGGAATACCGCCATTAGAAAATCAGGGGAGGGTTGTTATGGCGTTCAAGCTGAATCACGTACACCTGAAAAGCCCGGATCCCAAGGAAACCGCCGACTTCTACGTTAATCACCTGGGCGCTACGGTGGTGGCGGAGACGGCCAACGGCGGGTTCCGCCTGGACCTGCACGGGCTACCGTTGAATGTTACCGGCAAGATCGACAGCCAGACCCACGAGCAGGTCTTCGGCATTGAGCATATCGCCATCGACACCGACGACATCGACGGGACGGTGGAGTCGTTGAAGGCCGGCGGCGCCCGCATCCTGGAGGAAACCCAGGTAGGCAGCGGACGGCGGGTCTGCTTCTTTGAAGGCCCCCAAGGGGTCTGCCTGGAAGTGCTGGAAACCGCCAGCTAGACGAACCCAGCCCGGTTATAGATTCAGGGGTTACGCAGTTGGCTATAGAACATTGAGAGCCTGATGCCGTTGAAAGCTCCAGGACATTCTTGAAAGTTCCAAGTCATTCCGAAAAATTCTAGGTCATTCCAAGAAAGTTTTATGTCATTCCGAGCGGAGCGAGGAATCTAAAATGCCTGGCCCTTGCCAACTTCCGGTTCCGGCAGAAACCTCGCTTATGTAGGAGTTTAGATTCCTCCCTGCGGTCGGAATGACATACCAGCGATTGGGCGGAATGACCTATCAAACGGTCGGGTGGAATGACACATCAAGCGATTGGGCGGAATGACCTACCAAGCGATCGGGGGAATGACCTACCAAACGGTCGGGCCGAATGACCTACGAATGACCTACCCGTTGCGTAACTCATCATAGGAGGCTCATGGCCGGCTACCTGGCAGGGCGCGTCTTTCAGGCAATTCTGGCCCTCTGGTTTATTGCCACGCTGGTGTTTGCCTTGTCCCGGGCCGCCGGCGACCCGGCGGAGTTGTTCACGGCCAACCTGGCGGCGCCGGAGGCCGAGGAGATGATGCGGGAACGGCTGGGCCTGGACCAACCCCTCTACCGCCAGTACGTCATCTATATGGGCCAACTACTCCAGGGCGACCTGGGCACTTCCGCCCGCAGCAACGTTACGGTGGCCCAGATATTGCGGGAGCGGATGCCGGCCACCTTCTCCCTGGCCTTGAGCGCCATCGCCATCGCCATTATTTTCTCCATTCCATTAGGAGTATTAAGCGCCATCTACCGGGACAGCCCGATTGACTGGATTGCCAAGGTAGTGGCTTTCCTGGGCCAATCTATGCCCTCTTTCTGGCTGGGATTGATGCTTATTCTGTTGTTTGCCGTCATCCTGGGGTGGGTGTCCCCGGCCGGCAAGGGGGGAATATCGTCTTACCTGCTGCCGGGGTTCACGTTGGGCTGGGCGGCAATGGCCGGCATTGTCCGCCTGATGCGCTCCAGTATGCTGGACGTGCTGGACAGCGACTACGTTACCATGGCCCGGGCCAAGGGCCTGCCCGAAATAATGGTGATGAGCAAGCACGCCCTCAGAAACGCCCTGATTCCGGTGATAACTTACGCCAGCCTGATTTTCGGCGCCTTTATGAACGGCTCGGTAGTGATTGAATCGGTCTTTGCCTGGCCGGGCATCGGGCGCGTGGCGTTGAACAGCGTTTTGGGCCGGGACTTCCCGGTGGTGCAGGGCGTGGTGATTGTATTCGGCGCCTTTTTCATCATCATCAATCTGATTGTGGATATTCTCTACGCCGTGATTGACCCCCGCATTAAATACTCCCGGTAATACTCCAAATAATACTCACGGCAGAGGAAACTTATGGCCGGAACCGGAACCGACTTGTCCCTGGAACCCACCGCGCTAACCTGGCCGGGGCGGGTGGGCGCGGCCCTGTCCGCCCTGCGGCGCGCCCCGCTGGTAACCTCTACGGTGCTGGCCGTGCTGCTGTGTTCGGCCATCTTTGCCCCGATAGTCGCGCCCCATACCCCTACGCAGATTGACGTGGGCAACTCTTTCAGCCCCCCGGTCTGGCACGAGGACGGCAGTTGGAGCAACCTGCTGGGTACGGACAAGCTGGGCCGGGACGTGCTGAGTCGCCTCATCTACGGCGCCCGGGTTTCCCTGACCCTCTCCCTCCTGATTATCCTGATTGGCGGCGGCAGCGGCACCTTCCTGGGCATCCTGTCCGGCTACCTGGGCAAGACGGCGGACGCCATTCTGCAACGCTTCGTGGAGTTAATCCTGGCCCTGCCCACCATTCTGGTCGCCCTGGTCTTTGTATTCACCTTTGGCACCAGCTTTACCAGCGTTATGTTCGTTCTGTCGCCCTTCCTGGCAGCCCGCTTTATCCGCATTATCCGGGGGGAAACCCTGACCGTCCGGGAACGGGACTACGTGGCGATTGCCCAGGTTATTGGTTCCCCCACCCACCGGATTCTCTGGCGGCACATTCTACCCAATGTTTTCAATACCGTAATCGTCCTGGCAACCCTGGAAGTGGGGCATTTAATCCTGCTGGAGTCGTCCCTCAGCTTTCTGGGGGTGGGCGTACCCCCGCCCAACCCGGCGTGGGGCCTGATGGTATCCGACGGGCGGGAGTTCATCACCAGCGCCTATTGGATAACCCTTTTCCCGGGGCTGGCAATCCTGATTACGGTGCTGTCCCTCAACCTGTTCGGCGACTGGCTGCGGGATACGCTTGACCCCCGCCGCCGCCAGCTATGAGGGCCGGAAACCGGGTGGGCAAGAAACCCAACCGGGAATTTTTTCAGTGTGGGCCGGCGCCGGCCGGCGGTAAATTGGCGGTAAGGTAAGTTTAAGGTAAGTTATGGATAGAGCATCCGGCAAAGCCGATTCAACCCTGCTACGGGTGGAAGGACTCAAGACCTACTTCTTTCAGCGCAGCGGCGTGCTGAAAGCGGTGGATGGGGTCAGTTTCACGGTTAAGGCCGGCGAAGTGGTGGGGCTGGTTGGCGAGTCAGGCAGCGGCAAGTCTATGACCTGCCTCTCCCTGATGCGGCTGGTTCCCCGGCCGGCCGCCCGCATCGTGGAGGGGGAGGTCTGGTTCGACGACCGGAACCTGCTGGAACTGGACGAGTCGGAGATGCGGGAGTACCGGGGCCGCCGTATGGCGATGATTATGCAAGACCCCCAAACCTCGCTCAACCCGGTCTTTATGATTGGCGACCAGGTTGCCGAACCAGTAAAACTGCATCTGAAAGAGCGGGGCCGCCAGGCGATAGAGCGGGTGCTGGAAACCCTGTACGCGGTGCGTATTCCCAGCCCGGAAACCCGGTTGAAACAGTACCCCCACCAGTTCAGCGGCGGTATGCGCCAGCGGGTGGTGGCGGCGATGGGCCTGTCCACCAGCCCGGAACTGTTGATTGCCGATGAGCCGACTACCTCCCTGGACGTTACGATTCAAGCCCAGTTCCTGAGTTTAATCCGGGAGTTGCAGCGGGAACACCGAACCAGCGTCATCTGGGTAACGCACGATTTGGGCATCGTGGCCCAGATGTGCGACCGAGTGAACGTGATGTACGCCGGACGCATTGTGGAAAGCTCCGCAGTCCGCCGGATTTATAAAGACCCCCAACACCCTTACACCCAGGCCCTGCTGGATTCGGTGCCGGTTATCGGCAACCGCCGGCCCCGGCTGTACCAGATTGACGGGCAGCCGCCGGACCTGCGGAGCATCCCCTCGGGCTGTCCCTTCTGGCCCCGGTGTCCCTCGGCAATGGACATCTGCAAAGAGCAATACCCGCCCCAAACGGCCACCGGCGGCGATGATTTCGTCCATTGCTGGCTGGCGGAGCAATAGATGGCCGCGTCTGAACCGATACTGGAAATTGAAAACCTGGTTAAGCACTTCCCCGGCCCCGGCGGCTTCCTTCAGCGAAGTTCCGTCCTGGTGCGGGCCGTTGACGGCGTCAGCTTCAAGGTGCAGGAAGGCACCACCTTTGCACTGGTGGGCGAGTCCGGCTGCGGCAAGACCACCGTCGCCAAGAACGTGCTGCTGCTGGAACGGCCCACCAGCGGGTCAATCCGCTTTCAAGGCAAAGAGGTGCAACGCTTCAGCCGCCGGGAACTCCGGGAATACAAGCGGGCGGTGCAGGCGGTTTTCCAGGACCCTTACAGCTCCCTGAATCCCCGGATGCGGGTGATGGAAATTATCGGGGAACCCTTGCAGGTACACGAAGGGTTGGGGGGCCGGGCGCTGCGGATGCGGGTGGGCGAGTTGCTGGAAAACGTGGGCCTGAACCCGGTAACCGGCGGGTTTTTCCCCCACCAGTTCAGCGGCGGCCAACGGCAGCGCATCGCCATTGCCCGCGCCCTGGCCTTGCAGCCCCGGCTGATTGTCCTCGATGAGCCGGTATCCGGGCTGGACGTATCCATCCGCGCCCAGATATTGAACCTTCTGGTGGAACTGCAACAGAACTTCGGCTTGAGCTACCTGCTCATCTCCCACGACCTGGCAATTGTCGAGCACATGAGCCACCAGGTAGGGGTAATGTACGTGGGCAAGCTGGTGGAGTTGGCGCAAAAGGATGAAATGTACGGCAACACGCGCCACCCCTACACCCAGGCGCTGCTGTCCTCGGTGCCCCAACCCGACCCGGACATCCCCATGGGCAACGCCATTTCCGGCGAAGTAGCCAGCCCCATCGCCCCGCCGCCGGGCTGCCGCTTTCACCCCCGCTGCCCCCTGTACCAGGAAACGGCCCAATGCCGGGAGCAGGAACCGGAATGGCGCGAGGTGGTGAGCCAGCATTGGGCCGCCTGCCACAAAATTTAGGCGGCCGGGCAATTAACATCAAGCAAGGCGGCCCCACTACAAACAAGCTACCTAACCCGCTCATGGTGAGCCGGTCGAACCACCCATCCCAATCCTTCGACAAGCTCAGGATGAGCGGAACAACGGGGGATAAACAACCGTCATTCCGGCGAAAGACGGAACCCAGAACGCTCGGTAGCCGGCACGCTCTTTCCGGTAGGATTTCCTGGATTCCGGCTTTCGCCGGAACGACGGGTTTATGCTGCGATTGCCCTGAGCCGGCTGGGCAACCACCCCACCGCCACCCCCAACTCGTGTTAAAATACCCCTAACCTGCCTTGGGAGGAACACCGTTATGGCCGCGCTTACCGACAATATGACCTTCGGGGTTTTTATGGCCCCCTTTCACCGGGTCGGGGAGAACCCGACCCTGGCCCTGGAACGGGACCTGGAATTGCTGGAGTGGCTGGACGACCTGGGCTTTGACGAAGCCTGGATTGGCGAACATCACAGCGGCGGCTGGGAGACTATCGCCTCGCCGGAGGTGTTCATCGCCACCGCCGCCGGCCGCACCCGCCGCCTCCGGTTGGGCACCGGCGTGGTCAGCCTGCCCTACCACAACCCCTATATGGTCGCCAACCGGATGGCCCTGCTGGACCACCTGACCCGGGGGCGGGTGATGCTGGGCGTCGGCCCCGGCTCCCTGGCCTCCGACGCCTATATGTTCTGCATCAACCCGGAACGGCAGCGGGAAATGATGGACGAGTCCCTGGGCGTCATCATAAAGCTGTTTGAGGGGGAAGAGCCGGTAACCTGCCAGACCGACTGGTTCCAGCTCAAGGACGCCTCGCTGCAACTGCGGCCCTACCAGAAACCCTACCTGCCGGTCGCCGTGGCTTCGGTGCAGTCGCCGGCCGGCGTGTTCCTGGCCGGCAAGCACGGCGCCGCCGTCCTCTCCCTCAGCGTCCCCCGCTCCATGGTGCGCCAGACCACCCTCAAAGACCAGTGGAACATCGCCGAGGAGTCGGCGGCGGAACACGGCCAAAGCGTCTGCCGCAGCGAGTGGCGGCTGTCCGTGCCGGTGCACCTGGCCGAAACCCGGGAGGATGCCTTTGAGCAGATTCGCGTCGGCGCCGGCCGGGTCGTTACCGAATACACCGGCGGCACCAACGGCCACCCCGTCCCGCCGGTGCCGGCCAACGAAATCGTGGACTATATGGTGGATAACGGCCAGTGGATTGTCGGCACGCCCGACGACGCCATCGCCGCCATTGACCGCTTGCAGGAGTCCAGCGGCGGCTTTGGCGGCCTGCTGGTGCGGGCCGAGGACTGGACGACCCGGGAGAAACTGCACCACAGCTACGAACTCTTTGCCCGCTACGTGATGCCCCGTTTCCAGGGCAGCCTGGCCGGCATCGTCGATTCCAACAGCCGTTTCTCCGCCATGCGGGAATCGCTGCAAGGCAACCGCCGGGCCGGCTTGCAGCGGGCCACCGACACCTACCTGGCCCGGTCGCAGTAGCGGCAGCGGCAGCAGCAATACCCCCGGCCCCCGCTCACCCCATAAGATTAAAGCCGGTTGTATAACAGCCGGCTTTTCTATATAGTTACCCCCGTCACAGTTACCTCGAAACTCCATCTCCCTACTTGGGAGGTGGAGCATTAAACCTATGGCATGAATGGAATACAGATGCCATTCATGCCCCCTTGTCGGGTTTACCGTTGGGTCGAGGTAACTGTGACGGCTGCCTGTATCCAATGCCACAAGGGGGTTCCTATGTACCAGCCTTTTCAGAACGCCGGCGCAGTTGCTTTGCTTGGGGTCATAGCCCTGCTGATGTTAGCGGTTGCGTGCAGCGCGCCTACCCCGACACCTTCACCAACGGCAACGCCTACTTCTGCATCTGCACAAGAGCCTTCAACCGGCAATTGGAAGAATGTTGAATATACAGACCCAATAAGCGACAATCGTCTTATATCCATTGGGTTGTATGCATCAGAAAGTACGGGAGTTCTTGATAAGAACCCTATGCTTCTTGTCGGATGCCTCATTCAATCCCCAGGTGAGATTAGTTCGCGGGCCAACATTAACTGGGATGCATATTTGGGTTCTGACGACCCAATAGTCGCTTGGCGTGTTGATGACGAGGAGGCATCAACTAGCACATGGGATTTGTTGGGTGATGATGTTACCAGTTCGCCTGAAATAGAACAGATAGTGTCAGACCTACTTCGAGCAAACAAAATCACCATCCGTGTATATCGTGACTTCGCAGAGTCGCTGACGGCAGTGTGGTATGTGGAGGGGTTTGCCGAGGCATACAAGCAAGTGGAAGAGGGTTGTAAGAAATAGTGTAAGGAAAGTGAAAGGGGCGCACTGCGGGCGGGATGAGACTCCCCGGAAACCCTGCGCCCTTTGCGCTGAACAAATCCTTGGTTTCGACTTGCCCGGCCACGCTTTCTTGGCTGGGACGTGGGCGGGTTAGAAACCCGCCCCTACCGGCGCCGGTTGCCCACCTTTGCATCACCGACAGGCAACCGGTCAAGGTATTTCTACTATCCGCTCATGGTGAGCCTGTCGAACCACCAGTTTATCCTTCGACCGGCTCAGGATGAGCGAAGTATTGTCAACGTGGGTTGGTATTGCCACCGGTAGGGGCGGGTTTGTAACCCGCCCTGGCTCTCAAGGTAAGGATATTTCAGATACGGCTACATCCGTTCCGCAAGATGACCTTACTCTGGCGCGTCGGGCGGGTTTGTAACCCGCCCCTACCGGCGCCGGAAAATGGCCGGGCAAGGAACGCCAATACCCGTTGGAAATATCCTGAGCAATCGGAACCGGACAATCGCAGCATAAAACCGTCATCCCGGCTATAAAACCCGTCGTTCCGGCGAAAGCCGGAATCCAGAACCCTCGGTAGCCGGCACGCTCTTTGCCGGGGGATTTCCTGGATTCCGGCTTTCGCCGGAACGACGGTGGCTAGGGCAACCGGCCTGGCTCATTGGGCATCCCCGGAAATAGTGCTAGAATAACCCGGCCTTATTGGTCTCAACTTGGTCAGTTAGGAGGAAATTATGGAGGCTCAAATCTGGAGTTTTCTCTTGGGTGTGGGGCTGGAGGAACTGGAGCAACGGGGAGTTCTACAGAATCACGGAACAATGGGGTATCTACTTCGGGCCGGAAGTGTAGAGCCGCTCCTGGCCCTGATGCGGGAAAGAAATGTCGAACTACTCCAGGGTGAAAATATGTGGTCGCTGAAGGTCAACGGAGACTTCGTAAACCGCACGTCTCCTTCACTAAAGGCCGGCAACCTGTCGCAGCTCAGTCAACCTGGCAACCTTTTCACCGGAAAGAATCGCTACCTAAACCCCTTCTTTAATCGCGAAACCGGAGAGGCCGGAGACGCGGAGTAGCAAGGCCGGTTCCCGGTTCCTTCCCTCCTTGCCCGCCCAATCGGCCGGCCTCATTGGTACACCCCCGGAAATAGTGCTAGAATAGGCCGGCCTTAACCTGGTACTTCTGGAGGTTTACCGATGAAGTTTATCCGACTCTACACCGGCGATGACGGCCACACGCATATTGAGGAACTGGACTGGGAATCCCGCCCCGATTTTACCGACCTGCACGCCGCCAAGGGCGTGGTGTTCCGGGCCGCCGAGGTGGGCCGGTTCAGCGACTGGCACATCGCCCCCCGGCGCCAGTACGTCATCACCCTGTCCGGCGAGGGTGAAATCGGCCTGCGGGACGGCACCAAGTACCGCCTCGGCCCCGGCGACGTGAACCTGGCCGAGGATACCACCGGCGACGGCCATACCACCGCCGTAGTCAGCGACACCCCCCGCGTTACCGTTACCATACATCTGGATGACTAGGCTGCCGGTATGTCCGTAACCGGTTCCAATCAGGGGCAACCCTGATGGCAGGGTTGCCCCGGTACTAATCCGGTATTGGAGGTTTGAGCGATGGCCGTATCCAAACTGGAGATTACATCGATCCGGCCCTTTGCCGATGGCGCGACTTTTGGCAACACCGGCGCCTACCGGCAGATTGACGGCCTGGCCCACTTTGCCGTTGACCCCGACCACCCGGCTAATGGGGTGATAACCGACTTGAAACTGGCGCCCCGGGATGGGGACGGCCTGGTGCATTGCGTTGCCGACTTCTGCATCCTGCAACCGGAAACGCCGGCGCGGGGCCGCCACCGCATCCTGTTTGACGTGGTAAACCGGGGCAACCCGACGGCGTTGACCAACCTGAACAGCGCCGGGCAGCGGCTGGGCGCGGGCAACGGTTTCCTGATGCGCTACGGCTACACGGTGGTCTGGTGCGGCTGGCAGTATGACGTGCCGCCGAATACGCCGGGTCTGGTGGGCGTAACCGTCCCGGAGGCGTTGAACGCCGACGGCGGGCCGATTTCCGGCCGGATTTCCTTTGCCTTTCAGCCCCACCGGGTCATCTACGACCACGCCCTGGCCGACCGGGGCCACCGGCCGCACCCGGTCCGCAACGGCGGCAACGGCAGCGGCCCGGATACGGATGCGGAACTGACGGTGCGGGAACACCAGGACGGCCCGCCTCAGGTAATTCCCCGGGAGAAGTGGGCCTTCGCCCGGCGGGACGGCGACTCGGTGCTGCCCGATGACTGCCATATCTATCTGGAGTCGGGTTTTCAGCCGGGCAAAGTGTACGAAGTAACCTATACCACCGAGGGCGCGGCGGTGGTGGGAATGGGCCTGCTGACGCCCCGGGACCTGGTATCTTTCCTGCGCTATGGCACCGCAGAGGAGGGGAACCCCTGCGCCGGCGACATCCAATACGCCTATGCCTTTGGCCGCTCCCAGAGTGGCGGCTTCCTGCGCCGCTTTCTCTACTCGGCCCTGACCCAGGATGAGGCGGCCCGGCCGGTGTTTGAGGGGCTGATTCCCCTGGTGGCCGGCAGTGGACGCGGTGAGATGAATCAGCGTTTCGGGCAGCCCTCAACGCCGCCCCGGGCCAGCGCCGGGCGCATCTTTCCCTTCCACGACACCTTGCAGACCGACCCGGACACCGGCCGGGTTGACGGCCTGCTGGCCCGGCTGGACGCCGCCGGCAAGACGCCCAAGGTTTTCCTGACCAATACCTCGGCGGAATACTGGAGCGGCCACGCCTCGCTGATTCACACCACGCCGGACGGCGCCGCCGACTTGCCGCCGGGGGACTCGGTGCGTATCTACCACTACGCCGGCACCCAGCACGGCCCCGGCCGGCTGACGCTGTACGACGTGGACGTGCGGGAAGGCCCCCGTCCCCAGCAGTTGGACAACTCGGTGGACTACCGGCCTCTGTTGCGGGCGGCCCTGGTCAACCTGGACCGTTGGGTTGTTTACGGAATGACGCCGCCGCCCAGCCGTCATCCCCGCCGGGCCGATGGTACGGCAGTCCCGGCGGAACAGACCGAATCCACCTTCCGGGCCATTCCCGGCGTCAACTTCCCGGAGCATCTGAAACAAGTTTACCGGCTGGACTTTGGCCCGGAGGCCCATAACGGTGAGTTGAGCCAGCTGCCCCCGGTGGTGGGAGAACCCTACCCCAACCTGGTTCCGGCGGTGGACGGCGACGGCAATGAGGTGGTCGGCATCCGCCTGCCCGACGTGAGCGTGCCGGTGGCGACTAACGCCGGCTGGAACCTGCGCCACCCGGACAGCGGCGGCCCCGGCCAGATTATGCCGCAGATTGGCTCCAACATCCCCTTCCCGGCAACTAGAGCCGACCGGGAGGCCGCCGGCGACCCCCGCGCATCCATTGAGGAACGCTACCTCTCCCGGGAGGACTACCTGGCCCAAGTCCGGGAGGCCGCCCAAGCACTGGTTGACCAGAAGTATATGCTGTTTGAGGACTTGCCGACGGTAGCCGAACAGGCCGCCGAACGGTACGATGCCCTGTCGGCACAAAAGGCCGCAGTGCCGGCGGCCACGGACGATTAGGGGCAAGTCTGCTTTATACCGCTCATCCTGAGCTTGTCGAAGGAAATGGGAATGGGTGGTTCGACAAGCTCACCATGAGCGGGTGGGGTATTGCCAACATTTGGATGTTAAAGGGGCGGGTTAGAAACCCGCCCCCGCTTTATTCCGCTCATCCTGAGCTTGTCGAAGGACGGGGTGGATGGTTCGACAGGCTCACCATGAGCGGGTTTTGTTCTTGGCGTGGATTTTGCGCCTAACGTGGTTGCAAAAGGTATTTTCAACATTTGTTGGCGTTTTCATCGGGTAGGGGCGGGTTTATAACCCGCCCGACGCTCAAGGGCAAAGACACATCAGGGAACGAATGTAGGGAACGGATGTGACGTATCCGCACCATTCCTTCACACAAGCCAGGGCGGGTTACAAACCCGCCCCTACCGATGATAATGCCAATATAAAACCGTCGTTCCGGCGAAAGCCGGAATCCAGAACCCTCGGTAGCCGGCACGCTCTTTCCGGTAGGATTTCCTGGATTCCGGCTTTCGCCGGAACGACGGTTATATGGGTTGCCCTGATACTACTACCCTTACCCCTGCCTTGCCAGGCTTGGCCTACCCTACAGGTTGCGGGCGGGGCTGGCGTAGCTGTTCAGCTTGTTGTAAATCTGGATGCGGCTGCGCTGGGTGTCGAGGATTAGCAGGCGGTTGTTGGGGGCGTCATAGGCGACGGCCCGGGGCATCCGCAGCCGCCATTCCGCCTGGAAGTCCTTGACCTCCCGGCGCCGTTTCACCGCCTCCGGGTTGGTGCGCACAATCATATCCGACCACTTGGTAAGCTGCCGGGCGTCGCCGATAAAGCTGGTGAAAAACTTGCCGTCGGCGTCAAACGCCTGCACCCGGTCATTGCCCCAATCGCAGACGTAAACGTCCCCGTCCGGGTCAACCGCCACGTCGGAAGGGTGGTTCAACTCGCCCCGTCCGGTTCCGTAGCGGCCAAACTGGGCCAGGTACTCACCGTCGGCGGTGAACTTCTGTACCCGGTGGTTTTTGTGGTCCACCACGTAGAGGCAGCCCTCCCGGTCCTGGGTGATGCCCCAGGGGGAATTGAACTGGCCGGGGCCGTCGCCGGGGCCGCCGAACTTGGCAAGGAATCGGCCCTCTTTGCTGAACTTCTGTACCCGGTGGTTCCGGCTGTCCACGATATACAGGTTGTCCTCCCCGTCGCAGACGATACCGGAGGGGCCGTCAAACTGGCCGTCGCCCGTCCCGGTGGTTCCCCAATCCCGCAGCAGGTTGCCCTCCGCGTCGAAAACGTTGACCCGGTTCAGCCACTCGTCGCTGACGTAGATGCTATCCCCGGAATCCAGGGCCAGCCCGGCCGGCCAGATTAACTCGCCCCGCTCATTTCCGCTGCGGCCAAACTCGGTGAGAAACTCCTCATCGCCGGCCTGTAAGCCCACGTCGAACTTGGTTACCCGCGCGCCCCGGGCGGTACGGTGCCAGGGAACGGCGGTAACGGCCTCACCGCCCCGGCTGAGGACGTACACCAGGTTGTCCGCGCTGAACGCCAGGGCGTTGCCGGAGTTGAAACCCGCGCCGACGCCGCCCCGGCCCATGGCATGGCTGAAATCATAGGCTCTGCCGGCTACTACCCGCGTTACCATAATTGCCTTTGCCTCCCTTCCTGACTTGCCTGACTATCCTAACTCAAAGGGCCAGCAATCCCGTCAAGATGCTGGCCCCTGCTGATTTACCGGTTGCGCTGGCTACGCTTGCCGTCTAACGCTTGCTGTCTAAAGAAACTTGGGTTAAAGGAACCGGGGCTTTTCAAATTCGCCCTTGACGATGGGCTTGGCGTCCAGGCCCAGCCAGTCCTCCAGGACGGTGGCATAGAAGCCGCGGAAGTCCAGGTTGGGCACCAGGTCGCCCTGCTGCAAGTCCTCGGCCTTCCGGGAGGGATACTCCCCATAGAAACCGCCCTGAACCGGGTCGCCGATGACGAAGGCGGCGCCGGCGGCCCCGTGGTCGGTGCCGGAGCCGTTGTCCCGCACCCGGCGGCCAAACTCGGAAAAGAGCAGCATAATCACGTTGTCGGCGGCGTTATGCTCTTTCAGGTCGGCAAAGAAGTCGCCCACCGCCGCGGAAACGTCCGACCACAGGCCGGCGTGCATCCCCGGCTGGTTGGCGTGGGAGTCAAAGCTGCCGTAGTCGCAGTAGAAAATGCGGGTGCCCAGGTCGGCCAGGTGAATCCGGGCGATGTCCTTGAGCTTGCGGGCGATGGGGGTGTCGGCGTACTCAATGGAGGAGGAATACAGCCCCGGGGCTACCTTGAGGATGTCGGCGCCCTTCATCGCCTCCAGGCCGGTCTCGCCCAGGTATTCCATCACCATGCCGCTGCCGATGGTGGGGGTGTACATCTGGGTAAAGCGGTCCAGAATCTTGAGGCGCTGGTCCTCGTTGGAGATGCCGGTGAGCAGGCCGTAGCTGTCCAGGCTGTCCACTGCGGCCACCGGAACGCCGGCCACCGACACGGCCCTGAACATACTCGGCCCCATGCTGACCGTGGTCACCACGTTTTCCTTATGGGGGTCAATTTCCCGGGTCGCCAGACCCAGCCAGCCCTCGGTGCCCAGCTTGTCCGGCTCGCAGGTGTGCCAGATGTCCATCGACCGGAAGTGGGAGCGGGGGGAGTCGGGATAGCCGACCCCGTGAATCACCGCCAGGTTGCCCTGGTCGAACAACTCCTGCATTACCCTCATGCTGGGATGAAAGCCCAGTTCGCTGTTGATTCGGATGATGTCCTCATCGGCAATCCCCACCGCCGGCCGGTTGTCCCGGTAAAGGGGGTCGGTGTAGGGAATGACGGTATTCATATAGTCGTTGCCACCGGAAAGCTGGAGTACCACCAAAACCGGGTCTTTCTTGTTGCTGGTCATATTCAATCTCCTCACTACAGTGAACCGTTAGTAACCGTTCCGGCATTATACCGGGTTTCCACGTTTTCCAGGGACGGGTCCGGCCGGGTTAAGCCGGGTTAAACATAGTTAAGCATACTGGTATTCGCGGAGAGATACAACCAGTTGGAGCATCTCCCCAATCCGGTCGCCGGCGGTGGTCGCGTCGTCCCAGGTCAGCCGGCCGGTTTCCCTGGCGTGGTTCACCAGTTGCTGCCGGTTGTCGGCCTGAACTTCCAGCGGCCCCATCAAGTCCAGGCAGCTATCCACCAGTTCCTCCGGTTCCAGGTCGCCTTTGGCCCGCAGGCGGTTGATGATGGCCTGGATGCCCGGCCGGCTGGTGTCCCCTACCATGTCGGCGGAGAAGTTAATCCGCTTCATCAGGGTGCCGCTGTTAATCCACTCGGAGCCGGTGTGCCAGCCCTCCACGCTGGGCGGGTTGAGCAATTCCTGGCCCATATAGCCGGCTTCCTTGGACAGGTTGCCGATGCCCGGCGCCGGGAACTTGTAGCCGCCGACCAGCCGCAGGGTGCCGACCAGCACCTCGGCGGGACTCTTGATTTTGGCAAAGCGGGCTTCCTTGAAAAAGTCGGACATAAAGAGAACCCGCAGCACGGCCCGCATATCGTAGCCCGATTCGGTGAAGGTACGGGCCAGCAGGTCAATCGCCGCCGGGTCCTTGGGCGGCGTTACCGACCAGGCCGGCACCTGCGGTTCCTCGGCTACAAAGAAGTTGTAGAGGTGGCGGGCGATGAACCGGGCGGTGGCCGGCTGCTGGCAAACGATGTCGATGATGTCTTCCCCGTTGAAGTTGCCGGTATGCCCCAGGAAGGTCTTTTCCCCGTCGTCATGGTCTTCCGGCAGGTACTCAAACTCCCAATCGTAGCGGCCATGGGCGTTGCGGGGAATCGAGGCGGCAATCGTCCAGCCGGTAAAGGCCCGGGAACACTCCCGCACGTCATCCTCGGTATAGTTGCCGACGCCCATACTGAACAGTTCCAGCAGTTCCCGGCCCCAGTTTTCGTTGACCGCATCGGCGTGATTGTCGCAGTTGTCCAGCCAGAAAATCATCGCCGGGTTCCGGGACAACTCCACCAGCAAATCCCGGTAGTTGCCCATACCGGTGCGCCGGAACATATCCACCTGGCTGACCATTTCGTGCCAATGGTCCAGCTTGGAGCCGCCGGTGGCAAAGACCTGGTGCCAGAAAATCACCATTTTCTCTTCCAGCACGCGCTCGGTGTTGAGCATAGCGTGGAGCCAGGCGGAGGCGCCCATGCCCGGCGAGGTAATGGGCTTCCAGAAAGAGGGATGGTAGCGGAGGAACTCATAGCGGTCGGCGCCGGCCACGGTTTCCGGGTTCAGCAGTTCCTCAACCGTCGCCGCATAGCCTTTAGCGGCCCGTTCCTCCAGTTCCTCCCGGGTAGCGCCAAAGCCGGCGCGGCGCATCAGGTGAGCCATTAACCCAATGTCTTCAGCCATATTCCTCCTTGCGGCAGGGCCGGAAGTGGCGCAGTATCCCCACTTACTAACGGATGAGGTCTAATTTATGCGTAGCCAGTCTGGTTATGCGTAGCCGGGTCAATCCGGCAACAATTCAATAGTCGCAACAGTCGTAGCAATTATCGTAGGAACCGGGCGGGGTTGTCAATACTGGCGGCGGGGGTGCCGGGGCAATCGTATTTTAACCGGGGCAGACTTGGCAACTGTCATTCCGGGTTTCATCCTAAACCAATCCGTCCGAGCAAACTATGCGAACTACCTGCGGCTCCCGGGCCGGTGGACGGTCGGAGTCGTCGGGTGGGTTGAGGCGGTAGCGTTCCCGCAACGCTTCCAAGCGGGTGCGGAGGGCTGAACCCTCCAGTTGCAATTCCCTGATTTCGCTCAGGGCATTCTCCACTTGGGGCGGTAAGTCGGCCAGGAAAATTCGGCGGAGCATCTCAACGCGCCCTACATCAGCGGGAGTTCCGGCGGCTTCCCGCAACGCGATATTGAGTTGCCGGGAGACGTAGCGGCGCGCTCGGGTGTCCCGGGGCCTTCTGGCCCGGCCCAAACGCCGTTGAAAGTCGCTCCTGAACCGGTCGAACGCGGCCATGACCCGCTGGTTGGTGTCCTGGGGCAAAGGCTGGGCCGGAGTGTCGGGGATGCACTCAGCCGCCGCCACCAACTGGGCCGGGGTGATGGCGCGGGGTTGCCGGTCAGCCCCCACGGCATAGCAGCCGTTGACTCCCCGGGAGCCTCCTACCCCCAGCAGGACGACGGTTTCTGACGGCCCCGGATCGTCGAAAGGCGAAGGAATTGACGCCAGGGTTGACGGCGACAGCAGAGGCGCCTGCGCCCCTTCAATGGCTAAGGGGTTTTGCACGTAGCGGTCATTGGCCGCCTCAGACCCACCCGACTGCCCTTGCCCCGACTGCCCTTGCAATGCCGAGCGTATCCCGTCGGGCAACTCCGTGATGGTTCGCCACAACTCCGGGTCCCTTTCCTGAATACGCTGCAATAGGGCCACGGCGCGCTGGCTTGCCGCCACTTCGTCCAGCCGGTCATCCTCCGGTATTTGCTTGCCGATGTAAGTGCGGTACATCGCGTCTATGTTGAGATGTTCCGCCTCGGACAACAGCTTGCTGTCCAGGCCAATCAGGTCGTGGAAAGACTGGATGCGGTGGTGCAGCCGCTCGGTCAGGGACAGCCCGGCGTCAACCGCCACGTCGGGCCACATATTGTGCAGGTTGATAACGGCGTGTTCCGTTCCAATCCGGTCCACCCGCCCGAAACGTTGGATGAGTCGGACCGGGTTCCAGTGCAGGTCGTAGTTCAGCACCCGGGCGCAGTCCTGGAGGTTCTGCCCCTCGGAAACGATGTCCGTAGCCAGCAGCACGTTTATTTCCGGGCCGGGGAGCTTCTCGTTGGGCGACCGGTTCCATTTAGGGGAAAACTGCTGGATGATGTTCTCCGCCTGCTGGCGGACGCTGCCGGTCAGCCGGGCCATGCCGGGGTCTTTGCCACCAGGGTTCAGTTGCTGATACAGATATTCTACGGTGGTTTCGGCCTCGGAGAAAATGAGCAGCTTGCCGTCCTTCACCTCCGGCTGTTCCAGAAATTTGCGCAGGGTTTGGAGCTTGTCGTCATCCTCCGGCGTGATGCCGGCTACCCGGGACCGGATGCCGCTCAAAACCGCAAAGTCCTCGTCCAGGTCTGCGGCCCACTTGTCGGTGTCGAAGTCGGCGACATCGTGAACCAGCTTGGCGTTCTTACTGCCAAGTTCCCGCCGCCGTTCCTCCTCCTGGGTCAGGACTTCCAGCAAATCATCGGCATCAAAGGACTGGCCCGACAGCATCCGGGCCGCCGTATCGCCGATGGGCACGTAGCCGGCATCCAGCGCGGCCCGGAAATTCCGGTTGCTCTGCATCAGCGAGTTCAGCGTAGAGCGGAAGGCTTCGATGCTGGACTCCAGCCGCTTGAGCAGCAGCACGGCCATCAGCGCGGCGATGCGCCCGGCGGCCCGGAAAACGTCCCGGTATTCGGGTTTGTCCCTGGCCTCAGGTTTGATGTAGTCGGTGGCCCGATACCGAACCCCCTGGTGCCGGGCCAGCAGGGTCTCCAGCTCATCCAGGGAACCGGCCTTGGCATAAACCCGGTCCAGTTGGTAGGCCACGTTGTCCAGCGACGGTTCGGGAAAGCGTACCGGCTGCCCGCCGACCAGGGCGGTATCGCCGTAGATGTCCCGTATGTCCTTGCGGCGGCGGCGGATGAACACCGGCGCCAGCGCCTGCTCAATGTCCGCCTTGGGAACCGGGGGCGGGGCCGGCGGCAGCGGCGGGGCGGTCTTGGCGCGGCTTCCCTGCCAGGCATCGAACTCGGCCTTGTAATTCTCAAAGTCGGCCCGGTGCTGCTGCCAGCGTTGGGCGTTGTTGAAATACGCTTCCAGGCTGACCGGTTCCAGATTCAGGCCGTGTTCCGTGTCATCCAGGAACAGGGTCAACTGGCGGTAAATGTCCATCGGCCCCAGGTTCTGCGGCGTGGCGCTGAGCAGCACCACCTTGTGGTCGCCGGACTCCAGGTAGTTCCGCAGGCCCCGGGAACGCTGGTTGACGTTGCGGAAGTTGTGGGCTTCGTCCACCAGCACCGGCCCCCGGTGGGGGTACTCCCGTTCCAGAATGATGCCCCGCTCCGGGCGGTCCCCGGCTACGTACCGGCCCAGTTCCTCATCGAACTCCGGGGCCGGGGGCGCGGCGATGACGCTGTGGGAAACGACCGCCGCCCCCAGCCCAAAGCGTTCGTTGAACGCCTGCCACATGGGTTTCAACCCGGCCGGGCAGAGAATCAGCGGCGGGCCGTCATTGGGGTAGCTGACCCGCAACTGGCGCAGCAGTTCCGCCCCGACGAAGGTCTTGCCCAGGCCCACCACGTCGCCGATGTAGCAGCCGCCGTGTGCCTCAATCATCCCCAGGCCCTGCCGCACCGCGTCCAGTTGGAAATTCGCCAACTCCCCGGTTGGTTGGGGCAGCAACTCGGCAGCCGGCACGTCGGCGTAATACAGTTCGTAGAGGGCTTTCAGATAGACGTGATACGGCGGGGTTTGGGCCAGCGCCCAGGAGCGGGACAACTCCTGCGCCAGGGTCTGGCTGATGTCCTGAGAGTCGGCCCACAGCGCGTCGAACCACTCCCGCAGGGCCGCCATCTCCCCGTCGCCGGTTACCCGGACGTTCAACTCGGTGTTGCCGGTGAACCCGGCCAGGGTCAGGTTGGAGGAGCCGACCACCGCCGCGCCCGGTTCGGCGTGATTGTCATACCAGCACAGGTACGCTTTGGCGTGGAGCGGGCTGCGCAGGTAGGCCCGCACCTCCACCCGTTCCGAGGCCACCAGGTCCCGCAGCAGGGACACGGCCCGCTGGGAATCGGCGGTTTGGGGCAGCGCGGCCACCCCGTTGGCGATGTGGTTCACCGACTCCTGGGCCAGATTTTCCCGCTGGCGGCGCGGGATGATGCTGTCGGCCTCCAACTGCGCCTGCAACGCCTGGGACTGCTGCAACCCCAACGCCACCGATTCCAAGGTAGGCCGGTCGGCGCGGCCCACCAGGATGCGGACTTTATCCAGACGGGCCAGGCTGTCGGCCACCGCCGCAAAGCCGGACATAAAAAAGTAGCCCACGGCAATGTCGGCCCGGGCCGAACTGTCCAGCATCTCCTTAAGCCGGGTCAGCAGGTCCGGGTCAGTGGTGGCGTGGAGGATGGTCATGGAGGGCAACTCACCACGGACGGAGGCTAATCAAGTTGTAGGTGAAGCTCTCTTCTCCGGTGGATTGATTTACCTGTAAGTTTGGCTGAACTGTGATCCGGTAATGAGAACCCAATGTTATGGGACCTACTCGAAAGTAAACGTCCCTCGTAGCCAGCACGGTAAAACGTTTATTAGAACCTGCTTGCACGAATCCGAAGCGCAATCTACGGATGTTCTCTGAGATGTTTCCGGACGAGAATCTTCCTTCAAGCGACAAAGGTTCTTGAAGGTTTCTACTTACTGTTGTTAGCTTTTCTTTAATGCTTTTTGCGATCATTGGAGTTATGTTGAATTGCTGCCGTCGCTCCCAATCCCGAGCTGGGGTCCAGGATAGCGAGGCCGTCCAGGACGAAGCTTCAATGATAGAGAGGAAATTATTGTAGTTCGCCGCTACTCGGGCGTTCAAAATACTCAAGGGGGCATCTAATTCCGCGAATCCGTCGCCAACCTCAAGAAGAGTGAACAATCCCTCAAGGCTACTCCGTGTCAAAGATTCGTCTGCGGAAAGATCCTCTCGCACAGTTTCGAACCTTAGCCCCAGCGAACCCGGATATGTGCCCACCAGGGATAAGCGGGTCAGAGCTTTCACAGGGTTTGGTATTCGTCCCTTTAGTGAAATGCCCTCCCCTAATGCAGCTTGGCCGGTGGAGTCAATAAGCCTTTGGATATTGCCAACAACTTGACTAACAAAATCCGCTGCAAATCCTCCATCCCGACCTTGCCCAGAGCTTTCAATTCTAACGTCTAAAACGTGCGCCCCTTCCCTGGTCACGAGGCCACTAATCTCATCCGGTATCGGGATGTTGAGCCTTGCCTCTGGACGCGGTCGCGCATCATCCGGCAAAGCGGCGGCATCAGTCTGAACTGTCCGGATAATTGAGTCGGTGTATAAGTCCTTGTCAATTACAAACAGGCTTCCGTCTTCAGGTTGCTGTAACCCTTCAAGTGACGGAATCTCCCCAGAGAGAATTTGGCGGAGCCTCGACTCGCTGAGTGGCAAATAGATCCACCTTTCGGTCGAATCGTCGGAATCGCTCCACCAAGCCAGATACAACTGCCCTGCCTGCCTTTTTTGGAGCAACAAGCGAGGCCCATCATAGTATTCAAGCACTCTTTCAAAAGAGAAGGCGCTCAAGAATGAGTTTGGCAGTTCCGTTCCTTCTATTGTTGGCAGCATCACTAGGACATCTTATGTTGCTTTGTTGTTTCTACAGGGTTCTCACAAATCGAGCAGAACCGATGGGATCGAAGTCTCGAGATTTCCACCAAGTGTTGTGAGAGCCTGATTGTCCGCCAGTTCGAAGTACTTTCCCCGCAGGCGGCGTAAGGGTTATGCTCGCTATTTTATCCCCAATCTTGGGGTATTGGGCGGCGCATCGAAGCGCATGATTTATATTTGAATAAACTGAAAGCCCCATCGTTTCGCATAGGGTTCTCTTCCCTTGCTCGATTGCCTTCTCGGCCTGACTTCGGTTTTGTTGATACGCTGGAACAAAATCCCTTGATTCAGGCGGGTCGGTTTTGACGATTCGATAATAGGTTCCGTTGGCGGGAGAAGCCGGTTCGGGAGGACAATCTTCCGGGAAATCCGCAGGCCAAGTGTAAGAAACCAATGAGTTCACCAGTCTCCCCATTATTCGATGGCATTATATCACACTCACCCCGCCGGCCTACAACTCATAAACCCCGTAGCGGTCTCTGTAGCGGCGGCGAGGCTGTTGAACCAACGACCCGAAGGACTGCGCTCCCGGTCGTCAACATATTCTCTAGCCTCAATCACCCCTGGACAGCAACAGATAAGTTACTACCGGTCAAGCGGGTCGGTGGTGGCGTGGAGGATGGTCATGGCGCCTCACCTATCACCACGAAATTGTGGGGGTTCTTTAGAATGTACCTTCGGCCTTCCCGATGGATCTCACCATTTACACTAATCGCAATGCCATCATTGAAAGCGTTCCACACTTCCTCCTTGTATCCGATACTGAATTGGACGTGCAACGGAATTGGGCGACCGTCAAGCTCGTAAATCACCACAGAACGACCATCGAACAATTCCTTTTCTTCCCGGTACAGATGGACTATCTCCCCCGTTACGTGGGCATCGAGAAATGGGCTTTTTTGGCGTAATAGCTGCGCTCCCGCGCTGAATATGTCGGCGGCGCTCTCAGAAAATGCAAAATCACCGCTGGGGGCATCAGCGGGGCGCACGCCGGCCCAGGCCAGGCTGACGTTAACACCATGTCCGTGCTGGGACAGCGCCGCCACTGCGTCATAGAGATTGGCGCTGACCGCACGAGGAGACATTTCCTCAAGAACCTCCTCAACTTTCCTTCCAGCCAATACCGCATCCGCCGTCATGCTGGCTTCGTGCAAACCCTCATTCAGCGCAATTGTGGCCCGGCGGGGGAAGGGCGGTTTGACCGGATCCCACATATCCAGTTGTACCTCATATCCGGCAGGCACCTGAGAATGTAAGGTCAGTTCCGGCCCAACTTCATACCCAGGCAACGGACGAACCCCTCGCAAGTAGTCGTTGACTTCTCCACTGGCGCGCCCGCGATACACCGGCAGGCCCGGACGCTCGGCGGCGCGCGCCGCGGCCGTCAACAAGTCCCGGGCTCGGGTCAGAAATTCCACGCTTTCACCCAACGTCCAGCCGGACCGACCGACGCCGTTCAGCGATCGCAGGCGAATGACATCGGCCCCGGCCCCAATCAGGTCATAATAGACTTCAAGCTGAGAACGCTCTTCCATTACCGCCAGGGCCGCCACGGCCTCGGCAATCCGCACCCCGTAGGTATCCGACTGTTCCCGCAGGGGCATCAGGATTTCCCGTACCGCCTCCCCGGCCGAGTTTGACCACACCAGAATTCGGTCTCGCCAGGTCTGCTCCTGAACCCAGCCCTGGGCCTCCAAGTAGGCGCGCAGCATCACCGGGGAAACCCGGTGCAAAGCATCCGCATCTCTGACTTGTACGTCCATAGCAAACCTCCCCTATGGAATCAGTTGACGGAACATATTGTGCAAGCCATTCCGGTCAAACACATTGGCTATCGGAACTGAAACTCGTACCGTTGAATCATTATGGGATGGCGCCCCACCCATCAGGGAGACCCAATAAGCACATTCCATCAAGCAAAGTTCGCTTTGGCTTTGAATCAGCCATTGGGATCTATCGGAAGGCATTAAGTACAAAATCAGAACACGGGGCAGGTCATCTTCTCTGACCAGGCGATTGTAGTCCTCCACCCGCAGGTCATAACGGATCTCATTTCCTGACAAATCGTAACGGGTGGTTGCCTTCAACTGATAGTCAACGCGATTTATGCCGCCGGTCATGGAGACAATCGTCCCATCAATTCCAAATACATCTTTTACGGGAAGGGCAAGATTAAATGCGGCGTCAAAAATTACAGCCCGCACGTAGGAGTTGGACAGTTCTTCCTGTATAATGTTATCGGACACCAAAACATTCTTCTCCATGCCCTACAATGACAATCCAGGTTCCGCTAGTATTCCGCAAGCCCGCTGTCGCGTCAACCCTACACACTCCCCGCACGCCGTTTGCGGTTGCCCACCAGTTCCCCTACCCCGGCGTACACCGCCGCCCGCTCCTCCGCCGTCAGGGACAGGGCATCGAACACCGCCCCGTCCAAATCCCGCCGCGCCGCGGACGGCCGCAGCACGTCCCAATCCGTCGCGGCGAATCCGGCGGCCTCCGGTTCCGGCAGCAGGCGGGGATTTACTATCTGGATGTTGGCGGTTTCGTAGGTCTGAATTTCCAGTACCCCTTGCCCGAAATTTGACCTTGCCTCGGTGTTGAGCATCAGTTGAAACAGGGTTGAATTCAAGGCCACGCACAGCGGCAGCGCATTGCCGTCAAAATCCATTATCTGAAAATTGTCGCTGAACAATGCGCCGCCCGCTGGCAGAAACGTTCTGGCCGTTGTATCCACCAGCTTGTTCATTCCCAGATAGATTGTCTCCCGCTCCCCCAGGTCATACCACCGCCGCCGGGCGGCTACGCTGCGCCGGGTCTGGTAGCCCTGCGCCTCGCCCCACTTTATATACTCCAGCGCGCCCTTGCCTTCCAGCTCTTCCTTGCTCCGGTGGCACATAAACAACTGCTTGGGCAAATAGGCCGGGTTGACCGCGATGCGGCGGGACTCCTGGGGCGTGGTCATCACCGGACGGCGGAACTCCGGTTCAATGCCGAACTCGGCGATTTTCTCTTTGGTCAGGTAGAAAAACTCGTTGGCCCCGGTCGTTACGCCGCGCCGGACGGTGGCGATGTCGCCCAGCCGCACCAGTTGGCTGGCGCATTTAGCCAATAGGTGATGATAGATGTCGGGCGCCCGCAGGTACTTGCCGCCCCACTTGTCGCCGGCGTACTGGCCGCCCCGGGCGCCGGGCGCCTGCAATTCGGCCCGGTTGCGGCGGATTTCCCGGCGCTGCTCCGGGTCGGCCAGGGCGGTGTCGAAGTCGGCGCGCAGGGACACGAACCGGGTTTCCCTTTCCCCGCCTTCCCCACTTTCCCGGCCTTCCCCGGCGCCGTCGCCGGCCGTCTTGCTGCTGACGCTGATGATGGTGTTGATGTCGGCGGTGGAAAACTGGCGCTCCACCGCGCTCTCGTAGATGGCGCGGACGTGGGCGTTGTTGAGCAGATGTTCCTGCAACCGGGCGCCGTAGCCCACGTCCAGCCAACTGTTGGAGCAGACGAATACGTGCATCCCGCCGGCCTTCAGCAGTTGCAGGGCGCGGGCGTAGAAGTAGCAGTAAAGGTCGGAGCGCAGGGTGGCGGCGTCCGGGTACGCCTTGAGCAGGGCCTCCTTGTAGGCTCGGGGCGCGATTTCCTCCTGGCGGACGTAGGGCGGGTTGGCGATTACCACGTCAAAGCCGCCGTTCAGCATCACGTCGGCGAAGTCGATGCGCCACTCCATCACCTGGGCCGGCGCGGCGTCTTGCAGGCTGCCGCGCAGTTGCGCCTTGGTGGCCGCCACCTGCCGTTTCAGGTCAGCCTTCTGCGCGCCGTGGGCGGTGGTGTAGAGAGCGATGTCCCGTTGCAGGCCGCTGTCGGCGATGCTTTGTAGGGTGAAGTCCAGTTGCTGGGGATTGGGGCCGGCGATGGCGTCGCCGGCCACCAGTTTCAGGTCCAGGTTGGGCAATGGTTCCGGCGGGCCGTCCCCGTCATAGTCCACGGCCAGGCTGAGCCAGAGGCGGAGCATGGCGGTGCTGACCGCCAGGGGGTCCTGGTCGGCGCCGTAGATGTTGTTGGTGATGATGTCCAGCTTCTGCCGGTACAGGCTCGCCGGGGTGTGGCCGGCGCGGAACAGGCTGTCGTTGAGGGCCAGGATTTCCTGCATCATTCCCAGCAGAAAGGCGCCGGAACCGCAGGCCGGGTCAACGGTTTTGATGTCGGCCAGGGCGTTGGCGGTTTCCAGGGCCTGCGGCGGCGTGATGGCGTCCGGGTTGCGCCGATCCACCAGGTCGGCGATTTTGGCGGCGTCCAGGCCGGGGATATTCCGGCCGGCCAGGTAGCCCTTGAGGGCCTCCCGGCACATAAAGGCCACCACCGGGCGGGGCGTGTAGTAGGCCCCGCTGCTGTGCCGCTCGTTGACCGTTTCCTCAAACAGCTTGCCCAGCATCTCCGGGTCCACCGCCACCTCGGTGTCCAGGGGCGTAGCCTCCATCACGGTGAAGTTGTAGCGGTTGAACAGGTCGGTAAGCAGGGGCGCGATGCTTTCGTCGGGTACGGTGAAAACGCCCTGAGCGGCCTGCTGGTCCAGCGGGGTCTCCTCGAACAGCCCGCCGTTGAGAAAAGGCACGGCGCCGATGTGGGCGTACAGGGCCGGGTTGTCCCGCCGCAGGTCAAGGGACTGGGGATTGTTCAGCCCGGCAAAGAACAGGGGAACCAGCCGGCTGGTATAGAAGTTGGTCTGCGCCGGGTTGGCCCGATAGTCATCCCACAAGGCGTTGAGATAATCGGCCTCGCCGCCGAAAGTCAGCCAGCCCTTTTTGCTGACAAAGTGAATGAACAGGAGGCGGTTAAAGAGGGTTTGGACAAAGGAGCGGCGGCTTTCCCGCCCGGCGGCGGTGTCGGGCAACCCGGCGATGCTCCGCTCCGTCGCCTCAAATATCCGCTGGTACTCGGCAAAAAACTTCCGGGTAACCGGCTCCACGTCGAAGGCATCGGTCAGGACGGTACGAATTTTGTCGTCGGTCTGGTATTTCCAGTAAATGTTGGAGACCTGCTCAATGGCGGTGCGGCAAGGCAGGCCCCGTTCCAAAACCAGACGGCGCAGGGTGGGCCGCGCCCCGGTGAAGTCGGGGAGTATCAGATGCAGTTGGGTGGCCGGTGGATTGATGCAGACCAGCAGCAGGTCGTCGCCCAGTTGGTCGGCCAGGCACCGGGCCGCCGCGTCCACCTCGGCCTTGCGTATCCGGTCGGTAGCGGAATCGGGCAGCGCGACGAACAGGACGTGAACCCCGTCCAGTTCCGCAACCCGATCAGCGGCGGCGGGCAGTTGCACCGGCCCGGCTGCGCCGGCCAGACTAACCTCGCCGGTAGCGGCGTTAAAGTCCAGCACCTCCACGAACAACCGCCGCACCGCCGCCGCCCGCCGCGCCGGGGAGGCGGCAAACACCCGGCTTATTCGCTCCTCAACTTCAACAGCATCGTCCCGGTTCAGAATCGGCATCGGTATAATCCTCTTACAAAGCTACATTGATTATACCGCCCCGGATCGGCGGATGTAAGGCGGGGGTAAAGGGGGGTAAGGGCAATGGCAGCATAAACCGGTCATTCCGGCTATAAAACCGTCATTCTATAGAACCGTCATCCAGCCATATAACCGTCGTTCCGGCGAAAGCCGGAATCCAGGAAATCCCCACGGAAAAGAGCGTGTCGGCTACATAGGGTTCTGGATTCCGGCTTTTGCCGGAACGACGGTTGCTTGGGGGTTGTCCCGGTTAAATCAGGGCTGTAACCCAGTGCAAAGGGGGGGAATGGCAAGGGATGGGATGGCCCTGGCGTTGTTCAGCTAAAGGGCCAGGTTTGGTGGGCCCGGCTGGGTTCGAACCAGCGACCTACCGGTTATGAGCCGGTTGCTCTACCACTGAGCTACAGGCCCCCCATATCCAGCTTATAGACCTGGTTAAGGCGTGTCAAGGAAGGAGCGGCCGGGCCAGGGCCGGCGCCAAGTCTGCGCCAAGAACCACATCCGTTCACCGGCACAAAATCCGCTCATGGTGAGCTTGTCGAACCATCCTTCCTCATCCGGCGGTTTATCCTTCGACAGGCTCAGGATGAGCGGGGTGCTGAGAAACAAAATCCGCTCATGGTGAGCTTGTCGAACCACCCGCCCTTATCCGACAGTTTATCCTTCGACAGGCTCAGGATGAGCGGGGAGATGAGAAACAAAATCCGCTCATGGTGAGCTTGTCGAACCACCCGCCCTTATCCGACAGTTTATCCTTCGACAGGCTCAGGATGAGCGGGGAGATGAGGATTGTTTCCCTACCCCAGCCCCAGCCGTTCCCGGTAGTCCGGGTCATAGGCCGCCAGCAGGCCCATTTCTACCGCCCGGGCCGGTTCCACCTGGGGCGATGCCTCTCCGGTGGTGGGCGCGGCGGCGACTATGGTGTCCTGCACCAGCCCCTGGTACGCGGCGGCGTCCAGACCCAGCAAGTCGCAGAGCAGCGTCTCGTTGTCCTGGCCGAAGGTTGGCCCCGGCCCCCGGATGGACAGGGGCGTGTTGGCGTACTTGTAGGGGCGGCCCATCAGGGGACGGACGCCGACGGCCCGCTCTTTGGGGAAATCCACCCTTTCCAGGAACCCCCGGCTCTGGTAATGGGGGTCAAAGTGAATGTCCCGCCCGGTAAGCACCGGCCCGGCGGGGATTCCTGCGCCTTGGAGTTGGTGCATCAGGTCGTACTTGTCGCCGCCGGCCGTCCAGGCCGCAATGATTGCGTCAATCGCGTCATGGTTGCGCTGCCGGGCCGGAGTGTCGGCAAAGCGGGAATCGCCGGCCAGTTCCTCCTGCCCCATCAGGCGGCACAAGCTCTGCCATTCCTCGTCGCTGCCTACGGACAGGGTTATCCACTGGTCTTGCCCTTGCGCCGGGTAGCAGCCCTGGGGCGCCCGGTAGGGGTGGCGGTTGCCGATGCGCCCGCCCTCCCGCCGGTTGGCAACGGCGTCCAGCACGTACTCGGACAGGAACATCACGCCGGCCTGGTACATGGCAATGTCAATCCACTGCCCCTTGCCGGTGCGGTTCCGGTAGCGCAGGGCCGCCCCCAACGCGAAAATCGCGCTCCAGGTGGAGAGAAAATCGACGAAAGAGGCCCCGGCCTTGGCCGGTTCTCCCTCCGGGTAGCCGGTAACCCAGCAATGGCCGTGGGTTCCCTCTTGCGTGGTGGCCTGGGCCGGATAGCCGGAGTAGGGGCCGTCGCCGTGGCCGTAGCCGGTATTGGACACCAGGATAATGTCCGGCTTGATTTTCCGCAGGTTGGGATAATCCAGGTTCCAGCGGCGCATCACCCGGGGCGTAAAGTTCTCCATCACCACGTCGCTGACCGCCACCAGTTCACGGAACAGGTCCCGGCCCCGCTCATCAGCCAGATCCAGCACCAGGGAACGCTTGCCCCGGTTCAACAGGTTGTAGGTGGAGGGACGGTTCCACCAATCCTCGCCGGCGTCATTTTCCGGGAAGGAACCGGCATAGCCCCCGGTGCGGGTTACGTCCGGCCGGCCCGGCCCCTCAATCTTGATAACCTCGGCCCCCAAGTCGGCCAGGTGGCCCCCGGCGTAGGGCAGGGCAAAAACGTAGGTGGAGTCCAGAATACGAATCCCGTCCAGTGGCAGGCGCGGCATAGGGGGTTACTCCTTTCGGTTACGAATTAGAAACCGCGATATGATGGCGTGTCAGGCCGCAGAGTCATATTCCTCCGGTTTGATCGCTATCGCCTGTAAATTTCATCGGCTCAAAATAGTTCGGTCTGCTACCCTGGACACATACCATACAGTGAGGTTTTACCCGGTGGAGGAGATAGTCAAATGTTCGCCGAAATACCCCACCAGCCAGCGCGATTTCTCATCACTCCAACACAGGTGTACCCTCAATTTCCCGATGCGGATATGTTGCTGCATCTCGACGATTGTTCCATCGTCGTCACGAAAGCGTCGTTCCTCACCATATTGATTCATAGTCGGTTCGCTCTCTCCTCCCGTGAAGTTCGAAATCCTATTACGCATCCAATCTGCTTCAGACATCCCGAGCGTACCAGCAGAACGGTCCTCGCCACAGTCATTCAATTTCTTTAGAACATCGTAAAACTTCTGGGCATCGCTTTTGGGCATTTGAGCACAGTCCTTCACTACCTTCTCAAACACCCGCACATATCGCCAATTTTTAATAACCTCCTCCACCACATCAGCCACTGATCTCACCCGGGAACGAGGATCCTCGTTTCCTCCCGGCACTGGCGCGTCGTAACCACCTGATGAAAGGCTCTGTTGGGCACTCAAATGAGCTTGCAAGCTCTGGACAGTGCTCTTCAACGTATGCACTTCTTCTCTCAGCTTGTCATTAGCGTCTTGAAGCTCGTTTTTATCGTCTCGAACCTCGTTATAATCATCCTGAACCGATTCGGCTAGCTCTAACGCTTCCTGGGTCTCCTGACTCGAGTTTTCCCGAATCCCTTCCAGCATCAGTGCGGACACCCTCCTTCTGACATGACTGAAGACTCGTAATGCGTCTCGATTCGGGTAGTAAATCCGCCGCTCGCACTCGTCCCGCAGCAATTGCAAGAACCTGTAGTATCCCAGTTTATCCACATTCTCGAACCCCCATACCCGATGGTCCCATTCATCATCATCGACACTGAGTCGGGGGGCATACACCCGCACCTGACCGTCGTGGCACATCAGTTTCCGGGAATACCAACCGAGCTTCCAAGCGACTTCGGCGGGACAACGGACTACCTCGGCCAACCCTAGCAGGTCCCACTGAAGAGCGTCAGCATCAACCGGAACTATTCCACTACGGTTTTCCGATACCATAACTATCGGCAAACATCTCTCCGGAGAAGACAGACGCTCCCAGAACGCCTCAACCTGCTCCATCTGTACCTGCTCAGCGCTCTTCGACAAAATGACACCTAGCGTCGAGCACTGATACTTGGACAACAGATCGTCCATTACACGTCGCACTTGTTCGTTAAAATAACCCGACTCACGATTCTCGACTTGCACCACGAGATCGGCCTGAACCGCAGGGCCTTCCGTCGCTAAGCGGAATCCCAAATAATGCTGGTAATCGTTTTCGCCCTTGTAGTCCCCATACCACCGCAACCGGAAGTAGCCATATCCTCCAAAATTCTCACCACCAAAGCGCAACAAATTACCACCGCCTACCCACTTCCTACCGTTTGTGGCACCTTCGGGGTCCTTCAGAATATTCTCGCGGTCTGGAATATCCTCTATGCCTTGGAAGTACCGATACGCCCAAGCCCGGAGTACTTCTTCTGCATCCCTCATTAGCGGCTGACCAACAAGGTCATCCTTATCGGATTTTATGTCGAACAGAGTACGATAATTCGTGAACATATCGCTCATCTCCAATACTGATTGGGGTTCTGTTGCGTTTGCTGAGTAGCAACAGTTGGCAAAGGGCCTTACAGACCGGCCGGGCTGCGGGTGGCAACCCGTAGTAGTACCTCCACCCGGCCAAGCAGAAATGCCGGAACGCTTTCAGGGTTTTCCCCCAATCCCTTTGCCCAGGTTACTATCGGAATGACGTCTAGCTGGTAGTCCCGGCGTTCCTTCACGATGGCGGCCTTAATCTCGCCCCTCAATGCGCCGGGTTTGTCCAACCTATCCCCTGGGCCTCCCGGGCGATCATAGCCAACTCCAGCAGGCTGGCGTGTTCAAGCAACAACATATCCAAGGCTGTACGCTTTGTCAAGGTCAGCACTTGGGCTGGTCTGTCTGCTAACTACCCAGCAAATTCAGCAGAACCCTGATTAGTACTACCAGATACGGGCGGGAATTAAATCACCCCCAACTCCCGCAGTTGGCCCAGCGCCCGCCGGTCGTACTCCAGGCCGTTGACGTAGATTTCCCGGTTGTGCTGGCCCAGGGTGGGGGCCGGCGCGGTCAGGCGGTAGGGCGTTTCGCTCAGCTTGAACAGTTCGGCGGGGACGCGCAGCTTGCCGATGACCGGATGCTCAATTTCCCGGTAGAAGTTGCGGGATTCCAATTGGGGACACTCGGCCAGTTCCAGGGGCGTCTGCACCAGGCCGAAAAGCATCCGGGCCTCGGCGGCCTTGGGGAAAAGCTCCCACTTGTCCCGTTCCTTAATCGAGTCCACCACAATGCGGTCCAGCTCCGCCCCGTTCTCGGCCCGCTGGGCCCGGTCGGCGAACCGGGGTTCCAGCATCTCCGGGCATTGGAAAAACTCGGCCAGGTCATCCCAGGACGCCCCGCCGCCGGTCTGAACGATAATCCACCCGTCCCGGCAGGGCATCGGGTGGCCGAACATACTCCCGCTGGCCCGCCGCCGGGTCTGGGTGCCGCCCATAAAGGGATAGATGGTCTGGGTCGCCATCATCGTCGAGGCCACGCACTCGGTAATGGAAACGTCGATATGCTCGCCAACGCCGGTGAACTCCTGGTTGAACAGGGACATAGTGGTAGCCGCCGCCGCAAAGAGGCCGCCCTCATACTGGGCCTGGAACCCGCCGTGCTTCAGCGGCTCTTTGCCCTGCACCCCGCTGATGCTCATTATCATACCCATAGCGTAGTTGACGATTTCCTCGCCCCGGTACTGGCTGTAAGGCCCTTCCTGGCCGAATGGAGTTATGGAGGTCATAGTCAGGGCGGGATTGATTGCCTGCAAGTCGGCGTAGCCCAGGCCCAGGCCGGCCAGGTAGCCGGGGCGGTAACTCTCTACGACAACGTCCACGTGGCGAATCAGCCGTTTCAGGATGTTCTGGCCGGTAGTCCGGTCCAGGTTCAGGGTAGCGCCCTTCTTATTCAGGTTCAGCACCAGAAAGAACAGGCTCTTTTCCGGATGGGGGTCATCCTCAAAGAAAGGCCCCAGCCGGCGCAGGGCGGCCCCGCCCGGCGGCTCCAGTTTCAGCACCTCGGCCCCATAGTCGGCCAGCAGGCGGGCGCAAAAGGAACCGGCGATGTCCTCGCTCAAGTCCAGTACCTTTACCCCATCCAGCGCCCCGTTCAGCATATTCAATCCAACCCTTTCCCGTACCGGTTTGTTCTTTTCAAGGATTGGATTTTAGCGGAATGGCCGGGGTAAGGCAAATGGGGCAGGAGTTAGGCCGGGCTGGTGCAAAGTCGAGTTGCCTTCTCTATCCGCTCATCCTGAGCTTGTCGAAGGACGCCCACAAGATAGCGGAATGTGGTTCGACAAGCTCACCATGAGCGGATATTGATATTGGCATTGACCTTGCGCCGGCCGGGGTGAAAAGCCGGGCCGGGTTGCAAATCCGCCCGGTTGTAAGATAATTGGCAGTAAAGCAGGGCAACCCAAGCAACCGTCGTTCCGGCGAAAGCCGGAATCCAGGAAATCCCCCGGAAAAGAGCGTGCCGGCTACCGAGAGTTCTGGATTCCGGCTTTCGCCGGAACGACGGGTTTATAGCCGGGATGACGGGTTGATGCTGCGATTACCCTGACAGGGAACTCACAACGCCGGAAGGAGTTATCTTATGCGAGAAAATCGGGTTAAGAAAGTGATGCGGGAGGGCAAGCTGGCCCTGGGTACTTACGTTACCTTTGCCGACCCTCAGATTGTGGAGGTTATCGGGTTGGCCGGTTACGATGCCGCCTTTATTGATATGGAGCATACCGACTTTGACCTGCGCCTGGTGGGGGAGATGATTCGCGCCGCCGACCTGGCCGGCGTAACCTCAATCATCCGGGTGCCGGACAACGACGAAAAGCTCATCCTGCGCCTCCTGGACGCCGGGGCCGAGGGTATCATCATCCCTCACGTGGACGGGCTGGAGGGAGCGAAACGGGCGGTGGACGCGGTGCGCTATGCCCCTCTGGGACACCGGGGCGGCGCGGCCGGCACCCGGGCCGCGCGCTTTGGCACCATCGGCTGGGACGAGCATTGCCGCCAGTCCAACGCCGAAATCCTGCTGTCGGTGATGACCGAGGATGAGCGGGGCGTGAACGACATCGAGGCCATCGCCGCCCTGGAGGGCATCGACCTGGTATCCATCGGCCCCACCGACTTCTCCGAGTATATGGGCATCCGCGACCCGGCCAGCCCGGAACTGCGGGCCAAGCTCACCGAGTTGGCCGACCGCATCAAGAAAATCGGCAAGGCTAAAATGCAGTTCCCGATGAACCACGCCGCCCTGCCGTTAGGCCCGCAAGAGCTGACCGAGTTGGGCGTCGGCTACACCCACGTCGCCCCGGCGCCGCCGGCCGTGCTGCTGCGCTCCCTGCGGGAGCGAATGGCGTCGATACGGGCAGAACTGGGGTAGGGGGGGTCAGCTATCGAGACCGGGCCGGGTAGCCCCGGCCCGTGCAATGCCGGTTGCGCGGGCGGTGGGAGGTTGTGGTTGACAACTTGTCGTTGCGAAAATCCGGGAACCGGCCCGGCCGGCGCAAAGTTACTACCGGACGCCGCCCACCGGTTCCTTTCCGGCGGCACCAGACCCGGGGCGCGGTCAGGAACTTTTCAATCACCCGGCGAAAGGCCGGCTCCTCAGTAACGCCATCCTGAACTTCATAAATGTAGGCCAGCGCTTCCCCGGTCAATTCCCAATCATACCTGGCGTTCTTATAAAAATAATCCTCCAGGTAGGGGTATAATTGGTCGCACAACTCCTGCAAACCGGATTCCCGGCGGGCGTATGACTCCAGCAAAGCGACCAATTCGGGGTTATACTTATACTTAATCATGGCCTACCTCAACGAAAATAATCTTACCATAAGAATCCCCAAGCGGGAATTGCGGGACATTTTCAATGCCCTGGAAATTGCTCGCAAGGGGAGAGAGGGTTTTCTTATCCGACGGGTGATTTGGAAGGGCGCCCGCCGGCCAAGGCATTTGTCGCCCGGCTCAAGGAGTGTAATTTGGGGATATTATATGCCAAATAACGGCTGGCAGTTGGCAGTGGCCCATGTTTATCTGGCGCGTGGCGGTCAACTAATCGGAGAACCCGACCCTAAAATGCTCTATATTGATGAGGTCAGGTTCAGTCTGATGGAATCGGACTTTGATGAATAGCGGGATATGCGTCTTTTAATCTACCTGGCCGTAGCCGGGGCGTTGATAACAGCCTTGCTGACTGCCTGCGCTCAAACCAACGGTGGCAGCAGTAGGCAGCCTGAACCACTCCCTACGTTGCCGGTGGCGCCGGTGGTTACGCCCGTGCCGGAACTGCCGGCGGCTACCGAACTGACGCCGCCTACCCCGATTCCTGCCGCAACCGGGTTGCCGGCCGCAACGAAACTGCCGTTGCCCACTGAGCTGCCTACATTGGCGCCCTTGCCCACCGTTTTCTCTGCGCCGACCGCCCCGGTCTTGCCAACCTTAACGCCTACCGCCACGCCGCCGCCTACGCCGGCGCCCACTGCTACCCGACCACCTACGCTGGACTCATCTCCACCCCTGGTGGCTATCGGGGAGTTTGCCTGGACGGTGGAGTTGGCCCTTACCCCGCAGGAGCAGGCCCAGGGCTTGTCCGGGCGGGCGGAACTGCCCCCCGGCGCCGGGATGCTGTTCGTCTATGACACCGAGGGCCGCCGGAGTTTCTGGATGCCGGATATGCACTTTCCCCTGGATATGGTCTGGATAAACGGCGACTGCCGGGTGGTGGATATTACCCGAGACGCGCCGCCCCAGGCGCCGGGCCAGTCATTGGATGACCTGCCCCGGTATTCCGTCGATAACGCCCAATACATTCTGGAAATAAATGCCGGGGAGTCCGCTACCTACGGAATCATCCCCGGCGCCCCGGTCAAGTTCAACGGCAGTCTGTCCGGTGCCCACGGCTGTTGAGGGTAAATTGGAACATGGATTAACCGGATATACCGGATTTTGCCGGTTTCAGGCAAGGATTCTTGGCCTTAATCAAACAACAATCCGGCAATATCCGGTTAATCCGGTTAAGTTTCCGCGTTGCGCCCGGCGGTCTGCTGGGCTAGAGTAGAGGCAATCGCCATAGCCGGCAAACGTAGCTGGCAAAAATCAGAGTGAGGGGCTTTGCCTGATGGATATATTGGTTTCCGGCTCCCTGGCTTATGACCGCATTATGGACTTTCCCGGCCGCTTTTCCGACCACATCATGGCCGACAAGATTCACATGATCAACGTCAGTTTCACCGTCAACGGGCTGAAGGAGAACTTCGGCGGCACCGCCGGCAACATCGCCTATTGCCTGTCCCGATTGGGCGAAAAACCCCGGATTCTTGCCGCCATCGGCCACGACTATCACCGCTATTTTCAGTGGTTTGAGGAGTGCGGCCTGGCTACCGACGACATCCGTATTGTTGACGAGGAAGCCACCGCCTCGGCTTTCATCACCACCGACCTGGCCGACAATCAGATTACCGGCTTCAACCCCGGCGCAATGAAGCACCAGTCCGGTTTTGACTTTACCCAAGTCCGGCCGGCCCAGTCCATTGCCATCGTCGCCCCCGGCAACTTGGAGGATATGGCCGAATACACCGCCACCCACCACCTGCTGGGCATCTACACCATCTTTGACCCCGGCCAGTCCCTGCCCGCCTGGTCGGGCGACGCCCTGGCCCACGCCATCAGCCAGTCGAATATGCTGGTATCCAACGACTACGAACTGGCCCTGATTATCGACAAGACTGGGAAATCCGTCGAGGAGTTGCAGGAGTCGGTGGAGACTATTGTAACGACCAAGGGGGAGCAGGGGGCGGAGATAGCTACCCGGGTCGGGGTAGTCCCGGTTCCGGCGATTCCCACGGCCAACGTAGTGGATCCCACCGGGGCCGGCGACGCCTTTCGCGGCGGCTTAATCAAGGGCCTGGTCGAGGGGGCGCCGCTGGAGCGGGCGGTGATGATGGGCACCATTTGCTCCCACTACGCCATCCAGTCCGTAGGCACCCAGGAATACACCTTCACCCGCCCGGAGTTAGACGCCAAGCTGTCCCAACACTTCGGCCTCTAATTCCAAGAGACGATTCCAACATGGATTAACAGGATATACAGGATAATTTGGTCTTAATCCTGTATATCCTGTTAATCCATGTAAATATCCCCTCACCAGGTTGGTTTGGGGGTGTTGACCACTTCCGGGTTCAGGGTTTGGACTGAGGTATGGCCGCAGTGGCCCAGCACCAGGTCCACCTCGTGGCGCAGGATTTCCAGCATCAGCCGCACCCCGTCGGCCCCGTTCCAGGCCAGGCCCCAGAACAGGGGACGGCCCACCAGCACCGCCTGCGCGCCCAGGGACAGGGCCTTGATTACGTCGCTGCCCCGCCGGATGCCCGAGTCCAGGTAGATTTCCGCCCGGCCCTTGACCGCCTCGACGATTTCCGGCAGCATCTCAATGGTGGACAAGGTGCCGTCCAACTGCCTGGCCCCGTGATTGGAGACCCACACGCCTTCGACCCCGTGTTCCACCGCCTGGTAAGCGTCCTCGGCGGTGCGGATGCCTTTTAGCACGATAGGCAGAGAAGTTTGCTGCCGCAGCCAGCCCAGTTCGCCCCAGGTCAGCGGGATGGTGAACGGCGCCTGATAGTAGAGGGCGTCCAGGGTATCGGCCACCAGGCCCAGCCCGGCCTCCTCGCCGACAAAGTTGCCGGGGTTAAACCCCCGGGGCCGCTCCGACCCGTGCCGGATGCTCCGCTCAATGGGGCTGTTGATGGGCGTATCCACCGTGACGGCGATAGCCTTGTAACCGGCCTGCTCCGCCCGCTTGACCAGCATCTCCGAAGTGTCATGGTTCCGGTGATAAAGCTGAAACCAGAGGGGGCCGCTGCTGGCGTCGGCCACCTCCTCCATACTGTAGTGAGAGCCGGTCGCCAGCACCATCAGGGTTTCGGCGGCGCCGGCGCCCCGGGCCGTCGCCAGTTCCCCCTCCGGGTGGGCCATCATGTGGCCGCCGGCCGGCGCCACCATCACCGGAAAGCTGATTTTCTCCCCCAGCACCGTGGTGGACAAGTCCCGATGCTCAATGTCCTGAAGGAACCGGGGCCGCAGGGTAATCGCTTCCAGGGCCGAGCGGTTCCGCTTTACCGTTACCTCGTCCTGGGCGCCGCCCTCAATGAAAGCCCAGGCATGGGGGCTGATAAACTTGGCGGCATGGGCTTCCAACTCATACAAATTCAGGGGTTCCAGTCGCATAACAAAAAACCTCCGCATTGCCATATCAAGGCGGGGCAATTATACACCAGACCGGGGAAGTTTTTTACATGGATTAACAGGATGGACCGGATTTAACCCGTCGTTCCGGCGAAAGCCGGAATCCAGAACCCTCGGTAGCCGGCACGCTCTTTCCCCGAGGATTTCCTGGATTCCGGCTTTCGCCGGAACGACGGGTTATGCCGGGTTTATGCTCGGACGGTCGGATTGTAGGTGCGGGTTTGTAACCCGCCCGACGTTCAACGGCAAAGACCGCCCCTTAAACGGTTGTACCATATCTGACCGATTCCTGTGCCTACGCCAGGGCGGGTTACAAACCCGCCCCTACCATATAACCATCCGCCGGAGCCGGGTCGGGTAAGGAAAACCAACACCCGTTGCGAATACCATACTCCACCTTGCCCCATCCACACCCCATCCACCATTGACTAACCCCGGCCCCTTGCGTTAGGCTGGAGTGGTCTAATTCGGCCCCTGGCAAAGGGATACCGGTATGGAGAGGAAAGGACTATGACTCAGGAAACCCAATCGGCCCTTACCCCGGAAGTCCGCGCGATGATTGGGGTCTCCGGCGCGGTGGTGGAGGCGTGGGGCGTGGTGGACGCCGAGTACCTGCGCCGCTTTACTCAGGCGGTGATGGACCCCGACCCCAGGTATTGGGACGCCGAGTTCGCCCAGTCCACCCAGTACGGCCAGATTATCACCCCGCCCATAATGGTCAGCTACCTGGCCTCCCGCATCCGCCCCGACCAGGATGACCCGGTTACCCGCGCCTTTGAGGAAAACCCGGAATCCGACGGCATCGGCTCCATTGAACGCCCCGGCGAACTGCCCCCGGTGCCGACCAACCTGGTGCGGGTGCTGAACGCCGGCAACGAACTGGAAATATACCAGTATCCCAGCATCGGCGACCGGGTGTTCTTTCAGAACAAGTATTCCGACATTCGGGAGCGGGTGGGCCGGGACGGCCGGCCCTTCCTGATTATCACTCGGGAGACCACCTACAAGAATCAGAAGGACGAACTGCTGTGCATCACCCGGGCCTCCACCATTCGGCGTTAGCTTGAAGTTAGCCCGAAGTTAGCCCGGCCTTAACTCCCAACTTCTCCGGGTCTCCCGGTGAACCGGCCCGGAAAATCGGCTTGCACCGGGAGACGCAGCGACAAGAGAGGCAAGCGACAATGACCACTCCTTTGGAAGACCTGTTGAAGATGGAACCGGAGGAAATCCTGGCCCGCAATGAGCGGCCCAAGGCCGATGACCTGCGTAACAAGCAGCAGCTTTACTACGAAGACGTGGCCGAGGGTATGGAACTGCCCAAGTATATCTACAATCCTACGCCGACCCACCTGTTCCGCTGGAGCGCGGCCATCGAAAACTTCCACCGCATCCACTACGATTTGGACTTTGGCCTGAACCACGACAAGAACCCCAGCATCCTGGTGCATGGTTCCTGGAAACAGAGCGTAGTGCCGCAGTTCCTGAAGGACTGGACGCTGCCCAGGGGCTGGCCCTGGAAGGCCCAGTTTGAGCACCGGGCGATGCTGGTGCCGGGGGACATCCTGATTATGTGGGGCCGGGTAACCGGCAAGTATGAGAAGGGCCGGATGGGTTTCGTCGAGTTGGAGATTGGGATGAAGACCCAGGACGGCGTGGAGAGTATGCCCGGCACCGCGACCGTAGTGCTGCCCCTGCGGGACGGCCCGGACATTCCCTATCCCTTCGTTCCGCCCACCGACTAACACCGACTAACCAACCCCGGCGCCGCGCCGGGTCGCCGCGCCTACCGGCCGCCGGGATTTTCCGGCGCCGGGAGCTGTAGCGACACCGGGATGCGCCGGGAAAATGAGAGGTAAGCCGCCAATGGCTAGATTTATTGCCATTCACAACGTCCCGGGGATAACCGAAGAGGATTTCCGGGGCAAGCTGGACGCCGTGCGCAAGTGGCGCCCCGACCGGCGCACCACCGTCCTGAAGGTTTACGGCGACCTGGAAACCGGCCGGTTAATCTCCGAGTGCGAGGCGGTGGAACAGTCCCACTTTGAGGACTGGATTAACCTGGTAGGCTGGCCCGCCGAGTCAATCCACAAGGTAGATATGGTCTGCCAGGTGGGTAATTTCTGGAAACTGTAGCCCAAACCGCCGCCGGCACTTTCCTATGGGGAAAGGGGTAGCAAGTCCCCTATCCCCCGGGAAGAGGGCCGGGCAATAGCGTCTTATCACGGCAACCCAGCAACCGTCGTTCCGGCGAAAGCCGGAATCCAGAATGTTCAGTAGCCGGCCGGCTCTTTTCCGGGGATTTCCTGGATTCCGGCTTTCGCCGGAACGACGGGTTTATGCCGCAATGCCGCAATGACCGGTTTACCCGGCGATTACCTTGAGGGCCGGGAGGTAGTAATCCCGTCATAAGCCTTTTCCCAGGCATCACCCCGTTCCTCTACGTCCCCCGGACAGTAAACGCTTTGGTACTGGGCGCAGATTTCCGCGCCCAGGCTCAGGATCAGCGCCGACAGGTACATCCAGAAGAGGAACACAATCGTCGAAGCAATGGAACCGTACACCTGGTCGTAGTTGCCGTAGCTTAACAAGTACCAGGTAAAAGCCACCTTGCCCAGCTCAAAGAGGGTGGCGGCGGTTACCGTCCCCAGCCAGATATGGCGCCAGTAAACCCGGCAGTTGGGCACAAAGCGGTAAATCAGCAGAAAAGTCAGCCCGCTGACCCACCAGGAAGTGAACTGCAAGGCCACCCGGCCAATCCCCGGAATCCCCAAGTCCTGCTCCTGTACTATCTGCAACCCGTAGGAAACCGTCACCGAAGCGAAGAACAGCAGCCCGAATATGAACAGGGCCAATAAATGCCGGAGCCGGGAAATGTGAAACGGCTTGGCCCGGTGGATGCCCCACGCCCGGTTCACCACCCGGTTCATTGCCTCGAAAATGGATGCCGACGACCAGAGCATACCGACAACCGCGATAACTACCAGCGCCTCCCGCTGCTGCACTATCTCGTGGATGTTGCTTTCGATAAAGGCGGCGGAGCCGGGCAGGTTCCCGATAACAAACTCCAGAAAGGCTTTCTGAAGCAGGTCCGAGCCGAACAGGTCGGAAATCACCATCACGCCCAGGACGAAGGGAAACAGGGCAAAGATGGCGTAGTAGGCGACGCCGGCGGCCAGGTGATTGGCGTCCCGGGTCCACATCGCCCGGAAGATCCGTATCGCCATAATGGACGGACGGTACTTCAGCCAGGCAACGTTGGATACCCGCTCCCGGAGGTTGGCCTGCTTATTGCGTAGCAAGTTGGCGCCTAGCATCGCTCACTGGTAACTCCTTGGGCAGTAATAGTTCCTTGGAAATTGGCCGGTAATTCTCTAGTCCCGCTTTTCCTGTATCGCCCGGCCGGCCCGCCAGATGTAGGGCGGCCAGTAGCGGAACCAGACCCGCCCGATAATCAGCCCACCGCATACCGGGCCGAAGGTTCGGCTATCCTCGCTGTCGCCCCGGTTGTCGCCCAGCAGAAAATACTCATCAGAGTCGGTGAACCACTGGCCGGCGTACTCCCGGCCGGGCCGGGCCGCCGGCAACCGGGCCGGCAACCGGTAAGGTTCCGGCTGTAGGTGACCGTTAATCAACACCCGGTCATCCTCCAGGGCGATGTGTTCGTTGGGCAGGCCGACAATACGCTTGATATAGATGCTCCGGGGCCTCTGCGGGTGGCGGAAGGCTACGATAGCCCCCCGCGCCCCTTCCCCCAAGCAACAGCCCGCCGGAAAGGGCCGGGTCTGCACGTGCTGTCGGTGGGCCAGGGTAGGCCGCATACTGTCCCCGATTATCACCAGATGCCGGGTCTTGAACCGGCCGGAACCGCCCTGATTTATCCGCCCGATTATACGTCCCAAAAAGCCGGAGAGCATAGGTATATTGTAACCGGTCCCGGCCAGACCGGGTAGGCGGGGGGCAGTCGGGCAATCGTGTTTTAACCGGGGCAACCCCGGCAACCGTCGTTCCGGCGAAAGCCGGAATCCAGAACCCTCGGTAGGCGGTACGCTCTTTTCCGGGGGATTTCCTGGATTCCGGCTTTCGCCGGAACGACGGGTGTTTATGATGACGGGTTTATGCTGTGCTTGCCGGCTCAGGGCAATGGTATTCTCAACTGGTGTGGGGGTTCCTTGCCCGGCTCCAGTGGATTGTAGGGGCGGGTTTATAACCCGCCCTGGTTCCGGTGTCCCTGGTTCCGGTGTAAGGATATGTCGGTACGCTGTCTCCGTTACCCAAATGACTTGCCGTTGTCGCCAGGGCGGGTTACAAACCCGCCCCTACCGGCTGCCGGAGTATTCCGGTCGGAACACCAACTCCTGTTGAGAATACCCGGGCCAACCGCCTTCTGGACTATCCCCCGTCCCTGCCCTATAATCGGGGCCAACCCGGCTATTCCGTTATCCTAAAATCCGGCTATCCTGCGTTTCTGCGTTGGAAGTTATGAAGTTATCAGGAGGTTTCCCGTGGCAAACGATGTAATCCGTCTGGGTCTGATCGGCGCCGGCCGCAATACCCGAGACCGCCATATCCCCGGCTTTCTCCAGGTGGAGGGCGTAGAGCTTTCCGCCGTGGCTAACCGCAGCCGGGAGTCGGGCCAGCGCGTGGCCGACTCCTTTAACATCCCCACCGTTTACGACAACTGGCGGGACTTGCTGGAAGACCCGACCATTGACGCCGTCTGCATCGGCACCTGGCCCTATATGCACCGCAACCTGACCCTGGCCGCCCTGGAAAAAGGCAAGCACGTCCTCACCGAGGCACGGATGGCGGCCAATGCTCAGGAAGCCCGGGAAATGCTCAACGCCGCCCGGAACCATCCCCACCTGATAACCCAGATTGTGCCGGGGCCTTCCACCTTCAAGGTGGATAACCTCATCGGAAAGTTGATGGCCGAGGGCTACCTGGGCGACCTGCTGGCGGTGGAGGCCCAGGTGCTGACCTCCAATTTTGTGGATGCCGGCGCCCCGCTGCACTGGCGGCACAACCGCACCTTCAGCGGCTATAACATCCTGAATATGGGCATCTGGTACGAGTGCCTGAGCCGCTGGACTGGCCCGGCCACCCAGGTAATGGCGATGACCAAGGTCAACGTCCCCAGCCGGCTGGACGATGACGGCAACGTGCAAGCGGTAACTATCCCCGACCACGTGGACATCCTGATGCAGTTTGCCAACGGCGCCCAAGGCCACCTGAGGGTGAGCGCGGTAACCGGCCTGGCCCCCGGCGCCGAGGCGTGGCTCTACGGCAGCCAGGGGACGCTGCACCTGGACCCCGGCCTGAACCTTTGGGGCGGCCAGCGCGGCGACAGCCAGCTTGCGGAAATCCCCAACCCGCCGGAGGGCCAGTACGCCTGGCGGGTAGAGGAGGAGTTCATCAGCGCCATCCGCGGCCAGGAACCGGTTACCCATACCCCCTTTGAGGTAGGGGTACACTATATGGAGTTCACCGAGGCGGTAACCCGCAGCGCCCAAACCGGCCAGGCAGTGCCATTGCCGCTATAAGGGCGGCGGGCTGGAACGGCAACTATCGGCTATGGTGATTGACGGCTATGGGGGCGGGTTTGTAACCCGCCCCTACCATTACAACGACGCATCCCTACGGCTTGGCAACGACTCCCATCCCGGTAGGGGCGGGTTTATAACCCGCCATGCCCGCAACGTCAGAATCATTTGGGTAACGGAGTCATCGTATCCGACACATCCTTGCACCGAAACCTGGGCGGGTTACAAACCCGCCCCTACCGGTCGCTGGAGTATTCCGGCCAGAACACCAACTCGTATTGAGAATACCTAAAATACCCAGGAGTTACGCAGTTGGCAGGTCATTCCCTACCGCTTTGCCAAGTCATTCTTACCGATTAGCATATCATTCCGCTTAGTCTGTCATTCCGACCGCAGGGAGGAATCTAAAATGCCTGGCCCTTGCCAACTTCCGCTTAGTCTGTCATTCCGACCGCAGGGAGGAATCTAAAATGCCTGGCCCCAGCCAACTTCCGGTTCCGGCAGAAATCTCGCTTATGCAGGAGTTTAGGTTCCTCGCTACGCTCGGAATGACATACTAAGCGGTCGGAATGACATCGAACCTTCAATGACACCGGGCGTTTAATGTCCCCTAGCCAACGGCGTAATTCCTAACCCGAACCCCCAATCAGGGCTGCCGGCCGGCCAGGCCCAACAGCTTGTCGCCCGGGCTGGCGTCATCGGGAACCGCTATGACCGGGCCAATGAAACCGGCGGCGCGCCCCTGCTCCAGGTGCGGCTCCATCACCTGGCGGCAGACCTCGGCCAGGGCATCGTCCATCGTAAAGTCCTGATTGGTTGCTTTAGCCAAGTCCCATTGGTGAATCAGCACGTCGCCAAATATGCCGTTCAGCAAACTCCCCGCCGACGCTGGGCCGAAGGGCGTATCAAAGACCTGATCCACCATACCGGGTGCTCTAACCGCGTTCAGCAGGTTGGCGGTTGACGTTGCAAAAGCGGCGGCGGCGCCCTCCGGGGGCAGGGGGCCGCTTACGTCCATCGGGTTGGGCAGCGCGTCCGGCGTCAGCGAGCCGGTCAATATGCCCTCCAGCATCCGGGCCACGTTGAGGTTGTGGAGGAGCAACTGCTGAACATTCCACTCGGTACAGGGCGTTGCGGCGTTAAGCTGTTCCGGCTTGATGCCGGCGATTATGGGGCGCATGGTGCTGACGGCCCTTTCGTACAGTTCAACGGGGTTGGTCATTTCCGGTTGGGTCATAGCTTTCTCCTCAATGGGGCAGACTTACCGTACCCGCCGCTGGTCCCGGTAGTTGGGGGCGTTGATGGGGTGCCATTCCACCAAGGCGCCGTCCACCAGGCGGGAGCCGATGCCGGGCTTTCTCTCATCCAGTTGTTTCACGCTGAAAATTGAGGTTATCACGGTGGGCAGCCGGGTATCGTAGCGATAGACCACAATCTGGTACAGCTTTTCCTCGGCCCAGGGGGTGCTGCTCTCGGTGCCCAGGTCATCCAGCACCAGCAGGGGCGCCGTCTTGACCTGCTCGAACAGGTCATCGTAGCCGATGGGACTGTCCGGGCTGAAGGTGGCCCGCAGGTGGTCCAGCAGGGAGGGCACCTGAATGTAGAACACCGGGCGGCCCTGCTTAAGGCTTTCCCCGGCAACGGCTACCGCCAGGTGGGTCTTGCCACAGCCGTAAGGCCCGGTGAGCAGCAGCCAGCCCTCCGGGTTGGCGGCAAAGGCCGAGGCCCCCTGCCAGGCGCGATACAAGGTGGCCCGGTCGGCATCGTTGGCGCTGCCGCTGCCCGCCACGTTGAAACTTTCCAGCGTCATCCGCCGCTGCATATCCCCCGGTATGTTGCCAATGCGCCGGGCCAGGCGGGTGTTGTGTTCACCCAGCCGGAATACCCGGGAGAAGTCCCCGTAGGATTCCATCCGGGTACGCAGCCCCTCCTCCAGCCGTTCCAGCGGCCCCCGCACGGTGATGATGGTGGGCAGTTCGGCATTGAAACGGTGGCTGATTATCTGGAACAGCTTTTCCTGCGCCCAGGGGGTAGTCGCCTGGGCGGTCAGGTCGTCCAGCACCAGCACCGGTACGTTGCGCACCTGCTCAAAAAGTTCGTCGTAGGAGACCGGACTATCCGGGGCGTAGGTAGCCCGCAGGTGGTCCAGCAGGTCGGCGGCCACAATAAAGTAGGTGGTAAAACCCGCCTCAATGCAGCGATTGGCGGCGGCTACCGCCAGGTGAGTCTTGCCGCTGCCGCTGGGGCCGGTAAAGACCAGCCAGCCGGCGGGATTGGCGGCAAAGGCGGCGGTGGCGGCCAGGGCTTCCCCGAACAGCCGGCGGCCGGCCGGGTCGGGCAGTATCCCTTCCGGGCGGGTATTTTCCAGGGTGATGCGGCGCAGGGCGCCCAGGTTGCTGTAGCGGCGCAGGGCCTCGGCGCGGCTGGTCGAGTCCCGCTGCTGCTGGCAGCGACAGGGAAAAGCCTCGCCAAAGTCCGGGTCGCCTACCGGCACCCGCTTGCTGACCCAGCCAGCGCCGTCGCAAATGGCGCAAACCGGGCCGGCCGGTTCCTCGGGCAGGATGTTGCGCAACCCGGCTTTATCGCCGTTGGTAATGTTCCGGGGGTCTCTGGCGGTTACGCGCCGGAGTATATCGCCCAGGCTCTCCATCTTCTACCTCTTCTGCCGCATCCATTTCCCATAGGGTGGCCCCGGCGTTGGCGCCAACCCCCGGCGCGGTGCCGGGTGCTGCCGCTCTTTCCCGGAACCCGCCCCGGCCTTCGCTGGCCCAGCGCCGCAGGATGGCGGAAATGTAACTCCAACTCCGTTTGTTCTCGCGCACGGCGATGCGGAACGCCTCGGCAATCCAGGGTTGGGGATAGCGTTCCTCGGCCTCTCTCAATTCCTCGGCCAGCATCACGCCAATGGTGCCGATATTGTCCTCATAAAGGACGTAGATGTTGGGCCGGGCGTCGGCCGGCGGTTCGGGGGCATCCTCGACCAATTCCGGGGGAGTGAATTGCCGTCCCGTCCCTGCCCCTGGCCCCAAGCCGGCCCGCCGCCGGGCCAACTCCCGGCGGTTGCTTTCGGTGTTCAGCAGGTAGAACGGCTTTTCCGGGCCGGCCGGGGTTGACGGGTTTAATAGACTAGCGGGGCAGCGCAATAGCGTCTTGCGGGTTACCGCTTGTTCCAGCCCCTGCCTCACCCGCTCCTGGGGATTGCCGCCGCCCAGGGCCTTGACTCCTTTCAGGAGGGTTGGGTCGTTGAGCAGTTCCGCCTCGGCCAGGGTGGGGAAACGGCCCCGCTTTTGGCCCAGCAACCACACCGCCCGTAGGGTTACCTTCAACTCCGCCGCATCCTCAATCTCCTCCAGCAGCGAGTTAAAGAAAGGGTCGGGCAGCGGCGTAACCCTTACACCCGGGGGGAAACCGTCAAAGGGCGCCATAGCTAAAAGTCCTCATCCCGGCCCAAAGCGTCAAAGCGCACCAGGTTGTTGCGGAACCGCAACTTGACGCTGCCGGTGGGGCCGTGGCGGTGTTTGGCAACGATTATCTCGGCGATGTTCCGGGGATAGGCCCGGTCAGGGAAGTGCTGCTGCCATTCCTCTTCGGTATAATAGACATCCTCCCGGTAGATGAACATTACAATGTCGGCGTCCTGCTCAATGCTGCCGCTGTCCCGCAGGTCGGAAAGCTGGGGCCGGTGGCCGGGCCGCCCCTCGACCACCCGGCTCAATTGAGAGCAGGTAACAATCGGCACCCGCAGGTCCCGGGCGATGCCCTTGATGGAGCGGGAGATTTCGCTGATTTCCTGCACCCGGTTCTCACCGACCCGGCCCCGGCTTTGGGCCTGCCCCTGCACCAGTTGAAGGTAGTCCACGATTATCAAGTCCAGCCCCTCAGGACTCAGGGACAGCCGCCGGGCCTTGCTCCGCATCTCCATAATGCCCTGAAAGGGGGTATCGTCGATATACACCGGCAAGTCGGAGAGGTTGCCGATGGAGTCAATGATGCGCTGCTCCTCAGCCTCGGTGTAGAGGCCCAGGCGGAGGCGGTGGGCGTCCACCTCGGCGTCGCCGGCCAGGATGCGCAGGGCCAGTTGTTCCCGGCTCATCTCCAGGCTGAAAATGCCCACGGTGGCGCCATTTTTGGCGGCGTGCAGCGACACGTTAATCGCCAGGGCGCTCTTGCCCAGGCCGGGCCGCGCCCCCAGGATGAGCATATCCGACCGCTGCATCCCCCCCAGCAGTTCGTCCAGGTCGTTGTAGCCGCTCATTACCGGGGCGCTGTCGTCCATTGGGTCGGCAATGGCGGCCCGGTCTTCCAGGAACTGGTCATAAATCTGCCGCAGGGAGATAAAGCCCCGTTCCGGCCGGTCGGCCCGCACCCGGAACAGCACGTCCTCGGCCTGGCGCAGGGTAGTCTCCACGTCGTCGGTATCCTCGTAGCCAATGGCGGAGATGCGGGAGGCGGCGTTAATCAGCCGGCGCATCGTAGCGGTGCGGGACACCAGTTGAGCGTAGTATTCGGCGTGGGTCGAGGTGGGGGTGATGGAAACCAGATGGCTGAGATAGGCCATGCCGCCGGCGTTGTCCAGTTGCCCGGTGCGGCTCAACTCCCGGGCCAGGGTTACCTGGTCGATCGCTTCGCTGCGCTGGAACAGGTCAATGCAGGCGGCGAAACAGAGGCGGTTCCGCTCCCGGTAAAAGTCCTCCGACTTAATCAGGTGGGAGACGTGCAGAAAGGAGTCGCCGTCAATCAACAGCGACCCGATAACCGCCTCCTCCGCCGCAACGTCATGGGGCAGGAGCTGCTCGGCGTACATTTGCCTACTCTTCGGCCTCGGCGATGATGTTGATGGTGGCGTGAATATCCGCCGACAGCCGCAGCACCGCCTCGTACTCGCCGGGTTCCCGGATGGGGTCAATGGTAGAAACCAGCCGGCGGTCAATATCCCGCCCCAGGGTCTCGGTCAAACCCTCGGCAATGCGGGTGTCGTTGATGGCGCCATAGTAGCGGCCGGTAGGCGTAACCCGGGCGGCCAGGGTGATGGTAGTGTTGTCCAGCAGTTGGGCCAACTCCTCCATAACCTCGGTTTCCCGCGCCCGCTGCTGGTCGCCGGCGGTCTTGATTTTATGGGCGCGCTTGAGGATTTCCGGCGTGGCGACCTGGGCCAGCCCCTGGGGTATCAGATAGTTGCGGGCATAGCCGTCGGCCACCCGCTTAATCTCCCCGGCATGGGCCTTATTTTCCACGTCCTGCAAAAAAATGACTTGCATATCCCTTTTCCCTTTCTTACTCTAACCGTGAGTGAATAATTATCAGCCGGCCCCATTATACTCCAAGAGGGCGCCCAACTGAAAGCGGGGAATGTCAGGAGTTTGAGTAAAGGGGGGCGGGTAGGGGTAAAGTCGGAAATCCGCTCATCAGGAACCCGCTCATCGGGAATCCGCCATTAGAAACCCGCTCATGGTGAACCCGCACATCAGGATTCCGCTCATGGTGAACCCGCACATCAGGATTCCGCTCATGGTGAACCCGCACATCAGGATTCCGCTCATGGTGAGCTTGTCGAACCATCCATCCTGAAGGACAATCACAGCCTAAACCCGTCGTTCCGGCGAAAGCCGGAATCCAGGAAATCCTACAGGAAAAGAGCGAGCCGGCTACCGAGGATTCTGGATTCCGGCTTTCGCCGGAACGACGGTGGCCTGCCGGAATGACGGTTGTTGCCGGAATGACGGTTGCCCGGTTTGCCCCGGTTAAGATGCAATTGCCCGGTCGCCATTGCCCGATTACAGAGAGATTCATAACTGCATTGAGAGGAAAATATGCCCTTTGCCGATGATATTGAATTAGAGGCCCTGCCGATACGCCGGGCGATTCTGGCCCACCCTTTTGTTTCCGGTGTGGGCGACGGAACGCTGGACGTATCCCGGTTCAAGCACTACGTTTTGCAGGACTATGCCTACCTGATTGACTACAGCCGGGTATTGGCCCTGGCCGCGGCCCGCGCCCCGGACCTGGAAACTATGGGCTGGTTTGCCAAATTGTTGGACGAAACCCTCAACGTGGAGATGGACTTGCACCGCAGCTATTGCGCCGAGTTCGGCATCACCCCGGAGGAATTGGCAGCTACCGTCGCGGCGCCCACCACCGTGGCCTACACCGGATACCTGCTCCAGGTGGCCCACCAGGGCAGCTTTGCCGAGTTGGTGGCGTCGCTGCTCCCCTGTCAGTGGGGCTATTGGGAAATCGGCGACCACCTGGCCCGGCAGGGTGAGCCGGCCGGCGCCCCCCTCTATTGCCAGTGGATTCGGATGTACGCCGCCCCGGAGTTTGCGGAGTTGGCCGACACCATCCGCAACCTGGCTAACCGTCTGGGCGACCAGGCCGGCCCCGCCGAGTTAGCCGCCATGGGCCGGGCCTACCTGACCAGCCTCCGCTTTGAGTACCTGTTCTGGGATATGGCCTACAACCTGGAGGAGTGGCCGGTTTAGGGGCGGTGGTACTAGCGCAGGGTCTTTCGATTCTTGACCGGTTGCGCACATAACCGCTCATGGTGAGCCTGTCGAACCATCCGTTTATCCTTCGACAAGCTCAGGATGAGCGAAGTATTAACCCCGGCAGCGATAGCCAAAAAGCCCCGGCATCTCAATGTGAAATAATCCCCGGCATAAGGTATAATCGCGCAATGCTGCTGACTATCGACATTGGCAATACGGTGGTTACTTTGGGCGTTTTTGACGGCGACCGCCTGGTAACTACCTTTCGCGTGTCCACCAACTCCCGGCGGCTGGCTGACGAGTATGGCCTGCAACTGGTCAACCTGCTCAGTCTGCGGGGCATTGAGCCGTCCCAAATCACCGCCGCCTGTATGTGCAGCGGGGTGCCGCCTTTGACCGTGGTGTTTGCCGAGCTTTGCCGCACCTATTTTAACGCCGCCCCCTTGACCGTGTCCGCCGGCGTCCGCACCGGGCTGCGTATTCTCTACGACAACCCCCGGGACGTGGGGGCCGACCGCATCGCCGACGCCGTAGCCGGCCTGGAGCTTTACGGCCCCCCGCTGATTGTAGTTGACCTGGGCACCGCCACCGTGTTTGACGTGGTGAACCGGGAGGGGGAATACCTGGGCGGCGCCATTGCACCCGGCATCAGCCTGGGCGCCGACGCCCTCTTTTTCAACGCCTCCCAACTGCGCCGGGTAGAGCTGGCCGCCCCGAAGTCGGTAGTGGGCCGCAACACCGTCAACGCCCTCCAGTCCGGCTTGGTGTACGGCTATGCCGCCCTGGTTACCGGAATGGTTAATCAGATTAAGGGGGAAATCGGCCAGGAGGCCCGGGTCATCGGCACCGGCGGCCTGGTGAACGTCATCGCCGACCAAACCCCGGTCTTTGACGACATCAACCAGGACTTGACCCTAATCGGCCTGCGCCTGATTTACCGAATGAACCGGGGGAAGTAATTAAGAATTAGGAATTAGGAATTGACGGTGCGGTTGCCGAGGGTATCTTTTCTCCAGAACGCTGCTCCAATTCTTAATTTTTAATTCCTAATTCTTAATTCTTAATTGAGGATGAGTTTTGACTGCACCTTTGGCTGATAAGCACGTTGTTTTGGGCGTTACTGGCAGCATTGCCTGTTACAAGGCCGTTGATTTGGCTAGTAAGCTGGTGCAGGCCGGCGCGCTGGTGGACGTAGTTATGAGCTATGGCGCCACCCGGTTCGTTGCGCCCCTGGCTTTCCGCAGCATCACCCACCGGGAAGTAGTTACCGATACCTATGACGCCGGCTCCGAGTTTGCCAACAATCACGTGGCCCTGGCCCGCCGCGCCGACATTATCGTCATCGCCCCGGCCACGGTGCATTGCCTGGCTAAGCTGGCCCTGGGGCTGGCCGACGACCCCTTGACCACCACCGTCATCGCGACTCAAGCCCCCCTGCTGGTGGCCCCGGCAATGGACGCGGCGATGTATGACCATCCGGCGACCCAGGAGAACCTGGACAAGCTGCGGCGGCGGGGCGTAACGATCGCCGGCCCGGCCCCGGGGCGGCTGGCCTCCGGCTTGATGGGTATGGGTCGCCTGCTGGAACCGGCCGAACTGGTGGGACACATCACCGCCACCCTGGGGCGGGACGGCGACCTGGCCGGCCGCACCATAGTCATCAGCGCCGGCGGCACTCAGGAACCGATTGACCCGGTGCGGGTAATTACCAACAACTCCTCGGGCAAGATGGGCTACGCCCTGGCCGAGGCGGCCCGGGACCGGGGCGCCCAAGCGGTGCTGGTAACCGCCCCCACCGCCTTGCCCGACCCGCCCCTGGTGGAAGTGGTAAGGGTGCAAACGGCGGCACAGATGGCCGAGGCGGTGCTGGGCGCGGTAGGCCGGGCCGATGCCCTGATAATGGCAGCGGCGGTGGCCGACTACCGTCCGGCAACGGCGGCGGAGCAGAAAATCAAAAAGACCGACGCCGCCCTGACCATTGAACTGGCAAAAACTATCGACATTCTGGAGACGGCCCGGGGTGATTTCGTCAAGGTGGGTTTTGCCGCCGAAAGCGAAAACCTGGCGGCCAACGCCGCCGACAAGGTGCGCCGCAAGTCCCTGGACTTAATCGTCGCCAACGACATCACCGACGCCGCCAGCGGTTTCGGCGCCGACACCAACCGGGTAATCCTGATTGACCGGGAACTGCGAACCGAGGAACTGCCCCTGCTCACCAAGTACGAGGTAAGCCACCGCATCCTGGACAAGGTAAAGGCCCTGCTGCCCGGGACGGACGGGGACGGAAACCGGGTAGGCTGACCACCGGCAAGCTTAACCGGCAATCCGGCTCACCGGGGAAAGACCGGGGGTAAGGGCCGGGCAACCGCATCATAAACTTGTCATTCCGGTCATAAAACCGTCGTTCCGGCGAAAGCCGGAATCCAGGAAATCCCCCGGAAAAGAGCGTGCCGGCTACCGAGCGTTCTGGATTCCGGCTTTCACCGGAACGACGGTTTTATGCTGCGATTGCCCCGGACGGGTGGTTCGACAAGCTCACCATGAGCGGATTTTGTAACCATGAGCGGATTTTGTCGGTATTCTCAACCGGCGTGGGTGTTCCTTGCCCGGCTCTAGTGGCTGGTAGGGGCGGGTTTATAACCCGCCCAGGTTCCGGTGCAAGGATGTATCGGATACGATGTCTCCGTTACCCAAATGATTTTGCCGTTGCGGGCCGGGCGGGTTATAAACCCGCCCCTACCGGCCGCCGGAGTATTCCGGCCAGGACACCAATACGCCTTGAGAATACCGAACAAGCCCCGGACTTGCCGGCAATCGGCCCGGTGGGGTAGGATAGCAGGCAGCCAACCAATCACCCCGGCCAGGAGACGGTTCCCTATGCCAACTAACGCTAACTATATGGTATCCACCGCCAACTTGGCCCTGGAGGTCAACGGGCAGAGCTATCCGGTGGAAGTGCGCCACCATTGGACGCTGCTGGACGTGCTGCGGGAGCAGTTGGACTTGACCGGCTCCAAGCGGGGCTGCGACCGGGGCGAGTGCGGCTCCTGCACCGTGCTGCTGGCCGGCCAGCCGGTCTATTCCTGCCAGATTCTGGCGGTGCAGGTGGGCAGCCGGCCCATTGTTACCATTGAGGGCCTGGGGGATTTGAGCGACCTGGACCCGGTGCAGCAAGCCTTTCTGGACAATGACGGCGGCCAGTGCGGGTTTTGCACTCCCGGCTTTGTAATGTCGGCCCGCGCCCTGCTGGATGCCAACCCCAACCCTTCCGAGGACGAAATTCGTCAAGCCCTCTCCGGTAACCTGTGTCGCTGCAACGCCTACGGGCGCATCATCGAGTCGGTAAAGGCGGCGCGGCGGGAGTAAATGGTGAGACCATTGCCTCACCCGCTCATGGTGAGACGGTTGCGCTCCCGCTCATGGTGAGCTTGTCGAACCATCCCGGACAAGGCCAGTGAGAAGTCGGGTTATATTAGATTACTCTGAGCCGGTCAAAGGATGAATCACCGATACGGGATGTCTGGTTCGACAAGCTCACCATGAGCGGATATTGCCAAGCTGACATTGCCGAGTGGATATTGTCAAAAGAAACCGCCGGGAATCTTGATTGATTCCCGGCGGTTGCCATTTCCCTGATTCCCCTGACCGTAAACGGTTAAGCGTTAGCGGCCAATAAAGTCGAACTGCTCAAACTGGCCGTGAACTATGGGATCCGGGTCCAGGCCCAGCCAGCGGTCGAGGATGGTGGCGTAGGTGGAACGGAAGTCGGTGGTGTAGGCCAGGTCGCCCTCGGACAGGTCGGCCTCCCGCAGCGACGGGTACTGGCCGAATTGTCCCCCCTGCACCGCGCCGCCCAGGACCAGGGCAACGCCGCCGGAACCGTGGTCGCAACCGGTTCCGTTATCGTGGACGCGGCGCCCGAACTCGGACCAGACCAGCACCAGCGTATCCTGCCACAACTGCTGCTCCTTCAAGTCGGCGGTAAAGTCGCCGATAGCCGCCGAAACGTCCTGCCACAGCTTGGCGTGGGACTGAAGTTCGTTGCTATGAGTGTCGAAGCTGCCGTGCTGGGCGTAGAGAATCCGGGTGCCCAGGCCGGCGCTCATCACCTGGGCGGCGCTTTTCAGGCTGCGGGCGATGGGCGTGTCGGCGTACTCGATGCTGGACTCGTACCGCTCCGGCGCGGTGCGGAGGATGTCGGCGCCCAGCAGGGCTTGAGAACCGTTCTCGCTCAACGCCTGCGCCACGATGTCCCGGCCCCCGGCCGGGCCATACATCCGGCCCAGCGCGTCCAGGGCCTGGAGCCGGACGTTCTCATCCGCAATGTCCGGGAGCAGGCCGTAGGTCTCCAGGTTGCCCACCGACGCCACCGGCACGCCTTTGCAGACCAGGGCGCGGGGCAGGCCGCGTCCGAAGTTGACGCCGGTAAGGACGTTCTCGCCCCGGCCGTCCAGGTCGCGTATGGCCGCCCCCAACCAACCCTGAGTGCCGATGCTTTCCGGTTCGGCGGTGTACCAGATGTCCCGGGAACGGAAGTGGGAACGGTTGGGCTGCGGGTAGCCGATGCCGTGAATAACCGCCAGTTCCCCCCGATCCCACAGGCCCTTGACCGCGGCCATATTGGGGTTGAAGCCATATTCCCCGTCAAGGGGCAGAACCTCCTCCGGCGATATGCCGATGCCGGGCCGGTTGTCGTAATATAGGCCGTTGTTAAAGGGAACCAGGGTGTTCAGGGCGTCGTTGCCGCCGTTCAACTCAATGACTACCAGGGAGCGCTCCTTATTGGTCGATACCATGGTTCTGCTCCTTATTTTTGTAGTATAGCTCTCTCTTGCGGGATCGGCCGGGGCGGGAAATTACCGGCTGCGGCGGTACACCTGGAGCCGGTGCCGGTTGGTCTCGGTAACGTAGAGACGGCCCTGGCTATCCAGTTTAACCGAAGCGGGACACCAGAAATACCGTTCGATGTGAGAGGACTCTTCGTGGGGGTCATCCACAAAATAGTCGATTTCCATATCCAGGTCGGCGGTAGCGCGGGCGGCGGCCTCTTCCTTGTTGATGCTGAGGAAGTTGGACGCCCATTCCGACAGGGTAGCCTCACCCCGCAGCTTGGTTACGAAGTTGCCGGCGGCGTCCAGCACCTGCACCCGCTCATTGCCCCAATCGGCCACGTAGATATACCCCTCCGGGTCAACGGCGACCGAAGCCGGGCGGGTGAACTGCCCATCGCCCCGACCGGAGGAACCGAACCGGGCCAGGAACTCACCTTGACTAGAGAATTTCTTGATGCAGTCGTTGCCGAAGTCGGCGACGTACAGGTTGTTCCCGGCGTCTGCGGCCAAACCCCAGGGCAGGTTTAGCGCCTCCGCGCCCGTTCCGCCAATAGACAAGAGGAATTGGCCGGAGGCGGTAAATTTCTGTACCCGGTTGTTGTAGGTGTCGGCGACGTAGAGGTTATCCGCGCCGTCGAAGGCCAGGCCCGACGGGGTATCCAACTCTCCTACGCCAGAGCCGGCCTGTCCCCAGTGGAACAGGTAGTTGCCGGCGGCATCGTAGGCGGTAATGCGGTGAAGTTTCTCGTCGCTGATGAAAAACCGCCCCTGGCTATCCACCGCGCCGCAAGCGGGCCAGACAAATTGCCCGCCCGCCGGCCCGTAGCCGCCGAAGTTGCCGAAATAGCCGCTGTCCACGTCGCAGATGGTAACGCGGATGCCCCGGGTGGTTTCCTCTTTGCTCCGGCTGATAACGTAGAGCCGGTCATCCCGGCCCACGGCGGTATCCACCGGGTAATAAAAGCCCCGGCCCTCCATCACCGTCATCCCCATAGTGCGGTCATATTCCAGGAAGTTGGCCCGTTGTGCAGTAGTCATATTTGAGCCTCGGTTTATATTATAGCAAGGGACGGTCAAAAGGCCGGTTCCCATATCGACTGCAAATCCAGGGTAAAGCCCGGCAATTCCGGCGCGCCGGACAGGGTTGCCGGCCCTTCCAGGATTGCCACCGGCGCACCGGGGCGGTAAACGTACACCCGGCGTAGGGGATCCAATGGGTCAATCAGCCAGCCCAGGCGGACGCCGTTCTCCATATACTCATCCATTTTGGCGTGCAGCCCGCGCAGCCGGTCTGAGGGAGAGCGCAGTTCAATTACGAAGTCGGGGACGATGCCGGCAAACCGGCGTTTCTCAGCGTCGGGAAGTTCCGCCAGCCGGCTCTTGAGAATCCACGCCGCATCGGGGGAGCGAATGGCGCCGTTGGGCAGGGTGAATCCGGCGGTGGGGCCGAACACCTCACCGCTCCCGTCGGCCCTGGCCCACAGGCCCAGGTCGATGGCAATGCGCATATTCTGGTTATCGCTGGTGATGTTGGCCGGCGGCAAAATCTCCAACTCCCCCGAGGCGTTGCGTTCGATACGCAGCACATCGTTGACCGCGCAAAACTCCAGGAGTTGCTCATCGGTCATATCAAAAACCGGGGCCAGTTTAAGCACAATGGGGCCAAACGGCTCCGGCGCCACCGGGTCCGGTCCGGTTTGCGCTGCGCTCAAGCTGGGTTTCTTGCTTTGAGTAGTCATCCGCTATCCTGGTTGGATACTCCCTTTTGAGGTGTCTGAATAGTACCCTGAACTCCGCTCATATTACCGATACGTGAATAATACCCTAGACTCCGCAATAATGCCCCGGCCCCCGCTCATGGTGAACGCCCTAACCCCCGCTCATGGTGAGCTTGTCGAACCATCCCGATTCCGCCGGCTTATTTCAGGCAAACACCGGTCAAAAGGCCGGTTCCCATATCGACTGCAAGTCCAGGGTAAAGCCCGGCAATTCAGGTTCACCGGACAGGGTTGCCGGCCCCTCCAGTATCTCCACCGGCGCACCGGGGCGGTAAACGTACACCCGGCGGCGGGGATCCAATGGGTCAATCAGCCAGCCCAGGCGGACGCCGTTCTCCATATACTCATCCATTTTGGCGTGCAGCCCGCGCAGCCGATCCGAAGGAGAGCGCAGTTCAATTACGAAGTCGGGGGAGATGCGCCAGAATCCCCGCCGGTCTTCCTCGGTCATCCCGGCCAGCCGACTCTTCAGAATCCACGCGGCGTCGGGAGAGCGCAGCGCGCCGTTGGGCAGGGTGAACCCGGCGGTGGCGTCAAAGGCAGCGCCGGTGCCATCACCTTCCGCCCAGTTATCCAAACGCGCAGTTATCCTGGAGTTCCGGTTGCCGCTGGTGGGGTGGGTCGGGGGCATAAACTCCAGGTCTCCTTGAGCGTTGCGTTCGATTCGCAAGGCATCGTTCAATGAGCATAGCTCGGCAAGCTGTTCATCAGTCAGTCGCAGTAAGGGATTCAGCTTGAGCACAATGGGGCCAAAAGGCTCCGGCGCCACCGGGTCCGGCCCGGTTTGCGTTGCGCTCAGGCTGGGTTTCTTGCTTTGAGTAGTCATACGCTACCTTCTTTGAGAACTCCCTGGCCCCCGCTCATGGTGAGCCTGTCGAACCATCCCGATTCCGCCCTGCAATCAACTCAGGGCAAGCCCTACGCCCGCTGAAACTCCTGAGTGGCGGCCACCATTCGCAACAGGTCGGCGATGTGCTGGCGGGCGGCGGCGGCGCCCTTTTCAACCTGGCCCCCGGCGGAGAAGTTGACCAGCACGCGGCGGGTGTCTTCCTCCACCGACAGCGCGCCGACTTCTTCCAGGCAGGCGTCCACCAACCGCTCCGGGGAAGTGGCCTTGGCCGCGCCGAGTTCGGCGCCGATGCGGTCGAGCATTGCCCGGATGCCCGGCTTGTCGGTATCGCCGATTTGCTGACTGGCGAAGTTGATGCGCTCCACCAGGGTGCCGCTGTCCAGCCAGTCGGTGCCCTGGTGCCACCCCTCAACGCTGGGCGGGTTGTTCAGGATTTGGCCCATATAGGACGCCTGGCTGTGGCGTTCCAGAATTTCGTAGCGGGGCCGGTCGAACTCGCCGGTCAGCCGCAGGACGCCGGCAACCAACTCGACGGGACTCTTAACCTTGGTATAGCGGGCCGCCGGGGACTTAAAGAAGTCGGCGTTGAACAGGGTGCGCAGCATGGCGCCAATGCTGTAATCGTGGTCGAAGTAGGCTTGAACCAGGGTGGCAATGGCTTGAGGGTCGGCCGGCGGGGTGTAGGGCCACTCCGGCACCGGCGGCTCGTCGGCCACGAAAAAGCTGTAGAGGTGGCGGGCGATGAACCGGGCGGTGGCCGGCTGCTTGCAGATAATTTCGACGATGTCGTCGCCGTTGAAGTTGCCCCGCTCCCCCAGGAACACCTTTTCCCCGTCGTCGTGGTCTTCGGGGTGGAATTCGAAGTGCCAGGAGATTCGACCGTAGGGCCAGTCGGAATCCCGCTGAGAGCGCAACTCCATATACTGGCGGTTGGCGATACTCCAGCCGGTAAAGGCGCGGGCGCACTCCTTGATGTCCGTTTCGGTGTAGTTGCCTACGCCCATCGAGAACAGTTCCAGCAACTCCCGGCCAAAGTTCTCGTTGATGGCCCCTTTGTGATTGTCCTGATTGTCCAGCCAGATAATCATGGCCGGGTCTTTGGACAATTCCAGCAGCAGGGTGCGAAAACTGCCCAGGGCATAGCGGCGGAACATCCGGGTCTGGTCGGACAGGGCCTTGCCGTGAATGACCTTGTTGTACCCGGTGGCAAAGATGCCATGCCAGAACAGGGTCATCTTTTCCGGCAAGGGCGCGGTAGTGGTCGCCATCCGGTACAGCCAGTTCTCGCCGGGCGCCTGCGGCCCCATCATCCCGGAAAGTTCCGGGTGAAAGCGGCGCACCAGGTAGTCGCTAAGCCGCTGTTCCTCTTGCGGATTCAGCAACTCCTCAACGGTGGCCTCGTACCCCCGGGCCGTGGCGGCGGCCAACTCGGCCCGGCTGGCCCCAAACCCGGCGCGCCGCAGCAAATGAGCGATAAGCTCGACTTTTGTATCCTGCGTATCCTGCATCAGTCCTCTCCCGCCGGGGTAATGTCGCAATGCGATAAGGATAGCCGTAACGATAAAAGTATTCTAGCCGTTTCGGAACGGGCGCGTCAATTGAGTTTAATTTCCATTCAGTTGTGACTTTAGTCGGTTGACGGCAGTTTTAGGGGTTGGTACAGTGTAGTCGATCCTTATGCTGGAAGGTGCCGAATGGCCCGCAACACCACCCGGAACAAGCGTAATGTACCGTCTCCCACCGCACACGGTTTCAATGCCATCAACCGGGGCGTGTATATATCCGACAACCTGGAGTTCCTGCGGTCGCTAAATAGCGAGTGCATTGACTTGGTTTGCATTGACCCGCCCTTTGCGAAGAACGATACCTTCGCCGCAGATAAGTTGAAGCCGCCGCTGTCAAAAGCGGAGCAAGCTGGCGAGAGACGCTTGCTGAAACGGTGGGGTGTCAGTACCCAGGAAGAGGCCGCATCCGCCGGGCTTGCGTGGCTTGAAGATGAAAAGACTCGGGGGGGGGTACTACGACATCTGGTCTTGGGAGAACGATGTTCACGAGGACTGGATGGTGGAGTTGGAAAGCCGGCCTCAGTTGGCCGGGATTCACAAGTTGATAGAGGCAACCCGGTATGTTCACGGGGACAGCATCGCGGCTTACCTCTGCTATATGGCCGTCCGGGTCATTGAAATCTGGCGGGTACTCAAACCTACGGGCAGCTTGTACCTGCATTGCGACCATACGGCCAACGGTTACTTGCGCCAACTGCTGGACGGGATATTTGGAAACGGCGAGGGCAATAACCCAGGTTTTAAGAACGAGATTGTGTGGCAAATGAGCGGAGCGGCCGGCTATAAGGCATTGGCCCCCAAGTTTGTTCGAGGCCACGATACAATCCTCTACTACGCTAAAGGGCGGAAGGTCCCTTTCAACAAATCCTACCTACCCTACGATGACAAGCAACTTGCTCGGTTCAGTGGCGTCGACGAAGATGGGCGGCGATACAAGTCTATCACCAAGTCCCGACGGCTTTACCTGGATGAGTCCAAAGGCGTGCGCTTGACCGATGTTTGGACTGACATAGCCAACTTCCATACAATAGTCAACGCGCCAGAGCGTACCGGTTATCCTACACAGAAGCCAGTGCCTTTGGCCGAGCGCATTATCCAAGCCAGCACCAACCCCGGCGACATAGTGCTGGACTGCTTTGCCGGTTGCGCTTATGCCTGTATAGCGGCGGAGCGGTTGGGGCGGCAATGGATAGCCTGCGACTTTAACCCCAGGGCTTGGACGGTGTTCAAGCGTCAGTTTAACAAGCCTGAGTTGGCCCTACTATCCTGCAACGATCACCAGCCTGGGCAACAAGTCATGGAGGGCGCGCCCACAGCCACAGTTTTTGGGCCGAAGGAATTGCCCAAGCGAACCTCGCCGATTGCCGATGACTGGCAAACGGCATCCAAGTTGGGGCGGGTCAAGCCTACGCCGGATTACAAAACGAAGGCGAAGGACGTTTTTGACCGAGACCAGATGACAGAACGGCTGTTAAAGTTATCCGGCTATCAAGCGTGGTGTTGCGGGTTTGCCAATCGGCGGCAGGACGGCTCGGTGATTGAAGACATCGCCAATTTCCACCTTGACCATATCCACCCTAAATCCAACGGAGGCACCGACCGGATTTACAACCGGGCCCCGCTGTGCTTGCAACACAACACCAGCAAAGGCAACCAGGAAATTACCCTGGAGCGGTTGCGGACAGAGGTTGCAATGAAGGGGCAAATGAAGGTTGAAAGCCCGGACGACCTTATTGACTTGAACTGGGCCTATGACCGGGCAATGGAAATATGGGCGATTGAGTTTGCCGGACAACGCGCCCACGCCGAGTTGCTTGTCTAGTCAAGATTAACCGAGTATGTCATTTCCCCTTACGGGAAAAGAGTTACGAAAGTGTACGTACAATACCAGATTTCGCCCCCACCAGAATTAGGCGAAGCCTTCTCCGCAATGGTTTGGGGTAATCCTCTGCGTCTGCCGGACGGCGGATACACTACCTTGTATTGCTCGCACCACCCCGGCGGCGCGCCTTCCGCAGTTATGTATGGCCCGAAAATTAGCGCGGTGGGTCACAACAATAAATACGAGGAACGTCTGTTGCGTAGTTATGGTATTGCGACCATACAGATGCAATCGAGAAGAAAATGCGCTACGATACGGATACCGTTAGATTCACTGCCCAAGCTGGCTTTACTTGCCAGGAACAAACTATTCTATATATCCCCTTGTAATCAACTTCCCCCTTGTCAATTTCCCGATTTAGTAAATCAGGTCGTTTCCCGGGGGTAGGCAAAGTAGCTTGGGCAGTCAAGTATATAATTCCCTTTCAGCGCAACTCCGCGCCGTCTGTCCCCCAATCGCTCAGTCCGGGAACTCCCGGAGGCGCGGCAGCACTTCCCGCCCGAACAGTTCCAACTCTTTCATTACCCATTCATGGCTGATGCCCGGCTGCTGAAAGGCCAGGTCAACCACCCCGACGCCGCACTTTTCATGAAACTCCCTGAGCTGGCTCACCACCGTGTCGGGACTCCCTACAAAACCGACCATCCCCCGGACGCTGCGGCCGGCCCGCGTCCGGTTTCCGGCAGCGTTCCCGGCAGCGGAAACCCGGTGGACATTGCGCACGTTAAAATCCTCGCCGGCCCGGGCTGACTGCACCGCTTGGGTCAACAGGGGGCCAACCGCCAGCCCGCGCTGGACGCCTTGGGACTCCAGGTCATCCATAAAGGCTTGCGCCGCCTGGTCCGTCTCCGCCAGGCAGATGCCGCCGCGATACACGATTTGGTCGCGGCCCGGCTCCCAGCCGGCTTCCTGGCACAGTTGAACGTACTTGGCGACCACCTGGGCGGTGGCGCCCACCGAATCGTAGGAAATGCCCAGCCCCAGGCGATTGGTGGCGGCGTACTGCAACGCATCGTCGCTTCGGGTGGCGACGAAAGTCGGGGGGAGCGGCTGCTGTACCGGCTTGGGCCACACGGAAACGGTGCGGTAGCGGTAGTAACGGCCCTCCCAGGAAAAGGGCTGGGGTTCGGTCAAGGCCCGGATAACCAGGTCCATACCCTCGGCCAACCTGGCCCGTCCCTCGGCCGGGTTCAGGTCGTACACCTGATCCTCGCTGATGACCCCGCGCATAAAGGCCACCACCAGCCGGCCGCCGCTCAGGTTGTCCAGCATCCCAATCTCCTCGGCGGCGCGCACCGGGTTGACCAGGGGCAGGAGTTGGCCCAGCAGGGCGATCTTTACCCGTTGGCAGCGTTGGGCTACGGCGGCGGCCATCACCGCCGGGTTGGGCGTCATCCGGTTGCCGGAGTAGTGATGCTCGGATAGGCTGAGCCAGTCGAACCCTACTTCCTCGGCCAAGAGGCACTCGGCCATACCCTCCTCATAGCTGCGCAAGGTTATCGCCGAGTCCTGATGCGCCGAGGGCACCGGCCAGTCGGGAGGGAACCGGTGCCGGTCTGCGTACCCCATACAGGCAAAGTATGACGCCTTCATAAGAACCCCTCCTGAGGGCGGCCCGGTTCGGCAGCAACCCGCTCTATAAACGGCAAGTTCCAAGTAAGGATACCACAGATATAAACCGGCCACCCAACCCGAACCAGCTACCCAACCCGCTCATGGTGAGCTTGTCGAACCACCAACCCCGTCCTTCGACAAGCTCAGGATGAGCGGATCAAAGCGGGCTTACCTTTACAAACCAGCCACCCAACCCGAACCAGCTACCCAACCCGCTCATGGTGAGCTTGTCGAACCATCAACCCCGTCCTTCAACCGGCTATGGTGAGCAAGGCAATCCTCAGCATAAACCCGTCGTTCCGGCGAAAGCCGGAATCCAGAACGCGCGGTAGCCGGCCCGCTCTTTCCCCGGGGATTTCCTGGATTCCGGCTTTCGCCGGAACGACGGTTGCCTTGGGAATGACGGTTGCTTGGGATGACGGTTGCCCCGGGAATGACGGTTGCTTGGGATGACGGTTGCCCCGGGAATGACGGTTGCTTGGGATGACGGTTGCCCCGGTTGCCCCGTTTAAGACACAATTGACGGTATTCTCAACGTGGGCTGGTATTATCACCGGGTAGGGGCGGGTTTGTAACCCGCCCTGGCGACAACGGCAGAATCATTTGGGTAACGGAGACATCGTATCCGACACATCCTTGCACCGGAACCAGGGCGGGTTATAAACCCGCCCCTACCGGTTGACGGAGTATTCCAGCCAGAATACTAACTCGTAGTGATAATACCGTCGAACCATCTACCCCGTCCTTCGACAAGCTCAGGATGAGCGGGGCAAAGCAGGCTTGCCTTGCCGCCGGCCTACCCGCCCCTCATCCAGTCGGCTACCCGCTCGCCGATGGCGATGGCGGTGGTGTTGGTGTTGGCGCGTACTACGTTGGGCATAACCGAGGTGTCGGCCACCCGCAGGCCCTCCAGCCCCCGCACCCGGCAATACTGGTCCACCACCGCCATCGGGTCGGAGTCCGGCCCCATTTTGCAGGTTCCGGCCAGATGCTGGGCCGTCGTTACGTTCCGGTTCAGCCAGTCATCCAGCGCCTCATCCGAGGCCACCTGCTCCCGGGTGGGGGTCAAGGGGGCTTCAATGATGTCCTGGAAGGCTTCGTGTTCCAGCAGGCGGAAACAGATACGCACCGCCTCCCGCAGCCGCTCCCGGTCCGCGTCCTCTTCCAGGAACCCGTAGTACAGGTTGGGCTGGTCATGGGGGTCGGCGGAGGCCAGGGTTACCGCCCCCTGGCCGGCGGCCAACTCCAGGATGCAGGAGAACCGGACACCCTCCCCCTCCAGCGGGTCGCCGCCCAGGGGGAAGGAAAAGGATGACGGCATTATCTGCATATCGTTGCGCTGGCCGAAACCGCCGGCGGTGTAGCGCAGCCCGGCTTGAATCCGGGGGGCCTCCGCGTCCTGGGGAAAGCCGTCCTTGACCCGCATACGCACCGGGGCCATCGGGTGGTCGCGGAAGTTCCGGCCCACCCCGGGCAAGTCGCGCACTACCGGGATTCCCAACTCCCGCAGGTGTTCCGCCGGCCCAACGCCGGAGAGCATCAGTATCTGAGGTGAGGCAATGGCGCCGCCGCTGACCACTATCTCATCGGCCTCCACCCGAAAGACCTCGCCGCCGCTCTCCACCTCCACGCCGGCGGCCCGATTGCCCTCAAACAGGATGCGCCGCACCAGCACGTTGCCGCGAACGGTCAGGTTCAGCCGGTGGCGGTTGGGGTTGATGTAAGTCAGCCCGGTGCTCATACGGATGCCGTTAGGGTTATTCATCGGTATCGGGCCGACCCCGCCGGAGTCGGGGTTGTTCATATCCGGGTCATCCCGGTAACCGGCGTCCCGCGCCGCGCGGTAAAAGGCGGTCTGAAAGGGCAGCCAATCCTCCCGGGCATAGCGGCGCACCGGAATCGGCCCGTCGGTGCCGTGAAAGTCGTCGCGGACGTCGGTATCCGTCTCCAGCTTTCTCAAGTAGGGCAGCAGCTTGAGGTAGCCCCACTCGTCATTGCCCAACTCGGCCCAGGAATCGTAGTCCTCCGGGACGCCCCGCAAAATGACCTGGCCGTTGATGGCGCTGGTGCCGCCCACCACCTTGCCCCGGGGCACCGGCATCGGCTCATCCTGTTCCGGCCGGCCCTGGGCCTGGAAAGACCAATTGTGCGGCGCGCCCGGCGCCGACGCCGTTGCATTGTAGCCAAACTTCAAGTCGTCGGGATATTGGGCAAAGTCCGGGTAGTCCGGCCCCGCCTCCAACAGCAGCACCGACCGGTGGGGGTCTTCCGACAAGCGCGCCGCAACGACGCACCCCGCCGAGCCGGCTCCGATTACGATGACGTCGTACTTCATACTTCTATCCTTCCCCGTCGGTTATTTTAGCGGGCAATTAGGCTTTCACTCCCTACCGGGCCGAGTAATTGCGTCTTAACCCTGGCAACCCGGACAACTGTAACTGTAACCGTCATTCCAACCAGTCATTGCAACCGCGTAACCGTCGTTCCGGCGAAAGCCGGAATCCAGGAAATCCCCCCGGAAAAGACGGTGCCGGCCACCGACCGTTCTGGATTCCGGCTTTCGCCGGAACGACGGTTTTGTGCGCCGGAATGACGGGCTGATGGTGCGATTGCCTAGCCCTACCGGAGCCATATTGCCAGAGTAGTAAAGTTTTCTCAATAGCCAATTAGTTGACACGCGAGGGGCAAATGTCAACGCCAACAACAAAACCCGCTCAACAACAAAATTCGCTCACACTAACAAATTTCGCTCATGGTGAGCCTGTCGAACCATCCACCCTATCCTTCGACAGGCTCAGGATGAGCGGTTATATGCGGTTATGCGGTTATCTACGGTTATGTGGTTATATGCAGTTATGCGGATATATGTTGTAACGGTTATTTTGTAGTGGTTATACGTTGTAATGAGTCAAGAACCGAAAGACCCCGGCCTTGCCCCGCCCTATCGTTGACATATTATTGCAAATCCCGTATTATCGGTTACGATTTGCAGTTTGGAGTAAACCGTTCCGGGCAGCTATCGGTTGCACCCGGCCAGGAGGTGGATGGCATGGCTACCGTCGATAATCGGACTTCCTACTGGGAGGATGCCAGGGCGCAGGGCTTTGACCTTTCGTGGCTGAGCAAGCTGGAGGAAAATGTTGCCGGCCAGGAGGTTGCCGAGGTTTCCGCTAACAACACCGGGCGGGTCGAAGGGTCGATTCCCCGGAATAACGTGGCTCAGTTCGGCGCCTACACCTTTCGCACCAAAAGCGAGGTCTGGGCGCACAACCTGACCAAGCTCTACCACGAGTTCATCACCCGCCAGTGGAGTTCCGCCACCGATATTCCCTGGGACACCATTGAGGCCCTGCCCGACGACATTGAGGCCGCCGAGTGCCAGTTGGCTACCTTTTTCACTCAGGTCGAGTTTGTCGCCTCCGACGTTCCCGGCCGGTTTATCGCTACGATGTCCCCCGACTACCACGAGGTTCGGCTGGCGCTGCTGGCCCAGGTGATGGATGAGTCCCGCCACCTGGACGTTTTCCGCAAGCGGGCCTTGACCAACGGCGGCGGGCTGATGCGGATGACCGACAGCGTCTCCGACGTGGTGGGCGGCAGCACCGACAACGCCCGGGAGTTCACCGAGTTGTCCTCCCGGCTCCACATCACCGGGGAAGGCAACGTGCTGACCCTGTTCCGGCTGGGCGAGTTGATGGCCTACAACGAAGCGGAAAAGGCCATTTACCGCCGCTGCGCCCAGGATGAGGCCCGGCACGTCGCCATCGGCGTGCTGCACCTGCGCTATATGAACGAGTTCACCCCGGAGCGGCGGGAGGAAATCCACTGCTACCTGGACGAAGGGGAAAGCCGCCAGTCCACCGGGGCCGGCGGGGAAAACCCGGCGGGCCGCAACCAACTGACCAGCGAAGCCCTGGCCGTCCTGCTGGGCGGCGGCAAGGACAAGGTGGACGAAGGCCAGAACATCCTGCGGGCCATCCGGCAGCGCCAGACCAAAGAATACTTCCAACGGCTCAAGTCGGCCGGATTTGATGACCGGCTTACCAATGGCCGAGTCAACCCGTCGCTGCTGGAAGCCTACCGCTCGGCGGCCTAGCTTTATTTAGTTGCTCAGCCAAGACCTCCCTCGGGGATTCGCGGGTATTCTCAACCGGTGTTGATAATCCTGCCGGCCCGGTTTCGGTGTCCCGGTTTAGATGTATGGTAGGGGCGGGTTTGTAACCCGCCCGGCGTTCAAGGCCAATGACATCCCTGGAAACGGGTCTGCCTTATCCGACCCATTCCTGCACCCAGGCAAGGGCGGGTTACAAACCCGCCCCTACCGGCCGCCGGGGTATTCCGGCCCACCAACTTGTTTTGAGAATACCCTTGCTTTATCCGGGGAAAGACCAATCCCGCCCGGCAAACTCCATTCCCGGCAAACCCCATTGAGGACAGTAATGGCCCTTGACCAGGAACAACAGCCCGGCCCGGCGGCGGAACCGGCAGCGTCCCCCGACGCCGCCAACCCGCCCCCGCCTACAGCCCCGGGTTCTCAACCCCTTGACTGGATGAACGATACCCTGGAGTGGGGTATCCGGGCCAGAGCGGGAAAGCGCGGCCTGACGATGCGGGACCTTAACCTGGGCAGCTATGGCGCGGTGCCGGACGCCAGTTCCGATATGAGCCGCCGCCCTCGGGGGGCCTTCCCCATCCCCGGCGTGCCGCGCACCGACCTTTACTCCCTGAGCGCCAAGGTTGACCTGTGGGCCGACAATGCCGTTGACCTTTACGAGGAGGCGATTCAACGCCGCTGGATGGCCCACGCCGAAGTCGCCTGGGATGAGTTGCCCCCCCGCCCCTACGACGGGGAGTTGGCGATGCGGCAGCTTTGCACCGAACTGGCGCAGCAGGCGTCCATTGAAATCGACGTCATCGGTCAGTGGCTCCACCGGATGAACTACGCCTATCACGAAGTCAAAACCTTCCTTGCCACCGAGTTGTTCGACGCGGGACGCCACTATTCGGCTTTCCGGCAGCGGGCCTTGCTCAACGACGGGGCGCTGGGGTTGGAGAGCGCGGCCCAGTTCAACCGCCGCCTGCTGGAGACCAGGGCCGGCTGGACCGAAACGGCCCTTTTCCTCTACGTGGTGCGGGGGACGCTGACCCTGCTGCTTTACCGCTACGGCGAGGCGTATGCCGGTCAGCCGGCCGAAAAGTACCTGTTCCGGCGCTGCCTGGAGGACAAGGCCCGCCACCTGGCCTACGGGATGGCCCACTTGAAATACGCCGTAGCGAATCAGGAACCCGGCTTTGGCCTGGGCCTGAACAACCTGATGCGGGGCGTAGAGCGGGACCTGGTTCAGGACTTGAGCGACCCGGTACTCTGGGAAGCCCTTGCTATTATCATCGGCGGCAGCGTTGCCAACATCGCGGCGGGAATGGCGGTGGTGCGGAACCTCCAGCAGCAGTATATTGAGCAGTACCTGAGCCGGATGCAGTGGGTCGGCATTGGCAAGACCGAAGCCAACCTGACGCCGGGCCTGGCGGCCTACCTACGCCGGCCGGAAGCCAGCCCGGCCTGAGGATTAGTCGTGCCGATTTACGAATACCGCTGCCGGGACTGCGGCGGCGTCACCAGCGTGTTCCTGCGCTCGATGAACTCCCCCGACCCGACCGATTGCCCGGCCTGCGCCGGCGGCGTATTGCAGCGGATTATATCGCGGGTGGCGTACCTTCAGTCGGAGTCGGACAAGCTGGCGCAGCTGGACCCCAAGTACCACAAAATGGTTGACCAGGCGTTGGGCCAGGCCCCGGCCAACTCCGACCCGGACTTTCACCTGAACAAAATGGTGCCCTTCAGCCGGGCCAAAGAAAGAGGCGAACCCTACTTCAAGGAGTAGCCGGCAGTTGACAGATAGGGTTAAGGACTCTGGCCGGCTTGAGCAGACATCAGGAGGCAATGGATGAGCGCGCACGGGGCGGCGGGCAGCGATTCCCCGATTGATTCGGTTGATTCGATTGATTCCCCCATAGTTTTCCCATCGGTTGAGTGGTTCCAACGGCTCCAGGAGTTGGTCAACAACGACCCGGAATTTCGCCGGCTGGGCAGCATTGACGCCGTTATGGGCGTGAAGGTGGGCGAGCGGGTTTTCGTCATCACTTTTGAGGCTTTCGAGTGCTCCGGGGTGAAGGAAGGCACCGAGTACGACTTGATTGACGCCGACTTTTTCCTGGAGATGACGGTTGAGCAGTGGCGCGACCTGGTAACTAACACCAGGGAAAACAACGGCGCCGACCTGAGCCACACCCTGAACACCCTGGACTTGATGATTACCGGCGGCATCTCCGACAACGCCACCGGCGACCAACTGCGGGCCGACATCTTTTTCCGGGTCAACCAGAGCTTGCAGCACTTCTTTGACACTTCCGCCAAGCTGGAGACGGTTTTTGAGCCGTAAGGCCGGCGCTACGGGCTGAACCAGGCCGCCCCGGTTCGGTTACGGCTCAACTTGCCCTAATCCTTATTGCCCATAACAATACCCGCGTTGCCAGGAACAATACCCGCTCATGGTGAGCTTGTCGAACCACGTCCCGGTATATGGCGGTTAGTCCTTCGACAGGCTCAGGATGAGCGGATTTTGTCCTTGAGCGGGTATTGTTGGATGTTGTTATGGGTATTGGCTTTGCGCCGGCCTGAGTTGGCGGCGTAAGATATGGCGTAATCTCCGCTTAACCGCTATATTTGGGGGAGTTATTGATTTCCAGGGGGAGTGAACTCGATGCTGGAATTAAGGACGGTAACCGCTGACGAGTTTGGTCAGTGGGTTCGGGTTGAGGCGCGGGCTTACGGCAACCGCTTGAACGTTGACCCGGAGGCGCTCCGGCCCCATTTCGACCTGGACCGTTCCATCGCGGTATTTGACCGGGGAAACATTGTCGGCGGCGCTCATTCCCACCGGCTGGAGATGTCCCTACCCGGAACTACGGCGGTCATCGCCGGGGTCGCCAACATCGCCGTCCAGCCCACCCACCGGCGGCGCGGGATAATGACCACGATGATGCAGCATCAGCTCAAGGACATTCACCGGCGGGGCGAAGCGCTGGCCGGGTTGTTCGCCTCGGAAAGCGTAATCTACGGCCGGTTCGGCTACGGCATCGGTTCCCTGCGGGAGGAATGGAGTATTGAGCGGGCGCACAACGGCTACGCCCGGCCCTATGCGAGTCCCGCCGGCCAGTTCGAGTTTATCGACCCGGCCGACCTGATAAAGGAACTGCCTGAGGTTTTCCGCCGCAGCACCCTGGAACGCCCCGGCGTGTTCCAGAAATCGCCCCACCTCTGGGAGCGGGAGGCCCAGGCGCCGGAACACCGGCAGGGCGGGCGGGGCGGCATTTTTTACGTGGGCTACCGGGACGGCGGGCGAATGGAGGGCTATGCCAAGTACCGCATCAGCGGCGACACCGTTACGGTGAACGAGTTGATGGCCGCAACCAGGGAGGCCAATACGGCCTTGTGGCGGTTCTGCTTTGACACGGACCTAGTTACCCGCGCCGAGGCGGAACGGCGGCCGGTGGACGACCCTTTGCCCTGGCTGCTGGCCGATCCCCGGCAGTTGCAGCGGAAAACCCGGGATGGGCTATGGCTGCGTCTGGTGGATGTCAGCGCCGCGCTGGGTCTCCGGCATTACCCGGAAAGCGGCCGTCTGGCGCTGGAAGTGCGGGACGAAGTATGCCCCTGGAACGCGGGACGGTTCGAGTTGGAAGGTTCCCCGGAGGGGGCGGCCTGCCGGGCCACCAATGCGGTGCCGGACTTGGCAATCACCGTGGCCGCCTTAGCCACCACCTACTTGGGAGCCGCCAATTTCAGCGCCCTGGCCCGGGCCGGCCTGGTCGAAGAGCATACCCCCGGCACCCTGCGGCGCGCCGACCGGATGTTCGCCGTCCAGCAACCGCCGTGGACACCCTGCGGGTTTTAGCCGGCAATCCACGATTAACCCGCACGAATCAACCCGCCGGGACCCGAACCGGCGCATACAGCCAGCCCTCCAGCAGGATCGCCGGCTCGTAGCCCGGTTCCCCCGCAACCGGCGGCACGGCAAAACGGGCTGGTTCTATCGCCCATAAAGCGGCGGTGATGGCGGCGACCACCGCATCCAGAGCGTCGTGGTTAGCCAGGCAAATCGCCCGCAGATCGTCCAGGTCAACGGCTACCGGCTCCGCCCGGCGCGGCAGTGCGTTCAGGATTTGCCGCCGCAACTCTCCGGCCTTTGCCCCATTCTTGTAGCCCTTGAACGGCAGCCCCAGGCGGCGCAACGCCGCGCCGGGCATCACTTCCAGCAGGGTAGCGGTTGGCCCCGGCCCCGGCCGGGAGGGAGTAGGCAGCGGCGGCACGGACACCGGGTTGACGGTAGGGCCGTTCCAGAGCCGGTGCAGCAGTTGCATCCCCCGAAAGGTCATCGGCACCATATTGGGGTTGGCCTGATGCAGGCAGGAATAGCTTTCCGGCGGGTCGCAAGCCCGTTTCAACTCGCCATATCGGGCCACAAACTCATCCCGCAAGGCAACAAAGTCGGGCAGCGCCAAACCCGCGGCGGCGGCCCACAAATCGGGCATAGCAATGGCATCAGGCCGCCAGAATTGGCTGAACTCCCGGGGCGTAGCAAAGGGAAAATCCAGGGCAACCACCGCCGGGCCGTCAAGCTCCGCCAGGATGCCGGCCAGTTCACCCCGGCCCACCGGACGGCAGTATTCCAGAAAAAGGTCGTTGCCCTCCAGCAAACCCTCGGCCAGCCAGGTATTCCGGTCAAGGCGCGCCCCACTGAAATCCACGCCCATTATCCGCATAACCACCGCTCCCCCGTTTAACTAACATGGATTAACAGGATATACAGGATAATTTTTTTATCCTGAATCCAAACATCCTGTATATCCTGTTAATCCATGTTTCACTCCCCCTGCCTTGCCACCCCTTGCCGGGGATAGTATAGTCTTGACCATCCGGCAATCCAACTGAATGAGGAGCGAAATGAATCTGACTGCACGACGGGAACGCTACCGAGCTATTCTGGCGGGAGACCGGTGTGTCCATCCGGCCTCGGTTTTCGACCCCATTTCGGCCCGGGCCGCCGAGGACTTGGGCTTTGAGGTGGGAATGTTCGCCGGTTCCATCGCGTCCGGCACGGTGCTGGGCGCGCCGGACCTGATTGTGCTGACCCTGACCGAGTTTGCCCAGCAGATTCACCGCATCTGCCGGGCCGGCGACCTGAGCCTGATGGTGGACGCCGACCACGGCTACGGCAACGCCCTGAACGTCCGCCGCACGGTGGAGGAACTGGAAACCGCCGGCGTGTCCTGCCTGACCATTGAGGACACCCAACTCCCCCTGAGTTTCGGCGCCGCCGGCGAGGGCCAGCTTATTTCGGTCGAGGAGGGCGTGGGCAAGATGAAAGCCGCCCTGTCCGGCCGCCAGGATCCGGCGCTGGTTGTCGCCGGCCGCAGCAGCGCCCTGCGGGTGGGCGGCGTGGCCGAGGCCATCAAGCGGGCCAAAGCCTATGAGGCCGCCGGGGTGGATGCGATGTTTCTGGCCGGCGCCCAGACCCGGGCCGAGGTGGAGGAGGTCAGCGCCGAGGTGAACATCCCGCTGCTGCTGGGCGGCGCCGGCGGCGAACTGGCCGACCTGGACTTCCTGAGCGGGGCCGGCGTCCGGGTCGCCCTGCAAGGCCACCTCCCCTTTGCGGCGGCGGTAAAGGCCGCCTACGACACCCTCAAGGCCCTGCGGGAGGGCGTGGCCCCGGCCGACCTGTCCAACCAGTTGGCCCCGCCGGAACTGATGGGCCAGCTAACCCGCCGGGGCAATTATGACGGGTGGGTGAAGGAGTGGTTGGGGTAGGGGGGCTACTCAGCTACTTCAAGCCAACCTTTGTCGAAGGTGAAGGTCTGCGCTTTGCCGGCCGGGTCTTTAATTCGGATCAGCCGGCTTTGCGTCGGGTTGCCTGCATTTTCCACAACGTAAAGCCAGCAGGAATTTCCCTTTCTCTGGGCAAACTCGAACTGGGTTTTGGACAAGGTTGCCGGACGGTTGTCGAATGTGCCAGACATAGCCTTGACTTCAACCCATCGAACCGGGTTGCCATCCGGCCCCATCTCTTGCAGGTCGAACCCGGCATTGTTTGGGGGAGTTCTTTGTAGAGCGGGTTCCTTTGAGCGGATAAATTTAATCGCCTGTTCTTCCAAGTCCATTCGTTGTTCGTGGGAAAGCCCTTCCGTGTTTTTATCAGAGTCGTCGGGACTGGTTTTAACGTAGGATATGAACTCACGCGGCGCGCTTGGTTGGCGGGCCGTGCTACCTCCGGGACTGGTGGTAGTTTGGGTTTGACTGACGCCGTTTGTTCCTGCTGGTCGTGGGGACACGGCGTTGTCGGGGATACCAACAGGTAAAATAGTGGGTACTGTTTTGGGTTCCTCTATATCGGTAACAATAGAGTCGGACTCATCATCGTCTCCAAGCAGTTCTCTCAGCTTGGCTTCGCTGATGCCGCGTTTCCTCACAAGATCCAACAGGCCGGGTTCAATGCCCGCTTCTTTGGCAAGTTGGTCAATAATCGCAGGCTTGAAAAGGATTTTCGCTTCCAGGGCCGGATCTTGTTCCCAACCGGTATCCTGGAAAACCACGTAACCCGGCGTCTGAAGTGTACCGTCCTTATCGGGAACCCAAGCGGCATTGTTTAGAGCTTTAACCGAACGTGCCGAGAATTCTTCGCTTCGTTCTCCACGATAGCGCCAACTGTATTGACCATAAAATGCAGAACGGCCCCCGTGTTGTTGGACATCACGCAGTGCTTGCCATAGCAGTTTGGCACGATTAGATGCCTGGTCAATTGGCAAACTTGCTATTACTGTAAGAAGGGCGTCTAAACCTCTGAGGGTATAATCTTTCACCGACGGCATACGCCCCAATCGGGTTGCTAATTCTCGCTCATCTTCAGTTGTGAGAGCGGGTTCTACTGGAATTGGAACTAGATGCTCAGAGATCCCTACCGCCCGGATAAGGTTGCGAATTTGCTCGCCCCGAAAGTATCTCCTGGAATCATCCACCATCAAGACGCCCGGGACACCATCGAAAAGGTCTTTCAGCCTGTCAGTAGCAGCATAGGCATCCCAGGGCCTGACGAATTTACTGACCCTACTAAAGGTGTCCACCGCAACGATAAACTTAGCCTCTCGCAGGTGAGTCAACAAATTACCACGTTGAGCGTTAGAGTCGGTGGCAAAAGCAGTAAGTATCTGCTCAATGTCAGACCGATATTCCAGATCAGGAACATCAACAGTATCTTTGCGGTATTTTGGGAGAATGTGGGCGATGACATCATCCACCGGGTCAGGCAGACGAAGGTTTAATGCTTCGAGAAACGCCAGGGCACTGGAGGATTGACACACGCTGCGCCTTACTGTGGGGAATCCTGTCGGGCTAACTCCGGGTAGATATGCTTGAGGCTTTTCGTCCTTGTAGGCGACCGTATGGGAACCATCCTCTAACCGCACCAGAGGTATGGTAGTAATCAATCGCCGGATTTCTTGCCCTCTCTGTCCATTTAAGAACGTATAGAGACGCTCAATCCACTCGTCGGGCTGTGCCTCCAGAAACTCCGGAGAGAGCCGGCGAATAAAACCCTCAGAGTTGACATCACCAACGTCAAGCTCCGCATTAAGGTATCGGTAAAGGTCAGGTGTAAGATTAGGCGTGATTTCATCGCTTAGCCAAGCCGGAGCGTCATCGTCAGGGAACAAGTCAGCTAGCTGCTGGGGACTTATCAATTCCCGTAGTTCCCGGCTTCCGGCCAATTTGGCGTTCTGACCGGAAATATATCCGCCACCATAAGCTGGAAGCAGCGGTTCAGTTAGCAATACTTTTTTAGCCTCTTGAAACAGCAGTGCAAACCGGCTACCTGAACAGAACCAACTTGCTGACAAGGGTAAGCACTCGATAGCGGATACACTGAGCAAGCCCAGTTCGCGCAATCCTTTCAGGGCCTCCACCAACAGAATCGCGGTTTCCCGTACCAGATGCCGGTTCCAAACATCATTTTCCGGCACGTTGTCCCGGCTCGGGGTAGTGCGATATGGCCCTTGTACCAGAAAGCCGAGGCGAGTCGGTAGAACAGTCGGAAAGAAGGCCACTAATGGAAAGTCTGTTACGCTCTTCACTGACGCGATTTTACCGTCAGTGAGGTCTGTGTTCAGGGCAAAGGCGACTTCAACGTAGCCCACACTTTCGCCCTCATTGAAAACCTCACGAGAAAATACGAGCCAATCTTCATAGATACCATCTTGTCCGGCAATCTGGACTTTCCGAGCGCCGTTGACCGCGGTATCAACGCTACTGCGGATGTAATGCCCGGCAGGGGTGTCGTCCACCGACCATACTATTTCCTTAATTTCCTGTAGGAAAAGCAAGGTGCTCGGCCCAAGACGTTTCAACCCCTCAAGAACGTCTTCCTTTGTGGAAGGTTCCGAGTCTCGGAATGGGATACAGATCTGTGTCTCCCCATGTAACAGACTTTCAGCCTCCACAGAACGAGGCCAGACATAGGAATCAATGGCAAAATGCTCTTCGCCGGAGTGAATTTCCGGCTTGTCGGTGAAGGCATATACCGACTTGAAACCAATCCCAAACCTGCCTATGTCGGTCAATTTCTTTGAGCTTTCTCCAATACCACAAACTCCTTGTACGTCTTTTTCGTCAAAAGGTTTACCGTGGTGGGAGATTGTAAGACCTTTAGAATTCAAGGCAAATTTTATTGTGCGTTGCCCGCCCCATTCACTACGCTTTTTGAGCGCATCCTCAGTGTTTTGCAAGATCTCATAAATGAAATGTGTTCGGTCTGCGTAACGGTCGGCCAGAAGCATCGGCCCAATTCGCGTTATATCGGTGCCGTATTTACGCAGATTTTCTGCTCGGATTGCATCGTAGTTTACTGGCATAGACCGCTTTCCTCGCTTTCCGACAACAGGTTATAATGACATAATATCACAATCATTAAACAAGGAGGCCCAACCCATGAACTTCACCCAAAACCACCTTCACTTCCGCAGCGCGGACCCGGACGCCGCCGCCCAGTTTTATTGCGACAACTTTGGCGCTGTCATTGCCTCGGAGCGGCCTTTGTCCACCACCAAGTCCATTACCCTGGAGCTGAACGGCCAGACCTTGATGACCATTTCGGGGCGGGCCGAGGGGGAAAACCCGGTGCCCGGCTCTACCGAACCCCGCTATGGCCTGGACCATTTCGGGTTTGAGGTGGACGATATGGAGGCCGCCGCCGCCCGGTTCCGGGCCAACGGCGTTCACCTGATTTGCGAACCCTGGACGATGCCCTCCGGCTCCACCGTGGCCTTTATCGAAGCCCCGGACCAGGTGAGCGTGGAGATAATCCAGCGGCCCAGTAGCTAATCCCCGGCGATTCCAGGCACAATGTAAAAGGGGCGGGTTACCAACCCGCCCCGGCATCCGCAGCCATTCGGCGACCCTATCCGGGGGCAATCCCCGGTGCCGCGCCGGCCCTACAGCCCCATGGCCTCCAGGCCTACCCGGGACAGGTCTTCGTCGGACTGGCCGCTGGGGTAGCCGCCCACGCCGATGCCGCCCAGGATGACGCCGTCCTGCATTATCACCAGCCCGCCCTGGCCGTGTGTCAGGTTGGGGTCGCCCAGTTCGCTGATGCTGCGGCCCTGGCCGTGCAGCCGCTCGGCGTGGGCGCCGGTGTTCAGGCCCATTATGGCGGCGGTGTAAGCCTTGCGCAGCGCGTGGCGGCGGCTGAACATCCGCAGGTTGTCCATCTTGGCGTAAGCCTCCAGGTTGCCGGTGGCGTCCACAATCGCCATTGCCACCGGAGCGTCAGGCGTTTCCTGCGCCTTCGCCATCATCGCCTGCATCGCCGCTTGTACCTGTTCCAACTTCAAAGCCGGTTCCGGCATAATTCTGCCTCCTGTCAAGTTTTTCTGTGCTGTTGGTTTGCCCCGCTAACCCGCCTGCAACGCCGCATCCACCCGCTTGCGGAAATCCTCGGCGGCCAGCCGCATCAAGCCTTGCGATGAGACGGTGACGAAGTTGGCGCCCAGCTTGATGAACTCGGCGATGCCGGCCGCGTCGGCCGGGTTGTTGCCCCCGACGCCTACGCTCTTGCCGGCGGCCCGAACCCGGGGAATCACCTCGCCCATAACCTGCCGCACTTCGGCTTGGGGCGGGAATCCCATGCTCTGGCCCAGGTCGGAGGCGGCGACGTGCAGCACGTCCGCGCCCGGCACCGCCAGAATCTGGTCCAGGTTCTGCACCGCCTCTACTTCCTCGACCATCGGAATGACCAGCACGTTGGCGTTGACCCAGGTGGTGGATTCGTCCCGGGTAACGCCGATGCCGTAGTCGTGGGCGCGACCGCCGCCCATTCCCCGGTGGCCGTCGGGGTAGTAGCGGGCGGCCCGGGCCACGCCGGCGGCCTCCTCAGCGGTGTTGATGTGGGGGACGATAATCCCTTGCAGCCCCCGGTCGAGGAAGCGCAGTATGGTGGATTCGGTGTGGTCGGGGATGCGGGCAATGGGGGTGATGCCGAAGGATTCGGCGGCCCGTACCATGTGTTCCACCTGGTCCAGGTTCATCGGGCCGTGTTCGCAGTCAATCATCACGAAGTCGAACCCGACGGCCCCGAAAATCTCCACCAAGTCCGGCGAGTAGCGGGTGATGATGGCCCCAAAGACCACCTCGCCCCCGGCCAGCTTGGCCTTGGTCGTATTAGTTCGCATAGTCCTGCCTCCCTTTGCTGCGGGTTAGCTCCGCCGATTATATGGCCCCCAGGCAAGGCTGACAATGGGGCAGTGGGCCGGCCCGGATAACTTAACCTGGCGCAATCCTGCCTTAACCAAGTCAACCACCGCATAAACCCGTCGTTCCGGCGAAAGCCGGAATCCAGAACCCTCGGTAGCCGGCCCGTTCTTTTCCGGGGATTTCCTGGATTCCGGCTTTCGCCGGAACGACGGTTGATAAAACGACGGCTGATAATGAACGACGGTTGATAATGACGGTTGATTAGGTTGCCCCGGTAAGACGTGATTGCCCCGATAACCCAACCTCGCTACCTGCCGACCGCCGGATTTTGTGTTAGTATAGGTCAAGCAAGCAAGGCAGCCAGCAAGGAGAGAACCCAAATGCAGATAGTACGAGTTTATTCCGGGGATGACGGGGAATCCCATTTTGAGGACTTGACCTCGGACCAGTTTGCCGAGTTGGTCAACCGGGTCGGCCCCGGCGACATTACCATCAACCGCCGCACCTCGCCCAGCTTTTCCGACTATCATACGGCGCCCCGGCGGCAATATGTGATTAACCTGGCCGGGACGGCCGAGTTTGAGACCGCCGACGGCAGCGTGCGCCGTCTCTACCCCGGGGACGTGCTGGTGGCCGAGGACTTGACCGGCCACGGCCACATTGCGCGCAACATCGGCGACGAGTTCCGGGTGTCCCTGGCCGTCCCCCTGGCCGAAGCGTAAGCAGTTTCAGGAGACCGGCCTAATGGAAAACGAAGAGTTGCTCCGGCGGATTCGGGACAAGATTGAGCGGCTGACCCAACGCCCGATCGATTTGCGGATTGACCACGAGGACGCCAATCAGTTGCAGATCGAGTTGGAACCGGAAGTGCCCCGGGTGGTGCTGGGCGCCAACATTTACAAGTATTCCGGCTTTGCCCGGATGTGCGTCGAATACTCGGTAGCCTCGATTCGGGAGCAGCGCAACATTGACGCCCAGGAGTTTCACCGGCTCCTGGCCCGCAACTGACCGGGCGGGCCGGCCGGGGCAAGACGCGACAAGCAATGAAACGGGAACCGCAGGAACCGCAATCGCAGGAACCGCAACCGGAGAGTCGGGAAGTTCTGCCCCCCACGCCGCCGGAGGAACTCAAGCCCTGGTATTACCAGTATTGGTTCCTCTACCCCACCATCATTTTCTGGCCCCTGTGGCCGGTGCTGATTATCCGCTCGCCCTGGCACAACGGGCTGGTATCCGGGGCCATCGCCTGGGCTATGCTGATTAGCGGCGGCTATCTGGTCTATCAGGGAACCGGGGGCCGGGAAGTGCTGACCCGGCTGCTGGCCGGCGACCGGTGGGCCATTTTCACCGTGCAGCTAATCCTGCCCGGCCTGATTTTTATCCTGATAACCCAAACCCACTGGCTCCGAAACCGCCGCCGCATAATGGCCGCCGCCACCGATACCAAACCCACCCCGCCACCGGCCGAACCGACCGGCAACGCCACCCCACCCCGCCGCCGCCAACGCAACAACCGCCGCCGGCACCGCCGCCGCTGACCCCGTAATTAACATGGATATACAGGATACACAGGGTATTTTCTATAATTTTTAATCCTGTATATCCATGTTTCACTCCCCTACAGGGCCAGTACCGCCGTTGCCTTGGCTACCGGCTGGCCGTCCTGGTTTTCGACGGTTAGATGGCACTCCACCAGCCGTTTTCCGTTGGATTCCCGCTTATCCACCACTGTACCGGACAGGCTGATGGTGTCCTCGGCCTGTACCGGGGCCAGAGTTTGCAACTCCAGGGTGCTGCCCTCCGGTAAGGTGTCGGGGATCGGGAAACCCTTTGCCAGCAATTCCCTGGCATAGTCGGCCAGGGCCTCGGGCGTTGCCGCCGTTCCCCACTTCAGCAGGATGGGCAGGGTATCACCCAAGTTCACCGACTCGTAGGTGGTGGTCATCGCCCATAGTCTTGCCATTGTTGAATCCTGATGTTTTGGATGTTTTGATTGATATGGTGCCGGGTTATCATAATCCGCTCATGGTGAGCTTGTCGAACCATCCATCCTACTCCGGGGTTCGTCCTTCGACAGGCTCAGGATGAGCGGGGAGGGAAAGTAACCGTCATCCCGGCTTTCGCCGGAACGACGGTTTAGATATGTGCTAAACTACTAGCCCAACCTACTCTACTTCAACCAAACGGAGGCCCGGTTTAATGACGGAATTGGAAACCCAGGGAAAACGGGGGATGGTGGTGGTGGCCCACGCCGACGATGCGGAATGGGGCTGCGCCGGCACGGTCGCCAAGCTGTGCGCCGAGGGTTGGACGATGGTGTACGTCCTCTGCACCGACGGCAGCAAGGGCATCGACGACCCGGCAATCAGCGGCGCCGAACTCATCAGGATACGCCAGCAGGAACAGACCAACGCCGGCCGGGTGCTGGGGCTGAATGAGGTGGTGTTCCTCGGCTATGAGGACGCTATGCTCCAGCCCAGCCTGGACCTGCGCCGGGACATTGCCCGGGCGATCCGCCGCCACCGCCCCGACCTGCTAATCTGCCAGAACCCGGTGCGCGGCCTGGTGGGCCGGGGCTACCTGGGCCACCCCGACCACTTCGCCGCCGGCGAGGCGACCCTGGCGGCGGTCTATCCCACGGCCCGGGACCGCCTGACTTTCCCGGAACTGCTGGCAGAGGGCCTGGAACCCCACCGGGTACGGGAGGTCTGGGTGATGGACCGGGAGAACGCCGACCAGTACGTGGACGTTACCGAGCATATCGAAACGGCGGTGAACGCCCTGCGCGCCCACGCCAGCCAGGTTGACCCGGCGGACGCCGACAAGTACCTGAAAGGCTGGCGCAGCGAAATCGGCGCCGAGGTAGGGTTTCAGTACGCCGAGGCGTTCAAGCGGTTTTTGCTGGATTAAGCTATCTGTGTCCTTGATGTGATGCGGATTTCGACATTGCAATCCCCTTGACTACGTGATATTAGCAATATATACTCTCTCCGATAGTGGGGGTACTCTCCGATAGTGGGGGTACTCTCCGATAGTGGGGGTACTCTCCGATAGTGGGGGTACTCTCCGATAGTGGGGGTACTCTCCGATAGTGGGGGGTACATGAGAGATCACAAACGGATAAGCGTTTCCATCCTGAGCATCGTCATTCTGCTGTCGCTCTTCATGCCTTGGATGACAGTAACTTGCGAGGGACAGGAAATAGCCACCCTCTCAGGTGTAAATGCGATCGTTGGGGCGGAGATAGAGGGCGAGGAGACTGGCAATATCTGGGAAGTTGCTATTGTAGCGGTGCTGGCGCTGGTCGGTCTAGCCGGAATAGTGTTGCCGCTCGCAGTACGAGTGGTCATATCTGCCGGGGGACTCGCATCGCTGGTTTTTATGTTCATCCGGCTGAGAATGGAAATCGCCGACGTAGGACAAGGGGCTGGCCTTACATTTGAGTTCGGCTTTTGGGTAGCCCTTTTAGCATTTTTGCTAATCGGCGCATCGCAGTTTCTGCCACTAAAACGCGACAACCCTGCAACCACAACTCCTGGAACCAGAGAAGGCGATGGGTGACGCTAATTCGAGTTCGCGCCACCGGGTATCCTCAACGACAAGAAGGGGCGGGTTTGAAACCCGCCCCTACAACGTCAAACCTGCGAAGTAAGCAGGACAACCGCCCCGCCGGTCAGGCCGGTTTATGGGCTACTATTTTCACGCTGGCTACGTTCAGCGGCACGCCCTCATCGTCGAACCGCAAGTCCTCGTCGGTGGTCTCTACACCGACAAAGCCGGCCCGCTGCAACCGATCCAGATATACCGCCTTGTCCTCGGCGCCGCCGACGCAGGCAACCCACGCCTCGGCGTCGGTTTGCGCCGGCCCCTCCGGGCTGAGGGCCACCATATCCGATACGTGAATCCGCCCGCCGGGGGCCAGTACCCGGAAAGTCTCCCGGAAAACGGCGTCCTTGTCCGGCGACAGGCAGATGACGCAGTTGGATATGACGACGTCCACGCTGGCGTCGGGCAGGGGCATAGCCTCCATCTCCCCCTGGACAAACTCCACGTTGGACAGGCCGGTGGTGGTCAGGTTCCGGTTAGCCAGGGCCAGCATATCCGGGGTCATATCCAGGCCGGTAACGCGGCCCGACTGGCCCACCTGCTGCGCCGCCAGGAAACAGTCAATGCCGCCGCCGGAACCCAGGTCCAGCACCCGCTCCCCGGCCTTCAAGCCGGCCAGGGCCGTCGGATTGCCGCAGCCGGCCGAGGCGGCTACCGCCTCCGCTGGCAGCCCGGCCACCTGACCTTCGTTATAGAGGCGCAGGGCGCGCTCCGTATCCGCCGGGCCGCAGCAGCCGGAGTCGCTTTCACAGCAGGCGTCGGCGTCGGCCGGCCCGGTTTCCTGGACCGCCGCCAGTTCAATCACGCCCCGGGCCCGGGCGCCGTACCTTTCCTGCACAAACCGCTTGATTTCATCCTGATTGGTTGCCATTACCGGTATCTCCTTATCCGTAGAATGATTTTTGCATTATGGATTGCCCCTTGAGTATATAGAGAAGGGAAAAGGGCGGTCAACCTTATAGCGATATATCAAGGCAACCGCATCATAAACCCGGCAACCCGGCAACCCAAGCAACCGTCGTTCCGGCCAAGTAACCGTCGTTCCGGCGAAAGCCGGAATCCAGGAAATCCCCCGGAAAAGAGCGGGGCCGGCTACCGAGGGTTCGGGATTCCGGCTTTCGCCGGAACGACGGGTTTATGGTGCGATTGCCCTGCCGATATATGCCCTGGCGATATATGGTAGAATGGGGCGCAACCGAATGGGAGGGAAATGTGATGATTGACCAGGTAGAGATGATGCAGATAGTGGAGAAGTTGCGGGACAACGCCGTGGTGGTGCCGGCAATGCGGGCCAACGTCGGTTGGGCCGCCGTGTCCAACAACGTGGCGCGGGACGTGCCGGCCAGCGGCGCTATGGGCAAGACCAACTCCTTTGCCCTGGGCGTGGCCCTGGCCCGGCCCGAGGAAAAGGTCATTATCTTTGACGGGGACGGCAGCCTGCTGATGAACCTGGGCGCGCTGGTAACGATCGCTAACAAGGCCCCGAAAAACCTGTACCACTTCGTAGTGGATAACGGCGTGTATGCCACCACCGGCGGGCAGGAGGTTCCCGGCGCCGAGCAGACCGACTACGCCGGTTTGGGCCAGTCGGCCGGCTATGCCCACAGCTATTCCTTTGACAACCTGGAGGACTTCGCCACTCAAGCGGAGCAGATACTCAGCGAGGCGGGGCCGACCCTGATTGCCCTCAAGACCATCCCCAACATCCGCTACCCGGAGGAACGGGCCGCCCGTCAAGGCACCGCCGCCGCCCGCCGCACCCCCCAGGCCATAACCGAGTTGATGGAGGAATTTGGCCTGCGGTAGGGATGACTAACCCGTAGGATTTCCTGGATTCCGGCTTTCGCCGGAACGACGGTTGTTGCCGGAATGACAGTTGCCGGGGGTTGCCGTTGCCCGGCTTGCCCCGGTTAAGACGCGATTGTCCCGGTGGCAACTCCCGGTATTCTCAACCGGTGTTGGGGTTCCTTGCCCGGCCCATCTCTAGTGAATTGTAGGGGCGGGTTTATAACCCGCCCTGGTTCCAAGGCAAGGATATGTCGGATACGATGTCTCCGTTACCCAAATGATTCTACCCCTGAACGCCGGGCGGGTTAGAAACCCGCCCCTACCCCGACGACTATACCAACTCACGTTGAGAATACCCGGCATAGGCATAAATGTTGGGGAGGTGTTAAAATCATTAGCGATTAACCAACCGAGGACGTTTGCTTATGCCGCAGGACTTTATCTACGTCAAGGGCGCCCGGGAGCATAACCTCAAGAACGTGGAGGTAACTATCCCCCGGGACAAACTGGTAGTTATCACCGGCGTTTCCGGTTCCGGCAAAAGCTCCCTGGCCTTTGATACTATCTACGCCGAGGGGCAGCGGCGCTACGTGGAATCCCTTTCCGCCTACGCCCGCCAGTTCCTGGGCCGGATGGACAAGCCCGACGTGGACTATATCGAGGGCCTCTCTCCCGCCATCTCCATTGACCAGAAAGGGGTATCCCATAACCCCCGCTCCACCGTCGGCACCGTTACCGAGATTTATGACTACCTGCGCCTGCTCTTTGCCCGGGTGGGCCAGCCCCATTGCCCCAAGTGCGGCCGGCCGGTGGAACGGCAAACGGTGCAGCAAATCGTGGACGCCATCCTGTCCCTGCCCGCCGACAGCCGGGTAACCCTGCTGGCCCCCAAGGTGCGCCGCAAGAAGGGCGAGCATAAGGACGTTTTCGAGGCGGCCCGCCGCGCCGGCTTTGTCCGCATCCGGGTCAACGGTGAAACCCTGCTGCTGGACGAGACCGACGCCCTGAACCTGAACAAGCAGAAATGGCATTACATTGAGTTGGTGGTGGATCGGCTCATCATCCGCCCGGATACCGAGCACAGCCGGGTGGCCGAGTCGGTGGAAACCGCCCTGCGGGAAGGGGACGGCGTACTCCAGGCCCTGCGGCAGCCCCCGGAGGAGGGCGCCAAAGCCGAGGAACTGGTCTTTTCCGAGCAGTTCGCCTGCGTCAAATGCGGCACCGGCCTGCCCGAAATCGAACCCCGCACCTTCAGCTTTAACAGTCCTCACGGCGCCTGCCCCCAATGCACCGGGCTGGGTTACAAGCTGGAGGTTGACCCCAACCTGGTCATCAACAAGAACCTGTCCCTGCTGGACGGGGCGGTGGCCGCCTGGTCCCGCAGCGGAACCTCCTCCGGCTGGTATCTGAGTATGATGGAGTCGGTGGCAAAGACCCACGACTTTTCCCCTCAGGTTCCGGTGAAAGACCTGGCCGACGAACAGCTACAGATAATCCTCTACGGCAGCAAGAACCGCAAGGTAACGATCCGCCACCGCACTCACAACGGGCGGGTTTACAGTTGGGAAACCAAGTTCGAGGGGGTTATCCCCAACCTGGAACGCCGCTACCGGGAGACCGACTCGGACCATACCCGCCAGGAAATTGAGCGGTATATGACCGCCCGTTCCTGCCAGACTTGCCAGGGCCAGCGGCTCAAGCCGGAGGCCCTGGGCGTCCGGGTCTGCGGCCTGGGCATAATGGACGTTACCGCAATGAACATCGGCCAGGGCGTGGAGTGGGTGCGCGCTATTGACCCGGACGCCCCCGGCGACCATCCGGGGGCGACGCTTTCCCGCCGGGACAAGTCCATCGCCAACCAGATACTCAAGGAAATCGAGGGCCGTCTCCACTTCCTGGAGGGCATCGGCCTGGACTACGTTACGATGAACCGCACCGCCCGCACCCTGTCCGGCGGCGAGGCCCAGCGGGTGCGCCTGGCAACCCAGATTGGTTCCGGCCTGACCGGGGTGCTCTACGTTTGCGACGAGCCGACGGTGGGCCTGCATCCCCACGACGACCACCGCCTCATCAACACCCTGACCCGGCTGCGGGATATGGGCAACACGGTCATCGTGGTGGAACACGATGAGGCGATGATGCGGGCGGCGGACTATATCGTCGATTTAGGGCCGGGGGCCGGGGAACACGGCGGCCACATCGTCGCCACCGGGGATATTGACCAGGTGATGCACAACCCCGGCTCTCTGACCGGCCAGTACCTGAGCGGCGACAAGCGGATTCCCCTGCCGGAAAGTCGGCGGCCCGGCAACGGCAGCGTCATCACCGTGTCCGGGGCGCGGGAGAACAACCTGAAAGACGTGGAAGTTTCCCTGCCTCTGGGACTGCTGACCTGCGTTACCGGCGTCTCCGGCTCCGGCAAAAGCACCCTGATTTACGACATTCTCTACAAGAAACTGGCCCAGACCCTGAACCGGGCCAGGGATTACCCCGGCGACCATGATGACGTGGTGGGCATTGAGAACATCGACAAGGTGGTGAACATCGACCAGTCCCCCATCGGGCGGACGCCCCGCAGCAACCCGGCCACCTACACCGGGGCCTTTACGCCGATTCGGGAGTTGTTCGCCTCGCTGCCCGAGGCCCGGGTACGGGGCTACAAGCCGGGCCGTTTCTCCTTCAACGTCAAAGGGGGGCGCTGCGAGGCTTGCCAGGGGGAAGGCTACAACCAGATTGAGATGCAATTCCTGCCCGACGTAACCGTCCCCTGTGAAATCTGCCAGGGCCGCCGCTACAACCGGGAGGCGATGGAGGTAACCCTGCGGGACCGGAGCATCGCCGACGTGCTGGATATGACGGTGGAGCAGGCCCTGGAGTTTTTCTGGAACTTCCCCCGCATCCGGCCCAAACTGGAAACCCTGCGGGACGTGGGATTAGGCTACATCCGGCTGGGCCAGCCGGCCACCACCCTGTCCGGCGGCGAGGCCCAGCGGGTCAAGCTGGCGACCGAACTGGCAAAACGGGCCACCGGTAAAACTCTCTACCTGATGGACGAACCGACTACCGGCCTGTCCTTTGAGGATTGCGCCGCCCTGCTGCGGGTGCTGCACCGCCTGGTGGACAACCGCAACACGATAGTGCTGATTGAGCATAACCTGGACCTGATAAAGAACGCCGACTGGATTATTGACCTGGGGCCGGGGGCCGGCGACCAGGGGGGCCACCTGATTGCCACCGGCACGCCGGAACAACTGGCCCAGCGCCCCGAATCCCACACCGGCCGCTACCTGAAACCGTTGCTGGCGGCGCCGGCGGCAACCCGGTCGGTGAACGGGGTAAAAGAGGCAGTAGCGGCGGGGGATGATTAGTAGGTCCCGGCCGGCCAACCGGCTTTGCCGCCAGGGAACCCTTCAGCGTCAAACATCGCCATACCGGGAGGCGGAAAATGTGGGGAACGGAAGTAACTTTTGAGGTACGGGAATCACCGGAAGGCGGCTACGAAGCCCGCGCGCTGGGCTATGGGATCTTCACCGAGGCCGACGACTGGCAGGAGTTGAAGTATAACCTGCGGGATGCCGTTCACTGCCATTTTGACCCCGGGGAGAGGCCCAAACTGATTAACATTCACTTCGTCCGGGATGAGGTTATCGAAGTCGGGGAGGCAGTAAGCGAAATAGAGGAAATAGCTACGGCGTGAGACTGCCCCGGAATGTATCGGGAATGGAATTGGTCGCCCGGTTGGGCCGTAGTTACGGATATACCCTGACCCGGCAAAGCGGCAGTCATTTAAGGTTGGTCAGCTATCATCAGGGCTACGCCGGCTACGTTTCAATTCCACGACATAACCCGGTCAAGATAGGTACTCTCAGCAACATTCTCAACGATGTGGCGACTTACCTGGAAATTGACCGGGATGAGTTGACCCTGGAATTGTTCGGTTAATGGCTCTTTTCCCGTTCACTCGGTAAATCAATCCGGTAATCTCTATAAATCAGAAGGAAGGCACCCCGCAGTTGATTAAGATTCGTTTTGCCCCGGTATGACATCCAGAGAGGTAGCCAGAATGTACACGCAGCAGGAACTTCTTGAGCGCATTACCACTCGCCAGGATGTGTTTGGGGGCAAGCCAATCATCCGGGATATGCGGATTTCGGTAAGACTTATCCTCAGCTTATTGAGTCAGGGAGTTTCTCAGGAGGACATCCTGGACGACTACCCGGATTTGGAACCGGCTGACATCCGCGCCTGCATTGCCTACGCCTGCGCCGTAATATCCGGCGACACGCTGGCGGCCATATCGGTTGACGGGTCGATTGACGGATCGGCTGACGGCTCTTGAGGTTTATGACCGACCGGTGCGCCGGGCGGGTTCGCACTTCCCACCCCTTTAATTATCCGCCGCAACGCAATGGCGATTGTTAGTCAACCAGCGACAGGAGAGAAACGCCCAATGACCCAAACCGCAACTTTACAATATGACCTGCTCATCAATGACCAGTGGCGGCCGGCCGCCGGCGGCGATTATTTTGACGTGGAAAACCCGGCCAACGGCGCAACCGTGGCGCGGATGGCTAACGCCGGCCCGGCGGACGTGGCGGCGGCCATTGCCGCGGCGGAGGATGCCTTCCGGTACGGCCCCTGGGCTACGATGCCCGACGCCGACCGGGGCCGGATTCTCTGGCGCATAGCCGACCTGGTAGAGGAGCGCAAGATGGAACTGGGCCGGCTGGAGTCCATTTCCAACGGGCGGCCCATTTCCGAAACTTCCTCGCAAATGCTGGTGGTCGCCAGCTACTTCCGCTACTTTGCCGGTTTCTGCGACAAAATCCAGGGTTCCACCGTCCCCACCGACCGGGGCCACCTCAACTACACGGTGCGGGTGCCGTTGGGCGTGGTGGGCCAGCTTACCCCCTGGAACCATCCGTTGATGATTGCCTCCAAGAAACTGGCGCCGGCCCTGGCCGCCGGCTGTACCATCGTCCTCAAGCCCTCCGAGTGGGCGCCCCTGACCCCTACGGAAATCGGCAACATCGCCCTGGAGGCCGGGCTGCCGCCGGGGGTGTTGAACATCGTCAACGGCTTTGGCCCCACCGCCGGCCAGGCCCTGGCCTCCGACCCGCGCCTGGGCAAGCTGGACCTGACCGGCGGCACCGAGACCGGCCGGGCGGTGGCCCAGGCCGCCGGCCGCAACCTGACACCCCTGCAAGCCGAACTGGGCGGCAAGGCTCCGGTCATCGTTTTCGACGACGCCAACCTGGAGGATGCGGTCAACGGCTGTGCCTTTGCCTCTTTCGTGGCCTCCGGGCAGACCTGCATCCAGGGTTCCCGCGCCGTAGTGCATCGCTCTATCTACGACCAATTCGTGGCGCAACTGGCGGAAAAGGTGTCCACCATCCGCATCGGCGACCCGACGGACTTTCAGACCCAAATGGGGCCGGTGGTATCCAAACCCTCCTATGACCGGATTCTGAAGTACGTGCAGGTTGCCCAGGATGAGGGGGCGCGGGTGGCCTGGGGCGGCAAGCACCCGGCGGGGGCGGCGTATGCGGACGGGTACTTTATCGAACCGACGGTGCTGGCCGACGTGCGCCCGAAAATGACGGTGGCTCAGGAGGAAATCTTTGGCCCGGTAGTTTGCGTCATTCCCTTTGATACCGAGGACGAGGCCGTTGCTATCGCCAACGATATTCCCTACGGATTGGGCTGTTCGATCTGGACCCGGGACGTGGCCCGCGCCCACCGGGTAGCTCGCGAGGTGGTGGCCGGGATAATCTGGATTAACGACCACCACCGGCTGCACCCGGCCATACCCTGGGGCGGTTTCAAGGACAGCGGCTACGGGCGGGAGGGCAGCTTTGACTTCATCCACGAATACACCGCGCCCAAATACGTCTGCGTCCGGGTAGAACCCCAAGGCTTTGACTGGTACGCCACCACCGGGCCGGGGCAACGGCTGAATTAGGTTTTGGGCCGGGGGATTACCTGAGGCTCCCCGGCCCATTATCGGCTATAGCAGCGCGGTTGAATCAGGGAATTGCGGTGGGGGCCGATTGGGTGGACTTGCTGCGAATCCCCTCCCGGTGTTCCGTATCGTCAAAGGCAGCCACCTCTACCTGTAAATCCTCGGCGGCGCTGAGGGCGTAATTCAGCTTTTCCACACCGATTACGTCCCCCCGCTTATCCCTGATGAGATTCACGCCATACCCGGTATCCGCGCAAGCGTACTGTTCTGCCGGGTCGCCGAACCAAACGGTGAGAGAACGGCCGGCCTGGTCATAATGGACTTTTACCCGCCAGTCATTGAGACTTATCCGGGAAAAACCGAAATACTCAAAGCCGATGGATTCCCCCTGCCGGTTCAGGGAGATGACCAAATCCGCGTCGGTGTCGGTGCAAACGTCCTCATCCCTGGGGTCGCCCCAACAAGCCCACAGCGTACCGCCCACGGAATTGCCGGAAACCTTTACCTGGGCCATATTCGTTCACCTGCCTTGATATAATCGACATAATCAGCCGGAAAAGCGCTTATCAAACATCGGCTATCCCGGTAAGCAACTGTAACACGGTTTGCCGGAATTTCTCAGGTCAAGCACGTCTTAACCAGGGCAACCCAGGCAATCAAGAGCACCGTCGTTCCGGCGAAAGCCGGAATCCAGGAAATCCTCGGGGAAAGAGCGAACCGGCTACCGAGGTTTCTGGATTCCGGCTTTCGCCGGAACGACGGTTGCTTATGCTGTAATCGTCTTGGCAAGGTATCCGGGCCGGTTGCCCTCCGGGTACGCCCCCCATTTGTTGGCATTACCACCGGGTAGGGGCGGGTTTGTAACCCGCCCTGGCTCAGGGGCAGGAATATGGCGGCTATGGCATACCCGTTTTCCGGCGCTTTCCTGCCGTTGAACGCCAGGGCGGGTTATAAACCCGCCCCTACCATCCATTGTACCACCGGAGCCGGGCCGGGTAGGGAATACCCGGAAATGTTGCCACCCCCCGCGCCCCCCGTCTCTGTGTTAAAATATCCCTTGTCAACTCTAAACCAACTTGCCGGGAGGATTGTTATGCCCCTGCACTATGACGGCGAAGTTCGCATTGCGAAAATCAACATGGGCCCCTTTGACAACAACGGCTATATCGTTAGCTGCCCGGAGACCAACGAGGGCGTCATTATTGACACGCCCGCCGAACCGGAAAAGCTGCTGGACGCCATCGGCGACGTGCAGATAAAGGCCATCCTGATAACCCACAAGCACCAGGACCACCTGCTGGGCTTTGCCGAAATCACCGGCGCAGTGCCGGCCCCGGTGGCGGTGGGCGCCAATGACGTGGACGGCCTGCCCCGGACGCCGGAACTGGAATTGCAGGACGGCGATACCATCAAGTTCGGCAACCAGGAAATCCGGGTGCTGGACACGCCGGGCCATACCGAGGGCGCCGCCTGCTACCTGGTGGGCAAGCACCTCTTTTCCGGCGACACCCTGTTCCCCGGCGGCCCCGGCAAGTCCCGCAGCCCGGAGGCCCTGCGCCAACTGCTGGACAGCATCAGCCGCAAGCTGCTGACCCTGCCCGACGATACCGCCGTTTATGCCGGCCATGGTGAAACGGATACCACCATCGGCGAGGCCCGCCGCCGCTACCAGGTCTTTACCTCCAAAACCCACGCGGATGACCTTTTCGGCGACATCGACTGGCTGTCAACCGAGTAACCGGGCTTAAAAACATGGATATACAGGATTTACAGGATAATTTTTTGTTTGTGCCGGAAAATCGGCGCAAGAAACAGCTAATCCTGTAAATCCTGTATATCCATGTCTGAATAAAAAATCGAGGTGATGATGTACCAACGCACCGTCCTGGATAACCAACTCCGCGTCCTGACTGCCGCGATGCCCCATTCCACTTCCGTATCTATGACCATTTCCGTGGGCGCCGGTTCCCGCTACGAACCCGACGCGTTGGCCGGCCTGTCCCACTTCCTGGAGCATCTGCCCTTCAAGGGTACGGAAAGCTGGCCCACCGCCCGCTCGGTCAGCGAGGCCATTGAGGGTGTGGGCGGCGTGATGAACGCCAGCACCGACCGGGAAATAACCGTTTTCTGGTGCAAGGTGGCCCGCCTGCACTTCCGCCAGGCCTTTGCCGTCCTGCTGGATATGCTGCTCAACCCCCTGCTGGACCCGGAGGAGATGGAAAAGGAGCGGGAGGTTATTCAGGAGGAACTGCGGATGACCTACGATTACCCGTCCCACCGGGTTGACCTGCTGATTGACGAATTGCTCTGGCCGGAGCAAGCTATGGGCCGGGACGTGGGCGGCACCCCCGACTCGGTGAACCGGATTAGCGTGGCCGACGTGCGGGAGTATATGGAGCGCCAGTATAACCCGGCCAATACGGTAATCGCCGTCGCCGGCAACGTGGACCATAACGAAGTGGTGGAACTCATCCGCCAGGCTACCGAGGACTGGTCGCCCGTCCCGTCCCTGGACTGGGAGCCGGTGGCCGATTACTACGCCGAGCATAACTGCGCCGGGCCGGTGGCGCGGGTGGAACAGAAACGCTCCGACCAGGCCCATATCTGCCTGGGGCTGCCCGGCATCTCCCTGACCGACCCGGACCGCTACGCCTTTCTGGCCCTGAACGGCATCCTGGGCGACGGCATGAGCAGCCGGCTGTTCCTGAACCTGCGGGAGCAGCAGGGCCTGGCCTATGACGTTGCCAGTTCCCTCAACCACTTCCGGGACTGCGGCTCCCTGGTGGTCTATTGCGGGGTAGAGCCGAAAAAGACCCGGGAAACGGTGCAGGCGGTGGTGGCGGAACTGGCCGGGATGCGCTGTCCGGTCCCGCTGCCGGAACTGAACAAGGCCAAGGAGTTTGCCAAGGGACGCCTGATGCTGCGGATGGAGGATACCCGCGCCGTAGCCGCCTGGCTGGGCGCACAGGAGTTGCTGCTGGGGCGGATTGCTACCGTGGAGGAGATTGTGCAGGAAATTGACCGGGTTACCGCCGCCGACGTAACCCGCGTAGCCGAAAGGCTGATTGACCCGGGTCAGCTCCGGCTGGCCGTAGTAGGCCCCCACCGAAACGAAAAAACCCTGCAAAAACTACTGGCCTTCTAATCCCTTTTCCTAACCCTTAACAAACATGGATATACAGGATAAACAGGATATTTTCTTGTCTTAAATCCCAAATCCTGTATATCCTGTTAATCCATGTTTAACCCCTAACCCGGACCGGAGGCGTCAAACTCGGCGATTACCGGGTTGCTCAGGACGCCGATGCCGGGGATGTCCACCTCAACCGTGTCCCCCGGCTTGATGGCGCAGGTAACCCCGGTGGCCCCGGAAAATACCAGGTCGCCGGGCCGCAGCGTTACCTGCTGGCTGATGTAGCTGACAATCTCCGGGAAGGTGAACAGCATATCCCGGGTATTGCACCGCTGGGCCTCCGCCCCGTTAATCCGCACCAGCAAATCCAGCCCCGTGGGATTAACCTCCGTCTCAATCCAGGGGCCGACGGGGGCAAAGGTATCGGCGCCCTTGGCCCGCCAGAAAGTCCAGTCATCCCGCTGCCAGGCCCGCTCGCTCACGTCATTGCCGCAGGTGTAGCCCAAAATAAACTGGCCGGCCCGCTCCGGGGAAATGCGCCGACAGGTCTTGCCGATAATGGCGACCGCCTCTCCCTCGTAATGCACCTCGCCGGCGGTATCCTTGGGGATGATTATCGGGTCATTAACGCCGGTCATCGCGTTGCGGCCCTTGCGCCAGGGCTGGGGATGTTGGGGAACCGGCGGGGCCTCCTGCCCGAACACCGAGCCGGCAAACTCCAGGTGGTCCAGGAAGTTCAGCCCCGGCCCCCATAGCTCCGTCGCCTCGGTAGGCGGCAGCAATTTCACTTCGGAAAGAGGATAGCGGGTATCGGTTATCCGAAACTTGGTATAGATACTTCCCCGTATTTCCGCTATCTCCTCATCAAACACCACGCCATAAGCGACGCGCCTACCGGTACGGAATCGGGCAATTTTCATCCAGGGCCTCCATAAGTACGGGGATAGCAGTACGGGAATGGACTAATCTACAACAGCCCGGCCTGCGGGTCAAGGGCATTGGGCGCTTTTCCGGGCCGGCGCAAAGCCAATACCGATAACAATGTCCGCTCATGGCAATATCCGCTCATAGTAATGTCCGCTCATGGTGAGCCTGTCGAACCACAATCCCCAAGGTAACCGTAGCATAAGCAACCGTCGTTCCGGCGAAAGCAGGAATCCAGAACCCTTTGTAGCCGGCCCATTCTTTTCCGGGGGATTTCCTGGATTCCGGCTTTCGCCGGAACGACGGTTGTTTGGGTTGAGTTGCCCTAGTCAAGGGGCGATTGCCTTGTTCCGGGCCGGCGCCAAATCTACGCCAATAACAAAATCCGCTCATGGTGAGCTTGTCGAACCATCCGCCCATATTCGGCGATTCCTCTTTTCGTCCTTCGACAAGCTCAGGATGAGCGGGGTTAGATTAGCCGGGCAATCGCATCTTAACTATGGCAACCCAAGCAACCGTCATTCCAAGCAACCGTCGTTCCGGCGAAAGCCGGAATCCAGGAAATCCTACCGGAAAAGAGCGTGCCGGTTGCAGAACATTCTGGATTCCGGCTTTCGCCGGAACGACGGGTTATAGCCCTCTAACCGCCACCCCTCGGTGGTGAAACTCCCCCCGGTAAGGTACAATACCCGCAACCTACCCCATTACCACAAAACGGGACATAACTATGAAATTAGGCTTTTTTGTTACCAACCAGTACCTTCCCGGCGAGTCGATGCCCGGGAAAATTGCGGAGAGCGTTGAGCAGGTGCGGGCGGCCCGGGATGCCGGGTTTGACCTGATTTGCACCGGCCAGCATTACCTGGCCGCCCCGTACCAGATGAGCGCCAGCTTTCCCCTGCTGGCCCGGCTGGCGGCGGAGTCCGGGGATATGGAGGTGGCCGCCACCGTGGTGCTGGCCCCGCTGCATAACCCGGTGGAACTGGCGGAGAGCGTCGCCACGATGGACGCCATCTGCGACGGCCGCTTTATTTTCGGCGTGGGTCTAGGCTACCGGGATGAGGAATATACCGCCTTTGGCATTGCGCGGGGCGAGCGGGTAGCCCGCCTGCGGGAGTCCCTGGAGGTGATGAAACTCCTCTGGACTCAGGAGGAAGTAGAGTTCGAGGGCCGCTATTACCGGGTGCCCCGGGTCTCCCCGGCCACCCGCCCGGTGCAGCAGCCTCATCCGCCCATCTGGGTCGCCGCCAACAATGACGCCGCCATCCGCCGCGCCGCCCGCTGGGGCCTGCCCTGGCTGGTCAATCCCCATGCTACTGTGGCAATGGTGGCCCACCAGTGGGCCGGCTACCAGGCCGCTTTGGAGGGCGCCGGCCAGCCTACCCCGGACGCCCTGCCGATGATGCGGGAGTTGTACGTGGCCCCGGACCGGGAGACGGCCCTGGTAGAAAGCGAACCCTATCTTGCCCCCAAGTACGCCGCCTACGCCGCCTGGGGTCAGGACAAAGCCCTGCCCGGCGAGGAAAGTTTTTCCGTCCCCTACCAGGAACTGGCCAGGGACCGCTTTCTGCTGGGTTCCCCGGCGGACGTGGCCGGGGAAATCCGGCGGTACGAGCAGGAACTGGGCGTCAACTACCTGATTTTCCGAATGAATTGGCCGGGAATGTCCCAGGAACAAACCCTGCGCCAGATTGAGCTGATGGGACAGGAAGTAATACCGCAAGTCAAAGGGTAGGGTAGCAAAGGGCAGGAGCGGTTTTCTTGCCACTAAAGGACACGATTAGCCAATAAATTATTCGCGCCCCTTCGTGTCCCTTCATGGATAAAAACGCCCCCTACGCCAAAGCCCCGGCCTCGGAATCGGAATAGACGATGTTGCCGTCGGTCATTACCACCCCGTCCTCACAGTAGCACTCCACCTGCCCGCCCTCGAACTGCTCCTCGTACAGCCGGGCGTAGAGGCCGCCCCTAGCCAGCAGTTCGGTATGGGCGCCCTGCTCCACCAGATGCCCCTGGTCAATCACGTAGATAACGTCGGCGGCGATGATGGTGGAAAGCCGGTGGGCAATGGCGACGGTGGTGCGGCCCCGCATCAGCGGTTCCAGCGCCGACTGCACGTAACGCTCGCTGGCGGTGTCCAGGGCCGAGGTTGCCTCGTCCAGGATCAGCAGCCGGGGTTGGTGCAGGATGACCCGGGCGATGGACAGCCGTTGCCGCTCCCCGCCGGACAGCCGGTAGCCCCGCTCGCCCACCACCGTGTCATACCCGTCGGGGAATTGGATAATCCGGTCGTGGATGTAAGCGGCGGTGGCGGCGGCCTCCAGTTCCTCCCGGCTGGCCCGGGGATTGCCGTACAGCAGGTTGTCCCGGATGGTGGCGTGAAACAGGTAGCTTTCCTGGGTTACGTAGCCGATCAGCCCGGCCAGGGAGGTCAACTTAATCCGCCGCACGTCCACCCCGTCAATGCTGATGCTGCCTTCGGTAGCATCGTACAGCCGGGGAATCAGGTAGGATATGGTAGTCTTGCCGGCGCCGCTGGGGCCGACAAAGGCGGCAAGCTGGCCGGGCCGGATGTCGAAACTTACGTCGTCCAGCGCCCAACGGGTTTCCGCATCTGTCGGGCCGCCGGATTCCGCGCCGTTGGAACCGGTAGCCGGGGAACCGTTGGCCCAGGCCGGTTCCGGCGGATTGCCCTGGGGCAGACTCACTTCCCGGTGGGCCGCGTAATTTACCCGCACCGAGTCAAACTTAATCGCCCCGGCCACCTGCTCCGGCGCCAGTTCGATGGCGTCGGGAGCGTCGACGATTTCCGCCGGGATGTCCAGGTAGCCAAAGATGCGCTCGAACAGGGCCATAGAGGCTTGCAGTTCCACCGAGACCTCCAGCAACCGCCCTATGGGGAAGTAGAGCCGGCTTTGCAGGGTGGTGAAGGCGACGATGGTGCCGGGGGACAAGGCGTTGGCGCCGCCCCCGGTCAGCAGATAGCCGGCCAGCAGGTAGATGACCACCGGCGACAGGGAAAAGAAAATCTGCATCAGGGTAAAGAAGGATTGGCCGGTCATCTGCTGCCGGATTACCAGGTCGGAGAGTTTCTGATTCTCCTGGTGGAACCGTTCAATCTCCCGGCTCTGCCGCCCGAACAGTTTTGCCAGCATAATGCCGGAAATGGACAGGGTTTCCTGGGTGATGGCCGTTACTTCGGCGGTGGACTGCTGGGTTTCCGCCGCCACTGCCCGCCGCTTGGCGCCCACCAGCTTGCTGAGCAGGAAAAAGAAGGGCGCCGTCCCCACCGCTACGATAGTCAGTTCCCAGGACAGCACCAGCATGGCAATCAAGGTGCTGATGAGGATGACCGTGTTGGACAGGACGTCGGAGACGGTGTTGGTAACGACCCGCTGCACGCCGCCCACGTCATTGGCGACCCTGGACTGGATTTCCCCGGTGCGGGTGCCGGTGAAAAAGCCCAGCGACAGGCTTTGCAGGTGGCGGTACAGCGTATCCCGCAGGTCCCGCATCACCCGCTGCCCCACCTGGTTGGTCAGGAAGGTCTGGACGATGCCCAGGCCGCCGGTAACGACCGTAATGGCCGCCATTATCCCGCCCAGCAGCCACAGCAGGTTGAGGTTCGGCCCTCCTTCCGGGAATAGGGCCGAGTCGAACACCACCTGAATCAGCACCGGGTTGACCACGCCCAACCCGGCGGTAACCAGAATCAGCAGCCCCACCGCCGTAACCCGCCCGCTATAAGGACGAAAGGCGGCCACAATCCGGGGCGTAAGCCGGGAGGGTTGCGCGTCATTAGCCATAGGGATAATTTACTACACAAACCGCCTACGGGAAAGTCCGGCGCGGCGGTAGCTGCCGGCGCCGGAAGGGCCGGCAGCAATCTCAAACCAATTTACTGACAGTTGCCGGTAGCGCCACCCACCCCGGATGATGTATATGATATTGCAAACACCGGGGAGATGATGATAAGGTGCAAGAATACCAAGACAACCCGGACGACCAAACTCCGGAAAATCAAATTATCGAAAATGAGGAACTGGTAACGGTCTGGGGTGTCCGCCGGAAACTGGTAGGAGCCTACTTCTGGCTGTTCAGCCTGCTCTTTACCTTGGTCAGCGGCGCGGTCGCCTGGCGGGAGTGGGCCAATGCAGCAGCGGGAACCTACATAGTGGACATCCTGCTGGTGGCCCTGGGGGTGGCCTCCGGTAAGGTACTCTGGCTGGCGGCTTTTTCGATAATCACCGTGGAGGTGGGCTATATGATTGCAGAACACTACATCGTGAACCGGTACAAGAAGGGCCTGTCAAAAGGCCGGTCGGAGGGCCTGTCGAAAGGCCGGCAGGAGGGCCGGTCGGAGGGCCGGCAGGAGGGCCGGTCGGAGGGCCGGCAGGAGGGCCGGTCGGAGGGCCGGCAGGACCAGCATCAGCAATGGCTGGCCTGGTACGAGCGGCAACAGGCGGCCCAGCGGGAAGGCCGCCCCTTCACCGAACCGCCTCCGGCAGGGCCGCAAGGCGAGAACGGTATATGATTGCGGAACACTACATCGTGAACCGGTACAAGAAGGGCCTGTCAAAGGGCCTGTCGAAAGGCCGGTCGGAGGGCTTGTCGAAGGGCCGGCAGGACCAGCATCAGCAATGGCTGGCCTGGTACGAGCGGCAACAGGCGGCCCACCGGGAAGGCCGCCCCTTCACCGAACCGTCTCCGGCGGGGCCGCAAGGCAAGAACGGTATATGATTGCGGAACACTACATCGTGAACCGGTACAAGAAGGGCCTGTCAAAGGGTCTGTCGGAGGGCCGGCGGGACCAGCATCAGCAATGGCTGGCCTGGTACGAGCGGCAGCAGGCGGCCCACCGAGAAGGCCGCCCCTTCACCGAACCGCCTCCAGCGGGGCCGCAAGGCGAGAAGGGGCGGTAGCATAGCTGCCCCGGTCTAGCCGGCCGCCGCTTCCTATTCCGTGGCCGCCTCCCGCGCCCGCTGCCGGGCCAGGGCATCCACGTCCAGCAACTCCTGGGGCTTCACTTCCAAGGCCAGGGACAGGCGGGCAATGGAGCGCAAAGTAAGGTTCGGCGGCGCATTAAAAATCCGCGAAACCTGAGACTTGGGAATCCCCATAGCCGCCGCCAACTCCGACCGGGTGATGCCTTTGCGCTGCATTGCGTATAAGGCGTTATCAATGATGGCAAGGGCCAGACCTTCGGCCACAAAATCCGGGTCCTTTTCGTACTCGGCGTAGTATTCCGCCAACACCATAATAGACTCCTCGGTTTCCGGCAAAGTCAGTTGAGACTTCGCAGGGTGAGAGACCGTTCTATCTCAGTTCGCAAGCGCGCCCCTTTACGGAATCCGTGGGTAACTATGGTCAGCCGACGCCGCCTGGGGTGGTAGAAAAAGCTGGGTGTGGTATGGCTAATTCAGGATAAGATTAACTTTATAGAGGACTTCCTCGACTACTTCCGGCGGGCAGTGGCACTCAAAGCGGGCGCGACGCCCCTGCCAGTCCAAGCTCCTAATCTGGTCAACCATCACAACCCCGGTGATGGTTCCCGCATCGGGTAGAGGGATATGAAAGGGGTAGTCCCGTACTCTGGAAGTGATGGGACAACATACTGCCATTCCGGTTAATTCATTATAGGCTCTGGGACTTAGAACCAGGGCAGGGCGATGGCCGGCTTGCTCGTGGCCGGCTTGGGCGGTAAAGTTCAACCATACGATTTCACCCCGATCGGGGATGTAGTCGCCGGAACCTTACCCGGTCGCTACCATACCTCTTTACCCTGGGGGAAACCAAAGTCCACTTCCGGCGTCCCAGTAGTCCGACCTTCAGGATCTATCTGCGCCAGTAATTCTGCCAGGCTATAGTCTTTCCGGCGTATCCCCACCCGGCTGTGGTCAGCGAGCAGCACAACTTCCGACCCTTCCCGCAGACCCCACGCCTGGGCGACGGAATCGGGAATGTGAACGGCCAAGCCATCGCCGCATCTGGCGACAGGCAGTTTCTCGCTCATACAGCCCCCTTACACCTCAGCAAAATAGTTGGTGTCCAGCTTCTTTACTTCGTAGGTAATAGTAGTAAATACCCCGACACTGTGCTTAATCATCATTTGGGCAAGCTCTCGACCGTCGATGAGACGGATGGACTTGCTACCAAAAGAAATGTCGCGTGCCTTCTGTCGAGCACTGTCGGAAAAGGTGGAAGTAGTGATAAACACGCCCTTGACCGCTCCTTGTCCGTCCAGGCTTCCGGCAAAGTTTCGGATTTCCGGTTCGCCGACAGAATTGGAACCATACCGCTTGGCTTGGACATAGACCCTTTCCAAGCCCAATGTATTTTGGCTTAGTATGCCGTCAATGCCTTGGTCGCCGCTTTGCCCGGTTACTTGACCGTAACCGTATCCCATCTTGCCCAACAGCCCGACAACAAGACGCTCAAACCGGCCCGGAGGTACACCCTTCAAGCTATCCAGTATCTCTTCGGTCAACTGCTCCTGTTGCAGTTTGTAGCTCCTGTCCAACTGCTCCTCGGGAGTAATATCGTCGGGGTCAGCGGCTACTTCTGCCGCTTCAGAGTCCGCCGAGGATTCTGCCCAAAGTTGCTTTAACTCCGACTCGCGAATGCTCCCTTTGTGACCGTTAAGGAACTGCTTACCCTCCAAGGTTATCTGCAAGTGTCCGGGCTTCGGACGATGCAACAGCCCAGCCTTTATGAGGTTGGTTATCGCCCAATAGATACGAGTTTCCACCCGCGTCTTTGCCCCGGAAGGCACCATATCTTGCAAGTCATCCTCGGTCAAAGCAAGCCGAATAGTTAGCTGTCCCAAGAACTGCTTGGGAGACAAGCTAACCCTGGAATCAGCAGCGATTTCCAGTATTGGGCGATACAAGTCGCTTTGTTTGGGTAATGCCATCTCCCAACTCCCAAAACCGATTGCAGCCGGTTCCATTCCCCAAGGGTGTTTGCCCCGTCCCCGCCGCCGGTCAAAGCAATTTGACGGCGGCCACGGCCAGCGTCGCTATCGCAAACATAGACCCTACCGTCCAGCGGATGCTGTTGACTTGACCCCGCGCAATGAGGACTTTCAACTCAGCAATCTCAACCTGAACCTTGGCAAAGTCCTCTTTAGTTGCCAAGTGCCTCACTATCTCTTCCAGGGCGGCAACCCGTTCCGGTATAGTCATATTTTCGGTAGTCATATTTAAGCCCCCCACGGTCATTGCAACTGCTTGTATGATACACTATCCCTTGCTTTTAACAAGGCTCATCCAATCTACACGGATCTACACGGAGTTCTAACCTATGGTGCCACCGGGAGATATTTTCGGAGTTATACCCGTCTGGGTGGGGGTTTATCTGGCGTTGATTGCTACCCAGGCTCTGGCCGGTTGGCTGGCCTGGCGGCGGGTTATTTACCTGATTCGCCAAGGGCGGAGCGTGGCCCGCTTTGACCGGCCCTGGGAGCGGTTGCGGGGCGCTTTGGGCATCGTGCTGGGGCAGCGCAAGGTGTTGCAGCGGGTCGGCTCGCTGGATGCCCGCAGCCGGGGGATTGATCTGGCCGGCCTGGGCCACGCCTTCGTCTTTTGGGGGTTCCTGTCCTTCTCCCTCAGCTACCTCATCTTTATCTTTGGGGCGGCTATCTGGCCCCCGCTGCCGGAAACTATCCTCACCGAAACCGGCGTAAGGGTCTATAGCGTCTATCTGGACTTGTACGCCGTGCTGATTCTGGCGGTGCTGGGCTGGATGTTTGCCCGGCGCTGGGCGGCCCGCCCCTACCGCCTCAGCTTTGACCTGACCCGCAACATTGACGCCGTAATCGTGGTGGGCCTCACCGCCGCCCTGATGGTGGCGACCCTGCTGGTTCACGCTTTCTACGTGGCGTCCGGGGGACACGGCCCGGAGGCCGCTGCGCCGGTGGGCGGCGCTATTGGCCGCGCCTTCACCGCGATGGGCCTCTCCGCCGGGGCCGCCGGCGTTCTCCACGCTATCCTTTGGTGGCTGCACCTGGGCGTCATCCTGGGCTTTGGCATCTATGTCCCCACTTCCAAGCACATCCACATGATTGGCGCGCCGCTGAACGCCTACTTCCGCTCCCTGGAACCCCGGGGGACGCTGGCGCCGATAGACCTGGAAAACGCCGAGCGGTTCGGCGCCGGGCGGGTGCAGGATTTCACCTGGAAACAACTGCTGGACGGCTACGCCTGCGCCGTCTGTGGCCGCTGCACTGACGCCTGCCCGGCCAATACCACCGGCAAAATCCTGTCGCCCATGCACATCGTGGAAAACCTGAAGGAGCATATGTTGACCATCGGCCACCAGGGGCCGCGCAATCCGGAACACCAGGAGCCGACGCCGATCATTGACCACGCCATCCCGGAACAAGCGCTATGGGACTGCGTTTCCTGCGGCGCTTGTATGGAGGAGTGCCCGGTGGTGGTGGAGCATATCCCTACCATTATGGACTTGCGCCGCAACCTGGTGCTGGAGGAGTCCCGCATCCCGGAAACCGGAATGAACGCCCTGCTCAGTATGGAACAGCGAGGCCATCCCTGGCGCGGCACCCAATTTTCCCGCACCGATTGGGCCGAGGGGTTGGGCGTGCCGACCCTGGCCGAAAAACCCGACGCGGAAATCCTGTTCTGGGTGGGCTGCACCGCCGCCCTGGAGCAGCGCAGCCAGGGCGCCGCCCGCTCGATGGTCAAGGTGCTGAAAGCGGCCGGCGTGGACTTTGCCATCCTGGGCGATGAGGAAACCTGCACCGGCGACCCGGCTCGGCGGATGGGCAACGAGTACCTGTTCCAGCTGCTGGCCGGCCAGAACATTGAGACCCTGAACGCCTACCACGTCAAGAAAATCGTTACCATCTGCCCCCACTGTTTCAACACTATGCGCAACGAATATCCCCAGTTCGGCGGCGAGTATGAGGTGCTGCACTACAGCCAGTTCGTGGACGAGTTGATTCAGCAGGGGCGGATTAAGCCCATCAAGATGATGAACGTCAACGTGGCTTATCACGATTCCTGCTTCCTGGGGCGGCACAACGGCATTTACGACCAGCCGCGCAACATCGCCCGCTCCATACCGGGGCTGCGGCTGGTGGAAATGACCCCCCGCTGTCGGGAACGGGGCTTCTGCTGCGGCGCCGGCGGCGGGCATATGTGGATTGAGGAGAGCCAGGGAGAGCGCATCAACCACGCCCGCACCGACCACTTCCTGGAAACCGACGCCGACACCGTCGGCGTCTCCTGCCCCTTCTGCCTCCAAATGCTGACCGAGGGCATCCAGGCCAAGGGCAAGGACGGCGACAAGCAGGCCAAGGACGTGCTGGAGATTCTGGCGGAGAGTTTGGGGGATTAGGGCGGCGGGGTGAACCTATATGATATTATTGAAGCTATAGAGGCTGGGCGCCGGCGTGAAACAGCCCATGCCCAAGACGAAGCCAGAAACGACCAGATATATATTGAAGAAGTCTGGCTTTCGGTACTTCATGGTGAAATCCTCGAAGATTATCCCGATGACCGGCCGCACCCATCCTGCCTGATCTATGGCCGGTCTCCTGATGGTAGTCCCGTTCATAGTGTTGTAGCTTATAATCAGGCCGAGCGCAGCGCTATTCTGGTGACCGTTTATCGCCCCGACCCGGCAAGGTGGATTGACTGGAGAGAAAGGAGACGGCGGATATGAGCCGCGAGGAATTATGCCCCTATTGCGGCGGGGAAACCTGCTATAAAGATGTGGAAAGGTTGTTGCGGGGCGGCAATGACGTTGCAGTTGTTACTGTCCCGGCCGACGTATGCCTGCGGTGCGGTACACAGATTTACGAACACGACATTTCTGTGAAACTTGAGGGAATTCAGCGGAAGCTGGACTTGGGGCAGACCGAGGAGTTTCAACCTCTGGGCCGATATTTCCAGGTGGTCAACTCCGGCATCCCCCTCACCGGCATTACCGCTCGGCCCAACCCGCCCCCCTTTGGCCGGGGCAAGGTGGTAATTCCCCGCCGGGAAACGACCACTCCAGGCGATTCGGGCGGGGTCTAACCGGCGTCTTGACAGCCCCGCGCCGCGCCAGCACAATGTTACTCCCGGTACAACCTTGCCGGACGCGCCCAGCATCAGGAGCCGCCCGAACTATGCTTAAAAACCAGCCCAAATCCACCGCTGCCGCCACCCCGGTCCCGGTAGAAACCCCGCCGGTCAATCGGGAAAGAATCCGCAACTATCTGCGGGTCGCCAAAGGCGTCATCCCGGACGCTTTAGAGGAGTTGACCCACCAGGTCATCTATATGCCGGTGTCCGAATACGACTGGCGGGAAGCCTTGGTCAAGGTGGACGACTTGGCCGAATCCCCCGGCCGACGCGCCGCCTTCTTTCACCTCCTCATTGAGCAAAGCACCGGCGACGCCCTGGCCGGCGATCCGGTAGCTTGGCAGTCCCGCTTTGACCCCAGCCGCAACTACGAATCCGGGGAATGGATGCGGCTCACCGTCCCGGAACAAATCGCCGATATAGTACGGCGCATCCGCCGCGAATTCCCGGAAATAGTTGCCGCAGAGCAGGAGGCACAATACGGGCTGACCCAAGCGCACATCGACAGTCTGGGCATCACTGAGGAGGACATTACCGAGGCCGTTGCCCAAGTCAGGAGCAGGAAATATGGCAGCCCTCCGGGTAGTCCTGGACACTAACATCCTTGTTTCCAAACTGCTCTTCAGCCCCGGCAGCGCCTGGCTGGTTCAGGCCTGGCAGAACCAAACCCTGATACCCTTAGCCACCCAGGAAACCCTTGATGAGCTTTACGAAGTGCTCGCCCGGCCCAAGTTTCGGCTTTCCCAAGGGGAAGTTGATAGCCGAATGAACCAATATCTGCCCTGGTGCCAAATCTGTCCCGTGGATGTTGCCGTGCCAGTCCCGGAATGTCGCGACCCGGCTGACCGCAAGTTTCTGCAACTGGCTTGGCAAGTCCAGGCCGACGCCCTGGTAACCGCCGACCAGGACCTGTTGACGATGCAAGACGATTTCCCCATACCCATTATCACTTTAGACCAGTTGCAAGCCTTACTGCCCACTGCCCAAAACTGAAAGACCTATCGGAACGAATGATATGCCCAACACCAAACCCTTCTCCCTGCTGGTAATCCCCGACGATGAGCCGCCGGCGCTGTTCGGTACGCCCCTGGAGGGCCGCGCCCGCGCCCTGGCCGAGCGGGTGGAGTGGCACGTTACCCGTCCCGTTGGCGACGGGGATACTATCGCCCGCCTCCGGGACGCCGACGCGGTTATCAACATCCGGTCGTCGGTGCAGTTTCCCCGCCAGGTCCTGGACGCTTGTCCTAACCTGAAACTCCTTTCAGTTTGGGGCACCGGCGTTGACCACGTGGACCTGACCGCCGCCGCCGAACTGGGCATTACCGTGTCCAACACCCCCGGCTACGGCGCGCCCTACGTCTCCGAACACGCCCTGGCTTTGGCCTTGGCCGTGTCCCGCCGCATTGTGCAGAACGACCGGCGTATCCGGGAAGGGGGCTGGGCGGCCGGTTTTATTGATGAGTTGTACGGCAAGACCCTGGGCGTGGTCGGCGCCGGCGCCATCGGGCGGCGGATGATTCAGTTGGGCCAGGGTATCGGGATGGAGGTCGTCGCCTGGACGGTAAATCCCAGCCCGGAGCGGGCGGCGGAATACGGCGTAGAGTTCCTACCCCTGGAGAACCTGTTGCAGCAGTCCGATGTGGTCAGCCTGCACGTGGCCCTGTCGCCCTTGACCGAGGGCTTTATCGGGCGGGAGCAGTTGGCCTTGATGAAACCCGGCGCCATCCTGGTCAACGTGGCCCGGGGCGCAGTGGTGGATGAGGCCGCCCTGCTGGAGGCCCTGACCGAGGGCCGGATTGCCGGCGCCGGGCTGGACGTTTTTGAGACCGAGCCTTTGCCCCCCGACCATCCCTTTACCCGCTTGGACAACGTAGTTCTGTCGCCCCACGCCGGCAGTATGGCCTACAACGGCACTATGCGCGGCCTGGAAATGGCGATTGAAAATCTGGAAACTTTCGCCGCCGGCCGCCCGGCTAACGTAGTGGCGGCGGGAAACCGGGGCTGACCGGTGCCGGCCTCGGGATTAACCGGTTGCCGGGCCGCCGGGCCGTCTTTCTGCTCCTGTCCCTCCTGCTGCTGGCGGTGGCGGCGATGGGGCTGATTAGCTGGCTGCACCGTCAACTGGTTTTCTTTCCCGACTCCACCGTGGCCCGCACCCCGTCGGATATTGGGCTGGATTTTGCGGAAACCTACTTCGACACCGCCGACGGCGTAAAGTTGAACGGCTGGTTTATCCCGGCCCCGGACGCTGACCGTTCCGTTCGCACTGAATCTGCTGACGGCACCGCCGCCGATTTGACCATCCTCTGGTTTCACGGCAACGCCGGCAACATCGGCTACCAAGTGGACGACATCGCCGCCCTGCGCCAGTGGACCGGGGCCAACATCTTTGTTTTCGACTACCGGGGCTACGGCAACAGCGGGGGCCGCCCCTCGGAACGCGCCTTTTATCAGGACGCCCGGGCCGCCTGGCGCTACCTGCTGACCCGCCGGGAGGTGAACCCGCAGCGCGTCATTCTGTACGGGCGTTCTCTAGGCACCGCCGCCGCCGTGGAATTGGCGGCAGCCCTGCCGGCCGGCCCGCCGCCCTACGCCGTCATCCTCTATTCTCCCTTGACCAGCCTGCGGGATATGGCCCGCGCCGCCCATCCCCGGCTGCCGATTCACTGGCTGGCGGCCGGCCAATTCAACTCCCTGGCCCGCATCGGCGGCGTCTCCGGCCCCATCCTGATTATCCACAGCGCCGACGACGAAATAGTCCCGGTGGAACAGGGCCGGCGGCTCTTTGCGGCGGCCCCGGAACCCAAACAACTCCTCATCCTGAACGGCGCCGGCCATAATGACGTGCTGGACTTGAGCGATGCGGCCCTGGGGGAGGGACTGGTCAGTTTCCTGAATACCCTGCCGGGCAATTGACTTCAAGCAATTGACATCCGGGCGGGGGCGGCCTATCATTCCCCCATCCGGGTTCCCGCCCTTCCGGGGACTCCCGTTCACCCTGAACCGGCCGCCGGCGGCAACCCCCGGAATCAAGTGGAACCCTCTCCGGTAACTTGAAACATTGCGAGGTAGGAAATGGCAACGGAGAACAAGCTGGAACTGGAAATCCTCTACTGCCAGGATTGAGGCCATGCCCTGCGCGCTGCCTGGATGGCAGGCGAAGCCTTGAGCCGGGCCGGCGAACAAATTTCGGCCTTCAAGCTCACCCCCGGGCCTCACGGGAAGTTTGACGTTATCGTTGACGGCGACGTGGTAGCCGAGCACCGCCACGAACCCGACGCCCACATTTTCCCCGACCTGCAAGACCTGATGCAGGCCATCGCCGACCGCACCGGCCTGCCCGTCGGCCACTAGGAACGGCGCCCGGGGGCGCAGGGCGTACCGGGTAGTCGTCGGGACGGCGTTCTCAAAAAAACCGGGGCGGGTTGCCAACCCGCCCTTTAATTATTTTCCCGGCATGGCTGGTGTAAAGCCCGCAATTCGGATGAGCGGTACGCGGAAACCCGAAGTCCGCATGAACGATGAGCGGAAACCCGCAACCCGCTCATGGTGAGCTTGTCGAACCATCCGGTCGTATCCGGCAATTCCCGGTATTCTCAACAGGTGTGGGTGTTCCTTGCCCGGCTCTAGTGGATGGTAGGGGCGGGTTTATAACCCGCCCTACGTTCAACGGCAAGGAAATACCGGGAAACGGGTATGCAATAGCTGACCGTTCTTGCCCAGAGCCAGGGCGGGTTACAAACCCGCCCCTACCGGCCGCCGGAGTATTCCGGCCAGAACACCAACTCGTGTTGAGAATACCCGATTCCTCTATAACTCCATCCTTCGACAAGCTCAGGATGAGCGATAAGCGGAAACCTCAAAATCCGCTCATGGTGAGCTTGTCGAACCATCTATTCTTATCCGGCGATTCCCCTATCAATCCATCCTTCGACAGGCTCAGGATGAGCGGTGAGCGGAAACCCTTAAATCCGCATGACAGGTGCGCGCCAAGTCCAAAATCCGCTCATGGTTAGCTTGTCGAACCACCTTATACCCCGGATATTAGCTCTACCTCATAGTCCAGCAATTCCAGGTCGGGGCGCGTTGCCTCCACGAAGGACACTACCTGGGATAGCATTTCGTTGGCGTGGGCCGCCTCACTGCTGGCGGCGCAGACCAGCAGGGTCAGCCGTTGCCAGCGGTCGTTGTCCGCATCCTCCGCCACCGCCACGTTAAACTTGTTCCGTATCCGGGCGGTCAGGGAACGGGCCACCTGCCGCCGGTTTTTCAAACTTTGCGAGTCGGGCAGATGCAAGGTTAAGCGACAGACTCCAATGTGCAATTCTCCACTCCTTTTAGGAATGATGGTCTCAGGCCCGGCGCAATCGTTGGCTCAGGGTAATTGCGTATTCACTATGGCAACCCAAGCAACCGTCGTTCCGGCGAAAGCCGGAATCCAGAAATCTCGGTAGCCGGCTCGTTCTTTTCCGGGGGATTTCCTGGATTCCGGCTTTCGCCGGAACGACGGACTTATACTCGACCGGTGCCGGAATGACAGACTCATACCCGGCCAGCGCTGGAATGACGGTTGCCGGCGTTGCCCCGGTTAAGACGCGCTTGCCCGGATGACCCGCCGGACTTGACGCACTAACGCCTGCGCTATAGATTATAACCGAAATGGCCGGATAGGGGTCTGGTAGGTATGACGGGTAACTTTTTCCCGGAAGGGCTGGAGCGCAACGAGGTGCCGGACGTGGTGGTGGCCCGGCTGCCCCAATACGTCCGTACCCTCAGCCAACTCCTGGCCGAGGGCGTCCAGGTGGCTAACTCCCAGCAGTTGGGGGAGAAGCTGCAAATCACCCCGGCGCAAATCCGCAAAGACCTCAGCTATTTCGGCCGGTTCGGCAAGCAGGGCCGGGGCTACCGGGTGCAGCATCTGTTGGACGAACTGAAGCAGATTCTAGGGCTTACCATCCGCTGGAACGTGGCCGTAGTGGGGGTGGGACGGCTGGGCCGGGCCATTCTCAACTACCCCGGCTTTAATCCCGACGGGTTTCAACTGGTCGCCGCCCTGGACGATAATCCGGCGGTGGTGGGTGAGCAGGTGGGGGGATTGACGGTGCTGCCGGTGTCCAGCCTGGCCGAGGTGGTCAACCGCCATCAAGTCAGCATTGCCATCGTAGCGGTGCCGATTGCCCATACTCAAGGGGTAATCGACCGGGTGGTGGAGTGCGGCATCCGGGCCATCCTGAACTACGCGCCCATTGCGCCCCAAGTGCCGCCGGGGGTCAACATCCGCAACATTGACCCGGTGCTGTCCCTGCAATCAATGACCTACTATCTGGCTAACGGCGCCGGGGAAGGGGCCGGCTTTTAACCACGAATAGACGCCAATCAACACGATTAGAAACAGGAACAAATCATTCGTGTTGATTGGCGTCTATTCGTGCCCGTTGGCGTTGGCAATTCCCCGGTGGATTAACCCGGCGGGGCGTCGCCGATGGTGGAGCGCATATCGCCCCTCGGCCGGCGGCGGCGTACCACGTTCAACCGCATCTGCGCCCGGCGCATTGAGGCGGCGGCCCGGGCCAGTTCCATATCCGAGGATTGGTTCTGCATCCGCTCCCTGGCCCGCTCCATTGCCGCCTGCGCCCGCTCCTCGTTGATTTCCTGGGAATACTCGCAGGCTTCGGCCAGGATGGTTACCTTATTGCCCATCACTTCCATAAAGCCGCCGGTAACCGCCAGGTAAGAGGCTTCCCCCTCCTTGCGTACCAGGACTTCCCCCGGCTGCAAGGCGGTCATCAGCGGCGCGTGGTGGGGCAGGATGCCCAACTGCCCCTCGATTCCGGGGGCCACCACCCCGTCCACGTCGGCGGCGTAAACCTCCCGCTCGGCGGTGATAATTTCTAGTCGCATAGGGGCCATAACTGCTTGCTCCTTCCGGTGGGCCGGCGGTAGTCGGGCGGTGAAACCGGGCGTTGGTCTAGGCCGTCGTCGCCCGCATCTGTTCGGCCCGTTCAATGGCCTCGTCGATGGTGCCTACCATATAGAACGCCTGCTCCGGCAGGTCGTCGTGCTTGCCCTCCAGGATTTCCACGAAGCCCCGCACCGTTTCCCGCAGCGGCACGTACTTGCCCGGCTGGTTGGTGAACGCCTCGGCCACAAAGAAGGGCTGAGTCAGGAACCGCTGAATCTTGCGGGCGCGGAACACCGCTTGCCGGTCCTCCTCGGACAACTCTTCAATGCCCAGGATGGCGATGATGTCCTGCAAGTCCCGGTAGCGCTGTAGTACCTGCTGCACCCCCCGGGCCGCCTGGTAATGCTCATCGCCGACGATGCGCGGCTCCAGGATACGGGCGAAGGAGGCCAGCGGGTCCACCGCCGGGTACAACGCCTGGGCCGCCAGGGAACGCTCCAGCGAAACTACCGCGTCCAGGTGGCCGAAGGTGGTTACAATGCCCGGGTCGGTGTAGTCATCGGCCGGCACGTAGATGGCCTGGAAGGAGGTGATAGAGCCGGACTTGGTAGAGGTAATCCGCTCCTGGAGGGCGCCCATTTCGGTGCTCAGGGTGGGCTGGTAACCCACCGCCGAGGGCATCCGGCCCAGCAGCGCCGACACTTCCATACCGGCCAGGATGTAGCGGTAAATGTTGTCGATAAAGAGCAGCACGTCCTGGTGCTGTTCCTCCCGGAAGTATTCGGCCATAGTCAACCCGGTCAGGCCGATCCGGGCGCGGACGCCGGGGGTTTCGTTCATCTGGCCGAAAACCAGCACAGTGCTGTCCAGCACGCCGGAGTCCTGCATTTCGTGCCACAGGTCGTTGCCTTCCCGGGAGCGTTCCCCCACCCCGGCAAAGACGGATACGCCCTGGTGAACGGCGCCGATGTTGCGGATGAGTTCCTGAATGATGACCGTCTTGCCCACGCCGGCCCCGCCGTAGGCGCCCACCTTGCCGCCCTTGGGGAAGGGAGTAATCAGGTCGAAAACCTTGATGCCGGTCTCCAGAATCTCAATATCCGGGTTCTGGTCGTCGAAGGCCGGCGCGTCCCGGTGAATCGGCCAGCGCTGCCCGGACTCCACGGCGCCCAGATTGTCCAGGGGCGTGCCGGTAACGTCAAAGAGCCGGCCCAGGGTTTCCGGCCCGACGGGGACGGTTACCTTCTGGCCGGTGTCATTCACCTGGACGCCCCGGGCCAGGCCGTCGGTGGAACCCAGGGCCAGGCAGCGCGCCCAGTTGTTGCCGATATGCTGCTGCACTTCCAGCACCAGCTTTTCGCCGTTATTATCCAGTTCCAGGGCGTCGAACAAGTTGGGCAATTGTTCCGCCGGAAACTCCACGTCCACCACGGTGCCAATTACCTGCACGATTTTTCCGGGCATAAGGTTGACCTCCCTCGGTCTAATAGTTCACAGAGCTGACCGGGTTCTACCGGCCTTTATAAATGGCATCCCTACTTCGTTGCTGACTCTTAACGATAGCCGGGGCGATCGTACATCAGCAGGCTATCAGTTGGCTGGTCTTGCGCGCTTCCTTCAGGGACTCCAGGGTTACATAGCGCGCGCCATAGGTAAAAGGCGTCGTCTTTCCATTCTTGTCCAGCTTGTCGTTGCTGACCGGCGCTGCCAGTTTTACTGTCTCGTCGTCGCCAAAGTCGGTGGTGAACAGTATCTTGAACTGTCCGCTGAATTCGTGAAGTTGCTCGTGTCGCTTAATTTTCTCCAGCAGTCGCTCGGCTCGTTCTTTATCCGGGGTATTCAGAGCGCCGGTCTCTTCTTCGCTGGTCAGGTTGATGGATTTCACCACTGACTGGATTTTAGGAACGGCGGCCTGGATTGCTCCACCCGCATAAAATGCCAAGTAGTCGCCCGGCCGGAATTCGCGCATCGGTTTCCCGGTGTGGCACCGATACACGCCAAGTTGCTGGTACAGCGGCCAGGCAGTTCTAGCGGCTACCACCAAGACCCGGTCTTTGGCCGGGTTTAACAGCCCATCTACCCGGAGCATCAAAATAAGCTCTCTCAGCAGAAACGCCTCATTTTCGGAAGGCGGAGCATCCGTATCATTCAGGATGTCCTCAACAACTTCGGATAAGGTGATGAAACTGGACCAGACAACCTCATCGCGGGGCGATGATACCGGATCGCTGTAGTCCGGCGTAAGCAACAGCAGTTTTTCGCCGGGCCCCAGGTTTTGCAAGTGATTTTCAAGCTGGGTGTGATTCACTGCATTGAGTTCGGTTTTTGTTTCGATCCAGATTGAGCGCCCCGTCTCTATCTTGGCGTCGGGAATTGAGCTTTTCCCTCTCGGCTGATTATTGAACGTGAGCAGGCCATAAGCTGGGTCATCCAGCAGCGCCCCAAGAATCCGGTCTATGTTGGGCAGGCTCAGCCGTTGCAGGACGGCCAGAAACGTAGCCGTAACCCGATTCTCGCCCTGACTGTAAGTTGAAAATAGAGGCGTAGTCATTGCCTGAACCCTACCCCTCCTGGGCGATTTGTCCGCCAATCAGGTCCAGCAGTTCGTTGGTGATGCTGTCCTGGCGCAGCTTGTTCATTACCAGGGTCAGGTCGCCGGCCAGGGACTTGGCGTTGTCGGTGGCGTTGCGCATCGCCACCATCCGGGCCGACTGCTCGCTGGCGATGGATTCCAGCAGGGCGTGATAAACTTCCATATCCACGAACTGGGGCAGCAGCGAACCCATCACCGTCAGCGAATCCGGCTCGTAAATGTAACCGGAACGGTCGGAACCGGCCAGGGCCGCCGGCGTTACCGGCAGCAGCTTTTCCACCACCGGCTCCTGGGACATAGTGGAAACAAACCGGGTATAGACCAGGTAAACTTCGTCCATCTCCCCGCTGATGAAATTGTCGATCAGCATCCGGGAAATGGGGATCGTGTCCAGCACGGTGGGCCGGTCGCCCAGGTCGGTGAACACCGCCAGCAAGTCCTGGCCGTAGCGGGCCATAAAGTCCCGCCCCTTGCGGCCTACGGCAATGCTGCGGGTGGGCGCCGGCTGGTCGAGGATAAACTGGGCGACCCGCCGGTTGAGGGTGGAGTGCATCCCGCCGGCCAGTCCCCGGTCCGGGGTGATTGCCAGCAGGCCGACCCGGTTGACCGGGCGCACCTCCAGGAGGGGGTGCATCGCCGTTCCCTCCTCCAGGGGTTGGGCGGCCAGATGAGCGATAACTTCGTAAATTTTCTCGGCGTAGGGCCGTCCCTGCAAGACCGAGTTCTGGGCGCGGCGCATCTTGGAGGCGGCAATCAGCGACATCGCGTTGGTTACCTTGCCCGTGTTGTCCACGCTGCGGATTCGCCGCCTGATGTCCCTTACGCTTGGCATCCTGTTCTATCCTAGTGCTTTATATAATCCACGAAGGACACCAAGAATCACGAAGGGATAACCCAAACTTTGTGGCCCTTCGTGTCCTTCGTGGATTGTCGGTTAGCTGAAAGTAGCCTTGAAATTGTTGATGGCCTCGGTCAGTTGGGCCGACACCTCATCCTCCAGCCGGCCACTATCCGCGATGCTTTGCCCGATTTCCGGGTGAGTGCTGCCCAGGTAGCTCAAAAGCTGCTCCTCAAAGGCGGCGCAGCGTTCCAGCGGCACGTCGTCGGTCAGGCCGGCGTTGACCGAATAGAGAATCATCACTTCCTGATCCAGGCGCAGGGGCTTGTATTGAGGCTGTTTCAAGACCTCGGTGGAAAGCTGGCCCCGGGCCAACTGGGCGCGGGTTGCCGCATCCAGGTCGGAGGTGCCGAACTGGGCAAAGCTGGCAAGTTCCCGGTACTGGGCCAGGTCCAGCCGCAGCCGGCCGGCCACCTGGCGGATGGCCCGGGTCTGGGCGGCGCCGCCCACCCGGGACACGGACAGGCCCACGTTCACCGCCGGGCGCACCCCGATGTTGAACAACTCCGGCTCCAGGTAAATCTGGCCGTCGGTGATGGAGATGACGTTGGTGGGGATGTAGGCGGAAACGTCGCCGGCCTGGGTTTCGATGATGGGCAGCGCGGTGATGGAACCGCCGCCGTGTTCCGCATCCAGCTTGGCGGCCCGCTCCAGCAGCCGGCTGTGCAGGTAGAATACGTCGCCGGGGTAGGCTTCCCGGCCGGCCGGCCGGCGCAGCAGCAGGGACATCTGGCGGTACGCCCAGGCGTGCTTGGTCAGGTCATCATAAACCACCAGCACGTCCTTGCCTTGAGCCATAAACTCCTCGGCCATAGCGCAGCCGGCGTAGGGGGCGATGAACTGCAAGGGCGCCGGGTCGGAGGCGCCGGCGTTGACCACAATGGTATGGCTCATCGCGTCGTTCTCTTCCAGAATCCCCACCACCTGGGCTACCTTGCCCTGTTTCTGGCCGATGGCGACGTACACGCAAATCAGGTCGCCGCCGCGCTGGTTGATGATGGTGTCCAGGGCGATGGCGGTCTTGCCGGTGGAACGGTCGCCGATAATCAACTCCCGCTGGCCCCGGCCAATGGGAATCATCGCGTCAATGGCCTTGATGCCGGTTTGCACCGGGGTGTCCACCGACTGGCGCACCACCACGTTGGGGGCCACCTGCTCGACGGCGCGGGTGCCGACGGTGTTGACTGGCCCCTTGCCGTCCAGGGGACGGCCCAGGGGGTCCACCACCCGGCCAATCAGCGCGTCGCCCACCGGAATCTCGATAATCTGGCCGGTAGAGCGTACCTGCTGGCCCTCCTTGACCCCGGTGGCGTCCCCCAGGATGGCGGCGCCCACCAGGTCCGACTCCAGGTTCAGGGCCAGCCCCAGGGTGTCGTTGCCGAAATCCAGCAGTTCGTTGGAGCGAACCCCTTGCAGGCCCTGGATACTGGCGATGCCGTCGCCCACCTGCACCACCGTGCCTACGTCCACCAGACTTAAATCGCCGCCAAACTCTTCAATCTGGCGCCGGATTAGAGAAACGATTTCCTGACCCCTAATCGCCATTGGGGATTCTCCTTAATGTCTTTGTCCGATTTGGGCGCCCGGTTGCCGGCTACCCTTTCCCGGCTACCCTTTTCCCGGCGGGAGTTGGGGAACCGGGCCAGGCGGCGGTATTGATACGGTATTGATATTGGTATTAACCCTGACCCGCCACCGCTTCCGAGCGCAGCGTTTTCCGCAGTCCTTCCAGCTTGGAACGGGTGCTCCCGTCCAGCAGCCGGTCGCCAATCTGGATGATAATGCCGCCCAGGATGGACGCATCCACCCGGGTCGTTACCACCACTTCCTGTTGTATCAGGTTGCCCACAAACTGGCGGATGCGTTCCAGTTCCGCCGTTTCCAGGGCCACCGCCGAAGTTACGGTTACCGGTTGCCGGCCCAACCGCTCATCGAGCAGCCGGTTGTAGCCGACCGCCACGTCGCCGGCGGTATTCACTGCGCCCCGGGTAACCAGCAGGGCGCCCAGATTTCGTACCAGCGGGTCAATTTCCGGCAGCACGGTGGCAATGGCCGAAATCTTGCGCTCCAACGGCACCTCGGCGTGCCGCAGAAAGGCGTTGAACTCGGCGTCCTGCATCACCTGGGCCAGATAGCCCAATTCCTCGGCCCACTGCTCGGCCCGGTCCTGTTGCACCGCCAGCTCAAAGAGGGCCTGGGCGTAGCGGCGGCCTCCCAATTGCTTCGCCATCGCCGCCTACCCTCGCCGCCAGGTTTCACCCTCGGCCAGGACCTGGGCGATAAGCTCCTCATGGGCCTGGCGGTCCAGGGAACGCTCAATGACCCGCTCGGCGGCGGTGATTGCCAGGTCGCCGAAACTGGCCCGCAGTTGTTCCAGGGCGGCGTCCCGTTCCCGTTGAATGTCGGCCCGCGCCCGCTCGGCAAAGGCTTCCGCCTCCTGGCGGGCCCGTTCCATCTCGCCCTCCCGGTAACGCTGGGACGCTTCCCGGGCCTGGTCCATCAGGCGTTGGCCTTCCCGCCGGGCCTCGTTAAGCTGCTCCTCAATGGCGGCCTGAGAACTGGCCGCCTCATCCCGGGCCCGGTCGGCGGCGGACAGTCCCTCCTGGATGCGCGCCGTGCGCTGGTCCATGGCCGCCAGCAGGGGCTTAAAGGCGAACTGGTACAGAATCGCCAACAGGATGACGAAAGTAACCAGGTAGGCGATTAAGAGAGGCAGGTTGATTCCTAGCTCAGTCAGCCCCATAGCGCTAGACCACGAACAACAGGATTACCGCAACGATGAGGGCGTAAATGCCCAATGCTTCGGCGAAGGCAATGGCTAGAATCATATTGGTGGTGATGGAACCGGCCGCCTCCGGGTTGCGCCCGATTGCTCCCATCGCACCGGCTCCCAGGATGCCGATGCCCACGCCCGGGCCGATTACGCCCCCGCCAATCGCCAAGCCGGCGCCCAGGAACTTGGCCGCCTCTGTCTCCAGCGCCAAAAGAAGTAGATCCATTTCTGCGAGTCCTCCATGTTGTATTGTGTTTTGGCCTTGGGTTCCGCTCGGTAGTTTCTCCTCGGTGTATCCCGGCATCTCTGCGGTGAAGGGTGTTATCGCCACGAAAACGCCAATGCGCTTGAAGTTGCGCCGAGTTTTCTATCCTGCTATCCGCTGTTCTAACGTATTCTAATGCTCCTCGTGGTGGACGGCCAGGGACAGGAACACCAGGGTCAGGCCGGCGAAAATTACCGCCTGAATCAGCCCCACCAGCAACTCCAGCCCGAAGACGAAGACGTTAGCCACGAAAGGCACCAGGAAGGTAATCATCACCACCAGGATTTCCCCGGCGGTCATATTGCCGAAGAGCCGGAAGGTGAAACTGACCACCCGTACCAGTTCGCTAATCAGTTCCAGGATGCCTACAAAGGCGTCAATCAACCCGCTGGGCTTCAGCCTAAACAGCTTCCCGAAGGCAAAGAACTTCTTGAAGTAGCCCAGCCCCAAAGTACGGATGCCCCAATACTCCACAAAGACGAAGGAAATCAGGGCCAGGGCCAGGGGCATATTCAAGTCGGTGCCGGCCGGCCGGACCAGGTGAATCTGGATTTGGGTATTCCACCACGCGCCGGAACCCAGGCCCACCGCCTGGTACAGGGGCACCAGGAAGAGGGCAATCCAGGCGTTGAACAGCACAAAGAAGAAGATGGTCGCCACTACCGGGAAAACCTTGCGGGCCATTTCCGCGCCCAGAACCCCGGTGGCGAAGTTCATCACCGCCTCCATCACGCTCTCCACCACGCCCTGGAACCGGCCGGGCACCATCGCCCGTTTCCGCGCCCCCAGGACAAAGAAGAGGATGATGGCGATGCTGGCAAGCCACGCCGACAGCAGGGTATTGGTGACGGCGAACTCGGTGGCGCCCAGAGGCGTAAAGTGGTGTTCGTCCTCGGCGTGTTCGGCGGCTTCCCCGGCCGGCGGGTGGTCGGCCTCAGCCTCAGCCGCGGCCGGGCTGGGGTGTTCCGTCTCCGGCTTGATGCCCAGGCTCTTGGCGGCGGCGGAAAAAGGAAATACCGGCTGGGGCGGGAGGTGAATCTCCGGTTGGGCCAGGAAGGGGTCGGCCCCCCCGAACATCTTGGAACCAATGGCGCCAACAACGAACCCGGCAATTAACAAAGCTGCCATGACCACAGCGGCCAGCAGCAGTAACCTTTTTGCCACAGCACCCGACGGCACTATTTATCTCTCCCTTTCCCGGTCATTTCCGAATGTCTTGCCCCGTAGAGCACCGGCAAAATCATCTTATACACGCCCCAGAAGGCGGCGACGCTGCCCAGAACTATGCCGATTAGCGTAAACAAGGGCGACAGTCCAGTAACCTTATCCAACCCGATTCCGATTAAAATGCCCGCCACCACACACAGGGCAATGTACCAGCCCAACCCGGTAAGGCGCAAGGCAACTACCCACCAAGTCATCCCGTTCACCAAACGTTGAGCATATTAACACCGGCTTTTGGAAAAGTCAATTTGCCGGGGCCAGGGAAAATCAACCCAAGCAACCGTCGTTCCGGCCCCAGCAACCGTCGTTCCGGCCCCAGCAACCGTCGTTCCGGCCCAAGCAACCGTCGTTCCGGCGAAAGCCGGAATCCAGGAAATCCGCATAGAAAAGGGCGTGCCGGCTACCGAGCGTTCCGGGTTCCGGCTTTCGCCGGAATGACGGTCTTATAATGCAAGGGAAAATCAACCCGCCGGTTCCTGATTTGGTTCGTGGTGGTGGGCGGTAGTGGACTCGAACCACTGGCCTCTTGCGTGTCGAGCAAGTGCTCTAACCAACTGAGCTAACCGCCCCTGGGGAATACCAGTTTACCAACGCTACAACCCACCGTCAACTCAAGCGGCGTTTTAGTATTCTCAACACGCTTTGGTATCACCACCGGGTAGGGGCGGGTTTATAACCCGCCCTGGCGACAACGGCAGAATCATTTGGGTAACGGAGACAGCGTATCCGACCTATCCTTGCCACGGAACCAGGGCGGGTTACAAACCCGCCCCTACCGGCCGCCGGAGTATTCCCTCAGAACACCAACGCGTGTTGAGAATACCGGCGTTAATTACCGGGCAATTGCGTCTTAACGATGGCAACCCGGACAACCGTCGGCAACCTACCCCACCGTCGTTCCGGCGAAAGCCGGAATCCAGGAAATCCCCGGGGAAAGAGCAAGCCGGCTACCGAAGGCTCTGGATTCCGGCTTTCGCTGGAACGACGGTTTTATAGCGCGGTTGCCTTGGCGGGATGGAAATGTTCACTCGCCTTCTTTCCAGAGAAACTCCCCCTCCCATAAATGCTCAAACCCGCCCTCCACCGGCACGTACTGGCCGGTGGAGATGGTGGCAATAGCGTATTCCGGGAGCGGAACCACTGCCCAGCAGAAATCGCGGAATCTATTGCCCTGCCGGTCAAAGTTAAAGTCCAGGCTGTCAAAGCCATGCTGCTGGCGCGGGCTGGGCAGGTCAGCCGCGTCAACCGGGTACAGGGCCAGAAAGAACTGCGCCTCGGTGTCGGCGCGGGCACACGGCTCCTTGACATAGACCAGCGTGTCGTCGCTGAGATATACGTCAAAGTCGGCGGAGATTGCCGGTTCGCGGTCTCCGACCAAATACGCCCGATAATCGCCGGGCGCTGCGGTCTTAATCCGCACCGGAGGAGTGGCATCATGGGGCAAAACGGTGGCGGCGACGCATAGCCCGGTTTGCGTTCGCGTCCAGGGTTGGGGGGCAAGGTCCGGCCCGGCGCCGCTCCAGTCCCACCCGACCTTCCCATCCGGCGGGCAGCCCGGGGCAAACGCCTGGGCCGCCCGCCCGTCCACCAGCAGCCCGACGCCGCCGGCTTGATAGTCAAAATGCGGTTCCATCCTTTGCCAGACCCAGGCGGCCGGGTCAACGCCTTCCGTCGGTTCGACCGACCAGAGCTGGAATTGGCGTGCGACTTTATCGGAGCCGGAAAATGGCGGGCCGGCAAACAGCATCGTGTCCTCCGAACGGCTGGCCGGGCTGATATTGGCAACGTGAGTTACCCCCAATTCTCGATAGACGGGCATGAACTTTTCCTTCCAGGTGCCCTTTCCGTACCGCTCTACGTTGGTTTTCCGGTGCAAATAGTCATAAGAATTGACCAACCCGTCCAGGTTCACCACCGGAAAGCGGGATAAATACCCGATAACCCCGGCGTCCCACGACCCAATAACGCTGTCCTCGGGCAGCGTCGCGTGCACCACCGGCATACCCATATAGGTAGCAAACCCCCAGCCCAAGTGGGTTGCCTGGCGGTGCTCGTCAACATACCGGAACGGCCCGGCGAAGTCCGCTTTAGTAAATAGCAGTACCGCGCCGAGTGCCAGGATCGCCACGCTTAAAACATTAGACACCCGCGCCGACTGCGGCCCGCTGCAACGGCGCAGGAAGTGAATGGTAGCGTAACAGATTAGCGGAACGACCAGCGCCAGCAGCAGGTAGGCCGGGACGAAGTACCAACTAAAACCGCCCCGTCCGGGATCCACATAAAGGACGGTTTCGGCGAACTTAGCCAGATGCCCCGCCGCCAGGCTGAATACGCCCACCAGAAAGGCCAACAGCAGCCAGTCCTCCCGGTTCCGGGAGCGGTGGGCCAGCCACCCCAGCAGCAGGAAACCGGCGCAGACGGCCAACGCCGTCAGCAGCACCTCATTATGGAAAACTTCGATTTGCCGGATCGCCTGAAAGTTCTGGAGCAGGTTGTAGCCGCCTTCCTCCTCAAAGTAGGCTTGCGACCACACCCGCTTGGCGGCCCCGCTCACCGGCACAATGCCGCCGAACACCAGTTTGTTGTAGGCAAAGTAGGTCAGGATGCCGGCGACGGCGCCGATTATTGGGGCAAAAGTTCGGCGGGACGGGATAGCAGTCAAGGCAGCCCGCCAGGACGCGCCGGCCGGCCGCTCCTGCCGCAACCATTCTATAAGCAACAGCGCAGTAGTGGCGGTCAGCGATATGGCGATGTATTCCAGCCTGACCCAGGGCAGGGCAAAGGCCACTACCGCCAGCGGCCAGGTCCACCGCCACCGCTCCGGGTTGCGGGCGTAGAGCAGCAACACCAGGAACAACAGCCCCAGCATAAACAACGCGGCGGCGGCCTCCAAACCCAGCAGGAGGCTACGCTGCTGGTAGAGCATCGGCAGCAGGGCAAACAGCAGATACCAGGCCAGCCGCGCCAGCCACGCCGCCACCGCGATCAGGGCCACCCCGCCGGCGATAAGCATTATCTCCAGGGCTTTGATGGCAAACAGCGCCCCTTCCTTGTCAAATATCCAGTAGAAAGGGGTAATCAGCAGCAGCCAGAGGGGATGGTAGCCGTTAGTCCGGCTGATGCCGCCGTCAAAGGTGGAAAACCGCCCCTCGGAAAGATGGTAGGCTATCTGGTAGTAGTAAAAGGCGTCATCCTGGGTCACCACATCCCGCAGCAGGTTGAGCAGGTCAAAGTTGACCAGCAGATACCCGGCAAAGGCGGCGCCATAGGCCAGAATACCGCCAATAAACAAAACAAACAGGGCGTAGCGCAAAGAGGCGGGCAAGGTGAACATAGGGGGTTATTGTAGCATATATGGGGGGCTTTTCTGTAGGGAGAGGCGGAGTATCGTTCCCCGCTCATCCTGAGCCGGTCGAAGGACGAACCGGTGGTTGGCCCCCATTCTCCCGTCTGCTATAATTTTTATGCCGTGTCTGGCTCCGGGCGTTGGTTGCGGTTGGCCCCCATTCTCCCGTCTGCTATAATTTTTATGCCGTGTCTGGCTCCGGGCGTTGGTTGCGGTTGGCCCCCATTCTCCCGTCTGCTATAATCACACAGCGGACAACGGCGCCCCCCTCTCGTTGCGGTTGGCCCCCATTCTCCCGTCTGCTATAATGCTACCGGCCGGCGATGCAGACCATAAGTTGTTGCGGTTGGCCCCCATTCTCCCGTCTGCTATAATAGCCAGCAGCATAACCATGGATCCGCCACTGTTGCGGTTGGCCCCCATTCTCCCGTCTGCTATAATAGCCAGCAGCATAACCATGGATCCGCCACTGTTGCGGTTGGCCCCCATTCTCCCGTCTGCTACAATTTACGGCAGTGGTGGAGCGGGAAAGTTACGGGTTGCGGTTGGCCCCCATTCTCCCGTCTGCTACAATCGATAATCAGCAGACAAACTTGGAGATAAATACAAACGCCACGGTTCAGCCTGCTGAAAACCGGCTGACAGAACGGCAAAACCACCGGCATCGCCTTGGATTTTGCAAAACTGCTCGAGGGCTGTTACAATAGTTGACGGGAGAATGGGGGCCGCAGGGCGATACTTCGCCCAACCGTTAACAAGGCAATGCCCGCTACTGCGGGTATCCAACAAATTCAGGGGTAGGCGTCCGCCTACGGCGGATGGCCGCCCCTCACCTTTTTATCCGCGCGTCAAAACAGCGTGTACTGCTGCGGGTTTTTATTGGCCGCCGGCCACAGCCGATTGCGCAGCGGCAGCGACGCCTCCAGTTGGCAGCGCATCCGTAACGCCTGGATGTGATGGCTTTCCAGCGGCCACAGCCAGGCCACCGGCAGAAAGTTATCGCCCCAGAACACCACGACGGCGCCCCGCCGGGCCAGCTCCACCAGCAGGGCATTAGAGTAAGTCAGCCCGCGCGCGTTGCACCGCAGAACGCCGATGTCGTCCAACGGCGCCCGTCCGTCCTCAACGCTTTTGGCGGATACCGTCATCAGCCCGCGATAGCGGGCCAGGCGCCGGCCCTCGGTAGCTATCTCAATCCCTCGGCCAATCATTGCTTGAACGGCCCCCGGTCCCACACCCGGCCCAGCTCGTCCACCCGCACCTTGCGGAACCCTAGCCGGCGGAGTTTCTGAGCAGAGTACACCTCCAACTTCATGCCGGAGTTTGTGCCGGTATCTTTCCTTATCCGCGCGTCTCTACGGATACGAGCATCAACATCGGCCTCATTATGGTCGTCCAATACAACCCGAGGGCCGTTTTTGGAATTATCCATTTGCCGAACCCGCACAATGCGGCGGCTGGCCCCCTCTCCCAACGCGCCCAGATCGTTGATTTGCAGCCGCATCAGCCGCTTGGCCTCCGGGTGAGGACGGAAATCATCTGAGCGAAAACCAGGCTGGTTGGCGTAGAAAGTAGGCACCACCACCGTCCGCCAACTCCCATCGGGCATCCGCCACACCTCGGCGAATTCGTTGCCGCCGGGCAGATAGCCCTTGTAAGGTTTTCCGGCCCGGTCCTCGATGGGAATAACCCGCCGTTCCGACCGGATACGCACCCGCCGCACCGGCTGGCGGCGCCCGTTCACCAGCACCCCTTGCGCGGCCCTTTTGGCAAATTCGGCAGCTTTGCCACCCACTTCCTCCCAGAGACGGCGCAGGGTATCTTGCAACGGAGCGTCGCTGATGTCATCCAGGTCTTTCGCTTTGAAATCGGCTAACTCCTTGCGGAGGGCCACCCGGTATTGTCCATCCGTTGTCGGCTCAATCAACCCGTAGGCGGTAGCCTCGTGCAACTGGCCGGTAGTCTGTCCCTTTCCCCCCGGCGTACCGTGGTCCGGCTTGTAGGACACCACCACCTTATCCAATACCGCCTGAACCTGGCTGAGGTCAAACCCTTCCCAGGGCTGGGGAAACAGCGCGGCCAGCCGCTCCTCCGCGTTATGGTAGTCTGACCCGGCGGCTTGGGCGAATCGTTGCAGTAGTCCCTGGGTGGTATTTGCCACCACGAAAGCGTCCACCGCATGGTGCCGGTGGTCATCCCGGCTCTTGCGGGGTACTTCACCCGCCGCGCTCTCGCTCAACATCCCCTCCAGTCCCCAGCCCCGCCGGAGCAGCGCGGTCATCCGCCCCGGTACGACGCGAACCCGCTGCTGCTCGTCGTACAACTGCGCCAGGTAGGTTCGCGCCGTGCGGGACAGATATTGCGTTTCGTTGAGCTGACGGTCCAGAAAACCACGCTCTCCCTCGAACCGCGCCATGGCGTCCTCCTGGAACCGCCAGAGTTTGTTCTCCGGGAAATCGGCAAGGTATTGCAGGCATTTGTCGCCATAGGCTTCATAGGGTGTCCGGTCGCCTTTGTCTCGATTGGCCGAGGCCAGGCAAACCACCTGATTGCTCATCGAATTGTCCAACGTGCGGGAAAAGGGCAGAATGTGGTCAACTTCGGTCTGTTCCGACATCACCATCGGAAAAGACAGCCTTTCGCCGGTGTAAGGACACACCCGGCGGACTTCTGATTTACCTTGCTCTTCCCACAGCCGCAACTTGCGGAGCGCGTCGGCGGTAACCGGTATCTCTTTCGATTTCAGCATCTCGGCAAAGCGCTCGTTGCGGTCTGCGCCGGCCTTGCGCTGTTTCTCGTATTCATTTTTCTGCTCCCGGTTTGACTTCAGCTCCCGCGCCAACTCCACCACTATTTCCTCCGGCTTCCCGTAAACTTCGATGAGCCGGTTGACTACCCGCCGCAGCTGATTCAGGCCAATATGCACGGTAGGATTGGAGATACGGCCATAGCGCGCCGGTTCGCCATCGCGTTGCGGGTCTTTCTTCGGGTCGGCGCCCACCGCGTCCCGGGGCAGCGCCTCGCCATAGTAGGGCAGTTCAGCGTGGGCCGCGGCGGTGCGAAAGTCCGAATGGTGACGGTATCCGGCATCCTGCACCGCATCCGAAAATACCCGGCCTCTCTCCAAGTGCGGCAGGAGCTTGCCAATAGCCTTTTCGCTCAGGTTGCCGTAACCGGGCGTCAGCGACCCATTAGCCACGGCCTTGGCCTGTTCCTGATTCAGCCCCCATTCCGCAACGGCTTTTTGGCGGACAGCTTCCAGCTCCTCGGTCTTTAACAGGAAACGGACGATTTCGTTCCGATCCTCCAGCGCCCGCGCAAGCCATTGCTTGCCAAACAAACCGGGTTTGGCGAGCCGGGCGGTAGTCTCATCCCCTTTGACGGCTTTGCGCCCGCCGGCGGCCAGGTTGAAAACGGCGCCCGAAGGGAGGCCCAGGTCCCTGGTCGGTTTTTGGGCTAAATTGATGTCCCTGCCGTCCCGCAACCTTTTCAGCGCCCGCGCCCGCTCGTTTTCGTCCAATGACCGCTCCGGTCCCGTACCAACACGAACCCGCAAATTGTTGACTTCCTGGAGCATCCGAAATTCCTGAAAGACGGGTAAAGCCTTCGGCGCCCGCCGTTCTTCGTTCTCATACTCAAACTGGCACCACCCCGGTTCAACCGGCATCAGGTCCCGCTGGTAAAAGATGATTTCCCGCAGCCCGCTCCACTGTTCCGCGTTCAGGCACTGGTACGGTTCCTGCGCCTCCCGGATGGCGTCAAACTCGGTCTCGTACATTGCCCGGTTGGGATAGAGACCTTGACCCGGCCGGGCCAGAACATTCTCGCCCCGCTTGCGCCGTCGGTGGAGAAACTCGCCCAGCGTCCGCGCTCCGCTCGCTGTAATGCGCTGCTGCAACGTATCGATGTCAGTGGCTATCTTGCCGCCCTCTGCTTCATCGCCCCCGGCCACCTTGCGGTTGGACTTAAAACCGCGCCGCTGGGCCAGGTGAAACAAGGCGCGCCCCAGCTCAAAGGGCGCCAGCTTTTCATCCAGCGCCCGCGCCCGCAGCCGATACGGGTCGCCGTTTTCCAGACCCTTGCGTTGAGTTTCGTCCTCCGGCATCAATCCGCAGGCAACCATCGCCTGCATCAGCTTGCCACGCCGATGCAAGTAGCGATCCCGTAGCCGGCGTTGTCCCCTCGCGGTACGCCGCTCCACCGCATTGGACGCCTCGCTCCTTTCGTTGCGTCCGTCCGGGAAAATACGGACACCCAGATCCAACAGCCCGTATGGTTCCTCGTCGTCGCCAAGTTTGACCGCCGCCCAGCCAAGGGAATTCGTCCCCAAATCCAGGCCCAAACGGTATTTCACAACATCCGTCTGCATAATCAGCACTCCGGTAGTTACCATAACAATATACGCCGATTATACACGATAAAGACCTATTGTTCTAATCCGGGTAGGGCCAAACTCACCATGAGTGGACATTGCAATTGACGAATTGGCGGCGGATGACGCCCACCCCCTTTCCCTCGCCCCTCCCCGTGCTATAATTGAGCGGTTATGACTACTTCAGGTTCTGGTTCAAGCTCAGGTTCCGGGAATGTTAATGTTTTGCTGCGGGGGTTGAACGACGCGCAGACGGAGGCGGTGCTGCATACCGAGGGGCCGCTGCTGATTGTGGCCGGGCCGGGCAGCGGCAAGACGCGGGTTATTACGCAGCGCATCGCCTGGCTGGTGCGGGAGCAGCAGGTCAGCCCCTACGCTATCGCCGCCGTAACTTTTACCAACAAGGCGGCCCGGGAGATGCGGGAGCGTATCCAGGGACTGGTCGGCGGCCAGGGCGACTCCATATTTGCCGGCACCTTCCACGCCTTTTGCGCCCGGCTGCTCCGCCGCCACGGGGACGGCGTCGGCCTGGACTCCAACTACACCATTTACGACGCCGACGACCAGTTTGGCCGGATTAAGCAGGCTATGACCCTGGCCGACGTGGACCCCAAACGCTACAACCCCCGCGCGGTGCAGGGCGTCATCTCCCGGGCCAAGAGCCTGCTGCTGGACTCGGTGGGCCTGACCCGCCAATCCCAACTGGACGACAGCTACTTTGAGGAAGTCGCCGCCCGGGTCTATCGCCACTACGAAGAACTGCTGTCCCGCAGCAACGCCGTGGACTTTGACGACCTGCTGCTGCGGGCCGTCCTGCTGCTGCGGGAGCGGCCCGAAGTGCGGGAAGAGTATCAGCAGCGGTATCGCTACCTGATGGTGGACGAGTTTCAGGACACCAACATCGCCCAGTATCAGTTGACCCGGCTGCTCACCGGCCCCGACCAGAACCTTTGCGTGGTGGGCGACCCGGACCAGTCCATCTACTCCTGGCGCAACGCCGACATCCGCAACATCCTCAGCTTTCAGACCGACTACCCGGACGCCAGGGTCATCGCCCTGGAACGGAACTACCGCTCCACCCAAACCATCCTGGGCGCGGCGGGCAGCCTGATTGCCAACAACAGTATGCGGGTGCCGAAAGCCCTGAAAACCGAGAACGCCCCCGGCGCCGAGGTGGTGATTCACGAAGCCTATACCCAGGACGAAGAGGCGGCCTTTGTCGTCAAGCAAATCAGCGACCTGGCCCGGCGGCAGCGGGTAACGCCCGGCGCCTGCGCCGTGATGTACCGGGTCAACGCCCAATCCCGCGCCCTGGAGGAAGCCTGCCTGCGCCAGGGGATGAAGTACCGCATCATCGGCGGCATCCGGTTCTACCAGCGGCGGGAAATCAAGGACTTGCTGGCCTACCTGTGCCTGCTCCACAACCCCCAGGACGACGTGAACCTGGCTAGGGCGATAAACACGCCGCCCCGGGGCATCGGTGACAAGTCCATCCGGGACTTGACCGCCTGGTCGGTGCAGCAGGGCATCTCCCCTTATGACGCCATCCGGCAGGTGGCTGAGGCCAAAGCCGCCGGCCGGCCTTGTCCGGCGCCCCTGGTCGCCCGCGCCTACACCGCCGTAGCCCGCTTTGGCGACCTGCTGGGGCGGCTGGCCGAACTCAAGACTAAAATGCCGGTGGTGGACCTGGTCAAGCTGACCCTGGCCGAGTCGGGGCTGGAGGCTCACATCCAGCGCACCGACGACAACCCGGAGGAACGGCTGGAAAACCTGCGGGAGTTCATCTCTCTGGCCGGGGAGTATAACGCCGCGTCCCCGGAGGACGGCCAGGCCGCCCTGCTGGAGCGGGCCACCCTGGTTTCCGACGTGGACAGCTACGAAGAACTGGCCGACACCGTTACCCTAATCACCCTGCACCAGGCCAAGGGGCTGGAGTTTCCGGTGGTGTTCATCGTGGGGCTGGAAGAGGGGCTGCTGCCCCACAGCCGGTCAATGGACAGCAACGAGGAACTGGAAGAAGAACGGCGGCTCTGCTACGTGGGCATCACCAGGGCCAAGGAGCGGCTGTACCTGGTGCGGGCCTTCCGCCGCAGCCTGTGGGGGAACACCGCGCCCACTCTCCGCTCCCGTTTTCTGGAGGAGATTCCCGAGGAGTTGACCACCTACGCCCGCGCCCCCGGCAGCGCCCCAAGCAACCCGTCAGCCGGCCAGTCAAGGCCGGCCAGTCTGACCGCCTGGAACCGGGAGCCGTATGCCGCGCCCGCCGCCGTCCCAACCGAACCGCCACCGCCGGGATACGTGCCGGACATCGGGGACACGGTGCGCCACGACAAGTTCGGCCAGGGGGTGGTGATGACCTGCGCCGAGTGGGGCAATGACTACGAGGTAGCCGTCCGGTTCGACGGCGGGGAACTGCGCCGGCTCCTGTTAAGCTACGCCCGGCTGGAAAGGGTTGAGGAGTAAAAGCCGCCGGGTAGCTACTGCAACTCCGCCAACTCCCGGAAAACGTCCCGCCAGACCTCCGGGTTGCCCCGGCCCATACCCTCCCGGTAGGTGATTACGCCTTGGGAGTCGAAGGCTATCTTGGTGGACTGGATAGTTACGTTCAGGTCGGCCAGCAGTTGGCCCTCCGCCGCGGCCACCGGCCAGGGGTAGCCCTGTTCCTGGCGAAAGCGCTCCAGCGTAGCGATGTCCTCAACGCTGCCGGGATGGACGCCCACCGCATAGAAAGCCACTTCCCCGGCGTATTCGGGATAAACCGCTTTCAGCCGCCGCAACTCGGCGGTGCAAACCCCTCAAGTGGTGGCAAAGAAAAACAGGAAGGTGGGCCGTTCCGCGGCGACCAGGCCGGCCGAGGTAATGGTAGCCCCGTCAGCCAGCCCCAGGGTAAAGTCGGGAATCCGGTCGCCTTCCCGGTGGCCCGGAGCCGGGGCTGCCACTGCCGCCGCCGTCGGGAAGTCCGCGACGGTCAGGACGTTGCCGTACTGCGCCACCGGGGATTGGGCCGACGGCGCCGGTTCCAGTAGTTCCGGCGATTCCGGCGGTTCGTTGACCGACAGATACACGGCTACGCCAAACCCCGCCAAAGCCACCAGCAGGCCCAGCGCCGGCAGGACGCGCCCCATCCAGTTTTTAATGCTCATTTAACCTTTCCTTGATGCCGGTATGCCCCGGCATACCGGCACTGCGGCTGAAACCGCTCACCCTGAACCTGCCGAAGGGCGGAATCGGGGTGGTTCGACCGGCTCACCATGAGCGGGGTTTAGATTGATTGAAGTTTAGATAAGTAAAGTTTAGATACTAGATGTTGGATATTGGTATTTTCATCCGGGTAGGGGCGGGTTTGTAACCCGCCCTGCGTTCAACATCGAATTCGGCTCGGAGAACCGACGCCGCCCTAGTTGAACCGTTCTGACACCGGAACGTGGGCGGGTTATAAACCCGCCCCTACCGGCCAACAAAGCGTGGCCTGGCAAGAAATACCAACAACCAACAAATGCCCGGCTCCCCCCTACTGCGGCTGGGCCAATTCCTGGAACACCTGCCGCCAGACCGCCGGGTCGCCGTTGCCAAACCCGTCCCGGTAGGTGATTACGCCCCGGGAGTCGAAGGCTATCTTGGTGGATTGGATGGTTACGTTCAGGTCGGCCAGGGTTTGGGTGCTGGTGGGGTTGGCGACCGGCCAGGGATGGCCCCGCTGCTCCCGGTAGCTTTCCAGCTTGTCCAGGCTTTCGATGGCTTTGGAAAAGGTGCCTACGGCGTAAAAGTTGACCTGCTCGGCGTATTCGGGATAGACCTCTTTCATCCGCTGCAACTCAGCGGTGCAGACCCCTCAAGTGGTGGCAAAGAAAAAGAGAAAGGCCGGCTTTCCCTGCTCGGTCAGGCTGGCCGAGGTTACCGTCGCGCCGTCGGCCAACTCCAGGGTAAAGGCCGGGATCCGGTCGCCGACCCGATGGCCTATTTCCGGCAGCGGCTCTGATACCGGCGCTGCGGTCGGCGGCACGGCGGTTGCCGGGGCCGGGGCGACGTCAGCCGGCGGCGGTTCCACCGGGGCCGCCGGAACGCTGCTGCCGGCCGTCTCAGCCGGTTGCATTGCCGGCGTCGGCGCTACTTCTAGCGGCGCAGCGGCCGGCGGTGGCTCTATCGCTGCCCCGGTTTGCGCCGGGGCTACCGGCATCGCCGGTTCCGTATTTGCCACTGCCGGAGATGTTGCCGGAGATGCGGCCGGTTCGGCCGGCGCCACGTTTGCGGCCGGTTCACCGGCCGGGGCTATCGGAGCCGGCGCCGCCGGTTCAACCGGTTGGGCCGAATTCACCGGCCCGGCGGGTTCCTGAGGTTCACTCGCCGCGCCACAAGCGGCCAGGGCCAACCCCAACAGCAACGCCAGGGCCACCGTCGGCAGGGCCAGGGCCAATCTTGACTTTGATTTACCGGGCCGGAAGGATAGGGTCATACATAATCTCCTGAAAGAATATCCTGAATGTGAAAGGGCGTTAAAACATTGCTTGGCATTATCGCATATTCTAACATACGCAACTCCGGCGTTGCGGGATTTATCACCATAGAGACCGGGCAATCGCAGCATAAACCCGTCATCATAAAACCGTCGTTCCGGCGCCGGCACGTTCTTTTCCGGGGGATTTCCTGGATTCCGGCTTTCGCCGGAACGACGGTGGCTTGGGTTGCCGACGGTTGTCAGCGTTGCCATAGTACGGTTGCCCCGGCCCAATACCCTTGACAATCGCACGGTCGCCGACATAATGAGAACCAGCCGCGCCGTAGGGCAGGAGTCGGGATGTCTGAGCCAGGAACAAGGGAACAGCGCGGAGCAGGTACGCCGGAATTATCCGATGACCACCAGAATTCTGCCCCCCTCCCCGCAACGGGTCTGGACAACAAGGTTTCCGTCCTTGCTTACCTCTTTCTGAGCCTGAACGTATTTTTCTTCAGCTTTCTCATCGCCGCCACCCCGGAGACCTTCCATAATCTGACCCGGGAAGACTACTGGGTCGAGTCCCTCACCGCGGTCTGGTTTTTCCTGGCCGGTTGCCTGTTCTTCGGTACGGCCTGGCGGGAGCCGAGTCTCTTACGGCGCGGCGTCTATATCCTGGGCGGTATGGCGATGCTGTTTATCGCCGGGGAGGAAATCAGTTGGGGGCAGCGCATCTTCGGGTTTGCTACCCCCGACTTCCTGCTGCCCTTGAATCGGCAGCAGGAATTCAATGTCCACAATATCAGCCAGGGAACCTCTGACGGCATCTACCGGAACGGCGGGCTGTTCCTGTGTATGGCAGTCAGCGTAGCCTTCTTTTGCCGGAAAGACCGGCTTTTGGGGATTCCCTTACCTTCAATCCTGCTGACCTTGGGCTTTCTAGCGCTACTTTCCTATGACTCAGGATCGAGCCTCCGCGATTTCTTATACTTTATTGTAACTAGAGAGCAGGGGATGCTGCTGCTCTTGCTCATCTTCGCCCTGTTTTCGGGACAAAGCAAATTGTTAATTGCGGTCGCGGCAACCCTGACCCTCGTTTTTGCGCTCACCTACGTGAACTATCATAATGTGTACGCCCATAGTATCGTCGAGGGGGGACCGATACAGGAGATACGGGAGTATCTGTTCGGCATCGGCTGCCTGTTCTATGCTCTGGAGCTGGCGGTGGCGCCGGGACGGTTAGCGGCAGTCGCGCCGGCGTCATTACGCGGCCAGCAACTGGCGGGCCGGCGGATTCCTTACTGGCTGATAACCTGCGCCGTGGTAAGCGCCGGCAGTATCGGGTTGATGGTTTTTCAGTATTTCAACCCCATAACTGCCGCCGGGTAATGAGAATTAGGAATTAGGAATTAAGAATTAGGAATTAGGAATTGGCAATTGTAAAACCCCAATTCCTAATTCCTAACCGGCCAGTACGTGCCGGTGGAGGACGGTTTCAAGCATTTATGGGAAGGGAAATTCCTCTGGCAAGAAGGCAGGTGAACATTGCCCGTCTCCAACGCTTGGTAGCCGGTCCCTTCTTTCCCCGGGGATTTCCTAGGTTCCGGCTTTCGCCGGAACGACGGTTGTTTGAGGTTCCCGACGGTTGTCTGCGTTGCCATAGCGTTGCCATAGTACGGTTGCCCCGGCCTAACACCCTTGACAATCGCCCGGTCGCCGACATAATGAGAACAAGCCGCGCCGTAGGGCAGGAGTCGGGATGTCTGAGCCAGGAACAAGGGAACAGCGCGGAGCGGCTACGCCGAATCATCCGGTGAACACCCAAATTCTGCCCCCCCCCCCCCGCAACGGGTCTGGACAACAAGGTTTCCGTCCTTGCCTACCTCGTTCTGATCCTGCACCTATTTTTCTTCAGCGCGCTCATCGCCGCCGCCCCGGATACCTACCGGGCGCTGACCGAGGAAGACTACTGGGTCGAGTATCTCACCGCGGTCTGGTTTCTCTTGGCGGGTTTCCTGCTGTTGGGCACGGCCTGGCGGGAGCCAAGTTTATTCCGGCGCTGCGTCTATCTGCTTGGCGGTATGGCGATGGTGTTTGCCGCCGGGGAGGAAATCAGTTGGGGACAACGCATCTTCGGGTTTGCCACGCCCGACTTCCTGCTGCCCTTGAATCATCAGAAAGAATTCAATGTCCACAATATCATCAGCATCGATGGAAGGGTTAACAGCATCTACCGGAACGGCTCGCTGCTCCTGTTTATGGCAACCAGCGCGGCTTTCTTTTGCCGGAAAGACCGGCTTTTGGGGATTCCCTTCCCGTCAATCCTGCTGACGCTGGGTTTTCTGGCGATACTTTCCTATGACTCAGGAGCGGGCCTCAGCGATTTATTACGCTTTATTGTAACCAGGCATAAGGGGCTGCTGCTGCTCTTGCTCATCGTCGCCCTGTTTTCAGGACAAAGCAAATTGGTCATTGCGGCGGCGGCAACCCTGACCCTCGTTTTTGCTCTCTCCTATGTGAACTACCATAATTTGTACCACCATAGTATCGTCAGTTCGGGAGAGATACGGGAGTATCTGTTCGGCCTCGGCTGCCTGTTCTATGCTCTGGAGCTTGCGCTGGCGCAGGGGCCGGGACGGTTAGCGGCAATCGCGCCGGCGCCATTACGCGGCCAGCAACTGGCGGGACGGCGGATTCCTTACTGGCTGATGACCGGCACCCTGGTAATTGCCGGCAGCATCGGGTTGATGGTTTTTCAGTATTTCAACCCTATAGCTGCCGCCAGAGAAGCGGCGGCGCGGGCCGAATACGCGGCGCTGGTGTCCGTCGAACCGGCAATCCGCGCCGATTATGACGTATATCTCAGCGACAACCGGCTGGTCTATGTCAAGGTGCCGTGCGCCCACGCCGACATGGGGGCGGCGTTCTTTCTGGCCCTGTACCCGGTTGACGTGGCTGACCTGCCCGGCCCGCGCCAGCAGCACGGCTTTGATAACCGGGACTTTACCTTTGACCGGCGTGGCGTAGGGTCGGGCGATTTCTGCCTGGAAGTGGTTCCGCTACCGGAATACGAGATTGCCACCATCCGCACCGGCCAGTATGTGCCGGTGGAGGGCGGTTTCAAGCATCTATGGGAAGGGGAATTCCTCTGGCAAGAAGGCGAGTGAACCTTCCCGTCTCCAACGCTCGGTAGCCGGCCCGCTCTTTTCCGGGGGATTTCCTGGATTCCGGCTTGCGCCGGAACGACGGTGGTCGGGATTGCCCTGGTCATTATCCCCCGGCGGTTGACATATACCGGGCTGGCATAGATGATATTCAGCAATTCAATTCAGGTCAGGAGGCGCATCCGTGAAGGCTGCCGTTTTGTATGAGTATGGTCAACCCCTGGTGGTGGAGGAGTTGGAGTTGGACGAACCCAAGGCCGGGGAGGTGCTGGTCAAGATTGGGGCCGCCGGCATCTGCCGCAGCGACCGGCATTTTATGCACGGCGACGCTAATATCAACCTGCCCGCCGTCCTGGGCCACGAGGGGGCCGGCACGGTGGAACGGGTCGGGCCGGGCGTAACCCTTACCAAGCCCGGCGACCAGGTTGTCCTCTCCTTTGTCCCGGCCTGCGGTCGCTGCAAGTCCTGCCTGGAGGGCCACTCCAATGTGTGCGACCTGCACATGGCGACCGGCCCCTATATGCTGGACGGCACTACCCGGCTGCACAAGGGCGGCCAGGACGTGCACCACATGGGCAAGGTGGCCTGCTTTGCCGAGTACGCCGTCGTTCCCGAAACCGGCTGTATTCCCACCCACGCCCCGCTGCCGATGGACAAGGCGGCGATGATTGGCTGCTGCGTCCCCACCGGCGTCGGCGCGACGATGTTCAGCGCCAACGTCCAGCCGGGCAGCACCGTCGCGGTGGTGGGCTGCGGCGGCGTGGGCCTGAACGTCATTATGGGCGCCAAACTGCTCAACGCCGGCCAGATTATCGCGGTGGACATCCGGGAGAGCCAGTTGGAGTTTGCGATGAAGTTCGGCGCTACCCACTCGGTCAACGCCGCCGACCGGGACCCGGTGGCCCAGGTTAAGGAGCTTACCGGCGGGCGGGGCGCCGACTATACCTTTGAGGTTTTCGGTTCCGGGGAAACGGTCAAGGCGGCCTATGATATGTGCAGCAAGAGCGGCACGGTAACCGTGGTGGGCATTGCCCCCATCGGCGCCGAGGCCCCCATCAACGCCGTTGACCTGGTGCGCAACGAAAAGACCCTGCGCGGCACCTACTACGGCTCGGCCCGCTCCCGCACCGATATGCCCACCATGATTGACCTGTACCTGTCGGGCAAGCTGAACCTGGATGACCTGGTGCTGCGCCACTATACCCTGGACCAGATAAATGAGGCTTACGGCGATATGGACCGGGGCGAGGTGGGGCGGGGCGCCATAATGTTCAACTAAACCCCCGGCGTTGCCGCAGCGTATAGCGGTATAGCTGCGGTTAATCCATAGGTTTATCGGAGGAGGGCCGTTATGCCCCGGTTGGAAACCCTCAGCGAAGTCCAGCGCCGAACCCTGGAGTTCTTTCCCTGTCTGGAGAATGACGCCGCGCCCTGGACGGCGCCGTCCCATAGCCTGGCCCAAAGCCGGGTGGCCCTGGTAACCACCGCCGGGCTGCACCGGCGGGATGACCAGCCCTTTGCCCGGGACGCGGCCGGCGGCGAGGCATCCTACCGGGTCATTCCCAGCGACTGCGACCCGGCCGACGTGGTGCAGAGCCATTTCAGCATCGGCTTTGACCATACCGGCATCTACCGGGACCTGAATGTTACCTTCCCCATGGACCGGCTGGGGGAATTGCAGGAACGGGGCGTTATCGGCAGCGTCTCCACCAACTACTACTCCTTTATGGGCGCCCTGCGCGACGCCAGCCGGGTAATTGAGGAAACCGGCCCGGAAGTGGCCCGGCGGCTGCGGGAGGAGGGCGTGGACGTGGCCCTGCTGACCCCCACTTGACCCCTCTGCACCCACACCGTGAGTGTGCTGGCCCGGGTGCTGGAGGAGCAGGGGATTGCCACCACCGCCATCGTGATGGTCCGGGAACACGCCGAAAAGGTAAAACCGCCCCGCGCCCTGTTCGTGCCTTTCTACTTCGGCTTTGCCCTGGGCAAGCCCGACGACCCGGCCTATCAGCATCGGGTTATTCAAGCCGCCTTCGACCTGCTGCAAGCTGCCGAGGGGCCGGCTTTGGCCGACTTCCCGGAGGATGACGCAGCAGCCGGGGCCACGATGCCCCAGGCATCTCAAGTAACCGCCGAGCCGGCCCAAGCCGCCCGCAGCGCCGCCGATGAGGTAACCGCCCTGCGCGCCTTCTACGAGCGTTGGGTGGAAGGCCATTCCGGGCGTACCGCCGTCGGCCTCAGCGGCATCCCCCAGCGCCGCTTTCGGGGCCTGGTGCGTTTCCTGGAAGCCTGCGCCCAGGGCGATGCCGAGGCCGATCTGACGGAACGCCCGGCGGGGGTATCCCGGCCCCAGTTCATCCGCTACTGCGCCGATGACCTGAAGGCGTTTTACTATGAGGCGCGGATGGAACAGCAGCGGGACGCCACCGAGGAGGCCCTGCACCGCTGGTTCTGGGGCAGCACCGCCGGCGGCAAGCTGATAACCGACGTGGCCGCCACCCTGAACGCCACCGAAGACCCCAACCTGCGCGCCCTGGCCTACGGCCTGGCCCGGTAGAATGTCCCATTTCATTTCCAGGAACCGGTAGGGGCGGGTTTGTAACCCGCCCTGCGTTCAACCGCAAATCAGGCTCAAAGAACCGACGCCGCCATAGCTGAACTGTTATAACACCGGAACGTGGACGGGTTACAAACCCGCCCCTACCGACAAGGACGCTGCCCCGTGAACGATCCCGTGAACGATATAGTAGTCAAACTGGTGGAAACGGAGGCGGAACTGGCCGGGGCCATCAACGTGCGGATGCGGGTGTTCGTCAGCGAGCAGTCCATCCCCGCCGAGGTGGAACTGGATGAGGCCGACGCCACCGCCACCCACGCCGTTGCCCTGCACCAAGGGGAGGTTGTCGGCACCGGCCGCCTGGTAGTTGATACGGGCGGGGTTGCGACGGGTGAAGTTGGGGACAGCGAACCGGCGCCGGCCGGCCGGATTGGGCGAATGGCCGTTGACCAAACCTGGCGGCGGCAGGGAGTAGGCGGTCAAATCCTCCGGTTCCTGGAAGGAGAAGCCCGCCGCCAAGGTCTGCCCCAATGCGTCCTCCACGCCCAGGAATACGTCAAGGACTTCTACGCCGGGGAAGGCTACCAGGAACGGGGCGAGGTATTTTTAGAGGTGGATATACCGCATATTGAGATGTGGAAGGAGTTGTAACCTTTCCGGGTATTTTCAACCGGTGGTGGCGGTGTTGGTGTTTCTTACCAGGCCACGTTTTGTTATGCGGTAGGGGCGGGTTTATAACCCGCCCTGGCACAACTCCGGGTCAGGCGCCAAGTCAATGCCAAGAACAATATCCGCTCATGGTGAGCCTGTCGAACCACGCCCCCACCCCAATTCAATCCTTCGACAAGCTCAGGATGAGCGGGGAGAGTAGGCAACTCGACATTAGGGTTAGGCCAGCCACCGCATCACCCCACCACCTCAATTTGGCCGGCGGCGTTGGCGGCCAGCAGGGGGGTGAAGTCATAGCCCCGCCGCCGCAGTTCCGCGCCGCCGCCCTCTTGCCGGTCCAGCAGGGCCAGCACCTTTACCACCGTGCAGCCGGCGGCCTCGGCGGCGTCAATGGCCTGGAACAGAGAGCCGCCGGTGGTGCAGGTGTCGTCCACGATGGCGGTGCGGCAGCCCGGCGGCAGCGGCCCCTCAATGGCCTGGCCGGTGCCGTGAGCCTTGGCCTCCTTGCGGACGATGAAGGCCGGTATGGCCGTTCCCCCGGCGCCGCCCTCCAGGTGGCTGACCAGGGCCACCGCGGTTACTATCGGGTCGGCGCCCAGGGTTGGCCCGCCGATAGCCTGAGCGCCGGCCGCCCGGATGCCGGGCAGCAAAGCCTGGCCCACCAGATAGGCCCCCTCCGGGTCCAGACTCAACAGCCGCCCGTCAAAGTAGTAGCCGCTTTTCCGCCCCGACGTCAGGGTAAAGTCCCCGTAGCGGAGCGCCCCCTTGTCCAGGGCCAACTGCAATAGCCGCTGAGATATATCGCTCAATCTGATTTCTCCCGTTAGTTTTGCGTGGGTTAACCGGCCAGACCGGGTTTTGTTGGCCTCAGGAATCCGGGAAAGGTCAATGCCAATAATGTCAATGCTGTAAAGTTCAACGTCAATAATGCCAATGTCGTAAAGTGCAATGCCAACAAGGTCAATGCCGTAAAGTGCAATGCCAACAATGTCAATGCCGTAAAATTCAATGTCATTCCGACCGCAGGGAGGAATCTAAACTCCTTCATAGCAGGATTTCTACCGGAACCGGAGGATGGTAAGGGCCGAGCATTTTAGATTCCTCCCTGCGGTCGGAATGACAGACTATAGGGATTGGCCGGTTAATCCACCCGTAAACCCCGGTACAACCCCTGCTCAATTATATACTGCTCCACCGGCTCCGGGACCTGGTAGCGGAAGGATCGGCCGGCGGCGGCGCGGCGGCGGATTTCGGTGGCGCTGAAATCGACCATCGGAACCGGCAACACGGTTATCCGGTCGCCCTGCTCCCGGTAGCGGGCCAGGGTGCGGTCTATAATGGCGTCCTGCTGCTCCTCCGGGTAACCGGGGCGGCTGACCACCACCAGCCGGGCCAACTCCAGCAGCCGCGCCGGTTCCTTCCAGCGGCGGAAACTCGCAAAGGCGTCCTGGCCCAGGATGAAGTGCAGTTCAACATCCGGCCCCCAGTCGGCCCGCAACTCCGCCAGGGTATCCACCGTGTAGCTGGGGCCGGGCCGGTCAAGTTCACTGGAGAGGCAGTCAAAATGGGGATTGGAGGCAACGGCCAGTTCCACCATCCGCCGCCGGTGGCCGGCCTCGGTAAGGGGTTGGCCGGCCTTCAACCAGGGCTGGCCGGCCGGAACAAACAGCACCCGGTCCAATGCCAGGCTGAGCCGGCTCTCCTCGGCAATTATCAGGTGGCCCAAATGTACCGGGTCAAAAGTGCCGCCCAGAATACCTACCCGCATAACTCCAATTATCAATTAAGAATCAGGAATTAAGAATTGGCAATTACAGAACCCCAATTCTTAATTCCTAATTCCTAATTCCTAATTAAACTAGAACCATTCCATTTCCGCCCGGCCGATGCGGATGGTGTCGCCCGGTTCGATGCCGGCCTCCTCCAGACGGCGGGCAATGCCCAGGCGGCTCATCTCCCGCCACAGTTGCAGCAGCACCCGGTAGTCCCGGGTGTCGGCCAGGGCGCTGAGCCGCTCCAGTGGTTCGGAACGGATGACGTACACCCCGTTCTCTACGGAGAAGGTGCTGGGCGCGGCGACCGGCCGGCGGCGGTTGGGGCCGCTCAAGTCGGGCGCTACTCCCCCGGTGAGACTTTCCGGCCGGGCCGGTTCCTCTTTGGGCAGGGTGTCCAGCAGCCCGATTACTCGGCCCAGCATTTCCTCGATGCCCTCGCCGCTGACCGCCGAGATAAAGAATATGGGGGTATCGGCCCCGCCGGGCAAGACCGGGGACTCCGCCGCCGCCCGTTGCAGCGCATCAGACAATTCGGCCCGGCGCTCCTGCACCTCAGTTACGTCCAGCTTGTTGACGGCGATAAGCTGGGGCTTGTGGGCCAGGGCCGGGTTGAACTCCTGAAGTTCCCGGTTAATCATGTGAAAGTCGGCCACCGGGTCATCGGATAGGCCGTCCAGGACGTGGACGTAAAGGCGGGCGCGCTCGGCGTGGCGCAGGAACTGGTCGCCCAGGCCCACCCCCTCATGGGCACCCTCCAGCAGGCCGGGAACCTCCATCATCACAAAATCCCGGCCCCGGTTATTCACCACGCCCAGCACCGGCTCCACCGTGGTAAAAGGATAGTCGGCAATCCGGGGTTTAGCCGCGGAACAGCGGGATATGAGGGTCGATTTGCCGGCGTTGGGCCGGGCCAGCAGACCGACATCAGCCAGCAACTTCAACTCCAGGAAAAGCACCACGTACTCGCCCCGTTCCCCCCGCTGCGACAGGATTGGCTCCTGATTGGTTGAGGAAACATAGTGCTCGTTGCCCCAGCCGCCCATTCCGCCCTGGGCCACCAGGCGCGGGGCCGAGTCGGTTACGTCGGTCAGGAAGTCCTTTTCCCCGCCCTTGCGCATCAGCCAGACCACGGTGCCGAGGGGCACCCGGATAATGGTATCCTCGCCGTTGCCGCCGCGCTGCCCCTTGCCCTTGCCGTGCCCGCCCCGCTCCACGTACATCGTGCTGTTGTATTTCAGGTGCAGCAGGGTATTCAGCGAGGAGTCGCCCACCACGTAGGCATTGCCCCCGTCGCCGCCATCGCCCCCGTTAGGCCCGCCCTTGGGCCGATACTTCTCCCGCAGAAAGCTGACGCAGCCGTTCCCGCCGTCCCCCGCCTTGATGTTAAGTCTTACTGTATCAATCATAAATAAAAGGAAGTGAAAATATAGGTAATGGTAAGAATAATGGCGTTCACAAGTGAATAACCGGTAGCTGTCCCCCTACGGTTTCCGGTTGACATCCCCTATTCTAACACGGACAGGAAGGGTTTGGTTGTGGATAAGGGGGTGGAAGTTGTGGATAACTATTTTCGGCGCCGGGCGCGGTGGCCGTTGCCGGCAGTCGGTCCCGGTGCGGTACACGGTGGAGAGAAACATATCCACCGATTAGAACAAGTTATCCACGAAAAACCGGGAGTTATCCACAATTTTATTGTTAAGTGGTGGAGTGGTAGTTAAAGGGTAAGGGTATCAGGCGGCCGGCCCGGCCGGGTTGCCCTCCAGGTTGTTGTAGTCATAGACCGGCAGGGTTTGGGTGGCAACGGGTTTGCCCTCCCCGGCCTGAAAGCCCCTGATTATCGCCAGCGCCCTTGCGGGAATTGCCCGGTCGCCGCACTGGACACAAACAAAGGCCGGCACGTTCTCCACCAAGAAAGGCTCCGGGCCATCCTCGCAGCAGTAGCGGATAACCTCCTCCCGGAAAGTGGCCGGCCCATGGCACAGGGTACAGTCCATTCTATTCCCCCACCGCTTTGCTGAGGGGGCGGGATTTGTCGGGCTTTTCCGGTTGGGCAAAGGGGTTATTCAGGTCAAAGACCGGGACGGTTCGGCAGCCGACCGGCCGGGCGTTGCCCAGCCTTACCAGTTCCAACGCCGCGCTGGACTCGGTGGGAAAACCGGACAGGCCGCATACTTGGCAGACCTGGGCCGGCAGATTCTCTACAAAGCAGGGATTGGGGCCGTCGCCCATAAAATACCTGATGACCTGCTCTTCCTCAGTGTCTTTACTGAGGCAGTTATAGCAATACATTTTATCCCTCTACGGGTCTCCTGCGGATGCGGTAGTTAGCGTCGGCCCATTTGTAAGGCTCGGTCTCCGCCGGAAAATAGGCGGTGATAATCCAGTATTCCCGGGAGTAGCTGCACAAAACGTGACCTACGTGACCATCGGACGTGGTTCCCCAAATCAGGCAAGAGCTGTAAGGAGTATCGTCAGGATAGTCCTCTATAACTTCAGGGGCATCGTCGCACAGTATAAAGCGGATGTCCTTTTCGGTGGGAGTAGGACGCGATTCCAGTCGCCGCGCATAGTGGGGGCGTGGTTTCAGTGTACCGTTATCGGCGGCCTCGCACAACTCCGTTATTCGTCTCTCGTACATCCCCACCCAACAATATACTGAATCCACCCGCCGGTATCGGAAATAATAATAGCACACCGCCGGTGGTGTGCCTAACTTCGGGCGCTTGGTTCACCCTTCAACCTGCTCAGGTAAATATCGCCTCTTTTATGGTCAGCACATCCTGGCGGAGTTGGTAGTCTTCGTTGATTTCACCGTTTATTTTGCCGGCGCCGTGTATGACGGTGGAGTGGTCCCGGTTGCCCAGTAGCCGGCCTACTTCGGTGGGGGACAGTTCCAGTTCGTAGATGAGCAGGTACATCGCTACCTGGCGGGCCAGGGCGATGGTTTTGCTGCGGCTGCGGCCCAGCAGGTCGCCGTTGGAAACCCGGTAGTGGCGGGACACTTGCTCCAGGATGCGCTCCGGGACAATGGCGTGGCGGGCCGTGTCCTGGGTCAGGTCGTCCAGCAGCCGGGAAGTGGATTCCAGGGTTACCGGTGTGTTCAGCAGTTGGGAGTAGGCCACCACCCGGTTCAGGCTGCCCTCCAGTTCCCGGACGTTCTTCTGCACCCGCTTGGCGATAAGCTCCAGCACGCTCTCTTCCAGCGCGGTCTTCAACTGGCCGGCTTTGGCGAACAGGATTGCCATGCGGGTTTCCAGGTCCGGCGGCTGGATGTCGGCAATCAGCCCCCACTCAAAACGGGAGCGGAGGCGGTCTTCCAGCAGGGCCAGCGACTTGGGCGGCCGGTCGGAGGTCAGCACTATCTGGTAGCCGGCGGTATGAAGGTCGTTGAAGGTATGGAAAAACCCCTCCTGGGTCTGCTCCTTCCCGCTCATAAACTGCACGTCGTCAATCAGGAGCACCTGGACGCTCCGGTAGCGGCGCCGGAACTCCTCGGTGGTGCGGTTGCGGATGGCGGAAATGAAGTCGTTGGTGAATTGCTCCGAGGAGACGTAGAGGACGCTCCGGCCCTGGCGCGCCGACTCCTGCCCGATGGCGTGGAGCAGGTGGGTCTTGCCCAGGCCCACGCCGGAGTAGAGGAACAGGGGATTGTAAGCCTGGCCGGGGGCATCGGCCACCGCCTGGGCCGCGCTGAAGGCCATCCGGTTGGAGTTGCCGACGACAAAGCTGTTGAAGGAGTATTTGTCGTCCAGGCTGAGGCCGGTGACGGCGGGAACCGGTTGGCCGGATTCACCGGCCGGCTCGGCCGGCGTGCCGGGGTTGCGGGGGTCGCTATCCTGGGTAGAGTACCGGCCCCCTTGCTCGGCGATTTCCGGCGATACCTGAAACCGCACGTCCAGGGGTTGGCCGGACGCCTGGCGCAGGGCGCGCAGGATGGTCTGGTACATCCGCTGTTCCAGTTGGGCGATGGTAAAGACGCTGGGAACCTCCACCAGCAAGTCCGTGCCGTTGAAACCGATGCCCTCGGTCTGTTTCAGCCAGGTATCAAAAGTGGCCCGGGGCAACTCCAGTTCCAACTGCCCCAGGGTGGCGTTCCAGGTTTCCCTTGCGGATGTATTGGTATTGTCGTTGGTCATAGCTATATAGGAGAATCCAACCCAATGTGCTGTATATCCCGGCAAGCCACCGGCCGGCCGCTTATCGCCGGCAAATCATCCGGGCCTTTTAATCAAACCAGATTAGCGGCCCGCCGCCCAAACCGGCAAGATGATAAGGACGCCGATATTTGGGGGTTTGGTTGCCCGGCCCCGGCCTTTCCCTTTCACCCCTCACTTCGGCGCTTACCCCAGTCTCTCTCAATTGTCATTCTGACGTAGCGGAGCGGAGGAAGAATCTAAAATCCTTGCCGAAACCGGCGTTGGCCTACCCGATAGATTTTAGACCCTTCACTCCGTTCAGGGTGACAGTTAGAGTTATTACAACCTTATAACTACTGATGCGTGGATGAGTCACTAAACCCGTCCCACCCCGCTCATCCTGAGCTTGTCGAAGGATGGAATTGGGATGGTTCGACAGGCTCACCATGAGCGGGTTTTGTCATCAGCGCAGACTTTGCACCGGCCTAGTCTCTGCGATTCCCCGCTTTACCGTCCCCCGCCGTTGCTACGGGGTGGCGGTAATGGTATCCTTGGGGTAGGGGGAACGGGGGCTTTGTGGCACGTAGCGTTGAGCGGTTGACCGGATTGTTGGCCGGGTATTGGCCCCGGTATTTAGGCCGGGCCGCAACGGGGTTATGGATTGCGGCGCTGGCGGGGCTGATGCCGGCGTTGGTGGGTTGCGGCGTCCTGTTCGACTTCCCGCCCGTACCGGCCGGCGAGTTTGACCGGCCCGTGTCCGTTGGCCCCCTGGAGTCCGGCCCGGTAAATGCCCCGAAGTCCGGCCCGGCAATGACCCCGGAACCCGGCCCGGTAATACCCCCGGAGTCCGACCCGGTAGTAGCCCCGGAACCTGAGGCCGCGACCGGAGCAGGCCGGGCCGCCGCCGCCGGCGCGAAAACCGGCCCAACAACGGGTTCAACAACCGACGCAACAACCGCAACCGCTGTAGAGGGGGAGGCCGCCAACTTGAGCGTTGACCGGATTGCCTACATCAACCCCTATGGAGACTTGTTCACCGTCAACCCGGACGGCAGCGAGGAGCGGCGGCTGACCGGCGGCAGCCAGGTTCAAGCCCGGCCCGGCCAGCCGGCCGGCTTTTATCAGGTGCAGGATCTGGACTTTAACAACGCCTACGCCTGGCCTACCTGGTCTCCCGACGGCAGCCGGCTGGCCGTTTCCCGGGTGCAGATTGCCGGCAACCGCTCCTTGCAGGTGTCGGTGCAGGTGCTGGATTCCACCACCGGCCGGAGCCGGATGGTGTATGAGAACGACGTGCCGGCCCTGGTTGCCGACGGCGCGCCCCACTACCTCTACTGGTCTCCCGACGGCGAATACCTGTCCTTTCTGGCGACCACCCGGCAGGGGTTGACCCTGTTTGCGGTGAACCCGGCGACCACCGAGGGCGCGGTGGCATTGGAGCGGGGCGCGCCCCTTTACTACAGTTGGGGCGGCGACGGCGACTCCCTGATGATTCACTCCCGGGCCGAGGTCAAGCTGCTGCGCAAACCCTTCCGTCCCGACCGGGCCTTGCTGCTGGTGGACGGGGTGGGCTTTCGGACGCCGGCCCTGTCCCCGGACGGGCAGCGCTGGGCCTATGCGGTGTCCGGCGCCACCGGCAGCGCCCTCTACGTGGGGGATACGGACAGCCCGGCCCCGGCCCGGCAAGTCCTGGCGTTGGGGCCTTTTTCCGCCTTTATGTGGTCGCCCGACAGCAGAACCCTGGCGGTGGCCGACCACCAAGACCCCCAGGGCCGCATCTTTCAGCGGATCCGGTTGGTGGACGCGGCCGGCGGCGGCGTCCGCACCCTGGTTGAGGAACCGCTGCTGTCCTTTTACTGGGCGCCCAACGGGGAACGGCTGGCCTGGGTGTCGGTGGATACCGATGACCAGGTGTTTGAGTGGAAAGTCGCCGGTCTGGACACCGGGGACACGGTGGCCGGCGGCGGCGTAAATGGTGGCGCGGTGCGGGAACTGTTCCGGTTCCGGCCCAGCGGCGAGGTTTTTACTATGCTCAGTTTCTTTGACCAGTACGCCTACTCTCATTCCCCCTGGTCGCCGGACAGTTCCCGGCTGGTGGTGGCCGGGTCGCCCGGCCCGGTGGCGGAGCGGCGCAACGGCCATACCCCCACCGGGGCGCGGGTATATGTGCTGGACGCGGTGGGAGACGCGCCCCCCCTGGAAATAGCCGCCGGCAGCGTGGCCTTCTGGTCGTGGAACTGACTTTTACTCCTCAATCCACGAAGGACACGAAGAATCACGAAGGGGTATATAACCGGGGTTACGTTGTTGGCGGCGGCAAGGCAAGGGTAAACGCTTATTGCAGGGGCGGGTTTGTAACCCGCCCTGGTGTCAGGTGCCGGAATGGTCAACTAGGGCCTAATCCGGGGCAATCACGGCATAAACCCGCCGTTCCGGGCCTGCGCCGGAACGACGGTTGCCGGTAAGCTATAAAACAATGGTAAAACTAGCCATCGTCATACTGCTGCTGTTGTTGACGGCCTGCGCCGGCGGCCCTACGGCTACCCCGGAACCGACGCCGACCCCGGCGCCAACTCCTACGCCTACGCCGTTGCCGGACCCCCGGGCCATCCTGGAGCGGGCGGCGGAACGAGTGGCGGCGGCGGAGTCGTTGGCCTTTGTCCTGGAACACCAATCCGGCAGCACCCTGATTAGCCCCGGCCTGCTGCTGAACCGGGCCGAGGGAGTCATCAACCGCCCGGCCAACACGCTTGACAACACTCCCGCCGACTTCCGCATCACCCTGGATTTAGAGGCATCCGGTTCCTTCCTGCAAGTCAGCGTAATCGCGGTGGCGGAAGGGGCCTTTATGACCAACCTGTTCAGCGGCCAGTGGGAACCCATCGACCGGGCGGCCATTCCCTTCCGGCTGGATGACGTGGCCCAAACCTTTGCCGAACTCATCGCCGCCGTAGAGTCCCCGGAGTTGGCCGGCGAGGAGCGGTTAGAGGGATACGCCGCCTACCGCATCCGGGGTACGCTCCCGGCGGAATCCCTGGCTCAACTGGCCCCGGCCGCCCTGACCGGTACGGACGTGGCGGTGGAAATCTGGGCCGACCGGGCGGAAGTCCGCCTGCCCCGGGCGCTGCTGACCGGCCCGCTGTCGGCCGGCGACGGCCCGGAGGCCGGGCGCACCCTGACCCTGGATGCCCAAGACCCCCCGTCGGAAATAACCGCCCCGGAAATACCGCTGCCCTGAACCCCGTTTATCCACGAAGGACACGAAGGGGCACGAAGGGGTAAAAGGTAAAGACATTCGTGACTATGCGTGTCCGGCGTGGCTGATACTGCTGATACGGGCCGTTCTGCCTGGTTGATAATGGCCGTCATTGGGCTGGGCGCCTTTTTCACCGCCCTTGACCAGACGGTGGTGGTTACCGTGCTGCCGGCGGTGATGCTGGACTTGCAGATTCCCATAACCGAGTTGGACCGGGTCTCCTGGGTCATTACCGCCTACCTGCTGGGCTACACCGCCTTTATGCCGCTGCTGGGCCGCCTGGCCGACGTGTACGGCTACCCGCGCGTCTATCTGCTGGGGTTGGGCCTGTTCGCCGTTGGCAGCGTCCTGGTGGCCCTTTCCGGCAGCCTGGAGGCGATAATCGGGGCGCGGGTTATCCAGGCCATCGGCGGCGCGGCGGCGGTGCCCATCGGCTTTGCCCTGGCCGCCGGAACCCTGCCGCCGGAACGCCGGGGCCTGGCCTTGGGCATCGTCGGCGGGGCCGCCGAGGCCGGCTCAATGCTGGGGCCGGCCTATGGCGGGGCCATTGTAGAGTTGGCTAACTGGCGGTGGATTTTCTGGCTGAACCTGCCGCAAGTGGCCCTGCTGCTGCCGGGGCTGTTGCTGCTGCCCAACCGCCGCAACCGGGCGCTGCGGGTGGACTACCTGGGCGGCGCTTTGCTGGTGGCGACGCTGCTGGTCTGCTCTCTGGCCCTGTCCCGGCCCGGGCTGTTCACCCTGGCCTCGGCCTGGCCCTTCCTGCTGGCCGGCGCCGGCTTGGTAATGGCGGTGGGCCTGGGCGCGCTGGAGCGGCGGGTGGGCCAGCCCCTGCTGCTGCCCCGCCTGTTCCGGTCAATGGCCTTTGTGTCGGCCAACCTGACCCAACTGCTGGTGGGGGTGTCGCTGATTATCGCCCTGGTAACCGTGCCGTTGATGGCGAACACGGTGATGGGCCGGGACGCCTTTACCGGCGCCCTGTGGCTGCTGCGGCTGACCGCCGCCATTCCGGTGGGCGCGGTTATCGGCGGGCTGCTTTTGGGCCGGTGGCGTTGGAGTGGAGTCCGGCCGGTAACGGTGGCCGGCCTGGTTCTGACGGCGGCGGGCTTGTTCCTGGTCAGCGGCTGGGGTTTGGACGTGGCCGAGCCGGAGTTGACGCTGCATCTGGCAATCGCCGGCCTGGGGTTTGGCCTGGTCATTGCGCCCATAATGGCCCGGGCGTTGAGCGCGGCCGGCGAGGACTACCGGGGGACGGCGGCGGCGTTGGTAGTGGTGGCGCGGCTGTTGGGGATGACCCTGGGCCTGGCGGCGTTGGCGGCCTGGGGCATCGAGCATTTTCAGACCCTCACCGCCGGCTTGCCCCTGCCCCTGCCGGTGGCGGGAGAGACGGCGCAGGAAACGGCGGCCCGGCTGGTAGCCTACCGGGAGGGCGTAACCCAGGCCGGCCTGACCCTGTTCCACCGCTTTTTCCGGGCCGCAGCAATAATCGCGCTGGTAGCGGCAGCGCCGGCGTTGGCGATGGGGCGGGGTGGTGGCCGGGTGGTAGCCGGGCAGGATGAGGAGGGCGTTGCTGACATCCGCTGATTGACGGCATAGAACTAATGTTTTACACTCTGCATAGTGGGTATAGAACGCATAAAGTTTCCTTGCGGCCCGCCCCGGAGAGTGGCAAAATGGGCGGCGTGAGGCAACCAGATTTTCCGGGGGTAAATGATGATAACTTACGTGGTGTGCGACTTGTTCACCAGTCCGGCGCGGACGTTGGTGAACACGGTAAACACCGTGGGGGTGATGGGCAAAGGCATAGCCAAGGATTTCAAGTCGATTTACCCGGAAATGTTCACCCGTTACCAGGAGCTATGTGAAAAGGGCCAGTTTGACATCGGCCAGCTATGGCTTTACCGGACGCCCCACAAGTGGGTGCTGAACTTTCCCACCAAGAAACACTGGCGCAGTCCCTCCCATCCCGATTACATTGAGGCTGGGTTGCGGAAGTTTGCCGACACTTACCACGTCCATCGCATTACGGACATCTCCTTTCCTTTGCTGGGTTGCGGCAACGGCGAACTGGATTGGGAGAGCCAGGTGCGCCCCTTGATGGAGCAGTATCTGGGCAAGCTGCCCATTGAGGTTTACGTCCACTTGCAAGACCGCCAAGATCCCTACGCGCCGGAACATCTCAATCTCCGGCAAATGAAGCAGTGGCTGCGCGGGGAGCCGGAATCCCTGGCCTTTAACGAAGTTTGGACCGACCTGATTACCGCCGTTGCCGACGCGCCGCACGGCGTCGGCAACGGTAGCGGCGAGCGCTTTCGAGCAGGGGTTGGCAACGCCGGAGAATCAATCATTCTCGAACTGGCCGACGAAACCGTTACCATTTCGGCGGAGGTGTTCCTGGACTTGTGGCAGCAACTGCGCGCCGCCGGCTTTCTTGCCGGAGACTATTTCCCCAACGGCTTGAACGCCTACTCCACCGGGATAATTCCCTTGCTGGCGAAACTGCCCTACGTCCAACCGGTAGAAATGGTTAAACAATCTGAACGAGGCGGCCGGCCCATGGTGGGGTTGAGGATAATGCCCGGAAATGCTGAAGGGAAACAATCGGAACCGCCGCTGTTGCTTTCCGGGGTAGGCGTGGTTGAACCCGAATGACGCTGCGGCCGGCAAGAGAAATCGCCGAGATTCGCCAGCACTTGGCGGAACTGCGGCGCGCCCCCTGGATGGACCGGGCGCGGGAGTGGTGGCCCAGGTTTCTATTCCACTGCACCGACATCTCTAATGCCGTAAACATATTGCGGCAGGAGGAGTTAGGCAGCCGGCAACGAGCGATAAGCACAGGACAACTGAAGCTGGATATTGCCAGTTCGGAGGTTATTGCCCAGACGGATTCACAATGGAAAGACTACGTGCGGCTGTATTTCCGGCCAAGAACGCCTACCCAATATCACAATGAGGGTTTCAGACCGGTCGGCCAACGTTCTTTGGACTCGCACTGCCCGGTGCCGGTTTACCTGGTCTTTGACGCCCTGACCGTATTTTCCCGGGCAGATTGCCGTTTCTCCGATGGCAATTTAGGCGCTGCCCGCGCAACTGTCCAGGACGACATCCCTTTTCTCAAGCAAATCCCTTTCGATATGGTCTATCATGATGCGCGGTTTGATCCCCCGGAACGCGATCAGATAGTTTATCACCGCAACGCTGAAGTTCTGGTGCTGGAGCGGATGGGGTTGGAGGGCCTGCGTTATATCGGCTGCCGTAGCCCGGCTGAATATGAAACGCTCTTATACTTACTCCCGTCGGAGATGCGTTCCCGCTGGAAAGAAAAAATAGGCGTCCGTCCCGAATTGAGGTTGTTTAACCGAGGGTGGACTTTTGTTGAACAGGTGGAAATGAGCGCCGAGAAGCTCATTTTCCGATTCAACCGCAACACTAAAACCCCAGGCCCGTTTGATGCCCGGGTTGCTCTGGTAGATACGGGAACCGGACAAAGGTTTAACTGGCGCGACAGCGAGTACCAGGCTAAAAATACGCTAACCCTCATGCTGCATAATATGGGAAATCCCCGAGACTACACGGCTTGCCTGTCCCTGGACGGGAACTTGGCCTACGCCGCTCGTTATCAAGGGGATGCTCTGCCCTTCTAGCGCCTGCTATTCCTTGCCCGCCCTCTGCTATACTAACCCCAATCAACCGGCAAATACTTAACAGAGGTGCAAGCAGCTATGGACTTTGAGGACATCCGGCCTTTTCTGGAGGAGAATCACCGGGCGGTGGTGCAGACTATTCAGCCTAACGGGGCGGTGCAGGCCAGTGTGGTGGTTTGCGGCGCTTACCAGGGACACCTGGCCCTGGCCTCGGTCTATCCCAAGTCCCGGAAGGTACGCAACCTGCGGCGCAACCCCCAATGCACCGTCCTGGCGGTTACCGCCGACTGGCGCCGCTACGTGGTGGTGGAGGGTCAGGCCCAACTGCTGGCCGCCGATAACACCGACGCCGAGGAACTGCGGCTGATTCTGCGGGAGATATTCCAGGCTTGCAGCGGCCAGGAACATCCCGATTGGGAGGAGTATGACCGGGCAATGGTGGCCCAGGATGCGGTAGGCATCCTGGTAACCCCTCAGCGCATCTACGGTAAGCTGACCTAGGGGAGGCTTGGCGTGAAGTCTGCTGACGGTTAGCGGACGGATGCGCATAGTGAGCCTTTGGGCAAGCTCACGGGGGCGGGCCAAATCGCCGGCCCCGTCCTGTTGGCCGGTAGGGGCGGGTTTCTAACCCGCCCGCGTTCCGGGGTAAGGACGGTTTGGCTATGACGGCGTAGGTTCGCCGAGCCTGACTTGCCGTTGTGGGTTGGACGGGTTACAAACCCGCTCCTACCCCGATGAAAATTCCAACAAGACAATGCGGGCGGAATGACCGGCCAACGGCGTAATCAGGATGCGGGTAGCGGGCTGCTCCCGGTCTCCCCGGCAACCCCGGCTCAGCCGGGCGCGCCCAGCAGGGCGACCCAGACGGCCCCGCCGACGTACACCGAGGCCATTAACCCCAGGCCGGCCACCACCAGCGGCTGGGGCAGGCGGTGGCGGCCCCAGAGCAGCAACCCGCCCCACAGAATCAGGGCTACGGCGATAATTCCCGCCACAAAATGCTCCGGCGCGGCGAAGTTCAGCACTACGCCGTCGCGGAAGAAGGGGTCGGCAAAGGCCAGGATGGTTACGTTAAAGACGCAACTGCCGTACAGCCCGGCCACGCCCAAATCCGCCGCGCCCATGCGGGCCGCCGCCACCGTCGCCGACGCCTCAGGCATCGTAGTTACAATGGACACCGCCAGGATGCCCAGCACGCCGGAGGAGATGCCGGTGGAGTTGGCAATCCAGTCGGCGCTCTGGGCCAGGAATACCCCGGCGATTATCACCCCCACCGATACCAGGCCGAACACCAGCCAGGCCCGGCTCAGGGTCATCCCCGGATCCTCCGCCTCGTCCCCTTCGGCATCCGCCGGCCGCCGCTGGTACACAATCCGCATCCCGATGACATAGACCACCAGCAGGACTACCGAGGAGAGGCCAATCTGCCAGATATTTACTTCAATCCGTATGGCGGCAAACAGCACCGCCAGCCCGGTGAGCAGGGCCGCCAGGACGATGAGGTAGCCCTGTTCCGGGGCCACCCGTTGCAGGAACCGCCGCCCGCCAAAGAGCAGCGCCACCATCCCCATCGTGAACATATTGACCATATTGGCGCCCACCACGTTGCCCAGGGCCAGTTCGGGGTTGTCAATCCGCACCGCGGTGATGTTGTTGGACAACTCCGGCAAAGAGGTAGCCAGGGCCACCAGGATGCTGCCCACGAACAGCCGCCCCCAGCCGGTCAAAGTCGCCAGGGCGTCGCCATACTTGGCAAGCTGCACCCCCAGAAAGATGACGGCGGCGGCGCTGCCCAAGAATACGGGAATGGAGATTATCAGGCCAACTTCATTGGGGAGTCCTGGCATATTATTCCTTTCCGGGGCCGGCGCAAAGTTTAGTTGCCTGCGCCCCTGCTCTACCGCTCAACACTCACCGGGCAATCACGGCATAAGCCCGGCGTTCCGGCTCATAAACCCGTCGTTCCGGCGAAAGCCGGAATCCAGAAACGCTTTGTAGCCGGCCCGCTCTTTTCCGGGGGATTTCCTGGATTCCGGCCTGCGCCGGAACGACGGTTGCTTGGGTTGCGCCGGCCCCGGTTCCTTTCAGCTTGAGAGACTCGCTCTCCCCGCTCATCCTGAGCTTGTCGAAGGACGGAATTAGGATGGTTCGACCGGCTCACCATGAGCGGGTATTAGTATCAACCCACCCCGCTCATCCTGAGCTTGTCGAAGGATGGAATTTGGGTGGTTCGACAAGCTCACCATGAGCGGGTGTTGTGCTCACCGTAAGCGGGTATTGTTGGTATTCTCAATGGGTGTTGGGGTTCCTTGCCCGGCCCGTCTCCAGTGGATTGTAGGGGCGGGTTTATAACCCGCCCGGCCCGCAACGGCAGAATCATTGGGGTAACGGAGCCATCGTATCCGACCCATCCTTGCACCGAACCTGGACGGGTTATAAACTCGCCCCTACCGGCCGTTGAAGTATTCCGGCCAGAACACCAACTCCTGTTGAGGATACCGATTTTTGTTAAGCGGCTATGGTGTGGGCGATGCGGTCGCCCATCTCGGTGGTGCTGACCCGGCGGTAGTCGGACACGGCAATGTCCGGGGTGCGATAGCCGGCGTCAAGAACCTGTTCTACGGCCCGTTCCACGCTGGCCGCCTCCTCGGTCAGGCCCAGGGAGTAGCGGAGCATCAGCGCCACGCTGAGGGTGGAGGCCACCGGGTTGGCGATGCCCTGGCCGGCAATGTCCGGGGCGGTGCCGTGTATCGGTTCGTAGAACCCCCGGATTTTCCGGCCGGCCACCGGCACGCCGGCCAGGCTGGCCGAGGGCAGCAGGCCCATCGAGGCCGACAGCACCGCCGCCTCGTCGGTGAGAATGTCGCCAAAGGTGTTTTCCGCCACGATTACGTCAAAGCGGGCCGGATGCTGAATCAACTGCATCGCGCAGGCGTCCACCAGCACGTGCTCCAGTTCCACCTCCGGGTACTCCTGGCCCAGGCGGGTGGCAATCTGCCGCCACAAGCGGGAACACTCCAGGACGTTGGCCTTGTCAATGGAGGCCAGCTTGCCCCGCCGCCCTTGGGCCAACTCAAAGCCGACCCGCAGCACCCGCTCAATTTCCCCCTCGCTGTAGCGCATCGTATCTACGGCGCTCCGGCCCTGGGGCGTTTCGTGGCGGCCCTTGGGCTGGGCGTAGTAGAGGCCGCCGGTAAGCTCCCGCACCACCACCATATCCACGCCGGCCAGCACCTCCGGTTTGAGGACGTTGGCCTCGGCCAGGTTGGGATAGACCTTGACCGGGCGGATGTTGGCAAAGACGCCCAGGTGAGAGCGGAGTTGCAGCAGGCCGTCCTCCGGGCGGGTCGCCGCCGCCGGGTCATCCCACTTCGGCCCGCCCACCGCGCCGAACAGGACGGCATCGGCGGAACCGGCCAGGTCCTGCACCTCCGGCAGCAGGGGCGTACCGTGCCGGTCAATGGATATGCCGCCCACGTCGCCATATTCCAGGTTAAACCCATGGCCGAAGGCGCCGGCCACCGCTTGCAATATCTTGACACCCTCGGCGGTAACCTCCGGCCCGATGCCATCTCCACCAAGTACGGCAATGTTAAAATCCACCCTGGTTCCTCCCGCAATCCGTAAAGTAAAAGTCTGAAAAGGCCAAACCCGGCTACGGACGGGGAACAAGGCCAAACCCGTCCAGGCCGGGCATCAGTATAACCCGAAACGGCAGGGGTATCAAACGGGGGAAGGGGGAGTAGGGGGCGGGGCCGGCGCAAAGTCAATGCCAATAACGGTATCCGCTCATAACGCAACACCCGCCCATAACACAACACCCGCCCATAACACAGCATCCGCTCATGGTGAGCTTGTCGAACCACCTATTCATCCAGCAGGAAAGAGCGGGGCGTGAGAATCGGAATATCGCGAAAAGGATGGAGCGCCAACAAGTCCTGGTCGCCGCTGATAATATGGGTGGCGTTGCCGCTGACCGCCAGTTCCAGAAACTTGTCGTCCCTGGGGTCGCGGCAGGCGGTTATCCTTTCCGCAACATCAACCAGCGCCGCCGATTCCGCTAGGGCGTCCAGAAATTCCAGGCGCGCTGCTATTGGCAAGTACCGGTCGAAACGGGGGCGCAGGAAAACGTCGCGCAGTTCAGCGATGGTAGCCGTAGATACAAGAACGGTTCCCTGCGCCCTGGCATAGGCAAGGGCTTGACGGGGCCGTGATTGCGGGAATAAGGCTGCGCTGACCACCAGGTTGGTATCCGGTACGACGCGCAGATTACTCGGCCTCATCCAGAATCGACTCCAGAATCTCCGGCGTCATTCCCCGGGCCGCAGCATACTCGCCCATTTCGTCCATAATTTCCTCTAGCGATCGGCGCGGCTTTAGGGCAATGTCCCGCAAACGCAGGCTCAACAGCAGTTGTATTTTTTTCTGGTCCTCTGGAGATGCGGCGGCGTAAGCCTTGGCTGCTTCAGCATCGACTTCAATGGTTATTGGCGTGGTTGCCATTGCAATTCTGCTTCCTTATCGTGCTGTACCCATTATACAGTGCCATCCGGGGCTGGTGCAAAGTACGGAATCCGCTCATGGTGAGCTTGTCGAACCACCTTTCCATATCGGGCGACTTTGCACATACCCTGATTGCCCGCCCCTTTCCTTGCCATTGGCCCCTCTTTTGTTCTATCATCCCCCTTGCCTGACCTTATACTTATCCCCATTAACCTAACTAACCGAATTAACTGAGGCCCATTATGCAGCGGCAAGGGTTTATTGACCGGCTCAAGGCGATTGTGGGGGATGACTATGTTATCGCTCACCCGGAGGATTTGCTGGTTTATGAGTATGACGGTTCCGTTGACCGGGCGATGCCCCGGGCGGTGGTGCTGCCGGCCTCGGCCGGGGAGGTGAGCCGGACTCTGGCCCTGGCTTACCAAGAGGGGGTGCCGGTGGTGGGGCGCGGTTCCGGCACCGGCCTGAGCGGGGGCGCCCTGGCCCCGCCGGGGGGCATCCAGATTGCCTTTACCCGGATGAACCGCATCCTGGAAGTGGATACGGAGAACCGCACCGCCACCATTGAGCCGGGGGTGATTAACCTGGACCTGGATAATCACGTCCGCAAGTTTGGTATGCGCTATGCCCCCGACCCGTCCAGCCAGAAGGCGTGCAGCCTGGGCGGCAACATCGCCGAGAACGCCGGCGGCCCCCATTGCCTGGCCTATGGCGCCACCACCAACCACGTCCTGGCCCTGGAGGTGGCCCTGGAGGACGGCACGATGGTCAACCTGGGCGGCCCGGCCCGGGAAGTCCCCGGCTACGACCTGCGGGGCGTGTTCGTCGGCTCCGAGGGAACCTTTGGCATCGCCACCCAAATCACCGTGCGGCTGCTGCCCCTGCCGGAAACGGTCAAAACCTTCCTGGGCATTTTCCCCGACATCGAATCGGCGTGCAGCGCGGTATCGGCGGTCATCGGCCATGGCATCGTCCCGGCGGCCCTGGAGATGATTGACGCCCTGAGTATCCGAGCCGTCCAGCAGGTAACCGACGCCGGCTACCCGGAGGACGCCGGGGCGGTGCTGCTGATTGAGTTGGAAGGACTTTGGGAGGAGGTGGATGAGGTGAGCCGGGAGGTGGAGTCGGCCCTGTGGGAAACCGGGGCCGGCGAGGTGCGGGTGGCCGAGGAGGATCGGGAGCGGGAACGGCTGTGGCTGGGCCGGAAAACGGCCTTTGGCGCGTTTGGCGCCATTGCCCCCAACTACTACCTGGTGGACGGCGTAGTTCCCCGCACCCGGTTGTCCCAGGTGCTGCGCAAGGTGTCCGAGGTCAGCGAAAAGTACGGCATCATCATCGCCAACGTTTTCCACGCCGGCGACGGCAACCTGCACCCGTGTATGCTCTTTGACGGGCGGGAGCCGGGGGTAACGGAGCGGGCTATGGCCGGCGCCGCCGAGTTGATGGAATACTGCGTAGCAGTGGGCGGCACCCTCAGCGGCGAGCACGGCATCGGCCTGGAAAAAAAGCAGTTTATGCCCCTGGTGTTCACCGATGCGGACCTGGCCGTTATGCGCCGGACGCGGGACGCCTTTGCCCCGGCCAACCGGTTGAATCCGGGCAAAATTTTCCCGGATGATGACGGATTCTACCAGATTGTCCCGCAACCCACGCCGCCGCCGGGGGATACGGGGATGTATGTTTGATGCTGACGGGATAAGCCTTTGACCGAGCCAATCGCGCAACAACTAGCCGACCTGCTGGGCCGCGACACTGTCCTGATGCCGGACGGGGCCGGCGGGGCGGCTAATACGCCGGAGTTGGAAAAGTACGCCGTTGACGGGTTGGCCCCTCAAGTGGTGGTTCAGCCCACTGACCGGGAGAGCATCGCCCGGCTGATGCAATGGGCCGCCGCCCGGCAAGTCGCAGTGCTGCCCCGGGGCGGCGGCGTCCTGTCGGCCCTGGGCAACCGGCCGGCGCAGGTGGACGTGGCCCTGGACTTGAGCCGGTATAACCGGGTGCTGGACTATCAGCCGGCTGACCTGACCGTCACCGTGGAACCGGGCGTTACCCTGCAAACCCTGAGCCGGGAGTTGGCCCGGGGCGGTAAGTTTGTGCCGCTGGAATCGCCGCTGTCCCACCGGGCCACTTTGGGCGGTATCCTGGCGGCCAACGCCAGCGGGCCGCTGCGCCACGCCTACGGCCTGGCCCGGGACTGGCTCATCGGCATCAGCGTGGTGGGCGCCGACGGGGTGGAAACCAAGGCCGGGGGCAAGGTGGTAAAGAACGTTACCGGCTATGACCTGAACAAGCTCTACACCGGCTCCCTGGGGACTTTGGGCGTCATCGTGGAGGCCAGTTTCAAGCTGGCGCCCCTGATGGATGAGTGGGCGGCGCTGGCGGCTCCCTTCCCTTCAATGGACGCCGCCATTGCCGCCGGCCGCTCCCTCATAGCCCAGGTGTACGCCCCCCAGGGGTTGCAGGTGGTCAACCGCCCGGCGGCCCGGCGGCTGAACCTTACTGCTGATTCAGCGGCCGGCGCCTATGTCCTGGCCCTTTTTGCCGGACGCCCTAGGGCCGTGGGCCGCCGCCGGGAGGAATCGGCCCGGTTGCTGGGGCAGTCCGGGGCCACTGCGGTTGAATCGCTGGACGGAGCGGCGGGACAAGCTCTGCTCCGCCAAGTTACCGACTTGGGCTGGAGTGATGATACTATCCCGGCGTTGGGGATGAGGGTAAATCTGCCCCCGACGGCGGTGGGGCAGTTGGTTGCTGCTATTGTGGGGGAATCTGCCGGGGAATCCGGGGCTGAGCTGGGCCTGGTCGCCGACCTGGGGTTTGGCGTGGCCCACCTGCTCCGGTGGCCGGAAACTTTTGACCAAGCCGCCGCCGGTAACGAGGAACCGGCCGGCGACGCGGTTATCGCCGGTAGCCTTTCCGAAATAGAACGGATGCAGGCATTGGCCCGGTCTATGGGCGGCACGGTGGTAGTAGAACATTGCGCGCCGGCGGTGAAGGCCCGGATTGACGTTTGGGGCGGCGCGGCAACCGAGGCGGAGTTGGAGATTATGCGGCGTATCAAACAAAACTTTGACCCGTTGGGCCTGTTGAATCCCGGCCGGTTTATGGGGAGGCTCTAATGGCCGATTCGGAAATTCGAGCGCCGGCGCAGCTAGATGCCGGCGGCGGCGCGGCCCCTACTCCCGCCGATGTACCGCTGCCCTGGGCCGAGCCGGCGGAACCGCTGAACCGGGAGCCGGGCTTTCGCGGCGTGGACGTGCCGGCCGAGGCCGACCTGTACCGCTGCGTCCACTGCGGCCTGTGCCTCAGTTCCTGCCCCACCTACTCGACGCTGCGGGTGGAAACCGAATCGCCCCGGGGCCGCATCGCCCTGATGAAGGCCGTCCACGAGGGGCGGGCCGGCATCAGCAGCCGGATTGTATCCCACTGGGAGATGTGCCTCCAGTGCCGGGCTTGCGAGGCGGTCTGTCCCTCCGGCGTCCCCTACGGGCGGATAATGGAATACTCCCGCGCCCAGGTGCTGGCCCAGGGCAAGCAGGGCGGCAATCTGAAACGCATCGACCGGCTGTTCCTGCGGGCGGCCCTGCCCCATCCCCGGCGGCTGCGTTTCGGCGCCCACCTGCTGCGGCTGTACCAGAAATCCGGGCTGCGCCGGCTGGTTCGGGCCTCCGGGCTGCTCAAGCTGCTGCCCGCATCTCTGGCCGGAATGGAGGCCCAACTGCCCGAACTGACCGGCCCCTTCTTTGGCCCCCGCCGGCCGGTTTACCCGGCTCAAAACCCGCCGGCAAGTCCGCCGGCCGACGGCGCAACGGCCAACCGTCCTACTCCTACCGTCGGGCTGCTGTCCGGCTGCGTAATGCCGCTGATGCAGGGGGCAACGATGCACGCGGCGGTGCGCGTCCTGACCCGCAACGGCTGCAACGTAGCGGTTCCCCCCGGCCAGGGCTGCTGCGGCGCTCTGAACCTCCACGCCGGAGACCTGGAGACGGCCCGCCGGCTGGCCCGCCGCAACATCGACACTTTCCTGGCCGCCGGCGCGGGTAAGGACGGGTTCAAGATAATTACCGCCTCGGCCGGCTGCGGTTCCAATATGAAGGAGTACGGGGAGCTGCTGAAAAATGACCCGGAGTATGCGGAACCGGCCCGGCGTTTCAGCGCGTTGACGGTGGACATTACCGAGTTTCTGGCTGCCCTGCCCCTGACGCCGCCCACTGGCCGGGTCCCGCGGCGGGTAACCTATCAAGACCCCTGCCACCTGGCCCACGCCCAGCGCATCACTCAACCGCCCCGCGCCCTGTTGCAGTCCATCCCCGGCCTGGAACTGGTGGAAATGGAAGCGTCAACAATGTGCTGCGGCGGCGCCGGCATCTACGCAATGACCCAGCCGGAACTGGCCGGCCAAATCCTGGCCGCCAAGCTGGAAAACATCAACAACACCGGCGCGGCGCAGGTAGTTACCGCCAACCCCGGCTGTATGCTGCAAATAGAGCAGGGCCTGAACGCCGCCGGAGGCCGCCACCAGGTAAAGCACGTGGTGGATTTGCTGGATGAGGCGTATGGGGGTTAAAGAGGCGGGGCCGGGGTTCCCGGCTGAAACTCCCGATGCCCGGAAAGCCTGGGGAACGGCAAGTTGACAAGGGACAAAAGAGGGTGGTTAGATAAACTTGAATCAGCAGAGCTATGACAGCCCGGATGAGGAGGCGCGGGAGTGGCACATTTCCGCCGGCTGGCTGATTCAGATTGAACTGGGCTGGCTGGTCGCTACCGGCTTTATCGGCTGGCACCTGGGCGGGCTGCCGCCGGACACCTGGCCGGCGCAGGCGTACCGCGTCCTGGCCGGGGGCAACGTCCTGGGCCTGTTCGTGTTAGGCAACGCCGCCGGCTACTTGCTTTATGAGGAGATAAAGATGGTTCTAGCGCGTATTCACCAGAGGGAGACCATAGCCAAAGCGGTCAACAAGGCCGTGAAGGATGCTGTGAAAGAGGCCGTGAAAGAAGCCGTTAAGAAGACACGGGAAGAGGTTTTGGAAGAACAACAGCAGGCGGTGGCGGCGTGGTACGAGCGGCAGCAAGCGGCGCAGCGGGAAGGGCGTCCCTTTGACGAACCGCCCCCCGGCTATGTCAACGGGGACGCCAATGGCAGCAGCCCGTCAGAATAAGATGGCTCGGCTTTTGGGCGAGGTTGCGCTACCGGCTACTTGCTTTATGAGGATATAAAGATGGTTCTAGCGGGTATTCACCAGAGAGAGACCATAGCCAAGGCGGTCAATAAGGCCGTTAAGAAGGCGCGGAAAGAGGCTGTGGATGAGGAACGGCGGGCGGTGGCGGCGTGGTACGAGCGGCAGCAAGCGGCGCAGCGGGAAGGGCGTCCCTTTGACGAACCGCCTCCCGGCTATGTCAATAGAGACGCCGGCGGCAGCCCGTCCGGGTAGGACGGCCCGGCTTTTTCGCGCTGGGTCTGGACGCGAATATGCATGAATGTCTCTCAATAACTACCTTCAACGATGAGCCCCCCATTTATAGATTAGGATTAGGGCCGATTTTGAGTGAAAGCCCGGTAGTGGCTATTTGCGCCGATTCGTGGATAAGACAGGATGCGAACGTAAAACACGGTAAGGCGTAATGGCAAATGGACATGGAAACTCTGGAGGTTGCGGCTGCGGCTGTTGGTTCATACTGGCTCTCCTGGCGTTAGCCGGCGTTGCGATTTACTTCGCGGCGTATCGCTCTGCCGACTTTCCCGGCGCTAACCCAATTCGCGCTGCGGTCAGCGCCGGCCAGGACCTCTATGGTCAATTTCAGGAAACTGATATTGTGGCCGAAACAACGGGTTTCCATGATACTGAGGATGAGAAGCGGGCGTTTGCAAATCCGGCTCAGCGACACCTGGAACTGAAACAACTGATGCTGGAACTCACTAACCGGCATCGAGCAGCCATTGGAGCGCCGCCGGTCAGGTTAGGCGCTAACACCGCCGCCCAGTTGCACGCCGAAACGTTACTGGCCGGCTGTTACAGCAGTCATTGGGATCAATGGGGACTCAAGCCTAACCACCGTTACACCCTCACCGGCGGCACGGGGGCAGACGGCGAAAACATCAGCGGCGCCAGTTATTGTATCAAACCCCACGAAAACTACGCGGCCATTAGTTCAATGGAGGACGCAGTTGCCGAGACGGTGGACGGGTGGATGGAAAGCCCGGGGCACCGGCGCAATCTACTGAACCCGGCGCATACCGTTCTCAACGCAGGCATTGCCCACGACCGGTTTAACCAGGTAATGGTTCAGCAATTCGCCGCAGACTACGTTACTTATACCGTGCGGCCTGACATTGACTCCGACGGTATCCTGAGGCTGAAAGGGACAGTATCCGGGGCAACCCTGGACATCGGAAGGACCGCCAACGTCCAGATTAGCTATGATCCGCCACCGATGTCCCTCACGCGCGGTCAGTTGGGCTACACCTACTCCCTTTGCAACCCGATAAACGTTGCCTATTTAGTAGAGCAGCCGCGTGGGGGCAGTTTCTACGCCAGTCCGGCGGTGAAACAAGAGACTTTCTACCGCCGCTGTATCGACCCTTTTCAGACTGATCCCAACCAACCGGCAGCCAACAGCAACGCTGAAGCAAACCGTATCTGGGCAGAGGCCAAGGCAGACAGCGCCTCCGAATCGTCGGTTACGACTGAAGTGGTTCGCGTTATTGCCGAACGCATGGACTTGTTAGACGACGGCATGAACATCCGGGCCGACCTCACGCCGATACTGCGCGAGCACGGCCCCGGCATCTATACCGTAATCCTATGGGGCCGCCCCCGGCACTTGGCAGAACCGGAGCCTATCTCAGAACAAGCCATTTTCTGGCTTACGGAGACGCCGGCCGACAGCCCCTACGCCGGGCGTTGATGCCCCGGCAAACAGCAGGAAACTCCTGACCTATCCCTGCCCCCGGCTCTTTACCGCTACCACCAGGCCGGCGGCGGAGAGTAGGCCGCTGAGGGCCAGCAGGAGCATTATGCTGATGGTCAGGGTTTGGCCGGCGCTGCGGCGTTTGTCCTGGGTCGCGGTGGCGCGGTCGGCGGTGGCGCTGAGCAGGCTGTCCAGAGGCTGCATTATGCGGGCCTTTTCCCGGTGATATTCGGGGCCGTGGAGGGTCTGGCGGGCCTCCGCCAGTTCCGCCGGGGTCTGGGCTTGCAGGGCTTGCGCCTCCAGTTCCGCCAGGAGGTTGGAGTTTTCCTCGGATTGGCGCAGGAGGGCGAATTCGGCGTCGGTGAAGCCGGCTTGCCGGGCCAGGTCGTCAAAGGACACGGCCGGGGTGCCGGCCCGGGGCCGCTGTCCACCGTCCACGACGAAGTCCCAATAGACCCGGAAGTATTCAGCCGGGCGCGGCGCGGCGCCGTTGCGGATGTCCAGAATTTCCAGGAAGTAGTCCCGATATATCGGGTCGCCGGTGACGGAGTAGAGGCGGGCCATGCGGGTCAGGTCGTCAGAGGTCTGGCGGAAACCGTCGGCCACCTGGTAGGTCTGAAAGCGGGCGTGTCGGCGGCGGCGACGGCGGTCTGGTTGCGGAGGAACTGCCAGAAAAGCAGCAATGCGACCACCGCCAACAGCAGGGATAGGGCGAACAGGGCAGCCTGAAGTTTGACGCTGGGGGGCATTGTGAACCTGCCCTTTGGGAGTTGACGGAAGGGACGGCCAAGGGGCGGTGGGCCGCCGCGGATTACCCAATGCGGGCCAATCGGCCCCGGAGAAAACTGACTGAAATGTTCGGCCAGTATAGCACAATACCGGGGCGGTAGCGGGCCAGGGCAACACCCCCTCACTAGCATAATCCACCAGTGCCCGCTGGGTGGCGGACCGGGCAAATACGTTGGTTTCTTTGGCCGATTCTCCCATCAAGCCGATGCGCCAGGCCCGGCGGTATGCTGCAAATAGAGCCGGGCCGGAACGCCGCCGGGGAAGGCATAAGGTAAGGCAGGTAGTGGATTTATTGAGGGAGGCTGGTGGGGGTTAAAGAGCAAGGTTAGGCCGAGTCAGGTATTTGGGCCGGGTCAATGGAGAGCAGGGTTTCCCGAAATAAATCAAGGACGATGTGGCCGGTCTCATAAAAATCTTTAACGTCCCGAAAGGTAATGGTTGGCACGTCTCTATGAGCAACGTCGCGTCGATGTGTCATTATATTGCCATAGGACGTTATTGAACGTTTATTCTCAATAGACTCAGTAGCTCTAGTATGGAAGGCATCCCGGTACTCGTCGCCGAATTCCTTCAGCCGATCTGCCAGTCTGTGGTATTGAACGCCGCGTCCTCCTGCCCTAATGACTGCATTAAAACGCTCTCGGTAAGCGACAGTTTCGATTGAAGAACGTTTTTCTCCAATGATGGTTTCTATCATCTGCTCAAATTCGGCGTAAACTCTGACCAATACGGCATAGGCGAGCAGGGTATCAACTTCGGTGGAAATAGCCCCGGTGGACTCCAAGTGGTCTTGACAGACTGCTACCAATCGGTCAATTTCCTGAATTCGCACGGGAAGGCTTAACCGAACAAGACCGTCTTGGCTTTTTCTATACGATCTCGAACAACGTTTGCTTCCGTTGTACCCCCACTGATTCCGTTTAGGAAGGTTTGGTCCCTCTTCAGGTCATCGTAGCGCGCGTTAATATCTGAGGGAATTCGTTCCAGGTTTTCCGAAAAAGCCACCATCACAGCGTCTAACGCCGCTACATTCAAGGCAGAGCGAAGATGGAAGGGTTTTTCTCCCAGCGCTTTCAACACCTGAGTGCAGGTGGTTTGGAATACCCACTCGCTTTGCGCCAACACTTCCGGATAGGCATACCGATTTTTTACCATAAACCGGGATAGGAAATCCTTCATTGGCCTACGGTAATCGGAAATATCCCTCAGGGCAAAAAAACGCACTAACAGTTCTATATCCCGCTTGCGACTATCTTCGGTCGGTTTCCCGAGAATTTTGCGCCACTCCGGGTTTTGATTGAGCCTGGCCAAGGACTTGACAAAACTACCGCCATAGACACAGTTACGAATCTCCTGGTTGGCAAGCAAAGTCCCACCGGTGTTCAGGCGCTCGAAAATATGATACATACTTGTATCATCATCCGGGTCTATCTGTTGCACCACAAAAGCCCGGAGCACCGAGTTTTTGAACCTTCGCTGGTCTGCTCCCCCGAGGTCAGCAAAGGTCTTTCCCGCGAATCGGCTGCTCTCGTTCAGCCCGATGAGCTGGAATACCTTTCGGTTACCCCGAGCATCTTCGCTGAAATATCCTTCCAGGAAATAGAAAATACTCTTCAACCGCTGTTGCCCGTCAATCACCAGAAGCTTTTGAGACTCACGCTCGGTATATACAAACACTGGCGGGACGGGCAACCCCACCAAGAAAGACTCGATCAATTTGCTTGACTGGGCTAGTTTCCAAACGAAGCCGCGCTGGAAATCCGGGATATTAAAATCTTCGGAAAGCCACTTCTGATGCAAGACCTCCAATGTGAAGTCAGCGGGATAGGCCGATATTTGGTAATCGGCCGGCGCGCTGGTATAGTCATCACCTTCAGACGTTACTGGCTCCAACTCCAAATCTGAAGAAGTAACGCTCGCCCGCTCAAAATCGAGACGGGCATCGTCGCTTTCCGTTACAAACATTTCCGAAACTCCATTAAGGAAATGATGGCTTTAACATTCCCCGGTGTATGCCATATAGGGAAGTATAACATTGGCAGATATACCATTCCACTTGCTACGGCAACACCCCCCCGTCAGCATAATCCACCAGCGCCCGTTGGGCGGCGGAGAGGCTGGCGCCGCTGGCTACCTCGTAGCCCAGGGTGGGCAGGATTTGCTCCAGGGCCGACAGCAGGGCGAATACGTTGGTTTCTTTGGCCGATTCTCCCATCAGGCCGATGCGCCAGGCCCGGCCCCGCACCTGGCCCAGGCCGCCGCCAATCTCGATGTTGTAATCCGCCAGCAACCGCTGCCGCACTACGGCGTCCTCAATACCCTCAGGAATCAGGGCGGTGGTTAGGGGGTTGAGCCGGTAGCCGGCCGCCGCCAGCAGGCCGATGCCCATAGCCTCCAGGCCTGCCCGCAGCGCCGCAGCGACCCGGGCGTGGCGCCGGATGCGGTTCTCGATACCCTCCTCCAGCAGCATCCGCAGCGACTCCCGCAGGGCGTAGGTCATCGATATGGGCGTGGTATGGTGATAGGCGCGGGTCTGGTTCCAGTAGCTTTCCAGGTCCTTCAGGTTGAAGTAAAAGCTCTGCACCGGGGTGGCGCGGCGGTTGATTACCTGCATCGCCCGGGGGCCAAAGCTGATCGGCGCCAACCCCGGCGGCGCGCCCAGGCACTTCTGAGTGCCGCTGTAGCACACATCCAGGTCCCACTCATCCATCCGCAAATCGTGGCCGCCCAGGGACGTTACCGCATCCACCACAATCAGGGCGTTATGGCGGTGCGCCAGGTTGACGATTTCCGGCAGCGGGGTCAGGATTCCGGTGGAAGTCTCTCCGTGAACCACGCCCACCGCCTTGACGTTGGCGTGCCGCTCCAGCGCATCGGCCAGCGCCGGCAGGGCCACCGGCTGACCCCACTCAAAGTCCAGGATGATGGTTTGGGCGCCGCAGCGTTGGGCGATGTCGGCCAGGCGGTCGCCAAAGAAACCGTTGCGGCAGATGATGATGGCGTCCCCCGGCTCCAGGAGGTTGACGCAGGCCGCCTCCATCGCCCCGGTGCCGGTGGAGGATAGGGGGACGGTCATAAAGTTTTCGGTGCGATAGACCTGCCGCAGCATCTCGCAAACGTCGTCCATCACCCGAAAGAACTGAGGGTCCAGGTGGCCCAGGAGGGGCAAAGTCATGGCCTGGAGCACCCGGGGATGCACCGAACTGGGGCCGGGGCCGAGCAGGATGCGCTGGGGCGGGCTGAACTCGTCAAGGTAGGTGGGGGTGGGGATGGTATTAGTCAAACCTGGTTCTCCTTTGGGGGGTTGGGGGTGGGCCGGACGCTTATCTTATTATAAACGGGGAGAATTGCCAAACCCGCCGTTGGCCGGATAGTTTGACTGGTACACCGATTCAATTTATTGGTATTCTCAACACGAGTTGGTGTTCTGGCCGGAATACTCCAATGGCCGGTAGGGGTTGGTTTGTAACCCGCCCAGGTTCCGGTGCAGGGATGTGTGGATACGATGGATCCGTTATCCAAATGATTCTGCCGTTACGGGCCGGGCGGGTTATAAACCCGTCCCCACAACCCAATGGAGCCGGGCCGGGCAAGGAACACCAACACCTGTTGAGAATACCAATCTATTTCTATACCCACTGACAGCAGGGCCTTGAAGTTTATGCCGGGCGGCAGTTATATTCCTTTCGGCGTTTGCAGGACAAGAACATTATGAGCAGTTTAGTCCTGCGGGAGTTTTTGTATCAGGTATGACTGCTGACCATTTCCCTCCTGCCACCACCAACTCTACCTGGCCCGGAGCTGAACCGGCCGGGCAAGGGCGGCTGGGCTTGGCGTCCGACCAGGAGGCAGCTCAGGGGGCGGCCAACAAGCTGATTCAGGGAGAAAACCTGACCGCCTTGCGCGCCCTGCTGGATAATTACCGGGGGCGCGTGTCGCTCATTTACATTGACCCGCCCTTTGCCACCAACGGGGAGTACCGGGTGGGCGCTACCCGCACCGGAACCGTCAGCAGCAGCCCCGCCGATACCCTGGCCTATGCCGATACCCTGGTGGGCGCCGAGTTTCTGGACTTTCTGAGGGAGCGGCTGGTTCTGTTGCGCGAACTGCTGGCCGACAACGGGTCAATCTACCTGCATATCGACTACAAAATCGGCCACTACGTGAAAGTCCTGATGGACGAGGTGTTTGGACAAAGGAACTTCCGCAACGACATCACCCGGATCAAGTGCAACCCCAAGAACTTCCCCCGCAAAGGCTACGGCAACGTCAAAGACCTGATACTTTTCTACTCCAAGTCGGGCAACGTCATTTGGAATGACCCGCAGGTTCCCCTGTCCGAGGCGGACAAGGAACGGCTGTTTCGCAAGGTGGACGCTGACGGCCGCCGCTACACTACCATCCCCCTGCACGCTCCGGGAGAAACGGTAAATGGCAGCACCGGCCAGGCGTGGCGGGGGCTGCTGCCGCCCCGGGGCCGCCACTGGCGCAGCGAGCCGGCCGTGCTGGAGGAACTGGATCGGCAGGGGCTGATTGAGTGGTCGGCCAACCGAGTTCCCCGCAAAAAGATATTCGCCGACGAAAAGACCACGCGGCGGATGCAGGATATTTGGGAGTTCAAGGATCCCCCGTATCCCGTCTATCCTACGCAGAAAAACCTGGAGTTGCTGCAATTCATCATTGCCACCTCCTCTAACGCCGGGGATTTGGTGCTGGACTGCTTTTGCGGTTCCGGTACAACCTTGCTGGCGGCCCAATCAATGAACCGCCGCTGGATCGGCATTGACGACTCGGAACCGGCCATAGCGGTGGCCCGGAAAAGGCTGGTGGAAATGCCCGGCAGCCTGTTCTCAGCAACGGGGTATGAGTTCCTGCGGGTTGACGTTTAAGCCCCTCCCTCTCCGCCCTACTCCATCACTTCCTTTCCACCAGGAACAGGCTCTCCGTTACGTGAATGGGCCGGTTGCGAAGGTTGCGCGCTCCCCGGAAAGTGTTGTAGGGGACTTCCAGGGAGTCAACAACGCCAATCTCTAGGAGCATGGATTGCATATATTCCGGGCTGAGGAAACCTTCGTTGTTAAAGGAAATCAGGAGAAAGGGGGCGTCAATGTTCTCCAGCAAATCCCGGAGCAACTCCGGGGCCTGGGCGCGGACGTTATACCCGGAACGCCGCCAGTCGTTGGGTATGCCGGATACCCGGCTGACGTTTTCCGGCCTTTGGTAGTTGACCAGCAGGTTGAGCATAAAGTAGTTGGAGCCGTAGGGATGCTGGTTATAGGGCGGGTCGATATAGGCCAAGTCCAGGCCCTTTACCTGCCGGGCAACGGCGTTGGCATCGCCTTGCAAGACGCGGCAATCTCTCTCAAAGTTGCTGAGCACGGGAGTTTCCAGCTTGATTTTCCCCTTGATGCGGCTTAAAGCATCCAGCCCGGTGCCCCCGTATTGGCCGACGCCGGTGCGGCGGTTCTTGTAAAACCCCTTGAACACGCCGGCCGTGTTGGAGTGTACGGACGCCGCGCTCAGGAGAGGCCCCAGGAGCAAGTCGCGAAAGGTGGCCGGATAATCGTCAATCAGACGCCGGTAATTATCCAGACGGCGGGCATTTTTGCGGGTGTAAAACACCCGGTCGTCTTTCCTGATGTTCTGTTCGTCCTGCGGCGAATAAAGCTCCTCAATGAACCCGGCGCCCCGGAACGGCATGGCGGCAACTCTGGCGTTCAGTTCGTCGGCTATCGCGGTCAGGGCGGTGAAGTCCACCGAACTTTTGTTGCTCAGGTAGCACCGGGCAATCAGGCTGGCGTAATCCTCCAGGTCATTGCAAATCAGCAACTCGGCGTGGGCTTTCAGAAAACGGGATACCACCCCCGAACCACTGAAAGGGTCAAAGATGGCAAGCCGTTCCTTGCCCAGCCGCTCTTTTACGGTCTCGACGGCCTTGCCAATCTGACCAAGCAACGCCCGCTTGTTGCCGATGTAGGTGATGAGTTGACGGGACAAGTAATCGGGGTTCTCGGCCATAGCCGCCGTCCGCCCCAACTCAAACTGATGCCCGTCGGGAGGCAAATCCCCCGGTCGCTGCTCAATAACCACTGATGTTACTCACAAGCTCACAATACAAGGTGGATGGCGTTCATCTTTCCCCACGAAGGCGCAGCGTGAAATCCACCCGCTGCGCCTCCGCATATCCCCGTTTGCCCCCCCTACACCACCGCCGACGTTCCCCCGTCGATGTTGATGGCGATGCCGGTCAGGTAGCTGGCCCGCTCCGAGGCCAGGAAGGCGATTACGTCGCCGGCCTCCTCGGTTTCGGCGATGCGCCCCAGAGGGACGCCCCGGGCCTGGGCCGTTTGCGCGTAGAACTCGTCCAGGGTCAGGCCGGGGTTCGACTCCTTGAGCCGGTCATAGCGGCGGCTGTGCTGGCCGCTTTTGACGATGCCGATACAGACGGTATTGACCAGGATGTTGTCCCCCGCCAGGTCTTTGGACAAGCCCTTGGTCAGGGCGATGCCGGTGGCCCGGGAGATGGAAGTGGGCATTGAGGACGGGCCGGGCGTGCGTCCGCCCAGGTTGGTGACGTTGATGATGCGCCCGCCGCCCACCTTCCGCATTTCCGGTATGGCCCGGCGGATGAGACGCACCGCGCCCCAAACCTTCAGGTCAAAGTCATACTCCCAATCGTCGTCGCTGACCTCCTCAAAGGGCTTAGCCATAGACACGCCGGCGTTGTTCACCAGGATGTCCACCCGGCCAAAGTGGGCCAGGGCGGTCTGCACCACCCGGTCGGCGGTATCGGGGTGGGACACGTCGGCGGCCACCGGCAGCACCACGCCCTCGGTGGCGGCGGTGGCGGCGCGGATGTCCTGGGCGGCGGCGTCCAGCGTCTCCTGGCGGCGGGCCACAATGACCACCCGCGCGCCCTCTCCGGCCATCCGCTGGGCGGCGGCCTTGCCGATGCCCTCGCTGCCGCCGGTAACAATAGCTACCTTATCGGTAAAACCCAGTTCCATAACAACCCCTCCTTTCATTACAAAACAAGCCAGGCGCAAACCCGCCGGGCCGAAACGGTTGGCCCATTATAGCATAGGCCCCGACAACTCCGGGCGGGGGCGTAACCGGAGAGAGTCGCTGACCAGGGCCGGGGCGGGGAATCGCCGGATATGGATGGGTGGTTCGACAAGCTCACCACGAGCGGGTTTCTGACCATGAGCCGGTTTCTAACCATGAGCCGGTTTCTAACCATGAGCCGGTTTCCGACTTTGCGCCCGTACCGGTTGCTGACAGTTGCCCCTTGCCCGCCGGCGGGGGCGGGAATATAATCCCGACACATCCTGACCTTCCATGAGAGCATCCACGAGGGCGGTAATATGCAAAAGCAGGTAGAGCGGGTAATTTACGAACCGCGCCGTCAGTACTACATTCCGGTCAACCCGGACACGGTACAAATCGGCCCCCCCAGCAACGAAACCACGGTGCACATCCGGCTCCACGGCAAAACCGTACGCCTCTACATCCCCACTTGGGCCTATGACTCGGAAAGCCATACCATTCCCACGCAAGCGGTAGGCGAGGAGAACGGGAGCGTAGTTTTCTACTTCCCGGCTACGCAGTTGGGAACCCGCCGCTGCCTGATCCCTAAAGACGAGGTAGCCGCCTGGCTGAAGCAGGAAGACCGCTACGTTGAACCGGAACATCCCGTTCTGAACCATTGGTAGCTTGACCCGGCGGGGGCTGGTCAACGCAAGGGGGAGTGAGGTTTGTTGCTATCCAACATAGAAATCCTGGAGTCGCTGCGGTCTGGAGCGGTGCTGATTGACCCTTCCCCGGAAGGGTCTGACCGGATTCAGCCGGCCTCCGTAGATTTGCGGTTGGGGAGCGGGTTGTGGCTGCATCGACGGGAGCCGGTGCGCGGCGTGTCCCTGGACCCGACGGAAGTCGAAATAACCGACCACATCCGCAGCTATTGCGACCGGGTGGACATTGCCGCTAATCCCTACGAAATCCAACCCAACGGCTTTGTGTTGGGGGAGACGCTGGAGCGGGTTGAAATCCCCCTGAGTTTAGCCGCACGGGTGGAAGGCAAAAGCTCCCTGGCCCGGCTGGGAATGATGGTGCATATCACCGCCCCTAAAATAGACCCGGGCTTTCGGGGCAACATCACCCTGGAAATGTTCAACTTGGGGCCTTTTCCGCTGAAACTCTCTTACGGGATGGATATATGTTCCCTGATGCTTGAGCGGTTGGGACAACCGGCTGATGTGGGCTACGCCGGGCGGTTTCAGGGCTGAACCCTGAATCCCCCCTAAACCTCAATCCCCGCCGCCGCTGCCACTGTTGGCACGTCCTTGTCGCCCCGGCCGCTGAGGCAGAGCAGGACTATTTGCTCCGGGGGCAGGGTGGCTGCTAATTGTGCGGCGTGGTGGACGGCGTGGGACGGTTCCAGGGCCGGAATTATCCCCTCGGTTCGGGATAACAGGTGAAAGCCCTCCAGGGCCTGGGCGTCGGAAACGGCTACGTACTCGGCGCGCCGGGCGTCTTTCAGGTAGCTATGCTCCGGGCCGACGCCGGGGTAGTCCAGGCCGGCGGAAATGCTGTGGGTTTCGTTCACCTGGCCGTGCTGGTCTTGCAGCAGGTAGGACAGGGAGCCGTGCAGCACGCCGGGCCGCCCGGCGCTGAGGGTGGCCGAGTGTTGGCCGCTGTCCAGCCCGCCGCCGCCGGCCTCAACGCCGACCAGCCCCACCGTTTCGTCGCCGATAAACTCGTAAAAGGCGCCGATGGCGTTGCTGCCGCCGCCGACGCAGGCCACCACGTAATCGGGCAGCCGCCCCTCGGCCTCCAGGATTTGGGCCCGGGCCTCCCGCCCGATGACCGACTGAAAGTCCCGCACCAGCATGGGGTAGGGATGCGGCCCGACGGCGCTGCCGATGAGGTAGTGGGTGGTCTCCACGTTGGTAACCCAGTCGCGAATGGCTTCGTTGATGGCGTCTTTCAGGGTGCGGGTGCCGGCGTCCACGGCGATAACTTCGGCCTCCAGCAGGCGCATCCGAAAGACGTTGAGGGCCTGGCGGCGGATGTCCTCGGCGCCCATATAGACCACGCAGCGCCGGCCCAGCATGGCGCAGACGGTGGCGGTGGCGACCCCGTGCTGCCCGGCGCCGGTCTCGGCGATGATGCGCTCCTTGCCCATGTGTTCCGCCAGCAGCGCCTGACCCAGGGCGTTATTGATTTTGTGGGCGCCGGTATGGGCCAAATCCTCCCGTTTCAGGTAGATTCTGGCGCCGCCGCAGTGCCGGGTCAGGTTTTCGGCGTAATACAGGGCCGTAGGCCGGCCGGCGTAGTGATGCAGCAGGGATTCCAGCCGCTGCCGGAACTCCGGGTCAATCCGGGCCTGGCGGTAGGCTGCCTCCAGTTCGGTCAGGGCGGCCATCAACGTCGCCGGGACGAACTTGCCGCCAAACTCGCCGAACCGCCCCCGGTCATCGGGCAATGCCGCCGCTTTACTAACCGTCATTGGTAACCACCTCGTTTAACTTGCCTTACCTGGCGATACCGGATAATAGGGAATTGATAACACCCGTCCACCGGCGGGCGTCCCCGGTAGGGGCGGTTTGCGAACCGCCCCTACGCGATTAGGAATTATCAACCCCCGATTTCCGATTATCCAATAGATTCTTGCTTGACTCCCCGGGCGTTCTGGATAAAGGCGCGGATTTTTTCCGGGTCTTTGACCCCGTCGGTCTCTACGCCGGTGGAAACGTCCACGCCCCAGGGCCGGGCCTGGGCTACGGCTTGCGCCACGTTGTCCGGGGTCAGGCCGCCGGCCAGGAGAAACTGGTATCCCCTTTGGGATAGTTGGGCGGCCACGGCCCAGTCAAAGCTCTCGCCGGTGCCCCCTTGCAGTCCCTCCACCAGCCGATCCAGGGTAATGTAGCAGCCGGCGTCTAGGTAGTCCAACAGCCGCCTTTCCACGCCGGCATCTCCCCGGCTGGCGGTTTGCCCGGTGGTAGCCGCGGCGGAAATGTGCAGCACTTTGATTACCGAGGCGCCGGTCTCCCCTTGAACTTGACGGCAGTAATCCGGCGACTCTTGACCGCAAAGCTGGGCCGCATCCAGCCCGCCGGCCTTGATGACATCCTGCACCTCGGCCAGAGGTTGGTCGGCGAACAGGCCCACCGCTTGCGGAACTGGGCGGTCAAGCCGGGGGCCGGCGGCCCGCATTGTGGCGGCGATGTGCTGGGCCGTCGCTATCTCCAGCCGCCGGCGGCGGCCCGGCACAAAGACCAGGCCGATAAAGTCCACGCCGGCCTCGGCGGCGACCAGGGCCTCCTCCGGGCGTTGTATCCCGCAGATTTTGGTACGGGTCTGGTTTGCGGTCTTTGCGGTCGCGGTCATAGACGGCTCGCTGCGGTAATCGGGGCGGTCAATTCCCGCACCTTGGCCGCCACGTCCGGGGCGGTTACCAGCGCCTCGCCCACCAGGACGGCGTTGACGCCCAGTTGCCCCAACCGTTGCAAGTGTTCCCCGGTATGGATGCCGCTTTCGCTGACGATAATTCTGTCCGGCGGGATGTGGGGGGCCAGCCCCTCGGTTACCGCCAGGTCGGTCTGAAAGGTACGCAAGTCCCGGTTGTTGATGCCGACTACGGCGGCGCCGGCGGTCAGGGCGGTCTGTAATTCCGCCGCGTCGTGGACTTCCACCAGGCAGCCCAGCCCCAACTCCCGGCCCAGGGCCAGCAGTTCCGCCAGTTGCGCCGGGGCCAGGATGGCGACAATCAGCAGAAAGGCATCGGCGCCCATAGCCCTGGCCTCGTAAACCTGGTAGGGGTCAAAGATAAAGTCCTTGCGCAGCGCCGGCGCCGTGCCGGATGCGCCGGCGGCTTTGATGCTGGAGAGATGCGCCGGCTCCCCCTGAAAGCGGGGGTCGGTCAGGACGGATATGGCGGCGGCCCCGTTGTCGGCATAGGTTCGGGCCAACCGCACCGGGTCAAAGTCGGGGCAGAGCAGCCCCCGGGATGGAGAGGCTTTCTTGACCTCGGCAATCAAGCTGACCGGCCCGCCGCCCAGGGCCGCCGCCAAGTCCAGGGGCGCCGGCCGGGCCGCGATTTGTTCTTGCAGGGCCGGCAAGGGCATCAAATCCTGCTGCCGGGCCAGTTCTACCCGCTTGGCCGCGACAATTTCGTCAAGAATGTTCGGCATTTAAGACCGGTTGACCTCCGCTTTTTTGTAGCATATTGGCTTGGGACTGAAGTTGCTTTGCCAGACACCCTTGCCTGCTGCAATGTCGCCCTGAACGATAGTGAAGGGTCTAAAATCCTGGCGATAAGAAAGGTTCGGGGCGGCGAGCATTTTAGATTCCTCCCTGCGGTCGGAATGACAGTTCTACGGTTCGGGTGACGGTGGGCGCCATAGTTTGAGGCATTATATACAATTTAGCCGGGTGTAGTTATCGGCTTGAACTGCCCTAGTCATTTTCAGTTGTACGATAAAATCATACAACCATCAAACTTTTTGGCAAAATTGTATGTAATACCCTTTTCATTTTCCTACCCCTCCGCACCTACCGGCAAAGACTCACTGCGCTGGCAGCCGAAGGCGTGGCCCACGGGACGGGGGCCGTGTCGGAATTCCAGATCTACTACGTAGTGACGGCACCGGTCGCAGCCGTACAGGTCAGCTTCCGTGGGAAAGAGAATGTCCTCTCTCAGCATAATCGCCACTTGGCAGCGGCAATAAGTCTCTTGGCAACGGCAAGGCCATAGGCGGTCTGCCCCGTCGTGATGGAAGCAGTGACGTGAGTAGTTGGAAAATGGAGAGTAACCGCAGTTGAAACATCTGCGTCCTTCCCCGCGGGGGTAACTGTGGAGGCAGGGGACATCGATAAAAGCCTGCTGCGCCCCTTCCGGCGGGGTGTAATAGGTCAGGTCAGCGTAATAGCCGGCATTATTCAACCGCTCATGCCGGTTCCCCAGGGCTGCCCAGGTGCTAGGGGCGCCCATCTCGTTATTCGCCGCCACCCGGTCCTGGGCGTTCTGCGCGTCGGTGCCGGTCACCAGATGGCCGGGCTGGAGGCAGTAGGGCCGGTCGCAGAGGTGCAGGATGTCCAACCCTGGCTTGGCCGGTTCGCCACGGGAGAGGGTGTAGCTCTCCACGTGGGCCTTGCGCCCGTCAATAATACCATAGCCGCCGGCGTTCAGCCCCCATCTCCAGAGCCAGCAGAGAATTCCCTTTGGCAGACCCGGAGAACTGGCGTTGCTCGGAACCGGCGCCGGCACACAGTCCAGGCCATAATCCAAAGGGCCGGCCCCGTCCGGCCTACGCATCCCCACCGGCTGGTAGAAATGGCAGAGCCAGAAGTCCCGTTCGTTCCGGAATTGGCGATTGTGTAGCCGTCGGTCAACCGTCATACCTTCTCTCTACCCGGTCATAAAACAGGGGAGTTATATACAATTTTATCGAAAAGTTGAAAATGCCTACGGCATCACAGGCCGAAATTACATCTGGCTAAAATTGTATGTAATTCCCCACTTTTCTGATGCTTGTCAACCCAGGCCGCGATCCCTTTCCTGAGCTACCGGGCTTTGGGTAGTCTTAAACTGTTTACCCCTGTCCGCTTTGCAATGACCCGAATTGCCCGGCAATCTCAGCCACCCTGTCAGCGCGCCGGCCCTGGTGGTTCCCCCCTACTCTCCCAGCCCCTGGCTTAACTCGGCCAGGGCCTCCAGGCAGGCCAGGGCGCCGCCGCTGTCGATGGCCTGGGTTGCCAGGGCGATTCCCTGGCGGAGGGTTTCCGCCCGGTCGCCGGCCATCAGCGCCGCCCCGCCGTTGAGCAGCACGGCGTCCCGCACCGGCCCCGGCTCACCCTGGAACAGGCGGCGCATGGTGGCGGCGTTCTCGGTTGCCGTGCCGCTCCGCAAGTCCTCAATGGAGGCCAGGGGCAGGCCGATGTCCGCCACGTCAATCGTCCAGTGGCGCACCGTGCCGTCCCGCACCTCCCAGACGGTGGTGGCCCCGCACAGGGTTATCTCGTCCATCCCGTCCTCGCCGTGCACCACCAGGGCGCGGTGAATCTCCAGCAGGCGCAGGGCCTCGGCCAGTTGCTCACCCAACCGGGGAGCGGCCACGCCTAATAGCATACACTGGGCGCGGGCCGGGTTGGTCAGCGGGCCGAGGATGTTAAAGACGGTGGGGATGCCGATTTCCCGGCGCACCGGGGCGGCGTAACGCATGGAAGGGTGGAAGGCCGGGGCGAACATAAAGCCCATGCCCACCCGATTGATGCACGCGGCCACGCCTTCCGGGGGCAGGTCAATTTTGACGCCCAAAGCCTCCAGCACGTCGGCGGCGCCGCAGGCCCCGGAGGCCGCCCGGTTGCCGTGCTTGGCGACTTTCACGCCGGCCGCCGCCGCCACAAAAGCTACGGCAGTGGAGATGTTAAAGGTGTTCTTGCCGTCGCCGCCGGTGCCTACCACGTCCAGCAGCCGGCCGGCCACTGGCACCGGCAGAGCCTTCTCCCGCATCACGGCGGCCATGGCGGCAATCTCCCGGACCGTCTCGCCCTTCAACCGCAGGGCGGTCAGAAAGGCCCCCAACTGGGCCGGGGTCGCCTCCCCCTCCATAATTTCCTGCATCACGGCGGTGGCCTGCTCCGAACTGAGGGACTTGCCGGCCACCACCAAGTCAATGGCTTCCCTGATCATTGGGGATTTTCCCTCCCGACGTTGCGTTGCTTGCGCTGGCTAACAGTTAGTTTAACACAGAGAGGGGTAGGGAATAGAGGGCGAATAAAACTCGGAGTCCGAAAATCAGGTTGAAGTTGAGGTATCCGGGGGTTGCGGTTCCGCCGGCGGCGGGGACGGCAGCAAGTCGGCCACCGCCAACTCCAGGTCGGGCAGGGATACCGGGGCCAGCCTATCCCCCCGCCGGTGAATGGTATGTTGGGCGTAACCCTCCGGGCCGGGTTCGCTGAACCGCTCCAGGCAGTCCTCGGGCAAGTTCAGCACCCAGGTTTCCGGGATGTCAGCCCGCCCGTAGCTATGGGCTTTAAACTCCCGGTCGTAAGCCAGGGTACTGTCGGCCACTTCGATAACCAGCAGGACATCCGTAGGGCCGGGATGAGCGGTAGTATAGCCGTCCGGTCGGGGACGTAGGAGAGCGACATCCGGCTCCGGTTCGGAATCGTCGCTGAGGTGGACGGGGTTCTGGATGCGGATGCGGAACCGGTCGCCGGCATAGGGGGCAAAAATTTCGATGAAACTGTCCACACGGGCGGCGGGTCCGGGGCCAATCGGCGGCATAACGATAATCTCTCCCTCAATGAGTTCCACCCGCTCGGTATGATGCAGGATGCCGGCCTCGGCCATCCGGTAATACTCCGCCACCGTAAACTTGCGGGCCTGCCGGGTCTGGCGAATTTCCGCCGGGGCCGGGGCTTTCACTTGAGTAGTCATCGCAACACCTGGCCTTGAGGGGAGGTTTTGCCGTTTTCGTTAGTTTAACACAGTGGCAAGTGAGGAATAGACAACCCGGCGGTGGCCGGCTACAATTAACTTATCCTGGCATAGCGGTTGGCTGATGACTACTATCAACACCATAGAAGACCTGATTCGGGTACTGGACGAAAATCCCGAGTGGGTGGAAGCCCTGCGCTCCCGGCTGCTGAGCCGGGAATTGCTGGAGTTGCCCGGGAAGTTCGCGCAGTTCGTCGTTTCGACGAATAAGCGGTTCGACGCGATTGAGCGACGGATGGACAACTCTGACCGAAGGTTTGATGCCTTTGAGCAATCCACCGACCGGCATTTTCAACGAATAGAAGATACCCTCTCGTATCTGAAGGGCGCGCACGCCCGCAACGCCGCTATTGAGGATTCCCCGGACATCGCCCGGAGTATGGGGCGCCGCCAGGTCAGGAACCTTACCCGCAGTGACCTGTGGGGGATTATCGACGCAGCGGACGTTTCCGACATTCCCGCCAACGTCTTAGCGAGTTTCCGCCGGGCCGACCTGATTATGGAAGCTACCGACCCGGACGGAGAAACCGGCTACATCGCCATGGAAATCTCCTTTACCGTCGACGATAGGGACGTTGTAAGAGCCGTCCGCAACGCCGCCTTTCTGACCCGGTTCACCGGCCGCCCGGCCCACGCCGCCGTCGCCGGAATCAACCGGGATGACCGGATTGAGGAGCGGCTGGCCTCCGGGGAAGTGTTCTGGCATCAAATCTACGATGAGGACCTGGCGGCGGAGTAGGCCGCATTGCTATTACCGTTACGATAGTCTCTTTCGGCGACGGTGAGAGCTTTGCTCAAAGCCCCCCGCCCGGCCCGGCCCCCACTTTTCAAGAGAACATGCAAGCCACGCAAATCTCCTGATACGCGCCCGTACCCCGCGCGCCTTTACGCCCCGCCCTGGAGCAAGAATACCAGGAGCCGCCACGCGATGACTTGCACCCCGTTAAAGAGCAGCACCAGAATGATTGCCCCCGGAAATATCACCGGTATCCTGACCCACTTGGTAGCCGGGAGCCTATTGAAAAGGGTAGCGTAAAATGCCACGGTCAAGAAAATGGAAATAATAAGAATCACCATAGGAATTGACACTCCTTTTCCGGTTCCGTCCGCATATCAACGATACCGCTGAAAGCGAACGGAACCGGTAACTGTTAGAAAATCCCTGACCTGACCTGCCCCGGCGCGCCGCTACCGAGTCAACGCCTCATCCAGCATCACCACCCCAAGACCTGCGCCGTGAAGCCGATTAGAAATCTGACCGCAAAGGCAATCAGTATGAACAGCGCCAACCCGCAGATCCACCATACGATTCCGATAAGGATGCGTAGGGCAACGGCGCCGGGATGTTTGGAGTTTTTACGCCCCATAAGCACACCTCTCCTAAAGACGTCGAATCACGCCATCAGCGCAACAAAGCGCGCCGACAGCAGAAAACGTTTCTTTAGAAGGGGTGGCTAATTCAGGCGTGGAGCAGCGCCGGCCAGACCGGCCGAGGTGGATACCGCGATGCGGTGAGGGGCAGTAGGCGACAGGACGCCGGCCAGCGTATTAAGACGGAGACAGTGCTGAACTTTGCCGGTGATCCTGGGTTGGATAGACCGGGTAATCAGACGTGCTAACGGAAACGACAGAAAGGCTGCGCCGGAAACTTGGTAAAGGCACCACAAGCCAAAGCCGGCAATGGTGGCAAATACTAACGTTGGTATGGCGGCCCAAAGCGCCGCGTCCAGGGCCGGGCCGGCAAAATCAGCGATGGACTCTCCGGCAAGCGTATAAGGGTGAATGTCGGTGAACGGAGACAGCAACCCGCCCAGCGCCAGGGAGAAAATGGCGATAACTGCCAGTATGAACGCCAGCAACCCGCCGAGCGCAACCGGGGTGAGGCCGGACATAAGTTGAAAGCAGCGGGAAATGTGGGCTACAAGACTCATAATTGAGTATCATAGAGCCTGCTGGGCCACTTTTCAACTGCGCCATGTCAGTAAAAGCGGGAACCGGATTGAGGGCCTTAACTCCCGCATCCCCTTTCCCCACTCCCCTATGCTACAATACCCCGGGCAAACCTACCTTGAAACCGGAAGGAGCGTTCCCTTATGCCCGCAATGGAATCGGCTATTGAACGACGGATGAAACGCTGGCAGGAACAGCGCTGGCTGCTGGACGTGGTGGTGCAGACGGTGGGTATCGAGTGGGACCAGCGGCGCATCGGCTACACGCTAGGCCCCTGCGGGCCGGAGGCAGCCCCGGATTTCAACGGCGTCCGCGCCCGCACCAAACGCTTTAATGACGCCAGCCGGGAGTTCCGCCGGGCCGCCGTCCGCCGGGAGAACAAGGCCCGCCAGCACGAACAGGAGGGGCATCCGGTGGCCGCCGGGGAAAGCTACTTCATCGCCGCCCTGCTCTACGGCAGCGCCCAATGGCCCATCTTTGCCCATACCCCGGAAAATGACCGCCTGGGCGAAAAGAAAATCGAGTGCTACGCCAAGTACGTCCAATACGCCAACCACGAAATCCGCCGGGTCGATATTCCCTTTGGGGACCGCGCCATCCCCGCCTGGCTGCACCTGCCCAACCTGCCCTTTAACCAGGCGGCCAACAACGCTGCCAGCAACGGGAATCGCGGCCCCCTGCCCAGCGTGCTGAGCATCCCCGGAATGGACAGTTTCAAGGAAACCGGCGTGGCCCTTTACGGCGACCGGCTGCTGGAGCGGGGCATCGCCGTGCTGGCGATTGACGGCCCCGGCCAGAAAGAGGCCCTGAACCGGGGCATCCACGTTACCGCCGACAACTGGATGGACGCCGGCCGGGCCGTCCTGGACTGGATGCGGGCGCAGCCGGAACTGGACCCGGAGCGCATCGCTATCCGGGGCAACAGCATGGGTTCCTTCTGGGGTACGCAGGTGGCCGCCATAGATAGCCGCATCAAGGGCTGCGCGGTGCAGGCCGTCTGCCACGAACCGGGGATGAACACCATTTTCAACCTGGCGTCGCCCACCTTCAAGCTGCGGTTTATGTATATGGCCGGCTATGAGGATGAGGCCGAGTTTGACCGGTTCGCCGAAACGATGACCCTGGCGGGAGTGGGGGAAAGGATAACCTGCCCCTACCTGGCGATGGCCGGCGAGGATGACCACCTCAGCCCCATCGAATACACCTACCAGTTGCTGGATACGGTCAGCGCGCCCAAGCAGTTGGTGGTGTACGAGGGCGCCGACCACGGCCTGGGCGGTTCGTCCGCCGCCGACCTGGGGCCGAACCCGGCCACCCTGACCGCCGACTGGCTGAAAGACCGGCTGGACGGCAAGCCGATGGAAAGCCAGCACATCCTGATTGACCTGGCCGGCCAACCCCAAATCAGCAGCTTTGCCGACTACGCCCGTGCGGTGTAGTCCGGGGTTTTTTTATCCACGAAGGGACACGAAGGATCACGAAGGGGTTTTTAGCTGAATTATTTATTCGTGTTCCTTCGTGTCCTTCGTGGATAAATACGTGGTGTATCGGTGAGAAAGTTTAGGTGAGTTATGCGGGACAAGTTTGCGGTTAGAGAGGCGGTTTGGACGGCGCTGGAGCAGGCCGGGGTGGTGCGGGCCAGGAGCGTCCACGATAAAATCCCCGACTTTTACGGGGCTGAGGCCGCCGCCCAACGGGTGTTTGCCCTGGCGGTCTGGCAGCGGGCCGGGGCGCTCAAGAGCAACCCGGACAAGGCCCAACGCCCCCTGCGGCAGCGGGCGCTTGAGGAGGGCAAGCTGCTCTATATGGCCGTCCCCCGGCTGCAACAGGAACGTTGTTTCGTAGAGCTGGACCCGGCAGTGCTGCGCTGCACCCCGGCCCAGGCGTCCACCATCAGCGGGGCTTTCAAGTACGGGCGGCCGGTCTATGTGACGGAAATGCGGCCGGTGGATTTGGTGATTTCCGGCTCGGTGGCGGTCAACCGGCAGGGAGTCCGCATTGGTAAGGGCGGGGGTTATGCCGACCTGGAGTACGGCCTGGCCGCCGCCGCCGGAATCGTCAGCCCCGACACGCCGGTCATCACCACCGTCCACCCGATGCAGGTGCTGGCCGAGTCGCTGCCCCGCACCGCCCACGACGTACCGCTGACCTACGCAGTTACCCCGGATGAGATAATCCAATGCCCCGGAGACTTGCCCCACCCCACCGGCATCTATTGGGATGACCTGGCTGAGGATAAGATAGCGGCGATACCGGCGTTGGGGAAGTTGCGGGGTGGATAGGATTACGCCGTTGGCTACGGGACATTGAAAGCCCGGCGGCACTGAAAGTTCTATGTCATTCCGAGCGGAACGAGGAATCTAAAATCCTGCATCAGCCGGATTTCTGGCGGAACCGGAAGTTGCAAAGGCCAGGCATTTTAGATTCCTCCCTGCGGTCGGAATGACATACCAACTGCGTAACTCGTAATGCTATTGACCAAGGGAGTTGGCGGCCTTATTACAAAAAAGGGGCGGTTTTTGTGATAAGGGAAAAGTTGTTGCAAATAATCTGTAACAACTAGAGAGGGATAGCCAACGTCAGTCCCACAGCACCACTCTACCGGCGATATAGCTGAAAAACCGTTCCACGTCCCAAGGGAATACCAGTAACTCCCCGGTACTGGACATTGCGCCAGTCTGCCCCGCAAACCACCGGTTAAAAACCTGAAACTGTTCCTCACCGAACACTCTTGCCAAGTCTTCTATACGGTAGCAATCCTCAACCTGCTCCAGGACAGTGGACAACTCCTCAAAATTGCTGATAGCCACAAAACCCTCCTCAAGACAATTTGTGCCGGTATTATACCGCTTGATTAAGGAGAATAGCCAAGTCTTTTCTTGCGCCCTCCAAGGCTATCGCATACGAAGTAAGACCTGGTTTACCCGTCTATCCTGAACTTGTTGAAGGATGACCGGGTGGACTGCTGAAAGTAAAGGGAATCTGGCAACCCGGCCTTTAATCGAGCTCAGTTACGCCGCCCCATTAAAGGCCGGGCTTAATATCTTAACCGTGTATCCCTACGGCGCCCCCACCGTATCCGCCACCCCCAGCTCTTGCATCAGCTCCGTTATGCCGTTCCAGGTATCATCCTCCACGTAGATGCCCTCGGCCCGGCGTTTCAGCTCCGTATTGTATTCAATCTCGCCGGGGTAGAGGACCTCGGTGAAGCCGGCGGCCGGGGGGGAGGTCTTGATGAACTCCACAAACTCCTTCATCTCCCGCTTGAAGTCGGCCAGGGGGCGGAAATGCTCTACGTTGTAAACCGAGATAAACACGCCGTCGTTGTGCCGGGCCTGGGGGTCGATGCCAAAGCCCAGGCCGGTGAGCAGGCCGGAGAACATCTCCACCATAAAGGAGAGGCCGTAGCCCTTATGCCCCTGGTCGGCGCCCACCGGCAGGATGGCGCCGCCGGCGAAATAGTCGTTGGGGTCGGTGGTAGGATTGCCGTCCTTGTCCACAATCCAGCCCAGCGGCACCGGCTCATTGCGGCTGCGTTGCAGGCTGATTTTGCCCATCGCCACCGCGCTGGTCGCCATATCCAGCAGCACCGGCCCCTCCAGGTCGCTGGGTACGCCGATGCAGATGGGGTTGGTGCCTAATCGCCGGGCGCGCCCGCCAAAGGGGGCGGCGTTCTTGGGGCCAGCGCCGGAGTCGGCGGTAACCAGGCCAATCATCCCCTCGTTCAGGGCCATCGTGGGATAATCGCCCACCCGCCCGACGTGGCTCTGGTGGTGGAGGGTCATCGCGGCGACGCCGTGGGCTTTGGCCTTGTCAATCGCCATCCGCATCGCCTTTTCGGTCTGCACGAAGCCGAACCCCCAGTTGCCGTTGATGACGGCGGTATTGGGGGTCTCCCGCTCCACCTCAAAGGGCGCGCCGGGCACGATATGGCCCCGGTCAATGCGGCTGCAATACTCCATAAGCTGGATGATGCCATGAGAGTCATGGCCCACCAGGTTGGACTTTACCTGATGAGTAGCGACGATTTCCGCCTCATCCGCCGGCGTTCCCTTGGCGACGTAGATGTGATAAGCGACCCGGTGCAGGTATTGGTGAGGAAAGACAGGCATAGGATAAACCTCCGGTCGGCAGTGGTTGGGGATAGTTTATGAGAACCGGGTATTGGGGTCAACTTTTCCGGTAGGGGTGGGGGGTGATAAGGGGAAGAGAGTAGCCGGGGGAGAAATGGTCGGGGCGGGCAGATTCGAACTGCCGACCTCCTGGTCCCAAACCAGGCGCCCTGCCGCTGGGCCACGCCCCGCAAGTCGCCAAAGGCCGTAACCTTCGCAACCGGAATAGCGGCTGCTGCTGCTGATAATAATGCCAGGGTTGGCTGAGGTGAACCGCCAAACTCGGTGGTATCCCCGGAGAGGGTCGAACTCTCATCTCTGGCTCCGGAGGCCAGCACTCTATCCGTTGAGCTACGGGGACACGGTTAACGGTTAGCAACTATCAGGATAACACGCCCCGGCCCTGCTAACAAGCCGGGAGCGGGCCGGGATTTATTATTACGGATACGTCGGGTAACATAGAAGGGTATAGGGATTCCCGGCTGTAACACCGTCGTTCCGGCGAAAGCCGGAATCCAGAATGTTCGGTAGCCGGCACGGTCTTTTCCGGGAGGATTTCCTGGATTCCGGCTTTCGCCGGAACGACGGTTGCCCCGGTGCTGGAACGACGGTTGCCCTGGCGGGTTGCCCTGGCGCCGGAATGACGGCGTTGCCCGGATTGCCCCGGTAATGAGATTAACCTGATGACTTTCCCCGGTTGACGGATTGCACGGATGCTAGTATATTAGTATATAAGTTCTAAACTGACGTTCTAATATCCTATCTGCGCGCTCGTGGGGTGAGGTTATGGCTGAGGCCGAGGTACAGGAAATTACCTGCAAGTCCCTTCTGAATCGGGTGGATGTTCCCGGATTTCCCTTTCGCTGGACGCTCAACCCCTACCGGGGCTGTCGCCATGCCTGTCGCTACTGCTACGCCCGCCCGACTCACGAGTTCTGGGGGATGAACGCCGGCGCCGAGTTTGACCAGCGGGTGTTTGCCAAGGTGAACGCCCCCCAGGTGCTGCGGGACGAACTGCGCCGGCCCCGGTGGGCCGGAGAACCCATCGCCATCGGCACCGCCTCCGACCCTTACGAACCGGCCGAGGCCCAGTACCGGCTGACCCGCGGCATCATCGAGGTCTTGGCCGAGTTCCGCAATCCGGCCTCAATCACCACCAAGGGCGTGCTGGCACGCCGGGACGTGGACGTATTGCAGGAGTTGTACCACGCCGCCGACGTTCAGGTGATTTTCAGCGTGGGCAGCATCGACGAAACGGTGTGGAAACGGACCGAGCCGGGGACGCCCAGCCCCCAGGCCCGGCTGGAGGCGATGCAGTTTCTGGTGGAGAGCGGCATCCCCGCCGGGGTGATGATGGCCCCCCTGCTGCCGGGCATCTCCGACAGCGCCGAGGCCATTAACGCCACGGTGCAGGCCGCCGCCCAGCACCATGCCCAGTTCCTTTCGGCCAACCTGCTATTTCTCAAGCCGGGGTCAAAAGAGTGGTTTATGCCCCTGATTCGGGAGTCCTACCCCCACCTGACGCCGGGCTACCGCCAGCTTTACCGCCATACCTACGGCGAAAAGGACTATACCCAGGAGGTGCTGGCGCTGGTGGCCGAGGCCCGGCAGCGGTGGCATCTGCCGGCAGTTACCCCGCCCAAAGAGTTGAACGCCCCGCGCCAGCAACAGCAGTTGGCGTTGATTGCGTAACGGAGTTGGTTCCGGTAGATGACAGCTTTTTCCGCTACGTTCACCGGTTAAACGCCAAGGTGGGTTGGAAACCCGGTCTGGCATAACCGTGATTCTCAACGTGGGTTGGTATTCCTTGCCTGCCACGGTGCCGGCGTATGGTAGGGGTGGGCAAGGAACCGGCCCGGTTGCGGCGGATGGTAAGGGCGGGTTTGTAACCCGCCCTGGCGTGGGTGGAGAGGTAGGTGAGCCGAGTTACATCCGTCTCTTGGGATGTCTTGTCGTTGAGCGCAGGGCGGGTTACAAACCCGCCCCTACCTGGAATAATACTCACGCCGGTTGAGAATACTCTCATATCAATAGGGGCGTGAGGCTTAACTTGATGCTTATGGGGCGGGTTATAGACCTGCCCCTACGCCGATGATTGTGCCTACTCCGCTCATCCTGAGCTTGTCGAAGGATGCAAGGCCGGGGGCTAAAGGGCGTACTTCTTGGCCTTGGTCATTTGCCCGGTAATCAGGAAAATTACCCGCTCGGCGATGTTGGTGGCCCGGTCGGCGATCCGCTCCAGGTCATGGGCGGCCCAGAGCAGGTAGGTGGCCCGCTGGATGCTCCGGGGGTCTTGAATCATAAACAGCAGCAGTTCCCGGTAAACCTGGTCGTAAAGGGCGTCCACCTCATCGTCGTCGTGGACGACTTTGTTGGCCTTGAGCTGGTCCCGATGCACCAGGGAGTCCATGCTGTCCCGCAGCATCTCCGTGGACTTGTCGGCCATTCGGGGAATGTCAATCAGGGGTTTCAAGGGCGGGTCGTTGCCCATCAGCAGGCTGATTTTGGCGATGCCCTCGGCGTAATCCCCCATGCGTTCCAGTTCCACGGTGATGTGCAGCAGGGCGATGATGGCCCGCAGGTCGCCGGCCATGGGCTGCTGAGTGGCAATCAGGTCAACGCAAAGCTCCTCAATCTCATAGCGCTTCCGGTCGATATAGTCGTCCTCGTTGACTATCTGCTGGGACTCTGCCAAGTCCCGCTCCTTCAACGCTTCCACTGCGCGGATGATGGCCTTATTCACCACGTTAGCCAACAGCACCACTTCCTCTTGCAGGTGCGTAAGCTGGCGGGCCAGGTCAACTCTAAGCATCATTCCACCTCCGCCTGCTGAGTAGTAATCCGCAAAATTCGGGCCGGGGCCGGCGCCCAATTTCTTGAAAGTTCGCTCATCCTGAGCCGTTGGTTCGACCGGCTCACCATGAGCGGGGTTTGGGTTTGGTTCGACCGGCTCACCATGAGCGGGGCTTGGGTTTTGAGCGGGGTTTTGGGTTTTGCCGGGCCGTTATGCCGGACGCCACATTTGCCCCCGCTGCCGCACCGGTTCCAGCAGGCTTTCGTCAAAGGGCAGGGGTTGGTAGTCCTCGGGGCCGGGCAGGGTATAGCCGATGATGTCGAAAATCTCCGGGTTGCTGTAGTAGCCGTTATAGCACTGGCGCACCAACTCCCGGAAAAAATCGGGCTGTTCCCACTCCACCTGCCGCAAAGTGTCATCCTGGTCGTAGTCGGAAAGCTCAGCAAAACCGGCGTCGCCCCGGTGGGCGGCGGCAATCTCCAAGTGGGCCAAACCCTCGACGAACAAGCGGCGCAGCCGGAGGCGGTTCGCTACGGCGTTCTCCACCAATTGGGCGCCGCCCAAGTCGCCGGCCCCGGGGAACTGGCCCTCGGCCGGCACGATGCGGTTCAGCGCGGCGGTAAGCGTATCCCGCTGCCCTTGGGTGAATATGCTGACCATTGCTTAACCTCCCGGTCGATCCAAGAAAATACTGCGCCCTTACCGGGGAATTACCGGCAGCAGGATGTGAGAGGGATGGGCCGCCGTGTGCAGGACGGTCTGTTGGGCCGTTTCCAGGCGGTCATCCTCGCCCAGGGGCGCGCCGGTATTCGGGTTGCGGTCGAAACGGGGGAAATTGCTGCTGGAGATTTCCACCCGGAGCCGGTGGCCGGCCTGGAATACGTGGCTGGTCGCCCACAGGTCTATCTTGTATTCGTACACCTGGCCGGGGGTGATCAAGGCGGGACGGCGCGCCGAGGTGCGGTAGCGGGCGCGGACAATGCCGTCCTGCAAGTTCCGGGCGTAACCGTCCGGGGCCACGTCCACCAGCTTGGCGGTAAAGTCGGTGTCCACCGCGCTGCTGGCGGCGAATAGCTGCGCCGTTATCGGGCCGGTCAACTCCAGTTCCCGCTCCAACGGGGCCGAGGTATAGACCAGCACGTCGGGCCGATCCTCGGCCGGCCGCTGGTCGGCTACCCCGTGAGGAATCATCAGCGTATTGCCCCGCAGGGTGGGCGCCGGGTCGCCGGGGTCATAGATGTAGCTATCCGGCGGCTCCTCGCCCGGCGGCGCGGTGGACAGGACGCCGTCGCCGTCCCCGGTGTTGGCCGACCCGCCGGAGTGGAAATAGTAGCGGGTATAGTGGGTGCGGGCCAGGGGCCACTCATTTTCGTGCCGCCAGCGGTTGTCGCCCATCACAAAGAGATAGACCGGCGGCTCGTCCATCAGGCCGCTGTCCAAGTCTTTGAGCCAGTAGTCGAACCAGCGGCGCAGGTGGTCGTGGAGTTCAATGGCGGCCTCCGGGCCAAAGTCGATGTCGCCGGTATCGCCGGAGGTGGGCCGGGTATAGGGGCGGATGTGCGCCCAGGGGCCGACCAGCAGTTTCTGATTGCGGCGGGCCAGGTCGCTCCCGCCCTGCTCGGTGATGGCGGTATAGGCGTTCAGCGCGCCTTCCAGGAAAATGTCGTACCAGGAACTGACGTGGAACAGGGGTATCTTGATGCCGGCCAGGTTGCGGAGCAGGTTCAGCCGCCACCAGTAGGGGCCGTCCAACTCCTGCTCAAAGTATTCCCGGAAGTAGGGGGCCGTCTCCTGCAAGCGGTCAATCCAGTCCTTCAGGGGCAGGTGGCGGAACCATTCGTCTTTGAGGGGGCGGCCAAAGTTGCCCGGTTCCAGGACGTACTCGTCCATTTGGGCCAGCAGGTCGGCGCGGCCCAGCCGTTCCAGGGTATTGCGTCCCTTGTGAATGGCGTAAGGCACCATCCAGCCCCATTCCATCGCGCCGCCGGTATGGTACACCCAGCTTTGGTGAAAGTCGGAGGAGGCGGAAACCGGCGCCATAGCCTGCAAGTGGGGCGGCAGCGGGTTGTTGGTCGCCAGGGTGTATTGGGTGGCGCCCAGATAGGATTGGCCGGTGGTGCCGACCCGCCCGTTGCACCAGGGCTGGCGGGCGGCCCACTCCACCGTGTCATAGCCGTCGGCAACTTCCTGGAACAGGGGGTTGTAGTAGTCGCCCTCGGACTGGAAACGGGCGCGGCAGTCCTGGCTCAGCACCACGTAGCCGTGAGTAGGAAAGAACCAGACGGAATGGTCCGGGCTGGCGACGTAATCATCCTTGCCGTAAGGGCCTCGGTTCACCAGGGCCGGAAACCGCCCCGGCGCGTCCGGGCGAAAAACGTCGGTAGCCAAGCGAGTGCCGTCCCGCATAGGCACCATCACGTTCCGCTCCCGGATAACCTTGAATTGACCTTCCTGCGCCATAGGGAAAGGATACTCCCGCCAGCCGCCGGCGTCAAATCGGAAAGGGGGGAATGGGGTTAAAGGATTGTAAAAAATCCAGCGGCGAAACTAACCGGCCGCCGGTTAGTCTCTTTTAGGCCGATAATTCCGGGGGTCAAGGCATGAATCGTAGGTAAATTTGATACGCATTAAAAAGAAACACCCGTCCGGGGAGTCTTGGACAAAGCCAAGTCCAGCGGACGGGGGGCAATTCAATACCAATGTATCACAAGGGCAAATCCCGGTCAATAATCCAATCCAAATAGCAGGGCAAGCGCATCATAAAACCGTCGTTCCGGCGAAAGCCGGAATCCAGGAAATCCTCAAGGAAAAGAACGGGCCGGCTACTGAGCGTTCTGGATTCCGGCTTTCGCCGGAACGACGGTTGCCTTGGTATTTCTTGCCAGACCGGGCTTTGTTGGCCGGTAGGGGCGGGTTACAAACCCGCCCACTCTTCGATGTCAGGACGGTTCAGCTATGGCGGCGGCGGCGTTCCGAACCGAATTGCCGTTGCGGGCCGGGCGGGTTACAAACCCGCCCCTACACCGATGAAAATACCCGTCAAAGTTTTATCATCGTATCCGGGGCGAGGCTCTGACCATCAATCAGTACGATAGTACGCATAAAAAGAAACACCCGCCCAGAGGGTTCAACCGGAGCTAAACCCGAGCGGGCGGGGGGCAATTCAGTACTAACTTATCACCCCGGCAAAGGCTTGTCAAATGCCTCAAAATAAATCCCGAAAAGTCTCAAAACTGGATGGGGCCGGCTGACCCACCCTACACCGCCACGTACCCCTTTTCCCGGCCTACCGTCATTGGGCGCAGCCGCTTTTGGGACTCCAGCTCCCGGAGGGCTTGCCGCACCTGCGGGTCGCCGTGGCGGCGAAAGGCGTTCATAATTTTGCGGGTTGTCTGGGGGCGGGCGCAGTGTTCCCAGATGGCCTCGGCCAGGTCGGCCCCGGCAGCGGGCAGGGGTTTCAGCCCGGTTATCAGGGTATGGCCGGGGTTGCCGTCAACCGCCTCGCCCGTCCGGTAGGTCAGGATGCCCGCTTGACTCTGCCGTTCCAGGTAGTTCCGCAGGCTGGTACGCAGCCGGCCGCCGCTGCCGGTAGAGCCGTAGCCATGCACCACCTCCAACGCTGCGCCGCCGCTGCTGGCGGGAACTGCCCCATTATAAAACTCCCGAAACTCGGTCAGCGCCTCGGCCCAGGTCTTGCCGTGCAAGTCGATGATTCCGGATGGCATTGGTCGGCAACTCTACTTCCCGCCCGTAAATGAGGCTCTTCCCTACCCGGGCAGTTCCTCCAAATCGGGCAAGTCCTCCACCGGCACTGACCCTTCCGCCGGCGGTTGCAGCAGCAGGCGCATCCGCCGCCGCTGTTCCCGGTTCAGGGATTCCGGGGGCAAAGGGTTTGGCGCAGCACGGCCTAAGGTTTCCAGCCGTTCTACCAGAGTTTTGGCGGTGTTGACCCGATCCTGGACCCGGGTAATGTCCAGCGAGTGCTCAAAGAAATTATTGTGCAGGGACACTACTGCATCAAAGGCTTCGGTCAACTCCGGGGCCTGCTCTTCGTCCCGCAGTTGGTCCAGGATTAACCCAACCCGGTGGCGGTTGTAGTGGTTCCAGCCCCGCAGTTCACCATAGGACTTGACGGCACAGGATACGGCGCCATAAGCCTTTTCCGAAGCCTGAACCGTGTCCCCCCGGTCGAGTTGTTCCTGAGCGTGCTGCAACGCCCGCCGGCTGAGCGCGGCGTATCGGGCAGACTTGCGGCGGCGTTGCTGCTGTTGAGTTTCCGGGGCCGGCGTGGTCATTAGTTAATTTCCTCACGTTTGCCGGGGTTGGCTTGGCTTAATGATAACATTGCCGGCCGATGGTTCGGGCTACCCGGGCAGTTCTTCCAAATCGGGCAAGTCCTCCACCGGGATTGCTCCTTCCGCCGGCGGTTGCAGCAGCAGGCGCATCCGCCGCCGCTGTTCCCGGTTCAGGGATTCCGGGGGCAAAGGGTTTGGCGCAGCACGGCCTAAGGTTTCCAGCCGTTCCATCAGGGTTTTAGCGGTGTTGACCCGGTCCTGGACCCGGGTAATATCCAGCGAGTGCTCAAAGAAATTATTGTGCAGGGACACTACCGCATCAAAGGCTTCGGTCAACTCCGGGGCCTGCTCTTCGTCCCGCAGTTGGTCCAGGATTAACCCAACCCGGTGGTGATTGTAGTGGTTCCAGCCCCGCAGTTCACCATAGGACTTGACGGCGCAGGATACGGCGCCATAAGCCTTTTCCGAAGCCTGAACCGTGTCTCCCTGGTCGAGTTGTTCCTGAGCGTGTTGCAACGCCCGCCGGCCGAGCGCGGCGTATCGGGCAGACTTGCGGCGGCGTTGCTGCTGTTGCGTTTCCGGGGCCGGCGTGGTCATTAGTTGATTTCCGCTCCCTTGCCGGTGTTGGGTAGGCTTAATGATAACATTGCCGGCCGATAGTTCGGGATGGCATTTGTTCGCCCCGTTACCGCTGCCGCCGATTATAGGCCGTGTTACGCCAAATTGAAGGGGGCTATTGTTAAATAGCCCCCCTGACTGGAACGTAGCGATAAGGCATTTTGACCTCTCCCGGTCTTTATAGGCTGGTCATCTCAGCAGTCTAAATAGACAACAAAGGCATCTATGTTCACGCCGGATTCTTCCAGGTCCTGCTCCACCAGATTCCAGGGTATTGGCCCCCTGCTGAAGTCGAATACCAGATAACCTACCGGGATTTCCGGGTGTTTGTAATACACCAAGCCGTCCGGCCCTTCAGTGCGGATAGTATAACCCATCTCCCGTAGGGTACGGGTAATATCGCCTTCGGTTAGTGCGTTAGGCGGCACCGATTACAACCCCCGTCTCTATTTGTACCTGGCGAGGGACTGGGGAGGAAAAGAGACGGGTTTCGCTATGTTCCGTGCAGGAGTATTGAACCTCGCGCAAAGACAGGTACTCCTTGAACTGCTCCACGCCTTCCTTACTCCCGCCAACGGCATTGGTAGCCAAGAAGTCAATGGCAGTTCCCATCCGGTCCACCGCGGCGGCTTCCGTGTCCGCAAACACGGTTATACCCAGTTGTTGTGCGCTGGCGGCCCAGTACTCCCCCAAATCCTGAGTCTTTACATGGAGGTTTATCTTGAAAATGGCGGTGGCTTTTCCGCCTCTTAACAGCATTATAAATCTCCTGATAGTGAGTACCCTTGATTTTACCCCAACGCCGGCCATTTTAGTAGGGTATTTTTACCGGGTCAAATTTGCAATTCTTTTTTTCCGATTCTACCCGGCGAAAATCCTGCTATAATATCCCCTAATAAACTACCGCCCCGGCCGTCTATGCCGGAATCTACCTTAGACATTCGCCAGGAGGATGATACTATGGCCGAAATTCTTGGACTTGGCTGCACCCATGCCCCGATGATTCTTAACCCGCCGGAGGAGTGGGTCAATATGCGTAAGCGTATCTACGGCGGCATCCCGGAATACCAGGCCCCGCCTTCGATGCTGGAGGAACTGGCCGGCGACGACGGGCTGGCCCACGACCGCCGGAATCAGCAGCGCATCGCCGACGCTTTTGCCGTGTTGAAGGAGAAACTCCACGCCTGGAAACCCGACGTGGTGATGATTGTGGGCGACGACCAGGCGGAAAACTTCAAGCGGGAAAACCTGCCGACCTTCTGCCTGTTCACCGGCGACCGGGTGGACGCCTACCCCTTCCACCGGCCCAGCGGCCACAAGAACCTGTGGGACGCCGCGCCGGACGCCAAGTATTCCTACAACTGCCCGGCCGAGTTCTCCCGGGCCATGCTGGCCCACCTGATTCGCGAAGGCTTTGATATGTCCTCGGCTACCCGGCTTTCCGGTTGGGATTGGGGCCTGCCTCATGCCCACGTCAACCCGTTGACCTTTCTGGACCCGGAGGGTGAACTGACCATCTTGCCCCTATTCGTCAACTGCTACGGGGAAGAGGCCGGCGACGGCTACCCGCCCCGGCCTACGGCCAAGCGCTGCTATGAATTGGGCCAGGCCATCCGCCGTTTCCTGGACACCCGGGCCGAGCGGGTGGCGATAATCGGCTCCTCCAGTTGGTCGCACAGCTTCCTGACCCACAAGTTCAACCGCTCTCAGTTCGACACCGAGTTCGACCGGCACAACCTGGCGCTGCTGGAAAAGGGCGAGGGCAGCCGCATTGCCGAGTTGACCCCGGAGGAAATTCAGCAGTCGGGCGACCACGAGTTCCTCAACTGGCTGGTGCCCCTGGGCGTGGTGGGCGACCGCCCGGCCCAAATCGTTGACCACCTGGAGGAGCAGTCGCAAATATCCTTCAAGGTGTTTGCCATTTGGGATTAAGCCGGCGCCGGCGGGCGTTGGCGGACGGGAGTTAGGGAATGATTGAACCGGCGGACGGGTCGATGCTGCGGGCGCAACCCCGCAGCTTTTTCAAGGCCCCCTTGTGCGTCAACCTGGACGACCTGGCGGCTGACGTGGCCTTTATCGGTATGCCCTTTGACCAGGGGACGCTGGGGCGGCCCGGCGCCCGCTACGGCCCGGACGCGATTCGGGACGCGCCCCGGGCCTATGCCTATACCGACCTCTACGGCCGGCAGCAGGAGGCCGAGGGTTTCTTTAACATTGAGGCCGGCGATGAGTTGCTGCGGGGCGTAACTATGGCCGACTGCGGCAACATCGCTACCATTCCCTCCAACGTCCACCGGAACTTTGACGCCCTGACCCAGGCGGTGGAAAAGGTAGCGGAGCGCGGCGCCTTTCCGGTGGTGGTGGGCGGCGACCACGCCATCACCTACCCGGTAGTCCGGGGCCTGAGCCGCTTTGCGCCCCTGAACATCGTCCATTTTGACGCCCACCTGGACTACAGCCACGACTACCGGGGCGAGCTTTACACCCACGGCAGCCCCATCCGCCGCTGCCGGGAACTGCCCTTCGTCCGGCACATAACCTCGGTGGGCATCCGCACGGCCCGCCGTCAACCCTATGAGGATTCGCAGCGAGACGGCAGCCTGATTATCACCACCAGCCAGTTCCGACAGCTAGGGCCTCAAGGCGTAGTTGACCGGATACCCCGGGGCGAGAACCTGTATATCACCCTGGATATTGACGTGATGGACCCCAGCCAGGCGCCCGGCACCGGCACGCCGGAGATTGGCGGCCTGTTCTACCAGGAAATGCGGGACTGCCTGGTGGCCCTGATTGCCCAAAGCAACCTGATTGCCTTTGACCTGGTAGAGGTGGCGCCGCCCTACGACTCATCAGAGTTGACCAGCCAGTTGGGGGCGGCTTTCATCATTGATATGCTGGCGGCCCGGTTTCCGTCCCGGTAGCCCAAGTAAAGGAAAGGGCCGGCCAATTCCCGCTCCTGGCAAGGGATGGGGAGTAATCGCAGCATAAACCGGTCGCCTTTCAACCGTCGTTCCGGCGAAAGCCGGAATCCAGGAAATCCTCAGGGAAAAGAACGGCCGGCTGCCGAGCGTACTGGATTCCGGCTTTCGCCGGAACGACGGTTGATTAGGGTTCGGTTGCCTGGGTTGCCCTGGTTAAAACACGATAGGATGGAGCAAGCGTCAATATGTCTCCCCTGTTCGGCCCCGGCAAAGCCTTTATCGGCGTGATTCACCTGCCGCCGCTGCCCGGCGCGCCCCGCTGGGCCGGCGACCTGAACGCCGTGCTGGAGCAGGCGGAGCGGGAGGCCCGGACGCTGGAGCAGGGCGGGGCCAACGGCATCATCGTGGAGAACTTTGGCGATGCCCCCTTCCGTATTGGCCGGGTGGAGCCGGAGACGGTGGCGGCGATGACTAGGGCCGTTGACCGGGTAGGCCGGGCCACTCCCTTGCCGGTGGGGGTCAATATGCTGCGGAGTGATGCCATCTCCGCCCTGGCCGTAGCGGTGGCCGCCGGCGCCCGTTTCATCCGGGTCAACGTCCACTACGGCACCATGGCCGCCGATGAGGGACTGGTAACCGGCGAGGCCGCTGCCACTCTGCGCCGCCGCCGGCTGCTGGCCGCCGAACCGGACGTAGCAATTCTGGCCGATGTGCTGGTCAAGCACGCCGTACCCCTGGGCGACGTTGACCTGGGGTTGATGGCCCGGGAGACGGCCTACCGGGGTCTGGCCGACGGGCTGATTGTAACCGGCCCGGTTACCGGCCTTCCCGCCGAGTCGGATGACGTAGCGACGGCGCGCCGGGCCGTCCCCGACCGCCTGTTGCTGGTAGGCAGCGGCGTGGACGCCCAAAATGCCGCCCAATTCCTGCCCCACGCCGACGGCGCCATAGTAGGCACCAGCCTGAAAAAGGACGGCATAATCACCAACCCCATAGACTTGGAGCGGGTAAAGGCTACGGCGGCGGCGATAAGGGGGATGGGGTAAGCGGTATCTGCTCATGGTGAGCTTGTTGAACCACCCGCCCCTACCCCCAAGGCAACCGCAGCATAAAACCGTCGTTCCGGCGAAAGCCGGAATCCAGAACCCTCGGTAGCCGGCCCGTTCTTTTCCGGGGGATTTCCTGGATTCCGGCTTTCGCCGGAACGACGGTTGACCGGGTTAAGACGTGATTGCCCTGGCAAAGTCCGCTCATGGTGAGCTTGTTGAACCACCCGCCCCTATCCCCAAGTCAATCGCAGCATAAAACCGTCGTTCCGGCGAAAGCCGGAATCCAGAACCCTCGGTAGCCGGCCCGTTCTTTCCCCGGGGATTTCCTGGATTCCGGCTTTCGCCGGAACGACGGTTGCGTGGGTTGACCGTCTCCTGTCCACCCTTCAACCGTCTTATGCCAATGGTAGGGGCGGGTTTGTAACCCGCCCTGGCGCGTGGGCAAGGACAGGTCGGCTATGGCATACCCGTTTCCCGATATTTCCTTGCCGTTGAACCCAGGGCGGGTTATAAACCCGCCCCTACCCGGTGATATACCAATACCTGTTGAGAACACCTAAAGCCCGACAATGATAATCACCCGCCCCGTGTTATAATGTCCGAACAATATACTTGCAGATAGCTGCGGATGGAATCGGGCCGGCGGGGACTGGCCGGCGTGGAGGGAAATTAGTGACAACCCAAGAGGAACTGGTCGCCAGGTTGAGGCCGTTGGGACTGCGCCTCACTCCCCAGCGGTTAGCCATTGCCGAGGTGGTGGTCAACTCGGCAGACCACCCGTCGGTGCGGGACATTTACGAGCGGGTGCGGGCCTTTTTCCCCTACGTTACCATCGCCACCGTATATTCTACGCTGGACGTGCTGGAGCAGGCCGGCGTGGTTCAGGAACTGCCCTTCCAGCGGCTTTCCCGCTACGATGCCAACCTTTCCCCCCACGCCAACCTGGTGTGCATCGGTTGCAGCCTGGTGCTGGACTCGGACGTGGGCGAGGAAACGGTTGCCGAATTGCTGGAACTGGTAACTAAAGAATCGGACTTTCAGGTTTCCTCGCAACGGCTGGACTTTTACGGCTGGTGTTCCGGCTGCGACCGCGACCCGGCCTGCTGACCGCCCTTGGCGCCACCGGGTAGCCTGGCAACGCAGAGAGTCATCAAGATTCTCTGCGTCTTTGTGTTGAAAAGAGCCGGTGGTACAAAAGCCGGTGGTACAATAGATGCGGCGGCCGGCAAAAAGCCCATAGGGTTCAGCGGAGGGTTTGGAAAAGTTGGCCTACCTCTCACGCTTGACACTGACCAACTTTCGCAACTTCGTCGCGCTGGAGCTGGAACTTCCGCCCGGCGTGGTAGCCCTGTACGGCGCCAACGCCCAGGGCAAGACCTCCCTGCTGGAGGCGGTGTACCTGCTGGCGATTGCCCGCTCCTTCCGCGCCGAAAATGAGCGGGAAGTGGTCAACTTCCGGGCGGCGCGGGAGGGCCAGCCGGCCCTGGTCGGCGGCATCCTGCGCAAAGAAAAGGACGGCGAGCAGGTTGCCGTCTATGTGGGCTACCAGGGCGTCAATAATCCGGGCGTCAACCGGCCGGGAACCCCGGAGCAACCGGCCGGCCCCGGCGGCGGCCCCGGTTATTCAGTCCGCAAGCAGATCAGAGTCAACCGGGTGCGCCGCACCGCCGCCCAACTGGTCGGCACCGTCGGGGCCGTCCTGTTCAGCGCCGACGACATCGAACTGGTACAGGGCGCGCCGGCCGGCCGGCGGCGTTACCTGGACATCCTCATCTCCCAGGGCAACCCCCTTTACCTGCGGGCCTTGCAGCGCTATCAGCGGGTACTCCGCCAGCGCAACCGGCTGCTGCGCCTGCTGCGGGAGGGCCGGGCCGAGGCCGGGGAACTGGAGTTTTGGGACGCCGAACTGGTCCGGGAAGGGGCCGGCCTGACCTGGCAGCGGGGCGAGGCGATAACGCTGCTGGCCGGCCTCTGCGCCGAACACCACCGGAACCTGAGCCGCCCCGGGGAGACCCTGCGGTTGGAACACCGGCCCAGCGTGCCGGCCGGGGCGAGCCGGGAGGCTACCGAGGCCGGATTTCGGGAGGCGCTGACCGCCCGGCGGCGGCGGGAGTTGGCGGCCGGCAGCACCGCCCTGGGGCCGCATCGGGACGATTTCAAGCTGCTGGTGGACGGCGTGGATATGGGCGTCTATGCCTCCCGGGGCGAGGCCCGCACCCTGGCCCTGACCCTGCGCCTGGCCGAGGCCGCCTACCTGGCCCAACTGCGCGCCGATGAGCCGATTGTCCTGCTGGATGACGTGCTGTCCGAGATGGACGCGGCCCGGCGGCGGCGGGTGCTTGAGCAAATCGCCGGCTACCACCAGTCGCTAATCACCACCACCGACCTGGCCCCGGTGCAGGACTTCTTTGGCTCCAACGCCACCTACCTCCACATTGACGGCGGCGCGGTGAGGTGAAACCCCGGCGGCCCGGAGCGTGCGGAGTAACGCATTTTAACCAGGGCAACCCAAAGAACCGTCATCCCAAACCACCGTCGTTCCGGCGAAAGCCAGAATCCAGGAAATCCCCCGGTTTATGTTGCGATTGCCTTGGGTGGATGGTTCGACAAGCTCACCATGAGCGGACTTTGCCAGGGCAACCGCGTCTTAACCGGGGCAACCCAAGGAACCGTCATCCAAATCAACCGTCGTTCCGGCGCAGGCCGGAATCCAGGAAATCCCCCGGTTTATGTTGCGATTGCCTTGGGTGGATGGTTCGACAGGCTCACCATGAGCGGACTTTGCCAGGGCAACCTCAGCTTAACCGGGGCAACCCAAGGCAACCGTCATCCCAATCAACCGTCGTTCCGGCGAAAGCCGGAATCCAGAACCCTCGGTAGCCGGCCCGTTCTTTCCCCGGGGATTTCCTGGATTCCGGCTTTCGCCGGAACGACGGTTTTATGACAAGAGTGGGTTCTTGGCGGGTTCGGATTTATGTTGCGATTGCCTTGACCGGGCCGCCGGGGTGCAAGACGGTATTCCCTACATTTGTTGGTATTCCTTACCCGTACCGGCTCTGGTGGACGGTTGGATGGTAGGGGCGGGTTTGTAACCCGCCCTGGCTCAGGGGACGGAACCGGTCAGCCAGGGCAAACCGGTTTTCCGGTACTTGCTTGCCGTTGAACGTCGGGCGGGTTACAAACCCGCCCCTACGTTGATGATAACTCCAACAAATGGCGGGAATAGCGAGCCGCCGGGGCGCAAGACCGCCGCCCAAGGCAATGGTATAATTCCCGGCAGGCCGGGCGGACGTTATCCGAATCCGATTAGCATTAGCGGGGTAAGGGGGCAGTTGCCGGTGATTGATTCCTGGTTGGCCGGTTGGGGACTGGCGGGGCCGTTGGGGCTGGTTCTGGCCTCGGTGGTTATTTTTGCCGCTTTTCTGCTGCTGGCCCTGATTTTCGACAAACTCATCTATCCGATCATCCTGCGCTTTACCCGCTGGACGCCTACCGACCTGGACTCCCGTTTGGTGCGGGCCTTCCGCAAACCCCTTACCCTGGCGATTGCGCTGCTGGGGCTGTATCTGGCGATTATCCTGCCCTTCGACTTGACCGCCACCCTGCGCGGCCTGGTTGACCTGGCGGCCAGCGTGCTGGGCCTGCTGCTGGGGGTCATTGCCGTCGCCTTTGCCGCCGCCAACGTCTTTCAGTGGTACATCGAGGTAATTTCCCCCCGCACGTCGTCCAGTCTGGATGACCGGCTGATACCGATGCTGCGCCGGATTACCATTGCCCTGATTTATGGCCTGGGCGCGCTGCTGGTATTGGACTTGCTGAGCATCAACATCAGCCCCCTCATCGCCGGGCTGGGCTTGAGCGGCCTGGCGGTGGCCCTGGCCTTGCAGCCCACCCTGGCGAACCTCTTTGCCGGCACCTACGTGATGACCGAAGGGGTGGTTAATCCGGGCGATTACATCGTGCTGGAAAACGGGGTGGCCGGCTACGTGATTGACGTTAGCTGGCGCAGTACCCGCCTCCGCACCTGGACTAACAACCTGGTGGTGGTGCCCAACTCCCGCTTTGCCGAGACCATCATCACCAACTACCAGGGGCCGATTCCGGCGGTCAACGTCTATCTGACCTGCGGCGTCAGCTACGACAGCGACCTTTTGCGGGTGGAGCAGGTCTGCCGGGAGATTATGGATGACTTGCTGGAGAGCGATGACCGGGCGGTCAAGGAGTACGGCGGCTATTTCGGGTTTGAGAGCTTTGACGATTCCAACGTCGGGTTCTATCTCTTTGTGCAGGCCAGAGACCGGTTAGCCAGCTTTGAGGTGCAGTCGGTCCTGATTCAGAAAGTGCACCAACGGTTCCGGGCGGAGGGCATAATCATTAACTATCCAATGCGCACCGTAAACCTCCCGGAAACCGGAAATTTTGCGGACGCTTTCCGGGAGGAAAGAGGAACGGCAGCCCGGATTCAACCTCAACCGCCGCCGCCACCGGGCCAAATCCGGCGGGATGTTCCGCCCTCAACCGCCGGGGACGCCGCTACTCCCGGCGGTGGCGACGGCCCGGACGGCCCCGGTTGACCCAGCCCGGATTGCCCCGACGCTCCGCAACTATGCCAACCCGAACTACTATTGGGCATTTTCAGCGGGGTAGGGGCGGGTTTCTAACCCGCCCTGGCTGAGGCGCCGGAACCGGTCAGCCAGGGACACCGGTTTGCCGGACGGTCTTTGCCGTTGAACGTCGGGCGGGTTACAAACCCGCCCCTACCCGGTGATATTGACAACAAATGTTGGGGATACCGACTCAGGAATACCGACTTGGTAATACCGACTATTGCGGGAGTTCCAAATCAGGATATGGCAAGGCCCACCTCAGCCCGGCGCATTTTCAGTTTCAGCCGCGACCACCAAACGCTGCTTTACTACGCCGTTGGGGTCTGCCTGCTGGTGGTGGCGGCGGGGCTGCGTTTCTATGACCTGCCGGGGAATTCCTTGTCGCATGACGAGGCGGCGGCGGCCAACATTTCCCGAGGCGCGCCCCTGGAGGTCATCTACGGTACGCGTTGCTGTAACTCCTCGCCGATTCTGTACCCCGCGGCGCTGTGGGCGGTGCAGCAAGGGGAGAGTACGCCCTTCAGCGTCCGCCTGCTGCCGGCGGCGGCCAGCGTCTTGACCGTGGCGGTGCTGTTATTCTTGCTGCCCCGCCTCGGAGTGAACCGGTGGGCGGCGTTTCTGGCGGCGCTGCTGGCGACCCTTTCCGTTGCCGCCATAGAACACGCTCAGGATGCGCGGGAATACTCCCTTGACGCCCTGCTGGCGGCGCTGCTGATTGCCGGGTTGCTATGGTATCTGCGGGACGGCCGGAAAGTCCTGCTCTGCGTTGCGCTGTTCGTTGCGCCGCTGGTGCAGTACGGCCTGGTGCTGTTCGGGGTTGCCGTCATCGGCGCCGCTATTCTGCTTACCCCCCCCCCCCCCCGACTTTGGCGGCGGCGCCGATGAGTTCATACCTGAGTCGGGTTCGCGATTGGCTCAAGGCGCGCCTGGCCCTGGTCTGGCCGGCGGCGTGCTTTCTGGCCGGGTGCGCCCTGAGCTACGCGGTTACGGTGCGCCAGCAGTGGCAGCAAGGCTACCTCGGCCCGGAGGGTTATTTGGCGGCGTATTACTATCAGGGAAAGTTTGATGCGCCGGCGATATTTGAGTTTTCGATTGAGGGGGTTTGGGGTTTATTGACCTATCACTTGCCGGCGGTGGTGGCAATAGCGGCGCTGGTCGCGTTGGCGGTGCTCCTGGCGGCGACATTATTCAGCAAGATTCCGGGCCGGTTTCCGGAGAACGCCATCGCCGTTTTAGGTGCGTTGTGCCTGGCAATTTCCGTTGGCGCCGCCCTGCTGGGCCGATACCCCTTGGGGGACATTCGACAGGTTATCTACCTGGGGCCGCTGGTTTTCCTGGCGGTGGGCGTGGCGTTTCAGGGGACGGCCGGCTGGCTGGCATTGCTGACGAGCCGGAGTTGGCTGGCGCCGGCGCTGGTCGCAGCGGTCGCGGTCGCCATAGCCCTGGCCGGGGTGGGCGCCATAACGCAGGACAGTCCGTACCAAACGATGGAAAACAGCGAATCCGTCTTTACTGCGCTGAAAGAAAATGTGCGGGATGATGATCTGGTTTACGCCGTCTGGGGGGCAGTCCCGGCCCTCCGGTTCTATCAAGGAGATGGGGAAAAGCCGGCCAATTACTATTATGGAACGGTTTGGTGCGCGCCCACTACCGAACCATGTTTCCGCGAAATGCTCGATTCAGCCGGCGCGCTCCCCAATGCCCCCGATCGAATTTTCCTGGTGCATGACGACAAGGCAATCCTGGAGAAAGTGGCACGGTTGGGAGAGCCGGTTTCCGTTGAATCGGTCGTTACCGACGGATATTTCCATATCGTTCTGATTACGAATGTTAAAGAGTCCTTCTAACCGGTGATTCATTCCGACTTTGACGTATAGCTCAGTTCAAGCGACTATTGCGGGAGTTCCAATCAAGGTATGGCAATGCCCACCTCAGCCCGGCGCATCCTCAGTTTCAGCCGCGACCACCAAACGCTGCTTTACTACGCCGCCGGCATCTGCCTGCTGGTGGTGGCGGCGGGGCTGCGTTTCTATGACCTGCCTGACCACTATCTGTGGCGGGACGAAGCCGTTGCCTCCCGCAATGCCAGCGGCACCCTCGCGGAAGTAATCCCCAATACCCGCAGCCTTAACTCCTCGCCGATCCTGTACCCCCTGGCGCTGTGGGCGGTGCAGCAAGTGGATGTCTCGGCCTTCAGCATCCGCCTGCTGCCGGCGGCGGCCAGCGTTTTGACCGTGGCGGTAATGCTATTCTTGCTGCCCCGCCGCGGAGTGAGCCGTTGGGCGGCGTTTCTGGCGGCCCTGCTGGCGACCCTTTCCGTTGCCGCCATAGAACACGCCCAGGATGCGCGGGAATACTCCCTTGACACCCTGCTGGCGGCGCTGCTGATTGCCGGCTTGCTATGGTATCTGCGGGACGGCAAGAAAGTCCTGCTTTGCGTTGCGCTGTTCGTTGCGCCGCTGCTCCAGTATGGCCTGGTGCTGTTCGGGGTTGCCGTCATTGGCGCCGCTATTCTGCTTACGCCCCCGACTTTTCCGGCGTCAGAAGGTAATTCATACCTGAGCCGGGTTCGCGATTGGCTCAGGGCGCGCCTCGCCCTGGTCGGGCCGGCCGGGTGCTTTATGGCCGGTTGCGCCTTGAGCTACGCAGTTACGCTGCGCGATCAGTGGCGGGGCGGTTACTTCGGCCCGGAGGGTTATTTAGCGGAGTATTACTATCAGGGAAACCTGGATGCCTATTCGATCTTTGAGTTTTCAATTGGCGGGGTTTGGAGTTTATTGACTTACCATTTGCCGGCGGTGGTGGCAATAGCGGCGCTGGTCGCATTGGCGCTGCTCCTGGTGGCAACATTATTCGGCAAGTTTCAGAGGAAGTTTCCCGACCGGGCCATCGCCATTCTATTGGCGTTGTGCCTGGCAATTGCCGTTGCGGTTGGCCTGCTGAGCCTGTATCCCCTGGGCGGGATTCGCCAGATTATCTACCTGGGGCCGCTGGTTTTTCTGGCGGTGGGCCTGGCGTTTCAAGGGGCCGCCGGTGGTCTGGCATCGCTGACGCGGCGGTGGTGGCTGGCGCCGGCGCTGACCGTAGCGGTCGCCGCCGCCATCGCCCTGGCCGGAGTGGGCGCCTTGGTGCAGGACGGCCCGTACCGGGCGCGGGACAACACCCAAGCCGTTTTTGCCTTTCTGGAGGAACGGGTGCGGGCAGATGACCTGGTTTACGCCGGCAAGGAGGCCGTCCCGTCCCTCCGGTTCTATCAGGAGAAAGCGGAAAGGCCGGCCAATTACTACTCCTATTACGGCGCCCACTGGTGCGATACTTCCGGCGAGCTGTGTCTCAAGGATTTGTCCGATTTATTAGTTTTATCGCTCCCGGATGTCCCCAATAGAATTTTCCTGGTTCACTGGCGCGGCGCATTAGAATCAATAGAGGGGTTGGCACTGCTGGGAGAGCAAGTTTCAGTTGAGCGTTTCCTGGCTGACGGAACGCTTAATATCTATCTGATTACTTACGATAACGAGTCCATGGCGCGGGCGGCCCGTTCCACTTACGGGGCTGCGGTATCCGGCGAACCGGCCATCCGCGCCGACTTTGACGTATATCTCAGCGAGAACAATCTGACCTACGTTAAGGAGCCGTGCGCCCCGGCGGACACCGAGGCCAAGTTCTTTCTGGCCGTGTACCCGGTTGACCTGAACGACCTGCCGGCCCAGCGCCGGCCGCACGGCTTTGACAACCTGGACTTTGGATTTAACCGGCACGGCATGATATTTGACGGGAAGTGTATGGCAACGGTGGCGCTCCCGGAGTATGCCATTAGCCGCATCAGCACCGGCCAGTTCGTCTCAGTGGAAGGCGGTTACAACCATTTCTGGGAGGGGGAATTCTCTGTCAATGGGGCGGAATGAGGGGGCCGGGGGTGGGCAAGGGTGGTTCGACAAGCTCACCATGAGCGGATTGTTGACCGCTATGCGAGCGGGTTGCGGACTTGGCGCCGGGCCAAGCGGCCGGCAAGTCAATCTCAACGTAAACCCGTCGTTCCGGCGAAAGCCGGAATCCAGGAAATCCCCCGGAAAAGAGCGAGCCGGCTACCGAGGGTTCTGGATTCCGGCTTTCGCCGGAACGACGGTGGTTTGGGGTTGCCCAAGAGAGGGTTGCGGACTTGGCGCTGGCCCAAGCGGGGAATGACACCCGGCGCGCCGGGCGCAGGCATTTCACTCAGGAGATTGCCGCCACTAAATCCTCGTTGGAACCGGGGATGTCCTGACCTAAATACGGGTTGAAAAGCCGGCGGTACTCGGCTACCGCAGCATCCGCGTCGTGGCCGGCTACGGCTGGCGCCTCAACCTCAAAGACCTGCCCGACGTCAGCTACTAGGTCCAAGTTGAAAACTACGTTTCCCTTGCGCCACAACTCCCGGCGCTTGCGGACTACCGCGCGGCGGCCCAGGGCGGCGTCCAGCATTTCCTGCACCGGGGCGGCGTTCACCTCCCAAAGCTGAAAGTTGCTGGTTCTGGCCCCGTTCTCCTGGCGGTCATAGTAGTAGATGACTTGTCCCTGCTGATGCTCGACGCGGAGCTTGAGCCGCCGGGTTCCCGCCGCGTCTCCCTGGAGTGGCAGGTGGTAATAGTAGTCCACCTGCTCCTTAACCTCGACGAAGGTCGCCCCAACCTCCCGGAGCGTCCGGCGTACCGGGGCGAAGTCGGGGCAGTAGGCTTTAATTTCCCGGTTCAGTTGGGCGTCCATTGTCTCTAACCGTTACCGACTGGTTCAACCGGCGGCAGTTCGGCCAACTCCTCAGGGGCGAACTCCGGGCCGAGGGAGTAGGTGGTTTTGCGGGTGAGGGCGCGCCATCGCCGTTCCTGGCCTTCCCGCTGGTCGGGGGTGAGGTGGCTCTGGTCCTGGGGCAGGTCGGCCCGGCGCAACTCGGCCATTATCGCCGTAAAGGTACGGGCGTTATTGATGCGGCGCTGCACCTCATCCGGCCATTCCTGATGTTCGTAAAAGTTGGTGTGCATCGAACTAACCAGGACGTACAGGTCGAGCAGTTCCTCTCTCCCCCAGGCGTAGGCCGCGTACCGGGCGGCGTCCCGCAGGTAGTTATGGGCGTGGTGGTTCCAGCCCTGCTGCTGGGCCAGGGCCTTGATGGACTGGGCTGCCGCGCCCCACACCTTTTCCGAGGCTTGTTGCAAGTCGCCCCGGTCCAGTTCGGCCTGGGCCTGTTGGAGCTTGTGCGCGGCCATGGCTTCGTACCGTTCCGGTGGCGAGGCCCGCTTTTGCTCACTGCCGGGACTGGTCATAGCGTTTCTTAATCCTCTCTAACCGTTACCGCCGGGGTCAACCGGCGGCAGGGCGGCCAACTCCCCCGGCGTGAACTCCGGGCCGAGGGAGTGGGTAATTTGGCGGGTGAGGGCGCGTAGCCGCCGTTCCTGGCCTTCCCGCTGGTCGGGGGTGAGGTGGCTCTGGTCCTGCGGCAGGTCGGCGCGGCGCAACTCGGCCATTATCGCGGTAAAGGTACGGGCGTTATTGATGCGGCGCTGCACCACGTCCGGCCATTCCTGATGCTCATAGAAGTTAGTGTGCATCAAACTAACCAGGTCATACAGATCGAGCAGTTCCTCTCTCCCCCAGGCGTAGGCCGCGTACCGGGCGGCGTCCCGCAGGTAGTTGTGGGCGTGGTGGTTCCAGCCCTGCTGCTGGGCCAGGGCCTTGATGGACTGGGCCGCCGCGCCCCATACCTTTTCCGAGGCTTGTTGCAAGTCGCCCCGGTCCAGTTCGGCCTGGGCCTGCCGGAGCTTGTGGGCAGCCATGGCTTCGTACCGTTCCGGTGGCGAGGCCCGTTTCTGTTCCCTGCCGGGACTGGTCATAGTGTTTCTTAATCCTCTTTAACCGTTACCGCCTGGGTCAACCGGCGGCAGGGCGGCCAACTCCTCCGGCGTGAACTCCGGGCCGTGGGAGTAGGTAGTTTGGCGGGTGAGGGCGCGTAGCCGCCGTTCCAGGCCCTCCCGCTGGTCGGGGGTGAGGTGGCTCTGGTCTTGGGGCAGGTCGGCCCGGCGCAACTCGGCCATTATCGCCGTAAAGGTACGGGCGTCGTCGATACGGGCCTGTACCTCATATTTTAGTTCCTGATGTTCGTAAAAGTTGGTGTGCGCGGAGCTGACGCTGTCCAGCAGCAACCGCAAATCATCCCGGCCCCACACAAATGCGACGTACATTACCGCGTCCCGCAGGTAGTTGTGGGCGTGGTGGTTCCAGCCCTGCTGCTGGGCCAGGGCCTTGATGGACTGGGCCGCCGCGCCCCACACCTTTTCCGAGGCTTGTTGCAAGTCGCCCAGATCCAGTTCGTCCTGGGCCTGCCGGAGCTTGTGCGCGGCCATGGCTTCGTACCGTTCCGGTGGCGAGGCCCGTTTCTGCTCACTGCCGGGACTGGTCATAGCGTCCCCCTAATCCGGTTCCCTAATCGTGTCGCCTAGTCCTCTTTAAGGGCCGGTATCACCCGGGTGCCCAGCAGTTCCACCGACCGCATCACGTCCTCGTGGGCCATGTTGCCCTCGTTGCCGTAGATGAGCATATAGCCCGGGTCCAGGGTCTGCTTGATGTAGCGCAGCTTGTTGATGACCGTCTCCGGGCTGCCCACGATGATGTTGTGGGCGTCTTGCAGTTCCTCATAGCTCATCCGCCGGCCGATGGTGCCGGTGCCAATGGTGGGGCGGGACATCTTGATGCGCAGGGCCTCCCGGGACTGGTAGCCCGGCGGGTCGTTGAACTCTACCGGCCCCCGCTGGCGGTGTCCCTCAGTCCACAGGAAAGTGCGCCCCACCTCTTGCGCCCGCTCGTCGGTATCCGCCACCAGGCAGCGAATCAGGTAGCCGAAATGCTCCGGCCCCGGCTCATAGCCCTCTTCCCGGGCCGTCTCAAAGTAGATGTCCTTCAACTGCTTGGTCAAGTCCAGCAGCGAACCCAGGTTCATATAGGGATACATCCGCTTGGCGGCCCAGATGACGCTTTCCGGGCTGCCGGTGCCGGGGAACCACACCGCCGGATGGGGTTTCTGTATCGGCACCACCCAGGGGTTGACCATCCGGTGGGGGAAGTAGCGGCCCTCCCAGCGGAAGGGGCCGGGGGTAGTCCAGCACTTGACAATCAGGTCGTGGGCCTCCTCGAACCGGTCCCGGTTTTCCGTCGGGCTGATGCCGGCGTGCAGCGTCTCCACCGCCGTGCCGCGCACAAAGCCGGAGATGATGCGCCCGCCGGAAATGCAGTCCAGCATGGCGATTTCCTCGGCCATCTTCACCGGATCGTTGAGGGCAATTACATTGCCCAGCATGGCAATCTTCACCTGCTTGGTCACCTTGGCGATGACCGCCGCATCCACGTTCACCGAGGGTTTCATACACCAGTAAGAGGAATGGTGTTCGTTGGACATAATGCCGTCAAAGCCCACCTCGTCGGCCAGGGCGTACTGGTCATGGTAGTTGCTATACAGCACGTGGGCCTTTTCCGGGTCGAAGTGAGTATTGGGGAAGTGCATCCGCCCCGACTCATAAGGGGCCAGGTCTTCATCGGTTACGTGGCCGTAGGGCTGCTCCGAAAACCAGAATACTTCCGTCATCGCTTAACTCCTTTTTTCGTCCCCGAAGGAACAGGAAAATGAACACTAACCGGCGCTGAACTGAACTACTGAACTAGCCGGATAAACAAATGATTCGTTGGATTGGAAACTCGGCGGGTTACATTACACCCCGGCCAGGAAACCATTGACCGCCGCCAGGAACTCCCCGGGCTTTTCCAGGGCCGGGGAATGGCCGCAGTGGTCGATTACCTCCAGCCGGGCGTTGGGCAGAGCTTGTTGGAACATTTCGCCACATTCCACCGGGATTATTGCGTCCTGCCGACCCCAGACCAGCAGGGTCGGCGTGTTCACCCGGCCCAGGTAGTAGGGCAGGCTGGGGTTGTGCAGATAGGGCCGCCAGCAGAGCCGGGAGGCCATTTCCTGATTGGAGTGGGCCACCAGTTGCTCCTCGGCGGTCAACTCCCGCTGGTACTGCTCGCCGTTGGGAACCTGGGAGATGTCGTAGAAACGCTGATTGCTGCGGGTTTGGGCCGACACCATGAAAATCTCGGCGATTTCCCCCTTATCCGGCTTGATGCCGGCGGCGCCCACCAGGATTAACGCCTTCAGGTTGCAGCGGCACATCGCGGCCATTTCCGCCGCCACCCAGCCGCCCATAGAGGAACCCATCAGGACGTACTGCTCCAGGCCCAGGGTCTCCACCAATGCCTGGTTGAAGTGGCAAACGTCGGTGATGGTATAGACCCAATCGGGCCGTTCCGTGCCGTTAAAACCCGGCTGGGAAGGCACGTACACCGTATAGCTTTGGGCTAGTTCCTCGTGATAAGGCTGCCAGCCGGCGTTGCCCCCGGCCCCGTGGAGAAAGAGCAGGGGCGGGCCGGAACCGCCGGAGAACATTTCTACCGCGACGCCGCCAACGGCAATAGTGGAACGCTGGGCGCTGTGGGCCATGGTCATCGCTGACTCCTTTCCTGAGGGCATACCGATAATTGCCCATTCTGTTGTAAAGGGCGATTATTGTCAAGTTGAGTCAGGCCCCGCCGGGGTAGGCGCAAATACCCCCGCCTTGACCAATCCGCTCATCCTGAGCTTGTTGAAGGACGGAATGGGGGTGGTTCGACAGGCTCACCATGAGCGGCGCCATAAGCGGCATTATGAGCGGAATGTAACCGTCCCGTTCATCCTGAGCTTGTCGAAGGACGGAATGGGGGTGGTTCGACAGGCTCACCATGAGCGGATTGTGTTCTTGGTGCCAGCCCGGACGGGACTCCCGCCTTGCCCGCCCCCGCTCATCCTGAGCTTGTCGAAGGATGGACGGGATGGTTCGACAAACTCACCATGAGCGGCGCCATAAGCGGCGACACAAGCGGGTTTTGTTATGACCGGATTGCGGACTTGACCCCGGCCCCCAACCCCCCCGCCTTGACCTGTTGCTTGGGGACGGCTAGGATTGTCTGGCGCAATTCCGTTAATTCTTAATTCCTAATTCTTAATTCCTAATTATTGAGGAGGCCAGGTCATTATGCCCACCGAGTTCAGGGAGGAGTTTGTCGAGGTAGGCGGCGCAAAGGTACAACTGCTCAAGGGCGGGGCCGGCGACCCGCTGCTGATTCTGCACGGGGCCGGCGGCGGCGACCCCGGCGACTTGCGCTACCTGCAAGCCCTGGCGGAACGCTTTACGGTTTACCTGCCCTCCCATCCCGGCTTTGACGCCTCGGAAAGGCCGGACTGGATGGAAACAATCCACGATATGGCCTGTTTCTATAACTGGTTCCTGGAAAGCCAGGGACTGCACGGCTGCCGGGCCATCGGCTTCTCTATGGGCGGCTGGCTGGCGGCGGAAATGGTGGCGGCGGCCGGCCCGGTGTTCAGCAAACTGCTGCTGGTCGGCTCGGTGGGCCTCAAGCCTCAAGAGGGAGAGATTGCCGACGTATTCATCATCTCTCCGCCGCAAGTCATTGACCTGCTGTTTCACGATTCCACCCAGGCCCCGGAGTTTGACCGGGTATTCGGGCAGACGCCCCCGCCGGAGCGGTTGGCCGTCCTGGAGCGCAACCGGGAAATGGCGGCGCGGGTCTGCTGGAAACCCTATATGCACAACCTCAGCCTGGCCCCCCTGCTGGCCCGGGTCAACATCCCCACCCGCATCGTTTGGGGACGGGAGGATCGGCTGGCCCCGGTAGAGTGCGGCCACCTGTTCCAGCAGGCCATCCCCGGCGCGGAACTGGTGGTAATCGACAACTGCGGCCACCTGCCCCAAATGGAAAAACCCGAGGAATTCCTGCAAGCGGCTATGTCCTTCCTGGAGTAGGAAAGCCCCGGAGAAAATCGGATGAGTTACGCAGTTGGCCGGTCATTTCAACCTTTGCAGGTCATCCAGCTTTCTTATGTAATTCCAATCGGTTAGTCTGTCATTCCGACCGGAGGGAGGAATCTAAAATGCCGGGCTGTTGGCGCGTTCCGGTTCCGGCAGAAATCCGGCTTGTAAAGAGTTTAGATTCCTCCCTCCGGTCGGAATGACACAAAACCTTTCAGTATGATGACCTGGAACTTTCAATGTCCTATAGCCAACGGGTAACTCCTGAATCAATCCAAAAATCAACCCAACATTCAACAACGGAGGTCTAGCAGTGCTGCCAAGATTCCGCGTCAATCTGGACGAGGCGGTTACCGTTCCGGGGGATGACCTGAAAGCGACGGTCGCCGCGATATTTGAGAAAGTGGGGGTGCCGGCCGAGGATGCCCAACTGGGCGCCGACGTGCTGGTGCTGGCCGACCTGCGGGGCGTGGACAGCCACGGGGTATCCAATATGCTCCGCAGCTACCTGGGCGGCTACCAGCGGGGCGAGATAAATCCCCGGCCCAATATGCGGATTGTCCGGGAGACGGCCAGCACCGCCAGCCTGGACTCGGACCGGGGATTAGGCACCATTATGACCCCCAAGGGGATGGACATTGCCATCCGAAAGGCCAAAGAGTGCGGCGTCGGGATGGTTACCATCGGCAACTCCCGCCACCTGGGGATGGCCTCTTACCACGCGATGCTGGCCCTGGAACACGATATGATTGGCGTCTGTATGACCAGCGCGCCGCCCCGGATGGTGCCGACCTTTGGCGCCGAGCCGCGCTTGGGCACCAACCCCATCGCCGTAGCCGTGCCGGCGCGCCACGAACCGCCCTTCGTCTTTGACGCCGCCACCAGTTCCGTCGCTCAGAACAAGATAGAGATTGCCCGCCGGCTGGGCGCCGACCTGGAACCGGGCTGGCTGGCCGCCGAGGACGGCACGCCGATTATGGAAGAGGCGGCGGTGCCGGAGACCTATCACCTGCTGCCGATGGGCGCCACCCGCGAGTTGGGTTCGCACAAGGGCTATGGCCTGGCCTGCGTGGTGGACATCTTTGCCGGAGTGCTTACCGGCTTCGGCTACGGCGCCGCGCCGGGCCGCCCCAACTTCGGCCACTACGTCGCCGCCTACAACATCGCCGGTTTCGACGACCCGGAGCATTTCAAGGACGAAATGGACGGCTGGCTCCAGATGATGAAAAGCACCAGGCCGGCGCCGGGCCACGACCGGGTACTGGTAGCCGGCCAGCCCGAGGCCGAAATGGAGGCCGTCCGCCGTCAAGAGGGCATCCCCCTCCACCCGGAGGTAGTGCAATGGGTCCGGGACACCTGCGCCGAGTTGTCGGTGCGGTGCTTGTTGTAGGGGAATTGCGGGGGTATGTCCCGGCGTTTGTTGGTTTGGTAATTATTGCCGGGCCAGGATGCGTTGTCCGGTAGGGGCGGGTTTGTAACCCGCCCTGGCTCGGGTGAGGGAAACGGTCAACTATCGCCCACCGGTTTTCCGGTATTTCCTTGGTGTTGAACGACGGGCGAGTTATAAACCCGCCCCTACCATTCACCGTATCTGTTCCGGGTTGGGCGTTACGCAGTTGGGCAAGGCAATCGCAGCATAACACCGTCGTTCCGGCGAAAGCCGGAATCCAGGAAATCCTACGGGAAAAGAGCGTGCCGGCTACCGAGGATTCTGGATCCCGGCTTTCGCCGGAACGACGGTTGCTTGGGGATCGCCAATGGCCGTTGTTGGGTGACGGACGTTGGCGTTGCCAATGGCCGTTGTTGGGTGACGGACGTTGGCGTTGTCAGTGGCCGTTGTTGGGTGACGGACGTTGGCGCTGCCAGTGAACGTTGTTGGATGACCGTTGCCGGCGTTGCCAATGACCGTTGCCCGTGTTGCCCCGGTTAAGACGCCATTGCCGGCCCCGGCGGGGCGTCTCTTTTAACCTGGTGGGGTTTATGCTATACTTTGGTTTTCCGGCCCGGTGGCCCGCCGGCATCCGGCTATCTATCTAGCCATCTATCCAGCGGCCGGCGGCCCGCGGCGCGGTATAACTTTTGTTTTGACGGGGAGAATGGCGGTGAAGATTACCAAGGAAGCGTCCAGTCCAACGGAAATTACCCTGAGCGTTGAAATGGACGCTGCGGACGAAGACCCGTATATTGACCGTTCCTACCGCCGCACCGTCGGTCGCCTGCAAATCCCCGGTTTCCGCAAGGGCAAAGCCCCGCGTTCCATCGTCGAAAACTACGTGGGCCGCATCGCCCTGGTTCAGGAAGCCCTGGACTTTATGATTCCCGAAACCCTGAACCAGGCCCTCCAGGATGAGGAACTCCAAGCCTTCGTCGAACCCCGGGTGGAAGTCCTGGAACTGGAGCCGGTCTCTTTCAAGGCCACCGTACCCCTGGAACCGGCCGTTGACTTCGGCGACTTTTACAGCGTCCGGCTGGAAAAGGAGCCGGTGGAAATCACCGACGAACAGGTTGACCAGGTTCTGGAAAGGTTCCGGGCCGAATCGGCCCCCTGGGAACCGGTCAGCCGCCCGGTCCAGTTCGGCGACCTGCTGAACCTGAACGTGCAGGGCAGTATGGGCGGCGAGGAAGTGGTCAACGATGAGGGCGTGGACTACATCCCCCAGGCGGAGAACGTGCTGCCCTTCCCCGGCTTTGCACCGTACCTGGAGCAGATGGCCGAGGGGGAGCGGAAAGACTTTACCCTGACGGTGCCGGAGGACTATCCCCGACCCGAATACGCCGGCCAGGACGTGGTTTTTCAGGTAGAGGTGCTTTCGGTCAAAGCGAAGCAACTGCCGGAGTTGGATGACGAATTCGCCAAGGGCGTGGGCGAGGGGTATGAGAGTCTGGAGGCCCTGCGCGCCCACGTGCTGGAGCGCATTACCGACGAGGCGCAGTCTCAATCCGACTATGAGTTTCAGGAGCGCAGCCTGGCCGCGCTCCTGGAAAACGCCACCATCAGCGCCTCCGACCTGCTGCTGGAGCGGGAAATTCAGAACCTTCAGCAGGAACGGGAACGGATGCTGCGCAACCAGCGGCTGGACCTGGACACCTACTTGAGCTACGTGGGCAAGACGGAAGAGGAGTTCCGGGAGGAGTTGCGCCCGGCCGCCGCAGAACGCCTGAACCGGATGCTGGTAGTCCGCAAGCTGGCCCAGGAAGAGGAAATAGCGGTGTCCCCGGAGGAGGTGCAGGAGGAAATCGACTCCATGCTGGCCTCATCCTCAGAGGAAAACGCCGAGGCTATGCGCCGGGTGTTCAGCGCCGAGGATACCCGGGACTCGATCCGCGCCTCCCTGCTCAACCGCAAGGTGATGCAGCGGTTGGTGGAGATTGTCCAGGGGCTGGAGGCGGGAGCCGGGGCCGATGCCGATGCCGATGCAGCGGACTCAGCCGACGAAGAGACCGAAGCCGAATCCGAAGCGGAAAATGATAATGTAGAACCGGCCGAAGACGCCGCCCCGTCGGAAACGGAAGGAAGTGAAGGAAGTGATGAAGGAGCAGAACCCGATGCAAAATAACCCTTTTGAGTCGCCCCTGTTTGTCCCCCAGAACACTATGCCGATGGTGATTGAGACCAGCCCCCGGGGGGAACGGGCCTTTGACATTTATTCCCTGTTGCTCCGGGAGCGGATTGTTTTCCTGGGCACGCCCATAATGGACTTCGTGGCGAATACGATTATTGCCCAACTGCTGTACCTGGAACGGGAAGACCCGGACCGGGACATCAGCATCTACATCAACAGCCCCGGCGGTTCCATCACGGCCGGCCTGGCGATTTTCGATACCATGCGGATGATTTCCCCCGACATTTCCACCGTCTGCGTGGGGATGGCGGCCAGCATGGCGACCGTTCTCCTGGCCGGCGGGACCAAGGGGAAGCGGTATTGCCTGCCCAACTCCACCGTGCACATGCACCAGGCCCAGAGCGGCACCCAAGGCTCCGCCTCGGACATCCAGATTGCCGCCCGGGAGATTACCCGCCTCCAGGAACGGCTGCGGACAATCCTCTCGGAAAGCACCGGCCAGAGCTACGAGCAGATTTCCATGGACTCGGACCGGGACAACTATATGACCCCGGAACAGGCCAAGGAATACGGCCTGGTGGATGAAATTCTAGGCGGCGGGGACAAGGCCGCCGACGAGTCGGATTCGGATAAGGCCGCCTAGTCGGGCAAGCCGGCATCACTAAACCCGTTCCCGTACCGGCAACCCGCTCATCCTGAGCTTGTCGAAGGACGGGCGGATGGTTCGACAGGCTCACCATGAGCGGATTTTGGATGAGCGAGTTTTGGATACCGGGTATTTTCATCGGGGTAGGGGCGGGTTTGTAACCCGCCCGTCCCGCAATGGCAAACCCGGCTCGGAAAACCGACGCCGCGCCATAGCTGAACCGTCCCGACCTCGGAACGTGGGCGGGTTACAAACCCGCCCCTACCAGACCAATTAGGTGTAGCTTGGCAAGACAATACCAACAAATGTTGGAAACACCGGCTACCGGCCCGGATACCGGGTAGCCGGGCAAAACCCCGGTAGCGACTTTAAGATGGCAGTAGAGAATCGTGACTAGCAGCGATGCCAGAGGCCCCGGCGGTAGAGACGGTGCCCGCCCGATGCAATGCTCTTTCTGCGGAAAGGGCCGGGGGCGCGCCGAGTTGGTGCTGGCCGGCCAGGGCCGGGCCTCGGTCTGCTACGACTGCATCCGGGCCTTGGGCGAGTTGATTGAACCGGAAAGCCCGGAACCGCCCGCACCGTCGCCCCGGGACGGCCCCCTGGTGCCCCGGGAAATCTACGCCAACCTGGACGCTTACGTCATCGGTCAGGAACAGGCCAAAAAGACCCTGAGCGTGGCCGTCTATAATCACTTCAAGCGGGTCTGGGCCGATGCCGGCAACGCCGACGTGGAACTGCAAAAGGCCAACATCCTGCTGATGGGGCCTACCGGCTGCGGCAAAACCCTCCTGGCCGAGACCCTGGCCCGCACCCTGGCCGTCCCCTTTGCCGTCTGCGACGCCACTTCCCTCACCGAGTCCGGCTACGTGGGCGAGGACGTGGAGAACATTCTGCTGCGCCTCATCCAGGCCGCCGACTGGAACATCGCCCGCGCGGAGCAGGGCATCATTTACATTGATGAGCTGGACAAAATCGCCCGTAAGGAAGGGGTCAACCGCTCCATCACCCGGGACGTTTCCGGCGAGGGCGTGCAGCAGGAATTATTGAAAATTATTGAGGGCTGCGTGGCTAACGTGCCGCCTCAGGGGGGCCGCAAGCATCCCCAGCAAGAGTTTCTGCAAATCAACACCCGCAACGTCCTGTTCATCTGCGGGGGCGCCTTTGAGGGCCTCAGCGACATCATCGCTCGCCGCATCGCCACTCACGGCTCCCAACTGGGCTTTCTGGGCGGCAGCCGGAGCAAGGCGGACACCGAGGGCAGCATCCTGTCCCAGGTTACGCCGGAGGACTTGCTGGAGTTCGGGTTTATCCCGGAAATGGTGGGCCGCCTGCCGGTGGTAACCAGCCTGGAACACCTGGACCGGGAGGCCCTGATTCGGGTGCTGACCGAGCCGAAGAACGCCATCGTCAAGCAGTATCAACACCTGTTCAGCATTGACGGCGTGGACCTGGAGTTTACGCCGGGGGCGTTAGCGGCGGCGGCGGAACGGGCCTTGAACCACTATACCGGCGCCCGCTGCCTGCGCTACATTGTCGAGGAGACCCTGCTGGACGCAATGTACGAAATGCCCTCCCTGAACCACATCACCCGCTGCGTAGTTGACCGGGACGCCATCGAGGGACGGGGAGCGCCAACCCTGATAACCCAAACCGGCGAAAGCGTCCGCCTCTGCCCCGAACTTTTCCAGCAATCCGCCTGATTTTTGCCCCGCTTCTCCAGTAATTCCCCCACTTCGCGCCCGCTTGCCCCGTTTCCTCTAATGGCAGTTGTTAAATTCCGCTTGGGGTAAGCTGGTCTCCCCTGATGGCGAACTTGTCTCCGCTCATGGTGAGCCTGTCGAACCATCCCGACACCGGGGCATAGCAACCTACCCAAACCGTCGTTCCGGCGAAAGCCGGAATCCAGGAAATCCTCAGGGAAAAGAGCGTGCCGGCTACCGATGGTTCTGGATTCCGGCTTTCGCCGGAACGACGGGTTTATGGTGAGGTTGGCTTGGTTAAGACGCTATTGCCTTGAATCACCCCAATACCGGCTTGACTAAATGTCAACTATGGTTCACACTTGCCCCGGACTGGAGGTAAGCTATGCCGGAAACATTCACCCGTTGGGATGCCGCAGACCACCTGCGTACCGCAGAGGATGTTTGCCTTTACCTGGAGGCCTGCGCTGAGGAAGACCCGGGCGACGGCAGCCTGATTCGCGCCGCCCTGAACGATATTGCGCGGGCGCAAAACATGAGCCTACTGGCCCGGGAAGTCGGAATGACGCGCGAAGGGCTTTACAAGGCGTTGTCGGAAAAGGGCAATCCCTCTTTCACCACGGTGATGCGGATTACCCGCGCCCTCGGAATGAAATTGCGGATTACGGTGTAGGGGTAAGCGCCGAACTTGGCCTTGCTGCTAAAGGCGGCTACGCCACCCCGTCCGTCGCCATTGCCCGGTCAATTTCGGCGTCCAGGCACAAACCCTGCGGCATTGTTTCGGCCAGGCGCCGCCCGGTGGCGTCCAGTACCTGCCCGTCCCGGAGGGTGAGCCGGCCCTCGGACACGGCCCGCAGCGTTTCCAGCAGGAGGTAAGGCTCCCGCCGGTATTCGGCCTGGCGTATCTGCTGGAACAGGGGAAACTCCTCTCCCTGGGCCGTCCGTACCGCGTCCACATCATGCCCGGCCAGTGCTTGCCAGGCGGGGTCAAAGGCCGGGCCGGTAATGGGGGCGGTGCAGTAGGACAGGGCCGGCCCCCGGTCCACCTCCTCGGTCGCCAGGTGAATCATGGCGCCGGTGCGGGTGGCCCGCTCCCGAATCAGCGTCCAGATGACTTCCTGCCAGGTTCCGATGGGGCCGTCGGGCAGGGCCGGGTGCAGGTTCAGCAGGGGATAGCGGCGGCACATTTCCCCGCCCATTATCAGCATATACCCGGCCAGCACGCAAATATCCGGCGCATAGTCAGCCAGGGCCGCTATTATCTGCCGGTCAAACTCCGGCCGCAACTCGGCCCAAGGCGCTCTGGCGCCGTCCGCCGCGCGGCGGGAACGGCGCAACTCGGCGGAGGAGCGGGTAATCAGGGGGATGCCGTAGGCGGCGACCAGCCGGAAAAACTCATCGGAGCCTTCCGCCTCGCCCGGCCCCCGGTTGCTGAACACGAACCGGATCCGGGCCTCCAGCCGGTTGTCCTCAATTCGGTCCTGGACGAACCGCAGCAGGCCCCGGGAGCCTTCGCCCCGTCCGGTAGAAAACCAGCCAATGTTCAGCATCGGTTAAAAGGTCCCGGGCAGGTCTTCTTCCGGCCCCCAATCATCGTCCGGCGGCGGCAACTCCGAATCACCCTGCCAAAGGAGTCCACCGGGCGCGGCATTGGGCGTGCCGGCGTTATCCCGCACCTGAGAAATCCGCAGTTCGGTCTCCTCCAGCAGTTGGCTGCACCGCCGCACCAGACCCATGCCCTGCTCATAAAGCTCGGCCGCCTGTTCCAGAGGCAGGCCGCCGGCCTCCAATGTTTCCGCCACCAACCCCAGCCGGGTAAAGGCTTCCTCAAAGGATAGGGACTGAGGATTGGGCAAAGGCGAGTCATTCTGCGTTTCAAGCATAGGGCGGTGAAACCTCGGCGATAGGCTGACGGATGGACGTGCTGAAAGGTACGGGCGATTGGCCCAATCCAGTGTAACCCGTAATCCGGGCGGTGGAAAGGGCCGAGGAGGGTAAAATGCCCGGCGATTGTAAAGTCAACGCCAATGACGGGGGGATGTTCGTAGTGGGGGGTATCCTTTTGCGCCGCTCATCCTGATCTTGTTGAAGGATTAACCGTCGGACGGGGTAGGGTAGTTCGACAAGCTCACCATGAGCGGTTTGAGTAGCGTGTTGGTATTGGTGGGGCATTAGTTCCTGAGGGTCAACAAGACATACACCGCAAAGGCGCGCCGGTCTCTGGCCGGAGTCTGGTGGAATAGTTCAATGGCTTCCGCGGCAGCGGTTATATCCTGAAAGACGGTCGGCTTGGTAAAAGTTGCTTCCGGGGCATAGTCCGCCCTTTGGCGTTTCTGCTGCATATCGATGAATTCGGAGGCAAACTTCTGGATTCCATAGGGGAATCCCTCGTTGATTGAAGTCTGGCAACGGCGCCGGGCGGTGCCGTGTTCCAGCGCCCGGTAAGTTTGCCGCCACGCCGGTTCGCTGCGGTCGGCCCCGGCGCCGCCTACCAGCATATCGGCGCAGCAGGCGGCCAGGCAGTGGAACATAGCGTAGTAAGCGGTGCTGACGGCCCGGCGCAGATTGGTCTGCCGCGGGCGTCCCCGTTGGCCGGCGGCAATCAGGTCTTGGGCCGTAGTGATTAAATTAGATGGAGTCAATTTTCCCGCGCCGTAGAAAGTATCGGTACTCGGCTTGGTCAATGAAGGACGGCGAAGGAAACTCCGTTATACCTGCCGCTTCCAGCTTGGGCCGAACTTTCAGAATCAAGCCGCCGCCAGTCCAATCCGGCTCCAGCCGCTGCTGGTCCCCGTCATAGACAATCAGGACGCGGAGATAGTCATCCCCGCACCAGTCCACATCAGGATTGACTACGATGGGGCCGAAAACCACTTCTCCGGCATAGTGTCCATTCAGGGTTTCGGCGAAAATTTCCTTGACCTTTTCCAACCCTTCCAATGTCATTGTATCTACTCCAGCGCTCCCCTTGGAAATACTTTAGGAGACCGGGGCCTGGCGTGTCAATCGCCCGCTGTCTGGGCCTCAAGGCGTGTACCAAGTCTGCGCTAATAATAAAGTCCGCTCATCCTGAGCTTGTCGAAGGATGGGTTGGTGGTTCGACAGGCTCACCATGAGCGGATTTTGTTCTTGGCATAGACTTTGCAATCGCCCTAGGGTTGTGCCAGGGTTAGATCTCTAAAACAGCCGTTCCATTCCCGGCGGTTCGGCGGGTTTGGGGCGGTTGCGGCGGGTTGTTCGGGGTGGGGATTGCGGCTCTGGCTCCGGATCAGGGTCGGGAACGGTTTCCGGGGTGGGCGTGTCGGCTACCGAGTCGAGGGTGGTGTCGTTGGAGACGGTGGTAGTGGGCGCGGCAATTTCGGGGGTGGCGGATTGGGTTAATTCACTGGCTATTCCGTCAATCACCGTGGCCGGGATGGTGCCGTCGGCCAGGGTGATGGTCAGGGCGTCGCCGCCGGTTACCTGGCCGGCGGTGGTTATTACCTGGCCGGTGTCGTTGCGCTGCACTACCGAGAAGCCCCGCCGCAGGGTGGCCGCCGGGTCTAAAGTACGCAGCCGGCGCTCCAGGCCGTCCACTTCCACCCGGGCCAGTTGCAGGCGGTTCCTGAAGCCGCCGCTGACCGCATCGCCCAGGTCGTCCACCCGGCGTTTCAGGCCGTTCAGGTCGGGCAGGGCGGAGTCCAGGCGGCGAGTCAGGTTTGCCACGTCGCCCCGGTTATTGGCGGCGGTGCGCGCCACTCCCCGCCAGGCCCGGTCGGCCCATTCGCTTACCGCCTGGCGCAGGGCGGCCTGGTCGGGGACTACCAGTTCCGCCGCCGCCGAGGGAGTGGGGGCGCGCCGGTCAGCCACGTAGTCGGCGATGGTGAAGTCGGTTTCGTGGCCCACGCCGCTGACTACGGGAATCCGGCTGCCAAAGACGGCCCGGGCCACCGCCTCCTCGTTGAAGGGCCACAGATCTTCCAGGGAGCCGCCGCCCCGGGCCAGGATGATGACGTCAGCGCTGCCTGCGCCGTCCAGCCGGGCCAGGGCGGCGGCAATGGACGGGGCGGCGTCCAGGCCCTGAACCTGGGTGGGCGATAGGAGCAGGGCCGCCAGGGGGTAGCGGCGGCGGATGACGTTCTGGATGTCCTGCCAGGCCGCCCCGGTGGGAGAAGTAACTACGCCGACTACTTGGGGAAACAGGGGAAGGGGCCGCTTGCGGGATTCCTCGAACAGGCCCTCCTGGGACAGCCGGGCTTTCAGCCGTTCCAACTCCCGGGCCAGTTCGCCCTCGCCCTCCGGCAGCACCCGGTCAACCATAAAGTCGATGGAACCCCGGGGTTCGTAGAAACTCATCCGCCCGTGGGTCCGCACCGACTTGCCGTTTTCCAGCAGGGCGGCCCCGCTGCCGACGTTCCCCCGGAAGAGGACGCAGTTCAGCGAGGATACGCTGTCCTTGAGGGTGAAGTAGGTATGGCCGGCGGGTGAGGCGCGCCGGTTGGAAACCTCTCCGACAATCCACAGGTCGGAGAGAAAGGGATGGCTTTCCAGCAACTCCCGCAGGTGGGTGGTTACCTGGCTGACGGTGAAGATTTCCTGCTGCGGGTAAGCCAAGGCGCGGCCCTAGCTGACCCGCTCGGTGTACTGGCCGGTACGGGTGTCCACCCGCACCACCGTGCCGGGGGTGATGAACATAGGGACGTTGACCCGCAGGCCGGTTTCCAGGGTGGCCGGCTTGTTGCCGCCCTGGGCGGTGTCGCCCCGGAAGGCCGGCGGCGTGTCCACCACCTCCAGGTCCACGTGGATGGGCAGGTTCACGTTGATGGAGTTGCCCTTGTAAAGCACCATCTCCACCATCATATTCTCTTTCAGGTAGTCCAGGGTGGAACCCAGTTGGCTCTTGGTAAGCTCATACTGGTCGAAGGTTTCCTGGTCGAGGAAGTAATAATAACTGCCGTCGGTGTAGAGGTACTGGGTTTCCCGGTTGTCAATCTCTGCCACGGCGAACTCGGTATCGTAACGCTGGAAAGTACGCTCCACCACCGCGCCGGAGATGAGGTTTTTCATCTTGATGCGGGTAACCGGGGCGCGCTGCTGCATCTTGTGGCGCTCATAGTCCATAATCTGCCAGGGCTGGCCGTCCAGCTCGATAACCATATTCCGGCTCAGGTCGCTGAAGTTTATGCTCATTCTTTTCTCCCGATTTATTCGCTGCGGGTTTGCTATGCTAGGCTACTCGACCGGTGCGGACTGGCCCCAAGTCAGGCGGCCCAGGCGGGCTTGCTGGCGGGCGGTTCGGGGAACAAAGCCGCCGTTGGGGGAGCGGCGCGCCCGTTCCAACCTTCGCGTCAATACCTCTACGGCGTTAATACCTTCCTGAATTGCCGTTTCAGTCAGCCAATCCTCGTAGAAGTTTTTGTGCAGTTCACTGGCCTCTTTGAATAGACGGTCCAGCCGTTCCCGCCGGCGTTCGTCATTGAGTTGCGCCACCACGTCAAAGAGCAGGCCGTGGTCGTGGTGGTTCCAGTTCCGTGCGGCAGCAACACCTTTAACCGCCAGGGCGGCGGCGCCCCAAGCCTTTTCCGATGCTTGGCGCAGGTCGCCCCGGTCTAACTCGGCTTGCGCCTGAGTTAGGAGGTTTTGGCTGTCTTCCGTGTAATGGGCGTATTTCTGCATATTGTTGCTTCTTGGCGGTGTGCCAGTCCAGTATATACCAACCGGGGGCGATTTTCACCGGGAGGGCGCATCGTTTCAAGGCTGGTGCAAAGTCCTAAATTCGCTCATGGTGAGCTTGTCGAACCACCCTTCCGTATCCGGTGGTTCTTCTTTCAGTTCATCCTTCGACTGGTTCAGGATGAGCGGGGAGGTCAACTCGGTCGGCTTTGTACCTACCCTGGCCTCGGTCTGACCGTCTGCCACCGGCCTTACTCCCGCCTTCGGAACAGGACGTAAATGGCAAATTCCCGTCGCTGGCCCCGGTCGGCAGCCTCAAACCCGGCAATAATGCTCACGGCCTGGTCAACCAGTTGCATAACCCGGGTGCGGTCAAAGGTTACACCGGGATCGTAATCGGCAAGATGGCGCTCCCGTTGCAACTCGACGAACAGCCTTCCGAAACGCCGAATTTCCAGCGGGAACCGGCTCATCATGACCCGGTTAGCGCACTGGTGGCGGGCTAAGCCATGTTCCAAAGCCCGGTAAGTCTGACGCCAACCCGGGCGGGTTCGGTTGACCGGCGTACTGCCGGCCAGCGTATCGGCGCAGGATTGGGCCAGGGCGTGAAACAGGGCGTAATAGGCGGCGCTGACCGCTCGGCACAGGTCGGTTTGCCGGGGCCGGCCCCGCCGCCCGCTCACCGAACCGGTTGCCAAGTGCCGGGCAATTCTAATCAAATCACCAGAAGTCATCGCGCCTCGGGTACTTGCCGTGGTAAACTGCTTGCCACTCGCTCTTTTCCACGTAGGCAAAGCTCGGAACGCTGGGTACACCTAACCGATCCAGTTCCGGGTCTAGCCGGACTGACAACCCCCCGGTCCAGGCGGGGTCCAGATTCTTCTGGTCGCCGTCGAATATGATGAAAACGTCCAGGTATTCCCCGCCCCAGGGGTCGATGGCCGGTTCAACGATAATCGGGTCGAACACGAACTCGTCCTTGAACCGCTCCCGCAATGCCTTGCCAACTATGCCGGCGAACTCGTCGGCTACCTCCCTGCTAATCATTGCCCTACTCCCGCAACGGTTTGAGCGCATATCCCCAATGGCGTCTCTACGCCGGGGTTTTGTATTCACTTGGATACTCTGAGGGTATGCGGAGATTTTACTTGCCAGGATTACCTGGGGCAAGGGGCGAAGTGCGCCTTGCCCTTACTCCCGCCGTCGGAACAGGACGTAAATGGCAAATTCCCGCCGCTGGCCCCGGTCGGCAGCCTCAAAGCCGGCAATAATGCTCACGGCCTGGTCAACCAGTTGCATAACCCGGGTGCGGTCAAAGGTTACACCGGGGTCGTAATCGGCAAGGTGGCGCTCCCGTTGCAACTCGACGAACAGTTTTCCGAAATCCCGAATTTCTAACGGGAACCGGCTCATCATGACCCGGTTATCGCACTGGCGGCGGGCTAAGCCGTGCTCCAAAGCCCGGTAAGTCTGCCGCCAACCCGGGCGGGTTCGGTTGACCGGCGTACTGCCGGCCAGCAGATCGGCGCAGGATTGAGCCAGGGCGTGAAACAGGGCATAGTAGGCGGCGCTGACCGCCCGGCACAGGTCGGTTTGCCGCGGCCGGCCCCGCCGCCCGCTTACCCCACCGGAGGCCAGATGCCGGGCAATTCTAACCAAATCACCAGAAGTCATCTCGCCTCGGGTACTTGCCGTGGTAAACTGCTTGCCACTCGCTCTTTTCCACGTAGGCAAAGCTCGGACAGCTGGGTACACCTAACCGATCCAGTTCCGGGTCTAGCCGGCCTGACAACCCCCCGGTCCAGCCGGGATCCAAATTCTTCTGGTCGCCGTCGAATATGATGAAAACGTCCAGATATTCCCCGCCCCAGGGGTCAATGGCCGGTTCAACGATAATCGGGTCAAACACGAAATCGTCCTTGAACCGCTCCCGCAACGCCTTGCCAACTATGCCGGCGAACTCGTCGGCTACCTCCCTGCTAATCATTGCCCTACTCCCGCAATGGTTTGAGCGCATATCCCAAATGGCGTCGCTACGCCGGGGTGTTTTATTCACCTGGAGACCCGGATACGCAGGGGTTTCTACTTCCCCGCCTTGCTCAATGGCGTGGCCCCTTCCTCGCCCAAAATCACGATGTCCTCGATGCGGACGCCGCCCCAGCCGGTCAGGTAGATGCCTGGCTCTACGGTGAAAACCATGCCCGCTTGCAGGGCGTCTTTGCCCCGGGCACTGACCCAGGGTTTTTCGTGGACGACCAGGCCGACGCCGTGGCCCAGGCTGTGGCCGAAGTTGTCGCCGTAGCCGGCCTCGGTGATTACGTCCCGGGAAAGGGCGTCGCACTCCTCGCCGGTCAGGCCGGGGCGCACGGTGTGGATGGCGGTAAGCTGGGCGCCCAGCACGATGCCGTAAATCTTGTGGAACATTTCGTCCGGCTCGCCCACCACCACGGTGCGGGTGATGTCGCTGCAATAGCCGCCTACCTGGGCGCCCATATCAATCACAATCGGCTCCCCGGCCTGGATGACGTAGTCGCTGGGGTGGTGGTGCGCCATGGCGCCGTTAGGCCCGGCGGCCACGATGGTATCAAAGCTGATGCAGTCGGCGCCGAACTCCCGCATCGCCACTTCCATTTTCCAGGCTACTTCCTTTTCCGTCATCCCCGCCGCAATGGTGGGGCAGACGGCCTCCATAGCCTTATCCGAGGCGTCAATGGCCTTTTGCAGTTGGGTCAGTTCCTCTCCATCCTTGAGAATCCGCAACTCCTCGGTGATGCCGGCGGTGGCGACCAGGGAGGCTTGGCTCAGGGCCTCGTCCTCTTTCAGGGCTTCCAGCACCCGGTTGTAGGAGCCGACGGTGATGTTCTCACTCTCAAAGCCGATGCGCCGGACGCCGGTTTCCTTCAGCGTATCCAGCAGCCAGTCCCAGCCGGCCCGCACCTGCACCACCTGGAAATGGGGGGACTGATTGGCCGCCTGCTCGGTATAGCGGGAGTCGGTGAACAGCACCGACCGCTCCGGGGTAATCAGCAGGTAGCCGGCCGAGCCGGTGAAACCGGACAGGTAGCGGCGGTTCTCCGGGGCGGAAATCAGCATAGCGTCCAGGTCCCGCTCCGCCAGTTGAGCGGCTAGTTGGGCAGCGCGTTCTTTCATAAGTCCTTCTCCTCATTGATTAGTCCCGCGATGATTTCTATAGCGGCAGTATAGCTTCTCCAGCCAAAGCCGGCAATTTGTCCCCGGGCGATGTCGGCGATGACCGAGCGGCGGCGCCACTCCTCCCGGGCGTGAATGTTGCCCAGATGCACCTCGACGACCGGCACGGCGGCGTCAATCAGGGCATCTTTCAGCGAGTAGCCGTAATGGGTCAGGGCGCCGGGGTTGATGACGATGCCCTCGATCCGGCCCCAATTTTCCTGGATGCAGTTGATGATTTCGCCCTCAACGTTGGATTGGTAGAAGGCGACTTCCACCCCCAGGGATTGGGCCTTTTGGCCGACTTCCCGGTTGACTTCCTCCAGGGTTTTGACGCCGTAAATGCCCGGGTTGCGGCGGCCCAGGATGTTAAGGTTCGGCCCGTTGATAACCAGTATGCGGGTCATAGGTGAGGTTTAGCTCCCGGTTGAGATTGATTTGATTCGCTAAATCTTTTATAAATTGGTCGAAATTGCAAAATTGGTGAAATTCGCCTTGACTTCACAAACTTATTTTCCTTACGCTTGAGGTGGTGCCCCGGTAGCTCAATGGATAGAGCGGTGTTTTGACTGAGCATCAGATGCAGGTTCGAGTCCTGTCCGGGGCACTCTTGAAGATACTCAGCGCTTGGAGTGGAAACTCTAGTTTTATATTTTATATTATATAAAGTATTGACATCATGATATAATATATGTTTACAATAGGGTTGCTCAGTCAAAGCATTGCAGTCCGTCGAGCAGACCGGTACTGTGCATCAAGGCCGTGGGTTGATGAAAAGACCTGCGGCCTTATTTAATCCTCTCCCCCGTCCCCCGGTTTGTGCTCCCCTTTGACCGGAAATTACCTCTTCAGTATATACCAATACCCCTAGCCTAGCCTATCAAAACATAACCTGTTTTAAGGGCCGGGAGCATCTTGTTCCCGGCCCTTGCCACTGCCCGGCAACCGAAATTGTGCCAACCCTACCGGCTGTACCCGGAATCCCCAGGCTGGAACCCTGCCGCCGGTAACTCCCGGGTAAGGTGTTCCAGCAAAAAGCTGAAGTCGTGATAAGCCGCCAGTTGGCCCAGGTCGCCGGACAAGGGTTCCAGCCGGTCAGCCAGGGTTGCCAACTCCCAACCTACGCTGTGGGAGTAGGAGTCGCCGGCGTCGGGTAGGCCGCTGTACCGGTCGGCGGACAGGGCCACCAGCGCGCCCAATTGCAGCAACGAGTCATTGAGGGAGTCAAAACCCCGGTTCCAATGGCCTGAGACGCCGGCCTGCTGCTGCCGGGATTCACCGCTTGCCGGCGCCACCCAACGCAGTTCCACGTTGCCCAACTGCGCCGGCGCGGCGCCCCTTTCCCCAGCTTGGCCGGTCAGTTCCAGTTCGTAGAAAACCGTGGTGGCCGCCCCGGAGGGAATCTCCGCAAACTCTTTGCGGTCTTGGGTGAACAGTTCGTCGGCGGTGATGCGGTTCTCGTACCCGATAATCCGCCACGACCGGACTACCGCCGGATCCCAGGTTACCTGGGCGCGGGTCTGGTCGGCAAAGGGTATTGACAAGGCCAGCCAGTTGTCCCGGCGGAAGGTGGCCCGCGCCTGGTCGGGGTGGTCCAGGTAGCGATACCAGCCGTTGCCGTGCTGGGCCAACTGCTCCAGCAGATAGTCATTATAATTGTGTATCCCTACGCCGATGGTGATGAGCCTTAACGGGTTGTCGCTCCGGTGGTCGCCGGCCGATTCCAGGATGGCAAAGGGATTGGTGGCGTCCACGTTAGCTACGCCGTCGGACATCAGAATGACGTAGTGATAAGCGTCGGGGCGTTCCTGCCGAATCCGGTCGGCCAGGCGGACGCCCCGGTTGAGGCCGGCCTGCACGTTGGTGGCGCCGTGAGGTTCCAGCCGGCGGATTGACTCCGTTACCGCCCCGGCGCCGGGCCGCCGATGTGCCACGGTAAGATGGTCGATAACCGTATCGGTGAAGTGGACTACGGCGATGCGGTCCTGGGGGCGCAGGCTCTGCCGGAGGCTTTCGGCGGCGGCCCGGGCGATGGCTACCCGATTGCCTTCACCCATAGAACCAGAGGCGTCCAGCACCAGGGTAACATTCAGCGGCCGGCTGTCATCCCCCAGTTCCGGCGCCTGGAAGGACAGGCGCGCCAGGTGTTTGCCGCCGTCCAGCGGGTGCCGGAAAACCTCGGTGGCAATGGCGAACTGGTCAGCCCTTGACGGCTTGGGGTAGCCGTAGTCGAAGGCGTTAATCCACTCCTCGGCCCGCACCGAGTCCGGCGCCACGGTGAACCCCTCTCTGGCCCAGTTGAGGGCCAGCCGGTAGGAGGCGCGGTCAGTGTCCAGGCTGAAGGTGGATACCCGATCCTGGGCGGTGATGACCGTCGGCGAGCGTTGGTAGTTCTGGAAGGTGGTAGCCCCCGGTTGCGGTTGAGGCTGGGGCGGGTTATGGCCGCTGACCGAACTGGCCGCCTGAGGCGGTTGGATAGCTGCTCCGGCCGGCAGGGATTCGGCCTGCACTTGGGGCATAGCGGTAGCTTGCGGCGGCGCAGTGGGGGCCGGCGCCGCCGGAACTGTCTCCCGCTCCACCACCACTTCCCTTACTACTTCCAGTTCTAGCACTTCTGATTCCGTTGCCACCGCCGGGCCGACGGGAAACGCCGGCTCTTGCGCCCCGGCTGGCACCGCCGGGCTGGACGGGTCTGGCGTCTCCTGCGTTTCCGGTTGCTCTGCCGGGGGACGGGTTTCTATCGGGGCCGGTTGCGTATCTACGGCTGATACCGCCGGCGCCAAAGGGGGTTGCGGCGTTGCCGACGGGGAGGGTTCGGAGACGGTGGCGGGAGATGACGGCGCCGAACCTGGCGGGCCGTCTTCCGGCGGGGCTTGGGCGCCGCAAGCGGCAAAGGTCAAGGCCAACAGTACGGCCAGGGTAACTATCAAAAGCCGGTGCATCGTGAGCATAGCGATAAACCTCCTGCCGGTTTATTCAGTATGCCCTTATGACGTAGCGACAAGGGTTTTTGTTCCCGGTATATTCCGGTATGGAAGGGGCAATTTGCAGGTATTACCAACATTTGTTGATATTGCTTGCCCGGCCCCGCCGCCTTGTCCGGTAGGGGCGGTTCGCGAACCGCCCCTACACCCGACACCCTGCAATCCACCGGAGCCGTTCCGGGTTATGCGTTACGCAGTTGGTATATCATTCCGATCGATTGGCAAGTCATTCCTACCGATTAGTCTGTCATTCCGACTTAGTTTGTCATTCCGACCGCAGGGAGGAATCTAAAAATCTTGAGCGGAGTCAAGGGCCGGCATTTTAGATTCCTCCCTGCGGTCGGAATGACACAAAAGGTAGCGGTCGGAATGACATAGAAGGTAGCGGTCGGAATGACATAGAAGGTAGCGGTCGGAATTCGGAATGACATAGAGGTTACATCGTAGCTTGAACCCGTCATTCCGGTCATAAACCCGTCGTTCCGGCGAAAGCCAGAATCCAGAATCCTCGGTAGCCGGCACGCTCTTTGCCGAGGGGATTTCCTGGATTCCGGCTTTCGCCGGAACGACGGTTGCATTAGGGACGGTTGCCTTGGTAATGACGGTTGCTTGGAATGACGGGATTGCCTGGGTTGCCCTGATTAAGGTGCGATTGCCCGGCTGCCCCCGCTTTACTCCCCATCCTCATCTGCCTGAACTTCATCCGCGTCCCCGGCCCGGGGGTGGAAGTTCAGGTAGGCGGCTTTGGCTTCCTGCTTGGTTATGTGGGTGTAGATTTGGGTGGTGGTGGGGCTGGAGTGGCCGAGCAGTTCCTGGATTACCCGCAGGTCGGCGGCGCCCTCCAGCATATGGCTGGCAAAGGTGTGGCGCAGGGTATGGGGGTGGATGCCGTCCCGCAGGCCGGCCTGGGCCGCGTGGTGGCGCACCAGCTTTTCAATGCTGCGGCGGGAGAGCCGCTGCCCGTAGCGGTTGAGGAACAGGGCCGCCGATGCTGCCGGCCGCCCCTCGGGAGCGCCTTCCAAAAGCCGGGGCCGGGCCTCCTGGATATAACGCTGCAAGACCTCCCCGGTGGGTTGGCCGAAAAGCACCCAGCGTTCCTTGGAACCCTTGCCCTCCACCAGTATCTGCCGCTGGGTAAAGTTGATGTCGGGCAAGTCCATGCCGGCGATTTCGGCCAGGCGGACGCCGCAGGAGTAGAGGACTTCCAGGATGGCCCGGTCGCGCAGGCCGTAGCCGTCATCCTCGGTGGGGGTTTCCAGCAGGCGTACCGCCTCCTGCTTGCCGATGAAGGAGGGCAGGGGCTTTTCCACCTTGACTTGCAGGCTGCGGCCCGAAGGCACCGGGCTGTGCTTGAACCGCCCCTGCTGCACCAGGAACTGGTAAAAGGAGCGCAGGGCGGTCAGCTTGCGGACGATGCTGACCCGGGCGTAGCCCCCTTTCAGCTTGCGGCCCGAATAGGGATGCACCGTCTCCCGGGCCTCGGTAGCCAGCCAGGCCAGATAGCTGCGGGCCAGCCGCCGGTTCATAGCGTCCAGGGAATGGCCTTCCTGGGCCAGGTAGCGTTGGAAGGAACCCAGGTCGTCCAGATAGACCCGGACGGTGTTGTCGGACAGCCCCCGTTGTCCCCGCAGGTAGGTTTCGTACCGCTCCAGCAGTTCGGCCATTTCAGCGACGGGACTGGTATCGGCGGCATCAGTAGTGTCAATAGCATCAATAGCATCAATGGTATCGGCGGCAAGGGCGGCAGGGGCGGCAGTAGTAGCGGTGGACACGCTGTACCTCCGGCGGGTAAAGGTGTCTTGAGCATACCCTTTCCGCCGGGGGGATTGCGTTGCTGGCGGTTTTCTGCTTTGGTGGTTTTCTTGCCTTGGAGAGCCGGTGGTGGGCCGGGATTCGCCGGGGAGAAAAGCCGGTGTTCCCAACATTTGTTGGTATTTCAAGCCCCGCTTGGTTGTTCGGTAGGGGCGGGTTTGTAACCCGCCCTGGGTTCAACGGCGAATTCGGCTCGGAGAACCGACGCCGCCGTATCTGAACGGTATTAACGCCGGAACGCGGGCGGGTTTGTAACCCGCCCCTACCCCGATGGAAATGCCAACAAGCGTTGAAAATACCCCAAAACCCGGCGGCCGTCGCGGAGAGTTAGTCGCCGATTTCGCCGGGGGGATTGCGTTGCTGGCAATTTTCCGCTTTGGAGGTTTTCTCACCCGGAGAATATCGGCGTGTATCCAAGTCTCAATGTCTATGAGTGAGAAAAGCCGGTATTCCCAACATTCGTTGGTATTTCAAGCCCCGCTTGGTTGTTCGGTAGGGGCGGGTTTGTAACCCGCCCTGGGTTCAACGGCGAATTCGGCGCTGAGAACCGACGCCGCCATATCTGAACGGTACTAACGCCGGAACGTGGACGGGTTACAAACCCGCCCCTACCCGGTGAAAGGCCGGTAGGGGCGGTTCGCGAACCGCCCCTACACCGTTGAAAATGCCAACCCAACAAGCATTGAATATACCGAAAAACCCGGCGGCAGTCGCCGAGGGTTAGTTGCGTTAGTCGCCGACTCCCGCCGGTTCCGGCTCGGCGTTGGGCTGGCCTTTCCAGGCGCAGACGGTGCAGGCCGTCCCGGTCCGGTTGTCCTGAACCATCAGGCCGGAACACTCCGGGCAGGGTTCGGGCAGCGGGCGCCGGTTGATGGTGAAATCACATTCCGGGTACTTGGAACAGCCGTAGAAAGTCCCGCTCCGGCCCCGACTCCGCCGCTCCGCCAAGTCGCCGCCGCACTTGGGGCAGGCCACCCCCAGGGGCATGGGCCGGGTGCTCTTGCATTGGGGATAGCCGGTACAGGCCAGAAACTTGCCGTAACGCCCGGTCTTGACCACCATAGGCTTGCCGCACTGGTCGCAAACCTCATCGGTTGCCACGTCCTCAGCGGACGCTCCCTCAGCCCCGTCCTCGCCGGTTTTAACGGGATGGGTGGTGCGGCACTTGGGGTAGCCGGTGCAGGCGACGAAACGGCCAAAGCGGCCGGCCTTGATGACCATGGGACTGCCGCAGTTTTCGCAGATTTCGTCGGTGGCCTCGTCGGCCGGCTTGTCATTGGGCATATTGGCCTTGGCCGATTCCAGGTCTTTGGCGAAGGGGGTATAGAACTCCCACAGCATCGGCACCCACTCCCGTTCTCCCTGAGACACCTCATCCAGCTTTTCCTCCATCCGGGAGGTGAAGTCCGGGTTCATCAGGTCGGCGAAAAACTCGGTCAGCCGGTCGGATACGGTAAAGCCCAACTTGGTGGGGTGCAGGCTGTTCTGCTCTTTGGACACATAGTTGCGGGCCAGCAGCACGCCGATGGTGGGGGCGTAGGTGCTGGGGCGGCCAATGCCCTTTTCCTCCATGCCCTTAACCAGCGTGGCCTCGGTGAACCGGGGCGGCGGCTGGGTAAAGTGCTGGGACGCGGCCAACTGCGGGCAGTTCAGCCGGTTGCCGACGGCCAACTCCGGCAGGGACTTGCGATTTTCCTCAGCATCCCCCTCATCCCGGCTTTCCAGGTACAGGGTGCGGAAACCGGGGAACTTGAGCACTGAGCCGGTGGCCCGGAAGTTATAGACCGGGGGCGCCGAAGTTGCGTCAGCGCCGCTATCAATTGAATTAGCGGCCTGGCAGTTGGCGTCAATATCCACCGTGGTGGCGTCGGAACGGGCGTCGGCCATCTGGCTGGCTAACATCCGGCCCCAGATGAGGTTGTAAAGCCGGTGCTGCTCCGGGGTCAGGTGCGCTTTCAGCGACTCCGGGTCCCGGCTGATGGCGGTGGGCCGGATGGCTTCGTGGGCTTCCTGGGCCGACTTGGTACGGGTGCGGTAGGTTCGGGGCTGATCCGGCAGGTAGTCCTTGCCATACTTGGCCTGGATGTAGTCCCGGGCTTCCTGCACTGCCGGTTGCGCCACCTGGGTGGAGTCGGTACGCATATAGGTAATCAGGCCCACCGAACCTTCGGCGCCGAGGGCCAGCCCTTCGTAAAGCTGCTGGGCCACCGCCATCGTGCGCTGGGCGGTGAAACGCAGCTTGCGGCCGGCCTCCTGCTGGAGGGTGCTGGTGGTGAAGGGGGCGGTGGGCCGCTGCCGCACTTCCCGCTTACGCACCGCGGCCACCGTATAGGCGGCGTCCTGCAACTCCCGCTCATAGCGGCGGGCGTCGGCCTCGACCGGGATGTTCAGCCGGTTGCGGCTACCCTTGACCGAGTGGAGGGTGGCGGAGAACAACTCGGCCTGGTCGGGCGGGTCGGTTTCCTTATGCAGTTGGGCGTCCAGCGTCCAGGACTCCACCGGCACGAAGGCCAGGATTTCCCGCTCCCGGTCGGTAACCAGCCGCAGGGCCACCGACTGGACGCGCCCGGCGGACAGGCCCCGCTGGACCCGCTGGCCCAGCAGGGGGCTAATCTGGTAGCCCACCAGCCGATCCAGGATGCGGCGGGCCTGCTGGGCGTTCACCAGTTGCATATCAATTTCCCGGGGATGCTGAAAGGCTTCCTGCACCGCGTCCTTGGTGATTTCGTGAAAGACTACCCGCTGCGGCGGCTGGGGTTGCTGGTCCCAACCGGCGGCGGTTTGCAGGTGCCAGGAGATGGCCTCGCCCTCCCGGTCCGGGTCGGTTGCCAGGTAGATTTGGGTGGCCTCATCGCCGGCCCTTTTCAGTTCCTTGACCAGGGGCATCTTGTCCCGCATGGTTACATAGGAAGGCGCAAAGTCCTGCTCCAGGTCAACGCCCATCTTGCCCTTGGGCAAATCCCGCACGTGGCCCAGGGACGCGGCGACCACGTAGCGGTTGCCCAGAATCTGGCCGACGGTGCGGGCCTTGGCCGGGGACTCTACGATTACCAGACGCTTGCCGGCGGTCTTGCCCAGCCCCCGGACCGGTTGAGCCGCGCCCTTGCCCCCGTTCTTACTGGTGGCGGCTTTGCTAGTGGTTTTGCCGGTAGCTTTACCGGCGGCCTTGCCAACGGCGGCTTTACCGGTGGTTTTGCCAGTAGCTTTACTGGCAGCTTTTCCGGCAGCTTTGCCGGTAGCCTTGCCGGCGGCGGCCTTGGCCTTGGTTGACTTGGCCTTGACCGTGCGGGCGGTCTGATTGTCCGGGCCTTTCCGGGCGGCGGTTTTAGCCGGCGCCTTGGCGGCCTTGGAAGTCTTGGAAGCCTGGGTTGTTGCCTTACCTGCCATAGGTTGGGGTTGCCTCCCCTATCCGAATATAGTGCATCCCGCCCACCTGCTTGACCTGTCCTTTAAGTTCCAGCATGGTCAACAGGCTGCCCACCAGGGCGACGGGCAGGCGGGCCGCTCTCCGAATATCGTCAATATGCATTGGTTCATGGTTAAGACAGCGGAGCAGGTCGGCCTCGCTGTCGGCGTCCGGGCTGGGCGGTAAATCCTCGTTCAGGCGCAGTTCAATCTGGCGCGCCACCACGCTCAGGTTCAGTTCCTCCAGGATGTCGGTATGGCTGGCGACCAGCTTGGCCCCCTCCTGGATGAGGCGGTTGGTCAAGCGGCTGGCCGGGGAAAAGATGCTGCCCGGCACGCAAAAGACCTCCCGGTTCTGTTCCAGGGCGTGCTGCACGGTCCAGCCGGCGCCGCTGTTCTCACCGGCCTCCACCACCAGCGTACCCAAGCTCATCCCGCTTATCAACCGGTTGCGCCGGGGAAAATTGCGGGAATCGGGGCGCGCGCCCAGGGGATACTCACTGACCACGGCCCCCTGCTCGGCGATTTGGCCGGCCAACCCGGTATGGTCTTTAGGATAAACAATATCCAGGCCGCTGGCTACCACCGCGATGGTGCGTCCGCCCCGGGCCAGGGTGGTGCGGTGGGCGATGCCGTCAATGCCCAGGGCCAGGCCGCTGACGATGGTAATGCCGCAGCGGGCCAGGTCGCCGGCCAGGGCGGCGCCGGCCTCCCGGCCATAGCTGGTCGGGCTGCGGGTGCCGACCACCGCCACCGCAACCTCATCCTCAGGAATCAGGCTACCCTTAACGTAAAGCAGCGGAGGCCGTCCGTCAATCTGCTTGAGCCGGGGCGGGTACTCCGGATCGTGCCAGGTAACGGGGCGGACGCCGGCCCGTTCCAGCCGTTCCAGTTCAGCGTCGGGAGAGACCTGACGGCGGGCCTCCACCACGGCGGTTGCGCTGCGAGCGTCCAGCCCGGCGGCCCGCAGCGACCCGATGCCGGCGCTCCAGGCGTGTTCCAAGTCCCCGAAAAAAGTCTCCAACTTCCTGAACCGGGTCGTCCCCAAGCGGGGAACCCGGTTCAGGGCGACCCAGAACTTAATCTGCTCCGTCGGCATCTGCATACCGGCGATTCTAGCACAAGGTGGAAAAGGGTAACAATAAGGCAATGTCAGGGATATAGCAATCACAGCATAAGCCACCGTCGTTCCGGATAAGCAACCGTCGTTCCGGCGAAAGCCGGAACCCAGAACGGTCGGTAGCCGGCGAGCTCTTTTCCTGGAGGATTTCCTGGATTCCGGCTTTCGCCGGAACGACGGTGGTTTGGGTTGTCGGTTGTCAGGGTTGCCAATGACGGTTGCCTGGGCCGCCCTGGTTAAGACGTGATTGCCTGGCCCTCTCCCCAAGGCAATCGTAGCATAAACCCGTCGTTCCGGCGAAAGCCGGAATCCAGAACGGTCGGTAGCCGGCACGGTCTTTTCCTTGAGGATTTCCTGGATTCCGGCTTTCGCCGGAACGACGTTGGCCCTGGTGTCCGGGAACCGCCCAAAACTTGACGCTTTTGGCGGCGTCAACTACACTTGCCTTTGGATTTTTCCGGGCAGCCGGGCTGATTGATAAGGCCCGCGTTGCGCTATTTTGAGGCAATGCCTTTACTTATATGCCATCCGCAATTGAATGGACTGATGAAACGTGGAATCCGGTAACCGGTTGCACTCGGGTATCGCCCGGTTGTGATAACTGTTATATGTTCGCGCTGTACCCGCGCCTGAAGCGGATGGGCGTTGTGGGCTACGGTGATTCCCCGGACCGGGTTCACGTTTTGTCGGAGCGGTTGCCGGTTCCCCTGTCCTGGAAAAAACCGAGACTGGTTTTCGTCAACAGTATGTCCGACCTGTTCCATCCCGATGTTCCTTTTGAGTTCGTCTTTCAGACATTCGAGGTTATGCAACAGGCGGCGTTGCAACGAGGCCACGTATTTCAGATACTAACGAAAAGGCCGGGGCGAGCCGTTGCCTGGTGGAAGCAATATGAGGAACATTTCCCCGACGGCTGGCATCCCAATATATGGATTGGCACATCGGTGGAAAATCAAAAGTACGCCCCGCGTCTTACGGTACTGGCAAGGCTGCCCGCGCCGGTTCGTTTTGTATCCGCCGAGCCTTTGCTGGAACAAATCGAACTGACCCCCTGGCTGGATGACGGGGTTCTGCAATGGGTAATCGCCGGAGGAGAAAGCGGCATTGGGGCCAGGCCAATGGATTTGCGCTGGGCGCGTAGTCTGCGCGACCAGGCGGTCAGAGCGGAAGTCCCGTTCTTTCTGAAGCAGTTGGGCGGGGTACGAAATAAACGCAGCGGCGATGCAGCTATCCTGGATGGCCTCCCTTGGAAGCAAATGCCTTGGGAGGAATTGCTCACCCGATGACCGGCGCACTTTTCGGTGGCACCTGGACTCAAGAGAAGCTGAATATACTGGAGCGGTATTTAGACGCCTATACTACCGCCTTGAAAAATCGGCCCTTCCAACTGATTTACGTTGACGCTTTCGCCGGAGAAGGCACATATCGGGCTGGTTCGGACTACGCGGAAGACTATGGGGATTTTCAAGAGGTTCGGGATGGTTCGCCCCGCATCGCGCTGGGGGTGCTAGATAAACCGTTTGACCGGCTTATTTTTATTGAGAAAGACCCCGCACGCTGCGAATCTCTGACCGGACTGCAAGAGGAGTTCCCGAACAGGAACATCGAAATTCGGAACATAGATTCCAATGATGCCCTGCCGGATTTCTGCGACGCTCTCGGCGCTTATGACCGGGCAGTGGTGTTTCTTGACCCGTTCGCTACTCAAGTTTCCTGGGACACCGTGGCAAAACTGGCTCAGACGGAGAAGATAGACTGCTGGATACTGTTCCCGTTGATGGCGATAGCGCGAATGATGCCTACCGATAGAGAACCGACGGCAGAGTTGGCCGGTCAGTTAGACCGAATTTTTGGCGGACGCAATCATTGGAGAGACTTTTATAGCGAGGCGCGGCAACAGCAGCTTCCAATGTTCGGCGCTGAACCGTTGCAGGAAAGGCACCGGGGCAGCGGCCAAATTGCCGTTCGTTACCGCCAACGCCTTGAGTCGGTATTCACCAGGGTAGCCGCAACGCCGAGGACGTTCAGGAATTCAAGGAACTCACCGATGTTCGAACTGTTCTTTGCTGCTGGCAATCCGGTCGGCGCACCCATCGCCGTGAATATAGCCGACCATATACTAAACAACTGGTAAATTATCAAGTCTTTGTGATATATAATTTACCCATCCAACAAACGGGGCGCCCTTATGAACCTTAAAGATTTTATCCGCGACATTCCTGACTTTCCCCAGCCGGGGATTCTGTTTCGGGACATTACTCCCCTGCTGCGCAACGCCGCCGCTTTTAACTATGCCGTTGACCAGTTGGCCGAGCGGTATCAGGGGCAGCCGCTGGACGCTATTGTCGCCGTGGAGTCCCGCGGCTTTCTCTTTGGCGCGCCCCTGGCCTGCCGGATGCGCACGCCGCTGATTACCGTGCGCAAGCCGGGGAAACTGCCCGGCGCTACCATTTCCGTCGAGTATGACCTGGAGTACGGCTCCAACGTGATGGAAATGCACGCCAGCGACGTGGCCGCCGGCGATAAGGTGCTGCTCTTGGATGACCTGCTGGCGACCGGCGGGACGCTGGCCGCCGCCGCCAAGCTGGTGGAACAAGCCGGCGGCCAGGTGGCCTCTATTGCCCTGGTCATTGAACTGGAGGCTTTGGCCGGCCGTCAGGCGTTGGGAGATTACGACATTTTCTCCCTGATTCAGTATTAGGCCGGACGCTATCCCCCCACTCCCGCCCTTTTCCCCAAGGGAACGGGCCGGGGCGAGGGGCAAACCGCGACATCTTAAGCAACTAAAACACCCGGCATTAACCCAAACCCAGGACAGGAAGGGAGAGATAAATGGCAGAGAAAACGACGATTGGCGATTACGAGGTTACGGCAGTCATAGATATGGTGCCGCCGCCCCGGCCCACCTCGGCGATGTTCCCGGACGTGCCGGAAAGCGCCTGGGGAGAGTATCAGGACGTGCTGGAGGACGGCCAACTCCAGCTTTACTACGGCGTCTTTGTGGTGCGCTCCGAAAATCAGGTGGTGCTGGTGGACACCGGCATGGGGCCTGGCCCGCATCCGACCCGGGGCAACCTGGTGGGCAACCTCTACGAGGAACTGCGGCCCATTATGCTGCCCCCCAACGTGGACATCATCAATACCAACGTTTCCCCCTCAGACCAGGTGAACTTTGTGGTGCATACCCACCTCCACCCCGACCACGTCGGCTGGAACCTGCGCTACTCCGGCGGGATGCCGGCGCCCAACTTCCGGCGCGCCCGCTACATCATCCCCAAGGATGACTACGACTACTTCACCCAGCCGGAAATCCTGGCCGAGAACCCTCACGTGCAGCAGCAGATTATGCCCCTGCGCCGCCTGCGCTTGCAGCAGATTGTGGAGGGGGAGTATTCCGTTACCGAAGGCATATCCACTATGCCGGCCGCCGGGCATACCCCCGGCCACCAGGTAGTGCTGGTCAACTCCGGCGGGCAGAAGGCCATGCTGGTGGGCGACCTGCTGCACTGCATCGCCCAGGTATCCGAACCCAGTTGGTGCGCCTCGGTGGACTACGACAAGGCGCAAAGCCAGGCCAACCGGGAGATGCTCTTGGAAAAGGCGGAAAGCGAGGATTGGATTGTCGCCGCCGGCCACTTCCCGCCGGGCAAGCAAATCGGCAAGGTAGTTACCGAGGGCGGCAAGCGGCGGTGGGTGTCCCTGTAACCGCCGCCGGTTCCCGCCGCCGAAGTAAATAATTCCGCTCATCCTGAGCCGGCCGCGCCAACCGCTCATCCTGAGCCTGTCGAAGGAAGGGATAGGGGTGGTTCGACAAGCTCACCATGAGCGGTTTTAGTTATCCACCCGTCTCACCATGAGCGGATTTTGTTATGAACCCGTCCCGCCCATCCTGCGCCGGCCGCGCCAACCGCTCATCCTGAGCTTGTCGAAGGAAGGGGATAGGGATGGTTCGACAAGCTCACCATGAGCGGATTTTGTTATGAACCCGGCTCACCATGAGCGGATTTTGTTATCCACCCGTGAGCGTTGTTGTTATTAGCGCCGACTTTGCGCCGGCCCGGTCCCTGGCTTGGGTATTCTCAACGTGGGGTGGTATTACTCCGGGTAGGGGCGGGTTTGTAACCCGCCCGACACGCCGGGGCAAGGTCATCTTATAGAACGGATACCGCCATATCTGGCATACCCTTGCCCTGGAGCCAGGGCGGGTTACAAACCCGCCCCTACCATCCAACATCCAACCATTCACCGGGGCAACCATTCGCCGGGGCCGGTACGGGTAAGGAACACCGGCAAAGGTTGGAAATAACCCATAACCAAACCTGTAATCGTCCTGACCGTCATACCGGCCGGGCAACCGCAGCATAAAACCGTCGTTCCGGCGAAAGCCGGAATCCAGAATCCTCGGTAGCCGGCCCGCTCTTTTCCGGGGGATTTCCTGGATTCCGGCTTTCGCCGGAACGACGGTTATGTGGTGGAATGACGGTTCTGTGCCGGAATGACGGTTCTATGGGTTATCCCGGTTAAGCCGTGATTGCCCTAACTCGGTGGCTACCGTTGCGTGAATTAACCGGCCGCTGTGGTATTATGTGAAGGTAGTCTGAAATGCCGGGCGACTTGATTCGGCCTTTCAACCACAGAATCCAACCGGCGGTTAATTCCCCTCGGGAAGCATTAAGTTTATAACGATGTTCGATAGAGTTTCTCTTATATGCGATTGCCCTCCGCCCCGCTCTCCCCGGCTTTAAGCCGTTACTACGCTGATGTATTCAAGTTTATATTCGCCGGGCTGCTGATTGCGCTGGCTTTTGCGGCGACTTACACCTCATCCCCGGCGGCCTTTTCCGAGGCGGATTTCCGGCAGATTGTCTTATTCGGCTTGGCGGTCAATGCCGTCCTGCTGCTGGTGGCGGCGCTGCTGCACCTGCGGTTCCGGCTGGCCGCAAACGTCTTGCTGACCCTGGTGGTGCTGGTCGGCGCCGGGACGGCGTACATCATTCACACCGACCTGTACCTCACCGGAAACCGGGTCGTGCTCATCCTGCTGTTTGCCTCCTTCAGCGCCGGGCTGTTCGTGGCCTTTCAGGTCATTGACCAGGGACGCTGGGCCGGCGTTGGCCTAGCGGCGGCGGCGTTAGTGGCCCTGGGGATTATTGCCGGCGGTCAGTTGGCGGCCGGCAGTACTGTGAAGGGAGACGTTGCCAACGTCCGGGACATCACCTTTCAAGATACGCCGAACCTGTATTTCATCTCTTTCGACGGAGTGGCGCCCCTCCCGGTACTCAACAGATACCTGGACTTGGAAGCTACCGAGTTTCACGATTTATTTGAGGCAAACTTCCGGCGGTTCCCCAATTTTTTCTCCAACTCGGTCAATACCGCTCACTCTCTCAACACCCTTTTTTCGCTGGACGTGGACATTTATACTTCGCTGTTGGAGGAGTTACATCGGCAAGGCGCCGAACCCAACCCTTACCTGATTGCCGGCCAGAACCCCAGCCCGCTGCTCAACGTCCTGGCCCGGAACGGCTACGAAACCACCGCCATCTACGTTGACAACTACTTCGGGAGCCGCCAAGGCCCGTATATCGACCACTACATCACCTTTGAGGAAAACACCGCCTGCAATCTGTTGGATGACGGCATCAAAGGAATGGCCTTCTGGGGCTACTGCCGCTTTTTTGACGGAAGTTACAATTGGGATAACCAGCTTACCGTCGAGCAGATTACCAAAGTGAACGTCAACGGCGGGCCGCAATTCGTGATGGCCCACCTGTATGCGCCGGGACACGCGGACGCATCATTCCGGTACGATAACGCCGAGGAGCGGAAAAAATTCGGGGCTAAATACCTGGAGGAAAGCGAAAAAGCGGCCGGCTACCTGGAGTCAATCCTCGGCCATTTGCAGGAAAACGACCCGGAGGCCATCCTGTTCGTGTACAGCGACCACGGCGCTTTGCTGTCCCAGGGGCTGGCTTTCCGGGACGCCCCGGCGTTTGTCGTCCAGGACAATTACGGCATCCTGGGCGGCATCTATCCCCCGGACGCCTGCGCCGCCGAGTTGGACGAAGCCTCAGCCCGGGGCTATATGACTACGCTGGACGCCGCTCACGCCCTGCTCCGCTGCTTGTCCGGCGGGGCCAGCGTCCTCATCGACCCGCCGCCCTATACCCGCCCGGCCTACGGCCCGATTCCCTGGGAGGCCCAACTTGACTACAAGGAGTTTCTGTATGAGTGAAACTGTACCGGTTATCCTGGCCTACATTGACCCCGGCTCGGCCAGTTTCGTCATCCTGTCGGTGTTGGGGTTTATGGCGGCCGTCGGGTACGTCGTGCGGGGCTGGCTCAGCCAGTTGAAACAGTCGATATTCCGCCGCCGGCCGGTCGCCTCAGCAAGCAAAAAGCGCAAGGCCAGGCCCGCCGGCCGGGCCGGACGCGCCGGACGCGCCGGGCGTTAAAGGGGATGTTGAACGCTGACGGCGGCTCTTTCAAGGATCCCGCCGGCCGGGTCTATCGGGTTGCGGATGCGACCGGGGAGGGCCGCATCCTGCGCGGGCTGAACGGCGATGCGGCGGCCACGCTGGAAAAGCTGCTGGCCGAGCCGTTTTTCCGCAGTCTGGCCGCCGCCGGGGACGTAGCGGCGACGACCCTGTTGGATGACCAGGACAGCGCCGCCCGTAGCGTGCTGGCCGAGGGTTGGGCGGCGGTAGCGGAACACCAAGCCGTAGATTTCCTTACCTGGCCCTACGAGTGGCCCTTTTCAATGCTCCAGGACGCGGCCCTGCTGCAACTGCGCCTGCTGGAAACCAGCGTGCGGCACGGCTGGATCCTCAAGGACGCGACGCCGTTCAATATCCAATGGCCGGGGGCGCGGCCGGTTTTCATCGACGTGCCGTCCTTCGTTCCCTGGGCGGAGGGCGAATACTGGCAAGGCTATCGCCAGTTCTGCGCTACTTTTCTGACGCCGCTGCTGCTGGCGGCGCACCTGGGCATCCCCTTTCAGCCCCTGCTCCGCTCCCGGTTGGAGGGCATCCCGCCGGAGGAGGCGGTGAAGTATTTCTACGGGTTGCGGCGGTTCAAGCGGGGCGTCCTGTCCCACGTATGGTTTCCGGCTAAGGCGGAACGCCGGGCGCAAAGGCGCGCCGGCCGGGGCCGCCCGGCCCAGGAGAACGCCCGGCGCCGGCAGCCGACTACGATGCTGCTGGCCCTGCTGGACAGCCTGAAACGGCTGATAACCGGCCTGTCCTACGGGCCGGCCGGTTCGGATTGGGCGCGGTACGCGGAAACCCACTCTTACCCGCCGGAGGATTTTGCGCGGAAACAGGACTTCGTTGAAAGGCACACGGCGGCGCGGCGTCCCGGCCTGACCTGGGACTTGGGCGCAAATACCGGGGCCTTTTCCCGCATTGCGGCCCAACACTCCCGGCTGGTGGTGGCGGTGGACGGCGACCAGGACGCGGTGGAAAGGCTCTACCGCGAGGCCCGGGACGGCGGGCCGGAGAACATCATCCCCCTGGTGATAGACTTGTCCAACCTATCGCCCGGCCAGGGTTGGGCCGGCGGGGAGCGCGCCGCCTTTGACCGGCGGGCCAAGCCGGACCTGGCCCTCTGCCTGGCCCTGGTGCATCACCTCCGCGTCTCCGCCAACATCCCCCTGCCCCTGTTTATCGGCTGGCTCCGCAGCCTGGACGCGGCGGTCATCATCGAGTTTGTCGGGCGCGACGATGAGATGTTTCAGGCGCTGCTGGAGAACAAGCGGGAGAACTATGCGGACTATACCGCCGAGAACTTTGCCAGCGAACTAGGCCGCCACTTCGCAGTGCGCGACCAACTGACCCTGAAAGGCGGCGCGCGGGAACTGTTTATGCTGGAGCCGGCTTGATTGGAACCCGGATTGATGGCAACCGCCGGTAGCGGGGGAAACCGGCCCCACAGGGCAATCGCCTTTTAACCAGGACAACCCTGGCAACCCAAGGAACCGTCGTTCCGGCGAAAGCCGGAATCCAGAATCCTCAGTAGCCGGCCCGTTCTTTCCCCGGGGATTTCCTGGATTCCGGCTTTCGCCGGAACGACGGTTTTGTTGCCGGCGGTTCTGCTACCGAAGGCTATGTATCCCGGCCGGCGCCGGAATGACGGGTTTATGGTGCGATTGCCCTGAACGGATGGTTCGACAGGCTCACCATGAGCGATATTGTTCTCACCATGAGCGGGTATTGTCGGTTTCCCTGCCTACCCGTCCCGCTCATCCTGAGCTTGTCGAAGGGCTGAATTGGGGTGGTTCGACAGGCTCACCATGAGCGATATTGTCGGTTGCCCTGCCTACCCGTCCCGCTCATCCTGAGCTTGTCGAAGGATGGTGTGCCGGTGGTTCGACAGGCTCACCATGAGCGATATTGTTCTCACCATGAGCGGATATTGTCGGTATTCTCAACCGGTGTAGGTGTTCCTTGCCCGGCTTTAGTGCATTGTAGGGGCGGGTTTATAACCCGCCCTGGTTCCGGGGTAAGGATGTGTCGGATACGATGTATCCGTTACTTAAATGATTTTGCCGTTGTTGCCAGGGCGGGTTACAAACCCGTCCCTACCGGCCGCCGGAGTATTCCGGCCAGAGCGCCAACTCCTGTTGAGAATACCCGCCCGGATTCAACCCTTGTATATCCCCGTTTCCTTTGCTACAATCGCCCCCGTAGTCCGGTCAGCCGGATTATGCCCTAAAGTTAGAAAATGGCTTAAAGTGTGACAGGAGGAGGTAGCATTATGCCATCGTTTTGGGAGAATCTGAGGTTTGCCGGCGACCGGGAGTTTGACGACCTGCACGGATACCAGGGGTTGGATATGGTCGCCTACGTCAGCCATCCCGCGCCCAGCGAAGGCGTCAGTTGGCCGGCGGTGATAGTAGTTCAGGAGGCTTTCGGGGTCAACGACCACATCCAGAAGGTATGCGACCGTTTCGCCGCCAACGGCTACGTCGCCATCGCGCCGTCGGTGTTCCACCGGGAGCATCCCAACCCCAAGCTCGGCTACACCGAGCAGGATATGAACGTGGCGATTAACCAGTATATGGCCGCCCTGCGCGACAATGAACTGGTTGACGACATCAACGCTACCATCAAGTTCGTCCAGAGTGAGTACCAGCGCACCGTCGGCCAGAAGGTGGGCATCGTCGGCTACTGCGTGGGCGGGCGGATAACCTACCTGGCGGCCACCAGTTGCCCCGGCCTCAGCGCCGCCGTGGCCTACTACCCCGGTCGGGTGCTGGTGCCTTTCGGCGACGGCCCGGCCCCCATTGACCTGACCGGGAACATCAGCATCCCGCTGATGGGGCAGTTCGGCGACCAGGACGCCAACCCGACGCCGGAGGACGTGGCGGTCATTGAGGAACGGGTGAAGGCCGCCGGCATAACCTACGATTTCAAGATGTACGAGGGCGCCGGCCATGGTTTCAACTGCGACGAGCGGGGCAGCTATGACGCCGCCGCCGCCGAGGACGCCTGGAGCCGTACCCTGGGCTGGTTCGACCAGTACCTGAAGAACTAAGGGGAGTTTTGTCCCCGAACCGGCAGAAGGTTCACCGATGCGGGGATAAGGAGATAAGGGGAGGCCCGGCTGCGTTAAGCGTAGCCGGGCCTTTTTGTTGTGGGGCCTCATTATCGGTTAGGTCAAGTTACTGACCCTGATTAAATTAACCCAACCCCCATTGAAATAATTAAGGGTATCCGGACTCACCCGATAACTATTTCCGGGCCTATTTCCAGCAGTTCCTCCGGTATTCGCCACCAGATTTGCCAACTCATTGATGGACGGAGAGAAAACTTGACGCCGTACTGGTTCGTCTGCTCCCAAGCGGCGCCAGCTTGTTCCCATCGGTTACTTCGTAAACCAGTCAAATGCTCAGCATTGGCGTAAACAATTCGATAGTGATGATGCCTTCCGTTGTCATCATCAACTTTTCGGTAAGGAACCGAGATAATTTCTGAACTGTTATTGTTCAGGTATTGGGTGATGCGCTGAAAGTCCCCGTCAAATCTCCCAAGCCTATGGCCTGACAAGGTGAGGTGGCCTGCCCTAATTGAGCCAGACTTTATTTGCAGGAGAGAAACGTCGCCATTGGTGCGGACTCGTATGTCGGCTGCATCGTCGTGTCCAGCTTCTTTCCAAAAGGCGTGGTGCTGAGCGCGGTTGTCCGATTGGATAGCACGGAAAATTAACTCCTCCAATTCCCAGCCAGAACACCGGCCAGAAAACAGAGCATGGTATTGCTCCAAATCTTGCCGGAGATGCTGCTGCATTATTGCCGTCAAACGGTACATAACTACTCCCTCCGATTATGCTTGACCCATTGCCTAGCGAAATAGGCATATTCGGGGTTTATCTCAATCCCCAAAAATTCTACGCCCAACTCTTGAGCTACAACGCACTCAGCCCCGGAGCCGGCAAAAGGAATCAGCACCTTACCGCCAGATCCGTTTATCCGGGACAAAATCAGCCGCTTGGTTAGTTCCATAGGTTTCTGCGTTGGATGTTTGAGAACGTCGTGGCTACGGTGGTTTTTCAGGGCAGCGGGCGGATACAGCGTCATATCGCAGGAACGGCAGACAAACCAACGCTCTGAGCGTCCAGCGCCACCGGCGAGTGCTGGAACCTTCATAACGTCCCGTGGTAGAGCGCCACCAGCGTGGGCATTGTAGATAGTGGCCTTGCCATTGGCACCAAAACGAGACGGCGTCCCTCGACGTTCCTTGCCGGCGCATTTCAGGTAATTCTTGGTGTAAGGTTCCCGTATCTGGTCGACTTCCAAGTCGGGCCGATGTTCACCAGGTCGCCACAGGCACAGGATTGTTTCGTGCGACCGCTGCCAGAACCGGCCGGCCGGCACGGTCTTGTTGGTGTAGTGCCAGACCAGCCACCGTTGTTCTTCGATTGGATAATGCGCTGCTACTCGGGCGATTATCTCAGGGAACCCGTACAGGTAGATTAACCCGCCCTCGGTCAAAAGCTGAAAACAGTCTGACAACCAGTTTTTAGTCCACTCGATATATCGCCCGATTGGCATTGTGTCTTGATTATTACCGAAGTCCTTGCCGATATTATACGGGGGGTCAGCGATGATAATGTCGAATGATTCCTTGGCGTTCCGTAGTTGCTGCAAAACATCGGCGGCATCGCCGGTAATTATGCCGTTCTCGGCCCGGGTAATGACTGAAGTATCGGCATTATAGGTTTGACGGATTTCGTGCTCGCCGTTAGACGTGCTATTGTGTCCCGGCCAGAACTTGCCGTTCAGTTTCTCCTGCTCCGCCCGGCTTATCCGAGGCTCGTTGATGAAGCCTTCTGTGGTGGTCATTCCATCACTCCGACATTACCTTCGTTGGGAGCATAATATATTGGCCGTTGACCTGTGGTCAACGGCCTTTTGACATCGGCTGTTGTTATTTTGAGACGCCAAAACTCCCCCGGAACCGGTACAGCGTCATTTCCGGCTCTATGGGCGCCACCGGCATATACTCCGTTTCCTCAATCTTGGCGACGATGAACCAGGGGCCGGGGGTTTCCAGGGCCTGGCGGAACACCCCTTCCAAGTCTTCCAGGTTGTTGACGGTGGCCGTTTGGGGGATGCTGCAACTCTGGGCCACCTTTTCCAGGTCGGTTCCCAGCGCGGTGTGGCTGGACTGGTGGCCGGTCTGCCCCCACTCCTCGTTGTCCCACACCACCACCACCAGGTTTTGGGGCTGTTCCCGCCCGATGCTGGCGATGGTGCCCAGGTTCATCAACAGCGACCCGTCCCCGTCCAGGGAAATCACCTGCTCCTCGGTGGAGAGGGCCATGCCCAGGGCAATGGATGAGCAAAGGCCCATGTTGCCGTAGGTGTAAAAGTTGCGGTCCCGGTGGCCGGCGTGCCATAACTCGTCGGTGGTCGGCCCCAGGTTGCTGACGATGGGCCGGTTTTCGGCGTGGCGCAGAATTAGCTGGGTAGCTTCAAACCTATGCAAGTTTGCCTCCGTGGAGCAATTGGGTCAGGCAGATGGCGACCGGCTGGCGGTTGGCGTGGCACAGCTTCAGCGCGCCATCCACTATCTTGTCCATATTGTATTCGTCATCCAGGGTAAAATGCACCAGGCCCAGCACGTCCAGAATGGGCCGGGTGCCGCGGCCCATGGGCACCTGGGCGATGTTGAACTCGCCGGGGCCGCCCCGCAGGTTGATAAAGATGGGTATGGGCGTGCGGGCCGGGATGCACAGGCTGGCGAGGGCGTTGATGCTGTTGCCGAAGCCGCTGGACTGCATAAAGACGGCGGAGTTGCGGCCGGTGGCGTAGGCGCCTACCGCCACGCCGAGGGCCTCCTCCTCCCGAGTGGCCGAAACCAGGTGAAAGAAGGGGTCGTCGTCAATCAGGGTGGTAACCCGGTCAATGGATACGTCCGGCACGTAAGCCACCAGAGACGTATCCCAATTCTTCAACCCCTGAACAATAATGTCAGTCCAAGCCATAGCCCATTTACCCCCGATACCGGTCTGGATGCCCTGCAAAACCGCAATCCAAGATAGCAGTATTGTACGGGTATGTCAAAGTTGCGTGGTTTTGGGCAGGCCGGGCAACTGCGTCTTAACCAGGTCAACCCAAGCAACCGTCGTTCCGGCGAAAGCCGGAACGACGGGTTTATGATGCGATTGACCGGCGAATTTCAGGGACTGCCGCAAAAAGGTGATACGGCCGGCTTTTGCCGCAGAAAGTTTCGTGACTTGGTGCAGTTGGGGTATCTGCCCAGGGGATTGTCAGTTTTCCGGGGAGATGACGACGGTAACGCCGTTGGCGTCGGCCAGGTCGATGCGCTCCTGGTCTATCTGGACGCCGATGACGACGGGCAACACGGTTTGGCCGATCGCCGAGGACAGTATGGCGGCGCGCTGCTGGGCGCGGGTGATGTCATCGTCTCCGATAGTTACGGACAATTCGGCGACTACGTACGGTTCAGTTTGGTCAGAACGGCGGTGGCCGGTGAAAATAAGGTCGGCCCTTTCCAGTTCATGCACCTGTTCTTCAGTGATGATTCCGTTATTTTCAGCGGCGTAGATCGAATTAAAGAAATCCTGATTGGCCTGGTATCCTCTCAGAATATGGATTAAGCGTATTCCTAGGTGTTGTCCGGCGATGCTCGAGATGTTCTTTTCGATCTTGAACTCGTAGTTCATTCCCAACCCGTTGTCCAGTCTCCCGTCGAGCCGGTCAAATCGGCTGTCGATACCGTCGAATCTGCTGTCCATTCGGTCCAGCCGGCCGTCGATGCTATCTAATCTGCCGTCGGTGTGGTCCTGCCGGCCGTCGATGCTGTCCAATCTGCCGTCGATGCGGTCCAGCCGACCGAAAACCATTTGGAAGTTCCGGTCAGTGGCTTCAATGAATTCATCCAGCCGCTGGTTGGTCGCGGCCAGGGCCGTTTCCAGGCTGGACACACCGGCTTTCAGTTCAGTCAATCGCTCGTTGGCGATACGGTTGTTTTCCCGGGTCAGTTGGACGAACTCGTTGAACCGCTCCGGCAGGCTCAACAGTTCTTCGCTCAGCAAGGCGCCGCGCACGGCTTCGGCCCATTCGGGCTGTTCCTTGATGATACGCAGCAGGTCGGCGATGTCGTTGATGGTGGTCATAGCGTTGATTTTACACTGCCTTGACGGTTTTGTCATCAGTCCGGTTGCCGGGGCAGAATGACGGGTTTATGCTGCGGTTGCCCGGCGGACTCTCCTCCTATAATTGGCATCGCGGTGGCTCGGTGTTAAAATCGCCCCAATTTATGGTTTGGGAGGTGCGACTTTGCAGATTGACCCCCGCAGCTTTGGCAACTTTTACCGGGTGCTTACCGGGGTGGTGGTGCCGCGCCCCATTGCCTTTGTTTCCACCGTGTCGGCGGACGGCGTGGCAAACCTGGCGCCCTTTTCCTTCTTTAACGCCGTGGCCCCCGACCCGCCTACCGTCGTCTTCTCTTCCTCCCGCCACGCCGGGCGCAAGGACAAGGATACGTTGACCAACGTGGAGGCTACCGGGGAGTTTGTGGTGAACGTGGTGGTGGATGATATTGCCGAGGCGATGAACCGAACCGCCGCCGAGTATCCCGCCGAGGCCAACGAGTTTGCAATCGCCGGGCTGACCGAGGCGCCCTCCAGCATCGTCAAGGCGCCCCGGGTAGCCGAATCGCCGGTAAATATGGAGTGCCGCTTAAACCGGGTAATCGACATCGGGGAGGGCGACCACCAGCACGGCCTGGTCATCGGTGAGGTTGTTCTGCTGCACATCCGGGACGACCTGATTGACGGCCACCGGATTAACCACCAACGGCTCAAGCCCACCGGCCGCCTGGCCGGAAGTATGTACTGCCATACCGCCGACACCTTTGAGATGGTGCGCCCGGTGTATGAGCCGTAGTCGGTCTTTCACTCTTGGGGCGTAAAGGGCCACCGAAGGAACCGGGAGATTCACAGTGAATCTCCCGGTTTAGCTGCGCCTTTGAGGGAAAACTCCCGGTCAGTAAAGGGGGCGGTGTTCCGGGGTTTGTGGGGTATCATCCTCAGGTTTGGCGTCCGCCGTTTCCGTAGCAGGACTTTCCGGGGCGTCGGACTCGCTGGCGTAGTAGTCGCCGTCCGCCTCGGATTGGGGCGGGGTTTCTTCCGGCGCGGCAATGGCGTCAGTGGCGGCGGTGGCGGCCGGGGCGTCAATTACCGCTACCGCGTCGGGCGCAACCGGCGCCGCATATTCCGGGTTAGCGTCGCGAAAGGCGTTCAGCGCCGATTCCAGTTGTTCGTAAAACGCCTCCGGGTCCTTGGCTAATAGTATCTGCCGGCGTCCCTTGATGGGCCGGACGCGCAGCCGGTCCGGGGTGGCTAATGACCCCATCTCCACCGCGGCGATGTTGCTGAAATGGATAATTTTCACCCGGGGCTTGCCATAGACGACACACAGGGAGTCGGCGTAAACCAGATATATACGCGGGCTGGTAACCCAGGTGTAAATCGCCACCCCAATGCCCAGGACGAAGATGATTGACGGGTTGCCGCCCATATCCCACAGCCCGAAAGTTCCCCCGGCCCCCCAGGCGGCGATTCCCAGGGCCAGAATCAAGGTCAGGTTAACCGGAATCCGGTGCTTGTCCCAATAGAGGGGCTGGTTCTGTTGCGCTTGTTCCATTTATTACCTTTATTCCTTATCCTGGCGAAGTATTTGCTTGCCGGCATTATACCCTATTGTCCGGGCAGTAACCACTACCGGATAGGGAATTGGCGCTCTCATATTGATGACAAAACTACCCGCAAAGATTAAAATACTGATATGACCACGATAAATGACATTGCGGACATCGCCCGCATCCTGAGAGAGCAGCCCGAATGGAATGACACCATCCGGGGCATCCTGCTGAGCCGGGAACTCTTGGAACTGCCCGAAAAATTTGCCGAGTTCGCCCAATCAACCAGTGAACGGCAAGACCAGTTGGAAGCCAGTCTTAATGAGTTTACCCAGGCTACCAACCGGAACTTTCAACTGGCCTCTGAACGAACGGATCGGTTGGAAACCCGGCTTGACGAGTTTATCCAAGCTACCAACCGGAACTTTCAACTGGCTTCTGAACGAATGGGCCGGCTGGAAACCCGGCTTGACGAGTTTATCCAGGCCACCAACCGGAACTTTCAACTGGTCTATGAGCGAATGGATCGGTTGGAAGCCGGGATAGCCGACCTAAATACTCGAACGGGCCAGTTGGAAATTGGGGTGTCTGCCCTCAATACTCGAATGAACCGGATGGAAGGCAAGCTGGATAACGCTATAGGCGCAAACTACGAACGTAAGGTAGCTAAAGTCATCCACAGTTTGCTGGGTAGCTTGAACCTGCGCCGCACCAAAATTTTGAGAGGCTACCTCGTCGGAGTGAGCCAGGAGTTTACCGACTTGGTGGATGATGCCGAAGACAACGGCCTGATTACCGAAGCACAGCACAACGATATTATGCAGGCAGATCTGGTTTGCTGGGGTCGGAACCGGTACGAAGGCTGGGAGCAGTACGTGGCCGGCGAGATTTCCGTAACTATCGGCGACTCGGACATCACCAGGGCGGTGCAACGTGCCTCTATACTGTCCGCCATTGTAGGGCAGACGGTACAGCCTGCCGTTGTTGGCGCCTACATCGACGACGAGCGTACTGCCCTGGCGTCCGCCCAAGGCGTTGTCGTCCTGCTGTCGCCCGAAGACTGAACGGATACACCCATAACCGCCGGCCAACAACTACCCGCTCATGGTGAGCTTGTCGAACCACCTTTCCATATCCGGCGATTTCTCTCCGCTCATCCTGAGCCAGTCGAAGGATGAGCGGAGTATTTACCCCAGCAGCGAGAACCTAAAGGCTAGGCCACCCCTACCCCAACTGCGGTATCTCCCCCGGCATATACCAGGTGCAGCGGAATACCCGGTTATCATCGTAGCCGTCGGTGCCCTGCGGGAAATAGGGGTTGATATACTCCCACACCACTTCCCCCGCCGGCGTTACCTGGAACATCCGGCCAAACATCCCCTCGGTAATCAGCGTGTTGCCGTTGGGCAGGCGGCGCGCGCCGGAGATGCGGGAACTGTAAAAGTTGAAGTAGGGGTTGTCCCGGTACTCCCAGACTATTTGATTGGTGGCCGGGTCAACCTCCACCACCCGGGAAAAGATGCGCACGTCGTCCTGCCGCCGCTCCCCGTTATCGAAAATCAGGACGTTGCCGTTGGGCAGCAGGCTGGGGTCGTGCTGGCGGGAAATAACGTCCCAGCCCAACTTCCAGGTAATATCTCCCGACTTCTTGTCAATCATCAGCACCGTGGAGATGTTGCGGAAGCTGACCAGCACCCGGTCATCGTCCAGGGGGACGATGGTATTGCCGTGGCTCCACTCGTGGCGCGGCTCGCCGGGGGTGATGATGTCGGTGGCCGGGTCCAGGTGCTGGTAGGCGTGCCAGTCCCAAACCTGATTGCCCTGCGCGTCCACCTCAATCAAATGGTCAGCCCACATATAGGTAGTCGCCGTCTGCCCGCCCTCGTGGTCGGCCTCCATCCCGCTGCCCGGCTGCCCGCCCTGCACCTGGTCGGCCACCGCCGAAGGGATGGCCTCCAAAGTCAGGAAAATGGCGCCGCCGGACTCGGTGCGGCGGGCGTCGTGATGCTGGGCCGGGTTGATATGCTGCCAGACGATATTGCTGTCCCAGTCCACCTCCAGCAGCCAGCCGCCGACAAAGTTGGTCGCCGGCATCGCCCGCTGGCCGGTCTGGTCGGCCTTCGCCATAAAGAAAAGGTTGCCGCTGGGCAGCAGGTAGCCCCAGGAGCCGGGCGGGGTGGGCAGATGCCACCGATGCACCTCATTGCCCTCCAGATCCAGCAAAAAAGTTACCCCCTTCCCGGTTCCGTCGCCGTTATACGGGGAATAACAGAAATATCCGGGACAAGCCTGTTCCCGGTCCAAAGCGGTCAATCCGGTACGGCCCACCCGCCGCCAGGTTTGTTGGTCAACGCTCATACGTCCTCCCGTATCTGCCGAATACCGCCCATTATCAGCCAAACCGCCATGGCTGTAAACCGGGGAGTGGGGTTACCTTGGGGACGGTAAGGTTCACCGGCTTTCTTTCCAGGGGAATTCCACGTGCCAGAGATGGTTGTAACCGCCGCCCACCAGCACATACTGGCCGGTACTGACGCGGTCAATGGCATACTCCGGGAGAACCACCTCCACTATACATTTCCCGTCAAATATCTCGCCGCGCCAGCCAAATTGGAAATCCGGGTTGCCAAACCCGTAGCGCTGGCGATGGGCCGGCAGGTCGTTCACGTCAACCGGGTACAGGTGGAGAAAGAACGTCGCCTCAGTGTCCGCCGGGGCGCACCGCTCTTTAACGTAGGTCAGCGTGTTCTCATTCAGATATAGGTCAAAGTCGGAGCGGGCTATGGGTTCGTCGGATACCACCGCCGCGTATTCGGCGCGGGCCGCCGCTGCTCGATCGGCAGCTATGGGGTTGAAATACTGAAAAACGATCAACCCGATACTGCCGGCAATTACCAGGGAGCCGGTCAACAGCCACCAGGGAATCCGCCAGCCCGGCAGTTGCCAGCTACGGAGTGGCGCCGGCGCGATTGTCGCTAACCGTCCCGGCGCCTGAGCCAGCGCCAGCTCCAGAGCATAGAACAGGCAGCCGAGGCCGAACAGATACTCCCGTGTCTCCTGTATCCTGGGCCACCGGGCGATATTCTGGTCGTACACACTATGGTAGTTCACATAGGAGAGCGCAAAAACGAGGGCCAGGGTCGCCACCACCGCAATGACCAATTTGATTTGTCGCGAAAACAGGGCGAATATCAGCAATAGCAGCAGCAGCCCACTCTCCTTCAATACAGTAAAGTGTAATAAATCTCTGAGGCCCGATACTGAGTGATGGGAAAGTATCACCAGAAAGCCCAATGTCAGCAGGATTGACGGGAAGGGAATCCCCAACAGCCGGTCTTTCCGAAAAAAGAAAGCCGCGCTGGTTGCCAGACACAGCAGAAACGCGCCGTTCCGGTAGATGGGGTCAAACCCTCGATCGCTGATATTGTGGACATTGAATTCTTTCTGATAATTCCAGGGCAGCAGGAAGTCGGGCGTCGCAAACCCGAAGATGCGCTGTCCCCAACTGATTTCCTCGCCGGCGGCAAACACCATCGCCATACCGCCCAGCAGATAGACGCCGCGCCGGAAGAAGTTCGGCTCCAGCCAGGCCGTGCCGAACAGCAGAAAGCCGGCCAGGAGAAACCAGACCGCGGTGAGATACTCCACCCAGTAGTCTTCCAGGGTCAGATTACGGAAGGTCTCCGGGGCGGCGACGATGAGAAAGCTGAAGAAAAATACGTTCAGACTCAGCAGGAGGTAGGCAAGGACGGAAACCTTGTTGTCCAGACCCCTTGCGGGGGGGGGGGGGCAGAATTCTGGTGTTCATAGGATGATTCCGGCGTACCTGCTCCGCGCTGTTCCCTTGTTCCTGGCTCAGACATCCCGACTCCTGCCCTATGGCGCGGCTTGTTCTCATTATGTCGGCGCCAGGGCGATTGTCAAGGTTGAAAAGGCCGGGCAACCCGGACAACCTTACCAGGTCAACCCGGACAACCGCCCTATGGCAACCTAACAACCGTCGGCAACCCAAGCAACCGTCGTTCCGACGAAAGCCGGAATCCAGGAAATCCCCGGAAAAGAGCGGGCCGGCTACCGAGGGTTGGGGGCGGAAAGGTTCACCTGCTTTCGCTCAAGCGAATCTCCCCCTCCCACAAATGCTCGAAACCGCCTTCCACCAGCACGTACTGGCCGACGTAGATGGAGGTAATGGCGTATTCCGGGAGCGGCAGCGCCACCAGGCAGAAATCGCCGAATCTATTGCCATACTGGTCAAAGGTAAAATCCAGGCTGTCAAACCCGTATTGCTGGCGCGGTTCGGGCAGGTCTTTCACCTCAACCGGCTCCAGGTGCGCAAAGAACCGGGGATCCAGGTCGGCGGGGGCGCACGGCTCCTTTACGTAGATAAGTTGGTTTTCGACCAGATATACGTCAAAGTCGGCGGAGAGCGCCGGTTGGTGGTCGCCGACCAAATCCGCCAGGTAATCGCTGGCCGTCATCGCTTTCCCCTGCACCGGCGGGGCGGCATCGTGGGGCAGGACGGTGACCGCTACGCATAACCCGGTTTGCGTTTGCGTCCAGGCTTGGCGGTCGGTTGCGGCCCCGGCGCCGCTCCACTCCCACAATATAAACTCTTCCGGCCGGCAATCCGGGGCAAACGCCTGCGCCAACCGCCCGTCCACCAGCAGCCCGACGCCGTCGGCCTGATAGTCAAAGTGCGGTTCCATTCTTTCCCAGAACCAGGCGACGGGGTCAACAACTTCCGTTGCGCCGACCGGCCAGATCCTGAATTGGATTTCGCCGTTTACGGGGTGGAAAAATGACGGGCCTTTGTACAGAATCGCGTCCTCCTGATGGCCGACGCCTCGGAGGTTGGCAAAGTGGGTAATCCCATAACGGGGATAGAACTCGGTCTCGGTTCCCCGCTTTCGGGCGTGAAAATAGGCGTAGGAATTCACCAACCCGTCCAGGTTCACCACCGGAAAGCGGGAGAAATACCCGATAACCCCGGCGTCATACGACCCAATCACGCTGCCCTCAGGCAGCGCCGCGTTCACCACCGGCGTACCCATATAGGAAGTAACATCCCAATTCCGCTCGGTTGACTGGCTTTTCCACTCAACCCACCGGAACGGCCCGGTGAAATCCGCCCCGGTGAACAGCCAGACTGCGCCGACCACCAGGATAACCCCGCTCACCCCATTGGCCGCCAGCGCCGACCTCGGCCCAAGGAAACGGCGCAGAAAGTGAATGGCAACGTAACAAATCAGGGGAACGACCAGCGCCAGCATCAGGTACGCCGGGACGAAATACCAACCATAATCCCCGGCGTAACGATCCACCTGGAGGACGGTTTGCGCGAACTTGGCGATATGCCCCACCGCCAGGCTGAACCCGCCCACCAGAAAGGCCAGCAGCAGCCACTCCTCCCGGCTCCGGGAGCGGCGGCCCAGCCACCAAACCAGCAGCAGCAGCAGGAAACCGGCGCAGATTGCCAACGCCGTCAGCAGCGTCTCATTATGGAAAACTTCGATTTGCCGGATCTCCTGGAAGTTCTGAGTCAGGCGGTAGCCGTCGGCGTTCTCCCACCGAGTTTGCGACCACCACCGCTTGCTGGCCCCGCTGACCGGCACGATGCCGCCGAACACCAGCTTGTTGTAGGCAAAGTAGGCCAGGATGCCGGCAATTGCGCTGATTATTGGCGCAAAGGTTCGTGCCGGGGTAGAAATCAGGGCAGCCCGCCAGGACACGTCGGCCGGCCGCTCCCGCCGCAACCACTCCATCAGCAGCAGCGCCGCCGTGGCGGTCAGCGATATGGCGATATACTCCAGGCGTACCCAGGGCAGGGCAAAGGCCACTACCGCCAGCGGCCAAGTCCACCGCTCCGGGTTGCGGGCATACAGCAGCAACGCCAGGAACAGCAGCCCCAGCATAAACAGCGCGGCGGCGGCCTCCAAGCCCACAAACAGGTTGCGCTGCTGATAGAGTATCGGCAGCAGGGCAAACAGCAGATACCAGGGCAGCCGGGCCAGCCGCGCCGCCACCGCAATTAACGCCACCGCCCCGGCAATGAGCATTATCTCCAGGGCTTTGATGGCAAACAGCGCCGTTTCCTTGTCAAACATCCAGTAGAAAGGGGTAATCAGCAGCAGCCAGATCGGATGGTAGCCATTAGTTCGGCTGATGCCGCCGTCAAAAGTGGAGAACCGCCCCTCGGAAAGGTGGTAGGCTATCTGAAAGTAGTAGAAAGAATCATCGCCGTTCACGTCCCGCAGCAGATTGACCAGGTCAAAGTTGACCAGCAGATACCCGGCAAAGGCGGCGCCATAGGCCAGAATACCGCCAATAAACAAGGCAAACAGGGCGTGGCGCAAAGGTGCGGGCAGGGTGAACATAGGGAAATTGTAGCATATATGGGGGGATTTTCCGCAGGGAGAGGCGGATAGGGTCAGGGCAACCCAGGCAACCGTCGGCAACACAAGAACCGTCGTTCCGGCTTTCGCCGGAATCCAGGGTTTATGCTGCGATTGCCCTGAGGGACGGGAATGTTCACCTGCTTTCTTTCCAAGAAAACTCCCCCTCCCATAAATGCTCGGAACCGTCCTCCACGGGCACATACTGGCCGGTGCGGATGGTGGCAATCTCATATTCCGGGAGCGGAACCATCGCCAGGCAGAGGTCGTCGAATTTATTGCCATGCCAGTCAAAGTTAAAGTCCAGGCTGTCAAACCCGTGTTGCTGGCGCAGTTCGGGCAGGTCCTTCACCTCAACCGGGTCCAGGTGTAGAAAGAACCAAGCCTCCAAGTCCGCCGGCTGGCACTGCTCCTTTGCGTAGATAAGTCGGTTTTCGACCAGATATACGTCAAAGTCGGTGGAGATTGCCGGTTGGCGGTCAACTATCAGGCTTGCCAAGTAATCGCTGGTCATCATACCTTTTACTTGCACCGGTGGGATGGCATCGGGGGGCAGGATGATGACCGCTGCGCATAACCCGGTTTGCGTTTCCGTCCAGGCTTGGATGGCAGTGGTAGGCTCGGGGCCGCCCCAGTTCCATACTAGCAACTCTTCCGGCCGGCAACCCTGGGCAAATGCCTGGGCCAACCGCCCGTCCACCAGCAGCCCTACGCCGTCCGCTTGATAGTCAAAGTGCGGTTCCACCCTTCGCCAGAACCAAGCATCCGGGGCGGCTTCTTCGCTGGGCGGCGTACCGGCCGACCAGAAATTGAACCTTCTTTCTTTAGAGGATTGTGGCCCCTCATAAAGCAGCTCACCATCAAAGCCCATTCTGGCAAGGTTGGCAAAGTGAGTTATTCCTAACTCTTGATAGATCGGCCTGAATTCTTCCTTCCAAATGGCATATCCGTCCCGATCTGCGTTTGTCGCGTGAAAATAGTCATAAGAATTCACCACCCCGTCCAGGTTCACTACCGGAAAGCGGGAGAAGTACCCGATAATCCCGGAGTCCCACGACCCAATCACGCTGCCCTCGGGCAGCGCCCGGTTCATAACCTGCGTCCCCCCATAAAACACACCAAGCCATTCTTCGTGACTGACGGTTGAATCACTCCGCGATTCAATGAACCGGAAAGGCGCAGCGAAATCCGCCTTGGTCAGCAGAAAAACGGCGCTGACAACGACAATCCCGACGGCGAGGACATTGGCCGCCGGCGCCGACCTCGGCCCAATGAAACGGCGCAGAAAGTGAATGGCGACGTAACAGCCAAAGGGGACCGCCAGCGCCAACATTAAGTACGCCGGGACAAAATACCAGCCAAATGTCCCTTGGATAAAGGGATGCACTTGAAGGACGGTCTGGACGAACTTGGCGATATGCCCCACCGCCAGGCTGAACCCGCCCACCATAAAGGCCAGCAGCAGCCAGTCCTCCCGGCTCCGGGAGCGGTGGGCCAGCCACCCCACCAACAGGAAACCGATGCAGATTGCCAACGCCGTCAGCAGCGTCTCATTATTGAAAACATCGATTTGCCGGACCGCCTGGAGGTTCTGGAACAGGCTGTAGCCGCCTTCCTCCTCAAAGCGGACCTGCGACCACGCCTGCTTGCTGGCCCCGCTCACCGGCACGATGCCGCCGAATACCAGCTTGTTGTAGGCGAAGTAAGTCAGGATGCCGGCAAGGGCGCTGATTATTGGCGCAAAGGTTCGGCGGGCCGGGATAGCAGTCAAGGCAGCGCGCCAGGACGCGCCGGGCGTCCGCTCTTGCCGCGACCATTCCATCAGCAGCAGCGCCGCCGTGGCGGTCAGCGATATGGCAATATACTCCAGCCTGACCCAGGGCAGGGCAAAGGCTACGCCGGCCAGCGGCCAAGTCCACCGCTCCGGGTTCCGGGCGCAGAGCAGCAAGGCCAGGAACAACAGCCCCAGCATAAACAGCGCGGCGGCGGCCTCCAGCCCATGAAAGATGATGCGAGTTTGATAGAGTATCGGCAGCGGGGCAAACAACAGAATCCAGGGCAGACGGGCCAGCCGCGCCGCTACCGCGATAAGGGCTACCCCGCCGGCGATGAGCATAATCTCCAGGGCTTTGATGGCAAACAGCGCCCCTTCCTTGTCAAATATCCAGTAGAAGGGAGTTATCAGCAGCAACCAGAGGGGATGGTAGCCGTTAGTTTGAGTGATGCCGCCGTCAAAGGTGGAGAACTTTCCCTCGGCCAGGTGATAGGCTATCTGGAAGTAGTAGAAAGCATCATCATGGGTCAGATCCCGCAGCAGGTTGATGACGTCGAACTTGACCAGCACATAACCGGCAAAGGCGGCGCCGTAGGCCAGAGTACCGCCAATAAACAAGACAAACAGGGCGTGGCGCAAAAGAGCAGTCAGGGTGAACATAGGGGGTAATTGTAGCATATACGCCGGGCTTTTTCGCAGGGAAACGCCTGAAGGGTCAGGGCAACCGTCGGTAACCCGGGGGCCGGGAATGTTCCCTTGTTTTCCTGGTAGTCGGCGGCCCGCGCCTAGCGAAAATGTTTGACGGCTTCCCTGGCGTTCGCAATCAGCGATACGTGGAGTTCTCCCGCAACAATGACCGGCTCAACCGGAACCGGCTCGCCCAACGCCTCTAATTCCTCCGGTGATACGCGCTCATGGACCAGGTAGATTCTATTGGGGGCCTCCGGGAGCGCGCGGACTAAACCTCCCATCTCCCGGAGACAATCTGCAAAATCAGTCCAGCAGCCTTTCCTGCCATAGTGGTAGTTGCTCGGTTTTTCCGCTTGATGGAACTTTATCGTATGGGTGGCGTAACGGGTTACAAAAACCAGGTCTCCGGTTTCCCCATTCTCTTGCAGATAGGCGAGCACGGCCTGGGCGTTGTGGGGTTTCTCATAGGGACTATCGCGCAGCAGGTCGCCCACCCCGGCGATGACGATGGCGCCGGCCGCCGCGACGGTCAGCGCCGGCGCCAGCCACCCCCGCCGCGTCAGCCCGGCCAGACTTTTCGCCGCCCAATGGATGGCGACGCCGGCGGCCAGAAAGATGACCGGCCCCAGATAGATGTTCTGGCGACTCCCGCCCAGGGGATAAAAGGTCAGCAGGGCGGCGATAAGGGCGATACCCACAGCCAGCAGGGCCAGGATTGCAACGGGATTGAGTCGCCGCCGTTTCAGAGATACCACCAGCAGCAGGGCCAAGGCGACCAGCGCCGCTACCGCCACCACTTCCGGCAAGTGATAGGTCAATAAACGCCAAACCCGCGTAATCGAAAAATCCAGGAGCGCCGCCGGCTCAGCGAAGCCTCCCTGATAGCGATTATCCGGGTTGACAGTCGGCCCATAGCCCCAACGCTCCCACTGATAGCTCAAAGTAAGCACGTAGGTCAGGGCGCACCCGACCATCAGGCACGCCTCCGGCCAGACCAGGTCGGCGCGCGCCTTGAGCCAATTAAGAACCCGGTTTAGGAACGAACTCCCTGCCGGCACCGCCAAAGTCGGGGAGCGGGGTAGAACTATCGCCGCGACCAGTACGGCGCCGGCGAACAGCACCAAGCCGTACTGGAGCAGCGGGGCCACGAACAGCGCCACGCAGAGCAGGACTTTCTTGCCGTCCCGCAGATACCATAGCAACCCGGCAATCAGCAGCACCGCCAGCAATGCGTCAATGGAGTATTCCCGCGCATCCTGGGCGTGATAGATTGCGGCCACGGAAAGCGTCGCCAGCAGGGCCGCCAGAAACGCGGCCCACCGGTTCACTCCCAGGCGGGGCAGCAAGAATAACAGCACCGCCACGGTCAGGACGCTGGCCGCCGCCGGCAGAACGCGGATGCTGAAGGTCGAGATGCCCGGTTTCTGCACCGCCCACAACGCCAGGGGATACAGGATGGGCGAGGAGTTCCGGCTGCGGGTAATGGGTAATACCTCAGAGAAGGCGCCGCTCACATTATCGGAGGCAATGGCTTCGTCATACCACACCGACTGCCTCGGCAGGTCATAAAAGCGCAGCGCCACCGCCACCAGCAGCAGGCCCACGAACAACCCCGCCAGGGCCAGCCGTTCCGGGGAAACGCGCCCGCTGCGGGAAAGGACGGGAAGGTTAATTTTCATAAATCCCCCGTCAAGCGCCCCGCGCCCCCGGCAAAGGCGGCGCCATAGGCCAGCATACCGCCAATAAACAAAACAAACAGGGCGTAGCGCAAAGGTGCGGGCAGGGTGAACATAGGGGGTTATTGTAGCATATATGGGGGGCTTTTCCCGCAGAGGCGCAGAGTAACCGGGGCCGATACAAAGTCTGCGCCAAATCCAGAATCCGCTCCGCCAAATCCAGCATCCGCTCATGGTGAGCTTGTCGAACCACGCCCCCGGTGTCATTGAAAGGTCAATGTCATCCCGAGAAAGGTTAATGTCATTCCGACCGCAGGGAGGAATCTAAAAATCTTGAGCGGAGTCAAGGGCCGGCATTTTAGATTCCTCCCTCCGGTCGGAATGACACAAGGGTTGGTAGGCCGGAATGGCGTAGGGGCTGGTCGGAATGACATAAGGGCTGGGCGGAATGGTGGGGTTTATGCTGCGATTGACTTGGCTGACCTGCCACCGGCGTTGACAACGACATTCCCTATTGTTAGACTGGGCGCAACAAAACCCATCAGGAACTTTCTGTCTGAAGGGGCAAATTGAAGTGTCCTGATTAACTATACTTCAGGGGTGCTTATGCACCCCTGAAACTTTTTGTGCAAGTTGTAATAACGAAAAGCAGGCTTTATGGTTACTGAAACAAGTTTTGCCCGCCCGGAGTACCTGGTTGACCCGGCGGGTCTGCAAGAACGATTGGGCCGGCCGGACGGCGCTAATCTGGTGGTGGTGGACCTGGACGCCGCGGCCGGCTACGCGCGGGGCCACGTCCCCGGAGCGGTTCACCTGCCGGATAACTACGAGCGGAACCCGGCTACCGGCTGGGTCAACACCCTGCCCCCGGATAAGTTCGCCGCCGTCTGCCAGAGCCTGGGCATCGGCGACGCTACCCAAGTGGTGGCCTACGACAACAACCTGAGCCTCTACGCCGCCCGTTTCTGGTGGACGCTGAACTACTACGGCCATACCAACGTCCAAGTGCTGGACGGGGGCTGGCGGCGCTGGGCTGCCGAGGGCGGCCCCGTCAGTTTTGACCCCCCGGCGGCCCCCGCTGTGGCCCCCACCGGCGCCGAATTTACGCCCCGGATTGACCCGTCCTTGCTGGTCGGGTTTGACGAAGTTAAGGCCGGCTGCCTCCTGGAGGGCGCGGCCAGCGCCGGTAGTGCAGATACGGTTATCTGGGACACCCGCAGCGCCGGCGAGTATTCCGGCGCCGTCAACCGGGGCAATCAGCGGGCCGGACACATCGCCGGGGCGGTGCATCTGGATTGGCTGGATTTGATGGATCGGGAAAGCCACCGTTTCAAGCCGGCGGGAGAAGTCCGGCGCATCCTCAACGCCAAAGGCATCACTCCCGACAAGGCCGTCTTTGCCTATTGACAGGCCGGCCTCCGTGCGGCGCACGGCGTCTTTCTGCTGAACCTGCTGGGCTATCACCGGGCCAGCAACTACGACGCGTCCATGTTCGAGTGGGCCAACCGGGAGGACGCGCCGATGGAAGGGGGGGACAATTAAGAATTAGGAATTAAGGTGGAATCTGATGATGACGGTTGCTTGGCCCTGCAATGCCCTTCGGCGCATCGACGCCGGCAATTCTTAATTCCTAATTCCTAATTCTTAATTATAAAAAGGGGGTTTTATGACTACTGGAGCAGGGTTTGCCTACCCGGAGTACCTGGTGGATGCGGAGTGGGTGGCGGGCCACCTGGATGACCCGGACGTGGTGGTGGTGGACGGCGACGTGGAGGCCGGCTACCTGCGGGGCCATATCCCCGGCGCGGCGCTGGTGCCGGACAACTATGAGAAAGACCCGGATACCGGCCGGGTTCACATCCTGCCGCCGGACAAGTTCGCCGCAATGTGCCAGAACCTGGGCATCGGCGACGCAACGCTGGTGGTGGCTTATGACAACAATCAGAGCCTCTACGCCGCGCGCCTCTGGTGGGCGTTGAATTACTACGGCCATAGCAACGTCAAGGTGCTGGACGGGGGCTGGCGGCGCTGGGTTGCCGAGGGCCGCCCCATTGCCTTTGACCGCCCGGCGCCCCGGGCCGGCGCCGCCTTCACCCCCCAAATCGACGACTCTCTGATGGTCAAGGTGGACGAGTTGAAGGAGGCTTGCAGTCTCTCCGACTCCCTGATTTGGGACGTGCGCAGCGACGGCGAATATACCGGGGCCAATGACCGGGGCAATAAGCGGGCCGGCCACATCCCCGGCGCGGTTCACCTGGAATGGTTCAACGTGATGGAGCGGGACAGCCACCGTTTCAAGCCGGCGGAGGAAATCCGGCAGATGCTCAACGCCAAAGGCATCACCCCGGACAAGGCGGTCTTTGCCTATTGACAGGGCGGCATCCGTGCGGCGCACGGCGCATTTCTGCTCAAGCTGTTGGGCTACGACCGGGCCAAAAACTACGACGCCTCAATGGGCGAGTGGGCCAACCGGGAGGATACGCCCCTGGAGGTTTAGGGCGGCCCGCTACCCGGCCATTGTAAAGTCAATACCACTGGCAATACCGGTATTCTCAACAGGTGTTGGTGTTCTGGTCGGAATACTTCAACTGCCGGTAGGGGCGGGTTTGTAACCCGCCCGGCCCGCAACGGCAGAATCATTAGAATCATTTGGGTAACGGAGCCATTGTATCCGACACATCCTTGTACCGGAACCTGGGCGGGTTATAAACCCGCCCCTACCATCCACCGAAACCGGGCCGGCAGGATTGTCAACACCGGTTGAGAATACCAGCAATACCCGCTCATGGTGGAACAATATCGCTCATGGTGCGCACGATACCCGCTTATGGTGCGCACAACATCCGCTCATGGTGAGCCGGTCGAACCATCCCAATTCCGTCCTTCGACAAGCTCAGGGTGAGCGGGACGGGTAGGACATAGCCATCGCAGCATAAACCCGTCGTTCCTGCAAGAAAAGCCCCCGGATACATCCGGGGGCTTTCTGCATAGTCCGGGATGGGGCCGCGCCGGCCCCGGGGGTCAGCCGTCGTAGGACGGGTTGCTGGGCATCTTCTCCAGGGGGACGACGTGCGATAAGATGAACTGGGCCACGTCCCGGCGCATGGGGTCTTCCAGGTCGCAGTCCTTCAGGTAGCTGAACCCCGGGAAGGACTCTTCCATCATTTTCTTGACCCGTATCTGGCCGTGCCGGGAGGCAATCAGGTACTCAACGCTGCTGGGGTCGCGGCCCATATGCGCCTGTTCCGCTTCGGCGTCGGCCAACTCGGCCTCGTAATCCACCCGGTCCACGACGGCCATATACTCCGTAGCCTCGCGGCGCTGGGTCTCTATCTCCTTGAACAGGTGGTAGAGCGCGGACACCAGGGTGGAGACCTCATCCAGCATCTGGGGAACCCGGCCCTGCTTTTCGCTGACCAGGGTCATCTTCCGCTGGGACTCTTCCAGGGCCTGCTTCCGGGCCTTGTCCCAGCCGTGCTGCCGCTGGGCGCGGGCCAACTCGACCCGCAAAGTGGGGGCTTCCGCAGCCAGACCCCCCAGCTTTTGCACCGCATTTTCGGCCTCCTCGGCCTTGCGCAACCGTTCCTGTAGATCCAGGTTCACTCGACTTACCATAATAATGCGACTCCTTATCTGAAAATCTGGCAATGACCTTGGGCGATGAGGAGCGGCGGTTAGTTCCGGCGGCTGCCGACGCCGGCGCAACGCCGGGTCAATGATTGAAGGCCGGCCGGTTATCGGCAGGGATTATAGATTGAATAATTGCTGGTTCCGTGCTGTCGGGAACGTGGCACGCTCCTCTGGTTGCTTGTGTATTTGGTTTACCTGGTGTTTATACTGCTCACCTCCTTACATCTCCCGACATTTTCCCCAGCCCGGTGGCCCTCAACCTCACTGCCAACACCACTGCCCCGGCCCACGATTTGGGGTAGTCCGCCCATTTAACCCCAGCGGCGGGAAATGTTGCAAGGCGGTTATGAGCCGAAAATCGGGGATTTTGAGACGCCGGCGGCTCGGTAGGAAAAACCCCCGTCATCCCTTATAATGCCCCGGAACAAACCCTATCCTGTAAATCCTGTATATCAATGTTAAAAATAGGAGAGATATTATGCCGATTGAGCAGCTATCCCCGGAACTGGCGGAGCTGATTGACCTGGACGCGGAGATACGGGAGTTGGGCAGCGGCTACGGCGGCGGCAACGGCCCGGCGGAAGGCCCCCTGTGGTGGCACGAAGGCGACTATCTCCTCTTCAGCGACATTCACAACGACCGGCGGATGAAGTGGGCCGAGGGCGAAGGCGTTACCCTTTTCTCCGAGCCGACCAACCGGGCCAACGGCCTGACCAGGGACTTGCAGGACCGCCTGCTGGCCTGCGAACACGATGGCCGCCGGGTGAGCCGCCTGAGCCGGGACGGAGAGCGCATTACCGTCATCGCCAACAGCTTTCAGGGCCGCCAGCTTAACCGCCCCAATGACGTGGTGGTCAAGTCCGACGGCAGCATTTACTTCACCGACCCCTGGACTTTTCCCCGCCCGGCCAATCAGTGGGAGCAGCCCTTTTCCGGGGTTTATCGCGTCTCTCCCGACTTGGGAACTTTGACCCTGCTGGCCGCCGACTTCACCCTGCCCAACGGGTTGGCCTTCTCCCCGGACGAAAGCATCCTCTACGTCAACGACTCCCGGCGGCGGCACATCCGGGCCTTTGAGGTGCTGCCCACCGGCGGCCTGTCCCTGGCCTCGGACCGGGTCTTTGCCGACCTGGGCGGGGCGCGGCCCGGCGTTCCCGACGGGATGAGGGTGGACGTGCAGGGCAACGTCTATTGCGGCGGTTCCGGCGGCCTGTGGATTCTGGACGCCGCCGGCCAGCACCTGGGAACCGTAGTTCACGGCCACGAGGCCACCACCAACCTGTGCATGGGCGGCGCCGACTGGCAAACCCTGTTCTTTACCACCCGCAACACCCTGGGCAGCGTGCGCCTGAAAATCGCCGGCATCCCGGCGCCTACGGATAGGTAACATGGATATACAGGATAAACAGGATATATTTTGTTTCCCTTAAATCAAATTATCCTGTGAATCCTGTATATCCATGTTAAGAAAATAAAGGAGGGATATTATGGCGATTGAACAGTTATCCCCGGAACTGGTGGAACTGATTGACCTGGATGCGGCGATAACCGAACTGGGCAGCGGCTACGGCGGCGATGCCGGGCCGGCGGAAGGCCCCCTGTGGTGGCAGGAAGGCGGCTATCTTCTGTTCAGCGACATCGGCAACAACCGCCGGATGAAGTGGGCCGCGGGGGAAGGGGTCAGCCTGGTTATGGAGCCGACTAACCGGGCCAACGGCCTGACCCGCGACCCTAAAGGCCGCCTGCTGGCCTGCGAACACGAAACCCGCCGGGTTACTCGCACCGAACCCGACGGCAGTATAACCGTCGTCGCCAGCAGCTACCGGGGCCGTCGCCTGAACCGGCCCAACGACGTAATCGTCAAGTCTGACGGCAGCATCTACTTCACCGATCCCGGCTTTCCGGCGCCGGGCCTGGACCTGGACGTGAACGGCGTCTATCACGTTACCCCCGACCTGGGAACTATCACCCTGATTGTCTGGGACTTCACCCGCCCCAACGGGCTGGCCCTTTCCCCGGATGAGAGCGTGCTGTATATCAACGACACCCGCCGCCGCCACATCCGGGCCTTTGACCTGGAACCCAACGGGATGCCCCTGCTGGCGACCGACCGGGTTTTCTGCGACCTGAACGGAGAGCGGCCCGGCAACCCGGACGGGATGAAGGTGGATAGCGCCGGCAACGTCTATTGCGGCGGCGCCGGCGGCATCTGGGTCACTGACTCGTCCGGCAAACCCCTGGGCATTATCGACCACGGGGCGCCCGGAACGACCAACGTAGCCTTTGGCGGCGCCGACTTGCAGACCCTATTTTTCACCACCCGCCACACCCTGGGCAGCGTCCCGGTAAAGGTAGCGGGAATACCGGTGCCTGCCGGGGGCTAAAACTCCCGGCGTAGTTCCGCGCATAGGGACAAAACCCGCACCCGGTAACAAAATCCGCTCATGGTGAGCTTGTCGAACCAGTGCCGGCATACCATCCTTCGACAGGCTCAGGATGAGCGGGGGTTAGGGACAAAATCCGCGCCCGGTAACAAAATCCGCTCATGGTGAGCTTGTCGAACCAGCACCGGCATACCGTCCTTCGACAGGCTCAGGATGAGTGGGGAGAGGGACAAATCCGATCATGGTGAGCGGGGGCCAGGAACAAAACCCGCTCTAGGAACAAAATCCGCGCCCGGTAACAAAACCCGCTCATGGTGAGCTTGTCGAACCAGCGCCGGCATACCATCCTTCGACAGGCTCAGGATGAGCGGGGTGAGGATACCCCCGGCTTGGCGCCGGTAAATTGCAGAGGTTAATTTATGAAATCCGGTTTAACCCGTTACCTGCTTGGCCTGGCGCTGGTGGTTGTCGGCGTTCTGTGGCTGCTGGACAGCATCGGCGTGCCGGGCCTGGAGTGGATGGGCTGGAGCTTGGCGGGAACTTACTGGCCCCTGTTGCTTGTGGCTTGGGGCTTGTGGGGTTTGGTGGCCGGCGGTTTCCGGTTCCGCAGCTGGGCCGTCATCGTGCTGCTGCTGGGCGTCGCCTTCCAGCTATCCGAGTTGGGTATTTGGAATTGGAGTTTCGGCCAGCTTTGGCCGGCTCTCATTGTGATTGCCGGGCTGTTTCTCCTGCTGGGCCGGCGGGGACGGCGGGGTTTGCGCCGCCGCCCGGACGCCACCGCTGCCACCGTTACCACCGCCAGGGGCGATGATTCCCGGTGGAGCAGCGCGTATGTATTCAACGCCGGCGAGGAGCAGGTTATCGACCAGGACTTTCCGGGCGGCGAGGCGGTAGCCGTGTTCGGCAGTCTGGCCCTGGACTTGCGGGGGGCGGCGCTGGCCGGCGGGGCGGCCCGGCTGGAAGTTACCGCTGTCTTTGGCGGGGTGGAGCTTAAAGTTCCCCCCGGCTGGCGGGTGAACCGGCACAACTTTACCGCCGTGCTGGGCAGCGTGGAGCAGAGCCGTCAGGAACCGGCCCCGGAGCAAGCCACCGGCGAATTAACCCTCACCGGCACCGTGCTGCTCGGCAGACTGGGGATTACCGACTAACCGGGGGAGTTCACCGGGAGACGCCGAGTTTCACCGCATCCCCTGGTGAAAATCCCCGAAAGCAAAAAGTTCACCGGGAGGTCAAGCCAATATGCCGCCACCGGAAAGGTACAACACCGGCTATAACCTGGGCGTCGGGGGCGCCGTGGTGCGGGAGGGACGGCTGCTGCTGGTGCGGCGGGCCAGTCGGCGGGGCCGGGGCAACTGGCAGATTCCCGGCGGCTTTGTAGAGCAGGATGAGACCATTGAGGCGGCGGTGGTGCGCGAAGTGGCCGAGGAGTCCGGCGTAGTGGCCGAGGTGGAGGGCGTGCTGGGCATCCGCAACCGCTACGACCCGGACAACGGCAACAGCGTGTACGTCATCCTGGCCCTCCGCCCGGTGAGCGGCGAACCGACTCCCGACGCCCGGGAGGTTGACCGGGCCGGCTACTTCTCCCTGGCTGAGATAGACCAACTGGAACAGGTGCCGGCCATCAACCGGGAAGTAGCCCGCCGCGCCCTGAACCCGGAGCGGTTTCTGTTAGACCCGCAAGAGGTAACGCAGCCCACCGGGATTACCTACACCCTGTTTATTGGGTAGGCGGCGTTCAATTACCAACCGGGAATTGCCAACGGGCCGTTGCGTTCAAGCCGGCGCAACGGCCCGAATTCGCTCCTGGTGAGCCGGTCGAACCACGTCCCTTTGTCCCGTAGGCATCCTTCGACAAGCTCAGGATGAGCGGATTTCGGACTTTGCCCCCGCCTTGCACTTGCGGGCCGGCCAATTGCCAATTGATAATTCTTAATTCCTAATTCCTAATTCCCGCCTACGCCGGCTCGGCCACGAACACCGGGATTTGCCGCGTCGTCCGGGCCTGGTACTCCTCATAAGGCGGGTAGGCCGCCACTGCCAACTCCCACAGCCGGGCGCGCTCCTCGGCGCTCTCAACCTCGCGAACCTGCATCCGGTACACCTCGGCCTGGTCCCGAATCTCCACGCTGCCGTCGGCCCGCAGGTTATAGACCCACACCGGGTTTTTCGGCGCGCCGCCCATAGAACCCACCAGCACGTAGTTATCCCCGTCCTTCACCCGCATCAGCGGCGTCTTGCGGACGGCGCCGCTCTTGTTCCCCTGATTGGTTACAATGATGACCGGCAGCCCGGTATCCCGCAGGGTAGTTCCCTCGGCGCCGTCGCTGCCTTCGTAAAGTTCCACCTGCTCCCGCACCCAATCCCTGGTTGACGGTATGTATTCGGCCATAGTCCCCTCCTTTCCTTGATTTTGCCGGTTATATTACCATACCTTGCTTACCGTATCTGACATTCGGTAATTTCCGGTAGGGCAATGGTGCCTTAACCGTGGCAATCCAAGCCACCGTCGTTCCGGCGAAAGCCGGAATCCAGGAAATCCTCCCGGAAAAGAGCGTGCCGGCTATCTAACATTCTGGATTCCGGCTTTCGCCGGAACGACGGTTTTATGTTGCGATTGTCTTGCAATTTCCGCCACTCGTTGTTATTCCCTACCCGTACCGGCTCCGGCGGATGTTTGGCCGGTAGGGGCGGTTCGCGAACCGCCCCTACTCAGGGCCAGGATAGTTCGGCTACGGCAACCCGTTTTCCGGCGTTTCCTTGCCGTTGCGGACCGGGCGGGTTATAAACCCGCCCCTACGTTGATGATAATGCCGACAAATCACCCGGCCCCGGTCGCCGGGCCTCGGCTGGGCCGCCCCCGCAGGGCCGACAGTACCATTGCCACCAGCAGCATCCCGGTCATGGTCAGGTAGGTGTAGCGCAGCCCTAAAGTGAAGGCTTGCCCGACGCCGCCATTGCCCTGCTGCACCGCCGCCAGGCTGGGTTCGTAGCCCATAGACCCCATGGTCGCGGTAACTATCGCCGTGGCAATCGCTACGCTGGTTACGTGGCCCGAATTGCGTACCAGGTTCAGGAAGGCCGATATTACCCCGAAACTTTCCCGCTCCACCGAGCTTAACACCGAACTGACGTTGGGCGAGTAGAACAGCCCCATGCCGCAGCTTTGCAGAATCAACGCCGGGATCACCAGATACAGGGTAGAGTCGGCGGTCAGCCGGGAAAAGATGAACAGGCTGATGGCCGACAGCAGCAGTCCGCCCACCGTAAAGGGCCGCCAGCCGAACTTGTCGGACAACCGCCCGCTGACCGGCCCCAAGACCAGCATACACACCGCCCCCGGCACCAGTACCAGGCCGGCGGCGGCGGGGCTGTAGCCGAGAACCCGCTGCAAGTAAAAGGGCGTCAGGAAAAATATGGACGTTCCGCCCAGGAAGGTCAGGAACCCGGCGGAAACGCCAAAGGAGAAAACCATCCGCTTGAAGTGGCGCAACTCCAGCATGGGCGCCGGCGTCCGCAGTTCCCACCAGATAAAGCCGGCCAGCAACGCCGCCGCGCCGACCAATGCCCCCAGGATGAAGGGGGAAGTCCAGCCGTAGCGGTTGGCGCTGGTCAGGGCCAGCAGGAAGACCAGCAGCGCCCCGGTGGACAGGGCGGCGCCCAGCCAGTCGAACCCGGCCCGCCGCTGCCCCGCCTCCGGGCGCCGCTCGGTCAGCACGGCCAGGCTCAGGCCAATGGCAAGGGTCATCAGCGGGACGTTGACGAAGAACACCGACCGCCAGCCGAAGAAATCCACCAGAAAGCCGCCCAATGCCGGGCCGACGATGGCCCCGCTGCCGACGACCGCCATCATAAAGCCGATGGCCTTGCCCCGTTCATTGGCGGGAAAGGCGGCGGCGATTATCGCCATTCCGGTGCCTTGGGTCATCGCCGCCCCGATACCCTGGGCTACCCGGGAGCCAATCAGCCAGCCCAGGCTGGTGGACATCCCGGAGGACAGGGCGAACAGGGCAAAGACCAGGGAGCCGAGGATATAGACCCGTTTCAGGCCGATAATGTCCGACAGCCGGCCCATAGGCAGCAGCAGGGCGCTGATGGTCAAAATGTAGCTGATGACCACCCACTGCACCGTCGGCAGGTCGCTGACGAAGTAGCTGGAAATGGGGGGCAGCGCCACGTTGACGCTCACCTGGTCGGCCACCGACGCAAAGGTGCCCACCGCCACGGCCCCGAAGGCCCACCACTTATAGTTGGTTCTTTGCGCTATCGTTGCAATCATCTTTTTAATTAGGAATTAGGAATTAAGAATTACTAATTGATAGATGACCGGCAGTTCTTAATTCCTGATTCTGTAGGAGTTACGCCCTTGAATAGGAAACGCTATCCGCGACCGGCCATTCCGAATCCGCGACAAGTTATTCCGAATCTGCGACAAGTCATCCCGAATCCGATATATGTCATTCCGAGCGCAGTGAGGAATCTAAAATCCCCGCCATCCCGAACCCTTCTTGTTGCCAGGATTTTAGACCCTTCACTCCGTTCAGGGTGACACCTAACCGGGCAAAGCTGTCTCTGTCAGGGCAAGGAAACGCTATCCGCGACAAGTCATTCCAAATCCGATATATGTCATTCCGAGCGCAGCGAGGAATCTAAAATCCCCGCCATCCCAAACCTTTCTTATTGCCAGGATTTTAGACCCTTCACTCCGTTCAGGGTGACACCTAACCGGGCATTGTTCCAACTGCGTAATTCCTAATTCCTAATTCTTAATTCTTAATTTAATTTAGCTCCCGCACGCTGCGGAAAGTCAGGGCTTGCAGGATGGCTATGCCCAGGCTTACGGCGGCGATTACGGTGAAGGCGCCGGAGGGGTTCCACAGGTGGATGAACAGGCCAATCAGCAGGGTCGCCAGGGGCGTCAACCCGTGATCCAGCATATAAATGCTCATCACCCGGCCGCGCAGCGAGTCCGGCACCACCGTCTGCAACAACGTGCTGTTCGCCACCCGGAAAACGTACTGGCTGAAACCCAATCCCATCAACATCGCAAAGGAAATCGCCATCCACTGGGATTGGGCAAAGAGCAGGACAAAGATACATCCCCCCACCAGGCCGAGAAAGGTAGCCGTGCCTTTCTTGGTGATATAGCCGACCAGGGCGATGAATATGGCGGCGATCAGTCCGCCCACGCCCACCGCAGCGGCCAGCGCGCCGCCGGAGCCGGCCCCCCGATCCAGCACCTCGGTGGTGAAAACCGGCAGCACGAAAATCAGCGGCTGAAATACCAGGTTGGGGATGAGGGCCATAACGATAAGCTGGAGAATACTCCTTTCGTTCTTTACGTAACGCAGCCCCGCCAGCATACTGGCAAAGACCGAGGTATGCTCCCGGGGGCCGCTGCTGCGGTAGGGCAGGCGCACCGGCAGCATCAGCAGCACGATAATCAGGTATAACGCCGCCTCCAGAAAGAAGTTCCACTTGAACCCCAATGTGGCAATCAGCAGGCCGCCCAGGGCCGGGGCGATGATGCGGGTGCTGGGGTACACCATCCCGTTCAACGCCAGGGCGCTGGCTAATGCCTGGCGCGGCACCGTGTTGGCGACCATTGCCTGGCGTACCGGCTGAATGATGGAGTGGGCCACGCCGGCGATAATCATATACACGAAGGGGTGCCACCACCGCAGCGGCCCGGCGGGAACCTCGGCCTCCAGGTCGGTGGCAATGACCAGAAAGGCGAAAAGGGCGGCGGCCACGGCCATGGCGGCCTGAGTAATCATCACCAGCTTGCGCCGATCCACCCGGTCGGCCAGCACGCCGGCCCAGGGGCCGATGACCAGCACCGGCAGGGCGCGGATGCCCACCACCGTTCCGGTAAGCAGGGCGTTGCCGTCGGTAAGTTCCAGCACCAGCCAGCCGATGGTCAGCAGTTGCAGCCACTGGCCGCTGATGGCAAAAAAGTTCCCCACCCAGATGTAGCGGAAGTCTTTGTAGAGCTTGGCGGTAGAAAAGGCGCTTAAACCGGGAACCCGGCCCCGGCGGGGGTTAGCGGCGGCGGTTTCCATTTCCTGCCGGGGCGTGTTACTTGCCATATACGACAATGCCGGCCAAATTGCTTCACCTGTCCAATAGTTCCGGGGGCAACTTTACGATACTAGCACAAACCGCCCCATTTCACCACAAAGACCGGGGCCGGGGAGCAGGGTAATTGCGTCTCAACCGGGCCAACCAAGCCAACCCGGTCAACCGTCGGCAACCCAAGCCACCGTCGTTCCGGCGAAAGCCGGAACCCAGAACCCTCGGTAGCCGGTACACGCTTTTCCGTGAGGATTTCCTGGATTCCGGCTTTCGCCGGAACGACGGTGGTTTGGAATGACGGGTTTATGATGCAATCGCCTTGCCCACGTTGGGCAACCGCCGGTACTCTCAAAGGGTGCCGGTATATGGTGTTGGCATCACGATTGGTAGGGGCGGGTTTGTAACCCGTCCGACGTTCAACGGCAAGGAAATACGGGAAAACCGGTATGCCTTGTCCGACCTATCTCTGCCCTAGAGCCAGGGCGGGTTACAAACCCGCCCCTACGCCGATGATAATACAGACAAGCGTTGAGAATACCGAGACACCGGGATGGCCGGGGTCGGGGCAAGTCTGCGCCAAGAACAAAATCCGCTCATGGTGAGCTTGTCGAACCATCATTACATCCTTCGACAAGCTCACCATGAGCGGATAGGTCAACTCAGGCGACTTTGACCTACTTTATCCCCGATTCCGCACTACCCGGGTGCCGCCGATGCGGTCGTGCCAGCCGCGCCTTTCCGTGTCGGCCAGGGCGCCGAAGATGCCTACTATCCCGATTAACTCCCGCAGCAGTAGCGGGCCAAAGCCGGGCTTGCCGCCTTGTCCGTCCACTACCCGCAACCGCAGCAGCATTTTGCCCGGCGTCCGGCCCAGGGCGGCGATCAGGATGACGTGGTACAGGTAGAGAAATACGGGAGTACCGAAGGTCTGAATGTTCTGGTTGGGAATAATCCCGGTGCTGCGCTCAAAAGCGAAAGTCGCCAGCAAGACCGCCGCGTACACGATAACCGCGTCAATCAGGAAAGCCGCCACCCGCAGCCAGAAACTTGCGCCGTTACTGGATTGAGCCATTGCTGCAACTCCTTGGCGAAATTGGGCCTACTGGCGGGGGCAGCCACCGGGCCGGTGGACGGCATTTTAGACGGGCGCCGTTACGCTGTCAAACCCGGCTTTAACCGGCTAAATACCCAGCAAACTCTCCAGGTTTTTCCAGAGAATGGCCTCCTTTTCCGCCTGGGTCAGGCTGGACAGGCCCAGCACCCAGGACACCGGCCAGTCAATCCGCATATTGGCCGGCCAGTCGGTGCCCAGTACCACCCGGTCGGCGCCCACGGTGTCAATCAACATTCGCAGCGCCGGCTCGCTGTGGGTCAGGCAGTCGTAGTAGAAACGCCGCAGGTAGGCGCTGGGCGGTTGGCTGATGTTGGCCCGCGCCTCGGCGCGCACCTGCCAGCCCCGATCCATCCGGCCAATGCCGAAGCAGGTATAGCCGCCGCCGTGGGCCAGGCAAACCTTCAAGTCCGGGCATTGATCCAGCACGCCGCCGTAGGCAAAGGACGCGAAGGTAATGGCCCGATCCGCCAGGTTGCCGATGGTATTGGGCAGGTGCCAGCTTTCGGTGCGCGCCTCAACCACCGTCGGGTCGCCCTGGTGAATGAAAATCAGCGCGCCCAACTGCTCGGCGGCCTGCCAGAAGGGTAGAAAGGCCGGGTCATCGTAGGTCTTTTCGTTGACCTTGTCATCAATCATCGCCCCCACCATCCCCAACTGGCTCACCGCCCGGTCCAGTTCGGCGATGGCCGCCGGGATGTCCTGCATCGGCAGGGTGGCAAACCCCTTGAACCGCTCCGGGTGGTCCATCGTCAGTTGGTGAACCTCGTCATTGCAGTCCCGGGCAATGGCAAGGGCGGTGTCCGGCGCCCGGTCGTACATATAAAAGGCGGAACTGGTGGAAACCACCTGCACGTCCACGCCCAGCGAGTCCATATCGGCGATCCGCTGCTCCGGCGTCCACATCTCCATCGGGTCAATATCCGCCTCGTCGCTCTCCGCCGTCAGCCCGTGCCAGGACTGGCCGGCCCGGACTGCCCGCTGAAAACATTGGGGTTCCTGGTGCGCGTGAATGTCAATAGCCCGCACGGTTGTTGCCTCCTGTGTCGGTGTAGGGTGGGGTTGAGTGGGATTGAATTGAAACATACCCGGTTGGGCGGTGGTAGTCAACCAGGATACGGGTATAGGCAGTCGGAAAAGGCGTATAAATCGAGGTTTCCAGTTTGTAATCCAATGCCGTTTGACTTGCCGATTGCCGATTAGTATTATCAACGAAGCGATAGTTAACTCAAACATCATTCGTAGAGGATACGCTATGCCTACCAAAGGAAAGCTGCCTACCGCCAGAGAGATGGAAGGCCAAATCCTGGCTGCCCTCCATCAGTTGAATGGAGACGCTCATTACAAAAACATCGACGAACAAGTCAGGGAAAACCTGGATTGGGTGTACGTCAGAGAGTTCAGGAAAGAAACGCAGGATTTTTGGGGAACGAGTTTCTCCAGCAAATGCGCCCAAGCCCGGCGCTCCTTGAGAAAGCAGGGGAGCTTGAGCCGGGGAGTCAAGATGGGGCATTGGCGGCTTAACGTAGTTCCCCCGCCTGAACCCTCCAAAATCAGGAAACCGGGGACTAGCCGGGTAGAGAACTTTGCGGCGGAATCATTAGAACGGTTGGAAAGCAAGGGAGTCTCCCCTGACGCCATCAACGCCATCAGGGAGTTGTGGCAGGAGTTTCAGATGGCTACCCCTGCGCCAAGCCCGGACGCTGGAGCGAATAGGGAGGTAGAGGAGAAGGCGCTCAAGTTTATCCAGGAGAAGGAGAAAGGTTGGCGCCGTCCGGCTAATTCCAACAACAAAGGTTTTGACCTGTACCAGACCGAATCCGGCCGGAAGAACGGGAAGATAATCCGCTGGTGCGAGGTCAAAAGCCTCAGCGGTAAGTTTAACCGAGTCTCATTGACCAAGGCCGAGTTCGAGTGTGCGCAGGAACACGGAGAAAACTATTGGCTCTATATAGTCGAGAATGTTGCCTTGCTGGACCAAGGCGGTGAGCCGAGCTTAATCAGGATTCAGAACCCGGCCGGCAAAGCAGAGCGGTTTTCTTACGGGAATTCAGATTGGCGTAAAGCGGCTCAGCGATAACGGCAGCCGGGCGCTACACCCCCTCCCACCCCAAAATTTCCCGCAGCAGGGCAAAGAACCGGGCCGCGTCCACCCGCTCCACCACCGCCACCGGGCCGTCCGGGGCGGTAACCCGGCTGGCGGCCCATTCCGGCCCGGCGGCGGTTGCCACCGACACGGCGGCCCGGCGGGTGGTCAACACCTCCGGGGCGATGGCGGCGGCCAGGGCCAGCGGATCATAAAACTCGAACCGTTCCCGCCGCGCCTCCCGCCGGAACCAGTTTTGCGCCAGTTGCGCCGCCAGTTGGCCCAGCCGATTGCCCGGAGCGCGCAAGTTGGCGGCGGCCTCACGTCCGATGGCAACCTGCCGGCAGGCGGCCAGGTCAACCAGGGTCAGGGGAACGCCGCAAGTCAGAACCTCCTGCGCCGCCGCCGGGTCGCTGTAAAAGTTGAACTCGGCATAGGGGGTGCTGTTGCCGGGGGCGTCCACTGCGCCGCCCATTACTACGATGGACGCCGCTTGGGACAGGGCGCCGGGGCGCTGCCGCTCCAGCCGGGCCAGGTTGGTCAGCGGCCCCAGGGCGGCAATGTGAACCTGTCCGGGCGCCGCGTCCAGTTGGGCCGCCAGGAAGTCCACCGCGCCGCCGGCGGCCGGACGGTTACGGGGTTTGGGCAAGCGGCGGGACAGTCCGCTCCAGCCGTGAAAGTGGTGGGCGTAGGGAAATTTCCCGTTGCCCTGGCCTGGCAAGGGGCGGGAACTGCCCCGCAATACCGGCACATCCCCTTGCCCGGCGTACTCCAGCAGGGCCAGGGCGTTGCGGACGCCCCGGGCCTGCGGCACGTTGCCGCCCACGACGGTCAGCCCGGCCACCTCCAGCGCAGGACAAGCCAGGGCCAGCAAAATGGCAATGGCGTCATCCACGCCGGGGTCGGTGTCAATAATGATTCGGGCCATTGCTTGAATCCCTTGGCTATGCCGATATACGCCCTCTCCCCGCTCATCCTGAGCCTGTCGAAGGATGCCGGCAAGGTAAGGGGGCGTGGTTCGACAAGCTCACCATGAGCGGGCTTGTTCTTGTGAGCCGAATTCTGGTGAGCGGATTTTATTACCACTCCCCGCTCATCCTGAGCCTGTCGAAGGATGGCCGGAAGGTAAGGGGCGTGGTTCGACAAGCTCACCATGAGCGGACTTCGTTCTCCGGTATATCCGGTTAAGCCATTGCTGGTATCCCGGCTAAACCTCGGTCAGGTTGGGCGACTCCTCCACTCCCCGCTCATTCTGAGCCTGTCGAAGGATGCCGGCAAGGTAAGGGGGCGTGGTTCGACAAGCTCACCATGAGCGGACTTAATTCTCTCCCCGCTCATTCTGAGCCTGTCGAAGGATGCCGGCAAGGTAAGGGGGCGTGGTTCGACAAGCTCACCATGAGCGGACTTAATTCTCTCCCCGCTCATTCTGAGCCTGTCGAAGGATGCCGGCAAGGTAAGGGGGCGTGGTTCGACAAGCTCACCATGAGCGGACTTAATTCTCTCCCCGCTCATTCTGAGCCTGTCGAAGGATGCCGGCAAGGTAAGGGGGCGTGGTTCGACAAGCTCACCATGAGCGGACTTGTTCTTGTGAGCCGAATTCTGGTGAGCGGATTTTATTATCACTCCCCGCTCATCCTGAGCTTATCGAAGGATGCCGGCAAGGTAAGGTGGCGTGGTTCGACAAGCTCACCATGAGCGGACTTCGTTCTCCGGTATATCCGGTTAAGCCATTGCTGGTATCCCGGCTAAACCTCGGTCAGGTTGGGCGACGCTTCTTCCAGGTAGAAATCGTTGGCCCACAGGTCGTCCAGTAGGGCCTGCTCCCCGTCGGTCAAGTCCGGCGTGTCCACCGCGTCGGTGTAGTGGCGCAATTCCTCCAGGTTGGTGAAGTTGGGCAGCACCGAGGTTATGGCCGGCGGGTAGAGGGCGAACTTGATGGCGGCCTGGGCCAGGGTGCGGCCGGTCTCCTCGCCGGCCAGGAACTTCACCTGCTCCACCTTGCGCAGCGCCTCCCGCAGCCACTCGGCCCGCCGGTGAGAGCGGTGGTCGCTTTCGTCAAAGGTAGGGGCCTCGGTATAGCGGCCGGTCAGCGCCTCCGAGGCGTGGGGCACCCGGGAGAGCAGCCCCACCTGGCAGTCCCGGGCGATGGGAAAGAAGTCTTTGGCCGGGTCCTGTTCCAGGATGCTGTAGATGATTTGCAGGCTGCTGACCTGGCGCTCCCGCATGGCGGCCTCGCCCTCCTCGAACCAGCCGATGTCCGGCCCCAGGGCCACGCCGTAGTAGCGGATTTTGCCCTCGGCCCGCAACTGCTCCAGCGTCTCGAACAGCTCGTCCCGCTCCAGGGCGTCAATGCGGGGGTTATGCACCTGGTAGAGGTCGATGTAGTCGGAGTTGAGGCGGCGCAGGCTCTGTTCGCAGGCAAAGCGGACAAAGTCGGGGTCGAACTTCTGGGGCCGTTCCTGGTGGCCGATGCGGGGCGTGAGCTTGTCGTAGAAGTCGTAGCCGAACTTGGTGGCGATGACCAGGTCGTGGCGGCGGTGGCCCAGGACTTTCGCCAGGATTTCCTCGCCGTAGCCCTCGCCATAGGTATCGGCGGTATCGAAAAAGTTGACGCCCAGTTCGACGGCATTCTCCAGCAGGGCGGCCCGCTGCTCCTCGGGAATCTTGCCCCACCAGGTAGTAGCCACCGTCCAGACGCCAAAGCCCACCTCGGAAAGGGAAAGCTCGGTGCGGGGAAGGAGTCGGTATTTCATAGTTGTCGTTCCTTTTGTTGAGGGTTTGGGTTTGGGGCGGCGTCGAATCAAGTAGCAGGATAAACCGCATCAGGCTTAACGGATTTGGCTAATGCTGTCGCTGCCGAGGCTTTATCCTCCGCAGTCAGCGTCGCCATACCATAGATACCGGTGTGGGATGGGTCGTCCGGTTCGCCCAATGTTATAAACCGGATGTCCAAGCTCAGCTTGCTTTTACAAGCAACTACGGCTGTCTCGACGTTCAACACGGCTAATCGGGCGTTTCGACCGATATTGAGTTTTCTCTTCAGGGATTGACGGAGGCAGTCTAGCTGGGATGGCCTATCGGTAGGGTGGAAGTGTTCCAACCAGTTGGTGGAGATGTAGTTCTCACTGTTACGGAGCTTGAAGGCTGCTTCCAACGGGAGGCCATCAGGTCCCAAGAGACGGGGGCTGCAATATCGCGCAACGTTATGGATGGGTAAGAGCTCGCGCTGGGAATCTTGTGCCATTTGAGCAGTCCTTCTTGCACCAGTTTTTCCATCACTACCGAAGGGCTACCCGCATCCCGGCCAGCGTCAATTTTTATGAAATCTCCGTTGGCATCAGTGGCCGCGAACGTAACCCGATTCGCTGGCAGGAACCACACACAGGCCCGCCGTTCCCCGTCAGGGAAACGCCATACTGCGGAAACCTCACCGTCGGGAGAACAAGCCAAGTCCACCCGGCCCTCAGACTCCACCGCGCTGAAAAATGTCAGGAAAGCACGGGCGCTTTCAGGAGTGGCGGGAACCTCCCCCTCTTCCAAATCCTCGTCAGAGGCAAGGTAAGCCAGCCGGTCAGCTAAAGCGTACTCGCCCCAATTGCGTAGAACTTTGCATACGTCAGCAACGTTGCTTGGATAACTCATCCCGTAAGAAACCAAGGAACGCCGTACTACATGAGAAGTGTGGCTTTTCGGTACAACCGCTAGATTGGAGCGGAGGTGATTGAGCAGAAATTCGCGAACCTGGTCCGAGGGGACCAGTTTATCTACTTCTCCTCCGGCATCCGCACGAGAAAAGTAGATGATTACGTCCACATCATACCCAACCCGATCCGTAGGAAACGGCGCCAAACTCCTGGAACGACTAGTGTGAGCCATGTCCCGATCCAAAATCAGGGTTGACGAATTCAAACCGCGATGTGGGACAATGAATGATGTCGCCATGTCTCCCCCGGTAAACCGCGTTAGGTTCTAAAGTTGCGGCAATAACTCGCTGGTCAAATGTTCTTGGCACTGGCGCCAAGAATCCAATGCCGAGATAATCACGTCAGGAGAGCTATGCTCTAACTGAAAGTGGTAATTGCAAGCCATCACGATGTGCCCGTTTTCACCATTGAAATTCAGGTTGCAAATCGCGAATTCAAGCTCTTTTGCCACTTCTACCGAAGTAGGGTGAAAATCGGAAAAGTATGGAGCGTTACCCAGCAATTTCTCTCGAATCCAGATACTGGGATTTTCAACGGCGACTTCCAGTGACCAGTTGACGCCCAGCGCCTCATAAGCGACCAACTTGGTGGCGTCAAGGTATCGTCTAGCTATGGCGTGAACTTCGTAAGTGTCGCGCAAAGCTCCACCGATAATTTCTTGAAAACTGCAACGATTACCCTGACTACCCTCGATCTGAATCACGAAACCGTTTTGGTATAGGGTTTGCACAACTGGTGGCGTACTGATGCCACCAGTGGCACCCCAATTGGCAGGTACTATGCCGGCATTGCTCAGGGCTTCCGGTCTGATTGATTGAGGATCGATAGGGTTTGGAGATACTAATACCACTGATACCTCAGTCACGTTTGCAGGGTGGTGCTCAGTCATAACGTCATCCATCTCATATTTCTTCACGCTGACCTACACTATAATACAAACTGGCGCAAGTTGTCAGCATTGCCAAAGCCGGTATGAGACTAGAGATACGGGAAATTACTCCCCCGGCTCCAAATCCTCCTCCGACGCAAAGTAGGCCAACCGCCGGGCCAACTCCGGCCGGCCCCGGCCGTTGAGGGCGGCGCATATTTCCGGGATGGTTTGGGGGTGTTGGTGGTTCATCGTTGGGGCCTTTCAGGGTTTGACCAATTTGGGCCGGCGACCTTTGGCTGAACTGTACCTTACCAGTTTAGGCCAGTCGATTACGCCTGACTCATCGCAAAAATTCTTCGTAAACTCTAAAGAAAATCGGTTAATGACCGCCCCGTAGTCCTTAAAGAATTTTTCGTTACGCTGACGGGCTTGGTGGCCTAATGGTTCAATAATGCGGGTAAAGAGATCAGGGTCATCGGATAACAATTCCCAAAATTCTTGCCCGCACAGCTTGAGATAGTTGCCTTTGTCAGGGTTGGAGTCTCGCCCATAGCAACAACCATTCACGGCTATGACGTTCAGGGTTCGACTGCTCTGGCGTAATACTCTGGTGGCTGTGCTGAAATTGTCTTTTAGCTTATTGACTTGGGAACTGTTGCCCCAATTAGGGCCGGACTTGATGGAAATGATATATCTGGCTTCGTCTTTGGAAAACTCCAGGTCTATGCCGGTCGCAGTGGATTTCCAACCACCGTGAACTATCTCGGCAACGTGAATTGCCAAGCCTTCAAGAAAATCGCCAAACAAGGTTTCTTCCTGAGAACTCAAGTGGGCGTCAAGAAACAGCTTGATAAAATCGGAAACTTTGTGGACGTTCTTACTCTTGAACAGGTAAGGGTTCTTCCGGGCTAACAGCGCATCCAGCTTCAGCGTGTTCAGCGACTCCAACCGCTTTTCGTGAAAGCTGCCGATGTTAGCCTCAACATATTCGGTTATCTGCTCGTCGGTTATCGGGTTCATAAAGGTAACCGACTTTCCCTGCCCAACTCCTCCCGCAGGGCATCGTAATAGGGTTCGTGCAACTCAATCCCGATAACATTACGTCCCTTTTCCAAGGCGGCAAAGGCGGTGGTGCCGGAGCCGATAAAGGGGTCAAGAACCACGTCGCCGGGGTCGGTGAACAGGTCGATGAACCATTCGGGCAGCCAGTAGGGAAAGGCGGCGCTGTGATTGCGGTTGTTGCACTCGGTAGCCCGGTGCAGGACGTTGGTGGGATAGACCATATCCCGGCCCAGCCAGTTAGATACTTTCTTGCCGAAACCGCTGCCTACTTTGGACTCGTCGCGGATAAGGTCGGTTTCACTCAAGTTACGCATCCGGTTATCGTACCAGTCGCCCACCGGCACCATCACCGCTTCCTGGTTCATCTTGAACCGGCGTTGCTTGTTGAATTGCAGCAATCTCTCCCAGGAATCCCGGAACCGGTTGGGCCACTTGCCGGGGTAGCAGTTCTTTTTGTGCCAGACGAATTCCTCGGTCCAGAGCCAGCCCCGCTTGCGCATTTCCAGGATAAGCTCGATGACGTAGGTATGCCGCTCGCCGTTCACCGCCCGTTCCTTGATGTTCAAGACAAAGGTGCCGGTGGGTTTCAATACCCGGTGCAGTTCGTCGGCGATGGGCAGGAACCAGTCCACGTAGTCGTCGGGCTTTATGCCGCCGTAGGTGGTAGCCCGTTGGTCGGCATAGGGCGGTGAGGTTACTATCAGGTCAACGGACGCGGTAGCTACCTTTGCCAACTCGGTGCGGCAGTCGCCCAGGAGCAGGGTTGCGTTGGATGTTGCTGGTATGCTATTCATCGTTAAAAGCTCAAGTGCAATTTTATGATGTCGTAGCCGTTTCGTTGGCGCCGTTTGATTATGGGCGCTGCCCAATTTCTCAGAAAAGCGGGTAACACTTGCACGATAGCGGGTTCGTCTCGATAGGGCAAATTCTCGATCCAGTCTAACAGAGTATTCCGCTGGGCGGGACTGAGATTTTGTTCGGTGGCCCAACCGTTGGCCCGGTTAATCAGGCCGTCCAGGCAAAATTCGTAAAAGGCGTTCTCAGCCCCGCCGCCGTCCCAAAATCCGTCGACCTCATCCTGTCCGTCATCCAACCCCACCTCCGGGTCAGCCATCAAATCCCACAGAAAGCCGGATATTGGCTGACCGGGCCTTTCCAAATAGGTGGTTTTGACCACCCCAACATCCAACCCCATAACTCACCCCCCTGAAAAATCCGGCTACCCACTGTTTACCGGACCGGGGGCTGCCCCGTCAACGGGCAACTGTCAGCCGCTTAACCCCGTAAACCAGGCCGATGGCCGGTATGACCGCGAAAACCAGGGGCAGCCACCAGTCGCCTTTGGTCATCCCGGAGGAAATGGCGTAGGCCAGGAACCCGTCGGCGGCGACGTTGACCGCCAGCAGGGCTACGATCAGCCCGGTCAGGGCCGCCGGCGGTCGGGGGACGAAAACCAGGATGACCAGGCCGACGGCGGCGGCCGGCTGGGCCACCATTATCACTAACCGATCCCACCATTCGCCACCGTCGGCAAACCCGCCGATTAACAGGCCGTAGCCGGCAATCAGCAACTGAACTATTGCCAACACGATCATCACAACTCGCATAACCTGCCTCCTCCCATAGGTTTCGTGCCGGGCGTCTTCTTTTATGGCTATGGCGGGTTATTACCGGGGGCTTGGCCGGGCCGGGCCGACTTACACCCCCACCAGCCCCAAACTGCCCTTTACCGCGTCCACCTCCCGCTGAAACTCGGCGTCGGTCAGGGACGGCGCCAGTTGGCCCAGGGGGATGCGGGGCATTATTTCCACCCAGGAGGTGCAGCCGCCGTACTCCTTCAGGTAGGGGACGGTGGCCGGCTGCTCCAGCCGATAGACCCGCAGCAGCAGGATGGACAGGGGCAGCATGGGTTTCCAGTGCAGGCGGGACTGGGCGTAGGCGTCCGTCCAGATGTGGTGGGGCGCCAGGTCATCCACCCGTTCCTGGGCCGCCACCTCGATAACCTCCTCGGCCCTGGCGAAGTGGGTAAAGGTGATGGTGTCGGTCTGGGGGCGGTCGGCCAGCAGTTGCTCCAGGGCCGGCTGGTGGGCCGGTTTCAGCAGGTCGGCCCGCTGGTGTTCGTAGGTGGGGTAGAGCAGAAACTCCGGGTGGATGACCCGGAAGTCCTGGCTCGATTCGTGGATGCCGCCCTTGCGGAGCAGCAGGATTTGTTGACCCTGGGCCAACGCCTGAACGGTAACGGCCCATTCCTTGAGGGCAATCTGGCAGATGTCCGGCAGCATAGCGCGTTCTCCTTTGTTGATTAAACCGGGTATGGCCCCGAACCGGCGCCATCAGTAACCTTATTCTATATTCTATACCACTCCCGGCGGGCTACTCAATCCAGAAGTGGGGATTCCAGGCGATTTCCCACAGGTAGCCCTCCGGGTCGGTGAAGTAGCCGGAGTAGCCGCCCCAAAAGGTGTCCTGGGCCGGTTTTACCAGGGCGGCCCCGGCGGACACCGCCACCGCCAGCAGGTCGTCCACTTCCGCTTTGGTGCGGACGTTGTGGGCCAGGGTAACGCCGGAAAAGCCGCTGCCTTCCGCAGAAATTCCTACGTCCGCGGCCAGGGCGGCCTTGGGGTACAGGGCCAGCCAGGTGCCTTTGTTCTGAAAAAAGGCGATGGATTCGGTGTTGTCGTCAAAGAGGGTCAGCCCCAGCCCGTCCCGGTAAAAGGACACGGCCCGGGGCAGGTCGGCCACGCCTAAAGTGATAATGCTGATACGCGGTTCCATAATACGTCCTTTTGTTTTTTATCCACGAAGGGGCACGAAGGGGCACGAAGGTTTTTTTGGGATGTGCCGGAGATTGACCGGGCGTTGTCATACCGTCCTTTTGTTTTTTTGTCCACGAAGGGCACGAAGGGGCACGAAGGTTTTTTTGATGTGCCGGTGGTTGCCTTGCTGGGGGATGATGCTGATGCCGCCGTTGCCGGCCGGTATTTTTTGCGTTCCTGAGATTGGCAGATACGCACAGAGATAGAGAGAAACGCCGGGGTTCACCGGGGTTACTGGCCGGCCTCCGGTTCCGGCGGCGGTGCGGTGGTGAGAATACTCTCCAGCCCCAGCAAGGTTGCCAGGTTGCGGGTGGTGGTTTCGGCTACCTCGGCCAGGGTGATGCCCTTCAGGTCGGCCAGGCATTGGGCCACCTCCCGCACGTGGCGGGGTTCGGTCCAGTTGTGGCGGTACTTCTTGAAAGGCTGGGGGTAGGCGTCGGTTTCCAGCACCATATTCGCCAGGGGAATGGCCTTGGCCGTTTCCTGCAACTCCGGCAGGCGGGTCAGGGGACGGGCCAGGGAGATGAAAAAGCCGCAGTCTATCGCCGCCCGGGCCGTTGGTTCGTCACCCTGAAAGTAGTGCATCACCCCGCCCACCGCGCCGGCGTCCTCCTCCCGCAGGGTGCGGAACACTTCCGGGTGGGACTCCCGGGAGTGGAAAATGATGGGCAGCTTGAGGCTGCGGGCCAGCCGAATCTGCGCCCGGAACACCTGATCCTGTACCTGATGATCCGGCGACGTAGGCATAAAGTCCAGCCCAATCTCGCTGATGCAAACCACCTTGGGGTTGTCCCGGGCCAGCCGCTCCAACTCGCCATAGACCGCCTCATCCACCGGTTGGTGAGCCTCCATCGGGTGGATGCCCACGCCGGCATAAAAGGGGGCGTGTTCCTCGGTCATTCGGATACAGGCGCGGGTGGATTCCAGGGTAGTTCCGGCGCAGACGATAAACCCGATACCGGCCTGGCCGGCCCGTTGCAGGATGCCGGGAATCTCCGCCGGCCCGTACTGGTCCAGGTGAGTATGAGCGTCTCCAAACAAACAATTATCCATATAATCCGGCATATTTAACCCTCTCCAACCGGTTCAGTATATACCGGGGATTATAACCGCCGTCAACCCGCGCCGGTATGACCCAGGGCAACCGCGTCTTAACCGGGGCGACCCAGGCAACCGTCATTCCAAGCCACCGTCAACCCAAGCCACCGTCGTTCCGGCGAAAGCCGGAATCCAGAATCCTCGGTATTTGGTACGCCCTTTCCCCGGGTATTTCCTGGATTCCGGCTTTCGCCGGAACGACGGTTTGATGATGCAGGTTTATGATGCGGTTGCCCGGCTTGGAATACCGGCCACCCCGCCCCTTTACGCCGTATGCTATTATTGCCTTACCCCCAACGCTGCAAGGGAAAGGAGAGAGCATTATGCCTTTTGGCGGCAATGACTGGCTGGAATTGACTACTGAGGAGACCCTGGAACCCGACTTGCCTATCTGCGACCCGCATCACCATTTCTGGGATTTGCGCCCGGAACGCATCCCCTACCAGCGCTACCTGCTCCCCGAACTGGCCGCCGACATTAACCTGGGCCACAACGTCCGCTCCACCGTGTTTATCGAGGCGCGGGCGATGTACCGGGCCGAGGGGCCGGAGGAACTGCGGCCGGTGGGCGAGGTGGAGTTTGTCCAGGGCCAGGCGGCGGCCAGCGCCAGCGGCCTCTACGGCCCCGGCCAGGCGGCGGCGACTATCATCGGCCACGCCAACCTGAACCTGGGCGCCGGGGTGGAGCCGGTTCTGGACGCGCTCCAGGCGGCCAGCCCCCGACGTTTCCGGGGCATCCGCCACTCGGTTACCTGGGATCCCCACCCGGAGATGGAAAACACGGCGGCCCACAATATGCCGGGCCAACTGGCCGCCGAAAACTTCCGGGCCGGCGCGCGCATCCTGGCCGACCGGGGCCTCTCTTTAGAGGGCTGGCTCTACTTCCCCCAACTGCCCGAACTGGCCGACTTCGCCAAAGCGACGCCGGACTTGACCATCATCCTGAACCACATCGGCGGGCTGCTGCGGGTTGGCCCCTACGCCGGGCGGGAGGAGGAGGTGATGGGCCTGTGGCGCAGTGGTATCGCCGCCGTCGCCGCCTGCCCCAACGTAGTCTGCAAGCTGGGCGGCATCGGGATGCCCCGCACCGGCTTTGACTGGCACACCCGCAACCGGCCCATCGGTTCTGAGGAACTGGCGGCGGATATGGCCCCGCTGCTCCACTACTGCATTGAGCAGTTCGGGCCGGAACGGTGTATGTTTGAGAGCAACTTCCCGGTGGACAAGGTTTCCTACTCGCACCACGTCCTTTACAACGCTTTCAAGCGGCTGTCGGCCGGCTACTCGGCCAGCGAGCGGGCGGCAATGTTCCACGACACGGCGGCTAGGGTTTATCGGATTGAATAGCCCGGTAGAGGTTCAGTTGCCGGCAAGGGTCAATTAGCGGGTGCAATGATGCCATAGCGTTCTTTCAAGGCCAGGATGCGCCCCGCCGACTGGTAGATGCGTTCCTCGGTTAGAACGCCGTCGGCGACGGCTTGCAGCAGGGCGTCCCGTACCCGATAGACCCGTTGCCGGTCATAATCGCCCTGCTGATTAGCCAGCAGGATTACATCGACGCCGGCTTGCACCGCGGCGATGGCTGCCTCCTCCGGGCCGTACTCGGCAACGATCGCCGCCATCTGCATATCGTCGGATACTACTACGCCGGCAAAGCCCAACTCCTGCCGCAGCAAGCCGTTGATGATAGCCGGGGACAGGGTGGCCGGCCGGGCGGCGGCGTCCAGGTTCCGGTTGACGATGTGGGCGGTCATAATGGCGTCAGCGTAGCCGCCGTTAATCAACTCCCGGTAGGGCGCCAGTTCCAACTCCCGGTTATAGGTGGCGGTTACGTCGGCAACGCCCAGGTGGGTATCGCCGGCGGCGCTGCCGTGGCCGGGGAAGTGTTTCAGGGTGGGGATGACCTGCCGCTGCCGCATGGCATCGCTGAAGGCTTGGGCGTGGGCGGCTACGATTGCCGGGTCGGGGCTGAAAGAGCGTTCAATGGCGCCGATGGCCGGGCTTTCCGGGTTGACGTTCACGTCCACCACCGGGGCCAGGTTCCAGTTCAGGCCCACCGCCCGCATTTCGTCGGCCAGTTGGCCGGCCAGGGCCGCCGTTTCCGCAGCCGGCCGCGCCCCCAACTTTTGCGCCGTCGGCACTTTCAGGGTGAAACCGTACTTTTCCTTGAGCCGGTTGACGTAACCGCCCTCGGCGTCAATGGCGATAAAGTAGGGCAGGGCAGCCTGTTCCTGGAGTTGCCCGGTCAGGGCCTGCAACTGCTCCCGGGAGGTGATGTTCCGCACCAGTTCCCCACCGCTGGGGCCGTCCCGGTCAAAGAGGATGACGCCGCCGGGCTGAATATCCCGCAGCAGCGCGGCGGCCGGCTCCTCCACCGTCTCCCCGCGAAAGCCCACCAGCAGCATCTGCCCCACCGCCTGCTCCAGGGTCAGGGACGCCGCCGCATCTTTGCTGCTTACTTTGCTATTTAACAGTTGGCAAGCCGGGGCTAAAGCCGACAGCAGTATCAGCAGGGCCAGACCTACCGCCGCCCTGGTCAGCCAAGGCCGGCGGCGACAGGGCCGGGTTGACGGCAAGGCGTCCATAACCCGGCCCGCTACTCCTTGGGGCCAAAGAAGGGATGTTCCAGATACTCGCCCAGCTTGAGGGTGCCCAGCACGTCATCCCACGCGGCAATGGCGCGGGTGGCGTCCTCAGGCCAGAAGTCCAGCGTGATGAGAGTCTGCACGCCGACGCCCCGGGCCAGGCAGAGACGGGTAAAGGCCGGCCGCTTTTCGACCGGGTCGATATACTCCATCTCCAGCCAGGCCAGTTCGTGCTGGGGCAAGCGCAGGGAGTAGGGTTTTCCCCGGCGGCAATTGTCGCCGATGTCCTCGGCGGAGTCATTCAGCAGGTCGGCCAAGGGCATCTGGTACGCCGCCGGGTGTAGGATGTGCAGGACGGAAACCTCCAGCCGGATGTCGTCGTTGGGCGGCTTGCCGTCAAAAAACCGGACGGACTGGCCGGCGCCGCCGCTGGTATCGTCGAAAACCCAGCCGCCGGGAAACTCAAAGCGCACGTCGCCCCGGTTGGCAACGAAAATCTGATTGCCCGGCTTGGCCTTCCAGCGGTGGCGCTTGGGCAGATTGAAAACCTGCTTGGGCGCTCTCTTTTTAGCCATTGGCGCCTCCGTTGGCCGGGGCCGGACGAAAGCGGGGAATAACCTCCTTGCCGAACAGTTCAATGGATTCCATCACCTTTTCGTGGGGGATGGTCTCCGTCTGCATAATCATTATCACCTGGTCAACGCCGATGTCCTCGTACATCTGCACCGCCCGGGCGCAGCTATCCGGGTCGCCGGCGATGATGACGCCCCGGTCGGCCAGGGTGTTGGCGTCCAATTGTGCAATGGCGGCCCGGGCGGCGCCGGGGCCGGCGTCCAGGGAAATGCCCGACTGCTCGGCCTGCGCCTTGTGCGCCTCATCGGACTGGCGCAGCCACCGGCCAAAGTCGGCCTGCAAGTGGTCCGGGACGCCGCCCCAAGCCTCCAGCAGTTCCTCATAGGCGTTAATCCGGCCGGCGATGTAGGGCTTGTCCGGCCCGAAAAAGGTTTTCATTGACAGGGCGGCCAACTCCCGCGCCTCATCGTTATCCGGCCCGCAATAGGCGTGGACGTTGTTGCCCCAGAACTCGTTGATAAAAGCCCCCACCGGGTTGGCGTTAGTCAGCGCGTCCCGATAAACCTTGACGTGCTCCGCCAGCACGGCGGTGGCGTAGGAGGCCGAGGACAGCACGCCGATGCCCCGTTCCGCGGCCAGCCGGAAACTCTCGGTCTGGGTGCAGGCCAAATACATCCGGGGATGGGGTTTCTGGAAGGGTTTGGGCAGCACCCGCCGCGTCGGTACGTTCCAGTGTTCGCCTTCCCAGGAAAATTCCTCTGACTGCCAGATTTGGGGCAGCATAGAGATGGACTCCTCCCACAGGGAGCGGGTATTGCGGGGGTCAACGCCCAGGCCAATCTGTTCGTAGGCGTTGGAGCGGCCGGTGCCGAACTCCACCCGCCCGTCGGTCAACTGGTCCACCAGGGCCACCCGCTCGGCGACCCGTACCGGATGGTGGTAGGGCAGGATACAGACGCCGTAGCCGATGCGGATTTGCTTGGTGACCCGGCTGAGGGCGCCGAATATGGCGTCCTGGCTGGGCGAGCCGGAAAACCCGGTCAGGAAGTGGTGTTCCACGAACCAGAGGTTGTCAAAGCCCACCTGGTCGGCCAGTTCACATTGCTCCAGGGTTTCCTTATACAGAGCGTTCCAGTCAATATCCGTCCCCTGATAGGGACGCTGGGTCTCATATAGCAAGCCAAACTGCATATCGCTGCCTCCTCAACCCGGCAAATTGGGCTGGTGGTATTCTGGTGGCATTATAGCTTATCCGGGCTAATCTGGCACCTGGGTTTTCCCGCAGCGACGCCAGGGGTTAGCGAATTGCCGCATAAGGCATTGCCGGCCGCACTGCGGCAGTGGTATTCTGAACCGGCATAACACCGCCGAAGGAGTTGTGATGACCACGCTGGAACAGGAACAACCCATAAGCCTGGGTTATCTGGCCGGGCGCATCGAAGGGCTAGATGCGCAATTGCAAGCCCTGCAAGCCGGGATACAAGAACTTCAAGCCGGCTTGCAGCAACTCAATAACCGGATTGACAAGCTGTTTTATGCCATTATCGGTTTAGTCATAGCTGTCATCGGCTTGCTGGGCGGCGGCTTGATAACTCTGATAATCCAGAACGGCGTCAGATAACCCCGGCCCACCCGGGGCAACGCCGGGATTTCCCCCGCGCCGGCCAAGTTGCACGTTAAGGGCCGGTTTCCAACCCCCCTACGCTCTCCACCAAGCCAAGCGGGTCAGGAAAACAACGCCCGTTTGATGATGCCCGCCTCTCCAACTCCAGGGCAATCACGTCTTAACCAAGGCAACCCAAACAACCGTCATTGGCAACCCTATCAACCGTCGTTCCGGCGAAAGCCGGAATCCAGGAAATCCTCACTGAAAATAGAGTGCCGGCTACCGAGAGTTCTGGATTCCGGCTTTCGCCGGAACGACGGTTTTATGGCTGGAATGACGGGTTTATGCTGCGGTTGCCCTGACAGTAGGGTGGTTCGACAAGCTCACCATGAGCGGATTTTAGCAGCGACTCTCTCCGCTCATCCTGAGCCTGTCGAAGGATAAACGGATGGTTCGACAGGCTCACCATGAGCGGGGGCTATATCATTGAGCGGGATTTAGAGCATTATTCACGCATCACTAAAGTAATTGACAAGGTGCTATCCTAATCCCCCGTTCACCCCCGCATTGACCAAAAATTGAACCCTGAATATAATTGCGGCAGCAATGCGCCCTGCGCCACCCAACCGCCGCCCAGGGGATAAGAAAGAATGATAGATATTCTGCCCGGTTTGAGAGAGTGGCAGGCCCAGGGGGAGGAGATTGCGCTGGCGACGGTGCTGCGGGTGGAACGCTCGGCGCCCCGGCCTCCCGGCGCGCGGCTGGGCGTAACCCGCAGTGGCCGGATGGTCGGCTCGGTGAGCGGCGGCTGCGTGGAGTCGGATGTGGCGCTAAGGGCGATGCAGTCGTTGGATACCGGCCAGCCGGCGGTGGTCAACTACGGAATTGCCGATGAGCTGGGCTTTCAGGTCGGACTGAGCTGCGGCGGCTCGATTGACGTTCTGATTGAACCCTTCCGGCCGGGTGCGGAATGGGATGCTTTAACCGGGGCGGTAGCGGCGCAGCAGCCGGCGATTTATGCGATTGGCCTGGCGCCGGCGGCCCTGTTGGGGCGGAAGCTGACCCTGACGCCGCCGGGGGAGCCGGTGGGGGCCATTGCCCCCGGATTGAATGACCGGCTGGCCGAGGCCGGCGCCCGTCTCCTGGAAACCGGGGGCGCGCAAGTGGTAACGCTACCCTGGGAAGGCGCGGAGGCCAAGGTGTTTCTGGAGGCCTTTCCGCCCCCGCTCAGTATGGTGATTGTCGGGGCCACCCACACCGCCATCTCCCTCAGCCGCCTGGCTAAAGAAGTGGGGTTTCAGGTAACCGTGGTGGACGCGCGCAGCGTCCTGGCTACCGAGGAGCGTTTCCCGGACGTTGACCGGCTAATCCGTTCCTGGCCCGAGGAGGCATTGGCTGAGGCGCCGTTGGGGGAACATTCTTACGTGGTGGTACTGACCCACGACCCCAAGTTTGACCTGCCGGCCTTGAGTTGCGCCCTGCGTTCCCCTGCCCGCTATATCGGCGCCTTGGGCAGCCGAGTTACGCAAGAGGCCCGCCGCCGGAAACTCGTAGAGGAGGGCTTTACCGAGGCCGAACTGGCCCGAATCCGGGCGCCCATCGGCCTGGATTTAGGGTCGCGGACTCCCCCGGAACTGGCCGTAGCGATTCTGGCCGAGGTGTTAGCCGTAAGGTACGGACGGGCGTAAAACCATTATCCATTAGCCCACTGCCGGCAACCCAACCCTTAACCGGCCGCCTAACCTACCCCACCGATTGCCCGGCGTAGCGGGCCGGTTCCTTATCAAACTCTTCCTTGCAGCGCAAGCAGCAGAAGTGGTAGGTGTCGCCCTGGTGGGTGGAGAAGTACCGGCTGTCGGCCGGATTCACCGTCATCTGGCAAATCGGATCCACCGCCCCGGCGGGAATGATTGGAGTATCGACCGCCGCCACAGTCAACTCGCCGTTGCCCAAGCCGCCGCCGGCCGCCCGCATTTTCTGAACTACCTCGGTTAAGATGCTCAAGGCGATTTCTTCCGGCGTCTCCGCGCCCACGTCCAGGCCGGCCGGGTACTTAACCCTTTGCAGGCTTTCCGGGGCCACCCCCTTGCCTTGCAGGTAGTCAATGACCGCCCGCCCGCGCCGGGGGCTGGCGACCAGGCCGATGTAGCCGGCCGAACTGCTTACCACCGCCTCCAGGGCCTCCTCATCATAGTGGCCCATAGTGGCGACTACTACGTGGCTCTTTGGCCCAATCTGCTCCCCGACCGCCGCCAGGTCTGAGGCCAGGGCGTCGGCCTCCGGGAACAACTCGGCGCTGGCTGACGGGTCGCAGGCGGAAACGCGAAAGCCCAGGCCCTTGCCCAACGCCACCAGGCTGCGGGCCATTGGCGACTGACCGATTACCAGCAAATGGGGCTGGGGCAGGAAGGGTTCCAGGTAAATCGCCAGGGTGCCTTCGCTCTGGCAGGTCATCGGTATGGGGACAATCCCCTCCAGGCCGAGGTTCAGTTCTTCGGGGTGGGGCGCCAGGAGGACGACCCGGGCCTGCCCCTCATTCAGCGTTTTCAGCGACTCCTGGACGACCAGGGGCTGGGCGCAACTGCCCCCCACCCAGCCGTGAAAGCTCCCGTCGGCCTGGACGATAGCTTTGGCCCCCGGCTTGGCCGACGTGGGCGGCCGGCAAGCCACCACCGTCGCCAGGACAAAAGGCTGGCCCCGGCCCTTTAATGCTATGACTTGTTCCAGCAGGTCATCAAACATTTCTTGCCTTGCCGCCGGTTAGGTTTATGCCCGTTAATGAGAGTAGGCCGTTGCAACCGGTTTAAGGGATTATCGGTATTCCCCACATTTGTTGGCATTGCTTACCGGGCCACGCTTGATTGTCCGGTAGGGGCGGTTCGCGAACCGCCCCCGTTCCGGTGCCATGACCGTTCACCTATGGTGGCGTAGGTTCTCCGGGCCAAACTTGCCGTTGCGGGTAAGGGCGGTTCGCGAACCGCCCCTACCCGGTGAAAATGCCTACCCGCCTACTCATCCACCCCGGCGTCCCTCAGGGCCTGCCAGACTTTGGCCGAGGTGATGGGGATGTCGATGTTGCGGACGCCCAGGTGCCAGAGGGCATCCACTACGGCGTTGGCAATGGCGGCCGGCGCGCCTACCGTGGCCGACTCGCCGATTCCCTTGGCCCCCAGCGGGTGGTGGGGCGAGGGCGTGACCGTCCGGTCGGTTTCCCAAACCGGCGTCTCTACGGCGGTGGGCAGCAGGTAGTCCATAAAGGTGCCGGTCAGGTTGTTGCCGTTCTCGTCGTACACCATTTCTTCCAGCAGGGCCGGCGCCAGGCCCATAGTCAAGCCGCCGTGAACCTGCCCCTCGACAATCATCGGGTTGATGACGTTGCCGCAGTCATCAACGGCGACAAAGCGGCGTATCTTGACCTCGCCGGTGCCTTTGTCGATGTCCACGGCGCAGATGTAGCTGCCGAAGGGATAGGTCAGGTTGGGCGGGTCATAAGAGGAATGGGCCTCCAAGCCGGCCTCCATGCCCAGCGGGTGGTCGGTGTAGGCGGCGAAGGCGATTTCCTGAATCGTCCTGGCCCGGTCCGGCGCGCCCCGGACGGAGAACTTGCCCGGCTCCCATTCCAGGTCTTCCTCGCTCACATCCAGCAGGTAGCTGGCAATGGTCCGGGCCTTGTCCAGAATCTTGCGGGAGGCAACGGCGGCGGCGGCGCCGGCGGTGGGCGTGCTCCGGCTGGCGTAGGTGCCCAGGCCGTAAGGGGCCGTGTCGGTGTCGCCCTCTTCCACGGTGATGTCGCTGGCCGGTATGCCCAGTTCCTCGGCGATGATTTGGGCGTAGGTGGTTTCGTGGCCCTGGCCCTGGGACTTGGTGCCGAACCGGGCAATGGCCTTGCCGGTGGGGTGGATCCGAATGTCGGCGCTGTCGAACATCTTGATGCCCAGGATGTCAAAGTGGCGGGAGGGGCCGGCCCCGACAATCTCGGTGAAACTGGAGATGCCGATGCCCATTAACTCGCCCCGGTCCCGCCTTTCCGCCTGCTCCCGGCGCAGGGCCGGGTAGTCGATGATTTCCATCGCCCGCTCCAGCGCGCCCTGGTAATCGCCGCTGTCATACTCCCAGCCCAGCACCGAGCGGTAGGGGAAGGACTCCGGCTTGACGAAGTTCTTCATCCGAAACTCGGCCGGGTCGATATTCAACTGGTGGGCGACGATGTCGGCCATCCGCTCCACGGCGTACACCGCCTCGGTAACCCGGAAGGAACAGCGGTAGGCAATGCCGCCGGGGGGCTTGTTGGTATAAACCCCGTCCACTTCCACGAAGGCGTCCTTGAAGTCATAAGAGCCGGTGCAGATGTGGAACAGCCCGGCGGGGAATTGAGAGGGATTGCAAGCCGCGTCGGTGTAGCCGTGATCCGCCACCGTCTTGATTCGCAACGCCTCCATGGTGCCGTCCTGCCGGGCGGCGACTTCGGCGGCGATGTGATAATCCCGGGCGAAGGAGTCGGCCATCAGGTTTTCCATCCGGTCTTCCACCCACTTGACCGGATGGCCGGTCAGGAAGGAGGCGGCAATCGCCAGCACGTAGCCGGGGTAAACCGGCACCTTGCCGCCAAAACCGCCCCCGATGTCCGGGGAGATTACCCGTATCTTATGCTCGGCCAGCCCCAGATGCCCGGCCACCAACGCGATAACCGTCCGAATGGCGTGGGGGGCCTGGGTAGTCATCCACACGGTAAGTTTTTCCTGCACCGCATCCCATTGGGCTACGCAGCCGCAGGTTTCAATAGAGGAAACGTGGATGCGGGGAATGTAGATGTCCTCTTTCACCGTTACCGCGCTCCGGCTGAAGGCCCGGTCGGTGCTGCTCCGGTCGCCGGCCTCCCAATGCCAGATGTGGTTGGTCTTCTCTTCCTTGTCCTCCCGGACAATGGGCGAGTCGGCCTCCAACGCCCGGAACGGGTTGACCACCGGCTCCAGCGGCTCATATTCTACCTCCACCGCGCTGACCCCGTCGGCGGCGGTGTAGCGGTCGGTAGCCAGCACCGCCGCCACTTCCTGCCCGTCGAACTTGACCGTATCCACCGGCAGCACCATCTGGAGGTCGCTCATCAAGGTGGGCATCCAGGCCAGGTTATACTGCTCCAGGTCTTTGCCGGTGATGACGGCCAGCACGCCGGGGATTGCCAGGGCCTTCTCGGCGTTGATGCTGGTGATGCGGGCGTGGGCCAGGGGACTGCGCACGATGTCCAGGTGCAGCATCCCGGGCAGCTTGACATCATCAACGTAGTTGCCCTTGCCCTGGAGAAAACGGGGATCCTCCTTGCGGGGTACGGAGTGTCCCATACCCCCGATTTCCGGCGGTGTTCGCATAGTCATTTACGCACCTCGCTCTCGCAGCTTGGCCGCCGCGGACTGATAGGCTTTGATGATGTTGACGTACCCGGTACAACGACAGAGGTTGCCGGAGATGGCCCGGCGGATTTCCGCTTCTGAGGGATCCGGGTTGTTCTCCAGAAAAGCGACGCCGGTCAGCATCATCCCCGGCGTGCAGAACCCGCATTGCAGGCCGTGTTCCTCGGTAAAGGCCGCCTGAATCGGATGGAGAACGCCGCCGGCGGCCAGACCCTCCACCGTCGTTATCTCCCGCCCGTCGGCCTGGACGGCAAAGATGGTGCAGGATTTTACCGGCGTCCCGTCCAACAGGATGGTGCAGGCGCCGCAGTGGGTGGTATCGCAACCGATGTGCGTACCGGTAAGGTTCAGCGTCTCCCGGATGAAATGCACCAGCAGGAGTCGGGGTTCTACGGAAGCCTCCTGCTCCGTGCCGTTCAGCGTAACCCGGATGGAAACCATGGCTGGCTGACTTGCTTCGGTAGTCATTTCTCAATCTCCTGGCGGGGGTTCGGCGCCGGGGTTCGGCGCGGGGATTCGGCCGGCCCTAGCCGACTCGCTCCAGAGCCTGGCGAATGGCTCGTCCGGTCAATACTCTTACCATATCCCGCTTATAGTCGGCGGAGCCGCGCAGGTCGGCCGACGGCTGGGCTTCCTGAGCCGCCAGGCGCGCCGCCTCCCGGATGGTTTCCTCGGTCAATCGCTGGCCGGCCAGGAAGTTCTCGGCGCTGGCGGCCTTGACCGGGACCGGGCCGGCGTTGGTCAGGCCGATGCCGGCCTGCTGGCAGACGCCGTCATTCACGGTAAGGAACACGGCCACGCCGGCGGTAGCGTAGTCGCCGACCTTGCGTTCCAGCTTGAGATAGGCGCCGCCGCTGCCGGCCGGGGGCTGGGGAACCTGGATTCCGGTGAGGATTTCGCCCGGCCCCAGGGCGGTCGCCAGCGGCCCCTCAAAAAAGTCAGCCACCGGAATTACCCGCTCCCCGGCGGCGCTGCGGGCCACCACCTGCGCGCCCAGGGCCACCATCGTTGCCGGGTGGTCGTTGGCCGGGTCGCCATGGGCCAGGTTGCCGCCCACGGTCGCCATATTGCGCACCAGCGGGTCGGCGATGACGGCGGCGGTATCGTGGAGAATGGCATAGCCGGCGCGGACGGTCTCCGAAGCCTCCAGGGCCGCCTCCCGGGTAAGGCTCCCGATGTGCAGCGTTCCGTTCTCCTCAGTAATAGCGTCCAGGCCGGGAATCCGGTTAATATCGACGATATGAGCGGGAGCGGCTAACTGCAACTTCATCAAGGGAATCAGGCTTTGCCCGCCGGCCAGCACCCGGGCCTCCGGGCCATAGTCGTTAAGCAGGGAAAGGGCGGCGTCCAGGGTTGCCGGGGCATGGTAGTGAAACCGGGGCGGTATCATAAGGCCCTCCTTGCCAATGCCAATGTTGCCAAGGTTAAGGTGGACTCGGGGTGAATGTAATCCGGGGAGTAAGTAAAGTCAATACCCCGGTGGTAATTGGCAATTGGGAATTAGGAATTGAGAATTAAGAATTAGGAATTAGGAATTGGGGTTAGGCTGTGGCCCGGACTCCGGTGGCCTCGCTGCTGTTGCTGTCAACCGGCGGTTGGAAAATGGCCGGCCGTCTGCTAATATCGTGCAATACCCAACCTTGCCGGACAACCCTATCTGTGGCAAAGGACTTAAACGATGCAGGACAGCAACGCCCAGGCCGCCCAGGCCACCATTGCCAAGTGGATTAACGTCGCGAATGAGATGAACCCGCAACAGTCGGATGGAATCTGGCTGGAAGACCTTACCGTCCAGGCCGGCCCCTACATCAAGGAGTGGGACATCTCCCGGTGCTATCACTGGTCGGATTGGCCGGGACGGGAAACCCATTTCCCCGGCAGCACTCAGCAGGACGTGGGCATTGACGCCGTAGCCATCCGCCGCTCCGACGGCGCTTACGTCGCTATCCAGTGCAAGGCCCGGGAACTGAACGACGTCGGCCGTGGCCGGGACATCCGAAAAACCGAAGTGAACGAGTTCGTGGGATCCTCGGTCAACGCCATCTGGATGGAACGCTGGCTCGTTACCAACGGCGACAACCAGGTCGGCGCCAACACCCGCCGGGTAATGGAAATGTCCGACCCCAAACGGCCCATCAAGCTAATCAACATCCACGCCGACCTGCTGGCCCAGCAGAGCATCACCGCCCCGGAACCCTGTCCCCACTGCCAGCCCAACCCTGACCGGGACAATCCTGACCCGGACGGCGCTGCCGAACCGCAGCAAACCAAGTCCTGTATGCAGGCCGAGGCGATCGCCGCCAGCGTCCGCATCCTCCAGGAACACGAAGCGTCGGAGAGCGGCGGCCTGCCCCAAGGCCAGGCCCGGGGCCGGATTATCCTGCCCTGCGGCACCGGCAAAACCCGCATCTCCCTGCGCATCGTGGAGCGACTCACCCCGCCGGGCGCGCTGTCCATCGTCCTCTGCCCCTCCATCGCCCTGGTCGCCCAAATCCGGCGCGAGTACCTCCAATATGCCGAACTTGACCTGCGCGCCCTGGCCGTCTGTTCCGACGAAACCGCCGGCTATGACCCCAAAAAGGAAAGCGCCCGCAACACCGCCGCCGACCCGACCCAGGACAACAGCAACGTCAGCGCCGCCGAAGTCAAGGGCAAGGTAACCACCGACCCGGAGGAAATCGCCCGGTGGATTCGCGACGGGCAGGACGCCGGCCCGGTCAACGTCATCTTTGGCACCTACCAGAGCGGCCACCGCATCGCCGAGGCCCTTAAAAAGACCGGCGTTACCGCCCAGGTTCTCATCGCCGACGAAGCCCACCGCACCGCCGGCCTGCGGCGCAAGCGCAACGCCAAGAACGGCGAACTCTCCGACGAAGAAAAGCGAATCCGCGACTTTACCCTGTGCCACGACAACGCCGCCTTTCCCGCCAGGTATCGCATCTATCAGACCGCTACGCCCCGCATTTACGATACCCGGCGGGTGAATCAAGACCAGGCCAGCGACTGGATTGTCCGCACCATGGACGACGAAACCGTCTTTGGCGTGGAGTTGTACCGCAAGACCTACGTCGAAGCGGTCAAGAACGGCTGGCTCTCCGACTACCGCATTATCGCTATGGGCGTCAACGACCCCGCCGCCTACGATGCTGCCAACTTCCTGGCAATCAACACCGGAAGCACCGGGAGACGCGCCCTCACCGCCGCCAACTACCTGCGCGGCCTGGCCTTCTCCCTGGCTATGGGCGGCGCCACCCAGAGCAAGGATGACGATAAAGTACCGATTAAGTCCTGCATCGCCTTTATGAATACGGTTGACCATTCCAAGAATATGGCCCTGGGCCTCCAAACCGAAGGCGCCCGAAATTGGCTCTAGGGCTGGCTCGATGACAATCTGAAGGGGCAGGTTGCCGCCGGCTACACCTTGGAACACCTGGACGCCACCAGCAAGGTCATCGCCCGGGAAACCGCCAAGCTGCGGCTGGCCGAAGCCACCGACGCCAACCCTCACGGCATCATCAACGTGGGTATTTTCGGCGAAGGCACCGACTCCCCTTCCCTCAACGCCGTCGCCTTCCTGGAAGCCCGGAAAAGCCCCATTGACGTGATTCAGGCGGTAGGCCGCGCCATGCGCACCGCCCCCGGCAAGGAAATGGGCTACATCATCTGCCCCATTCTCATCCCGCCCAACGCCGACCCGGAGCAGTGGCTCAGCGTCAGCAATATGGAGGAGGGCTGGCAGGAACTGGGCCAGATTCTCCTGGCCCTGCGCGCCCATGACCAGCGGATTGAGGACAATCTGGCCGGCTTGCTGTATTTCTATATGCCCAAACCCCCGGAACGGCAGCGCACCATTGTCGCCATTGCCAGCGGCGAGGACAAGCGCATCCAGTACCGGGAGCATGAGGGCGCGCCCGGCACGGCCCAAGAGGCGGTGGAGCGGGTGCTGGCAGGCAAAAGCACGTTGACCCGGGAATTCAACCCCATTGTCGAACCATCCCCCGCCGAACCCCAACCGGCCGGCAGTGAAACCGCGCCGCTTGCGCCGCTTGAACCCACTGCGCCGGTCAATCCGACCGAACTCGCCCCGGTTGACACGCCAAAGATTACCGGGGTCATCGGGGCACCGGTCCGGCCGGCCTACCCGACCGTTGAACCGGTTGAACCGGTTGCGCCGGTTGAACCGATTGAACCGACGCAAATCATCTCCGGCAAGAAGAACGAAGACGGCAGCGCCGAGTTGCGTCTGGACACCGTGGCCCGCGCCAAGTCGGCCCCCGACGGCGCCCCCGGCCCGGTGGACATCCGCCGCTCCAAGGCCAAAGCCAAAGATATGATTAACAAGGGCGCCGGCCTGCGCCTCACCCCCAGCGACCAGCGGAAAACGCCCCGCCGTACCCGCCAGGAAATGGCCGAACTCTCCGCCCAGCGAATGTTGCAACTCAGCGGAATGGACGAACACGGCAGCGCCATTCGGATGAACCTCCTTGCCAAGTCCGGCCTGGTGGACAACCGGGTCGTCCGCGACCTGAACATCCTGGAGACCAGCATCAAGGAGGCCGCCTACCACCTGAACCGGGACGAACTCCGCCCCGCCCTGGACCGCCACTTCGGGCTGGACAACCTCAAAGAGGCCGACCAGAGCAAGCAGGCCGACGGCTGCACCATCGCCGCCCTGCTGATGATGAACGCCGCCATGCTGCACCAGCGCATCGCCAGCGGCCGGTGGCTGAGAGATGTCAGCGACCTGGAGTCGGTTAAAAACGACGTGAGAGTGGTGACCCGCATCATCTGGGAATGGAACCGAATCCTGCAATACGACTTCCGCCCGGTCATCGACCCGGCGCTGAGGGCCATCCGCGCCATTGAGGACACCGGCAAGCTGGCCGGCCTGGAGCGCGCCCTGCGCCACCTGGCCGCCGAGGCGGAACGCATCGCCGAGACCTACGCCGATATGGGCGCCGACCACGCCGGCCCCCTGTTCAACCGGGTGATGGGCAACCAGGCCAGCGACGGCGCCTTTTTCACCCGCCCGGTCGCCGCCTCCATCGCCGCCCGCCTCACCCTGGACGCCGCCGGCAATCAGGACTGGACCAGCAAGGCGGTTTGGAAAGCCCACCGGACCGTCGACCTGGCCTGCGGCAGCGGCACCCTGTTGGCCGCCATCCTCACCGACCAGAAACGCCGGGCCAGGGAACAGGGCGCCGACGCCCGGCAAATCGCCAACCTGCAAAAGCTGGCCGTCCAGGAAACCATCAAGGGGCTGGACATCAACCCGGTGTCCCTCCAGTTGGCCGCCTCCCAACTCACCGCCGGCAATCAGGAAATCCGCTACCGGAATATGGGCCTGTACCAGATGCCCTACGGCCCGGACTCCGATAACCCCACCCGGGTAGCTACCGGCACCCTGGAACTGTTGGGGCAGCAGGCCATTGTCGCCCGGGCCAGCGAACTGAACCTGCCCGACGAAGGAATCGCCTCCCAAAGTATGTGGAAGCCCGAAGACGACGAACTGGAAAACGCCGTCGCCGCCGTTAAGGACGCCCGCATCATCATAATGAACCCGCCCTTTACCAGTCGCCGGAAGATGGGCGAAAAGTTCTCCCCGGAAATAAAAGGGGCGCTACGATCCCGGGCCGACGAAATGGAGCGAATCTTGCTGAGGGCAGACCCTGGCCTGACAGAATTCGCGGACAAGAATTCCATTGGGCCGCTTTTCGTGGCCCTGGCAGACCACATACAAAAATATCCCGATGGGCTGGTCTCAATGATCAACCCGACCATTGCCCTGTCGGCTACTTCCGGGCTGAAGGAACGCCAAACCCTCGCTGAACGGTTCCACATCCATACCATCCTTACCTGCCACCAGCCCGGCAACATCAACCTGAGCCAGAATACCAACATCAACGAGAGCATTGTCGTTATGCGCCGCCACGCCGCCGGCTCCAAACCGCCGACCCGTTTCATTCACCTGGACCGGATGCCGGTGGATGAAAGCGAAGTTGCGGACTTGCACCAATGTCTGCTGGATTGCCGGCAAGGTCAGATGGCGAACGGATGGGGAGAGGTCTCTCAGTGGCCCGCCGCTCGGATGGAACAGGGCGACTGGACGCCGGCCGTCTGGCGGTCGCCCGAATTGGCGGAAGCGGCCCGGCGATTCGCCGCCCACCCGGAAATGCGAACCATTCAGGAACACGGATATTCTTGTGAAGCCACTCTCCAGATGATGGACAAGAAGAACTTTATCCCGGCCACTCCCGGAAATAAGGGTAGCTTTCCCATCATCGACTCAAAAGGCGCCGACGGACAGAGAGCCATCCGAAGTACGCCGGACGCGGAATGGCAGCCGACGAACCCGAACGAAGAACAACGCATCCGCAACGGCGGAACCTATCCGCAGGTGCAAAGGTTGCTGTCAAAAGCCGGTTTCCTGCTGATAACTTCGGGACAACGCACTTCCACCGCCCGCTTGACCGCCATTGCCGATGACCAGGCATACGTTGGACGGGGCTGGCTGCCCATCACCGGGCCTGATGCCGAGGAAGCTAAAGCCATGGCCGTATTCCTCAACTCGACTGCCGGCCGTCTCCAATTGTTGCGCAACGCCGGCCGAACACTAGACTTTCCCCAATACAACCCGGAGCCTTTAGAGGGCATCCGCATCCCGGACCTGAAGGACGGGGGCGTGCGGCAAAGGCTGGCCGAGTGCTGGGAGCGGACCAAAGAGTGGGCGGTGCCCCAGTACCGGGAGGGGGAATGTGAAGTGCGGCGGGTCTGGGACGAAGCGGTAGCCCAGGCCCTGGGCTGGGAGGCCGCCGACCTAACCCGCCTGCGCCAACTGCTGCACCAGGAACCCCACGTCCGGGGCCTGGGCTACAACCAGTGGGGGGACGCGGGGGACGGGGACGGGGAAGACTACCCGGAGGCAGACGCCCGGGAACCCGATTAGGAGCAAAACCGCCCTGAAGGTAGAGCGCCCCGGGGAAGCTCCCACAGCAGGCCGCAACCAGGGCGGCCTGCTGAAAAGTCTCGCAATTAAAAGGCGTTTGCCCCGTAGAGGGATGGGCTGCGTAGCTAACCGAGTCTTGAAATCTGATATAATCGGGCTACAATCGGAAACATTGCCAAGAGGAAAGGTGAACTCAAATACAGGCATCTGTCGATTGTTGCCCACGAAGCAATGGGGCGCAATTTTGGCCGTTTGCCCAATTGCATTAGTAGCGCCGGACTGAAATCAGGCAGGAGAGAATCGATTGCTGGAAGCGGTTTCCCTCTTTTCAGGATGTGGCGGTTCCGACCGAGGGCTTGTTGATGCCGGTTGGCGCATTGTAATGGCGAACGACAATGCGCCGTACGCCCACGAGGTTTACGCCGCGAACCTGCCTGAAACGGATTTCAGGACTGACAGCATAGAAAAGATAGATAGCTTTCCGTCAGCCGACCTGCTGGTAGGATGCTATCCATGCCAGGGGTACAGCCAGGGCGGAGCGCGCAATGCCGACCGCCATATTAACCTGCTTTACAAGGAATTTGACCGCGCCCTCAAGATAATTCGTCCGAAAGCCTTTGTAGTTGAAAACGTGCCGGGAATGGCAAGGAGCAACAACCGTCATTTCTTGGACGATCAGCTGGCACGGTTCCGTTCAGCCGGCTACAGTGTTGCCGAACCCGGCTGTATCAATGGGGCGCATTATGGCCTGGCACAAGATCGCAGGAGGATTTTCATAGTTGGGATTCGCCGGGAAATCGGTCTGGAATATGTGTTCCCTGAGCCTACCCGTGGGCCGGGATTGCAGCCAATCAAGACACAACGGGACGTTCTGGCTGGTTTTGAAGAAGAGTGGCCGGTTGGGGAGTTCTACGATCTGCAATTTCACTGGTACTACCTCTCGCGCAATCGCTATCGAGGATGGGATGAACCCAGCAAGACAGTACTAGCCAATGCGCGGCATATGCCGTTGCATCCAATGAGCCCTCCTTTGACAAAAGTAGGCAAAGACGCGTGGGCCTTTGACGGCGACCCCGAGAAGGCCCGGCGCCTATCCTTCAAGGAAGCAGCCGCCCTGCAGGACCTGGCGGAATGGAACTTCCCCGACACGGCAAGGCTGATGCAGAAATATCAGGTTATCGGCAATGCGGTGCCTCCCCTGCTCTTTCGGCAAGTTGTCGAGGCAATACCAATGGAGGTGTTCTCATGAATGAATTTCCGGTGAATGAATTTCGGGAGTTGGGCATCGAACAGCTGGAGTTCGACAAGGAAAACCCTCGATTGCCTACCAGTGTCCGGGGAAAAGATGATGCCAGCATCATCAAGTACCTGGCGAGCAAAACCGGCATTGAGAACTTAATGTCATCCATCGGAGAGAATGGGTTTTTCCCTGGCGAGGCTATCGTTGTAACCCCTGCAACCCCTCATGATTCGAAGTACATCGTGATAGAGGGAAACCGCCGCTTGGCGGCTCTGCGTCTGCTGCAAGACCCCACTTTGGCCAGAGTACCAGGCATTGCAAGCGCGGCGGCAGCAGCAACCTACAGACCTGTCCAAGTGCCGGTTTACGTGGTTCCGTCAAGAGAAGATACTTTACAGTATTTGGGCTTCCGCCACATCTCAGGTGTCCAGAGATGGCACCCATTGGCAAAGGCCAGATACTTGGAGTCTCTGTTTGACAATGCCCAAGGAGAGCCGGAGCAACGATACGGATCCGTCGCTCGTGAGATCGGGAGCAACGGTGCAACGGTTCGAAGAAATCTGGACGCACTGGCGGCGTACAAAATCATCGAACAGATGAACTTTTATGAAGTCGCAGATATTGAGGAGGAAACTTTCCAATTTGGCACTTTCTACACTGCGGTCAGTAATGTCGAAATCGCCAATTTTATCGGCACTAGGAACGATGGAACTCCTACCCATCCGATAACCGACCCTGATGTTATTGACAGGACGCACCTGGGGGAGCTTGTCAAGTTCATGTTTGAGCGAGACGCGCGGGGCAACACCAAGCTCGGTGAATCGCGCAACATCGGCAAGCTGGGTACAGTGCTGGCCAACCCTGACTCATTGCAGGCCCTCCGCCATGGTCAATCGCTGGACTCGGCGTACCGGTTGACGCCTCACGGTCGCGACGACTTTGTGCGCCGTATGTATCAGGCGATTGAAGAACTCAAGCAGGCAAACGCAAATCTTTATGCCGTGACACCTGAGGACAAACTCGCATGTGACTTGGTCAGTGAAGCATCAAAGATAATCCAGCTGGCATCAGAGCGGCTGGGCGTCAGCACCTGATGCTGGATATATCCTGGGATTCAGCTATAACGAAGGATCCGTTAAGGCTGGCGGACGCCATAGAACTCTCCGTGGCGTTCTCCGAAGAGGATTACAACGGCAGGTTCACTCTGGGCAGTTTCCAGCATCTTGTGGCGAGCGAAAACCTTAGTGATGACGACCTGACGTATCTTGATGGGGACGAAGCCGATGAACGAACTGAGCAATATGAGCAGGCAGTTGACCTTATCAGGAAGCGCGCATCTTGGCTGGGAGATGCTTATCCCTTCAGCGTAGAGGATAATGAAGCAAAATTTTCACCCCAGTCCTCTATCGACAAAGCTCTCCCTTACCTATTCTTCCTGGTATGCTCCAACAGCAATTTCGTGCCGTCTCTGAAGAATGCTTTGCCAACCGATTTTGAAAACCTGTGCAAGTATGCTTTCCAGGCACTGTTCCCTGACTGGGCCGAGGTAGTCTTGTTCAGTCAAAAAAGCGACGACAGGAAGGAGATTTTTGGACTGGCCGCTAACAAGGCTGTGCCTAAGCTGGCGAAGAAATTGAATACAGAGCCGATCAATGTTGGACGGCTCCCCAACACACGGCGCGAGTTTGGCATCGACATCATTGCGATATGTCCATTCGGTGACCAAGTATCATATCCGTTCTTTGCTTTCGCTCAGTGCACGATACAGCAAGAGTGGTGGAGCAAGAATCATGAGGCTATCGCGGGTACAGCATTTAAGGGATTCATCACTCTCGACACTTTCCATTCGAACTTTTTAATGATTCCACATTTTCCGCGCTATAACCTGAAAGAATGGAGCGAAGACCCTTCACGTACTGTAAACTGTATAATATGCGACCGTTTTCGGTTATGCGTGTTGTTAGAGAAGTCGGCGTCCTTTAAGCCTGACGATCCTCCCGCGAGTGTTGCCTCCGTATTCAAGACATTGAAACAGAATCTCGTTCAATCTTTTGTTAGCGCCTCCACATAACCGGAGCTGTCAAGGTTCCTCAACTCTTGGCGTTTAGGCTTTACGTAGGTGGGTCTATGCCGGACACCTTCTCACCGTCAACCCGAAGCCGTATCATGTCCAGGATCAAGTCTAAAGGCACGAAGCCGGAAGTCTTAGTACGGCGACTGCTCCATGGCCTTGGCTATAGGTATCGGCTGCACCGGGCTGATTTGCCCGGTTGCCCTGATTTAGTTTTCCCTTCACGGCGCAAAGCAATTTTCGTAAATGGCTGTTTTTGGCATAACCATCAAGGATGTGCCCAAGGACACATCCCTTTTGCCAATCGGGATTACTGGCTGTCCAAGTTGACGCGAAATAGGGAAAGGGACGAACGAAATGTCGAGTTGCTCAAAGAAAAGGGCTGGACTGTGACGACGATTTGGGAATGTCAATTGAAATGTGAGGCAATGGTTGTTGCAAGGCTAGTCGCATTCCTTGAAGGCCGGGATTCGGATTACGTAGAATAATAAGCGGCTACTACCCCTCCACAAGCGGGTTCTGTTCCTGGCGCGGACTTGGCGCAAGCCAGCCCCCTCTACCTGTTCAGGTTGACAACCTATAGGGGCTTTGGTAGTATCAGCACGCCTGTAAGGGGGTTTGCCGGGGCGGGTTTGCCAGCGGCGACCGCCCTATCCGTAGCGGGAGGTTTTGGCGACAGTGGCTTTTGTAAGTGGGTTGAGGTGCCGCGAATGTAGTCGGGAGTATCCGGCGGAAGCCCTCAACGTATGTGACTTTTGCTTTGGGCCTCTGGAGGTGGTGTATGACTACGCCACCATCGCCGAGGTGGTCAGCCGGGACCGCATCGCCGCCGGGCCGCTGAGTATCTGGCGTTACCAGGACCTGCTGCCGGCCAGCGGCGAGGACCCGGTGGACATTATGGCCGGCTACACTCCCCTGCTCAAGGCCAAAAACCTGGGCAAACGGCTGGGCCTGAACAACCTCTACGTCAAGAACGACAGCGTCAATCCCTCCTACTCCTTCAAGGATCGGGTGGTGTCGGTGGCCGCCACCAAGGCCCTGGAGTTCGGCTTTGAGACCATCGCCTGCGCCTCCACCGGCAACCTGGCGTGCAGCGTAGCGGCCCACGCCGCCCGGGCCGGGATGCGCTCGGTGGTGTTTATTCCCTCGGACCTGGAACGGGGCAAGGTCATCGGCGCCGCCGTGTACGGGCCGACCATGGTGGCGGTGGATGGCACCTATGACGAGGTGAACCGCCTGTGCAGCGAGGTGGGCGACAACTACCCCTGGGCCTTTGTCAACATCAATATGCGCCCCTACTACGCCGAGGGCAGCAAAACCCTGGGCTATGAGGTGGCGGAACAATTGGGCTGGCGCATCCCCGACCACGTAGTCATCCCCTCGGCCTCCGGCGCGATGTTCACCAAAATCTGGAAGGGTTTTAACGAACTGGCCTGCCTGGGACTGCTGGAGGGGGTGCCGCCGCTGACCTTTGGCGCCGACCAGAACACGGTGCACCATCCGGCCATTACCACCCGGATGCACATGACCCAGGCCGAGGGCTGCGCGCCCATCGTCAACGCCTGGGCCGCCGGCCAGAGCCAGGTGCGCCCGGTGCGCCCGGACAGCATCGCCAAGTCCCTGGCAATCGGCAACCCGGCCGATGGCATCTATGCCCTGCGGGTCATCAAGGAGTCCGGCGGCAGCGCCTACGCCGTGCCGGAGTCGGAGGTGGTGGCGGGCATCAAGCTGTTGGCGGAAACCGAGGGCATTTTTACCGAGACCGCCGGCGGCGTAACCGTGTCCGGCCTGAAACACCTGGCGGAAAGCGGCGCCATCGGCCCCGACCAGCTTACCGTAGCCTACATCACCGGCAACGGCCTGAAGACCCAGGAGGCGGTGGAGGACGTGGTGAATCCCCTGACGGTGAAGCCTACCATGAGTTCCTTTGAGGAAGCCCTGGAGGGCCGGGTGGGAATCAGGAGTTAGGATTACGAATCGGGAGTTAAGACCCCGAGCTGACCAATTCGTACCATAATCTCTAATCTCTGATTCGCAGTTGAGGGTAAAAGATAAGATGGGCAGGCAGCGGGTAAAGTTCACCTTTGAGGGGGAACTGGTCAAAGAGCCGATAATCTATATGCTGGGGCGGGACTTTCACCTGGTTACCAATATCCGCCGGGCCGACGTGGGCGAGTCCATCGGCTGGGTGGTGCTGGAACTGGACGGGGAGAAAGAGGAAATTGAACGGGGCCTGCAATGGGTCAGTTCCACCGGGGTGCGCGTTGACCCGGTAAGCGGGGATGTAGTCCAAGGCTGAACATAGAAATTAAGAATTAAAAATTAGGAATTAAGAATTACGAGAGTTCAATTCCTAAATTCTTAATTCCTAATTCGTAATTATTTAAGGAGGATTCCCTCAGATGCCTGTCATGGTTCGGATTCCCACGCCCCTGCGCCGGATGACCAACGGCCAGGACAAGGTGGAAATGGAAGAGTCCACCCTGTCCGCGATGATTGAGAACCTGGAAGCGTCCTACCCCGGCTTCAAGGAACGGCTGATTGACGAGAACGGGGAACTGCGCTACTTCGTGAACATCTACCTCAACGGCGAGGATGTCCGCTTCCTCAGCGGCCTGGACACCGCCGCCGCCGCCGGCGACGAGATTAGCATAGTGCCGGCGGTAGCCGGGGGCTAGGGGCCGGGGCCGCCGGGCCAGCGCAGCGTAAACCCGTCATCCCGGCTTTAACCCGTCATCCCGGTCATAAACCCTTCGTTCCGACTATAAAACCGTCGTTCCGGCGAAAGCCGGAATCCAGAACGCCCGGCAGCCGGATTGCTCTTTTCCGGTAGGATTTCCTGGATTCCGGCTTTCGCTGGAACGACGGTTGTTTGGGTTGCCCTGGTTAAGACGTGATTGCAAAGTTGACACCAGGAACAAAATCCGCTCATGGTGAGCCGGTCGAACCATCTAATCCCCACCCTTCGACGAGCTCAGGGTGAGCGGGATGGAGTTGGTATAGCTTGGTGCGGTAGGGGCGGTTCGCGAACCGCCCCTACGCCGCTGAAAATACCAAGCCCCGAATTTAAAACCCTCAATTCTTAATCAACATTCCGGGTTGACAGTGGCGGCAGAAGTTGGTCATTCGTTGATTGGCGTTTAGTTGGGAGATGTTGCCGCCACAGCCGGGGCAAGGCTCTCCGCCCTTGCCGTGTACCTTGAGGAAGTCCCGAATCTTCACGTGGATTTGGTCGCCCATCCGCTCCCGGAGTACGGCAATAGCCGCTTCCACTACGGCGGGACATTGGCGGTGCAGCCGGGCCAATTCCTCCGCGTTCAGCGACCGGACTTTGCGGAAAGGAGAGATGCCGGCGGCGAACAGGATTTCGTCGGAGTAGGCGTTGCCGATGCCGGCAATAAAGTCCCCCCGGGTCAGCACCCCCTTGACTTCACCCCGGAACTTCCGCAGACGGGCTTTGAATTCCTCAAGGGATAACTCGGCCAGCACGTCAACCCCCTGCTTCTCCAGGCGGGCGATGCCCTCAAGCTGGTCAGCGTCCACGTAGTAAACCATCCCCATCTGACGGTCATCCAGGTAACGCAGTTCCCAGCCGTCATCCAATCCCAGGACCAAGGAAGTCCGCTTCCATACCCGAGCCGACGGTTGGCAACGTTGGATTGCGCCGGTCAGCATCGGGTTGATTACCAGCCAGCGCCCACCGGACAACTCAATCAGCAGGAACTTCCCTTGCCGACTGAACCGTACCAGGGTTCTCCCCGGCAGGTCGGCGGCAAAATCCCCGGCCAGGGGCCTGAGCACGGTGGGACGCAGGACGCGGGCCGAGGCAATCAAGCGTCCCGGCACCCGCTCGTTCAGATAATCCTTGATTACTTCCAGGTCCGGCGCCTCCGGCATAACGCCTCCTTACCGGCCATTATTGCCAAGGGGCAAAATCTTTGTCAACGGCGGCTGAACCGGGGTATTTCCCACATTTGGCGGTATTTCTAGTGTTGGCATTTCTGGTGTTGGTATTTCTTGCCAAGCCGGGATTCCTTGGCCGGTAGGGGCGGGTTTCTAACCCGCCCACGTTCCGGTGTCAGGTCTGCAACCGCTCATGGTGAGCCTGTCGAACCACCGATTTATCCTTCGACAAGCTCAGGATGAGCGGAGTATTTGCCCCAGATATGATGAACCCGTAACCCTTGGCGGAAAGGCCGGCAATCAGCCGGCGCCATCCACCTCAGCACCACCTAATCCCTCCTCCTTGAATAGCTGGGCTTTGCGGGCGTAGCTTTCGGCGGTGCGGCGAATCATTGCATGGTGGCGTTCATTGGTTGGCGCTTCCCGCGCCGCCGCCGGCACGCCTACGACGAAGGAGTTGGGGCCAAACTCCTGGCGTTCCAGGACTACCGCGCCGCTGGCAATGATGGAGTGCTCGCCAAGAATCACACCGTCGTTGATGGTGGCGCCGTTGCCAATCAGGCAGTGGGTTTTGATGTGCTTGGCGTGGCTGATGACGCCGTGTCCCAGGGTAACGTAATCCTCATAAATGGCGTCGCTGTCGGCGTGGAGTACGCAATTGTCCTGAATATCCACGTATTCGCCGAGGGTAATCTTGATGGTGTCGGCGCGGATGACCGAGCCGGGCCACACGCTGGAATAGGCGCCGATTTCCACGTCGCCCACCACGTAGGCGGCCTCGCTGACCCAGGCGGTGGGGTGTACCTTGGGGGTTTTGCCCTGATAGCTGCGGATCACACTTCTCTCCTTATCAAACCCTTGTCAAAAAAATCACCCGCCCCGGGCGGCCAGCCACCGCTCCTTTTGCTGCTGCCGGGTCGCCTCGTTGGTGGGGCGGTAGTCATTGTGAAAATCCCGGCGGAATTGGGAGAAACGGTTTTCCAGGATGGCCTGCCGGATGCTGTCCATCAGTCGCAGGACAAAGCGCAGGTTGTGGAGGCTGGCTAGGCGCAGGCCCAGGATCTCCCGCGCCCGGAACAGGTGCCACAGGTAGGCCGCCGTAAAGTTGCGGCAGGCGTAGCAGTCGCAATCCTCCTCCAGGGGCGCGTCCAGATCGGCAAAGCGGCGGTTGCTGATGTTGACCCGTCCGTAGCGGGTGAACAGGGCCCCGTTGCGCGCCACCCTTGTTGGCAGCACGCAGTCAAACATATCCACACCCTGGGCCACGCCCTCCACCAAATCCTCCGGCGAACCCACCCCCATCAGGTAGCGGGGCTGGTCGGCGGGCAGCAACTCCGTTACCTGCTCGGTGATTTCATACATCCGGGCCTTGGACTCGCCCACCGCCAGCCCGCCAATGGCGTAGCCGGCAAAGGGCAGACCGGCGATGTATTGGGCCGACTCGCGCCGCAGGTCGGGGAAGGTTCCGCCCTGGACGATGCCAAAGAGAGCTTGACCGGCGGCGGTGTCGGCGTAGGCCGGGGCCGGGGTAAGGTAATGGGCGTCATAGCAGGCCCGCGCCCAGCGGTGGGTGCGCTCCATAGCCTGGCGCACCTCGGCCCGGTCGGCGCCGTAGGCAATGCACTGGTCGAGGCACATAATAATGTCGGCGCCCAGCCCCTGCTGATTAGCAATCGCCAGTTCCGGCGTAAAGCGGTGTTCGCTGCCGTCAATGTGGGAACGAAAGAGGATGTGGTCGTCATCCACCCGCCGGAAGGCGCCCATACTGAACGCCTGAAAGCCGCCGCTGTCGGTAAGGATAGGCCGGGGCCAGCCCATAAAGCGGTGCAGCCGGCCCAGGCGGTGAACGGCGTCCACGCCGGGCCGCAGGTACAGGTGATAGGCGTTGCCCAGGACAATCTGCGCGCCCAGCCCCATAACCTCGTCGGGGGTCAGGGTTTTAACGGTGGCCTGAGTCGCCACCGGCATAAACACCGGCGTAGTAACGGAACCGTGGGGCGTGGTGAACCGCCCGGCCCGGGCGGAGGAGCCGGCGTCCTGGTGGTGCAATTGAAAGGTGAAAGGCGGGTTGGGCATAGCTCCAAGTTTGCCAGGAATATGGGCCGGGCGCGGCGCGGTTTAATACGGGGTGCTATATTATCTGCTCCCAAACAGTCTTGACCATAACGCGCGCCATAGTTGCCGGTTGGTATCGCTGGTGATTTTGACCGAGCCGGTTCTCCCTTCGTACACCATGGTGAAGTGGCGCAGGAAGTCCCGGCCGATTAAAACTTGGTGCGGTTGCTGGCCGGCGTTCAGATGAACTCCCGCCACCGGGCCGGTAAATCCAATGTCCAATTGGGGGACATAGAGTTGTGCCCAATACACATCAACCGTCAGTACGCCGCCAACGCCTCCGATAGTTTCTGCATTGACAACCGGCAAACCCAATCTCCGGGCTAATTCTGAGTCAATACAGCTATTGCTCGCGCCGGTGTCAACCAGCGCCGGCAGACGCTCTGCGGGTAATTCAGGCTCAGGGGCCGACCCCTCCCAGTATCCGGTATCGAAACCGACATAGACGGGCAACGTCGGGCCGAGTCCAGCAAGTAGCTCGACGCCATCGTACCCATCAGAATTCTGGAATCCGCACTCAGTCGTTGGCATTTATATAGCGAAACTGGACCGAAGCCGGCAGGGTCAAGGGTGGTGCGCCCACTTTCCTGATTAGATACGGGCCGCGTCCAAACCGCCGAACCGCCGCCCTACCCGCATCTTCAAAGGAATTGTAGGTGCCGACCATTTCCTCCTGATGGATTAACACCCATTCGCCATTGTGATTCTTTTCCAGTTCAGCGCGCATAGACTCGTAACGGGCGATTTCCCTTTCCAAAACCCCCATTGCAACCCTCCTTTTCGTCCCCATTGCTGGACGCGCTTCAATGATTTCACTTTAATCTTACCATAAATCATTGCTCCGGTTACCGACAATATATACCCACGTCAAAGGGAAAGGCCAACCTTATGCAACCGGTGAGACAGCATTACGGTCTGGCCTCATCCGTAGCCCCCCGCCCCCGCCACACCGCCCTTGCCAGCAGGCCGGCGATTATCAGGCACATTGTTCCGGCTACGCCCAGCAGGATGTAGGCGGCTACTTGGCTGAGGGACTCCAGGCCGGGCAAGGTCTCTGCCACCTGCTCCAGGGCCACCGCCAGGCAGCCACTGAGGACGGTTATGCCGTAGAGGATGCGGATGCGGCCGGCGTCCACGAACCGGGTGGCCGTCGCGCCGATTTGGGAACCGGCGGAGGCCGCCGCCAGGATAATCAGGGCCATCAGCGGGTCAACCTGGTTGCCCAGGGCGTAGAACAGGGTGCCTACCGAGCCGGTGATGATGACCTGGAACAGGTCGGTGCCAATGGCTACCGTGGTGGGGATGCCCAGCACAAAGACCAGCACCGGCATCAGGATAAAGCCGCCGCCGGCGCCCAGCAGTCCGGCGAAAAAGCCGATGCCAAAGCCCACCAGCAGGGGAATGAAAACGGAGATGCGGTCGATGCCAGACACTTTCAGCCGGACGTAGGTGGACACGGCGGGCCGCCCCGGCAGTAGCTTTAACGAGTGGGGCGGAATTCGCAGGGATTGCACCCGCCGGGCCAGCCGGGCCGTAGATACCGCCCCCTCCGGCCCGTCAGTCCCGTCCGGCCCGGCCATCCCGTCAGAACGGCGCCGGGTCTTGAAGTAATCGTAAATCAGGAAGGAACCCAGCAGCAGCAGCACCACTACATAGACGTAGCGGATGACCGGCCCGGCCAATCCGGCGGCCTCCAGGACGCTGTTCAACCGTTCCGCCAGGAAAACCGCCGGTATGGTGCCGCAAACCATCAGCAGGCCCAGCTTGAAATCCACGTTGCCCAGCCCCCGGTGCTTGAGCATATTGATGATAGAGGAACCCATAATCAGAGTCAGGCCGGTGCCGACGGCAAAGATGGGCGGCACGCCGAACACCAGCAGGCCGCCGGTAATCAGAAAGCCGCCGCCCACGCCAAAGAAGCCGCCCAGGGTGCCTACAATCAGGCCCAGCAGCACCAGCAGGACGGGATTTACCACCACGTCGGCGTTGGGGAAAAGCATATAGCGGCCTAATGACCTCCGGCGCCCTGGCCCGGCCTATTGCCGGGGGCATCCCCGTTCCTGCGCCGGCCGCCGGAAAAGGCCAGCCGCAAGCCGCGCAGGAGTAGCTCCCAGAAGGCATACAGGCCCAGCCCGGCAACGGCGATAACCGCCATCACCAGCAAGGCCCAAAGCAGGGGAGATTCGGCGCTGAAGGTTTTGAGGAAGTGAACCAGTGATTCGTACATCGAGGGCATTATACCCTATCGGGGGCCTTTTCACCTAAAGACGCGGCGGACAGGGAGTTTTGCCGGGGCCGGTGCAAAGTCAATCCATTTAACAAGATCCGCTCATCCTGAGCCTGTCGAAGGACGAACCGCCGGATAGGAGAGGGTGGTTCGACAAGCTCACCATGAGCGGATCCTGTTCTGGTGAGCGGATTTTGTTCCTGTCATGATCCGCTCATCCTGAGCCTGTCGAAGGACGAACCGCCGGATAGGGTAGGGTGGTTCGACAAGCTCACCATGAGCGGATCCTGTTCTGGTGAGCGGATTTTGTTCTTGGTATTGACTTGGCGCCGGCCCCGGGGTGAGAAAAGTCCTGATGCGCTACACCGGGCGGTTGGCCGGGGCGCCGGCGATTACCATGGCGCCGAACTGGGCGTCAATGCCCCGGGGCCACTCCCGGCCCTGCGGGTCGCTGATGTGAATGACCAGGGACGGCCCCAGTTCCTTAATCTCCATTCGGATCGTGTCCCCGTCCTGCACCGGGCCAATCTGCTGGTGGTTGACCCCGGTGGCAATCACGTCCCCCGGCTCCAGGGTGGTAACCTTGGAGAACTCGGAAATCAACTCCCGGATGGGGTGGGCCATGTCGCTGGTGGGGAAGTCGTGGCGCGGGTCATCATTATTCCACAGCCGCACCTGCAACTCCTGCGGGTCGGCAATCTCATCGGCGGTTACCAGGGCCGGGCCCATCGGCGCAAAGGTGTCCCAGCACTTGCCCAGGAAGAAGCTGTTGCCGAGGGCGCCCTGCAAGCCCCGGGCCGACATATCCAGGAAGTTGGTGTAGCCAAATACATAGTCCAGGGCGTCCTCCTGGCTGACGTTGGTGGCCGTTTTGCCGATGACAAAGGCCAGTTCCGGCTCGTGGTGGAAGATGGACGCCGGGGCCGGGGGCAGCACGCAGGTATCGCCGTTGCCGACAATGGCGGTGGGCGACTTGAGAAAAGCGTCCAGAATAGCCGGCTGGCGCTGGCCGAACTCCAGGTAGTTGACGGCGGCGCAAATCAGCTTGGTCGGCTTGGGCACCGGGGCGCGCAGCCGGACGCTGTCCAGGGCCACCCCGTCCTGCCCGGCAACGGCGGCCTCAATTTTGGGCCGCATAGCGTCCCAATTGGTGATGACCTCATCCATCAAATCCATTGGACGGCGAAAGCTCAGCCCGGCCACCGCCGCCATAGCGTCCACCACCCGGTCGCCCTGGACTACGCCCAGTTGATAATCGTTGTAAAGGACCAGTTTCATAATGGTTGCGTCTCCTTTTCGGATTGGGGGTTATAAATCTCCGGTAAGGGTGTGCCAAATTACAGCAACTGCATAAACTCCGCTACACTGAAGCCGGATTGCTTGATGATAGCGCGCAAGGTTCCCTTGTCCAGTTCCCGATGGTTAGGGACAATAACCCGTGCGTAGGGACTGTCGCGGCGTAAAGATATATGGCTGCCCCTCTGCCGCACCGAGCGAACCCGACTTTGCCCAGCGCTCTTACGCAATCTCGCCCGGAAACCCGGGGCAGGCTGGTCATACCCTCATACGGTCAACACCGCGGCCTCGAAACGATCTTCCGGCACCGGCATACCGTCGTCCTGAAGCGAGCTGATGTATAACTCAATGGCCTCTTTGATGTTGGCGATGGCTTCTTTCCGAGTGCTGCCCTGGCTGATACAGCCGGGCAAGCTGGGACATTCCACCACCCAATAGCCGTCCTCGCCGGGGTAAATTAACACTTGCCGCATAATTTCACTTCCGGCCAAAGTTTACCAAGAAAACCGCCGGGGCGGTCAGCCCAATTCCACACGTTTGGCTTACATAGATTAACAGGATAGCGGATTTTGGCGCTAGTGTATATGGCGGGGCCGGTGTTTGCCCCCCGGCCAGGCCGGGGTAGTTAAGCCGAACTTAATATGATAAATTAGGCGAACTGAGAGTTGACCGAATAATGACCGAACTACCAACACTGGACTTGAACGAACTGGCTACGGGGAACATCCCGGCCCTGACCCCGGCCATGGGCGCAGCCTTGGCTGAGGCGGCCAGCGTGTGTTTAGAATGGCAGGGGCATACCCCGGGAGTTCGGCTGACCGTCCGGGGCGCCAGCGATAGCGGCTATGGGCTTACCTGGCAACCCACCGCCGCGCAAGCGCAGCGAAGTTGGAATGACCGAAGCCGGGCGGTTGAAATGGGCGCCGAGGGCATCGCGGTTTCAATCGCGCGCTCGGCTATTGGGTATGACGTAATCAGACGTTCCTGGCAAGGCACCGGTTTTGATTACTGGATTGGCGAGCGGGTCGCTGCGGGCTTTGTTCCCAAAGCCGGCCTGGAAGTATCGGGTATTTACAACGGCAGCGAGAGCGATATAAGGGCCAGGGTGCGGGAAAAGCTGCAACAGGCGAACCAATCCGGCGCTCAGACTTGGGAAACCTATGTTACAGTGGTAGAGTTCGGGCGGCCCCTGGCGGAGGTTCAGAAAAATGATCTATGAATACAGCGCTCACGACTGGGCTATGGAAGCGGCCTTTTTTGCCGACCTGGAACGGAAACGGGGCAATGAGGAAGAGGCGGTTCCGCTGTTTGAAAAGGCGTTGAAATTGGAACTCCAAGCTATCGCGGAAACTGAACAGACCGAAGGGCTATGGTGGTCAGTTATCCACCGCAGTGCCAGCTGGCTGGCCCTGGACTGCGCCCAACCCCGCCTGGCGGAAAAGCTGGCCTGCAAAGCCCTGGCCGGCGACCCGGACCCGGGCATCGCCTACCAACTGCGGGAAGTGCTGGCGGCGGCGCATGAGCGGATGGGAGTTAAGGATAAGGCAACCTGACCTACAGGGCGGCCCAAGAAATGGCCCTTCTTGCGCGCGCTGCCCTACCCGGAAGGCGGCGTGTTGGAACGTATCGGAAGGAATGTTGACAGGCAAGACTTGGCCCAGCAGGAGATAGACGCTATTATTGAAGCTGAACTTACATTGATGAACAGGATATACAGGATAGCCGGTTTTGGGGGCGGTGTGTATAGTGGCGGAGATAGATTACCCGGCGTTAAAGTGATTAAATAGGGATTACGCAGGTGTTAGCGGAAAGCACAAGTTAGTGGAGCTATCCGATGGTTAGCAGAGCTAAATCCCGCCACTGGACACGGGACGAGACCCTCATAGTTTTTAACCTGTATTGCCGGATTTCTCTCAACGCTTCTAACAAGTCTCACCCGGATGTCCAGCACATAGCCCAATTGATTGGCCGGACTCCGGACTCCGTGAAAATGAAAATATGGAACTTCGGCAGTTTTGACCCGGAACTGAAGAGTCGTGGAATACGGGGACTCCGAAACGCTTCCCGACTTGACCAAGAAGTGTGGGACGAGTTTCACCAGGACTGGCAAGCCCGTATTGATGAAAGTGAACGGCTTATCGCTGATCGGGAACGCGTTTTAGCCATCCCGCTCCGGTATGCAGAAGATGCCCCAGAAGATGAATATACCGCTCTCAGAGAAGGCCGGGAGCGAATGGCTACCGTAGCCGTGTGGGAGAACCAGAGCTTTTTCCGAAAGACGATACTAGCCGCATACGAAAACCGGTGCTGTGTTACCGGCATTGATGTCGAAACGCTGCTTAATGCCAGCCATATCAAGCCGTGGGCCGAATCGAACCAAACCGAGAAGCTGAACCCGCAAAACGGCTTGTGCTTAAACGTCCTGCACGACCGTGCCTTTGACCGAGGGCTGATTACCCTCGCTGACGACTACGCTGTTATTGTCAGCAACCAAGTCAGGCGTACTGGTAGTGACGCGGTACGCAAAATGTTGCTGGATTACGCCGACCAGAAAATCCAACTACCCACCAGGTTTAAGCCTCGGGATGATTTTCTGGCATGGCACCGGGAGAATGTTTTTGTGGGATAGCAGCCGCTAGTCAGCGACCTTTATCCGTTCCAGAACCTTCCTTTGCCCTTGCCCTAGTTTTATTAAAGAACTGGTCATCTCTGCGATATTGCTCGACAATCCAGTCCACAAATCCTTGACTGTATTGGCCTGGAGAACCTTTAACTTTTCCCTGATAAAAATAATCAATCCGCTTATCTTGAACATCATATATTTTATTGATGCACCGAATATCGTGCTGGTTTATTTGTACACCGGGAAGTAAGGTATTGACTTGTTCAATCGCGTCCTTCTGCCGGAAAGGATGCGAAATGCTGGGGTCTCTCGGAATTTCCACGATTTGGGTTGCAGGTCCATCGGTTTGACCCGAAGACAGTCGAATATCTGCTTGGTCAGAACTTTTTGTAACCAAGAGGTGATAGTTGATTGCTACAGAGAATTCGGCAGGGCGTTGAAGTTCATCGAACTCTTGTTTGAGGCCAGCACAGTATCCAGTAAGAAAATCGAACGCTTCTGGTCCCAAGTTACTCTGCAAACGGCTATTGGTTAAGTCGTGTAATTCTGGACTCAGGTCATATACAATGCTCATCATCCCAACTTCTGCTTTGTCTGAAAGCGAACGACCAAACCATTCATGCAGCTTCTTGTGGTAGTTGACCACATTTGCTTGAAAGAGGCCGACGATGTCGTGGGGAATATATCCTATTACCAGATGAACAGCTTCGTCGCGCAGCTCCTCAACTAGTTCTACGTTTCGCCGCATAGCGTCTCTCTCATCCGGTATAACCCGTTTCAGGCAATCCCGCAGAGCCAATGACCTTCGAGTCCTACCTTGCTGCTCCTTATAATAAATAGCTTCATCAGTGTCGGCGTCCTCTAAAATCTTTGCTTTAAGCAATAACTCCCAAGCATTGCAAATTAGGTAGCAGAACGTCTCCAAGCGATACCGAATAGTAATTCGGTTGATAGTCTCCAATGCCAGAGCATACGCATCGAGGCTCTTATCTATCAATTTCCCCTTGAGATCAAAGCTCTCTTTACCAGCTACCATCGGTATATCTCCCTGAAATGTTACCGCTCAACCTTACTTCCAAGTATAGCATCCATTTCGTAATTTACATGGATGAACAGAATACACAGGATAAAGAGCAAACAATCCTGTCCATCCTGTTAATCCATGTCTGAATCACCCCACCAACTCCCTAACCGTCCGATCCACCAACTCCACCGGCACGTCCCGGCGCACTACCGCCCGGCCTACGTCCTCCAGCATTACCCAGCGGTTGCTGCCGCCGGCTACTTTTTTGTCCAGGGACATGGCCCGGCGGATGTCCTCTACCGATACGCCGGCGGCGGTGGTGGGCAGGTGGAAGCGTTGCAGCAGGTTGTATTGGCGGTCAACTACCGCCTGGTCCAGGAGGCCCATTTCCTGGGCCATTTTAGCGGCGCCCATCATCCCGATGGACACGCCCTCGCCGTGCATAAACCGCCCGTACTCGGTGGAGGACTCCAGGGCGTGGCCGATGGTGTGGCCGTAGTTCAGCAGGATGCGGATGCCCAGGGTTTCCCGCTCGTCCTGGCTGACCACCTCGGCCTTGATTGCCATACTGCGGCGGATGACCTCGGTGGATATTTCCGGCTCCACGTTCATCAAAGCCTCGGCGTGTTCCTCGAAAACGTCCACCAGCGCGGCTTCCAGAATAAAGCCGTGCTTGATGGCCTCGGCCCAGCCCTCGGACAGTTCCCGCCGGCCCAGGGTGGACAGGGTTTGGACGTCGGCCAGCACCGCTTGAGGCTGGTAGAAGGCGCCCACCAGGTTCTTGCCCTGGGGCAGGTTCACTGCCACCTTGCCGCCGATGGAGGCGTCCACCATGGCGGCCATGCTGGTGGGCACCTGGATGAAGGGGACGCCCCGCAGGAAGGTGGCGGCCACGTAGCCGGCCAGGTCGCCGACGACGCCGCCGCCGACGGCGATGATGGCGTGGCCCCGCTCGGCCCGCAGGGAGACCAGCCATTCGTAGATGGCCTGGGCCAGGCTGTTGGTCTTGCTCGGCTCGCCGGGGGGGATGACAAAGCAATGGGCGGCGATGCCCCGCTGCTGCAAGGCGCGTTGGGCGCGGCGCCCGTAGCGGTTCATCAGGTTTTCGTCGGTGATGATGTAGGCCGGGCTGTTGATGCCCAGGTCAACCAGGCGGTCGCCCAGTTGGTCCAGCAGGCCCCAACCGGCCACCACCGGATAGCTGCCGCCGGAGTGATGCACCGTTGCGGCCAGGTTCGGGTCGGGCATAATGCGCCTCCTTAATATAATCTACATTTATACGATTATTCCTTTGCGGATTAACCGGCATTTGCCTGCCACAACGCCAACACCCGCTCCGCCACCTGTTCCGGGGTCAGGTGGTCGGTGTCGATGCGGTGGTGGGCCTGGCGGTAGGCGTCGGCCCGTTGCGCCAGCAGTTCCCGGATGCGTTCCATACTGGCGACACTGGCGGCGGGACTGGCGGCGGGACTGGCGGCGGGGTTGTCGGCGGCCAGCAGGGGCCGCACCGCTTGGCCGGCCGCCAAGCGCTGGTAGATCGTCTCCGGCTGGGCGTAGAGGCAGAACACCGCGCCGGCGGCCAGCATCGCCCGCCGGTTGTCCGGGTCCACAAAGGCGCCGCCGCCGGCCGCGATAATCCGGCCTGAACCGGCGCACAGTTCCCCAATTACCTCCCGTTCCAGGGCGCGGAAGGCCGCTTCGCCGGCGTCGGCAAAAATCCGGTCAATGGACTTGCCGGCCCGGGCCGTTATCTCCCCATCGGCGTCCCCCAGGGGCCGACCGGTGCGCTGGGACAGGATGCGCCCCACGTGGCTTTTCCCGGAGGCCATAAAACCCACCAGGATGATGTTGTCGGGCTGGGGCAAGGTTGACCTACCTCCGGTTTAACCGTGAATACGGGCTGAAAAGTTCTATGCCGTTCCGAGAAATCTATGTCATCCCGACTGCTGTAGTCGTCATTCCGACTGTTTTAGTCTGTCATTCCGAGCGGAGCGAGGAATCTAAACCCCGACAGCAGCGGGGTTTCTGCCGGAACCGGAAACTGGCAGGGCCGGGCATTTTAGATTCCTCCCTGCGGTCGGAATGACAGACTAAATGGCCGGAATGACTTGGCAAAGCAATTGGAATTACCGGCCGATTGCTTAACTCGTAAGACATTCACGCCTATTAGCGCCCCCTACCCCGGCAGTTGGGTCAGGTGCATCCGGCTGCCCATGCTGGTGGCGGTGTCGAAGTAGAGTACCTGCTGGCCGACGGAGTTGGTGTTGGGCGTGTCGGCGACGAACTGAAAGCCGCGACTGCAACAGTCGGCGATGCCAGCGTGAATGTCGTCCATCACGTAGCCGACGTGGTCCATCGCGTGCTGGCCGCCCAGGTCGCCGGGGTTGGCCGGCTCAATCAACTCCACCTGCACCTGGCCGAAGTTGACGAAGGCGTTGCGCCGTCCTTGGCGGGAGGGGCCGCCGCCGATATGCACCCCGTCAAACTTCTCCGCATACCAGGCGATAGCCACATCGACGTCCGGCACCAGGTAGCCGGCGTGGACAATTTTGGCTACCGGCACCCCGCCGCCTACGCCGACGGTGTTGGCGGCGGCCGGCTTCGGCAGTTGGGTCAGGTGCAGCAGCACGTTGTTGGTGGTAGTGGGGTCGAAGTAGAGCAACTGCTGGCCCAACTGGTTGGTGCGGGGCGCGTCGGCCAGAAACTTGAAACCCCGCGCCTGGCAATCCGCAATCGCCTTGAGGATGTCCGGCACCACGTAGCCGACGTGGTGCATCACCAGGCCGTCCGGGGGCAGGTTGGCGGTATCCGCCGGCTGGATGAGTTCTACTTCCACCTGCCCAAAGCGGAGAAAGGCGTTGCTGCCGCCGCCGGGCACCTGGACGCTGCTGGCAACGGCCCCGCCGCCGGCGTTTTCGGCGCCAAAGCCCCGGTTGAACCAGGCAATGGCGGCCTCCAGGTCGGCGGTGTAGTATCCGATGTGCTGAATCTTGTCAAACATAATCCTTATCCTTCCTTTCAACTCAACCCTTGCAATTTGCCGCCCCCTATTATGCCATAAATGGGGCAGGGTGGGGGCTTTTGGCCGGCCGCCCCAATCCGCTCATGGTGAGCTTGTCGAACCGGCCGCTCCACTCTCCGCTCATGGTGAGCCTGTTGAACCACCTGCCTCAATCCGCTCATCCTGAGCCTGTCGAACCACCCGCCCCGATCCGCTCATCCTGAGCCTGTCGAACCACCCGCCCCGATTCGCTCATCCTGAGCCTGTCGAAGGATAGACCGATGGTTCGACAAGCTCACCATGAGCGGACTTTAGGCGACGGTGGCTTGGGTTGCCCTCCGTCAGGGTGGATGGTTGGTTAGGGTGGATGGTTGGATGGTAGGGGCGGGTTTGTAACCCGCCCGTCCGCAACGGTAGAATCATTTGGGTAACGGAGACACCGTATCCGACATATCCTTGCACCGGAACGTCGGGCGGGTTATAAACCCGCCCCTACCATACACGAAACCGGGCCGGGCAAGGAACACCAACACCTGTTGAGAATGTCAACAGCGGTTTCCACCTTGACGCCCGGTTAGCGTATTGCTAGAATGGCGCACACACCCGGTTTACGGTTGTTTCACCCCTCAATTTCAGCCCGGCAAGCCTTAATTCGGAATAGAATAGTAGTCGAAGGGATGGTGGCGTTATGGTTGCTTCTACCAACAGCCGAATCAGCGACGATATGTTTACCGACGAGGTCATCGCCGACCCCTATACTTATTATGGTCGCCTGCGGGAGGAAGACCCGGTTCACTGGAACGAGCAGTATTCCCTGTGGGTCATTACCCGCTACGATGACCTGGTCTGGCTGACCCGCCACAACGAGCTGTTTTCCTCGGCGGTGTTCAAGAACGACCCCAAGCCGCCCTATCCGACTATCTACGACTCGGACCTGGGCCTGTATGAATTCGTCCGGGAGTACCAGTCCCGCCAGTTCATCCAGCACGACCGCCCGGCCCACCTGGATATGCGCAAGGTGGTACACGGCTACTTCACCCCCCGGTCAATGGAGGAGTGGCGGCCAATGGTGCGGGACGCCATCAAAGACCTGCTGGACGAGGCCGAGGAACGGGGCAGTATGGACGTAATGCGGGACTTTGCTACGCCCCTGCCCCTGCTGATTATCGCCCAGATGATGGGGGTGCCCAAGCAGGACCGGCCCTACATCCGGGAGGTGGCGGAAAAGCTGCTCTACGTGGGCCGGGGCGAACCCTGGCGGATGCAGAACTTCTCCGAGGGCATCCGGGAAATGATTGAGTACGTTACCCCCCTGGTGGAGGAGCGCATCGTCAATCCTCAGGACGACTTTATATCGGTGCTGGCCCGGGGCGAAAGGGAAGGGGTGTTCAGCCGGGAGCAGGTAATTTCCAACTCCTCGCTGCTGCTGCTGGCCGGCCACGAAACTACCATCAACCTGCTGTGCAACGGCATCCTGTCCCTCATCCGCAACCCGGCCCAATGGGAGATGCTGCGGGAAGACCCGGAGGGGATGCACGTGAAAGCCACCGAAGAGTGCCTGCGCCACGATTCCTCGGTCAAGTCCATCACCCGCATCGCCGCCGAGGACGTGGAACTGCGGGGCCAGGTTATCCGCAAGGCGGACCGAATCCGGTGGTTTATCTCCTCGGCCAACCGCGACCCTCGGAAGTTCCCCAACCCGGATGACTTTGACCTTACCCGCTGGCCCAATCCCCACGTCGCCTTTGGCGCCGGGATTCACCACTGCCTGGGCGCAACCCTGGTTCGGGTGGAGGGGCAGGAGGCGTTCCGCGCCTTTGCCGAGCGGTTCAACGCCCTGCACTTGGATACCACCGAGGAGTTGGAGTACCAGCCCAGCATCACCTTCCGGTCGGTCAAGGAAATGCCGATTACGTGGGACTAAGGGACTATTGAACCGGGCGTACCGGTGAACCGGGCGTAGCGGACTGATTGGGGGAACCGGGGCATCCGGGGGAGGAAACAATGGCTCGAAAGCTGCGAATTACCGTGGATCACGACGTATGCGTGGGCAACGCGATGTGCGAAACCTTCGCTACCAACACCTTTGCCCTCAACGAAGAGCGCCAGTCAGAGGCGGTGAACCCGGACGGCGACCCGCTGTCCCAAATCCTGGAGGCGGCGGACAACTGCCCGGTCAGCGCCATCACCGTGGCAGACGCGGAAACCGGGGAGAAGTTGTTTCCCTAGCTGGGGGCAGCGCCCTTTACGCCCGGCGGAACGGGCCGGGCTGACGGGGTAATATAATTGCCGGGGCGGGTTTTGTACCCGCCCCTTAAACTGTGCCATTGAGGCTATCGGGTGGTAACGGCAACTTCATCGAAATGCAGGTTGTCGGCTTCCAGCGAAAACTCCACGTACTTTATAGGCCAAGTGCGGTTTTCGTTAGCCTGATTAAAGCTTGCCAGGGCTTGAGTAAATTGCCGAAAGGCGGGCGATGTTCTCTTGGCCGGCTGTTTAGCTATCAACACCGGTTGAATGTCTCCGGGCAGGTTCGGGATATAATACTGCTCAATCCAGTCAACATAACGCCGGATTTGGGCCACGTTCCCGGCTTTGGCGGGAACCGCTTTGAGTTCTATCGGGATCAGTGTCTTTTGGTTGTTCAGAGCAACCGACGCCATTACGTCGATTCTTTGCATACCGACGCCACAGGACACTTCATTGCCCAGCCACTCAATTCCCGCACCGTCCAGTAGAACAGCATCCAGGCTGCGGTTAATTCCCCTTCCCAGGTTTTTCGTTATATAAGCCTGCAAATGAGACTCAAAAACCTGCCTTGCCCGATATTTTGCAATCAGACGGGGCAAAAGATTTAGCTCAACTTGGCGGCCGTCGTATGTCGGCGATTGCTCGTCCCGGAGGACTATTCTCTGGCTGGCCCGGTCAAAGGTAAGTCTCTTGCCTTGACAGTCCAATTCTATTCGATTGTTCTTATTCCTGATGAGTTGAGTCAGCCGATCGGCCTCATAGAGCGTTATCATTGTATTACCACGATTGCCCTTGAGTTTCCGGTAAATCAAACTCCACAGCATTTGATTGGGCGCGCTGATGTACTTAATTTCATCCAGAGCTTCCCACTCTGTTACGCCCTCAGCATAAACCTTATCCGGCTCAATCAAAGTTCGGAAAGTCAAAGACTTCTCTAAACGGGTTTTGAGGTACTGAGATCTATCGTTATTATCCAAGAAAACCCCGTCTTGCACTGCTTTGAAAGTTCCGAAAAACTTGCCTTCGGGAATGGACTTTCCAAGGTTTTGTTGCAAGTAAAATATGATGCTGTCCCCTTGGCGAATTCGGCTCCCGTCGGCAATCATCGCTACAAGGTTATTCTCCGTTGGAGCTGTTAGGCCGGTAGTGGCAGAGTTATTGAAGTCAACCCGTCTATCCCCTGCCCCGGTGCCGATGAAAAGATGCTCCAAGTGCAACGGGAAAGTAGTTGAGTCAACTATCAGGATATGGGTGGTCATGACTTCCGACGCCTCCTCAATTTCTGAAACAGCACAATATACTCGTGCTTGAAAATGTAGAAACCGTTAGCCAAAGCCCGGTAGCGCCATAGATGTTCCTGGTTGCGCTTGGCCCGGTTATTGACCATATTCTTTACAATAATGCTTTTCAACCTCAGGGCGCCGGAGGAAACAAGGGCAGCAGTCAACAAGCTCTGTAAAGGCACCCATTCGCTGCTTTGGTAGATGTCGCCGATGACCACCGCCAGATGCCGCCCCGGTTCCAGCAGGTCAATCATATTGTGGTAAGCGACGATAAACCGCTCCAGAAACTGATTCACGTCCCGGCAGTTGCTCAAGTCCGCCCGGTCATCGCTGAACTTGATGATGTTGTGGTAGGGCGGGTGCATTATCAGAAACTGCACGCTGCTGGCCCCGTAATCGGCCAACCGGAGTTTGACCTCCTCGGCGGACTTGGCGGAGGCGCTGTCTCCGGTAATGATGTCCAGGTCATCGGCCTGGCTGATTGGCGTGGCGGCGGCGGGGTCTGCGGAGTCAAACAGCGTCAAGCGGTCATTGAGAATCCGCTGCCGGGCCAGGGTTGCCACCGCCGGGGCCAGTTCGATGCCGATATAGCGGCGGCCCAGGCGGTTGGCCTCAATGGCGGTGGTGCCGCTGCCGATAAAAGGGTCCAGCACGATGTCGCCGGCTCTGGTAAAGCGGCGCAGCAACTGGTTGGGTATCTGGGGGATAAAGTTGCCGTGATAGTCGGCTTGGTGGGCGCCGCTGGAGTCGCGGGCCTCCAGCAGCCAGAGGCTGTCGGTCAGGAGGTCGTCGTACTGCTGCCAATTGGACAGGTCCAGGTCATTGACCCGGTTAGCGCGGCGGTTTGATTCGGCCATCTTACCCGGTTCCCCCGTCCCCAAGTTGGCATGCATGGTAGCGGTGATTCCGGGTATGTCAACATTAAATTTTGCCCACTTTTGCCCACTTCAGGAGAGAAAGGGGAAAGCCCCTTTAAGCCGGGAACGCCCCGCCTACCCCTCGCCAAACCCCTCCGGCCCCCGCAATGGCACAAAGCGGCACTTGCCCAGCAGGGTTAAAGACAACCCCTCGTCGGTACGGCGGGCCTGGATTAGCTCCTGCTCCTCCAGCGAACCCACCGGGGCGACCAGCCGGCCGTTCAGCGCAAGCTGGGCCACCAGGCTGGGGGGCAGCCTAGGGCAGGCGGCGGTAATGATGATGGCGTCAAAGGGGGCGTAGCCGGCGGCGCCTAAGTCCGGGCCGGCCAATTCCACCGTTACGTTGGCGCAGCCCAGGTTGGAGAGGCGGCGGCGGGCGCGGGCCGCCAGTTGCGGGTCCCGCTCCACGGTGACCAGGTGGCCGTCGGTCAGCAGCCGGGCCAGCACCGCCGCCTGATAGCCGCTGCCCGTCCCGATTTCCAGGACTTGCTCGGCGCCGCCCAGTTCTAAAGCCTCGGTCATCCGGGCCACGATGTAGGGTTGGGAAATGGTCTGCCCGGCGCCGATTGCCAGGGCAATGTCCCAGTAGGCCCTGGCGCGGGACTCCGGCGGGACGAAAAGCTCCCGGGGCACCTGCTCCATAGCGTCCAACACCGATTCCGCGCCAATTTCCCGCCGCAAATCGGCGAAAAGTTTCTGTCGGTCCCGTTCCAGTTGCCCGTCTGCGCCGTACATAGCCCCCCGGCGGCACTATAGCACAGGGGGTTGGCCGGCTACAATTTGGGGGGTGGTTGAGGAGTGATTGCCCGGCATCATATAACCGCCGGCCGACAACGCATAACCCGCTCAGCAACACATAACCGCTCATGGTGAGCTTGTCGAACCATCGGCCTATCCTTCGACAAGCTCAGGATGAGCGGAACAATTGCCCCGGTAGCGACAAGGGTTCTGGATTCCGGCCTGCGCCGGAACGACGGTTTATGCCCTACTTCCGCGTGGCCCGGCCTTTCAGGGCGGCCAGGGCCAGGCCGAGGCTGAGTATGCCAACAGCCAGGGCGGAGATGATGCCGTCCCGCAGGGCTACCAGGTTCCACCCCTCGGAAATCAGGGAACGCTCCGCGGCCAGAATGTAGGTTACCGGGTTGTAGTCGGCCACCCGGGACAGCCAGGGACTCATCTGTTCCTGGGGGATGAACAGGGTGGTCATAAACAGGAAGGGAAAGAACAGCATAAAGGACATATTGACCGCCGCTACGTTGCCCGTCTTGAGGGCGATGGCGTAGGGGAAGCCGCTGAAAATCAGGCCCCAGAAGCCGGCGATGAGCATAAAGGCCAGGATGCCCGGCAGTCCGGTCTCAAAGCGCACCCCCACCACGTAGCCCATAATCACCACCGGCACCGTCAAGGCCACAATCAGCACAAAGTCGGCCACCATCAACCCCAGCAGCAGGGCCAGCCGGTTGACCGGCGTTATCACCAGGCGGGCAAAGTAGCCGGTCTGGATGTCGGTAACTACCGTGATGGCCCGGGAAATCCCGGTAACGGCAAACATTACGGCTACCGGAAGCTGAAAGGCCCGATAGTCCAGGCCGGGGATGTTTTCGGCAAAGTCCTGCAAGGCGCCCACGGTAACGGCAAACATAAACACCGGAATCAGCAGGGCCGGAATCAGCGTCTCCATATCGCGGGATATGGAACGAACCGCCCGCCGCGCCACCGACAGCAGGTCGCGCAGAAAGCCGGCTTTCCTGGCTCGGATGGGGGTAATTGCCGGGGTAACTGCGGGGGCCGCCGACATTGGGTTTCTCCTGATTGAAATTGCCGGTTGAAATTGATTGAGATTGAGTTGACGGGATGGCGGTTTGATGGCGGTTTAAGGCGCCGGGTCGGTTGCGTCCTCTCCCGCCGCCGGGGACGCGCCCTCCTGCCGGAAACGGCTCCCGGTAACTTGCAGAAACACGTCGTCCAGGGTAGGGGTACGCAGGGTCAACTCCCGGACGGTAATGCCCAGTTCGTTGAGTTTCAGGGCGACGGCGCTGATAAAGGCGGCGCCGTTGCTGACGCTAATGGTCAACTCCGAGTCATGGGCGTCAACGGCCTCCACTTCGGGAAGGGCCTGCAAGGCGGCAGCGGCGGCGGTCGCATCGCCGTCCAGCTTGACGATGATGAGGTCGGAGCCGCGGGAGTGTTTCAAGTCGGCCGGGGTTCCCTGGGTCGCCAGGCGGCCCCGGTCGATGATGCCAACCCGGTGGGCCAGGGCGTCGGCCTCCTCCAGGTATTGGGTAGTCAGAAAAATGGTAACGCCCAGTTCGGTGTTGATTTTCCTGACCTCCTCCCAGATGCGGTTGCGGCTGAGCGGATCCAGGCCGGCGGTGGGTTCGTCGAGGAACAGGATGCCGGGGCGGTGAATGAGGGCCGCCGCCAGGTCCAGGCGCCGTTTCATTCCGCCGGAGTAGGTGCCAATCAGCCGCCCCATAGCCTCGCCAATGTCAATCAGGTCGGTGAGGTCGGCGATGCGGGCGGCGATTTCCCGGCCGGTCAGCCCGTACAGGCGGCCTTGCAGCGTCAGCAACTCCCGGCCGGTCTGCTTTTCGTCCAGGGCCGCCTCTTGCAGCGCCGCGCCGATGCTCAGGCGCACCCGGTCCGGCTGGGCAACGGCGTCAAAGCCGGCCACGCTGATCGTGCCGGCCGTCGGCGCCAGCAGGGTAATCAGCATCCGGATAACGGTGGTCTTGCCGGCGCCGTTGGGGCCTAGAAAGCCGTAAATCTCCCCCTGGCGCACGGCCAGATTCACGCCGTCCACCGCCTTAACCGCCCCGAACTCCCGCACCAATCCCCTGGTTACTATCGCGTTATTCGTGTCATTAACGCCGGAATCAAGACTCATCGGCGTCTGCCCGTGCGGAAAATTTGCATCATCAGCCCGTTATCCGTATATGATTTGAGTTACTGCCCTTATTTGATGGTAGCATATCCTACGGGATAATTCCAAGCGGGTTGGCGCCTTGGTATTCTCAACGTGGGTTGGTTTTCCTTACCCGGCCCGGCTCCGGTGGATGGTTATTCCGGTAGATGGTTATATGGTAGGGGCGGGTTTGTAACCCGCCCTGCCTCAGGAGCAGGAATCGGTCAGCTATGGCATAACCGTTTAATGGGCGGTCTTTGCCGTTGAACGCAGGGCGGGTTATAAACCCGCCCCTACCCGGTGATAATTCAATACACATTGATAACACCAACCCCGGCGCTCCGGGTTATCGCCTTTGGGTTATTCCCGGTAGGATAAATACTTCCGGCCTGGGCCAGGGCGGGTTATAAACCCGCCCCTACCATACGACAATGTGCTCCACCGAACACCAATGCGCCCTACCTAGCTGAGCCGGGCCACGCCGGGCAAGGGAATAGCAACCCAAGTTAAGAATAGTTGATTGCCAATTCTTAATTCCTAATTCTTAATTCTTAATTCCTAATTGGACAGGGAACAGCAACCCCCGTTGCGAATAGTTGAAAATACCGGTTTCTTTTCCCTGCTTTTCCCCGTTGACGTTGCCAACCGGCTATGCTACTATTCTTGGCGGCACGGAAACGGGGTTTTGCCAAGACTTTTATAGATTTTTATACTTTTGTGGCAAACTTACAGCTTACCGACAAGACGCAATGGCTGTCCCTGCGGGACGCCTGCCAACTTTTGCAAGTCAGCCAGGTTACCCTGCGCCAGTGGGCCGACGCCGGGCACCTGCGGGTGTACCGTACGCCCGGCGGCCACCGCCGCTTTTCCAGGGATGACGTGCTGGCCCTGACCCGACAAGCCGCGCCGGTGCCAGTGGCGGAAAGCCCGGACAAGCTGGAAGGCACCGCCCTGCGCCGCATCCGCCGCCGCCTGAACCACGAAGAGGTAGCCCGCCAGTCCTGGTATCAGAGTGTTGAGGAGGAGGGCCGGGACCGGATGCGCCTCTTTGGCCGCCGCCTGCTCTCCCTGCTGCTCCAGGAACCGCCCCAGCGCCGCCTATCGGGACGCCGGCAGGAGGCCCTGGCCGAGGCCCTGATGCTGGGCCACGAATACGGCGCCGAGATGTCGGAGCGCAACGTGCCGGTCAAGGACACCATGGAAGCCTTTATTTTTTTCCGCTCCCTGGCCCTGGACTCCACCAACTCCCGCTCCTGGACCCCGATGCTGGAACTGACCGACCGGGTGCTGATCGGCGTGGTGGAAGCCTACCAGAAACGCATTGACCGACAGGCGGGAGAGAGTTGACACCCGCAAGGATGATTCGCCCGGAGACACCGGCGCGCCGGGGCAGCGGCAGAAACCCTGCCACCCTCGGTTAGCTTACCGTCTCCCGGCGCCATAAACCCCAAGATTTCGGAGGTTCCTGAAACGTTATGGACTTGATTGACCGCAAGCTGCTGAACCTGATACAAAGCCGCTTTCCCCTGGTGGAACGGCCCTACCTGGCCCTGGGCGAGGAGCTGGGCATCGGAGAGGATGAGACCATTTCCCGGCTGGATGAGCTGAAACGGCAGAACGTGGTGCGCCAGATTAGCGCCATCTTTGACACCCGCCGCCTGGGGTACAAGACCACCCTGGTGGCGATGGCCTACCCCCCGGAGGAGTTGCACGCCGGCGCCCTGTTCATCAACCGCCACCCCGGAGTGAGCCATAACTACGCCCGGGAAGGCTCTTACTACAACCTCTGGTTCACCCTGGCGGTGCCGCCCGACGGCGACCTGGCAAGCACCGTGGCCTGGATGGCTGAGGAAACCGCCGCCGAAAACTTCCGGGTGATGCCCACCCTGCGCTTTTTCAAAATCGGGGTGAACTTCGATATGGTGCAGCAGAAGGGGGCGGCCCACAACTACAACCCGGATAACGTGGGCCAGCAGCAGCCGGCCCCGGACTGGAACCAGGCGATGCCGGTATCCGATGCGGATAAGGAGGTCATCCGGGAGTTGCAGGAGGACTTGCCCCTGGTGCCCCGGCCCTTTGACGCCATGGCCCAGCGGCTGGGAATGGATGCCGCCGGCCTCTTTGCCCTGGCCGGGGAGTTTGAGGAACGGAAAATTATGCGCCGGTTCAGCGCGGTGCTGCACCATCGCCGCTCCGGTTTCCGGGCCAACGCCATGGTGGTCTGGAAGGTGCCGCCGGAACGCGCCGAGGAAGTAGGTTTGACTATGGCCCAGCACCCGGCGGTTACTCACTGCTACGAGCGGCCCACTTTCCCCGACTGGCCCTATACCCACTTCTCCATGATTCACGCCACCACCCAGGAGGAGTGCGAGGAGATTGCCAAAGAAATCGGCCAATCCACCCAAATCACCGACAACTTGCTCCTCTACAGCACCCGGGAATACAAGAAAACCCGAGTCCGCTACTTCGTCGAGGACAGCCCGGAATACTGGGAATCGGAAGCCGAGTTGCCTGAGGAAGTGGAGGTAGGGTAAACCCGGAATGGTTCACCAAAGGCAATACCCGAACTTGAGGAATTATATCTATGCCTGACTACTACCCGGTTTACCTTAACCTGGCGGGGAAACACTGCGTTATTATTGGCGGCGGGACGATTGCCCAGGGTAAAATCGGCGGGCTGCTGCAAGCCGGCTGCCGCATCACCGTAATCAGCCCCGACGCTACGCCCGGCATCCGCCAGGCCGCCCAACGGGGCGATGTCCAATGGCTGGAGCGTCCCTATCAGCCCGGCGACTTGGCCGGCGCCTTTATCGGCGTGGCCGCCACCAACGTCTGGCACGTCAACCAGGAAATCTACCAGGAGGCGGAACGCGGCGGCGTCCTGCTCAACGTGGTGGATGATCCCGACCTCTGCACCTTTATCGCCCCCTCCGTAGTCAAGCGGGAGCCGGTAACCCTGGCTATTTCCACCGGCGGGGCCAGTCCCGCCCTGGCCCGCAAGCTGCGGGAAACCCTGGCCCAGGCCGAGGCCCTGGAGTGGGCCGACCTGGCCGACGTGCTGGCCCAGGCCCGGCGGATCGTCAAAGAAAAGCGGATTGTCATTGACCCGGAACGCTGGCAGTGCTGCATTACCCGGGAACTGCTGGAACTGGCCCAGCAAGGCCGGTCGGCGGAGGCTCTGGATCAGCTGCTGGCCCAATTGCTGGACGCCGCCGCGCCGGGGTTGTGCGCTAACCTGGCCCAATGCCGGCCCCGCAGTTGCCCGGCCCGCGCCCCGGCTCAGGACGCTAATCCTGAACCGGTCGAAGGATGGAGTAGTGGTTCGACCGGCTTGCCCCTGGTTGAGGGAACCGATGCCCCGGCCGCCGGCCAGTCCCGGCGGGAGGAGTCGGTACGGTGACTCTACTCGTGCTTGGCCTGAACCACCGGACGGCGCCCCTGGAACTGCGGGAAAGGCTGACCGTTGACCCGGAGCGACTGCCGGCGGCCCTGGATGCCCTGGCCGCGCGGGTGGCGCCGGGGGTCATCCTGTCCACCTGCAACCGCCTCGAAGTCTATACCCTGGTCAACGCCCCGCCCGGCGACACGCCGGCTGACCCCGACCCCCTCGGCCGGTTGCAGGAGTTTGTCGCCGACTATTCCGGCGTACCCTTGACCGAATTGCTGCCGTACTGCTATCACTACCGGGAGGGGGATTGCGTCCAGCACCTCTTTCGCGTCGCCAGTGGGCTGGACTCAATGGTGGTGGGCGAGTGGGAGATTCTGGGCCAGGTGCGGGCCGCCTTCAGCGCCGCTTCGATGCGGGAGACCGGGCGGGAGACCGGGCGGGAGACCGGGCGGGAGACCGGGCCGGGCTACGTTCGCGGCCCCCTGTCCCGCCTCTTTCACCAGGCTTTGCGGGTGGGGCGGCGGGTACACCACGACGCCAACATCGGCGGGGGACGGCGCCGCTCGGTCAGCCAGGTGGGTGTCCGCCTGGCCCACCGTCTGCTGGGCGACCTGTCCCACCGGCAGGTGCTGATTATCGGCGCCGGCAACGCCGGACAACTGGCCGGCCGGGCCTTAGCCGCGGCCGGCGCCGGCAACCTGGTGGTAACTAACCGTACCTATGGCCGGGCCGAGGAGCTTTCCGGTGAACTGGGCGCCGTCGCCGCTCCCTTTGAGCAGCTATCCCAAACCCTGGTGGACTCGGATGCGGTTATCAGCACCACCGCCTCGCCGGATTACCTGCTGCGCCGGCCGGAGGTGCAGGAAGTGATGGCGCGGCGCGGCGGCCGGCCCTTGCTCCTCATCGACATCGCCGTCCCCCGGGACATTGAGCCGGCAGTGGGGTCGCTGGAGGGGGTCAGCCTGCGCGACATTGACGACCTGCGGGTGGCCCCGGACGCCGCCAACGCCGACCTGGAGCCGGAAACCGTCCGGGCCGAAGAACTGGTGGCCGCAGAAACGGCGACCTTTATGGATTGGTGGGAGTCCCTGGACACCATTTCCGCCATTGCCTCCCTGCGGGAATACGCCGAAAACCTCCGCCAGACCGAGGTGAACCGGACGGTAAATCGGCTGAGGCGTCAATGGGCCGGTGATGCGGATAAGGACGGACTTGGCGGCGTTCCCGCTCACCCCGAGTTGGCCCAAGGGCCGGACTTGGATATTGATGCCCTCGCCGCCCACCTGGACGCTATGACCTCGGCCCTGGTCAAGAAACTGCTGCATCATCCCACCGTCTTTCTGCGGGAAGCCAAAGACCCCACCCGGCAGCAGCTGATTATGGAGTTGTTTAACCTGGATAAAGACGGTGGGCCGCATGGCCGCAGCTAACCCGGAAAATACGGGAGACGCGGAAACCGGAGAGACCGGCGGCGACCGTTTGGCCGGCCATGCCGACAACGCCGGCAACATCATCCGGGTGGGCAGCCGGGCCAGCGACCTGGCGCTGCGCCAGACCGAGCAGGTTCTGGAAAAGCTGCGTCCCCGCTATCCCCAACTGGACTTTCAGGTTATTACCGTTACCACTCAGGGCGACGCCAATGCGGCAGCACCCCTGGCCGGTATGGGTCTGGGCGTTTTCGTCAAGGAAATTGAACAGCAATTGCTGTCCGGCCAACTGGACTTGGCAGTGCATAGCCTCAAGGATTTGCCGACCGTCCTGCCGGAGGGGTTGGCCCTGGCCGCCCTGCTGCCCCGGGCAGACCCCCGGGACGTGCTGGTCAACCGCTGGGGCTGTTCCCTGGAGCGGCTGCCCGCCGGCGCGCGCATCGGCACCAGCAGCCCCCGCCGCCAGGCCCAACTGCTGCACTGCCGCCCGGACTTGGTAGTTACGCCCATCCGGGGCAGCGTCCCCACCCGTCTCCGCAAGGCCGACGGCGAGGAGTGCGACGGGGCGGTTCTGGCCGCCGCCGGGCTGATTCGCCTGGGCTTGACCGACTGCATCACCGAATATCTGTCGCCCCAGCAATTTGTACCGCCGCCGGGCCAGGGCATCCTGGCGGTGGAAACTAGGGCCGGGGATGACCGGATGCTGGGCCTGCTGCGGGCCGTTGACCACGCCCCGACCCGCTACGCCGCCACCGCTGAGCGCGCCTTTCTGGAAAGGCTGGGCGGCGGCTGCCAGGTGCCGGTGGGCGCCTACGCCCAGTCCGACGGCGAGTTGATGCTGCTGACCGTGTTCCTGGGAACTCCCGACGGTCAACAAACCTTCCAGGCCAAAGTCCGCGGCCTAACCCACGACCCCCACCAGTTGGCGGCCGACGCTCACCTGGCCCTGGTAGAACGGGGCGGGGGTGGGTTGTTAGAGGGGATGGCGTAGGCCGGCGATATGGCTAACTTGAATGGCGGCGCCGGAAAAGCGGATAATTATAATTGCCGGGCCTAACGGCGCCGGCAAAACAACTTTTGCCGGGGAGTTCCTTACCGGAGACCGGGCGCGGTTGCCTTTTGTCAACGCGGACGCTATTGCGTCGGCGCTGAACCCGGCAGACCCGGAAGTGGAGGCGTTGCCGGCCGGCCGGCTGATGCTCCAAAGGATACAGGGGTTGGTGAACCGGGGTGAGAGCTTTGCCTTTGAGACAACCTTGAGTGGACGCGGCTTTGCCCGCTCCATTCCCGGTTGGCAAAGCCTGGGCTATCAAGTGGAGCTTTACTTTTTGAGCCTGCCCGCGCCGGAGACCGCCATTGCCCGGGTTGCGCGGCGAGTAATGCGTGGCGGCCATCACGTCCCGGATGACGTTGTCCGGCGGCGTTTCCACCGGGGATTGGCGAACTTTCATCAAGAATATAAAGACTTGGTTGACCATTGGTTGTTAATTGATAATTCAGGAGAAACTGCGCTACTCCTGGCGGAAGGTGATAAGGGATGACCGGCGGGGAAAAACCCGGAAAACCGGAAATGTCTGTTACGGCGAAACACGCCATGGCCGCCATGCGCCGCGCCGCCATCGACTCCCGCTGCCAAGCCCTGGAAGATGAGGGCGGGGTTTATATTTCGCGCCACGGTGAAATGGTCTGGGAAACCGACCCCAAGCGCATTTTCCCGCCGGGCGTGGAGGTCAAGATTTGCGAGTGCGGTCGGGTGCTGGTGGTCAAGGATGAGCCGGAAGACGGCATATACCAAGAAACGGGCAGGTGAACAATTTGCCAGGCAAAGTTTTTCTGGTGGGCGCCGGCCCCGGCGACCCCAGCCTCATTACCGTTAAGGGTTTGCGCTGCTTGCAGCAAGCCGACGTGGTGGTCTATGACCGCCTGATGGACCCGGCCCTGCTCCGGTCGGCGCACGCTACGGCGGAGTTGGTGTTTGTGGGCAAGGAGCGGGGACGGCAGGCCCTGACCCAGGCTGAAATCAATCAACTGCTGGTGGAACGGGCCGCCGCCGGCGCGGTGGTGGTGCGGCTCAAGGGCGGCGACCCCTTTGTCTTTGGCCGGGGCGGTGAGGAGGCCCAAGTCCTGGCCGGCCAGGACATTCCCTTTGAGGTTGTCCCCGGCATCACCTCGGCGATCGCGGCGGCGGCCTACGCCGGCATCCCGGTTACTCAACGCCGGGTTGCCACCTGCTTTACCGTGGTCAGCGGCAGCGAAGACCCATCCAAGCCCGAATCATCCATTCCCTGGGACGTGCTGGCCCGCACCGGCGGCACCCTGGTAGTACTGATGGGTTGGGCCGCCCTCCAGTCCATATTAGAAACGCTGCAACGGCAGGGAATGGCCCCGGATACGCCGGTGGCCCTGGTGCAGTGGGGCACCTGGAAAAAGCAGCAGACCGTCAGCGGCGCCCTGAGCGGTGTGGTGGAAAAGGCGCAGGCCGCCGGCTTGACGCCGCCGGTGGTCGCCGTCATCGGCCCGGTGGTGAACCTGCGGGAGGAATTGCGCTGGTTCGACCGTCAGCCCCTATCCGGCCGGCGGGCGCTGATTACCCGTTCCCGCACTCAAGCCTCTCACCTGCGAACCCTGTTGGAAGCACAGGGAGCGGAACCGCTGGAACTGCCCACCATTGAAATCGCTCCTTTGGAGGACTATGCCGAACTGGACGCGGCGCTGGCCCGATATAGCAACTTGAATAGTGGCTACTGGCTGATTTTTGCCAGCGCTAACGCGGTGGACGCGGTGTTCGCCCGGCTGGAAGCCGCCGGACAGGACGCCCGTGCATTGGCCGGCGCAACCATCGGCGCCATCGGCCCGGCCACGGCGGCGGCGCTGGCCCAACGGGGCATCCGCGCCGACTTTATCCCCCAAACCTCGGTATCGGAGGCGGTGGTGGCGGAACTGGCCGGGCGGAACTGGGCCGGCGTTCCGGTGCTGCTGCCCGGCGCCGACATCGGGCGGGACGCCCTGGCCCGGGGGCTGGCCGACCGGGGCGCGCCGGTAGAACGGGTAACTGCCTATCGCACCCTTACCCCCCAGGGCGCCGGTAAGGAGGCCCGCCGGTTGCTGGAGCAAGGGGTGGACGTGATAACCTTTACCAGTTCCTCTACCGTCCGCAACCTGCTGAACCTGCTGGAGGGGGACAAGGAACTGCTGGAGTCGGCCCTGATTGCCTGCATCGGCCCGGTAACCGCCGCCGCCGCCCGGGAGTTGGGCCTGCGGGTGGACCTGGTGGCTGCCGAGCATACGGTTGAGGGGCTGGTTGAGGCCCTGGTGAATCACTACCAATAGGCAGGACGTTAGCAAAGTCGAGTTGACGGCTCTCCCCGCTCATCCTGAGCCGGTGGTTCGACAAGCTCACCATGAGCGGGTATTGTTATCGGCATAATAGGCGCGAAGGATTTATTCGTGTAAATTAGTCTCCATTGGTGGATAGTGGATAAAGGAGAATAAAATAATGACCAGCTTTCCCGATGTACGGCTGCGGCGGGTGCGGGAGTTGGAGCCGGTGCGCTCTCTGACCCGGGAAACCCGCTTATCCCCGTCCAACTTTATCTACCCCCTGTTTGTAACCCACGGCCAGGGCATCCGGCAGCCCATCGAACCGATGCCCGGCTGCTTTCACCTGTCCCTGGATATGCTGGCCGAGGAGGTAGCCGAGGTGGTGGAACTGGGCCTGCCGGGGGTGCTGCTTTTCGGCCTGCCGGCGGAAAAAGACCCGGTGGGCAGCGGCGCCTATGACCCGGAGGGAATTATCCAGGAGGCGATCCGGGTCATCAAGCAGGCCGCCCCCGACCTGCTGGTCATCGGCGACGTTTGCCTGTGCGAATACACCGACCACGGCCATTGCGGGGTTATTGTCAATGACGGGGCGGGCAAAGGCCGGATTGACAACGACCAAACCCTGGAACTGGTGGCTCGCACCGCCCTGGCCCAGGTGCAGGCCGGCGCGGATATGGTGGCCCCCTCGGCGATGATGGACGGCCAGGTACGGGCCATCCGGGACATTCTGAACGCCTATGACTATCCGCAGACGCCGATAATGGGCTATGCCGCCAAGTACGCCTCCGCCTTTTACGGCCCCTTCCGGGTGGCTGCCGACTCCACGCCCCAGTTCGGCGACCGGCGCAGCTACCAGATGGACCCGGCCAACCGGCGGATGGCGCTGCGGGAGATTGAAAGCGACATCGCCGAGGGCGCCGACATCGTGATGGTAAAGCCGGCCCTGGCCTACCTGGACGTTATCCGGGACGCCACCCAGCGTTTTGACCACCCCATGGCGGCCTACAACGTCAGCGGCGAGTTCTCTATGGTCAAGGGAGCCGGCAAACAGGGCTGGATTGACGAAAAGGCGGTAACGCTGGAACTGCTGACCGCCATCCGCCGGGCCGGCGCCGACATCATCATCAGCTACCACGCCAAGGAAGCGGCCCGGTGGTTAAGGGATGAGGGGTAAGATAGTTATGGCAACGACAAAAATGGCCGGTGAAATAGCGGAATTGCACGTATTCAGCGAATTGCTGAAACGGGGCGTCGCCGTCTATAAGCCCCTGGTGGATGAGGGGTTGGACGCTCTGGCGCGCCTGCCCGACGGCCAGGTGCTGGAACTGAAAATAATGGCGGCGGGCCAGGGCCAGGAGCAACCGCCGCGCCGCTTTCAGATACCCGACTACCGGCCCAAGCCCGAGTTCTTTATCCTGTGCGCCGATTTTTCCGATGACGAAACCCCGAAAGTCTGGGTTTTCCCGTCAATGGTTTTCTACGCCTACTCCACCGGAGTACGGGGCAAGCGCAAGACGCGCTGCCTGGACCTGGATTCGGGGGAAGATAAATATGACGTGCCGCTAGGGGAATACCTCTGCGGATTCCGCAACCGTTGGGAGTTGATAACCGACTTCGCCGAATACCGGAAGTTGATGACCTCTCCCGAGGGGTTTGAGGACTTGGAGGACATCGTAACCGCCCGAGAGGCTTTTGAGCAGCCGGATGAGGAAAAGGTTCCCTGGGAGGAGTATGCCCGCAGCGTCCCCGATGCGGTATCGGATTAAGCCGCTCAGCAGCAGCGTAAACCGGAATTTGCGGCAGATTCATCCGACCCAGCAGCAGAGAATCCGGGATGCGATAAATGCCTTGTCCGACAATCCGAGGCCGGTCGGGATGCGCCAGTTGTCCCCGGGGCTTTACCGTATTCGGGTAGGCGATTATCGAGTGATTTATCGCGTGAATGACCCGGAAAGCTGGGTAGAAATTGGCCGAATTGAGCATCGGGGAGAAGCCACCTACCGGGGCCTGCGTCGTCTATTCTAATCGCTAGACCCCCTAACCAAAACCTTTCACCAACGAGGTCTTATGCAGCAAAGCAAATCCCGGCAACTCTTTACTCAGGCCCAGCAGGTCATCCCCGGCGGGGTGAACAGCCCGGTGCGCTCCTTTCGCGCCGTGGCCGGTACGCCGCCCTTTATCGCTAGGGGGCAGGGTTGCCGTGTCTGGGACGTGGACGGCAACGAATATATTGACTACCTCGGCTCTTGGGGGCCTTTAGTCCTGGGCCATGCCCACCCGGCGGTGGTAGAGGCGTTGCAGCAGGCCGCCGCCGACGGCTCCAGCTTCGGCGCTCCGGTGGCAATGGAGGTGGAACTGGCCGGCCTCATCTGCCAGGCCCTGCCCTCGGTGGAACAAGTCCGGCTGGTCAGTTCCGGCACCGAAGCCTGTATGAGCGCCATCCGCCTGGCCCGGGCCTATACCGGACGCAGCAAGGTTATCAAGTTCTCCGGCTGTTACCACGGCCACGCCGACGGCCTGCTGGTCAAGGCCGGTTCCGGCGCCCTGACCCACGGCATCCCCACCAGCGCCGGCGTGCCGGAAGCCTACGCTGCGGAAACCCTGGTCGCCGACTATAACGACCTGGCCTCGGTGGAGAGTTTCTTTCAAGCCTGGCCCGACGCCATCGCCGGCGTCATCGTAGAGCCGGTGGCCGGCAATATGGGCGTGGTGCCGCCGGCCGAGGGCTTTCTGGATGCCCTGCGCCGGCTGACCGCCGACAACGGGGCAATGCTCATCTTTGACGAAGTGATAACCGGCTTTCGCATCGCCTGGGGCGGCGCCCAAGTCCGCTACGGCGTTACCCCGGACATCACCTGCCTGGGCAAGATTATCGGCGGCGGCCTGCCGGTGGGCGCCTACGGCGGGCGGCGGGAAATTATGGAAATGGTCGCTCCCCTGGGGCCGATGTACCAGGCCGGCACCCTGTCCGGCAACCCTCTGGCGGTAACCGCCGGCCTGACCACCCTGACCGAGTTGCAGCGGGCGGGGACTTATGAACGGCTGGAGTCCCTGGCCGGCCGACTGGCCGACGGGTTGACGCAAGCCTTTGCCCAGGCCGAAGTTCCGGCGACGCTGAACCGGGTGGGTTCAATGCTCACCGGGTTCTTTGCCGCCGGGCCGGTTGATTCCCTGGGCCGAGTGGAACAAGCGGACACCGAGGCTTATGGCCGTTACTTCCACGCCATGCTGGAACGGGGGGTATATCTGGCGCCCTCTCAGTTCGAGGCGGGATTCGTCTCCCTGGCCCATACCGAGGCGGACATTGACCGGACGGTAGCAATCGCCGCCGCCGCGCTGGAGAGTTTGCGTTAGGGCGAGACGGGGCGATATGGTGTAGAATAGACTTGGCGCCCAAGACTCAGGAGAGGATTAGCTGCCGTGACCGTTGAAAACGCCAACCGCCATGTCGAACTGAGCCGCCGCATGATTCGGCAGGCTCACTACGAACTGGAGCGCCTGGGCGACCGGTTACAGGCGTCGGATAAAGCATCCGGCGCCGTGGCCCACGCCGTTAAAGCCATTGCCGAAGACCGCCAGTGGCGCCATAGCTCCCATAACCTGCGCCGGCAAATTGTGGGCCTGCTTGCCGACGAATTTGACCGGCCGAACCTGGTTTCTCTCCAATATATCGCCGACGCACTGCACAACAACTTTTACGAAGACCTGATGCATCCCCTGGAGTTAAGGAGAGATTTGGCCGAGGTTACCGAGCGGTTGGAGTTCCTCTGGGAAGTGCGGGAGCGAGGCGCCAATCCGGATTTTATCCCTTCCCCGGAGCAGCAGCAGGCTATCGACCGCCTGAGGCTGACCGAGGAAGAGGTCGCCGCTATCCCCCTTATCGACTATCCGCCGCCGATGCCGCCTTTTGTGCCGCCGGAACAATAGCTAACTGCGGCTTTCCGTATCCCGTAAAAGAAATGAGGCGGGTCGATTAAGACCCGCCTCTTGGTGTCCAGTACGCTGTCCTTTACCGGCGGGGCGGGACGGTATGGTAGGAATGGCCTAGGCGCCGTAGCGGGCGGCGGCGTTGGGGTCGCTGTATTCCACGCCCTTGGTGGCCCAGAAAGCGGCGGCGATAGCGTCCACCGCGGCGACCAGTTCCTCACAGGCGGCCATATCCACGGTTTGGCGGCAGCGGCCGGCCAGCTTCAACGCGGCATTGAAGGAGCCGTGCAGGTCAAAGCCTTCCGGCGTATTGGGCCAGGCATAGTCGGCCCAGAGAATCCGCAGTTCCCGTTTGCAGGTTTCGGCGTGCTCTTCCTTTACCGCCACGTAGCGGGACATCGTGTTGGCGTAAGCGGCCATGGCCTCCGGGCCTTCGCCGGCCTCCAGCGCCTGCATCCGCAGCACCATTTTCTGCACCGTTTGGGCCGCAATCTTGGCGGATACGGGGTCATAGATGCCGCAGGGGATGTCGCAATGGGCTTCCGCCTCTTGAGCCTTCAACCATCGGAGCGGGTTAAACATTCTTGCCCTTCCTTCATTCTAAGTTTGGCCCCGGCGAACCGGGCCGCCCCAAGGTTACAAGAAATCCTGCCCTGGCGCAACCCCCGGCCCTTTTCCGCGTGGGCGTTTGCCGAGTTGAGTCGCCCCTCTCCGCTCATCCTGAGCTTGTCGAAGGATGACCTGAAAGAGGAATTGCTGGATATGGAAGGGTGGTTCGACAAGCTCACCATGAGCGGATGTTGTTCTTGGCGCGGAATTTGCACAAGCCCGGCCTTTCCGGGTCAAGCTCTTTCGGTTCCTGACTCCTTACAGCGTATAACCGCTGGTCAACTATGACAGTTAAGCAACAACTCATAACTCATAACCGCTCATGGTGAGCTTGTCGAACCATTTCCATCCGACGGTTTATCCTTCGGCAAGCTCAGGATGAGCGGGGAGATGAGGCAACTTAACTTTGCACAAGCCCTGGTTCAAGCCGGCCACCCTCAAGGCAATCGCAGCATAAACCCGTCATTCCGGCGAACAGAACCCTCGGTAGCCGGCCCGCTCTTTTCCGGGGGATTTCCTGGATTCCGGTTTTTGCCGGAACGACGGTTGTTGATAATGACGGTTGTTTGGGGTGCCGACGGTTGCCGGCGTTGCCTTGGTTAAGACGCGATTGCCCGCCCTTTCCGCCCCGGCAGTTGACGCCAGGTATGGCGCAAGGCACAATGGGGCCGGCTGTCCCGCCCACTTAGGGACAAAGGGACACAGGAATGGCGCCGATGAACCCGGACTTGAAACGCAAGCGGCTGTTACTGCTGGCTACGGCGGCCGTCGTGGTGGCTACGCTGCTGGTATTGTACTTGATGGGCAGCGTGCTGCTGACCCTGGGCCTCAGCGCCGTAATCGCTTATGTCCTTTTCCCGCTGGCCCGGCTGCTGGAGCGGGGGATGCCCTGGCGACACCGGCGCCCCGGCCTGAGCCGGGGCATCGCCGTCGGCATCATCTTCCTGGCCGGGCTGGGCCTGCTGGTCTGGGCCTTGATTCTGGCGATACCGCCCACCCTGCGGCAAGGCGCCCGGTTCGTTGAGGCTTTTCCCGGCCTGTTCAATTCCGCCCGGGCCACGGTGGAGGGTTGGGCCGCCGACTATTCCCACCTGGTTCCCGAGCAGATGCGGGACAAGGGAGAGGAGTGGCTGGGCAACGCCGGGGGTATCCTGGGCGATGCCGCCTTGAACGTAGGGGCGCAAACCCTGGGGGTAATCTCCGGCTCCGTCGCTTTCGTCATTGGTCTGGCGACCGCTCCGGTGCTGATTTTCTACCTGATGAAGGACTCGGACCCCATACGGTCAGCGATCTACACCCCCTTTCCGGCGGCTTTGCGGCCTTACCTGCGGGACGTGCTGGACATTGTGAACCGGACGCTGGGGGGATACATCCGGGGGCAGCTAATCCTGGGGGTGATTGTCGGAGTCATCGTAACCGGGGGCCTGCTGCTGCTGGGGGTGCCTTTTGCCGTTCTGCTGGGGATAGTGGCCGGCCTGACCGAGTTGATTCCCATTATCGGCCCCTGGATTGGCGGCGCCGCCGGCGTACTGGTAACTCTGGCAACCGCGCCGGACAAGGTGCTCTGGGTCATCCTGCTCTATCTGGTAGTCCAGCTTTTGGAAAACTCCCTGCTGGTGCCCCGGGTGCAGTCCAGCAGCATTAACCTGCATCCCATCGTCATCATTATGACCATCACCGTCGGCAGCCAGTATTTTGGCCTGTGGGGGGTCATCCTGGGGCCGCCCCTGGTAGCGATGGTCAAGGACTTGGTGGTCTATTTCGTCCAGGAATGGAACCGTCCGGCGCCGCCGGATGATGCTGAGACAGCTATTGAGGCAACCGAACCCGATGCGGAAAATTCCGAGGCAATATCCGAGACAATAGAGGAGACCCAGGCCGTTTAGCCGCTCATGGTGAGCCGGTCAAACCCCATTCCCCCATCCGCTCATGGTGAGCTTGTCGAACCACCGGCTTATCCGGTATTCTCAACAGGCGTTGGTGTTATGACAGAATACTCCGGCGGCCGGTAGGGGCGGGTTTGTAACCCGCCCTGGCGACAACGGCAGAGTCATTGGGGTAACGGAGACCGCGTATCCGACACATCCCTGCACCGGAACCAGGGCGGGTTATTAACCCGCCCCTACAATTATGCACCAGAGCCGGGTAAGGAACACCAACGCGTGTTGAGCATACCGCTTATCCTTCGACAAGCTCAGGATGAGCGGGAGAGGTAGCTCAGGATGAGCGGATAAGGTAGGCAACTCAACCTTGCCCACGCCAAGCACAAAATCCGCTCACGGTGAACCGCTCAAACCTCACTCCCCATCCGCTCATGGTGAGCCTGTCGAACCACTAGTTTATCCTTCGACAAGCTCACCATGAGCGGGAGAGGCAGTTCAGGATGAGCGGGTAAGGTAGGCAAGCGGGGAAAGGGGCAACTCAACTATCACAAACCCTCAATGATAAAGTCGGCGACCCGTTCACCGATTGCCAGGGTGGTTACGTTGGTGTTGGCCCGGATGCAGTCCGGCATAATGGAGGCGTCCACTACCCGCAGGCCCTCCAGCCCGTGTACCCGCCCGTACTGGTCCACCACCGCCATCGGGTCGGAGGCCGGCCCCATCTTGCAGGTGCAGGAGGTGTGCTGCGAAGTAGTTACCTCCCGCAGCATCCACTGATCCAGGGCCTCATCCGATTCCAGGTCGGCATCGGTGGGCGCCACCCGCTCCTCGATGATGTCCTTGAACGCCGCGTCCTCGCCCAGGGCGACGCAGATACGCACCGACTCCCGCAGCCGTTTCCGGTCGAACTCCTCATCCAGGTAATGGTACTCCAGCACCGGCTGGGCGTTGGGGTCGGTGGAGGCCAGGCGCAGTTCGCCGGCGCCCACCGCCAGGTAGATTCCGGCGGTCATTCGGATGCCCAGAGGCGCCATTCGGTTGCCGCCCAGGTTGACACGCTCGGTGGCGAAGGACTGCATCGTAATTTTCATATCGTTGCGCAGGTCCGAGTCCTCGGCGGTGTAGCGCAGGGTCAGCTGAGCCCGGGGTTTCAGGCCGTCCAGGTCAAACCCCGCTTTGGTGCGCCAGGTTACCCAGACGCCGGGATGGTCCCGCAGGTTCTGGCCGACGCCGGGTTTGTCGGCTACCACCGGGAGGCCCAGGCTTTGCAGGTGGTCGGCCGGGCCAACGCCGGACAACATCAGAATCTGCGGGGAGCCGATGGCCCCGGCGGACAGAATAATTTCCTCGCCTTCGACGACGAACTTCTCCCCGCCGCTCTCCAGTTCCACGCCGGTGGCCCGGTTGCCGTCGAAAATCAGGCGGTGGACGGTGCAGTTGGGCCGGATGGTCAGGTTCAGGCGGTGGCGGGCCTGGTCCAGGTAGCCCATAGCGGTGCTGATGCGGATGCCGTTGGGGTTGTTCAACGGCGTTGGCCCGACGCCCCAGGTGTCGGGGTGATTATGGTCGGGGCAGTCGGGGTAGCCGGCGGCGATGGCGGCCTGGTAAAAAGCCTCCTGCGCTGGCAGCCAGGTATCCCGCTTGAAACGGTGCATCACGATTGGCCCGTCGCCGCCGTGAAAGTCGTCGCCGCCGTAGTCGGTATCGGTCTCGATGCGGCGGAAGTAGGGGAGCAGCTTGGGGAAAGTCCATTCGTCGTTGCCCATAGCGGCCCAGGTATCATAGTCCTCGGGCACGCCCCGCAGAAACACCTGGCCGTTGATGGCGCTGGAGCCGCCGGTTACCTTGCCCCGGGGCACCATCATCGGCGGGGCCTCCTCGGTGGCCTTGCCCACGAACTGCCAGTTGTGGTCGCTGGTCATCACGTCGGCTTCGGTAGCGTAACCGAACTTCACTTCCTCGGGCAGGTCTTCAAAGTTGGGGTAATCGGCCCCGGCCTCCAGCAGCAGCACCGACCGGCTGGGGTCTTCGGAAAGCCGGGTCGCCAGAATCGCCCCCGCCGACCCTGCTCCGATAATCACCTTGTCATATTTCATCAGCCCACCTCCGGGTTTCCGCTAACGCGGGAGTAGTATGGTTTTGCAGCGTACATTGGCACGGGTAGCGTAATGGGCGGCCCCAACGGTGTCAACAACCGGGGGTATCGGGCAGCCCAGGTTAAGACGCGATTGCCCTGGGAGTATGGACTAATGGGTATTCTTAACACGAGTTGGTGTTCTGACGGAATACTCCGGCGGCCGGTAGGGGCGGGTTTGTAACCCGCCCTGGCGACAACGGCAGGTCATTCGGGTAACGGAGACAGCGTATCCGACATATCCTTGCCCCGGACCAGGGCGGGTTATAAACCCGCCCCTACGTTGATGGTAATACCAACGCCTGTTGAGAATACCGACTAACGTTTTAGGTGTTTCACAAAACTCAAGATATGATAAAATAGACTCCGGCGTCATCATTGGGCCGTTAGCTCAGCTGGTAGAGCACCGGACTTTTAATCCGGGTGTCGTGGGTTCGATCCCCACACGGCCCACCAAACCGGCCAGAATCACGGTTTCCACCACCGCAAGGCGGTGGCCCCATTGAAGCTGCTCAGCAACGCCCAGCCAGTAGGCCACGTAATACAGTTTCCACTACCGAAAGGCGGTGGCCTCATTGAAGGAGCATTTGCGACCATAGGCAGACTGCCTCATCCGTTGTTTCCACCACCGAAAGGCGGTGGCCCCATTGAAGTATGTCGGCGGAACGGCCGGAGTCGATGGAGGGGGCGCAGTTTCCACCACCGAAAGGCGGTGGCCCTATTGAAGGTTGTTATCGCCATAAGCCTCCATTCGGTCAGTTACCAGTTTCCACCACCGAAAGGCGGTGGCCCCATTGAAGCAAAGTAGGCTACGGCACCCCGGCGGCGCCAATGAATCAGGTTTCCACCACCGAAAGGCGGCAGCCTGGGAGAATCCGCGGTGACAGACGGACCGGAACTCAGCTTGGTCAACGTCGGATTGGCATTTCTGCCCATCCTGGCGTTGATGGCTGGTATCCTGGCGCTTCGGTGGAGCGCGCCGAAGGCCGGGGCCGTGGCCTGGCTGATCGCCGCGGCGGTCGCTTTCTTCTTCTTTGGCGCCGATGTAACCCTGCTGGGAATCGGCAGCGCCAAGGGCCTCAGCCTCAGCCTGTTCGTCCTGTCCATCATCTGGACCTCGGTGCTGCTGTATAACGTCATCGACCAGCTGGGCGGGATTACGATCATCGGCTTGATGATGACGCGCCTGGCGCGGGAGCCGCTGGTGCTGGCGCTGCTGGTCGGCTGGGCCTTCTCCGGCTTCATTCAAGGAGTGTCGGGTTTCGGCGTTCCGGTGGCCGTGGCGGCGCCCCTCCTGGTCTTTGCGCGCTTTACGCCGGTCAAGGCGGCCGCCATCGCGCTGGTCGGCCATGCCTGGGCCGTGGCCTTCGGCTCTTTGGGGTCGTCCTACTACACCATCCAACTGGTTACCGGACTGCCCGGCGAAGAGATTGGCCCGCGCATGGCCCTGCTCTTTTTCCTGCCCATCGTGGCTTCGGGCTTCGCCGTGGCCCACATCCAGGGAGGGATGGCGGCGGTGCGCCGGGGGACGCCGCTCATCCTGACCACCGGGGCCGTTATGGGCTTCAGCACCTGGCTCATGGCGGTCATCGGCGCCCCGCAGATTGCCTCCATCGTAGCGGGACTGGGGGGCTGCGCCGCGGTATGGCTGCTCAGCCGGGCCATCGCCCTTTACCGCAACGCGGAGCGGCCCTTGGAGCCGGGGCAAGCGATCCAAAGCCCCGGCTTCCACCTAGCGTTCTTTCCTTACTATCTGATTCTGCTGCTCAGCGTGGTGACCCAGCTGCCGGTCATCCGGGAACTCGGCACGGGCCTGCAATGGGGGTTGGACTATCCCGCCGTAGAAACGGCCCTGGGCTTCCAGGTCGAAGCCCGGGAGGATTACGCCCGAATATCGCTGCTGCGGCACCCGGCCCCGCTCATTCTATTCTCCCTGATTGCCGTGTATCTGGTGCAGGGGTTTATGGGGCGGTGGTGGTCCGGCACCGGAATGAGGGCCGCGCGGCTCACCTACCAGCAATGCGCCCCGGCCAGCGTGGGAATCGCTATGATGCTGATGATGGCCCTGGCAATGACGGACACCGGCATGACCGCCCTGCTGGGCCGGGCCATCGCCATTGGCGCCGGCTGGAGCTTTCCCCTGTTCTCGCCCTACATTGGCGTGCTTGGCTCATTTATGACCGGCAGCAACACCAACTCCAACGTAATGTTCGGCGCGCTCCAACTCGAAGCGGCCGCGGCCTTGAGGGTTGACCCGGTTACCGTAGCCAGCGTCCAGGCCATCGGCGGCTCGCTGGGGTCGGCCATCACGCCGGCCAAGGTGCTGGTAGGCACGGCGGTGGTCGGACTGTCCGGCCAGGAGGGCCGGGTGATGCGGCGCGCGATCCCCTACTGCCTGGGCATCGCGCTCCTGGTCGGCATCCAGGCCCTGCTCCTGACCCGGCCCTGGGAGGCGAAATGAAGCGCCTGCACCGAGGCATTTTCCGCCGGGCGGCGCTGGCGGTCATGGCGGTGGACTTCCCGCTGTTGTACGTCGCCGCCGTGGGGATTGAGAGCGCCGTCCTGACGGCGGCGGCCCTGGCCCTGATGGCGCTGGCCGCCGTTACGGTGGCAATAGTTTACTGACCGGATGCCCTGGATCGCTGCGACAAAGGCGGACTTATCCAACGCTGAACTATGGTTTATAATGAACCGGGAAATCAACCGGGGAATCCGGGGAATCCCGCCGGCGGGCTGGCCCCGCGCGGCAACAAAAGCAGTAACAAGAAAAGAGGAGCCGGACATGAAGCGGACTGGTCGAACTGGTCGAACTGGTATCGTACTCTGGGTCGCGGCGTTGGCAATGCTGGTCGCTTTGACCGGCCTGAGCTGCGCCAATACCGGGTCGAATGATTACGACACGGACGACGACGGGCTTATCGAGGTGTCCAATCTGGAACAACTGAACGCGATCCGCTGGGACCTGGACGGCGCCGGCGCGGCCGACGCCACCGACAACGCCGATAACTACGCGGCGGCGTTCCCGGATGCGGTGGCCGGCATGGGCTGCCCCAGCAGCGGTTGCGCCGGCTATGAGTTGACCCACAATCTCGACTTTGCCGACGCTGCCAGTTACGCCGCCGGCGCGGTCAATTCCGAGTGGAATCAGGGCAGCGGCTGGTTGCCCATCGGCAGCCACGCCACGCCGTTCCAGGGGACGCTGGACGGCGGCGGCTACACCATCGCCAACCTGTTCATCGACCGCCCGTCGGGCCTCACCGCCGCCGGGCTGTTCGCTGAGAGCAGCGGCGAGCTTCGCGGCGTCGGCGTGGTGGAGGCGAACATCAAGGGCGCGCACACCATGGGCATCCTGACCGGCGTGAACGCCGGCGTCATCCGCGACAGCTACAGCACCGGCGCGCTTTCCGGGTTCCGGGACGGCGGCGGGCTGGTCGGCGCGAACCGGGGCGAAATCAACGACAGCTACTCCCAGGCTGCGGTAACCGTCGGCATCGTGGCCGGCGGGCTGGTCGGCCCCAACTACGGCGAAATCAACGGCAGCTACGCCGCCGGCCGCGTATCCAGCAACTCACGGGTCGCCGGCGGGCTGGCGGCCATCAACTTCAACTCGGTCAACGGCAGCTACGCCGCCGGCGAGACCTCCGGCCAGGACCTGGTGGGCGGACTGGTGGGCCTCAACCAGGGTCCCATCACCGGAAGCTACTCCACCGGCGCCGTAGCCGGGGAGGGCGACGATGTGGGCGGGCTGGCCGGCGTCAACTACAGCCCGATAACCGACAGCTACAGCGAGGCCCAAGTAACCGGACGGCATCGGGTTGGCGGCCTGGTCGGGATTAACCGCAGCAGCGGCGAAATTGGCGCCAGTTACGCCGGGGGCGCGGTGTCCGGCGACATCGGCGCCGGCGGCCTGGCCGGCTGGAACGACGGCCGGATTAACGGCAGTTACGCCAGCGGCGCCGTGACCGGAGAGGACGATATTGGCGGCCTGGCGGGAAAGAATAACGGGCCGATTACGCTGAGTTACGCCGCCGGCAGCGTGTCCGCCTCCCACCGCGTGGGCGGTCTGGTGGGCGACAACAACGATGACGGGACCATCAGCGCGAGCTACTCCACGAGCGCGGTCCAGGGTTCGGACGACGTGGGCGGGCTGGTCGGGGAGAATCAGGGCGCCATCAGCGGGAGCTACGCGGCGGGGGATGTGTCCGGCGAGCGGGATACCGGCGGACTGGTGGGCGAGAACCTGTTGAGCCGGGACGCCGGGTCCATCGTGGCAAGTTACGCCGCCGGCAACGTGCGCGGCCTGATTAGGGTGGGCGGCCTGGTTGGCTGGAACAACGGCCCGGTCAGCGCCAGCTATGCCGTAGGCGGGGTGTTCGGGGAGAGCGGCGCCGGCGGGCTGATTGGCGAGAACGAGAACGCCGACACAATCAGCGCAAGCTACTGGGACACCCAGACCACCGGGCAGCCGGCGGCGGTGGGCTTCGGCCCGGCCGCCGGCGTTGAAGGCAAGACCACCGCCGAACTTCAGTCGCCCACCGCCGCCAGCGGCATTTACGCCGCCTGGAACCAAGGCGCGGACGCCTGGGACTTCGGCTCCGCCGGTAATTACCCAACGCTGAAAGCGGACTTCGACGGCGACGGAACGCCCACCGCGCCGGAGTTCGGCGGGCAGTAGGGGGGTGGGGGGGGCAACGGTTGGACGGGGCGCAGGCTGTCGGCCCCGGCCAACTGCCAGGCCAGGACGCTCCAGGGTGTTTGAGCATCCGTACCGACCCATCGGTGCCGGGGGTTTCAATGCCCTTTTCCAGGTCTATCTTGTCAAAGCAAAGCGCTGCTACCCGCGCCTGGGACGGCTTGAAACCGATGTGCGCCTCGAACTCCGGGAGGGCCGGCAGATTGGGCAACTGCTCCGGGGAGTGGGCTAGGTGCCGCAGGGCGATGATGGTATGGGTCTTGCCGCCGCCGTAGTTCACGGAGAGCTTTCGATACGCCTTGTCGCTCCGGCCAGGCGTTCCAGGATGAGCCGGCGCTGGTCAGGGTCGCCCGGGTCCGGCAGCAGCGTAGCAATCAGCGCCGCCCGGCAGGCCGCCAAAGGCCGCCGGGCCGGCCAGATGTGCAGCGTAGAGATGTGCCCATGCCGCACGTTCTTCTCATGCACCGAGTCCAGCGACACCTGCTTGAGGGGAAAGGCCGCCTCAATGAGGCGTTTGGGGTTGGTGGCGGTCATAACTCACCCTCATTAACATCAACAACCGTTTGCGCCCACTCAATCTTGAAATCGTCCACACCTGCGTTGGTTTGGTGGTTCACGTGAACAACTCCCCTTTTTTGACCAAGCATTTCTGCGATTTCAATAGTCGCGCTAAACTCTTTCCCTTGATAACGCTCAAACTTCTGGAGGAAGAAAACATTAGCGATGGATGATTGAGTCTTATTCAACCGCTCTAGTATCTGATCACACTGCCAATTCGGATTGCTTATGACAGTCTTTTGAAGTTCGTAGATATAGTCACTCAGGTACTTACGAAGGACAGGTTCAATATCTACATCCGTCTTAGATGGCAAGCCTAGCACAGCCTCGTATAACTCGCCATAACGCAATGACAATTCTACCGCGGTCATCGGTCTCGATAGTTCTTGTATCTCGTCAATAACAGCCTGACGCTTCGCTTCATCGGTAAGCTCATAAACGTCACCTGTATAGCAAGGCAAGTATCTTTCTAGGGTTCCTCCAGGTAGGAGGTGTATGTTTTTCTGCTTCAAAGCAGTAAGGATTTGCTTCAAGTGGCCTTCAATGTCCACGACCGCTTGTTCCGACGTCGCAGATACAACATCATTCCTATATAGGCTGATAGCTGTCATCACTGCTATTCGAGCCTTTGCCAAGTTCACCGTATCCCAAGGCCATGCGCCAAAGTTTCTTAGCAAATCCTCCAGTCGATCAAGTCGAGGTGGCAATGGCGTATCGAGCAATTGATTCCGGATCAAATCTGCCAGTTTCCTCTCCAACTGCCCGCAGTATTTTCCAAAATTATTCCCCAACCCCGCAGAGGCTAGGAAACTCTGTATGAATTGGTCCTCACTTATGCACTTACGAAGGTTTCCGCGAAAGAGGCTGTCAAGGTCGTAAAGGAAGTAGGCTTCCTTCCCGAGACCTTGACACAGCTTTAGATAATAGTTCACCTCTTCGGCCCCACCAGAATCTATAATGCAACTTCCAGCTCCAGCTACTGAAACACCGCGCACAGCCATTAACGCCTCGACGATACGAGCATCAAAGATTCCTTCAACGAAAATCGGATTATCAGAGAAGAATAGCTGCTTATGATGTGTATTCAGTCGGTTTGTCAAAGAAAGAGGCCCGGCCACACCCAGGTTAAGGCTGGATACTTGCTTTGGGACTGCATAGTCCAGCTTGAAGGATATGACGGAGTTCAAATCATCCTCAGACCGAAGGTCGAGAATGAACGGGGAGTGTGTAATGAGAAAAACAACTTTCTTTTTGCGGTCGGTAGTAGGATCACCCGCAACCTTGCGGACTTCCTGCATAAAGAAGGACTGGTACTGCGGGTGCAGATTGAGCTCCGGTTCATCAATGATAAGGTAATCACTTTTGTCGTCATAAAGATGCGTCAGGAGAACCAGAAGCTCCTTAATGCCGTGACATTCATCACGATCCAGCCGGTAAGATTGGCTACGTCCTCGTAGTTCAGCTTTGGGCAAAAGGTTACCGGAATCCCATTCCAAAGTGATCTCCCGGTCAAATAGGTGGCTGAGTGTCGCTTCGACTTGGATGCGAAGGTCCATCCGCTCTTCCAGTAGCACTATTGTGTCAATCCCTGACCCCGCCGCTCCCTCTGTTTTGAGATACGAGAACCTGTCCTTAGCAAATCCTGTTGCAAAAGGGTCGCTTACAAAATTTCTGAGGGTGGGCCTCGTCATGTCTTTAAGCCGATCAGTCCCGAGCAAGCGGGCACTACCCCTTTCATTCCTCAAGCAGGCGAACAACGCCAAGGCGAATTGTGACTTCCCGCTCCCGTTCGGCCCGACGAGGAAATTGATCTCTCCGATTTGGTTAGTCTCGAAGACCTCTTCGGTCCAAGGGAGTGGAAGCTGGAAATTCAGGTTCATCTCAATCATTGCTGACTATTTACTCCGCGGCCGCCAAAATCTGTGATTCGGCTATAGTATATCCTAATTCTTCCCTGGCCGCCAAAATCTGCGATTCGGTAAAAGTGTAAGCCGTTGACTCCCTAATCTGGGCCAGCAGCTTGCCGAAGGGGTCGCGTACCCGCACCAGGCGGGGGTGGGCCGTAGCGCAGTCAAAGACGACGTAGAGCCAGTAGTTGCCGCGATGGGTGCAGGCGCTGGCCCATTCGTTACCCTGCAATTCGACGCCGCCGGCCCCCCGGCGGCCCTTAACTTCGATAGACAACTCGGTGGCGGGGCCGTCGGCGGTGGCCGGGCGCAGCGCAGTCACGGGCGCGACGAAGCGCCGGCCAGGGTGCGGATGATGTTGTCTATTCCCCGCCAGTCCCCCTATAATGGTTCCGGGTCAACGAGCAAGCCGATACCCGACGGTCTTAAAGGGGCGTTGCCAATTCCAACCTGGCGCTGCGTACAGTCCACTCATTCCCACCAAACCGGGCAAAACAAGCGCCTTCATGCTTAGTTCGGGCCGGAACCGGTATAGCGACTCGCGGGCAGAGCGGTTATACTGGCTTGGGGTAGTGCGGGGACGCCGGAGGGACGCCGGATGTACACAGCTGCCATTGTAGGCGCCGGGTTTATATCTACCAGGAAGCACCTGCCGGCCTGGCTCCGGCTGCGCCGCGACGTGCGAGTCGCCGCCGTCTGCGACCTGGACTTGGCCCGGGCCGAGGCGGTGCGCCGTCAATTCGGGATTCCGGCGGCCTATGCTGATTTCAGGGAGATGCTGGAGCAGGAGCGTCCCGACTTTGTTGACGTATGCACGCCGCCGGGCGCCCATGCCGACATCGCGGTGGCAGCGCTGCAAGCGGACGCCAACGTGCTGATTGAGAAGCCTCTGGCTACTACTGAGGAGGAGTGTCAAAGGATTATTGAGACCGAGCGGGGGGCCAGGGGCCGGGTGGAGGTGGCGCATACCGAGCTGTTTCATCCCTGGGTCATCAAGGCCCGCCAGCGCATCCGGCGCGGCGACCTGGGGAACCTGACCGGGATGCGTATCTTTTACTCCACGCCGGTCGCGCTGTGGATGACCGATCCCGGCCACTTCGCCCACCGGCTGCCCGGCGGGTCAATCGGAGAGACCGGGCCGCACGTGGTCTATCTGTCCCGGTCATTTATCGGGCCAATCCGCGACGTCTGGGTGCAGGGCCGGAAAATCCTGCCGGAATATCCCTGGTCGCCCTTTGATGACTATCGACTGGAGCTTATGGGCGATAATGCCGCCAGCAGCATTGCGCTGACCTACACCAGCAAACATTCGGCCTTTCTGGTAGAGTTGTGGGGCACGGAAGGCATAATGAAAATTGATATGCAGAGCAAGGTGCTGGTCAACTACCGCCGGGTAAGCCAGTCCCCCGGCGGAATCGGCCTTTCGGCGGTCGGCGAGGCCGTCCAGATGGCCGCCGGCGCCGGCGCCAATGGCTTTGACTACCTGGCCGGCCGTTTCAGGAACATCCATGACCGGACCATCAGCGAGTTCTTTCGGAACAGCGTCAACGGCCGGCCTCCCGCCGTTACCGCCGCGGACGGCCTGGAAACGGTGCGGGTGATGGGCGTCATCAGCCAACAGTTGCAATGCCAGGGGGAGGAGGTGAACTCCCCCTCGAACAGCGGCCCGAACAACGCGAGCGGCCCCAGCAGGATGCGGTGACTTGGACAGCGAAAGTCGGCAAACCTCGAATCCCGAGGGTTATTCCAGCAGCGCCCCGCCGGCCGCGGGCGTGTCGGTAGTAATTCCGGCGCGCGACGCCGAAGCGACCATCATTCCTACCCTGGATTCGATCTTCGCGCAGGACTATGCCGGGCCGATTGAGGTTATCGTTGCCGACGGCTCGAAAACCCCGAAGATGGCCGAGCTGATCCGGCAGGCTCACCCCTGGGTGAAGATCATTCCCAATCCGGCAAAAACCCTGGTGCCGGGGGCCAACGCCGCGTTCCGGGAGGCCACCGGCGACTTCATGGTGCGGTGCGATGCCCACGTTGTCCTGCCCCCCAGCTACATCCGGCAGGCCCTGGAGACGCTGGAGCGAACCGGGGCGGCCAACGTCGGCGGGCGGCAACTGGCGGTGGGCGCCACCCTCTTTGAGCGGGCCGTAGCGATGGCGATGACCACCCCCCTGGGCGTGGGCGACTCCCGCCACCGGCTGGGCGGCAAGGAGGGCGCCTCCGACACCGCCTTTCTGGGCGTGTTCTCCCGGCAGACCCTGGAGGAGACCGGGGGCTACGATTCCCGACTGATTCGCAACGAGGACTACGAACTCAACTACCGCCTGCGGCAGCGGGGCAAGACGGTCTGGTTCAACCCGGAACTGGTGGTGCAGTACCGGCCCCGCAGCACGCTCCCGGCGTTGGCGTGGCAGTATTTCAATTATGGCCGGAGCAAGTCGCGGATGGCGCTGAAACATCCCCGGGCCACCCGCCTGCGCCACCTGGCCGCGCCCGGTCTGGTGCTGGGTTTGGCCGGCGGCGCGGCGCTGGCGGTGGTGGCCGGTTTCTGGTGGCCGCTGCTGGCGATGCTGGTGGCCTACGCCCTGTCCCTCATCGGCGGGGCGGCGGTGGTGGGCTGGCGGCGGCGGGATGCGGCGGCGTTCTGCCTGCCGCTGATCCTGTTAACGATGCACTTGACCTGGGGGGCCGGTTTTTTCCTGCCGGATCGACTTTCCCCCCCCCCCCCCCGAGATTCTGGCTATTTTTGACAACTTTATTATAGGTGGATGAATCGACTCCGGCTCTAGCGGGGAGCGCCGTATGCTTACCAGCGCCGCGCGGCAGCCGGGTCGCCAGCCCTGATGATGCTCCCACTATGACGCTTTCACCCGATACCGGAACACCCGATACGGGAACAACTGATACCGGAACAACCGGTGCGCCGGAAACCCCGGCCACCACCGGCGGGCAGGACGCGGTCGTAATGTTTGCGACCCTGGCCGGCATGGCCGGGATGACCCTGCTGGTGCAGGCGCTGTTGGCCTACCTGCTGCTGCCCGAAGGCCGGGGCGCCTACGCCGTCTGCATCGTGTTCGGGACGATTCTGGGGTCGATTCTCTCCCCCGGCGCGCGGGAGGGCGCCCAGTATTTTGCCGCCGCCGGGCCGGTAAGCGTCTCTCAATGCGTCTCCTCTCTCCTGGTGATTTGTCTGGTCGGCGGGGGCCTGGCCGGCGCGCTGTCGGCGCCCCTGATTTACAGCGACCTGGCCTTTTTCCAAAAGGCGGAGACCCCTACCTTTCTGCTGGCCCTGGCGATGGCGCCGGTTGCGGCCATCTCCATCGCCCTGGATCATCAGTTCGTCGCCCTCCGGCGTTTCCGGCGGCTGGCGGTCTTTTCCATGCTCCGCCTCCTGGTGAACGTGCTGGCGATACTGATTCTGGTCCGGGTCTTGGGGATGGGGGCGGGCGGGGCGGTCATCGCCTTGACCGCCGCTCATGGCATTATGATTGCCGCCTGCCTGGTGGACCTGCGGGGACACCGCCGGATAGCTTTTGAGTTGCCACGGCTCTCGAGTCTCACCCTCATTCTTGGCTACGGCTTGAGATACCATCCGGCGCGGATGGGCGCCGTGCTCGAGGGACACCTGGGCGTTTTCGTCCTGGGGCTGATTGCCACCCAGTCGGAAATCGGGCTGTTCGCCGCGGCCAGCGCGCTGATGCTGGGCGTCCTGCTGATTTCCAATGCGGTGGGCGTTGTCCTGTATCCCCGGGTGGCCGGCCAGGAGCGCCTCGAATTGGTCGCCCTCTGCCTGCGCCTGGTGGGAGCGGCGACCGCGCTCTGCCTGCTGGTTCTGGTGGCGCTCAGCGTGCCGTTAGTCCGTCTGCTGCTGTCGGCCTCCTTTATGCCGGCCGTCCCGCTGCTGTGGATTATCGCCCCGGCCATCCTGGCGTCCGCGCTCTCCGCGATTTTTGTGACTCACTTCAAGGGCACGAATCTCCCCGGCGTCTGTTCGTGGGCGGTTTTCCTGGGGTTAAGCGTCAACCTCAGCGTGCTGCTCCTGCTCTACCCGCGGCTGGGCGTGGCGGCGGCGGCCTGGGCGATGACCGCCGGCATGGGGAGCGGCTGCTTGTTCCATGCCATCGTTTTCCACCGGACGACGCGGATGAGTTTGGCTGCCGCCTGGCTGCCCCGGCGCAGCGATGCCACCTTCCTGTGGGCCGCCGGCCGCTCGGCGCTGGCCGGCGGCATCCGGGGGAAACCGCCGGCCCCGGTTCCCTTGAAAGACGAAGTGAAAGACGAAGACGTAGTTCATGAAAGCCGCTAAAGGGCCGAACCTCCTGCTCATCGCCCCGATCCAGCAAGGCGGGGCCTCCGACACCAACATCGTCGGGGGCAACAAGGTGATGGCCGACGAGCAAGTGCGGGAGTTGACCTTGCGGGGCTTTGTGGTGGACGCGGTGGATACTTCGGGGAATGTTACCAACCTTTCCCCCTGGAAAATCCGGGCCAATCGCCTGACCCGGTTCCTGCGGGTGGCCTGGGGCGCGGCGCAAAGGCTCCGGCGCGCCGACGTGGTGTTTCTCATCATTGCGTCCTATTCGGCGCTGAGCCTGGCCTCTTTTTTCTGGGTTATCTGCAAGATTGGGCGCCGGCCTTTGGTGGTGCGGATTACCGGGGGCGACCTGCGGGAGGATTACCGGCAATACGGCCCGCTGGCCCGCTGGCTGGCCCACCGGACCTGGTTGCGGTCGGCCCTGGTGTACGTGGAAACGCAGCAGTTGTTCCGGGACTTTGACCGGCCGGCCAATTTTCGCTGGCTGCCCAACACGCGGGATCTAGCGGCGCCGGCCGCCGCCCGGCGCGACCAGGGCAAGGTGGAAAAGCTGATTTTCCTGGCCCGGTTGGATATGGACAAGGGGTTGGCCGAGGCCCTGGACGCCTGCCGCCAGTTGCCGGAGAATTGCCAACTCACCGTTTTCGGCCCCGGTATGTCCGAAACCGACTTTTCCCTGTTTGACGGCCACCCCCGGGCGACCTACGGCGGCGTCCTGGCCCCGGCGGAAATACCCCAGGCCCTCAGCGAACATGACCTGCTGGTGTATCCCAGCTACTACCGGAGCGAAGGCTACCCCGGCGCCATTCTGGAGGGCTTTCAGTGCGGCCTGCCGGTGGTGGCCGCCCGCTGGGGCGGGGTAGCCGAACTGGTCGAGCATGAGGAGAACGGTCTGCTGGTAGAACCCCGTTCCGCCGCGGCGGTTCAGGCCGCCATTGAACGGCTGCGGGCCGACCCGGAGTTATACCGGCGGCTGTGCGCCGGGGCCGTGCGCCGGGGAAATTACTTTCGCAGCGCCAACTGGTATGATGGCGTGGCGGATGATTTGCGCGGCTTGTGTCGGGGGTAGGTGTTTTTGGAGTTACCCTATTGAATAGGAAACGCTTTGAATAGGAAACGCTATCGGAAGTATGTCATTCCAAATTAGAGATATGTCATTCCGAGCGGAGCGAGGAATCTAAACTCTTGCATCAGCCAGGCTTTCCCCGGAACCGGAACGGTACAGCGGCCAGGGTTTTAGATTCCTCCCTGCGGTCGGAATGACATACTAATTAGTGGTATTCTTAACCTTTGATGATAATACTAACAAGCGCCGGGCAATCGGAGCATAAACAACCGTCGTTCCGGCGAAAGCCGGAATCCAGAACGCTCGATAGTAAGCACCCTCTTTTCCGGGAGGATTTCCTGGATTCCGGCTTTCGCCGGAACGACGGTTGCTTGGGGTGGAATGACGGCTGCTTGGGTTGCCCGGGTTAAAATGCGATTGCCCTGGAGTAGGGTGGTTCGACAAGCTCACCATGAGCGGTTATTGATTATGAGCGGTCATTGATTTGCGCCCCGCACTCGTAGGATAGACCCATGTTGTCCCTGATACATCCCCTCTGGCAAAGGCTGGAGTTTTTAGCCGTCCCGTGCATCGCCGGTTCCTTTTGGGCGCTGGCGGCGCTGGTGCAGGTAAAGCTGCAAGGCGGCGTGATTGAGCCGCTGGTCTTGGGGGCGATGCTCGTGGGCTGCCTGCTGCTGCTGGGTTTTGTGAGCCTCCGGCGGTGGCAATGGCGGTCGCTGGGAACGCCCGGACTGCTACTGCTGGCGGCCATCGCGTCTTACCTCGGCATTTCCACAGTGGTTTCCCTTGCCACCGACGCCGAACTGTTGACCAGAGACCTGGCGCGGCAAGGCTTTTTCCTGCTGGTGACCGTGGCGGCCCTGCTGGGCGGCCGGTGGATGCTGGAGCGGATCGGGGCCGAGGCGTTGTTGAAGGGGCTGCTGGCGATTCTGGCGGCCGGCTGCGTGGTCATTCTGGCCTCGCCCTTCCTGCGGGAAATCGGCGTGCTGCCGGAGTACCGGCTGCCCTATCGTCTGACCGGCGCTTTTACCGACCCTAACGACGCCGGATTTATCGCCTGTATGACGGTAGCCCTGGCCCTGGCATTTCAAGCCAACGGACGGCAACGCTCTCTGGGGTGTCTGGCCCTGTTCCTGGGCTGCGCTGCGGGAATCGCCTCATTTTCCAATACGGCGAGCATCGTGCTGAGCGCGGTACTGACCCTGTTCCTGCTGGGGAACGTCCGCCGCCTGCGCCAAGACCTCTGGCATACCGGCCTGACGGCGCTGCTGCTGGCCGCCGTCCTGGTTTGGCTGGCCGTGAGCTTTCGGGGGATTGTGTTCTTTGGGCAGCCGGAAAGTCTCACCGCGTTTGCGTCAAACGCCACGCTGCCGGCGACACTGCCGGCGCCGATACCGGAAACCCTGCCGGCGCCGCCGCCGGGGCGTCCGGCCTTGAATCCCGGCTTAACCGCGATTCAAGGATGGGACGCCAACGGGCGGGTGGGGTCGCCGATGATCGCCTACTTGGTTGACGATTGGGAATACTGGAATGATGATGCCCCGGCCCGGCGCTGGCGTTGGCAGCGGGCCGACGCCGTCGCCAGCGCCGGGGACGGCGCGGCCAATGTACCCGACGCCGGCACTTGGGCCGACGTCGGGAATACCCAGTCCTGCTACTACAACCCGGCCGACGCCGATCGGGGCAAGTTCCTGCGCGGCTACCTGTACTACGAAAAGGAGGGGGCGCCTTACCTGGCGATGACCGGGGACGTCGGCCCGATAAGGGCGGCAACGGCGGGCGGCGCAACGCCGGCCTCCCGGTGGGAACGGGCTAGAGGAACCATGGCGTCCAGTCGGGGAGAAACCTGCGACTTCGGCGTGGGCGGTCTGGCGCGGCGGATGATTCTTTGGGAATTGGGCGCCGAAAAAGCCCTGGCCTCCCCCCTGGTCGGCAACGGCCTGTACCAACTCCACTTTATGGAGGGCGCGCCGATTGGACACCACGGTAACCCCACCGGAGTCCATAATGTGTACCTGATGCTGGTTGGCGAGGCCGGCATTATTCCCCTGGTGTTATACTTGCTGGCGTTGTTCTTTCTGGCGCGGCTGCTGTGGGCGGCGCCCAAGTCCCTGGGCCGGGATTTAGTCGTCGGCTGGGTTGTCGTGCTGGCAATGTTCGGCTTGACCTTTCACCATTTGCTCACGATGGGGGCCTACAATTTCGTTATTGGCCTGGCCTGCGCTACGGCGGCCTTCCTGGTGCAAGGGCAAAGCGACCCCAACGGCGGCGCGGCGGCCGGCGGGGATAGGGATGGGGATAGGGATGCAGTTGTTGATGGTTCCCTTGAAACCGGATAAGAATAAAGGGCAACCGTCGTTCCGGCAAAGGCTGGAATCCGCATCAGTCCTGGGCATTGCCGGTTCCTTCTGGGCGCTGGCCGTGCTGGTGCAGATAAAGCTGCAAGGCGGGGTGGTAGAGCCGATAGTCCTGGGGGCGATGCTGCTGGGCTGCCTGCTCCTGCTGGGTTTGGTGGGCCTCCGCCAGGGGCGGGACCTGGGAACGCCCGGACTGCTGCTGCTGGCCGCCATCGCGTCTTACCTCGGCATTTCCTCGGTGGTTTCCCTCGCCAACGACTTCGAGTTGTTGACCAGGGACGTGGCGCGGCAAGGCTTTTTCCTGCTGGTAACCCTGGCGGCCCTGCTGGGCGGCCGGTGGATGCTGGAGCGGATCGGGGTTGAGCCGTTGTTGAAGGGGCTGCTGATGGCGCTGACAGCCGGCTGCGCCGTCATTCTGGCCTCGCCCCTGCTGTGGGAAATCGGCATAGCGGCGGAGTACCGGCTGCCCTATCGTCTGACCGGCTTTTTTACCGACCCCAACGACGCCAGCTTTATCGCCTGCATCACGGTAGCGTTGGCGTTGGCGTTTCAAGCCAACGGACGGCAAGGCCCCCTGGGGTATCTGGCCCTGTTCCTGGGCTGCGCCGCGGGCATCGCCTCCTTTTCCGATACCGGCATTATTGTGCTGGGCGTGCTGCTGATTCTGTTCCTGGCGCGGAACCGCCGCCGCCTGCGCCAATACCTCTGGCATACCGGCCTGACGGCGCTGTTCCTGGCCGGCGTCCTGGTTTGGCTCATCGTAATTTTTCAGGGAATTGGGCTTTTCGGGCAATCGGAAACGCTGATTCCGGTAACGCCGACGCTCATTAACGGCGAGGCCGGTATTATTGACGTGAAGCAGGTGGGAAGCCCGGTCCGGGCCCACCTGGTTAATGACAAGGAGCACCGGGCTGACGACAACCCGATCCAGCGCTGGCGTTGGCAGCGGGCCGACGCCCGACTCTACGAGGTCAATAGGCCCGACGCCCGGCCGGTCGAGGTCATCGCGCCCGACGCCGACACTTGGGCCAGGATCGAAGGCGCCGGCTCATTCAGCTACACCCCGGTGGCGGCAGACCTGGGCAAGTTCTTGCGCGCCTCGGTGTCCTACGAAAAGCACGGCCTCATCTACCGGGTTCAGACGGCGACCGTCGGCCCGATTGGGCCAGCGCCGGAGACTAACCTGGTCGAGCTGGCGGTCGAGCTGGTGGCGGAAGCCGGCGATAACATTCGCGAAGACAGCGAGGCGCTGCCGCGGCGATTGTTCCTGTGGGAACTGGGCTTTAATAGAGCATTGGCCTCCCCCCTAGTCGGCAACGGCCTGTACCAACTCCACTTTATGCCCGGCGCCCCGATTGCCCACCAGGGGGCGCCAACGGGAGTTCACAATGTTTACCTGATGCTGATTGGTGAAGCCGGCGTTATTCCATTGGTGTTATACTTGTTGTCGCTGTTCTTTCTGGCGCGGGCGCTTTGGACGGCGCCCAAGTCCCTGGGCCGGGATTTAGTAATGGGATGGGTTATCGTGCTGGCGATGTTCGGCCTGATGTTTCACCATTTGCTCACTATGGGGGCCTACAATTTCGTTATCGGCCTGGCCTGCGCTATGGCGGCTTTTCTGGTGCAGGGGCAGGGACAAAGCGACCCCAACGGCGGCGCGGCGGCCGGCGGGGCTGGTGGGGCTAATGATGAGGTTGGGGGGAGTTCACGGGATAATGAATAATAGTTTCCGAAGTCTCTTGCGGCTGTTGCGCCGGGTGGGAATGGGCAACCCGCGCAAGGTCTATCACACCGTCGGCGGGCGGGCCGCCCGGCGGCTCGGGCTGCAAAGGACTCCTTTCCGGCCCACCAGCATCGACATTGAGCCGATTGATACCTGCAACTTCGCCTGCGACCATTGCCAGGTAACCCATTGGACGCGGCTGACTACCCGGTTGACCACCGAACGGTTCAAGGCAATTCTCCGCCAGTTGCCGATGCTGCGTCAGCTCAAGCTCCAGGGAATGGGGGAGCCGCTGCTGAACCGGCAGTTGATTGATATGCTGGAGGCGGGAGAGTCCGGGGGGCGCGCCGTCTCCATAGTAACTAATGGTTCGGTTTATACCGACAACATCGCCCAGCGGCTCAGCGCCCTGCGGGGAACGACTATAACCATCAGTATGGACGGCGCAACCGCCGAGACCTTTGAGGCAATCCGGGTCAACGGCAACTTTCAGAAAGTCGTTGACAACGTGGCCGACCTGGTACGCCGCCGGGGCAGCAACCTCTGGCCCGGCATCGAACTTCGGTCGGTGGTAACGTCCCGCAATGCCCACGAACTGCCGGACCTGGTACGGCTGGCAAAACGCCTCGGCGTGGACCAGTTGACGGTAACGACGTTGCTGACCGACTGGGGAAAAGAGGAGATGGCCGGGGCGATTGGGCCGATTGACGTTTCCCGGGGCGATTCCGAAGTTGACCGGTCGCTCCGGGAGTCGCGGGAAGTCGCCGCCGAAATCGGGATGGCGTTCAGCGTTGAGCATGGGCAGAGGTATTCCCGGACTAACCGGTGCGTCTGGCCCTGGCAGAGTTCCTACATCGCGGCCAACGGCGACGTCGTCCCCTGCTGTCAAATAGCCGATTCCAGCGTGGTGAAAATGGGCAATGTTTTTGAGGAACCCTTTGCCCAGATCTGGAACAACGATAAATACCGGGAACTGCGCCGGCGCATCGCCGGAAACGACATTCCCGACTATTGCCGCACCTGCTACGGGATGAAACCGGTTGCCGCCGACAAGGATAGCCAATAGCCGGCCGTGATAAAATGCCGGCGGAGGCCTGGAATGGTGTAGGGTGGGGTGGTTCGACAAGCTCACCATGAGCGGGTTTTGTTCTTGGCGTAGGCTTTGTTCTTTGAGCGGATTTGTTCCTAGCGCGGATTCGGTGCTTGACGCAGACTTTGCGCCGGCCCCGGCTCGTCGGCAGGGCAATCGTGTCTTAACCAGGGCAGGCCAGGCAACCCAAGGCAACCGTCGTTCCGGCGAAAGCCGGAATCCAGGAAATCCTACCGGAAATGCGGTAGCCGGCTCCAGAGCTTTCTGGATTCCGGCTTTCGCCGGAACGACGGGTTTATGACCGGAATGAAGGCAGTTTAAGCGTGTACGATTATTTACTGGTAGTGGGGCCGGGGCGGTCGGGGAGTGAATTCCTGTACCGGCTCTTGCGCGGCCATCCCAGCTTTGTTTTCCCGGAAATCAAGGAACGGTACTATTACCGTTCCCCGAAGGCCTTTCGACGGGCCTGGCAACGGTTGGACGGGTTGGGGCAGGGTCAAATCCTGTGCGACGTGGCTAACCTGGCCTATGCCGATGCCAAGCTGTCCCCCAGCATTGACGCGCTGGCGGAGGAGGGTTACCGGGTGTTGCTGGTGGCGCTGCTGAGAGACCACCGGGAGCGGGCCATTTCAATGATGCAGTTCCGCCGCAGCCGGGGCGAGCTTTCCGCGCTACGCGGCCCCCGGAACTTGGAGACGGCGGTGGTACGCGACCGGTTGACCCCGGACCGCCTGACCGCCATTTTCCAGACCAACGCCGACGTCCTGACCCTATCCTTTCCCGCCCTGACCCGGGACACCGGCGCCGTGCTGGAGGTTTTGGCGGCCCTCTGCGGGACGCCCCGGTTCAGCGGTATGCCCCAGCCGGCGGTGAATGAGGCGGTGGGCGCCCGTTCCTGGTGGCTCTCGGCGTTGGGGCGTTGGGGCGCCTATACCCTGCGCCGCCTCGGTTTCCGGCGGCTGTTGCAGCGCATCAAGGAGAACCGGACGGTCAACCGGGCCTTCTTTGTCCCCCTGACCACGGACCGGGAAAGGCCCCGCTTTGCGGTAGAATCGGTGCGGCTGTTGGATTCGGCGGCCCTGGACTGCCAGAACATCCTGGAGAACTCAGCCCGGCCGGTGAGCGAGGGTATCTATTTGCGAAAGCGGGAGCAGCCGGACGATGCGCCCCGGGGCTGAAGGGTCGCCCCCATCCCCCGCCCTGGGCACGGCGCACATCCTGGTATCGGGTCTCCGGCTGAGCCGGCGGCTTCGGACGCCGGCCAGGGAAATTCCCGGGAAAGCCGGCAAATGAGGACGCTGCGGCGCATCGTTCCGGGACGGCTGGCCCTGGCGGGGTTGTTCGTGGGGTTATTCGTGGGGCTGCTGGTGGTGGCGGCGGGTCTGCGTTTCTATGACCTGCCGGGGAATCCCGTATGGAATGACGAAGCCGTTGTCTCCAGTAATTCGAGTGGCGCCCTCTCGGAAGTAATCCCCAACACCCGCAGCAATAACTCCTCGCCGATCCTGTACCCCCTGGCGTTGTGGGTGGTGCAGAAAGTAGATGTATCGGCCTTCAGCCTCCGCCTGCTGCCGGCGACGGCCAGCGTCCTGACCGTGGCGGTAATGTTATTCGTGCTGCCCCGACTTGGGGTGAACCGGTGGGCAGCGTTTCTGGCGGCTCTACTGGCGACACTTTCCGTTGCCGCCATAGAACACGCCCAGGATGCGCGGGAATACTCCATTGACGCGCTGCTGGCGGCTCTGTTGATTGCGGGACTGCTATGGTATCTGCGGGACGGTCGGAAAGTCCTGCTCTGCGTTGCGCTGTTCGTTGCGCCGCTGGTGCAGTACGGCTTGGCGCTGTTCGGGGTTGCCGTCATTGGCGCCGCTATTCTGCTTACTCCCTCGACTTTTCCGGCGGCAGAGTGCAATTCGCACCTGAACCGGGTTCGTAACTGGTTCCAACGGCGCATCGCCCTGGTCGGGCCGGCCGGGTGCTTTCTGGCGGGTTGTGTCCTGAGCTACGCGGTAACTTTGCGCGATCAGTGGTGGGAAGGGGGCTTCGCTTCGAGTACCTATTTAGCGGCGTCTTACTATCAGGGAAAACTCGATGCGCTCGCGATATTTGAGTTTTCAATTGACCGGGTTTGGAGTTTATTGACCTACCATTTGCCGGCAGTGGTGGCGATAGCGGCGCTGGTCGCCTTGGCGCTGCTCCTGGTGGCAACATTATTCAGCAAGTTTCAAGGGGAGTTTCCCGACCGGGCCATCGCCGTTTTATTTGCGCTGTGCCTGGCAATTTCCGTTGGCGCCGCCCTGTTGGGCCTGTATCCCCTGGGCGGGATTCGCCAGGTCATCTATCTGGGGCCGATTATTTTCCTGGTGGTGGGGGTGGCGTTTCACGGCACGGCGGTTAGTCTGGCATCGCTGACGCGGCGGGGGTGGCTGGCGCCGGCGCTGGCCGTAGCGGTCGCCGCCGCCATCGCCCTGGCCGGCGTGGGCGCCATGGCGCAGGGCAGTCAGTACCGGACAAATCAAAACACCCAAGCCGCTTTTGCCTTTCTGGAAGAACGGGTGCGGGCAGGCGACCTGGTTTACGCCAGCAGGTCGGTAGTCCAGCCCCTCCGGTTCTATCAAGAAAAAGCGGCAAGGCCGGCCAATTACTACTCCAACTACTATTATGGAACCCACTGGTGCGCTGATCCCGGCGAGCCATGTCTCCGGGATGTGGCCGATTTATTAGTTTTAGCGCTCCCGGAGGTCCCCAATAGCATCTTCCTGCTCCACCGGCGCGGCGCAATCGAACCGGTAGATCGGTTGGAACTGCTGGGAGAGCAAGTTTCCGTGGAGCGTTTCCTGGCTGAGGGAAAGCTTACTATCTATCTGATGACTTACGATAATGAGTCCATGGCACGGGCGGCCCGTTCCACTTACGCGGCGCGGGTATCCGGCGAACCGGCAATCGACTCCGACTTTGACGTATATCTGAATGAGAACAATCTGACCTACGTTAAAGAGCCGTGCGCCCCGGCGGACACGGCGGCGTGGTTCTTTCTGGCCTTGCACCCGGTTGACGCGAATGACCTGCCGGCCCAGCGCCGGCCGCACGGCTTTGACAACCTGGATTTCCGATTCGGCGAGCGCGGCGTGATATTTGACGGGAGATGTATGGCAAGAGTCCCCCTCCCGGAGTATGCTATTACCCGCATCAGCGCCGGCCAATTCGTGCCGGTGGAGGGCGGTTACAACAACCTCTGGGAGGGGGAAATACACCTTGAACCGTAACCGGAAGGGCCGGCCGGGCTTGGCGCTGAACAACCGGCGGCGTGGGTTGAGTCCCGTAGTGGGGCTGATTGCCCTGGCCCTGCTGGGATTTATTACCGCCGCCTGTGCTGCCGACCCGACGGCTACGCCCATCCCGACGCCCCCGCCGGCTACGGCAACGCCGGCCACCGCCCCGCCGAAAGCGGAACCGCCGCTTACCACTCACCTTTACGCGCTGGAGAGTGAGCACGTCAGGCTGGAAGGTTTCACCTGGAGCGGCGGGGCTATTGAAAGTATCGGTGAGGACTTGCTGGTAGTTATGCCCAAGGGCCGGTTTGCCCTGGTCGCTAAGGACGGGACGGTGGAATATCCGGCGGGCCGCGTTCCGATGAATTATGCCGGGCTGGAGTCAATCCCGGTGAGCGAGCGGGTTGATTTCGAGCCGGCCGCGTTTCGAGTCGCCGACATTCTGCTGCAAGAGACGGCGGGGGGATACACCCTGTTCGTTACTCACCACTACTTCACCGGTGAGTGCATCCGGTTCCGGTTGTCGTCCACGACGATTCGGCGGGAGGCCGGCGGCATCACGGTCGCCCCGGACTGGCGGACGGTCTTTGATGCGGAACCCTGCCTGCCGCTGCTCGGTTTTGGCGGCGCCCAGGCCGGCGGGAAAATGTTGACCGACGGCGCCGACCACCTGCTGGTAACCATCGGAAACCACGCAACGGACGCCTGGCCGGCGCGCCCGACGTTTGACGCTGATCGGCATCTGGGCAAACTTCTGCGCATTGCCACCGCAACCGGCGAGGTCGAGGCGGTGGCAATGGGCTTGCGGAACTCTCAGGGGCTGGCGCGGGACGGGGCCGGCAATCTCTGGGCCACGGATCGCGGGCCGGAAGGCGGCGACGAGTTGAACCTGCTGGCGCCGGGCGGCAACTACGGCTGGCCCCTGGTGTCCTACGGGATTGAATCCGGGGGCAAGGTTCCCCCAATCATTGAGGACGCGGCAGTGGGTCAGCACGCCGGCTACCGGCGGCCGGTTTTCTCCTGGGTTCCCGGCCCGGCCGTCTCCGCCATTGCCGTCAACGACGGGCGGCAGTTTCCCCTGTGGAAAGACGACCTGCTGGTGGCTTCGCTGGGCGCCAAATCCCTTTACCGGGTCCGGCGGCACGGGACGGCGGTGCAGTACGTGGAGCAAATCGAACTGGGCTACCGCGTCCGGGACCTGACGTTTATGCCCGACGGACGCATCGCCCTGTTGCGCAACGCCGTGGGGGTTCAATTCCTGAGCCGTTCCGAGCAGTACTGTACCGAGGCGGCCCGGGCGCGGCGCGACGTGTACGCGGTCAACTGCGCCGCCTTAGCCCCGGCGCCGGCCGTGTCCCGGGCCGACGCCGGGCCGGCGGTGCCGTCTTTCATCCGAGACCTGAGTAGATACACTACCTCCGGCGCGCAGTTGTTCGACCAGCATTGCAGCTCCTGCCATCACCAGGACGCCGCGGAGCATGACGACGGGCCGCATCTGGTTGGCCTGCTGGAGCGGCCGGCCGGCCAGGTCGCCGGCTACCGGTTTTCGCCGGCCCTGGCTGCGTCGGGCGTCGTCTGGACGCCGTACACTCTCACCCGGTTTCTCACCGACCCGGCGCAGGTTGTTCCCGGCACCACCATGGCGGCGCCGGACCTGCGCGGCGTGGAAGCCGGCGCCATCGCCAACTACCTCAGCAGCCTCAGCTACCTGGAACGGCTGGTCAAAGACCGCGAACCGATAATCCGAGACGACGATTTTGACGTATATCTCCAGGACAACACGCTGACCTACGTTAAGGCGCCGTGCGCCCCGGCGTATCTGGAAACGAGGTTCTTTCTGCGCGTGTACCCGGTTGCGGTGGCGGACCTGCCCGACGACCGCCGGCCGGCGGGCTTTGACAACCGGGACTTCGAATTCGGCGATCGCGGCGGAATCTTTGACGGGAAGTGTATGGCAACGGTGGCCCTCCCGGAGTATGCTATTGACCGCGTCGAGACCAGCCAGTATGTGCCGGTGGACGGCGATTACAACAACTTATGGGAGGGGGAAATCCCCGGAGAAGCCGGCAAATGAGGACGCCCCGGCGCAGCTCACCGGGCCGCCTGGCGCGCTGGCGCCCCGACTCCTTTACCCTGCTGCTGGCCGGGCTGTCCCTGCTGGGGGCGGCCCTCATCCTGGCGCGGGAGGCCAGCTATGGGGTGGCGCTGGAAGCGGATTTCGCGGCCTACCTGTCCGTGGCCCGGAATTTGCTGGCGGGCGAGGGGTTCGTTCAAATTTACGGGTGGCCTTATCTGCACTGGCCGCCGCTGTACCCCCTGCTGCTGGTCGCCGCCAGCCTGGGGGTGTTCGACCCGCTCCAGGTGGCCGGGCCGTTAAATGCCGCCGTCTTTGGACTGACCATCTTTGTGGCCGGCCACTACCTGCGGCGCCGCGTTCAACATCCCTTCCTGGTTATCTGGGCCGGCCTCGCCATTATGCTGGCAACCCCCTTGACCTGGGTGGCGTCGGCCGCCATATCCGAGGCCCCCTTCATCCTGTTCACCACCCTGGCCCTGACCCGGACCGCCCGGTTCTTGGAGGCCGGCAAGGGTTCCGACCGGTCAGCCCTGATTTGGGCGGCGGTATTCACCGCCCTGGCCTTGCTCACCCGCTACGTTGGCGTAACCTTGATAATAACCGTGCTGCCCCTGCTGCTGCTCCGGCGCGGCGTGGCGCCGGGGGATAAGGCTAAAGACGCCGGCTTGTACCTGCTGATTGCCATGACGCCGGTAGCCCTGTGGCTGGGGCGCAACTTGCTGGTTCACGGCCAGATTTATGGTATCACCTGGCCGTCGCCGTACAGCTTGCCGGAGATTCTGGAAAAGTATCTCAGCGATCTGGCTAAGTGGGTGTTCCTGGTCCTGCCCGCCGAGGACATCAGAGTCGCCGCCGCGCTATTGACCGGGCTAGTCCTGGTAGTTCTGGCTCTGGCCGTCGGCTATACGCTCATAAGGGCGCATCAGGCAGCCGGAGAGGAGCAAGAGCGGGGCGCGCCGCCGTTCTACCTGTTTGGCGGCTTTGCCCTGGTCTATCTGGCCTTTCTCACCGTTTCCCAAACGCAGACTGAATTCGTACCCCTGGGCGGCCGGCATCTGACCCCGGTGTATCTACCCCTCCTGTTTGCCGCCGTGTTGACGCTGGATAAGCTGTTGGCCGATGGGCCGGGCGGGTGGGCCGCAAAGTTCGCCGGAAGGTGGCCGGCAATCGGCAGAATTATCCGGCCGGCCTGGCCTCCGGGGGCAAAGCCCGGCCTGCTGGCTCTGGTTATTGTCGCGGCGCTTTGCCTCTGGCTGGCCGGCGGCGTGGCGCTGAACGCACGGGAAATTCGGCGGGCCAACGAACAGGGCTTGGGCTTCCGGGGACAGGAGTTTGCCAACTCGGAGGTATTGCAGTACGTCCGGGGAATACCGGCTGACCGCCGGATCTTCAGCAATGGCGGGGATGTTATATACATTTACGCCAACCATCCGGGATATTACTATCTGGTCCGGGAGTTGGACGATGCCCGGCACCCCAGCGATGCCGGCGGCGCGCGGCGGCAGATCGAAGAGGCGGCGGCGGGCGCCTACGTCGCCTGGTTCCATTTCCAGGCCCGCTATTACGACTACGCGGTAGAGGAATTGCCCTACCTGGAGCCGGTGGCGGAGTTGGCGGACGGCAGCATATTCCGGGTCAACCGGGCTTATGCGCCGCCGGGCGGTTAATCAGCTACGGAGAACCGGTAGCCAGTTCCAACTTTTTATAAAACCTTCGTTCCGGTTATAAAACCGTCGTTCCGGCTATAAAACCGTCGTTCCGGCGAAAGCCGGAGTCCAGAAAGCTCGGTAGCCAGTACGCTCTTTTCCGTGAGGATTTCCTGGATTCCGGCTTTCGCCGGAACGACGGTTGCTTGGGTTGCTTGGGTTACCGACGGTTGCCGGGGTTGCCAATGAC